>CAVXVF010000027.1:0-150994 GCA_963765045.1 Blastocatellia bacterium | reverse complement strand
AAAACGCGGTGCATATGTCGGTCGTGAAATTCAGTACGGTCTAAGATTTGTCTTCTAGTGTGATTCGAGTCACATGAACACTGCGGGAAGGTTAGAAATTGACCTTCCCTTTTTTCTAACGGTAGTGAAAATAGCAACGATATTATTTGCGATACTGTTTTTACTGGCAACTGCCAGTTCTCAGGATTTTCGCGATGATTTTGATCGAGCAACTTTCGATCCTTCGTGGGGTTTTATTCGCGAACCTGACAAATCGCGTTTCAGGCTGACGGAGCGAACCGGTTTTCTAAGACTTAAAGGTTCCGCCGTCACGCTTGACGACTTGGAAGTTGCCCCGGTTTTTATAGGTAGAAACCTATCGGGCAATAATTTTGAAGCCACGACAAGTATTGATTTTCGTCCCGCTAAAGACAATGAAACAGCTGGGATGTCCCTCAGGAAAACCGAACGCGAACATTACGAATTCGGCATCAGAAAAAACTTCGGCCGGCGAGAATTATTTTTGCGGTTTGTCCTCGGAAGTATCAGAACCATCGCGGCAACTCAGGCGATCGCGGACGGCGAGGTCAAACTAAGAATTCGCGGCTTTCCAAGATACTACCGCTTTTCTTATTCGATCAACGACGGGCAATTTAGGGAGATCGGTGGCACTGAAACAAAGCAGCTTGACGGTGAAGCCAATCCTCAAAATGTTAGTACCGGGCTTTTCGCCAGCGGAAACGGAGTAGAAAGTACGTCGAATGCAGATTTCGCTTGGTTCGATTACAACGCCTCTCCCAAAGATCCCTATGCCGATCTCGTGACAACCCACCCATCTTTGCCAAAGGGCTACACAATTTTCTCAGTCGCCGCAGCCGAGAAAGGCGTCATACAAAAATATCCGTTTATTACTCGTCCGGATGGAGAGGTCCCTCCGGATGTTGAGCAGCAAAAGGGTCTGGTTTATGCAAAATACGGCGACCGCGAAATGCACGTTGATCTTTTCAAACCCAAACGAAAAGGCAGATTTCCGGCGATCATAATTGTTCACGGCGGAGCTTGGATCACCGGGCATCACACAATGGAAAACCCATTGGCAATCGAACTCGCCAAACGCGGGTATGTGACGGTAACGGTCGAACACCGGCTGTCCAATGAGAAGAAGTATCCGGCGCAGATCCACGATCTAAAGGCCGCGGTACGCTGGCTGCGGGCAAATGCAAAGAGATTTGGTATCGACGAAAAACACATTGGAGCGGTTGGCGCTTCATCGGGCGGGCATTTGGTCGCACTGCTTGGCGCGACCAACGATATGTCAAATTTTGAAGGTGATGGCGGCAATCCCAATTTTTCCAGCCGGGTGCAATCGGTGGTTAATATTGACGGAACGGCGACATTTATCGATCCCGGCAATATCGAAAAAGAGATCAAAGGACCGTGGAATACAAACACTACCTTGACGGGATTCAGCTATGCTCAAAACCCGGAAATATGGAAAGAGGCATCGCCAATAACGCATGTTAATCCGAAAAGCGCGCCGACCTTGTTTTTGAACAGCAGTTCGTTTCGCCCGTTCCAGCAGCGTGAAGAAATGTCCGCCAAATTGAACTCATTGGGCACCCTCTCGGAAATTGTGGTCGTTCCCGATACGCCGCATCCTTTTTGGTTGTTCCGCCCATGGTTTGATGTGACAGTGGAAAATATTGATCGATTTTTCAAAAAGTGCAAAGATATTAACAAAACGAAGCGCTAAAATATCGACAGTAGTTTTTTTGTTTTTTACATTCGATCTAACAGAATTTTAATTCAAGGAGTGCGAATGAGAATCAATTTTGAGATTAAGGTATCTTTCTTATTGTTTTCACTTTGTCTGTTTACAGCACATGTTCAGGCTAACGATCCTTTTCATTATCATTCGAAAATGCTTCCTGACCAAGGGAAGATAGTTAAAACCCAAGTGGTCGGCGGGATCAAAGAAGTGATCTCGTCTGAATTTCAGGGCCGTTATAATTTGTGGAAGCAAGAACTGCTTTCTACTGAATTCGGCCGCACTATCTGGGCAAAATACAAAGACAAGAAAGACTTTATTCTCACGATCAAGGTTACCGGCAAAGAAAGTAAAGGAGCTGCGACGGTTGATTTTCTCTGGACTGAAACCGGCCTATTGGCGGGGGCAACCATCAATCTGGGCTCACGGCTCGAGAGAGGGTTTCCCAGCCCGATATATTATCCGGTGATGAGTTCTATTTCGGAATTTAACCAGCGAAAAGAGATCAGCGGAACAACGGTCGCGGCAACAAAGTTTGCTCACGAGTTTGGGCATGTCGATCTGACCATTTTATCAAATCACGAAAAGGTAAAGTTGGAAAATCAATTGATCCCGCTTTATAACGCGATCTTTTTGAAAAACGGCTTTGATACAAATGACCGGAGATTGATTGATATGGCCAACGAGATGGGCGGAACCCCTATCCAAATATGGGAAAACCGGGAATATTGGGGCGAAGCAACCGCGATGAGCTTCATTTTGGAAAAGACTGGAAACACTACATTTCACTGCGACCTGATCGGTAAAATAACCGACAATGTCAGCAGATACTCAAAAGAGTACGCGGAACGATTTACTAAGATATCCGAATCGAATCCAGGAAAACCCTGCTCAAAATAATGTCTACCCGAACAGGTTCCCTGCAGGATCATCCTGGAAACCTATTCAACCCGGAACCAGTCAATATCAGCAGTTCCAAAGTCATTAAATTTCCCGTTATGCGTGAAAAAAAGTCCGACCTTTGCTCCAATCCATTTTCCTTCGCGGGCTTTGAAAGGGACTCCGACATTGGTAAAGGTCTTATTATCAATGCTGTAACTAAAACTACACATCGCACCTTTGGTTACTGTCCCCCGCAAGTAAAAAGTTTTTTCCTTGAGTGCAAACGGTAAATTTTCGCTTTCAATATTTCCTTTATCGGCATCTTTGGTAGTTGATTGAGCAACAGAAAGTTTGCCGTCTTTATTAGTTACGCCGATGTAAGAATAATCTAAACCCATCACGACTAAGCCAAATTTTTCGCCTTCAAAACGAGGTTCAAAAGTTAATTTTGTGGTTACGGTAAATTCTTCAGCAGGGAACTTTTGCATCAGCAAATTTGGAACGTCCCACAAACTTTTATAACCTTCAGGAATCTGCACCGAATTCATCCGCAAAACGCCACGCGAAGGAAACGGCATTGCCCAATGTGGTTGAAAATTGGCGTGCCATTGCCATTGTAAACCCAATGTCGCTTCGGTAAATTCGTCTGATTCTGCCGGAGTTTGAATTGGATAAGTCTTGCCAACATTAGGTTTGCGGTAACTTAAAACCGGTTCGCCATTATTTCCCATAACCGGAAAATCGTCTTTCCAAGTCATTGGCTGCAGATGGACGATTCGCCCGTAAGCACCTTTGTCTTGAAAATGTAGAAACCAATCTTCACCCGTTTGAGTCGTAACCCAAGCTCCTTGATGCGGTCCATTAACGGAAGTTTTGCCTTGTGCGAGAACTGTTTTTTCCTCATACTTACCATAAATATTTTTCGATTTCATCGCCAACTGCCAACCCGGAGTTACACCGCCGGCAGGAGCAAAAATGTAATAAAAGCCGTTACGTTTATACATTTTCGGACCTTCGATAACTGGTTGTGCATCGTGACCATCAAAAACCACAACGCCGTCATCAAGCAGTTTCGTGCCATCAGGCGACATTTTGTTGATGACCAAAATTGATTTAATTCCCGAACGACTTCCCGCAAATGCATGGACCAAATAGGCTTTACCGTCATAATCCCAAAACGGACAAGCATCGATCCAGCCCTTCGCCTCCTTTATCAACAGAGGTTTTGACCATTCACCCGCCGGATTTTTCGTCTTGGTCATATAAATTCCAAAATCGGGATCGCCCCAAAAGATGAAAAATTCGTTGTTGTGATACCGAATTGATGGAGCCCAAACTCCATTGCCGTGTTGCGGTTTAGCAAAAACGTCTAGAGGTTCTTGCTGGCGAAAAACGTGATTGATAATTTTCCAATTTACCAAATCTTTGGAATGAAGAATCGGTAACCCCGGCACATCCGAAAAACTCGAGGCGGTCATATAAAAATCGTCGCCAACCCTAATCGCGTCCGGATCGGAATAATCGGCGTGAATTATCGGATTTTTATATGTTCCGTCGCCATTATCAGCCACCCAAACTTTTGAAACATTTTGAGCGTAACTTGATTGAAAAAGCACTACATAAAAAAACAAAAGCGATTAATAAAATCGCTCGCATTTTATCTTTTACCTTTTTACTTTTTACTTTCATCTAGCCATCCATCCGCCGTCAACAGTCAAAATATGACCTTGTAAATAATCGCTTGCCGCTGAACTTAAATAAACAACGGCACCCGATAATTCTTCAGGTTTGCCCCAACGTCCGGCGGGAATTCGTTCTAAAATTTGTCGATTGCGGGTTTCATCCGCTTGCAATGCCTTGGTGTTATTGGTCGCAAAGTAACCCGGAGCAATCGCGTTGACGTTGATATTATGTTTCGCCCATTCGTTGGCAAAGGCTTTGGTCAACCCCGCCACGCCCGATTTTGAAGCCGTATATGCAGGAACTGTAATGCCGCCTTGAAACGATAAAAGCGAGGCAATATTGACGATTTTTCCTCCGCCTTGCTCAATCATTTTTCGAGCCGCCGCTTGCGACAAACGAAAAATACTCGACAAATTTACTTCTAAAACGGTTGCCCAATCTTCTTCGCTGAAATCGACCGCGGGTGAACGACGAATTGTTCCGGCGTTGTTGACCAAAATATCAATTCGTCCAAATGTTTTGATAACTTCAGCAATCAAACGGCTTGGCGTTTCTTTATCAGCCATATCGCCCGAAACTTCGGCTGATTTTCTGCCAAGTTTTTCAATCTCGGCAACAGTTTTACTCGATCCGCCCTGTTTGCTGGCGTGGCAAATTACATCTGCCCCCGCTTCCGCCAAAGCAATCGCCATCGCTTGCCCCAGCCCCGAAGATGAGCCAGTTACAAAGGCAACTTTTCCGTCTAATTTGAACTTATCTAAAATCATTTATGCTGCGGATAAACGCAGAAAACGCGGATAAGAATATAGAAATCCTTAAAATCCACGAAATCAGCGGCTATTTTTATTTCCTTGAAGCCTCAAGTCCTGAACCGCTTTCAGCAAATTCTGGTTGGACATTAACTACGCCGAATTGTCTATCAACTCGTTCACGATTTGCCGCCATCATCCACAAAAAATTGATTTGTCCGTGTGGACACGCGACGTTTGGATGATAACCTTTCGGCATCAGAACTACATCGCCTTCGTGGACAATTTGAGCCAATTCGGGTTTGTGCAAGTCGGTATAAACCAGCTGAATTCCGAAACTGGGTTCGGGCATATCTATATAAAGATAAGCCTCTTCGAGCATCGAAGCATGTTCGTGCGGCGGATACGAAGTCCAATTTCCGCGTTCGCTAAAGGTTACGCCAGCCATAATTCGTCCGGCTTCGACGTTTTTGCCAAAAAGAATATTCAGATTGCGGCGAGTGGTCGAATCGCCCGTATCAAATGAAAGAGAAGTATCTTTTTTGACATCGGCATACGAAACAAATTGAAGCGGATATTGATTTTTGACTTCGGCGGAAATTTCGGCTAAATCGCATTCGCCCGAAACTTCAATTTTTGAATCACGCGGAATATACAACGCATCGTATTGATTCAACGTAAAAGTTTGGTCATGAGTTTTCACTGTTCCGACACCCTTTAAACAAACCAAGCCAGTTTCGTGCATTTTATTCGCAAACGAAATCGTCTCGTCCGCGTCGAGTGTAATGCGTCCGTAGTGCAGAAAATTCGATGCGGTATTTTCCGGCGTTACTGAAATTCGCCGACCTTTGCCTTTGTGCGTCCCGAAAACTACACAAGTTTCGGGTGTGATTTCTTTTAATTTAACTGCGTTCATAATAATTGATAGTTGGAAATTGATAATATTTCGATCTGAACTCAAAAATTATCCATTTTCCATTTTCTATTAAAGGCTAACTGTCTGTTCCGCCCAAAATTGAAATTCACGATGTTTCAAAATCTCGGCTTTAGCTTGAATTTCGCCGCTTGCAACTTTGCGGATATGTTCAAAAAGCCTGGTTCCGACCTGTTCAATCGTTTCCGTTCCGTCAATCACACCGCCCGCGTTGACATCAATATCGCCCGACATTCTTTCAAAAATTTCGGTGTTTGAACTCAATTTTATCACCGGAACAATCGCGTTTCCAATCGTCGTTCCGCGTCCAGTTGTAAAGACCACAACCGTTGCTCCGGCGGCGACTAGACCCGGCGTTGATTCTTGGTCATAGCCCGGACCTTGCATCAGATTGACACCGCGATTTTTCGGAACTTCGGCGTATTCGACCACACCCTTCTACTCGCGTTGTTCCGGCTTTTGACATCGCTCCAAGTGATTTGATTGTAATGTTTAGCAAACCTCCGGCAATGTTTCCCGGCGATGGATTTTCATTCAAAACTGCGCCGAATTTCGATGCGTAATTTTTATACCAATCAATTGTTTCGTAAACTTTGCGACCAGTTTTTGCGTCTTTCGCACGATTCGCGACGATGTGTTCCGCACCGCAAAATTCGGGGATTTCGGTAATCAAAACCGTTCCTTTTGAACGCACCAATAAATCAGAAGTGTAACCCAAACTCGGATTTGCCGAAATGCCAGAAAAACCATCCGAACCACCACATTTGACACCCAAAATCAGTTCGCTGACGGGGAAAGTCTTCGCGTTTGGCTTCATTCACAATCGGCAGCATTTCTTGGACATATTTCAATCCTAACTCGATCGCTTTTTCCGTTCCGCCGACTTCTTGGATACCGATTTTATAAACGGGTTTGGCAAATTCCTTGTCACGTTTGAGCAAATATTTTTCGACGTATTGAAGATTGGTTTTTTCGCAACCCAAATCCATCAAAATTACACCGCCAACGTTTGGATGGTCGGCATAATTAGACAAAGTGCGGAGCATCACATCCAAATTTGACCCGTCCTGGCAACCGCAACCTTTGTTATGCGGCAGGGCAACAACGCCGTCAACATTCGGAAAAATTTCGCGTTTGTAATGCAAAAATTCCGACATCAACGCAATGTTTGTCGCCTCATGCGAAGCACACATAGAAGTTGGCACAATCAGAATAAAATTTCGCGTTCCAACTCGTCCGTCGGCTCGCTTAAAACCCTCAAATGTGTCAATTACAGTAAAATATTCAGGTTCCGGTGTGTGCAAATCTTCGGGCAAATCGCGGACAATCGGCACATCGTTTGACATATTTTCGATGCGAAACGAGTTCACCTTTTCCGATACCCAAACTTGTTCCAATCGGCTGTCCGTATTGCAAAACAAATTCGCCGGCAGGAATTTCACGAGTCGCAAAACGATGTCCGAGCGGAATTTCAGATTTGAGCGTGACAATATGTTTATTCGGCAAAACAACCGCCAAATCAGCCGTAGTTTTGGCTTTTACGACAGCCACATTATCTCGCGGATTAACGATGATTGCATAATCGCTGATGGGCGATGCAGTTTGTGTAATTGTTTCAGCTATTAGCATTTACGTTTGTTCCGCATTTATGCGGATTCTATTTCTCAGTCCGCTTGAAAGCGGAATTACTAACCCAAAAGATCCGGTAAAATTAATGTTCGGTAATTTGGATGAAGTCTAACTAGCAAACCCGGATTTTTGTCAATTTGTTTGGCTAATTCTGCCTTGTCGTCGCTCAAATTTGTCTCGATGACTTTCTTAAAACTCGCAACTTTCGCCGGAGCCGTTGAAGCATCAACTATTGATTGCACCAACCTTTTTGCCGATAAAATCGCCAACGGAGCAAGCGTTAAAATAAACTTTGCGTTGCGACATTCGGCTTCATCAACTTCATTTGTAACTGCTCCGCCGGCTTTAAATTTGGAAATATGATGGTCTAAAATACTTTCAGAAATCGGGATAACTCCAATATAATCAGCAATTGAAGCTCCTGAAAACGGTTTGATATAACACAAATGAGAATTTTCATTTGCTTCAGGACCTAAACCGAGAAAGAAAATATCAATTCCGCCAAGCGATTCGATTTTTTCAAAATAACGATTCATATCGCCCTGTAAATCGTCAGATTCAGTCTGCATCGGCGTAAAACTTTTTACTTTCTTGAAAAAATCCTCGCCTAATAATCTTTCAAAATCGCGGACAAAACTAAACGAATTATTCATCCGCATCGGTGCCAGCGAATCTTGCGTAAAAACATGCAGTCGCCCGAGTAAATCATCTATTTCATTAGTCTTCGCTAATTCACCAAGTTTTTTATGCAACGCCTGAGCACCGCGACCGCCGAGCAAAATATAAACAATATCGCCTTCTTTTTTTTTCGCAATATCCAGTAATTCCTCATACATTGCGTTACCGACGGCTTCCTCATTGGCGAAAACTTCGTATTCTAGCGGATGCGGTTTGAAGCGTGAAAAAAGGCTTTCGCCCGTTACACCCAGCCATATATTGTCTCCATTTTCACGACGAGTTAAATTTTGTAATTTCGGAACAGCCATTTGATTATAAAATCTAGAATTTTTACGAAATGGTAAAACCAATTGCAATTTATTCTACATTTTTACCATATCAAGAATAATTTTACAAGCCTAAATAGTTGTGGATAAAAATTAAGCAAATTAGCTATTTATCTTTACTTGACAAGCAAAAGTTTTTAGTGTTATAAAACTGAAATTGGTATAACCTATTCAGATTTTCAGAAAACCAATAATTATCAATAATGAGTTTTTCAGGATTAGAGTTGAATGGCAAAACTGCCGTTGTTATAGGCGGCACTTCCGGCATTGGACGGGCGATTGCTCACGGACTTGCGGACGCGGGAGCGAATGTCGTTGCGTCGTCGAGACGTGCCGAAGAAGTTGATAAAACTGCGGTTGAAATTGAAGAAAAGGGACGCAAAACTTTGCGGATTGCGTCTGATGTTTCCGATAAATCAACATTGCAAAACCTTTTAGATGAATGCGTTAAGGAATTTGGACGAGTTGATATTTTAGTCAATTCGGCTGGTGTAACTAAAAGAACTCCGACGCTCGACTTGCCCGAAGACGAATGGAATTGGATTCTGGAAACGAATTTGACAGGAACTTTGCGGGCGTGTCAGGTTTTTGGCAAACACATGGTTGAAAACGGTTACGGACGCATCATCAATATCGCTTCGTTGTCCACATTTGTTGCGTTATATGAAGTTGCGGCTTACGCGGCATCAAAAGCGGCAGTCGCAAGTTTGACCAAATCGCTGGCAATCGAATGGTCGCAACACGGCGTAAATGTCAACGCAATTGCTCCCGGAGTTTTCAAAACTGCCTTGAACACACAACTTTTGGAATCAACCGAACGCGGCAAAGAATTTTTGACCAGAACGCCGATGAAGCGTTTCGGAAAAGTCGAAGAATTAGCAGGTGCGGCGGTTTTTTTGGCATCGGATGCAGCAAGTTTTGTCAACGGGGAAGTTTTGGTGGTTGATGGCGGATTTTTGGCAAGCGGCGTAAATCAGTAATTTTATCAGCCGCCGATAAACGCCGATTTTCGGTATAAATCAAAAAAATAAATCCGCGTTACTCCGCGTAAATCAGCGGCAAAAAGGTTGAATGAACTTGAAATAAAAACCAAACGCCTTCTGCAAATGCTCAACGCCGAAAATCTCGGCGGCGTTCTTTTGAATTCGCAACATAATTTTGCGTGGCTGACGGCAGGCGGAAACAATGGCGTAGATTTGAGTCGGGAAAACGGCGTAAGTTCTTTGTTAATCAGAAATGACGGTAAAAGATTTTTGCTTGCCAACAAAATCGAAATGCCTCGAATGTTGGCGGAAGAAGTTTGTGAGAAAGATTTTGAGCCGATTATTTTTGATTGGGAAGCCGAAAAAATAAACGGAAATTTTGTTGTAGAAACTGCACAAAGTCTGGTCGAAAATAGTTCAAATTTAGCAACCGATATTTTTTACAATCCAAATTTTCGAGTTATCGAAGGTTCAGTTGCCAAATGTCGTTATCAATTAACACAGCACGAAGTTGAACGAGTTCAACAATTAGGCAAAGATGCCGGCGAGATTGTCGGCGACATTTACGATGAATTGTCGGTTGGACAAAGCGAAATTGAAATTGCCAACATCGTCAGATTTGAACTTGGAAAACGAAATATTAATTCGGTTGTAACTTTGGTTGCGGCTGATGAGCGAATCGCAAAATTTCGTCATCCGATTTCGACGGAAAATGTTTGGAAGAAAGTATTAATGATTGTTGTTTGTGCCAAGCGAGATGGTTTGATTGCTTCACTTTCGCGGATTTTTTCAATTGGACAAATTTCCGATGAACTGCGAAAACGAACCGATGCAGTTGCCAAAGTTCACGCCCGAATGATGCACGCGACTCGCCCGAATGCGACGGGAAAAGAGATTTTTGAGATTATCAAAAACGCCTATTCCGATGTTGGTTTTGCCGGTGAAGAATTGAAACATCATCAAGGCGGAGCGTGCGGATACAAAACCCGTGATTGGGTCGCACACTCCGAGTCATTAGAACAAGTTCAACTAAATCAAGCATTTGCGTTTAATCCGAGCATTACTGGAACGAAATCCGAGGAAACATTTATTGTTAAGGAAAACGGAATTGAAGTCATTACAGCATCGGCGAATTTTCCGTCTATTTCAAACGTCATTGACGGAATTGAATATCAATCGCCTGATATATTTTGCTTGTAGTTCCGCATTTATGCGGAAAACTTCTGAATTTCAAACTTTTACGGCGTGAACGCGGAACTACGAACATCAATTATGGAAAATACAACTGCTAACGAAGTCCCGAAACCGAGAGGGAAAATCCGTTGGATGATTTGTGCGTTGCTGTTTTTTGCGGCAACCGTAAACTATATAGATAGACAAGTTATCGGAATTTTGAAGCCGAGCTTGGCTACCGAATTCGGTTGGAGCGAATCTGACTACGCGTGGATCGTCTTCGCTTTTCAGACTGCTTATGCGGTCGGTTTATTGTTCGTTGGCGGTTTGATGGACAAAATCGGGACGAAAAAAGGCTTTTCCTTGTCTATTATCGTCTGGAGCATCGGTGCGGTCATGCACGCTTGGGCGGTGCCGATTGGCGTTGGCGTGGTTGCGGCTTGCGGTTACATTTTCGGTTGGGAAGCATCGGCTTGGACATTGGGCGTTTCTGTTGTTGGCTTTATGGTCGCTCGATTTATTCTCGGAATCGGCGAAGCAGGGAATTTTCCAGCCTCGATTAAAACTGTTGCCGAATGGTTTCCAAAAAAAGAAAGAGCTTTTGCGACTGGCATTTTTAATTCAGGAACAAACATCGGAGCGTTGGTTACACCGTTGGTAGTGCCTTGGATCGCATACACTTACGGATGGTATGAAGCCTTTATTATTACAGGACTTATCGGATTTATTTGGTTGATTTTTTGGTTGATTTATTACCGCACTCCCGAAGAACATAAAAGCATTACTAAAGAAGAATACGACTACATTCAAAGTGATAAAGAAGAACCGCAACCGAAGATTCCGTGGCGAAAATTATTACCGCATCGCCAGACTTGGGCGTTCGCCGTTGGAAAATTTTTGACCGATCCGATTTGGTGGGTTTATCTTTTCTGGTTGCCCGATTTTCTCAATAAACAACACGGATTAGACCTCAAAACTTTTGGAATTCCGATTGCGGTTATCTATATTATTGCGGACGTTGGCAGTATCGGCGGCGGTTGGATTTCGGGATTTTTTATCAAACGAGGCTGGTCAATTAATAAATCCCGCAAGACTGCGATGTTGATTTGTGCGTTGGCGGTGATCCCGATTGTGATAGCTTCAACGACATCGAGTCTTTGGCTATCTGTTATATTGATTGGGATTGCGGCGGCGGCACACCAAGGCTGGTCGGCAAATCTGTTTACAACTGCCTCGGACATGTTCCCGAAACAAGCGGTTGGATCGGTGGTCGGAATCGGCGGAATGGCAGGTGCGATCGGCGGAATGTTTATATCAAAATTAGTCGGCTGGATTTTGGATTCAACCGGAAGTTACGTTCCGATTTTCATAATTGCAGCATCGGCATATTTGGTTGCTCTTTTGGTAATGCACTTGCTGGCACCAAAATTAGAACCTGCAAAAATTGATTAAAAAGTTAGTAGTTCCGCGTTCACGCGGCTAAACAATCAACGTATTTTCCGCATAAATGCGGGACTACAAGCATTATGTTAATTGAACTATGTCATTTGAAATAAAAAGTAAAGAAAACTGTAAATGGGATTTGGTAAGTTTGGGCGAAGTGATGCTTCGGCTTGATCCGGCTGAAAAGCGGATTCATACCACTCGCTCATTTAATGTGTGGGAAGGCGGCGGCGAATACAATGTAGCTCGCGGGTTGAAACGATGTTTTGGGTTGAATACTGCGATTGTTACCGCTTTGGCTGACAATCCAGTCGGAAAACTCGTCCAGGATTTGATTTATCAGGGCGGCGTTGACCAGTCCAGAATCAAATGGGTGAAGTATGACGGCGTTGGTCGGGATGTCCGCAACGGTTTGAATTTTACCGAAGCAGGTTTCGGAATTCGCGGTGCGTTGGGTTGTTCTGATCGTGGTCATACGGCGATTTCTCAACTAAAGGTTGGCGATATTGATTGGCGTAAATTATTTGGCGAAGAAGGAGTTCGCTGGTTTCACACGGGCGGAATTTTCTGTGCGTTGAGCGAAACGACTCCTGATGTTGCCAAAGAAGCGATGCAAATAGCCAAAGAATGCGGCACGATTATTTCATACGATTTGAACTATCGCGAGTCGCTCTGGAAAGCGGTCGGCGGACAAGCAAAGGCACAGGAAGTTAATCGAGATTTGGCACAATACGTTGACGTAATGATTGGCAACGAAGAAGATTTTACCGCTTGTTTAGGCTTTGAAGTCGAAGGTCAAGACGAAAATCATTCAAAATTAGACATCACCAGTTTTCAAAAAATGATTGAAAAAGCCGTCGCAACTTATCCGAATTTCAAGGCGGTTGCAACGACTTTGAGAAATGCGAAAACCGCGAGCTTTAACGATTGGGGAGCGGTTTGCTACACAGACGGTAAATTACATCAAGCAATGATGCGTCCTGATCTGCAAATTTACGATAGAGTCGGCGGCGGGGATTCGTTTGCATCGGGTTTAATTTACGGATTCTTAAGCGGAAAAGATGCAGATTGGGCAGTAAATTGCGGAGCGGCACACGGAGCATTAGCGATGACGACACCGGGCGATACGACAATGGTTTCGCTGGCAGAAGTTGAAAAAGCAATGAAAGGCGGCGGGGCGAGAGTTGCTCGATAAGGCAAAATTGTCAGTAGCGTCGGCGTGAGCCGATGCGGAATATTTAATCTATGAAAAGAGACGAAGTAATCAGAATAATCAAAGAAATCGGAGTAGTTCCGGTGGTTCGGGCGAATTCAGCCGAAGAAGCGATGGAAGCTGTTGAAGCTATCAAAGCAGGTGGCGTTCCGATTTTGGAAATCACGATGACGGTTCCCGGAGCGATCAAGGTTATCGAAAAACTTGCCGATAAGTTTGGCGACGAAATTGTGTTGGGTGCGGGAACAGTTTTAGACCCTGAAACAGCTCGAAATTGCATATTAGCCGGTGCAACATTCGTTGTCAGTCCGGCATTAAATATTGCGACGATTGAACTTTGCCGACGTTATTCAGTCCCGATTTGTCCCGGTGCATTGACTCCAACCGAAGTCGTTACAGCGTGGCAAGCAGGGGCTGATTTTGTCAAAATTTTTCCGTGTTCGGCAATGGGCGGTGCGAGTTATATCAAAGGTTTAAAAGCACCACTTCCACAAGTTGAACTGATTCCGACAGGTGGAGTTAATCTCAATACAGCCGCAGATTTTATCAAAGCAGGTTCTAGTGCCTTGGGTATCGGTGCGGATTTGGTCGATTTGAAAGCGTTGCGAGAAGGAAACGCACAAAAAATTACCGATGCCGCTAAACAATTTGTGCAAATCGTCAAGGATGCAAGAGGGTAGAGTCAGTAGCGTCGGCGTGAGCCGATGCGTATTGTTCAAGCTAAACAAATGCAAAATATCAATTTAGGCAATCAATATAACTGGGATGCAATCCCGTTTGAAAATATTAGCGAAGGTATTGAAAGGCAGATGATTGTCGGCGAAAAAATGATGATTTGTCGGCTTCGTTTTGCTCCGAATACGGTTACGCCTGCCCACGAACACCCGCACGAGCAAATGACGATTGTTGAAAAAGGCAAGGTTTTGTTCACGCTTGGCGAAGAGCAAAAAGTATTCTCCGCAGGCGATGTTTTGCATTTTCCTTCAAACTTTTGGCACGGGGCAACAATGCTTGACGAAGAAGTGATTTTAATAGATATTTTTTCGCCGATTCGTGAAGACTTTTTGAAATAAATTTGAACCACATAGAAACATAGTTCACATAGAAAAAATGCGAAAAAACTATGTGTCCTATGTCTCTATGTGGTTAATGTTTTTAAACCGCTATGAAACTTAAACTTATCGCTATTTTATTGTTACTTCCGATTGCTGTATTTCCGCAATCAAAACAGGAAGTTCTCTCAGCGATGAAAAAAGCGACCGAGTTTTTTTCGACTAAAGTTTCAAATAGGGGTGGTTATGTTTGGAGCGTTTCAGAAGATTTTTCTCGTCAATATGGCGAAGTTCCGGCTCGAAAATCGCAAATTTGGGTGCAATCGGGAACGCCAATGGTCGGGATGACGATGCTTGATGCTTACGAGGCAACAGGTGATAAGTATTATCTTGAAGTTGCCCAAAAAGCCGCCGATGCCTTAATTTTCGGGCAAACGATGGAAGGCGGTTGGCATTATGTGGTGGATTTCGAACCGAAAGGTTTACAGGATTACTACAAAAATCAGGCTTCAAAATTCAAATGGGGAATGGAAGAACAGCGTTTTTACAAAGGAAACGCCACGCTCGATGACGGCAATTCACAAAACGCAACCCGTTTTCTTTTAAGACTTTACCTTGTTTCCAAAAACGAAAAATATAAAACTCCTCTGCTCAAAGCATTAAACTTTTTTCTGACTGCTCAATATCCAAACGGAGCTTTTCCGCAAAGATTTCCCCTCAAATTCGATTTTATCCATGACGGTTTTCCCGATTACACTTCTTATTACACTTTGAATGACGGGGCGACTGTGACGGCGATTCAAGTTTTGGTTGATGCTTACGAAAATCTTGGCGACAAAAAATATCTCTCTGCTGCAAAAAGGGCTGTAGATTTCCTGATTGCGGTGCAAGGTCCCGAAGATCAAGGTGGTTGGGCGGAGCAATATCATCCTGACACAATGCAGCCCGTTAAGGCTCGCACGCACGAGCCCGCTGGATTTGTCGTCCGTGAAAGTGAACAAGTTATCGAAACGCTGGAAATGTTTTATAAAATGACGGGCGACCGCCGATATTTGCGTCCGATTCCGCTGTGTATTAGCTGGTTTGACCGCGTAAATAAAGAAGCGACTGAGTTTAAACGACCGCCTGCGAGATATTACGAACTTGGGACAAATTTACCTGTTTACGTTATCCAAACAAATAAAACGAATGAAATTGGCTACGGACTTTATGACTGGAGTAATAAAGTTTCATCCGATAGCAAATTGGGGACGACAGGTAATCCCAGTAGTTTAAATATTCGCCAAGTGGTTAATTTGGAACCAATTAGACGAGAATATGAACGAATAAAATCGCTCGATTCCAAAACCGCCAGAGCCGAATATGAAAAAGAACTGGGCTGGAACGGTGATTCTCCAAGACCGGATACACCAAATGTCGCTAACCCAATCAAAGCAATGGACAGCCGTGGTGCGTGGGTAACGGATTGCCGAGTTTTGAAATTGGATGCGAAAGAGAAAAACGGAATGAATTCGGGCGATTTTGAAATCATAAAAGGCTATTCGACCGGCGTTTTCGTTAGAAATTTGAGTGCGATGACCGCGTTTATTAAACGTCAGTAGCGTTTGCGTAAGCGAATGCGTTCGGTGTAAATCATGAAAAATAAACTACTTCTTTTTGGTCTCATCGTTTGTGCCTCGGTGCTCGTCCACGCCCAATCAACTACGTGGAAAATCAACAATTTACAGAAAATTGGCAAATACAAAGTGGAAGTTCTCGGTGACCCAAGAGTTGTCAAGAAAGCTATCGAATTCGACGGCGTTGATGATGGAATTTTCATCGATACCAATCCGATTGAAGGTTTTTCCGCGTTTACGGTGGAGGCGATTTTCCGTCCTTCTTTGGATGGCTTAAAAGAACAGCGTTGGTTGCATATTGAACAGACCGACCCCGAAAGCCGCGTTATGTTGGAAACTCGCTTGGTTGGCAATGAATGGTTTTTGGACACATTTATGAAATCAGGCGAAAAACGTTTGCCACTTTACGCTGAAAACTTCAAACATAAAATTGGCAATTGGTATCACGTAGCTTTGGTTTACGATGGAACCGAAATGCGGCATTACGTTGATGGAAATCTCGAACTTGCAGGCAAAGTCGCATTCAAAGCGATGGGAAAAGGGAAAACGTCGCTTGGAGTTCGGCAAAATAAAGTTTATTGGTTCAAAGGTGCAATAAAAAAGGTTAGATTTACGAACAAAGCACTTACGCCCAATAAGTTTATGAAATAATTTCCCGCTGAATACGCGGAAAACGCTGGAAGTAAAAACAATAAAGAAGCTATCTCATTAATTCCGCGTCTTTCTGCGTATTCAGCGGGCAAAAATATTATGAAAAACGAAAAAATTAACCGTCGAAATTTTCTAAAAAGCTCCGTAGCCGGTGCAACTGTTTTAACTTTTTCTAACTCAATTTTTGCTCAAAACGAATCCCCGATTGCTACCACCAAATACGGCAAAGTTCGCGGTTATATTGATAATAACGTCAATTGTTTCAGGGGAATCCGCTACGGTGCGGACACTTCAACTGTTCGTTTTCAAGCTCCAAAAGCTCCCGAAAAATGGAGCGACATTCAAGACACAACAAAAAACGGAAACCCATCGCCACAAGGCGGACGAGGCGAAAATCAGAGCGAAGATTGTCTTTTTCTTAACGTTTTTACGCCAAAAATGCGTGACGGCGGAAAGCGTCCGGTGATGTTTTATATTCACGGAGGGGGGTTTGCAAATGGTTCGGGTTCGAGTCCGCTTTATGATGGAGTTCGCCTTTGCAATCGCGGAAATGTGGTTGTCGTTTCAATAAATCATCGGCTTAATGCGTTTGGTTATTTATATTTAGCACGATTTGGAGGTGCAGAATTTGCAGATTCGGGCAATGTCGGACAGCTCGATATTATTCTGGCTCTGCAATGGGTAAAAGAAAATATTGCGGAATTTGGCGGCGATCCGAATAATGTATTGGTCTTTGGACAATCGGGCGGCGGTGCAAAAATTGCGACTTTAATGGCGATGCCTGCGGCGAAAGGATTATTTCACAAAGCCGCGACGATGAGCGGTCAACAAGTAACGGCTTGCGGAGCGTTGAACGGAACTTTGCGAGCAAAGGCGATTTTGGATGCTTTGAAATTGAACAATTTTCAGGAAATTCGGACGACTCCGTTTCAAAAAATTGTTGAAGTTTTGAATACCAAAGATCCCGTTTTACCATTTGGCGGAGTAAATTTTGCCCCCGCCTTAGACGAAAAAAATCTGCTTCGACATCCTTTTTATCCAGATGCACCGAGCCAATCAAACAATATTCCTATGATTATCGGCAACACCCACGATGAAACGCGAGCTTTTCTCGGCGGAGATGAAGCGAATTTTAAAATAACTTGGGACGAATTGGCCGAAAAACTAATTCCAAATATGCGTGTGGACATTAAGCCCGAAGAAGTTATCGAAAAATACCGAAAACTTTATCCTAAATTGTCGGCGAGCGATTTGCTTTTCAAAATTACCACCGCGTCACGCAGTTGGCGTGGTGCGATTATTGAAGCCGAAGAGCGTGCAAAATCAGGATTTCCGGCGTTTGCCTATCAACTTGATTGGAAATCAACCCGCGATGGCGGAAAATTTGGAGCTCCACACGGTGCAGATATTCAACTTGTTTTCGATAATATTGGCAAACAAGGTGCAACTGCTCAAGGTCCAAACGCTCAAAAAATGGCGGATATTATGAGCGAAACTTTTATCAATTTTGCCCGTAAAGGTAGTCCAAACAATAAGTTAATACCAACTTGGAAACCATACACAATGGCGAAAAGAGAAACGATGGTTTTTGATGTTCCGCCGCATCTTGAAAACGATCCGCGAGGTGAGGAACGCAAGATTTTCGAGAAAGTTCCATACGTCCAGCCTGGTACCTGATAACGGTAGAAATTAGAAGTAAAGGTTGATTTACTTGCCAAAAGAAAATGTCTTGTACTGAATTCCGGCTTTTTGACCCCGAACAACATCAATTATTTCTTCGCACCGAGCCGTGCTGAGAAAGAACTAGTCAACATTAAACAAGTAAGTTCCGACCACCGAGCCGTCGGCATTTGATTCCACGATAATTTGATATTGTCCTTTTTGCAGGATCGCTTTAGGTGCCAGCAGCCGGAGTTCGCTGCCATTTGGATTACGGTACAAGCGGACCTCATTAAGCTTGAAGTCGGGCACACCCACTCGCCGAATCTTGGTTTTGAATATCAAGCCATCAGGGGTTTTTGATGGAAGTGCGAGTTGGAAAAGAACTGTGTCAGTGAGCTTATTCCCATCTTGGACTGAAGCGGAAGCCGTATCGCGTAGATTCTGCGAGATCAGATTTATCGGATAATATCCAGTAAGTTTTGTCTGGTCAGTCAGATCTTCTTTATTGAGTTCCGCGTACTCCATTTCAAGAGGCGATTGCTTTTCACTAGAATAGAAATTCCAAACTAAAACGGCCATAACAACAGCACAAGCGATAGCTCCGGCAGCTAATATAGGCCGAAGATAGAAACCAAAAAAACCAGTGCGGCTTACAGAAGGATCCGCCAAAGGTTCCTCCTTTTCTGCTGCCTGAGTCTTTTTTTTCGCAAATTCCTTTAGTAACGATATTTCGCGAAGCATTGCCCGGCGTTTCGGCGAAACGAGGAAATTGGACTGAAACTGGGCCGTCTCTTCGGCCGTAAGTGAATCTTCAAGGTGATCTTCGATCAATTCGTGTTCGGCCAGCGATAGAACTTCCGCAAAGTCCCGATCCGAAATTACTCGCAGATCGAGCTCCTCCGTCTCGCTTTCCGACAGCATTGCGAGCAGATATTGTTTTAGCTTTGCATTGTCACCTTGCATATTTTCGACTTGCGTCACCTATATTGATTTTTTTCCTGAATATCTTACAAAGAATCTTGTGTGCAATTTTCGATACAGTCTTTCAGGAGGCTTTTTATTCGGCAGATGCGGGTATAAAGTGCGGCCGTACTAATGCGCTGACGTTCGCTAATTTGCCGTCGCAAATCGATTCGTGCCTGCTTTTCACGGCTGTAATATTCAGCCACAAGGTTTTTATCATCCGGCGGCAGTTCCTCCAGACACTCATCCAGACACCGGTTTTGATCTTCTCCAGCGTCTTCTTCTACGGGCGAAGCTGCAACGCTGCCCATATTTTCTTCCAGCTCAGCTTCTTTATATGTTCGCCGGTATTCCAACAGGATATTGGAGGCAAAACCGCGGAAATATGAAGCTGGCCGAACCTTTATTGAAGGATCGAACGCTCGCAGCTTTGTGGCGACGCGATTAATTGTCTCATCCGCCAATGTCTGTGGATCGACGCAGCCCTTGAAATCGAAGTAACGAACAAGTCCGCCCCGAATTTGCTCGTACTTCTCCCCGGCTTCCTCGCGGTCTGGAGAAAGAAATGTTAAAAGGGCATCAAATTGCTGCTGCCCAAGCTCGTAGCTATACTTCATCTAGTGGGTCGTGGTAAACACTGCTTTGAACAAATACCACAAATCGCCCGGATACTTCAAATTTTGGCGCCAAAATATGCCGGATTTCGGAAATAAATAAAAAAGTCTGTAAGAGATCGATAGAAAAAATCAATAGAAGGTAGGACGGTGTAATTTAACCGTATATTAAATGACTTCCGAGCGGATTGACGACGCGGCCCCACATATCGCCCCACACGATTTGATGGATGTGCTCTCACGATACGCTCTCTTGATGCTCGGATTTACTGGCGGCCTGAGTCGAATCGCACACGGCACTTTGTTCCGAAGTAAGAGCAAGTTTGCGGCTCTTGGTGCGATTAACTGGTCAATGCCGACGGCCTTTTCGTCTCTCTCAACGACGATCAGGCCGTATATTTATGCTCGCTGTTAACTCTACGAATGCTACTCATGCGGCTTGGGGATGATTGCGATTATGTGCTCTTCGAAGGAAATAGAGCCCGCCTAGTGATATCAAAACGAGTCCAAGAATATAAATCCACACGTAGCTTCTGCTGGAGAATTGCGGTGCTGTGCTGAAATTTCCCTGTGCGGTGAACGATGCCCAGTAAAAAGGAGATGCGAAACGCGGGTCTTTGTATAGATTGATTTGTGCCTGACGCAGTGCCTCAGACGATGTCATGCCGTCGGCCGCCATCCCGCGGTAAAAATCGGTCATTAACTGCTTTGTTGCGGTATCTTCAACCCTCCACAAACTCGACACTACGGATTTTGCCCCGGCCTGAAGGAAAGCGTTATTCAGGCTCATCAACCCTTCGCCCTTGATCTCTTTGCCAAGCCCGGTATCGCAGGCACTGAGCACGACGAGATCGGCATTCAGATTCATGCCGTAAACGTCCTGTAGCCTGATAAAACCACCATCCTGCACTTTACCGGCCTCGTCAAAAAGCGACAGCACGATACCGGAAAGCTCCGGACGCTTCTCGTCAAGTAAACCGTGCGTTGCAAAGTGGACAACCTTGTAATCGGCAATGCCGGCATTCAACACGTTCTCACGGTTTGCCGCAAAACCCGATCGTGCCGTCGTCACTGACGAACCCACAACTTGAGTTATCGAATTGGCTTCATCCATCGAAGCGGGAAGCCGCGGAAGAGAATCCAGAGAATCGAATGAGCGGAAGCTGCCTAACACCGTTGTGACAAAGCCGGAGTTCGAGCCGCCGTTCTCTAAAAGCCGTTCATCGGACTTGGAGAAAACCGGGTCCGAGACAAGAAATAGGTCTTTCTGCGGCAGCGTTCGCGTAGACGCATTGTTCTTTATCAACATTAATGCCGCAGCCGAAGGCTCGTAGACAACTTCGTTTGTCAGAAGGATCGGATCATCGGTCGTCGAGTTCGGAAAAGGCAGAGCGGCAAGCGGAAAATAATGGATCTTGCCGTCCGCAACGACGATCAAGCGTTTTCCGGCAAGCTTGTCCGCCGCCTGACCGAGCAGATCAATGCTAAGTGCTCGTGCTTCGTGTAAATATTCAGCCTCCGCTTCGGCAACTCGAGTTTGGAAATCATTAACTTTCTCGTCCGGCCGCTTCACGTTTTGGTCAAGTAGACTGCGAAGTTTCTCGATACGCGACTCGATCTGCTCCCGAGGCGGAAGAACATAACTATTGAATTCCGTCTTACCAACAACCCAAAGATAGCTCTCCTCTTTCCCCAGCGAGAATTCCAGCAGAACGGAATTTTCATCAAGAACCTTAGACTGAAATTCCCCAACATCGAACGGCGGCGGGTCCTTGATAGCGGAATAAATTGGGCTTTCTTGTTTTAGCGTTGCCTTGATTTCTTCCAGCTCTTGTCGCAAACCCTGAATTTCATCTTCGACGCTTTCAATTTCGAGTTTTCCTCCGTTGCTGTTCAGCAATCCAGTAAGTTTATTTGTTTTTATGTTTAATAGAGTTGAAAGTTCCTTTTCTTTTTCGACTGATTCTGAACTAGCGTCCCTAGTAAAATTTGCCTCCGACAGACGTAAGGTTTCCAGCAAAGAACGAGAACGTGCTTTTTCAGTTGCTTGTAAAGCCTGCATTGCAAAATCCCGATCTGGCTTCTCGTGATCCATCCGCATCAGAAGATTTATATAAAGTTCGTAGCGCTCATAGACGCTGGAGAAATATGAGCGTTTGAGATTCGCATTGGCGACGTCAGAATAACTGTTTTCTGTGAGGCTGAGAGATTTTTGGATGTTTTCCAAGGCTTCACTGGGTTTATTTTCAGTAGCGTCAAGTCTGGCTAGGTTGTAAAGGGCTAAGGATTCAATAGTTATTTCCTTATTTTCAATTGAGATTTGAAGAGTTTGATTGAAATAATTTCGGGCATTTTTTAAATCACCTTTTTTTAGATATGTTTCGCCTATTTTCTGTTGAACTTCAGGGAATTTAGTGGAAAGGTTGGCATAAATTTTTTCAACTTTCAGTAAATTTTCAAGGGCTTTATCGGTCAAATTCTTTTCAAGATAGATTTCGCCTAAGTCTTTATTTATGTAAGCCAAATGGTATTTGTCATTTAATATATAAGCTAAATTCAAAGCTTCATCATAAATGTCTTGAGACGCTTCAAAATCTCCGTTCAAATAAACGACATTTGCTAAAGTTGGCAGAGTTGCTAACTGTCCATTGAGATAATTTGATTTCTTATAACATTCCAATGCATGTCGACGATAATTTTCAGCAATCTTTAACTGGCCATATTCCTCATAAACAGTTGCAAGGCCATTAAATAGTTTTCCTTTTTCTAACCATTCAAAATCATTTGGAAATAAACTCTCGCTTTTTTTATATGAATTTAAGGCTTCTTGTTTTTTGCCTAACATTGCATAGATAAAACCTGTACCAACATAACAAATAGCTTTTCCTCTTGTGTCATTAGTTTCTTCCCATATAGCTAATGCTCTTTGAGCATAATCCAAACTTATTGTTGGGTTTCCAATTTTGATATATGTAAATCCGAGATATAAAAAGGATTGAGCAGCTAAATTTTTGTCCTCAGCTTTTTCAGCAAAAGATAATGCCTCTTGAAATAGCTTAGCGGCTGTTTCCGCATTTCCATATGAATAATTAAATTGAGCAGCACTAAACAAGGCATTGGCATGAATTGAAGGATTTTTTGAATTTTCAATTAACTGAAGAGACTTTTTATAGCAAGACTCACTTTCTTTCACATCTCCCGCTCGCAAATAAACCAGAGACAAAAGGCTAAGAAGTTCACTTTCTATATCAGTATTTGCGGATTGTACAGCGACTTCTAAAACCGGTTTTAACTGATTAATGGAATGTTCATATTCATTCAATATCAAATAAATTTTCGCCGCTTTGCCAATACAGTCCGCTGATTCGCTGAATTGACCAAGTTTTTTCCAGTCTTCAGACGCTTCAATAAATAAATCAATGGAGTGACGATATGAATCGCTATTCCATTTGTTACTTAATTCTTCGGCAATTTTTTCAGTTTGTTGGACAGATTCCACAGTAATTTCAGACGCAAAAATTGTTGGACAAAACAATATCAGAAGCCAGGAAATTGTTAAAAGTAATTCAATCTGTATGTTCTTCTTTCTTATCTTCATTTTGTTTCGACTTTTTGGGCAGCCCATTAAACCCAGCGACAAACCAAGGGGTTGCCACGTTTTTATAGTCATAAAGGAACGAACCAGTACCATCCAATAATCTAGTTTTTGGGTTTTCTGTGGTTCTGGTCTTCGGATTTTCCGTGGTTTTGGTCGCTGGATTTTCGATAACTCGTACTCCAGCAAAATCTTCAACTAATCTAGTTTTTGGGTTTTCAGTGGTTCTGGTCTTGGGATTTTCTGTAGTTCGTGTCTTCGGATTTTCTGTAGTTTTAGTTTCGATACTTTGGATAACTTCACCGATTTGCTTAGCTCTTCCGCGTAGGGAAACTTCACCCAAATAATGAAACAAGAAATCTCTCCAATATCGACCTTTTTTGAAATAGACAAATCTTAAATTATTGTACGTTTCCATGGACAAGACATATACGAGATAAGTCCAAGGGAAAAAAACAGAAACGCCGTTGGAATATTGAAATTTTCCTCCGCTAAACCCATTCAATAAAATGCAATCTTTGACGTTTTTAATTATTTCATCGCATATTTTGACGAGTGTTCTTGTGAAAGGTTTAGCTTCATGTTTTCCTTCATCAGAATCTAAGTAAATTTCGGTTTTTGTGCCGAATTGTTTTGCTTCTTTTTTCAGTATTTTACAAAAGTCTACTAAATCAACATTTTGCTCAAACATATATGATTGAGATTTGTAATGACACTTGAGCAAAACAAGCTCAAGCTGACTACTGAGAGTTTTATGTTGCAACCCTTTGAGCAAAATCTCGCCAAGTTTATTTGTAGCAACTACTACTGGCTCAACCTTTTTCAAGTTCCAAGCGGATAAATCAACCGAAACACCGCCTATCGCAAATTTTTCTTGGATATTGATAAAACTTCTTACTATACCTTTTGAAACTGCGAAAATGTCATCATCAGTTGCAATCTTCTTTTTAGCAATTTCCTTTAAAATCGGTTCGTATGTCCAACCTGCGTTTGGGATTGTTCCTTCAGAAGCAATCATAGTTTTAGCAACTTTTCGGAGTTCATACCCAACCTCAAGCATACTCATCACGCAACTATCAAACCCCAAGATTGCAAGCTGGGTAGGAATGATCTCGTCATTGATTCGCTCCAAAGCCGCTCTCAGTTTGCGTATGGTCATATAATAATCAGAGTCATTATCTTTTAATAAAGTTATAGATTGAAAACCAAATCCATGTCCTGAGAATATCATTGCGTAATTTTTTGACTGGCGACCTTTTTTTATTTTACCGTTTGATTCGTATTCAGCTTTGTTTACACACCAATCTGCAAAATTCATCACCGAATACATAGCCGCCGAATTTTCTTCATCTGACGGAGGTTGATCATTTTCGTTCGATCCTTTATGTTTAAATCTTTTTTTTACACTTGAAGTAGGTACATATTGAGGATTATTAGTATCGGTGAAATCACAATAAAGAGTTGGGACATCTCGGGCATTACTATCGAAATAAGCTAAAAGATTCACTTCTGAATCTTCAATTCCTGCCACACTCTTAATATCGTTAAGTGCGTAGGCCATATCTATACTCAAGTTATTGTCCCCAGCCATATAGACCATGATCGTCCATTCTTTCATTACATGTTCTCCTTTGAAAAAAAATAGGGTAGAGCCGGTTTGGATTGATTGCCGCAACAATACATCAAAACGCTTTCATTAGTAAATGATTTTTTTAGGTGAAGTCTTACAGGTTCGTAAAAGTTTTTTTCGTCTGAGTGGTTTTGCAGACAGAAAAGGGCTATTAGCTGGTTGTCTACGCGCACGAACGAGCCTGTACGCATGACAGAAGAGCTTTTGATAGCTTCTTTTCTCGCGTACCGGGTGATGCTCTACTTATTTCTGGAGGATTGAAAGTTCGAAGGAAAAACTCGTCAGAGAACGATTTGAAAAGTGTTCGAGCGATTGTTGATTTTAATGGAGCCGCCCATCGGAGTCGAACCGACGACCTTTCGATTACGAATCGAATGCTCTACCAACTGAGCTAGGGCGGCTAATGGTGGATCGGCCTCGAGGCCGAACTTCAAAATATACCCGCCCGGACTTGGTCCTGTCAAGCATTGCTGTCCCGCTTCTGGTGGGCATTCTCAGCTTGGCAATAAACCGATCTGCAAAGTATTATGCACATTAGATAACACAACGAATGTTTTAATCGATCTATGAGTGATGACTTTACCGAGCGGCTCAAACAAGCTTTTGATTTCGCTTCCATGGCGGAAATTGCGCGTCGAATCGAAGTTCCGCACGCGACGATCCGTAATTATTTTCAGGGCCGCCTGCCAGCTCCTGATGTGCTGATCAAGATTGCGAATCAAACACATGTGTCATTAAACTGGCTGCTTACGGGCAGCGGCGAGATGTTCGCAAGTGAGTCGAGACCTATAAATCTCGACCGTATTTTTGAGGACAAGATCAACGAAATAGTTGAGCGAAAGCTGGTCGAACGTGGAATAGCCGGGCCAATCGACCTCGGAACCGTCGATGAATTACCCGTTTTCGACGTTGAGAATGCCATCGCGAAATACGGCGATCCGCAGCGCATAATGAAAGCATGGTTTAAGCACGAAGGCCGCGATTACCCAAGCGATTTTGGTGTTGTTTTCTTTCAGGGATGGGAAAGCTTTACGGCGGATGAGAAGCTCGACGCCGTCCGTGATGCGAAAAAAGTGCTCGACCGTACCTTAAAGAAAAAGTGACGAGCATATTTTGCCTCTGTCGTTTCGTCTGTGTTATGATGTTTCATACGCGGAACGATTGAAGCCCACTCCCATCACCATGCTTTTCTTCCTGGACAAAATCTCACGGCTGCGTTGTCAATGGAATCAAAAACCATTGACACAGGATGATTTTTATCGCTTATGCAGACGAAACAATGTCACCGTACAGGAGATGCCTTTGCGGGTGAGCGGTTTCCATTATTGTCTGCTCGGCCGAAACTACATCGCGATTGACACGCGGTTACGGCATCACAAAAAACTGTTTGTCATGTTCCACGAATTTGCGCATTTCCTCATGCACACCCCAGATACAGGCGTGACCGCAAATTTTCACGGCGTTGGTAAAAAGACACGTAAGGAAGCCGAGGCCGACGCATTTGCTCTCTGTGCGATCATCCCAAAGACATGGCTCGAAAGCCGTTCCGTTGCCGAACTCGCAGAAGAAGAGGGAATACCCGAAGACATCCTCCGCGAACGAATTGCCGTTTACGAACTTTATGGATACTGATCTTGCCAACGCCGCGTATATTTTATGGTTCAACATGATCGTCATTTCTTCTCCCCCTCCTCCGCTTTTCGTCACGATTTCTAAAATAGATGTACAACAGCACGTCTATGGTTTTGCCGATCGCGAAAAACATCACAGGCAAAACGATTGCCGACAATATCGTGATAAGTGATTTCATTTCGATCGCCGTCAGAATCGACGATGACGTGCTGAAGCATGCGATAAGAATATTTTTTACGTCATTCATATATTTTCTCGTGTTTCATGGATGAAACGTCCTTGCATTCAATACATATGTTTGATAAGATCAAACAGACGAACGATAAAGGACAACATCTATCCTCACCGCTTAATATCGTCCGGCCATATGTAGATTAGGGGATGTCGTGTTGGAATAAGATGGTAATTAGTAAGAAATGTGAGGTTTTAGAAGATAAAGATGAAATGAATGATTTGCACGATTTGTAAGGTCTGAACTGCGTGGGAGAAATAAAATGGAAAGGCTATCAATAAAACAAACATTTGATTTTCAGCCGAGAACAAAAATTCGTCTATCCGAGGTCGAGCGGCTAATCAGAAAGCATCGCATCATCGTTCCGCCGCCATCGCGGCAGACGCTGATCAAGTTCTGTGAAGACGGCACGTTTGAAACAGCGGGCGACGGCCCGACCGCGATTGGATGGTTGGTCTTCGAAGATTCGTTTATGCGATGGGTAAAGAGTTTAGATGGGGAGGTCGGATGATGAGCACTATGAACAGGTTGGCCGATGAAGTCCGACGGCTTTTCATCTATAATCGCAAGTGATGAAATTTATCAATGTAATAGGCGGTGGGCTCGCCGGGGTTGAGGCGGCATGGCAGGCAGCGGAAATGGGTGTGCGGGTGCGGCTTTATGAAATGCGGCCTGTGCAGCAGACGCCTGCGCACCGGACGGACAAGCTGGCGGAGATCGTTTGCTCGAATTCGCTAAAGACGGATGAGCCGGGTTCGGCGCCGTATTTGTTAAAAGAAGAACTGCGACGTGGTCGTTCGCTAGTGATGAAGGCGGCCGAGGCGACAAAGGTTCCGGCGGGTGCGGCGTTGTCGGTTGATCGCATAAAGTTTGCCGAGCTTATTACGGAGCGGGTCGAGGCCAATCCGAATATCGAGATCATCCGCGAAGAGGTGAAGGAAATTCCGGCAGACGGCGTGACGATCATCGCCACAGGACCGCTGACATCGGAAGCGTTAACTGCTGAAATAATGCGGTTTACGGGCGACGACCAGCTTTATTTTTACGATGCAATCGCACCGATCGTCGCGGCGGATTCGATCGACATGTCTATCGCGTTCAAAGCGGCCCGATACGGAAAAGGAGGCGACGATTACATCAATTGCCCGATGTCACCGGAGCAGTACGACGTGTTCTACAACGAGCTGGTTGCGGCGAAATCAGTGCCGTTGAAGCGGTTTGAGGACACGCGTTGGTTCGAAAGCTGCCTGCCGATCGAGGAAGCCGCCCGCCGCGGCGTTGATACTTTGAGATATGGCCCAATGAAGCCGCGCGGCCTGCCTGACCCAAAAACGGGCCGCGAGCCGTGGGCGTGCGTTCAACTCCGGCAGGAAAACCTGATGGCCGACGCCTACGGCCTGGTCGGTTTTCAAAACCATTTGCGTTATGGCGAACAGGCGAGAGTATTGAAGCTGATTCCGGGACTTGAAAACGCAGAGTTTCTTCAGTACGGACAGATCCACCGCAACACGTTTATCAATTCGCCGAAGATCATAAATGAGTCTTTAGAAACACGCACAAATCCACGCCTGTTCTTCGCCGGCCAGATAACCGGCGTTGAAGGCTACGTCGAATCCGTCGCGACCGGCTGGCTGGCCGGGATAAACGCCGTCCGTGTTTTGCGAGATCAGCCGATGATTACCGCACCGCGAACATCAGCCATCGGAGCGCTGTGCCGCTATGTTTCAAACGTTGAGACAAAGAATTTTCAGCCAGTGAATATCACATTCGGCCTGTTGGAGCCATTGCCAGTTGAACTCCGGAAAAAATACCGCAACAAACGCGAGCGGCACGGGATACAGGTCAAGCGGGCGTTGGTGGATTGGGATAACTTTATCGCCGGAATGCGCTCCACCAGAACACTGGGTTGGGTCGGTTAATGTGGTTTGCATTCACAAAGCTAATACTAAAGAATATGACAACAATTGCAGTAGTTAAGAAGGATGATCGAATAGTAATCGCCGCTGACACATTGACGATGTGGGGAAGCACGAAAGAATCGGCGGCTCACATTGAGAATTTTTCGAAGATCGTCAGTGTTCATGACAGTTATCTTGGATTCGCGGGTTCGTCAGCGTACCAACTGGTTATTCGACATTGGTTGGCTGAAGCAGAAATTGAACCGCAGCTTCATTCCGTCGAGGATATCTTTGATACATTCCTAAACCTGCATTCCCAATTGAAAGAGCGTTACTTTATTCGGGAGTTTGATGATGAACGTGACCCGTTTGAATCATCGAGAATGAACATGTTGATCGCTAATACATCCGGAATTTTCGGAGTGACCGGTCTTAGAAGCGTCACCGAGTACAAGCGGTTCAGCTCTCTTGGCAGCGGATGCGATTATGCAATCGGAGCCATGCAGGCTGTTTATGGCGACGACGCAAAATCAGCTCTTGACATCGCGAAAGTGGGAGTCGAGGTAGCGGCTGAGTTTGACGACAGCACGGGATTACCGATCGAATCTTACGAGATCGAGCTAAAATAGGTGGAATCATCCGCAATCATTATTCTCGTCGCGATCTTCGTCGTCGCCGTTCTTTATTCCTCGGTCGGGCATGGCGGGGCTTCGGGGTATTTGGCGGTGATGGCATTTTTGGCGGTAGCTCCGGAGGTGACACGGCCGACGGCGTTGGTGTTGAATCTTTTTGTCGCGTCGATCGGTGCTATCCAATTTTATCGGGCGGGTTATTTTTCGTGGCGAATCTTCCTGCCGTTCGCGGCTACGTCGATACCGATGGCTTTTGTCGGCGGGATGATCCATTTGCCGACTACCGTTTATAGGATAGTGTTGGGTGTCGTGCTGGCTCTGGCGGCGGGACGGCTGGCGATCAATCTAAAGGGCGATGAGGAGGTAAAAGAGCCGCCGATTCTGATCTGCCTGCTGATCGGGGCGGTCATCGGGCTTATGTCCGGCCTTGTCGGCGTCGGCGGCGGTATTTTTCTGACGCCGATCTTGCTGTTGATGCACTGGTCGGAAACGCGTGTGGCAGCGGGTGTTTCGGCATTGTTTATACTGGTAAATTCGGCCGCCGGGCTGCTCGGCAACTATCAGCAGGTCAGCGTTTTACCGCAAGACGCGTGGTTTTGGATCGGAGCGGCCGTCATCGGCGGTATAATTGGCTCGACGTTGGGAGCAAAACGGTTCGATTCGCTCACGCTGCGTCGTGTCCTGGCGACCGTGCTGCTTTTTGCGGCGGTGAAGTTGATTTTGGTGTAGGCATATAATTTGCAACTTTTGCAATCAAAGAAACAGAATCCTCGCCGAATTTTTATGAAGTGTCTCATTTTCACAATTCTCACACTGGCGATCTCGGTTGCGGCCCAATCCGGCCGTGTGAAGCCCCCTGACAACCCGTCGCCTACACCGAAGCCTTTGCAGAAAGCTATAAAATACATTCCCACACAGCGTCCTGATGAGGTTCCCGGACCGTCGCCGACGCCAAAACTCGCCAACGATGACGATGTAATCAAGGTTGATTCGACGCTTGTTCCGATACCGGTTACGGTGCTCGACACAAATGGCAAGGTGATCACGAACCTGAAGCTAGCGGATTTCGAATTGAAAATAAACGGTAAACCTGCCGAGATCAGCGATCTATCGCGTTCGGAATCGCCGATCCGCCTGGCGATGCTGTTTGATAATTCATCGAGCGTGCTCATAGCTCGTGAGTTTGAAACGAAGGCGGCGGTCAGATTTTTCGACCGTATTCTTCGCCCCGATAAGGACCTTGCGGCGCTTTTCAGTGTTTCAACCGGAACTCGAATCGAGCAGCGTTTTACTTCGGATGTCGGTTTGTTGACGCGTGCCATCGAGGCGTTTCCGCCGCCGATCGGTGCCACCGCGCTTCTGGACGGCATCATTCTCGCCGCCGAATATCTTGGCGATGTGCAGGGCAGACGCGTGATCGTGATAGTCTCGGACGGCGACGATACCTCAAGCGATTCAACACTTGATCAAGCGCTAAAGTCGCTACAGTTTTCAAATTGCCAGGTCTACGTCGTGAAAACGACCGATTTTGAAAACTACAAACGCACCGGCTCGCGTGGCGGCAACGCCAATATCCGCCAGCTCGCCGCCGAACGTCGCATGATCGAGATCGCCAATCAAACCGGCGGAAAAGTATATTCGCCGATCGACGAAAAAGAGCTCGACGAAGCATTCCGGCAGATCTCAGCCGAGCTTTCGCAACAGTATATTTTGAGTTATTACCCGGACAACGAAAAAGAATTTCGAGGAGCGTTTCGAGAGATCTCCCTGAGCGTCAAAGCAAAACCGAATGTAGATGTCCGCACGCGAAAGGGCTACTATGTGCCGAAAAAGTAAACGTCGGAACGCGGGCACCTTTGCCCGCATGAGTGCGAAGCACGAAAATAAAAAAAGCGGGCTGGGAGCCCGCGTTCCGGCATGCTGAATAACCATCTCACAAAATTCTTCGAACACCTCACCTACGAGCGGAACATGTCGCCGCACACGCTGCGCAATTACGCGAGCGATCTGGGACAGTTTCGCGAGTTTCTTTGCGGGATCGAAAAGCGTGACGACGTTCCGATATCGAACATCGACCGGCTGACGATCCGCGAATGGATGGCGTCGCTGCACAACGATCATAAGAAAACGTCGGTCGCTAGAAAGCTCGCAAGCCTACGGACATTCTTTCAGTTTCTCGTTCGTGAGGGCGTTGTTGAAACGAACCCGGCAAAGCTTGTCGCGACGCCGAAGATCGAACGAAAACTTCCAAATCATCTTTCGATGGAAGACGCCGTGCGGTTTATCGAAACGCCCGATCTCAATACCGATCTCGGCCGCCGCGACCGTGCGATCATCGAATTTCTTTACGCCACCGGCATCCGCGTTGGCGAGCTTGTCAGCGTCGATCTTAAAGACATCGACTTCCGCGAAAAACTTGTCCGCGTCACAGGGAAACGCAAAAAACAGCGGATCGTGCCGTTTGGCGAGCCGTCGCTGCAGGCATTGATGCATTATTTGGCCGAAACCCGACCTGCGTTTCTTAATAACTGTCCGCCCGCAATGCGCGATCCGCAGGCCGTTTTTCTCAATTACCAGGGAACGCGGCTGACCACCCGCAGCGTCGGCCGGCTGGTCGACAAATACATAAAGCTCTGTGCCGACATCCACAACATCTCGCCGCACAGCCTGCGGCATTCGTTCGCCACGCACCTGCTCGATTCCGGGGCAGACCTCCGCGACATTCAGGAACTGCTCGGCCACGCCCTGCTCTCGACGACGCAGATCTACACGCAGGTTTCGATGGAAAAGATGATTGAGGTTTACGACCGAGCGCACCCTAAAGCGTGATAATATTGGAACTATGGCTCAGAACATTCTGACAATAGAATACAGCGACGACTTGCTTTACCGTTTGGGCCAGTCGAGAGAAGGCTTTTGGCCGAGGCGAAATTGTTACTGGCGGCAAAATTGTATGAATTAGGCCGCTTGTCGTCCGGCGAAGCCGCACAATTCGCCGGTAAAGGCCGAGTTGAGTTCCTTTTTGCTCTCAATCAATTGGGCATTCCTATGAGCAATCTTCGCGTTGACGATTTTACAGATGAAATGGGTTTTGCAAAGGGCGAATAAAAGTTTTGATACGCCTATTATTTCTCGTCTTTTTCTTTCTTTTTCTGTTCTAGCCTTTTCGCTATTAGATCTTCACCTTTGTGATTTAGCCACAACTCAACCGATCCGTCTGGCGATATCCGAGCAATAAAAGGTCTTGTTTGATTCAAAACTAAATTCGTGACCTTCGAAAGGGCAGCCTCAAAAGCGAGCAGTTGAGCGTCACTGGTTATCTACGCACTTGTAAAGAAAAATGCCGCAACGCCTGATGACATTATTGCTTGGCGTTCGAGGACGTTCTTTTTGATTGCTTTGTCACTGCTGACTATTACCCAATTGCGCTCACCGCATGCAGAAATCCATTCGACATCAGCCACATTCTCTGCAAAGTGGTCATCGTGAGTTTCAACCGTCAAACCAAGGTTTCGCAAACCACTTGAGAGTTTGTAACGTCCTGAAGATCTATCTACGAAGAATACCGTCCTATCAAGCAGCTCGGAGCTCGACTTCTTCGTACTGGAGAGCTTCTTGGACTTGGCTTTCCTTGATGTCATAGTCTTTCGCGAGAATACCGAGATTCTCGCCGGCACGAAATCGCCCGGCAATTACGTTCGTAGGAATTCCAGTTCCCGCAACGGTGGGACGACCGAAAGCCACTAACGGATCAATGAGAATTGATTTGGGTTTATTCTGAAGTTCGCGGGGATGATGTTTGGCGCTATTCTGTCCAAAGAAAATCGCATTCGAAAAAGGATAGAGGCGAAGAGGACTCATATCGAAAGCTCGGTCGATCCTGTATAAGTATTGTTCTATCGCCTCGCGAATGACACGTTGGCCATGAAGCGAAGCGCAGATAAGACCTCCAGCATCCTCAACAAACAAGTCAAATTTATCGGTCCAGAAATCTCGATGGGCTAATGGGTTGGGCTCTTGATACTCCTTCTCAAGATAGGACAAAGCCATCCGAACCTTAGGAAATCTCACGTTATGAATTCTGCGAATAGCAGATAGAACATGCACTTCAACTAAGTTGAAAAAAGACAACTCAGGTTTTGATGGATCAGGTAACCTTATTACAGGCTGCCATCGTATCGGGGTACCATCGCCAATTCTATAGTCTCGACCAAAAACCCAGGAGCGAAGGGTACCACGGTTTATTTTTAGGTAGTGGCTAGTCTCGGCCAACCCATAAAGGGGTATCTCGCGAGGATCACCGCCATATATTTTCTTTATCTTTTCGGTGTAGATTTTTGCCCCCATAATGGGTTACTCGATCAAATGTTTGGGAAAAAGGTAAAACATTAATGTAGTCTATATGCTAAAGCTGAGTATACGACAATACAATTTTTATAACAAAGCAAATGAGAATTATGGACGGCCAGAGACATGCCCATTGATTGTAACGACCTGATTCGATTATTATTCAACAGATTTATGGCTATCCTTCAATTAAATATATGAAAAAGATCACCTGGCTCTTTATCGCAACATTTGCATTTACTTCAGCTGCTTTTTCGCAGGACAAGATGCTCACCCTCGACGAGATCTTCGGCACTGACCCGAACGTCCGGGTTAGATTTTCGGGGAATCCGGCCCAACTGGTTTGGGCGAAGGACGGGCGTTCATTCAAGCAGATGCAGAACGGGAAGCTTGTTCGCGTCAATGCTATCAGCGGGCGGGCGACGCCGTTTTTTGATAGTGACCGGCTTGCCGCGGCTCTTCAGCGAGCCGGGATAAATGCCGAGGACGCAAAGCGGATGGCGAATTCGTCGGGCTTGCAGTTCAGCGAAAACGACAAGGCGATCCTTATCAGCAACGCCAACGATCTTTGGCATTACGATACGGCGGCGGGCACGCTAAAGCGGCTGACGAATACGGCGGACGAAGAGTTCGAGCCAGATTTCAGCCCTGACGGACGATGGGTCAGTTTTGTGCGCGGCAACAATTTGTTTGTCATCGATGTCGCCAAAGGTAGCGAGAAACAGCTTACTCGCGACGGGAGCGAAAAGATCTATAATGGCTATCTCGATTGGGTCTACGAAGAAGAGCTTTACGGCCGCGGGCAGAAACGGGGCTACTGGTGGTCGCCCGATTCGAACTTCATCGCCTTTTTGCGTCTGGACGAATCGCCCGTGCCGAAGTTCGTTTTGCCGAATGATATCGTTGATAACCAGATCGTCGAAAACACCGATTACCCGCAGGCAGGCGACGGGAATCCGCTGGTAAAACTCGGCATTGCCGAAGTAAACAAACGTTCGATAATCCCGAATGCAGGCCGCATCCCGCGTGTTGGCGCAAAAATACCGGCTAATATTTTGCGTTTTGGTGATGTCGCAAAATTCGCCGATCTTTCGAAATACAAGACTGACGATCTGCTGATCGCGCGCGTTGCATGGGCGCCGGACAGCCGTAACGTTATGTTCCAGGCGTTGAATCGCGAGCAGACTTTTCTCGATTTGAACGCGGCAAAGCTTGACGGCAAGGTTGATCTCGTATTTAAGGAGGAAACACCCACGTGGGTCGAGGTTCAAAGTAATCCTTTGTTTTTGAAGGACGGCAGTGCGCTCTGGGAATCCGAGCGAAACGGCTGGAAGCATCTCTATCATTACGACACTCACGGGCAATTGATCCGCCAGATTACAAATGGCCGATGGGAGGTCCGCACCGTTTACGGCGTTGACGAAACTGGCGGCTGGGTCTATTTTTCGGCCACAAAGGACAGCCACATCGCCGAAAATATCTACCGCGTTCGCTTGACTGGCGGCGATGTCGAACGCCTTTCACAAGGGCCGGGAACGCACGCGGCGATGTTCAATTCGACCTATACGCATTACGTTGAAACCTGGAGCGATCTCGGCACGCCGCCGCAGGTCCGCCTTTTCAAAGCCGACGGCACGCTTGAAAAAGTTATCAGCGAAAATCCCGCGACCACGCTCGCTCAATACAAGCTGAACAAGGTCGAATATGTAAAAGTAAAGACGCGAGATGGCTTCGAAATGGAAGCCGCGATGATCAAGCCACCCGATTTCGATCCGAGCAAAAAATACCCGGTGTTGAGTTACACATATTCCGGCCCGCATTCGCAATCCGTCGTCGATCGCTGGGGTGGCAGCCGATACCTGTGGCATCAGATGATGGCGCAGAAAGGTTATATTATCTGGGTTTGCGACAACCGCACCGCCAGCGGCAAGGGAGCCGAATCGGTCTGGCCGTCGTACAAAAATTTCATGGTGCTTGAGTTGCGCGATCTTGAAGACGGCGTAAATTATCTGAAATCGGTGCCTTATGTTGACGGCGACCGCATCGGCATTTGGGGCTGGAGTTTTGGCGGTATGATGACGAGCTACGCGTTGACGCACAGCAAGTCTTTCAAGATGGGAATCGCCGGCGGCACCGTTTCGGACTGGCGCCTGTACGATTCGATCTACACCGAACGCTATATGCTACAGCCGAAAAATAACATGGCCGGATTTGATCGCACATCTGTGTCAAAAGCGGCCAAAGATCTGCACGGACGCCTCTTGCTCGTCCACGGCGTGATGGACGACAACGTTCATATGCAAAACACGATGCAGCTTGTCTATGAGCTGCAAAAAGCGAACAAGCAATTCGATTTGATGGTCTACCCGACACAGCGGCACGGCGTTTCAAACCCGCCTCAAGTGCGGCATATGTACGGAATGCTGACGGATTATGTGTTGAAAAATCTATAGCCGATGAACAAACTCTAACAACGATTTTTACGCCTGGGAATACGAGTCTGCTCAATCAATTTCGATTAGGTTTGCTTCCCCGTTTCTCAAGTCTCCCAGGGAGTTGCGAATCGGTTCTGCAAAAGGGATCAGATCGACGTAACGGTTCGATCTTGCTTTCAATACGATTAGTGAAATTGAGTACTTCGGAAGGTTTTGCTGATAGGAAAGATTTCTGTCAACCGTGACGAATACGTCAAACTCAGCCTCCGCAAGCTTCATCAGTTCGCCATTCTTTATTCCGGCCCAACCCATTTGCGGAACGGTGAAAACCTCAAGATCGGAAAATTCCCGAGCGAAGCGGCGGTCGATACATTCATCGAGCAAGATTTTCAAGCAGCAATCTTCTCCATCTGGGCTTCGGCTTGCTCAAGAAATTCGATTACCTGTTCGCGCCTGACCGTCGGAAAGCCTTCGAGAAAGTCTTCAATACTGTCACCCGCTTTCAGAAAATCGATCAGAGTGTGAGTCGGCACACGAGTACCAGCGAAGACAGGTGTGCCACCCATTATGTCTTTCGATGAAGTTACGACCGGAGCTTTCATATCTTGGAGGATTATAACAAAGTTTGCCGCGAAAATCGTAGAGAAAACAACCGATATGCTTCAAAGCAGGCAGCTACTTCACGTATTTGATGTCATCCAATGTGTCGATATCGAATGCCGCCTCCAGCAGTTCGACGATCTCAATATCTGACCGGCTTCGGATCAAGTCTCTAGCTCCCTTGTCGCCATCAAGTCGCGATAATTCGCCGAACAATTCACGAGAGAATAGTGCGGGAACGCCCGCGACGCCGTTATAATTTGCGGCAACTACGCTCGCATCGCTGGCCGCGAATTTCTCGCTAAACCGGTTCAGCATTTCCGCCGTGACATACGGCTGATCGCAAAGAGAGATGAGCACGGCGTCGATTTCCGGCGCGATCTCAACCAACTGTGCAAGCCCGATCTTTATCGACGAACTCATTCCCGATTTCCAATTTTCGTTAAGACACTGAAAGACCGAAAGGCCTTCGATCTCCGCCGCTGACCTCGCGGTTTCGGCGCCGAGCACGACGACGACCGGATCACAGATCGACGCGGCCATCGCTTCAGCGGCGTGTCTCATTAATGTTTTGCCTTTGAATTGAAGAAGCTGTTTTGGCTGCCCCATACGGCTCGAACCGCCCGCCGCAAGTAGTAATCCACCGATTTTTACGTCCCTACTTCCGGTCATAGATCGAACCTTTCCGGTTGCGAAGATGGCCTCCGTCGCGGTTTGCAAGCACACTCTGGATCTCGCCGATTATGGACAGAGCGATGCCCTCCGGCGTGTCGGCGCCGATATCGAGGCCGACGGGAGCGTATAGGCGTGAAAGCTGCTCGGGCGTGAAATTCTCGCCGTTTGCCGTGAGTTCTTCGAGGATCTGTTCGGTTCGGCGCTTGGGGCCGAGCGCTCCAATATAGAAAGCGTCGGAATTCAGTAGAGCCGGCAAAACAAAGCAGTCGCGAGTGTAATTGTGCGTCATTATCACAGCGGCGGTGCGTCTGTCGGACGCGAATTCGGTAAGTGGTTCATCTACATTTTGCAGAACTATTTTTTTGGCGGACGGGAACCTCTCCTCCGTCAAAAAAGCCGGACGGTGATCGTAAACCGTGACCTGCCAGCCGAGTTCCGACGCGATTCGAACAAGCGGTACGGCATCGGCTCCCGCACCGAAAAGCATGACAGCGATTGGCGGCTCAACATTTTCGGAAGCTTCCCGGTTGTCGTATGCCGCACGCATTTCAGAGATCAACGGGCTGTCCTTGCTGACGGGTTCGAGCAATATCTGGATAACGCCGCGGCAGCCCATATTCAAGCTGAAAACAGAATCTTCGTTCTCGGTCGTGTCGTATGTAAAAACCTCGGCCTGGCCGCTCGCGAGTACTTTTTTCGCCCGTTCAAGCACATCGGCTTCGAGACAGCCGCCTGAAACCGTGCCGAATGTTCGTCCGTCCGCGAGCATCAGCATCCGCGCACCCGGCAGACGATAACCCGAACCACGCACATCGACAACCGTCGCAAGAATCGCTTTTTCGCCGTCGGCGAATGCCGAAACTCGCTCAAGAATTTCCTTGATCTCTTTCATCTATAGAAAAATCGCGGCTCGTCCACACTTCGGACAAAAGCCGCGTTTCAACATTTTCAATACTTGTTAAATTCTATTCGGGACACGCAGCGCCGTTATCGACCCATTCGTTCAGCTTCTTAACAAAATCCGCGTGGGACATCGGCGGCGTGCTGCGGCCTTCGCCGGGCGACCACGCCCAGAGCACCAGCGGATCCGATTTGACATGCTCGACGGCTTCTTTTGTGGTTTTCCGGCCGCCGTTCATTTTCGGGTCCTTCAATTGACGGCAAAGCTGCCCGGCCGTCAATCCCTGAAAGGCCATCTTTTGATCGGCCGGCGGCATGTGCCAATTCGGTGCGCCGGGCGGCAAGCTTTCGCCTTCGAGATTCATCTCCTGATGACAGGTCGCACACTGCAGTTCCTTTAAGCCCTTGCCGTCGGTGCCTCGCATAACATCCATTGTGTGCGTCGTCATCGAGTCGCTTTGTGTCGGTGCATCGCCGGCCGGATGGCAGTTGGAACATCGCGCTGAAAAGAATACCTTGGACGCTTCGTTGAACGCGGCACGAGCCTTCTTTGGATCCGGTGAAAAGGCAACAGTTTCTTCCGAAATCGTGGACGCTTCGACCCGTTCGATGCGATTGCGGTTCGAATAGACAAACCCCGCCATCATCAGGCAAGCCGCCGCGATGACGACCAGCTTTGGTCCGTTTCTGCTTAAAAGAGTGCCACTAATCATGCTTTTGCGGCCAGCTCCTGTGGTTTTATCGGCAAATTGCGAACACGTTTACCGGTCGCGGCAAAGATCGCGTTGACGACCGCTGGAGCGATTGGCGGCGTGCCGGGTTCGCCGACGCCCCCGTGTTTCTCAGTGCTCGGCACGATGTGGACCTCGACCTTCGGCATCTCGCTCATTCGCAACACTTTATGGTCGGTAAAGTTCTTCTGCTGAATGCGGCCGGCCTTGATCGTGATTTCGCCGTAGAGTGCGGCGGTCAACCCGTAGACGATGCTGCTCTCCATCTGTGCCGCGACCGTGTCTGGATTGACGACCTGGCCGCAATCGATCGCGCAAACCACTCGATGGACCTTGACCTGGCCGTCCTTGGCGACCGAAACCTCAGCGACCTGTGCGACGTAGCTGCCAAAACTCTCATGCACCGCAATTCCTTGAAAAACACCGGTCGCCGGTTTGCCCCAACCGGCTTTTTCAGCAGCGAGCTTCAAAACGCCAGCGTGGCGCGGATGCTTGCCGAGCAGCGAGAGGCGAAACGCCAACGGGTCCTTGCCGGCGGCGTAAGCCACTTCGTCGACAAAACACTCGGTCGAAAAAGCCGTGTGCGAACTGCCTACCGAACGCCAAAAACCGACCGGAACGCCCGTATCTTTTCGAACCCAATCGCATTGGAAATTCGGAAAATCGTACGGCAAATTATGTGCGCCTTCGAACGAAGAATCGTCCAGTTGATCGTCCTTCAGCGTAAAGCCAAATGCCGGCCCGACGCGTGCCATGATCGCGTCGTTTACCACTCGGTGATGCCAAAAGACAGCATTGCCGCCCGCATCCACGCCCGCCGACATCTTGTTGTATGTTCCCGGCCGGTAAAAGTCGTTTTGCATATCATCTTCGCGCGTCCAGACGACCTTGACCGGTTTGCCGACCGCTTTCGAAATCAGCGTGCCGTCGATCACATAGTCCATCTCGAACCGCCGCCCGAAACCGCCGCCGAGCATTGTCGTGTTGACCTTGACCTTTTCCGGCGGCACACCCGCGGTTTTAGCTACAACCTGCTGCACAGCCATCTGAGCCTGAATACCGCCCCAGACCTCAACGCCGTCCTTACGAACATCGGCCGTAAAATTCATCGGCTCCATTGTTGCGTGTGCGAGAAATGGTGACCAGTAAACCGCTTCGACGATCTTGGCGGCCTTCGCGCGACCTGCCGTAACGTCGCCAACCTTCTTCGCCTCGAGCCCCTTGTCCTTATCGGCAGCCGCGGCGAACGCACTGTAAATGCTCTCGCTTGAGACCGCAGCCATCGGGCCTTCGTCCCAGACGACCTTAAGAGCCGTTCGACCTTTTCTCGCCGCAAAATAGCTGGTTGCGACGACGCCGACGCCGTATCCCAGCGGAACGATATTCGTTACGCCTTTTACAGCCTTTGCGGCAGCATCGTCAACGCTCGTAACCTTGCCGCCGATCACCGGCGAGCGGAGGATCGTCGCATAGAGCATTCCCGGAACCTTGACGTCGAGGCCGAAGATCGCCTTGCCGTTGACCTTCTCGGGCGAATCGAGACGTTTTACGCCTTTTCCGATATATCTAAAATCTTTCGGGTCTTTAAGCTTCGGGTTTGCGGAAGGCGTGAGCTTTGCGGCGGCCTCAAGCAGATCGCCGTATGCGGCGACGCGTTTTGTCTCGGTGTGAATGACTTTGCCAGATTCGGCTTTGCAGGTGTCGGGCGAGACGTTCCAGCCTTGAGCGGCGGCCGCGACCAGCATTTCGCGGACAGCGGCGGCGGATTTTCTGAGCGGATCGAAAAAGGCTTTTACGCTCGAGCTGCCGCCCGTGCCCTGCATGCCCATCATCGGATTGATGAACGCCTTGTCGGCCGGAGCTGATTCATAAGAGACGTTTGCCCAGTCCACCTCGAGTTCGTCGGCGACGATCATCGGCAGGGACGTCAGGACGCCCTGTCCCATCTCGACTTGCCCGACAACGACGGTAACTTTGCCGTCTCTACCGATCTTTATAAAAGCATTCGGCTGAAAATCAGCCGCCGGTTCGACCGGCAAACCGAGCCGTTCCTCGGCCCGCGTGCGTGTCGGTAAACTGATGCCGAACACAAGGGTGCCGCCGGCAACTATCGATGCCTTGAGGAATGAGCGTCTGTCTATCTCTGTTTTCGGGGTCATCTCATTTACCTCCCTTTATTGCAGCGAGCTTGATCGCGGCTTTGATCCTGTTATACGTCCCACAGCGGCAGATGATGCCCGCCATCGCACGGTCGATATCGGCGTCCGTCGGCTGTTTGTTTTGCTTGAGCAGATTTGCGGCCGCCATTATCTGGCCTGACTGGCAGTAACCGCACTGCGGAGCGTCCACCTCGATCCATGCCTTTTGCAGCGGATGGCTCGCGTCATCCGAAAGGCCCTCGATCGTGGTGATCTCTTTGCCCACGGCCGAACTGAGCGGCGTTATGCACGAACGCTTCGCCTCGCCATCGACATGTATCGTGCAGGAGCCGCACTGCGCGATCCCACAGCCAAATTTGGTTCCGGTCAAACCGATATCGTCCCGAATCACCCACAATAAAGGCGTGCTCGGGTCCGCATCGACGTCGTACTGCTTTCGGTTCACGCTTAGCTTTGTCATCAGAAAAACCTCACTTACCAGCGAAACAGATGGATTAAATTGTTTTGGAAAATACCGCTTGTAGAAATTGTAGCATTTCAAATACCGATACGAAAATATTCCCGTGAGAATAAACCATAAAATACGCATCAAAATTTTTTTGTAAGAGATCGCCTCAAAAAATCATAGTACATAGAAGATCAGAAAATTGTTTACTTTCGTGTCAGAAAGTTTCATTGTTTATGGTATTAGGTTCTCTAGCTAACAATTTAGTTTTCATCAGGAGATTTGATTATGTCTCTGCTTGATCTGCTTAAAGTCGAAAACCGCAAAAAAGCTTGTTGTCGGCATCTCTGCGTTTTGTCTTGTAACGCTGATCGCACTCGGAGCGATGGCAAAAAACAATTGGCTGCCCTCGACCGATCCGATGACCGGCGAAAAGACCGGCTGGTTCGGAACGAAGCTCCCGAAGAACGCATCGAGCAGTTGGAACCCGCTCGCGGCACCGCCTCCACCGCCGACGCCTCAGCTATCGAAGGAATATGTCTACGCCGGTTCTGGTTCCAGACTGCTTGCCGTCGAGGACGCAAATGCAAATGCCGCTCCACCGTCGGATTTGGCAGTGTGGAGACCGACCAACGGGACGTGGTACGTGAACAAGGGCACCACGTGGATGCAGCAAGCCTGGGGACAGGCAGGGGACACGCCCATTCCAGGCGATTTCGATGGTGACGGGAAAACCGACTTCTCAATATTCCGGCCTGGCACACCATACGCTACGTGGTACATCATCCACAGCAGCACGGGCGGCCAGGTTAGTTTTCAGTACGCGGTAAGCAGCGATCTGCCCGCCCAGGCCGATTATGATGGCGACGGAAAGACCGACCCGGCGGTCTATCGTCCACCGACCGGCGGTGCCACCAACGGGGTTTGGTATATCCAGGGAACAACTGCTGGATATTACACATACACTTGGGGCGAGGCGGGCGACATTCCGGCCTCGGCTGACTACGACGGCGACGGCCGAGCCGACATCGGCGTGTTCCGCCTGTCAAACCGCACGTTCTATTCGATCCACAGCTCGAACAACAACATCGTCAACTATGCCAGCGGCATCCCGTCCGGCACATACGACTGGCAGACCGTCAGCGGGGACTACGACGGCGACGGCCGCGGGGATTACGCCGTCTACAACAAAACCACCGCCACCTGGTACGTCCGCCAAAGCTCGACCGGCACATTCAACGCGCCGTTCACTTGGGGCACCGGCGGCGACTTCGCCGTCCACAACGACTATGATGGCGACGGCAAAGTAGATTACGCAGTTTGGACACCTTCAGGCGCAAACGTCGGACGCTGGCACATAAAAAAGAGCAGCGACAATTCAACCCGCGATCAAACCTGGGGCATACAATACGACATCCCCGTCCCCGCGTTTTATAGAAGGTAGCCTTGAAAGTGAGAGTTAAAGAAAGAATTAAGAAAAAGTACTGAGGAGGTCGGTATGAAGCTAAATGTTATGGGATTTTCACGGCGGTTTATCCCCTTATTTGCAGGGTTATTTTTGGTTCTTAGTAATATTTCTGAGAGTTCGGCCCAGGTGACAGATCAGCTTTCCGGCCCAACCCCTATCGGAATGCAAAAAAGTAACCCGTACAGTTCGATAGCCTTTTCGAATATTGAATCAATCAATCTTTTTAGTGGAAAGGTCACCGCTATAATTCCCTTGGTTTCGGTTCGAGGTCGCGGAAGTTTTGGGTATACGTTAACTGTTCCTTCAACAGAATCGGCTTGGGTTACGCGATACGATCCACCGAGCCCTGTTCCAAATCCAAATGGGTGGGCTGGACATATGCAATAGACGCCAGTATTGAAGGCAGCCTGACTTATGATCTTGATGGATCTCCCACGATTAACTACCCCATGAAGCCTAGATACGAGGTGGGGACTGTGGAACTGCGAAACGTTAACAGAACCCTGTGTTCGTCGCAGGCTTCTCAACCACCAGACCGTTGGTGTGAAACGTCATCAGTGATTGTATTTCGTTCAGGAGATGGGAGCGAGCATAATTTGTATGACGAAAGGTATGGAGGAGTAGCAAGAACTTATCGCCTCGCCCCGAACGGGGATTTCTTCGACTGGGAGCCGACTGGGCAAGACCGGGGAACGATTTTTTCTGCGAAAGATGGTTCGGGGCTGACTTTTATTTCCGATGTAGAACTTCAGGATAGGGGCCAATCCTATCCATCTCCACATCAAAGCTGGGTCTCTTTTCCGTCTGGGTATATTAAGACGAAAAATGGGGAAACCTATCGAATTGTCAATGGAGCAGTAGAATGGGTAAAAGATGCTCAGGGCAATACGACGACGTTTGAATATCAATACGCAGATCCGGTTGTTGTGGACTTTAGTCAAAGCCGGGTTTTGAGAAAAATTACGGATTCTCTTGGACGAGTCATTGATATTACTTACACTGCAAATGAAGACCGGATAGCCTTCCGTGGAACAGCAAACGCTCCGCGTGAAATTGTCGTAAACAGAACGAGTCTTGCAGGAGCACTGCGCCAAAACTCGAATTATCAAATACGGACTTATGCACAGCTCTTTCCTCCCAATTCGACAGTAAATGCCTTCATGAATGCGTCTGGCAGCGCTGGAGGCTCCTACTACAATCCGGCAAAGGTTGTTCGCTCGGTTACATATCCTGACGGAAGAAGCCTCACGTTGTCGTACAACCCATACGGTGAATTGGCGCGAATTGATTTGCCCACGGCAGGAGCTGTTGAATATGAATGGGCAGTCGGAAAAACCGGATCGTGCACTTACCCGAGTGGGCAAATCGGCTGTATCATAAATGACAGTGGCAACAACCGAGAGGTGGCAATTTACCGTCGGGTCGTCGAGAGGAGTGAGTATGATGGCTCATCAAGAGTAGGTAAAACAACCTATTCCGTTCCAACCGTATTCGGCTTTCCCAATCCTCTGCCATGGACCGAATTGTTTGAAGAGAAAGTAGACCCGAATACAAATGCGGTTTTGCAGAAAACCAAGCATTATTTCAGCTCATTTGTATATTTGGGTTCGCTACAGGACATAGGACTAAGCTATTCCCTAACAGATGGTCGAGAGTTTCGGACAGAAAGAGTTGAACCGACTACCGGTCAGGTCCTAAGTAGGACCGAATTCAATTGGCAACCCGGCTGTTTGGCTCCACTTGCAGATTGCGGCACTTCGGGAAATCAACTTCCGTGGTCACCCTATCTAGAGAGCAAGACCGATTATCTTTATGATTCGTCGATCAGTAATTTCCTGGTTTCCTCACAAACTTATAACTACGACAAATTCAATAATATCACCGATGTTTACGAATATGATTTTGGCGCCGGTGCTGCGGGCAATCTATTGCGGCATTCTCACACGGATTACGTGACCGATACAAATTACGTGAGCACAACCGGCCCTCATCTTCAAAGCCTTCCGTCGCAGGCGTGGGTATCGCCAAACGCCAACGGGACCAACAAGGCTTCGCTGACCGTCTTTGAATATGACAATTACGCGACCGACAGTAACCATGCTGGGCTGATGTCACGAAGCAGCGTCAGCGGTTTCGATTCAACAAACTTCGGCACAAGTTATACCAAACGAGGCAATGTGACGTCGGTAACAAGTTACGCCGATGCTGCCAATCAAACCGGGGCCGTCACCGCATATTCGCAATACGACATCCTTGGCAATGTTGTTAAAACAATCGATGCCAAAGGTTGTGCTTCGACGATTTACTACAATGATAATTTCGGTTCAGCAAACAATGAAGCCCGAACAAACACTGCGCCGAGTTATTTGAATTCACAAAATGTCACGATTTATCCACTGAACGGACAAAACACCTTTGCTTTTCCAACGAGCGCGACCAATTGTTTAGGCTGGGTAACAGGATACTCTCAGGTCGATTATTTCACCGGCGCATCTGTCAACACGGAAGATTTGAACGGGGTGATCTCCAAAACGCTTTACATTGATCCGCTTGACCGTCCGACACAAACGGTTTCGGCTGTCGGAACCGCACTTGAGATACAGTCGACCATCGTTTATCACGATGGCAACACAGACTTGCGTGTTGAAGTAAAAAGTGATTTGAACGCTCTGAACGACAATTTGGTAAATTCCGAGAGTCTTTATGACGGGTTAGGCAGAACGGTCGAATCCCGCCGTTATGAACCAGATGGCGGCTATGTTGCGACCAAATCAGTTCCTTTCGTCGCCGTTCAAGACCCGGAAACATCGATTTGGCGGGCGGCAACAAAGGTATCTAATCCTTATCGCCTGAACGCAGGCGAACAGCCGGTTTGGACAACGAGTCTGAGCGACTCATTGGGCCGAGGAATAAAAGTCATCACGCCGGACGGTGCGATTGTAAAAACTGAATATGACGGAAATAGAGTTTTAGTAACCGATCAGGCCGGAAAACAAAGGATCAGCCGGACAAACGCGATCGGGCAATTAAAGGATGTTTGGGAAGTAACCGCCTCTGACCAATGGACGGAAGCGATCACCTTGGAACGTTGTCGCTGAACGGATACAAGACAAGCTATACCTACGACACGCTAAATAATCTGACGACTGTCAATCAAGGTACCCAAACGCGCTCTTTCACCTACAACAGTCTTTCCAGACTGATGAGCGCGACGAATCCCGAAAGCGGTTTGATTCAATATCTTTACGACAACAACGGCAATCTCACACAGAAAACGGATGCAAGGCTTGTTGTCACAAATTATGCTTATGATCAACTTAACAGGGTCACTAACAGAAATTACACTGCCCCGGGCGGACTGGCAAATTATCCGGCCACGCCGAACATTACTTATACTTACGACGACGCAAACGTTCCAAATTCAAAAGGCAAACTGACAAAAGTAGCAGATGCCTTTTCGACTACTGAATACACCGAGTTTGATATTCTAGGCAGGATCAAGAAGAGCAGGCAGATGACCGACGGTGTGACATACGGCAACGGGACAACCGATAGCCCGATGACGTATACCTACAACTTATCGGGTGCGTTGATCGAACAGCAATATCCATCGGGACGTGTTGTCAATAACACGCTCGACAGCGTGGGCAATCTGGCTCAGGTTCAAAGTAAAAAGAACGCGACGGATATTTTGCACGTCTACGCGGGCAGTTTCGTTTATACGGCTGCAGATGCTGTTTCAAGCATGAGGCTTGGAAATGGAAAGTTTGAGAACACGCAGTTCAATTCGCGGCTCCAGCCGATTCAGATCGGACTCGGTGCCTCGGCAAGCACGCAGAATTTGCTCAAACTGAATTACGATTACGGCGCGACGGATAATAACGGAAACGTCAAATCGCAAATCACCACGGTTCCGACGGTCGGAAGCAACAACGGATTTACCGCCACGCAAACTTATACTTACGACAGCCTGAACCGTCTGAACGACGCCAAAAGAGATGATGGGCTCGACTCAAACATGGATGCAGACGTTTTTGTACGATCGTTACGGCAACAGAAATTTCGATACGACTGCCAACCGAACGACAACGCTTCCGCCAGGCTGTGCCGTTGCCGTGTGTAACCCTGCGGTCGATCCTGCAACAAACAAACTTGTCGGATATGCTTTCGACAATTCCGGCAACACAAAACCGACGCCGAGAATCAGACATTCATTTACGACGGCAAGAATAAACAGGTCGAGGTAAAGAATTCGTCCGGTGTTACGATTGGAAAATACTGGTACAACGGTGGTGGTAAAAGGGTAAAGAAAGAAGTTCCCGGGACCGGGGAGACAACAATGTTCGTTTATGACGCCGCCGGAAAGGAGATCGCCGAATACTCGACAATTGTCGCATCCTCAAATGATGCGAAGATTGCCTATTTGACCAATGATCACTTAGGTTCGCCACGAATCAACACGGACGCGGTTGGTAATGTAATCGCCCGTCACGATTATCATCCATTCGGCGAGGAAATTACCATCGCCACAACCCCACAACGAACGTCAGGTCTTGGGTATGCCGATGACACAGTAAGAAAGCAATTCACCGGCTACGAGCGTGATCGTGAAACTGAACTGGATTTCGCAGGCAAGATATTATTCGGGCGGATATGGAAGATTTACTTCGCCGGATCAAGTATCTTCGAAAATATTGGTGCCGCAGAGTCACAATAAGTATGCCTATGTGCAGAACAATCCGCTGAGATATACTGATCCTACCGGAGAAGAGTTGGTAATTAATGGAAGTGATGCCGATGCTCTTGTCGAAGAATTGTCTAATGCAACGGGATACGCTCTTCACAGGTGCGTTAGCGGCGATAAGTTTAAGGGTTGTGGCAAACAAGTAGGGCAAGTTCTAATCGATAGAAACGTCAAGAAAATAACCGGCCGGCATTTCCGAAAAGTTAGCGAATAAGCTACAAAAAACGTCGTTGAAAATCTTAAAGATAAAAACGGTAATAATGTTACAGTTGCAATTAGTGTGTGGCCCAAGCGGACAATTACTACTTTGATAAATTCACTAAACGAGAAGTTGATGTCGGCGACGTAAGGGCCTCGATCCGGCAAGATCAAGCTTTTGGTGCTGGACAACTGGGTCATGTGCTGGAGGAGTATTCGCAGGCGGAACTGAAAAAAGCTAATAAGATCCAATTTGCAGACGGAAAGGAAATGGATGCTTTAGGAAATCCTAAGACTCACCGCGAAGGTAGTGCCTTTGAAGGCGAAGTCGTTTCTGAATTATTAAAAAGACCCGCAACATCGAGAGAAGGAGGGATAAGATTGAAGGCGTTGATCAAACTAACTTCAGATACGGCAACTTCAGATACGACGTTAAATTTAATTCTGTTGTTACAAGCGGACAGGTAAAGGTATATTACAATGTCAATACAATCAAGCTTGTTGAAACACCACAATGAAAAAGGAGACAATATGAAGCTCATTGTATTTGTAATTTTTATGCCTGCGGTTTTCTTCTTGACTCACGATTATTCTTCGTCTTTTCGACAAAAGGAAAACGTAGTAATTCTCAAAGGACAGATAATTCGATACCGAAGGATAAGTGAAGCTGAAATGGCGGATGCTGAGAAAATGCTTCAAGTTATTGAGTATAAAGTAGTGCACGTCTACAAAGGCACCTACGATGGCGAGAAAATCAAGGTCGCACATCACGTCAGCACCGCAAGGAATGTCGAAATTGGAGATGAAATTTGTTTAAAAGTAAAAAAGTCCAAGGAACTTATTGAGCTCTATAAAAATCTACGAGATAGCGGTGTTGATGTTCCTGAAGATTCGGAAGCCGAATATGTTTCTATCAACGATAAAAAGGAAAATGCGTGTCAAGAGAATTAATTTCAGCCCCACAATATATGGAATCGGCACGACCGACAGATTACTACCTAGTAGTAATAATCTCGACGGCGCACGGACAATGCTGAGTAGTCAAGAGCGGTAGTTGGCGCGGCCCGGCAATGCCAAAAGAATAGTGCCAAAAGAATAGAAAAGAATAGGGTAGAAAAGAATAAGGTCAGGCGTTCGATTCTGCGGTATCCATACATCTGATATAGTCCACAACCGTAGCGAGACGAGCGAGGGTTGAGGTCGATGGTGGTTTGTATCATTTGATCACGCGTGGCAATGACCGCCAGGGCGTATTTCATTCGCACGACGACCATCTGAAGTTCCTCTCGCCGCTTGCAATACAAAAGGAAAGATCGGTGTCTACAACGTAAACCGCCCGCCGAGATAGAGGCGCCGGACATCTTCGTCTTTTACCAGTTCCTCGGGCTGGCCGCTGCGGAGGATTTTGCCGTCGGCCATGATGTAGGCGCGGGCGGCGATGCCGAGGGTTTCGCGGCCGTTTGGTCTTGATGATACGCAACGTTGGTTCGTGACCAATTTTGTGCTTTTTGAGGAAATCTACTCCCTACTCCGATGCTCCGCGATCATCAACGACCACGTCCGGGAACTCGGCTGTGATCTGCTCTCTTGTCTTCGAATCGATCTCGCCACGCAAAGGCCGCGAGCCGACGTTGGGTTTGAAATTTCCGTTTTCGTCATACAGCCGGCGATACTGGGCCGAGTTGCGTATCACGCCCTGGACATAGCCCTTTGTTTCCTTGAAGGGAATTGCCTCGACAAATTCGTCGATTTCGATCGGCAAACTGGCACGCCATTGCGGGACGCGTCCGGGACCGGCGTTGTAGGCCACCGCCATGTATTCGATGCGTCCGAATTTGTCGAGCTGATCGCGCATATACCCAGTGCCAAGCTCGATATTGAGGGCCGGCAGGAACAGTGTGTCGCCAGTAACGGTTGCGGTTGAGCCGTATTTTTTTGCTACCAATCGAGCCGTTGGAATAAGCAGCTGCATCAAGCCATAGGCCTGCGCTCCAGACTTTGCACGAGGGTTAAAAACCGACTCCTGGCGGATCAATCCGGCCACCTGATATTGATCGAGATTGCGGCTTTTTGCCCACGCCGAGATCTGGTCCCAATTTGTCAGTGGATAGAAAATGTCCCATTCCTCGCGGCCCATTTCTTCTGGAAACATTTGCGAATAGTCAGGATAGCTTTTTGCCAACGCCAGCAAGGCATTGACGTTATCGCCCTTGAAACGGTAATACTTTGCCAACGCGAGATTGATTTTCGGGCTGTTGTTGGCCGTCTTTTTTGCTTCCTCAAGTTCGCCGATCGCCCAATCGAATAGCCCGATCACGCTCAACTGCTGGCTCTTTTCGGATCGTTCAATCTCTTTCGGCGTGGATGTTTCGGCGGCGACGGTTACGGTTTTGAGATTCGCAACGGCCTTTGCGACTGGTTGCGAGACAGAGCTTTGCGACCGGCATTGCCCCTGGCTTTTCAATGCAGTCAGCCGCTGAAGACCGATGTGCCCGTACCAGTTTGCCGAGTAACGATTAATGACGCCTTCGTACAGAGCGCAGGAGTCTGCGGTTTTGCCCGCCCGCTCGGAATCGCGTGCCGCCCAATAACCAGCCTTGCCGCGATTTGTCGTATCTTTTTCAGCATAACGGGCAAGGTGCTCGACGAACATGCGTGAGCTTTCCGCGAAATTGCCGCTCTCGTGTTGGAGCCACGCAAGCTCGAATTGAGCACCGGCGACCTCAACCGCGTTTGGAAATACCGTCAATGCAGTGCTCAGAAAATAGGTCTCCTCGCCTTTATTTTTCGCATCGCGAGCTGCGTAACCCGCATCGACAAATGCCTTTGGCGTAAGTTTTCCAGCAGGGAATTTCTGACGCATTTCGTCAACAGTTGACCGGGCATCCGACCATAATTTGGCTTTGGCATAGCCGACAGCGAGTTGATAATAAGCTTCCTCCTTTTCTGAAGCGGTTGCCGGGATCAAGTTAAAAGCGACCTTAGCTTCGGGTATTTTCTTTAGATTTGCCAGCGTGACAAGCCGTCTAAAATTAACTGCCGGTGTGGTTGCTGCTGGAAAACTTATAACAAATTCGCTGTAGGCTTTGTCGGCTGCGGCGTAATTTTTTGCGGCAAAAAGCTTGTCGGCTTTTGCCTGAGCTTCTTCGGCATTCGTTGGCGCTAAATTCTGCGCTAATAAATTTAGTTTCGCCTCGGCCTCCTTAGCCGAATCGGAACCTGCCGAATAAAAATAAGCCCGGCGATAATATGTGATCGCCTCAGCCTGATTGTTTTGGCTTTCAAATGCCTTCGCCGTTGCGATCAGGGCAGGTCCGGATTTCTTTTCGTTTAGCTCTCGCAGAAAGTTGGGAACTGTAGCCGCTTGTCCTGATTGAATAGCTGAATTAGCCCACAAAAGTTTTGCGTCGGTCGAACGAAGCGAGGTCGGAAAATCGTTCAGGAGTTTTGCAAACACAGTCATTGCTTCCGTATGATTTCCCGCCTGCTGTAGCGCTTTTCCGCGCAGCCACAATGCGTAATCGGCAACGTTCGTTTTCTGCTGAAAATCGTTTGAGTTAAGGATTGCCGCTGCACCGGCGAAATCACTGCTTTCATAGCGGATACGTCCGCGAAGCAATTTTGCCAACGCTCCCGTGCGTTTACCTGCGAATCGCGTTTCGACGTTTGCCACCAGGCCTTCCGGCGGCAGCTTGCCGTCTTTCGTCAGTTGCCGAAGCGACTCAAGAGCCTGTTCCTCCGTTTGTTGGGCGGAACAGCCGACGCAGAAAACTGCCGACACGAAAATAGTAATTGCAAAGTAAGAAATGAATCTATGAAGCATTAAAATTGTGAACTCCCGGGTATTAGATGCGAAAAAGGATTTATTTTTGCACAGCAAAAAAACTTTTCAAGTATACCGAACCGTAATATGATAACAAAGACAATCTGTTAGCCATTACTATTTTATAATGAAAAATTTACTTCCCACCGTTGCCTTTGTATTTTTGTTTGCGGCGTCCTCGTTTTCCCAGGTCGCTGTTCCTTCGCCGACACCGCCTGCGGATGAAACCGATGTGGTGAAAATCACCACCGCATTGATCCAGATCGATGTGACCGTTACCGACAAGCGCGGGAAAGTAATCACTGATCTGAGACGTGACGAGATCGAGATATACGAGAACGGCAAAAAGCAGGACATAAGCAATTTCAACTTCGTATCGAATGTTCGCGAAACGGCCGAGACGGAAAAAGGCAAAACGCCCACAGTTTCATTGCCGCCGCCGACGGTGAAGCCCGAGCAGGTCCGGCGAACGATCGCTCTTGTTGTCGACGATCTTACGCTTTCATTTGAGAGTACTTATTACGTTCGTCGGGCTCTAAAAAAGTTTGTGGATGAGCAGATGCAGGACGGCGACCTCGTTGCTATCATTCGGACGGGAGCCGGAATCGGTGCGCTACAGCAATTTACGACCGACCGCCGGCAGCTTTATGCTGCGATTGAAAAAGTAAAATGGAACTCGGTTGGAGCAGGCGGCATTGGCGCGTTTGCACCGCTTGAAGCCAGAATCGACGACGGACAGCCTGATTCCGAACCCGAACCAGGCGAGAGAACCCCCGAGGGAATTGAACGCGAGTTCAACGATTTTCGCCAAAGCATTTTCGCCACCGGAACACTCGGTGCCGTCAACTATGTCGTTCGTGGAATGGCAGAATTACCGGGACGAAAATCCATCATGCTTCTCTCGGACGGCTTTAAGCTTTTTACAAGAAGCGCGAGCGGAAGTATCGAGTCGGGCCGCGTCTTGCAAAGTTTGCGGCGGCTCGTGGATCAGGCAAACCGCGCGTCCGTAGTTGTTTACACAATGGATGCGAGAGGTTTGCAGTACACGGGACTAACAGCGGCCGACAACACCGGCGGCAGGTCAGCCGAGGAGATTCAGCAGGCAGCGAGTGACCGCCGTGACGAGTTGCTGGATACACAGGACGGCCTTCGATATCTAGCCAAAGAGACGGGCGGTATCGCGATAGTAAATAATAATGACCTCTCCGGAGGTATTCGAAAGATTCTGGACGATCAAAGCTACTATCTGGTCGGCTATGAGCCTGACTCCGACACATTCGATCCGAAAATAAGGCGATTCAACAAATTGGACGTTCGCGTCACCCGCCCCGGTACCCGTGTCCGATACCGCAGCGGTTTTTTTGGCATCAGCGATGAGAACTTTGCAAAGCCGAAAGAGACGGGAAATCAACGGTTGGTGAACGCTTTGACGTCTCCTTTTGCCGTCAACGACATTTCATTGCGGCTAAACGCTCTTTTCGGCAGCGATCAACGCCAGGGTGCGTTTGTCCGTTCGCTGCTTCATATCAACGCAAAAGACCTTACCTTTACCGACGAGGCTGATGGTTCCAAAAAGGCAGTGTTCGACGTGCTTGCAGTCGGGTTTGGGGACAATGGAGCCGCTGTCGATCAGATCTCGAAAACCTATACGATGAATATGAAAAAGGACATTTACGATAGGTTTATGAAAAGCGGATTTGTTTACGATTTTTCGTTTCCAATTAAGAAAGCAGGAGCTTACCAACTCCGGGTTGCATTACGCGATCACGGCAGTGGAAAAGTCGGTTCGGCCAACCAGTTTATCGAAGTGCCGAATCTGAAGAAAAACCGGTTGACGCTTTCGGGCATTGGGCTTGAAAACATCTCGTTCGATAATTGGAATAAGCGTAACAGCGGGATTGCCGTAAATGATATCGAATCCAATCCGTTGATCGACACCTCACTTCGGCAGTTCAAGCGCGGAACGGTTTTGAACTATGGATTTACTATTTTTAATGCGAAGGCGGTCGCCGGAGCACCGGCGAATCTAACCTCACAGATCAAGCTCTTTCTGGATGGCAAGCCGATTTTCGAGGGCAATCCTCAGCCTGTACCAACCACCGGACAAACCAATCCCAAAGCCATAAATTTTGCGGCTTCACTCAGTTTTGGTACTACAATGGTCGCCGGCGAATACGTCTTTCAAATCATAATTATCGACAATCTGGCAAAGGAAAAGCGGAAAACTGTATCGCAATTTGTTCAGTTTGAAATCGTGGAGTAAATGCCTTCAGGCGTGATAAAGCCTCGCAGCCTAACACAGCTATGTTTACCACAGCATGCAGCTCCGCGTAGCCTTATGCCAAAGGCGTAACTCTTACTTAGATTGCATTTGCACGCGACAAGAAATAACCTATGTTTTTGTCGCTCCTATGAAGATCAAATCAATAGAACTTACCGAGATCAATCTCCCGCTCGTTCAATTTTTTGAAACAAGCTTTGGCCGCACGTATGAGCGGCGGATAATTTTGGTGCGCGTTTGCGATACAGACGGCGCGGAAGGCTGGGGCGAAGTCACCTGCGGCGAAACGCCCGGTTACTCGGATGAGTGGACAGATTCGGCGTGGGTCACGGCCGAGAAGATCCTCGCGCCGATGGTTGTCGGCAAAGAGGTCGAATCTGCCGCCGATGTTTGGTCGCTGATGTCGTGGGTTCGCGGCCATCGCATGGCAAAAGCCGGTATCGAAACCGCGTGTTGGGACCTTGAAGCAAAAAAGCTTGGTATCCCGCTCTGGCGGCATCTCGGCGGCGTGAATCAGGAGATCGAATGCGGCGTTTCTATCGGTATTCAGGATTCGGTTGAACAGCTTATCGAAAAGATCCAAACCGAACTCGACGCCGGTTATCGACGCATCAAGATCAAGATCGGCCCGCGTTGGGATTACGATGTCATCAAGGCCGTACGGGCGGAGTTCGGCGATATTCTGCTAATGGGCGACGCAAATTCCGCGTACACGCTTGCCGATATCGATTTGCTGAAGAGCCTCGACGAATTTAACCTGATGATGCTCGAACAGCCGCTTGGTTACGACGATATAATCGACCACGCGAAGCTGCAAGCGGCGATCAAAACGCCTGTTTGTCTCGACGAGCCAATAAAATCACCCGAAGACGCCCGTAAAGCGATCGAGCTAAAGTCCGGCAAGATCATCAACCTAAAAAACGGACGCGCGGGCGGGCACACACAGTCAAAGTTGATCGAAGCGATCTGCCGTGAGAACGATATTCCAGTCTGGTGCGGCGGCATGCTCGAATCCGGCATCGGCCGTGCTCACAACATCGCCATCTCGACGCTCGCCGGTTACACAATGCCCGGCGACGTCTCTGCGTCGAAAAGATATTGGCACGAAGACATCATCTCGCCGGAAGTTGAAGTTTCGGCAAACGGCACGATCACTGCACCGGAAGAGCCGGGAATCGGGTTTGAGATAAAGCTAGATCGAATCGAAAAACTCGCAATAAGAAAAGTTTCTGTCTGCTAGGGCTCCTGTGATTCGAGAATTTCCAAAGGTTCAATCTCTCTCATTCTTTGTCGTCTTTCTAATCGGCCTTGCCCTTTCCGCTCACGCCCAAACCATTACCGGTACAATCTTCGACACACAAAACCGTCCCGTTGCTGACGCGGTTGTAACGCTGCGGGATCGCGGAACGATTGCTGCTAGCACAACTAGTGATCAAAACGGCAAGTTCTCCTTAAACCAAGGCAATATTTCGGCACTGTCTCTGCTTGTCGAAGCACGAGGGTTTGCGGCGTTTACCAGAAAGCTTTCGAACGACGGGGTTCGTAATTTTACGATCATCCTTCAGCCTGCGGTTTTGTCGGCGAATGTAACCATTTCGATTAGCCGCGCGGAAACTCGATTGGACGAAACACCGGCGAGCGTTGTCGTTCTGACGCGTGATGCGCTGGATTCGACCGCTGCGCAAACTGTTGACGATTCGCTCAGGCAGATATCAGGATTCACACTCTTCCGCCGAAGTTCGAGCAAGACCGCGAACCCAACAACGCAAGGTGCGAATCTTCGCGGAGTTTCGGGAAGCGGTGCATCGCGCTCCGCCGTGTTTTTTGACGGACTGTCGCTGAACGATGCTTTCGGCGGCTGGACTTATTGGTCGCGTGTACCGCAGATCGTGGTCGAGCAAGCTGAGGTACTTCGGGGCGGTGCCAGTTCGCTTTACGGAACGGGTGGACTCAGTGGAGCGGTAAATCTTGTCCCGCTGAAACCCGACAATGACGATCCGATCCTGAACATCCGCACATCGGCGGGCCTACAAAACACAATCGACGGCAGCGTTTTCACCGCACTTTCCCGACACGGTTGGGCATTCGATCTGGCCGCCGAGACCTTTCAGACCGGTGGCTATATTCCGACCGCTGAGAACGAACGCGGTCTGGCGGACACGCATGCCAACAGCCGCCACGGTAACGGCATCTTTAGCCTTGAGAGGCGATTCGGAAATTTAACGCAGAGACGCGGAGTCGCGGAGAAATTTAATTCTGCCCGCATCTTTGTCCGAGGTAATCTGTTCACAGAACGCCGTGACAACGGCACGAGCCTAACCAACAACCGCACCTATTTTCGACAGGCCGCAGCCGGTGCTGATTATTCAAACAACAAATTTGGTGATTTTCAGCTGCGCGCTTTTATTGAAACGCAGGTTTACGATCAGACATTTGCAGCGATTTCCGCCGACCGAGATACCGAAACGCTTTCGCGTCTCCAACGGGTTCCTTCGCAGGCACGTGGTGCAAATTTGTTCTGGGCGCGACCTATTAAATCGCACACCATCGCGGCTTCTTTTGAAACGCGCGAAGTTCGCGGCTTTAGCGATGAGGTCGGTTTTACGCAAGGCCGTGCCACATCAGTAAGCGGCTCCGGCGGGACCGAGCGGACCTATTCGCTCTTTGCTCAGGACATCTGGAGAGTTTCTGAAAAGCTCAATCTAAATTTCGGCGGGAGGTTTGATCGTTGGAGCAATATTGACGCACGTTCGACAACTCGAACGCTTGCGACAAACGCGGTCAGCATTCTGAACTTTGCAGATCGCAGCCAAACCGCCTTCAGCCCGCGAATCGGAGCGCTTTACCAACTCGCGCAAAATGTATCATTGTATGGCTCATTCTCCCGTTCTTTCCGTGCACCGACGCTAAACGAACTTTACAGAGGCTTCCGCGTCGGAAATGTTGTGACAACGGCTAACGCAAATCTAACTGCCGAGCGTGCCAATACACTCGAGGGAGGAATCAGTTTTGCCGGCCTGAAAAAACGGCTGAACATTCGCGGAAATGTCTTTGCGACCGAAGTCTCCGATCCGGTCGTCAGCGTTACGCTTTCCACCACACCGACGCTCATCACGCGGCAACGGCAGAACGTCGGTGAAACGCAAACACGCGGGTTCGAACTCGATGCAGAAATCTCTCTCAGTAGCGATCTAAAACTTTCTGCAAGCTATCTGTTCGCCGACTCACGCGTGACAGAGTTTCCGGCAAATCCAACGCTGGTTGGCCGATTCCTGCCGCAGATCGCAAAACAGCAGCTAAACTTTCAAGTAAATTATCGACCGAGTTCGCGTTTCTCGTTCGGCGTGCAGGCCCGCCTTTCGGACGCTCAGTTCGAAGACGATCTGAACACTCTTCGACTTCGCCCCTACTTTACGATAGACGCAACCGCTGCCTATCGGGTACACAAAAAAGTCGAGTTTTTCACCGCCGCCGAGAATCTTTTCAACAGCCGCTATGACATCGGTTTAACGCCAAACCGAACAGCCGCGGCCCCTTTCTTTTTGCGACTCGGCTTGCGGTTCGGTCTGGGAAAAAGATAATCTTTATACTTTCCACTATGCGCGATAACCATACAGGAATGCCCGAATTGATCGAAGCTTTCGAAAAAGACGAGCAATATTTTGCGGTTGTCCGAATCGAAATTGATGGAGACTTTAAGAAATTTAAGTTTGGTATTTTGAGGCAAGGTTATTTGGCGCTGAAACGAGTTTTCGAGCTTCGGCCCTTCGATATGATGGCGGGACTAAAATATCGATATTTCTATGCAAGATCTCAGAAGCATCCTGAGTCGGGCGAATACAGCATGACCGTGCGGGTCGAATATAACCGTGACTCGAAACAAGTTGAGAAAATCAAAATACCGCAGGAGCTGCACGCGAATTTACTCTGGTTCGATCGACTAACTTCATTTGACAGCGCATTATATCTTGAGCAAACGACCGGATAACAACTCCACACTTTTTAAATGAGCAATCCAGAACCAAACAAGATCATCTTTTCGATGGTCAAAGTCAGCAAGTTTTACGACAAGAAGCCTGTCCTGAAGGACATTTATCTTTCGTTCTTTTACGGTGCGAAGATCGGTGTCCTCGGCCTTAACGGGTCGGGTAAATCCTCATTGCTGCGGATAATTGCGGGGACCGACAAGGAGTTCAACGGCGAGGTCGTTTTCTCGAAAGGATATTCCGTCGGCTATCTCGAACAGGAGCCGAAGCTGGATGAATCGAAGACTGTTCAGCAAATCGTCGAGGAAGCTGTGCAATCGACGGTCGATCTGCTGAAGGAATACGAAGAGATCAATGCCAAATTTGCCGAGCCGATGGACGATGACGCGATGAACGCGCTTATCGAACGCCAAGGCGAGGTGCAGGAAAAGCTCGATCACGCCGACGCATGGGACTTGGATTCGCGACTCGAAATGGCGATGGACGCACTTCGCTGCCCGCCGCCGGAAACTGCCATTTCAACTCTGTCGGGTGGTGAAAAACGCCGCGTTGCTCTGTGCCGTTTGCTGCTCCAAAAACCCGACATTCTGCTGCTAGACGAGCCGACCAACCATCTCGATGCGGAAACCGTATCGTGGCTCGAACAGCACTTGCAGAAATACGAAGGCACGATCATCGCCGTTACGCATGACAGGTATTTCCTCGATAATATCGCTGGCTGGATTCTCGAACTAGATCGCGGCGAAGGCATTCCGTACAAAGGAAATTACTCGTCATGGCTCGAACAAAAGAGTCAGCGTCTCGCCCAGGAGCAAAGGTCCGAGGATAAGCGGCAGAAGACACTCGAACGCGAACTGGAATGGATACGGATGTCGCCGAAAGGCCGCCATGCTAAATCAAAAGCGCGTATAAACGACTACGAAAAAATGCTTGCGACCGAATCGGAAGCTCATTCGGAAGATCTTGAGCTGTATATTCCTCCCGGCGAACGCCTCGGCGATGTTGTCATCGAAGCTCACGGCGTTTCAAAAGCATACGGCGACAAACTGCTTTTCGAAAATCTCGAATTCTCACTTCCGCCCGGCGGGATCGTCGGCGTCATTGGCCCAAATGGTGCAGGTAAAACGACGCTTTTTCGCCTGATCACCGAGCAGGACAAAGCGGATTCGGGCGAGTTCAAGGTCGGAACAACCGTCAAACTCGGATATGTCGATCAATCACGCGATAGCCTGAATGCCGACAAGACGATCTTTGACGAGATCTCCGACGGGCTTGATTTTGTCACGCTTGGCAAACGCGAAATGAACGCCCGAACTTATGTTTCGAAGTTTAATTTTTCCGGCTCGGATCAGCAGAAATTTGTCGGACAGCTTTCGGGCGGCGAGCGAAACCGCGTGCATCTTGCGAAGATGTTGAAATCGAGAGCAAATGTTATACTTTTGGATGAGCCCACCAACGACCTCGACGTAAACACAATGCGTGCGCTCGAGGAAGCACTTGAAAATTTTGCGGGCTGTGCCGTGGTCATCAGCCACGACCGCTGGTTTTTAGATCGGATCGCAACCCACATCCTCGCATTCGAGGGCGATTCAAAGGTCGAGTATTTCGACGGCAATTACAGCGAATACGAAGAGGACAGAAAACGCCGCCTCGGCGTCGATGCAGACCAACCCCACCGGATCAAGTATCGAAGTTTGACCAGAACATAAGGAAAACTTACCTGATGAAGCGATCAAAGGAAATAGCCGGTTTTTTAGCTATTGCGGTTCTTTTGTTTACAAATTCGTGCGGTGGCCGGGCCGACGCGACAAACGCCGCAGCGAATCAACCGGTCATCGCTGCCACGCCCGCCGAGCCGACTCGCGGTTTTAATTCGCCTCAGGAGAAGCCCTCACCGTCCATTCCAAATCTTCAGGCCGAGCTGCTCGACGAACGCGGCAAAAAGACTGCATCGCCGATCGGCAGTTTCGATTTCAAAAATTTCACTTATCCTCTACCCCGCGGCTGGCAGCATCCCGACGGCGACGAACTTATGCTCACAAACGGTAAGCTCGAACCGAAGTTCGAAGACGTAGACGAGGAGATGGCCCCCGAAGAAAAAGCCGAAAAAAGGGCCGCACGACGGATCGGGATGTCATACGTTACGACAAAATTTCTCGACGTAACCGGCGACGGCCAGGACGAAGCTTCTGTAATTTTAAAGATCGAAACGGGTGGCGGTGCCATCCCGCAGCTCGTCTATATTTACGAATGGAAGGACGGCCAGCCCGAACTCCTGTGGAATTTCCGCACCGGCGACCGGGCCGATGGCGGCCTCAAAGATCTTCGCGTCGAGAACGGGGAACTGGTCGTCGAGCTTTACGGCCAGGACCGCTTTCTGCTCGGGCAGACCGAAACCGGCAAGATCACCGGCGACGAAGAACAACTTTGCTGCCCGATCTTTTTCACCCGCACAAGCTACAAATGGAACGGCAAGAATTTTCTCATGCAGAAAAAACGCCTGACGTATTCTGTAGAAAACCAGTCTCTGCCACCGGTTGAGAACTTGGGCGATATCGTAAACAATCCCGCGAAAGCCAGAAAAATCAAATAGCAACAGTTTAGAGGCGGCTTGCCCACCGCCTGCAATGCGGTGCAAGCATGGCCTAGAAGGAAAGAACAAACTATTTTTACTTTGCATTATAAAGTTCTTGACAAAAATTATTACTTGGCATATTCTTCCCTTCGATATGGCAAAACTCCACGCAATTCGCGAACAACACGCCGAAGAAAACGAGCCGGTAAACTTGAGCGACCGGGCGATCGACAATCTCAAATTCATTCGCGAAACGATGGAGCGTTCAACGCATTTCACAGCCGTGCCCGGCTACGGCGGGATGTTGATGGGCGTGACGGCAATTGTCGCCGCCTATATAGCTCATCAGCAGGTTTATCTTCGTGATTGGCTGGTTGTATGGCTCACCGAAGCGTGTCTGGCCTTTGCGATCGGCCTTTTGGCGATGTGGCAAAAATCGAAATTCACCGGAGCGTCGCTCGTTTCCATTCCGGCAAGAAAATTTGCGTTCGGGTTTGCTCCAGCTTTGATTTGCGGCATTGCGATCACGCTCGGGCTGTGGCGATTCGAACATTACGAGGTAATGGCTTCGGTTTGGATGCTCATGTATGGAGCATCCGTCGTCACCGGCGGAGCGTTTTCTGTAAAGATCGTGCCTGTGATGGGCTGGATATTTATCGCGGCCGGATGTGCTGCATTCGCACTGCCGGCTTTTTACGGCAACTACCTTATGGGAGCAAGCTTTGGCCTGCTCCATATAATTTTTGGAGCGATAATTGCCCGGCGATATGGCGGATAGTCTGTGAGTATTTATGAACATTCAAAACATACGACTGATCGGTATTTTTGTCGCAGTAGCGGCGCTGCTGCTCATTCCATACATAGCGATGAAATTCACCGACCAGGTGAAATGGACAGCAATCGACTTCGTGGCCGCCGGCGTTCTGTTGCTCGGCACAGGCCTCGCCTGTGAGCTTGTATTGCGAACGGTTACGAAACTGCATCAGCGACTCGCCATCTGTGCCGCCATTCTGCTCGTCCTCTTCATCGTCTGGGCGGAACTTGCCGTCGGCCTTATCGGGACACCGCTTGCAGGAAGTTAAGACATGGCAAAAAAGAATCTAGCGATAAAAAGCGACAACGGCAGCCGGCCCCACGCCCTGCGTGTAGAGAGCGCCGCTGAGAACGTCTCGAACGACCTCGATAAGGTCATTCACGAGCGGATGCGGCTCGGCATCATCAGCGCGCTGGCGGCGAATGAAAGGCTAAGCTTTACCGAGCTAAAAAACCTGCTCGTGACATCCGACGGCAATATCAGCGTCCACGCCCGCAAACTCGAAGACGCGGGATACGTAACCTGTGAAAAATCGTTCAAAGGCCGCATGCCGCTGACCGAATACACGATCACAAAAGACGGCAGTGAGGCTTTGAAGCGATATCTCGACCACATGGAAGCATTGATAACAGCGATGAAGGGTAGATGACGATATGCAAATCGCTCGCAAAATAATTGTTCTACTTTTAGCTTGGTTTTTATTTAGCACCTGTGCCTCTGCTCAAAAAGCGAATCTTAGGGACGCGGGAGAATTCGAGGTTTGGCTTGACGATTTTGTCGCAAAAAATTTTCCGACCGATAAGTCGGGTCAACTCGCTTTTGTTATTATCCAAAACGATAAAATCTTTTTTCAGAAAGGTTACGGCTTTGCCGACGCGGAAAGAAAAATTTCAGTTTCGCCCGACAAAACGGTTTTTTTCGCGGCTTCGCTCAGCAAACTTTTTACCGCGACAGCGATTATGCAACTTTCTGAACAAGGCAAAATCAATTTGGACTCGGACGTTAATCAGTATCTCAAAGACTTTCAAATCGCATCGAATTTTCCGCAATCTCTGACGATTGCGAATTTGCTCACGCACGCAAATGGACTTGACGAAAATCTCATTGGTTCATTAGCTCCGAACGACTCGAAACCGATAGCGATGAGGGAATATTTCAAACGAAATATTCCGATTCGGGTTGTTCCGAACGGACAGCAAATTTCCTATTCAAATCTCGGAATGGGAATTGCGGGACACGTTGTCGAACAAGTTTCCGGAAAATCGTTTGATGAATACATTGAGCAAAATATCCTTGAGCCGCTGCAAATGTCGCAGAGCAGTTTTCGACAGCCTTTGCCGCCCGAACTTTATGAAAATCTCACGGGAACTCGAGCCAAACAAACGCCTTTTATCATTCTTTCGCCCGCCGGATCGCTTGCGATGACAACTGAGAATATGGCGCATTTTCTTATCGCTCAATTGAACGGCGGAAAATACGGTGAAAACCAAATATTAAAACCCGAAACGCTCGCGGAAATGCAGAGGCAGCATTTTTCCGCCAATCCGAAAGTTCCGAGCGTTGCTTACGGATTTTTTGAAACTTCGGCGAACGGCAAACCAGCGCTTTTTCACACCGGCGACCGAGGACATCATTCGCTTTTGTATTTGATCCCGCAGGAAAAAATTGGTTTTTATCTCGTCGCCAACGGTTCGGATGGGGATGCGGTCGCTCTTCGTGAAAAATTTACAGAAGATTTTTTGAACCGATATTTTCCCACCGAAAAGTTTGAATTACCGAATCCGCCAAATGATTTTGCAGCGCGGGCAAAAAACTACGTCGGAACTTTTCGTATTGGCAATTATTCACGCACAACGCTCACGAAAATTGCCGGATTGCCCGGTCAAATCGAAATTTCTGACAACGGCGACGGCACATTGTCGGCGGAGCTTTTCGGCGGCGAGTTAAAGACAAAACTTGTCGAAATCGAACCAAACGTTTTTCGGAGCGAGGACAAAGGTTATTTTACTTTTCAAGCCGGCGTGGACGGCAGAACTCGTAGTTTCACCGTTACGGGTGGAATTTCCGACCCGATGACCGCCGAAAAAATTGCTTTTTATGAAGATGCTCGGTTTCACATCGGTATCATCATCGCGGGAATTTTGCTTGTCATCTCTCGCCTATTACTCATCCCGTTTGGCTTTTTTTGGAGACGCTTTCGCAAAACTAAAACCGAAACGGAAACCAAATCAATATTTTTACAAACAGGTTGGAAACTTTCGGGCGTTTTCGCTTTTCTAATTGCGATTGCGCCATTGATCTTAATCGTCTGGCTTTTCACCCGTGAAAACGGAGCGGTGTACGAAATTCCGTGGGCGATTACGGCGATTTTGAGTGTTCTTTTAATCGCAAGTTTGATTGGTTTGGCATTGCCCGTTTTCGCTTTTAAGGCGTGGTGCGAAAGTGCTTGGACGCTTGCCGCCCGAATATATTATTCGCTTTTGACAATCGCTGCTTTTATTCTACCTTTTTTCTTGAACTACTGGAATTTATTGGGTTTTCGCTACTAACGCGAGAGGAAATTATGGGCGTTTTAATGATGCTAATGACAATAGGCGGGCTGATAGTGGCAATGGTTTTGCTGACGGGAGCTCTGTTTACAAAAAAGACTTGGCTGACGAAATTCACGCTTGGCGGAGTAGCGGTTTGGTTTGTGTTTTATGTCGTGATGCTGTTCGGTTTTTCGTTTGCGAGCGCCGAAAAAACTTTAGCGATGAACGAGCCAAAGGAATATTGCGGCTTTTATCTCGATTGCCACATGCATACGTCTGTCAAAGGCGTGCGCACGACAAAGACCATAGGCGGCAAGACGGCGAACGGCGAGTTTCAAATATTCAAGGTCGAGGTTTTTAGCGACGCGGTAAAAGCGACGCTCGGGTTGATCACTGTGGATGCCCACGTTGTCGACGCTTCAAATCGGGAATATTCTCGTGACACCGAGGCCGAGGCACAGTTGCCTCCGCAGCCCGATTTCGAAAAGCAGATCGGCCCGGAAGAGAGTTTTGAAAAAGAGATCGTTTTCGACCTTCCCGTTGACGTAAAGGAGCCGCGCCTCGACCTCCGCGAAGGTTACGGCATCGACCGCACCATCGAAGCGGTTTTGATCGGCGACGAGGACAGCATTTTTCATAAGTGAAATTACTTCAAACTTTCGGAACAAAACAATCTCGCGGACGTCAAAGGTAATAAAACAAATTTAAGGAAATCGAAATGAAAGAACGAACACGGACAGGACTCGAAATTCTTCTGGCGGCGTTGTTGATGGGCATTCTCGGCAATGTCTTGCTGCGGCAGACGCCGTGGGGGCTGAACGCATTTGTATTTGTCACGGTCTTTACGGCGGCGATGATCATGATTGCTGTTCGCCGGCGACCGGAACTTTTGACCGTCCGAACGCTTGCATTGCAGGGGGCGATGGTCTTTTTTGGGGCGATGTTTGTCATTCGCGATTCGATCGAGCTTCGTGTATATGACACGTTCGCGATCCTGATCATCATGGGCGTCCTTGTCCTTCCGAATTTTGGTGTCAACGAGCGCTTTGCCGGGGCATTTCATTATGTTGCGGGATTTCTCTGGTCGGGCATCAGTTCGGCTCTTGCACCGTTCGTTTTGCTTGGGTCGGATATCGAATGGAAATCGATGCCTGGCAACCGGTTGAGCCAGAATATTTTTTCGGTCCTTCGCGGCCTGGCGGTCGCACTGCCGCTCGTTTTGGTTTTCGGAGCGTTGTTCATGGCCGCCGACGCCGCCTATGAAGGCATGGTGAACCGTGCGATCAATTTCGAACTCGACACGGTCATTTCGCATGTCGTGCTGACATCGCTGTTTGCGTGGCTTACCGCCGGGTATTTTCGCGGCACGCTTGTGGAGCCATTTCGTGCCGCCGTATCTGTTGAACCGACGGTCTCGCCGATCCCTAAAGAAACGATAGAAACGCCGGGGGACTCCGCTAAAAACAGGGATTCAAGTTTTGTAGACAATTTCGCGGCAGAACCCACCGAAACATCAAACTCGCTCCCTGACAATGCGACCATCCTCGAACACATCAACCGAAGCGATCCGCCCAACACCGCGGAACCGGCAGCCGAAGCCGAGCCTAAAAGGCGTGACTGGCAGAACTTCGATAATTCAAAACTCCCGTCCGTTTTCACGCTTGGAACCGTAGAGACGGTTATCATTCTCGGCCTAGTCGACCTGCTTTTCTTGAGCTTCGTGATCGTTCAGGTCCCGTATCTTTTCGGCGGAATGGAGCTGGTGCAGAATACGCCTGACTTCAAGCTGGCGGATTATGCCCGCCGCGGGTTTGGCGAACTCGTGGCCGTCGCCGCCCTTGTCCTGCCGATGCTGCTTGTATCGCACTGGCTGCTTCGCCGCGAGGCGAAAAGGCTCGAAGGGCTTTTTCGTATACTTGCGGGCGTTCAGATAGCTTTGTTATTTGTAATAATGGCCTCGGCTGTCCAGCGGCTTGTCTTATTGACCGGCGAACTCGGGTATGGAATGACGACCGTGCGGTTCTATCCGATGGTGGTAATGATCTGGCTGGCGGTAGTGTTCGTGTGGTTTGGACTCACGGTTTTACGCGTCAGCCGAAAACACTTCGCATGGGGGGCTCTCTGGTCGGCGATCGTTATACTGGGTGCCACCAACTTAATGAACCCCGATGCCTTAATTGCGAGCACTAATATAAGACTAATGCTGCAGGGGCGTGAGTTTGATGCCCAATATAATTCCGGCCTGAGCGATGATGCAATACCGGCCCTGTTGGAAGGAATGCCTGCGATGAGTCTTGATGACCGCTGTTATGTTGGATCAAGCATCCACTATCGCTATCGCGAGCTTGGTCAAATGACGGACCTCCGCTCGCTGAATTACAGTCGAAAAATCGCCTTCCGCGTGCTTAGAGCTAGCGATGAACTGCTTCATCAAACCGAAGGCTGTCCGTCATCGTATCATAACGATAAGAACGATGACGGTTCAGACATACAACATTGATGGTAGTATTAGAATGTGAACCGCAATCTTGTCCGCGAATATATATCCTACGTAAAAGTCGAGAAGGGCCTGTCAGCTAATTCGCTGCAGGCCTACGAACGCGATCTGGCGAAGCTGAGCGCGTGGGCGGCGAAGAATGAGTTCGATATAATAAAGCTTACGCGGCAGGACCTTCGCGAATGGATGATCGACCTCGGGCGGACGAGTTTATCAGTAAATTCAAAACGGCGTTTGATCAGCGTTCTTCGGGGGTTTTACAAGTTTTTGATGATTGACGGGCACAATACAAAGAACCCGGCCGAGAACCTGGACGTCCCGCAGAAAGGGCAATACTTGCCGAAGTTTCTTAATCAAGCGGAGATCGAATCGCTGCTTGCGCAACCTGATGTTTCGACCGAAACCGGTCTGCGTAACAAAGCGATTCTCGAATTGATGTATGCGTCCGGATTGCGTGTTTCCGAGGTCGTAACGCTGCAAATAAATGACATAGACGTTGATGCAGGCATACTAACGTGTACTGGAAAAGGCAGCAAAACAAGGCGTGTCCCGGTCGGTTCAAGCGCTATTGAATGGCTGAAAAGCTATTTGGCCTTGCGCCGGAAAAAGGAAAATATTGAGGTGCAGAACCTTTTCGTGACACCGTCGTCGGCTCCGCTCAATCGGCAGGGAATCTTTCTGTTCATCAAGGAATATGCCAAAAAATGCGGCCTCGCGGACGTTTCACCTCACACGCTTCGCCACAGCTTTGCCACCCATCTTGTTCAAAACAGGGCGGATATCCGCTCAGTCCAGCAAATGCTTGGCCATGCGGACATTTCAACGACCCAGATCTATACCCATATGACCGACACCCACCTGCGAAAAAGCTACGAGCAATTCCATCCGAGGGCGAAAAGCAAATAACGGCCTCATAACCTGACTTTCCGCGCTTGCAAGATATGCATTTGTCCGTTAGAATTGGAAATTTGCTAATTGGCTCAAAAAGTCGATCAGCTAACAAACAGATCATCGCATGGGTGGTCGAGCGGTCAAAGGCAACGGGCTGTAAACCCGTCGGATTAATTTCCTACGTAGGTTCAAATCCTACCCCATGCACCAGAAGCGGGAGTAGCTCAGTTGGTAGAGCGTCAGCCTTCCAAGCTGAATGTCGCGAGTTCGAGTCTCGTCTCCCGCTCCAAACGTTTTTGGCCAAGGTGGTTTTAGTTTTGAAAACTCGCCCAAGTAGCTCAGGGGTAGAGCGCATCCTTGGTAAGGATGAGGTCGCGGGTTCAAATCCCGCCTTGGGCTCCAGAAGTAATTTTTAAAAATTATTATTTGATTAAGAGGAAAATAGATGAGCAAGGAAAAATTCGATCGATCGAAGCCGCATGTGAACATAGGGACGATAGGGCACGTGGATCATGGGAAGACGACGTTGACGGCCGCAATTACGAAGGTGATGTCGAAGCACAACGCGAAGATGACGTTTCGGTCGTTTGATTCGATCGACAACGCACCTGAAGAGAAGGCACGTGGTATTACAATCGCGACCTCGCACGTTGAGTACGAGACGGCAAACCGCCACTACGCACACGTCGATTGTCCGGGCCACGCTGATTATGTAAAGAACATGATCACGGGAGCGGCCCAGATGGACGGAGCTATTCTTGTCGTAGCAGCGACGGACGGCCCGATGCCGCAGACTAGAGAGCACATCCTGCTTGCACGTCAGGTTGGAGTACCTTCGATGGTCGTGTTCATGAACAAGGTCGATATGGTCGATGACGCCGAGATGATCGAGCTGGTAGATATGGAGATCAGAGAGCTGCTGACGAGCTATGAGTTCCCGGGCGACACGACACCGATCGTACAGGGTTCGGCCCTGAAAGCACTCGAAGGCGATGCCGCATGGGAGCCGAAGATCGATGAGCTGATGCAGGCGGTTGATGATTTCATCCCGACACCTGCCCGCGAAACGGACAAACCGTTCCTGATGCCGGTTGAGGATATCTTTACGATTCAAGGTAGAGGAACAGTTGCGACAGGCCGTATTGAAAGAGGCCAGATCAACGTCAACGAACCGGTTGAGATCGTCGGTATCAAGGACACACGGAACTCGGTTGTGACTGGAGTTGAGATGTTCAAGAAGCTTCTCGATTCGGGAATGGCCGGAGACAATGTGGGCCTGCTGCTGAGAGGAGTTGAGCGAAAGGAGATCGAACGCGGACAGGTTATCGCAAAGCCGGGAACGATCACACCGCACACGAAGTTCAAGGCTGAGGCGTACGTGCTCACGAAAGAAGAAGGCGGCCGACACACACCGTTCTTTACGGGATATCGCCCGCAGTTCTATTTCAGAACAACGGACGTGACGGGCGTTGCACATCTTCCGGCTGGTGTTGAGATGGTCATGCCTGGAGACAACATCCAGATGGAGATCGAGCTGATCGCCCCGATCGCAATGGAAAAGGGACTGAGATTCGCCATCCGCGAAGGCGGAAGAACGGTCGGTGCCGGTACCGTGTCGGAAGTAGTTGAATAGTTTAGAGCGGTCAGCGGTCAGAAGATCGCATCCGGCTGAAAGCTGACTGAAAGCCGAGAGCTAAGTTTATGCCGAGAGATAATATAATTTTGCAATGCACTGAGTGCAAAGAGCGCAACTACGTAACGACGAAAAACAAAAAGAACACGCCGAACAGGCTTGAGCTTAATAAGTTTTGCCGTCGCTGCCGCTGTCATCGTTTGCACAAGGAAAATAAATAGTCTTGAGTCATGAGTCTGGAGTCTTGAGTAGGAATAAATCCGACTCTCGACTCCAGACTCTCTACTCTCGACTGTTTCAGAGGGGTATGGTGTCAATGGTTAGCACGCGGGTCTCCAAAACCTAAGGTCCGGGTTCGAGTCCTGGTACCCCTGCCAGAAACACATTTTTTGACGAACTGAAGTTTGTCGGACTAGGAGAAATGCCGTGACAGAAACGCTGGATAGCGGAAAAAAGAAAGAAAGTATCGGAGAATTTGTCCGGCACACTCGCGAAGAGTTGGACCGCACGACATTTCCGTCGTCGGATGACGTTAAGAATACGACGATAATCGTTATTATTGCCGTCATCTTTTTCGCAATCTATCTGTTTGTTATTGATAATGCCTGGAAATACCTTCTCGAAGGTCTAACGTGGCTGGTCAATAAGATCGCCGGTTTTTAGGATTATTAAAATGAAGCAGTGGTTTTTTATCCACACATATTCCGGGCACGAGAACAAGGTTGTTGAAAGCCTGGGAGCGCGCATTCGCGACATGGAACTGGCCGAGATAATCACCGAGGTCTTGCTGCCGAAGGAAACCGTTGTCGAAATGCGCGGTAACAAGCGGATCGAATCGTCCCGAATGTTTTACCCGGGCTACGTTTTAGTCGAGATAGATTGCGACGAAAAGGGCAAGATCCCCGACAACGTCTTTCACGCGATCAAATCGACGCCGAAAGTTACCGGATTTCTGGGCGGCAAGCATCCGACGCCGTTGACCCAAGAAGAGGTGGATCAGATCGTCCGCAACATCGAAGTTGCGACCGAAAAGCCGAAACCAAAGTTCATGTATGACGTCGGCGAGGTTGTCCGGATCAAGTCCGGCCCGTTCGCCAGCTTTACCGGAAAGGTCGAAGAGGTGAACGAGGACAAGAGCACGCTGAAGGTTTCGATCACGATCTTTGGCCGCTCGACGCCATACGAACTTGGATTTTTGGAAGTAGAAAAAGTTACTTTTGCAGAAGAGGAATAGGAAGGCGGACACTCCTGTCCGCAATGAGTGCGACAGCACGAATAGTTTTTAGCGATTTAAAATGCGGACAGGAGTGTCCGCGTTCCAAAGAAAATGGCAAAGAAGATAGAAGGTTACATCAAGTTACAAATTCCTGCCGGCAAAGCAAATCCGGCACCGCCGATCGGTCCGGCACTAGGGCAGCACGGCGTTAATATCATGGAATTCTGCAAGGCATTCAACGCCAAAACGCAGAACGACGATCCGGACATGAAAATCCCGGTCGTCATTACGGTCTATGCCGATCGCTCGTTTACGTTTGAAACGAAAACGCCGCCTGCAGGCGATCTTCTGAGAAAAGCGTCGGGAATCCCAAAGGGTTCGGGCACGCCAAACAAGGCAAAGGTCGGTACGATCAGCAAAGCGCAGATCGAAGAGATCGCGAAAAAGAAAATGGTCGACCTCAACACTAGTAATCTCGAAGCCGCCATGCGGACGATCGAGGGTACGGCGAAGTCGATGGGACTCACAGTAGAGTAGGCAGTAAGCAGTTGGCAGGATCGGAATCGACCGCTTACCGCAAACCGCCAATTCTTCGGACAAGGGAGAACGACGAGTTCGTTCGTTAACACCTGGAGGTAAAATGAAACGAGGCAAGAAATATCTTGCGGCTCTTGAAAAAGTCGAGCCGCACAAGAAGCACACGCTTGATGAGGCGATCGCCAAATTAAAAGAGATCGCCTTCGCAAAGTTCGACGAAACGGTTGAATTGACGATGTGGCTGGGTGTCGACCCACGCAAAGCCGATCAGCTTGTTCGCGGAACCATTGTCCTGCCCCACGGCTTGGGCGGAGCGGCCAAAAAGGTCGTTGTCATCGCTCAGGGCGACAAGATCAAAGAGGCCGAGGATGCAGGTGCCGATCTGGCCGGTGGTGATGAAATCGTCGAAAAAATCAAAGGCGGCTGGCTCGATTTCGATGCTTTGATCGCGACGCCCGATATGATGGGCAAGGTCGGACAGCTTGGTAAGGTCCTCGGTCCTAGAGGCCTGATGCCGAATCCAAAAACAGGGACGGTAACGATGGATGTTGCGACTGCCATCCGCGAAACCAAGGCTGGAAAGGTTGAATACCGCGTCGACAAAACTGGCGTTATTCACTCGCCGGTCGGCAAAGTGTCGTTCGATCCTGCAAAGTTGCAGGAAAATACACGTGTCCTGATCAGCGCTGTAATGAAGGCGAAGCCGACGACAGCGAAAGGCCGTTACCTGAAAAAAATAAATTTAGCCGCGACGATGAGTCCGGGAGTTTTGCTGGACGAATTGGCTTACGCCTAGTGAGGAGTGTCAGTGGCCCGCACGTGAGTAAGGGCTCAATCAATTATCATGAAATCAAGAGAAACAAAACAAAAAGATCTGACCGCCCTCACTGAAAAGCTTCAGGGATCGAAATCCGCAATGGTCGTTAGCTTCTCGAAAGCTACTGTAAATAAAGATCAGGAATTTCGAAACCGGCTGCGTGAGGCGGGTGCTCAATATCAGGTTGTAAAAAATACATTGGCTAGGATCGCGGTCAAAGGGACCGACTTCGAACAGGCTTCGGAACACTTCAAAGGCGTGACCGCTCTTGCGTGGACGGACGGCGATCCCGTCGTTCTTTCGAAAGCGATTTCGAAGTTCATGAAGGAAAACACCGACGTATATACGTTCAAAGCCGGCGTCGTTGACGGCACGTTGGTCGATCTAAAGCAATTGACGACGATCGCAAACCTCCCGTCGAAAGAAGAGCTTATTTCAAAGCTTCTGTTCGTTATCAACGCTCAGGCTCAACGCATCGTTACGGTTATAAACGCCGTGCCGCGCGACCTCGCCGTTGTAATCAAACAGATCGGCGATAAAGCCCCGGCAACCGCTGCACCGGCTGCGAAGGCCGAAACTCCTGCCGAGGTGAAAGTTGAGGAAGCCGCTCCTGCCGTGGAGGTTGAAGCTACCTCGACACCCGAAGCCGCAGTGGAAGTTCCGGCAATTGAAGCCGCTCCAGAAGCAGCACCGGCGGTAGAGGAAAACATCCTCGAAGTGCCTGCTGTAGACGGGGCCCCGGCCGAAGGCGAAGAAAAAGCTGAATAGTTTTTGAGATCTGAGATCTCAGATTTGAAATTGGGCCGCACGCGGCCCGAATAGCCGTACTCAAGGAAAACGAGCGGAGCAATTTGTCAGGTTGCTCGCGCGGCTCGGACGAAAGGAAAGGTGATGCAACCCGGTCCTCAAGTCCCGTGGGTTCTATCGGCTGACAAACAAGCCGTGAATCGTAAATGGTGAATCGTAAATCGAAAGAGCGCTTCACGATTGACGGTTTCACGATTTACGAAATGAATACAGAACCCTAAATTAGGAGATAGATAAAAAATCATGGCAATCACAAAAGCAGATGTTGTTGAATATTTAAAAGGAATCACGCTTCTCGAAGCGTCTGAATTGGTAAAGGAACTTGAGGAAGTTTTTGGCGTATCGGCTGCGGCCGCGGCTGCTCCGGCAGCAGTGGCAGGTGGCGGAGGCGATGCTGCTCCAGCTGCTGAAGAGAAGGACACGTTCGACGTCGTTCTGACGGCTGCTGGCGGCAACAAGATCGCTGTCATCAAGGTTGTTCGCGAAGTCGTCGCGGGCCTCGGCTTGAAGGAAGCGAAAGACCTTGTCGACGGTGCTCCGAAGGCGCTCAAGGAAGGCGTTTCCAAGGACGAAGCCGAAGAGATCAAGACGAAATTGACCGAAGCTGGTGCAACGGTCGAGCTCAAATAATTAGTTTGACCAGAGTTCAGGCTTTAGCGTGTTTTTCATACACAAGCTAAGGCCTGAACTCTGGGCGCGATTTGAGTTTCGATTCCTTTGTTGCTAATCTAATTTTGGTGCGATAGAATCAAAAATTCGTGTTTATTACTTAGACGTGTGGGGAGCTTGGGATAAACTCAGGTTTCTATTGGTTTTAGAGCGACTACGCGTCGCAAACATTGGAGAGTTGGTGTCTCGTTTCGGCACGCTCGAAAAATTTATGTAACAGCGATTAGCTGCTGAAAAGCGGTCTGGGCAAACTTTACCCTCGACCGCATTTGCCGTCTTTTCTTGAAAATATTAGAAAGTATCTTTGTCTTTCGAAGACTAGCAATTATAGGCCGATAAATCAACAGATATTTTCACCAAGCCTGTTTTAACATTATGATTACAAATCCGCTTCAGACTAATGCACACGGACTCGGACGCCGGACCAGCCAATCTCCGGAACGAGTGGATTTTTCGAAAATTTATACTACTGCTCAGATCCCGAATCTCATCGAGGTTCAGCGCGAATCATACAACCGCTTTCTTCAAATGGACCTTATTCCCGAAGAGCGGTCGAGCGTAGGCTTGCAGTCCGTCTTTAAATCGATCTTTCCGGTGTCGGATTTTCGCGAGACGGCGATGCTCGAATATGTCGAGTTCCAGATCGGAAACTGGCAGTGCAAGTGCGGAAATCTTGAAGGATTGGAGCATCTCCGTGCGAACTGTAAGGAGTGCGGCTCGAAGATCAAGGTCGATCCGTTCAATCCGGCCGAAGTTCTTTGTAATAAATGCGGTACGTTCAACGCGGTCCGTCCGAAGCTTTGCCCGAATTGCGGTGAGCCGGTCGGATTGAAGCACAAGCACGACCAGCAGGAATGTCAGGAACGCGGAATGTCATACAGCGTACCGCTAAAGGTGAAAATTCGCCTGACGGTTTATGACAAAGACCCGGAGACGAACGTCTCGACGATCCGTGACATTAAGGAAGAAGACGTATTCTTTGGCGAAATTCCGCTTATGACGGATAACGGCACGTTCATTATCAATGGAACGGAGCGGGTTATCGTCTCGCAGCTTCACCGTTCGCCCGGCGTATTTTTCAAGGGCGATCGCGACGAGTATCTGGCGAAAATCATCCCATACCGCGGTTCGTGGGTCGAATTTGAGTACGACCAGAAGGGAATACTTCACGCACGGCTCGGCAAGCGCAAAATTCTCGCGACGATCTTCCTGCGTGCACTTGGCCTGTGGCTGAGCCCGCAGATCGACATGAAGACCGTCTCGGACAACATCCTGGAAGAGGTCGTAAAGAACGCCGAGTATTCGAATGCCGACATTCTCAAGCTTTTCTACACGGTCGATGAAGCCCAGGTTGCTAAAGGCAAGCTCTATCTAAAGGTCAAAAGCGAAGGCGACACAAACCTCGCCGGAATGCGTGCTGAAGAGGACATTAAGGACAAAAAGGAAGAGGTGACCCGCATCGGCAAGAAGGTGACGAAGTCCGCCATCCATGAGCTTCGCAAACTTGGCCGTGAAAAGGTCGAGGTTTCGCCGAACGATTTCGAGGGTGCATACGCTCTTAGCGATGTCATCAATACCGAAACCGGCGAGGTAATTATCGAGTCAAACACCGAGATTCTGCCGGCGAAACTGCAGCAGATTATCGAAGAAGGCGTCGAAAGCTTTGAGATATTCTTCCCGAAGAACGATGTTATCGGCGAAGTTATCACCAACACGCTGCGAAAAGATGCGATCACAAAACCGGTCGATGCATTGCTTGAGATCTATCGCAAGATGCGTCCAGGCGATCCACCGACGGTGCCGACCGCGTATCACCTGCTCGAAGGCATGTTCTTCGATGCACGCCGGTTCGACCTTTCGCGTGTGGGACGCCTGAAGTTCAACATCAAGATGGGCCGTCCCGAAAAAGACCGCATTGAAGACCCGCTTCTTGATGCCAGTGATTTTGTCGAAGTCGTCAACTACCTGCTTCGCATGAAAAAGGACAGCGAGCATTTCGGCCAGGATGACATCGATCATCTCGGCAACCGCCGCGTTCGCGCGGTCGGTGAGTTGCTCGAAAATCAGTTCCGCATTGGTCTCGAACGCATGGAACGCGCGATCAAGGAGAAGATGTCCATTCAACAGGACATGTTTACTACGATGCCGCGCGACCTTGTGAACGCAAAGCCGGTGACAGCCGCGGTTCGTGAATTTTTCGGGTCATCGCAGCTTTCGCAGTTCATGGATCAGACGAATCCGCTGTCCGAGATAACGCACAAACGCCGTCTTTCGGCTCTCGGGCCAGGCGGCCTCTCTCGGGAACGGGCCGGATTTGAGGTTCGCGACGTTCACCCGACGCACTACGGTCGCATCTGCCCGATCGAGACACCTGAAGGCCCGAACATCGGTTTGATCTCGTCGCTTTCGTGTTTCGCACGCATCAATGAGTTCGGCTTTATCGAATCGCCGTATCGCCGTGTCGAAGACGGACGCGTGATTGAGTATGTGAAGATGCACAACGGCGGCGACACGAAGTTCAAGCCGAATGAGCATGTTCCGCTCGAAGACGTTGAAAAGGCGAACAAAAAAGTCGCAAAGGACGGAGGCAAGATTGCCGAGTTCGAGCCGTTCCCGTTCTACCTGACAGCCTGGGAAGAGGATAAATGGATCATCGGGCAGGCCAATATTGAACTCGATCCAAAGGGCCATTTCGTGAATGATCGAAATGCCGCCCGTCAGAAAGGTGAGTTTATCACCGCTGACAAGGGCGACATTCAGTACATGGACGTTTCACCGAAACAGCTTGTTTCGGTAGCTGCGTCGCTGATTCCGTTCCTCGAAAACGATGACGCCAACCGTGCCCTTATGGGGTCGAACATGCAGCGTCAGTCCGTGCCGCTTCTTCGTGCCGAATCGCCGTATGTCGGCACCGGTATGGAGAAGATCGCCGCTCGCGATTCGGGTGCGGTTGTTATTGCAAAGCGCGACGGCGTGGTCGATTACGTCGATTCCGAACGCATCATCGTCAAGGCCGACCATCAGGTTGACGGCACGATCTCGCGTGAGGTTACGGCTGACATCTATTCGCTGGTCAAGTTCAAACGTTCGAACCAGAACACCTGTATCAACCAGCGTCCGATTGTTCAGGCTGGCGAACGTGTCAAAAAGGGGATGGTTATCGCCGACGGCCCATGTACCGACCGCGGTGAGCTTGCGCTGGGTAGAAACGTCCTGGTCGCCTTTATGCCGTGGCGTGGATACAACTTCGAGGACGCGATTCTTGTGAGCGAAAAGCTGGTCAAAGAAGACTATTACACGTCGATCCACATCGAGGAACTCGAGATCGAAGCACGCGACACAAAGCTCGGTCCCGAGGAGATAACCCGCGATATTCCGAATATCGGCGAGAATATGCTCCGCGATCTTGATGAGTCCGGCATTATCCGCATCGGCGCACAGGTGAAACCCGGCTCGATCCTCGTCGGAAAAGTAACGCCGAAAGGCGAGACGCAGCTGACCGCTGAAGAAAAACTGCTTCGCGCAATCTTTGGTGAAAAGGCCGGCGATGTTAAGGATGCTTCGTTGACGTGTCCGCCGGGAATCGACGGTACGGTCGTTGACGTTCAGGTCTTTACCCGCAAAGGGCAGGACAAGGACGAACGCTCGCTTGATATAGAGGGAATGGAAGAAGACGATCTTCGCCGCGATCTCGATGACGAAATCCGTATCCTTCAGGAACAACGTGACGAGCGTATTTATGAGCTTTTCGATGGCCGCAAGCTGACGAAAGATTTGACCGAGGGTAAAGAAGTTTTGATCAAAAAGGGTGAAAAACTCACCCGCGAACGACTCCGCGAAGTCGATACCAAGCTCTTGAAAAAAGCCGAAGTTTCAGCTGGTTCGATCGACATCATGGCCGAGGTCAAGGAGTACGAGCAGCGTACCGACCGCCAGATCAGCATTCTTGCCGATATTTATGACGAGAAGATCACCAAGCTCAAACAGGGTGACGAGCTTCCTCCGGGCGTCATCAAGATGGTCAAGGTTTTCGTCGCGATGAAGCGCAAATTGAGCGTTGGCGACAAAATGGCCGGACGTCACGGTAACAAGGGCGTTATCGCTCGCATCCTGCCCGAAGAGGATATGCCGTATTTGCCCGACGGAACGCCGGTCGAGATCGTTCTTAATCCGCTCGGCGTGCCTTCGCGTATGAACGTTGGACAGATCCTTGAAACGCACCTCGGCTGGGCAGCCCGCGTGCTAGGTCTGCACTTCGCGACGCCGGTATTCGATGGCGCCAGCGAGGCTGAGATCAAGGAATACATCGGCCAGGCTAACGGTGTGTACGATAATCTTAAGCTGCCGCCGTCTGTAGGCCTGTCGGGCAAAACGCGTCTTTATGACGGTTTGACCGGAGACCAGTTCGAGCAAAAAGTAACCGTCGGCTACATTTATATGCTCAAGCTGTCCCATCTGGTGGACGATAAGATTCACGCCCGCTCGATCGGACCATACTCGCTGATCACGCAGCAGCCGCTCGGTGGTAAGGCGCAGTTCGGCGGCCAGCGTTTCGGAGAGATGGAAGTCTGGGCACTCGAGGCTTACGGCGCCGCTCATATCCTGCAGGAATTGCTGACATGCAAATCCGACGATGTGGCCGGACGTTCGAAGATCTACGAAACGATCGTCAAGGGCGTTTCGAACTTCGAGCCGGGCATTCCCGAATCGTTCAACGTTCTCGTCCGCGAGCTTCAATCGCTCTGCCTCGATGTCGAGCTGATCACGGAAGATGAGATCGATCCGGACGAGATCGTCGCCGGTGTGGATGCTCTTGTAGGAGTGGATTAATTAGTCCAAAGTTGCAAGTCCAAGGTCCAAAGTCGAAAGACAGTGGCCTTGGACATTAGACTTTGGACCTTGGACTCATTTTTGGAGAAAAAGATGTTTCGATTGAATAACGACAACAAAACGCAGCTGACCACAAATTACGAGGCGATCCGCATCAGCCTCGCTTCGCCGGACAAGATCCGCTCGTGGTCGCACGGCGAGGTAACAAAACCGGAGACGATCAATTACCGCACTTTCAAGCCGGAACGCGACGGGCTGTTCTGTGCCCGCATCTTCGGCCCGGTCTCTGACTGGGAATGCCTCTGCGGAAAATACAAGCGGATGAAGCACCGCGGCGTCATTTGTGACAAATGCGGCGTCGAAGTGACGCAGTCAAAAGTCCGCCGCGAGCGTCTCGGCCACATTGAACTGGCGAGCCCGTGTTCGCACGTTTGGTTCTTTAAGGGCTTGCCGTCGCGTATCGGCCATTTGCTCGATATCACGCTCCGTGATCTTGAAAAGATTCTTTATTTCGAAACGTACATCGTCATCGACGAAGGCGACGTGCCCGATCTGAAGCAGAAAGACCTTTTGAATGACGAGCGTTTTCGCGAATTGAGCCGCGATTATCCGGGCCAGTTTGTCGCGAAAATGGGGGCCGAGGCGATCAAGGATCTTTTGATGAAGATCAATATCAAGGAGCTGGTCGAGGAACTGCGCATCAAAATGCGCGAAGAAACGTCGCAGCAGAAGAAGCTTAAGTATTCGAAGCGTTTGAAGGTTTCGAACTCGTTCGCCCGTTCGGGGAACGATCCGCAGTGGATGATTCTGGACGTGATCCCGGTCATTCCGCCGGAACTTCGCCCGTTGGTGCCTCTGGATGGCGGTCGTTTCGCTACTTCTGATCTTAACGATCTTTACCGCCGCGTAATCAACCGCAACAACCGTCTGAAAAAGCTCATCGAGCTTCGCGCTCCTGAGGTCATTGTCCGCAACGAAAAGCGCATGCTTCAGGAAGCCGTTGATGCTCTCTTCGACAATGGGCGGCGCGGTCGCGTGCTCCGCGGTGCGAACAATCGCCCGTTGAAATCGCTTTCGGGAACGCTCAAAGGAAAGCAGGGACGCTTCCGCCAGAATCTGCTCGGAAAGCGTGTGGATTACTCGGGACGTTCGGTGATCGTGGTCGGGCCGGAGCTGAAACTGCATCAGTGCGGGTTGCCTAAGAAAATGGCTTTAGAGCTGTTCAAGCCATTTATCTACAACAAATTGGAAAAGGACGCTCACGCCGCCACGATCAAACAAGCGCGTGAAATGGTCGAACGCCAGGAACCGATCGTTTGGGACATTCTCGAAGAAGTTATCCGCGAGCATCCGGTTCTGCTGAACCGTGCACCGACCCTTCACCGTCTCGGTATTCAGGCGTTTGAGCCGGTTTTGGTAGAAGGCAAGGCCATTAAAATTCACCCGCTTGTTTGCACGGCGTTCAACGCTGATTTCGATGGCGATCAGATGGCTGTTCATATTCCGCTGTCCGCCGAGGCTCAGATCGAAGCATCGGTTCTGATGCTTGCGTCGAACAACCTGCTTTCACCGGCAAGCGGCCAGCCGATAACGGTTCCGTCGCAGGACATCGTTTTGGGCTGCTATTATCTGACGCTTGCACGCGATGAAATGCCCGGTCACAACAAAGCATTTAATTCCATCGATGATGTTTTGCTCGCGTTGGACGCAGGAGTTCTCGAAACGCAAACGAAGATACGCCTCCGCTGGAAGGGCGATCTGCTCGATTTGACGCTTGAGACTCATAACCAGGATGTGATGCGTGCACCGGTTCGCGAAAATGTCGATCGCGTGATCGATACTACTGCAGGACGTGCCATTCTTAACGAACGCCTTACCCGCGACGGCTTGCCGTATGTAAACGGAACGCTAAAGAAAAAGGGCCTCCAATCGCTTGTCAGCTTCTGTCATTTGAAACTCGGCCACGACCAAACCGTTGCGTTGCTCGACGATCTGAAAGCGATGGGTTTCCTTTACGCGACCAAGTCTGGAATGTCGATTGGCATCGACGACATGGTCACGCCGTCCAGCAAAAAAGGAATTATCGAGAAAGCGCGTGTCGAGGTCGACAAACTGCAGAAGCAGTATGAAGACGCGACGATGACCAACATGGAACGCGAGAACAAGGTGACGGCGATCTGGTCCGAAGTGACCGATCACGTCGCAAAAGAAATGTTCCTCGCCATGCACAAGCGGGAAGACGAGCGAAAAGAGCTCAACCCGATCCTCGTCATGGCCGATTCCGGCGCTCGTGGCTCGGACGCACAGATTCGACAGCTTGCCGGTATGCGCGGCCTGATGGCCAAGCCGTCGGGTGAGATTATCGAAACGCCGATCGTCGCCAACTTCCGTGAAGGCCTCAACGTGCTGCAATACTTTATTTCGACACACGGTGCTCGCAAGGGTCTCGCCGATACGGCTTTGAAGACAGCCGATTCGGGTTATCTGACACGCCGATTGGTTGACGTCGCTCAGGATGTGATCGTTTCTGAGCAGGATTGCGGAACGCTCCGCGGCGTTTGGGCCGAAGCGATTATCCGAAACGGTGAAGAGGTCGAATCACTCCGTGACAGGATCGTCGGCTGCACGTCGCTCGACGATATTGTCGATCCGGTCGAAGGCATAACTGTTGTAACGGCGAACACCGAGATCGACGAAGATCTTGCCGCTCAGGTCCAGCTTACCGGTCTGCAGAAAGTCCGCATCCGGTCGGCACTGACATGCGAAAGCCGCCGCGGTATCTGCGTAAAATGCTATGGCCGCAATTTGGCTACGGGCAACACGGTCGAGATCGGTGAAGCTGTCGGAGTTGTCGCGGCACAGTCGATCGGCGAACCGGGAACGCAGCTTACGATGAGAACGTTCCACGTCGGCGGAACCGCCCGTCTCGAACAGGAAACGAAGCACGCTGCCGCGATGGACGGAACAGTCAAATACCTTGACGATCTTAAAGTCATTAAGAACCGCAACAAGGAGCTAATTTCTCTTAAACGGCAGTCCGAGCTCGCACTTATGGACGAACGCGGCCGCGAAGTTGCACGATATCAGATCGTCTACGGTGCCCAGCTTCACGTCAAGGACGGCCAGAAGGTCAAAGAGGACGACATTCTTGTCACATGGGATCCGTTTACGTTCGCTATTTTGACCGAGGTCAAGGGCGTCGTGAAGTATCAGGATCTCAAGGAAGGCAAGACGGTTGAAGAAGAGATCGATAAGGTTACGGGCCAGAAACGCCTGGTGGTTAAGGATTCGGATGAGAAAAATCAGCCGCGTCTTGAGATCAAAGATGGCAACAAAACCCTGAAGACCTATCAGATGCCGATCCGTGCGAATCTCATGGTCGAAGACGGCCAGCAGATCGAACCGGGCGACGTTATCGCGAAAATTCCGCGTGAAACTACCAAGACCAAGGATATCGTCGGCGGTCTGCCGCGTGTCGTTGAGCTTTTCGAAGCACGGCGTCCGGGCGAGACGGCGATGATGTCCGAGATCAACGGTAACGTTAAATTCGGACCGATCGCCAAGGGTAAACGTAAGATCATCATCACAGGCGATGACGGTGCCGAACGCGAATACGACATTCCGCGTGGTACGCATATCAACGTGCAGGAAGACGATCGCGTGCGTGCCGGTGAACCGTTAATGGATGGCCCGCTCAACCCGCACGATATTTTGCGTGTTCTCGGAACCGAGGCTTTACAGAACTATATCGTCAATGAGATCCAGGAAGTCTATCGTCTGCAGGGCGTTAATATCAACGATAAGCACATCGAGGTTATCGTTCGGCAGATGCTTCGCTGGGTGAAGATCAAAGAGGTGGGTGACACCGACTTCCTTATGGAAGAGCAGGTTGACCGCTTCCGCTACGAAGACGAAAACCGCCGTGTTGCGGAAGACGGCGGACAGACTTCGGTCGGCGAACCGCTTCTGCTTGGTATCACGAAGGCGTCGCTTTCGACCGATTCGTTCATCTCGGCGGCCAGCTTCCAGGAAACGACCCGCGTCTTGACCGAAGCCGCGATTTCCGGTCGTGTCGATTATCTTCGCGGGCTAAAGGAGAACGTCATAATGGGACGCCTCATTCCGGCCGGAACCGGTATGAAGTATTACCGCAACGTCAAGGTTGCGTTTGACGCGACCGAGAACCAGAAGCAGGAGGATGAATTCGATGAATTAGCCGACATTCGCGGCGGCCTCGAACTTCCTCCGATCCTCGCCGGTGTTCCCGGAGTCGATACGGATGATGATTTTGATGCAGCCGACGGCTCTGATGATCTCGCTCTCGACGCTCCCGAAGAAGAGTTTGATATCGACGAAGCGATGAAGATCGAAATCGACGATGACGAACTATAAGGCGATAATCGTGTAAATAGAAAAGGCTGAGAGCTACAAAACCTCAGCCTTTTTAGCGCGACAAGACGACAAAATTCGACTAACGCTGCCCGGCTAAAGCATTGGAATGAATTTTTCCTTCACTTTTTCGTGAAGTTGAGCCGCGAGTTCCTTACGATTCGGATTGGACACCGGTTCTTCGCCGAACGTAATGATCGCGGTAAAATTGCTCAAGGAAAAAAGCCGCCAAAGGTGTTTGAGAAAGCCAGTATCATCCCACCAACAGACTCGCTCGCTCGGAGTCGGGCCGCCCGCCGGCGTCGCGTAGCGGATCGAAGCATACGAAACCGGCAGGTCCGTTTTTGCGGCAAATTCCAAAAATGACGAGTTAAATGGCAGTACATCCTCGCCTTTTGTGCTCGTTCCTTCTGGAAAAACGATCACGCCTTCCCGTTCGTTAAGTTTTTTGATGATCTCTTCACCAGCCCGCGGTATATCGCGACGGTTTTTCCTATCGATAAAGACGTTGCCCATGTTGCGGATTATCGGCCCGGCCACTAACCAATCCTTAATGTCGCTCTTTGCAACAAAAACACCATTCGCAGCAAGCCGAAGAGCAGGGATATCGACATAGCTGAGATGGTTGCAGACAAGAAAGAACGGCGGTTTCGGAGGCGTGCCGATGACCTCGATCTTCATTTGAGCAAGGAACGCAAAGATCTTTGACCAGTTATGGAATGTGACCTGACGCCATAGCTGCTTGTTAGGCACTATCCACGCGGTCAACCTCCACGTCCAATAAAGCATGAGTGTTGAAATCACAAAAACCGGAAACCGAATTGAAGCCCGAATATAATTCATGAAAAACGCTCGCCCGCTCGGGCTTATTCTTTTTCGATCTTTGTAAAATTGTATCGCAGCAAAACACGCATAGGCAAAGTCTTGCCATTTCGCGTCGCAGGTCGCCAATTCATTTTTCGGACTGCGGCTATCACTGATTCATCAAGCCCAAAACCGGCCCAACGTTCGATCGCGACTGCTGCAATCGCACCGTTTTGGTCAATATCAACAATGACATCGACAGTCGCCCGGACATCGTAAAGGTATGCTTTTCTTGTATATTCGGGTTTGATTCGTTTGTAAGGCATCGGCGGGCGGAAATTCTTTGCGTCAGTTGACCCCGCTTTGGGCACTTCTTCGAACGCGGGTGAGTTAACGACGTTCAAACCGTATTGTCGCGCAATCTCTAATTGTTCAATGATCTCGCCAGCAAAGCTCCCGCTTGATGCAAAAAGCAGCCGTTCCGATTCAACTTGCGAATCAGCTTCGAAGCTTTTTAAGTCCCAGTACATTAAACGTCCAGAGCGTCCGTTCACAAGAAATACGGTGACAAATGATTCGTAAAACTCATCTTTTTCGAAAGAACTGCGGCGAATTGTTCCTGATCGGATCAATAAGAAAAAATCGCAGCCTACAACCTCGCCAATCGCTTTTCCCTGCGATGTCGTGAGATTGAACGGGCTTTCCAGCCTAACCGAACGAAATGCCGCCCAGCTCATTGAATCTTCGAGAATCTTGAACTTGTTTGATAAAGAGTCGGCAAGCAGCGAAGCATACTTTTGCGTTTGCGGGGTTTGCTCAGGCGTGAAAACCGCAACTCGCTGAGCCAAAACGGGTGAGGCGAAGAACAGGAATGCACCACATAAACACTGAGACATCGAGCGTGAAAAGTAAAAAGTAAAAAATGGAAAGGTAAAACTATTTCCTTTTTCTGTTTTCTTTTTTACTTTGCTTGGGGTTCTCTGTGGTGAAATTATCTATGATACAGTTCTGTGATCGCATCTTTTACTTCTAAAGGGAAACAAACCCTGTGAATACGATAGCCTTTTTGGAGGCCGCGAACGGCCGCACTTACCTCTGAAATCTCACGTATCGCCGGATGCGAAAAGCCTTCCTCGACATAGATGAGGTTCTTTGGATTCGCGTCGTCCTTCGTATAGAAATAATGCGGGACGTCACCAGCCTTGTCCTCGACAAAATAGTAATCGGGATCGAATCCGGCATCTTCAACCAGTTTTCGAGCCTCGTCCACAAATTCCTGCCGGTTGTCCTCCGGCATATCAAGATCGAAGGCCTTGAACAACCGCCGGTTTAGAAAGCGTTTCGAAAGATCCGATAGTATCGTATCGTCAGCCGCTTGCCACTGCTTTATGTGATAAATGACGTCGGAATCGTCGAGAGCCAAATGCTGGCTGAGGGAAAGTTTTTCACCTTTTAGTATTTCTTCGAACGCGGTTCCCGGCAAGTGCCAAACCGGCTTGCCGTTTTTGAATAATGCGAGAGCACGTCGCAAAAGTGAATGCAGGACCGACTCAGCCGACCGCAAAGTCCTGTGAAAATAAACCTGCCGGAACATGTAGTAGCGGGCCTGTAGATAATCCTCGACCGCATAAATGTCCGCGTGCAGAAACATAAAGCTGGTCCGTCGCTTCGTTTATCTCGAGCGATTTTATTATCCACTCGATATCGTAAACGCCGTACTTCACGCCAGTCATCAGCGAATCCCGCAAGCAGATAATCCATCCGGTCGACATCAAGCTGCGACGAAACCAGTTGGGCCAAAGCCATCGGCCGGAAAGTACCATTAATTATATCGGCGACATCAGTTGCTATCCTCGGCGAAAACGCTTGTAGCAGTTGCCCAACCTCTGTCGAATCACTCAAAACTGCTTCGACGGTGAAATCTTCGTGATGAAATCCGAGTATTGGTTCGATTACATGCGAAAACGGCCCGTGCCCGATGTCATGCAGCAATGCCGCGACGCGAACCGCCGTTTGATCCTCCGGATGCTATTGAATAACTTGCCGCAAGCTTGGCCAGCGTTCGCGTAGCAAGGTGAAACGCCCCCAAACTGTGCGCAAACCGCGAATGCTCCGCCGCCTGATACGCAAAATGAGCCAACCCAAGCTGCCGAATACGCCTAAGCCTTTGAAATTCAACAGTGTCGACGAGCCGACCGATCAAATCTCCTTCGGGTGTGTCAGTTCTAAGGCGAATTATATTGTGAACCGAATCGCGGTAGATCCTTTCGTGAGAGGGCATTCTTAATTTTGCTTACTTTTCAGGTCCGAAATGTCTTTAAGGATCTTTTCAACATCCGGTGCTTTCGGCGTGAGCTTAACATAGGTCTCAAGTTCTTCAATGGCCTCTTTCTTCATGTGCTTTGCTACGTAGATCCTGCCAAGATATTTGTGAAGGGACGGGAGGCTTTGACCGCCTTTTAACTCTTTAGCCGTCTCAAATGCTTTTCTCGCAATATCCAAGTCGTTCTTCATCACAAAAACTATCCCAAGATAATAATGAGGAGTGACTGCTGACCGATTTAGGTATGCCGCAGTGACCAGTTCCGGTTCTGCATCATTGAATTTCTTGAGATTGAGTAAAGCGATGCCAAGACTAAGATGAGCATCAAAATCAGACGGATCGTAACGCAAAGCCGAACGGAACGACTCTGTTGCGTCGTCCAGCTTACCGCTCATCAATTGGATCTTGCCCAGGGCCGTATGGGCTGGTGCGAATGGCGGGTAAAGTTCGATAGCTTTTCGGAATTCCACGGCGGCTTCGATGGCTTTATTCTCTTTTATGAGTTCTAGTCCTCGCTGATACCGGTCAATTGCAGAGCGTGGAACGCTCGACCATTTAGCATTGATTACACCCGTTTTCTGAATTTCACCGCGTTTTGCCTCGAGGTATATAGGGACCGTAAAGGTTTTTGGACTAGGCAGTACCCGAATCGTGCTGGTCTGCACCTCAGGGTCAATCGTGAAATATTCTCGGGCGATCTCAAATGATTCACCCGGCGTTGACGACGACCGTATAACTACCTGGATTAAGGCCACTAAAAGAAAAGCTGCCGTTGCGGTCAGTTTCCACAGTCAAGCGTGCCAAAGCTTGTGCTTTGTAGCTCGACCAAGACTGGGTTCTCGAGTGTCCTTCCGTTTGGCAGGAAAATGCGGCCTCGTATCTGATTTACACCGCCGGTTCCTGTCGAGTTTGATCGACTCTGGGCATGTGTAGCAACGAGCCCCGGCAACAACTACCAAAAAAGCGAAAAAGACGGCGAGATAATTTGCGGAACGCATTTGGCGCAGCTCCCATTTTGTCCTGAAGTTCATATCAGTGTAACAGAAAACCAATCGAAAGAAAAAAAATCAGGAGGCATAAAGCCCCCTGATTTCAAATGTTCCAAGTATTTTAATTTAATACTTAGAAGCTGAACTTAGCACCGAGACGAAGAGCCGACGGATATTGGAATATCTGGCCAGTTCCGAAGAAAGGATTCGACACAGGTGCAACCCCAGTCACGCCACTGTTGATCTGGAATGTTTGATCCAATGTAACACGCTCTTTGCGTGTTCGTTACATTAAACCAGTCCGCCGTAAAGCGAAGCTGCATGTTTTCGCTAAACTTGATCGGATAGTAAACACCGAGGTCCAAGTTCCATGTAGTCGGAGTACGGGTCTTTCCGACCGCACTTTGAACACCAAAGGAATTTACTCCATTATCCGGAATGATCGAGGTTCCACGCGGATTCAGGAATCCTTCGTTATTTCCGTATACCGGATGCGGGATCAACGCACTAAACGGGATACCGGATTGAATGTAGAAGTTGCCCGAAACAACCAATTTGAACGGCGTCGTATAGCTGCCGTTAAATTTCAATTGATGCGGGCGGTCATTCGGAAGGCGTCCGTAACCGTTTGCCAACAAGCTGGTCAAATCGAACAGCGATGTGATGTTCGGGTCTGACTGACCATTGTCGTTACGGAAGAGGCCTTCGTAGTTACCGGTCAGGCTTGAAAACACATAAGAAGTATTAAACGAAAAATTGTTCGCAAATCTTCTGTTAAGTGTAAATTCAAGTGCACGATAGAAACGGCGGGCACGACCGAAACACTGCGGTGCTCGCCCGTTTGGTATGTCTCCGGCACAAGCCTGAACTCGGTGTTGCCAGCCGGACCGCCTGCCCCAGGCCCAATCGGTTCACCCGGGTTGAACAGGAAGTAATGGTCCCCGTCGTCAAACGAACCGTCTTCGATAACCGAACCCTGCGGACGGTAAATACCCCGGAATCCGAAGGTGATGTTGCTCATCAATTCATGTTCGAAACCGGCAGTAAATTCATTCACTGTTTGCGGTTTTAGACCTGATCGATTGGTGTGGCTTCGGCACCCAGATTGCGGGTTCCGAATCCGGTCGCAATCGTGGAGTTCAGAGGAGCATTCAAGCGATTGACGTTAAAGTTCTTGTCCGTCTGAGTATCGTTGCTGCCTGCACGGACGTTGACATCCAAAGGAATCGGGGTTTCAATGTATCTTGCATAGTTTGCGAAAACTCTTGTCTTACCTTTGCCAATCGGATCCCACGAGAACCCGATACGCGGCTGTAGGTTGTCAAACCAATTATTGAGTTTAAGATAGCTTACGCCACCATTGCCTCTTGCCTGTTGATAATCCCAACGGACACCAAGATTGAACTGGAGGTTTTTTGCAACTCTCCAGTCGTCCTGAACATAGAAACTTTCAACGTCCGTTTCCGTCTGCGCCGTCAATTTGAAATCTCGGACACGGGTTGAAGATCGAACGAGGAACGGATTGCTAAAAGCCTCGGCGGTGGTAATTGCTGTCGCAACCGGATTAACGGTAATATCCAGTCGGAAGCACGACGCCCGGCGACGTAGAACGCCGATCGCCGTCGCACTTGGACAAGTGATGACGGTACCGCGCGTAGTACAAACCGAGAAGTTGTTCGTTACCCGGTATCCACTTACCGATACATTATCAGGATTTGATCCGTTTGATGGAGCCACGGCAAGCGGGTTTGCGAATACATTGCTTGGCCCGGTAGACAATTGATTGATGTCGTATGCGTTTCGTAAAATTCGAAACCATATTTGATTGTGTGATCACTCCAAATATTCTGGAATTTTGCCGAAGCTTCCCAACGGTTGCGGGATTGATTTTGGAACAAACCAAACCCGTCACGAACAAAGTTCCTCTGCAGCGAGCCGCCTGGGCGAAAAAACGAAGTCGGCTTGTGCCAATGGCGGTACTGGTCGCGTTAATGCCCGTCTGGGTCACAGGTGCAACCGTTCCATCTGAACGGAGAATTGCAAAGTTATCAGTAATCAAAGCCGCGCTTGATACCGAGGCATCCGGAATAACATTGTTCCGTTGGCGATGGATACCGAATCGCAAACTCACCGATCCAGTTCTGACGGATGTTCGAGTTCAGACGAGTAGCATAGTTCGTGCCGCCCGTTTCACGAACGCCAAGGAAGCTTGCCGGGTTAGCTCCGAAGCCAGAGCCTGCGAACAAGTGTCCTTCTTCCTTTGTAAAGTCGCCAAAGGTCGAAAAGGTGAGCGTGTTGTTATTGTTTACTAACCACGACAATTTGCCCGAATAAAAAGGAGTTTGGATCTTTCCTTCTGCTTCCCGACGAAATGTCTGGGTTAGGTAGCTGTTTGTTCTGAATTGCGGGTTGAATGCCGCAAAAAAAGTAAGGCGATTTTTGATGATCGGGCCTCCGATATCGCCGCCTGCATCGACTTCAGAAAAGCCGTTTGGTCCGAGGCCCACGAACGGGAGGTTCTTGGTGTCGCGGACAAAACTCTTCGGATTGCCGAAAGCAAATATGTCGCCATGAAACTCGTTACCGCCGGATTTGGTGATGACATTGAAAACGCCGCCGGTCGAGAGGCCTTGATCTGCACCGTACGAACCGGTTTTGATCTCAACTTCCTGTACGAATTCGAACGGAAGATTAGCACCGCCGCCGCCGAAAGCCGGGTCGGTCGTGTTCACGCCGTCAAGAATGTAGCTGTTTTCCGGACCCGAAGAACCGCCTACGGACGGGTCGCGATCACGACCCGAAGCGTCACGCAAGCCTGAGCGTGCGACGGTCGGAGCGATCGTGTAAAGACCCTGAACAGTTCTGGATGTAGGAATATTCGAGAAAAATTCCGTCGAGATATTCGATCCCGTAACGTTGCTGTTCTGGTCGATCTCAGGTGTCGCTACGACGTCAACGACGCCCGTTGCACCCGCAATAGCCAATGAAATGTTTGCCGACGTAGTCCTGACCAAGGTTAACTTCAACGTTATCCTGTTTGTACGCGGCAAATCCGGATGTAGCGGCCGTTTCTACCGTATAGCGTCCCGGAGGAACCTGCCCAAAACGATAGCTGCCGTCAGAGTCCGAAGTGGTTGACTGCGAACGAATAAGATTCGGTCCGCTTAGAGTTACGGCAGCATTCGGAACAACCGCTCCGTTAGCATCGGTTACGACGCCTACTACCTCTCCAGTCGTGCTGGATTGAGCCATTGTTGCAGTCACGAAAAACAATGAAAAGACTGCAAAAATAGCTAACGCAAAAAATTTAATATTTTTTTTCATGCTTCAGATATTTCCTTTCTAAAGATTATGTAAATTGATACAAGGGTTGGGGTTCCCAAGGCGAAATTTACATCCGGTTAAGACTAATGCAAATGCCATGCCCTAACGTATTATGGACGTAATTCCTGTAAATAAAGCGGTTAAGAAAAGAGGCGTCGTTGTTCCGCTTACCGGATGTTCATATTTTTGAATACGAAACGGAAGAAATGAACGACTGTTCAGAAATTCAAAAGATGGCCCAATTTCTCTTTTTTGGTCCGCAAATAATGTGCGGCGGGTTCTTCAGTCTTTATTTCTATGGGAATTCGTTCGACGATGCGAAGGCCGGCGGCTTCGAGGGCCTGAATTTTGTCCGGATTGTTTGATATTACGCGGACCTGGCATAGGCCGAGATCAAACAGTATTTCGGCACATTGTTGGTAATTGCGGGCGTCGATGGCGAAGCCGAGCTGTTCGTTTGCCTCGACGGTATCGGCCCCTTGGTCTTGAAGGGCGTATGCCCGGATTTTGTTGATTATCCCGATGCCACGGCCTTCCTGCTGCTGGTAAACGATGGCTCCGCGGCCTTCCGTCTCGATCATTTCCATCGCGGCGTGCAACTGCGGGCCGCAGTCGCATTTTATCGATCCGAACACGTCACCTGTCAGGCATTGTGAATGAATCCGCACAAGTGTCGCCACATCTGCTTCCATTTCACCTTTGTAAAGAACTACGAATTCCTCGTCACTCGTCAAAGAACGGTAGCCGGCAATTTTGAATTCGCCGATCTCGGTCGGCAATTTTGCCGTCGCCACCTTTTCAACGGTTTTAGTACGGCTGGCCCAGGGGCAGTCATTATTGGTTTCCGTCAACCTTTGGTCTTCAACCGAGATATCCATGTTCTTTTTAGCAAGTATAACTCTATTGCGGGGGATTTTGTACATTTACTTACGACCGGCGCCGCGATATTTTGATATGCGATTATCCCCTTGACAAAGTATAACTTTCATATTACAATTTCATTACTATGAAAAACGTTGAACAAAATACGCATCCGCAACCGTCGATTTTCGAAATCTTTGATAGTTCAATACATAAATGTATCAAACATTTTGAAAAATTCGCTTTCCTGACCCTGTATTGCATTCGCTGTGATCGAATCGCGTTATGCAGTTTACGCAAGTAACGATAGTTCCCACTTGTACGATGTATTGATTGCCGTTATCATTCTCGATCACAACGAACGATCTTTCACGATTCGCACTTGCCGCTTATGAAGTGGTTTCTCCCATTTATATGATCTGCTCGCTAAAACGTGTCCCAAACAGCTTCAAAGAGAACTGCATACGTCTTATAAAACTGCGTGGTATATGGCTCATAGAATCCGTTTAGCTATGCAACAAGATGATGGTTTTCTGAATCAGTTTTCCGGGATTTGCGAAGTTGACGAAACCTATGTAGCGGCAAAGGTAAAGGTCGGTGCGGCAGAGGCTCCGATAATAAAATTCCTGTAATCGGGATAAAAGAAAAGACATCAGGAAAAATCCGCCTCCGTTCGGCTCAAAATGTTAAATCGGAAACGCTTGCTGAATTTATCCGCCAACACGCAGAGGCCGGAACCGAGATTCACACCGATCAATTCGCGGCTTATAACTGGCTTCAGTACTCGGAGTTCGTTCATAAGAAAGTGAATCACTCTATCGAATACGTTTCTAAAGACGGCATTCACACAAACGGAATCGAGAACGTTTGGTCTTTGTTCAAGCGTGGTATCGTCGAACGTTTCATAAAGTTTCTGCTGAGTATCTTGATCTCTACCTTGATGAATTCTCATTCAGGTTCGGCAATCGCAATGAATACAATATGCTCGACAAAGTTCTAAATTCGAGTTTCTAAAATGAAGCCAAACATCAGCAAACAAAACCTAAACAAAATAAGCCCTCTCTGTAATCCTTCAATTTTGTCCACGCTAGCTTTTACGGTTACGCGACAATAAGGTGCACATCTAATTCGGATGTGTGACGTCAACCCTGCTAGAGTAAGTAATCTATCTGTAACAATATTGAGTTCCGTAATCAGCGAATCATCAGCCATCAAGAAAAAACGCGACACTGCGTAAGGTGAATCTCTCATTTCACCGCATTTTGAGTACACGTAATGCATCCAAAAAAGTCTTAATGCGATTATCTACATCACCGCCCTGCTTTATGATAGCTCTGGTTTCTCACGTCTCAGGAATAGATATGCAAGCCGCAAGCGAATTCGGGAGTTACAAGCGGAACATACTGAATACCCCCTCTTTCGTAATAATAACCTAGCGATCAACCTCCGTTTGTCCGAGTTCTGGAAATGGTCTGCCAAGACGTTCGGCTTGTGATCTCAATTCGAGACCTATATTTTCTCCCTCCACTCTAAACGTTCTCATCTCTGCAAGATCGGTGTTTATCCCATAACTCGAAAAGTTGGTCATGTATCTGTTTGCGAATTTCATTTTTATTTGCAACCCGTTTGCTATTGCTCTGCGAAAGCAATTGCCCATCGTAAATTAAACGAAAATCCATAATATCCCTTAACTCTTCAGCCAAGAACTTAGGATTCTGCCAATTCCAAATATAGGGGTATAATGTATCTAATTTAGTTACTTTCTCAAGGGGATAATCGCCTTTTGATATTACAACGCAAAAAAAGACCATCTGAAGGTTTTAGTTCCTTCAAATGGTCAGTTTTATCGGCTTTCGCCTAGGGGTTATTTGTCTTTCGAATCGTCCGCTCGGGGTTTTTGGGTTTATCGGCCTCTTCGTCTTTTTCGTTGGCAAAAAAAGACCATTTGAAGGGTTTAGTTCCTTCAAATGGTCAATTTTCATCAGCTTTCGCTTAGGGGTTATTTGTCTTTCGAATCGTCCGCGTCGGATCTTTGGGTTTATCGGCCTCTTCGTCTTTTTCGTTGTGTGCAAACACGGCTCCGTCGCTGGTGCCGAATATTTTGGACAATAGACCGTTCAAAACCGCTGAAACTCTTGAAGGGTCGCTCGATTCCGCCGCCAGTCTTACTGCCGGATTATCGGCAAAAGCCAAGTCGAGGCGAATTAGTTCCGCCGTTACGTGACGGCAAAACGAGCAATCTACCAGGTGGCTAACCATTGGACGGGCTTCCAGTTCGGATAAATTCCCTTCGGTAAATGCCGCGAGCGAATCGTTATCAAGGTGTGGGCTATTTGCTGACGCATCACGGTTTCCCGCCGAACGCATCTTCAAATAACGGCCGATCAAGCCTTGCATTGCCGTTTCCTGCGTATTCATTTTTCCTTCGTTTTCCATTGTGTACTAGCCTCCCGAATAGCAGACGTAATAAGCGTTTAACATTTGCGTTATTTTTTCTGCTTGGGGAAATAACCGTATACGATTCACGTTTACGGCCTCAGGTTGTAGACAGATTTCTGAAGAGATTATTGCCGGCAAGATCCTGCGTTGCGAGACCCATGCAAATCTCAATCTCTTCGCGGGTCAGATTACTTTTTTCAGAAAGCTCGGCACGAAAAAGCTGCAAAACACGAGCGTAACTCTTTTCCAGCCAACGCATTATCGTGGATTCGTGAATGCGGCCAGCCGGGTTTTCGCTGCGTGTCTGCGATTTTCGCTGAAACCAGCCCCTGAGAGGCGATCCCTCGTTCTCAACCAATCTGGCAATCTCGCGAAGCTTTAAATTTTCGACGTGATAAAAAAGCAAGAGCAGTTTTTCGTGATCGTCGAGCGACGCAAAAGCTGTTTCAATCGCTGACACGGTAGCCTTACGATAACGCTCGCGTGCGATGTGGTCGATCATCTCGTCCTCGCCGCCTGGAGCCGCTTCGGCAAAACTAGCATGGGCCATGCCTTCGCCAACGTTTTCGGTCATTTCGTCCAGCGAAACTTCGTCGTGGCTTGCCCGATGGAGATCGACCAGCGAATGCCAGATAACCGTTCGCAGCCAGCCGCGAAGCGACCCGCGTCCGCTGTATGTCGAAAACTTCGAGACACGCTCGCCATCCACGACTCGCGTACCATAAAGCTCGACGTAAACCGTATCGATGACTTCCTGTGCGTCAACCTCAGTTTTTGCAAGATGACGGGCGACTCGCTCAAGATATGACCTATGCTGCTGGTCAAATTCCCACCACGCACGCTCGTTTCCGTTGGCACAAGCAAGGGCGAGAAAAAGGTCTTCAGTTTGTATTTGTTCGAGAAATTGGTTGACGTCCGCAGATCCCGGCTGTTCGTGCGACGCGGCGGCGAGATATTTACCTATAGTTCTTAAAAGAGAGGATTTGAAGCAATCACTAGTAACACCAAAATTCGGAGCATTTTCGGTACAGCGAGCGAACATGTCGTCGATCACGGCACGGCTTTCATTTGTCAGATCATCGCTCGTTTTTGCTTCAGTCGACATGATTGACTGACAGTATAAACAAAAGTCCTTATTTATTCTAGTTACGCAGAACCGGCGACAAGGTCCGGTGAGGTATCGGTTTTGATCTGCACCGACTTGTCGTCGGCATATTGAAGCTGGTAGAGTCGCCAATAAAGCCCGCGTTCGGTAAGGAGTTCGTTGTGCGTGCCACTTTCTCGGAGTTCGCCGTGATGGAAAACCATGATGCGGTCACATTTTTGGATGGTTGAGAGCCGGTGGGCGACGACCATCGATGTCCGCTGTTCCATAACGCGTTCGACGGCCTGCTGGATAAGCTGCTCGGTTTCCGTATCGATCGAGCTGGTAGCCTCATCGAGGATTAATATAGTCGGATCGAACGCTAACGCGCGAGCAAAAGATATCAACTGCTTTTGCCCGACCGACAGCCCGGCACCACGTTCGTGGACTTCGAACTTATAGGTCTTTTCCAGATTCTGAATAAACGCGTCGGCGTGGACTTCCTTCGCCGCCCAGCGGATTCGCTCGTCATCGATCTTCGCGTTACCCAGCCGAATATTGTTTTCGACCGAACCGCTGAATAGAAATACGTCCTGCAAGACAACCGCGAAATTAGACCGCAGATCGTGAAGGTCCCAATCTTTTACGTCGACGCCGTCCAGCAATATCGTACCTTTCTGTACATCGTAGAAGCGCATCAGGAGGTTCGTGATCGTTGTTTTGCCCGAACCCGTGTGCCCGACAAGCGCGACGCTCTCACCCACATTTATCTTGAATGACGCATCCTTGATCACCCAATCTTCGTCCTTGTAGGCGAACCAGACGTTGCGGAATTCGATCTCGCCAAGGGCTTTTCCGGACATTTTCGGCACTTCTGGGCTTTTGATGGCGATATCCAAATCCAGCAGAATAAATATCCGGTGCGAAGCGACGATGGCGGCCTGCAGCACGTTGAATTTGTCCGACAGATCGCGAATCGGCTGAAACAATTGCAGCGAATATTGGATAAACGACGCTAGAATGCCGATAGTAAGCCCCGCTCCGGCTGCGGACAAGCCGCTCATACTCTCGAATCCGAAGGCAAAAATAACAACCGCAATGCCGACCGCGCCGATGAAATCGACCAACGGGTAAAAAATCGAGTAGTAATAGATTGTCTCGATATTCGCATTGCGATAATCGTCGTTAATGTCGTGAAAACCCTTCTGCGCCTTATCTTCAGCATTCAAAAGCTGGACGGTCTGAGCACCCGAAATGTATTCCTGCAAGAAAAGCGTTGAGCTTTGCGTTTCGCGTACGCACGCGGTCGAAGCCGTTTCGGGCGTGCTTTCGAAACCAGTTTGTCGAAGCAAACAACAGCGGCACCGTCACGAGCGAAACGATCGCAAGCTTCCAGTCCAGCCAAAACATCATTCCGATGATCGCGAAAATTACGACCAGATCGCCGAGCACGTCGATCACGCCCGATGTAAAAAGCTCGTTGAGAGCATCGACATCAGACGTCAGCCGCGTGACGATCCGCCCGACCGGATATTTGTCGTAATACGCGACTTCCTGCTTCTGGAGCTTTGTAAAGATCTCGGTCCGCAGGTCGAACATCACCATCTGCCCGACTTTATTAAGCAAAATTTCCTGCGTGTACGAAAAGATAAACCGGAAAAGAAAAACTCCGAAAAAAGTGAGGGCAAAGAGCCATACTCCATCCGTGTTCTTTGGAACGATGAAATCGTCGACCGCGACCTTTGTGAAATAAGGCTGGAGGCTGACGAGGACGTTTGTGATAAGCGTCAGCGTCAACGCCATCGCGACCAGATGCCAATACGGCTTCAGGTACCGAAGCAGACGCTTTACGACACGCAGGTCATAAGTCTTCCCGATCCGCTCTTCTTCGTGATATTTATCGACTTCTTCGGACATATGCGAAGACTAGATTTTAGGTTGGTTGGAAGTGATTGACAAATCTGCTTATAAACACGCGGATGATAGCCAAAATGTTAAACTTGGAATTCGTAGCATATGAGCAAAGCGCAAATTGACAAACTAGGCGACAGGATAAAGCAAAGCAATACCAGTAACGAAGATTTGACTCTCCTAGACGAGTACCGTCGTTCTTTTACCGAACCGTACAATCTTGTTTTAGGCAAGATTCGGAAGGAGTTGTCACAGAAGCCCACGGGCCGTCAGGCAAAATCGACCGCGTCAATCATCGACAAGCTTCGTAGAGAGAGCATAAGGCTAACGCAAATACAAGATATTGCAGGTTGTAGAATCGTCGTCCCTGATATTGCAGAACAAGATCGAATCGTCTCATTACTGCCTGACTTGGGCGGAAACGTTTCTGTCGCCGACCGGCGAAACAAACCAAGTAACGGTTATCGTGCCGTTCACGTAATCTATAAGATAGATGGCAAACCAATCGAAATCCAGGTGCGCACACGACTTCAACACCTGTGGGCTGAATGGTCAGAGAAACTGTCTGACCTATTTGATCCGGGGATCAAATACGGCAAAGGGCCCGAGGTACTTATTCAGTCACTAACAGCTATTTCAGTCGCTTTGGCGAATTTCGAGAAGATTGAGCTTGAAATTATAACTCTGAAAAATCTGCTTTCGAAAGGTAAACTAAAGCCCCAAAGCAACGCCGTACTTAGAAAACTAAAAAAGGACTATCAAGATAAGAAAGAAGAACTTATACTACATCTAAGAGAAGAAGTTAGAAGAGTCAGCCGGTTGAAGAGGAATAAGAAATGATATTTTTGATCGACTACGATCGTCATCGGGGGCAAATAGTTTCGTTAAGAAAGTTTTCGAGTTCTCAGCAAACGGAAGCGGCTGACGCCCAGCTCAAGCTTGAGCTTGAGCTTAATAACAAAGGAATTCGGCGTGAGATCGTTTTACTCGAAGCTGCAAGCGAAGCGGCTTTGCGGCGCACTCACCGTCGTTATTTCGAGAATCTCGCGACTTTGGGAGAGCCGGTGTAGAACGGCTTAACCGCCCGAATCTTCACGCCAAACGCAATTCTCGCTGCCGTCTTCATTTCAACGACATCACCGCTTGTAAGGAACAGATCACTTCCATCCTTCAACTTCCACTTTGTCGTCCGCTTAACCAACTCCGTCGCCGGGTCAATAAAACCCGTGTTTGCGGAGACAAAATTCTTCATCACATCCACGATTGCCGGATAATGGGTACACGCAAGAAGAATATGAGAGCAATTGCGAATTGGCGAGAGGATTCTTTTGCATTCGGCCCTCAGCTTATTGGATGAAATATCGCCGCTTTCGATTAGGCCGGAAAGGGGTTGGGCGATGCGTTGTTCGACCTTGATCCCGTGTGCCGCAAACGCCTTTCGATGGACGCCGGATAAAACGGTTCGTCGTCCGCCGATCAGGCCGACGCGGTTTGGCTTTAACCGGACCGTCATTGCAACGGCGCTTTCGATCACGCCTTCGACCTTCAGACCCTGAAAGTCCAAGAAAGGAATTGCAGTGCTGGCCGCGTTGCAGCCGATCACGAGGTGCGTGACGCCCTTAGTTTTCAGGAACCCGATGACCGCGTTTAGCCGCGCAACCAACTCCGCCCGCGACATCTTGCCGTACGGCGTCGAGCCGGTGTCTGAGAAATAGATGACCGAAACATCCGGCCGCTGTTCCTTGATCAGCTTGTAGATGCCAATGCCGCCGATGCCCCAGTCGATGATACCCAGCCGCCCGCTCATAACCGCCTATTTGACAACCCAATTAGGTACGATAATTTCGTCATAGTCGCCAAGGAGTGTTTCAAAAATACCGTCGCCGTCAGCGTCCATTATTTTATAAACGAATGAATCTTCGTGTGGAACTCTATTTGACACAGGCGGAGCCCTGACCTCTTTCGCCATAATTGAGTACATGAAAACTCTACCCTTGCCGCTGTATTCGGAGAAAAATACTGATTCGAGTTTGACGGGCCCTCGTAGATCGCGGAAGTCTTCCGAATAGGACCACGGGTTTTCATAGGCATAGCTGTAGTCTGTGGAAGTTACCTTCACCTGTTTGCCAGTAGTTGTTTGCATATCGGCAACCGACTTTCTTACGACATCTCTGTTCGGCGGCGGCACCTGCCATCCACTTGCCTTCGCTTGGTTCATCCGTGGAATCGGAACTTCGTCCTCCGAATTCGACGGTTGTTGCTTCTCAGTGGTGTTGGCGTCTTTCACGACATTTTTCGCGGCGTTGTTCACACCAGCAGTTTTCGAGCACGAGGAAACTAATAACGTAAGTACTAGTAAACACAAAGAAATCGGCATTTTCATAGATAGGGCACCTTTTCCGGCATCATGGATACGTCAACTTTGCCTCAAAGCCATTTTCAAGCGGCCCGCTGTCAAAAGCAACAATGCGGGAGTTCCAGGCCATGTTGAGGATCTCCATTTTCTGCCCGGGAAAGCGGCTTTCTAGATACCATTTCATCTCGTGTTCGGAGCGGATTGGGTTGTATTCGAGCATCTTTTTCCAATCCGGATGCGATACAAGTTTTTGCAAATTTGTGTTGAATTCCGCATTGCGTTTTTGCTCAAAGATGGTGCGGAATTTATCAGACAGCAGACGCGGGTATTCCGACGCTTTGACAGGAACAGTGACCATGTCGATTATCAAAAACTTGCCGCCTGGTTTGGTGACGCGTTTGATCTCAATCAGCAGCGGATCCCAGTCGAGATATCGAAACGACATCAGCGATATCACAACGTTGAAAGAATTGTCATCGAAAGGAAGGACGGGTCCTTTTATCGCTTCAAATTTGAGATTTGAAATTTCAGAGTTTTTGGTTCTTGCTCGTTGCAATATCGAGGCGGATTCATCGACGCCGACACCGCTTTTGATCTTATCGGCGAGAGCATTGAGCAAAGCGCCGTTGCCGCAGCCGATATCGAGAACGTCAAGCTCAACTGCCGGAAGATGATCGTTCAGCCATTTCCATTCGTCCTGACGAACGCGGATGTCCGAAAACGCGGCGTCATATAGCTCGGCTACGTGGTCGTATGACGTATCGCCTGATGGCGGCTGCGGCTCGAAGGCTTTCATCTTTTCAGCAGGCATGAATCCAAGCCGTTTCTGAGCGGACGCTAAATAGCCGTGCGACTTTCGCCCTTTGCAGCCGATGGTGTACAACCTCGCCGCATTGCCGTTCGAGCCTGCGTTTCGATATTTTTCCTTTCTCTTAGAAAACGTCGTGTACAAGAAAAACCCATATGCTTTTACATTAAAAGTACGAGCAAAAAATGGTGCGAACCAGCGGGCAGAACGACAGCAGTGAAAATACACTGACGCGTTTTCGGCAAATGGAATTTCCATCTGCTCCCATTCGTAGGGCGAGAATTGTTCGGGGAAAGCGACCGTCGCGAACATCGGCCCGTACATTCCCGAATGGCCGACAAAGTGAAATTCGCTGATCTGTTTTCCGGCAGCTTTGGCTTCTGCGAAGACTTTTAGAACTTCGCTTTTACTCTCGACCGCTTCGCAAATTATGTTGCCCTCGAAGCCGCCTTCGCGCTTTTCATCCGCAAGCGTTTTCGCGACGATTGGAAATTGATGCCCGCCTTTGCGGTACAGCGTTGTGTAAACTATTATGATAATTTTTGCTTCAGACATAGGATTTAGCCCGAAGTATATTATGACTCAACAAGCTGTTTTGTAGGAATACGCAGGGTGGTTTTCCTAGCTCAATTTCGGGCTGTACTTCATCTTCATATAAAGGTCACCGAGTCCGAGCTAATCCAGCATTTGTTCAAGGCGTTTTTGCCGTGAGGCAGGCAATTTTGGCTCGTGTTATCCATCCAATATAATCGTTTTGCTGATACGGTGGGCGTTGACGGTAGGCGTCGTAAAACTTCGATTTCTCCAATGCCTCAAGAACAAAATCCGGCATCGGATGTATTTCCCTTTTTAATTTCGACCAGTCCTTTTTCACAATTTTCGGATCTCCAGCAAGTGTTCCTCGGCATGATCAACTTCGTGGCGTAGGATCGCTTCAACTGTCATCGAATAAGTTTCCGCACCAGGCGAATCGAAGAGTCTAACCTCGCATTGCAGGGCATTGTCCTTAGAGCGGACGATATTCGAAATGTGTTGGCAAAGTCCTCGCAGCGTTGCCAAGGCGGGATCGATTGGAGCCGTGTCATAGTTCATACGCTTTACCCACGCTGTGTTCGGATATAGCCATGACCAATCAAACGTACAACCACTGGCGCCGAGGGCGGCGATGATCATACTCGATGCGACGATGTTCGCTTCGACTAAATGGTGAACGGTTTCTCTTGGGGACATCGCGTCGGATCCGGCACTGAGATCGAGTTCAGCCGCCGACAAACCCGCTATTGCTTCTTCGATCATTTCGGGAATTCGGAGCCAGCCATTTACTGCGTCATGATTACTGGGATTGGTTTCCATCGGATAACGGTCTCACGTTTGCGGTACGGGTTCGATCACAACAATTGTTTTGACCGAGTTCGCGATAAAACACTTCTCGTGCGCCTCGTGGTGCATTGCGTCTATCTCCGCCGCCGTCGGAACAATATCGCCGCTGAACTTTGCCCTCGGTCGCAGCGTGACTTTCGTCATTGCAACGATAAAAACCAGAGCACATGACAGCTTGAAAGCGAAGCGACAAACGCCTCTTCCGGATCGACCGCAGCCTCGTTCGAATAAGGCAGAGGTACGACATGCGGCGACGATGAGCCAGGAACGACAGTCCCGCCATCGAATATCCAGCGGTGCTCACGGCTGTATTTATTGTCGGAAAATGCCTCGCCTGCTCCCTTTCCCATCTAACTTTTACGGTATAAACCATATTTAACTCATCTAGAATGATAACAAAATAGACCAGGTGCCAAAAATTCGGACCTGCAACAACTTCACGAAAGGGAAAAAAGTTTGAGATCGAAGCAACTAAACGGCTGCTTTACGGTTCAAACAGAACGGTCAAATCATGTCGGCTAAATGGAGTACCCATTTGCGAGTTTTACTGAATTTATTGTTTTTAATTGCGTTTGCCGCCGTATCTTATGGTCAGCCACCGCAACCCGCCGAGATGAGTTGGTTCGAGAGCATGTATCTTGCCAAGGACGACGGCAACGGCAAGGCTGGCATTGCGGCAACGAATTTTGGCACGAAAGACATTCCTATCTACTGTGTCGTGATCCTGGGTTCGGCGTCGCCGGTATCGGTTAAAATGAATCTCGTCGCGGTGGCTGTTGCGGGCGTGAAAGCCGAAACGAAGATTGTCTCCACAATCTACCAGACGAAGGACAATCAGAATCGTGTCAATTTTTCCGGTCGGCCCGATAAGCAGTGGATAGCCGGCAAATACCGCGCCGATATTTTTATTAACGACACGCTTGTTAAGAAGTTGGATTTTGAGATTCGCAAACCGGCTCCGATCAGGTCGGCATTGAGCTATCAGCCGAAACAACCTTCAAAGCCAAAAGCTCCTCCGTCCAAGCGAAACTGACCACCGTTCAGATCAAAATAAAAATGCCTGAGGCTCAAAAGCACCAGGCATTTTTTCTGATTTGATTTCGCGGATTGCTTACCAGCGGTTTGAGCTGCCGCCGTAGCCGCCGTCTCCACCACCACGGTTTCCACCGCCGCCACCGCCGCGATTTCCACCACGTCCACCACCACCGCCGCCGTATCCGCCGCGGCCACCGCCACCGCCGCCGTATCCACCACCACCGCCACCGGCACGGTTTTCACGCGGTTTAGCTTCGTTTACCTTCAATTCGCGGCCGTCCACTTCCTTGCCGTTGAGCTCTTCGATAGCTCGCTCGCCTTCTTCCTTCGATGACATTTCGACAAAACCGAAACCACGCGAGCGGCCCGTGTCACGGTCTTCGACGACCGATGCCGACTCGACCGTACCAACCGACGCAAACAGTTCCTGCAGATCGCTGTTTGAAGTCGCGAATGACAGATTTCCTACATAGAGCTTCATTGACATATTGATATTTTCCTTTGTCCCCGCATCATGCTCGGGTATTGATGAGAAGTGTCGAATGCGTTTGTACTTCGGAGAAACGGTCGGCCCGCGAAGATCAGCGTTCGGATGCTCAATTCAGAGCTACTTCTATAACCTATTAATTCCCCTGCCTCTCGAACTTCCAAAACGCCGTCAATAAACCTAGATCAGTCGGGCGCATCACCGTTGATGCACAAGAGAAGGATTGCAAATCCAATGATGCACGGATTTAGTACGAGTTGCAAATTGATATTCGGGATTCTACATACAGATAAGTGCAAAATTTACTAGCATCTTGGCAGAAATAGGGCTCGTGTGTCAGGCGACGAATCACCGAGAATCAAATCTCGCCTCGCCGTCTAGGCTGCTGCACTTTCGGCGGGCCTTGACGCGGCACGACGCTCGGCTGCTTGCCGGAGCCATTCACTGTGGCAGGATTTTTCTCGGCCCTTAACTTCAATTTTAACCTTTCAATATCTTTCTTTTTCATTACTTTGAATTCGATTACAAAAGGCAATAATATACTTGACTCATCATTAAAATCTATGTCATACTTTGCTTATGATGAACGAAAACCAATTACCTACCACCTTGCAGCAAGCTATCAAGTTCTTTGCTGACGACCTATTCTGTGTCCAGTTCTTAGCCTCACAACGTTGGTCAGACGGTAAAGCTATATGCCCTAAGTGTAAAGAATCCAATAATTCATTCATCGAATCGCGTAAGGTTTGGCAATGCAAAACCAAAGGATGCCGAAAGCAATTCTCGGTTAAGGTCGGAACCGTTTTCGAGGATTCGGCAATTAGTTTAGACAAGTGGCTAACCGCAATGTGGCTGATCGTCAATGCAAAGAACGGTATAAGTTCCTATGAGATTCACCGTGCTATAGGCATCACTCAAAAATCCGCTTGGTTCGTGCTTCACCGCATCCGTTTGGCTATGCAGAACGGTTCAATCGAAAAGCTATCCGGCACCGTCGAGGCCGACGAAACCTTTGTCGGCGGCAACGCATTGAATATGCATAGCGGCAAACGTAGAGAACTGAAAACCAAGTTCGGTCAAAAAGGGCATCACACCGCCGTTCTCGGTATGGTTCAAAGACGCGGCAAGGTTCGTGCAAAGGTTGTTAAGAACATAAAAGGCAAAACCATTATTCCTATCATTCGTGAGAACGTTGAACAGGGTTCGGAGTTCTTTACCGATGGTCACAACGCCTATCAACTGTTAGCAATCGACTACCGACATTCAGCGGTAAATCATTCGGTTGAATATGTCCGCGGAAACGTCCATACCAACTCAATTGAGAACTTTTGGAGCCTGTTAAAGCGAACCATCAAAGGAACCTATGTTTCGGTCGCACCGGAACACCTACAAGCCTACGTCGAAGAACAAGCATTCCGCTATAACGAACGCGAAGGCAATGACAAAGATCGTTTTCTGGGACTCATCAAGTCGATTAGCGGTAAACGTCTTACCCATGCAAAGCTAATCGGCTACGAAACGTGGTAACAAGCAAAAGAAACGTGGGAAGAAAAAGAAGGATTGAAGTCTAATCCTTCTTCGCCTTTTTCTTCTGCTTCTCCGTTTCTTCCCGTCGTTTCAATTCTTCTTTTGGCACGGACATAACCTCACGCAATAGATTCTCGAATCGCGGATAGTCCTTGCCGTCGTTTTTCATTTCAACTTTCTTTTTCATTGGCGTTATTATTCTGTAACTCTCTTTGCTAAATGCCGCATAAAATGCCTGGTATTCTTTATTATATCTTCAGTCTCGCCTTGTAAAAAGAATCGCCGATCTGGAGCGACTTCGTGCCCATGAGAAATACTATTTCGCCATCCATTCTTGAGATACTCAAATTGGGAAAGAGCTTCGCTGTAAAATGCGAGGGTCGCTTTTCTTTTAACGCTGGTCGAGGATTTTTTGTCTAGGCCTTTATATGCTTCTCTTAGGCCGCGAATCAGAGTTTGCCAGTCACATAGCTCAATAGATTTGCGTTGAAAAACCATCTTACCTTTAACCATCTTTCTGCCACCGATGTATTTTTGAGCTTTCAAAGCCCGAATCATTGCCTTTGCTCCTACTTCAGCTGCTCGCATTAAATGAAAAACTGATGCCGTGTAAGCTCCCGTGGCGTAACAATTTCCAGCCTCTCTTATATCATCTCTTGCTGTCGGGAAATTATCATAAACTTCCTCGCCAAAGAGCATTTCTTGATTGAAATACTCAACTTGATTTCGCTCAAGATACATCCACAAATGTTGTTCCAATTCGTCATTAATGCGGTGCCTTAATTCTATCCAATAAGTGCTCACCGGATATTTGAGCGATGCAGGATTACGGATTTTTCCGGTTAGTCGAGAAATGCAGCTTGAAACTTCTATTTCAAATGTTTTGCATAGTTTTTCGTACTCAATAATGCGATCAGATAAATGGCCTAGAAAGTCCGCGTCAATGTCTTCCTCTTTTGTGGATTCAAGTTGTGCTTGAATTGCTTGCATACCGCTCAGCAAACATCTCATTTCATCAAAGGGGTATTTAATCAACATATCGGCTAGACTCACTAATTGGAATGGAATAAAACCACTCCATTTTACGCTCTCGGAGTGGCTATTCATATTGCCACTCCCCGACCTGATGAGTCAAGTATATTATTGCCTTACAAAACCGCGTTTCGTCGATGGAACGACCGGGATGTTTGCGTTAATATACAGACGGACCAAATAATGGATATCAACGATTTTCTTTCCAGCCAACATAGCTCCGAACTGCAAAATGTGTTGCGGTTGAACGCCTATCGCTCGTACATCCGGGCTTTGAAAACCGGCGACGGATCGTATTGCTACCGCGTCCATAATCAGCAAAATCAGGTTGCAGGCCGCAGTCGCATTTTTGACAACAAGGCCGAACGCGATGCCGAGTTGAAAGCCTTTATAACCTTCATAGAAATTGAAATTCACGGCCGACTACAGATGGAACTGTTCTAGTCGGACCTACTATTTCGTCCGAGTTCCGTCACCTCGTAAAGTTCCGGCTCCCTAAACATCGGACGGCTGCGTTTCAAAAGGCCCGCTTTCACAAGCCGGTCGAGCTGATAGTACAAAAGCATTTTGTCGACGTTTAGGTTGTCACCCAAATCCTCAGCGGACATACCACTGCTAGAATTCGCGAGAGCATCAAGAATCACTAAATCCGATTGATCAGAAGTCATTTGTTTAACCGATATCCGGCTGGTCAGAATCAAAAAGCCTCCGGCAAATGCCGAAGGCCTCTTGTTCGAATATTAATTATCGAAAATTAATAGCGATTGCGACCACCACCGCCGCCGCCATATCCACCACCGCCGCCGCCGTATCCGCCACGGCCTCCGCCACCGCCACCGCCGCGGCTTTCCTGCGGTTTAGCTTCGTTGACTTTCAGCTCACGGCCATCGATTTCTTTACCGTTGAGGGCTGCGATCGCGTTTTCGCCTTCTTCTTTAGTAGACATTTCTACAAAGCCGAATCCGCGTGAGCGGCCTGTTTCACGATCTTCGATGATGTTTGTCGATTCTACAGTTCCGATCTCGCCGAATACCTGTTCCAAATCCGATGTTGACGTGTTGAAGGAAAGATTTCCTACGTAAAGTTTCATTGACATAATAAATTGTACCTTTTCCCATAAACGGGAATTCTAAAAGAAGCGTCGAATCTGAATGGCTTTACTAGAAAGGATTCGGTTCGGGTGCTCAAAAAAGCGAGCGGCTTCTGCAACTAATAACCAGCCTGCTCTCGAACTACCCAAAAAACCGTCTTTGACGAGCGCATCACTGTTGATGCGAGAGAAGGATTAACGTTGTTTATGATGCACTCTTTGCCATTGGATTGCAAGTGCCCTTTCGTGTGAGCATACCTTTTCAGCTTGTCGCGGCATCATATCCAGTGAATCGGCGAAGACAAAACGTTATCGACTCAAATCAAAAAAGTTGGGATTCATGTTTTATCGGTCTATGTAAATTATTGTTGAATTCCATGTAAATTAACAGTAGAATTGCACAAACATTTTTGTTTTGAATCGCTTACGGACAGGTTGACACCCTTGATAATTCGTCGGCCCGAATGCCGATCTTGAGTTCTATATCTGAATTATTTGACTGAATACTTCACCGATCAGTGGAGTATGTGTCGATTACGCGCCATACCCGTGATCTGATTTTGCTCATTCGTCATAATTTCACTCTATACAATTGGCGATACCAATTGTATCCAACGGAGGTTACTTCAAGATGACTCGATTTTTTGCAATGCTGACGTTAATGGCCGCGTTTTGCCTAACCGCACTTGCTCAGGCAGGCGGCTCCACATCCGAGATCAAGGGCCGGGTTACCGACCCGAACGGTGCTGTCGTATCCGGTGCGACAGTTACCGTGACCGACACATCCAAAGGTGTCAACCGCACGGCGACAACAGACGCACAGGGCGAGTACAGGTTGTTATCGCTTACGCCCGGAACCTACCAGCTTCGCGTTGAGGCAAGCGGATTTAGCTCTCAGGTCATAAATGCCATTCAGGTAACGGTAGGGCAGACGGCTGACCAAAATTTCACTCTACGAGTTGGAGACGCGTCGGCAACGGTCGAAATATCCGCTGATCCGCCGGTGATCGAAACCGACAGGTCGCAGCAGTCGACTACGATCGGCGAACGCTTTATTCGCGAGCTGCCGATTGACCGTCGCGATTACCTTACGTTTACGCTTCTTTCACCAGGCGTTGTCGATTCGAACGCACTTGCGGATAACACCGATTTTCGCGTTGCCCAAACGCCGCAGAGCGGTATTTCGTTTTATGGAAATAACGGACGCGGTAACAGCATTACGGTTGACGGTGCCGAGGCAAACGATCAGGGCGGCGGCGTCCGTGCAAATCTGAGCCAGGAAGCAGTGCAGGAATTTCAGATCAACCGCAGCACTTACAATGCGGAATTCGGCGGAGCAAGCGGCGGTGTGATCAATATCATCGCAAAGACCGGAAAGAATAATGTTTATGGAAGCGCGTTTGCTTATTTCCGGCATCAATCGCTGGACGCGGGCGATCCTTTTGCATTCGTATTGCAGGGAACGAATCTGACCCGAATCAAGCCGGACGCAAATCGACAGCAATTTGGCATAACGCTCGGCGGCCCGTTCAAAAAAGACCGGACGTTCTTTTTCGGAGCTTACGAAGGCCTGCGAAAGCGAGAATCTTCGACCGTTCCGCTTCTGACCAACCTCGCTATTTTTCAGCCGACACCTGGCCAGAATGCTATCCTGACTGCCCTTGCCATCAAGTACCCGACCCGACGCCTGTCCCTTGCGTAACCGGGCGTCGCGGTTTCGCGTGCACAGTGTGCCGCCATTCTCACGGGCGTGCTCACGGTCGATCAGCCGGTGCAGGATCTTTTCCGCAACAACAGCGGCGTCTTTCCGTTTCCGGCGGATTCGCATAATTTTTCTTTTCGAGTCGATCACGTTCCCAGCGCTTCAAACAGCATTTATGCCAGCTACCGTTTCAACGACCGCGAAGACGGCAATCAATCCACTCGTGCTCTGCTCGGATTTTCGCGTTCTAATAATGTGAAGGTGCTCGACCACAACCTAATTGGTTCGTGGACACATATTTTCGATTCGGGCATGTCCAATGAGCTTCGCGTACAACTTAATTACAATGAGCTGTTTGTAGAATCGAACGATCCGAACGGGCCCGAATTGAATGTTGCGGGCTTTGGTTTTTTTAACCGCGATATCTTTCTGCCGAGTTTTAATTTCGACCGGAGATATTTGGTTACCGACGATTTTACGGTCGATCGTGGCAATCACCGCATGAAATTTGGCGGCAGTTTCCTGTTGCGGGACGGTTTCTTCGATTCGAAGACCTTCTTTAGCGGACGATTTGGTTTTGGCACACTGCCGGGAGCATTGGTCAGCCCTCAGCTTGCGACGACGACGATCAACGCAATCCAGTCTCTCGATCTCGGCCTGCCGCAATCGTACCAACAAGGTTTTGGCGACGGTATCGTCGGCGGCAAGCTGCCTTACTATTCAGTTTACGGACAAGATACCTGGAAGGCCTTGTCGAACCTCACTTTGAACTACGGTTTGCGGTACGAAATCGACACTCGCAAAAAGCCGCTTAAAACGTCTTATGGAAGCGTGGGTCCGCGCGTTGGTTTTGCGTGGGATCCGTTTAAGGAAGGCAAAACGATCATTCGCGGCGGCTACGGAATGTTCTATGCTCAGATCCCGTTCGTTATCGATTACGTCGTCCAATCGCTGAATGAGATCGACGGAGTGCGTCAGATCCCGCAGGTTCTGACGACGTCTGAATGCGGCTAACCCGCTCGCAGTAAACGGCCCGATCAATATTTTTAGAACCTTGCGAGCACAAGGCGTGATTGGCATTCCAAACACGACGCGCACAATAACACCGGCGGACCTCGCGCAGTTCGGCATAGGTGTTTCGCAAACCGGACCGCGCAGCCCATTGACCGTGCTTTTCCGTGCCGACCCGACTTATCGCAACCCGCGTGCGCAGCAGGGAAGCATTGGCATCGAACACGAATTCTCGCCAGGCTTCAGCGTTTCAGCCGGATATGTGTGGGCTTTGACGCAGTTTATTACACGGGCACGCGACATAAATTTGCTTAACCGTCCGATCGGGCCGCGCGGAATTCGCGAGTGGTCTGCCGCCGCAGGCTGTACCGGTGCGGCGATACTGACCTGTTTTCGCGATCCGAGCCTGTTTCAGGAGATCATTTACGAATCGGCCGCTTCGGCAAATTACAACGGGCTTATCGTTGAATTTCAAAAGCAATTCAGCAGTAATTTTGCGATTGCGGGAAACTACACGCTCAGCGAAGCCTTTGATCAAGTAACCGATTACAACAGCGATTTCCGTGCTTTCGATCAGCTTGATGATAACCCGGAATATTCACTGTCGGCTTTCGACCAGCGGCATAAGTTCGTGATCTACTCGATCATCTCAAGCCCGTGGAAGAATTCGGTTCTTCGTGACTTTACACTGACGCCGATCATTCGGGCCAACAGTGGCCGCCCGTTCAATCTCCTCGCCGGTTCCGATGTAAATGGCGACCGCAGCACGAATGGCGACCGGCCGCTGCTTCGTCTTAACAATCTGGACCAGGGAGCAGTCGCCCGCAACGTAGGCAAAGGCCCAAGCTTTGCTACATTTGACATGCGCGTTACGCGAAAGTTCGGCTTTAGTGAAACGATGAGCCTTGATCTGACGGTCGAAGCATTCAACCTGCTAAACCGGCTCAATTTCGCCTCGGTCAACAACACCGTTGGAGCTTTTGTCACGACGACCGTTGACGTCCGCGGCAATCCGAACGTTGGCCCAAGCTCGCCGCTCGGATTCACCTCGGCCTTCGATCCGCGGCGAATTCAGCTTGGAGCAAAGTTTAGATTCTAAGGAACGACATAAAGTCTTCTGACTTTGCTTTCTTTGTGTTAATGATTTGTTTGACACAAAGGACACTGAGTCTTTCCACGAAAAACACAGAGTCAGGTTGACGAAAAATTATTTCGGCGGGAAATCCTCCCGCCTTTTTTATTATTTGGAATCGATAATTGCTTTTATATCGTCGATCTTTTCAAGTGCGGCTTTTTCACCAAACTCCATCAGCTCATCCCTTTTTGCGATCTCATCCGGCCGAATGTGTGCGATCTGCGGTTCGATCACGACATCGGCTCGGTAGTGTTGGTTTTTTGAGGCGTTCCTTATCATCAGCATAGCCGATTGAAAAAATGTGCCGACGAGCGTGCTCGGCTTTCCCCAGAACGAAGAACCGCACGTCAGAACGTCAACCGCGATAACGATCTCCGCTCCAAGCTTTCGAACAGCTTTTGTCGGCATTGGCGTTGCTGCTCCACCGTCGATCAGGCTGCGGCCCTGTTCGTCGATCATCGGTACGAATACGCCGGGAATCGCACAACTTGCGCGTATCGCAAATGCAAGATCACCCGAATCACGCAGCACGACCTCAGCGCCTGTTTCCAGATCGCAGGCGACGGCCGCAAAGGGTATTTTTAGGTCCTCGAAACGATTGACAGGAAAGTTTTGCTCGATAAATTTGCCCATCGCTGCATTCGACAACAGCCCGCGTGGCGAGTAAGAAAATCCAGCCATGCCGAACCAGCTTATTTTTTTGCCGATCTCGACGATCTCGTCCGCGGACATTCCGGCAGCAAGAGCACCGCCGACAAACGAACCGGCTGAAACACCGGACACGAGATCGATCGGAATATCATGTGCGGCCAAGGCCTTCAGCACACCGATGTGTGCAAAGCCGCGTGCTCCGCCGCCCGAAAGCGCAAGGCCGATCTTTTTTCTGGTCATAAATCTATCGCTGCAGCCAGCGAGACGCCAGCGTTAATTTGATTTTAACTGGTCTTTATGGAAAACTTAAATCTCTAAAATGACCCCACAAGAATCCCAACAATTTCAAAGACCGGCAACCACAGCCAATATTGCCGCCGGTGGTAAGGTTTGCCCGGTATGCTTTCGCGAAAAGCTCGAAGAATTTGTTCCGATGCTCGTGCTAGACGAAGACTTGCAGAAACTTATTCTCGCGAATGCACCTGACACTCGGGAATTCCAGGCGGTATGTGCCCGCTGCGTGCGGCTTTTTGAGCGGGCCAAGGATCACATCGTTAAAGACGCGGCGATGCAAAAGGATGGCTCGCACGTGCTCTCGACGCCTCTCCGTCTCGATGCCGATGACCGCTTTACCGGACGCGGCGTGACTATCGCGTTTCTCGATTCCGGCTTTTACCCGCACGTCGATCTGACGTCGCCGTCGAATCGTATTGTCGGCTACAGAAATTTGCTCGACGCCGATGGCGAACTCGGCTCGCTTTTCCAACCCGATGTCGCAAGCTGGCACGGAATGATGACATCGGTCGTCGCGGCGGGAAACGGATCGCTTTCGAATGGATTTTATCGCGGCATCGCGCAGGATGCGGATGTAGTTCTCGTAAAGCTTGCCGCGCACCGGACGGATCACCGAGGAGAATATTCAGGAAGGTCTCGAATGGGTGTTGGCGAATCGTGTAAAGTTCCGAATCCGCATCGTCAACATTTCCGCTGGCGGCGATTACGAACAAAGCTATTTGCACGATCCGTTGTCGCAGACGGTCGAGAAATGCGCCGCCGAAGGAATCACCGTCGTCTGCGCCGTCGGCAACGCCGGGACATTTGCCGAATCATCCTGTTTTTCCGCCCGCCAGCTCGCCGTCGTGCATAGCAGTCGGAGGCCTCGACGACAATAATTCGATGAACCGTGCAAAACGCGGAATGTACCGTTCGTCGTATGGACCGACATATGACGGGTTGCAAAAACCTGAGGTCATCGCTCCGTCGATCTGGGTGCCGGCTCCGATATTGCCGAACACGCCGACGGCCCAACAGGCCGATTTTTTGAAAGCTTCTCGATCGCGGCATCGGACGCTGAACTTGCATTCAATGATTGCGGCGAAATCCGGGCGTGGATGCTGAACTTGACGCTGCTCTTGACCGGCCCGTGCACAGCATAAGACAAATAATAATTCTCAAGATCCGCCGCGAAAACGTCATCACCAAACATTACAAGTACGTTGACGGCACCTCATTTTCCGCACCGATCGTTTCATCTGTCGTTGCCCAGATGCTCGAAGCAAATTCGTCGCTCACACCGCCGCAGATCAAACGTATTTTGATCTCAACCGCCGAACGATTGCCGCATTATGAAGTAGATAGACAAGGCTGGGGCGTCATCGATCCGCGACGAGCGGTCGAAATGGCGTTGGCGTTTTCTTAGAATCCAGCTCAATTACTCCTAAAGTTATAAACCAATTCCCCCGATTCATTCCGGCCTGTCGTGCGGATCTTCGACCGCCGGGCTGCCGTTTCCGCCGACTGTCTTAGCAGCGGATGTCCGCTGACGGCGCGTGCCGAAATCACATTGCCGCGTTCATCGACAGCGACCTGCACGCGGACCTCGCCCGATGCTCGCATCTGTTTTGCGATCTGCGGATATGACGGCATCGGCAATTCGAGTGCGCGGCCATTCAGAACGCCGCCATTCGCGGGGCGGTTTGCGGGGAGCGGATTCATCCTCGGCGTTGTCGGTGTCGGGTTTGGGCGGACGACGGTCGGCGTTTGCGTTGGCGACGGAGTACGTGTCGGGCCTGGAGTTGCATTGCTATCGGGCGTCGGTGACGGCGAAGCGCTTGGCTGTGCGCTCGGGCTCGGTTTTGGCGTCGGAGTCGGCGTTCGGATTCCCGTATTCGTGTTTATGTTCGAAAGCGAGTTCGTGTTGAAATTCGCGTTCGCATTGAAATTGAAGTTGCCATCGATGCCGAGATTCGTGTTCACGTTTGTGTTCACGTTGGCGATATTCGAATTGAAATTTGTGTTGATGTTCGAATTGTCCGCTGTGTCATTCCGCAAAAACTGGAAAATAATCGCACCAAATGCAAATACTGCGAGCGTACCGAGAATGGTCAAAATCACCACTTTTGCGGTGTTCGATTTTGGCGGATACGGTGGCTGATATGGCGGAATCACTCTTGCCCTTGCCTGGGCCGCAGCCGGTTCTTCCATTGTCGGGACGACAATTCGCTGGGCGGACGGCGTTGGGTCCGGTGTGAAAGAGATGTCGTCGATCACATTCGGCGGCGGTGGCGGTGCGGGCACATTTTTGCGGATGATCGTCACCTCGCCCTGATCGTCATCGTCAGTCCCATCGATGCTCTCACTCGGCATTTGTATAAAAACCGGCTCGTCTTCTTCGATCAGCGGCGTGCCGTCCTTCATGCAAAAGCGCAATATCTCCTCGTCATAACGGGTTTTGCAGGTCGGGCAATATTTCATAATTTAGATATTTTGGTTGGATTGTTGAATCAACATTACTAACTTCGGATTCTATCATTCATCACCGATTTTCTGCCACCGCAAGTCAAGGGACAAAGTTATAAGTGATGACGCCGGATACTTTTACCGGCTCGCCCGCGAGGAGCGTTGGGCTGAATGTTGCCGAACGAGCGGCGGCGACAGCGGCGCTGCGAAGAAGCGGATGCCCACTGAGAGCACTTGCCGAGAGCACGCGACCGTCAACGTCGATCAGCACTTGGACACTCACCACTCCGGATGCACGGACCGCTCGGGCCGCAGGCGGATAAGGTGGTTGCGGCAGGCTGATCGCTTTCCCGTTGACCACGCCGCCCGAGATAGTTTTCGGAGGCTTTTTCGTCGTGGCCGGAGTGGCCATCGGCGTGACGGTGTTTGTACTGTAATTCCCCGCACTTGCGTTCGAATTGGCGGCGTTCGCACTAACATTTACAGGTGCTGTGCTCGCGGTGTTGTAAGCCGGTTGCGGCTCACTTTTCGCAATTTCGGAACCGCCGCGATAGGTTACATAAAGTCCGGCCACGCCAATGCCTAACACAAGCAGCAATATGGCCGAAACCTGTCCGAATGTAACGATACAACCCATGCGAGACGCCGGATCGAACAGCGACATTTTGTATTGCTTCGGAGGCGGAGTAAGTACGTTCGTGGGCGATGCCGGCGTGTTCGGGCTTGAAATGGCGGGATTCTGATTTGTTATTGTTTGATATTCTTCGGTAGGCCCTCTTCCTGGACCGGCGGTGGGATAAGCGGGCAGCATCGTGCCGTCTTCAAGACAAAAGCTCAGATCATCGCTGTAGCCGGTTCCACATTTCGGGCAGGTTTTCATAAGCCGTCCCGAATTCTATCACGGAATAATCATCACGAGCATTTTATACCTAAGCCCCGTTCAAAATAGAAAAGCCGCAATCTGTTGCGGCCCTTACTCACGGCATCTTGATGTTAGGTCGCGATCACGGCCGGTTCCCGCCAACTAAACCGTAGCTTTCAAGGATCGCCTTCACCTCAGCGCCATCGGCAAGATCCCAGGCTGTCTGACGTTTTTTTGTGGCAATGTGCAGATCAGCGCCATTTTCCACTAGGGCCCGAACGGTCTCGCTGCTTCCGTTCTCGGCGGCGATCATCAATGCTGTGCGGCCCGTCTTGTTTTTCGCGTTCAGGTTGGCGCCGTATGAAATGAAGAGCAGTATCATTTCCGCATCGTCGAATTCGGCATAGTGATGTAATGCGGTATTCTTTTCCGCATCGGCCAATTTGATATTAGCGCCGTATGCAAGAAGCACCCTAACGAGTTCCGGTTCGGCGTCTTCGTCAAGCATCATCAGTGGCGTCCGCTTTTGATAGTCGCGAATATTCGGCTTTGCTCCGTATGCGAGCAATATCTGCATGATCTCAAAATTGCCGGTTTCGATCGCAGCGTGCAACGGCGATATTCCCTCGAACGCCTTGTCTTTTACATTGATTTTGGCTCCACGCGTGATCAAGGCCTTCACTTCTTCGAGATCTTCGTTCATCACAGCTGTGACAAGGGCATTTCTGTTCTCGTATGAAATGGTTGCTATCATTCCGCCCATTACTTCCACATTTTCGTCACCGTTCTCGCCACCAACCTGAACCACAACCCCGACCTGCTGAATCGCAAGCTGTGCGTCGCGCCTGATTTCATTTGCTTCGCCAAGCTGCACATTCTCTACCTCTTTCATCTCGAAGCCACCCGCCTCGAATTTGAGTTTGTAGTTTCCGGGAGCCAAGTCTTTGAATTCATAAAATCCTTCAGCGGAAGCATTTGCAGCGGTATATTCATAGGTAGCGATATTCGTTATCGAAACCACCGCGAATGGAATAACCGCTCCGTTCGGATCCATCACATAACCTGATATTTTTGAAACGGCTCCGCCTGACTTTTGCGCCTGTTCGGCCCGGACGGTTTCAAATTGTATGGATTCGCCCTGTGCATACAAGCCATTTACGAGTGCCAGCGAAGCGCCGAGCACACCCGCCGCGACGCCCGTCTGCCGCGCGATCCGGCTCAATTTCGCAGAGAATATTGGAACGTGCGTTTTCGGATGTACTTCGTACCGCACGCACAAACGCCCCTCGGACCGGCGAACGAGCCGCATAGCTTCTTTGCGTGTCATTTCCGAAACGTTATTGACGCTTTTCGTGCAGTGCGAGCAAAAGCGCACCTTCTCGTTTCCGGTCATTTCGTCCCAGTTTTCGGAACACGGGCTTTTGACCTCGATCGCCTCTATAAAACTCTTTTTTGGCATAAAAATCTCCTCCCCGAACGTGCGGAAAATGCATATTCGGCAATACCGTAAACACGGCAAAGACAAGTAGTTTTGGTCCTTAAATCAGAACGGACGAACGTCGTATTACCATTGATGCGGCGAGTTTTTGTTTTGGTTGCTTGGAGGGAAGATTTTTACCACCGAGACGCGAAGATAAGAATTTTAACCGCAGATAAACACGGATGGACGCTGATAAGAGAAGAAAAGAATTATTCGATCAGGTTTTGATCTGTGTTTATCCGCGTCCATCCGCGGCTAAAATTTCTTCCTCTTCGCGGTAAGCCTAATTTATAAAATCTTTCGGAGCCTCCGCGATCAAGCGGTGCATCGAATTTCGGAGGCTTCTTCCTCAAGCGTCCAAACCTCGAACAAAGCAGGCGGGCATTCCATTATAAATCGCGACGGTTTTTGCAGGACTGTCTGGCGGTTGTAATCGGTCAGCATCAGCGGGTAAGTGACGTAAAGTTCGTCCTTCGCACGCGTCAGAGCGACGTACCAGAGGCGGCGTTCTTCCTCTTCGCTGTCGATCTCTTTCAATGAACGCGGGACTGGGAATTTGCCTTCGGCGGCCCAGATTATGAACACGGCCTTCCACTCCAAACCCTTTGCCTGATGAACGCTTGTCAGTGTTAGCAGTTCGTCCTCTCCGCTGCCTTCAATAACATCTTCGCCAACAATTGCCTGCGGTTCTTTGAATCGTTCTGTCGAAAGCAGTGCAAGTTCCGACAAAAAATCCTCGGTCGACGTGTAGCGATTTGCGAACTGCGACAAGCCCGCGAAGGTCTTCCATTCGAGCGTCAGCGTTTTCGTAATTTTCCTGGAGAAATTGCTCGTAGCCGTTTTCCAAAATTAGAGCGATCTGCTTTGACGGCTGCCCACGATTTTCGTCGTTGACCAGCAGTTCGAGGAGTTCGACGAAATTCTGCCAGGGCTGGCTGGACTTCAGCGGAACATCCCGAACCGGACTGCTCAGTGAGGGCGAGCACCCTAAACCAACCCAGACTTCGCAGTGACTCTCGCATCCACCCGCTAACGCAGGTGGTTCTGCCATTGTCGGCGAGCATCATTTCTTCAAGATCGTGATTTGCAGTGCGTTCCCTACGCCCGGGATCATCTTCAATATCCGCTTCCATGCCAACTCGTCACGCGGGTTGACGATTATCCGCAAGTACGAGATCACGTCTTTGATATGCGCCTGTTCGAAGAATCGCACGCCCGATTGTACGCGATACGGAATGTTTCGCCGGGACAATTCAAGCTGCAGCTCGATCGAATGATAATGCGAGCGATACATCACGGCGATGTCTTCGAGGTTCGTTCCTTCGTCGCGGAGTTCGAGAATGCGCGATGCGACAAACACCGATTGCTGCTCCACGTCTGAGCAGGGAACTAGTGCCGGTTTGAAATCTTTTGAGCGTTTGACAGCCTGCAATATTTTCGGAAACTGACGTTTGTTGTTCGCGATCGAAACGTTTGCAAGGCCGAGAATCTCCGGTGTGGAACGATAGTTAGTTTCGAGTTTAAATAGCTGCGCTTCGGGATAGCGTTTTGGAAATTCGTAGATGTTCGTAAATTCGGCGCCGCGCCAAGCGAAAATAGATTGAGCGTCGTCACCTACAACCATCACGTTCCTGTGCTTCACCGCGAGAAGATCGATTATCTCAGCCTGCAAAAAATTCGTGTCCTGATATTCATCGACCAGAATATGCTGAAACTGCTCGGCGTACAGCTCGGCGACCGTCGGGTTTTCGATCAGCAGCCGCTTTACGTTTAACAGCAGATCGTCGTAATCCATCACGTTCCGCTCGCGTTTGCGGTCCTGATAGATCGAATCGACACGCATTATCTGCTGCGTGAGCATTTCAAAATAAGGATATTTTCCGGCGATAATTTTATCTAGCGGCAGGTCGGTGTTGTTGGCAAAGCTGATGATGTTTTGGACGACTTCGGCCTTCGGAAAGCGTTTTGCCTTGGTGTCGATGGCGGCGTCTTCGATGCAGATGTTGATCAGATCGCGGGCGTCCTCGCTGTCAAGGATCGAGAAGTTTCCATCAAAGCCGATGCTCGTTGCGTGTCGCCGCAGCATCATGTTCGCGATGCGATGAAACGTGCCGCCCCAAATCCTGTGAACATTCTGATTGCCGGTCAGCGTCTCGACCCGGCGGAGCATTTCCCGCGAAGCACGATTTGTAAAAGTCGCCAATAATATCCGCTGCGGCGAAACGCCTTGTTCGATCAGATACGCAACGCGATAAGTGATCGCCCGCGTCTTGCCAGTTCCCGCACCGGCGACAACGAGCGTTGCCTTCGGCTGTGCCGTGACAACGCGAAACTGCTCGTCGTTCAGCTCGGTCTTATATCGAGTCAGTCTTTCCGGCAGCGAACCTTCATCGCGTTTGATGACGTATTTTTTCATCGGTGAAACAACAGATTATCACAGATGAACGCGGATAAAAATTCTTTGCCGGCTGACAATCTCTGGCATGGGTTCCTCGCGAAGCGTTCGACAATTTTCTAATCGACCGCAAAGCTAATGTTCACGACCGCAGTCACATCCTTTTCGATCGATGAAGTATCATTGACTCCGTAATCGGAAACCTCAGTCGATTCTGGCGCGGTTATCTGCATTACGCCCATGCGGGCCGAGCGGATCGAGCCGATGCTGCTCGACGTGCTCTCCGCGATCTTGTCGGCACGCGTTTTTGCGTCTTTGGCGGCTTCGCCGAGCATCTCGATCTTCAGATCGCCGAGCTTTGTGTAAAAGAACTGCGGAGCGCTTGATTCGAGCAGGATTCCCTGGTTGATAAGCTCGGTCGCCTCGCGTGAGATCTGGTCGATCTTGTCGACGTCATTTGACGTCACGCTCACCTGCTGTTTTAGTGCATAACCCGTAATCTCGGACGTTTCCCGGCCTGCGTCATCCGTTGCTTTTAGCTGCGTCGTCGCGATAGACGACACGGTGATCTGCTGTTCGGGAATGCCTTTATCGATCAGATATTTTTTGATGCGCGGCGTGTAATCAGAAAGCTGCTTGTAAGCTTCGGACAACTGCGGCGATTGCGTCGAGACACCCGCGTTCCAGACGACTAAGTCGGATTTGATACGTTTCTTTGCCGAGCCTGTGACGGTAATCGCTTCGTCGCCTTTCTTCGAGTCTTTATACGCCCAGCCCAATATAAAAGACGAAATGATTAGGCCGATGGCCAATGCCGTTCCGGTGTTGTAAAAGTTGAAATGTTTTTCTTCATTCATTTTATTTAGGTCCTCCTCTAGGACGAGTGCGAGAATATCTGATAATTTTCCTCGGTGTAACGATGCCGCGCCCGCCGTTCGGGTGTGGGAAACCACAGTCGGTTTGGCTGCGGCCTCTCATGGCGATGCTGTTTCCAAACTTCGTGATCTTTGTGCCCGTTCTTTGTGCTCTATGTGTTAAAAAAAAGAGAAGAACACAAAGGTTTTCACGAAGATCACGGAGGAGTTACCCTCTGCACAACGTCATCATCTCAACTGACCCACCACTGCCCTCAGGCCTTCCTGTTTGCAATTGAAATGGCGGAAAGATACGATTGATTATTGGCAGACGAAATATCGAGAGGACATAAACGCTATGAAATTTCCTGGTGGATTCGACATGCAGTCGATGATGAAACAGGCCCAGCAGATGCAGGAGCAGATGGGCAAAGAGATGAAGGAAACCGTTGTCGATGCGTCTGCGGGCGGCGGTGCGGTCAATGTAAAAATGCGTGGCGATTTTGAGGTTGTGTCCTTGACGATCTCGCCCGATCTGGTAAAGGACGGCGACGTAGAAATGATCCAGGACCTGACCGTCGCGGCTCTGAATGAGGCTCATCGCAAGGTCGAAGAATCGCTAAAAGGCAAACTCGGCGGAATGCTTCCTCCGGGACTAATGTAACAATGGAGAATTGAAAATGGAGAATTGAGAATGATTACTCGTTCTCCGTTCTTTATTTTCCACTTTCCATTTTCAATTCTCCATTGTTTTTATGTTGGATTACTCAGAACCCGTCGCCCGGCTCATTGACGAATTCAAACGGCTGCCCGGCGTCGGACACAAATCCGCCCAGCGGCTCGCTTTTTATATTTTGCGGCGGCCGAAGGCGGAGGTAGATAACTTTGTCGAGTCACTTCTCGAGGTTAAGGAAAAGATAGTATTTTGCAGCATCTGCAACAACCTTACCGACGTTAACCCTTGTAATTACTGCACAAATCCAAAGCGTGACCGCTCGATAATCTGCATTGTCGAAGAGCCGTATAATCTAGTCGCGGTCGAAAAAACCCGTTCGTTCAAAGGGCTGTATCACATTCTGCACGGCTCGCTTTCGCCGATTCGTGGCATCGGCCCCGACGAACTGATGCTGCCGAATCTGCTCCCGCGTCTGATGCCCGAAAATAATGAAGGCGTCGAGGTTAAAGAGGTCATCGTCGCCACCAACCCGACGACCGAGGGCGAAGCGACGGCCAATTACATCGCACGTTTGCTAAAACCGCTCGGCGTCCGCGTGACACGCATCGCGATGGGAATGCCCGTCGGATCGGATCTAGAGTATGTTGATGAAGTCACGATGGACAAGGCTCTAACGAATCGGCACGAGATCTAGGCTATGCCTCTCGAGTTCAAACAACTCACTCTCACCGACCTAATACTAAATCGACGCGGCACGCTTACGTTTCGGCTGGTTCTCGGAGCATTCGGCACAGCTCTCCGGCTATTTTTTCGCCGCATCGAAACCGTTAACGCGGACATTGTACCGAAAGGCACCGGCGTCATTTTCGTGATGAATCACCCGAACGGCCTTATCGATCCGGCTCTGGTTTTCGTTGCTTTGCCTCGAAAAATTTCGTTTCTCGCCAAATCGACGTTGTTCCGAATGCCGGTTATTTCATTTCTATTAAAAACGGTCGAGGCTTTGCCGCTTTACCGAAAGATCGACGCCGGCGAGGACGTCTCCAAAAATCAAAAAACATTCGAGCTTTGCCGCGAAATGCTTCAAAAAGGCGGCTCGATCGCTTTGTTTCCCGAAGGTGTTTCGCACAATTCACCAAAACTGCTGCCGGCGAAAACCGGAGCGGCACGCATTGCTCTGGGAGCCGTTTCGGTCGCCAAAACAACCGAGCCGCTGGATCTCCGCATCGTTCCGGTCGGCCTTTATTACACCAGCAAGACCACATTTCGCAGCGAGGCTTTATTACATTTTGGCGAGCCTTTTACTGTCGAACCGGTCGAAGTTGATGCCGAGGGCCAGCCCGTTCGCGAGGCGGTGAAGGCACTGACCGCAAAGATCGAAAATGCACTTCGCGTCGTTACGCTGAACGCCGAGACCGAAGCTGATCTGCACACCGCGAAAATTGCTGAGGAGATATTCGCGTCCGCCGAAGCGAATGAAAATCTGGGTGAGAAACTGGAATTTTTACAAAAATTTGTCACCGGAACGTCCGATGAAACTGTAAACGAAGAGAAGAAAGCACTACGCGATAAGCTGATCGAATACGACAAAAAGCTCGCCGGTTTCAGCATCGGGCCGGAACACCTTTCACTCGCCCAATTTTCGCGCGGCTCGGTCGTCAAACAGGCACTGCTGCAAACCTGGCCTCTCGCTCTGCTTTCGCCGCTCGCGGTTGCGGGTGCGATCATTCATTATCCTGCGTATAAGCTATGCGGAATTGTTCGCCGATAGATATGCGAAACATGACGCAGACGATATCGCGTCGACCGTTAAAGTGTTGGCGGGAATGGTATTTATGCCGCTGACGTGGTTGATCGCGGCTGTGGCTGTCTACTATTTTTTCGGCTGGAAAAGTGCTCTTTTGTCGGTGCCGCTGACGTTCGTTTGCGGCTACATCGCCCTGCACACGTTCGAAGAGATCGAAGAACTGCGCGGCTGGGCGAAGGCTATCTGGCTATTTCTGACACGGCGTGAAGCATTCCTGCGAATGTTCGTCGAACGCCGTGAACTACAGCATGAATTGCGGGAGTTTGACTAAAACCTGACCTTTTCTTCCTCTGCGTCCGAAGCACTTCGCGACGAGCTCCACTCTTCTTCGGTTTCGTAAAAATTAACGTCAAAACTCATCAGACTTTTTACGGGAACGCCGTTGAATTCATTCGGAGCATCTTCAAATTTTGCAATCGCCCCGCAGCCGATTACCTCAGCGCCGATCTCTTTACACAGGTCGAATGTTTCCTGCATCGCCTTGCCGGAACGTAGAATATCGTCAACGATAATCGCCGGGTGAACCTCGCTTTCGCCCATATACTGGCGAAACTGCCGTTTGCCTTCTTCCATTTCGGCCCAGTAGATCTGCTCGCCGCTCAAAGCCTCGCGAACGCCGAACGCAACCATAATGCCGCCCGGGCTCGGGCTGATGATCGACACTTTTGGCAGAAGCGCCGCGATCGATTTTTCCATCCGGAACATACGGCTTAGGCCAACCGAAAGTATCCGTGCGTTATCGTAAAACCTGAAGGCCAGCGGCATCTGAAAATAATGCGACGCGTGCTTTCCGTTCGGATAAATGAAATGGCCTTTGCGATATGCTCCGGTCTTTTGCAGTATGTTCATTACAGATTCCGAAGTTGGAATTAGATCTATCATCGTTGTCTCCTTATTTGGCCCGAAATTAGCCGGCGAATAAAATATCTTAAACAGGCGGGGATTTTTTTTCAAACGCTTCCGTTCAAAACCTGCTCGATCAAAACCTTCTGGGCGGCATTCATTTTTTCAGGCATCCGGTCGCTGCCGAACCAGCCGAGGTCCTTGATCTCGCGGCTTTTCACTTCGGGCGTTTCGACCGTCTCGGCGGTGAAAAGTATCTCGACATGCGTGCCAAGTGTCCGCACACGAAGCATCCGCAAGTTATTCATTTCAATACCGGTTTCCTCCCGGATCTCGCGCCTGATGCCATCATCGGGCTGTTCTCCGTGTTCGATAAATCCGCCCGGCAATCCCCAACCGGATTTTGGCCGCAATACGTGATTCAGCAGTAAAACTTCACCTTGCCCATTCGTAATGACCGCTGCTGCCGACACGGTAAATTTTGCCTGCGTGATGCGGATTATCTTTGAGCGAAAGCTCCACGGTAATTTTTTCCAGACAATACCCGCCCAATTTGCTATCATTTACCTGTGCCCAACGCGAGCGTCCATTCCCCAAATGGGCTAAATACTTAAAACTTTTAACTATAGCGGGAGATTTGTCCACAATCTCGTTTCATTAGTTTACATCTTAGCTTTTCTAAAAGGATTTACGAATGAATATACGATACACCTGTATTTTAGGTTTGTTGGTTGTGTGCATTCTCGCACTCTCCTCAATTTCGGCTCCGGCACAAAATTCAAAGATACGATCGGATCTTTCGCGGTCGTTCACAAAATTCGATCTCGTTCAGGTCGACGCGGCCCGCGAACAGGGAAGCGTCCACAGTATAAGTATTCGGGCTGCGGGTAAAGAGCACCAATTGACGGTGTGGGAAAACGATATGCACGCTGCCGATTATCGTGCCGAAGATTCAGCCGCCGCAGGCACACGCTCGCTTGAGAGGCCCGCCGTCACTACATACAAAGGCCGTGTGACCGGCGAAGACGCATCGGAAGTCCGGCTCACTATAGACGAATCGGGCATCGAAGGTTTTTTCGATGTTGCCGGTGAACGCTTTTTTATCGAACCCGCAAAACGCTATTCCGAATCAGCCGCCGCCGACCAATCCGTCATATACCGCGAACAGGATTCGCTTAACACAAGCATTTTTTTCTGTGCTGCCGACATGCCCGGAAAGATAGCTTTTGGCGAATCGCTCCTGAATCAAAACGCGGTACAAGCCATTCTGGCATCTCGAAACCTGGAGATCGCGACCGACGCCGATCTGCAATATGTGACGATTCTCGGCGGTGCGACACAGGCGAACAACAATATTGCAAGTATTCTCAATATGGTCGAGGGCACGTATGTAAGCGAGCTCGATCTGGAGATCACAATTACCTACCAGCACACATGGTCTGTTTCCGATCCGTTTGGTGCTTCCAATTCGGGCGACGTCCTTCTGAATTTTCTTAGCCATTGGGAATCGAACTTTCCGCAGACATCCTATCCCCGTGACACAGCACATCTTTTTTCAGGCAAAACGGTCATGCAGTCCGCGGGCATCGCCTTTGTCGGAGCGGTCTGCTATTTTCCAGATTCGGCCTATGGTGTGAGCGGCTATGTAAGCTGGGCACCGGGCAAATTTCTGATCCCGGCTCACGAGCTAGGACATAATCTTGGAGCCGAGCACGCGGAATCCGCACAAGGCTGCGCAAACACGATCATGAACGCTTTTCTGAGCGGTGCGGCGGTTTTATCGTTTTGTCCTTATTCGCGAAACGAGATCGGGGCATTCATGTCGCAATACGGCAACTGCCTGACTGGCACAACGCCGACACCGACCCCAACACCTACTCCAACAGCCACTCCGACACCGACTCCGACTCCAACTCCAACACCGAATCCGAACTTCAATACGCGTTTCGATTTTGACGGCGATCGTAAGGCCGATCTGGTAGTGTTTCGGCCGTCCAACGGCACGTGGTATATGAACCTGACGGCCAATGGCTTTTATGTTCAGGGCTTTGGTCAGAATGGTGATAAGCCCGTTTCGGCGGATTACGATGGCGACGGCAAAACCGATCCGGCCGTTTACCGTTCCGGCACCTGGTATCGAATCCGAAGTTCGGCCGGAACCTACGACACGGCGACATTCGGCATATCGGGCGACATTCCCGCACCGGGCGATTTTGACGGTGACGGTAAATCCGACCTGGCTGTATTTCGTCCATCGACCGGGCAATGGTTTCGGCTGTTGAGCAGTAACGGCGGATACTCCGTGGTCAATTTCGGTGTCAGCGGCGACGTGCCGATGGCCGCTGATTTTGACGGAGACGGCAGGGCCGACATTGCCGTATTCCGCCCGTCAAACGGCACGTGGTATCGGTTGAACAGCGGAGTCGGAGGATTTGTCGTTCATCAATTCGGTGTTTCAGGTGACAAGCCAGTTTCAGGCGATTTTGACGGTGACAGGAAGGCCGATCTCGCCGTTTGGCGCCCATCGGACGGGAATTGGTACATCATCGGCAGCGGTACGAACCGGTACTCGATAACTACATTCGGTGTGCCGGGCGATATCCCGACGGCGGCCGATTTCGATGGTGACGGCATCTTCGATATTTCGGTATTTCGCCCGTCGAACGGCACATGGTACCGCCTGAACAGCCTGAACAAGGCATTCGTCGTGATTCAATACGGCCAAAACGGCGACGCTCCCGCGCAGTCGTATTACGTTCAGTAAAAAGCATTCCAACGGAATGTAAAGAGGGCGGCTCATCACCGTCCTTTTTTATGTCTTGTTTTGTGCTGTTCCGCGGTTTACTCTCTTCTTGCGCAAATTATTCAAAACGGAGCGTCCATTTGAAATGAGGCAGAATACAAAATTCTTCAGGTCGTTGTTATTCGTCAGTTGTGTTTTGGCGATCGGTGCGTTCGGAAATAAGTTATACGCTCAGGTCGAAGGTGGTGCGATTGCGGCCATTGACGAGCCCTCCGAGGCAGGCGGCGGCGGTGTCAGCAGCAAGCCGACAATCGTTAAAAAGTCCAAAACGTCAAATGTCAAAAGCAAGGCCTCGGTCCCGGCCAGTCGTCCAAAAACTGTCGCCGCTAGGCCAAAGCCGAAGAGATGGGACGGCTTCGTCATCGGGGATGAATATACGTTTATGAACTTTGAGGTGATCTCTGCCGAAAAGCCGTACTACACGCGTGCTGCAAAAGCCGGCGGAGCTTCGGGCCTCGTGCAGGTTGAGATACTAATCGACACGAACGGCAGCGTCCTGAAGGCACGTGCCCGGACGGGCAATAAGCTATTGCACCCTGAGGCGGAAAGGGCGGCTTTTGCTTCCAAATTTAGTCGGTTTACGTTCGGCGGCAAACCCGCCCGGGCGATCGGGTTCCTCGTGTATCGTTTCGGCTCCGAAGATCCAAAACCGAGGCCACAGCCAAAGCGATACGATTGGGAATCGCCGTTCAAAAAGAACAAATGACTTGGGCTGAATGCTCAGAGATTCATTTTCCTCAACAGTTCGACAAAGCCTGTTTCGCTTCTAAGAGATTCGAATGGCGGAAAAACCTTGATCGGGACGATCAGCGGGTCTCTTTTTTCGTAAGCCTGATTGAGATGTTCGATCGCCTTTTCTTTTTCACCAAGCGAAGTAAAAATTACCGCCATATCAAAAGGCGAGATTTTTTTTTCTTTTGGAAAGGCGGCTAAAAGCTGCTCGGCTTTTGCTTTATCACCGCTAAAACCATTTGCCCAAACGAGTTCGGTTGAGCCTAACCTTCCGTCAGAAAGCTGACTGGCTTTTTCAAATTCCAAAATCGCGGCGTCAAACCGTTTTTCCGCAACATAATTCATACCCAATAGATTATGAGCATTCGCAAAATCCGGGTCCGATCTCAGGGTTTTATTGAGCTGCTCGATCGATTTATCCGTCTGATTTGCCAGGTAGTATGCAAAGGCGAGATCGGTGTTGATGCTGGATGACAGCGGGTCAAGTTCTTTTGCTTGTGAGAGATGATTCAAGGCTTCACTGGTCCTGTCGTGCATTGCCAGAAAAAGTCCGAACCAATGATGGCCGGTCGAATAACTAGGCCGCAACTCAAGCGCTCGCCTAAAATGCTCTTCCGCTTTTTTCCAATCGTATTGAAAAAGATATTCGACCATCGCTAATGAAACATACGCTTCGGCCAGATCCGGATCGATGTTCAAAGCTTTTTCGGCTGCCGCACGCGCTTTTGGAAACGCGTCCGACGTAGGTTCGATGCTGTAAAGTCCAACCAGAAGATAAGTATCGGCCAGGCCTGCAAACGCAAGTGCAAAGGTCGGGTCCAGATCGATCGCCTGATTAAAAAACTTGATGCTTTCTAAAAAGCCTTCGGTGTTTCGTTTGTTCCAATTATGACGAGCGATCAAATATTTCTTGTACGCTTCAATATTCTGCGTGTAAGCCTTTGCAAGCTGTTGTTTTTCCGTATCGCTCAATGCGATTTGCAAGGAATTGGCAACTCTATTTGAAATCTTATCTTGAACTGCAAAAATATCGGCAAAGTTTTCATCGATCTGCTCATTCCAGATTGTCGTGCCGTTTTTTGCGTTCAGAAGACGAATGGTCAGCCGAATTCGGTTCCCTTCCCGCTGAATATTCCCTTCGAGGATCGAGTCCACTTTTAGCTCTTCACCGATTCCGGTCAGATCGCGATTTTCCCTGGCGTATTTTTTGACCGCCGCAATCGGGCGGATCGATACATTTTTCAAACCGCTCAAACGGTTTATCAGCGATTCGGCCAAACCTAATTCCAGTCCGTCGTTTTGAGTCTCGCCGTTTACGAACTGAAAAGGCAAAACCGCGATCGAATTGACCGCTCGGGAGTTTCCCGTAACGCTTCCCGCCGTCGGCGAGCTTCTACCCAAAAACCATGCACCCGCGGCGACCACAATGATCGCGAGCCCGGCGAAAGCCAGCCAATTCAGATTAGGCCCACGCTTTTCGGGCAGCTTCAATCTGGGCGACGCTGACATCTTCTCCTTCCTGCTCGATCGTCATCTTTGAGATCGTATGAGTTTCGATGACGATCTCATCTTCTTCCTCGTCCAAAAGCTCACCGACAAACCGGTAGCCGTAGCCGGGAACGGTTTCGATATAGCGCGGATTTGTTTTATTTTCGCCGAGGGCCTTGCGGATCTGCGAAATGTGAACGGTCAGGTTCGATTCTTCGACGATCTGATCGCGCCAGACCGAACTAAAAAGCTCGTCTTTCTCAACGAGCCGTCCGTTGTTTTCGAGAAGTGTCTGAAGCAGGTCGAAAGCCTTTGCTGACAATGAAACAGGCTTGTCGTCACGGCGAAGTTGTCGATTGTCGATATCGAGATGGAAGTTATCAAAGCTGTAAATTCGCCGATTTTGCACTCTAATTGCCTCTTTCGGAAAAAATTCGGAAACAATTCCCGAAAACTTTAGGACTTTCCCCGGCTTGGCACGGCAGACTCGTCGTGTGCCGTTAATTCAGCCAATCGCATCGTGTCCAAACAGTAGTGAGAGCGGTGAAATTATAGCAGAGAACGGCTGGTTTTAAGAATTTTTGACTGAGAATTGGTTTTGATTCAGGTACACAAGATGAAACATAAACCGGAAAGGACGGTCATTACGATCGAAACATTTCAACGCACGACGATCCACTCAGGGCGGAGAGTAAAGATTGTTCAGTGCGAACGGTGTGCGGCGGAGCTCCGGGGACAAGAACCCGTCGCACGCGTAGCGGCCGAAGACGCGACAGCCAAGCTCTTGCCCGACCGAAAAATGGCAAAAGGCGAATAAGGCCAGGCACGGCTTCGCTGCGGTACGGCTGCGGCCGCCAATATAATAAGGAATTTTATGATCAGGAAAAAGGAGAAAGACATGAAAAGAGAAGACATTTTTCGAAATTTGCTAGTTACCGCGTCATCGCCGCGATGGCTTTTCAATTTACGACAGGCGTAGAAGCCGCGTCCGGGTGATCTGGACCCGCTTTTCGGAATTGGCGGCAAAGTCACAACTACGACCGGCTACAGCGAGAAAGGCAACGCAATGGCGATCCAAACCGATGGCAAGATCGTGGTCGCCGGCAGTGCAAGATGTCTTCCTCGGACGGTGGCCTTGTGGTGCGCTACAACGCCGACGGTTCGTTAGACACGAGTTTCGGCGTTGGCGGATTTGTCTATGAGTCAGCGCACAGCTCACATGAGACCATCTTTAACGCCGTGGCAATTCAGTCGGACGGAAAGATCGTCGCGGCGGGCTATTTCGTAGAAAGTGGCGGATGTGCACGCGATCAATCATGGGTTGTCCGTTACAACGCGGACGGCACTCGCGATACGACATTCGGCGGCGGAGACGGAGAAGTTGAATACCCATATCTGTACCCAAACGGCTGTCCGGCAGATTCTTACCATTATGGTCTGGCACTCCTGAACAGCGGAAAGATCGTCGTCGCCGGTGCTTCGAAGAATGCATCCGCAAATCTGGATTTTGCGGCCGCGAGACTCAATGCCAATGGAACGCTCGATACGAGTTTTAATCTTGGATGGTTTGGCGACGATCTCTATCGGAACCCATCACGACGTGGCAAATGCCGTCAGAATCCAACCCGTGTCCGGAAAGATACTTCTCGCTGGCTACAGCTACAACAGCGCTACGGGCAACGATTTCGCCCTCGTAAAGCTCGATACTAACGGCTTTTTCGACTTCGGCTTCGGAAGTGCCGGTAAGGTTACGACTGATACGGGATGGGACGACAGAATAAATTCCGTTGCTTTATCGGGTTCAAATATAGTTGCCGCCGGAAAGCAATCGAATGCTGCGACGGGTGCTGATTTCTCTCTTGCCCGCTTCAACTCGACAACGGAATACTGGACATAACTTTTGACGGCGACGGAAAATTGAACACCGCTTTCGGCGCATATTACGACTTTGCATTCGGCATCGCTCTACAGTCGGACGGGAAGATCGTGGCTGCGGGTTACGGGCGAAGCTGGAGCGACACGAGCGACAACTTTGCCCTTTCACGCTACAACACGAACGGCTCGCTCGATACCACTTTCAACATTGATGGAAAACAAACTACCGATTTTAGCGGTTATGCCGACTACGGCAATGCCGTCGCAATTCAGCCTGACGGAAAGATACTTGTCGCCGGCTACACGTGGAACGGCAACGATTACGACGTGGCGCTGGCTCGCTATCTGCCGTAAACGTGAACTTCCGGTTTCAGTTTTCGACAAAAAGATTGAAAAGGGAGATGAAGTTACAACCTAAATAACGAGAAGAAAGATTTTTTAGACGCAGAAACCAGGAGACATAAAAAATGAAAAGAGAAAAAATAGTTCGCAGCCTATTGATCTTGGCGTTCGCCATAATTTTTACCTTTGAACAAACCGCATCCGCACAACACGGCGCTTTGGACACCACATTTGGCTTTATGGGTACAAAAACGGACCAATCTTCATCGAAATCGATGGTTGCAAGCAAGATAGCCCGGCAATCCGATGGCAAGATCCTCGCTGCCGGGCACATGGAAGGAACCGGTTATCCGTTTGACCTGCTGCTGCTCCGCCGCTACAACACGAACGGATCGGTTGATACGGGTTTTGGACTTTCCGGCTTTGCCACCGAGGAGATCAACGGACAGCCTTGGTACATATACGGCGAAGCAACCAGTGTTGCCCAAATGAGCGACGGAAGCGGACGGATCGTCGTTGGCGGAGGCTATTACTCATTCGGCTCGAACCAAATAACCCCGGCAATCTTCTGTTTCACTTCGTCAGGTGTGCTGGATACGTCGTTCGGTGATGATGGACGTGTAACTTTGCCGGGGCAAGTCGGCACGATGGCGAGAAGCGTGGTTTCGTTGGCGGGTGGAAAAACGCTGGCGATGATCCACGGCCCCGCACGCGTCGTACGGCTAAACAGCGACGGAAGCCTTGATCCAACGTTCGGTGTCTCTGGCATTGCCGAATCCGCCGTGGAGGGTGGAATCATAGTAATAAACCGGAAAGGCGGGGGCATCGTCATCGGAGGAAGTGTTCTTCTCAATTTTCCTACGCCGGCGCTTCAATACCTAAATTCAAACGGCACACCGAGTACGACTCATGGCAGCAACGGTTTTATGACCCTTTCGATAGGTCCCGCATGTGGCGGCTTTGTTAACACCGTGTCGAGCCTCGACACACAAACCGACGGGAAAGTCGTTCTCGCTTTCTCGTGTGGCTCACCAGGCGCTGTCTTCAATTCTATTGCGCGCATTCGAGTTGACGACAGTCTGGACCTTGGGTTTGGCAGCAACGGCTATATCGTAAGCAACGTTACCGCCTACGGAACTGCAAGGCTTCGTCTTTCAACCAAGCCATCTTACAACCTTGTCGCCTACGTCAACACCGGACAAAGCAATGCCAACTACCTAAAGAGTTACACATCGTCAGGAACCGCCTACCTGTCGTACTCGCCGTCTAACTATTCAGTGAATGATCTGTTGATCCAACTAGACAATAAAGTCGTGGTTCTGCTTCACAGCCCGGGCGGCTCGATTGTGCTGAAACGCCATTTATATTGAGAGCGCGTACCGGAACCAACGTGTGAAAAACCGCGAAGGACGGTAATGGTCTGCAGCACCTAGCTGTTCGAATGCTTTGAATCTAGGCTCACGAGGCTTCTAGATTCACATTTTACGGCCGTAGCAGCCCGATAAAGAAACATCTGCGGAAGCTTTCAGAACTGCCGCAGGCAAACCGCAATGATCGATTTTCGCAATATCTAATGAGGAAACGAGGATGAGAAAATTCAAAGAGATATCCATAGAATCTTTTGCTCCAATTCTTTGATCGCGATTTCTAGTCTCTCGGCTATCGCTAGCCCTGGGAAAAAGAGCACGTCCGGGGCTTTATACAAGGGTGTCCAGCCAGAGCGTTGTATTCCCTTGGGAATACGGCTCGGCGGCAGACAAATTGCAAACAAAAAAGGGAACGAAAGTCGGCCTTCGTTCCCTTTTTTCGATTAAAGCAGCACACACTCCTTACGGTTGGTTTCCGCCTGTGTTTATTGCAGTGACGCGTCGTCGACCCTGAACGTTGTTGTCAGCGAGCTGTCGGTCGTTGAACGGAACTGCACGCGAACGGTTTGTCCCTTGTACGCAGCCATATTAAGCGTCCGCAGAGTATACGCACCCGCCGCCGCTTTATTGAGGTTGCTGTAGGTCGCAAGGGTCGCAAGCAGCGTTCCGCTCGTATTCCTTACCTCGACAAACAACTTGTCGTACTGAATGCTCGTCGTCGTTTCGCTCGATGTCACGTTCAGCCAGAAGCTCAACGTTCCGGCGGCTGACGTCGGGACCGAAACTGTCTGGTACGACTGTCCGGTTCGGCTATTGTTTACACCAAAATAGATGTAACCGGTTCCGCCGTGCGGGTAGCTGCCGTTAGCGATGTAGAAATAACCCGTTCCCGAACCGGCCCACGGCGAAGCGCTTCCTTCAAAACCTCCGTTAACGAGCAGATTTCCTCCGGGCGGTGGCGTCGGAGTCGGAGTTGGGGTCGGGCCGCCGGGGCAGCTTCCTACTCCGACCGCGCACCAAGCTGTAGCAATCGTGTTATATTGTGTGCTGCTTGAACCAAACAAATCGGTTGCCGCGTTTAATAATGCTGTTCTTGCCGCCGCGAAATTTGTTCCCGCCGTCATGTAAACACTTAATCCGCGATAATAGATTCTTTCGGCATCGGCTGCACCCATTCCAACGGTTGTCACGCCGGTTAAATGATGTGTTCCGCCAACGGCAGACAAATAGAAGGCTTTGTTCAAGATTCCCGAATTGGTATGAACACCGCCGCTGTCCGCTGTTCCGGTATATCTTTCTGAATAATGGTCCGGATTTCCGCCCGAAGTTTGCGTACCGTTTCCGTGCGTATTCGCCATGTAGCGAAGTGCATCGCCTGCGGTGGCAGGTGTGTAGCATTGTTCGCCGATTTTCCATGTATCAGAATCGACAACACCGCCGCGTGTATATCTTTCAACCATCGCACCGAAAATATCAGACATGCCTTCATTCAAAGCACCTGATTCATTGGCGTAGGTTAAGTTTGCAGTTTTTTCGGTTACACCGTGTGTCATTTCGTGTCCGGCAACATCAAGCGTGACCAAAGGCGAAAATGTTGTTCCGTTTCCATCGCCGTAAGTCATTTGATTGTTAAACCAAAACGCGTTGTTGTAAGCACCGCTCGTTCCGAAATGAACGCGTGAAACAATCATTGGGACACCGGTTGCCGCAGATGCCGTTGTTCCCGGACCGCCTAAACCGTCAATCCCGTTGCGACCGTGAATTGCTTGATAATAATCGAAAGTTTTAACCGCACCGTATTGTGCGTCAACACCGGCACGCTGAATCGTTGTATTCCAAACATCATCAGTATCTGTAAAACGCGATTGTGTTCCGCCTGTTCCAGTAGTTTCGTTTCCGGTGCTGTTCATATTGAACGTACCGATTTTTTTCGTTGTATCTTCAAGATAAAATGTTGTCCCAACGCTGCTTGTGTTAAACGTCACGGTTCCGCTGTAAAGAGAAGAACCTGTTGCGGTTTGAAGATTATCGTACTCATACACTTTTTCTCCGGTATGAGCATCGACAAAAACGACCGGAGCGGAGGTCTTCGAAGTGCCGTCGATTCGCGGCATCAAAACCCGGTAGGCGAGATGATCCCGGTCCTCGCCGCGAAATATCCAAAGATCAACGGTCGGCTCCTCGGTCACCTTTCGCTTCTTCCCACCGTTTACCCGTAGTGCGATCTCGACGGCCTCAGCCGCCTTGAAATTTGCCTGGGTATTTATCGAAATATTTTCTTTGAGATCGTCGGTGATAAGCGAAAGCTCGCCGTCCGATTTAAGGTGGACGATCGCCTCGCCTTCCCAAACGGGAACGCCGCCGATAGATTGCTGCACGTGCGTGTGGGCCATCTTCAGATCGTCGATCTCAACGCGCTTGACGTTGTAATCATCGACGTTTCCGATCGACCGCTGTAATGCGCGTCCCCGCAAGATGCCGAGGCTTATTTGTTTTGCTGTTTCCTGATCGTCAGCCTTGTTATTGCCGAAGATCGATCTGTTTGCGTCGGCTTTTTTCGAAACGATGCCGAATACGAAAAGGGCCGAGGCGATTACTGCCAGAATACCTAAAAATTTCTTCACTCTCTTTTTTCTCCTTGGGATGTGTTCTACGCTGATATAAGAATCAAGCCGAATGAATGTATAAATATCAGTTACGGACAAAAAAAGATTTTTTGGAGATTTCTAGGTCAGCTCGTGATTTCTGAAATGGCCTATAATAATTTGTAATATCAAAATAATGCGTTGAAGGTTTAGAGATTCTAGTCGGCTTTTACCCGGCTGTCAATCGTCGAAAACCACTTTGATTATGGCAGCTATAAGAACTGGCTATGAATTTGATCCGGGCAACATTTATTCCTGGGCGGAAGTGTCGAAAGTGCATCGTATTCGCAACGGTATCTACCAGCGAAACGGCCGTCTAATCTCACTGCTCACCGATTTTGGCCGCATCAATCCGTGCTATCCCGATTTTCACGGAAACACAACAGATACAATTTTTTACACCGGTTCCGGCCGCCGCGGCGACCAAAAACTCGATGCTCAAAATCGCGCTTTGCTCGACGCCGTAAACACGGAGATCGCCGTTCCGCTTTTCAATAAACTATCGCCGGGCCGATGGGAGTTTTTAGAATTTTGGCGAGTCATCGACGGGCGCTATATTTTTGACGAAAAACAGAATAGAATGCTTTGGAAATTCACACTACAACGAGTCCCGTAGCTAGAGCGGCGGAGCCGTCCGAACTTTTGCAAAGGAGAAAAATCATCATGTCCCTTCGAAAATCCCTCTTCGCTCTCACATTTATCGTCGTCACATCATTTTTTGCCGCCGCCCAAACAACCTGGACGCCGGAAATTCAGGTAAAAACCAAAGCCATCGGCAGCCCGCGCGTTTCGCCGGACGGCAAACGTCTTGTTTACACAGTCAACGAAGCCGTCATGACTGCCGATAAAAGCGAGTTTGTCACGCAGGTTTGGATGGCTACGACCGACGGCAAAGAGAATTATCAGGTCACGTTCGGCGAAAAGTCTTCGACGAACCCAAAATGGTCGCCCGACGGAAATTCTATTGCGTTCACATCGAACCGCAAAGACAGTAAAAACAATCTCTACGTGTTGCGGCTGATGGGCGGCGAGGCCGAACCGATAACTGATGTAAAAAGTGCGGTCGGCGATTTCGAATGGTCGCCGGATGGCAAATGGCTCGCCTACTCGATGACCGATCCGAAAGCCGACGACGAGGATAAGAACGATAAGGGCCGCAATGATTACCGCTGGATCGATGAAAACATAAAGATGTCGCGGCTTTATGTAGTGTCGGTCGCAAAAGACGCGAACGGCAAACGCGAGCCGAAGAAACTGACGAATGAGAACCGACACGTCACTGGGTTTGAGTGGTCACCTGACGGTTCGCGGATCGTCTTTAGCCATGTGAAATCGCCCGTGGCGAATGATTGGCCAAGCTCCGATGTCGCGATCGTCGAGGTAGCGACAGCAAAAATGACGCCGTTTGTGGCAACTGCCGCCGCCGAAGCCTCGCCAAGCTTTTCACGCGATGGCAAATGGATATCGATGGTCGTCAGCGACCTGCCGGTGCGCTGGGCGCAGAGCAACAATATTGTAATCTTCCCGGTCGCGGGCGGAACGGCGAAAAAGATGGCGCTTTCACCGGATGGCCAACCGAATGTTGTCGGCTGGTCAGCGGACAACACAAAGATCTATTTCACAGAGGCTAAGGGAACGGGAACGGCCCTCTATTCGGCCAGTGTCGCGACCGGATCGATCACCGAAGAACAGTACGCCGATGCGGTAGCAACCGGTGTCAGCCTGAATAATGACTGCACCGTTTTCGCTTTTGCCCTGCAGATGGCGGATCGCCCGCCGGAGGCGTTTATCGCTGCGTACGGGCGACTCACAGCCTGTCCAGATATCGCACGCAAATGACGACATTGCCAAAATGGCTGTTGGAAAAACAGAAATCGTAAAATGGAAAAGCAGCGACGGCCGCGATATTGAAGGCTTACTGACCTATCCCGTGGGCTACACCGCGGGAACCAAAATGCCGCTCATTCTAAATGTTCACGGTGGCCCGGCAGGTGTTTTTCAGCACAGCTACATCGGCGGACGCGGTGCCTACCCGATCGCCACCTTCGCCTCACGCGGTTACGCCGTTCTGCGTCCGAATCCGCGCGGCTCGTCCGGCTACGGCACTGAGTTTCGCCGTGCGAATATTAAAGATTGGGGCGGAATGGATTATCAGGATTTGATGACCGGCGTCGACAAAGTGATCTCAATGGGCGTTGCCGATCCGAACCGCCTCGGCGTTATGGGCTGGAGCTACGGCGGCTACATGACCTCGACGATCATCACAAAAACGAAACGCTTTAAGGTCGCGTCGGCTGGAGCTCCGGTGACGAACCTGATGAGTTTCACCACGACCGCCGACATTCCCGGCTTCATTCCCGATTATTTCGGCGGCGATTTCTGGAACGACCCGGCGACCTATGCGAAGCACTCGGCGATGTTCAACATCAAGGGCGTCTCGACGCCGACGCTCGTGCAGCATGGCGAAGCCGATGTCCGCGTTCCGATCTCGCAGGGCTACGAACTTTACAACGCACTAAAACAGCAAGGCGTGCCGACGCGAATGATCGTCCTGCCGCGCATGCCGCACGGCCCGAACGAACCAAAAATGCAAATGGCCGCAATGCAGAGCAATCTGGATTGGTTTGAGAAATACTTGAAATGATCGAGATACGATCTGCGGTTGACGCCGACAAACCCGCCATCTGGCAGATCATCAAAACCGTCATCGCAGGCGGCGACACTTATGTTTTTGCTCCCCACACGCCTGAAGACGAAATGATGTCGTATTGGTTTTCGCCGGACAAGCATAATTACGTCGCAGTCTTAGACGACGAGGTAGTCGGCACATTTTGGTTGCGTGCAAACCAGCCGGGACTTGGCTCTCACGTTGCGAACGCCGCCTATATGGTCACGCCGCACGCGACCGGCAAGGGAATCGGCAAACAAATGGCGCTCTGGTCGTTCGAAGAAGCAAAGCGGCTAGGCTTCACGGCGATGCAGTTTAATTTCGTTGTCAAAAGCAACACCGTCGCTGTCAATCTCTGGAAAAGCGTCGGTTTCGAGGTAATCGGCGAGATCCCCGACGCCTTTAACCATTCAAAGAATGGCCTGACAAATTCCTACATAATGTATCGAAAATTATGAGCTCCGACGCTCCGCTCCTTACTAAGGAGGGGAGGCTGCGGCTTTCACTGACGAGGTGGTTCTCTGAGCCGCGATATACATTAGCCGCAAAAAAGCACAAAAGGCACAAAATAGAGTTATCCCTTTCTTGCGCCTTCTTGCGGCTAATCTTCTTATCAGTACCGTGAACGGTTCTGTTAATAAATAAAAGCTCCTTGAGTCGGCAGGTCGCCGTTCTGTCCGAACGCGTTTATGATCTGTCCGGCAGTTGAGCCGACGATGTACCACGTTGCGTTCGATGGCCTGAACACCGCGACATCGGCTTTGCCGTCGCCGTCATAGTCAGCGGGGATGGGCTTATCGCCGTTCGCTCCCCAGTTGACGGTGTCGAATCCGGCCGTGCTCTGTATCCTGAACCACTGTCCGGTCGATGGCCTGAACACCGAAACATCCGTCTTCCCGTCGCCGTCATAGTCCGCCGGGACTGGAATGTCACCCGCCACGCCCCACGTCTGGACAAAGAACCCGAAGCCGGTCTTCAGAATGTACCAGTTGCCGTCCGACGGTCTGTACAGACCGATATCGGCCTTCCCGTCACCATCAAAATCGCCGACCACAGGCTTATCACCGGCAACCCCGAAGACCGTCGTCGAGAACGTCCCGTTAGCAAACCTCGTGTACCAGGTATTTGTCGAAGGCCTGAACACTAACAGATCGGCACGCCCGTCACCGTCATGATCGGCCGGAACGGGCAGATCGCCATCCGCACCCCAGCCAACAGTCTGAAAGACTGCTCTGCCGAATTGAATATGTACCAAGTCCCGTTCGACGGCCTGAAAACGGCAATATCGGTCTTTCCGTCGCCATCATAATCCGCCGGTGCCATCAGATCGCCCGGCACGCCAAACTCATCCCATGATACCCCGCCGTCCCGCGCAAAACGTACCAATTATTGTCCGCCGGCCGCCGCACCGAAAGATCCGCCCGCCCGTCCCCGTCGTAGTCGAACGGAGTGTCTTCCAGAGCGACAAAAGTGCCGATCAGACGCGAAATTCGATTCGCCTCGACTGAATCGACCACCGTAAATTCACCAGCAAACAGAATCTTGCCATTTGATTGGATCGCAATATCGTCGACCTCCGATTCGTTGTTTGAGCCTCCCGAAATACCACTAACCTGAAACGTCGTGTCAACCGTTCCGCTAGGGAGTAAACGCCCGAGTCTTACCCTACTGAAATTGTTGCCTAGAGAGAAAAAAGTACCACCTGCCAAAATTTTTCCGTCCGACTGTAGAGCGACTTTATATACTGCACCAGTCTCAAAACCACCGGTCAAAAGAAAGGACGTATCTTCTGCACCGTTGGTGTTCAGGCGGGCAAGGTGATTGCGCTGTAAGCCGTTGACGTTATTGAATGCGCCGCCAACTACGATGCGGCCGTCAGGCTGCGACGCTAGCGATAGAATTGCGCTGTCAAATTGGGTCGAAACATTGAACGAAAAATCAAGACCTCCGCTTGAATTTAGGCGGGCGACGCTGCTTCGCGGTGTTCCGTTGAAGTTGTCAAAATTACCGCCGATTAAAATTTGTCCGTTCGGCTGCATCTCGACATCGTATATTTCAAAGTCGGCGCCGGTTCCAGGATTAAATCCTGAGTCGAGCGATCCGTTGGCGTTGAGCCTGGCAATATGCCGACCCGGCAGACCGCCAACGCTGGCGAACAACCCAACGATGACTATTTTTCCATCGGTTTGAATCTCGATGTCCGTAATCACTCCATCGACCGCGGTTCCCGCATCGAATGACGGGTCGAGACTTCCATTGTCGTTTAGGCGGGCAATGTTTTGTCTCGGCGTTCCGTTATACAAGGTGAAAAATCCGCCCGCCAGTATTTTTCCGTCCTGCTGCAAGGCGACCTTTCCGACCGACCCTTGAAATCCGCTACCAACGCTAAAGGAGGTGTCCAGCCGGGCATCCGAATTCAAACGCGCGATTCCGCTGCTGGGTGCTTCATCGACGGTTTCAAAAATTCCGCCGATTAAAACTTTGCCGCTCGAAAGAGGCGGAATACTGAAAACCGAGTCGTTCGGCCCGCGTTTTCGTGAATACGATGGATCGATCGTAGCGTTGCTGTTCAGCCGTGCGATACGGTTCCGCGGTGCTCCGGCAATAGTTGTGAATTGACCTCCGACGATCACCCTCTGGTCGGGCTGCAACACGATTTTACTGACGGCACCCGCAAACGGCACGATGGGAGCAAAAGCCGTGTCCAAAGTTCCGTCGCTATTAAGCCTAGCCAACCCGTCTCTGGCGACGCCATTAACCGTGTCAAAAAAGCCTGCGATCAATATCTTTCCGTCGGACTGGATAGCCGTGGAATTTACTGAACCACTCGCAATCGTACCTGAGACAGTCGGGTTAAAGTTCGGATCGAGCGAACCGTTAGGAAATAACCTGATCAGATTGGAACGCTCCGTCCCGTTGTACGCCGTAATAAATCCGCCCGCGATGATATTTCCTGATCCGTCTAGCGACGCGGCAGAAACCCCACCCGCCAAACCGATGCCGAGGAAATTAAAGGTATCCACGCTACCATCGCTGTTCAATCGCGATATAAGATTCGGTCCGCCCCCGACGAGCATCCTGCCGTCCGGCTGGATCAGGAGAAACGTATTGCCGACGTCCTCGCCAAGAGCATTGACAAATGACGGGTCCCGGGTTCCATCGCTGTTCAGGCGTGCGCCAGCTTTCTCGATTCAAAAGAGCCGTTGACGCTCTGAAAATCACCGACGATCACAATTTTGCCGTCCGTCTGCACCGAGATGGCCAGTACGCGGTCACTGATCTGCGGGGAGAATGCCGTGTCGAGACTTCCATCCGAATTAAGACGCGCCATGAACGACTGCTGAACGCCGTTGACCGAAAAGAATTCACCGCCAATGAGCACCTTACCGTCGCTTTGAGCGGCTACACTCCAAACAATTCCATTGCCGTCAACGCCGCTGCCGTTGGTAAAGGACGTATCCAAACTACCGTCCACATTCAGGCGGGCAATTTTATTGCGTCGCACGCCGGCGACTACGTCGAAATTGCCGCCGACAATGACCTTACCGTCGGGCAGTTGAACAAGAGCGATGGCTGTATTGTTAATGCCGCTGCCCACCGCAAATGTCGGATCAAGCTCGCTGGCCGCCGCGTAAAGCATGAAGGAACCGGTCAAACAGAAAGTCAGTAATAGTGGAATAATCTTACAATATTTCATTTTTTGTATTGTACTACGGAGAGTTGAGAACGTCGGGAGCCAAATCAAAAACTTAACAGAATACTGCGTTTGGTGCAACGATATTTTCTCCCGACCCGCTTAACTACTTCAATATAATTATCTGAAACTGCGTTTGTAGTTCGATTGTGACACTTAATTAACCGATACAATGAGCTCATAGTAGAAAAATCATGCTCCTTTCCGTACAATTGAGACTTATGACAATTGACGAACAGCTCTCATATCTGAAGAAAGGCACGGTCGATGTGATCCGCGAGGAGACCTGCGTAAAAAGCTTGTGCGGTCGGCGAAAACGGGGAAGCCGCTGCGGGTGAAGCTTGGGCTTGATCCGACGGCGCCGGATATTCATATCGGGCATACGGTTGTTATTCGCAAGCTGAAGGCTTTTCAGGAGCTTGGGCATACTGTAATTTTTCTGATCGGGGATTTTACCGGGATGATCGGTGACCCTTCGGGGAAGAACGTGACGCGGCCACCGCTTTCGCGGGAAGAAATAAACGTAAACGCCGAGACTTACAAAAAGCAGATGTTCAAGCTGCTCGATCCGGACAAGACAGAACTGCGGTTCAACGGCGAGTGGATGGACAAATTCGGTGCGGCTGATTTTATAAAGCTGTGTGCCAAAACGACCGTTAAACAGATCCTCGAACGCGACGATTTTACTAAGCGGATGAACGACGAAAAGCCGATCTCGCTGCACGAACTGCTTTATCCGCTGGTGCAGGGCTACGATTCGGTCGCGCTCGAAGCCGATGTCGAACTTGGCGGAACGGATCAGAAGTTCAATCTGCTGATGGGCCGCAATCTACAGCGTGAATATGCACAGGAGCCGCAGGTGATCATCACGACGCCGCTTCTCGAAGGGCTGGACGGCGTCAACAAAATGTCGAAATCGCTCAACAATTATATCGGCATCGACGAGACCGCCAAACGAGATGTTCGGCAAAGTGATGTCCATCATACGACGACCTGATGTGGCGATATTACGAACTGCTCACCGACGCGACGGTCGATGACATGAACACGCTCAAATTCAAAAGCGAAGCCGGCGACGAAAATCCTCGCAACCTTAAAGTGAATCTGGCGAAGCAGATAATCAAGGACTTCCACTCGTGGGAAGCCGCCGAAGCCGCCGAAGATGAATTCAACCGCCGCTTTGTGAAAAAGGAAGTGCCGGATGAGATAGAGGAACGCTCGGTCGCTTCGCAAACTTATAGACTGCCTGATTTGATTGCTTTAACTGGCCTCTCCGCCTCAAAAGGCGAAGCAAAACGCCTGATAGAACAAGGCGGCGTGAAGATCAACGGTGAGAAAGCAACGCTCGCTGCCGCTGAGATTGAGATCAAAACGGGAGAAGTGATTTTGCTGCAAGTTGGTAAGCTGAAATTTCTGCGGGTAAAAGGAGACTGACCGTTGGCTTGCGTTTGCGTCTTTGCTACTTTGCGGGAGATGATTTCCCCGCAAAGACGCGAAGCTGCAAAGGAAGAAGGTTGAATGTAAGCAGACTGATTATATATCGCCGCCATCACCATTTGTTGTGCTACCCGATTCTTATGGTTATACTTATAAATTGACGAATGAGAATAACCGGTTCAAAACGGGTCAAGTTATCCGATAGATTCAATACGCTGGCGGCTTCGAACACGCCTCTGCGCCAGTTGGCCGGAGACCTCTCAAAGGTTGCAAAATACGCGATCGACGAGGCAAACAGTCTTTCGCTCGAACGCGTGCCGATCACGCTAAACCGCCTTCCCAAAAAGCTGGACGGCTTTAAGATCATACATTTATCGGACACTCACCACAGCCCTTTCACCAATCTCGAACACATCGCCCGTGCCGTAAAAATAGCAAATCGATTAAAACCCGACATGTTTATTTTGACCGGCGATTACGTTTCGCACGACGCGAAATACATCGCTCCGGTGGCTAAAGTTTTGGGTGGACTGAAAGCTGAATTCGGGACGCATGCCTGTCTCGGCAACCACGACCATTGGACCGACTCCGATCTCATTACAGATCGGTTTCGCGAACAAGGCATCAATGTTCTGATCAACGAAGGTTTCCGTTTCGAAGGCCGCGAAGCATCATTCTGGCTCGCCGGCGTTGACGACCACATGGTCGGTAAAACCGATCTGCCCGCCGCGCTTCGCGGTTCGTACCCGGACGAGATGAAGCTTTTGCTCGCCCACAATCCGATCATTTTTCGCCAGGCTGTCCGCTTCGGCGTCGATCTGACATTGAGCGGCCACACGCATGGCGGCCAGATTAGAGTGCGTGATACCGAGAAAAACATTATCCCGCGTCGCCGAAAAGCCGGACTGCATTCGCGGCGAAATTCTCAGATCTACATCACGCGCGGCATCGGCACGGTGGTTTTGCCAGTCCGTTATCAGTGCCCTCCCGAAATTTCGCTGCTCGAACTCCGCTCAGTTTAATGAACACAATTCTGACCATTCCAAACTTGCTCACTTTTTTGCGAATGGCTTTGATACCGGTGTTCGCGAGCCTTTTATTTTATGGCTACAGTGCGTGGGCGTTGATTGTATTTATGATCGCGGGTTTGTCTGATGGGCTGGATGGATTTATCGCGCGTCGATTCAAGCAGGAATCCGAGCTCGGCACCATCATCGACCCAATCGCCGACAAGCTTTTGATGACGACCGCGTTCATCATTCTTACAATGCCAAACGTCATGCAGCCTGCCCGCCATCTGCCCGTCCCGTTTTGGGTGACGGCCGCCGTCATCGGCCGTGACATGCTGATAATAACTGTCGCCGGTGCGATAAACATCATGACAGGTTTTCGCGGTTTCAAACCTTCATGGCTAGGGAAAGCCAGCACTTTCGTGCAGATCGTCGCCGTCGGTCTCATTCTGCTTTCGCCGGTCATCGACTACAGCTTCTATCTACCAACCACCTACACCATCGTCGCCCTTTTCGCCGTTCTCTCCGGCGTCCACTACATTTTCCACGTCGCCCGATTGATGAAGGAAGAAGATCAGGTTCAGAACCTTGAGCAGTAAAACAAGTCTTGCAGATTTTAAGGCAGGTTGCTGATAAGTATAGCGTCGCTCTCCATTTTGCCGCGCGCGACAACCAGATTTTTTCCGTCGGTCGACCATGCAAAAGTAAAAACGCGGTCAGGAAAATCGAGCAGCTTTTGCCGCTCGCCGCCGCTGAGCGGCTGCCGCCACAGGCTGGAAGCAACGAATTTTCCGGCGGAATAATCGATGGCATGATTGGACGACCACTGAACAATAGGACGACGCATTGGCAAATCGAAAAATTTTGGCTCGCCGCCTTCTATTGGCAGCACGCCAATCAGTATCGTGCGATCCTCGTCATCGGGTTCCTGTCTCTCCGAAAGGTGGCGATAAGCCAGAAATTTGCCATCAGGCGAAATGGATAAAAACCCTTCGGCCGTGGCATCTTTCAAATGCGAAACGGGTACCGCGGTTCCGCCTTCAATGGATATCTTCCAGATCGCCGCCGGACCCTTTCCCAGTTTGATAAAAAAGACTTCGCTGCCATCTGGCGACAACACAGGGGCGTAAGCCGAATCTTTTGGTTCTTCCCCAAAAGTTAGTTGTTTCTGATTGCGCCCGTCGCTATCCATTCGCCATATTTGTCTGGTGCCGGTGCGGTGCGAGGTGAAGACGATGTTGGATGTGTTACGCGAAACCGACGGCCACGTATTGTCTTTTCCCGCATTTGCCGTCAACTGTACCTGGTCGCCTCCGTCCGGGTTGATCGAGTAGAGATCGGTGGTCTGGCCGGAGCGGACACTGAAAACGATCTTCCCGTCCGGCGTCCAGGCAAGGCCTACGTGACCATCAAAGTTGCGTCCGCCGAAAGTGAGCTGCCTGGCCTTTTTTATATCGCCATCGGGCAGCAGCCACAGGTGCGATACAATTTTTTGCTGCCGCCCAACTAATTTCCGTCCGTCCGCCGAGAGACTGAGCCAGAAATAGTTTTCCAGATCATTGGTCAGGCGGCTCACCTTGCCGTCCGGAAAGTCGAGCATCCAAATCTGCGAAGTTGACTCATCAATTGCGCGGGCCGCCACAATTAGGTGTTTTCCGTCCGGCATCCATAATGAGCGCGAAATTTCCCGCCATTTCGGAGTATTCAACTCTGTTTCCTGTCCGGTATCGACATCGATCGTCAACAGTAAAGGGCGTGGTTGTTGCCGCGATCCGCTCGCTATGATTAGTTTTGTGCCGTCAGGTGACCATGCCGGAGCTCCGCCTATATAACCCAACTGAGCATCTCGCATACTCAACTCGCGCTCACCGCCGCCGTCAATGTCGCATAAGATCATCAAATGGGCGTCACGCGTTGCGTTTCGTCGAACGAAAGCCAGCCGCTTTCCATCCGGCGAGATACTGAAACCGCTCCAAACATTATCCGCGATCTTTTTTGGCGGGCCGCCATATATAGATGTTTGATATACGGAGCCGGGTATCTTATGTTCGCGGAAAAACAAAAATTTGCCATCGGACGAGAAGGCTAAGGAACGGTAACCTCTGCTCGACGGCGGTAGAGCTTGAACCGCACTGTCGGCAGCGATCTGTTTGATCCAAACGCTTGATTGTTCTTCGTCGACCCGCACAAAAGCAAGAAGCTCGCCATCGGGTGATATCGTTGGGTGAATAACATCGCCGGAATCCGTCAAATTTTGAAACCGGACCTGCTCTATCGGAGCAATTGCAGATTCGCTTTTGGCGTCCCTGCGAAATGCAAGCTGATAAATGCCAAACGCGACGGCTCCGAGAAGTAAAAAGCCCAAACCGGTAAAAAGCCATGGACGGATCGAACGTCGGTGCGAAGCCGGTGCGGAGGATGATACGAGCGGATGAAGAGTCGTTATGGAAGAAGCGTATTCATTAGCCGAACGCGGGCCGTCCGATTTTTCTTCGAGAAGATCGGCCGAAAGATCGTCGTAATCAAATGTCGCCTCAGAACCGCTGACATGCACGGCCGCAACTTCTTCGCCCACATTTGCCGTCGTAACGTGGCCGGCAAAACGGTATCCGCGTCTGGGAACGGTTTCGATAAACTGCTTGCCTTCATCGTCGCGGCCAAGCGCATTGCGAAGCGTGTAAATGTTTTGCGTTAGCACGCCGTCTTCAACAAAGGTGCCTGCCCAGACCGAATCGAAGATTTCCTGCTTGGAAACAAGCTGTCCATCGCGTTCGATAAGAAGCTTTAAAAGCTCCGCAGCCTTCGGCGAGAGCGAAATGACGTCATTTCCGCGCCAAAGCGTCCCTGTCTCGGCGTCCAGTCGAAAACCTCCGAACTCGTACAAACTATTGAAACCGTTGCTCATAGATTCTTTGAGAATTCTTTGACAACTTTTTGAGGGTAACTTTGAGGACTCATCGTCACAAATTCTTTTAAGACTTACGTCCTAAGCAGCGAACACAACGCAAAGCATTTTGCAATGTTCTCCCGGCCGATGAATTTCGTCATGGGAATTAAATTATAACGAAGGAGTAAAGGAAATGAAAGTAATTCTATTAACAATCGGGCTGGTTTTCACTTTTTCACTAGCCGCCTCGGCGCAAAATACGTCGGGCATAGACAACCGGGAAAAGAACCAGAAACAACGCATCGTCAACGGTGTCAAGTCAGGCGATCTCGGTTTCAAGGAAACAGCCAAACTGCTCAAGCAGCAGGCCGAGATCCGCAAGTTCGAACGCAAGGCCAAAGCTGACGGAACCGTCACGCTTGTCGAGCGCGTCAGGCTCCACCGCGAGCTTAACCAAGCCGGTCGTAATATCAACCGCAAAAAGAACAACTAGCAGGGTGTTGCGAGACGGATGCTTCGTGCAGTTCGAGGCATCCGTCAAGCCGGTGCATGAGGCAGATCGTGTGCGGAACACGAGTTAAATGTCGATAACAGAAACAAAAAATAAGGAGAGAAATATGGCGTTATATCCAGGTGCGTGGGGGTTAGATTACGAGGAAGTTCAAGGTTTGTGCTGGCTGCCCTACGAGGGTTGCGGAAAAAAAGATGGGCTGTATGAGTTTTCGAACGGCAGCCGATGGGAAGTAACCGAAGTTTTTGAGGTGGGAGGATTCCGTGCCGTGCTGGTCAAGGGCAAAGGAAAAACGATTCTATCATTTGCAGGAAGCGGTATGCAGATCGAAGATTGGCTCAACAACTTCATGCAGGGTCTTGTCGGCATCTCGCCGTACTATGCCCGCGCCTTGAGTCTGGCAAGGTCTCACCCCGCCGATGTTGTGTTAGGCCACTCACTTGGAGGCGGACTCGCCTCTTATTGCTCGATTTATCTCGGAAAAAGGGCCGCAACCATCAACCCGGCTCCGTTGAACGTTAACGATATTAGCAAAATACCAATAATCATTAGGAACAACCTCGTCATTAACTACGCGGTTGTTGGTGAACCTCTTTATTATATGTGTCTATTGACCACTCCAATTTCTCCAAGGATTCCAATCTCTCCAACCCGTCCAATCGGAATCGGTCCCATTCCCGCGATGACGAGAGTTGGTCGGATAATCTGGGTCGCTTCCAACGGCTCAAATATGTTCGCGAAACATCTGCTTGAGCATCTTGTCGGTTTTACCCAACCGGTGCTGTTTGCTCCCGGCACGCCCAATCCGTATCTGCCACCAAAAGGTGATTATCCGCCGGATCCCGAAAAACCCAGCTATATCCCTCGAATCCACGTCGTGAAACAAGGCGACTGGCTCTCGAAGATTGCGATCGCCTATTACGGCGACATGAATAAGTGGCCGGATATTTATAACCATCCGAAAAATAGGGAGACCATCGGGCCGAACCCGGATCTGATCAAGCCGGGACAGAGGCTGATAATTCCGTAAAGATCCACAAATATACATAGGAGGAAAAATGAAACGAATTAAGTTTTTAGATATTTTCGCAACGCTCTTGATCTTTATGACGCTGGGCAGTATTGCGATTCACGCCCAAACTACCGAGTTTTCATATCAGGGGTTTATAACCGACAACAACGCTCCGGCGAACGGAAATTACGATCTTGAGTTTCGGCTATTCGACGCGGCGACGGGCGGGACTTTGATCGGGACGCTTCAGCGTTCAAATGTTGCGGTCTCGAACGGCATATTCGGCGTAGTGCTGGATTTCGGAGCGTTCCCGCCGACTAACCGCTTTCTGGAGATAGGAGTCAGACCGCCCGGCGGAAGTGTTATAACGACGCTCGCTCCGCGGGTCAAGCTGCTGTCGACACCATACTCGACACAGGCGAGAAACGCTGAAAATGCAGCAAACGCCGTCAACGCGCAAAATGCCGTGAACGCTCAAAACGCGATGAATGCCCAAAACGCAACGAATTCAACCAACGCGACGAACGCTCAGACCGCGCAGAATGCCTTGCAGCTTGGCGGCACGCCCGCAAATCAATTCGTGCTTGGCAGCGATTCGCGTCTTTCCGATGCTCGCAATCCGTTACCAAACAGCGCAAATTATGTTCAAAACGCTACGACCCAGCAGCCGATCAGTAATTTCAACGTCAGCGGCAACGGCACTGTGGGCGGGACGCTTGCCGGCAATATCGTCGACGCGACGACGCATATCAGCATTGGCGGTATTCGTGTATTAAGAAGTCCGGGTTCGTTTAATTTTTTTGCCGGTCCTGCTGCGGGCTTCAGTAATTCAACCGGTACGGGAAATTCATTTTTCGGCCATAACGCGGGTATTTTTAACACGACCGGCGGCAGCAACACCTTCGTAGGTTTCGAAGCTGGAAGGAATAACAACATTGGTGTGAACAATTCCTATTTCGGCAAAGATGCAGGCCGCAGCAACAACACAGGCAACGATAACTCCTTCTTCGGCAACGACGCGGGCCAGTCCAACACTAGCGGTGGCGACAATTCATTTTTCGGAAAAGGTGCGGGACGAGATAACACGACCGGCGGCGACAATGCCTTTTTTGGAAGCGACGCCGGGCTGGTAAATACAACGGAGTCCGGCAACTCATTCTTCGGCGCGCGTTCCGGAACGTCGAATACTACGGGCAGCGAAAATGCTTTTTTTGGTTTCGAAGCAGGACGGCTTAATACAGTCGGTGAAAATAACTCCTTCTTTGGCTACGAAGCTGGTGAGAGCAATGTTAGTGGATCTGCCAACTCATATTTCGGGTATCAGGCCGGGAAGCTGGCGACGGCGACTGCCGGCTCCAACTCGTTTTTCGGCTATCTCTCGGGAACGTCCGTCACTACCGGTCTCCAAAACACCTACCTTGGCACTCGCACGGGCGTGCTTACAACCACAGGTTCGAGTAACACGTTTGTTGGCACATTCACCGGTGAACGCACCACGAGCGGCAACGATAACGTGTTCCTCGGGCTTCTCGCGGGTAACTCCAACACGACGGGGGGTGAAAATACCTTGATCGGGACGTTAACCGACGTCGGCTCGCCGAACCTGGTAAATGCCACAGCCATCGGTGCGAACGCATTCGTCACGGCAAGCAACTCTTTGATCCTGGGGTCGATAAACGGCGTGAACGGGGGAAGCGATACATTCGTCGGCATCGGTACGACCGATCCAGATTCCAGATTGCATGTCGCGGGAATTATTCAGGTAGATATCCTCGATATCGGCGGAGCCACGGCCGTCTGCCGCAACGCGAATAACCGGCTATCCACGTGTTCGTCCAGCCTGCGTTACAAGATCAATATAAAGCAATTCTCGTCGGGCCTTGAGCTTGTAAATCGTCTCAGGCCTATCAGCTTCGATTGGAAAAACGGCGGCGGGCGCGATCTCGGTTTGGGAGCCGAAGAAGTAGCCGCGGCTGAACCTCTGCTCGTCACATATAACGAAAACGGCGAGGTCGAAGGCGTGAAATACGACCGCGTCGCAGTCGTGTTGCTCAACGCAGTCAAAGAACAGCAAGCGCAAATCGAGATGCTGACACAGACGAACCTGTCACTGCAAAACCAGGTCTACAAACAAAATGAAACCAACGGGCTTCTAATGTCCCAGTTCGACGGCTTGAAAAAGGTGGTCTGCAATTCAAATCCCGGGGCCGAAATCTGCATGAAAAAGGAGTAGCGACATGAAACTTATAATTATTTTATTAGCACTATCGATTCTGCTGACACCTGTCATGGCATCGGCACAATCAGGCGGGCAATTCGCTATAAAGAAATCCGTCATCGCGGGTGGTGGAGGTCGGTCGTCGGGCGGGACATTTACATCTAACGGAACAATCGGCCAGCCGGTCGCAGGCGAAAACAATGGTGGCACTTTTCGCCTGAACAGCGGTTTTTGGGCAGGCGGCCAGCCAGTCGGCGGAACTAACCGCACATTGTTCGACTACGATGCAGACGGAAAGGCCGATCTGTCTGTGTTCAGGCCTTCGGACAACACTTGGTACTTGCTTCGTGGGACGGCTGGTTATACGGCGATGGTGTACGGCGAGCCGGGAGACCTGATCGTACCGGCGGATTACGATGGCGATGCGAAGACGGATGTGGCCGTGTTCAGACCTTCGAGCGGGACGTGGTACATATTTAATTCGGCAAGCCAGACATTTATTTCCGTGGGCTGGGGGGCTAATGGAGACATGCCTGTTCCTGCCGACCATGACGGCGACGGAAAGGCCGATCTGGTTGTGTTCAGGCAATCGACGGGGCAGTGGTTTACTAGGTTCAGTTTGAACAATTCATTTTCGACAGTCGGATTCGGAGTTGCTGGCGACAAGCCTGTGGTTGGTGATTTCGATGGTGACGGCAAGGCTGACATAGCTGTCTGGAGACCCTCGGACAACAATTGGTACATCTTAAAGACCGGCTTCGGATTCTTCGTGCAGACCTGGGGCCAGGCCGGTGACATTCCAGTTCCGGCGGATTATGACGGCGACGGCGTGACGGATGTCGCTGTCTTCAGGCCATCGACCGGGCAGTGGTTCAGGATACAAAGCACGGCCGGTTTCGACACGGTTTCGTGGGGAGCAAATGGTGATAAACCTATCCCCGCAGATTACGACGGCGACGGCAGGGCCGATGTCACGGTGTTCAGACCCTCGAACGCAACCTGGTACATCGTCGGCTCGACGGCGGGATAATACAGAACGCGTTCGGCCAGAACGGCGATCTGCCGACGCAGGGAGCTTTTATTTACTAACCCCGTGTGCGACTTTTATCGCGGGTAGATAAAGTAAAGTCCAAGGTTTGGTAACATCGGAAGATAAGCTACGAAACTTTTCTAACGGGGGTTACGCAAATGAACTTGGACATGGTAATTATAAGCATATTTTGCATGATTGACGATCTTTTCAAGCAGTTGGGGCGAAGAATTCGTGGGTGCGGGTTCGCTCCGGGGTTGACGGACGCCGAAGCGGTGACTATCGAGACGGTCGGCGAGTTGATCGGTCTGGATACGGACAAATCGATATTTGAATACTTTCGGCGTCATTATAGTGAATGGTTCCCGGCCCTTCGGAAGATGCACCGGACGACATTCGTGCGACAGTCGGCGAATCTTTCGAGCATAAAAGAGTGGCTGTGGCAAAGGCTTCTGCCGCCGGAGCAGGCCTCGCCATTCTCGATAGTGGACAGCTTTCCGGTTTCAGTGTGCCGTTTTGTCCGGGCCACATCGGCACGTCTTTTCCACTCTCTGGCGGCCTATGGAAAGGACCACGGCGGAAAAGCTACGATCTTCGGCTTTCGCTTCCACGTGCGGATCTCAAGCGAGGGCTGGATAAGGCGGCTCGCGGTCGCCCCGGCGAATGTCTCGGACACGGCCATGCTGCCGCAACTGGTTGAAAAAACACAAGGTTGCTGTCTCGGCGACCGCAACTACTGGCAGCCGGATCTGAAAACCGAGTTCAAGGATCAGGGGCTTGAGATCTGTGCCCCGTTTAGAATGCGGTCCACCGACCCGATGCCCGAAAGAAGCCGTATTATCTCCCGGCACCGGCAACTTATCGAAACCGTGTTCTCACAGTTGAGAGAACGCTTTAACATCAAACGTGTCTGGGCTCGCGACACCTGGCATCTGGCCAATCGCGTCATCCGCAAGGTCCTGGCCCATACCCTCGGCCTAAAACTCAACCTAACACGTCACGTTTCACCGCTACAGCTCGCAAAGCTGTTTGCTTACTAAAAGTCGCACACGGAG
>CAVXVF010000026.1:0-267279 GCA_963765045.1 Blastocatellia bacterium | reverse complement strand
TTGGTAAAAGACAACGGAGATGGAAACACAGTCCTGAAGGTTGACACGACCGATCCTAAATAATTTTTTTCTATCGTCTCAACCTCCGTGCAATGTTTCAAGAAGACTTTGATCAGATGACAACGCAGAGGATCTCGGAATTTTCGGGTGACTGTAGCTCGTAATCGATGTCTGTCGGCAGCATTACGCTGTCTCCGGCGATGAATTTGTGCTTGCCGAGCTTTTCCGAACGTACTTTCAAGCTGCCCTTGATCACAAAATAGAACAACAAAATGCTTCCCGTCCTTCCTTGCGGCGACCAATTATTACCGGCGATCGACCGCAGCCTGTAAACCTCGGCCATTCCGTTCGAGGCGGCATGCATTCCCGTGTCGCTCGCCTCAAATCCCGCGAATTCATTACTTTTCCACTCCGAATTCGCTGCGATGTAATGTAAGAAACGCTGACCGCCGAATTCGCGATCCGGTTTTATTTCTTCGGTCGGCAGAGCCATTTCGTGATCGGCCCATGTTTCGTGAATGGCGGGCGAGCCGATCTCGATCACCTGTGCCCCGGCGGTCGCTTCGAGCACGCGGTGGCGGATCTCCGGCGGCTGCAGAACGCAATCGCCTGTCTCGAGCCAAAACGGCTCGCCCTGATCTTCGTAAACGACCTTTATCCGCCCCTTTACGCAGTAGATCATCTGAAAATCGACCTTGTGATAATGCACGTAATCCGGAACCTCGCCGCCTTTGGTCAGCCGAATGTGTGACGCGATAACCCTGCCTCCAAGCCTGTCGGGAATCAGGTCACGATATTCCATTCCAGCTCGGCCAACTTTCCAGCTCCCCTCCTTACGAAGGAGGGGTGCGGCTTCAGCCGCGGGGTGGTTCTCTACGACAAGCCTCACGACTACTCCATCATTCGACACCAGCGCCTCGTGCGGTGCATCCGCCGGAGCGATCATATCCAGCCGGTAGCCCTGCGATCGATACTTTTCGATATCGGCATCGAGATCTGTGCTGTTGATGATCTTGATCATGTCAGGCACGATCTTACAGCTCTTCGAAACTGACTATATCGATGGTGTAAAATCCGTCAACTTCACCTGTGGATACACTAAGATGATTCGGGAAACCTCGTGTTGGATCATACTTAATTTCCACACGCGTCTTGTCATTTTGCTTTGCTTTACGAGCCCACTCAAACATTTCTTCCACGCTCTTTGGGTAATAGGCAATTGTTCTTTTGTCCTTATCGCTCTTTGGCCGTATTTCGAAAGGACTTCCATTTCGAACTGTAATTAATACAGGAGAAGCAGGCGGTATAAAACCTCCGTTATCATTCGTCGCCTCAATTCGGTAATTAACGATTCCTTTATCACGCCATTTGTTCAGGTTTTGTTCGAGCGTAATTGTGAAATCGTCTGAGGGTGCCGGTCGAGGAGACGCGGCTGCATTTGCTGCGAGTTGCTCAGCGCTTTGATCGCAAGCCGTGAAGGTCCCGACGAGAGCACAGAAAAAAAGCAGACTACTAGCAGGCCTTCTATACCGCAAGAATGTGAGATTTCTAGTCATTGTCCTCTCCGCGAATGTCACGAATTTCGATCTCCGACTTGATCGAATTTGCGATGTAACACATCTCATGTGCGTCGTGGTGAAGCTCAGCGAGCTCGTTCGGCGGTTGGAATTGTGTCGCCGAGCCATTCGATCTGCGGATCGAGCGTGATCTTCGAGAGCCATTGTCTGCCGTCATCGAGCGTCGCCATTTCGCCGATTGCGTTGTCTTCGTAAGAAGCGATGTTAAAGCCCGCATTTGCCGCGAGATAAAGAAACGTCAACATATGACACGAAGAGACGGACGCAACCAAGGCTTCCTCAGGATCGACCGCCGCTTCAACCGAAAACCGCGGCACAACCTGCGGCGAACTCGACGCCGGAACCGTCACCCCGCCGTCAAACTCCCACTTGTGGCCGCGAGTGTATCGGTTCTTGGTAAACGTCTCGGGCGAATCGCACTTCCATGTGATCTTTGCGGTGTAAGTTGACATGTTATTGCGGAGCCTGCTTGGTAAGATTTGAATCTGCCTGACGATGAATAATGCGCCAACCGTCTTTTTCACGACGGAATATCATTGTCACACGATAGTCGCGCGTTGCGGGTTTTCCGGTCTCAGGAACTGTGAAGGCAATATGTTCCAGCTGTACGACGTAGCCCAGATCTCCATGCTGGTTCGTGACAACGCGTTCGATCCTATTAGTACCCTTCGAAAAGTTAGAACCCACCCAATCGAGCCGTTTGCTAACGGCGGCCCAGCCTTTCTCGACAGTGCCGCCGAATCCGCCGGACAAAGTGACGTCTTCGCCGCGAGACCAGATCGCCTTAAATGGTTCGGCTTTACCGTTCTGCAGTTCCAATTGAGCGGCGTCCACACTAACGAGAAACGCACGAAACTCTTCGCCGGTATTTTTCGCCGTGCTTTGCCCATTGGTCGACAGAGCGAGAGCGGCTAAGAGCAATAGTGAGAAGGTGATCGATCTACTTGTTTTCATATAACTCCTCGAGCGTCGTGATTCGCTCCAAATTACGGCCTCAGTCTATACAGCATCCTCGGAAACGGAATCGTCTCGCGGACGTGTTCGATGCCGCACATCCAGGCGACGGTGCGTTCGATGCCCATGCCGAAGCCGGCGTGCGGGACGCTGCCGTAGCGGCGAAGATCGAGATACCATTCGAAGGTCGCCTGATCGAGGCCGTGATTTTTAAGTTGCTCGATCAGGTAATCGAGATTAGCGGCGCGTTCGCCGCCGCCGATGATCTCGCCGTAGCCTTCGGGAGCGAGCAGATCGATGCCGAGAGCACATTCGGGCCGGTCCTTGTCCACCTCGAAGTAAAACCCTTTGATCGCGGCAGGGAAATGATGCACAAAAACCGGCTTGCCGAACTGGTTCGACAAATACGTCTCGTCCGGCGCACCAAAATCGCCGCCCCATTCAAAGTGCGGAACGCGGACACTCTTGTCCGCATCTTCTGACGTTCGGGCTTCGCCCTCATTGCGGACAGGAGTGTCCGCGTTCCGTTCCTGCAGCATTTTGACGGCATCGTCGTAATGCAAACGCGGGAACGGAGCAGAGATGGCTTCGAGCACGGCCGTGTCGCGTTCGAGCGTCGTCAATTCATCTTTGCGATCTGCGAGAACTTCGCTGACGATGTGGCAGATCAGGCCTTCGCCGAGATCCATCATGTCTTCGTAGCCCGCGTACGCGACCTCCGGCTCGACCATCCAGAATTCGGTCAGGTGACGGCGAGTCTTGGACTTTTCGGCACGGAACGTCGGGCCGAACGCATACGATTTACCAAACGCCGCCGCGGTCGCTTCGTTATAAAGCTGGCCGACTGCGTCAGATACGCCTTTTCGTCGCCGAAGTAATCAACCTCGAACAATGTCGTCGTGCCTTCGCACGCGGCAGGCGTGAAGATCGGCGTGTCGGCAAGCGTAAAGCCGTTGTTATCAAAGTAATCGCGGACGGCCTTGATAACCGTGTGTCGAATTTTCAAAACCGCGTGCTGCTTTTTCGAGCGTATCCACAGATGCCGGTTGTCCATCAGGAACTCCGTGCCGTGTTCCTTCGGCGTGATCGGATAATCGTGAACATTCTGCAAAACTTCGAGCGCCGTGACGTCGAGTTCGACGCCGAGCGACGAGCGTGTGTCTTCTTTGACAGTTCCGGTGACGATGATCGAGCTTTCCTGCCCGAGCGAATCGGCGAGGTCATACAACGCTTCGTCATTCGGCTTAAAAACAACACACTGCACAATGCCCGTGCCGTCACGGAGCTGCAAAAACACGAGCTTTCCGCTCGAACGCTTGTTATAAAGCCAGCCCTTTAGCGTGACCGACTGGCCGATATGATCTTTTAGTTGGTTGATGTATGTTTGCTTCATAAAATAATAGGCAGAAACGCGACTGTGAAGGAGCGTGCGTCTCCTAACGTTTATGGCACGCTCGTTAACACTCGCGTTTCTGCCCGTATTGTTTCATTCTATTAGAAAATCCAATGACTTCAAAAGGCCGTGTTGTTCTTTAGGCCATTTGACAGGGTTCCGCCGCCGAAGCACACTGAACGTTATGGCCGACGAAGAAAAGAAGAAGAAAAAGGTCAATTACTCGAGCGCGTGGGCCGAGGCGCGAAAGATTATCTGGAACGCACGTTGGCGGCTGTTGCTGGGCAGTGTGTTAATGCTGATATCGCGGCTAGCGGGGATGGTTCTGCCGGCGTCGACTAAATATATCGGTGACGATATTTTCACTGGTAAAAATTACGGGCTGATCAAATGGGTCGCGCTTGCGATCGTTATATCGACTCTGATTCAGGGCGTGACATCGTTCGCATTGTCGCAGATCCTGGGCGTCGCTGCTCAGCTTGCTATCACGAATATGCGGATGCGGGTGCAATAGCATATCGAGCGGCTGCCGATCTCGTATTTTGATTCGACGCAGAGCGGCCAGTTGATCTCGCGGATCATGAATGACGCCGAGGGAATTCGAAATCTCGTCGGCACGGGCCTCGGTCAGATTCTGGGCGGCGTGGTTACAGCGGCTATCGCGATTGGCGTGCTGTTTTATCTGAACTGGCAACTTACGCTGGCGACGATTGTCGTGCTTTTGATATTCGGCGGGGCGTTGATGTATGCGTTCAAAATTCTGCGTCCGATATTCCGCGAACGCGGGGAAATCAGTGCCGAAGTCACAGGACGACTCGGCGAAAGTCTCGGTGGAATTAGGATCGTCAAAGCATACACCGCCGAGAAACGCGAAGAGCTTTCATTTGCTCGTGGCGCACACAAGCTGTTTCGTAATATCGCAAAGACCGTAACTGGTGTGTCGGCAATCAGTTCGTTCTCGTCGGTCGTTATCGGTGCCGTCGCCGTGGTTATGATCGTCATCGGCGGCAACGCGGTGGAGGCGGGCACGATGACGCTCGGTGATTTTCTGATGTACATTTCGTTCACGTTTCTGCTTGCATTGCCTGTGATCGAGCTTACATCTGTCGGCACGCAGATCACCGAAGCCCTCGCCGGGCTCGACCGCATCCGCGAAGTGATGGCGATGACGACCGAGGACGAAGAAGACGCGAACCGCGAGCCGATTCCGCATATCGAGGGCAAGATCGATTTCGAAGCGTGTTCGATGCCGGCCATCCAGGCGGTGCAGCGTTCGATGCCCATGCCGAAGCCGGCGTGTGGGACGCTGCCGTAGCGGCGAAGGTCGAGATACCATTCGAACGTCGCCTGATCGAGGCCGTGATTTTTGAGCTGCTCGATCAGATAATCGAGGTTCGAGGCGCGTTCGCCGCCGCCGATGATCTCGCCGTAGCCTTCAGGTGCCAGCAGGTCGATGCCGAGCGCACATTCGGGTCGGTCCTTATCGACCTCGAAATAAAATCCCTTGATCGCGGCAGGGAAGTGATGCACGAAAACCGGCTTGCCAAATTGGCTCGACAAATATGTTTCGTCCGGCGCGCCAAAGTCGCCGCCCCATTCGAAGTGCGGAACGCGGACACTCTTGTCCGCATCTTCTGACGTTCGGGCTTCGCCCTCATTGCGGACAGGAGTGTCCGCGTTCCGTTCCTGCAGCATTTTGACGGCATCGTCGTAATGCAAACGCGGGAACGGAGCAGAGATGGCTTCGAGCACGGCCGTGTCGCGTTCGAGCGTCGTCAATTCATCTTTGCGATTTGCGAGAACTTCGCTGACGATGTGGCAGATCAGGCCTTCGCCGAGATCCATCATGTCTTCGTAGCCCGCGTACGCGACCTCCGGCTCGACCATCCAGAACTCGGTCAGGTGGCGGCGTGTCTTTGACTTCTCCGCGCGGAACGTCGGGCCGAACGCATACGATTTACCAAACGCCGCAGCAGTCGCTTCGTTATAAAGCTGGCCCGACTGCGTGAGATACGCCTTTTCGTCGCCGAAGTAATCAACCTCGAACAGTGTCGTCGTGCCTTCGCACGCGGCGGGCGTGAAGATCGGCGTGTCGGCGAGCGTGAAGCCGTTGTTGTCGAAGTAATCGCGGACGGCTTTGATAACTGTGTGTCGAATTTTCAAAACCGCGTGCTGCTTTTTCGAGCGAATCCACAGATGCCGGTTGTCCATCAGGAATTCGGTGCCGTGTTCCTTTGGCGTGATCGGGTAATCGTGAACATTCTGCAAAACTTCGAGGCCGGTGACGTCCAATTCGACGCCGATCGACGAGCGCGTGTCTTCCTTTACCGTGCCGGTGACGATGATCGAGCTTTCCTGCCCGAGCGAATCGGCGAGGTCATACAACGCCTCGTCATTCGGTTTGAAAACAACGCACTGCACAATTCCGGTACCGTCGCGTAGCTGTAAGAATACGAGCTTGCCGCTGGAACGCGAGTTATAAAGCCAGCCCTTCAGCGTGACCGACTGGCCGATGTGGTCTTTTAGTTGGTTGATGTATGTTTGCTTCATAAAATAATAGGCAGAAACGCGACTGTGAAAGAGCGTGCGTCTCCTAACGGTTATGGCACGCTCGTTAACACTCGCGTTTCTGCCCGTGATCAGTACATTCTATTAGAAAACCCAGTGACTTCAAAAGACACCCTGTTCGTTGAGCCATTTGACAGGGTTCCGCCGCCGAAGCACACTGAACGTTATGGCCGACGAAGAAAAAAAGAAGAAAAAGAAGGTCGATTACAAAAGTGCGTGGGCTGAGGCGAGAAAGATAATCTGGAATGCGCGTTGGCGGCTGTTGCTGGGCAGTGTGTTAATGCTGATATCGCGGCTAGCGGGGATGGTTCTGCCCGCGTCGACCAAATACATCGGCGACGATATTTTCACTGGTAAAAATTACGGGCTGATCAAATGGGTCGCGCTTGCTATCGGCATATCGACTCTGATTCAGGGCGTGACATCGTTCGCATTGTCGCAGATCCTGGGCGTCGCGGCTCAGCTTGCTATCACGAATATGCGGATGCGGGTGCAGAAACATATCGAGCGGCTGCCGATCTCGTATTTTGATTCGACGCAGAGCGGCCAATTGATCTCGCGAATCATGAACGACGCCGAGGGCATCCGCAATCTTGTCGGCACGGGCCTCGGTCAGATTCTGGGCGGCGTGGTTACAGCGGCTATCGCTATCGGCGTGCTGTTTTATTTGAACTGGCAACTTACGCTGGCGACGATTGTCGTACTTTTGATCTTCGGCGGAGCGTTGATGTATGCATTCAAAATTCTGCGTCCGATATTCCGCGAACGCGGGGAAATCAGTGCCGAAGTCACAGGACGACTCGGCGAAAGTCTCGGTGGAATAAGGATCGTCAAAGCATACACCGCCGAGAAACGCGAAGAGCTTTCATTTGCTCGTGGCGCACACAAGCTGTTTCGCAATATCGCAAAAACCGTAACTGGTGTGTCGGCAATCAGTTCGTTCTCGTCGGTCGTTATCGGTGCCGTCGCCGTGGTTATGATCGTCATCGGCGGCAACGCGGTGCAGGCCGGCACGATGACGCTCGGCGATTTTCTGATGTACATTTCGTTCACGTTTCTGCTTGCGTTGCCCGTGATTGAGCTGACATCCGTCGGCACGCAGATCACCGAAGCCCTCGCCGGGCTTGACCGCATCCGCGAAGTGATGGCAATGACGACCGAGGATGACGAAGACGTCAACCGCGAGCCGATCCCACATATCGAAGGCAAGATCGATTTTGAATCGGTCGAATTCGAATACGACGCGGGTGTGCCGGTGCTAAAAGGCGTTGAGTTTCATTCAGCGGCTGGAACGACGACCGCGTTGGTCGGTTCGAGCGGCTCAGGTAAATCGACGATATTGAGTTTGGTGTTGAATTTTATCCAGCCGACAAAAGGACGAGTTCTAATCGACGGCAAAGATCTGCAATCCGTTCGTCTGCGTGATTACCGAAAGCATCTCGGAGTCGTTCTTGCAGGATAATTTTTTGTTCGATGGGACGATCCTCGACAACATCCGATTCGCAAACCCGGAAGCAAATTTCGATGAGATCAAAGAGCGTCTGCGTCACTGCCAATGCGGACGAATTTATCGAAAAATTCCCGAATGGCTACGACACCGTTGTTGGCGAACGCGGCGTGAAATTATCCGGCGGCCAGCGTCAGCGAATCGCCATCGCCCGTGCATTGCTCGCAAACCCACGTATTCTGATCCTGGACGAAGCGACATCTTCGCTCGACAGCGAATCGGAGGCGTTGATACAGGAAGGCTTGAATCGACTGCGACAGGGCAGAACTACCTTTGTAATTGCTCACCGTTTATCGACAATTCGAAGTGCCGATCAAATCCTTGTCGTCGAAGCAGGGGAAATACTCGAACGCGGCACGCACGACGAATTGATCGCGATTGACGGACGCTACAAACAGCTTTACGACAAGCAGTACCGTTTCGAACAGAACCTTTTCGTCAATCCCGGCGAAGATTTTACAACCAAACCGCCCGCTTCCATGGCGCAGACCAAACTCTAAAGGAGACCGATCATGGCCGAACAGCAAACTTACGCAAACCACACACGCTGGTTTCCGCTATTTCATTTCGTATTGATGCCGCTATTGTTGCTCAATTTCCTGAGCCATTTAGTCCGATTGTTTATGGCCGAGCCTTACAGCGGCCGGAAGACGCTCGCGTTTTGGGTTTTGTTCAGCCTGGTTTTGATCCTGTTGGGACTCGCCGCGCGGCTGATGGCGCTAAGAGTTCAGGATCGGTTGATACGTCTTGAAGAGCGTTTAAGATACAGGGAACTATTGCCGCCGGACCTTGCGGCAAAGGCCTCCGATCTGCCGGTGTCGCAGATCATCGCGTTGCGCTTTGCGTCGGACGCCGAGCTTCCCGGATTGGTCGAAAGGACGCTCAACGGGGAATTCGCCAAGCCCAAAGAGATCAAGATGGCGATCAAGGATTGGCGGGGCGATCATCTGAGGGTCTAGTTTTGGGATGACCGATACGGTTTGAGTAGGGTTTGTTAGTAAAGCTTGGCGAAGTTTTCACAACCAAAACACCCGTCTCGATAGCTCTAGCCAAGCTGTAGGTGCCCAACGGTCACGACCTCGTTCACAGGAAGCGAAAAACTAGCTTCTTTGTCAAACCGCCTGACTCTGCGGCTTCGAGTGCACAGCTCTGTTATGCTGCGATTGCGTCAGTTTAAGCATTCAACTCGATTCGTTCTTCGATAAATCTGGCGACATCCGCAGCAGAATATCGACGACCGTCAACATATCCATCAGTGTCAAAGACACCATCGACGTTCCCGTCGTCCATTCTAACGAACATGACACGTTCGTGTTGTTTATTCATAATGATTTCTCGAATAGCTCGGAATTCGACACCGCACCATTTTTTGTTTTGGTAGTCGGAACACAGGAACACGACAACCAACTCGGAGCGATCACCGAAGACGCCTTGAAGAAGCACATCAAGCTGAGGACGAGCAAGTTGTGAAACATAGTTGTTGTCATAGAAGTACGAATTCGGCCCAATCAGTCGTTCGAGTTGAATAGCGACCGATTCAACGTACTCGCAGACCTCTCCCGGAAACGACAACCCAACCTTGAATTGGTGCTTTGTGATGTCGACTGCTTTTGCGGTCGTTCGCGCCCAATGCGGCAACACAATTCCCTTGGAATGAACTTCCCGTGCGAGATCAACGTCCTTGACGGCCCAATGGGTGCGGTTCATTTCCCATTTGCCAATATCAAGTTCAAACGCCATTTCTTCGAGGCTTGCTGCCGTAATGAACGGGGCGACATCTATGATGTCATATTCAATGCGAGATTCTTTTTGACGCGAAGTGACGTTTCGGATCACGCCAAATAGCGGGTCCTTTTTGTGTCCTGCTTCGTAGGCAAAGACACAAGGAAAACGCCGCAAGTCATTTACGTTGTCCGGCGTGAGGCCCCCGTATTTGATCGTAATCGCGTTGTCCGTGTACTCACGAACGCACCGTGTAGTCTCGATCACCCACGTATCACCGTTCCATGATTCATCGTTCCCAGATATGAGTAAGTTGTACACGATTAGATGCTTTCGTTAGCAACAGAACTAGTTCTTTAAGACCAACGCCATCGATAATATCGGATAACTCGCATGTTATCAAAGGTATGTTATCGAACTAAATTTCCTCTCTAACAATTCTCCGTAAAGATGGAAATCTGTCAAGATTCTTCACCGCCCGGAGCACAATCTGAAACATGGGTTTGATGAACGGAACGAAGTAAGTTTTGCCTCGGTTGACTGACTGAAAAGAAAATGTGCCGACAGCCTTTAGACATCGCTGTATCGTTTGCAATCTAAATTCGTCGGCGAATTCTTCTTCGCTGATCTTTTCGAGGCCAAGGTTTTCACGTTGCGACAAAAAGAACCTACGCTTTTCTGCCAGCCATTCGGCTGTCGGCGGTTCGGTAACGCGATCCAGCAGAAACGAAACTAGATCGTATGCAACGGAACCGATCCGAGCGTCTTGATGATCGATGATGCGCAAATTCTCATCACGGTCGATCATTAGATTAGCGGCGTGAAAATCGCGATGGCAGAGCACTTTAGCTTTTGTTTCTAGTTCATGCGAAAGCTCTGTGAATTCAGCGGTCAATGCCGCATCGATCTCCGGCGGCAGCGGCTGTTTTTTGAAAGTTGTGAAGTAATGCGTTTTGAAGAAGTCCAGTTCCCACAGAAGCTTTTCGCTATCGAATTTAAGCCGCGAGGCTATAGAGTTTGTTTCAAAAGCCTTTCCGGTCGCTGCCTGAATCCGCGGTATCAATTCAATTGCGTTATTGATCAACTGTTCACGTTTTGCGGCGTCCGCGTTCTGCATTTCGTCACGTAAAATCCGGTCGCCAAAATCTTCGAGGATGATGACACCGAGCGATTCGTCAAAATCAAGCACCTTTGCGACGGGCAAGCCGCATTCGATAAACAAAGCGGTCACGTCGAGATAGCTCTGTTCAGCCGCAACGAATGCTTCGGGATAAACGCTGGCGATTGCGGCAGTGCCGTTAAAATTGACACGAAAATATTCACGCGTTGAGGCGTCGGGAGTGATCTGTTCAACATTTAGCGGTTGGTTATGCGCTAAAAGAAATTTTTCGAGTCTTGGTCGAAAGTCTGACATGAATATTTTCGATAAGTCTCCTGTTTCATTCTCTCTCCTCTTGTTTCTCTGGTTCCGTGGTCAAAGATTGAACCACTGACTAAGAAGAATAAGAACGAACAGGAAGGAACACGAAACTATATGGTAGTTTGATTTCGCTTTTATAACGATTTGAGGCAAGAAGGCCGGCCATTAATAACAAACTTCTTGTCATAACAAATCAGTTCAAAGGGACAATATAATTTTCGCCTTGAATATAACCTTTCAGGGCTTTTTCTGGTATCTCTTCACAGCTTCGGACCATCTCGGCACGGACTATCGCGGCGTTCTCAAAGTGCTCACCGGGTTCTATCGTCACATCATCGGCTATTATCGTCCGGTACAGATTCACATCGTCGCCGACCGAAACATTGTCCCACATCACCGAATCACGGATCGACGCTCCGCGTGAAACCTGACAGTTCGCTCCGGCAAAAACATCGCTGTCTTTCATCATCGCGAGCGAAATATCCAGATAACGCGGGATCGTCGACAATTCAAACCAGTTCGAGTCGGTAACATGAGCGGCAATTGTTTCGCTCTTCAGCAACGCGGGATTGTAAAATGATGGGACGATATCCGAATAAACGCCTCGCGGAATGTAGTCCAGAACCGCAGGCTCCATGATGTGTATGCCGGTAAACATTAGCGGAGTAAAAATATCGTGGTCAGTGTCGCGAATCTCGCCTTCTGTGAAAGGTTTCGCATAATCGCCGAAGCCGGTCACATATCCTTCGTGCGTATCTACGATAGTAAATTTCTCACGCTTGGTGTTGGGCTTCAAAACCATAGTCGCAATCGCTCCTGACTTTTTATGAGCTTCGATCGCGGCGGCAATGTCGATGTCGGTGATGATTTTTCCGTTGACGATCAGAAATGTGTCGTCCTCAAGAAACTGGCGGGCATTATCGAGCGCTCCTGCGGTACCGAGTATTTTGGGCACCTCCCGCGTATAGTCGATCTTTACGCCAAAAGCACTTCCGTCGCCGAGTGCTTCGATGACCGAATCAGGTTGATGGTGCAGGTTAACGACAAGTTCCGTTAGCCCAAATGTCGCCAGATATTCGGCAACGTATCCGACCAACGGTTTCCCTAAAAAAGGGATCGCCGGTTTAGTACGGTCAATGGTTAAAGGAAAAAGCCGCGTGCCAAACCCTGCGGCGAGAATCATCGTCTTCATAATTTGCCGTGCTTTCGGCCAACTGGGGCTAGAGTAACTTTACGGTAACACCCGTTTTTTGCCAAATTCGAATAAGCTTATCTATGGCAATGCGAATTTCATGGTTTTGTATTACTGTATGCTCGGCACAAACAACTGAATTGCCTCTTCAATTTCGGTTGTTCATCTTATTCCTTCCTGTTCCTTCTTTTCGCTGGTAAATAAGAATAAGAAGGAACAGGAAGAACAAAACTGCTTTTGAAGACGGACGATCATAATAAAAGCTCTACTATGAACTCAACCAATTTTGAGAAAAACAACCGTAAAGAAATCCTCGGCTGGATGACATACGACTGGGCGAACAGCGCGTTCTTTACCGTCGTCGTCGGCGTGCTTGTCGGGCCTTATTTGCTCTCGCTCGCAGAGAATGCAGTCGGCGCAGACGGCGTCATACTCGATCTCGTCGTTTTTAACGTCACGCCGAAGGGCCTGCCCGCATTTTGCACCGCCGTTTCGGTCATCTCGATGGTCGCAATTCTGCCCGTGCTCGGCGCGATTGCCGATTACACGCACTTGAAGAAGTCGATGATGGCCGTGTTCTGTTATCATAGGCGTCGTCGCCGGCGCACTGCTCTTTTTTGTAACTGACAGCTACGTTGCGTGCAGCTTGCTATTTATCGTCGGCAACATGAGTTTTGCGGCGGCGAACGTTTTTTACAACGCCTTTCTCATCGACATCACGACCGAAGACCTCCGCGACAAAGTCTCGAGCTACGGCTACGGCGCCGGTTATCTGAGCGGCTTTCTGGTGCTCGTGCTGAATCTGATCTTCCTAAAATACTGCGAGCGAATGGTTCGGAATCTCGACCGGAACCGCCGTCCGCATCTCGTTTTTGTTTGCTTCGCTGTGGTGGGGAGCATTCGCCGTCGTGACTTTTTATCCTCGTCAAGACGCGCATCCCTGACAAAGAAGTGCCGCACGACAAGAACCTCGTTACCGTCGGATTCTCCGAAGTGTGGGCCACGCTAAAAGAGCTGCGCCGGCTGCGCTACACGATGCTTTTCCTCGTCGCGTATCTTTTTTACAACGACGGCATTCAGACCGTGATATTGCAATCGTCGGTGTTCATCTCGTACGAACTGTTTACGTCAAAAGGCCTCGCGGACGACCCGTCGTTCCTGATAATGATCTTCGGCGTCGCGCAGATCTCGGCGTTTGCCGGCGCGCTTATCTTCGAACGCATCGCACGCGTCATCGGCGCAAAACGCACGATCATGCTCGCACTCGTCGTCTGGTGCGGCATCGTTATCTACGCGTACGGTTTCTTCGAGACAAAGACGCAGGCCTACATCATGGGCGGCGCGATCGGCATGGTGCTCGGCGCCGCACAGGCGCTTTCGCGTTCGCTCTATTCGCAGATGATTCCGCGCGGACGTGAGGCGTCGTTCTTCGGTTTGTACGAAATCTCAGAGAAAGGAACTTCGTGGATGGGACAACTGATGTTCACCATCATCGTCGGAGCGACCGGCTCCTTCCGCCACGCAATTCTCGGCCTGATCGTCTTTTTTATCGTCGGGACAATTATTCTGCTGTTCACCGACACAAAACGCGCCATCCACGAAGCAGGGAATTTGACGCCGGAAGAAGCCTCGACAACCTGAGTCATTTGTCAAAGAGTTCCTCTTGGCTATAATGAATACTGTAAATATTTTAAGGATTTAGTCGCTCTTACAACATGATCGGAAATTCAGACGACAAAATTGTTACTATATTCGGCGGCTCGAAATGCTCGCCGGATTCGGCGGAATATAAGGACGCAAAGGACTTGGGCTCGCGTCTGGCCGAGGCCGGGTTTACGATCTGCACGGGTGGCTATCTCGGTATCATGGAAGCCGCTTCACGCGGTGCGAGGGAAAAAGGTGGCCGCGTTTTTGGGATCGTGATGAATCAATTCAAATCAGAGCCAAACCGATATTTGACCGATAAAGTAGCTACCGACCATTTCTATGACCGTCTGCAAAATCTGATCACACGCTCGGTTGGGTTCGTTGCTTTTCGAGGCGGCATGGGAACAGTAACCGAGATCTCACTGGTCTGGAATAAACTGACGACGGGCGTATTGCCACGGCGTCCGCTTGTCCTTGTTGGAGATTGCTGGCAGGCAGTTGTTGAAAGCTGGAAACAGAATCTCGTCGTATCAACCAGCGATCTTGCGTTTCTTGATTTCGCTGACAACGCCGAACAGGCTAGTGATATTGTTATCAAAAAATCGACAGGAGTTGCTTGATGAATTGTCCTAAATGCACCGTTGCATTGCTTCCCGACGCCCGATTCTGCGGGTCGTGCGGGTTTACGTTAGTGGCACCGCCACCGCCTGAATTTCAACAGCCGCAGGCACCAGTTCCGCCGCCACCGCCACAAAATTACCAACCACCGCCACAGACGCCGGTTGGCGGAGCGTTTCACTTCGACGCGGACGGCCGGGGACAAGGCCGCGGCTATACCTGGGAAGTTATTTTTCAAGGCGCATTTGCCCTTGCTGTCGTAAATTTGCAGTCTGAGCAATCCATTTCTGCCGAAGCCGGAGCAATGGTTTCGATGTCGGCAAATATCGATCTCGAATCGCAGATGAAGGGCGGCGTTTTCGGAGCCTTGAAACGAGCTGTCGGCGGCGAATCGGCGTTTGTCTCGACCTTTACATCACGCGGCGGGCCGGGCGAAGTTACATTTGCTCCAGGTGCTCCGGGCGATGTGGCGGGGATCGAGATGAATAACCAGACATTTATGGTTCAATCAAGCTCGTATCTCGCGGGTGATACGAGTTTGGTCGTCGATACAAAATTCGGCGGAGCGAAATCTTTTTTTGGCGGTGAAGGCCTTTTCGTATTGCAGGTCTCAGGAGCCGGACTTCTGCTCGTTTCGTCATTCGGTGCGATCCATCGAAAAAACCTTCGTCCCGGCGAGCGATATGTCGTCGATACCGGTCATCTGGTCGCGTGGGAAGGACACATGCAATACAGCCTGCGAAAGGCGGCGAGCGGCTTCTTTAAGAGCTTCCTGAGCGGTGAAGGTATGGTCGCGGAGTTCACGGGACCGGGCGAGATCCTGATCCAGACCCGCAATCTCGCGGCTTTTGCCGGATTGCTCAAGCCGTTCTTCCCATCGCAAGGCAGTGGCGGCGGTTTTAGTTTTGGAAGCTGAACAACAAAGTTTCTTTGAACAAGGGAAGGTCGACATTTTTCAAATGAACGTTCCTGAAAAAAGCGAGGAAGCTACGCCCAACGACGAAAGATTCGCAGAAATTCGATTAAAAGCACGTGCCGTCTCAAGAGGCGTGGCAATCGGAAGGATCGTTTGCCTGCACGGGAACAACCGGCAATTCTACCGTATAGATATCAAGAATTCGTCCGTTAAGTCCGAGATCAAGCGTTTGCACGCGGCAATCAACCTGGCAAAACGGCAGCTCGCCAAGATCGTCTCACGCAAAAAAGGAAGAATATCGGATTCCGGCCCAGGCATTTTCGAATCTCACCGAATGCTCATCGAAGACCCGTCGCTCCAGTCAAAATTCGAGGAAGAAATCACCGAACAAAAGGTCAATGCCGAGTGGGCGATCAAGCTCGTCACTGACGCCTACGTCGCACGTTACAAAGCGATCGAGGACGAGCATCTGCGGGATCGTTATATCGACATCGAGGATGTTTCGGAGCGAATTCTCGCCGCGCTTGGCGGAGGAACGAATTCAAAGATGCCGTTTGCGAAGGACGCGATCATTGCCGCGAAGGAATTGAAACCTTCCACTCTGGTTGAATTGTCGGACGACAATCCGTTGGCCGTTATTACCGAAAACGGCGGATGGACATCGCACACGTTCATTCTCGCCAGGGAAATGAACTGGCCGGCCGTTACCGGCGTGAAAAAGGTGCTTCGCCGTGTAAAAGACGGCGACCTCGTGATCGTTGACGGCTACAACGGACATATTATCCTGCATCCGGATAAGGACACGCTTGAGCGTTATTCCGTCACCGCCGCCCAGTTTCACGAAGAACATCAGACCGAAAGCGAAAATCCCACAGTCCCGTTGAAGACACTCGACGGCCGTGAGATAAGGATCTACGCAAATTCAGAGACACCTTCGGCCTATAAAAAGGCCAAACGACTTGGAGCACAAGGCGTCGGCCTTTACCGCTCTGAATTTTTATTCAACCGCTTCCGGGGTTTTCCATCAGAAAACGAGCAGTTCGCGGCTTATCAATCTATCGCTGAAGCCGCAGGAGATGGAGGCGTGAAGATCCGCACCTTCGACCTCGGTGCCGAACAGCTACTCGATCAAAATGCCGCAAGAGAAAAGAATCCGGCCCTCGGCTTGCGGGCGATCCGTCTCGGGCTGGCCTACAAAAAGTTATTGCGGACGCAACTGCGGGCCTTATTGTGCGCGTCGTTTAAGCACCGGATAGATTTTGTCGTTCCGATGGTATCCGGCGTCTCCGAGGTAATCGCGGTTAAACAATTACTTGAGCATGAAGCAGCGCAACTTGCCGCAAAGGGAAAAAGCATCGGGAAGCCGCGTGTCGGAGCGATGATTGAGGTTCCATCCGCCGTGTTGATGGTTAAAGAATTGGTTGAAGAAACTGACTTCTTGTGTCTGGGAACAAATGACTTAATACAATACTTACTAGCAGTGGATCGTGACAACGAAGCCGTTGCGGGTTGGTTCAGAACGCTTCATCCTGCCGTGTTGCGTGTAATAAAAAATGTGCTGGACACAGCCAACATAGTCGGCAAACCGGTTATCGTGTGTGGCGAAATGGCCGGATCACCGTATTATGTCCCGGTGCTGATCGGCCTCGGTGCTACGGAATTGAGCATGAACGTCCACTCAATCTCGAAGGTGCGAAAAATAGTCTCGGGTATCGCCCTCGAAGAAGCGACCAAATTAACGAAAAGCATTGAAAATTGCAGAACAGTCGAGGAAACCGAGGAGATCGTGAACCATCACATACGAAAAAACTGGGCGCACCTGTTTCCGCCCGATTTCTCGTTCGTTTCTGAACGTTGAGAAAGCTCTAACAACTTGCACAACTGAATTTTGATGTTCAACAATTTTTGTTATACTGATTTCGCCTTACGCTGGAGCAGATCGGGCAGTCGCTTGTGAAAACAAGAGGAAAGTCCGAACACCGCAGGGCAACGAGCCGGATAACGTCCGGGCGTCCGGGAAACCGGATGACGACAAGTGCAACAGAGAACAAACCAGCCTGCAAAGGTGATGGGTGAAACGGTGAGGTAAGAGCTCACCGGCGTGTGTGGTAACACGCGCGGCCGGGTAAACTCCTCGTGGTGCAAGACCAAATAGGGAAACGCTAATATGGGCTGCCCGCCTATTTGCCGGTGAGCGATCATCGGCGGCGTTTTCGGGTAGGTCGCTCGAGCCGTTCGGTAACGAACGGCCTAGATGAATGATTGCCGCCCCGTAAAACGGGAACAAGATTCGGCTTATAGATTTGCTCCGGCTTCAGGCTTTTTTATTATTTTTTAAGGAGAATATCCCCAATATTATGGCAAACCGAAAAGGTGTTTTTATCGGCGCATACGTCCCGAACGAATTAAAAGAATCGCTTCGCCGCCGTGCGGCCGCGGAACATCGTACGCTTTCTCAGGAGATCACGCGTATCCTGGTCGAGGCGGTACATGGCAAGGGTTTGCCGACCGGCAGTGTTGATAGGCGAAACACTACAGCGATTCCGCGACGCAGATCGACCGATCCCGATTCCGCGTCGAAGGACCGAAGACCTTCCGTTTTTGGCGGCAGAAGGCAAGAAGAAATAGCAATTTGAGCATTTAGAACGCGAACGCTGCCTGATCCCGGGCGGCGTTTTTCGTTTTATCGACTGGAATTTGCTAAAATCACGATCAATGACAAGCAAATCAATTTGGATAGCGATCATTGCTTCAGTGCTGAGTTTTGTTGCCGGATTTTTGTTTGCGAACTCACTGAATCGCAGCGAGCTGACGGCAAAGCAAGCCGTAAACGAAGCTCCAAAGAGCGGTCAAAACTCAAATGCCCCGGCCACGTCGGAGCTTTCGCTGACAATCGAGGAAATACAGAAAAAGATTGCCTCGGCGGACGAGAACCCTGGTAATTTTACTTTCCAAAAGAATCTGGGCATGTCGCTTTATCGATATGCCGCAATAAAACAAGATGCCGGCATATTGCCCGACGCACTGCGAATAATGGAGCGTGCATTGGCGATGGAACCGGCTGATCGCGACCTGCAAATTGGCATTGGCAATGCGTATTTCGATAAGGGCTATTTCAATAAAGATAACGACAGCCTGGTGAAATCGCGTGAGTTCTATCGCAAGGCGTTGGCGTCAAAGCCGACCGACGCCGATGTCCGCGCCGATCTCGCATTGACGTTTTTTCTCCACGATCCGTCCGATCTAACGTCCGCCGTCGCCGAATTTGATAAAGCCCTTACACATAATCCAAAGCATGAGCGAGCATTACAATTCCTGACGCAAACACTTATCAAACAGAACGAATCCGCAAAAGCGGCCGCAACGCTTGAAAAACTGAAACAGGCAAATCCGTCCAACACGCTCGATTGGCGAACTCACATCGCTGTTGGCTGGCGTCGAGCAAATCCCGTCAAAATGAAAGAAGCTTTTTTTATTCTACTTGTGTTGATCGCGCTTGCAGGACTTACGGCGTATCGATACCGCAGACAATTGATGGCAATGCTGAGTTTTTGGCGGACGTTGCAAACAATACGTCAAACCGGCCGCCGGGGCGACAATCGGATACACGATGAACCAGCAACTGCGGGGCCGCTTGTGAATTGTCCGAAATGCGGAAAATGGGTGCCCGAAGAGAAGGCGATCAAGCTGGGACGCTCGGCTTACTATTGTTCGACCAAGTGTTTAGAAGCAAGCGTAAAGACAGCTTAGCCAATAAAGCGTGATGTGTACCAGGCAATAAGCTGTTCGCCGAATAGCAACGCGAGAAGCGAACCGATACCGAGAAATATCCCGAACGGGATCTGCGTTTGCATGTCTTTTTCCTTCTGCTTTGCGATGACAGCAACGCCGATCAGAGCTCCGGCAAACGCACCAAGAAAAATCGCCAGAATCGAAAGCCGCCAGCCGAGCAGAGCACCGACGCCAAGCATCATTTTCACATCGCCGAGGCCCATGGCCTCAACGCCTCTCAGCCGTTTCCAGATCTCACCGACCAGCCAAAGCGAGCCGCCTCCGGCAAGCGCACCGAGAATTGCTCCGGCAATCGAAACGACCCACGCCGGATAACCCGCCATCGAGGTCAGCGGTGCAAAACCCATGTCGCTGAATCCGGTTCCGAACGCAAGCGGGTAAACAAGCCGGACAAGGATTGCAAAAACAAACAGCGGGTAAGTAATGACGTTCGGCAATATCATGTGCTCTGCGTCGATAAAAACCAGCGAAACGATGACCGCCGCAAAAATAAAACATACCGGCAGAAACGCGGTAAGGCCAATCTGCCAAAAAACAATCAGGAAAACGAGTCCGGTCAGTGCTTCGACGGCGGGATATCGTATAGCGATCGGCTCCTTGCAATTCCTGCATTTGCCGCCAAGGATCAACCAACTAAGTATCGGAATATTGTCGTAAGGTTTTATAGAGGCGTTGCATTTTGGACAGGCCGAATTAGGGAAAACGATCGAAAGTTCATTTGGTACACGGTGAATCACTACATTGAGAAAACTCCCAACAATCGCGCCCAAGGCAAATGCAAAAACGTAACCGACGACCTCAGGTAAACCGGTAGCAACTTCGAATGAAGAAAAAAACATGAGTGTCATCATTAACTGGCAGGAACGAATTTGTAATGAATAAATGAAAAGAAGGACGCGAACATCCTTCTAAATAATAAACATTTCCGGCAGAAAAGGGAAGAATTCCAATCAAACTTAAACCGCTTCCGACTGCGAAGTAAAATTAAAAACCTTTAGTTTCAATGCCGGTAATAGCGATGAATTGCTTCCGCCGCCTTCCGAGCCGCCGACGCGCTCGGAGACGCCGATCATTTCGACATTTCCTGGTGCAAGCATCTGTGTTATCGACTGATTAAAGCGGAAATTCTTTACCGGGTGGCTGATCTTGCCGTTTTCGATAAGCCAGACTCCGTCACGCGTGAGGCCGGTCGAGCTTGCCGTTCGGGGTTCGGTACCGCGGATATACCAGAATCGGCTAACCAGAATACCGCGTTCGGTTGCTTTTATCATCTCTTCGACGCTGGATGTTTTGCCGGATGTTTCGAGAATCGTGTTTACCGGGCCCGGCGTCGGTTCCTTACCTTTTTGCTTTGCCCAATATCGGTTGTAGATCAAATTTTCCAGCACGCCGTTTTTGACCATGTAGAGTTTCTCGGATGGAATTCCGCCTTGTGACGATTGCGAGCCGGGCAATTCGGCATTCCATGGATCGCTGTAAATGCTTATGCGTTCATCGAATATCTTCTCGCCAAGCTTTGTTTTACCGCCAGGTGCCGAATAAGGGCTGCGGCCTTCGTCGGCGGTTCGAGCATTAAAACCGAGATTGCCAAGCAGATCGGCGACCGCCTGCGGTTCTAGAACAACGGTATACGCTCCCGGATCGATCGTTTTCGCGTTCACGCCTTCGAGGGCTTTTCGGACAGCCTCCCGCGCAATTCGTTTTGTGTCGAGCCTGGAAATGTCGTAATGGCTACGCAGAAAATAACCGGAGCTTGTGCCATCGGGCGTTCGGGCAGTCATTGAAAGGCTGACATTAGTCGATCTTTCAAATTCGAAGTTTCCGTTCTTCGTTGCCGAAGCACCGGCCTGAGCTCGCGCAGCGTGAAAACCGCCGCCGATAAGCTTTTGCTTTTGGCACTCCTCAATAATACCACCGATGCTGTTTGCCCGATTTGACAGCGAAAGATTTGCCGTCGCTTCGACAAATCCATTAACGGGTTTGTAGTTTTGCTTAGACAAAGTCGGCAAATATTCTCGGTCAACCGGCGAGAGCCGTGCGAGTTTTTCGGCCTGTTCGACCATCGCTTTAAGGCTCGAGTCATCAAGGTCGTTGGTTGACGAACTACCGCGTTTACCGTCGATCCAGACGGTCACGTTCGCACCCCGGCTAATCCGCTGGCCGCTTGTGAGAAAGTTATTTCCGGCAAATCGCAGGTGCGACAGCTTGTCGCTATTCACGCCCACGCTGGCGTCGGCGGCTGTGACGTAAGAGAGAATTTTGTCGGTATAAGCTTTGGCTTCAGTTTCAGTTAAAAGCATTTTTCTTGTCTCTCCTTAGGTCAATGATGGTGTGGCAGCCGTGTTTAAAATATTGATCTGGCGAAAACGTGCGACTGGGCATCCGTGCGAAACTGCATTCGATTGACCCGGTTCGCCCTTGCCGTCGTTGAACGAGCCGGGAATAAGATAGGTCGCCTGTCCGCCCAGGCCGTCACATGCTCCCCAAAAATCCGTTGTTCGCGATTGGTACGCCACATCGCGCAGCATTCCGACGATCTTGCCGCCCTTGATCTCCCAGAAGGTCTGGCCGCCAAACTGAAAATTGTATCGCTGCTGATCGATTGAATAGCTCCCGCGTCCTTGTATAAAAATTCCTTTATCTACGCCGCTGATTAAGTCTTGCTGCGAAACATTTTCCTTAGCAGGTTCGAGCGAAACATTTGGCATTCGCGGAAACGGTACGCTGCCCCAGCTATCGGCGTACAGACATCCGTAAGAACTCTTCTTGCCGACAAGCGGAGCAAGATCGCGGGTCGTCTGCCAATCGACAAACGTTCCGTCTTTAACCAAATGCCATCGCTGTCCGGCAACGCCTTCGTCGTCGTACCCAACCGTTGCAAGGCCGAGCGGCTGTATGCGGTCGGCGACAAAATTTACGATCTTCGAACCGAACTGTAGCTTGCCGGTTTTGTCCGGCGTGAGGAAACTCGTTCCTGCGTAGTTGGCCTCCCACAGCAGGGCACGGTCGAGTTCGGTCGGGTGCCCGACGGATTCATGGATAGTCAGGAAAAGGTGCGACGGGTCCAGAACAAGATCGTATTTGCCCGGCTCGACCGTCTTCGCCTTGATCTTCATCACCGCGTCTTCAGCAGCCTGCTTTGCGTCGCCGATCCAATCCTGTTTCTCAATGTACTCGTAACCGATCGCCTGGCCTTCGCGTAAAGAAGCTCGCGATTGAAAATCGCCCGACGCTCGATCGACCGCAGTTACCGAAAAACTCGGATTTCCACGAATGAGATATTGCTCGATACGTGAGCCGTCCGACGTTGCCAGGAATTTCTGCTCATTGACCCATACCATTGAGGAGGTAACGAAGCTGACGCCCTTTACTGCTAAAGCGGCTTCGTTCAGCTTTAACAGGAACGCGATCTTGTCGTCGATCGGCACGTCGAAGGGATCCTTTTCGAATGAACTCTTCCATGTAGCAACGACCTTTGGTGCCGAAACCATTTCGACTTTTCGCTTCTGGAACAGGGAATTCGCCTTCGCGATCTCGACCGCTTCTTTGGTCACACGCTGGACCTCTTCGGCCGTAACTAGCGGGCTTGCTGAAAAACCCCACGTTCCGCTCACAAGCACACGAACGCCAAATCCGAAATTGTGACCGGTAGACACATTCTGGATCTGTCGTTCACGTGTCGAGACAGCTTCGAGCCGGTATCGATTAATGCGAATATCCGCATACGACGCTCCGAGCTTTTTGGCAGCCGATAGTGCCGCATCCGCAAGAGCGTTCTTGTTTACGTCGATAAACACATTGGCCGAAGCGTGTGCATCGTACACCCAGCTAGGCAGTGTCACAGCTCCGAGTGCGACTCCGGCAGTTTTTATAAAATCACGTCGAGAAAATGACATTTTTCCCTCACAGCGAACAGTATTGAAATTGGATTGAAGAACGCCACAAGTTTATTAACAACAAACCAAACGTGTCAAGCAGATACGAAAACCGGAACTGACAAAGCCTGTCCCGATAAGGTAAGTTATCAACTAGGTTAGCAAGCTCGCTTCTAAACGATCGAGACCTTTGTCTTTTGAAATGACATTTCCTCGTGCATCAGGAGTATTACTACATCCGACGTCGCTGCCGGGCGATTTCGGCATTGGCGATCTCGGGCCGAAAGCGTTTGAGTTTGTTGATTTCCTTGTCCAGTCGGGTCAAACCTATTGGCAGATTCTGCCGCTTGGGCCGACGGGTTATGGCGATTCGCCGTACCAGTGCTTTTCGGCATTTGCCGGGAATCCGCTTTTGATATCGCCGGAGAAGCTTGTTGAAGACGCGTTATTGCCAGAACCGCACGCGGTAGCGGGTGGCATGACGCCGTCTGTAAACACTGATCCCAGCTGCATTGATTTTGCCGCTGTTTACGAATGGAAGAACACGATCCTACCGGAAGCCTACAAGAATTTTCACGCAACGACGAGCGTTGATCTTCGCGGGAAATTTGAGAAGTTCGCCCAGGAAAATGCTGCGTGGCTGGACGATTATGCACTATACAAAGCCATCAAGGCTTCGCAGGGCCAAAAGGCTTGGTATCAGTGGCCTGATCCGTTAAAGCTTCGTAATCCAGAGATGCTTGAGAATGAAGCCGAGCGGCTTTACGAAGAGATCCAGGCCGAGCGATTCTATCAGTTTCTCTTTTATTCGCAGTGGCTTGAATTGAAGGAGTATGCGAACAGAAACGGTGTCAAAATCGTTGGCGATATGCCGATCTTTATCGCTTTGGACTCGTCAGACGTTTGGCGAAACAGTGACAAATTCAAGCTGAATTCGGACGGCTCACCAAAGGTCGTAGCCGGTGTTCCGCCGGATTATTTTTCGAAGACCGGCCAACTTTGGGGCAATCCTATCTACGATTGGGACGCGATGCAACAGGATGGATTTAGATGGTGGATCGACCGCGTGAAAAGTACTTTGTGTACCGTCGATGTTGTACGGATCGACCATTTTCGCGGCTTCGCGGCGTCGTGGGAAGTGCCAGCGGACGAAGAAACGGCAGAGAATGGACGTTGGGTTGAAGTGCCGGGAGAAGATCTTTTCAAAACTATCAACCGCGAACTGGGCGATCTACCGTTTTGGGCAGAGGACCTCGGGGTAATAACACCCGATGTCGAGAATCTTCGCGATTCCTTCGGGCTTCCTGGTATGCGAATACTGCAATTTGCCTTTGGCGGCGATGCACAGAACCACGATCTGCCGCACAATTATGTCAGCAACTGCGTCGCTTACACGGGAACGCATGACAATGACACAACTGTCGGCTGGTGGCTTTCGCAGGCCGGTGCCGGTTCGACGCGGGATGCAGCCGAAATAAGCCGCGAACGCCAATATTGCCTTGAATATCTGGCCTCTGATGGACACAAGGTTCACTGGGACTTTATTCGCTCCGTTTGGGCATCGGTAGCAAATACTGCGATAACACCGATGCAGGACATTTTGGGGATTGGCACCGATGCACGCATGAATCTTCCAGGTTCGACCGACGGCAATTGGAAATGGCGGATGGACAAAAACGCGTTATCGGATGAGATCATAAAACGATTGAAAAAATTGACTGAAATTTATGGACGTTCTAAATAAATTGAAAATGGACAATGGTGAATCTAGAATGGAAAATATACAAGACAAAATGCAGAGAGCCGATATTAATTTTCCATTTTCTATTTTCTATTCTCAATTCTCTATCTCCGCGTCTCTGCGTTTCTGCGTTTTAATTTTCGCGTGTACCTTAATAACTCTCGCTCAGGCACCATCAGTCGAAAAGATCGATCCACCGAATTGGTGGGTGCAGAGTACGATCAACCCGGTCCGTGTGTTGATGCGTGGAAAAAATCTGACGGGAGCGAAGATCGAAGCCAACAACCCTGGAATTACAGCGTCGAACTTTAAAACAAGTGCAAATGGTAAATATCTTTTCGCAGATATTAAGATTCGTGAAAGCGTCCAGGCGGGAAATTATTCACTGAAAGTCACAACAGCCGCAGGCACAACGAACGCTCCGTTCGGAATCTTCACGGCCCAGCAGCAATACGGAAACTACTCTGGCTTTTCGACCGACGACGTTATCTATTTTCTGATGCCCGACCGTTTTGCCGATGGCGATCCGACAAATAACGATCCGGCCAAATCGAAAGGTTTGTACGACCGTAAAAAAAGCCGTCATTATCATGGCGGAGATTTGCAAGGCGTTATCGACAAGCTAGGTTATATAAAAAGTCTTGGCGCAACGTCGATCTGGACCACGCCGGTTTATGACAATGCCGACCGACCCGACAGTCTGGAAGTTTATCCGGGAATGCCTGAAACGACGGGTTATCACGGCTACGGTGCGGTCGATTTCTACGGCGTCGATGAACATCTCGGCGATATGGCCAAGCTAAAAGAGTTTGTAAAAAAGGCCCATGATAACGGCTTCGTGGTGTTGCAGGATCAGGTTGTCAATCACACTGGCCCATATCACGTCTGGGCAAACGATCCGCCGACGCCGACCTGGTTCAACGGCACCGTTCAAAAACATCTCTCGAACAACTGGCAAAAATGGACGTCGATGAATCCGCGTGCGACTTACCAGACGCAGAAACGAAACATCGATGGCTGGTTCATCGACATTCTGCCTGACTTGAATCAGAAAGATCCCGAGGTCGAGCGTTACCTGATTCAAAACACGCTGTGGTGGATCGCACATACAGGATTTGATTCGGTTCGGATGGACACACTGCCTCACGTGCCGCGCACGTTTTGGGAAAAATGGATGACCGCGCTAAAACGCGAGTTTCCAAAGGTGAACGTGCTTGGCGAGCTTTACGATAGCGATCCAGCTTTGCTTGCTTATTTTCAGGGAGGTCGTCGTGGACATGATGGCGTCGATACAAAGCTCGACACGCTTTATGACTTCGGCCTGTTTTACCCGATCCGAAACTCATTTGCCAAGGGCCAAAGCGTGCGGCAGGTTTCGCAGATTTTTGCAAAAGATTGGTTGTATCCGAAGCCAAACGTGCTTGTCACATTTCTGGGCCTTCACGACATGCCCCGATTTATGGACGAAAAGGGAGCAACTGTCGAAGGATTGAAACTCGCTCAAACTTTGATAATGACATCGCGCGGAACGCCGCTGCTTTACTACGGCGACGAGATCGCGATGCCAGGCGGTGGCGATCCCGATAATCGCCGAGATTTTCCGGGCGGATTCCCCGGTGATACGCGAAATGCATTTACCGTTGCCGGACGCACTCCGCAAGAAATCGATGTGTGGAACTACTTGTCAAAACTGGGCAAATTGCGACAAGACCTTGAACCGCTTAGGCGCGGCAGAACGCTCGATCTATTGGACGAAGAGCAGCAGATGGCATACACACGCTTCACGGATAAAGGAGCTGTGATCGTCGTTATCAACAACGATACTAAGGTGGCCACCGTGAATTTCGATGTTTCCATGATAAAGACGATCGCCGCGAACGCAACTTGACCGACGGACTTGGCAAATTGGCTGAAATAAAAATTACGAACGGCGAGATTAAATTCACAATGCCGGCAAGATCGGCCGGGATTTTCATTGCAAAATAGTAAGAGGAGTCAAGACAGCGACGCGATGGCATGGCGGCTGCCTTTTGTGATACGATTTCCTTGTCATGAAAGGACTTATCATATTAATCGTTACACTTTTGGTCTGCACCGCAGCGTTCGCTCAGTCTGACGTGCGGCTAATGCTGGAAGCGGAGAAAGCTTTCCAGCAAACTGCTGCCGAGAAAGGTATAAAAACAGCTTTCCTTGATTCACTCGCTAACGATTCGATCATATTCCATCCAGAGGCCGTGAATGGTAAGGAATATTGGAGCAAACGCGAAGACTCGCCGGATATGACGCTTGTTCGTATACCTACATACAGCGACATTTCTTACAACGGCGTGCTCGGATACACGATGGGAAACTGGCGGCAGTATCCAAAGCGTAAGAGCGAATCGCTTGCTCAATTCGGCCAATACGTCACGGTTTGGGAAAAAAGAAATGGAAAATTTTATGCCAGTCTTGATATCGACATTAATCACGACAAACTCCCTTTTTCCGAGACCGACCGTGTTTTGCGGACCAATAAGACTCAAGAAGCTAACATCAGAGGCTGGTCACCCGCAGACGCGTCGATGAACTTCCTGCGGATGAGTATGGGCCAAGATCGCCTCGGTGCCGCATATAAGAAATTTTCGGCTGATGACGTTCGGCTTTTGATCGAGCGTGAGCCGCCGATCCTCGGCAAGAAACGCGTTGTTTCAGAAATGAAGCGTTACATGTCAATCGAATTTCCGAAAAAAGTAGCTTTATTTCAGGCGGCCGACATGGCTTATACATGGAACGCCTGCCAATACGCGAACAGCAACGAAGGCGTCGAGAAGGGAAATTGCCTTCACGTCTGGAAGCTGCGCGATAAAAAATGGTTGATAGTACTTGGAGTTTTTGCCCGCGTTGAAAGCGAGACAAAACCGACCCTGAAAGTCAGACAAAAAGCCAGGAAATCAAAATAAAAAAAGAGCAACCTTTTTCAGTCGCTCTAAGTAGATAGTTCTGATTGCTAAGAAATCAGCACATAGGGTTATTGTGCCGGTTACTTCAGGATTTCAACCAAGCCGCGTAGTCGGGCAGAGTCGGCCTCGCTTTTCATGGAGCTGGCGTTCTTTTCCATGGATTTCGCGATGCTTTTTAGTTTTTTAAGCTCCTTTTTATTCAGGTTTGAACTCTCTGCTTTTTGGATCGCTTCCCGCAGTGCCGCGATTTCTCCCGAGGGCAAAGACTGCGAACGCTCCAATTGATCGATGTATGCTTTTGCCACGACTAGGGTTCGGGGCCACGCGGTCATTTCCTGGCTCTGCACATTTAATTGAGCCACCTGAACCGCTTTCGCGGCATCGATCTCGTTTTGGGTGAGGTGCTTCGTCGGCGTCAGCTCAAAGATGTCAAGACCGCGTGCGATCTCGGACGAGTAAATGCGGCCATTGTACCAATAGGCGGACCAAGAGCCGGCCAGCATGAGCATCTTAGCATCGACTGGTCCGCGATCGAAGTAACCGATCTCGACCGGATTCGCGGGATCGGTAAATTCCATTAGAGAAATTCCGCCCTGATACCAAGCCTGTACTTTGATGTCACGGCCGGGAACGGGAATGAGCGAGCCATTGTGAGCGACACAATTCTCGGTGTCGCCCTGTGCGGCCGGAAGCTTATAATAGTTTGCGAAGGTCAGCTTGTTACCCGCCAGGTTAAAGATCGCATTTGCTCCCCACTTGTTCGGATCGTTCTCTCGACAGCGAGCACCCATTCCGCCGCCCCACTCATCGGTAAACACAACCTTTTTGCCGTCATTCGAGAAAGAGGCTGAGTGCCAGTAGGCATAGTTGGGATCGTTTACGGCGTCGATGCGCTTTGGATTGGCGGGATCTTTGATATCGAGCAAAATTCCATTGCCCGAACAGGCTCCGGCCGCGAGTCCTATCTCGGGATAAACCGTAATATCGTGGCACTGATCTGTTTCCTCAGGCCTTCCTTTGTTGGCGTGCGAACCGCCGTCGTTAAGAGCGTTTATCACACCCGTCTTGGAGTCGCCAAAAATACGAGGGCTCGAAACAATCTTTGCTTCCTGCGGCGCCGCTAACGGCACCTTAATTACCTCGATGCGGAAGAGCGCTGTGTTGGGGTTTTTATCCGGCGCACCGCCTGAGCAGCCAGCCAATTCTTCGTCCTGACGGACAAACGACGTACCGGACACGTAGATGTAAACGTTGGCCTTATCGTTGGGGTCGGTCACCAGTGTATGAGTGTGCGAGCCTCGGCAGGTTTGAACCGCTCCTACTTGCTTAGGGTTGCGAATGTCAGAGATGTCGAAGATTCTGACGCCGCGAAATCTATCCTTTTGAGCCGCCGGCAAACCCGGTTGTGGAGCTTGTCCCGCAGCTGGCGGAGGCGAAGGCGGAAATGCCTGCTCGCCGCAATCGAGCCTTCCGTTCGGCATCTCAACAGACATAAAGAGAAGGTTTTTGTGTACCGAGACGTCGCCTTGCCCACCCGGACACAGCATCGATGTCACTAATTTAGCCTTCGCGGGATCGGCGATATCATATATGTTTATGCCGTAAAAGTTGCCGAGAAAAAGGTGGTTACCTTGGAAGGCCAGATCGGAGTTGGCAAGAGCCAACCCGGCGATTGGCATCTTCATCGGCGCCGGTATCGGCGCGCCCTTTGGAATACCCATCGCACCGAGGGCTTTATCAACCCTGGGGTCGTTCGGATCGGTACCGAGGTCAAAGGCGGACGGCTTTTTGAGCAATAGCAGATGTTTGATGCCCATCGAGGCTTCACCGGCATCGTACATTCCGGGCGACAATTTTGAGTGCGGATCGTTGGCATTTGATCCGGTCATCCCAGCCGGCAGCGGCGGAGCCTTTTCAGGTGCAAACGGATTGCCGCCGTCTTGTGCCAATGCCGCGGCTGTAAAACACGTGCACAAAAATAGGGAAGTTGATAGTAAACGGAAAGCGATAGTGTGTATTCTATTCATCATTTTTTCTTTTACGGTTTTTCACCCCGCATGGTTTCCATAATTCTGATCTCAGCCCGCTGGCCGCTGTCGATATCGGTTGCGAAATTGAACAGTTCAGCATCCTGACCTGCTCCGGCCGTATCGTACAGGTCCTTTACCATGACGAGCGCTCCAATGTGGTGCTGGATCATTCCGGTCAAAAACAGTCGATCGAATTCCGCGCCCTTTGCTTTTCTTAATGCCGCCATCTGCTTGGCGCTCAACATTCCAGGCATAAGCGAATGGTTTACCGTCAAATGGCTTCCATGTGAATGCGAATCCGACATGTCCGGTATCGGCATCGCGATTTGCTCACCTCTCGCCACCAGCCATCGTTCCATAAACCTCATTTCTTCTGATTGCGAGTGGCTGATGCGCGCGCCCAATAGGCGAAGATCCTTGTTCTGCGTACGCGACTCGATCATCGCCGTCATCTCAACAGCTTGAGCATGGTGCATGATCATCCCCTGCATGAACTCCACATCCTTTGGCGAACGCGGCGGCAGTGTGGCTCGCGTAGTTGACGGCAATGTTCGCGTTGGCTGACCCGGAGCACCTGGCTGCACGACAACCGGCCGAGAGCTCGCGTCAGTCTGCTGTGCATTAACCGACAGCGATAAGAAACATGCGAGAGCACCGGCGACCAAAAGCAAACTTCGCGACGCGGCATCGGTGATAAACGACCTTAGCTTAAGACTCGGACTTAAAAGAAATGACTGCATCGGCTTTGCGTGATCGGGCATTTAGCGATCACATTAACACACATCAGCGGCGGGCACAAAACCCATTAATAATCGAGCTCACAATAGACTTTTATCGCGTTCCGGGCGTTCGAAAGCGTTTCGAAAAGGTCAGCGTGATTCTCAAGGCCCGCGACTCTATGAGTTAGAAGTTTTGACAGCCATCCGTCGTACTCGACAGATGCCTGGGCCATGTCTTTCACTCCCGCTTCAAAATACTCGCGGTTTGCGTTCACTGTTCCAACCATCACCTTGTTGCCGAGAACAAAATCGAGATTTATTTTATCGGCGGGAACTTCAACCATCCGATCGCCGCCGGTAACGCTTGACAGTACAAGCACGCCGTTTTTTGCCAACGCCTGCATTGCATCGAAAACGATCGGTGAATATCCGGTCGCTTCGAAAATGACATCAAAGCCGCCATTTTGCTTTGCATAATTAGGCACGGAAATATCTTCTGTAGAGACGTATTTTGCTCCTAACTCTTCAATCAAATCGGAGTTTAGGTATGGTTTCTCCGTACGGCCGAAGGTCACAACTTCCATGCCGCGAAGCCGAAGGACGAGCGCTGCGAGCAGCCCGATTGTGCCTGCACCCATAACGGCAGCCCGCTTCGGTCGCCAAACCTTCAACCGCCGCTGGATCTCATAGGCCTGCGTCACGCCTTTTTGCACGACAGTCATCGGCTCAAGCAGAACGCCGACATCCTTCAGGCCACGCGGCACTTTCACGATAAATTCGGCGTCATCGACGTAATATTCGGACAAAAAGCCGTGACGCAAATTTATGCCGCGTTCGAAATAGGTATCGTCGGTCGTCATATCGTTTGTGCCAATAATGTCATAGATGCTCATTCCGGGACGCCGAACGGTTGCAACGACATAATCGCCTTTTTTTAGTTCGGTCACATTCACTCCGACCTCTTCAACTATGCCGAAGCCCTCGTGTCCGATCACGAGAAAATCGTCACCCATTGGCGCTGCGCCGTATTCGGCGTTGTTGATTTCCTTGTCAGTGCCATCGACACCGACGCGAAGAACCTTGACCAGGACGCCTCGTCCGTTAGCTATGTCATCGACAGACGGCTTCCGCATTTCCACAAGATGAACGGACTTCGGTATTCCGGGTTTAACAGCTATTGCTTTCATAATGATTTTGTAAGAGTTACGCGTTTACGCATGAATTCAGGGCCGTATTTTCGACACATTCATTTATTCCCAGTCTATCCGCCGCTCTGTTGCAATAATTTGGCGACCAAACCTGTCCAGCCGGTTTGATGGCTCGCTCCGACGCCGGAGCCGTTGTCACCGTGAAAATATTCGTAAAAGAGCAAGTGATCGCGAAAATGCGGATCTCTCTGGTATTTTGCCGAGTCGCCAAAAACCGGCCGCTGGCCTTCGCCGTTACGCAAAAATATGTGCGACATTCGCCGCGAAAGTTCCTGCGACACCTCCCACAGATTCATCATGTTGCCCGAGCCGGTCGGACATTCGACCTTGAGGTCGTCGCCGTAATAATAGTGAAACTTCTGCAGGCTTTCGATCAGCAAGTAGTTTACCGGAAACCAAATGGGCCCGCGCCAATTCGAGTTGCCGCCAAACAGGCCGCTCGTAGATTCGGCCGGCTCGTAATCGACGCGATGCTCGTTTCCGTTGACGCTCAAAACATATGGCGCGTGTTTGTGGTAACGCGACACGGCGCGAATGCCGTGCGGCGAGAGAAACTCGTTCTCGTCGAGCATAAGCTGCAGCACACGCGTCAGGCGGTCGCGATAGGCGACAGCCAACAGGCGCCGCTCGCCCATGCCCGGCGTTCGCGCGCAGTTGATGTTGCCGGTCAGGTCCGGGCGGTTGTCGATAAACCACTGCAGCCGCCGCTTAAAATCGGGCAAGGCCTCTAGGATATCGGGCTCGATCGTAGCAACCGCAAAGAGCGGAATCAGCCCGACCATCGAACGCACCTTCAGCGGCATGTTGTAGTGCTTTTCGTGCATGTGCAGGACGTCGTAATAAAAACCGTCCGCGTCGTCCCACAGCGAGAGGTTGTCGTCGCCGAGGTTATTCATCGCGTCCGAGATGTAAATAAAATGTTCAAAAAACTTACTCGCGAGGTCCTCGTAGCTGTCGTCTTCGCGTGACAACTCGAGAGCGATGGCCAACATGTTAAGGCAATACATCGCCATCCAGCTCGTGCCGTCGGACTGAACAAGTTTGCCGCCGACCGGCAGCGGCTGCGAGCGGTCGAACACGCCGATGTTGTCGAGACCAAGAAAGCCGCCTTCGAACACATTCTTGCCCTCGGCGTCCTTGCGGTTTACCCACCAAGTGAAATTTAGGAGCAGCTTTTGATAAACGCGTGCGAGGAATTTCCGGTCGCCTTTGCCGGTGCTCTTTTTTTCAATCTGATAAACGCGAAGCGCCGCCCACGCATGAACCGGCGGATTTACATCGCCAAACGCCCACTCGTACGCCGGAATCTGGCCGTTCGGGTGCATGTACCACTCGCGCAGCATCAGCATCAGCTGCTCTTTGGCAAACTGGGGATCGACGATGGCCAGCGGCAGCGTGTGAAACGCAAGATCCCACGCCGCATACCACGGATATTCCCACTTGTCGGGCATGGAGATCACATCCGAGTTGTAAAGGTGCTTCCAGTGTTTGTTGCGGCCATGACGACGCGAATCGGGCGGCTGTGGCAGAGAAGAGTCGCCGTCGAGCCAGTCCTTGATCACGTAATGATAGAACTGCTTTGACCACAACATTCCCGCAAACGCCTGTCTTTGCACGCTCTTAGCGTCATCCGAAAGATTGCTCGGCGCAATCGCATTGTAAAATTCGTCAGCCTCGGCAATGCGTTGTTTAAATATTTTGTCGAAGTCCGAGCCGCCTGCGTGAGCGGGCAACCAGTTCGTGCCGCCAGTCTGACCGCCCACTAACGCAGGCGGTTCTGACTTCTTTGCGTCTTTGCGGGAGATCTTCTTATCCGTCAGCCGCAGGCGGATCGTCGCCTCGTCGCCTGCCGGAATCTCCAATCTGTAAAGCCCGGCCGCCTTCGTCCCAGTCCTCGCAGGATTTACAGCATCAGTTTCGCCGTTGACAACGTATCGGTGAAACGCGTCTTTGACATAAGGCGTCCGGTTCGCCGCACCAAAGAGCCGTTCGTTATTCGTTTCGTTTTCGGTGAAGAGCAACTCGGATGAGCCGTCAAATTGCAGAAACCGTCTGCCTGGCGTTTCGCAATCGATTTCGATCACATTCGCGTCTCCGCGCAGTGTGCAATCTGCCTCATGTCCTTTCCATGTCCACGTATTGCGAAACCAAACCGTCGGCAGCAGGTAGATTGTCGCCGCCTCGGGGCCGCGATTTGCCGCAGTGATCCTTATGAGAATGTCCTCGACATCGGCTTTCGCATATTCGACAAACACGTCGAAATACCGATCGTCGTCAAATATGCCCGTGTCCATTAGCTCAAATTCACGCTCGAGCTTGTTCCGGTTGCGGTTTTCGACGATCAGGTGCTCGTACGGAAATTCGCTCTGCGGATACTTGTAAAGATATTTCATGTACGAGTGCGTCGGCGTCGAATCGAGATAATAGTACAGCTCCTTTACGTCCTCGCCATGGTTGCCTTCGCTGCCGGTCAGGCCGAAGAGGCGTTCTTTGAGAATCGGGTCTTTGCCGTTCCACATCGCGACTGCAAAACAAATATTCTGCTGGCGGTTGCTGATGCCCGCGATGCCGTCCTCATTCCAGCGATACGCACGCGACCGAGCGTGATCATGAGGAAAATAGTCCCACGCCGAGCCGTCAGGGCTGTAATCTTCGCGCACGGTTCCCCAGGCACGTTCACTCAAATACGGGCCCCAACGTTTCCAATGTTTTTCCCTCGCATCCGACTCGGCGAGTCGTTTTTGTTCGGCGTTCATAAGTAAATTTAGCCACAGAGATCACAGAGGACACCGAGATAAATTTCAACGACGTTACGAGATAGATAAACGCAACTGAGAATTATCGAATATTTGGGATTATATCGCTCAGTGATCTCTGTGTCCTCTGTGGCAAAAAACTATTTTTCAATCAACCGAACGGCGTGGCCGTCCGGATCGCGAATCATTGCTGCCTTACGAAACCCAAGTCTCGGCTCGGCGAAGCCGACCACACCGGTCGAAATAAACTCAGGCCTAAACGATTGCAATAGATTATCAACTTTTTGCGTCAAAAAGCTCGTCTCCCAGTGCCACAGGTCGCTCGAGCGCGTGTCGCGCGGGAATGGCCGACCGTCGGTCGGAGCAACATACTCGAGAAATTCAACCGCGACACCGTCCTCTTGAGAGCGAAGGCCCGTAATATGCAGCTTTGCACCAAAGACATTGTTCAGGTGTTCCTGTTCGGGTCCGTAATTGTCGCTCGTGCCGGCGACGGTCAACCCGAGCTTGTCGCGGTAAAACCTGAGGCTCGCGTCACTATCGCCGACGACGATCGCCGTGTGGTCGATACCGAGAAAGAGCTTTCCCGTTTTGGCGAGCTGGTGCCACTTCGCCGCGCCTTTATCGGCCGGAAACGAGAGTATCTCGAGGACGTGATTATCGAAATCTTTAAAGTAAAACGCCTTGATCCCGGCCGCGGCTGTAATATATGCCGGCAAAGTTTGTGGCCCGGTCGATGCGTGACGGACCTTGTTTGTCCGCAGATGCGCGTACGCCTTGTCCATGTCCGACACGATGATCGCGATGTGCTGAAACCAGCGGTCGTTGCTGCGCGAATCGACCGGAATTGGCCGCCCTTGCGGAGTAAGGTACTCGGTCAACTGCAGCGTTTCGCCGCCAAGCTTCATGTTGACAATCCGCACCCGGGCGCCGAAAACGCCGGACAGATGCTCGAATTCCGTTCCCCAAACTTCAGTGTCCGCAACTTTTTCAAACGGCAAAACGCGCGTGTAAAAATCTATCGCCTTATCCATGTCGGAAACGGTGAAACCAACCGTCTCGACACGTTTTACGGCTTGGCCGTGTGCTGACGAGATAAACGCGACGAAGCTCAGAAGCCCGACGATCAGCCAGCCGAGCGGTATAGTTATGTTCTTTTCTGATCTCTCTGTTTGCATAAATCTAGTACATCCTTTCAAGCAAATGCCGGCCGACGCGCAGTGCGTTCGCCATGATCGTGAGCGCCGGATTTACGGCCGAGCTCGACGGGAAAAAGCTGCCGTCGACGACATACAGGTTGTCCAGATCGTGAGCCTTGCAGTTGCGATCAAGCACCGAAGTCTTCGGATCGTCGCCAAAACGCAGCGTGCCGTTCTGATGAGCGACGCCGGCGAGCGGTATCTGCTGGCCGAGGTACAAGTTGCGCGAAAATAACCCTTGATGACATTCGCCGCCGTGGACGTCGCACTTTCGCTGGTTGTTCATCAACTCCTTCAGCTTTTCCTGAAGCCGCTTGTGCGCCTCAACGTTATTTGGCGTGTATGAGAGCACGATGTCGCCGTCTTTATTGAGCGTCACGCGATTTTCGGGCCGCGGCAGATCTTCGGTCGTGAGCCAAAAATCTAAGCTGTGCTTTGCCATCTGGTCGAGGGCAAAGCCCGGCGCGATCGCGGGTGCACCTGCGGACAAAGTCGCACCGTCGAGCTTGCCGACAAACGAAATATGTCCCATCGGATACGGAAACTCGTCGCTGCCAAAGTAAAAATCATTGACGGCAAGCGTCTTTTGAAACACGGTCGGATTTGGGCACTTCGAAACAGCCATGAGGACCGAATTAACGTGCCCCATGTAGTTACGGCCGACTTGATCTGACGAGTTTGCGAGACCGTTTGGATGATGTTCATTCGCCGAACGCAGCAGCAACGCCGCCGAATTTATCGCCCCGGCCGAGACGACGACAAGATGGCCGGAATATTTCTCGACTTCGCCGTTTCGCTCGACGACGACAGCCGAGACTTTTCGGCCCGATTCATCGGTTTCAAGTTTTTTCACGACCGAATTCGTCAGCAGCGTAACGTTTTGAAAATCGAGCGCGTGATCGATGCCGCAAACCTGTGCGTCCGATTTTGCGTTGAGCAAACATGGAAAACCGTCACATGTCGCGCAGCGGACGCACAAGCTATTCCGGTCGTTTTCCTTTAGCTGAATGCCGAGGGGAACGTGAAAGGACTTTATGCCCATCGCCGCAAAATCCTCAGCGAGGTGCTCAATTCGCGGCTCGTGACTCACGGCCGGATATGGAAAATCGCAGCTTCGCGGCGGTTCGGTCGGATCTTCGCCTCGCTGGCCGTGAACCTGATACATCTCTTCGGCCTGCGTGTAAAACGGCTCGAGCTCGTCATAGCTGATCGGCCAGGCCGGCGAAATACCGTCGTGATGTTGTAGCTCGGCAAAATCGCGCTCGCGCATACGAAACAGCGCCGCGCCGTAAAATTTCGTGTTGCCGCCGACGTTGTAGTTCGTGTGCGGATGCAGCGGTTTGCCGTCGCGGTCGTACCAGACCTCTTTTGTGTTGTATTTGCCCTCGACATTGACGGCGCGCGAATTCCAGTTGTCCGGCTCGCGCTTTACAAAATCGCCGCGTTCGAGAATCAGGATCCTTTTGCCCGACGGCGCCAGCTTGCGTGCCAGCGTGCCGCCGCCCGCGCCAGTGCCGATGATAATTACGTCGTAATGTCCGTTTGTCATAAAAATCTCCAAAATGTTTCCGCCGCAGATTCACGCGGATGACGCGGATTTAGAAACTGCCTTCATATCTGCGTTATCCGCGTTTATCTGCGTGCTGAATTTCTTGTTCCGCTTTGCAGCTTGTCAAATGCACAGTTGAATATGCATCGCGCATTGTTGTGATGGTGCAGCTTGGCGCAGAACACGTTTTTCAACCCGCGAACGCGAACAAACACCTCGGCCGCTGCAAGCATCGCGATCGGCGGTGCAACGAAGTAAATCCACCACGCCGTCCATGTTCCCGAAACCGAGGCCGAAGCAAACGTGCGCGCCGGATTCATGCTCATTCCCGAGATCGGCGATTCGACCGCGATGTAAAAGGCTACGAAAAGTCCTGCGAAATACGGCGTAAATCGCGACCACCTTGTCGAATTGCTCGTCCACAGAATCATCGTCATCATAAAGAACGCGATCACGATCTCGGCAGCGAAGGCGGCGGCGGCCCCATACCCGCCCGGCACGGTGACGGCAAAATTTACCGCGCTGTCGGCGAGCAAATCACCTAACAGAAGCCAGGCGACCAAAACACCAAGCATGCCGCCCACGAATTGAAATGCCATGTAAAACGCGGCATCGGCCGCGGCGATCTTTCCCAATCTCAGAAAGGTGAGCGTAACGACCGGATTGTAGTGAGCTCCGGACCGCCGTCCCCACGGCGAGCAGATGATCGCAGTCGCCGTTGTGCCCATCGCAATGCCCATAAACACGTTCTCAACGTGGCATTAAGGCCCGACAAGCGGCGATGCTGGATGAAACAACAACACGCTAAAAACGCACGCCGAAACCATAAACGAGCCGAGGCACCATGCTTCGATCAAATACTCCGGCCAGTGGTCTTTTATGGTTTCCAACATCACGATTCTCGCAAATTGAAATCACCCGTCGTGTTGGTTTTATTCCACGAACCACGCCCGCGATTGAAGCAGGAACGATTTGCGAATAATAGGAGTATAATTAGGCAAATGAAGGAGGCTCAGGTATGGATTTTTATTTTCTGCTGTTCTCGCTGTTTTTTCCGAGGATCGTGCTGGTTGTGTATTTTCTTCAGCATTGGTACCCGGCAAACAATGTTCCGCAATGGGCAGATGTTTTGTTGGGCTTGTTTATGCCGCGGGTTCTGATACTGATCTACATCTATCAGAATATGGGTTACGAAAACATCTGGTTCGCCGCACATCTGGTTGCAGCTATACTGGCCTATTTCGGTGGTGGCCGCGAAACTGTTCGGAGAAGGCGAAAGCGAGACGATTAGCCGCCGATGACGAGAATCGAATTGAATCCGCCGAACCCGTCTTCTTCTTTGAACCCGTGGCTTGCATCTTCGATCCAGCGTTCGGCGTCGATTAGAAATTTGTAACGATATCGCCCGGCTGGCTGACATGGTATTGCTGCGGTCCAAACGCCGTTGCCGTTGCGCGAGAACGGCAAATTGTCTTCATCCCAATCGTTGAAATCCCCAACGAGACAGGCGTTCTCCGCCGAATCGTCGTGAAAATGAAAGACGATCCTTTTCCGTTCTACGCGCGGCGGCCCAAAAACACCCGGCCGCAGATCGTGATCTTCCGACTCCGCAAGATCAACTGCACATTTCGCGTTGAGCACGCCAAAGCCCTGACGAATTGCCGGTCTACCCGAGATCTTCTCGGCAGTCGATAAAAGAATATTCTTGACGGCATGCGGAGTAAGATCAGGATTCGCCTCGAGCATTTGAGCAACCACCGAAGCCGTTATCGGCGCGGCGAACGACGTGCCATCGACATGCTGATAGTGCGTTGCGACTATCTTTCGCCTTGAAAGTTCGTCCTCGACAAATTGCCTTGCCGTCGCGACATCGGTAGACAGAATGTGTTCCGGTAGTCCGGCATCTCTCCAGTTGTCCAGATAGTTTTTTCTAAAGAGATAGTCCGGCGAATTTGCAAGCAAAGAAAGAATTTCGGCGGTCTTGTAATCGACAGTTCCCGGTAGAATTGGAGCAGCTACGAACATCGCCGGAGCAATAACCTCCGGTTTGATGATGCCGTCCGATGTAATCCCAAAATTCGAATGATAAAGATCGAAATCGGCCGGTTCGAATTGATTCTCGTCACTGTATCCGCCGACGGTGATCGCCGAGGGTGCCGATGCCGGCGGCATCGAACTGCCGGCGGAAGAGTTTCCAGCCGCGACTGTCGCTACGACACCTAATCCCGCCAAATTCTCAATGAGCTGGTTGATCGGGCTTTCTGATGACGGCTGATCGCAATCGCCACCCAGCGAAATATTAACGATACGAATCTTGAGTTTTGATTGGTTCGCGATTACCCATTCCAGGCCTTTTACGATCGACTCATCGTTGATCTTCCCGTCGGACGAAACTTTCACCAGAACAAGTTCGGATTTGTGTGCAATTCCCCGATAAATTCCGTCTGAAAGACTGCCGTTCCCCGCGCACGACACAACCGTTTGCGTTCCGTGCCAGTGATGTCCCTTTGGCTCGTCAAACTCACTGAGGAAACTTTCTTTGCCCGAAACGTCGTGAACCGCAATGACCCGATCAGTGAAATCGGGGTGCGGATAAAATCCTGAATCGATAAACGCGATCCGAATTCCACGGCCCGAATATTGCGGACTCGCCCCAAGTTTTTCTGAAGTTGGAATTACCGCTAAGCGATTCTGAGCATGACTATGCTCGTGCGGGTTAGTCTTCATTTTTGATGTATCAGGCATATTGTTTTTGTCCAATCTCCTTACCTGATGCTAATCACTACATCTGTACGGATTATTCCAACAAAAAACGGGCCGTAAAGCCCGTCAATCACAAAATATCCGGTAGTTCCAACCTGATTCTAAAGCCCCGGGTTTGTAGACTCCAAAGCCTCTTTCAACCGAGTACGAGCATCGTCGCTGAGTTTAATCGACGAATCTTGCTCACTCAGTTTTCCCTCGCTTTGCTCTAGTGCAGTCCGAATAAACTTTATTTGCTTTAGAAAATTGAAGCACGGATCGCACGAAAGCAAATGGATTTTCATCATAAGCCACTCACGCCACGACAGCTTTTCATCCATCGAGGCGGTGATGATCTTGACCATCTCCTTACACTCCGGCAGCTTACGCCAAACCCAAAGGTTAAATTTCGTGTGCTTAACGTGAGATTCCTTCATTCTTTGCTATATCGCATGTCGAAACCACTTTATTTCAACGCATCGTCTGAGCTGCATTCGCGCACGGTGCATGATGACCCAAAAATTGCTGGCCGAAAGGCTCAGCAGATCACAAATTTCGTCGCTAGTCATACCGTCCATTTCGCGCAGCGTGAAAACGCTGGCGACACGCTCGGGCAGAGCGGAAAGACATCCGTTCATCACATCCCAAAACTCACTTCGCTCAATGACCTGTTCGGGTGATTGCTCAGGATCGACGGGCCGAAGCGGAATCGCCCAGTGGCCATTCCATGCGTCTTCGCGCTCAAAGAAATAATCGACGCTGGACAGATCGGTGTCCTCGTCCGTGATCTGAATTTGTCGGCTGTTTTTGCGGTAATGATCGATTATCTTGTGTTTTAGAATTCCGGTGAGCCACGTTCGCTCACTCGATTTTCCACCGTAAGAGTGTAGCGATTGGATTGCGGAAAGCAAAGCGTCCTGCACCATGTCCTCTGCCAGCGACTCGTCACGCAAACGCATTACAGCAAAGCGAAAAAGAACGTCGCCGTGCTCATCAACCCATGACGCTGGATTTATGGGCCCGACGGCTGCGGGGGTCTCGATTTCTCTGGCGGCCTGCATTTGCCATGAATCATATCACTTTCTGATCTCGTTTTTAATCGAATCGATCAGGCTTTGCGGTGCGTAGTCGCGCATAACCGCACGCTTGAGCATGCGGCTGAGTCGGTGATCGCCGCGGACATCCTCAAACGTTTTCTGCATCCAATGCCTCGCGGCCACTCGGCGCATCGTTGCGGTTCTTTCGACAGTATTTATCATTGCGGGTCTCCTCAATTTAATAGGTCACCTTTCCTCTTCCTATCATCTATTAACTCCGCCGCCCGTTTTATTCCAAATTATTTCCAACCCGACAAAATATTTTCATTGCTAAAAAAAATAATTGAAGAAATTTGTAAGGATTCGTCCGCTCGCACGACTAACGTTTGTGAGCAGCAATTTTTCAGAAATTTTAAGGAGCAATAACATGACCGAAATTACACCCGAAATATTTGAAGCAGAAGCAATGCAGCATATCGACGACCTTTATCGCACGGCCAAGCGGCTGACGCGCAGCGAAACCGATGCCGACGACCTCGTCCAGGAAACATACATGCAGGCGTGGAAATCGTTCAATCACTATGAGATCGGCACCAATTGCCGCGCATGGCTCTACAAGATACTGTTCAACAAGTTCGATCATCACCGCCGCAAGCAATATACCCAGTCGAAGTACTTTCAGGAAGTGGACGAGTTTGTATTCGAGGTATCGGCGGCCGCGCCGTCGGTGCCGGAGAATATCACGGACAAGCAGGTTATCTCGGCCTTAGAAAAATTGCCTGAGCATTATCGCTCGGTCGTGCTGCTCGCCGACGTGCATGAGTTCGATTACAAAGAAGTCGCTGAAATTTTGGAAATTCCTATCGGTACAGTAATGTCGCGGCTCAACCGAGCCCGCACACAGTTAAAGAAATCCCTCGCGACAGTCGCTCGCGAGTACGGCGTCAACACGGCTCAGCCGGTCGCTGCCGCCGCTTGAACTCCAGCCTGGAATCCTCCGGTCATCCTCTTGTATGCCCTGACAGCGTTTGTCAGGGCTTTTTTGTTATCAATGGATTTTCAACCGTCGAAGCGTCTCAAGAATGTTGTAACTGAACAAGAGCTCATAGCGGGTTCGGACTGTCGTGGGCGCGGCGAGCGGGCCTACGCTTTGGATGATAACGCTGCTGATCGTCAATTCCGGATTGAATTTGTACGCGGCGCTAAAGTGCAGGCGATTGCCGCGAGGATAGCGATCGCCATTCAATATCGCACGGTCGATGTGTGCGAAGCCGCTGGTGAGAGTCAGTTTTTTCCGGATCACCTTTTCGCCCATGATGTTAAATCCGTAGCCCGGATCGGGGTCGAGACGCTGATAGTTTTCAAAAAGCACGCTGTCGAGAACCGGCGATTTCGGGAACTTGACCTTTACGGCCTGATGCAGCGTGTCGCGGCCGGATTCGAATGTGTAATCGGCAGAGAACGAAACGCGTTTGTTCACAATTTTTCGCACGAGGAACTGATGATAGTTTGATTTGTCGAGGTTTTTGAACCGCTTGAAAACACTGGGCCGCGTAAGATCGCCAAGAAACGCGTAAGTCACGCCGATCTCATCGAAATACAGTTTCTTTGGAGCACGAACGACGACGCGCTCGCCCGTTAGATAAACATCATTGTCGAGACCGGTGATCTCTGTGTTTTCGCCGTTTGTCGCGCCGATGCCGCCGAATTGAATCTTCGATCTCCTTTACGGGTTTTGCCGAAAAATAAAGCTGCTTTAAATAAAGATTGGTCTGTCCGTCGCCCGTGCCAACGCCGGTATTGTTCCAGCCGCCATTGATGCTGTTTCCTGAAAAAAGACCCGCATGAACAGCGTATTTGCCGGCTCGATCAAACTTAAATCTCGCGCGCGCGTTTAGCTGATACTGGGCCTGATTATTACTCGTGACTCCGTTACGAGTGCGGATAAAACGGTATCTGGTCGAGATCGTCAACGCATCAAGCTCGAACCATCGTTTGATCTTTTGACTCGTGGCAGTCTTTTCGACCTTTTTTTCGACCTTTGGGTTCGGTGTCTGCGGCGTTTGCTGACAAATGGCGGCATCAACCTGCATTAGCAAGAGCAAAAAAGCCGAGACAAAAAAAAGGGCTGCTTTACTGAAAGCAGTCAGTTTTGAAACCTTGGTGCAATATTTTTGTAACATTTATCAAAATTATTACCCGCAAACGTGCCGGAAAACAAGCGGACAAGTAGGGGTTTGTCCATTAATAAGGCGAATAGTTTTGAATTGATGTGACAGACATCACCCAATTGATCCACGGCGATTAATTCCCGAACCGATGGTGTACGATTCATTCCGATTCTATTCATCTGAATGCGGTTCCACGGAGACTTAAGGTCGTATGACCCTAATTTAATTTCCGACTTTCAAGGTTCAAACTCTATTTCTTGGTGTTAAAACAATACGAAACGTGAAAAATCCCGCATGGCCGTGAAATACTTCACGCTTCGACAACCTAATCCGGTTCCAAATTGGATACTTTCGATTTATTTAGGCGTGTAAACATAGTATGAATACCGAATCCGGCCGTAAGAAATTGTGAAAGGCCAGTGGCATTTCTATTGCTTTCGCATACCTTGATGGAAAGTATGACCGCGTTTGCAGCAAGAATAGAATCACAAACTCAGAGCCATTTGATTGGCGAATTTGTCGGTAACGCCGATGGGCCGACCCTTATCGCAGTCGGCAGCATTCACGGCAACGAACCGAGCGGTCGGGTTGCGCTTGAAAGGATGGCGCGGCGTGTCGAATTGCTAAGAGAAAGTCTTCGCGGGCGCGTGTATCTCCTTGCCGGGAATGTTCGGGCATTCGTCCGATCTGCACGGTTTATCGACGCAGACCTGAATCGACACTGGACTCGCGGAAACATTCGAAGGAACACTCGGCTTTCGTCGAAAGCGCTAACCGAAGATCGAGAACAGCACGAACTTTTGACCATCCTTCGAACGATCCTAAATTCCGCCTGTGACGAGATTTATGTGCTTGACCTGCATTCGACGTCTGCCGGAGGCGTTCCTTTCGCCACGGTCGGTGATACACTTCGCAACAGGCAGTTTGCTCAAAAGTTTCCCGTTACGATCCTACTTGGGATTGAAGAACAGCTTGAAGGAACAATGCTCGAGTTTCTTAATAACGAGGGAGCCGTGACACTGGGATTCGAAGCTGGCCAGCATGCCTCGACGGAATCAATCGACAATCACGAAGCATTGGTTATTAACGCGCTGGTAAACGCGGGAATACTGTTGTCCGAAGATGTTCCGGAATTTTCCGCATTTCATCACAGGCTTGAGTCGGCGACTGGTAAAAGAAATATTCTCGAAGTTCGCCACCGGGAACCTGTTTTGCCCGACGATGAGTTTCTGATGACTCCGGGATTTCGGAATTTCGATCCTGTAAAACGAGGACAGCGATTGGCTACCAACCGTCATGGTTCCGTTAAGGCCCCGGAATCCGGAATGGTCTTGATGCCGCTGTATCAAAAGCAGGGTGAGGATGGTTTCTTTATTGTACGAACAGTCGCTCCGTTTTGGCTGCGGGTGTCGGAACTTGTCCGACGGCTTAAGCTTGCCGACTACATGCATCTGCTGCCCGGCGTCCGGCGTCGCCCGAAGCATCGCGAGGTGCTTCAGATCGATACTCGGATCGCACGTTTCTTTCCGCTTCAGATTTTTCACCTGCTCGGTTTTCGCAGATTGAGGTGGCGGAACAATTTCCTGATGGTCAGTCGGCGGCGTTATGACACGATCAGCCCTTTCGGCTCAAGGAGGAACTGAAATATGGGCGACAAAGTAGTTACCAGTGAATACGATGAGACCCAGATGCGGGCGTTCACGCGGGCGGTGCTCAACGATCTGCAAGCCTTGGAAATCATGCTCGCAAACGGGCAGATCGAAGACGATGTTCGGCGAATCGGCGCAGAGCAGGAAATGTTCCTCGTAGATTCGTCACTTCATCCCGCTCCGATCGTTACAGAGGTTATGAACGAAGCCAAGGACGGGCGTTTGACGACGGAGATCGGGCGTTTCAATCTTGAGGCAAACTTAACGCCGCGAACTTTTTCAGGATCGTGCCTCCGCGATATGGAAACGGAGTTGGATGAGATCCTCGGCGTTATTCGACGGGCTGCAGGTAAATTCGATTCGAGTGTCGTCCTTGCCGGTATTCTGCCGACTATCCAGCCGTCGGACCTGACGGAAGCGAATCTGACCCCGAATCCCCGCTATCACGAAATAAACCGAGTTGTCACAAAACTGCACGGCGAGAATCGCCACATTCACATAAAAGGCTTGGACGAACTCCAGCTTACACTTCAGGATACGTTCATTGAATTTTGCAACACAAGTTTTCAGGTGCATTTGCAGGTCGGCGTCAGCGAATTCTCGAAATACTACAACTGGGCGCAGGCCATATCCGCACCGGTCCTGGCACCAGCTGTTAATTCGCCTATCTTACTAAATCACCGGTTGTGGCATGAAACGCGGCTGGCTTTGTTTCAGCACGCAACCGATACGCGTTCCAACATACATAAGGAACGCAACCAGACGCCGCGGGTTAACTTCGGCGACAGATGGGTCAGCGGATCTATTCTGGAGATCTTACACGAGGACGCCGTGCGCTTTCGTATTCTCCTTACCCAAGCGGTTAAAGAAGACTCTATGGAAATGCTGATGCGCGGCGGCATTCCGCAGCTTTCCGCTTGGCGATTGCACAACGGCACGATCTGGCGCTGGAACCGTGTATGTTACGGCGTCGTGAACGGCCGGGCCGGTTTGCGGATCGAAGCGCGGTTTCTTCCGTCCGGCCCGTCGGTCGCCGACGAAATGGCAAACGCAGCTTTTTTCCTTGGATTGATGACAGCGTTGCCCGAAGAGTTCGGTGATGTGACAAAGCTTATGCCTTTCGACCGCGCGAAGACGAATTTTTTCAACGCGGCACGCTATGGTCTGAATTCGCAGATGATCTGGATCGACGGTGAGAGCCGCCGCGCCGGGCGTTTGATACTTGAAGAATTGCTGCCCAGAGCCAGGCGCGGTTTGGAGATCGCCGGCATCGATCCGGTGGACGCTGACCGTCTACTTGGAATTCTCGAAGCGCGAATAAGCGCCGAAAAGACCGGTTCGCAATGGATGATCGATTCGCTTGAAAACATGGATAACCGAGCAAAACTCAACGTTCGGATGCGGAGCCTGACCGCCGCGATGAAAGCTAATCAGGAAGCCTCTATGCCTCTGCACACCTGGAAACTGGCCGAAATTCCAAAACAGCCCGAGTGGATCGACAATTACAAGACTGTCGAGCAGTTCATGTCGACCGATCTGTTCACCGTTCGGCCGGAAGATGTTATCGATCTTGCCGCGAGCCTTATGCATTGGAAACATGTGAGGCACGTTCCGGTAGAAGACGACAATGGCGAACTCGTCGGGATCGTCTCGCACCGCGACCTGCTGGAACTTCTCGCCCTTGGAAAAATGGAAAGAGGAAAAGAGATCGTCGTCCGAGACATAATGAAGAAAGAGCTGATCACAATTTCGCCCGATACATCGGCGCTTGAGGCCCTTCGCCTGATGCGCGAAGGAGATATTGGCTGTCTTCCTATCGTCAAAGGTGAAAGGCTGGTGGGGATAATAACCGCATACGATTTTCTCACTGTTTCGGCGAAGCTTTTCGAAGAAAAATTACTGGATTGCACAGGCCGTACGGCAAAAGAAAAAACGACCGCGAGGTGAATTATGAACGCAACCAAGACTCAACATAGATGGGCAACATTTCTTAAATTTTACACCGAACAAAACGAAGGCCGAAAGACACGGCTTGGCGTTTTTGAAAGCGCCGCCGATGTCGTTAACGACTACTGGATAGAAGATGGGCTGCCGCTGTCAGGGATCGATGTCGATGTCAACGGGGAACTGCCGGCAATCGAGATCATGCTTGGCAGCTACACTCATTCTGTTAGCGATGTTCGTAGCCTCAAGGTTCATTACTCTCTAGAGGGCAATGAAGACGGCGTCGATATTACCGGAAATGATGGCAATACAACGGTTTTGCGTTTTGAGAATGCATAGTGAAGATATTGCAAGAATAATGGAATATCCGTGGACTTTTTCGCACAAGGGTCGATATTTTCGCAGGTTAGTCGTGAAGATAACTCCCCCTTTTCCGAATGTCCGCGTAGATAACTACTACTAACTTAATTAGTTGCGGCATAGAGATTGCGGTACTGGTTCTTGGAATACGAGGAAATATATGAAAGTTCTCAAAGATTTCAAGCTCCAAAATAAATGCCTTGATTGCGACCTGCGCAACTCAAGCTTTTTCTGCAATTTCTCCCCGACGACTCTTCAAAGCTTCGAATCGATCAAGACTACGAACGCTTATCCGAAAGGGAGCCACTTGTTTATCGAGGGCCAGCCGTCGAACGGTATTTTTATGCTCTGCCGCGGCCGTGTTAAGTTGACTACGTATTCCCGTAACGGTAAAGCATTGATTCTTCGAATCGCGGTTCCTGGCGAGATCCTTGGACTCAGCGCTGGCAATTTCGGAGTCAAACAATGAAACGACAGCCGAAGCGATCGAAACTTGCCAGGTCAATTTTGTAAGAAAGTTCGAGTTCTGCCGTTTTCTTGAACAAAACGCCGATGCGGGGATGAATGCCCTTAAGCAGCTAAGCCTTCAGTACAAAAAAGCTTACATGCAAGTCCGGTCGCTCGCTCTATCTACCTGCGTTGCCGACAAACTTGCGACAATTCTCCTGGAATGGTCCAAGGAGGCGCCATCAAACAATGGCTCAGTTCATCTGAAAAATCTATTTTCGCATGAAGAGATCGCTGAAATGATCGGGACGTCTCGCGAGACGGTAACAAGGCTTTTGAAGGATTTTCGTGAACGGAATCTGATCTCGATCAATGGATCGGACTTCTATATCCCCGATAAGCACAAATTGGAAGTGACGATCGGCAACGGAAAAAGGCCAAAGCAAGTTCGATAAGATTGACCAAATGCATAATGTAATCAAAAAGGCGACGTTCAGTAATTACGATTGTGACCGCGCTCACATACCTGTAGAAAAATATGTCCTAAAATAAAGTAACTAAAAGCCTTTTTTAATGTTTATAGGAAAAATAACGGGCGGAACGGAGAGCATACATCATGGCTTCAACGAAGAATATTAAGCTTACTTTGCTCGGCGTATTTTTTGTTTTATTCGCCGTGTGGCTGGTTTCGGGAACACTCCCAAATGCCGGAAGTGCGGGGGCCTCAGACGGAGCGGAAATGCCTGGCATTGTCTTGGCCACCGGAGAAGACGACTACGTGGGCAGCGAGACCTGCCGGGCATGCCATGAGCCCCAGTTCGATAAGGTCGCGAATACCAAACACGGAAAGCTTGGTACGCTCGCCTCATGGAAAGGCAAGGTAGTCGGCTGCGAGTCCTGTCACGGGCCCGGAAAGGACCACGTCGAAGGCGGCGGCGACAAATCCAAGATCAAAATCCTCGCCAAGATGAACTCGAAGGCGGTCTCCGAAACCTGCCTGGCTTGCCATGCGGGCAAGGAAAGTCACAATAATTTCCGCCGCGGCGAACATTGGCGCAACAACGTCGGCTGTACCGATTGCCACTCAGCCCACGGCTCCGAACCTGGAAACCAACTAGCGGGTTCGGTCGCGTTCGTTGGCGACGTCAGTAAACAGAGGCCGAACCAGGCGACGGACGTGATGCTCAGATCGAGCGAGCCGCAGCTTTGTATCAGCTGTCACAACGAGACGAAATCGCAATTTTCGAAGCCTTTCCATCACAAGGTGCTTGAAGGAACAATGAAATGCAGCGATTGCCATAATCCGCACGGAGGATTTGAGACGAAACAAACCAAACTGGCTGTCGGCACGGATGCCGCGTGTATCAAATGCCACGCCAACAAACAGGGTCCATTTGTGTTCGAGCACGGGCCTCTGAAGTTGGAAGGCTGCACCGCGTGCCACACTCCGCACGGCTCTTCCAATCCTAAATTGTTGAAGCGGGCGCAGGTACGGCAGCTTTGCTTCGAATGCCACACCGGCATTACAGAAGAGCTTTCGCCGCAAGTTCCCAGCCGGCACAACCAGGCACAGATGAGGGAACAGCAATGCACGGTCTGCCATTCGGCGATTCACGGCTCCAACTCGAGCCGGCTGTTCTTTAGATAAGGTACCTGGAGGCTATATGGACACTGATAACAAAAAATATTTATTCTTGTTCGCGGGTTCCCTCATGATTGCCTGTATGGCAATTTCGACGCGGGCCCAAACACCGGTACCGTCGCCGTCTCCTTCATCCGCGACAAATGTGGGGAACTATAACATAACGTCAAGTTTTGAGATGGGTGTTCGAGGTCTTGACGTCAATGGCGATCATGAAAAGTTTCGCAGCGATCTTAATTACCGGGCTGGTGTACGAATGTTCGATTCGAGTTTCCTTCTGGAAGATAACTCTAGCGGTTTGAAACCATTTGACAGCCTGCTTTTTCAAAGCAGCGGATGGGGTTCGGACCCGTCGGGATCGTTCAGGATGAACATGGACAGGACAGGCATTTATAAATTTGACTCGAATGTTAGGCGCGTAAGGTACTTCAATAACCTGAAAAACCATGTCGTAGCATTCTCCCAGCCGGTGGCTACCGGCTCCGAGCACCGGGCTAACACGCTGCATCATTTCGGCGATTTCGATCTCACAGTTTTTCCCGAACGGGCTTTTCGGATGCGGTTCGGGTACTCATTCAACAATACCGAGGGTCCGGGAACCAATACGATCCGGTTCAGCGGCGACGAGTATCAAGTAGGCTCCTTTGTAAAGGCACGATCGGAGGATTTTAGATCTGGCGTCGAAGGCACCTTGCTTGGCTTTAACCTCGGTCTTAATTATGGGCACCGCATATTCCGCGACGGGAGTAAGTTTTTTGTCGAAAGCTTTAATCCCGGAAATAACCTCGCATCCACCACGTCGTTCCTAAATAACGCGACGAGGCAGTTCCGGGTGAAAGGGACGACCGATTTCGCCCACTTCTTTGTACAGAGGACGGTGGCGAATCGATTTGATTTTACCGGCCGGTTTATCTATTCCGAGTCCAATTCGGAAATTAACGAATCCGACCTGTTAATCGGCCGCGCGTCGGCCACGGGTAACATAATCGTTGCCGACAATATATTAGTACCTGGCATCGCGAAACGGACGCAAAGTCGCGGAGATCTCGGTTTGACATACCGGGCTACCGATGATTTCCAGGTCTCTAATACATTCACGTTCGATCAATTCAATGTTGGAGGCTCGAATACGCTCTTCGAGTTGGTCCAAACTACAACGGGCGCCGGGGTGCCGAATACGGGTTCGCCTACAAACACCTCGTCGTGGCGTGCTACATCCTATCGACGCCTTAGCAATTTGCTCGAAGCTGATTATCAGGTAAATCACCGCTTCGGGTTCAATCTTGGGTACCGGTTTACTCAGCGAGAAGTGACAGTGGGACTTTTTGATTTAAATCTCATAACCGGTGTGCCCCAGCGCTTCGGTGAGGAGGATCTCAAGAACACGACCCATACGGTTATTGTGGGGGCGAAGTTCAAACCAATGACGGATTGGTCGGTCTTTATAGATCTCGAGCGCGGAGAATCCGATAACGTATTCACACGTCTCGCGAACAACGATTTCTTCAATTTCCGGGTCCGCAGTGTAGCTAATGTCAGGCAGTTCACACTAAACCTGTCGTTTATCAGTAAAGACAACGACAACCCGGGTACTTCGGCTGCGATCACAAGCTCAGGTGGTTTCCCCGCTACTGAAACCATCTCAAGGTCGAAGGCGCGGATCTTTTCAAGCAGCGTAGATTGGACGCCGAGGACTGACCTGTCGTTAAGTGGCGGTTACACCTATCATCATCAAAACGGCACGGCTGATATCATTGTTCCTGTGGGAACTCCGATTTTTCCAACCACCCGCTTTTTGTTGGGAGTAAGCGAGTACTATGTCCGCGACAGTTACTTCTTCTTCGACATAAGCGCTCGGCCGATCAAGAGAGTTTCGCTGTTTGCAAGCTATCGGATCAACGACGATCGCGGACAAGGCAACCGCGTGATAACCCGCCCGCAGGATATCATTACGTCGTACCCGATAAGGAACCACATGCCTGAAGTTAAGCTGGCGATACGCTTAACAAAAAATGTAGATTGGAATCTGGGCTATCAGTATTATTCCTACAAGGAAACGCCGCATTTCAGTCCGTTTGCTACGCCAGCAGTTATCTTCCCGGCGCAGAATTACACGGCACATATGCCGTACACATCGATTCGAATATATTTTGGCAGAAACGCCGCGGATCGCTGAGTGCTCCGGCTGCGATCGGATTTGCTTTTTCCTGGCTGCCAATTTACGGAAGGGAAACAGTCGTGATCCGATTCGCTCCTTGTATTAGTTCTGAATTCGATTACCTTACGCACTGCCGTCCTGTTATCGGGGCGGCAGAAAGCAGTTCACACAAGTTTGCCGAATCTCTGGGATTTCGGGTTTCACTTTTGGGGAAATTACTGATTCTATGGACGATCACCTTCCAAACAGCCCCAGCCGCAGAAATTTTCTTGACTATCTGCTGGGTTTTAGTGCCTTTGCTACGCTTGGGGCAATTTTCTATCCGATCTTCAAGTTTATGGTACCGCCCGAAGTGGTTGAGGCGCAGCAGAACTCGGTCTCCGTCGGTAAGAATGCCGAGATTGCCTCAAATTCAGGGAAGATATTCAAGTTTGGCAGCAAGCCGGGGATCATTATTCGAACGGAAACCGGAGATCTGAAGGCATTTTCCGCAAGCTGCACACATCTTGACTGCATTGTCCAGTATGATCCCGGTTCAAAACAGATAATCTGTGCGTGCCATAACGGCATTTACGACCTGACGGGAAAAAATGTCAGTGGGCCGCCGCCGCGTCCGCTTGAGGAATTTGCGGTAAATGTCAAAGGGGATGAAATTACAGTAACGAGGGCTTGATGCCGTGCCTAAGACAGACGCCTTGTTTCTCTGGCTAGATGAGAGACTGGGAATCAATTCAATTTTCGCGTTGGCGAAGAAGAAGGAGGTCCCGCTTCATCGCCACTCGGTCTGGTACTATTTCGGCGGCATGAGCCTCTTCCTCTTTACGGTCCAGGTTGCGACCGGAATTTTGCTTCTGCTTTATTACCGTCCAAGCGCCGAAGGCGCCTTCGAAAGCGTTCAGTTCATAATCACCGAAGTACAGTTCGGCTGGCTTATCCGTTCGGTACACAGTTGGTCGGCAAACCTGCTGATAGCCGTGCTGTTCATTCATATGTTCAGCGTTTATTTCATGAGCGCTTATCGCGCGCCACGTGAGATCACATGGGTGAGCGGTGTGCTGCTGCTGTTCATTTGTATCGGCTTTGGCTTCAGCGGCTACCTGCTTCCATGGAATGAGCTGGCTTTTTTCGCGACGAAAGTCGGTACAGAGATCGCGGGCGTCGTTCCGTTGGTCGGCCGGCCCATGCTTAGATTCTTGCGCGGAGGCGATGAGGTAACGGGGGCGACGCTGACCCGCTTCTTTGGGTTTCACGTCGCGGTCCTGCCAGCAATTGCGACAGTGCTTATAGGCCTCCACGTTTTGCTGGTTCAGAAACACGGCATGAGCGTTCCGCCCAGCATTGAAGGCAATGAATCGAAGAAGATGAAATTCGTCCCGAATTTCCTTCTGCGCGACCTCATCGGCTGGATACTTGCAGTCGGTGTTCTGGCTGCATTGGCAGCAATATTTCCATGGGAGCTGGGGGCCAAGGCTGACGCCTTCGCACCGGCTCCGGCCGGCATAAAGCCTGAGTGGTACTTCCTGTTTATGTTCCAGACACTCAAGTACATTCCGGCTAAGATCCTTTTTATTGATGGCGAAGTGCTTGGTATTTTAGCTTTCGGGTTAGGCGGTTTGTTCTGGATGCTCGTTCCGTTTCTTAATAAGAAGCCGGGACACGGCAAACGCAAACTGATCTTTAACATAATCGGTATTTTCATTGTCCTTTTTATAGTGGTGATGACGATCGTCGGGTATTTGGCGGCATAAATGCCGGGGATGGGATCGTATGATCGACAGCAGAATCAATCGGCGAAGTTCCGGAACTTTGAAGCCGGGCCAACGGCGACCAGGCCTGTCGGTACTATATCACCGACGTGCGACCGCTATTTTGGTTGTTGTTTCAATTACCGCGGCGGCGTATTTCTTCATATTTTCCGGCCGCACCTCGGCCCAGGAATCGAGTTCCTGCGTCGTGTGTCATTCGAGTTTAGAAAGCCGCCTATCGGAACCGGTCAAGCTGTTCGAGCATGATATTCATCGCTCGAAAGGCCTGTCATGCAGTGACTGTCACGGCGGCAACCCGGCGAAAAGCGACAAAGCCGGCGCTAAGGACGGGATGTGGGGTTATGTGGGAAAACCATCGGCTCAACAATTACCTGCATTTTGCGGAAAATGTCACAGCGATGCAGGATTGATGAAGAAATTTAATCCATCGCTGCGAGTCGACCAGGTCCAGGAATATTTCACAAGCGTACACGGAAATCGTCTTCAGGGGGGCGATCAAAAGGTTGCGACCTGCGTGAGTTGTCACGGAGTTCACGGCATACGTTCACCGGCTGACCCGCTTTCCTCTGTTTACCCGCTAAATGTTGCCGAAACCTGTGCGAAATGTCATGGGAACGCAGAACATATGGCCGGTTACGGTATTGCTCACGACCAGTACAATAAATACAAATCCAGCGTTCACGCAAAGGCATTATACGAAAAGCATGACCTGTCAGCCCCGACCTGCAACGACTGTCACGGTAATCACGGCGCCGTGCCGCCCGGCATCACTTCGGTCGCAAATGTCTGCGGCCAGTGTCATTCCCGTCAGGCCGAACTCTTCCAAAAGAGCCCGCACAAGGCTCCGTTCGAGAAAATGCAAAGCGGTGAATGCCTGAGATGTCACAGTAACCACGATATTATGCCGCCAACCGATCAGATGGCCGGTGCAGGCCAGGGTTCGGTGTGTATTAGCTGTCATAACAACGACACGGGATTTGCAACTGCACAGCGAATCGGCAAACGTCTCGGCGACGTCAACGCAAAGATCGACGAAGCAAAAGAATTATTAGAGAAGGCCGAACGAGCAGGAATGGAGGTGAGCCGTCCTAAGTTCGAACTCCGAGATTCATACGATGGACTCACCCAGGCTCGAGTGCTTATCCATACCGCGTCAGCCGACGAACTTGAAAAAGCCCTCGGTCCGGCAATGGATGTCGCGGCAAAAAGTTATAGTGCCGGAGAATCTGCCTTTGCCGAACTTGGCTACCGCCGTAAGGGACTCGCCATATCGCTCGTATTCATACTATTCCTCGCCCTGTTGGTTTATCTAAAGATCAGACAAATAGAACGTGAACCGCCAACCGCTGAGTCCTGATCTTAATACTTCACTTTCTCGTACGATCCAGTATGACAATCGGCACATTGGAATTTCGAGATGTCACCCAGATTTAACGGATGCTTGAATGAACGGTCTCCTTTATGGCACGCCGCGCACTGCCATGTGCCTCTGTCACCCAGATTTAGCGGGTGCTGGAACTTCCCATCCTTAATCTCAACAGGTTTACCGAGAAATGTCTGACCGACCGTTACGTGACAAACATTGCACTCGTTTCTGATCACCTTCCCCTCTGGGCTGAAGTGCTGTCCGTCATGGCACCGGAAACAGCCTTCCGTGTTGAAGTGTCCTATGTTGTTGCTGTGTGATTGCCAATCGGTCTTCATCTCCGGGAAGAAATATGTCTGGTAAAGGCGTTGAACCTCCGTGACCGCTGCGTCGATCGATCCTCGCTTTTCCGAATAGAGTGCCGGGTATGTCGTCCGGTAATATCCGTCCAGATCGCTTTTGATAGACGCAACAGCCTCTTCGGTCGTGGCATATTGCCGCGATAGTGTCTCAACCGCCTTACTCTTGATAAAGGGCAGCTCAACATTAAGAATTCCCGCCATAAGCGACTGGTCGACGGCGTTGTTGGGCGACAAGAAGATATGGGTTGGGCGATTGTGACAATCTATGCAGTTCATTACCCGCTTTGGGGCATTCTCTATCTGAGGTGCCGAAAGCCCGCTGTTCTTGACGGTATACTCGACGACACTGCCGTCCGCACTTTTCATTCTGACCCAGGGAATATCCTGCCGTTTGTCGTCAGTGGCCACGTAAGTGATCTCGTTTGCGACGTTCATGTGCCAGTGAATTCCGCCAACCGCGCCACCTGATGCAGATCCGCCGCCGACGTTCACGAGCAACTTTGTCTGGCTTAACGAGTTCTTCTCGTCAAAGCCAAAGTGGTTGAATACTTTCAACTTTTCGCCATGAAATTTCTCCGGCCAGTGACACTTGGCGCAAGTCTCATTCGCCGGCCTCATATTTGCGACGGGCGTGTGTATCGGTCTGGAAAAATCGCCCGATACAACACCATATAGTTGCCGCATGCCGGAGAATTTCGCCCTGACATATGCATCAGGACCGCCGCCAACATGGCACTCGACGCACCGTACACGCGCGTGCGGAGAAGCGTTGTAAGCGATGAATTCCGGCCGCATTACCGTGTGGCAAGCCTGCCCGCAAAAAGTAACTGACTCGGTATACTCATAAGCCCGGTAGCCGCCAAATGCACTCATGAAAAGAAACGCAAATGATAATGACAGGAACACAAGAAAAGCTCGGCGGCGCCGTGGATCGTTCAGGTCGAGGATCGGATACGCGGCGATCTCCGCGGCCGATCTTGTCCGGCGTCGACGACGCTCGATCAGCGCGCCGACCAGAACGATAAAGAGCCCGAATAAAAGGATACTTGGAAACAGGATAAATGTAATTAGATCGCTGTAAGGATTGTCGCCAGCGGAGCCGGTAACTTCGATCAGAATGAGTAAGACGATGCTTGTGAGGCTTGCGGCGACGATTGCAAAGCCGGCAAAACTGACGTAATTTCGAAGCAGGCTCGGCGGTTTCTGCGTGGGTGGTTTCTCACTCGGCGTTTCTTTGTTCACATCATTATCGTCGTTCATATTGATTTCTGGTTCCCTAATCAAGATTTGTCACTAACGCAGACAAACCAAGACCGTCCGCTCTAAATTCGTATGCTCCGCGCCAATGCGAATCGAAAGTCGACGGCCGTGGTTCAATTAACAACGGGCTTGGGTGTAGGTTTTCAATTAGCCGGAGCCCGAAGCGTTTTCATGTACGTGACCAAGTCTTTCGCTTCTTCCGCAGTCATGCCTTTTGCCTCGTATCCGGGCATTGGCGGCGGTTTCTCACCCTTCTTGCCTTTTAAAATGGTCTGCACGAGCTCTTCATCCGTCTTTGTCGGGTCAAAGTTTTTCTCGGCTTTTGCCGTGTGACACATTGCACACTTCGCTTTATACGTAACTGCCGGATCGTCGGTAATGGTGGCCCGTACTTTTATTGGGGCCACCTGAAAAACTGCTATCGCGAGCAACGGCGCCGTGAAAAATATGATCGCAAATAATTTAATTCGATTGATGGTCATGTCCTTCTCCTAAATGTAGATTTTGAACCCTCTGGTATATGTATTGAGGGTTCATCACCATCAATTACCGCAACCGGCGTGCCAAGATACTTTTCACGCAAGTGTCGACATTAATTGAACAAAATAAACGCTTATACCGGAATAATTATCACCATTTGTTAATCTTCGCGATAACTGCGAACAATTTCGCGCTCAGACCGATCAAAACTTAAATGTGTTAGCTTGATGGCACCGCTTACAGTTTACAAAATCGTCCGGGCCAAAAGCTCGTTTTCCGTTATGGCAGCCTCCACAACTTTGTGAACCGGCGGGAGCAAAATGCATCGACGCGAGCGGAGCAGTCACCTGCTTACCACGAGCGGAACCTGCTCGAATCGTATGGCACGTTGTACAGTTAGACGTCTTGTTTCCCGAGTGTTTTGCGTGGCTAAAACCTTTGCGAAAAGCGACCGCCGATTCTGATGTCCGGACGAGACGGCCCGGCTGGTGACAAGTGCCGCAGGACGACATTGCAAAGGATGTCTTCGATGAGTGGCATTGAAAACACGTCGTATGAGCTGACGGGCCTGAGGGAATAGACTTTGCAACCCCGCGTCCCTGTGGTTTGTGACACGTCACGCAGTTTGTCCGCATGTGTTTGGAATGCACGAATTTAACACCGAAACTACGCAGTCCGGGGAACCGCTTCATTCCGGTGCTGGTATGGCAAATCGTGCAGATCGGACTCGTGTTGTCCGAGAACTGCAGTGCGTGGCAGCCGGCGCAAGGGAGATGTCCTGACTTACCTGGAAAGCCGATACGGGCGGAATTATCGTCACGCCTGTGGCACAATAGGCAAGGCAGCCGCGAATGGAAATCATTACTGTGCGTAAATCGGGAGTAATCTTTGTCTTGAACTTCGGTAGCCATTACCGGCTCCGATTCCGGAACGGACCCATTTTCGCCCGAGAAACCGACTACCAACGCATACCCGAAAAGCAAAAGGCAGCAAAGGAGAATAAAAGCCTCAAATAGCCGGAGGGCCGGAACCGGGTTCCGCTCCGCCTGGCCATGAGTGTTCGCTTTTTCGAGCATACCTATTAAGCTCATTTACCCGCCGTGGCTATTGCCGCCAAATGTGATTCAGGGATTGGCAGTTTCCCAAATGTGATGTGGCATTTTACGCATTGAAACGTCGCATTCGCTTTGCGTGAATCTACTTCAAAATTAAGCGCTCCGCCGTCATCCGAGGTCGCCGTCGCGTGACATGTTGCACAAGACGTAAGGCTGACCCGCTTGGTTAGCGGATCGGCAGTGTTTATTGTTAATACGTTATGACATGTCGAGCACTCCATATCGACATGTGCGACAAACGAATGTTGAAACTTACCCGAAGAATCACGGCGGCGCCATGAATCCATCATTCTCTTGTCGTCAATTTTCATCGCCGCCGCCGTTTTCTCGTAAAAATCTGCCTTGGGTTGAGGCGGCTTGAGGTGATGGCAGGCCGCGCAACTCTCCGCTGCTGGCAGAATACCTGTATCGGCTGAATGACAGGTAAAACAAGTTGTATGTCCGATCGGTGCCGTCTTGAACGTACCTTTTTTGAGCCAAAATGCGTCGCCGAGTTTGGGGGGCGGAAGGGTGAAATATTCTTCTTGCGAATCGCCTTGCGGCATATACGTCTGATGACAAACCGAGCAACTTTCCTCGCCCGCACGGCGCCGATCTTCACGGACTAATGAGGCATTCACATATGCCCCGCGTCTCTCCGAATTAATCGAAACGATCTCAATATGTTTGTCATGCGGAAATCCGACAACAAAATCCGACTCCGCCTTTTTACCTTTCGGCGACTGGTCAAAGATCTCTCGCGGATTTGGGAACGGATGCCGCGTGCTGTTCCGCGGGGACGGGTTTGTGTGACAAACACTGCAGATCGCCGGTTTTGCTCCCTTAAAAAACTGCTGCTTATGGCAGTTAACGCACGATTCATGGCGCGGATAATCGGTTATGTCGGGAAAGGCGTCGCTGCCCGTCCGTACCTTTTGCCAGTTCTCTGACGGAAACTTATGACAAGTATTGCAATTCACTCGGTGAGCCTTCACGTCATGGGGAAATTGCGAATACCTTGCTGGACGCGCGATTCGACGGGATCTGGGACGCGGTGTCGGTGTCGTCTTTTCCAATACCGATTCATATGTTCCGGAAACGGTTTTAGTATAGAAAATTCCAAATAGCGCAACGCAGAAAAACAGCACGATCAGGACCGCGCGAACCTTGAAGAGGAATGTTGGCCGATACTTTTTCATTACCGGAAAGCTATGGAAGCATAAGGCGCTCTTTTACAATAGTTTACTAAAAGTTGTTCTTCGCGAATGTGATGCGGGTCACATCGGGAACCAGGCACTCTTTGGTATGGTTATGCGAAATATTCCGCATCCAATGCGAGAGGTAATCCACACTTTCCGCGATACATTCGGTCAATTATTGTCGTTCGATTGGTGAGCTCATCAGCTTTTTGCCTGATAAACCGGGATCTTTGAGTGTCAGGTTAGTGTCGGCATACAGATTGCCATCATTGCCTTAGCCGCTCAAATATCGGGCTTGTGAAATCTATTTTCAGAGTGAACACAAAGTTGTCTATGTCCGCATTGGAAGAAACTATTCGAGAAATACCGGCAGAGTCGCCCTCCAAAGAGGGAAGGCGAGACTCGCTTTTGTCACGCTTCCTAACGTTGCTCTGCTCCGTTCGCCTGGGCGTCGGGCTGCTGATCGCGCTCGGCCTCGCATGTCTTATTGGCATGCTGATAATGCAGCAGAACGTTGACGGCTTTGCACGTTATTTTGCGGAACTGACGCCGTCGCAGCGTTTGGTTTACGCCCGGCTCGGGTTCTTCGACATCTATCACGCTTGGTATTTCAACGCGATTCTTGCAGTTCTATCATTGAATATAGTTTTGGCATCGATAGACAGGTTTCCGAAGATCTGGATATTTGCTTCGAAACCAAATCTGACAGTGCCGGTTCGATGGCTTCACGATCAGAAATCTACCGAATCTCTCTCGCTTCAGGGTGATGGCGACGTCATCACCGCTCGGATAACACGAGAGATGAAAAACGCCGGCTGGAAGAAAACGGTGATAAGCGAAAAGAACGGGAAGACTTTTGTTTTTGCGGAATCGGGACTTTGGAATCGTTTCGGGTTTCTCGCCGTCCACGTCGCGCTTCTTACGATCTTTCTCGGCGGATTTCTAACTGCTCAAATGGGATCGACGGGCCAAATGCCGTTAATGCCGGGCGAAAGGTCTAACCTCACCTTGGACACCGTTGTTGAGCTTGAACGAACGAACCAGATCACAAAACAGCTTCCATTTGAGGTGATCTGCACGGACATCCAGCAGAAACTTATCAGGAAAGACGGGCCTATAACTGTCGGCAATACCATTGATTGGCTTACATATTTCCAGATAAAGGACGAAACCGGCACCCACGACGCCTTTGTCCAAATGAACCGGCCGTTCGATTATCGCGGCTACCGGTTTTTTCAAGCGAGTTTTACGCCTGTCGGCCGTGCGCGAAACATAACCGTGCGGTTCACACCGGAATCAGGCGGCCCGACTGAAGATGTCGTGATCCCTCGGGATGGTTCGGTGACACTGCCTGACGGCAAAAAGATCAACTTCTCCGAATTCCGCGGAAATTTCAGTATCGGAAAAGAAGACCCGAATGAGGACACGAGCGCGTATCCTAATCCGGGTGCCATTCTACAGGTAATAAATCCGGGAAATCCGCCGCAGACAGCGTACGCATTCGGTTCGCAGATGGCAAATCTACCTATCGCGAAAAAACCGGTTGGCGGCTATACCTATCAATTGGTCAATTTCGAAAAGGCGCCCGATCGTCACATTCTTGCGATCCAACGCGACCCTGGTACAAATGTAGTTTACGTCGGTTTTGTTCTGCTGTTTATCACGCTGGTTGCCGTGTTCTTTTTTTCGCATCAGCGCGTCTGGGCCGCTATCGAGAAAACAACAGACGGAAAGTTTGACGTAACGCTCGCCGGAAATGTTAACCGCAATCAAAATGCGTTTAATGAAAAATTCACGCGTTTTATGGAAAGTTTGCGAAAGCAAGGCCTTGGAGAGGAAAGCTTATGAGTCAGCAAATTATGGAACAACCTATTTTGATCAGTGATGAGACCAGTGGCGAAGGCGGTTCCCGCTGGCAGTCATTCATTCCGTTTCTCATCGTGATCTTCGGTTCGGCCGTTTTGATATTCGCGAGGCTAACGGTCGGTGGCGACCGCTTTATTTCGGACGGCGCGCTGATGATGCTTGCTCTAGCTTCATATCTCATAGCCGCAGTGTTCTATTTGACGAATTTCTACGCTCCCTTCAAATTTGCTGAAACGCTCGGGCTCTGGGCCGCAACGCTTGGCGTGTTCTTCAACCTTTCGAGCTGGCTTGTCCGCTGGGCCGCCGCATACGATCGCGAACTCCAGATATTTACAAGCCAGGGAAGTAATCCGGCCGATATGCCGTGGCTGTTTCGTTACGTGCCGTTTGCGAACCTTTACGACCTGAGCCTGGCGTTCGCCTTCGGTGCAGGTGTGACGACGCTGCTTGTGATGCGCCGCCCGCATTTCCGCCTCGTCGCCGCCCTCTCTCTTCCTCTTGCCGCAATCATTTTGGTGCTTGCCAGATTCATCGGCAGTGAGTTCATTGATCTTCCGCCGGTGCTTGATTCGTATTGGCGGCCGATCCATGTAGGCATCGCATCACTTAGCTACGGCGTCGCTCTCGTGTGTTTTGCGGCAGCCGTGCTTTATTTGTTAAGGGACGGTTTGAAGGTCGAAAAAATGGCAGTATGGACCAGCATATTCGCAATCGCTGTTTTCGCGACGATCAGTAAGTTCAGTGTTTTTAACCCTGTATCATTTGGCACATATACAGCGTCGACATTTGTCGGAAGTTCGCGGATGTCGCTCGCCCTGCGTGCCGATATTCCCTATGTCGGATGGCTGTTGGTGCTTGCGGTGGGACTGATGATCGGAGCTATGTTTGCTTTTGCGTCTTATTTTTCAAAGTCCGATGAGAAGGCGAGAAAGATCGGCAATCACCTAATGCAGGCCGCGCTCGTTGTGCAGGCCGCCGGCATCGGTGTCCTCGTTTATCAGATCAAGACCATTCAGAACGTCGTCGATTACATTAGCACGGCTCAATATGAACGGTTCGCAGTATGGATGCTCCAACAGGAGGATGTGGCCCAGGCGCAGATCAACCAGATGGGTTCGCAGCAGTTGTTCGATATTTCAAGCAAATGGATAACGGAGAACGCGTCGAAATTACACTTGAGCCTGAACGCAAACCCCGTCGAACTAGCTGCTCTTATCACCGCTTTTGCCGGAACCTTTTTCATCGTTCTGTTTAGCATCAAGACTGAAAAGATCCGAGCTGCGCTGCCATCGGCTGAAACACTCGACGGTCTGATGTACAAACTCGCGGGAGTCGCTTTTGCCGGACTTGCCCTTCTTCTAATGACCGGGGCCGTGTGGGCGAACGAATCGTGGGGCCGTTATTGGGGTTGGGACGCTAAGGAGACCGGAGCACTTGTAGCATGGCTAACCTACGCGGGATTTCTCCATTCACGCATCGCGTACGGTTGGAAAGGACGCCGCTCGGCATACTTCGCTATTTTGGCGTTTCTGTTTGTGATCTTTACTTACCTCGGCGTGAGTTATCTGCTGCCGGGACTTCATTCGTACGCATAAACACGGACATTGCTTTATGACAAAAGAAAACGTTTTATTTGTAATAATCGGCCTTTTGGCCGGCCTGATAATCGGCTTTGTGTTCGCAAACTCGGTCAATCAAAAAGGCGCGATGCCGGTTGCGGCCGACATGAAGCTTAATTCGAATATGCCGCCCGACCACCCTGACATAGGAGCCACCGGCGGAACCGGAGGTCAAGGCGTCATTACGCCAGAGATCCAGGCGGCTATGGATAAGGCAAAGCAGGCACCCGATGATTTTGACGCTCAAGTATCGGCAGCCGATATGTATTACCAGATCCGGCGTTACGATGACGCGATAGGTTTGCTAAAACAAGCCAATAAACTGAAACCGGACGACCGCGACGTGCTGGTACAACTTGGCAACGCCAATTTCGACGCAGAAAAATACAGTGAGGCCGAAAAATCGTACATTGCCGCTCTCGCGAAAAAGGCGGATGACGTGAATGTCCGCACCGACCTCGGTCTTACCTTTGTATTCCGCGATCCGCCGAATTACGACCGGGCGATCCAGGAGTTTAACAAGTCGCTCGAGACCGATTCGAACCACATACAAACGCTCCAAAACCTGACGGTGGCCTATACCAAAAAAGGCGAGGCCGCAAAGGCAAACGCGACACTTGCAAAACTTGAAGGCATCGACCCCAAAAACTCTGCGATTGCAAAGCTTCGCGAAGATATACAAAAAAATGCCAATAAATGAGGCTGGCCGTTTGCCTTTCAATTCGACCGGACGATCAAGTGCATAAAAATTAGGGATGTGGCTAATGCTAGAGTTCCGGACTCCGATATTTTCCTTTACGGAATACCCGCAAAATTCAATACAGCGCGTCCGGTAAGGCTCACGAGCAAACAGCCGACCAGCATCAATACAATTCCGGGTCGGAACAAATCGCCAAATTTCACGCCTCCCTCACCAAAGACCATTGCATTTGGCGGGGTGCTGACAATAAAAGGCATGCCAAACGACGCGGACACGGCGATCAGAATAGCCGTCGAAGGCGAAGGTATCAGAGCGTTTGCCAGCGGAATGAGCATTACGACCGTCGCGGTATTGCTCATTAGCGACGAGAGAATGGCGCTCGCAAGGCATAATAAAAAGAGACTAAAGGTTGGATCAAGATCGGCGAAAGGCACGTTTGCGGCAACGGTTCTAACAAGGGCCGATTGTTCGAGAAGTCTGCCAAGGGTGATCCCGCCGGCAATTAGAAGCAGGGTTGACCAGTCGATTCTCAGCAGATCCTTTTTTGATAGAATACCCGACAGGAACAAAGCTGCGGCCGACCCGAGGGCGACTACTGCGGCGGGCATTTTATGTAAAGGTTCGGTCAGCCATAAGACAATGGTCCCGACTAAAATAATTAGAAAGCCAATCTGGCCGGATTGTTTGTCCGGACGCTCTTCGTTTACGACGACAGAAGCATTCAATTCGTTATTTCTAGCCTTCCAGTCATTTTCGTTTCGCCGAACGCTCCACGAGAGAAACAAAAAACTCGCGAGTAGCATTCCGACCGTCAGCGGAAAAGCAAAAGCCATCCAGCTTAGAAACGATACCGGCTGAGTCGCGGAAATCGAGGCAATTGCGATTGCGTTCGGACCTGTCCCTATCGGCGTAGCAATACCGCCAAAATCGGCTCCCAGGGCGACGCCAATAAGAAGGGCGCGGCGCAGAATGTGATCGTTCTCGAACTTCCCAAGAATGGGATGCAGACAAGCGAGCACCAGCGCGGCAGCCGCTATATTCGACATCCACATTGAAAGAAGTGCAGTGATCAAAATAACGAACAGCAAAAACCTTCTGAATGATTTTCCGGCTGAGCGAAGGGCAAATTGCGTAAGGCGTTTGTCCAGCCCGCTGCTTTCAGTAGCGACGCCGAGCACGAAACCGCCGAAAAACAATGCCATTACGGGATCGACCGCCCACGACAGGACATTTGGCAAGGCAAATTTGCCGTCAAGCGGCCCGAGAAAAAGCGGCACAAGTGTCCATAATAGCAACGTCGGAACGAATGGCGGGACGGCCTCGCTGATCCATAAAAGCAGACACACACCGACAATCGAGACGATCCGCGCATAGGTTGCCGATTCGATCAAGAGTTGCGGAACGACGATTAGTAGAGCCGCTGCAAGTGCAAGAAAGATCCAACGTTTCATGAACCTTGGTGCCATGCTTTTAATACTGAAGGAAGATTAGCGATGAGTACAAAACTGGGTAATGAAAAAGCTAATGGTCTTAGGCATTTTCATTACCCAAAAATGTATTATGCGGATTTAACCGCGATCTTTGTGGCTTCTTCTGGCTCTTTTTTCTTAAGAGACAGCTGCAAAACGCCTTCCTTTAGTTGAGCTTCAACATTTTCGGTCTCGACTTCACTCGGCAAGGTAAGTTGACGGCAGAAACGGTTGCTCCGCCATTCGCTGTAAAATACATTCTCACCTTCCGTTTTCTCTTCCGATTTTGACTCGCCACTCAATATCAAAATATTGTCCTTTACGCTGATCTCTACTTCATCGGGTTTGAAACCTGGGACTGCAGCACGAATATTTACTGCATCGTTCGTTTCGGTGATTTCGACCGGCGTTGGACGCAGAATTTCTGATTCGGCCTTAAGCCAGTCATCCAAATGGCTGCCAAGTGCAGCACCTCGATTCTGGAAAAAATCATAAGCCTTTTGCGCCGTTTCCCTTGTGATTTCCGCGATGCGGCCGAACATCTTTTCGGCTTCGACGAAAACAGGAGACGTCGCATTGTCTCCGTCCTTCTTTTTCGTTAACGATTCCTCTTTGCTCATAAATCACTCCTATATGCCAAAAAGATTCAAGTCCTTCGGCAGATCCGCTTTCAATAATGGCAACCCTTGTGCCATTCACTTGTTGAGCAGAAAGCCCGTTTTGTCTACTCTTCACATCATCCCGTAGATTTTCACGCCGTGCGCCGTGAAAATTCTCGCACATTGATGCGGATAATTTCTGCTCGCACCTAGTAAAGGTTTCTTCGTAAACGGAAAGTCCCACGTAAAATCGGTTGCTGATCGGAAGCTTAGATCGCGAAGCAATGTGGAACGATAATTGAGTATTTCCCCAGAGAGGAATTACGTTTTCAGTAGTCTGATCATGAAAAAAAACTTGTTCAGATGTAGCAAAAGCAGATCAAATGGCTGGAGCGGCTTTTTGCTGAACGACCATCTATTCTCAAATAAATGCGTACAGATTAGATGTAATTTTCAAAAAAAGTAGGATCAACAAAAACAACAATACTGGAAATGGCACTAGATTCTGAAAGGAAAAAAAATAGGCTGAGGAGTAAGGAGATTTTTGACGCGTTAACACCGATAAAATCACTGGTCCTGCTATGGTCAATATATCGACTTTCGGTAAGGAATCTATTAACAAACAAGCTTCGCACGCTCTTAACTCTGTTGGGAATTATTGTCGGCGTGGCGGCTATCATCTCAGTTGTGACGATCATTCAGGGGCTTAATCAAACGGTTGCATCTACCTTTTCAGCGAACGGCTCCACCGTTTTTACGCTTTCTAAAAGTCCGAGTGTGATAACGAGCCGCGAAGAAATGCTCAAGATTGGAAAGCGTAAGGACATAACCAGGGACGATGCTGACGCTATCACCAGATCTTGCGCCGATTGCAGGCGTGTCGGTTATTGGACGCGTTCTGGCGAACTCGTAAAATACGGCGACGCGTCTGCCGACAATGTGATGATTCGCGGAGCAACGCTTCCCATCTTTGACATTGAGGATCTAAATCTGGATACAGGCCGCACCTGGACTGAAAGCGAAGGAAACGCTGGACAGTATATAGCTGTGATAGGCGCCGATATCGTAAAGAATCTATTTGATAACGCAACCCCGGAAAGTGTAATTGGCCAGGAGATTCGGATTCGCGGTGCTGTAGTTAGGGTGATCGGAACAGTAGCTCCGCTCGGCACGATATTCGGCGTATCACGTGACAATTTCGTAATCATTCCGTATCAAACGGCCTTAAAGATTCTTCCGACGCGCGAGTCGCTCATCGTCGATGTTCAGGTCCGTGATTCGTCGTATATGGAAAGCGCCAAAGATCAGGTCCATACGATGATGCGAAACCGCCGAGGAAAAATAACAACCTATGTTGGAGAAGAAAAAGAAGTCGACGACGGCTTTACCGTTGAATCAGCAGACGTTTTTATCGGCCTGTACAAGGACGCGACCGACAATATCTACCTTGTGACGATAGGCGTATCGGCAATCTCGCTGATCGTCGGCGGAATTGTTGTGATGAATATCATGCTCGTTTCAGTCGCCGAACGAACGAAAGAAATTGGGCTACGGAAAGCGGTAGGGGCTCGGCATCGGGATATTCTTTTGCAATTCTTGATCGAGGCTGTAGTTATTGCGTCGACCGGTGGAGCCATCGGAGTACTCGCAGGTTTCGGATTGGCTAATCTAATTTCATTTCTTATAGGTTTTCCGAAATTGATAAATGTTTGGTCCGCCGTCTTGGGAGTCGGAGTCTCGTCGCTAGTTGGAATCCTGAGTGGCATTTATCCGGCATGGCGGGCGGCCCAACTGGATCCAGTTGAAGCGATGAGACGGGAATAGTCAATGAACTTAGATGACATAAAAGAATCTGCAGCAATGGCCGTCGATACGGTCCGGACAAACAAACTGCGTTCGTCTTTGACGATTCTTGGCGTGACGGTCGGTGTTGTGACCGTGATGTTCATGGTTTCGATCATTCAGGGACTGAATCGCTCCTTTGCGGCCCAACTCGAGGCTATCGGCACAAACATAATTTACGCCGTAAAATTTGATCCGTCTTTCGGTCGTCAGCCAACGCAGGAAGAAAGAATACGTGAAGATTTGACACTTGAAGATGCTGACGTATTGCGTGCGGAGCTGCGTTCGATTGTCGGTGTTTCGCCCCTACAAAGAACCCTTGCCGAAACCGTCCGGTACAAAGATAAACAGTCCGACACGCCTATTCTGATTGGTGCGACTCCGTACTACGAGGACGTTCACTCTCAGTATGTAGGTCGTGGCAGATTTCTGAACGACATCGATCTCAGTGAGCGGACGAACGTTGCCGTGGTCGGCAAGGATGTCGTAAAAGCCCTTTTTCCTAATGAAGAGCCGATCGGTAAAGAGATTAAGATCGGCGGCCGAGTGTTTCACGTTGTCGGCGTGATGGGTGATCTGGGATCCATATTTGGCCAGTCTCGGGATAATTCAGTATTTATTCCCTTAACCACCTTCCGTAAATTTTGGCGCGATATCCCGTACCCGTTAATGATCTATACAATCGTTGTTCGCCCGACAGACCGATCGCAGGTGAAACCCGTGATGGAGGAAATGCGAGATATTCTTCGTCGTCGGCGTGGAGTCGCGGCTGATGAAAAGAATAATTTTTTCATTTCCTCGCAGGATTCATTGCTTGATATCTACAACCAACTTACGGGCGCCACGTATCTGGTCCTTACGGCTATCTCAGCAGTCGCACTAATGATCGGAGGGATTGGCGTGATGAACATAATGCTGGTGTCTGTTACCGAGCGCACAAAGGAAATCGGAATTCGAAAAGCCGTGGGAGCTACACAGATGAGTATCCTGTCGCAGTTTCTAATTGAGGCTATCGTGTTGACTGGCATCGGCGGCGTGCTTGGTTTGATAATTGGTGAAATTGCCAGTCTATTGATGAATTGGCTTTCGCCACTTCCGGCGTACGTACCAGTTTGGGCTATTTTCGTTGGTATCGGAGTTTCAGCGTTAGTTGGAGTTGTCTTTGGGCTTTACCCTGCATGGAAAGCCGCTCGGCTGAATCCAATCGAAGCGCTGAGTTTTGAATAGAGAGTGCCTCGATGAAGCCATTATTTAGAGCGCAGCTAGCCAAACATTGCACTTCGCTGGGCAAATTTTTCTTTCAAACTGCCGCAGACCACATCGCAAAGCTCGAGCACCGATTCGTCGGCGATCGAATAGAAAACCGTATTGCCTTCCTGTTTTCGTGCGACCAACCCTCCATCCTGGAGAATCTTAAGGTGCTTGCTGACATTAGGCTGAGTGGTACCGACCGCATTTGCCAGGTCAGTCACGCTCAGGTTTCCCGTTTCGAGCTGTTGCAGGACCTGAAGGCGGAGCGGTTCGGCAAGCACTTTAAATCTTGCCGCTACCAGGTTTATAGCGTCCGGGGACATTTTCCACTTTTTTGCTCTTTTCATATTTGACAACATCACTACATGCTTATATGCTTATATACAAATTGAGTATATTACGTAGGAGAAAGATTTACAAGGACAATGATAAAAAGGGCAACAGTACAGGAAATTAACAAGCTTTTGAGTGGCGGCGGAGAGTGCCAGGTCATCGATGTTCGGGAATTCTCGGAATTCAACAGCGAGCGGATAGCCGATGCTCAATTGATGCCGCTGTCCAATTTTGAGCGACACGCCGCAGAGATCGACCACTCTAAACCTGTCTATCTGATGTGTCGCTCCGGGAACCGAGCTAAGAACGCAGCGGAGAAACTAGCAAGCAAAGGCTTTACAGATATTCACGTGATCGAGGGCGGTATGGTCGCCTGGGCCGGAGCAAATTTGCCAGTGGTAAAGGGCGAATCCAAGGTTTGGTCGCTGGAACGTCAGGTAAGGTTTGCAGCGGGCATGTTCGTTTTGACGGGTGTGCTTTTAAGCCTATTTGTAAGTCCGTATTTTCTTCTGCTTTCGGCCTTTGTCGGAGCGGGGCTGATGTTTTCGGCAGCAACTGACACGTGTGCGATGGGAATGGTACTCGCAAGAATGCCCTGGAATCAGATTCGGAAAACGCTCAAATAACCGTGGAGGTTCTGCTAAGATTGTCCTAATGAAAAGCCGGAGGTGGCGTTATGCAATTCAAACAATTTTATTTAGGCTGTCTTTCACATGCGTCGTATTACCTCGGTTCGAATGGGGAAGCGGCGATAATCGACCCGCAGCGTGACGTTCAGCAATACATCGACGAGGCTGAAGCTCATGGCCAGAAGATCAAGTACGTAATCGAAACGCATTCACACGCGGATTTTGTCAGCGGCCACGTCGAACTGGCAGAAAAAACCGGTGCCGAGATCGTCTATGGCCAGCGTGCAAATACTAAATTTGCGACGCACAAGGTAAAGGACGGCGATGAACTGAACGTTGGCAAGATCACGCTTCGATTTCTCGAAACTCCCGGCCATACGCCTGAGGGCATCACAATTGTTGCCGAAAATACCGGGGACCCTGACGAACCGATGAAGATGTTTACCGGCGACACGCTTTTTATCGGCGACGTTGGCAGGCCTGATCTAATTGGATCTAAGGGGTTTACTGCCGCTCAAATGGGCGAGATGCTTTATGATTCGCTCCACAACAAAATCCTCCCCTTACCCGATGAGACCGAGGTTTATCCTGCTCACGGTGCGGGCAGTTTGTGCGGAAAATCGCTTTCAAATGAAACGTGGTCGACTCTCGGTAATCAGCGAAGGTTCAATTACGCTCTTCAGCCGATGAGCAAGGATGAATTTATTAAGATCGTTGCTTCCGATCAGCCTGAGGTTCCGGCGTACTTTCCAAAGAGTGCGGCTAAAAATCTTGAAGGATCGTCTTCATTGGCCCAGCTTGTAAAGCCCAGAAAGCTTGCTACCCAAGAGATCGACAATTTCGACGGTGTGATCCTCGACATTCGAGTGAATTCAGATTTCGGTGCCGGGCATATTCCGAACTCGATAAATATCGGCCTCGGCGGACAATTTGCGTCGTGGGCCGGAACAATGATCCCGATCGGGACGAGCATTGCCATCGTCGCGGAAACGAAGGAGCAGGTTGACGAGGCCTTCATGCGGCTGGCTCGTGTCGGGCACGAGTCGGTAACCGGGTTCATTTTGCTAAAAGATTATCTAGGCGACAAGAAGACGATCGAGCAAGTATCTGTAAAGGAAATGAATGAGTTGACGCAGACCGAAAAGCCTCTACAGTTCGTGGACGTGCGCCGACCGGCAGAACATGCGAACAGTCATGCGCCGCGGACGGTCAATATCCCGCTCGACAAGCTTCCGAAGGATTTCGATAAGCTCGATCCGGCTGTCCCAACATATGTCATTTGTCAAGGCGGTTACCGATCAAGCCTCGGGACCAGCATTCTCGAAAACGCGGGATTCAAGAAAATATACAACGTCACAGGAGGGACAGCCGCCTGGATCGGGGCCGGCCTCGAAACCGAAAGTTCGGCTACCGACTGTGCAACTACTAAATAGGTGAAGATTATGAAATGCTTATTGATAACGTTGATTGCGAGCGCATTTATCGTCGGCTGTCAGCCCGACACTACGAAGAAAACAGACTCTGGAGTGCCCGACATCGGGTCGCCGATCAAAGAGGTAACCCCAGATGAGGCCGAGTCAGCCGTGGCGAAGGCATACTCGCAATTTGTCGACGTCCGCACCTCTGGAGAATACGCGGGCGGACACGCTTCGCGGGCAATAAATATCCCTCTCGATTCGCTTGGCACGAGCCTTGATAAGTTGGAAAAGAACGAACCCGTCTACTTGATCTGCGAAACTGGAAACCGTTCAAAAAAGGCCGCCGTCATACTTAAGGAAGCCGGTTTCAACAACGTCATCAACGTGTCCGGCGGCACGCAAGCATGGAAGGCAGCGAATCTGCCAATCGAAACAAAGGCTCCGCACGCACCGCCAGGTTAAATATTTTTTTTTGAGGTTACTTATGGACGGACTTTATTTGGTTATCGGATTTTTCGGTATCTGGCTGCTGCTGCAGCTTGTAATCCTACCTAGACTTGGATTCTCAACCTGACTCCGCGGAGCATGTGACGCCGGGTCGCGGCGTGGCGAAAAAAATCCAGGCAAATCAAAAAGAGCAAATCATGCATAAATCATGCACAAAGAAATAGACCTTGGCCTCAGAGAAAATCTCGGTCAATTTGTATTGCTTGTGATCGTGAACGCCTTCGTCGGCGGCATGGTTGGGCTGGAGCGTTCTATCCTGCCTCAAATAGCCGAAGTTGAATTTCATATCGCGGCTAAAACGGCGGTACTTTCATTCATTGTCGTTTTCGGGATCACAAAAGCCCTTACAAACTATTTCACTGGAGTTTTGGCGAAAAAGTTCGGGCGCAGAAATCTGCTTATTGCGGGCTGGCTGTTTGGGATTCCTGTTCCGTTCATTCTGATGTTTGCCCCGGACTGGAACTGGATAGTCGGCGCAAACATCTTGCTTGGCATCAACCAGGGAATTACTTGGTCAAGCACCGTGGTAATGAAGATCGATTTGGTCGGTGAGAAAAACCGCGGCCTGGCTATGGGCTTGAACGAATTTGCAGGCTATTTGGCCGTGGCGGTCGTCGCATTTCTTACCGGCTGGATCGCCGGAAGTTATGGATTAAGACCATTCCCGTTCTATATCGGCATCTTCTTGTCGTTCGCGGGACTGCTTACAAGTTGGTTCCTCATCCGTGATACCCGGCACCACGTCGCGAAGGAGGCCGCTGGAAATGTGATCCAGAGGCTCAAAAACGTCTTTTGGGATACCACGGTTCGCGACCGAAATCTCGGTTCAGTTACGCAGGCGGGCCTGATAAACAATCTCAACGACGGAATGGCCTGGGGCTTATTCCCGATATTGCTTGCACAGAAGCAGTTCAGTATTTCCGAAATCGGAATGGTAACGGCGATCTACCCGGCGGTATGGGGAATCGGGCAATTATTTACTGGAAAGATGTCCGACCATTTCAACAAAAAGCACATGCTGTTTTTGGGGATGCTGCTTCAGGGCATCGCTCTTTTATTTATTGCTTATGCCGATACGCTGACACACTTTATGGTGCTTTCGTCGATACTAGGCTGGGGCACCGCGATGGTCTATCCCACGTTTCTTGCCACCATCGCCGAAAACACTCATCCGCACGACCGGGCCGAGAGCCTCGGTGTTTTCCGATTGTGGCGGGACCTCGGATACGCGATCGGAGCAATCCTGACCGGTCTGATCGCGGACGCATTCGGCATAACGGCGTCGATCGTCGTGATCGGAGTACTGACGATCGTTTCATCCGTAATCATCGAGGCAAGAATGAAACCGAAGCTATATTTAGCGAACTGAGGCTTAAATGAAGGAAAAGGTATCCGTAAGCAAGAGCGAGATAGTGCAAATGCGCAATGGCGGTGGTGCCGGTTTTGCTGATAGATGCCCGGGGTGAAACCGAATTCAACGAAGGTCACGGTCTGGGTGCGGTTAATGTTTCGTTGGCGTCAATTGAATCGGTCGACTTCTCGCTAAAGGCAGACTATGCAAACGTCTATTGTGACGGTCTGCGGCAAAGGTGGCGGCCGTTCAGAACGCGTGGCTAACTATCTGCAAGAGAACGGCGTATAGATACCAAGCGTATTTCCTTTAGGGCGGCACCTTCGGCTGAGAAATAGTTAGCCAAATGAATACGTGATCAAGCGGTGTCAGCCAAAACTTCTGGCGGTATTTTACCCTTTGCCAGAGGGCGTTCCCGGCGCATAATATCGATCGCGAAATAAACGAAGGCTATTGCCCCGATTGCGAAAACCGTGTCGCCGAACAGCCGCATCCATCGCAGAAACTGCATAAATTCAGTTTGCATAAACTCGGGGCTGCGGGCGGACCAGTAGCCGACTGAAACAGATTGGTACGTTTGCAGCAAACCGATCGGCAAGAGGCTGAAAAAAATCTCCATCAGCAACCCGATGTTTATTGCCCAGAATGAGAATGCAAGTAGTTTAGTGTTCCATTTCATTTCGGGTTTCATTGCCCGAAGGCAAAAGAGTAAGCAGGGCCAAACCGAGCGTACCGTAAACTCCGTACAGAGCTCCGTGAGCGTGGACTGCCGTCGTATTTAATCCCTGCATATAATAAAGGGCGATAGGCGGATTGATCATGAAGCCGAAGATCCCTGCTCCTACCAGGTTCCAAAACGCCACTGCGACGAAAAAATACACGATCCATTTATACTGATCGAGCCACGGTCGGGCTTTGGAGTGCCTGATATTCTCAAGTGCTTCGTAGCCAACGAAAACAAGCGGAACGATCTCAAGAGCGCTAAATACAGCACCGAACGCGAGAGCGACCGTTGGAGTTCCCGCGAAATAGAGATGATGAAGAGTACCGATGATCCCTCCGCTAAGGTAGATCGAGCCAGCAAGAAGGGAAGCATATGCCGCGTGATCGGCGCGAATAACCCTTAACTTCGCAAATAAGAACGCGATAACAACGGTCGCGAACACTTCAAAAAAACCTTCCACCCAAAGATGCACAACCCACCAGCGCCAATATTCGACAACGGTAAGATGCGACCGCATTCCCCAGAAAAGTCCCGGGCTGTAAAACAGGGCGATTCCTGCGGTCGTTATAAGGTAAAGCAGAACCAGAGATTTTGTGTCGTCGTTTCGCTTAATTGCAGGAATAGCTGTACGGGCAATAAGAAAAAGCCACAAGAGCAGCCCGATAAACAACGCCGCTTGCCAGACCCGGCCAAGGTCTACGTATTCATAGCCTTGATGTCCGAACCAAAACCACAGATCGCCCGGCAACATATGCATCACACTCATCCATTGGCCGGCCATCGATCCCAGTACTACGACCAGCAATGCTCCGAATAATACATTGACGCCCAGCCTCTGATATTTTGGCTCGTAACCGCAGATGTACGGTGCGATAAATAGACCGGCCGCGAGCCACGCCGTTGCGATCCAGAAAATACCGAGTTGTGTGTGCCAGGTACGGCTGACAACATACGGGAGATAGTCGGCCAAAGGAATTCCATAGAGTCCGCCGCCTTCCACTCCGTAGTGAGCGGTGATGATTCCCATCACGATTTGTAGAAGGAAGAGCAGTGAAACGACGAGGAAGTATTTGACGGTCGCCCGCTGCGATGGCGTGACCATCTCGCCTATCAAGGGATCGGAATCTGGAGTATCCAGTGAGTTCGATTCTCTATGCCAACCGGCGTAGAACCAAACCATCGCTCCAATACCAGCGATCAGCATTATTACGCTGACGCCTGTCCAGACGATCGCGCTGCTGGTCGGGACGTTGCCGACAAGCGGTTCAGACGGAAAATTACTAGTGTAAGAGATCGTATTGTCAGGCCGATTTGCGGCCGAGGCCCACGCAGTCCAAAAGAAAAATGCATTCAATTGCCTTAGTTTGACCGGATCTGTTTGTGCTCCACGTTGGATCGCATAATCCTTGTTACCGTCGGTAAAAATACCGGAATAGTGTTTGAGATTGCTCTCAAATGCTCTGGCGCGAACGGGTTCTATCGTCAAACCTCCGGTCGCCGGATCATAGTTATTCTTCCGGACCGTGTTCTGCAACCGTTGGCGAAGTATGGCTTGCTGCTCGCTCGGTATACCGTCATACTTGCCGCCATATTCCTGGGTCGCCCATTCATTCAAAATAAACATCGCTTCCCGGTGCAGGTAATCCGCAGTCCAATCGGGGGCAACATAGCTTCCGTGGCCCCAGATCGATCCGCTCTGCATGCCGCCCATAGCCTGCCAGACATTTTGTCCGTTTAGAATTTCGTCTTCAGAGATCAAAACGTTTGCATCAACAACGACGCTTTTCGGGATCGGAGGCGCCTGACGGAAGATTTCAGTACCGATCCATCCCAGAATGGAGAATGAGAATACAAATATTGCGATCAGGAGTATCCAGAGTCTTTTCATATTGTTTTTCTTTTCACATAGGAAACACTATTACCGATGTGGGAGCAATCGGCTCAGTGATATTTCGGTTTGCGGACTTCGACGCCATTTGTAGACAACCATGCCTTACTAAAGTCACGAACACGTTCAGGTAGATTGCTCTGCGGGCTAGCGATCTTAGGAACGGTTCCCGAATGAGGAACTGGCCTGGAATGTGTCACAGTTGATGGGAGTACAGACATCATTCCCATGAATACCATTCCGAAACAAATAAAACCGAAGACGACGGCGACGAGCATATTTAGATTCCCGCTTAAATAGGTCACACCGGCCGTAAGTGCAACGACGATCCATAATCCTGTGTATATCTTTGTAAGCATAAATTTCTCCTTAACGGGTTTGAATATTAGGCCGCGGTGAATAGCCGCGAGTCCTTTTTCGTCAAATGAAATTTGCAAGGTTCATGCCATTGCGAAATCCAGCATTTATCGAATTAAGTTGAATCGGCAGTGTGAGATAGTACGCACCGACAAATACAACTGTGAGATTTTCCGCATTCGAATTTTTGTGGTGCTGAGGCGGAAACATTGGTATTTGTGTGAGACAGTTTTCAGAATCAGGATCAGACGCGGTTATTGAATTATTGATTCAGCAGATATCTGACTTCCGTTGGCCTACCGGTTGGGCAAATGCAGCTTTGATTTTCACTTTGACCGACGAGCGGCCGGTAACGATACTTGGCTTAATTCGATAAACGATCTCCCTGTTTTCACGAACCCAATCGTCCATCCACCTGATACTAATGGCTGGCGTCAGGGTCGGATTTGTGGAAAGAATTAGCTTGACGGCTTCCTCCCGCTCATTTTGGTCCGTTATCTGTTCGGCATCGCCGTTAACGACAATGCTTCGCCAATCGTCGATGTCGACAACCTCTTCGATCTGCAAGCACACGTGCGGATTGTCTTTGATAATATCCGTTTTCATTCCCTCGGTTGTGTACACATAGATATTTGGTTTGTCGTATGCATAGTGAATTGGCACGATATATGGCCGATTGTCCCGCGCGCAGGCTAAATGCCCGTAGCTGACCCGGCGCAGAACTTGTTCAATTTCACTATTCTTCATTTCCTGTACTTCTATCATGACTCGACACCCCGTAATAAAATATGATTTTTCCGAAGTTCACGATTCTAAAATCATGAAGACCGGATCCACTTTTCTTTTATGCAAGAAGGATGCCGATGTTCGATGTCGTTGCTTCTTTCCCCTAACTCGACGATCCACGTCGGTTAAAGAAAGGATCCAGATTCATTGGTCTTCATTAGCAACGCGATATCCTGTGAAAAATTACGATCACGCCCGCGAAGATTCTCGCGGTTTTGATAGCGTTCGATAAATGTGACCATCGACAATCTATAATTTTGACCTCAGGAAGCTTCAACGACCTTCGGCATAAAGCTTGCAATATTGTTGTTCAGAGGATCAAACGACAGCATGAATTGGAAAGATTTTCGGGCTTTCAAGCGATTGAAAATTAGACTCGAATAGCCGCCAAATCTTTAAGGAGAACCGTAATGAAAATTCTAATTGCTACGGACGGATCGGAATTCAGCAGGGCGGCAGTGAAGGAATGCTGCCGGGTGATTCCCGATTTGGCTAGTGCAAAAATTAAGATCGTGTCTGCATATGAGGAGCCGTACGTTTTGGCGGCAGAACCGTTTGCCGTAGCTGCTGAGTACTACCAGCAGATGGCAGACGCAGCAGAACAGCAGGCTCGAAGTTTCACCGCTTCCGCGGCGGCCACGATAAGGGAAGCAATATCAGACAGCGATCTCGATATAACCGTCGAAATAATTAGGGGGCCGCCCGGAAAGGAAATCGTAGAATTAGCCGACGAATGGGGAGCCGACTTGATAGTGGTCGGCTCCCATGGGTATGGATTTTGGGGACGAATGCTCGGCTCTGTTTCCGATGCCGTAGTTCATCTCGCTTCTTGCTCGGTCTTAGTTATTCGGAAACCGAAAGATTAAAGAAAAAGTAAATGGGAATAATCTACTAAACCATGAGAAATTGATTGTCCAACGGAGAATGACGCCGACCCAAGAGATAACTTTTGATTAGAAAGGGGGAAATATGCTGGCACATGAAAAAGCTTCCTTGAAAGCCGAGAATTCGTTTATCGAGCGATTGGCAAATCAACTTGGGATTACCGCCAATGCGAAATACATCTACGCCGAACCGGTCGAACGGGACGGTGTAACCGTGATTCCTGTAGCCAAAGCCATGTACGGATTCGGCGGCGGAAGCGGCAAAAAAGAAGGTGAGGAAGGTTCGGGCGGTGGCGGTGGAATGAAAGTTACGCCGGTCGGCTATATTGAGATCAAAGACGGCAAAACGCATTTTCGGCCAACCCGTGACTGGATCGCGATGCTGCCGATGATCGCCGGAATTGCACCTTCTGTTTTGCTCGCAGTCTGGGGAATTTCGAAGTTGATTCGCAGAAAGAACAACTGAATTGCAGCGGATCGGGAATGAGGAAATGTAACGTTGAATTACACCAGTAATCGGTACCGAACAAGTGGAACGAAACGAGGTGACCAACTCATTGAGAGGATGTAAAGTTTGGAAATTCGTAAGTGTTCTAAAGGTATCAAGGTCAAATTTCGATGAAAAAGAAATTGATTACAAAAAATCTATTATTAGGCTTCTTGTCGTGGTTAATTCCATTCGCGGCTTCGTTTCTTTTCTTCAAGCCCGGCCGTGAACTCGCGGTTCCTTACGCCACGTTTAAGTCAACAATTATAGTTGTCGGTGTGATCTCGGGCTGCTATCTGCTTTTTCGATATTTCAAATATGTGGAAAGCGGTTTCGTCAGAAATGGGATCATCGTCGGTGCGTCGTGGTTCGCGATCAATGTAGTTCTCGACGCTTTAATTCTCATTCCGATAATGAAGACAACTTTTGCGGAATATTTTATGTCGATCGGAATAAGTTATTCCGCCATTCCAACGATAAGTATTGCGATGGGATTCTTACTCGAACGAAAGGCGAGACCGACATCGGAAACAGCAAACAGCAAATAAGAAAAGGAGGGTGATATGAAAACACTAGCAAAAACAATGATCGGTTTATCAGCGGCGGCAGGAGCAGGCTACGTTTTGTATCGAAAAATTCACGACGCGAAAACGGGAGAACCTCCAGTCGTAATCCATGGATTTGTGAGCAGCGGCTTTGAGGCTGTACGCGAGGCATTTGCAGAGAATTTTTCCCTCAGAGACGAATTAGGTGCGGCTTGCTGCATCTATCACAAAGGCGAAAAGGTAGTTGATTTATGGGGCGGCGTGCGAAACGAAGAGACCGGCGAACTTTGGGATGAAGACACGATGGTCATTGTCTATTCCGCGACAAAGGGTTTGGCAGCAATGACTTTAGCGGTCGCACATTCGCGGGGTTGGCTTGATTATGATGCACCGGTTTCAAAATACTGGGCTGAATTTGCACAAAACGGAAAAGAGAATATTACAGTTCGCCAGCTTCTCGCTCATCAGGCGGCACTTTTTGCTTTCGATGAGCCGGTTGACAAAAACGTGGTCGCTGATCTCGACCGTCTCGCTGAGGTCATGGCGGGACAGAAACCTGCATGGGAACCTGGAACACGGCAGGCATATCACGCGATCACGCTCGGTTTTTACGAAAGCGAACTGCTTCGGCGAATTGATCCGCAGCACAGGAGCTTGGGGCAATTCTTTCAGGACGAAATCGCGACACCGCTTGGTTTGGAGTTTTACATTCGTCTGCCTAAATGGATTCCTAATTCCAGACTTGCAACCGTAACGGAGCCAGGCATTTGGGAGAGAATATTTGGCTTTCCTTTGAAAATGACGTTGTCGGCATTTGATCACAATTCCATCGTTTATCGGGCACTTATTGCAAATCCCGGAGCATCGATTTGTCTTGACGAACAACATATTTACGCTCGTGATCTTGAAGTGCCGTCGGGCGGCGGAGTTGGCACCGCACGAGCCATGGCACACGCATACAGTGTTTTCGCGACGGGCGGACGCGAACTCCAACTTCGCAAAGAGACGCTTGACGAGCTTGCCGCACCCGCGATTCCTGCTTCAAATGGTTTTTACGACGAATTCATGAATGGCGAAGGGCAATTTTCGTTGGGCTTTATGAAGTCCAGCGGAGCATGATCGTTCGGCAAATCTGGTTCATACGGTGCTCCGGGAGCCGGAGGTTCACTTGGCTTTGCAGATCCGGCTTCGGAAATCGGATATGCGTACGCCCCAAATCGAATGAGTGTGACGCTTACAGGAGACGAACGAGATTTGGCACTGAGAAATGCATTGTATTCGGCGTTGTCTGCTGCAGAAAAGAATCGTGATGACGAAGAAGAACAGAGAATATGAAGTCGCTCCGTTTCCGCGAATACGGCAGATAATCATTGATTCTGGAAGGCTCTGTAACCGCAAACACACCGTTCGTGGTCTGCTTGAATTCGATGTTACGAATGTCCGCAAATTCATTCGCGAGCATAAAAAAACGACTGGCGAAACGCTTTCCTTTACAGCGTTCGTTATCGCGTGCGTCGGGCGTGCGGTAGATGCAAACAGACTAATTCACGCGTACCGGAATTTGCGAAATAAGCTAATCATTTTCAACGATGTTGATGTGCTCACTTATATCGAAATCGAACTTAATGGCGAGAAGTTTCCGCTTGCTTACGTCGTGAGAGCGGCAAATCGCAAAACATGGCGGGAGATTCACGACGAAATTCGCGGGATACAAACAAAACCTGAGCAAAGTCCTAACGCAAACCGCTGGCAGTCGATGAGGTTCTTCATGCTGCTGCCGGAATTTATCAGAAACATAATTTATCGCGTGGTCAACCGCAGTCCGCACACGTGGAAGAAATATGTCGGAACTGTGTACCTCACATCCGTAGGAATGTTTGGCAAAGGTGGCGGTTGGGGAATCGGGTTTTCGGCTCACACACTCGGCATCACGGTCGGCGGGTTAAGTGAGCAAGCGAAGGTTCGCGACGGACGAATCGAAATCCGCGAATGCCTTGATCTGACCGCCGATTTTGATCACGATCTAGTGGACGGAGCACCTGCCGTTAGATTTATCGAACGTTTCAAGGAACTCATCGAAACCGGGTATCGCCTCGAAACGGAACCAGAGAAGATAGGCGTTCCATGCATCAAAAATTGATAAAAGTTCTAGCAAGAGGACTGGTGGTATGGTTCGTGATTATTTTTGTCGAATCTCTGCATGGCGTCGCCCGCGGCCTTTTTCTTGCGCCTATGCTCGGCGATTTCAGGGCAAGGCAAGTTTCGGTATTTATCGGAGCGGGTATAATCGTCGCGATCACTTTCGTATTTGTTCGTTGGCTCAAAGGCTCCCGGATTATTGATTTCTTTCTGGTAGGCTCCTCGTGGGTGGTGCTGACCATCGGTTTCGAAGTCTCGCTTGGGCGATTCGTTATGGAATTGTCATGGGAGCGGATAGCATCTGACTACGATTTGGCAAATGGCGGCCTGATGCCGTTGGGTTTGTTAGTAATGCTTCTTGCGCCCGTCACGCTGGCAAAGATGTACGATGAGATCTGAATCAACTACCCTATCATGAAAGCTGGAAAATCCAAGCCGAGTCTTGAGCACGAACATACACCAGAGGCAATCTCAGAAAGATTGGCACTTGGTACAAAGCACAACTATCTACGTGATTTTGTGTACGGCGGAGTTGATGGTGCGGTAACGACGTTTGCGGTTGTTGCCGGAACAATAGGTGCGAGCCTTTCGCCCAGGATCGTTTTGATCCTCGGTACGGCGAATCTGATTGCTGACGGCTTTTCAATGGCAGCGTCGAATTTTTTAGGTACGCGAGCTGAACGCGATGATTACGATCGCATTGCCCGGTTGGAAGCCAGGCATATCGACATCGATCCCGAAGGCGAACGTGAGGAAATTCGCCAGATCTATTCCGCCAAAGGCTTTGAAGGCTCCGATCTTGAGAACATAGTGAATATCATAACAGTCGATCGCGGACGATGGATACGCACGATGCTGACGGAAGAATACGATCTGCCTGGCAAGGTCCGTTCGGAATGGATGGCCGCGTTCAGCACGTTTGCGGCATTCGTAATCTGTGGATCGGTGCCGATGTTGCCATTTATATTCGGGTCAACCGACGCATTCTCAACTTCTGCTGTATTGACCGGCCTGGTTTTCTTTTTAATCGGGTCGGTCAAAGCAAGGTGGTCAACGCAGGCGTGGTGGCGATCTGGCTTCACTACATTTGTGGTCGGCGGAATCGCGGCATCGCTGGCTTATTTGGCGGGAATACTCTTAAGAAGTCTCGGTCAATGAGAGACCTTAAGGGCTTTCGTCGAAGATGATAAACACGACTGCGATGGATAGACGGCACTGTCGTATTCTGCGAAAAACGTCGAGAAATTGCTAGACGGTAACAGGCATGAATTTGATTAGCCCGTTGCTAACGCTATTGTTTCTTCAATCGCTTGTCAGCCCCGAAATGTGGTGTGTTTAGGGACGAAAGCAATCCGTACAAAAGAAACAAAAATCCGGGGATGGCAAAAATCAGAAACCACCATCCCTGCCTTATGGAACCGCTCAAGGCAAGTCCATAAACCAAATAGAATGCGGCAATACTGCCCACGGCAAGTGCTCCGCCCTTAATCTCCTCTTGCCAGCCAAGTATCAAACCGACCAGCAGTCCTAAAGGGAAAAGCAGCATCGCACCGATCTCTTTCCACGACGACGTCGAAAAGTCCAAGCTGCCCTCGCCAAAAATGAACAGGAGAATTGTCCCAATGCTAACCGCACTCAGGGTTCTCGCTGCCCATCGCAGGAGAAATAAAAATGTGTTCTCGTGTTGTCTCGGTGCGAACATGGTCCACCTCCGTACTAGAAAATCGTTCCGTCGTATCGCCGTCAAACTCGTCCTCGTTTGCCTCGGCTTCTTGTTTTGTTACTCTAACTAACCCTGCTTTGTGTTGCGGCGGCGAATAGATCGTGTAGAGCTTGAGATCGTCGGTATCCGATAAGTTGATGATGTTGTGCTGCGCTCCGCACGGGACGACGACTGCATCGCCATCCCGGAGTTCATACACGTTCCCGTCAATGACGCATTTACCTTGTCCTCTCTCGACACGAAAGAATTGATCGTTGGCATGATGCGTTTCCACCCCGATCTCTTCGCCAGGCCGAAGGCTCATCAGCACCAGCTGACTGTATCTTGATGTGTATAACACCTTGCGGAAATTTGTGTTGGCGACCGCATCGATTTCGATAGCCGTTTTGTATCCGTTCATACATTTCCGGTACAAGCGTTTTCAACTGACCGCGGCCACCATTTCAACCTCGGTATATCCGACGATTATTCCCATTGGTGCGATAAAGGTGATCAGCGTTTTTGTACCGTCTTCCTCCTCAATGTCCACAACATCACCGTGATTATCCGCGGCCCCGAGAAAGGCGATTCTCGTTGGGTTTATTATGTTGTGCGTTTGATGGGACGCGGTATTCTCGCCAACCGAGATGTCTATCGAAGTTTGGTCACCTTTTGTCTCGACGGTGATTCCATTCAGCGGCAGGCCAACGGTCAAAATCTGATTGCCTATCTCGCTGTTCAGCACTTCGATCTTGGTTTTCCATTCATATCGCCGTTTACCAAGTGCGTCTAGAAACTTAGGCCATTCTTCTTTTTTGATTTCGAAATTCATTTTATTTCCTCCGTTAATTAGGGTTATGAAACGATTAATGGTTTTCGAGCGTCGAGCGTCGCCTTTACAGGGCTTTCGACGATCTCAGCGATCTTTTTTGCGTCGGCTCCGAGTTCTTCTTTAACCGCCGCTGCTCGTGCACCAACTATATCCAGAATTTCACTGCCTTTTTCTTTTGCAGTCGAATAATACTCCGACGTGCTTTGCCGTAACCGGTCGGCCATTTCGAGCGATTCGTCGTAGCCCTTTATAGCTGCGTCCGCAATGTCGCCACGAAGCTCGACCCCCGATTTGGGAGCGAACAGCATCGCAACCGCCGCTCCAATGCTGCCGCCGATCAGAAAGAAAATCATCTTCTGTCCAAACGCAGTAGAAAAAAAGCTGTCCGTGTATTCACGATTTTCATTTGTGTAATTGTCTATCATTGTATTCTCCTTTCTTTCACGAAACACGCCCCTTCCTTCTATTATTTACAGCCGTATACGCGGTTTTGCTCCTCACTTTGACCGAAGATCAAGGGTGCTTCTATATCTGTTGACCGCGACGCCCGCTTGGACGCCTGGGTCATTAATGGTCCAGGTGCAGACCTGGGCCTTCGGAACATCGTTAACGGTCGCTACCCAAAAACTTTTACCTCGAATGATGGCCCGGGCACGGAGGAGATGTTCTCCAGGCTCGACGTTCAATTCGCCGCTTACAGCCCGCGACCGAACAAATGCTTTTTCTTCGTCATCAATAAAAAATGTCAAAGCATAGCTACTTTCGTTACTAAACACGATGGCGGTTTTCTTCCCGGGATGATCTACACATTGACCGGAGACCGGTTGACGGCAGCTAACGACGAAAATCGTTGTGATCAGTCCAATAAGGAGGATGTGCAAGATCCGATCGACGGTCGGTAGTGTCTGGATCGAAATAGCTTTCATCTTATCTGTCTCCATACCTTTATTTCACTACCATCCGCGCCAGATTCCGATAGGTCGATCGATACTCCAGCGTAAAGTCTTTCATTCCTTTGACTCCTTTGAGTCCGACGCGAATATTGTGGATCTTCTCGTCAATGGCGTCCGGGTAAAAACCAAGTGTGTAATGTGCCCGTATCTCGCCAGCGATTCGTTTGTAGATCGAGAAAAGCTGTTCGGAATTAAGTGAGCCGCCAAAATAAGTGCCGCCGCCGCTCTTCAGCGTCAGACCCTGAATAGCAGCGCGGTCAAGAGCGGATGCGTCTTTTGAAGATGGGCGCAGTTCGCGGCCGCTATGTGTGATATCCGAATATCCTAAGTAATTGTCCGCATCGAAAATTACCGCGTATGTCTCGCTCTTTACGTCCGCCAGCTTTTCGCGAAGCTGTGCGAAGGTATGGCGGCTGCGGTGATCCGCGCTGTCGGAAATAATCAATAACACCCGTTTTCGATTGCGGCTTGACTGTATACGTTCAGATGCGAAGTAGATCGCGTCGTACAGTGAATACGGTTCCCGTTTTTCAGGGCCTGCCATGTGCTTTTCAAGCTGTTCAAATGTGGGAATAAAATCGAACGTCTGCTGACCACCCATGTTAAAGGCGACAAGGAAAACGTCGTCTCCTGCCCGAAGTTCTCGCTTGAATTGTCCAAGTGATTCGATAACTGACTTGGTTCGATCAGAAGTCGTAGGGTGCATATCATAAATAACCCCGAACGACACTAAAGCTTCTTCCGAGGAAAAACTCTCAATCGGACGCTTCGCAATATCGTCGAAGACTTCGAACTGTTCGGCTTTCAATCCACTGACTGTTTGCCCGTTTTTATCGCGCACTAGAACGTTAATGAGAACGAGATTCGTATCAACACTAATTTTCTCATCGCGATCTTGTGCGGCAACAAATGTCGACGCTGTTAAATAGAGCATCACGGACACTACACACATCGCGGCGGATATTTGTCTCTCGAAATAGTTCATAAAACTCCTAACTTTCTGATTGCTCTCAAAAGCCGTAATGCAGAACGTCAAATTGTTCGCGCGACAAACGAAACCATTTCCCATGCAGCCGATTTATCAAATCATGCGCTGCACGGAAAGGCAGAAACCAAATTATCAACAACCCGTAGTTGATTATCGAACACCACAAAAGCACCCCCGTAACATTTCGATATAAATTTCCTCCCACGAATATTACTTGTGTTTCATGAGCCAGAAAGCGTCGTGAGAATCCTTGGCCCAGCCCCAGAACCGTCCTTTTTTTAGCCGATACAGCGAGTCGTCCCAGATTCCATAGTGCAGATAGATCGAGTCCGGCCCGCCCGCGTCGATGATGGCTGCGATCTCGTGATAATATTCTTTCCCGGGTTCTTCGCCTTTGATTTCCGAAATAATATTCTCCGCCGCAGTTTCCGCCTGTCCCACGGCCATATGCGCGAACTTCGGGCCGGAAAACGCCACAATGTCACCGACCGCATACGTCTTTTCCATACCGTGAACGCGCATAAAACCGTCAACCCTGACAAAATCGGCGTCGTCGGTGATGCCCAGATCGCGGAGCATTGCATGCCCTCGAAACGGCGGCACAAGCATCAACAGATCGCATTTTATTTGGTGTTTCTTTGACGATAACACTTCGTTAAATAAGATTTCACTGATCGGAACATCGTAAAGAACATTGATGTGGTGGCGTTCGAAAGCCGCTTCCAATTCTTTGTGTAGATTCGCTCCGCCGAACGCAGCTTCGAGCGATTCTGGAAAAATCACTGAAACCCTTATTTTGCCGTCTCGCATTTCGGTCTCGAATTTTCTTGCCAAAGCAAAAGCCGTTTCGCAAACCGGCACAGGCAGACGGCCGTCGGGACACAATCCGACGATAATTTTTCCTTCACGAAAGTTTCTTACTAATTCTCCAAATTTCAACGCCGCATTTACGCCGAGAAGATGCTGGGCGTGTTCAAAAAAGCCAGGAACTTTCTCCGTCGCCAAGCGTCGTCCCATCGCAAAAATCAAATAGTCGTATCCTAGCTCGCCATCGAAATCGTCTCCAACAATTTCGGCCTTTTGTCTTTCCGGGTTGATTCTTATTACTTCGCCCCTAACAAAGCGCACTCCCAACTCTTTTAACGAATTCGCCAGATCAAACGAGATGTCTTCCACCGTGCATTCACCGAAGGCCAGATGCACCAAAGCCGGGTAAAAAGTGAACTTTCGACCGGGAGAAACGAGGGTGACCTCGTGAGACGGATCGAGTGACAGCGCAAGGCGTTTAGCGGCAATCAATCCCGCGAATCCGCCGCCTAATATCAGTATTTTTGCCATAAAAATAGTCGTCCTGTTAAGATTTTATGGAACCGTCTCGCCTCACAACTAAGACTGAACACGGAGCGTGGTGCACAATCGCATTCGACACCGAGCCGAGCCACGCTCTCTTCCAAAATCCATGGCCGTGGGAACCGGTAACAATCAAATCAGCACCCCAGTTTTCGGCTTCTTCGACGACGGCTTGTTCGGGCGACCCCATCGCGACGGTAGTCGATAAGCCGGCAGCCAAACCAGGGAAACGCTTGCGAATTTCCGCTTCGGCCTGTGAAACGACGTCGCTCGCCTGCTTGCGTGCCGCCGCATCAATTTCGTGGATAAATTCAGTTGAAACTGCGAATGGTTCCGTTGGCGGTATCATTGGCTCAAACGCCGAGATGATCCGTATTTCGGTGTTTTCGGATTCGGCGAACATTTGGCAACATTTTTCGATTGCTGCATTGCTAAACTCAGAACCTTCAGTTGCCAGCAAAACTTTCATTTCTTTTCTCCCTTTGAAAAATATCGTTTGACACCGCAGGAAATAAACGCAAGCCTCGTTCCGCGTCTGAAGATTGGAAAATGGCTGGTTGCTTTTCTGATTTTCAGAAGCGTTTTCAAGCAGTGCTTTGGTTGAGGTTGAAAAGGACCATTGCAAAAACTGCGAAAAAATCCTTTTTGCCGCGAAATATCTCGCGGTTTTGCATCTCCCAATCATATATTTCCATTTGAGAACAGCGCTTTAGCCTTGGTACGAGTGTTTTAGAGAACCGTATCGGATGTGGCATTTCATTTGCGAGTAAAAAATGAAGAAGGAGAAGCTATGAAAGTCACAAGCGACATGACAATCAACGCGGTTTTGGAGATCGACGAAGAAAAAATGCTACACACACTCGCTTGGCTGGCGCCGGAACTGGGCCGGCTGCAATCTCCTAACGCGCTGAGGGCTGTGATTGGGCGTCGTTTCGGTCCAGCAGGCTGCTCGAATAGCGCGAATTCCGCTTACCGAGATGCTTTATGTTTTGAACCTGGCGGCCGGTGAAACGGAAAAGGATTTGTCGGAGGAATTGTGTTCGAGAGATGGGCTGGACCCAGAGCATCAGCAAACGAATCCGCCCTTTAAGCGAAGCTCATCATACTGCAAATAGAGATTTCGACGGATTTTTGCCTTCAGGCTATAGCGTCGGCGGAGACGCGAAAGTTAAAGTGTCTCCAGCGGGTCACGGCTGTATGCGACCGAAGAAAGTTGATAGGTGACCAACTCCCTTTTTAAAACACAACCAGAGGAGGACCAGATAAAATGCCTAATCTAACCACAACATACATGGGATTGAAATTGCGATCGCCGCTGGTTGTTTCCGCAAACCCATTGTCCCAAAAATTAGAAAATATTCTGGCGATGGAAGACGCCGGTGCCGGAGCGGTCGTGCTGTTTTCGCTTTTTGAAGAACAGATACGTCAAGAGGCCGCGACTACCGAGGCGCCTGGCGTTCTTTCTGGCCCGGTCGATTATGCGATTGGCAGCGGAAAGTACCTTGAAATAATCAGAAAGGCCAAAGAGCGGGTGAATATTCCGATCATAGCAAGCCTGAATGGCGTGACGCCGGAAGGGTGGACCGATTATGCCCGGGATATCGAACAGGCAGGAGCCGACGGACTGGAGATAAATGTTTATTTCATTCCAGCGGATATCACACTTACATCTGCCGAGGTCGAGAAAAGATACACGGACATCGTTCGGATGATTCGCAGCAGCATAAAGATCCCGATCGCAGTCAAAATGAATCCGTACTTTTCGTCGATAGGGAACATGTCCCAGCAGCTGCAATCAGCCGGTGCGGATGCTTTGGTGCTATTCAACCGGTTTTACCAGCCTGATTTCGACATCAACGATCTGGTCGTACTACCAAATTTGGAATTGAGTACCCCCGCCGAAATTCGGCTGCCGCTTTTGTGGATCGCGGTACTTTACGGACGCGTCCCCGTTTCCCTTGCCGCCACAACGGGAATTCATGGCGCAAGAGAGCTAGTAAAATATCTGCTTGCCGGTGCCGATGTCGGAATGTGTGCATCGGTATTATTACAGCGTGGGATTCCGCGAATCAAAGAGATTCTCGATGATCTGAAACTATATATGAGCGACATGCCGTTCGAATCCATTGACGCATTCAAAGGATCGATGAGCCAACAGCACATTTCTGACCCGACCGACTATGAGCGGAGCAACTATCTTCAGATATTAGAAAATAAGCAGTCGGGTAGACAAGCGACCGGTCGCCTATGACGTGAACGAGAATGCGCACGATCAGCTTTATGCGGTTGTTAAATCGGCGACAACGTATGGATATTTTACCGTTAGATCGCAGCATCGGCCGCAGACGCGAACGCCAAGACGTGTCCATCCGGGTCAAGGCTGTATGCAACCGAATGTCCCCAATCGCGTAATTCCAATGGACTCAATTCAAGTCCTCCGGCGATGATGGCACGGGCATGAACTGCGGCGGCATCCTCGACAACCAAATAAAGTTCGGAACGCGGAATACCGCGAGCCAAGGACGGATGAGTGATGGTTTCTCCAAGAAGCCGGGCAATCCCATCCTCAGGCATCAAACCGAGTACCGTCAAATTTCCCAATGAAAACTCGGTCATGCCAGGTACGTCCAAGGTAGGCTCTTGTCCAAGAACGGACGAATAGAACGCGGCACTGCGGTTTTGGTCCGCAACGTACAAAATGAAATGGACCTTCATCATCACTTCACACTAGGTTAGCTCATTGGTTCTCTAAAATTTGTGCAAGAACAGTCAACAGTTTTTCAGCGGTATATGGTTTAGAGAGAAATGCGTTGACGTTTAGACTATTGGTTTCCGTGGGCGGCAAACCGCTTGCAGCGACAATCGGTAAATTCGGATTCAACCTGCGCAGGGCGCGAATCGTCGCCGCGCCATCCATGAAAGGCATAGCCATGTCGGTCAAAACAACGGCGATCTCTCCGTGTGTTCTGAGCGTAAATCGCCAGGGCTTCCGTGCCGTCCGACGCCGTTAAAGTTTGATACCCAAATTTTTCAAGCGTCGCGGCTGTAATCTGCCTGATATTTTCCTCATCGTCCACAATCAAAACAAGTTCGCCGCTACCCATAGGATACCGCAAGTCTATTTCGCCATCCCTGGTATTCAAATCGCTGTTTGCCGCCGGAAGATAGATCGTGAATTTAGTGCCTTTTCGTGGTTCACTATAAACGTTAGTGAAACCGCCATGGCTTTTAATGATCGTTAGTGCCGTGGAAAGACCGAGCCCCGTGCCCTTGCCCAGTTCTTTTGTAGTAAAGAATGGATCAAAGATGCGCTTCAGTACGTCGGCGCTCATCCCAATGCCAGTATCCTCGATCGCAAGCAGAATATAGGCTCCTGGCTTTGCGTCCGGGTTCATGCGGGCAAAGTTCTCATCGACCTCGAAATTTTCAGCCTCAATCTTCAGAATTCCACCGGAAGGCATCGCATCACGGGCGTTGATACACATGTTCATCAATACCTGGTGGATCTGGGTCGGGTCGGCAGAAATCACCCACAGGTCGGGAGCAATATCAAACTTGATCTGGATCGATTTCGGCAGAGTCTCCTTCAAAACGCTCATGAGATCTTTAATAAGATGCTTAACCTGCACCGAAACCCGCTCGCCCTCCATTCCCCGGGCAAAGGTGAGAACTTGTTTTACCAGGTCGGCTCCGCGTTCGGCATTTTCGCGGATCATTCCGATCCATCTTAATGTTTCAGTGTCGTGATTCTTCATCTGCAACATTTCGACGGACATCAATATCGGCGAAAGGATATTGTTTAAGTCGTGGGCAATGCCGCCTGCCAGGGTGCCGATCGACTCCATTCGCTGAGCACGCAGCAAATGCTCTTCGCTCTTTTTCTGTTCGGTGACATCGGTATTCGTGATCAGAATGTAATCGGGCTGTTGCTGTTCGCTCCGAACGAGGGTCCAGCGGCTAACGACATTTATCTTTTCACCGCTCTTTGTCGTGTGCCGAAACTCCGAATTCCACTCGTCCTTTTCTTCGAAAGCTGCTTGTGCCCGTCCAGCATCACCAGTAGAAAAAACGTCGTCGATGTTTCGTCCAAGCACTTCTTCAACCGCCCAACCGTAGATATTTTCAGCTCCTTTGTTCCAGTACAGTATTTGATATTTAAGATCGCAGACGAGAATTGCGTCTTGAGCCTGATCGAGCAGCGAAGCCTGCTGACGAATACGCTCTTCTGCTAGTTTGCGTTCTGTGATCTCATAACGGATTGCAGTGTATTGGAAAGGCTTGTCGTTTTCATCCACGAAAGGAACGATTGTGGTATCGACCCAATAGATAGATCCGTCTTTGGCCCGGTTGCAAAGCTCGCCTCGCCAAACTTTTCCTTTTGAAATGGTTGTCCAGATACTACGAATGAATTCTTTTGGGTGATATCCCGAATTGATTATTCGATGGTCCTGTCCCAGCAGTTCTTCACGATTGTATTTAGAGATCTCGCAGAATTTATCGTTGACGTAAGTAATTCGCCCCCGTTGGTCAGTTGTTGCAACAATCGCGGCTTGGTCGAGCGCGAACTTGAGGTCGGCCAGTTCCTTGAGCAGTCCCCGGTTTTCCGTTTCTTCCTCACTTTTACTTACTGTTTTGCCGTTCTCCATTTATTGACGTGTCAATCGGTCGGTGACGAGTCATACGTGCCCGATTTCTTTAGTTTATAGCGTAGTTGGTCACGGGATATGTTCAAGAGCTTCGCTGCCCGAGTTAAATTTCCGCCTGTACGTGCCATCGCTTGTTTTGCAAGCTCGAATTCTACCGTTTCGAGTGGTATGCCGTTTGGAGGAAGCTCAATTCCGGTCGGATTTTCCCCATTTAGAGGCAGGTGTCCTCCCGCTAAATCGACCGGCAAGTGTGTCGTGGTAACCAGATCGCCATCTTCAAGAATGGAAGCACGCTCGATGACGTTGCGAAGCTCCCGAACGTTTCCTGTCCACCGATAGCTTTTGAATATCCTCACAACTTCGGGGGCAAGCCCTCGCAAGTTTTTGCCCCGTCGTTTCTGATTTGCTTTTTCTATATAATACTGAGCCAAAAGCAGGGTGTCGTCACCTCGATCGCGGAGCGGCGGAATATCGATCTGTATTACGGACAATCTAAAGTACAGGTCGAGACGGAAACCTCCTTCCTCACTTGTTTTTTTTAAGTCTTTATTGGAGGCCGCGATGATTCTCACATTCAGGGGGAGATCTTTTAACCCGCCAACACGACGAAAGGCTCCCTCTTCCAATACACGGAGAAGTTTTGCCTGCAACGCAAGTTCCATCTCGCCGATCTCGTCCAGAAAAATCGTGCCGCCTTGAGCTTGCTCGAATAACCCTTCTTTCCTTTGTTTCGCGTCTGTAAACGCACCTTTTTCATAACCGAAAAGCTCCGATTCGATCAGAGTGGCGGGCAATGCAGCGCAGTTTATCGCCAAATAAGGAGCATTTGCCCTTTCGGATGCGTAGTGAATTGCCTTAGCGAAGAGGTCTTTGCCCGTGCCGGTTTCACCGTGTAAAAGGATTGATGGAACATCGGACGCCGCGACCCTTTGAGCAAGGTCAATCGCTTTCTTGAACAAAGCTGACTCGCCGAGAATCTCTGAAAAACTGAAGCCGCGGGAGCGTTCAATTCTCGCCTGCTTGACTTCGCGCCTAAGGCCTTGTGTTTCGAGGGCATTTCTTAGCGTTACACGTAATTCTTCGAGCTTTACCGGCTTGCCGATAAAATCATAGGCTCCGCCGCGGAGGGCCGTAATCACGTTCGGGACATCGATATTTCCGGTTATCATTACCGCAATCGTTTCAGGTTTTTTCTCCTTAATATCGTTCAATACATCAAGACCGGAGCCGTCAGGTAAATCAATGTCAAGCAGAACAATTGCAGGTTCTTCATCTCCAAATATCTTCTTTGCTTCTGCAACATTTTCCGCAACGAGCGTTTCATAATCCCAGGACCGCAGAGCCTCACCCAGCGCCATTCGAACGAAACGGTCGTCGTCCACGATCAGGATTTTTTCGTGTGCTGGCATAGATTAGATACCTATAAACAAGGGAATCCAGATGAACTTAGCAACTTAATTGCAATTCTAACACTAAGTGCGGATTTTTTCGCACTACTCATTAGATAACACGGTGAAAATACGCCGTTTATTGCTTCAAGTCCTTTATTTATATAGTGGCACGAGCGTTGCAAACCACACCTAACATATGCCTTTGAGATAAACACCCTGCACGGCGTAAGGAGAAATATGAAACTGATAGTTGCTTATGACGGGTCGAAATGTTCCGAAGCGGCTCTCGACGATCTCGTGCGGGCCGGTCTGCCGGACTCAGGCGAGGCATTGGTCATCTCTGTTGCTGAAGTGTGGCTTCCACCAAAAAATGGGAATGGATTCGCGAACTGGGAATTAACTGGCATCAAGCTTGATCCTCAAACATTGGCCACTATTCAAAAACACTACGAAAAAAACGAAAAAGCTGTAGCTGAGGCAGAAACACTTGCAAATCACGCCAAAAAAAGGCTGCAAAGAATATTTCCGCACTGGCAAATCAAGGCGGAAACTACCTACGGCTCACCGGCATGGGAAATCCTTGCGCGGGCCGATGAGTTTAAGCCTGACTTAATTTTGGTGGGTTCGCACGGACGCTCTGCAATCAGCCGCTTTTTCCTGGGCAGCATTTCACAAAAGATTCTCACGGAGGCTCATTGTTCGGTCCGCGTGGCTCGTGGCCGCATCGAGGTTGACCCGGCTCCGATGCGCATTCTTATAGGCTTTGACGGCTCAAAAGGTGCACGGGCAGCGGTTGAAAGTGTCAATGACCGGAGCTGGCGTCAAGATAGCGAGATACGGCTTGTCGCAGCAACCGAACAGATTACTCCTTCCGCCATTGGGAGATTTATTCCTCCGGTTGCACATATGGTTGAGGATATTAATGAATCGGAGCGTGAATGGATAGAAAAACTCGCTGATAACGCACTCACGATTTTACGATCGAAAAATATTTCGGCGAGTCTGCATATTCATTCCGGAAATCCAAAGGACGTTTTGGTTGAGGAGGCCGAACATTGGAATGCCGATTGTATATTTGTCGGGGCAAATGCTTTCGGTAGTCGTGTTGAACGTTTTCTTCTGGGGAGCACTTCGGCGGCGGTCGCCTCTCGGGCTCATTGTTCGGTGGAAGTTGTTCGAAATGTAAGTTAGGGCCCCTCGTTTCGCTTGCGCTATATATTCCTGCCGCTGTCCAAACCCGCCTGATACGCTCGTTTCACATATCTCCAAAATAAAAAAAATGCGGTTGATAAACCGTGGAATTGAAACAGATGCAAAGCCTATGCGGCGGTTCCTTTATCAATCTTGAAAATCGCGAAAAAATCGAGCAGATGAGTCTTTACAGCCAAAGAACTTGTAAACGCCGCGAGGCAACAGAAGGTTTTGTGAACGCGGTCGAAAGCAACCACCGGCGAGTTCAAATTATCCAGCTTTTTCTATGATTCAAATCATATCTCCCTTCAAGCGAGGATCTGTAAACTTAGGCGTGTTTCGCTACAGAGAACGGCCTTGCACTCCTAGAAGACGGAGACTCAGGCGGAAGAAACGGCACGGAAGTTGCCAGATTCGAGTGAGCAAGGCTTTTTCAAGCAAAGAAGTGGGAAAGATTCGTGAAATTATTCGCACTCGAGTGTGAATATTTTCAGGAGCATAACAAAACTAAACGGAATGTTACCGCTTAAAATTCACATCCCGGACGCGAGTTACCATAAAAACCTGATCTCGTGCCAAGTCGCGTGTCCTGTACATACCGATGCTCGCGGTTATGTGCGAGCGATCGCTGACGGACGCTTTGACGAGGCGTATCTGATCGCACGCGGGCCGAATCCCTTCGCGTCTATCTGCGGGCGCATTTGCGGAGCGCCGTGCGAGATCGCCTGCCGGCGCGGCAAGATCCCAAAGGTAAATGACGACGGCATGTTTGTCGGGCAGGATCGCCCGATAGCAATTCGGGCATTGAAGAGATTTGTCTGCGACCAGCTTTGGCCCCGACGCGAGGCCGGTCGATGAGGTACTCGGCTCGATAAAGGACTTTGTCCCGCCGATCGCCGCAGATGCCGAAGAGATGGCCGCTCTGCTCAGATCGGGCATCGATAAAACTGTTGAAAAAACTGACGGCTTGCGAATCGCGATTATCGGCGCCGGGTCCGGCGGGCCTTAGTGCCGCTCACGATCTGGCATTGATGGGCTTCCGGCCTGTTGTATTCGAGATCGAGCCGGTCGCGGCGGGAATGCTTGGCCGTCGGCGTGCCGGCGTATCGCCTTCCGCGTAAATTGATCGAAAACGAGATCGCGGTGATCGAGGCGCTCGGCGTCGAGATACGCTGCGGCGTCGAGGTCGGGCGCGACATTTCGTTTGCCGAGCTGAGAGCGGATTTTGCCGCGGTGATCATTGCCGTCGGCGCAAAATCGTCACGCGGACTGGGCTTGACGGGCGAAGACGGTCCCGGCGTGTTCGGCGGCGTCGATCTGCTGCGCTCGGTTTCGCTCGGTGAAAAGGTTGAGGTCGGCCGCGAGGTCGTCGTGATCGGCGGCGGCAATGTCGCGTACGATGTTGCGCGTTCAATCGTTAGGCAGATCGCCTTCGACACGGCGCGCACGGCGGCACGCCTTGCCGACACGGCGCGTGTTCAACTGGTTTCGCTCGAGAGCGCCGAGGAGATGCCCGCCGATACGATCGAGATCGTCGAGGGCGACGAAGAGGGCATCGAGCGAAGCAACGGCTGGGGCCCGACCGAGATCGTCCGCGACGGTAATGGCAAGGTGACGGGCGTCAAATTCCGCCGCTGTCTCCGGGTTTATGACGACGAGCGTAAATTCGCTCCGGTTTATGACGACGAAGACATTCGCGTCATTGAGTGCGATACGGTTTTGCTCGCTGTCGGTCAGGCGCCAAAGCTCGCATTTCTCGACGATGGCGGCAAGGACGTTGAGCTTATGCGCGGCGGCTGGGTCAAGGTCGATCCCGACACGCTGCAGACGACGCGCCGCGGACGTTTTTGTCACCGGCGATCTCGCCCACGGCACAAAGCTGCTGATCGACGCGGTTGCCTCCGGCAAGCAGGCGGCACGCTCGGTCTATCAATTTCTCACGGGCAAAAAACTAAATCGCGAACTGATTCAGACGCACGTCGTTTTGGAGCGTTATCGCCGCGAGCTTGGTTATGAGTCGATCCGCCGCGTCGACGTTCCGACGATCGAGCCTGAGGAGCGACTGCTGCATCCCGAGAATGTTGTCGAGATCGGCTACTCACGCGAGCAGGCGATGCGCGAGGCGTCGCGGTGTCTCGATTGCGGCGTGACGCCGGTCTTTGACGGAACGCGCTGCGTGCTGTGCGGCGGCTGCGCCGACGTTTGCCCGACCGAATGCCTGAAACTCATCTCGCTCGACAGGCTCGAGTTCGACCTCGACATTTCGGCAACGCTCGACAGTGCGCTCGGCGAGGACGCCGACGCTGAGCGAAAACTCCGCAATTCTAAAAGACGAGGACCGGTGCATCCGCTGCGCACTGTGCGCGATGCGATGCCCGGTGGATGCGATCTCGATGGAGCGGGTCACATTTGACAACAAATTGGAGCACGGTATGACGACACATGCAGGTGAAAAAAAATCACGCTTCGATCCTGAGCCGATGCCGCGGCGCGACTTTTTAGGCCTCGCGGCGATGGGCTCGATGATTGCGGCATTCGCACTTTCGATCTTCGGGATGCTCAAGCTGCCAAAGGCGGCCGTTTCGGCGTCGCTCTGCGAAGAAATTCAACGTTTCGCTGCCCGACACGCTTGCCCGAGGGCGAGGCGTTCATTCCGCCCGGACGCAATGTCGCAGTGTTTCGCGACGGCGAGGGCGTCTTTGCCATATCGACGGTTTGCACGCACTTGGGGTGCATCGTGAAGGCGAGCGCGGGCGGATTTGACTGTCCGTGTCACGGCTCGGGCTTTACAAAAGACGGCACGGTGCGAAAGGGACCGGCGCCAAAACCGCTGCCGTGGCTAAAGGTAACAAAGAGCGGCAGCACATTCGCGATCGATGAGGAGTCGACGGTTAAAACCGGGACAAAGGTGTAAGTGATGCAGGCGGAAAGATATTCGGCATTAGACGAATTTTGGCAAAACCTCAAGGCGATACCACGTGAGGTTTATCGGGCGATGTTTCGCGGCGGAGCGCCAAAGACCGACCGCACGCGTTCGTCGTTTATCTTTGGCAACGTATTTTTGCATCTCCACTCGGTTCGCACGCACCTTTGGTCGCTTCGCTGGTCGACGACCGCCGGGCTCGGCATTATTACGACCGCCGCGTTTTTTATCACGCTGATAACCGGCGTGCTGCTGATGTTCTATTACAAACCGTACCCGGACGTTGCTTACCAATCGATAAAGGACATTCACTTTATTGTGCCTACGGGTCGGTTTATGCGAAACATTCATCGCTGGGCGGCGAATGTAATGGTCGTTGCGGTCATCCTGCACATGGCGCGTGCGTTTTATACGGCCGCATACCGGCACCCGCGCGAGTTCAATTGGTTTATCGGTTGGGGGTTGCTTGTGACGACGCTGGCGCTGTCGTTCACGGGTTATCTGCTGCCGTGGGATCAGCTTGCGTACTGGGCGATCACGATCGGCGCAAACATCGCGCAGAGCCCGCGTGAGATAACGGACGCGATGGGCATCACCGGGTTCTTCGACATCGGCGGCTTTCAGCGCGAGATACTGCTCGGCTCGGACAAGGTCGGCGAGGAAGCGCTGATCCGCTTTTATCTGCTGCACGTGATGATCCTGCCGCTTGTGCTGGTAATGCTGATGGCCGTGCATTTTTGGCGGATTCGCAAAGACGGCGGCCTTGCAAAACCGGTGGACGCCGACGAGCGAGTCGCCGAGGACGCAAAAAAATTCTATCCCGTTTTCACCGACGCACCGGCAAAGACCTACCAGCTCGCGGCAGTAGTGAAGGGCAAGACGCCGGCGGTCGGCAGCGGCCCCGAGCACACGGTGCCGTCGATGCCGCATCTTTTCTACGCAGAGCTTGGCGTGCTGATGCTGACCACGCTGATCTGCGTCGGGTTGGCATTTATCTCCGACGCGCCATTAAAGGAACTTGCAAATCCGCTCGTGCCTGAGAATCCGGCAAAGGCGCCGTGGTATTTTCTCGGCCTGCAGGAGATCGTGTCGTTCTCGGCATTCATGGGCGGCATCGGCATTCCGATGCTGTGCGTCATCGGCCTTGGGCTGATACCGTTTCTCGATCGTGAAAAAGAGGGAACCGGCGAATGGTTCGGCGGGCCCGGCGGTTGGAAGCTAGTCAAATGGTCGATTGTCGTCGGCTTTCTGTCGTCGATCGCCGTCGAGGCATTCGCGATTCGCTTTGGCTGGCTTCGTGAATGGTTCCCCGATATACCGCAGCTCGTCATCACGCTTGTAAATCCGGGAACCGTCATTACGGTGATCTATGCCGCGTTCTCGATTTGGGCAGTGCGGCGGTTTAACTCGACGCGGGCCGGTGCTCTGGCGTTGTTCACCTGTTTTTTGTGCGGCTTTATTGTACTGACCGTGATCGGCACGTACTTCCGCGGGCCGAATTGGGATTTTTATTGGTCGCCCTCGATGTGGCCCGGACATTGATGCTATGAACAAGAACAAATATTTGTTGATGATCTCGAGCATCGGAGTTTTTCTGCTCCTGGCGGCGGCGGCCGTCTCTGAGAATTTTCTAAAGGACTGGCATCGGATACAGGCAAGCGCGACGACGACTGACGGTGCGGTTGACGTGCGGCTCAGGCAGATCGTAAACCCTAACCTGAAAACCGCAGACCGCTGCGTAACCTGTCACGTTGGGATGGCGGCAGGCGACCAGATAACGTCGCCGCTGAAGGTCGGCGCGGCCCACAAACCTGTAGTTCACAGCCCGACTGAGATGGGCTGCACGGTTTGTCACGGCGGGCAGGGACAGGCAACCGAGAAGGCGGACGCGCATGGCGACGTTCACTTCTGGACAGAGCCGATGCTGCCGGCGAAATACGCCTACGCAAGCTGCGGAACATGTCACACGCCGCTCAACGTGCCAAATTTACCTAACCTCGAAAACGCGCGTAAGACATTCGAGCGGCTTGATTGCTACGCATGCCACCGGCTCGACAGCCGCGGCGGAACGCTGCGTCCCGGCGGCAACCTGACCGGAATGGAAGGCCCCGACCTGTCGCATGTTGGTCTCAAAGGCTATAAATCGGACTGGTACGCCGTGCACCTACAGAAAGCACAGGCAGAGGAAGGCCGAAGCGTGGAAAACTTCTTTCAAAGAAATTAGCGAAACCGATCTGCGCGGCGGTGAAGATCTTTCTCGACACGCAGATGGGAGCGCCAAAGCTGATCGAGGCAAAGGCGCAGTTCAACACCGTCGGATGCGCCGGCTGTCACACGGTCGGCAGCTTTGGCGGCGACGCGGGCGTAAATCTGTCGTTGTCCGGTTTGAAAGACCCGAACCAGTTGAATTTCTCAAAGGTTTCCGGCGACAGAACAGTTTCAAATTGGATCGCACAGCATTTTCGCTCGCCCGGATCCACGGTTGCCGGTTCGCAGATGCCGGTGCTCGGCCTCAATGAAGACCAGATCGATCTGCTGACACTCTACACTTTGTCGCTGCGTCGGCGAACACTGCCCGATATCTTTCTGCCGAAAGACCGAGTTAAGGCGATGCGTTTCGGCACCCGCGAATTTGCAACGAACGGCGAGACGATCTACACCGCCGTGTGCTCGAGCTGTCACGGAGCAAATGGGCTGGGCACACGCTATCCGGGCCTCGTGCCAAACCCGTCGATCGCGAACGCCGATTTTCTCGTCGCTCGCATCGGACGATTTTCTTTTCAGTACGATCAAGTCGGGCCGACCCGGACGGCCGATGCTTGCGTGGGGCGAGCGTGAAAACGGATTCACCGATGACGAGATCCGTGCGGTGATTGCTTATATTCGCCAGCTCGGCGGCAATATTCAGCCTGTTGCCCGATACGAAGCCGCAAATTTGGGCGACCGGCGACGTGCGTTTTGGCGAGACGCTCTTTGCGGCGAACTGTGCTGGCTGTCACGGCAAGGCGGGCGTCGGCGGCGATGGCCCGGCATTGCGCGAACAAGAACTTTCTGGCGGCGGTGACCGACACGTATCTTGTCGGCACGATCACCAGCGGCCGTCGCGGCACCGTGATGCAGGGTTTTTCAAATCCGTCACCGATACGCCGCGTGCTTACCCAGGCCGAGATCGAGGCGATTGTGGTTTACATACGTTCATTGAACGCGAAATAGAGGAAAGTTATGAAAAACGAAATTTCAAGACGCGAATTTATGGCGAGGATATCTGCGGCCGGATTCGGCGCGTTTGTCGCATCGGCGACCAATGCGTGGGCACTCGATGCGATCACAAATCCGCTCTCGGTTTACCCGAACCGCGACTGGGAAAAGGTATATCGCGATCTGTTCAAGTACGATTCGCGCTACACATTTACCTGCACGCCGAACGACACTCACAATTGCCTGCTAAACGCGCACGTTCGCCAGGGCGTCATCACGCGCATCGGTCCGACGATGAAGTATGGCGAGGCCAAGGACCTGCTCGGCAACGGTACGTCGCACCGCTGGGACCCGCGTGTTTGCCAGAAAGGCCTTGCTCTGACACGCCGGTTTTACGGCGACCGGCGAGTGAATCAGACGATGGTGCGGGCCGGTTACAAACGCTGGTACGACGACGGTTTTCCGCGTGGGAAGGACGGACGGCCGGACGAATCGTATTTCAATCGGGCCCGAGATGAGTGGATTCGGATGTCGCATGACGAAGCTGCGGTCATTGTCGCGGCGGCATTAAAGAATATCGCCGAAACTTACACCGGCGACGAAGGCAAACGAAAGCTCAAAGAACAGCATTACGACGAAGCGACGATCGAGGCGACGCAAGGCGTCGGGACGCAGGTTATGAAGTTTCGCGGTGGAATGCCGCTTTTGGGCATGACCCGTGTGTTCGGAATGTACCGGATGGCGAACTCGATCGCATTGCTCGACTCACACATTCGCGGCGTCGGACCAGATCAGGCGATGGGGCCAAAAGGATTTGATAACTATTCATGGCACACAGATCTTCCGCCCGGACATCCGATGGTAACAGGTCAGCAGACGGTCGAGTTTGACCTCAATTCGGTCGAACAAGCCAAGACCGTCGTCGTCTGGGGAATGAATTGGATAACGACCAAAATGCCGGACGCTCACTGGCTGACCGAGGCGCGAATGAAAGGCACACGAGTAGTCGTCATCGCATGCGAATACTCAGCGACTTCGACCAAAGCCGACGACGTCCTCGTCGTTCGGCCCGGCACGACGCCGGCGCTTGCACTTGGGTTTGCCAACGTCATCCTGCAGGAAAATCTTTACGACAAAGAGTACGTCCGCCAATGGACGGATATGCCGATCCTCGTGCGTATGGACACGCTCAAGTATTTGAAAGCGGCGGAGGTTTTCGGCGGCGATCCGACGGTGCTAAAGCAGACATTTATCGTTAAAGAAGGCGAAAAAGAGCCGCCTCCGATTCAGCAGACTACGCAGAATGTAGTTCCCGAAAAGCTGCGAGCGGAGTGGGGAGATTATGTATGGTGGGACACCAAATCAAATTCGCCGAAAGCCCTGACCCGTGATGAGGTCGGAAAATTCTCAAAGGTTGGCGAAGCTCTTCTCGAAGGGTTCATCGAGGTCACGCTCGCCGACGGCAGCAAGGTTAAATGCCGTCCGGTCTTTGATCTGGTCAAAGAGTACGCCGCACATTTCGATCCCAAAACCGTCGAGGAACTCACATGGGCACCGGCCGAAGCGGTACAAAAGCTCGCCCGCCTATTTGCGAAGGATTTCGGTACGACGCTGTTCGCGCTGGGGATGGGGCCGAATCAATTTTTCAACAGCGACAACAAGGATCGCGACGTATTTTTGCTCGCGGCACTGACGGGAAATGTCGGAAAGATCGGCGGAAATGTCGGTTCTTATGCAGGAAATTATCGAACCGCACTTTTCAATGGAGCCCCGCAATACATCAACGAGAATCCATTTGATATTGAGCTCGACGAGACAAAACCCGCTCGCCCAAAGCAATATTGGAGGGCGGAATCGGCCCACTATTACAATCACGAAGATCACCCACTTCGTGTCGGCAACCGTCTTCTCACCGGTAAGACGCACATGCCGTGTCCGACGAAATCGCTTTGGTTTGCAAACGCAAACTCAATACTTGGTAACGTCAAATGGCACTACAACATGGTGGTCAACGCCATACCTAAGATCGAATTGATCGCCGTAAATGAGTGGTGGTGGTCAACGTCGTGCGAATATGCCGATGTGGTTTTCGGCGTCGATTCGTGGGCCGAACTTAAACATCCGGACATGACCGCATCGGTTACAAATCCGTTCCTGCTCGTATTTCCGAAGACACCGATCCCACGCATTTTTAATACGATGGGCGATATTGAGGTGTACGCTCTTGTTGCGTCAAAACTGGCCGATCTAACCGGCGATCAGCGATTTAACGACTACTGGAAATTTGTCCGCGAGGATCGGACGGATGTGTACCTACAGCGCATTCTCGACCACTCGACAAATACGAAGGGCTATTCGTTCAAAGATCTTCACGACAAAGCTCTCGACGGCATACCGGCGGTGATGAACAGTCGCACAACACCCAAGAATGTAGGATCCGATCAGGTCATGGATTCTTCGCCATGGTACACAAAGAGCGGCCGGCTCGAGTCGTACCGCGAAGAGGATGAGTTCATCGAGGCGGGCGAGAATCTGCCCGTCCATCGCGAACCGGTCGATTCGACATTTTACGAGCCGAACATCATCATCTCGGCTCCGCACGAGGCGCTGAGGCCCGCCCAACCGGAAGATTATGGCGTCAAACGGGACGACCTTTCGTGCGAGACGCGGTGCGGCCGCAACGTCGTTTACACATGGGCCGAGGCGAAAAAGACCGCGCATCCGCTGATGAAGGACGACTACAAATTTATTTTTCACACGCCAAAGTATCGCCACGGCTCACACACGACGCCGATTGACACAGACATGAACGCAATGCTGTTCGGCCCGTTTGGCGACATCTATCGCCACGACAAACGTTCGCCGTTTGTGACTGAGGGCTATGTCGATATCAATCCCGCGGACGCGCAGCAGTTGGGCATAAACGACGGCGATTACGTTTGGATCGACGGCGATCCCGAAGATCGTCCTTTCCGCGGTTGGCAAAAGGACAAAAAGAATATGGAGTTTGCGCGGCTGATGTGTCGTGCACGCTATTATCCCGGCACGCCGCGCGGTGTGACGCGAATGTGGTTCAACATGTACGCCGCTACGCCGGGCTCGGTGGAAGGCGCAAAGACGCGTAAGGACGGCCTCGCAAAAAACGAGAAAACGAATTATCAGGCGATGTTCCGCTCCGGCTCGCATCAATCGGCGACGCGCGGCTGGCTGAAACCGACCTGGATGACCGATTCGCTGGTGCGCAAGGGAATGTTCGGGCAGGGAATAGGCAAAGGTTTTGCCGCCGATATTCATTGCCCGACCGGCGCTCCGCGCGAGGCGTTTGTAAAAATTTCAAAGGCCGAGCCCGGCGGTATCGGTGACGAGCCGTTATGGCGGCCGGTGAAGCTCGGCATTCGTCCGCGTAACGAATCCGACGCGATGAAGAAATATCTTGCGGGCGAGTTTATCGCAAAGAAATAGAGGTTTATATGGACGCACTACACATACATTTGCTGTTAAATCATTTTCCCGTCATTGGAACGATCATTGGCATCGCGCTGCTGCTGCTTGGGTTCTTTAGCAAAAGCGACGCAATAAAACGGGCAAGTCTTGCGGTGTTCTTCGGAATCGCGTTGCTTACTATACCTGTCTATCTGACCGGAGAACCCGCGGAAGAGAGGGTGGAAAAAGCAGTTGGCGTTTCAAAGGCCATTATCGAAGAACATGAAGATGCGGCGATGCCTGCTTTGATCGCAATGGAGATAACCGGGTTTGTCGCCCTTATCGGTCTGTTCGTTTCGTTTCGAATCTCGAGATTCGCAAATGTGAGTTTCGCGGCGGCTCTGATCTTGTCGCTGGTGACCTTTGGGTTGATAGCCCGAACCGCGAATTTGGGTGGCCAGATACGCCACGTTGAAATTCGTACAGGCACGGCGGCAACGAACAATGAAAATCCCGCAGCGACAAAGGGCGAAAAAGATGACGACGACGACAAGGATTAGAAACAACACGAGAATGGAGAAAAAACTATGGCACGCGTAAATAACTGGCAGCTCGGACGTGAGATGTCCTATTGGTATCCTGAAAGCCGTCCCGAAAAGCAATTCGCAGCCGTCTTCGACACAAACAAATGTATCGCGTGCCAGACGTGCACGCTGGCGTGCAAGACGACGTGGACGAGCGGCAAGGGCCAGGAATACATGCTCTGGAACAACGTCGAGACAAAGCCCTACGGGTTTTATCCGCTGGCGTGGGATCTGAATCTGCTCGAGATGCTCGACGGCCAGCAATGGAGCGAAAAGGACGGCAATCACGTCTATGACGGCAGCACGATCTTTGAATCGGCTCCGGCGGGCGAACGCGTTCTCGGCTGGCGGCCGAGCGACGAGGATTACGCATATCCGAACGTCGGCGAAGACGATTGCGCGGGCGGCGTCGATGGCGGAGCGAGCATGGAAGTTCCGCATCAGATGGCGTGGTTCTATTACCTGGCACGAATCTGCAATCACTGTACATATCCGGCGTGCCTTGCGTCGTGCCCTCGCGGCTCGATTTACAAACGTCCCGAGGACGGCATTGTGCTCGTTGATCAGGGACGCTGTCGCGGTTATCAGGAGTGCGTTCGAGGCTGCCCGTACAAGAAAGTATTTTTCAATCCGATGACATCGACCTCGGAGAAATGTATTGCTTGCTATCCGAAGATCGAGGAAGGTCTGTCGCCGCAGTGCTTTTCAAACTGCATCGGTAAGATTCGCATGGCCGGTTTTCTGAACACACCCGACAAGGCGCAGGCCGACAACCCGCTCGACTATCTCGTGCATATCAAAAAGGTCGCGCTGCCGCTGTTTCCGCAGTTCGGGCTCGAGCCGAACGTCTATTACATCCCGCCGATTCATGTGCCGACCTCGTTTACAAAACAGATGTTCGGGCCGGGCGTTGACAAGGCGGTCGAAGTTTATCGCAACGCGCCGAACGACCCTGATCTTACAAGTCTACTCGGTCTGTTCGGTTCGACCGAGAGCATAGTGCGCAAGTGGAAGCGCGTCGGCGACAAGGCGATCGGTATGGACGAAAACGGCAAAGAGCTGGTCAACGTGCCGTTCCGCGAACCGGTGCACATTCGCCCCGCATACGACAAGCTTTATCAGATCACGCGCACCAATTGCCCGTGAGTCAGAACCCGCTGCGTTAGCGGCGGGCCAGTTCGCTTAAAGCCGGACAACGCCGCGAAACTGACCTCCCGCTTACGCAGGCGGTTCCGACATGGAGTGAAAGTTATGAAAAAGGTGACAGTTATCGTAATTATTTTTAGCTTCGTTATGATTTCCGCGTGCGGCCACACCCAGACCCCGACCGCCGAGGTTAACGTCGCTCAGGTCAACGAGATTACGCTCGACCCGAACGATTCGGCGTGGCGCGATGTGCCGCCGCACGTCTCAAAACTGCTTTTGCAAGATCTGGTCGACCCGCGGCTGATGGATCCATCGACGGCCGACGTTCAGGTTAAGGCGATCACGGACGGGGCGCAGATCGCGTTTCGGCTCGAGTGGCTCGACGAGACGCAGAACGATGTGCCCAGCCCAAAACATTTCGTCGATGGCTGCGCGGTGCAGCTTCCGTCGAAGATCGAAGCGAACGTGCCGGCGCCGCAGATGGGCGAGGTCGGTAAGACAGTCGAGATCGCGTTCTGGCGAGCGGATTGGCAAGCGATCGTCGAAGGACGAGCTGACAATATTCAAAGCATTTACCCGAACGCGACTGTCGATCATTATCCGTCCGAAGCCAAGCCGCTTGAAAATAATCCACAGGCGCTAAGCGAAGCCGCGGCTCGTTATGCTCCGGCTCGCGGACTTGGCAATCGTCGTGCTGGCCCGCGTGATCAACCGGTCGAGGATATGATCGCGGAAGGCCCGGGGACGCTTTCGCCTGCGCCAAATGCGGTCTCAAAGGGTAAAGGCGTAAAGACAAAAACCGGCTGGGCCGTAGTGATCTCGCGGCCGATTCCCACGGGCTTCACGGCGTCCGCGCCGTCGCAGATTGCATTTGCAGTTTGGGAGGCGGCCCACGGCGAGGTCGGAGCACGCAAGATGCGCACCGGCTGGGTGCCGTTGATATTGAAGTGAGGAGCTACTTATGAATTCCGCTGATGAACTTTTACGCGACGCAGCCGAGTGGCGGCTGATCAGCCTGCTTTTCGATTGCCCGAAGGGCGATTGGTTCAAGCAGGTCGATGAACTCGGCCGTCAGGTGACCGACAAAAAGCTAAAAAAGGCGGCTAAAGCTGCTGGGAAAGAAGCTAGCGAAGGCTTGTTTCACTCCATCTTTGGGCCGGGCGGCCCGGCTCCGGGACGGGAGGTCAGCTATCGAAGCTGGGTCGAGCCCGGCTATATGCTGTCGGAACTTTCCGCATTTTACAGTGCGTTTTCTTATCATGCCGGCAGCGGCGAAGTGCCCGATCACATCGCGGTTGAAACTGGCTTTATTGCATATCTGCGGCTAAAAGAGCTTTACGCCCGCGAGAATGGCGACGACGAAAGCGCGGCGATAACAGCCGACGCCGCAAGCAGATTCACGGCGGAGCACATCACGAAGTATGCGCAAAAACTCAAGAAGCTGCTTGCCGCTTCGGGCCTTGAGTATCTTCAGCTCGCCGGTGAGGTGCTGTTTGAGCGGGTCGGTCCGGATAAAGACAAAGAAATCAAAACATTCCTGCCCGTGCTCGAGGACGCAGAAGATTCATTGTTTGAGTGTGGCGTCGGCGTGTGATCAGGCCATCGTAGCCAAGATGTCGCGAATGTCCTTTTCCGACGTGTCGGGGTTGATAAAGCAGAATCTTGCGACCGTCTCAGGCTCGGCGACGCCCCAGCGCCATTTTGTCGGTGCGACCAGCGCAAATCCTGTTTTGTAATTACGCAGCGTCCACTCACGATAGTTGTCTGGCGTCCATCCCTTTCGACGGAATAGAACACACGATAGACTCGGCTCGCGAACGAGTTCGAGGTATGGCGAAGCGGTGATAAACCGACTGGCGATACGGGCGAGCTCTATGCCGCGTTCGATCGCCTGTTCATACCGATGAGTTCCGTGCATTGCGAGTGAGAACCACAACGGAAGGCCGCGTACCCGCCGCGTCAGCTGGATCTGATAGTCGGACGGGTTAAAGCCGCGCACGGCTTCGTCATAGAAGAATTCGAGGTAAGCGGCCTCTTGCGCGTGAGCTTGTCGGGCGAGTTCGGGCTCGCGATAAATTACAGCCCCGCAATCGTAGGGTGAAAACAGCCATTTGTGCGGATCGATGGTAACGCTGTCGGCAAGCTCGATGCCGTCGAATTGACGTCTGACCGACGGTGCAGCAAGCGCTCCGCCGCCATACGCCGCGTCAACGTGAAACCAGACGCCTACTCTTCTACAAATACTTCCAATTCCCGCAAGGTCATCGATGATGCCGGCGTTTGTCGTGCCCGCAGTCGCGACGACGGCAAAGAGGCGCCCTCGATCTTCCTCTGCGAGTAGTTCAAGCGCGGTTGCGAGCATCGGCGCCTCAAACCTGCCTTCCGTTGCGACGGTGACCACATCGACGTCGATGACCTTTGCCATCGCTTTAACTGACGAATGAGCCGCGTCGGATGTAATGACGATGCCGCGTGTTTTAGCGCGCTTCGGGTTGCGGCGTCGCCATGTCTCGCGGGCTGCGACCATCGCCGAGAGATTCGCCGCAGTTCCTCCGCTAGTGAAAACACCAAATGCGCCTGTCGGCAGACCGGTTAGCGAGACCAGCCATCGCATTGCTTCGTTCTCGGCAAAGATACAGCCTGCGCCCTCGAGCCAAAATGCGCCGTGAACGCTTGAGGCCGACGTCACAAGGTCGAACATCACAGCGGCCCGCGTCGGCGACGCGGCAACGAACGCGAGGTGACGTGGGTGGTCGATCGATACGCTTGCCTTTATGAGGACCTCGCGAAACAGCTTGAACGCCTTTTCGCCCCCGATGCCTTGCGGCGTAACCGTTTCACCGGTCAGCGCTTTCAGCTCTTCGGCTCTCATCGGAAAACCGAGTTTTGGTTCGCTGTCGGAAATTCGCCCGATCGCGTATTTGATCACGTCGAGCGACATTTCCACGAGGTCTATATCAACGTTATGCATAAGGTATCAACGGCTAACACTACAATGAGAACAAGTGTCCGATAATCAACGAGGCAACAACGACGAGGCCGTAGACAACCTCCGAAACCCCTATTTTCATTGCCTTTACACGCTTTCGATATCGCGAGAGGCCATATATCGACCGCGCGAGCAGCAGCGCGAAGGCCGGTATGACCAACATCGGCAGATACCCTGTGAAAGCAATCAGGCTGACCGGGATCAGCGCCGCCACGTGCACGACGGCGGGCAAGAACATCGAACTCGCCTTTCCTTTTTCGAGGTTGAGCCGGTTTCGGATGTAGATTATCGACGGCACAAACCGTGCGGCAAACAAAAACCAAACCGCAGTGGCAAAAGGCCAGCCGCCGCCGCCTGCCAGAATAACCGACGCGGCCGACGCCGGCATCACGAGAGCGCCTGCCAGTTCTGCGACGAGGTGTCGTCCACGCGTCGTCGATTCGATATAGAGCTGAAAAACCGCGACAGGGAGGGCAGTGGCGAGCGGGATCAGGACAGCGAGACTCGATGTCACAAGGGCTCCGACGAGCCCGATAGCGGCAAACAGCGAAAAGACACCGAAGAACTTTAATGCCGCCGCTTTCATCTCGCCGGCAGGCGTATTTCGCTGATTGATAAAAACCTGCAGCGGCCTGCGCGCGAGAAACGCGCCGATCACCATTATCGATATCCAAATGCCGCCGCTCGAAAACGCAATTACCAGAGCGGCCACGAGCGGCTCGAGCAAAAAACCCCACGCACCATGCTCAGTCGGAAGTGCAACCTGCCGAAGCCGAAAGGTTCGAGCAGGTACGATAGTCGGAGCGGCAGATGACATAAACAAACGATAATCTATTCAACCATCAATGGAAATGTCTTTTGCTCAAGCTCGACTGCCTTTGGAAAGAGCAGATTGTTTTCCAAATGAATGTGCTGATGGAGGTCTGCCTCGAATTCAGCCAGCCGATGATACAGCGCCGTGAAGCTCGGGCACGCTCCGTCGGGCAAAGTATAGTCGTTGGTCACGGCCCGCATTTTCACAAGCAACTCACCGACCTCTTCGTGCTCGATCCGCATCATTCTTACAGGATTTTGCACCGTCCCAAACGGCGGCGTAGCACCGGAGATCTGTCTTGAGAAATTAGTTTCTAATTCCCTAATATATGGGAAAAGCACCATCTCTTCTTTCATCATATGCGGTCCAAGATCATCGCAGATATTCTGGAATACAGTTTTTAATTCAAAAAGATTCGGATTGTGCTCGCCGTGACGGCTGGCAACCTTTGCCATTAATGGAGTCAACTGCTCAATCTCTTCCTTCGTGTAGAGGTGATGTTTGTCAAGGATATAGTCAACCAGTTCGCATAACGAAGCGTCGGTTAGCCAGTCAAGCTCTCTATTTCCCAACGCACCCAGAACCTCGTCGATCTCGTGCATCACGACGTCCGGGCTCGCCCCTACATTCCGGCAGGCGTCATCAAACATCGTATTTCCGTGACAGCAGTAGTCTATCTTGAATCCTTCAAAGACCCTTGTCGTTATTGGCATTTCCAGCGCTATTTCACGAACCGTCTTAGATTGTAGGTTTTGCATTGATTCCTCCTCCGGAACTTTTACTCAGACACCATCATCGCTCTTTTGCAGCGGAACAAATATGATTCAGATCATGTTTAACGAGAACTAGTTAAGAATCAACAGGCTTGGTCGCCCTTCGGATGCGGAAATCTGTCAGACTGATCTTCATCATTATGGGCATTCAGGCAGACAAAATCTTTCTCGACCAAAAAATGTAAATTGGTTTTTTCATCCAGTTTTTGGTTTCCTTCTAAGCTGACCTGTTCGCTCTGAACCCAATGATTGACCAGCGTTTCGGGAACACGAACCGTAATTATTCCGTCAACAAACGAGCCCAAGAATTCGTTTCCGGGAGCTGTTTCAAGTCTGTAGCAAAAATCGATCTGAGGGCGCGGACCAAAACTTACTCTTTCCTCGACTATTCCCGTGATGCCGAAAACTCGAACCTCCGATCTGCCCAAACGAAAACGCAACGAATTCCCCAAAATCCTGATCTTCATAACTTGTCCTCAACAAAAAGTAGTCCGAACAAAGACTATCATGATGATCGATAACTAATTATGATTTAAATCGCTTTCCGTTCGCTTTCTGTTCGATTTTTGAATTGACTTACCGAAGGAAATCGCGAAGATGTTCGGCTGTTTCCAAATGAACCTTGCCCTGAACGATTTTTAGAAAGCCCCTATCGGCAAGTTTACGGATGGCGCGGATAGTTGTCTCGGTTGAAAGGCCAGCCATCTCGGCAATGTCCTGTCGGCGATGCGAGATTTTTTTAATCTCATTACTCCTGACTTCACCGGCCAGCTTCAAGAGCACGCCCGCGACGCGATGTTCCGCTGAGGGTGTGGCGAGTATTTGAACGGTGTCAGTCCGATCCCGCAATAGGCCGCACATGCGGCTCATAATAATAGACGAGAACTCGCTGGAGGACTCCATCAAACCAAGAAATTCCGTACGCGGGAGTATCAGAAGCTGACTTTCCCCGATTGCTACCGCCGTTGCCGGAAACCGTTTGCCGTCCAAAGCAGGCGGGATCGCGAATATCTCGCCTGAAGAAAAGACGCCAAGAATAACCTCCTTGCCCGCCTCGGGGTATCGAACAAGCTTTACCTTGCCATCCAGAACTAGGGGCAGAAATGTGGCCTCGTCTCCTTCCCCAAATATCTGCTCGTTTGCTCCAAATGTTCTTTTGAAACCAAGTTTCAGGATCCGCCGGCTGAGTTCGATATCGAAATTGTGTAATAACGGTTTCGTTTAAGTCTCCTCGCGCTTAGTTCAGAAACGCGGACAAAAAAATAGCTTTGCGGTTTTATGACTCAAGTCATAAAAATATCACAAATTTATAAAAAACTATTCATCAATGGTGGCCCATTTAGATGCACAAGATGGGGCCATTGAAGCCTGTCACACGAATGAGGTTCGATTTTGACTACCAGTGAGGTGACAACGAATCGCGATCTTGTCAGTATTTCAATGCGCGATTGGCGGACGAGAAATCTGGCATATGCCTTCGATGCAATATTCAAGTTGACGCCGCACTTCTCGCTTGGAGATGAATTGCGGATGTTTAGAACAAATTACTTCCTCAGCGGCTTTCAGAATGTTACTCACGCGAACCTTGGAGAGCCTTACACATTTTGATAAATTAGGCCTGGGGGCAGGTGTAAGAGAGAAACAGGGCGTCGCATTGATGCCAAATCAGATGTCTGTAAGTGCTTCAAACAAGAAGGTTAGATGGAGGCGGCGATCGGAATTGAACCGATGAATAAAGGTTTTGCAGACCTCTGCCTTACCACTTGGCTACGCCGCCTAACTTCCTTATTTACAATAGCTTGAGGACAAACATAAATCTCCTTACTTGGGGATTCTTTGGGGGCTATTTGCATAACTTATCCCAAAAAACACGCTTTTCAAGCGACAGGCTGTGCCGTTCATATTACCCGATAAAGCGTTTGCTTGTCCGATGAATCGGCGTAACTCGAATCATATCAATGACGCTGTGGTTCTTGCAAGTTCTTTGATTTGAATCATGTTTACTCCGATTGAGGCTGTAGGGACGCCTCGGTCGAAGCTCTAAATTGATCGAAAAAAACCAAACATGGATTACATCCTGCCGTATACTGACTTCCTTATTGACGTCCGTTCCTGCGTCAACTTGGCAGAGATGCCGGTGAGTATCATGACGTGCGAAATCAAACAGTAATTCGTTAATCCCGCTAACGGGTCCCCATTTTCGGACGCGAAAAAGGTTGAAGTCGTAAGGTTTCCAGCGCATCTCACCGAATCAAGCCTATGTAAAAGATGCACTTTTCCCGAACGAAGCTAATAACGAGAGTTCGGCCGTGAGTTGAACTGCTCGCAATTTCATCAACTCTGATCTCACGCTGATAGGATGGTCCCTCTCAGAATTATTGATCGGCGTCCTGGATTTCTACAAGGCGGAAATCGTCTAGGAATAATTCTCCGAATATTGGGCATGGACTGGTATTGCAATTAATTCGTTGAAAACTTATTCGGACGGCGGCGGCTTCCTTCGTGACAAACTCGAATTTGTATTCGATCCACTTACCATTGGTGGCCTGAAGCTCGGACGACCTACCCAACAATTCATTGGTTGTGCCATCGCTTACCGCTATTGCCGGCAAACCGGCAGAAATCAGCTCGGGCGATAGCAAAAATACTCTCAAACTGTATTTCCGACCAGGCTGCACGTATGCCAATTGAGACAGTATGTCTTTGCCGATTTCCACGTTCCCCGCAAATTTGACTTTAAGCGAGCTTGATCCCGAGTGAAATGTTTTTTGATCGCGGGCAACGGCTGTAGCCGTCATTTTTTGGTTAATCTGCCATCCCAGCCCGCTTGGATCACTTTCGGTGATCGCTTCAAAGCCGCCGTCAAAGATCAGTTCGTTTAGGCTTAATTCCTGAGATTTTAACCTCGATAACCATACCTCCCGGGCAACCTCGAAATTTTCTTTGTGTAACAGATACTGCACAAACTCGTTCTTTTCGTCATTGCTGAGTTCTTCGCTAACGAGGAACGACTTGGCGTTTTCGGTCATGAAGTTATGTTTGATCAGATAGCGTGCAACAAGTTTCTTCGTCTCGCGGGAGGTTGGATGAAAGGCACTTTCGATGGCGAGCGGGTCGTCGGGAAAGGAAATTCGAGCCCGATGCAGCATCTGAGGATAAAGTTCAGGGTCGCGGTCGACGGCTTTGCTCAGATAGCGAAAGGCGTCGTCTGTTCTACCTGTTTCCAGAAGCATCATGCCCATGTAATAGTTGGGCTGGCTGTAGTTCGGGGCCAACTCCAGAGCTCTTTGGTAGGCTGTTTCCGCCGCGTCAAATTCTTTTAGTAAAGAGCGCGAATAGCCTAAACGAAGCCATAGAAGAAAGTCGTTTTGACTAAATGCTATTGCACTTTCAAATGCCGCCTCAGCCCCGGAATAGTCTTTGTTACGCAGCAAAACCTCTCCCAGCGTTTTGTGGGCGTTGGGATTTTCCGGCAGATAGCTGACAGCCGCCGCGGCGGCGCTTTCAGTACCGGAGCGAAAGGCGATGTTGGAGCAATAGTGGGAAAGTCCTTGCCATGCGGCCGAATAACCTATAAAAACTATGAAGCAGGTATAGACGAAGGCAGGAGCGAAACTGCTGATCGACAAATCTCTGTTGTTAAGAGTTTTCATGGCTCGGACTTGCGATACTGATCGCGTCAATTCAACGAATTTGCCGCTTTGCTTTCAATCTGCTTGATTCTGCCACTGACCCGTTGAATCCCGGTACGTGTGTCCTCGCAGTTTTCTAGGCGCAAGGCCTTTTTGTAATATTTAAGCGAAGCGCGAAAATCTCCGTCAATCTCGCTGCACGCGGCAAGATAATAAAACGAGTTTTCATTTGGTCCGAAACGCTCGAGGATTGTTCTGAAAACGATCCGGCACTTCTCGTACTCTTCTAAATAATAGAAAATGCGTCCCAGGGAATTGAGCACGTGCATCGGAACTGGACCGGAAGAACATCGTTCGAATACCATCCGTAATATTTCGACCAGTTCTTGCGAAACAGCCGCGTCCAGACGGTCAACCACTCTCGTCAAAGCGCCATCTAGAAAGAACAACAAAAGCGGGTTAAAATTGCTTTCTTGAATTACAGAGATGAACTTGTTCGTAAAATCGTCCGATGAGCCTCGGCGCCGATTCGCATCCGTAAAAACCCACGTTCCCCGGATCAGAATTCGGGTGAGTCGAACATTGATGGCGTAGCCGTTTTGCTTGTAAAGCTCGATGCAAGATCGAACAAATCTTCTAGCTGTTTCCTTAGACAAAGGAAGGAGCCCCAAAGCAGCTTTGTATGATGTGATCGCCTCTACAAGTTGATTGTTTGCATTGTACGCGTCTCCCAAACGCCTGTGTAGTTCGGTCCGCCGCGGGTCCATCGCGAGAGCTTTTTGAAGGAGGTTTATCGACTTCTGGATTTTACCCTCAAAAAAATTGGAGATCGCGATACCTTCCCATGGCTCCGTTTGCGAGGCATCGAGCGATCGCGATCTTTTGAAATAACTGGCGGCTTCATCATATTGCTCCGTTCGCAAATAAAGATTGCCTATCAAGTTCAGGGCGAAGCAATTATTCGGTCGAAGCTGCAAAGCCCTTAGAAGGTATTGCTCGGCGGTATCTAAATCACCGCGTGCAATTAGTGTCTGACCATGAGCAAGGAATACAACAAACGAATCCGCATGAGTCATCAACGCAGATGTGCTGGCCTCGTAAGCGTCGTCCATCCGTGTTCCGAGTGTCAGAGCGATCGCCTTAGATGCAAGCATCTCCGGTGACCTGCCGCGATGCCGAATTGCGTCGTCGAGACATGCTGTCGCTTCCTGACAGTTACCCAGACAGGCTAATGAAAAAGCTCGACGAACGATCTCGGAATCGTTCAATTCCGGAACCGGGTCGATCGGGATCGGTAAATCGAATTGATCCAGGAGCGATTGCCGCAATTCATTTTCGATACAGTCAAAACTTTCAGGCCGGTCCGCGGGCGATTTTGCCAGGCATCTTTCAACCAGGTCCATGATTGGCCGGGGCACACCTTTCACATCCAGTAAACGCATCGGCGGCTCCGAATGCCGGTGCATTTCAATAATTTCTTCCTTCGACGCAGCGATGAAGGGGCGAGTGCCGCACAGCATCTCAAAAAGCGTCACCCCGAAAGCGTAGACATCGGCATTGCTGCGATCAGGTGCTGTTTTGTCGAACATTTCGGGAGCCATGTAGGCCGCCGTACCGCCCCAGCCGATGGAGGTGTCAGACTTCCCGGCGAAATACTCTTTTTGCAAATGTCCGCCTGCGAACCGTTTTCTTATTCCGTCCGCCGATGCGAGACCGAAATCACCAAGTTTCAACTTTCCTTCGGCCGTAATAAAGCAGTTCCCGGGCTTAATATCTCCATGTACGAACCCTGGCAGCGTTTCCTGCGCGTGACGTACCGCTCCGGATAGCTGGACGCCGTAACTTAGTGCCGTTTTCAAGTTTAGAGAACTGGTTTTGAGATACTGATCAAGACTGTTTGAGGAAAGGTACTCTGTTAGAATAAAGAGGCGACTTCGGTAGAAGATAGCAGCGTAAGTTGTTACCAGATTGGGACTAAGGCCGAGCCTCAGTGAAATTTCCGCCTCGACTGCTAACCTTTCATTTTTTTGACGTTCGTCGCCCGGAAGGGCTCTATTCTCCTTCAGGCAATACGGCCTCATCTCATCCAAATCGATGACCGTATAAACATTCGAGAATCCGCCGCTCTGAATTCCGCAAATTTTCAACCTTCTGCATTCGCCGTCCGGTTGATAAACATTGATGCACTCGCCAACCCGATAGCGTGCTCCCTCAACGGGCGATCGTTCAGCTGAAAGGACGGCCCGAATCAATTCATCATTTCCGGGCAACGAGCGAATCTGGCGGTTTTTGTCTCGAAACCAACTGGAGAATTGTCCGAATCTGAGACCAAAGAGCCTTGAAACTAACCCCACTAATTCAGTTCCGCCTGTCAAGATCGTTTTGGAAGAAAGTCTTTCCATTTGTTGATTCGACAGAATACTGTCTTTAGCTAACGCTGAATCACCCGGCTAGTGTCCATTGGGACGGTAATGAGCATGACGGCTATGGCCATGATGCGAACGGGAGTGCCTCCGGCCCGTTGAACACGAATCACTCTGGTTCACGGGGCTTGCCGCCGGGTTGGAATGCGGCGACCCCTGTGACGAGTAACTTCCAGAATTGCTGCTGTGGCTGTTGTGGTTGTTTCCTTGGTTATTCCCATGGTTGTCACCGCTGGCCGCATGAATACTAAACCACTTGCTCAAGACACCTTTGGAAGCTGGAACCGTAAAGACCAAAAGTACAAAGACCGCAGTAATAACGGTTCGCCAGCTTATGTGAAAAAGTTCATTGATTCTTTTCATAACTTACTCCTTACTTCGGAAATTCCGTCGGGTCGCCCTTCTCGCAACGAGAAAAAAATACTCAGTTTTCCGTAGTCCGCTGGATATTCGCAGTAGCGATAACAACAAGAACGGCAAAGATAAAGGCGTTGACCGGAATATGAAGTCCAAAATCGACAAAACTATGGATTAAGACCCCGAAAATACCCAATTGCCGCGCCGAAACAGCTCGCTCGGCGGAGCCGATCGCCCGATCTTAAATTCTTTGAGGTCCGATGCACCACGATCGCGCCGAACAAAGCGAACAAAGCGAAGCCGACTACGCCTCCATTCGACAGAATTTCGAGGTAATCGTTATGGGCCTGGTGCAACCTGTATTTCCCGCCCGAGGTTTCAAATTTTGGAATCGCGGCCGCGTATCCTCCAAAACCCACTCCGAGTATCGGCTCGCTTTCAATCATCTCCAGAGTCGAGTTCCATATGAGGTTTCGATTAACTCCCGCATTGTTGACCGTCTCAAATTCACCCTTTAACTTTTCGATTCGCGTCACTGCGGTGTCACCGCCCACGAATGCGATCATGAAGACGATCAAACCGAAAATCAGCACCAAAAGACCTGCCGTGGCCGACATCTTTCGGAACAGCGTTCCTGATTCGACAGGTTTGTGACGACTATATTCACGCTCGCTATTTCCTGTTTCTTCCCGCGTCATCATGTGAACCGTGACCGCAAAAAGAATCAGTGCGGCCAGACTGGCTAGGCCGCCGCGAGAATTCGCCGCAATCACCGAGTAGGCCATTATTCCGGCAAGTAACCAACAAAGGAATTTGAATTTCTCCGACAGCTCTCCCTTTATCAATATTCCCAACAGCAAGCCGAAAGACATTTCGATCAAAAGCGCGAAATGATTTCGGTTGATAAATTGAGCAAAGCCCTGCTCAGGGAACAAAAACGCGGCCAGCAAATCGGACCGTGAGTCAAAATAGAACTCCCGCAGCAATCCAAATACGGCACTGACGGCTCCAACCGCAATTACCAGGACGACAAGGCATTTCAGACGGTGAGCCGTCGTTGTATAGAAAAACAAAACCTCAGCGGCGACAATGAGGGCCCCGAAGATCAGAATGAATGATCTGGTTTCGTAAGGGTCTACACTGATGGCCGAAGTCGTACCCGGCCATTGAACGATCTGGATGAACGCCAACGCTAAAATGCCAAAGAGCGGTGACAGCAGCAACGGTTCGGCTATTCTGAATGAGCGGCCTGTGACGCTGTCGATAATCCGAAATCCGGCAATTACCGTAACAAACAAAATCAGCAGCGATTTATGCCAAATCTCAACGGCTCCGTAGGGAATAGAGAAAACCGCTATCGTCACCAGCAGAGCGTAAAAAGATATAATCCCAAACAGACCCGCCGCGGAAAATTGTCCGCGGCCTTCGAGGGCTTTTGAGGCTAAGTCCTGAAAACTTTTTGCCCTTCCTAAATCCATCTTGGTGCCAGGACCTAATCCGCCAGCGACCACTGCATCTCTTCACGAGTCGGCTGTTTGACTGTTTGCGGAAGAGCAATAGCCTTCAGAGTTCTTCCGATGATCCTGATATCGGTTCTCCAACTTTTGTTATTAACAAAATTGACATAACCACGCTTTTTGTAAGGCTGCACGACTTCTCGATAGTAACGTTCTTTATCGACCACTTGTGCGAGAAGCTGTTCCTCGTTTCTCAGCCGAAGCGTAACCGGGTCCGTTATGCCGGGCCTGTGACGTAAGATGTTTTGCCATGACGGATCGTCGAGGTCTACAAATTCCGGCACTTCCGGGCGGGGGCCGACAAAGGACATATCTCCAATCAGCACATTCCAAAGTTCGGGCAGCTCGTCAATCTTATAGCGGCGAAGTATCCTACCGAGCGAAGTTACGCGTCGATCGTCAGCTGCGGTGATCATCGGCCCCGTCTGGGAAACTGTCATCGTCCTCAGCTTAAAAAGTATGAACGTCTGGCCCTTTTGTCCAACCCTCTGTTGCCTAAACAGAACCGGTCCGCGAGAGTTTAGTCTTATCAGGATCGCGAAAAAAGTCAGGATCGGAGCGGCTGCCGTCAGTCCGAGAACGGCTAAACCGATCTCTATTGTTCTTGGAAGTCCTTGGCGGCGGCGTTTATCTGTCATTAAGCTGCTCTTGATGTATTATTCGCCCGATGGGCGGCGCAAAGTTCTTTGACCGTTTCAACTACATGAACCATTTCCTCGAAAGTCATTGACGAGAAGATCGGCAAGCTGATAATTTCTTTCCAAAGTTGAGTGGCGGCCGGAAAATGGTTTTCGCTCCAACCGAGCCGCTCCCGGTATAAAGGATGCATATGCAGGGGCCGCCAATGGACCGAGCATCCGACCCCTTTGTTTTTGAGCTTTTCAATAAACTCGTTACGGTCGATTTCCAAACTTTGAAGCTTTAAGCGAATGGGGAACAGATGCCACGAATTTATTCGATCCTCGTCATTAATAGGCAGACCGATCTCATTTACTGTTGCGAAAGACGATAAGTAGAATTCAGCGACGGCTTCTCGCTGTTTTCTCATTTCTTCGGCTCGTTTCAGCTGGTGACAGCCAATAGCGGCGGCGATATCAGTCAAATTGTATTTGTAACCCGGCTGAACGATCTGATAATCCCAGTTTCCGGCACCTGAAAATCTGCCCCATGCGTCGTGAGATAAACCGTGAAGGGACATAAGGCGGATCTTGTCGGCGATAGCCTTGCTGCCAGTCACCGCCATTCCTCCTTCTCCCGTCGTTATCGTCTTATTGGCATAGAATGAAAAGCAGGTAACAAGTGCAGTATCGTCTCCGCAAAATTGCCACCGGTCGCCGGAGTTAGCTCGCCACGCGGCGGGAAAAGCGTGAGCGGCATCCTCTATAATCCAAAGATTATGAGTCTTCGCAAAACATTTAAGCTCTTCCACATTCATCATGTACCCGCCGACATGCACGGGAATCATGCCGACGACTTTAAGGTCTCGACCGCGTAGATACGGTAAACAGCGTCTTTTGAGTTCCCCGATCTTCCTTTCCGCATCGGCCAAGTCCATATTGCCGGTGACCGGGTCGCAATCGACCAGCACCGGAACCGCCTTTTTATAGAGAATGATCTCGGCGGTTGCGGCAAAAGTCATCGTAGGTATCAAAACCGCTTCACCTTCCCGCAGGCCTATGGCGTCAACGGCGAGATGGAGAGCGGCTGTACAGGAGTTTAGTGCCACCGCATATTTTGCGTTGACGGCGTTCGCAAACTCTCGTTCAAAGGCCTTTACCTTCGGGCCCGTCGTCAGCCAGCCGCTGCGCAGTGTTGAAACTACTTCGTTTATCTCCTCATCGCCGACGTGCGGACGAAAAAAAGGAACCTTAACGGGCAGTTTGCCATTGGAAGTAACGCGAGTTTCAATAAGTAAGGTGCTTTGCATAAGCTTTTGTCCCAAAATCGACTCGATAGGGAGACTCCATAGCGAAGAACAAATTAGGAAAACTTCTCCAACATCCGGCCCGCCTCCAAGGCATCGTGTTGCAACAAAGGAGGCACTAAGGATGACCAACTTCAATTGCAGATGAAAATCCTGGCAAGACGCCTTTTTAAATATTTAGGGCTATTTATTGATAACAGTTTGCCGAGTACAAGAAATCTGGCAGACAGACAGTTTGTTGTGGCATTAAGCGGCTATGTATCGGTTAACACAATAGACCGATTTTGATCCGGAATACGACTGACTACACCAATAAAGCGGCAGCAATGCATAATATATCGGCTCAATAAATACTTTGCGGGAAAAGGATTTTTGGTTGACTTTCGCACCCCCCGTAGGGTTAACTGTTAGCTGTACTGGACGCTGCCGTCTTACAAAGGACGACACGAGAGCCCACTTGACCGTTCGCTGACACCCCCATATCAGAACCTTACCTTCCAAAATGTGAGCAGGTTTATTGAATTCCGAGGAATCTAATGTGGTAATGCCTATGTACGCGTGGTTGAAAATTAGACAATCCGTCTTTCTCCTTATTCTTTTGAGTACGTCTTTGGTTTTGCAGGCTTCTGCTTCCCTCGACACAAACCCTCGGCCGTTAATGGCCGATGACATTGCTCCGACAGTTAAATTTAACGACCTCCGTCATTACTCGCGCACTTCCACGCAGATACCTCTTTCGGTTCAGGCAAGCGACGATGTAGGAATAAGCCGTATCGAACTGTGGATCGACCAGGTATTGATCTCGACCAACAACGTTGTGCCCAATCTGCCCAGCGTTACTGTCAATTTCAACTGGAATAACACCACGAACGGGAAACATATCTTACAGGCAAAAGCCTTCGATGCAGCCGGTAATAACCAAACGACCACGCTGGTTGTCTTAGCAGGCTTCACGACGCAACCGAACCCTTCCCCAACCCCGGTACCAAACGCACTCTATATTGCCGCGAACGGTTCGCCAAGCGGAAACGGTAGTCAGGCAAATCCGTGGGATTTGCAGACCGGGCTAAGCCAGACCTCTTCCATCGCTCAGGGCAAAACCATCTATCTCCGCGGGGGCACTTATCGCGGCAAATTTATCAGCAATCTGGTCGGGGCAACGGTAAGGAGCTATCCGGGCGAATGGGCCAGGATCGACGGTCATTACGTGACGACTACCTCTACACCTTTGAGTGCTGCTACGCCATTGGCTGCTTCGACGGTGAGCTTCAACGGAAGCGTGCGCTTTACTCCCGGGAACCAGGCTTATATCGAAAACGAATTGGTCCAGATCAACGTGGCCAACGCCGACGGCTCCTACAGAATCATTCGCGGCTGGGGTGGAACTCCGCCCGTCGCCCACAGCGTCGGAGCTCCAGTAAAACTTTACGGAACTGGCTTTGTAGTTGACGGCAGCAACACCATCTACCGCGATTTTGAATTGTTCAATTCCAATCCGGCACGCAGTTTCATCATCACCAGCGGACAAGGCGGGTTTCTTCGCGACGGGGACGGAATCAACGTGGTCGGCGACGACCTGAAATTTATCAACCTCGTCGTTCACGACAATCTTGACGGATTTTTCCTGACCGAGGGTGCTGCTAACACCGAAGTATACGGCTGTATAATTTATAACAACGGGCATGTTGCGAGCGACCGTCCGCACGGTCATGGACTGTACATTCAGAATGAGACCGGCCGAAAAACGATATCCAACGTTATCAGCTTTAACAATTTTGCTCTCGGAATGAAGGCATATGGTGCGAGCCTGGGTCACGCCAACGGTGTGTACTTCGACGGTGTGATCAGCTTTAATAACGGCTCACCGGGTTATTTCCCAGGAAATCCGACGCCGTTTCCAAATGGTATCAATCGCCGTTACGGCAATCTCGAAGTCGGCAGCGATGATACTCCGTCAAACGATGTTTCGATCATTAATTCGAACCTGTACCACAAGCCGGGTACGGAGGTGGAAATTCCCGGCATCTGGCTCGGCCGCAATCCTGCGGGCGGCAATACGAACGCGGTAGTTAGAAACAATTACGTTGCCGAACCGAGTGATGCCCTAACTTTCAATTACTGGAGCAATGTTCAGGTGACCGGGAACACGTTTTACCAACATGAAGGTTCGTTCGGTAAGGTGGCGTTTCTCAGGGGCACAAACTCCGCCTACACGTGGAATAACAACACCTATTTTGCTCCTGCGGCAATCTTGAATTGTCCCACCGAACAAAAACGCGCCCCGTTCTATGCGTTCGGTGCGACAGGGTCTTGCGGCGGCGGCGGATCTCTCGACTTTAATGAATGGAAGCAGGCAACCGGTTTTGACGCCAACAGCACGTTCAACCCCACCAGACCAACGGGAAAGCAAATCATCGTTCGTGCCAATGTTTACGAAGCGGGAAGAGCAAACGTAACAGTATTCAACTGGGATTTGAGCAGCACCATCACCGTGAACTTGGCAAATGCCGGGTTAACTGCAGGACAGCGATTTGAGGTTCGCAATGTGCAGGATTATTTCGGCACGCCAGCACTTTCCAATCAAACTTATGCGACCGGTATGACGATTAATCTACCTATGTCCGGCCTTAATGTCGCGACGCCGATCGGGCTTTCTTTCACGCCTTCAAGCACAGGGCCCGAATTCGCTGCTTTTGTAATAGTTCCATTATATTAGCTGCAAATAACCGCGACGGCGTCGGTTTTAGCTGCCGCACGATGCGATTCGGAGCGGCAAAGGTCCAGAATAATGCTGACATTTGCCGGGGCCGCAACGTCGACATTTATCAGCGTCCAGGCATCAAGCTCGGCGCGTTCCCGGACGAGTCGAAGGTAATCGGAGCTTTCAATATATCTACCGGAAAACCAGCCTTCGACATTTACCGCAGTCGCTTTCCTTCGGTATTCCTTGACATAATCGAGAGATCGCAGGACCCGCTGCCGTCCATTAACGTTTTTGTTTTTCAGATTTCTTTTTATCATCATCTGGTCCATACCGGATCGCAGACCCCATAAAACATCTCTAATTAAACTGGGAGAGCGCGAAGATATAAACGGAATCTGCGCCGACGGTATGCGAGAAAGCTCGTCGAATTCAGGCAGGTCGATGATAGCGTTCATCAGCCGTTTTCTGATTCTATGTCGCGGGTGAATCGTGGTGATGAGTCGAAGGAAACGCATCGACAAACCGGGACTTACCGAATTGAACGCTGAGCTCAGCCAGTTTATCTGATTGCCGAGCAAAAAACGTATTCGGTGAAACCAGATAAACAATTCGTCATACATTGCCGAAAAGAGCGGGTCGTTATCGCTCACCCTGGCAAAACTTGTTTCCAGATCATCAGTGATTTCCGTCGTGATCTGTTTTTCAGTAAGCGAGCCGGTCAGGTCGGCGGACAAGTGCTTTAGGTTTGCCAACAAGGCCGATGTTATCTCGATTGTTTTTTCATCTTGCCAATGCTTGAAAGCCGCCTCACCGGATTCCTCGAAGGTCTCGCGCTTGCCGATCATCCCACCCAGGAATGAGTCGATCCGCGCTTTTCTTGTCGAAAAAGCGGTCATGTATCGGCCATCGATGCTTTCGCACAAATCGCCGAGTAGAAGGGGTAACTTCGTTTCGCTTTGTCTCGCTTTTTCAATAATTCCAAACCATTCGAAGTAATTGGCGGATTCGGTTTCCTTTATCAACGTTTCAATTTGACGCCGTGAAGGAAAGTATTTTTCTTCAATCGGAAAACATTCATGCGAGGCTCCGATTGCTTCGGCACAGCGGCGGGCGATGCGTGTTTCGTAAAGGTCCTCACCACCGTACGTCAAACAATTAACTGAAAGTTTGTCTTTTGGAATGCCGCCGAGAATAAGCCGGCTGTCCCAGCCACCGCTAATAGCAATCGAAAGTTTTTGGCTTTCGCCGATAGCCGTTGCAATCTCGTTCCGCATACAGTCCCACACTTGCCGTGCTGAACTGTTCAGGTCTGTATCGACTACCGTCTCGCATAACGAGTTGTCATATTCGCGCCACACCTCCATCTCGTTCGGTCTCCACTTTAAACGCTCGCCGGGCATAAGCCGGAAAACATTTTTAAGCAAAGTGCGCCGCCCGTAATTGCAAAATGGCACGGTAATTCGCTGCAATACGCCAACCGCGTCGGCTTCACAGCCAAGGCTTCGGCCCAACGCGATCAGACTTGTGCCGCCGATAAATCCATCTCCGGCGTACGCGTAGTAAAGCGGAAAATGCCCTATTACATCATTGCACAACGTGATTTCTTCCTTTGCCGACGAATACGCAGTCGCCGCAAAACTGCCGGTCCACTCGTCGCCGAGCGGCCATTTTTTATCGCATATTTCGGAGAAAAAGTCCGAGTGGTTGTATGGGTGATTCAAGCTATTCTCGCTTTCGGCATAGCCAGAAATAGCTCCTATCAACGTTTCCGTCTGGCAGAAAAAACGCGGGAATTCATCGGCGGCGATAAAGAGGCGGAACGAATCGAGAACGGATTCTTCGACTTCACCCCAACAAAAAATTGCCGACTGCCGCAGGCGTTCAATTACATTCACATCGTCGCCATGATAAAAACAGAATTTCGACATTTGATTTAGTTGTGCACTAAGTACTTCTCGTAATTTACCTGGCAGGCTGATGCGGGGAATTGATTTTGGAAACCATCACGCGCAGTTTTCCGGCAAACGTGCGTTCGATCTCGTCGACAACCTCGACGCGAATTTCGGTTTCGCCCATTCGCTCGAGCATGGCAGCTTTGATTTCGCGGCTATCCGTCTCGCTCCAGCCGTTCGCTGGGACCACCCGGACACGTATCAGATCGAGAGTCTCCTGAACGATTTGAGCTTCCTTAATGTGCAAGTGCGAACCGAAAACGATGTCGAGCAGAGCGAGCTTGCGTCCGTCTTTGGTCGTTATAGTGTCATCGAGCCTTCCCAAAATCTTATCGACCACCGGCAGACCGCGCCCGCACGGGCATTGGTAATCCGTGGGCGCAAATCGAACTTCATCCATCACCTCGTAACGGACTAGCGGCATCGCCTCATTCAAAAGTCCTGTGCAGACGAGCTTACCGGCCTCGCCCGGTCTAACCGGTTGGTCGTTATCATCAAGAAGTTCAGCGACACCCGCCTCGGTCCAGAGATGCATCCGTTCAAATTCGCATTCGCTCATCGCGCACACCATCTCGCACAAACCGTAGGTTTCGCGAACGGGACAATTGAACGCCTTTCGCATCGCCTCGCGCTGAAAATCGTACAAAGGCTCGGCATTGGTAAGCACGACCTTCAGATCGAGAGTTATCTTGTTCTCCAACGCGGCAAGTGCAAGCCAATATAGCGACGATGAGTAGCCGTAAAGATAGACAATTTTGTAACGACGAATGGCATCGAGATAATGCGACAAAAATTCGGGCTTAATGTGCAGTGCCGACATGTAAAGCTGGTTCAGCCCGGCATTCCAGACCCAGAATGGCGGTTTTTCTTGTTTGAATGGGACAACCTGCTGCCCGCCGATAATTGCCCACCGGTCGTGACGTGAAACGCCATACCAGCGTCGCCAGCGAGCCTCGGCGATCGCATACCACTCTTGCAGCGTGCCGCGATCGCTCCAGAACTCAACCGGTGTTCCTGTCGTTCCGCTGGTGTGTTCCAAAAACAAACGCTTTGGATTTACATCGTCAGCCAGGAAAGCGTCTTTATTGCTACGCAGGGCGTTCTTTCTCAAAACCGGCCAGTTGGCGAGAGTTCGCCAGGCATAACTGTTGCTTTTGCCTGCCGTCTCCCATTGCCGACGGTAATAAGGGATTTTGGTCGCGGCACGTTCGAGAATATGGGCAAGACGGTTATTCCTCCATTCCTCCAATTCTCCACGACTCCAAAATTCTCTCTCCAACGCCTGTGCGACCTTCGTTTCGGTTTCCGCACCGTAACGCGAGTAATTCAAATAATAGCCGCGGAAACTAGCAACCGCCGAACGGGCCGGAGGCGGCAGCCGATGATAAATTTGCAGTAATCTGCTGTCGCTCATTTTGACTGGCTTCTATGAAGTAGAAGACTTTAACCACGGCAAAAAATGGTTACGCCTTCAGGTTTTCGGTGGAAATATTTGTTTTTGTTAAAACCTTTTCGTCTGCCTCGGAACCAGGGAGCAAAACTTTCGCCAGTAATTCTTCCCAGTCACCGCGAACACGCGTCCACGCCGAACGTTCCGCCAAACGCCGTGCCCCAAGCGAAATGTTTCGCGTAAAATCGGGATTGTTGAGCAGTTCCTTAACGGCGCTGGTCATTGCCTTCACATCTTCATTCGGAACGAGCAAACCGTTTTCGCGATGTTTGATCAAATAGGGAAGTCCGCCAACGCGAGTTGCCACCACCGGCAGACCGAAAGCACAGGCTTCGACCACCGAAACAGGCATATTGTCAATGCGGTTTGTGTTCAGATAAATATCGGCGGCGGCAAACTCGCGGGCCTTTTCCGCTGCGTTGAGAAATCCAGGAAACCGGACGGCATCGCATAAACCGGCATCGGCGGCCATTCGCTTGATCTTATCTTCCAGGCCCTTGTCCACGCCCGCCATGGTCAGCGTCGCCTGCGGGATACTCCGGCGGAATTCCGCGAGAACTTCGATTGCCATTTCCGGATTGTAGATAGAATGAAAACTCCGCATCCAAATGAGACGCGGTTCGATTCGGCCGCGCTCTCGAAACGGGTAATCATCGAGGTCGATGACATTCGGGATTTGCGTGATCTTATAGCCAAAAGCACCAATTTTTTCTGCCAAAAATGGCGATGGTGCGACGAGAAAATCGGCACGGTTCAAAACTCGTTTCGTCCACCACCGATGCCGTTCAATAAATTCGGGCAGATGTCCACCGTGCAGAACCATAATCGTGGGCAGCTTGAACATTTTGCCGAGCCACCCGGCAACGTCCGCGATTATCAAACCCAAGCCGCTGTAGACTTCAAGAACGAGAACATCGAAATTTCCATGATTTTTTACGATCGTCGATATGATCTCAGCCAGGCGTGCGAAGCGGTTTATTTTTGACGAAACGCAAGTTACTCGAAAGCCTTCAGTCGCGAGCAGATCGGCAACGACCTGCCCCTGCGTTGTAACGTAACCGCGATTGCGTCCCAGCATATTTCCGACAAAGCAGATGTGCGCTGTTCTTAAATTCATATCAGATTTGGGCGCATGTTGCCGCTCATTTATCTCAGGGTTTTTATCATCGCCCCGTTCCATAGATTGCTGGGTGCGAATCTTTGCCAGTTCTGACTTTCATAGAATCGAACGGCCTTTACGTTGCCAGGGTGAACGGTCAGGCAAATTTCTCGGCAGCCATATTTGAGAGCTTCGTCTTCGGCGTCGAACATCAGCAATTGTCCGATACCCAATTTTTGAAACTGCGGTGCGACCGCGATCGAAAGTATCCCGTAATTTGGCGTGCGTGAAGATGCAGCCGCGGTTGAAGCCGGCTTTTTTCGCGAGAAACGCGTCAGCAGCCGAACGCCCTCACCAAGACGTTTGAGGAATAAAGGATTAAAAACAAGCTGGGGACGGCTCAAGACCGCCTTTATCAAAGATGCCTTGTATCGATAAATAAATCCGGACGTGCTGCCGTTGAAAACTCCGCTAAATGAGAATCCGGCACACTCGTCCGTGACAAACGCACCAGTCGCCCAAACTTTTTTGTGAGGTCCGGTCAATTGCCATAAATAGTAAAGTTCGACGACCGCCGGGCCGAGTTTCGTCAACGCGCTGTCGGGAAATGAATCAATATGCACCTGAGCAATCAGCGGCAAATCCTTTACCTTCAGATGTTTCAAAATAACTTCAGGATTCATATGATTCTTCCGATTCAGATTCACAAGAGGATATTGCCTCGCGTTCAACTCGCGGAAACAAGTCTTTTGTAAATTTCAAGAAGATGCTTTTGCAGATTCTCAAGCGAATGATTCTCACTGACGTATCGTCGGCCTTCGGCACCGAGACGAAGCTCTCAAACCCTTATCTGAGATCAATTCGGTGGTTGCTTTGACTAGAGCGTTTTCGTCGCCTGGCTGTACCAAGAACCCGCGAGTCCCATCAAGAATCTCCTTCGTCCCGCCCACTGCGGTCGCCACGACGGGCAGGCCGTGCGCCATCGCTTCCAGCACCACGTTTGGCGTTCCTTCGCGGTCTGACGTAGAAACGAGAATGTCGGCACCGCTGTAAATGTCACTCATTTGGCGGCAGTCACCGAGAAATCTAAGTCTGTCGGGCGCCAGATTGAGAAGCTTTGCGGTACTTTCAAGTTCCTTTCGTTTTTCTCCGTCGCCCGCTATTTGGAATTGCAAAGCAAGATGCGGAAATCGCTCGGTCAAAATCGATGCGAGTCGAACAAAACGCTCCGGCCTTTTATTTTCGTCCAGTCTTCCGGCAAAAAGAATCTTCAGCCCTTTTGGAACAACCGTTTGCCGCGCCGTTTTTAACTTCGACTACATTGCGAACGAATTCGATCTTTTTCAAGTCAACCCGCCGCTTGAGCAATCGCTCACGAGCGATATCCGAATTGGTTATCAAAACTTCCGGAAGGGAAATTTGCCATGAACCCGTAAACTTGTGGCTATCAATTTCGTAACTTAAATCACTGCGAATCGCTCCAATACTGGGAACGCTGAGAAATCTTCCGGCGGCTCCGGCGTAAACGTTAGTGTAAAAGTGCGAGCTTTGAATGACGTCGGCGCGGATTTCTCGTATCATCCGAATGATTGTCCAGAGGCGAAACAGGCGATTTTTTGACTCGCCGACGTGCCTAACGTTAAGTCCGGTACTTCTTATTTCGTCTTCGTATGATTCACCCTTTGTCAAACATAAGACTTCTGCGGCTATTCCCAGTTTATGTAGGGCCTGGAGCATAAAAACGAGCTGTTTTTCCGCACCGCCGCGCGCCAGAGTTCCGACTACAAAACAAACTCTCATTAGGATCGTTCAAAAAACTTTCGTCGGCTCTGCGAGCGATGACAGCGAGGTGACCTTCCATGATTGGCGAAGCGTTTCGCCGATCGAATCGCGCCAGTCTTCCAACGAATAAAGCTGAGCCTTAGCTACCGCGGCTGCCGACATCAGCGCGTATTTCTCAGCGTCCGAGCAAACGATTTCGACGGCCGCAGCCAAATTTTCCGCCGTCGGTTCTTCGAGCAGTATGCCGCAGTTTTCACCGATAAGCTGAGGCAGAACCGAAACTTTTGTCGTAACTACCGGCAGGCCGCAGGCGAGAGCTTCCAATACTACTTTCGGAAAGCCTTCGGAAGCCTGTGTTGGAAAGCAAAACACGTGAGCCTTTTTCATCGTCTCAATAACCTTCAATTGCTCGACCTTGCCGCGAAAGAAAACTTTATTTCGCAAATTTAGTCGTTCGACTAATGCTTCCAGATCTTTCATAAACGAGCCGCTGCCGAGAACTTCGAGCGTTGCTCCGGGAAAGTTTTTTAAGATCAGAGGCAGACTCTTTATAACAATGTCCGTTCCTTTTCCCTCTTCCTGTCGACAGGCGGTAAGAAGTTTTAATTCGCCATTCTGAGGTAATTCGAGCGGGCTGCCTGCAGCGAGCTGCATGCGCCGCAGCGAGGTGGAAAAGATCCATTTAACGTGAGGATTCTTCGCCGACGGCGGTGAATTTGTTCCACCGGTTGCCAGCATAACGTTGCGCCCTCCGGCAAAGCTTTCCATCGTCCATTTCCAGAAATGTTCGGCGGCAGTCCGCGGGGCCAACCAATTGCCGCAGTGTCGGACAAAAAGTGGTTTTCGCAAAACGAGTGCAAACAACATCCCGATTGTTCCGACATCACCAGGGATGGGTGCGTGAACAGCGTCCGCCCGGCGAACTTCTCGCCATATGAGCCGGCCATTTTTTAGCAGCCAAAACGGAATATTCATTTTTCGCCGAAAGTCTGTTCCTTTCGGAACGGAAAGCGGCGACACGCGCAAATTCCGCCCGATAAGAGCCGAAACGCCTATGTCATCCGGCAAGCTCTCACACGGTACGACGACGCGGGTTTCATCGAATAGTTCTGAAATCGCTTTGATCTGCAAAGGAAATCCGCCGTCAGTGCGATAAAATTCGGGCGCGTTGGGCGAATTCCAGCAGAGCTTGTGTGAAACAACTGCCAACTTCATAAAACGAATCTGGTATTCATCTTTTGGAAAAGGCCGTGCCACTCAAAATGGCGAAGACTCCTTCGATTCGGCCAAGAACTTCCTGTAAATCGGATCGTCGGTGGCGACGGGCAGCAGATGCGGCGACGCGCAAAAATTCAAATGATTGATACCGCCAGAAACGAAATTTATGCGCCATAGATAGGGGATTGACGATATCCTGAAAAACAAAATAATAATTGACGACGCATTTGTATCCGATGCGGCGGCGGTTGACACGTCCGTTCGGCGAACTCAATTCTTCGCAGTAAGCTTCACCGCATTGCAAAAGTTCCCAGCGGCGGCCAGCCCGAAGCGAAAAATGAGCGTCTTCCAAAACACCGTAGTCCCGAAAAAAAGGATGAAACCGTAAACCTTCTTCGAAAACTTGACGCCGCCACACTGCACAGGCCGTCGTCATAAAATCGACCGGACGAACGCCGTCGAACGGCGGCTGAAGATAATTATTGATCGGATAACCGCAGTTGAAATCATATCGTCCCGGTTCGAATGTGGTGAGCAGTTTCAAACGCTTATACCATTTCCACCGGGAAGACGTTTCGACAGAGAAATGCCCGCCCGTTCTATAGCCTACGATTCCACCTACATCTTCCGCCGTGCCTGAAGTGAAGACGTCAACGATCACCCGCAAAAAGTTTTCCCGTAGCCGCACATCGTCGTCAATAAGTGCGACGAAATCGCCGGTCGCCAGATCGATTCCGGCATTTCTCTGAATGGCTGTGCCGCCGGTTTTTCGTAAGTAGTGGATCTGAAACGGAAAATCGCTAATCACTCGTTCAACCGCGCGTTCCGTAGCCAGTTCATCGGCCGGGGCACCGTCGACCAGGATCACTTCAAACGGTTTAAGGGTTTGTCGAGCTAAGTTCGAAAGCAAGCTGATCGTTTCTGTTGGACGCAAGAACGTAGGCGTGACAACTGAAACTTTCGATTTGGAACGATTCATAGACACGTTTTCGCGACGCTGCTCCCGGCAATTTTCAAGAGTGTCTCTGCGACACGTTGGGCCGATTTTCCGTCAAGCGTCGAGCCGAACATCTTATTGATCAGAGCCTTTCGCTCGCTTTTCCGTTGTTCCGGCCGCCTCAGATAGTTTTCAATCATTTCGCGCATCTGAAGCGGGTTATCTGCGACTTCGACCGCTCCGCTGCTGACAAGCGGGCGATAATGATCGAACTCATAAAAATCGGCGAATCGGTGTTCTTTGACGGGAACGCTTGCCGGATTGTAGCCGACGTTTATCACGGGCTTGTCGAACATACACAGTTCGAGCGATACAGTGGAAGCAATATTGATTCCGAGCGCGCAATGCCGCAGAGCATTTATCAGGCCAAAAGAATCTTCATATTTTGGAGTCAGCCACGATTTTTCCCAGACGGTCTTTTGGAACAGAATATCGGGATGGTTTTTTTTCAAAGCCTCGAAACGATCGGTCAAATCTTTCGGATAAACACGGACTAGAAGCTGTGGTTGTTCGGCTCCACCAATATCACGTAGCATGTCGGCGATCTCCTCTACCAGCTCAGGTTCGCCCGGCATGTGGTTAGCCATTCCGGTTGTGTAAAAAACGATCGACCTTTTCGGATCAGCCCCGACCTCAGAGCAAAATTCTTCACGAGTTTGGTAAAACTCTTCGCGAAAATGAAAGTCGAACTGCGGCGTTCCGGTAACGAAAACCTGGTCGGGACGAATTCGTCGATACATTTCCAAAAGCTGTGTTTTCAACTGCTCATTCCAAACCAGAAAATAATCGTATGGCAGCATTATGCGCCCCTGCGAAGTGAGATTGTCCCAACTGAAAATAAAGGTAGCCGTCGGAATTTTCAGCCACTGGGCTGCTTGAACGGCTTGCGTCGCGACACGGCTATGAACGTGCGAACCGTTAAACACCAGCGACGGCTGAAGTTTTTTCATCAGGTTCAGATACTCGTCGGTCGTTTTCAAAAAGAAACTAGAAGAGCGCTCGATCTTCGACAAAGCATTCACTCCAACGCGGTTGGCTATCGGCCGGCTGACGGCTTTTTTTGCCGCGCGAACAAATTTTTGCCGAAAGGTTACGGCCGCTGCGTCGTGCAGACGAACGCGCGAACGCGACGCCGGCGACCAGACCCAACGATTGTGAGCCGTTTCTAAAATTTCGCGTTCGAACCTCACCAGCCAGCGTTCGCGGTACTCCTTGAGCGGGTGAACATCGCCGTATTTTTCGGCCAGTCGGCGGTTCATTTCGTCGTCGAACAAGACGGAGATCAGGGAAACGTCAGCTTCTTCCGCCACCGCGTCCAACGCTCCGCTGTGTATGAAATTGCGAATAACCTCGCCGCGGGGAATGACGAACGCAATTTTTTTGGAAACTGTTTCTGGGTGAGTAGCTTTCAGCGGAAGTTTATTGCTTTGCGTTTCTCCAATAACTCTGAAATTCGAATTGGAACTATTGATGGCCATAAATTCAACGTGGGCAAAAATCCGCTTTTCGCAGGCTCAAATATTTCGGGCCTAAATCTGCACGATTGTTTCGAGCCGAGCCGCGGCGCCGAATTCATTCGGATTCATCCGCGGTTCGAGCCGGGCGAATTCACCTACGGCCCGAGCCATACGCTCGCCGCATTTGCCATCGGCAAATTCGCAGACGTGGCGCACTATTCGCTCACGGCCTTCACGATCAAGAGCCGGGTCCTGCAGGTAACTTAGGACAGCAGCGGTCAACTCGTCATAATTATTGACCAGTCGCACACCGCCCGATTCGGCGACCGGCTTGAAATGATTCCACCGATGGTTAATATCTTTAATCAGTTTTTGATCGGCTTGTTCGGGCTGGGGGTCGAAATCCAAGTTAACGACCGGACAATCGAAAATTGCTGCATCAACCGTCACGGTCGAAGCGAGATTTACCAATACATCGGCATGGCGAAAGGTGTTAATCCATTCACGAATTTGTCGCTCATCCTGGGTGCGTTCGGCGACGGCTTTTCCGGCGTTGTGTGTCTGCTGCAATCGAACGCGCGGGGCATACTGGTCGAAAACTTTGCTTAAAGCTGCGTTATCGTGAATCGGGTGCGGGCGAACCAACATTTGCACCTTACCCACCTCGCCGGCGATGATCCTTTTTGCTATCTCGATCGCACCGTGATGCTCCTGTAAAAAATTCGGGGAACCGATCGCGTAGACGATAATTGGCAGGTCGGGATCCAGATCCTGGCTTACGCAGAATTCCTCTCGCGTTTCGTAAAACTCTTTCTGAAAAAATATATCGAACTGTGGAGCCCCGACGACGTAAACCGGAGCGTTTTTGGAAGCCGGGTAATACAGGTGAAGCTCTCTTTTCGTCTGCTCCGACCAGACGAGATATCCGTCGTATTTGAAAACCATTCTGTTTTTCGTCGTGATATTGTCCCACGAGGGAATGTAAGCGAGCGTCGGGATACCGAGTTTTTTAGCTGCGGCAAAAATCGCCGGCTGCTCAAATTGAAACGCCCCCGTAACGACGATGACCGACGGCCGCATTTCGCACAGGCGTTTTTCCGCTTCGGCTGAACGCGAATAACTCAAAAGCAGTTTTTCCAGACGGTTTTCCAGCAGTTGTTCGACACGGCATAGGGCCAACGCCCGAGCGGGAAATTTCAGTGCGCGGACCGAAGCCGGTAGACCTTTGTCCCGAACGTGTTGTTTGACGCTCATCCGAGTAGGGATCTGGTGCCGGAAATCCCAAACAAATTCATTCAAACGCCGCATATATACATACGGAAACGCTTTGAACGGTTCGACATGTGGAAAATCTTCAACCCTTGCCAGGCTATTTTCCCACACCGAGGAATTTTGATCGTCTCCGCGTGAAACAGCCCACACGATGGTTTCGCCATAGCGGTTCAGAGTTTCGATCAAATTCGTGTGAACGAAAACGCGATCAACTAATAGCGAAGATGTTAAAAGTAAAACTTTCGGGTGGTTCACGTTGTTATCGTTTGTTCAGTGCTCTTAACCTTATGGCTTGTGAATCCAGCCTGTAAAAAAAGGAATTGCACCAAGGACGGACAGTTAATTTTCAAATCGCACTCTGCTTGCCGCTAACTACTCCGTTTATTGGACTTCAATGCGTAATTGTAGAATAGCCGTAAAGGACGCATTAGGTAATAAAGCGGTTCAAGGGCCCGTGGGAAATTGAATACGTTTGTGTCGACCGTTCTCGGGGTAAAGATAATTCTCATATACCAAAAAATATAATGAAAATGAAGCTTCCATTTATCCCGGCGATCTTCCTTTAGCTTCAAATGGTATGCGTACCGGTCGCCCAAACCCATCACGACATGTCTTTCAGTGAATAATTGTGAACGTATTCTTTTCGCAAAAGTGAGAAACATCAGGTCGTTCTGAACCTTCTGCCACCCGCTAAAAGAAAACTCGCGTCCAAAGAACTCGTAAACGAGATATAGACCCAGGCCAAGGACATTTTCACAGCCTAGATGTCGGGCTTTTTCAATCAATCGCTCCCAATCAATTTCACCTTGAGCTAGAATCAATTCGTTTACGTCGCAGATCCACCCGAACTGTTCCCAGCCATGCCTGGAACCATGCAAACACAGATAAATAAGCAAATCGTCGAACGGCAGCGTTTTCAGACTTACATTGGCCAAACAAAAGTTCTCCAACCTCGCCCACAAACCGTTCATCTCGAACGGCAAGGCGAAATGAGAGCCTGAGAGTTTCCAGTGTAGTTCTACGTTTACAAGGCCGTCTCCGCTTCGGAAATAAATGTCTTTTTTGTCGAGCATCTGCCAGTTGCTCTTGTTCAACCAACTAATACACCTGATAGGTGTGTAGCCTTCATCTTGCAATAATTGGATTGCTGACTCTAATTGTTTTGGCTGGACAAGAATATCCAAATCGACGTACTGTCTGGCACTCAGGTCGCCGTAAGCTTGGGCTGCGAGTAGCGGCCCTTTGAACGGCAGGATTGAGATATTATTTGCATCGAACGACCTTACGATTTCGAGCAGCTTGCCTGTCAGGAACATATTCCGTTGCAGGTGCGCCTGTAGATGTTCAGTCAGAATTCCTTTTATATGAGCCGGTAATGAATGACTAAACTTCTGTAACAGATTCCGCCCGACAAGCGGAAAGACGGCGTTTTTCCTCGCTACGGTTAAAATATAATCCCAATCCAGAGCGTACTCAAAAAAACGTGAGATTCTGACTGTCTGTCCTGAATTTCTGAGGCTCTGTGAACACTCGATCAGCAGTTGGTTTTCGAGATCGTGGTTTAGGTTACTTAATCGGTCAGTCATCTTCAACAACTTATGAATCAAACCAATGTGTCGGCGATCTCGCTCTTTTGCGAAAGCAATCCGCAGTTAACTAAAACCGGCCGCTCCGTCGGCGGCTGGTTTTCTTTCGCCGTCTGCATTTGCACCTTCCAGGATGCAGCATAGAAACCGTCTCGTTCCAGAAGCTCCCGATGGGTGCCCGATTCGATTATTTTTCCCTGATCGATAACGTGAATTATGTCAGCACGCATTGCGATCGTGAAACGGTGGGTTATTACGATGCCCGACTTTCCGGCGACCATTTCGCGAAATCTGTCAAACCAATCCGCTTCGGACCAAGGATCCATAAAGCTCGTCGGCTCGTCGAGGATGACGACTGGAGCATGGCGAAAGTATGCCCTTGCCAGAGCAAGCCGCTGCCACTCTCCGCCGCTTAATTCCGCCCCGTTTACAAACCATTTACCCAGAAGCGTATCGTATTGCCCGGGCAGCTTAGTAATAAAGCTATGGGCTCCGGCTCCTCGTGCGGCGGCAATGATATCTTCTTCTAGTCCTTCGTTCTCCAGATCGCCTAGCGCAATATTTTCCCTGGCCAACGCATGGTACTGCATCGGAAATTGAGAAAGTACCGACATCATGCGTCTCAATTGCCTGGTGTCGAACCCACGCAGGTCTATGCCATCAAATTCAATAGAGCCGCTCGTAGGATCGTAGAAGCGATTTAACAATTTGATCAATGTACTCTTGCCAGCCCCGTTGACACCTACCAACGCTGCAACGCTTCCTGCCGGAATAAATAAATTAAGGTCATCGATTACAGGAATTGCCGATCCCGGGTAAGAAAAAGTGACCGAGTTGAAACTAATCCCTTTCTTCAGGGTAGTAAATGGGGACTGCGGATCGTCTTCGGAGATAATTTTCGGCTGTAGATCCAGGAAAGCGAACAGATTCTCCAAATATAAACTGCTATTTAAAGCTTTGCCGACGCCTTGAAGAATTGCTGACATCGATCCTTGCCCTCTACTGAAGACCTGATAGAAAACACCGAGATCGCCTAGAGTTGCTTGATTATAGAGAACCTTTACCACCATCCAGGCACCTGTTCCGACCTCCGTAATCAGCGCTATCGTGGCAGCCAGGACCTTACCGTATCCCTGCTTTCGCAGGCGAAGCAGCTTTTCACGTCGCAGGCGGCCTCTGATCGACTGATACATCGTCCTGAAATGTGAGCTCAAATCAAACAAACGCATTTCTGTTGCGGCATTCGCGTGAGTCAGCATTGCGTCGTAGTAGGCCGTCCAGCGCCGGTCATCGGCGGTAGATTTCCACCATCGATGATACTTTTTGTCGGAGTGCAAAGTTATCCATAACGCCGGAAATGCGCCAAATATAAGGACCAACGGAAGCCACCAGGCATATGTTAGAAGCAATGCCATTAAACCGACGATCGAGATCGAGTTTTGAATTACGCTTCCAAGACTTTCTAAAAGAACCAAAGGCTTGGAGCTTGAATCTCCGCGAGTCTGTTCCAACAGGTTGTGATATTCCGGAGATTCGTAAAAGGCCAGGTCTATCTCAGAAGCCTTCGCGTGTATCCTGTCGGCAAGAAAATCACCAAATGTTTCTGCCTGAGCCGTACGCATCCACGCATTTGCGTGTTGGAAAACTTCAGCGAGCAGCAACAGAATTCCCATCAACCCCAAAAACCACAAGGCTTTAGTCACCTGCTGCCAATCACCATTCGCGTTCTTCGCCGCGACTACGCCATCAATTGCGAACTTCGCCAGGTATGCGAGAAGAACCGGCAGAAGTCCTTGAAAAAGCAAAAGAACCGCCCAACCGGTCGTGTGCGCCGGTGACGCTTCCCAGACCAATAACAATGCACGCTTCCAGTGCCTAGGAAACGAAAATATGTGCTCAAGATTTTTCAAAAGTTATATGTAATTCCCAGATTTCCGGCGGTTGTCGGAGCGAAGTGGAAGTAAAGTTAATAAACCTGATGATTTGTTATAAATAGTTTTCAACCATTAAGGACACTTCAGGCAGAGCGTTAAAATCGTGGGGCCGCCGTAATTTATACACTGGAACAGTGCCCGTCAGAGCCGCGCAGTTTCTGAAATGACTCGCGGTTTGACCTGTAGCTTCCATGTATCGGCTGAGGTAGCAATTTCGAACAATTTCGATGAAGGATTCCGTTAGCTCCAATTTCTCGATGCCCAGTTCGGAGTCTTCAGCCAAAACGTACATGCGGCTCAACTCTATTGGATCGCTCGAAAAACTATCTGAACAACCGTACGAATGCTTGTTTACGAAACTGTTTATCATTGGCAACGTTCGTGGATCGACTCCGATAGACTCTACCGAGTCCGCCCAAAGCCTTATCTGTGGAAAGCCGGGAACAGCAAAAGCCTTATTGCCAACAAACCTGATCGGTACCAGATCATCAGTTAACAAGGTATGCCCGCGGTTTTGCAAAAACGCTGCAAAAGTTGATTTACCTGTTCCTTTATCGCCCAGGAATGCAACAGCATGACCGTCGACAACGGCCGCACTTGCATGCAGCACCATTAAACCGCGCTGGTGCAAAAGAACTGCTAGGATCGATCCGTTAATATAAGGAGATAAATCACGTTCATCGACCCCTTCGGCGGGCTCAATGATTACGTCACAACCTCCTCGCACAAGCGCCGTTCCGACACCGCGCCAATGAAACGTGACTGCCTCGGTCGACGCCCGGGCAGTTATCCCATAGCCGCTTCGAGTAATTCCGCCATTCAGCTCAGCCTGGAGAAAAGACTCATCCAGTTTTCCTAAACGGATTCTTACATCATTCGCGCCCGGATTGGCCGGTATAAGGTCAGACAACCAAAGATCAGAATGAATTCCAAGCCCGTAAGCTTTATAGAAGTATTTCGTCTCCGTGGTTTTCTTCAAATTCATATGACAAGACTAGAAATCATTCTCAAGTTAATGCGAGACAGTTAGAACTTTTTGTAAGTAGTTCCAGCGCTTCCGGCACCGGAACTACTTACACATGCGCCGGTTAAGGCGCGGTCGAAACACCTGGGTTCGTCGCAAAATCATCGGCGTCCCCAAACTGTTTAGGTTTTACTTGTTGGGTCAAAGAATTGATATCTCCGAAAATCACCAGATTCGGTGTTTCCCAAGTCTTTTTTTCGACCCAAACATCTTTCATTTCCATCGTCACCTCCTTTACCTAAATTACGCGATCTGAAAGATCACGGCTGGTAACGTTTGAAGATCCCGCTGATCGAAAATTCACAAATTCTTTCAGGGCTCTTTTCGCTAACAACAACGGATGTCAATTGACAAAACTGAATATACTATCCTGATGCTTATGTGGTTCGGCTTCCGAACGACTGGCGTAACCAGCAAGACAGATAAACGGTCGAAATAATAAGCATCGCCTCTCTTGCGTGTTTTAAGGGATCGGATCGATATCGGTAATAGGCGGCCGCCAACGTCTCCTTATCGATAAATTCTTCAAGCATATTGGTTGATTCAAACAAGGCTTTTTCCACATGAGCACTGCCGTATTTGAGCATATTTACCTTATAACTTAGTCCAATGTTTGCCTTGTCAGTACGCCACTGCACATCTGACGGAAGTATGTCATTCATTGCCCGTCGAAAAATGGACCGTGTCCATCCCTTATATACTTTTTGACTAGCCGGCAAGGATATGCAGAATTCGACCAGTCTTCGATCGAAAAACGGGAAGCGGGCTTCAATCCCGAACGCGGCACCCATTTTTTCAAATGACTCCAGGGCGAAAGCAAATATGCCGCTGCACAGTGCGTTCCAGTGGGACTCTGAAGGACTGACTCCCTCGGGATGAGATTTTGCCGTTGCCTCAAAATAACGATTCTTTAAGTCTTGTTTTACAGCGAAATTGGCGTTAACGAACTCGTATTGATAATTTATCGACGAAGGCAGTTCCGAATCTACCTTCAACACTCTTGGCCTGCCATGCGCGACACGCCACATTTGACGGACAAACTCGGGAGTCGCTTCCGCAAAACCCTGCGTCCACACTAGCTTTTTGAAACTGTGATGCTTACCCGGCATGTTCCTACTCAACGCTACGGCATCTCTAAACAAGTTCCACCAACGACCCTGCCGTGCGAGGTAATTAAATGCTTCATAGCCATACGACACCGTCGAGTCCCCATCAAATCCGCTGAGCAGAACACCTACATTTCGCCGCTTGGCCGCCTTGAATAATGCCCAGTCCATAAATACATTAGGCACCGCGACGGGGTGGTCCGAGTGCCATTGGAGCTTGTCCATGTCCTCGAATGGGCTAAAAGTATCCGCCTCAACAAAATTCGGATTGCAATTAATATGTTGAACAACCGAATCAATGAAACGGCGTTCGTCAATTCGAGAGTCAATTTGTGCGATGGCGGGAAATATGGCAGAAAATGTTTCCAGCGGAGGTTTCCCTTTATCTTCCAAATAACGGCTGGCAACACATGAGATTGACGACGAATCCAGTCCTCCGCTGAGCAGCGAACCAGCTGGATGAACGCTTCGCAGACGGCATGTTACGGCTTCTGCGAAAATGGCTCGAAACTCCTCTTCATAATCGGCGTTAGATCTGAAACGATTCTTAGCCTTTGACACCGGACGCCAGTACTGCCAAATTTTCAGCCCGCTCTCGTCTACCCTTAAAGCGTTGTTGGCCGGCAACCTTTTTATACCTTCATAAGGAGTGCCTTCCTTATCCTGATGATTAAGAATTAATATATCGCCGATGTTCGTTTCGTTAAGTTTTTTTGGAATATCAGGAAGGCACAGAAGTGCCTTGATCTCGGAGGCAATGGCGAACAGGACATTCGGCCTATAGTAATAGTAGAAATGCTTAACGCCCATCGAGTCCCTGGCGCAGAAAAGTTTTTGTTCCCTCGCGTCCCAGATCGCAAAGACAAAGTCCCCAAGCAATTTCTCTGCACAACTTTCACCCCACTTTTGGTACGCCTGCAGGATAATCTCGCTGTCCGTTATCTCAGCAATCAGTCTCTTCGAGGAAAACAGTTGTTGAATCAGATCATCGCGATTATCTATACGGGCGTCGCATGTAATAACCGCAGAATTTTCGGCACTTTTCAGCGGCAGTTTCTCGTGAAGAGATTCCGGAGTCACCCATCTCATGCGGTGGCCCAATCCAATATTGTTTTCTATATGCAACCCCTTATCGTCTGTTCCCCGATGTTCCAGACAGCCAAGCATCCGCTGCATTTCTTCATGCTCGACCGGGGCCTTGTTGGGACGGTAGATAACCGTTAGCACACTCATTAACTAGTTAGAATTCAAAACAGCAAAACGGTGATGATGCGGAAGCTTTCCTATGACAATTCGTCCGTCCACCTCGATCCACGCGTGGGCCCCGAACCTCTCGTTTTGGTCCCTTTCAACCCCTATCTTCAAATCTGAAGCCTGTCCATCCATTTGCAAAAGAACACGCGTTGCCAAAGCCTGCGTTAAACAGGTTGCACCAGGCACAAAGCGGCTGCACGACCTTACCGACCTGACAACGCGTCTAATTGTGGCCCAGTCAGCTGCTTTATCACCGACCGGGGATGCACGATTGAGCCATCGGTCAAGCAGATTGAACGGAAGGACCCACAGGCCAATGCGAACGAACAGTATCAGAAACAACGATTGGGTAAGCAGCTTCTTCTCGCGGTAAGGCATTAGGAAAAGCCTATACACTCTTCTCATCAAGAACCTCTATCAGGCCTTCATCGAACATCTTCTGGAGGAACGATGAAACTTCGCGATAACAAGTTTCCTCGTCAACTTCGTATTCGCGCAAAACTTTGGCGTGAATCTCCTCAAAATTAGTAGGATCTTTGATCGCGTTCCAGATGCTCCTGCCTACCTCATTCAAGCCGTAATACTTTCCGTTTTTCATACTCAGGATTACGGCCTCACCATTTAAGTCCGAGTATAAATGCTCTTTTATCGCGACGAAAAGATTATTAGTGACCGCACACTCGATGGAAATCGAAAGCTTCATTTCGCCTCCGAGAGAGTCTTCAACATATTGGACATCATGCATAGAATCGGGAGTGGTATCCTCATCCACTAATCAAAAGCTTCGACGAGCAGCAAAGAGTTGTGCGATTCGGCGATCGAAATAGATCGGTTACAGATACAAATGCTTTAGCGTATTCAAGAAGCGGTGTTATGTAACCTAGCGCTATATGTATAGTCATATCAGTATCCTTTACCGTCATATGCAACCGTCGCTTCAAGAAGTCCTCCACCTATTTCTGAAAGAAATCAGGCCGACAAGCGATCCGAAACCATAGGAAAAGTGCAGTATTAAGTAACTCAAAGATAACAACGGTATTGTGCCGATTTTGCTGCGAGCCGCATAAACTGAGGCGGTGAAATTGGCTAGCAGATAGCTTCCGGCCAATCCCAAGAGCATCCACCTGCTAACGGCGGAGACAAATGAGAGCAAAGTTAACAAAGCAAGCGTGATAACAAAAATAAACGGTACGAACTGTCGAATGCTCATTTGTCTGGGGTGCAATTGCAGTATTCTTACTTTCCAATAGCCGTATTCGAAGTATTGCCGAATAAGGGATCTAAAACTGCCGCGGCTGTAATAACGCGATCGGATGCTCGGCGACAACAAGATCCTTCCGCCTAATTTGCGGATTCTGTAATTGTATTCATCATCCTGGTTTCGGACTAGTTCTTCGTTAAAGGCTCCGGCTCTTATGAGGATCTCCCTCGTGTATCCGGGAAAAGCAACCGTATCCGTGTACATTTCACGATTATCGATCGTCCGGAACGCCGATCCGCCTACGCCGAAAGTGGAACTCATTGCGATTGCGATCGCCCTCGCACGGCGGCTGTCGCCTACTGTTTCGATCGGTCCTCCTACTCCGTCCGCTGCACCGGACTGCAAAATAGCGACGCAGTTTTCGACAAATCGGGAATCGACTTCGCAGTGGCCGTCAACACGAATAACGATGTCACCTCTCGCTTTTTCGAGAGCACGGTTCAGTCCCGTCGGAGCGATCAGTTTAGGGTTATCGACGATAAGAACCGGAACCTCAGAATTTGCGGCAATTTCCCTGATGGTTTCGCGCGTATCGTCCGTTGACATTCCATCGGCCACAATGACTTCCATCAGCTTCTTTGGATAAGTTTGCCCGAGCAATGAGCCCAGACTTCTGCTAATAAATAGAGCTTCGTTCCGGACTGGCATGATGACGGAGACCATCGGGTTTTCTTTAAAAATATGGATGCCCTCTTCTATCATTGTAGATTGCCGCTCTCCGGTCCGCCCGACATGTTTTGAACTCTGATTTTTTTTTCGGGCAACAGGCCATAGACCTGTCGGGTAAATTGATTTCTTTTCATTTCATTGAACTTATAAGAGCGTGTGCTTTTGGGCGGAGGCGACGATAATTGACAATTGTCATAAACGTCATACCCCACAAATATGAAGGGGCAGCGAGCCGCATACCCGCGTTGATCATGAACAAAACGCACCAAACAGACAATCCAACGACCAGTGCACGCCCAAACGTTGACTGCTGTCTCTTAAAATTGACAATCGCCATCGCGGAAAGCGATATGAGAGCGGCTATCCCGAATATCCCATGTTCGGAAATGAGCCGGGAAAATTCGGTATGGCTGCCGGCACCGTAGCCATAAAGACGCCGCCTGTATTCGTCGGCCAACCCGACACCTACCCCCAAGATCGGATACTCGAAAAACAAGTCAAAATCAGACTGGGCAATTTCAACGCGATTGGACGTACCCGTGTCATCAAATCGCTCCTGCAGCTTACCGCCTGTAAAATTATCTAACGCCGGGAAAACGAACCAAAAGAAAATGGCCGTAAGTATGAGAATAGGTATTAGGCGCTTTAATCCTTCTCCCACATCCCGAAATTGAAAAAACGCGAGAGCGATACATGCTCCGACAGCGATATAAATACCGCCACGGGAAAATGTCAACACACTCTGGGCGGCGAAAAAAACGGCTGCCATGCCTAAGAAAATCTTGAACTTTGCATCGAGCTTGAAATTAATCAGGCAACACACCGCAATAAAGACGCCTAAACCCAACATGGTTGAAACCTGATTGGGCCCAAAACCGCCGCTGGTAGCAAAATTCGATTCAGTATTGAAGTGAATGTCTTCGGCGGTTACAGTGTAAAAAAGCGTAGCACACGCAACGCTCAGAAGCGGGATCAAGATGGCTAAGATCAATCGTCGAAGGCGAAGCGGTGACGTTTTAACGTTCGCGAACAACCAGCAACTCATACCGAGCAGGAGCGGCCCCGAGAGAGTAAAGCTAATAAGCTGCCGAGCATCACTTAAATTCAACTCAATAATCGGAAATATGCACGAAGGAATAAGAACCAGAAAGTAGGCCACGGATAGACTGGGTATCTTGAACGGACGCCGAGATATCAGAGCGACTAATATGATTGCCGCCGATCCATATTTTCCGAATTCCCAGGGCACGGGTATTTTTGCCATCCGCCACAGCACCTCGGCCCCGATCAAGTATGCTGCGACTAGAGCTACACGGTCCAGCCTGGTCCGCTTCTGAAGCGCCCAGCCAATCCCGAGCGAAAAGACGGCGATCGGGTGAAGAAGTGCAAACGGACCGGCGTTATAAAGCAAAACGCCCAGCGGAAGGTGCGCTAAACTGATCAGCAACGTAAGCCTGAATTCGCGCGAAGTTCGATTTTGTAAGCCGTGAAGGCGATCGATTCCGCTCAATTGTGTGTACGTCAGTCTTTTTGCATTCAGCATTACTTTACTGGTCTCTCGACAATTTTGAATACCCGCTACGGTTTCGAGAAAATATAACGATTTTCTCCGACGCCAAATCTTTCTGTGGCATATTGCTCACCTTGAAAGATGCGTTCGATCCGATCGATGTCGGCTCCGCGGATTAGGCGGCGAACGTTTACGGCGCCGCACGAATGTAAGCAATCCTCAATTTCCGCGGGCTTGAGCCTAAGGTTGATCGGGACCATAACGTGATCCAACATATAGAATATGCGGTTGGCCGGCATATTAATTTGCTGCAAGGCCGCTCTGGATCTGGCCTTGTCTTCGTTTTTCATCACAACCCTTAAAATTTCGATCACGTCCCAAAATACACCGCCCGGATTCTCGATCAGGTACAGCCACCCCCAGCCGCCCGGCTTCAAAACCCGCATCAACTCCGCAATGCCTTTTTCCCAATCGGTTGTGTGATGAAGCACTCCGTTTGAAAAAACAATATCGAATTCGTCATCGTCAAAAGGCAAATCCAGGACATTGCCCTCCTTAAAGGAAATCCCTTCAAGATTTGCCAGCTTTGCTCGCCGAGTAGCATCGTCAATATTGATCGGCGAAATATCGACGCCGACCACGGGATTTGCTCCAAGCAGCCGCCACGCGGCCGAGTATCTCCCGCCGCCGCACCCGGAATCCAACACCGACTTGTTCTGAATCTTGGAGAGGGAGATATCATTACGCGTTAGTCTCTGTTCCAACAGCCTTACAGGTTCGTCCCAATACGACCGCGATGAGAATTCTTTGAACAAATTGCCGTAATGATCACCGGTTAAATCTTTTACGTCCTTTTTAATAGAGTCGCCGGAAGCGGGCCGAGTGCCGTTTGCCTCAATAAACTTGAAGCCAGCGGCATTTGCCATAGACAGAAACTTCCTCAAATCGCGAAGTGCCGAATTTATTCCGTCGACCGGATCCTCGCCGTTGTCGAGAAGCTGCTCCATTTTCGCGAACAGGGAAGGGACACACCACGCTCTCAGGATCGAAGCAAAAGGCTGGTCACCCAAATCTCGTGCGGCGTTGGTGAATTCCAATCCGCGTTCGGCGAGAGGTCCTTCGGCGAGACACGGTGCTATCTCAAAATCAGTCACTGTGTCTGTAAGCATTCTGATTGGTAAAGAAAAAATACATTTTTCGGATTACTTCTAGTCGAATCTCGTGTGCTTCAATTATCTGATGCTTAACGCAAGACGCTGTTTCTTGTCCAAGTGTCGAATACTATTCGACGCCGGGTAATTCAAAAGTTTTTTTGAGTCGGATGCGGGCGACGTGAACATGCACGTGTACATTAACCGGCTATCATCTCGGGCATCGCCTCCCTTGTGATAACCCCGCGTGTCGGCAAACACAACGGTGCCTTTTTTCCCTATGGCCTTGATCCATTTTCCACGCGGAATGACGGCATTCATCTGCTCATCGGTGGTACGCAGAACACCATTTTCGTTAAACGACTCAGGCTTTCGGTTCCAGTGAAGGCCTTTTCGATGGGTGCCGGGTGCGTAGGTAAGCGGACCCGTCCCAATTTCGACATCTTTCAGGTAAACAAAGATTTTCAAAATATATTGGTCTTCACGGTCGAAATGCCATAGTTGAGATTCGCGGGCAGCCGCGTTTGTAGCAAACGTATACCAGACATTGTAATAGCGAAGTTGTGCATACATTCGCAAATAAGCGTTAGCTACGTTCAATAGCGCGGGGCTAAGTGCAAAACGAGAGAATATATCTGACGAGTCAAACGTTAATTCACTTCCGAGAAGTTCCAGGTTGAAGGTTTTACTGCCAATTTTCGTAGAATCGGTCGCGCTGGACTTGAGTGCCAGAATCTCTTCTTTTCTGGATTCCAGCATGCCCTGGACAGTAGAGCTTAGTTCATAAAACTCAGAGCCATCGGCATGTAAGCTATCGACCGACGCAATCGCAATCCCGTCGCAATTCAGCTGGTTCAAAATGCTTTTCTCGGTTTTGCTGAGCCCGTTTTGCCGTCCTATCGAGTATTTCAGTGTCGGAGAAAAGTTGAAGCCGTACCGCCAAATAAGTTCATTATTTCTCAGGGCCCTTTTAATTGACAATAGTTTGCCTTTCATTTTTTAACCGGGGCCGACTTCTTCCCGTTAAGGGGAAAGCCGGAGCCGTGATCCGAAGTCGCTTGTAACTCAATGGGTTCGACCCTCCATTTAACATCGGGATGCAATACAGCTTTGCCGGTATTCTCCATTTCGCCGCGGACCTCGAGCATGAGTCTCTCCGAATTGACTCTTCCTTCCCATTCGACGGAGTTGGCTATGATTTTGAAGTACATCGAATATATGCCCGGCGAAAGCCAGAGCGCCGGAACGGATAACTTGAGAATATAGCTTCCGTCAATTTGTTCCAGCCCAATTTCTTTACTAAAAACCTGGCTGTGAACGAGCGACTGCCCCAGAATATTCTCGATGATAAGAAACATCCTGGGGTTTTTAATGTCCCGTCCCTTTAGAGTTAAACTGACCTCAAAGCTCTTTCCGGATTCGATTACAGGATCCAGGCTGCCATTCACTTTAAGTTCGGCTACTTCAATCGGGCGCCCGGCATCATGGTTGTCCTCTTTGTAACTTGAAGAATTAGTGCGGGTGTAATACTCCCCGACGCAATCAACGGCACTTCCGTCGAAGGCAATACGTCCAGATTCGAGAAGAATGCCCCGCTGGCAAAGCTCCTGAATCGCGCCCATATTGTGGCTGACGAACAAAACCGTTCGTCCTTGTTTTGAAACATCGCCCATTTTCCCGAGACATTTTTTCTGAAACACCGCGTCGCCGACCGCGAGCACTTCGTCGATAAGAAGGATCTCAGGCTGCAGAAAGGCTGCCACGCCAAACGCCAGTCTTAAATACATCCCACTTGAATAATGTTTGACCGGCATATCGATGAATTTCTCGATTTCCGAGAAATCCACGATCTCGTCAAAGTGCCGGTGAATCTCGGCTTTCTTCATGCCAAGAATCGAGCCGCTCAGGAAAATATTCTCTCTGCCGGTCAATTCCTGGTGGAATCCGGTTCCAACTTCCAGTAAAGAGCCGACACGGCCGAATATATCAATCGATCCCTCAGTCGGCTCAGTAATCCTTGCGAGAGTTTTGAGAAGTGTGCTTTTCCCGGCACCGTTCCTTCCGATTATTCCTACGATTTCGCCTTGTTTTACTTCGAAAGAAATATTTCTTAATGCCCAGAATTCATCCGAATGTCCGTTCTTGCCATTCCCGTTGGCTGCGGCCGTGGAACGGCCGAATATGCCGGAAAAGCCGTGCATTATAGAGTCCCGAAGAGTGTCGTGACTCCTTTTTGTTTGCCCGATCCTGTATTGCTTTCCGAGCCCTTCAACTTGAATCACAGTGTTCTTGCTCAATGTCATGACTTATTTGCGGCCTTACCGACGCTTGTGTTCAGACCCATGCTGATCCACTGCCAAATGTAAAAACTGTTGTCGGATTCGCCTCTAAAATAGCTTTCAAGTGAGTCACTTACCTTTTTTTTGTCGAGGTATTTGCCCTGGGGACCCGCGAGAGCGGAATCTATCCGTTCGCGCGCCCATTCTCGCAGCGAGCCTCTTAGCCATTCCCGCTGCGGCGTTTGTACCGCTCTTTTGGGCGCGGCGGAAACTGCGCGGGGCAGAAAACGCTGCGATATTTCGCGCAGCATTTTTTTTCGAATTCCATTGTCAATTTTGCGCGTCGCGGGCTGCCGCATCGCAAGCTCGAATAGCCTGTGATCCAGAAAAGGTTCTCTCAGCTCGGTTGAGGACCGCATTGAGATTCGATCGTTAAATCGCATCGCACGCGGAATCTTTGTAAACCTTGTATCCCGGTACTGAAGATTTCGGAGTCGATCGCTGAAAACGTTCGGTAACGGAAGCGATTCCGCCAACTTGCGAAACTCGGGGTTGAGACAATCCGGTCTAACCGGGTTTTCCTTTGTGCCCTGAATCAGGCATGGTTCGCTGCCGTTCATGCCCGACTGATAATAATCGTATCCGGCCCATTGCTCGTCCATACCGTTTCCATCCAGCAGCACTGTTACACCATTTTCCTTTGCTGCTTCGAAAACTTTGGCGTACGCGAGCGTGGGCAACCCTCCGAACGGTTCGTCCTGGTGATACTGCACATTCTCAGCGAGGGCTAGGGACTTCGTCCGGCGTAAGCCTGCCGATGACAAGAGGATGTTTCGTTTTCGCCAGCATCTGTTCGACCCACGGAAGTTCGTCGTAATTGGGATCGCCAGTAATGAAGGTAAAAGCGGTCACATCGCTTTCTTCCCCTTGAACTTCGTGGACCAGGCCGAGAAGACTAGAAGAGTCAAGGCCGCCGCTCAAGTTAATTCCTACGGCAACATCCGACCGAAAGCGGAGCTTGACGCTCTCTTTCATCAGCTCAAAATATTCATTCTGAACTTCGTGCTCCGGTCGTTCGTCATAGTCATTCCCAACCTTCTCGGCAATGTCGTACCACTTAGTGACGCTGACTTGATTGTTTTTCCAACTTAGATAATGGCCGCCTGGAAGTGTACAAACATCCTTCCAAAAGGTGTTCTCAGAGTGCTCGTAAAGGCCGTAGGTCAAATACGTTGCCCAAGTTCGTTCGTCTGGGAGTCGCGGAACACCGGCAGCATGCAGGGCCTTTATTTCGCTCGAGATCAGTAAAGTACCGTCGCTCTTTTGATAATAGTAGAGAGGTTTCACCCCGAAACGATCACGCGCCGCGAATGCCGACTTGTTGTTCTCGTCCCAAACCACAAACGCGAACATGCCGACGAGGTGTTCCAAACAACTCTCTCCCCATTTTTGGTATGCGGCCAGCAGTACTTCAGTATCAGTTCTTGTTGTAAAAACATACTCGCACTCAAGTTCTCTTTTCAGCTCTAAATAATTGTAGATTTCGCCGTTAAGAACGATGACCAGATTCCCATCCCTGTTCACCATCGGCTGGTTTCCAGCCGCAGACAGGTCCAGAATACTCAGACGGTTATGCCCTAATCCACATTTGAGAAAAGGGTCAAGATAGATGCCTTCTCCGTCCGGCCCGCGGTGGCGCTGAGAAGCTACCATCGCCGAGAGATCATCGGGTTTCCAGGACTCACCAAATATTCCAGCTATTCCACACATTTCTTTTTCAGGAAGGGTGATCTTTGAGATCTCTCAGTGTTTTTCCGCGACCGCCACCAAGTGATGGGTGCCGATAGCTCGATCTTTAATATCCTTTCGCGATGATTGATACGAGTTGACGATATTTCCAAAAGCACTGGAAACGGTTTGCAATGGACGATGCAGTGACCAGGCTTTTAAGCCTATCTTTCGATAGCGTCCGCCGGCAATCGCATACTCCACTTCAACATTGGTGAAATACTTTTCTAATAAACCGCTTAGCTGTTGCTTCTTGTAGTGCCGCTTATGATCCGGGTTTCTATTCTCGACAAAATCACCATTCGGCGTCGTCATAATAAATCTGCCGCCCGGCTTTAATACACGACAAACCTCGCTTACGAATTTTTCATCATCCTGCACATGCTCTAAAACTTCGACCGAGACAGCAAGGTCAAAGGATTCGCTGGGTATGCCAGACTTAGTCATATCGCCTATAATAAGTCGGTCTATATTGCTTCGTCTGCTCTTTATGCGATTAACGATGCTTTCATTTAAGCCGAGATTAAGTGCCGATTGGACTTCGGTGTTTCTCGGAAGATCGATTATCGTAATTCGCCCGGGTACGCCGATTGTGTACGGCGATTTCCTGCCTCCAACATCCAATATTGATGGTGATGCCGAAAATTTTCGGATTTCGCGAAGGAGCTTCACACGAACTTGTTTATAAAGCGGCGGCAGAAAAGGCTCGATACTCTTTCTTGCAACTTCGTATAGCTTTATCGTCATATTTGCGAGATTAGAGATTTACGCACTTATCCAACGATTCGGTGGTATCGTATGTCACAGATCTTTCCTTCAACCGCGAGAGCCGCCTTATAATCATCGTCGATGTTCAAAGTTGCCAAAGTCCAATCTCGATTTCTCCGCAACCCAGTTTTCCTGAACGGAACATGTGACTCGGACGTAATCCCTGGATCGGAAGCATGTTTGCTTGGGTATGCAAATCCGGTCCCGATTGCTTTAAGATATGCCTCCCTGAGCGTCCAACCGCGGAAGAACGAGGCCGCTTGTAAATCAGGTTCAAGAGTTTGTAGCTGGTAACACTCGTTCGGCGAGAAAACCTGCTGAGCAGTTTTCACGATGGGGAAGCTCTTGTCTATAAACTCGACATCGATTCCAATTTCTCTTCCGCACGCAACCGCAAACAAAGCAAGTCCGCGTGAATGGGTAACGTTAAACCGAATATTATTCCCCTCTTGTTTTAAGAATGGCTTTCCGTATCGGGTATACGAAAAACGAATTTGCTCGGGACCGCTATTTAGGTACTCGCCAAGAATCTTGCGCACCGTTCCCCGTGCAACCACGAAACGGTTACTGTCGTCGTCAATGCGATAACTTTCGGCTTTCTGTCTCTCATCCGATGAAAGTGTCTGGAACAGCGTATTCACGTAAGATAAATCCCGATCCAAACAAATGCGCCAGACATGAACGTCTTCGGGTTTCAAAGAGCGCGTCCCGTATGACGGCCGTCTATTGTACTGAACTGAATCCATCAAAAAGAACTTTCTAAGAAATAGCTCCAACGCCGGCCGCCTGAACAAACTTGCGAGTAATCGGTTGAACCGGAGTTGTACATTCAACAAATTGCGCTTCCTTTAACTGAACTGATTCGAGACAACCGCGCAGCTTTTCGGCGAGAACGCGAACATAAGGTTCGGCGACAATCGAGCCGTGATGTCCCGGCACTTCCTTCATTTCGATTTCGCCTTCAACGAAACGTTCCCAGCCAAGTGTCGGGTCGGGCTGGATTCCCAATGGCTGGATCGAAGCTCGGAAAAGTGTCATGTTGCCTGGATAAACTTCGGGCGAATATTTTTGCCCCGCCTTCCAGATCAAGTCCTCGATCTGGATATAGCTTGTCGGTATCGCATTCGTTCCTTTCGTCACTCCATAAAACTTTCGGACGGTCTTTTTATAGTTGTCCCTTACCATTCGGCGATACTTTAGTTTTACCTTCTTTAGTTTTTCCAGAACATAACCCGATTTTTCTTTTGCACTGAACGCATTCAAACTATCTTTATGATGCTGAGCCCTGCGAATCAATTGGTAAACTTTCAAGCGGAAGGCCGTAGTGTTCGGCAGCATTTTCGGGTAATCGGGTGTTCCCGTATCAAGCAAAGCAAGCAACGCTATCTTTTCCCCTTGCCGCTGAAGTTGTTGGGCTATCTCAAAGGCGACCAATCCGCCGAACGATGAACCGCCGACGTAGTAGGGGCCGTCGGGTTGCAGAGCCTGGATCTCTTTAATGTAAAACTCGGCCATTTCCTCGACGGTAGCGTGTCCGATTTGCCGCCCAGCCAGACGTCTCGCCTGAAGTCCGTAGAACGGCTGGTCATCGCCTAGATATTTAGCTAAATCGCGGTAAAACAACACATTCCCGCCTTTTGCGTGAATACAAAAAAACGGCGGCTTCGTTCCTTTCTGTTGAATTGGGACAAGCGACGATTCCGGAGCCGTCCAACCGTCTTGACGGAGAATAACTGCGAGCTTTTCAACCGTACCGGCTTCAAAAAGAGTCGCCAACGGAATATTCTTCCCAAAAGCTTCCTCTATCTCGGCGAACATTCTTATTGCTTTTAGTGAATGTCCGCCCAATTCGAAGAAATTGTCCTTCACGCTGATAGGCTGAATGCCCAGAATCGTCTCCCAGATTTTAACAAGCCTCGATTCTAGATCATCACGATGAGCGACGAACTCCGTTTTCGATACAAGGGACGTAGACGGCGGTGCCGGCAGGGCTTTGCGATCTATCTTGCCGTTCGGCGTGAGAGGCAATTCCGCGAGTTCGACGAAAGCCGACGGTATCATAAAATCGGGTAAGCCTTCTTTGAGATGTTCGCTAAGATCAGCAATCGAAACCGCTTGCCGTTCGGCTGGAACAAAATACGCAACAAGGCGTTTGTCACCTGGCTGGTCCTCTCGAGCAGTAACTACGGTCTCCGCGACTGCGGGATGCGAAGAAAGTGCCGTTTCGATCTCACCTAATTCAATGCGGAAACCACGGATCTTTACTTGATTGTCAATGCGGCCTAAATACTCGATTTGGCCGGAAGGCAGATAGCGCACCAGATCACCCGTTTTGTAAAGCCGTTCGGGGAGATCCTGGCCGAACGGATTCTTGGTGAACCGCTCGGCAGTCAGTTCGGACCTATTCAAATAACCACGGGCTAGGCCATCGCCGCCCAGATAAAGCTCACCGGGAATACCAACGGGAACCGGTTGAAGGTTGCGATCCAGAACATAGGCCTGTGTATTGGAGATCGGGCGGCCAATGGTTGCTTTTCCCTATCTCGCAAAGTAAAGGTCGAGTAAGTAGTGTCTTCCGTCGGACCGTATAGATCGAAAACTTCGCATACGGTTCCGGTTTCGTAAATCTGCCGAACGAGCGATGTTTTAAGCGGCTCGCCCGCCAGATTAACAGTGCGGACTGAATCGGGAATGCCGTTGATTCTCACTAATTCGGCTATTGCCGAAGGAACCGTGTTTATAAGCGTCACCTCATCGGCAGCGGGTGCAGCTCCGGTAAGTGCAAGATGTTTTCAACTAAAATGATCGCCCCGCCGCAAGCTCAACGGAGCAAACATTTCAAAGACGGAAAGATCAAAGCAAACAGAGGTCGAAGCCAGCGTGCCTCTTAACTTTTCGACGCTGAAAACGGAGGTCGCCCATGTCAAAAACGCGGCCGTACTCCGGTGCTCTATGGCAACACCTTTCGGTTTTCCGGTCGAACCGGACGTATAGATGACGTACGCCAGATTGCGTTGGGTTACCCCGGAAACCGGATTGGTTCCCGACGCTTTCTCTATCGTTTCGCGATCGACTGTCCAAATCGACAACGGTCGCGTTATGTTGACCCAGTTCGCCTGCCGCATTCGCCTTCGTTAACAGAACGGAGGCCTGTGAATCGTTCAACATATGGGTTAAACGATCCTTCGGATAAGCCGGGTCGAGAGGAACGTACGCACCACCCGCTTTAAGAATGCCCAGGATTCCGACGATCATCTCCACCGACCGCTCGAGACAAATAGCGGCTAATACTTCCGGGCCGACACCCAACGTCTGTAGGTGCCATGCCACTTGATTTGCCCGCCGGTTCAACTCCCGGTAGGTCAGCCGCTGGCGGCCGACGATCAATGCATCGGCGTCGGGTGTGCGGTTCACCTGCTCCTCGAAAAAGTGATGAATACATCGTTCGGGTGAAACGTCGATGCGATCGCTGTTCCACTCAACCAGCAGTCGATGCCGCTCTTCTTCAGTCAACAAAGACAAGGACGCGAGCGGACAATCAGGAGCGGCGGCGACGCCTTTTAGAAACGTTATAAAGTGTTCGAGCTAATCTACCGATGCTCTCATCATCGAAGCTATTTCTATCGTATATCCAGCGACACTCGGATTCATTGTCCAATATCAGAAGCGTCAGTTTATTTCCGGTTTCCCCTTTGCAGATCGTAAGACTCTCGATGCGACGACGACACCAACGGGAAGTGTGAATTTTTTCTCGGTTTCCGCCGACAAAAACAGTTGCGGATATCTCGAGACAATATCTCGACCAAAAGTTGTTGCTCCGTTTCACCGATTGAATTTCTTTTTCGGTCGAATCGGAGAAATTCCATGAAATGTCTACGACCATCAACATCGATGCGAAAGGGAACTTGCGACACAAAAAGATTTTCCAGGCCGGTGAACTCACCGTTTGGATCGAAGCTGGTGTAACCGATATCAAAACTATCGTTAACGACCAATCGCGAAAGAAATGCACCAAAAACAGCAACAAGGTAATCACTCAATGTATGATCATCGCTCGACTGTTTATAGAATTTCAGAAACTCAATGGGTACGGAGAACGATGCGGATTCATAGTCTGAAAAAGCGGAAATACTGTTGGCAAACGGCGGGGCCGCCGGTTCAAGGGTCAATAGTTTTTCGACCCAATAGGATTCATATTTGCACGTCGTCTTTGACCCCATCTTCAATTCGTTGTGCCGTTTCCTCCTTGAGGTTTTGTAATTTATGCCCCTCGCGGAGATTAAGCTCCGCGGCAAACTCGGAAATGGATATCGCCTCGCCGTCGAGCCTCGAAAGTTGTTTTAAGATCAGGTCCTTATCGTTTGTGGAAATCCGTAAGAAGTCCGGTCCAATTTCGTTTATCGTTCCAGGTGCAGATTCTGAATCCAAATCGGAGTTATCCACATCCTGTAACGATAAAGAAATTATCTTCTTCGGCGATCTTTGCAACACCGAGAGGATTCGGATGAGGCCCAAAATTCAAGCCCCGAACTAACGCAGAAATCTCCTCGCACGAGGATCTCCATGAAATCACACCGCCGCCCGCCGGCCGCTTGAATCTAGGGAAAAACGTTCTTTTCGTCCAGATCCTGTTTTGTACGGACGAGCTTGTCTGAGGATATATCCTCGAACTAACTCTGCAAATGCCTCAGTTGCGGCTTCATAGCATTTTGTATTAAGCGTCAGAGCCGTTTCATCTCGGGGCGATGTCGATATGCTTCTGTCTTAAAATATCGCCGCCGTCAACGAGGTCGGTGATCACATGCCAGCTTATACCGTGAGATTTCTCGCCATTCATTAATGCCCATGAAGTTGCATGAGTACCGGCGTATCGCGGCAGCGGAGCATCATGGTAATTGATTGCCAATTTGCGAGGAAGCCGCAAAATATCTTCACGGAGAATGTGTTCGTTGACAATGCTGAAAAGATAGTCAAAGGGCTTTTCTATCTGCTCTGCAAGATTGTTCCCGGGAACCAACGAGGGAAGATTTTTGTCATTGGCCCACTTTCGGAGTTGAGGATCGGCCGAAACAACGGCGCAGATTTCGTGGCCGCCACGCAACAATATCTCGGCGCACCGGATTGGCAGCGTTCCACTGCCGATTATTAGACAACTGAATTTATTGTTAGATTCCGAAGCCATTTCAACTTAAGAACTGAAAACACCTGAAAGCTTAATGCCGCCAGCCATTTTTCCTGGATATTCGAGCTTCGACTTCCTGCCAGTCACTCAGCGTGTCGATGTTCGAACTAAATTCAGGTGAGATCTCGTATCCAAGAATGTTTTCTCCGTATAAACTCTGCTGAGTTCTGACGACGCATGTTCGAGTCACGTAAACGGAACCCTCACGATGAAAGGCAGGTGGTAAATCTTGTCGTCGCGTGATCGGTTCGTTCTCATCCTGTAACAAGGCCCAACCTTCCGTCTTCACTTTTCCAATAGACCCAATTCGGATTGTATTCAGATGGTACAGGCAAAACGCTGATCACTGAATCGGCTTCGGTTTTTTCGAGAAGTTCGATGCAGTTATCTATATCGTCTGGACGCCGCAACGGATTGGTCGGCTGCAAAAGACAGACAGCGTCATAACGCTCCCCTTTGCGTTCAAGTGTTTCCAACGCATGCTGCACTACCGGGAGGGTCGGACTGGCATCTTCTGACAATTCCTTTGGTCTTAGGAAGGGCACATCAATTCCCCAACTCATGCCAACGTCGGCGATCTCCGTATCTTCCGTGCTTAATATCGTACGGGTCAATCTCCGTGAGTTTAATGCATGTTCGATCGTGTACGCCAAGAGAGGTTTTCCACATAAGATCTTGATATTCTTTCGCGGCACCCCTTTTGAACCGCCGCGAGCCGGTATGATCCCAAGAACTTTCATCTTCCGTTGCGCGAAAAGAAATGTTTTCCGAAAGGCTCTTCCACATAGCGATAATTTATTTGAATGGACTTTCGCGGTCGGCTGGAAGGGAACTCTCCCCGCCTGTGAAATCCCATGTTATTTGCGACAACCAGGGTGTTCCCCTTTACGCATATTTGTGTCTCTTTTACGTTCATCGCCTCACGATATTTAGGATTAATTAAGTTTCTGCACTCTTTTCCTCGGGCTTCGACAAGTGAGTCGTCCAGCCGCACGCCTTTTCTTAGTTTTGCTTGTCTAACACTTAGGTCGTACTCGTGTCTCAAACGATTAAGAGTTAACCGATGTGAACCTTTTGCATAAATAAAAGCGCCGTTCGACTCGTTCACATCGTCCAGATAAAAAAACATTTTCACTGTTGCCGTGTGGAGGTCCGCGTGCATAATATTTTCGATGTCATTGTCCGTCGCCGTAGCGTCGCCGCTTTGATACCAGTCCAAGTGAACGTCGGGAGGCCTCGATATTTTACGACGCACCGCCGCCGAGGCAATCCTATTCAACCTGTCATTGTGCTGAAAATACTTCGATAGTGTTGATACACCGTGCTTCAACTCAGAAAGAGCGATTTGGATTCGGTACAATCTTGCATGGTCGCCGTTCTTGTAGGGCTGCAACTCAATACCTTCGAACGCGCTTTCAAATTCTGCCTTGACTTTATTAAACTGTGACGGCTCCAGGAAGTTTTCAATTAACGCTATTCCGTCTTCCTCGATCTCACCTACATACTTGCTAATGTCGTTCGCTACCGAGCGACTCCGAACTTTGAATTGAAGGTACTGGCTGGTTGTTCTTACTACCTGAAGACCAAGCCGGTTTCCCAAAACCGATCCAACGTGATACGGAACCGAATTGTGCAGATATCCTCTAATAATCGGAAGATTCGTTAAAAAGCTATGCACACTGAATTCTTTTGACCGATTGCTACAATCAGTACGTAAGCCGTTTTTGAATTTCGAGCGGAGCACGAGCCAGGACCTTAGAGATCCTCTCACCGGCCTTACCGTCTCCATACAATGTGTCTTGGCCGTAGCGGCCGTTACCGATCTGACGATTAACGGCGGATTCGATCTCATCCTTACAGTAACCCACGTCGATAACATTTTTGCCGCGTTCGCGTCCATTCTGCCGCGTGCCGATATTTACAACAGGCACCCCCAGATATGAACATTCGCGGATCCCAACACTGGAATTGCCGATAAGACACTTACTGCTGTACAAGAGTCTTAGGAAATCGTCCGGTGTCATGTTCTTAAAAAAGTTGATGTTCTCCGGTTTGTATTTTTCTCTAAAAGATCGGATTCCATTGGAAGTTCCGTCCGAGCCTGCATCTACGTTCGGCCAGAACCAAAGGGTGGGCAGGTTAATTTTGTAAACAGCCTCCAATGTTTCCATCACATGATTTCGGGCCATGTCATGCTCGGTCGTGACCGGATGCTGCATCACCACCAAATATCCATTGTTCAACTCGTGCAACTCTCCGACGCCGCCGTAACGCTCGAACGGATTGAAGTTGAGCGAAGGGTCATCGGCAAGTTCCGCCGCGAGATCGATCGACGGACAGCCGGTTACGAACACTTTACGTGGTTCCTCGCCCATTCGCTCAACCCTGGTTCCCGCACACTTAGTCGACACCAGATGAAGGTCCGCGAGTTTCGTTACAGCGTGGCGAACCTTCTCGTCTATCGATCCGGTGACTTCGCCGCCCTGAATGTGAGCGACCGGGATATTCATGTACGACGCAGCCACAGCCGTCGCCAGCGTTTCAAACCTATCAGCGACGGTAACTACGACATCCGGTTTCAAATTATCGAACACCGTTGCGAGTTCGAGCATTCCGAGGCCAGTGGTTTTGGCCATCGATGCCGGATTTTCGCCCTCGAGAACCATGTAAACGCGGGCCGCGATCGGAAAGCCGTCACTTTCAATATAATTAACGGCTGTTCCGTATCGGTCGAGCAACGCCGAAGCCGCCACGACCAGTTGAAGCTCAAGGTCGGGGTGTTCGGTAATTGCCCGAAGGACCGTCTTTACGCGGCTATAACTTGGCCGGGCGGTTACCACGACGCAGATTTTTCTAGGCATTCGATTGATAAAGGGTTGATGTAAAGAGACCGAAAAGGAACCGGTCAAATTTCGACATTCTGTAAAAGCAGGATTTCGTCCGCTTTGATCTGTTGTTTAACCTTGCGCCCGATCAGATCGGGAATGCTTGAAGCGGGCAAGCCAGTGCCGGGTTTCTTCAACTTCATGTGCTCAGCCGTCAAAGTCGTACCCGCGGCAATGTCCATGCTTGCCACAAGGCTTTTTGTAAATATCTTTCGAAGCTCTTGAAGATCATTTGCGGCGAGATCCTTGTCAACCGTTGCTCCCAGCATTCTTTCAATCTGCCGCGAGCCGTCAACCAATTGTCGAAGCTCCGTCGTCGTCAGGGATGCGGGAACATCCGGCCCGAACATTTCCCGACTCAGTGCTACGTGAACCTCTAAAACTTCCGCACCAAGAGATACGACTGCCAATCCGGCGTAAATCTTTCCACTATGATCGGAAAGACCGACGGGAAGACCATATCTTTCCCGCAGCACGTCCAGAACGTTGAGACCGATCTTCTCGGGAGGACAAGGATAAGCGGATGTGCATTGCAAAACGGCCAAAGGATTTCCATTTTTCCGGACTGTGTTCACAGCCGTGTTCAACTCGTCCCAATCGCTCATTCCAGACGACAATATTACCGGATCACCTGAGGACGCAATTTTCGTCAACAAAGGAAGATTCCCAACTTCGCCGGATGCGATCTTCCACACCTTCATCCCGATCTCCGAAAGCATGTCTGCCGCGCGCTCGGAAAACGGAGTACTCATAAACAAGATGCCACTGTCGTCTGCGTGCTGCTTAAGGCCGGCCCACTGGTCTTTTGTGAACTCCATCCTTTGCCAATACTCAAAACGCGTTTCATCCTGCGGGCTGAACTTAACGCGCCACGGTTCGCTCAGCGTACTTTCTTCAGCAGCGATGTGCGTCTGGAACTTAACGGCGTCCGCTCCCGCGTTCGCGATTGCATCGATAAAGCTATGCGCCATTCCAAGACTTCCGTCATGCGACTGGGCGACCTCGCCAATTATCAGGCATCGGCCTTCCGTCCGCTCACCGGACAAATGGAACAGGCACTTTTGGCGAAAATTCATAGCTATCTTTCAAACAATGTCCGCAAAAGTCTTCTCCATACGACGGAAGTAAAACGCTCCACTCAAAAGCAGCAACACAGCCGCGATTGTCGAGACCAGGATCATAAACCCCGGCTTAGTGTCCGTCCCGAGAAGCGCCCAACGGAAACCTTCAACAACTCCCACCATCGGGTTAATGCCGTAAGCCGTTCGCCATGTTTCGTTCAGCAGACTGCTTGAATACGCGATCGGCGTAGCAAACATCCATATCTGGGTCAGAAACGGAATCACGTATTTGACGTCACGGTATCCAACGTTCAAAGCCGAAAGCCACAGACTTACGCCAAGAGAACTGACTAGAGTAAGAATCAAAAATGCCGGAAGCCAAAGAGCATTCAGAGTTGGGGCAATACCATAAAATGCCATCAAAATAACCAGAACCCCAAGAGCGACCACGAAATCGACAACGCCGGCTAAAACGGTCGCTGTTGGGATAATTAAACGTGGGAAGTATACTTTTTTAATTAAATGCGAGCTTCCGACCAGGCTGTTTGTTCCCAGGGTTAACCCATTCGAAAAAAGCGTCCAGGGTACCAATGCCGTGAAAGCAAAAATAGGATAGGGAACGCCGTCGGACGGCATCTTCGCAAGCTTTCCGAAAAACACGCTGAAGACGACCATCGTCATGATCGGTTGAATAACGGCCCAAGCTACACCCAGAGCGGTTTGCTTATAGCGAACCTTAACATCGCGCCAAATCAGGAAATAAAGCAACTCCCGGTAGGCCCATAGTTCTCCGATTCTTAATGAAACGAATCCGTTGGACGGCTCGATTCTGTGGTGTAGAGGTGGAAAAGGAGAACTTGAGATTGCAGTTAACAAATCTTCTTTGGTTGACATCTATTAAAGTCGCAAGCGGCTTATTAACCTATTCTAAATGTAATAGACTACTATCTGCTTTTTCAGCCTCCTCCGCTTCGAGTTGCCGGTAATAGGTATTGTTGTAGTAACCATAGCTGCTTATCGGAAGGTCGTTTATTACAATTCCGACAATGTTCGCGCGAACGTCCTGTATTTTTCGTTTAGCTCTTGACAATACGTCACGTGAACTAAAGTTTGCACGAGCGATTAAAACTACGGCGTCGACGCTTGATGCTAGAATCACGCTATCGGCAAAATAGAGGATAGGCGGAGAATCGATAATGACGTGAGAGTAAATCGCACCTAAACGTTCAAGCAGTGCGCTCATCTCAACCGAGCCGAATAGGTTCGCAGGATTTGGGACCCGTGGACCCGACGGCAATATGTCTAAATTCAACTCAACACCTTTTTGTATGGCTTCATCGATCAAGTCCTGGTCGAGGTCTTTAACAGTCAATACACTGCTTAAGCCCAGGGAATTCTTTACATCGTTTACGACGTGCAGCTTCGGACAACGCAAATCGGCATCGATCAACAACACCTTGCCGCCTAACTGAGCAAGGCTCTTTGCCAAATTAAGTGATGTGATTGTCTTACCTTCAAACGGCTGACCGGATGTGACCAACACAGTCTTAGGAGCCCCGCCGGCAGTGGACAACAAAAGTGATGTTCGAAATTGATGAAAAGCTTCTGTGATCAACGGTTTTTCGAAGCTTTCCATCTTATATGAGTATTTACCGATACTCTTGCTGCCGTTGCTGCGGAATCTTGACGGCAAAAGCCGGGAACCAAGGCTATTCTCATTAGCCTTGGGGATCATGCCAATGACCGGCAAGCCGAACTGCGATTCGAAGTCGTCCGATACCCTTATGGTGTCATCAAGCCAGTTCAACGCAAAAGCCAGACCGATTCCCCCAAGTAATGAAGCGATAAAAGCTATGAGTACATTCTTCGTTCGTTGCGGTCCCGATGGCGAACCGGGAACGAGTGCACGATCGGCGACGTGGACGTTGTTCGGCGTGCGATTCAAAATTACCTCGGTTTCACGTGACCGTTGAAGCAGGCTGGTCAACAGCGCTTTATTCGTGTCGATTTCCTGCTGAATAATTCGGTAGTTGATGGCCGCTTCATTCTGATTCAAAACGGTATTTCGTTGAGTTTCGAAATTTCCTCTTAACTCCCTCTCGCGCGAAGCCGCTTCGCGATAAGTTTGTTCAAGTGCGGCGATCTGAGTATCGGTTGACCGTTTTCTGCTTGATTGAAGTTCTTTTTCGATGGCCGAAATTTGCCGCTGTACTTTTTTTACCTCAGGCCACTCGTCCGTAAACTCCACCTTTAACTGCTCCAACTGCTGACGAAGGCTCGTAAGCTGCCCTTCCAAACTGGAAGTACGGGCATCCTTGCTTTCGGCCCCCGCACCGCTCATCGGGTTCTGCGAAGCTGCCCTGTAGGCCGCCTCGGCCGTGATCCGGTCGCTTTCAGCCTGACTTAGCCTGTTATTAAGATCGGAAAGCCTTTGGACAACGGTGTTCTGGTTCGAGTCGAGGGAAAGTATCTGATTACTTTTCGCGTAATTAATGAGGTGCTCTTCACCGGACCGGATCTGAGACTGCAGTTCCGCGACCCGCTTTTGCAGGAAGTCGCTGGCGGAAGCGTTGGTCTCGACCTTTTGCTCCAGGTTTTGAAGAACGTATACGTCCGCTACTGCGTTTACGATCTTTGTAGCCAACAAAGGATCGTGATGCGTGTATTCGACTTTTATGAGTCTTGTCTCCCGGTTCATCGTCCGGTTATCCTTTACCGGATTTACAAGCAAACCGCTTTTAATGTATGAAACGTAGGGTGCCAGTACCTCAGCCTGGCTATCAAGATCCGTAGTCGAGTCAACTTTCAAATTCAACGTATTTTCCGATTTGGAAGCTGCTTTTGATAAGTCGCTTTTCTCAGGAGCCTTATACAGTCCGAACATTCTCTGAATGTTCTGCCAAACGCTCGTTTCCTGGCCCTTTCCCGACCTGAAAAAAGCTGTGTTGTGTTCAAGGTCGACAGCTTTGACAATGCGGCGAAGCAATCCTGGTCCTTCCAGTATCTGTAGCTGGGTTGTGAAATAGCCTGGATCATTGCCCTGATTCAGAATGATCGAGCCGGTCGTGTTTCCTCCGGCCGCCGGATTCGTTTCATTATTAACTTGTATCCTAACCTCGGCGGTGTAGTAGTCGGGTTTCCGTGCTTCGTAAACTATGACCAAAAATGTACCCAACAGCGTGAGTCCGACTATCATGAGCCAGTACTTTCGGAGTATCGAGAAAACAGCAAAAAGCTGCTGCTTTTCAGCCGGTTCAGGAGCCGAACCGTAATAGTCGTCAACATAAAAGTCTTCCGGCTCCAACCTTAGCAATGGATCGGGACCTTGAGGCTGATTTCTTTTCGAGATCGAATTATTGCTCTGCATTGGGCATTGGTCGAAGCCATTTTTGTGGGCTCGTAACTCTTGAATTGACCATATGTCAGTAGATTACCCTTGTAGGAAGCTGCGTCACCATAGGCACGACGCTTCTGAAAAGGTCCTGAAAAACCTTTTTAACGCCCGTTGGTCCGGGAACTTCAACGATGTCGTTTGTTTGCAACAGCACATCATCCCGAACGCCTTTGTTAATTTCTTTTAGGTTTACAAAGATTTCTTCCCGGTTGATCGAGCCGGATATTTGACGCCTTATTCTTATTTTTTCCGTCTGGGCTCCGGATGTAAGCCCTCCGGCCATGGCGATTGCCTGACTGAGAGAAACAGGATCTCTCAGGCTGATTGCGGTACCATTTTTAACATTACCCTGTATGTATGCGTTCATTTGACCGGCTTCCGTCACCCTAATAATATCGCCCGCCCTTACCAAGGGATTCGCTGTCTCGCCTCCTTTGAACGCGTCTGCCAGAGTTAATGTTAAGAGATCCTCACCTCCACCCTCCGGCATGACAAACCTAGACTCTTCGCAATACGGCCTGGAGGAATTCCGCATTATTTCTATCGAGCGTCCTGCATTTGTGCTTGGACCGTTTACAAAGGTCAATAACTCGGCGATTCGAATCGGCCGCTGCAGTTGAAAACGTCCCGGAGAATTTACTGCTCCAATAACCGCGACGGGATTGGAATTAAACTCACGAACAGTAACGTTCACGTAGGGACTTACGAGATATTTTCTATATTTTTCTTTAATCTCGTCAGCGAGCTGCCTTTCAGTCAGGCACGCCGCCGGAACATCGCTATCAAGCATAGGCAGCTGAATCGTTCCTTTGTTGCTTACCCTAAGGCCGTTGCGAGAAAGCGTGTCATTCTTACTAACTACAACGTCGAGGATATCGCCCGGTCCAACCCTGTAATTCTCATTCACGATCGACTGGGTTGGCTTTTCTTCTACTGTCGTTTGACTTGTTACAGTCGTTCCCGCGATCAAAGATGCGGCAAGAGCGATGAGGGCGACCCGGAAATCGGATTTACGCGGCTTGGGTAAAAAACTTTCTTTTCTCATACTGCTCCGATATTGTCAGCACCACTACCTGTAGGCCTTGCGGCGCGACATCAATGCTTCGCGGAGATGATTGGGGCACTTAATGTTAAGAATTGTGTTGCTTATCACGACGTTATATTCTTCGTTCTGACGGATGAACTGACCGCGAAGCGGGCCGTCACTGACCTTAAGAACAACACTTTCCCGGACCCACTGCCAGAATTGGGCCTGCGTGGTCCAATATTCCTTGCCGTCATGGCACATTATCAAAGCATTTTTCTTTTGCTTTTTCCTTTGCAGCTTTTTAAGTTCTTTCTCTCTCTTTTTTTCAATCGTCATAAGATAAAGCGCTCCTCCGCACCTGTGTGCCGTTCAATGCGGACACAATTACCCAGAAAGGGAAACCTGAAACCAGGCAGTCGATAATAAGAACGGCTGTGTCAGCATTCGCCGGTGTCGGCGTCCATTAATACCGGACTCTTCATACAATTCGCGAAGCTAAGTCTCAAAACACTTGGCTTGGCAGTACGTTTAATTCTGTCCTTTAACGTTCAGCCGACCAGTGCACTCTGCCGGTTCATCGAATGCCCGTTCCCAAGGTGGGAGCCATTACCATTCGGCATTATTACCAGGCTGTTCTTGAATGCATAAATCACAAGTTCCAGACGGCTGGATATCTCCAACTTATTAAAAACCGACGTTAAGTGATGTCGTACAGTCGTTTCAGTGATAAAAAGCTGGTCGGCGATACATTTATTCTTCAGTCCTTTACAGATCAGGTCGACAACCTGTTTTTCTCGCTCGGTCAAAGCATTCGTAACGTGAGCTTTCGGGTAGTCGTAAAGCATCTGTTTTTCGTTTATCAACTGACGGATGGTTTCTCCCATTATCGTGCGGTCAAACCATATTTCGCCGTTATGGATCTTCTCGATCGCCTTAAACAGCGTGTCGGTTCTCTCTTCTTTTAGAACCAAGCCCCTTATCCCGATCTTTAGACTCCTTTGGTAAACCTCGATGTCATACTGTTCGACTAGAACGAGGGCAGGGATTGTTAAGCGTTGAAAGAACGAAAAGTGATCTTTTCCACCAAAATCCGGTAAATCAACCAAAATCAGATCCGGTGCGTCTTCCGAAATAATTTGATCAGCAGCATCCAATTGGGAGGCCTCGCCCACCACTCGGAGATTCGTATCGGTCTCAAGGAGCATCCGCAAGGCGCTCCTGAAGATTGAATATTCGCCAATCAGCAGAATTTTTATAGGGGGACATGTCATCGTGGGCTCCTCTCTAAATGGAAAGCGCGTGGTAACACGCTGTAAGTTTCATACACAATTATGCCGCTTGTTAATAGGGTAACTATCCGTAGCATAAGTTAAATAATCAGGTCGGTATTACAGATTACATCCAGCCAAATTTTTTTTGAAAACCAACCGTCGCACAGAGAAATTAGTTTCAAAGCCACTGAAACAGGTATTTTCAGACAGTGACACAAGCCTTGATCCAGTAGCGACCAAATGGATTTATACCTTCATAACTATTTCTAATATAGGGCTACGTATCCATACTTACAGAATGGCCCACAAACGCACATCGGTTGCTACGCTATTTTTTGTTAGATAAATGTCACACCATGACTTGCATGGGATGCGACATTAAGCTAGTAGCTTTCTTACACGTTTGGCGCGTGGTAATCCTCACATTACACATTTGCTAGTGCGAAGATTGAACTTGTGAGATACGCTGACAACCACATACAGGATTTTCGTTAGGATTAATAGTGTAGTATGTTTGTCCACGGCGATCGGATACGATGACGACAGTGAAACTCGTACACACGAATGTTCCATCTAGGCGTTGGTCAAATAGCGTATGTTGGTGCGGTTCGTAAGGATTCTTGTGTATGTGCCGTGACAAGTATGGTTATCTAGCGTTACCAGAATTCCCGTAGCAAAAGACTATGAACGAACAAACCCACACCCCTTCCAGTAAACCAATAAACGTTGTTCTGATATCGAAATATCGAATAGTTCAGGAGAGTCTCAAGCTGTTGATTGATTCCAGCCGGGGTCTTTCCGTGGCAGGATCCTATTCATTTGATGAGAATTTGGATAAGATTACTGACTTTGCCCCTGCGGACGTCGCGGTTGTTTATATTTCGACCGGTGACAGGGTTGAGATAATATCGGATCTGCTGCGGCAAAAGGCCGGGCTCCCCGTGGTCCTTATCATTGCCAGCGTAGACCTTGATTCTCAAGCTGAAGCCTTAAAACTCGGTGCGGTAGGTATCGTCCACAAAGAGCAAAACCCAAAACTTTTGATCGAGGCAATTCGTCAGACATACAACGGTGAAACCTGGCTCAATCAGGTGTTATTGAACAAAATACTTGAAAAAAGTAAATCAAGTGACAAGACTTCCGCCAAAGCACATTTTCACATGAACACCGACTCCCTGACAGCTCGCGAGCTAGAAGTAGTTAAAATGATCGGAGAAGGACTAAAGAACAAGATCATCGCAGAACGCCTTTCAATCAGCGAAGCAACAGTTAGACATCATCTAAGTTCTATTTACGGCAAAGTTGGAGTTGAGGACAGGCTAAATTTGGTCATCTTTGCGTATCAGAAAGGTATTATCAAACTTACTGACCAACCTGGTGTTATCCCGACTCCTTTAACCGACGAGTAAGACAAACAGCTTAATTGAAAATAAGCGCTTCCTCTGATGTGATGACTGACCAATTGCTCCTACACTAATCTCGATTAAATGCAAATCAAAGTTTGCCGCTGGCTGCGGTTTCCTACGGGTAACTGCCGGTAACTGTCGTGACCGGTGACTTGGCTTTATTCTAAGCTCTCAATCTACGTGTAGACCTCTATTTAAGGCCAGGCTTCAATCATCAGCAAACACTTTGTTTAAAAGCTAGCTTCTTGACGAATCGGCACCAAGCTGTAGGTTGCGTGACGACTTTGCAGCCAGTTACAAGAGCGTCCAAAGCGTAACAACGCACTACAAAAATTCTAAAACGACCCCCGGTTCAAGCGTTGGTCTTCGACAGTGCGGAATACTGAAAGCGAATTAGAACTGACAGTCCTGCTCACCGTCGTAAGTGGCGAAGAAGCCGTGCGCGAACACCTTACAGTGCTGACTAAACAAATAGATTTCGAAAAGGCCGAGATTATCGTACCGTTCGACAAGTGGTCTTCGAATGTTGGATCGCTTGTCTTGGAATTTCCGGCAGTGCGTTTTCACTTTATCGAGGATTTAGGTTTCGCAAGTGACGACCTCTTAAACGCTAACCAGCATCGTCTTTATGATCGACGCCGGGCTGTCGGGCTGAGGCTTTCAAAAGGGCGAATTGTCGCAATGACCGAAGATCACGCGCGACCGGCGGATGATTGGGTTAGGCAGATACTCGCCGCTCACGAGCAGCCATACGATGTGATCGGAGGAGCGGTTGAAAACGGGGTGGATCTTCCGTTGAATCGTGCCTGGTATTATTGCGATTTCGGCCGGTACGGACGCCCGTTTGAAAGCGGGGAGGTTTCTTTCGTTTCGGACGTTAATTTAGCCTACAAACGCTCTGCATTAACGGCAACTTATGATCTCTGGCATGAGTTCTATCAAGAGACGACGGTTCACTGGGCAATGCTTTCGCGCGGAAATAAGCTTTTTTTGGATGATCGTCCTGTTGTTTTTCAAATGCGTCCACGCCTCAAGTTCGGACAAGCTATGAAAGAGCGAGTGAGCTGGGGACGTGTGTTTGCAGAGACACGAGCGAATAATTTGACTCCTTTTTATCGGTTTGGTTTTTCCCTCGGCACCATATTTTTACCCTTAATAATGTTTAGCCGTGTATTTAAAAATATGCGAAGACAACGGCAAACAGTTATAACGATTATCTCCACGCTGCCTATCGCTTTCGTTCTTTTGCTGGCCTGGTCGGTAGGCGAGTTTCTTGGTTATTTTATGGGCGAATCGAGGCGTATTCGTAGAGCTTCGGAGACGTTTTAGATAATCGATGAACTCTTTGTTCAAGTAAGTCTGGTTACAGTTTAGCCTTCTCGAAACTATATTGGCCATTTCTCTGTTGAAAAATTTCGCGTCGCTTTTTGGAGCGGAAGTATTCTCCAAAGTCATCACATTCGCTGCATTTGCATATCTCGCTCACCTGAACGGTCCGGCGGGTTACGGCTACATCGAATGGGCGGGAACCGTGCTGATGTGCGCTAGCCTGATCGTCGATCAGGGCTTCAGCGCGTACGGTGCAAGAGAGATAGCAAAATCACCGTCAGAAACCGGGCGGCTGGTCGCAGAGGTGGTCACCGCCCGTTTTCTACTTGCCGCATTGGGATATCTCGCGATCGTGATCTTTGCATTTCGGTTTGTCGCTGAGCAGGCCATTACCAATCTACTGCTGGTTTATGGATTAAGCCTCTGGGCTCTGCCCCTTCTTCTGCAATGGGTGTTTCAGGGGCATGACCGAATGCATTTGGTCGGAATAACTCAAGCCATTCGTCAGACCGTTTTTGTGCTGGCTGTGTTTGTCTTTGTCCGCGGCACTGGTGATCTTGTGTGGGTCGGTATCGCGGAGGTGGCCGGTGTCACTGCCGCCGCATTATTTAGCGTCTGGATGTACAGGCGATATTTCAGCAGTAATTCGTGGCCGAGGCCAGCTTTGTCGGCAAAGCTTTTTCGAGAAGGGACACCGATTGGACTGAGCCAAATGTTTTGGGTGCTGAAAATGTTCGGCGCAACTTTCATCGTCGGTCTGATAGCTACGGCTGAGGATACGGGCTATTTTGCCGGTGCGATGCGGATATATATTGCGCTGCACACTTTTGTATGGCTTTATTTCTTCAACATGCTGCCGTCGCTATCGCGGGCCTGGGATGCAGGGATCCGAACAATTGGCGGTAATGATCAGGCATTCGATGTGGATCGTAGCTTTGGCAAGTCTTGTTGTCGGCGTGATTTGGATCACAGCAGCCCCATTCGTAATGACCAAGCGTTTACGGGTCGAATTTTCTGCCGGGTAGTGGAGCATTGCAATGGTTGGCCGGGGCATGCATTGCGGCTGCTTTAAGCGGGCATTACAGATATGGTCTTATTGCCGCGGGGTTTCAGCGGAAGGAGATGTTTGCTACGGCTATCGGTTCTATTATCGCAGTCACACTTATTCCAGTTGCATATTTCAATGCGGGAATCAATGGAGCGGCTGCAGCTCTTTTTGTCGCAGAGGTTGTAGTCCTCGTTTGCTCATGGCTGGCCGCACAACGCAATCTTTTCGGCCGATCCGGCAATGGATTTGCAGCGAACGAGTCTCCGCTGAAGACGGTTCCCGAGGCGATGCAATGATCGAAAGCGCAACCGTTCAACGAACAGCTAAGGGGAACGGAAAAGGGCTTGTTTTAGTGACAATGCCGGCGATCTCTTCATTCCGATTTTCCGATCGAAGCGCTGCTATTCGGATTTTCCTAACGTGCTGGCTGGTGTTCACGCTCCATTTTGCGACCAATACGGTGCGTGAGATCTTTCCGGCATTAACTCTCGGCGACCATTTGAGCTTTGATGTTTCCGAATACAACGGACTCCACACGGATACGTTTGAACTACCGGGCCGCGGGAGTTTCATCAACAACAATCCGGGTGCTTCGATGATCGGAGCGATACCGTATACGCTGTTTCGTCCGATAACCGATCGAATCGTCGATGGCGTAAAACGATCACGTGCGGAGAACCCGCAGGCGGAGCCTCAGGAATACGATTCGATCTACCCGATGGCTCGAGAGTTTTACCGAAGTGCGAGAGAAAAGGGAGTCGACATAAAACTGGGACTTGGCGCCGGGATAATGCAGGCTTTTGCGATGGCATCTATATCTGCTCTTGGAGTTGTCGTCATGTTTTGGATTCTCCTCGCGTTGACGAACAATACGAGGACCTCTGTGCTGCTGTCGCTCGTTTATGCATTCGCTACGCCAATCTTTTTCAGAACCGCACAACTCAACCAAAACGCACTTTTGGCGAGTTTTGCTTTGTTTGCATTCGCGTTGTTGTGGCGTCCGTGGAAAAAAGTCGATCCAAGTAGCAAGCCATTCTATTTCCTGGCCGGTCTGTGCGCTGGATGGACTGTCGTGCTCGATTACAGCGGGCTTGTTGCCGTGGTAACGCTCAGTCTATACGCATTGTCGCGTTGGCTATCTGAACCTCGCGACGAGCGACGGTATGGCGATCTCGTTAGATATGCGTCGGGTGTGGCGATATGCGCGTTAGTGCTTATGGCCTATCAATGGAGCAGCTTTGGTAATCCGTTTCTTCCGGCGCAGAGCTATATGCCGCCGGCGCAACTATACCGAACTAGGTTACAAGGGATTTTCATTTCCGCGTTTCGACCTGCTGGCTGAGACCGCTTTCAACATCAGGTACGGATTGTTTACATCGGCCCCGATTCTTTTGCTTGCGTTGATTTTTCCGGTGTGGCTGCGAAAACGCTCACGTCTATTGAATCAGCGAGAAACGCTTTTTGTCGTGTCGTTTGTGACACTGTTTCTTTATTTTTTGTGCCGCAAATCAGTATGGTCGCGATGCAGTTTAATTCGGGAGTTCGTCACATAGTTCCGGTCGTTCCTTTTATTTTCCTACTTGCCGCAAACGTATTGATAAAAATGCCGCGAACCGTTGCGGTTTTGATTGGCGTGTTGGCGATGTATTGGTCGTGGTGCCTTGTGATGTACCGCGATGTAGAGCAGGGCCTCGGCGTTTTTGAATCTATAAAACACGTTACGCTCGAGGGTTTTCGGCTGCCGTGGCTGACAACGCTTGAGCGTATGGGGTTTGTGAATAGCTCCTCTGCGATTCCCCTGTTGTTTCTCGCAAGCATAATTATCTGGATGCTTTGGTCTATCGGAGCTAAGAAGACTAGCTTGGAATTTGAATAATCAAATGTCTTATCCCAAAAGCGTCGCAGGCGTGATTCTCGTTTTGCTTGGAGTCGCGATGGTGGCGTTCGCCATTGGCGTTTCGAACGATAACTACGCCCGAGTTTCTATTAGGCGCGAGTGAAGCGGATTTGAGTTGGGGACCAACACTTTTCAGGCTCCTTCTTGCGTTCCATGGCGGGTTGCTGATCGTCTCGGGCCTGACACGAAAAGCTCTGACAGCAAACCCTGATGAGCGTAGAGTCGCGGCCCGTTTAGATAAGGAATCAAAAACAACGCCGATGGTTACTGGCTTCTTGGTAGTTTTGAGTATTATCGCACTGGTATTGAGGTTGTGGAACCTGAACTCTGATCTATGGATAGATGAGGTATTTACTCTTCTTGATTTTGTCCGAAAGCCGTTCGGACAAATCCTGACCAGTTTTCCAAGCCAGAATCAACACATGCTCTTTTCGATCCTTGGGTACACCTCGACAAGTATTTTCGGCGAGAGCTCCTGGTCGTTGCGGCTGCCATCCGTGTTGTTCGGCGTTGGAAGTATTTGGGCATTCTTCTATTTATGCAAACGATTGTTGGGTATACGCGAAGCTCTTTTGGGCTGCACATTGATGACCGTTTCCTATCACCACATATGGTTTTCGCAGAACGCTCGCGGTTATATGGGCTTGCTGCTTTTCACGCTTCTGGCGACGTGGTGCTGGCTTGAAGCTTTGGAAAAGAACGAATGGCGGTGGTGGTTGGGTTACACGGCATCGGTTGTCCTGGGCATGTGGATTCACCCCACAATGGCGTTCATGGTTGCGGCACAAGGGCTGATTCACCTGATCTTGTTAGCGAGTCCTAAATTGAGCGGAGACCCCATTTCAGGCATATCGGTCGAACGAAGAGCGGGGCTGAAGCCGTTCGCCTCTTGGCTTTTGAGCATAACTGTAACGTTGCAATTCTACGCCCTCGCCCTTCCAGAGTTTCTTACAGTTGGCATTCATGAAGAGTCAACAGATTCCGAATGGACAAGCCCGATTTGGGTTTTAACCGAGACCGTAAAAGGTCTGAGCATTGGGTTTGCAGGAATTATAATCGTAATTTGCGGCGGGGCGTTAGTTGCTTTTGGTTGGGTTTGCTTGTTCCGAACAAATCGACGCGCGGCCGTGTTGATGTTTTTGCCGGCTTTGCTTGCCGGCGGTACGATGCTGCAGCTTGGACATAATCTATGGCCACGTTTCTTTTTCTTCTCGATGGGGTTTGGCCTGTTAATCGTGATTCACGGTGCCATGCAGATGCCGAAGCTCATCGTGCACTATTTCAGGCCATTCAAGGAAGCCCCTTTGTTTGCTTCTTTTGCCGGGGTTGGATTCTCTTTGCTCATGATCTTAGCGTCTTTGATCACTTTGCCTAAGAACTATGCCTTACCTAAGCAAAACTTTTCAGGCGCGAAAACTTATGTTGAGAGTCATATCTCACCCGGCGATGGGATCGTCGCAATCAGTTTAGCCGGTGTGGTCTATGGCAGCTACCTGACGCCGTACTGGCCGGTGGCAAGAACGGGCCCGGAATTAGCGACGCTCCAGCAAGGAATTGATCGGGTGTGGCTGGTTTACACCCTACCAATCGAGGTTAAGGCAGTTCGACCCGACCTTTGGCGGATGATCGAAAAGGAGTATGAGGTAGTGCAGGTCTTTCCCGGCACGCTCAATGGCGGCGAAGTTTTTGTCTGTCAAAAAAGGATAAATTAGCGAGGATGAAATATGACGCAATCTGAAGCTTCATTCAAAGCGAAGACCCTACCATTTAGCAATAGGCGCAGTGCGGCCTTAAATGCTGCGAAAACTAAAGAGCTAGCGGACGATCAGTCGATCAAGTGCTTAAGCATCATCATCCCGGCCTACAACGAAGAACTTGCAGTGCGTGAAACCGTCATCGAACTTCGAGGCCTTTTCGAAGTTACCGACATCGAGGCGGAGATTATTGTTGTCGACGATGGATCGCGGGACAAGACCGCTCGCGAGGCAAAGGCGGCCGGTGCCCGTGTCATTCAACATCGCAGCAATCGAGGTTACGGAGCCTCGCTCAAGACAGGTATTATCGCCGCCTCAAACAGCATAATCGGCATCACCGATGCAGATGGCACATACCCGGCCAAATATTTGCCCGAAATGTTGAATGAGCTTGAACACGCGGACATGGTAGTCGGTTCGCGGACCGGAGCCGATGTTCATATTCCGCTTTCAAGGATGCCGGCAAAATGGGTTCTTCGTGTTATGGCCAACTATGTTGCCAATACAAAGATCCCCGATCTGAACAGCGGACTTCGCGTTTTCCGTCGGGATGTGGCGATGCAGTACTTTGCGATTTTGTCGGATCAATTCAGCTTTACGACCACTATTACTCTTGCACTTCTTTGCGACAAGTACGCAGTGACGTACATCCCGATCGATTACCGTAAACGGCTGGGCAAATCAAAGATCGTGCCTTGGGACGCCGGAAGCTTCGCCATCCTTATCTTTCGCGTGGCGATGCTTTTTCGGCCGCTCCGCGTGTTTATTCCGCTGGCGATTTTTTGCATAGCATACGGTTTAGTAAAGACATCGGTCGATATGGTGCGCGACCCAAATATTTCGGCTTCAGCCATTTTAGCATTCGTAAGCGCCCTAATAATGGTGTTCACGGGAATGTTGGGTGACGCGGTCGCAACAAGACTTGGACGATTCAATCAGTACGCTGCTTTAGGGGTGCGGCCTAAGGAGTACGTGGAAGTGCAGGACGAACCTTCGCCGCCTGAAACCGCTGCCTTTGAACCAATTGGAAAATAGAAGACAAAAATTTCCCCTAAATGTTTATTCTGCAAATTTACCTTTTTCTCGGATTGGTGCTTCACAAGGTAATCTGGGAAGTTCTGAAGAACAGAAGCGCCGGTAAACCAACCGAGCCCCAGTCGGTGAAACTTGTCGCTATTAAGGCCGTCAAAATTGGCATCTTGGTCGGGATTATGGTCCAGATCTGGCTGCCGGACATTTTACCGATCGCTACGGATTCGTCTTTACTACGATTGACTGGTCTAGCCATCTATACGCTGGGCTTGGCAACCGCCTTAGCCGCGAGATTTCAGCTTGGCGAAAACTGGGCGAACATTGAGACCGGACAAGTGCTGACGAACCAAAACGTGGTCGCGACTGGCATCTATGCTTACGTTCGTCACCCGATTTACATCGGTGATCTTTTGCTGCTGCTAGGCCTTGAGCTTGCTCTAAATTCGTGGCTTGTGCTTGGTGTTCTGATTCTCGCTCCGGTCGTGATGTTGAAGGCGGTCAAAGAAGAGCGAATGTTGGCCGAAGAACTGAGGGGATACGAAGCATACTGTCAACGCTCGAAGCGATTTATACCGTTCGTTTTTTAACATGGCCAAAACCCGAATCACGATCTTAGGTGGTGGCCCCGCAGGCGTGGGAGCGGCTTGGCAGCTTGCTCTCCAAAACAAGGCAGAGGCGGTAGTTTTGGAACAGCGCGATGTCGTTGGAGGCAACGCCGGCAGTTTCGAGCTTGAAGGCTTGCGAGTCGATTATGGCAGTCACCGGCTTCATCCGGCTTGTGATCCGAAGATACTAGATGATTTACGAAGATTGTTGGGCGATGACTTGCTGGATCGCCCGCGACACGGGCGAATCCGATTGCAGGGTCGGTGGATACATTTTCCCCTTAAACCGCAAGACCTGGTGCTTCGCCTGCCACCGTCATTCGGTGCTGGTGTTGCGTTCGATGCGGTATCGAAATTCTTTAGATCTGCCAGCAATGGAAATGGGCACGAAACATTTACAAGCGTTTTGGAAAAAGGTCTTGGGCCGACTATTTGCAGAGATTTCTATTTCCCTTATGCCGAAAAGATTTGGGGGCTCGCGCCGGAAAAGCTTTCGGCTACCCAAGCTCATCGCAGAGTTTCCGCCGCTTCATTGGGAAAAATGGCCAGGAAAGTAGCCTCTGTTATTCCGGGCTTTAAAACTCCCGGAGCCGGCCGATTCTTTTACCCGCGAAACGGTTTCGGGCAGATTAGCGAGGCTATTGCGGAGGATGCAAAAAAGCATGGAGCCGAAATAAGACTCGGCTGCACGGTCAAAAGTATCGAATTGGGCCGCAAGCAAAAAGTTTCGTTTGAAACGGAAGGCCATCTTGAAACGATCGAAGCCGATCATGTATGGTCAACGATTCCTTTGACGGTTTTGGCGAAGGTCATTGAGCCGGCGACCGCGGATGTTATTGAAGCAAGCAAAAAGATCTCTTATCGCGCAATGGTTCTGATCTACCTCGTTCTCGAACAAGCGCAATGGACGCCGTTTGACGCACATTATTTCCCGGAGGCCGATATTAAATTGACGCGGCTATCCGAGCCGAAGAATTACAGCGCCAGCCGTGAACCGGTAGGCAAGACTGTGCTTTGCGGCGAATTACCTTGCTCGGTGAACGACGAAATATGGAAGGCCTCCGACGAGGGTCTCGCCTCCCTTGTACGCGAATCGCTCACGCGTTGCGGATTGCCAATTCAGGTGCCCGTTTCGCAGATCGTTACAAAACGCTTGCCTTTTGCCTACCCGATCTATCAGGAAGGCTTTGAGGTTCCGTTCGGAATTCAGGACGAATGGGCCGACGGTCTCGAAGGAGTTCTGACATTCGGCCGTCAGGGTCTTTTTGCACATGACAATACACATCATGCGCTTGCAATGGCATACGGTGCCGTCGATTGTTTAAGCGAGTCGGGGGAGTTCAGTAAGTCGCGGTGGTCCGACTACAGGTCTGAGTTTGCGAAGCATGTGGTTGAGGATTAGATCGCTATAACATCGCCACGAGTTTCACAAGTGTAATTACGTTTTGTTTGTAAGACGTTAATTCCCTCTATCGATGTCAGATCTGCAAAGTCATTCTACTCGTTTTCCATTGGAAACCTCGGTCGTCGGATCAGGTTCAAACATGCTGGAAATTGATAAAGTTCAGGTTCAGCGGCCGGGCCTTGAGGAAAAGGTTTGGTTGAAGCCGGTGAGATTTCTTTTGTTGGCCTTAGGATTGTCTTCTTTAGTATGGCCGCTCTTTGATCCGCGGTTAAGAGACTTGGAAAACAACATAACGGGATTGTCGGTTTTACCGGTATCGATCGGGATCGGAATGCTGATAATAACAATTACAATCGGAAGTAGATGGCGGCGTTCCGCAGCCTGGTTTGTGCTTGCTCTCGTGGGTCAAGCCGTTTCTTTGCAGATGGCAAAGGCTGGTTGGCAGCTTCGATATCAGCACTATAAGCCCTTTGACGAAATTACAAGTGACATGATGGGGATGGTTCTCCTTGCATTTCTCGTTGTTCAAGCCTTGCTCGTACTCATAGGACTCCGTTCGTCACTGGCTCGGATAACAGCCTGGTGTAAACAGAATCTTCGAACTTGGCAGCTACTTTTTATTGCCTCGTTCTTTATCATTTCAACTACAACCGTTTCGCACAGCGTTGCTGTTTATATTAGGGAGTGGGCTTTTGCAGTTTTTATTCAGACCCTAAGTTTGGCTACGATTATACTTGCAGCCTTAGCCATTCCACAAGAATCTACAATAAAAGTACGGCGTTTGTTCTCCGGCTTGTTTGGCGGCCTCAGTCCGGACGGCGACGCCGAGCCCGGACCGCCCGATCGTTTTGCACTGTCCATTGCAACCTTCGTCACTATCCTCGCCGCCATTCTTTGTATTTATTCGTATGAGCGTCACCCGCATGTGCCGGATGAGGTAGCTTATTTGACGCAGGCACGCTTTTTTGCTGCCGGCTCGTTGACTCTTCCCGCACCGCCTGTACCTGACGGTTTTGAGGTTTATTTGATGACAATGAAGGGGGACAATTGGTATTCCGTTCCCCCGCCGGGCTGGCCGACCATGCTGGCCATTGGAATTCTGATCGGGCTCCCGTGGTTAGTCAACCCGTTTTTGGCTGGAATAAATGTGCTTTTGGCTTATGTATTGCTCCGTGAATTGTACCCGAAATCTTTAGCGCGCATTTCGATATTTCTGCTTGCATTATCTCCCTGGTACGTCTTTCTCGGGATGAGCTTCATGACGCACATGTTTTCATTGACATGTGCGCTTGTGGCCGCTATCGGCGTCGCCTGGTCGCGACGTGACGGAAAGGCGATATGGGCGGTGTTGGGTGGCCTGGCTCTCGGCATGATTTCGATGGTCCGGCCACTGGAAGCAGTTGCAATCGCGGGATTGTTGGGGCTTTGGGCTATCGGGCTTGGTGGGAAGCGTTTGAAATTAACAGGAATTGCGGGACTCGTGCTTGGCTCGATTGTCGTTGGCGGGCTAGGCCTTGCGTATAACTCGGCATTGACGGGAAATCCGCTTGAATTCCCGATCAACGTCTACACCGATGAACATTTTGGGAAAAATTCGAATGCTTATGGCTTTGGTCCCGATCGCGGTATGGGCTGGGAACATGACCCTTACCTCGGGCACGGCCCGGTTGACGCTCTTGTCAACACAAATCTGAACGTCAGTGCTTTGAACACGGAACTGTTCGGGTGGAGCATAGGATCTTTTTTACTGGCCGCTGCCGGGGTTTGTTTAGGCCGACTCAGGCGCCATGATTATCTGATGATAGCGGTTATCGCCGTTATTTATGCGCTGCATTTTTTCTATTATTTCAGTGGTGGTCCGGATTTTGGTGCTCGTTATTGGTTTCTGATGATCGTTCCCTTAGTTGTCCTGACAGTCAGGGGTGTCCAAAAGCTTGCCTCGCGATTTGATGAGCAGTTCGAGGCAGGCGGAACTCGGGTTTACGCAACAGTATTAGCGCTGTGTCTTATTTCAGTCATCACGTTTATTCCGTGGCGGGCAATCGATAAATATCACAATTTCCGCGGTATGCGGCCTGACATACGATCCCTGGCCGACGTTTACAGGTTTGACAGGAGCCTTGTGCTGATCGAGGGCAACAAGCATCCCGATTTTGATTCCGCAATGATCTACAATCCGCTGGATCTACGTGCAAATGTACCGATCTATGCATGGGATCGCGATTTGAGTACGAGGAAGAAGCTCCTGACGACGTATTCGGACCGGTCTGTGTGGTTCGTAAAGGCTCCATCCATAACTAACCGCGGTTATGAGGTCGTCGCCGGACCGCTGGCGGCCGACGATCTACTTAATAGCGTTGAATAAGAGGCCAGACAAACTGAATAGGCAGACGGACGGTTACCGGGATGAATATTCCGGCGTTCGTGCAATGGTATTGGGCTCGACCGGCTTCATCGGCCGGTGGGTAGCGCGCGGTCTTTGCGATGCGGGCGCAAAAGTATTCCTGCCGGTTCGCGACCGGTCCGCGGCCAAAGAGGTTTTCGACGAATACGATATAGACGGAGATATCTTCCAATTGGATCTCCTCGATGAGCAGAGCGTACGCTCTTTATTTCGCGAAATCCTTCCAACGGTCACGTTCAACCTGGCGGGATACGGAGTTGACCGCGCGGAGCAGAATGAGGAGTTGGCTTACCAGACAAATGTGGATTTGATCGAGACCGTATGCTCCGCTATTTCAGAGATTCGCGACCATCGATGGGCGGGACTGGATATTGTGAACGTTGGATCGGCAATGGAGTATGGCCTGGCCGGAGGCGATCTTTCCGAAGATTCGCTCGTTAGACCAACAACTTTGTATGGCAAATCAAAACTTGCAGGAACAAATGCGTTGACGGATTGCTGCCGAAGGTTCGGCCTAAAAGGAGTCACTGCTAGATTATTTTCGGTATACGGCCCCGGGGAATCACGCCAGCGACTGTTGCCTACGCTCATTCTAGCTTCGGGAACCGAAAAATCTATTCCCCTTACCGACGGCTTACATAGGCGTGATTTCGTGTTTGTAGAAGATGTCGCGGTGAGCCTCATGCGGTTGGGTTTGGCGCCGTCCCTGCCCGGCCAAGTTGTCAACGTAGCTACCGGCATCCTCAGCTCGATTAGAACGTTTGCCGAAACAGCCGCCGAAAGCCTGGGTATCGGTCATGAAAGGTTGAAATTTGGTTCGCTTCCAACGCGCTTGGAAGAGATGAATCACGGGCCAGTTACGATCCGGCGTCTGGTCGACATGACAGATTGGGCTCCAAGGACGACGCCGGCGGAGGGTGTGCGGAAAACTTTGTCCTTTTGGGGATTTAATCGCTTTACAAGCAACGGCAAGGGGTATTGGTTAACGAGGTAATTCTTATGCGTGTTGTTCTAGCCGATTTAGGCCACAATCAGGTAACAATCTCGTCGGATGTATATCCACTGGGTGTCGCGAATCTTGCCGCGTACTCTCAGGCGCACGTCCATTCGCGGGAAAAGATCGATTTCAACATCGTCCGTGAACCTCAGGATCTTAAAGCAATTCTCGATAACGGAGCTCCGGAAATTCTTGGGCTTAGCAGCTATGCGTGGAATCACGAACTTGCATACCATTTTGCGGAGTACGCGAAAGCGCTCAAGCCTGGCATCGTTACGCTAATGGGCGGACCCAACTTTCCGCTGACAACGGCGGAGCAGGAAACGTACATGCGGTCTTTGCCGGCTATCGACGTTGCCGTTCGCGGGCCTACTTATGAGGGCGAGCGTGCGTTTAATAATCTTATTCAGAGATACGTCGATAACGGAAAAACCATTAATGGCCTGCAGGAATCTCCGGTTCCTGGCAATGTATGGATCGACAGGCGAACGGACGATTTTGTGCATGGAGGAGAATTGGACCGAATTTTGGATCTGGATGATATACCGTCGCCCTATCTGGCAGGTTATATGGATCCATTTTTTGAAACAGGCTATTTTCCGATGATGCAGATCGCCAGAGGCTGTCCATTCAGCTGCCAGTTTTGCAATTCGAGCGTTCAGTCGAACAGCAAAGTCTACAGCCACTCGCTCGAGAATGTGAAAGCTGATCTTCTTTACATTGCGGAACGCGTAAAGCCGGAAATATGTCTCTGCCTTGCCGATGACAATTTCGGCATGTACGGCCTCGACGAAGAGGTCGCGGACTATATTGCGTTTCTGCAACAAAAATATCGCTGGCCGCAGTATATTCGGACGACGACAGGTAAAAACAAGCACGAGCGGATCATCCGCGTAATGCGGAAAACCGGCGGAATTCTGCCAATGACGTCCGCCGTGCAGTCGACGAATCCCGAGGTTCTGGTGAACATCAAGCGTTCGAACATCAAGCTGGAGGCGTACGCCGAGATTCAGAAGGAATTGATGGAGCAAGGCATGCAGTCGTACGGTGAGCTAATTCTCTGCATGCCTGGCGAGACGAAAGCTTCGTTCATGAAGTCGGTCGAGGGGCTGCTAGATTCGGGTGTAAAACGGATTTCGGCCCACCAATTAATGCTGCTGCACGGAGCTCCCCTGAACGACTCGGATAGCCGCGAGAAATGGCAGTTCAGTACACGGTTTCGCGTGGTGGCCCGGGACATCGGCAAATATACCGGCGAGCCGATAGTTGAAGTAGAGGAAATCGTTGTCGAAACTCCTACATTTACATTTCAGGAGTACTTGGAGTCGCGTGTTTTTCATTTACTGCTGACTATCTTTTTTTACGAAGGAAACTACGATGAATTTTTTGAGTTTGGGCAACAGCAAGGTATCAAGCCGTTCGACCTGATCACGAAAATGGCTGCCATGCTCGAACAGTCGCCGCAGGCGTTTCAGGATGTTATCGCCGATTTCGTTCGGGAAAGTCAGGACGAACTTTTCAACACGAAAGAAGAGTGCATCGATTGGGCGAAGCGCAATTATGATCGGCTGATCGACGGCACCCTAGGCGGCAATTTGCTCAGCAAGTACTCTATGATAGGCCGCTTTTACGTATTTCACGAAGGCCTTGAATTCCTGCATAAGGCACTGGTTGAAACGCTCGGAGATTCACTTTCAGGGGAAAAATCAAGAATGCTGCGGTCCGTTATCGGGTACCTTGGGGCCGTTCTTCTTCACGTCCCTTTCGCGGAAACACTTGTCAAAATGCCCGAGTGGAACACTACCTACGACGTGGAACAGTGGCGTGACGAACACTATGAAAAGCCTCTGGAAACTTATCGTTTTACGGAGCCGCGGACCTTCGACACGGCAGTTTCACCCGATACGCGAGCGAAAATTACTTCTCGTATCACGACTTTTGGAGAGCACCCGGCGGGGCTTGGCAAGTTCACCCGCACGATGTTTGCTCGGGATTTGCGGCGGTCGTTAACCATTAAGGCGTAGTAACGGAAATCATGATTTGGGGGTTGCCGAATGAAACTTAAGAAATCACAATTTGCTGCGGATTTATCGTTCGTCGTACCTTGCTACAACGAGGAAGATATTATCGGCTACACGCTACAGCGGCTACGGTCGGCCTTCGATAAGGCCGGTTATGCCGCTTGAACTCGTTGTTGTGGACAATGGTTCGGTTGATCGAACCGCGGAGATTATCGGCGAATTTGCCGCCCATAACGACGGCGTTATCTGCCATCGAGTCGAGATAAACGAAGGATACGGCTGGGGCGTTTTGAACGGGCTGCCGCTTTGTACTGCGCCGTGGGTTGGGATCATTCCGGCCGATGGCCAGGTCGATGCAGAGGATGTAGTTCGCCTTTATGAGGCGGTTGTGACCACGGATGGAAATGTGCTTGGAAAAGTGCGGCGCCGGTTCCGAATGGATGGGCTTTACCGTAAGTTCGTCTCCACGTCATACAACGTATTTGTGCGAATGCTTTGGCCATCGCTCGAATCGATCGACATTAACGGAAGCCCGAAGCTGCTTCCGCGTGAAGCGATCATGAACATGGGGCTGAAGTCAAAGGGTTGGCTTGCTCGACCCCGAGATCATGATCAAGGCTCATTACATGGGCATGCGCGTCATGGAGTTCAATGTGTTTTCGCGAATGCGCGGCAACGGAGTTTCCCACGTTAAGGTAATGACTTGTTGGGAGTTTCTCCGCAGCCTTTTGATCTTTCGATTTTCGCGGGAATGGAAGCGGAACTTTCAGGAGATGGCCGGTCTTCGGCTTACGCACGATAAACCAAGGCCCAAGTCAAATATCTGTCGGCGAAAGTAAACCGGCGGTAAGGTCGCGGGCGTTGAATTGCGGCTTTATGCATGACGTTCTGATGAAAAGTTATTACAAGCGGACGGCATGCCGTGCCTGCGGCGAGGAAAAACTGCGGCCGTTTATCGCACTCGGGCCGACACCGTTGGCTAACTCATTTCTGAAGTCGACTGGCGAATTCGAAAGGGAAGCCGTTCTACCCGCTCGATGTTTATTTTTGCGAGGAGTGTTCCCTTGTCCAGTTGACCGATGTGGTTGACCCCAAAATTCTGTTTGGCAATTACATCTATGTCACAGGAACTGCGAATACGATTGTTTCGCATAACCGAGCAGTATGCGGAGACGGTTGTCGATTTTCTCGGGCTTTTTGGCGAAGATCTGGTGATTGAGGTCGCCAGCAATAACGGCAGTCTGCTTGGCTGTTTTCGCGAACACGGAGTGAGAACACTTGGGATCGAGCCTGCGGAAAACATTGCGGCAATGGCAAATGCGGACGGTATCGAAACCGTAAATAAATTCTTTAATTCGGCGACTGCTAATGAAATCCTAAGCGAACATGGATCGGCACGGGCCGTGATCGGCAACAACGTTCTCGCCCATGTAGATGATACTCAGGATTTCCTTAAAGGCTGCAAATCGCTGCTCAGCGATGATGGTCTTGTAATAATCGAAGTCCCGTATTTGAAAGAATTTGTGGATCTTGTCGAATTTGACACGGTTTACCACGAACACCTCTGCTACTTCTCGGTTACTTCGCTGATGCGGCTTTGTGATGCAGTTGGCCTTTCGATGGTTCGTGTTGACCGTGTGCCGGTTCACGGCGGTTCGATACGGATGTATGCGGGGAAAAAGGAAAAATATTCAAGCCACGCCGCTGCCGTGATCGCGATGGCCGAGGATGAGCGAAAAACGGGGTTGACGGCGCCGGAAACTTTTGAGAATTTTGCAGAAAAGACCCGAAATACGCGAGAGAAACTTTGCTCATTATTGGAATCTCTGAAAGCGGAAGGTAAATCGATCGCAGCATATGGAGCACCGGCGAAAGGAAATACACTTCTCAATTATTGTGGGATCGATACACGCCTACTGGATTTCGCTGTGGACAAGAATCCGTTAAAAGTCGGTTTATATACTCCCGGGGCACACTTGCCAGTGTTGCCGGTCTCCGCAGTTTTGGAACGTCAACCTGATTATCTGCTGATCCTCGCTTGGAATTTCGCCGACGAGATCATAAAGCAGCAGAGTGAATTTGAGGCTCGCGGCGGTAAGTTCATCATACCGATACCTGAGCCGAGGATAATTTAGAAATGAAAGTTGTAATATTGGCCGGCGGCCTCGGAACACGGCTCTCCGAAGAAACCACGCATCCGTCCGAAACCGATGGTAGAAATCGGCGGAAAGCCTTTGCTCTGGCACATAATGAAGATCTATGCCGGACATGGATTCAAGGATTTTCTAGTGGCATGCGGTTACAAGGGCGATTGCATAAAGGAATACTTTCACAGCTATGTAACGCGTTCGAATGACTATTTCATCGATCTCGAAAACGGCTCTTGTGACGTCGTAAGCCGCAACGGCCTCGATTGGCGCGTCGGCATGATCGACACCGGTTTGAATACGATGACCGGCGGCCGTCTGCTCCGTCTCCGCGAATGGTTGAAAGACGAGACATTTATGGTCACGTACGGTGATGGGGTCGGTAATATCGATATCAAGTCGCTGATAGAATTTCATCGGGACAACGGAAAATTGGCCACCGTCACAGCCGTTCGCCCGCCGGCACGTTTTGGTGCTCTGAACCTAAACGGCAATGCGGTGTGCAAATTCTCCGAAAAATCGCAGACAGACGAAGGATGGATCAACGGTGGATTTTTTGTATTTGAACCGGAGGTCCTCGATTATCTGAAAGATGACGACACGATCCTCGAACGAGAGGGTTTAGAGAATATTGCCGAAGGCGGTGAACTTGTGGCTTTCCGACACCAAGGCTTTTGGCAGCCGATGGATACCTTGCGAGAGAAACAACAGCTAGAGGCTTTATGGCAGAGCGGTAAGGCTCCGTGGGCAACCTGGGCTCGGGAAACGAGCAAGTCCTTTTGAAGGAAAACGATTGATGGGTTTTTGGCAAAACCGAAATGTGTTCGTAACCGGCGCGAGCGGCCTGCTCGGTTCGTGGATGGTCGAAGAATTGATCAAGGAAGGGGCTTCGGTCACCTGCCTGCTCAGGGACTGGGTTCCGGGGAGCAAGCTCATTTCATCGGGAACGGCGAGCCGTGCAAACATCGTCCACGGACAATTGGAAGATTATGATCTGCTGGTTCGTATTATTAACGAATACGAGATCGACTCGGTCTTCCACCTTGCAGCCCAGACCATTGTTGGAACGGCATCGCGTTCGGCGATCTCGACTTTCGATTCGAATATCCGCGGCACCTGGAACTTACTCGAAGCATGCAGGATCTGTCCGAAATTGATCGAACGGATTGTTTTTGCCTCAAGCGATAAAGCCTACGGAGCGCATGATAATTTGCCGTATACGGAAGACATGGCCCTTCAGGGACGGTTTCCCTACGACGTATCGAAATCCTGTGCCGATCTGATTGCGCAGTCCTATTTCCACAGCTACGGAATGCCGATAGCGATCACTCGCTGCGTGAATTTATTCGGCGGCGGCGATCTAAGCTTCAATCGTTTGGTGCCAGGAACGATTGTGTCCGCCCTTCGAAACCAGCGACCCGTAATTCGCAGCAATGGCAAATTTGTACGCGACTATTTCTACGTACTGAATGCCGTCGAAGGCTATATGAAGCTTGCCGAAAAAATGCCCGACGATTCCATCAATGGACAGGCATTTAATTTCGGTTATGGTGAACCGCTGAAGGTCGTCGAATTAGTCGACGAGATTTTGACGATCATGGACAAGAAATCGCTTGAGCCGATCATTCTAAATGAGGCAAGCAACGAGATCGTCAATCAATATCTCGATTGCTCAAAGGCCCAAAAGATACTCGGCTGGCGGCCGCGATACGGTAGGCAAGACGGTCTGAAGCACACGATAAACTGGTATCGCGACTATCTTGACATTCACGAGGAATTTGGGAAAGCCGAATCGATTGGCTGAGGTGGTTCGGGGACAGTTCACTTATGACGTTGGGAGAAGAGATAAATGAATAACATCCTACAGCAGGCGATCGACCACGTGCCTGCCTTGCTTTTTATTTGGTTTGCAATTTTCGCCACTTATTGGGCGCTCGGAATCATTAACTTTCCGAAGTCCAAACGGTGGAACTCCCTTGTCGAGAAATGGGGCAGTGTTGATATTGATAGGCTGGGCGGCTTTAGCTGGAAATCACTAGCACTTATCAGCTTAACAACCCTCTTTATCGAACTTCTCCTAATTCGCTGGATTGCATCCGAGATTCGGATTTTTGCCTATTTCAAGTCGTTGGTGCTTGTGGCGTGCTTTCTGGGCTTTGGACTGGGCTGTTATTTGACGCGAAAGAAAATAAAGATCACTTACACCCTATTGCCCCTAATTCTGCTGGTATTGCTAATTGAACTGCCGATCGACCCAGTCCGTCGCCTGATCGCAAACCTTTCGAATTTCATCGGGTGGTTTTCGGATGTTCATATTTGGAGTCAGGCCTATTTCGAAGGAAGTTTTCTTTGGGGCGTTATTTCATCGCTTATCGCATTGTCCATTGTAATTCCTTTGTTCGGGTTGATCGCACTGACGATGGTGCCATTCGGCCAGCTTGTTGGGTGGTCGCTAGAGAATTCGAGCAAAGGGATTCACGCCTATTCCGTCAACGTAATGACAAGCATTGCCGGAATTTGGCTGTTTACGCTCCTAAGTTTCATGTCGACGCCGCCTTGGATCTGGTTCGGAGTATTGTTCGTCTGCGTACTGGTCTATTTTTGGCGGCTCCCAAAAATTCGCGCACTGTTGGCGGTTTCGTTCGTTGTGATCTTTGTGCTGTTTTTCGCTGGTACTTCGAAACGGCAATGGTGGGGCGAAGAAAGTTGGAAAGGTTCAACCAGCGCGGAATTTCAACTTAAAGCTGGCACACCGGAAACTCTCTGGTCTCCATACCAGAAGCTTACCTTTATTCCGCTAATGAAAGGTGACGAACCTGTCCGTTATGTTCTAAACACAAACGACAGTTGGTATCAGCAAATAATCAATCTATCTGATGCCGAGTTGAAAAAGAATCCAGAGCTATACGACGTTCCGAACGTACCATATCACCAATATAATCTTCCATATCGATTTTATCAGAATCCGAAAGATGTCTTGATTGCCGGTTCGGGGATGGGAAATGATCCGGCGGCTGCCTTGAGAAATGGGGCTCAACACGTTGTAACCGTCGAGATCGACCCGCTTATCTATGAGCAGGGCAAGAAATTGAATTTCGAGCATCCATATGATTCCAGCAAGGTCGAAATGCATGTTGACGACGCACGAAATTACGTTCAAAACTCAAAACAGAAGTTTGACCTGATTGTTTTTTCGATCCTGGATTCGCATACGACGAGCTCCTCTTACACTAATATCCGCCTCGACAACTATGTCTACACCGTAGAGGCCATGGAAGCGACAAAGAAACTGTTAAAGCCAGATGGAATGTTTGTTATGTCCTTCTCAGGAGCAAGACCGTGGTTTGCTCAGCGCTTGAAAAATGTTGTCGTCGCAGGATTTGGCAAGGAACCGTTGATGATGCAACCGAATTACACTTTTTTCATCGTAGATTTCGGGAACCGGGTTGAAAACGCATTTGCCGCTAATCCGGAGTTACGCAACTTTGTCGCAACTCATTCTAATGTCCCTCTGGAACCCGCAACGACGATCACCGATGATTGGCCGTATCTGTATCAGCAATATCGTGGAATTCCAGTGATCGTTTGGGTGCTCTCATTAGGACTAATTATCGTCTGCTGGCTCACATTCTCGCGGCTTAAGGAATCAGCGACAGGAATTCAGTGGCATTTTTTCTTTCTGGGTGCCGCGTTTATGCTTCTCGAGGTTCAGATAATCAGCAAAACTGCTCTCCTGTTCGGGACGACATGGCTGGTTAATTCTATTGTAATTACAAGCCTCCTGATGTTTATATTACTTTCGAACCTGGTCGTCGCGTGGTTCCCCAACTTTCCAAGGCGAATCGCATATGTCGGCCTTTTTGCAATGCTTGCCATCGGATACCTGATGCCTGCCGACGCGTTGTTTCATGAGTCGGTGGTTATTCGCGGTTTGATCGCTACGGCGCTCTATTGTTCGCCGGTTTTCTTTGCTGGCCTTGTGTTTATTTCGAGTTTTAAACAGATCGGATTCCGTGCCGAGGCATTTGGCTCAAATCTCCTCGGAGCTCTTGTCGGGGGATTGCTCGATTCACTTTCATACTTGATAGGGATAAAAGCGCTTGTGTTAGTCGCAGCGTTTTTATACCTGATGTCCTGGGTTACCGCAAAGTCGGTCGTGGCGAATCGAGTCGAGCCTGCTGACGGAATTAGCGGCTTAACCGGACAGCCGTCAGAATCGTCATGAAGTCCACTACCAATGACTGACTCAATTAAAGAGCGGCCAGTCGAGCCGCTTTTTTTAAGTAAAGACAAGCGACCCGAATCTGCAGTCACTCTCAAGTGTCTCATAGCCGGCATTATGGCACTCCTCGTGGCTGGGCTGATAGCCATGGCTGTCTATCGAATCAACTTGGCATTTGCCGGACAGCCCGAAAAGGCTGTGAAGATTGTTGGAATTCTTTTTGGAATATTAGTGGTCATACCGCCCGGGATCTATCTAGCTGCACGACGGGTCGAGGCCAGACTCGACAATCTCGGACTCCTGATCGTCGGATCGGTCAGCGTGTTGCTAGTCGCAAGTTACTTTTTCTACGCGAGTTTTTATATTGCACTGCCTGCGGACATAGTGATTTGGTCCGAGAGCGATTTCGTGAATGACATCCTGAAGTTTCGCGTTGGGTATCCGCTGTTTACAGAGCAGGTTAACAATGAGTCATTCACTTATGTTCCCGGCTCCCAAATTGTCACATATTTCTTTGCATGGCTTATGGGACAACCTCTTTCCGTTCCGACATATAGAACGATACAACTCGCCTATACATTCCTGACGACGGTTTTCGCCTTCCTGAGCTGTCGGCGATTGGTTCGGATGACGGCCGGGCCGGCTGCCCGAATTTCCGATTCACTATTTTGGGGAGTACCTTCGTTTTGCATACTTTTTTTGATCGCGGTCAATTCGATCACTAATCCATTTTCTCACCTATTACACAATGACGCGCTGGCTCAGCTATTTATTGTAACCGCGTTTTGGCTCGTTCTTGAATATGAAACTACCAGGGACAACCGGATCTTATGGCTTATGGCCCTTGTACCTGCGGTTGGTTTCTGGGTGAAGCAAAGTCTCGTGATTTGGGCGCCTTTGTACGTCATGTACCTTTTGGTGTTCGACAACCCCCGATCTTTCAAGCGTGTCCTTGGTTTTGGGCTCGCATCCTTCGGTGGGTCTTTACTCTCGTTTTTGATCGGATATGCCCTTTGGCAAGACAACTTCGTTTACTGGACCTTTACAGTGTTAGGCTCACATGCGGTTTCCCCCTTGCGCAGTTTCCGGCATCTCCTGGTCATCTGGCCTTTTTTTGTTATGGGACTTATCGCGGGTGGCACATTAGTCCAATCCAATGAACACAAACATATAGTAGGACCGTGGATGATTTGGCTATCCCTCATTTCAATAGAGATTTACACAAGCGGGATCGCCTGGATGACGAACCATATCGGTCCAGGTTGTCTCATTGCAGGCGTTTTATTCATAGCCGCAGCCACAAATTTTTGGTCAAAGGCAGCCGATTCCGCGCTCAAATCAGCTCCCGTGGACCAGTGGTTCCGTGCCGGAATTTGCATCGTGGCGTTTTGTCTCTTGTTTAGCGGATTGGGAGCGGTTCGCATACCCGCTCCCCCTTTTTCTGAAGAAGATGCATCACGATACATGCATCAGATCGAAAATGAATTTGCCGGCCAGCCGCCTGATCGCGTTTTGCTCGATGTAGGAACCTGGGTTTATCTGCGCGAGGGGATAGTAATGAAAGACCGTGCACCATCGATAGGTGAGCGAGGGGTATCCGAAACCGGTGATTTTTCAGGGATTCTCGGCCGTCTTCAGGAAAGGTTTTACAAAAAGATCCTAGTCCGCAATTTTCACTCGGGCGATTTCTGGTACGATCACGAGCTTTGGGCCAAATCCAGCATGATTCGCAATTCCTTGAATGAGAATTATCGCGAAATCGGTCGAATTAAGGCGGTTTCGGGTATGGCACCCGCCGACCTGCCGTACGGATTCAATGAAATTAGCATTCTTGTTCCCCGAGATGACTAATATCGTACATTTTTGCACATTTGGCCAATCATTCCTACACAAAACGCTGATGTATTAATTACCGCGTGGAGCCAAACTGTAAGGTAATTTACAACTCGGAGAAGGTTGACCAATGAAAGAACGCTATCTGATAACTGGCGGCGCTGGTTTTATCGGGACCAATCTTGCTAACCATTATCTGACCCTGGGCAAGCAAGTGACGCTTTTCGACAATTTTTCGCGCGCTGGTACGGAATCTAACGTCGATTGGCTCGCAACACGGCATAGCGACAGTCTCAAAGTCGTCCGGGGAGATGTGCGGTGGCCTGGCGAAGAATTTCAAGAGTTGGTCGAAGAATCCGAAGTTCTTGTTCATTTGGCCGCTCAGGTTGCGGTTACCACCTCAGTTACTGACCCTGCCGAAGATTTTGAGATCAACGCTCGCGGCACATTCAACGTGATGGAGACGGTTCGCACGTCATCTTCAAAGCCTATTGTCCTATATAGCTCAACGAACAAGGTTTACGGCAAGATGGATGACCTGGCTGTGATGGAACGCGATGGACGTTATGTTTATTCGAATCTCGAAACCGGTATTCCAGTCTCGCGGCCGCTTGAGTTCTATTCTCCGTATGGCTGTTCGAAAGGCTGCGGCGATCAGTATGTGCTGGATTACGCTCGAATCTACGGACTTAACAGTGTTGTCTTTCGCCAGTCATGCATATACGGGCCACATCAATTCGGTATCGAGGACCAGGGTTGGGTTGCGTGGTTTGCTATCCGCGCGATGCAGGGCCTGCCGTTCACGATATATGGCGACGGCAAGCAGGTCCGTGATGTGCTCTACATAGACGATCTAATCCGCGCCTATGACCTTGCGATCGAACATATCGAGCATACACGCGGGCGAGCATACAACATTGGCGGCGGACCACAAAACACACTTTCGTTATTGGAGTTCGTAGCCTTGCTCGAGGAACAGTTTGGAAGTCGGCTGGAATTTGACTTCGACGATTGGCGCCCCGGGGATCAGCTTGTCTACGTGAGCGATCTACGACGAGCTACGCAGGATTTTGGATGGGCGCCGCAGGTTCCATCGGTTGAAGGTGTCGCAAATTTGGTTGACTGGCTTAGCTTGAATCGCGATCTGTTTCCTAAAAAGGAGATTTCCACGCCGGAAATTCGAATGGCGGCATAGCAAATGACCATAAATGTCGGGGTTCAAACTAGATTAGATGGAGAGGAGAGCCAGAATGCCTGGACGGAACACTGGTCCGACGATCGTCAACAAAGCATCTCGCAGCGGTTTTTTAGCTTTTATCGGAAAGCCGTTTTTGCCCGAACAGTGCGCTATTTCATAAATCGGTATTTTCCGACAGAGGGTATCTTTGTTGAGGCCGGATCAGGGACTGCCGAGACATCAATGAGAATTGATAAGCGTGGCGGAGCTAGAAAACTGGTCGCCACGGACATTGTGCAACCGGTGTTGAGACAATGCCATCCCGTTATGGATTCAAGGGTGTGCGGCGATATCTTCAACATGCCATATGCGGCCGATTCAGTGGATGGCATTTGGAACGTCGGGGTGATGGAGCATTTTACTCATGAACAGATCGACAGCATCATGACCGAGTTCCATCGGATATTAAAACCGGGTCACCGGATCATACTCCTGTGGCCGGGCGGCAGATTCGCTGCCGCAGAAATTGTTGGGGTTTGTTGCATTCATTATTAATTCCGTCGGCAAGAAAGAGAATTTTAGTTTTCATCCGCCGGAGATTTCCCAATTGAAATCTCGCCGGGAAGGGCGTGAAGTGCTAGAGCGAAATGGTTTTCGCAGTATCTATATCGACTATGGCTGGAGAAGTCTTTTAGCTTTCAAAACCCTGGTCGCGGTTAAGGACAAGATTTGATTCTCAGATTCAAATTTTTATTGGAGGTTCATGTATGAGAAAGGTCAGCGTGATAATACCGGCCAAGGACGAGGAAGAAACGCTCGGTAACGTATTGGACGATCTGAACAAAACAATCGCTCAGATGCCGAAATATGAATTTGAGGTGATTTGCGTCGATGACCATTCCACCGATGCCACGGCAAATATCGCCCGTTCCTTTGGTGCCCGTGTCGTTGAGAATACGAGAAAGCCGGGGAAGGGAATGGCTCTGAGAGCCGGTTTCGAGGCCGCGTGCGGCGATGTGCTGGTTATGCTCGATGCCGATTATTCACACAGGGCCGAAGAATTACCGCGAATGCTCGAGGGACTGACGGATGGTGTTGGGCTGGTCATTGGATCGCGAGTGGTTGGCGGCAGCGAGGAATATACGCACATCAGGGCATTAGGCAACGTATTCCTGAGTGCGACCCTCGGCATGTGTACGCGTCGATACCTTTCGGACGCCCTCAATGGTTTCAAAGCGTTCAGGCGAGACGTGTTCACGGACTTTCAATACACCTCGACAGCCTTCGAGATGGAAATCGAGATTATCGCTAACACGATGCGGAAAGGTTATAGGATTGTCGAGGTAAGCAGTCACGAACGTGCCCGCGCGGGCGGCGAAATGAAGTCAAGGGTAGTTAGACACGGAACCCGTTTTCTACTCCGGATTCTGTGGGAAGGATTTAAAGGTGTCCAACCAAAGGCAATGCCAAAGGTTGACGGAGTCGCGGTTGTTCCGGTCGTGGCCCAGCAGCGTATAGACCGACGCTGATTATTTAGATATCGGAGGTTTGTCCAAATGCCCGCGCTGTAGGACTAAGGTGTAAATGTCAAAACTCATTGGATCAAGATCTTCTGTAAGACCTGTAATAGTTCTGATTGCTGCAATATTCTTATTTGCGGGAACTGCCGTGCTACCGCTCATTTTCGCAAAAGCCGACGCACAAACTTCGGAATTTGACAGTGTTGCGAATTCAACTCTCACCACGACCCTTGCGGAAACTCCTAAGTCGTCGACACAATCGGGTAGAACATCCGATAGGACTTTATACGTATATGCCGCAAATGGTCACGCCTTCAGTTTCGACGAAAATATTAACGGCCCAACTTTTGCCAAAATAAAAACGTCCCTTCCTGTTTTTAAAGCATTTGGACTATCATCCGATGGCCGGAACCTACTCTATTCGCCGCTGAACAGCGGTCGTCCCAGCGGTCTGTTATATCTCGAAAATCTAGTTACCGGAAAGCGAACGAAAGTGACCTCTCGTCTAGTTCTTTCAGCATCACTTTCGCCCACAAATTCGTCGTTGGTGGCGTATACATTTGCGGACCGGGACGGGTTTGGGCTGGGATTAACGGATTTGTCGACAAAAGCGGATCGAATACTGGTCGAGCGCGACGTGTATTCAGAGGTTATTCAATGGGATGATGACGGCGGCGGGATCCGTTATTTTAACACCACCCCAGCAGAGGACAGCCTTGAGTTGGACTCTCCATCTGATGTAAGCAACCCATTTTCTAGTTATAGCGAATGGCGGGAGCAAGACAAGGGACCTAGTCTTGTCAGGCCGGTGAAACGGAGTGAGCAACTTTCCCTTTCGCCACAATTTGTGAGCATTGACGCACAGATTTCAGGCAGTGTGTCGTCAGATATACCTTTTGGATTTCCGAGGATGAGCGGCGACCAAAGAGTACCGTTGGATTTTCTACCCAAGCCAGAAAGCGAATCGTCCGAATCGCCGAGTTTCCCGGTCGTTCCGGGTATTTTCCAGCGGACGGCGTTCACCATGTCGCAGGCGATGACCTTGTCGGTTTCAGTAAACTCGTGGTCAAGAACCAGGTGTCCGGCGAAGAAATGGCACTCGGGACAGCGATCTTGGCAGCCGTTCTTAATAAGGGAGTCATCGTAAAAGAATTTACACCCAAAGGTACGGTTACCAAATACATCGATTGGGAAGGCAACACTTCTCAGATCGGTTTGAAGTCCGTTAACTACCGTCTTCCGCAAGCGAATTCAAACCTGACGCAAGGGGGAGCGCTCATATCCAGCGCCGGGAAATTGCCTGCTCACAGCCCACTACGAAACGATGGGTTACGCTTATGACTTTCAGACCCTTACGGTTGGAGCACATGCCGCTAGCCGTTGCTGATGGACTTGTCGTTTATACGAGTGAATCGATGACGTGCAATCTGACGCAGCCGGGCTGTCCTGACTATAGTCCGACCGGATGCCCGGGATTCTATCTTGGGAATCAAGTGATAATCCAGCATGCGGATGGAACCTATTCGGCATTTTCACACCTTCAGACGAATTCCATTCAGGTCGCAGTAGGAACAAGCGTGTGTCAGGGTTTATATGTTGCCCGGCAGGGACATATCGGTACGACGAGCGGTCCATTCAACAGCTGCGGTGACCATCTTCATGTCCAACGTCAAATATCGCCAGATCCGTCGGGGCAGTCGATCCCGTTAACTTTCTCCGATGTCGCGTTCATCCGCTGTCGTGCGGATCGTCGTATAACACATCCAGTACCGAGATTGCCCATTCGATCACAACGACGTCGCAAAGTTTCCCGGTCCCGGGCGGAACGGGAACGTTAATGTAACGTCGAACGGATGCTCATGGAACGCTTTGAGTAACGATAACTGGATCACGATCACTTCACCTGGCAGCGGCAGCGGAAACAGCACAGTTAGTTATTCTGTTGCAGATAATTCCGCAGGCGGCCCGCGGACCGGTACGATGGTTATCGGCGGGCATACGTTTACGGTGACTCAGGCCGGCGGCGGCGTTACGAATTTGGCCCCTGTCGTCAACGCGGGAACCGATCAAACCGTTGATATTGCCGCAGGGGCCATTCTCTCCGGGACGGTAACTGACGACGGGCTTCCAAACCCGCCGACTACGATCACGCCGACCTGGTCCAAAGTAAGCGGGCCGGGAAATGTCAGTTTCCTAAATGCAAACAACCCTGCCACTACAGCGAATTTTTCGATGGCGGGAGTCTATACACTGCGACTCACCGTAAGCGACGGAGCTCTTACATCATCGGATGACGTTATTGTGATCGTAAATGTATCTGGGGCTGGCGGCATGCTGATCGGAAGCCAATCTGCACCGCTAACCGCGATCAATCTTACCGCCGAAGGCACATCTGACTGGGCCCATTGGGGATATACGGATTCGACAAGCTTTGATCATAAGAATGGGGTTCCGCAGCAGATCAGTAATTTCACAAGATTTGGTTCAATAAGTACGATCAGAAGCAGTTCCAACTGGGATCCGACGGTAACGTACAGTTGGAGCGACGGAACTCCGACCACGGGCTTCGGTTAGCACGCGCGACGATGGTATATACATACGGCGTTGGAAACGGATTTGAATTTACCGTTCCTGCGGATACCACCCTGCGGACATTAAGATTGTACGTTGGTGTATGGCGCGTTAGAGGAAGGCTTGAGGCCGAGTTGAGCGATGGAAGTTCGTCGCCTTATGTGGATTCGTCGCTTTCGACGGTTTACCCCGCCGGCTCGATCAACGGAGTCTACACTTTGAATTATCAATCGGCGTCTGCCGGACAAACACTGACTATAAGATGGTTTGTGGATACAAGCACGTATCCGGTTGGGCACGTGTCCCTACATTCTGCAACACTTGCCGGGAAGTGCTCCGACGCCAACACCAACACCGACCCACGCCGACTCCGACACCATCCGACACCGTCACCGACTCCGACGCCAACGCCCCAACGCCGACTCCGACACCAACGCCGACCTGCCGACACCTCCACCCGGTGCCGGTTTGCTTTCGGTGAGCAGTGCATCACCGCCAACAAATGTTGATCTGACAGCTGAAGGAACGGCCGACTGGGCACATTGGGGATTGACCTCAGCAAGCAGTTTCAACCACAAGAGCGGTGTGACTCCAGCAGATCAGCAACTACACCAGATCGGCGGCGGGACGATCCAGCGATATACGAACAATCCGAACCTTTACAGTTGGAGCGGAGGGACGCCGACGGCCTCGGCCACAAACATCGACTACGGGATTATGGGTCATCGGGCTGAACAACGGATTTCAGATAACGGTACCGGCGGACACGACTACGCGGACACTGAAGGTATATGTGGGTTTGTGGTCAGCGGGCGGACGATTCGAAGCAAGTTTGAGCGACGGAAGTGCACCTGTCTATATTGACACATCGCTGGTAAATTCATCGGCGACAAGCAATCGGGTTTACACGCTGAACTATCAGGCCGGGTCGAGCGGGCAAACGCTGACGGTGAAATGGACGGACGAACGCGACATTCAACTCCTGGAGCAATGTCACCTTCCAGGCCGCTACGCTTGCCGGAGGCGTTGCCCCGACGCCGACGCCGACTCCGACACCAACGCCGACGCCAACACCAACACCGACGCCAACACCGACGCCGACTCCGACACCGACGCCGACTCCGACACCAACACCGACACCGACGAATCAGGCACCGGTGGTGAATGCGGGAAGCGACCAGGCGGTGACACTGCCGTCGAGTGTGTCTTTGTCCGGAACGGCGGGCGATGACGGGTTGCCGAATCCGCCTGCGGTGTTGACGACAACCTGGAGCAAGGTGAGCGGGCCGGGAACGGTGACGTTCGGCAATGCCAATGCCTGACGACGACAGCAAGCTTCAGCACGGCGGGAACGTATGTGCTGAGGTTGACGGGTAACGACAGCTCTCTTGCCACGGCAGATGATCTAACGGTGACGGTCAATGCTGCCGGTGCCGGTTCGCTTTCGGTGAGCAGTGCATCGCCGCCAACAAATGTTGATCTGTCGGCTGAAGGAACGGCCGACTGGGCACATTGGGGATTGACCTCAGCAAGCAGTTTCAACCACAAGAACGGGACGACCCAGCAGATCAGCAACTACACGCAGATTGGGGACGGGACGATCCAGCGATATACGAACAATCCGAACCTTTACAATTGGAGCGGCGGGACGCCGACGGCCTCGGCCGCAAACATCGATGCGGGATTATGGGTCATCGGAGTGAACAACGGATATCAGATAACGTACCGGCGGACACGTCTACGCGAACATTGAAGGTATATGTGGGTGTATGGTTCAGCGCGCGGGCAATTCGAAGCAAGTTTGAGCGACGGAAGTGCTCCTGTCTATATTGACACATCGCTGGTAAATCCATCGGCAACAAGCAACCGGGTTTACACGCTGAACTATCAGGCCGGGTCGAGCGGGCAAACGCTGACGGTGAAATGGACGGAGATCGCGACATTCAACTTTTGGAGCAACGTGACCTTCCAGGCCGCTACGCTATTTTGAATCCATTTCCATCTAAAATAGGATCGACAAAGCACTCGAAAAATGTCCGAACAAGTACCAATATCTCATACGATACTGAAGCCGTTCTCCGATTACGAAAAAGAGGCATGGTGAGGTCTATTGATAGCTGCCATGCGCCCCCATCAGTGGGTAAAGAATCTCTTTATCTTTGCTCCGCTTTTGTTCGGACGGAAACTAACGGATCTTTCGGCAGTCGGCGCAGCCTCGTCGCATTCTGCGTATTCTGCTTTTTGTCGAGTGCGCTCTATATCTTCAACGATTGGCTGGACGCGGACGAAGACAGGGCTCATCCGGAAAAAAGAAATCGTCCGATCAGCTCCGGCGAGCTTCCCGTTTCGGCAGCATTGTTATTTTCCGCCGCTCTCACAGCCGCAGCATTTTCCCTTGCGTGGTGGCTCGGCAGCGGCGTCGTTGTCGTTGGGGCGGTATATTTTGTTTTGATAGTCGCTTACAGTTTGTCCTTAAAGCGATTGATAGTGCTGGATTGTATTGCTATCGCGTCGGGATTTGTGCTGCGGGTTATTGGCGGGGCCGTCGCTATCAGTGTCGTACCCACGCATTGGCTGATTGCTTGCGCATTCTTGCTTGCGTTGTTTCTTGCGTTCTCCAAACGGCGGCAGGAATTGCTGACGTTGTCAAACAATGCGGTGGAACACCGGAAGGTTTTGGGTCAGTACTCGGTTGCTTATCTTGAACAGGTAAACATCATTTTGATAGGAGCGGCCATTGTTTCGTATGCGCTTTATACCGTGGCCCCCGAAACGGTGGAGAGGTTCGGCACGGATGCTCTGATCTACGGGACGGTGTTTGTGATTTACGGGATGCTTCGTTATCTGGCACTCATTAATCACCCCGAAAATGGTGGTAATCCAAGCAAAATGCTCCTGCAAGACCGGCCATTGTTGATAACGGTCGTGGCGTGGTCACTCTACAATGCGATTGTCATCTATCACATTACTTTAGAAGAGCTTCTGGTGTTTCTGTTTCGATCATAACGAGACCAGTCTAACATCGAAATAATTCCGCAATCTTTCAAGCATTGACCGCTTTATCAAACCAATCGCGCCTACCGAATAGCGGTTGCTCGCCATACTCCGGATTCCCAGCATCTCGTTTCTACCTGCTCATCGTTTGCCAAATTCAGCTCTGATTTCCGCCAACCCCACCGCTTCGTTGATCGGCTGCATTCTAAAACAATAGAACAAATCCGCTTAATTCCTGTGGTTGACGACCGGCTCCAGATCAATTTCGTGTTGACTTTTCGGCCATAGGGTAGGGTTTACTATAATATGTATCGAAATTTGGCGTCATGCCAAGGAACGGCGCCAAACCCCACACAGTCGTTCTCCAATATCTAAACACAGAAACATTTTCCCTTCCATATTGTGAGCAAGACAATGATTTCCGATCAAAATTAGGTATTGATGCCTATAAATTGTTGGCCGCAATTCAGAAAGTTTTCAGCAGCGGCTTTCAACTTTAGCGGCCTGCGAATGCACTATTGGATCTTGGCATAAATGATCTCGGTTTGAACAGGATTCGGCTTGAGATCACAAGCGGTCAGAGAATCCTACGGACTGCGTGTTCCTTTGTAGGCACCAGTTTGATTATTAAGCAATGAAACCTATTTTCTCAACAATCCTAACGCTTTTGCTGGCCGTCTCAGTGACGGCTCAGACCGTGACCGTGGGCTCTACATCCCTACAAACCTGGAAGGGTTGGGAGGCTACGGCTCAAACGGTCTGGGCGATTTTCTGACGACCGGCCAGAACTAGCATAACGCGGCTTTAGATGCGGCTGTGGGCATCGGTATCAACCGGCTGAGAACCGAAATACCTTCAGGTTTTAACGAAAACACGACAGATTACTGGGGCAATTATTTTGCGGACGGGCGGGATTATTCGACTAATGCCGCTATGCTGCAATGAATGCTAATTTTCGCATCCCGATCAATGATAATGCCGACCCGAATTCGATAAATGCTTCGGGCTTTAAATTCTCTCATATTGACTGGCAGGTAGATAACTACGTAACACCGCTAAAGACCAAACTGGCCGCACGAGGCGAGACGCTTTTCTGGGCACTTTGTTATGTACATTTTTCGACATCGAATCAACTTCACGTTGATACACCGGCAGAGTATGGCGAACTTATCCTGGCCACATGGCAGCACCTTGAATACAACTTACGGGATGGTTCCTGATGCGTTGGAGATATATCTTGAACCTGATAATGGAGCTGCTCTTGTCACCTCGGCTGAAATTGCGGCAATGATCATTGCGGCAAGAAACAGACTAGTAAACGCTGGATTTGCAAAGCCTTATATCATTGCTCCGACAACCACCACGTCCCCAGCGACTCTCGCGTTTTACCGGGGCGTCAAAACAGCAAATGCAACCGCGGGAACTTATGTCGATGAAGTTTCGCGTCATCGGTACGGCACGGCACCCGACGATACAATGCTTGTCAGTCTCCGAAATGAGGTTGAAGCTGACGGAAAGAAAAGCTCGATGCTTGAAACCGATTTTAACGGAACGCTTGCAAATCTGCATCAGGATATTGAAGTAGGACGTGTTTCCGCGTGGTCGGAATATACAATGTCTTATCCCGCCGACACGGATGGCGGTAGCACGCATTTTCTCGTTGGCACAATTTCTCCGTGGGCATTGACCAAAACGAATCGGACGAAGTACCAGGAGCATTACATGAAGTACATCAGGCAAAACGCCGTGATGAAGAGCGTTACCAATAGCAGCAGCAATTTTCGCGGAGTTCCGTTCGTGAATCCGAACGGAAAATACGTCGTGCCGATCCGTGCGTTGACTTCGGGAACGGCAACGGTTTCAGGTTTGCCTGCCGGAACATACAAACGTTGCAAGACCATTGGTGACGGTATGAACGCACCGTCAATCTATAACTCGTGCGAAAGCGATGTGACGATAACGAGCGGGCAAAACGTGACGATCACGTTCTCTGGAGCGGGTGTCGGCACTGTGTACGACATTAACTATTTGACGAATTCCGCCGCACCAATGCAAATAATGACATCAAGCCTGCCGAATGCGGTCTGTATGCGGCCGTACAACCAGACACTGCAGGCCTCAGGCGGATCGGGCAGCTATGTCTGGTCGGTTTCTTCCGGAAATCTGCCTGCGGGACTGTGGCTCGATTCGGCAAACGGCATCATTCGCGGCCGTGCCAGGTTGAAAGGCACACGGAATTTTACGCTTACCGTTCAGGACAGCCAAAATGCGTCGGCGACCGCGAGCCAGGCTTTCACCGTCAGCTCACGGCTTTATTTCTAACCTATTGTTTGCATCCAACGACAACCATCGGAGAGTAGATAGTTGCCATAATAGGGCGAAAACAAATACCAACAGCCCCGGGAGTTCCCAACGCGAGAAGCCGGATAAATTAGTAAACTGGAGCGGCAAGAGAGCAAAAGGGAACGCCAATGCCACGCCAACGTTCCACTGCGACAAAGGCTGACTTGGAAGCAACGCAGAAAAAGGCACGACCCATAGCAGATACCACGGAAAGATATGTCCGGGCGCGGTAAATAGGATTGCCGACATAACAGCCAAAACCATTAGACGGAAGGCATCGTCCGTGCTTGCCTTGATATATCTTGATCCCTGGTAAACAACCAGCAAAGGAAAAACCAGGAATGGCAGATATTGCGGGTGTCCAGGAATTCCAAGTAGACGGCAAAGCGCGGCGATTGCGTCTCGCGGCGTAAAGAAATGCCAGGCTCGCATTGACGAGGTTGCGTCGAAAAAATCGGGCGATCGAAAAAACACACCCAGAACCAACACCATGAACGCACCCGCTGTCAGCAATGGGAGCACATGGGTCCGCGGGGACCGCTTAAGCGAAAAATAGAAATAGAGAATCTCTACGAGAAAAAGGGGTGCCGTTACGTACTTGATCAATACCGATGCAGCCAGCGCGACGCTCGCCGCCATAATCGTCCCTCGCTGGAGAAAATAAAGCCACAGCAATAGAAAGAAGACCATCACTATATCGTTATGGCCCTCCGCGGCAATTTCAGTCAGCGTTAGGGGCAGCCAGCCGAACATCGCTATCCCGACACACTGGTGGAACAACGGATATTCCGCCAACAGCTTCCAAACTAAAAAAAGCGAGCCGATCAAAGCACCTGTCAATAGCAGCTTGAAAAGAAACGCCTCTGCCAGCACATTGCCACCGGCAACCCAGGCCAGAATGCCGGAAATCAACGCCCAGAGCGGTCCGTAGGTCATTCGTCCGAGCGTATAATCCAATGGCAAATTGCGAGTGAACTCAAGCGTCAGATCAAAATAGTAAGGATTCGTCCCGGCGGCGGCCATTCGGCCCCACCCAATCGAGAGCCAAAAATCCTGTGCAAAGACCGGGAACGAAAATGCGCTCACACATATAAAGACAACAGACCATCGAAAAAGGGTACGTGGGGAATCGTCCGTCAAATCGCTTCTACATTTTGTAAGAAGGACCAGTAAAGCAACAAAGACCAATGACGACAAGAAGAGCGGAGACGCAACCGCGGCGGCAAAATAGAATTCGTTTCGAAAGAGGCCGTTTCCCGAAATCAGATCCCGAAATCCAGAGCCAAACAACGCGAGTTTTTCCACGATCTGGCTGAAAAAAAGCCGTTCGTTATCCTGAGGAATACCAAACGGAGCAACTGTAACCAGAAAGTACGACAGAATGGCTCGTACAATCAAAAACGCCAAATTCAACGTACCTATAATCAGCAAGTATTTTTTCATACTTCCACGAGGCATTCTTTTCGAATACCATCATTCTTAAGGGGTACAACTCCTTACCATTTTAGATATCAATAGGACGAGGTGATAAAAATAGCAAAGCTCGGATTTTCCGCTTGATCTTCATCTTACCGGAAAATGGAAATTCTGTATCCATGATTCTCGTTTCGCGTAGACGACCTCAAAATCAGGGTCATTTCCCAGGATCTCGTCGAGCCCCTTTAAGAATGGATTTCTTTTCAGAGATCTTTCGCTTGTCACAACGTAATCAACCTTTTGTTCTTTAATTGCTGCCAAAATCTCCGCGATATCCGTTGTTGTGGGCGATAATTGTTTCGCTTCAGCATAGAAAACAGGCCGCCTACTGGCGGAAAATATTAGCGAGTCGGGTTTCGCATTTTGCTTAAGCCATAACCCGGCATCGCGTTCCTCGTATCCGCTTATTTCCCACGAACGCTCGGTCGAGCGCATGTAAAAATTCAACGGAAGCACATACAGGTAAATTGCAATAATCGACAGCGCAACAAGGGAAGGCGGGCTCAAAAGCGCACTTGCTTTGCGTCCCACCTGTCCCTGTGCGGAATCGTGAAGCCATTTCGTGAATATTAACAATTCCGCAAGCAGTCCATCCGAATAGTATTGGCAGCAAAATCAAAAAATACCGCAATTGGGCGACGGCGGCGGCGTAACCCATAACCGTTACAAGGCAGAACAATATCAAAAACACTTCGCGTTCGAAGCGTTTCTTATCCCAGGCATTGCGAAACAGACCAAGGCCGACAAGTAAAAACAGCAGTGGTGGAAACAGTACCGGAACAATCTTGTTAACCTCAACCAAATTGAGCAAGAAATATTTCAAGAACACGCGGGCGGGCATTTGTAAAGAACTCGGCTCGACATTTTCCATTTCCGGACTGTCGCCTACCTTCGCCATAAGAGCGTTGATCTCGGTCTTTCCGCTTACCGTCCATTTTCCGGTTTCGCCGCGTAAATAGAAAATGTAAGGTGTCGCAAAAAGGAAAAAACCGAGCAGCAAAGCAGCAACTTGCGGCAGCGAGTTTCGAAGAAACGGCCTTTTCAACCAAAAATTATAGACGAGTACAACTACAACAAAATAGATTGGATAACCGATTGCTTCCGGACGAGTGAGGTATGCGAGCCCCAGGATAATTCCAGTCGTTAGGTGCAGGACCGTGGAATTGTCTTTTAGGGCCTTCCAGGCAACGATCAGAAAACCGAGTACGAAGACCATGTAGACGTTCTCGGAACCGATCATAACGACGGAGTTGATCATGTGCGGAAAGAATATCGCGATGACCGAAGCGACCAAAGCCTCCGGCCGGCCGTACGATTGGCGGACAAGTACATACGTAAGCGAAACGACAAGACTGCCGGCTACCATCGAAACTATTGCCGCAGGAACTACCGGAGAGTCGATAAAGGTCGATAAAATACCTATCAGAATCGGATATACTGGCGCCCAGTACGTATCGAGGACGCCGTAAAAATCCCCTGACGCGAATTTCCGCCCAAGCATGATCTCCTGCATTTGATCGGAACCCGGAATCACCTCGTTCGCAAAGAGAACACAATGCAAGAGTCGAAAGCCCAACCCCGCTAAAAACAAGAGAAAGATAGTTTTCCGTTCGTTCATAACTGCAGATAATCGACGCCGATCCGACCCCTAAGTCAAGACCCTGAAAATTGACCGTCAGTATCATAAAAGCACTTAAGGAGATTTGTGTTTCTTGTTAAACAACCGGTAGCTTAGAATCGATTACCATGGCTTCCGGCGGCCTCTTTTCTCCCGAATCCGAGTGATCTGGGCAACGCGTACAAGAACCAGGAGACGACGAATGTCATACCGCTGTAAAAGAAATACAGCAGCTGCCATGGGAAAGTCAGCGCGGCAAATACAATGCCTCTCTTCTCCGCAAAAAACCGAAGGATCTTCCGATTTAGGATGGCGATAATGAGCAAAAATACAACGATCACAAAGATCAATGCCGGTTGCCAGAATACCAGCGGAAGGGTGATTAACGACAGGCCTACAAGTATCGAGCTCAAACGGTCGGCGGTTTTCAGATTCATGTCGTTTATCATTCCCTGATTCTCATGGATTAGCCTGGACCACGGAAGTGCACGGCACGAAAATCTCCGTTCGCAGATGCGGTATGATTTCCCACTTCTTGAGGTGCTTCGCCTGGATGTTCCGGTCTAAAAGTATTTGATGTCCTGCTCTACGCAGTCGAAAGCCGAGATCGATGTCTTCGATCGATGGTACGGCAAATTTCTTACAGTCGAAGCCTCCCTGCGCGACAAAAATATCTCGCCGCATCGCACCGAGTCCCGACCAAAAGGTCGATGCTTTGCTGCTCGAATTCTGATGGACAAAATGGTGCTGGAGATTTTTGTATTGCGATAGGAAATTCTCCTCAGCCGGCTCATCGTCATACGAACCGAAAAGAGCGGAAATCTCTGGCTGCCTTTCGAAGCGCTCAGCAACCTTGCCTATCGTCTCGGATTTGACGACAACATCAGCGTCGACAAACATGAGAATTTCACCTTCTGCCGTCTCTGCCGCCAGATTGCGGGCGGCGGCGGGGCCGGATTGTTTGGCTGTCGAAAGAACGCGAGCCCCCTTGCTCCGGCTGATCTCCGGGCTGTCGTCGGTGGAACAATCGTCGACAACGATCACTTCGAAAGATCGGTAGCTCGATGCGAAAATGGCATCAAGGCACTGATGTAAGAATTCACGGCCGTTATAAACAGGAACGATAACAGTTATTAAAGGACTATTGCCCGACATCTGGTCTTGTAAATTTCCCGCCGGATGAGGCCCTCAGAGTGAGGACGGCTGAGTTTCATGCAAAAGTAAAAGACGAAAAGAAAATAGCTCCGCGGCAGAAGGAATCAAACCGGAGCAACGGTATGAGATTTATGCGTTATCTTTTCCTTCTTGGCGCCGATCATCGCACGGGTTAACTGAACCGGTTGAAAAACAATGCTGGACCACAGAAAGACCTCGTTAGTGCAATAGCATTTTTTTGCACGGATCTGTTCGCGAAGCTTCTGGGCCTCTTCCGAATCCCAAATCTCAAAGAAAGTATTGTTTCTTAGATTTCCAAGCGGAAAATGCTGTTCGCATACACTTACATCGCCGTTTGCATACACGACACCGGTGAGAACGCCGGCTTTACACGGGATATACTGCGATTCGGTTTCGATAGTTTTCACTTTTGCCCACTGCAGCATCGGCTCGACGCTTCCACCAAATCGATGCTTTTCACGATCGCTCCATACTTCAGCAACGTGTCGATAGAGATCTTTATATTTCTGTAATTGTGGCCCCTGTAGAGACGGATTCTTACGATCGCCGCGAATGATCGCGAGATTGTGATGCTCTATTTTCGGACAATTATCATGCAGATACTCGGTCAACTGCCAGATCTCTTCCATGTTCTCACTCATTGCTACGGTATTTGAGTGGATTCGAAAGCGAGGATCTTCCTCACGCAGTTTTGCCAGCATTTCGTAGGTCTCCATCGCTTTCTTGAACGATTGCGGGTTTCCACGAAAACGATCGTGATACTCCGGCATTCCATCTAAAGAGATCTCACAAGTGAATAATTCGAGAGAGTCATTTCTTCATCAATTTGCGAAGCGCTTTTTCAGTCCGGTCGGTAAAATATCCGTTGGTCGGAACGTAAATGTTTTTTACATGATTGTTCTTGATAAAAAGCTCGCAAATCTCGGCAAATTCCGGTCGAATAAACGGCTCCCCACCAGAGAGATTCAGATTCTCGAAATCTCCAAGTTCTAGCGAGAGCTTTTCAAATTCCTCGAACGTCAGATCGTTACGCTGGTTCAGTTCTTTCCAGTAGAAGCAGTGTTCACACGTCAGATTGCAGATCGAATTGATAAAAACGATCATAAACGGCGGGGTTTGCCGTGATCGGTGATTGGCGGCTTTCATTGAGAGTTTTGTGTGGCGCGTGATGCGTGAAACGATGTTCATAAGGTATATTTCCTTCGGGTATTATGGCCCGGCAGCTAGCCAATCGGCAGTAAAGATTTTACGTTCCGCATGACCTGACGGAACCTCATATAATTGTCGAACGTCGCGGACTGAAGCATTTCAAAAAGCCGTTGGTTTGAAAGGTAATAAGAGTCAATCCTGTTCAGCGATGAAAAATCACTTCGGGGCGTTACTTTTCCAAGATCTCGTCGAGCAGGCTGCATCAAAGTTTGCCACGGCTATTCGCCTGATCGCCGCGTGGTGCCTGCCGAACGGATACGCAAAAGTCGATGTTTCTCGACCCAAAGCATCGGCTATTGCAGCTTTTGACTGGACAACTTCGGCTTCTGTTTCGGCCGTCGTGAGTTTGGTCAAATCCGGATGTGTTTTCGTGTGTGAGCCGAATTCAATGCCGAATGCATTTAGTTCCCGAACCTCTTGCCAAGAAAGCAGTTCGCTTCGCGGAAGGTCCGGCGGATTTCCCAACCAGTTGTTTTGTTTGCCGCAAAAATCGGTAACGAGAAAAACGGTCGCCTTGAAATTGTATTCGCTGAGTACAGAAAAAGCCTCCGTATAAAAATTCCGAAAGCCATCATCGAAAGTCAGAACAACGGTCTTGCTCGGCAAAGCTGTTTCATTTTTCAACAATGCGGCAAGTTTCCGCAGTGGGATCGCGTTATAACCCGCCTCACTCAGATACTTCATTTGCCTTCGGAAAATATCCGGGGCGGTGGAGATTACGGAACCACTGCTGTCGATCGAATGGTAGGTTAGAATCGGAACTTTCAACTTTTCCTCCGCCCCGTTTCTGTGCGAATTCGAAATGTCATTCTCCGTACTCATTCTCTTCAACAAAGTCGAACTGTGTAGGATCCGTAATGATCTAGTGTGCGGTCATTGAAACGCTTTGTTCACTGCGGATCACTTTTAAGTTCTTTTCTCGACGCTCTTTGATCGATCGGATCAAATCAAGATACTGTCTCACGTGCGGCTCTTCCGTCCAGTATTTCAAATAAGCCCGGTGTCCGTTCTCTCCTAATTCATTTCGCAGACCCGGATCTGCCGCAAGCTTTCTCATTGCCGCCAAAAGCTCTTCCTCGGACCGATATATGAAACCGCCTTTGCTGTCATCGACAACCTCCGGCAATGCCCCAAGATCGTTTACGATCACGGGTGTTTTATACGAAAAGGCTTCGATTAATATGATTCCGAAGGTTTCGTAGCAAATTGATGGAACGATTACCGCAAGTGCGGACCGATAAACGTCGGCCAGGTCATCCTGACTCAACCTTCCAAGGAACATTATGTTCTGACATTCTTTAGCCTGCACTTCGAGGGTTTCACGGTATGCACCGTCGCCGGCTAAAAGCAGGTCGTATTCGACGTTCTTCTTGAAAACCTCAATCAAATTGTGAACGCCCTTAATATATTCAAGCCGGCCCACAAATAGGAAGTATGGCCGCGATCGCCGATACCGTTTCGAAGCATCGTTGGCTTCAGGCAGCTTCGGCAAAAAATGGGGAAGATATTTGATAGGAATTTCCAAACCCATCTCAAGATGTTTTTGCAAGGTAAATCTGCTGGGTGACAGAAAACAGTCGACGTGTTTGAGCATTCGATCCATCAGCCCTGTTTTGCCGCCAAAGCTGGGGCGGTCTTTTTCCGGCAAGCTGACACATCGTACATCTCTTTTTTGTACAAACCTCGCGGTTGAATTTCCAAAGAACATGCATCGGGCAAACAAGCCAATGTTCGTGAGTCGTGTAAAGCTTTATCGCCGATCCGTAACTTAACGCCTTGATCCCGATCAGGGACATATTGTGGTAATGGATCACATCATAGTGGCCCTCTTCGAGAGCCTTTTTGAGTTCGCTCTTGAAAAACGGCACACCAGTTTGCTGCGTGAGAAGAGGCGAAAGCATCCCTTTGCCGCTTTTGAGCGGATGCACCTTTACAAGTTCATGATTAGGAAACTCGGCCGTCGGAGGCTTTCCGTTCATTAAAAGAAATGAGTCTTGACAATAAAAGACGTCTACCGAGTGCCCGCGGCGAGCCAATTCATTGGACAGTCGATAGATATGCATGCCGTCGCCGCCGAAATTGTAAGGCGGATAAAAGGTCGAGACCATGCAGAATCTGAGAGGCTTTTCCATCAAAAACTGTTTAGTGTCCAGCTAGTTCGTTGAAGATCGAAAGCGTGTCTTCAGCCGCTCGTTTCCACAGAAACTTTTGAGACCTTTCTAGTCCGTCAGCTTTCATTTGCAGTCTCATCGATTCATCAGAGAGAACTTCGCGTATCACTCCGGCCATCTCATCCGCTCTCGTGGGATCGAAAAAACGGCCGACCGGGCCGAGGACTTCAGGCAGCGAGCCGGTGTTGCTTGCCGCAACCGGGGTCCCGCAAGCCATCGCTTCAATTGCCGGCAGCCCGAATCCTTCTTCCAGCGAAGGGAAAACCAGAAGTGCGGCGGCGTTGTACAGATAAGCCAGGTCTTCATCTGGAATGAAGCCGGTGAAGACCACTTTATTTTCCAATTCAAGATCAGCTACCTGTTCCCTCAACCTTGGATAAGCCGAGAAAAACGGATCGTCCTTGTAATCGCCGACCAAAACCAGTTTGAGCGGCTCATTCGTATCCGAGTCAACGACTCGTTTGAACGCGTCGATCAGAGTATTTAGGTTCTTATGGGGACTGATTCCTCCAACATAGAGCAGGAATCGTTCGTCGGGCCGCAGCCTATGTTTTGCCAACGCGGATACGAAACCGTTGTTAGTTGGGAGCACCTTAAACACCGGCCGGGCAGCCTCAGAAATAATACGTAAACTTGATTCCGGTAAACGAAAGTACTCGATTATTTCCTTTTTTGAGTATTCCGAAACCGTTGCGATTAGATCTGCTTGTTTGATCGCGATCTTCTGCTTCAATTTCCATAAGAATTTCGATTTTGAATTTGGGAAAATGAGTTCCGGATGATGATCCGCAATAACGTCATGAAGCGTCAGTACGATCCTGGTTCGATTAAGGATAGGAAAATACGAATAAACCGCCGGAAAAAAGAAGATATCAACCTTATGTTTCAACACCTCCCGGCTCATCGCCCAGAGGTCCTTTAATGAGCGGCGCCCATCGGCCGAGGCCGCCTTTACCTGAGAAAATTCCGTTTTAACAACTATTTTCTTAACTCTAGCCGGAATGTCGTCGTGATCGGAACTCTTGCTATCGATAAAAAAGAGATATTCGTTAGACTCGTCGATCTCCAGCAAAGCTTCAAGAAGCTCCCGAGTAAAGCGTCCAAAACCTCGTTTGTTACCCCAGCAGCAGGCATCAACTCCGATCTGCATACAGACTAAATAATTGCTCTAGAAAAGACCGTTCATCTTTCAATCGGCGAATCTGACACTACCTCGATTTATTGATTGTTGTTCGGACGCGATGAGTAAGAAGACTTAGTAAATCAATCTTTAGCCGGGAATAGCATGGTCAAAAAGTGGTATTAGGACTTGCAGGACAGTTATCGATGAGCACCGTGCGATCGCAAAGATATCACCCAGTTATATATCCACGCTATGAAAAGACCGCTAGCGTATCCAATTACAAATGCGTATGCTGCACCGATTAAACTTCCAACGAATGTCACCGAATAACCGATAAAAAACTGATCGAGCAAGCCCATATGCGGCCCAACCACTTCGCCGCCCTTAAGAACCAGCCAGTTAGTCGCCAGAAAAATTATCAAAGCGCCGATCATTGCTAGGACAAACCCCAAAATATGACCGTTTAGCCGCACGACAGCCTTGCGTATAATCTCCTCTTCCGAAATATTCGGTTTGTTTTCGGAATAATCCGTCTGCTGCGGATATGACGAATCAACGTGGTCATGTGTCGGCATTGTTCTATGCAATTCGCTTAGGCACTAATGGCTGAGTTGAACCTAAAAGAGTAAGATCGCGTTCGTCCTGCTCTTTCATTTCTTCATGATACTCATTATCCACATTTACACCCCACACGTCATAGTTGGCTCCAAGAATATTTTTGACGGAAAGCATCGCCGTAAGCATTGAGTGGTCCTGATTGTTATACTTGTGCATGCCGTTTCTTCCGACAAGATGTAAGTTTGGCATTCCCGCCAAAAACTCACGGATCGTGTCAACAGCCTCGACGTATACACCGTCATAAACAGGGTAAGCCTTCGGCATTCTTACCACCGCGCCGTCTTCGATGTCATTTGGATCGACCAGTCCGAGAATGCCAAGCTCCTTCGCGCCAAGATCAATCAGGTCCTTATCGTCCATTGTCCACAAACCGTCGCCCTCGAAACAGAAGTACTCCAAACCTAAACAAGTCTTATTCGGGTCTGGGACCATGCTTGGGCTCCAATTCTTGAAGTTCTGAATTCTGCCGACCTTTACATCAGAGTCGTGAATGTATATCCAGTTGTCCTTAAAGAGGTCGGCTTTGTTTACTATCAGCGATACAGTCAAAAAGTCTCTGTAGCCGAGCTTGTCCGCCGCCTCTAGTACATCGGCCGGCGGCTGCGGCTCCATTTTTCTGACCAGCTCCCGGATTGGCATGCTACTGATAAAATCCGATCCTTCAATCAATTCGCTGGTTCCGTTAGACCGGGCCTCCAACGCTGTTACGCGGCCTTTGGTCCAATGGATTTTTTCAACGCCGGATTCCATTTTCAATTCGCTTCCGCGCTTCTGAATATCGTCAGCAACCATCTCCCACATCATTCCCGGGCCTTTTTCCGGGTAATCAAAAGCATCGATCAAAGTCTTGATCACTTCACCTTTTTGTTTGACCTGGCTGGCAAGAAGTGCGCTCCGTATCGTGGCGATGAGCGAGAGGCCCTTGATACGCTGTGCCGCCCAGTCGGCCGAGATCTCGCTACAGGGCATTCCCCACACTTTCTCGGTATAAGTCTTGAAGAATGTATGGTATAGCCGCTTTCCAAAACGGTTGCTTATCCAGTCTTCGAATGAGCGTTCGGGCTTTATCGGAAAAATCTGCGCACTAGCGTAGCTGCCCACCATCATAAAGCAGTTCCACAGCCCCAAACCGAGAAGTGCGTTCGTCGCCTTTAGCGGATAATAGAAGAATTTTTTGTTGTAATAAATGCGTGAAAGTCGTGACCGGCGAAGGAACCGTTTTTCTCCAAGTACCTCGCGCCACATGTCGTCAACAGCCTTAACCTTTGTAAAGAACCGGTGGCCTCCAATGTCGAAAAGATATCCCTTGTAGTTGACGGTGCGCGAAATGCCGCCGACTACATCATCTTTTTCCAGAACAACCGACGGTACCCCTTCTTTGCATAGCTGGTACGCCGCCGTCAGTCCGGCCGGTCCGGCCCCGATGATCACAACTTTCTTCTGACTCTTTTCCTGCATCTATTTGCCGGAGATTCTTAAGGGTTGTCGATGTAATCGTTTACAGCTGACATGCTACCCTTCAGCCGCAAGACGAACATATAGATCGAGAGAGCGAGATTCCGTAAAGTGGCAATTAACCACCCGATAATAAAACCCGAAATCAGGCCATAAATCCCGCCTATCAAACTGCCGAGGAATGAGACCTCGAAACCGATAAAGAACTGACCCAAAAGAGCCAGATTCGGTCCTATGACGTCTCCGCCCTTATAGAGCAGAAAATTTGTCGCCAAAAAAATCGCAAGACCAAGGAACAGCCCGATCGCGATGCCAAGAGCTTTGCCGTCCAATTTTGCAAGTGATTGGACAATGAGTTTTTCAGTCGGATCGTGGACTAAATTCTCTGGAGTGGTGGACTGTGGGTTTTTCATTTCAAAATGCGCAAGCGTTCAGACAGGTAAGTTATGAGCAGTGGTTTGCATCTTCAAGCTGTCGGCGCCAGACTAATCGAATTTTGATACACAGGTGCCCGCGGACAAATAACTGTAATACTTGGCCATTTACCCGACAGGGAAGCCCCAACTTTGAGACAATAAGATGATCCGTTTCCTAATCAATCCGGACAACATGAGTTTTAGTTCTCGACCGCATAAAAGCGTCGTATACCAAAACCCCTCTAAGGCCGCCTTTTAGTGTGCGAAATCTTTGCCTTGGTATGGATATAAATGTAGTGGTTCAAAAAAAAAACTGAATCGGATAGAGAGACAGTCTTTGGTGGTCAAAGTTGGGACTTTTTAGTCCGCACGTACCGGATATTTGTGCCTGCTTACCGGTTCAAATGAATGGCTCCTACGGGTATTCGTGGAAGTGCTCAGCGGTAGTTTCGGCAAACGAATTTCTGCCGGGCGAGAAATGAGCGAACTCAATTCCTGGCTCCGAAACCGACAACAAGCTGGCCTGGCGGGTGAGGTTGTGTTTTGAGAGCTTTTAAAGGTGTTTTCCAGTCCGATTTCTCGGCTTAGCCAGACTAACCGTCCGATTCATGGAGTGAACTAAACCGTTACTCAGGGGTTGTACACTTCCGTTCCCAAATCGCCAATGCTCGTCCGCATGAATATCGAAAACTACCAAGCTTGCTTTGGGGGAATCTTTAGGGAGTACTGATTATTTTTCACTGGCACCATTAGACGCGACTTTCAGAAAAGTCAATAAATATTGGTGTATGACGATGTGTGATAACTGGTGAAAAGTGTGTTTGCGGACTTTGCAGACCTTCTGCCTTACCACTTGGCTACGCCGCCCTGAGAAAGGATGAGGGCGGAGGGTTGAGGGACGAAGTAAGACTATTTCTTATTCATCCTTCATCCCTCCGCCCTCATCCTTCAAAAAACTGGAGCGGGAGACGAGACTTGAACTCGCGACTTCGACCTTGGCAAGGTCGCGCTCTACCACTGAGCTACTCCCGCGTCGCAATGTGTAATTCTAGCTCCTGATGCGCATTTGTCAAGTTTATGCTTTTAGAAAAATATTCTGTTGTTCGGTTCCACCGCGCTGGAACATCTGGAACAGGTGGAACAATTTTAATGTGTTACGTTAAAGAAATGGTGCTTAATTATTGACGGTAATATCTTTAATAAAGCTCCAGTCACCGCTTGGATTGATCTTGATATTGCCGATCCGCTTGTTGGCAACAACCATATTCGCCGGATACCAAAGCGTCAGTAATGGCAGATCGTTGCTGATCAGGCTCCACGCCTGAACATACAGCTCTTTTGCCTTAACCCGGTCAATCTCATTGATCGCTTGTTCGATAAGCCTGTCGACCTCAGGATTGCTATACCGTGACCTGTTGCAGCAAGCAACGTTTTCGCCGGGAATTCGTCCAGTGGTAAACAGGTCCTTTAGAAATATCGGGTCCTGATTGCCTCCTATCCATACACCTGTACTCAGCTGAAATTGGCCCAATTTCAGCTGCTCCCGCAGTGTTCCGGGATCAAGGGTCTCAATCTGAACGTTTAGACCAACTTCCTTCAGCGAATTTTGTATCGCCTGGGCATATTGCCCGAACGCGGCATTTCCAGCAGCGTATTTAAACTTGATTGGCTCGTCTTTATAACCTGCTTCCTGCAAAAGTTTTTTTGATTTAGCGGGATCGAAATTGTATTGCGTGCCGGATGAATAAGCCCAAGACGCGGACGGGAGAATCGAATGAGCAATTTTTGCCTGTCCTGAAAGTAGTTCTTTTATTATCTTGTCGCGGTCGATCGCGTATCCGATCGCCTGCCGAATCTTGACGTTATTGAGCGGAGCCGACTGTGTGTTAATCCCCACATATTGGATATTCGAGCCGTCGAACTGTTCCACCTTCAGATTGCTTAGGCCGGATAAGGTCTGAAGGATATCGGGCGGCAAATTCGAAGGGTTCGGCGCAAGGTCAACACCGCCGGTTTGCAGTTCGGCCTGGAGAGCGCTTGCATCAGTGACGGTTTTAATACGCACTTTCAGCACTTTTGGAGCTCCGTCAATGTAATCCGCGTTTGACGCCAGCTCCACTATATTTTGCGACTGATCGAAACTCACGAACTTGAACGGACCTGAGCCGACAGGCCGTGCTTTTTGCTGGTCAACGGTTCCCTCGGGAATGATTGGGATCGCAACCAGATTGGATAAGAGCTGATTAGCAAGAGCGGGGCGTTCAACCGTAAAAACGACAGTTTTAGCGTCCGGTGTTACAAGGGACACAATATGCGGGATCTGTTTCGTCTGAACTTTTGGTTTCGCAGGCGTTTCACCAGTAACCGGCTTTTTTGCATCGCCCGTTGGAGTCGAACTGGCCACTGCCGGAGTTGGACCTGCGGGAACGGTATCGAAAAATGCTCCTGACTTAAATCCCTTGCTTTCAAAAAGCTTATCGAAAGTGTATTTCACGTCAGCCGACGAAAAAACCTTGCCGTTGTGGAACTTAACACCATCGCGGAGAATAAAAGTTACCGTTTTTCCGTCCGGTGACGTCTTGATCTCGCTCGCCAGTTCGCCGACATACTCAAAATTCTCGTTCTTCTTTACTAGTGAGCTGAACACCAGATTCCGGACGCGTTCGGCAGCTGAATCGTTTGCCGTCGATGTCAAGGTATCAAACGTGGAAAAGCTTTCGGGAAGCGCGATGGTGACGTATTCGGTCTGAGCTCGTCGGCATGATGGGGAAAATAGAAGTAAGGCGGCGCAAATTAGCGATAAAAATATATTCAAAACGAAGATCCTCCGTGCTTTTAGTTCAGTCGGTCGTTTAGTTCCTTGATTTCCTTTGAAAGAGTCGTTAGCCGGTCTGCGTCAAAATTTAGGTTTTTTTGTAATTTAGATTTCGCGGTAAATATTCTTTTTACTGATCGATCGAGGCGTTCTTCCGAAATGCGCCCGGCTGCAACTGCCTCGGTAATTGCCGCGTGGCCTTCATAGATCGAATCGACGCTGGCACAGATTGAAACCATGTCTTCGCCAGCCAAAATTGCCAGCACGCAAGCCTCGCCGATGCCATAATTTTTAACGATCGCTCCCATTTCCAAATCGTCCGTCAAAACCAAACCATCGAAGTTGAGTTCTTGTCTTAATAATGTTGTGACGATATTAGAACTAAGGGAAGAAGGTAAAAGTTTGCCATTTAGATCGGCTTCCTGCAAGTGATGCTCTGGATAGACTGCATGAGCGACCATCACCGCGTTCACTTCTCCAGATTGAAGAAGCTGTTTGTAGGGGCTGAGATCGACTGATTCAAATTCGTCCGTTGAGACTGAAACGTTTGGCAATTCTTCGTGCGAATCGACCTTCGAAGCTCCGAGGCCGGGAAAGTGTTTTAGGCATCCCATGCAACCATTCGCCTGCATAACGTGAAGAAATTCTCCCGCGAATTCGACGACTTCGAACGGGGAAGTTCCAAAGGCCCGCGAATGCAGACCATTTGAAAATGCCGATCGCTGTTCATCAATTACATCTACGACCGGAGCAAAATTCATATTGAAGCCGAGAATTCTTACAGCTTCCGAAATGATCTCGGCTAATTTGGCAGCGTCGCTCGTCGTCCGTATTTTGTTCGGGGCCACCATTGGAGTCAAGATCCGTCGCAGCCGGTCAACCAGTCCGCCTTCCTGATCAAGACTTAAAAAAGGAGTGATCCTGGACGCGTCATGTATTTCATCCAGCAGTGTCCGAGTTTGCAGCGGATCGCGGATATTCCTGGTAAAAAGGCACACGCCACCCGGTTGTATGTCTGCCAAAAGTTTAGTCGTGGCGGCATCGATTCCGTCGCCGGGAACACCTATGAAGAATAGTTGGCCGATTTTTTGTTCGAGAGTAAGAGATTTGAGGTCGTTGATATTCATGAACTTGGCAAGAAACTTAACCAAGAGTTTAACAGTCAGCGCAAGTTTATTAAAGGAGATGTGTTTGTACAAATAGGCACGATTCGGGTAAGGACAAATCTGTCTTTACGCGAAATCACCGCTTCGGGTTTGGCAAAGAAACTGTTATAAAAGTTTTAGACAACTGCTTTTATCTAATCGTGATTCAGGACGGGTTAACGTTATGAATTTCCGCAAGAATAGCTATGTTGTATTTTTTCTGGCCGCGGTTTGTATATTTGCCGCAGGTATCTTTGCCACCACCACGCTCGGGCAAGCAGCCTGTACCGGCGACGAAATTTTCACCCAAAATGAATGCAGCGGCGACGCTAATTCATCTGAGGAAAATAAACTCCTTGAACTGGTAAATGCCTATCGGACAGTAAACAAGCGCGACCCGATCAAACTTTCTTCGTCATTGAGCATCGTTGCTAACCGGCGCATGCTGGACCTAAAACAAAATGTCAAAAGGCTCACACACAGTTGGAGCAATTGTCCCTATGACATTAAGGACAAAAAAACATGGCCATGCGTCCTTGAAGCACCTGCTAAATTCAACTCTGGTTATAACGGACAGGGCTATGAAACGCTTTATCGTGTGTCCAAGGGCAGGGTTTCGCCTGTAAAGGCTGTCGAAGCGTGGGGAAAAAGCACTTTGCACAATTCGATTATCCTGAACCTCGGCATGTTCGCCAAAATGCCGTGGGACGAGGTTGGAATAGCCATCGACGGCGAATATGCGGCGCTGTGGTTTGGGTATCCGGGAAGCGGTGGAAAACCGCCTGAGGATAATCTGCTCGGATTAGGAGTTTCGTACGATCAAGCCGTTGCCGGGCTGTCAAAAATTCTCTCCATTGATCTTACGAACTCAACTGTCGAAAACAATAAGTGGCAGGGGCATTCGTCCGACAAAAAAATAAAACTCGAAATTTTCGGCACCCCTAAGGAACATTAGCGAAGCGGATATGGTCGTTGTAGCAAAGCTTGATTCGGACAAAAAACTGAGTTCGAAAAGTCATTTTGCTTTGGCCACGCTGCTAAAAAATCTCTTTCCCGAATGGGATGAGCGAGAGGCCTGGCTTGAGAAATCAATTGCGGCGATCTCGGCCGACCGAACGGCTTCCCGATCAAAATTGGTACGAAAGATTGCGATTGAATTGAGCATTGACGGGAAGAATTCACTAAAATTGGTAATAAAACCCGAGGGACAGCAAAAATACGTTGAGGTCTATTAGGAATTGCCTGTGTCAAACTATTTTTCCCTTTATCTTTTCGAGAAGCTGTTTAGATTCTTCCGCCGATAGATCTTCGATCGTAATATCGCGAAGTTCGTCTATTGCACTCTCGTTTGTTAGTGCAAACAGCGATACTTGCGCCGCCATCCGAGCTCCGGTCGCTCTCGCAAGCCCCTCAGTCTTTTCATCTGCGAACACCGCCAATTCATATTTTTCAAGCTTGGCAAGCACACCTTTTGCTCGTTCGATCACTTGCTGCGGCAGTCCGGCAAGCCGGGCGACTGCGATGCCGTATGATTTTGTCGCTTTGCCTTTCTGCAATTTGTGAAGAAAAACTACCTCGCCGTCGCATTCGGTTGCCGATATTTGATAGTTTTTTGCGCCTGGCAAACTTTCGGCAAGCTCCGTCAATTCGTGATAATGCGTAGCAAAAATAGTTTTGGCAGAATGATCGGGTGAATTGTGAAGGTATTCGGCGACGGCCCAGGCAATCGAAAGACCGTCGAACGTTGAGGTTCCGCGACCAATCTCGTCCAGCAGAATAAGGCTTCGCGGCGTTGCGTTATGCAGGATCGAGGCCGTTTCGGTCATCTCGACCATAAAAGTCGAACGTCCCGAAGCAAGGTCATCCGATGCTCCAACGCGTGTCCAAATCCTGTCGATAATTGGAAGCCGCGCCGATGTTGCAGGCACGAACGAGCCGATCTGGGCAAGTATTTGAATCAGCGCAACTTGCCTAAGCACGGTCGATTTGCCGCCCATGTTTGCTCCCGTAACGATCAACATGCGGTCAGTAGAGTTATTCAAATAAAGGTCGTTCGGTATAAACGAATCGCTAATATACGCCTCGACCACAGGGTGGCGGCCGTTCTTTATCTCGATCTCATCGCCGTCGTGCAGAACGGGACGGACGTAATTTCTACGAGTCGCGGTTTCGGCCAAAGAAGCTAACGCGTCGAGCGTCGCTATAGCTCGTGCCGTCGATTGAAGCTTGTGGGTTTCGTTTCTTACATGAACACGAACCTGTTGAAATAGCTCGGTTTCAAGCTCGATTATCTTTTCTTCGGCACCGAGAACTTTTTCTTCCCACTGTTTTAGCTGCGGCGTCGTGTATCGCTCGGCATTTGTCAATGTTTGCCGTCGCTCGTAATCGTCTGGAACTCGCGAAACATTGCCCTTGGATATTTCAATGTAGTAACCGAAGACGTTGTTGAATCTTATCTTTAGATTGCCGATACCAGTGCGTTCACGCTCTTGTTCTTCGAATTCGGCAATCGTTTGCTTTGCGTTTCGCGAGATATTGCGAAGCTCGTCGAGTTCATCATTAAAACCAGAGCGAATAGTTCCGCCATCACTCAAATTCAACGGCGGTTCATCGGAAATAGCATTGTCGATAAGCGATCGGATTTCGGGAAGCTCGTGGATATTTTCGGAAAGGACTTGAAGAAGCAGCGATTCGGCGTCGCTCAAAGACGCATTTATTTTTGGCGTTTGCTCAAGTGAAGAACAGAGAGCGATAAGATCGCGAGCGGAAGCCGAGCCGAGATTCAGTCTTCCGACGAGGCGTTCGAGATCGGAGACTTCCTTCATCAGGAACCGGAGCTTATCGCGAAGGATCGAATCTGTCAGCTCCGACACAGCCGCGAGACGCGTTTCAATCTCGCTGCGTTTTATCGAAGGACGCAGCAGCCACGAATGAAGAAGCCTGCCGCCCATTCCGGTAACCGTTTCATCAATTACGCTTAACAACACGCGTTTACCGGTTTCGTTTCGCGATTGGACTACTTCGAGATTTCGAAGCGTGAGGCTGTCAAGCACAAGGCAATCGCTCGATTCAAAATACTTGATCGCGGAAATATGTTCGGCTGTCGCCTTTTGCGTGTAATGAGCGTAACGCAAACATGCGGCGGCGGCGCGAATCGCTTCCGATCTTCCGTCCAAACCAAAACCGGTAAGTTCCTTTACATTAAACTGCTGCTTTAATGCATCTTCGCTGTCGCGCAAATTAAACTGATCATCTTCGAACGGCGTCAAAACTAGAGTAGATGTCCCTCTAAAATTGCGAGTCTTACTTTCAGAATCTTGATCGGACAAAAGTCCTGACTGAATCTGCGAGCCAAAATTTTCCTGTGCGGGTTTTGTAAGCGATTCCGGAAACAGAAGTTCTCGCGGGGCATATCCATCAATGAGTTCGCGAAGTTTTGACCAGGAATCGGCACCCGAAATTTGTGTTGCCGAAAAATCGCCGGTGGAAAGCTCAAGAAAGGCCGCACCGATCGTTTCGCCAGTTGCGCACACCGCCGCAAGATAGACTGATTCCTTCGATTCAATGAGCTGTGGGTCGATCGCGGTTCCGGGAGTTACCACACGAACAACTTCGCGTCGTACAAGTTTTGTGCCTTTTGTAGCAGGTTCCGACTGTTCACAAATTGCAACACGATAACCATTTCGCACGAGTCGTGCGATGTAATTTGCCGCTGCGTGATGCGGCACACCGCACATCGGAATCGGATTTTTCGAGTCTTTGTGTCGGGCCGTGAGAGTTATCTGCAATTCCCGTGAGCCGATGATTGCGTCTTCATTGAAAAGCTCATAGAAATCTCCCAATCGGAACATAAGGAGAGTTCCAGGATACTGCTTTTTGATCTCGAGATATTGCCGAAGCATCGGCGTAGCGTTTTCCATGTCGGAACATTAAGTAAGGTCGCGATTCAGAGTCTATCTAAATTGTTGAAACTTTGTAAAATCTATGGTTTTCAATCGTATTGCTGTTTGTTAAACTAATTGCTTGGTGTTTTTCCGGTATACGGAGTCGAAATAGCAAACAACGTTTAGGGAAGTGAGTCAATCAAAAGGCTTTATCAGAAATTAAGGAGTCTGAGTTATGAGATTGAAATTCGAGCTAACAGCATTTTGTCTGTTTATTCTTTTGTGCGCGTCAGCAGCGGGTGCCCAAACGGTCGAGCCGCCCAAGACAACCACGCAGCCGGTTTCTTTTCCGGGAGCTCAGGCACGTGATGAAAGATATCGGATCGGGTTTCAGGACACGCTGGATGTCCAGATATTTCGGCACCCAGAGCTTGCTCAAAAGGTCAGTGTCAATTCTAACGGCACCATCAACTTGTTTCGAATTCCAACTCCGATAGTTGCAGTTTGTAAAACCGAGAGGGAATTGGCGACCGATGTGGCCGCCGCGTACGAAAAAGATTATTTAAGAAACCCGGAAGTAAACGTAGTCGCGGTCGAGCAAAGATCTCAGGCATTTGCCGTGATCGGTGCTGTCGAAACGCCGGCAAGGTATTTTGTTAATCGGAAAATTCGCTTGCTCGAATTACTAGCTCAAGCTGGCGGGCCGTCCAAAGAAGCAGGAACGCGGCTGGTGGTGGCTCGTATGGGCAGCACTTCGAATTGTAAGACAGAGGCTCCGTCGGCTCCTGAATCAGATGATATCACCCTCTTAGATTTTAGGATCAAAGATGTGCAGGAAGGGAAGCAGGATCTTGTCATGCGGCCTGGCGACGTGGTTTCGGTTCTAAAGGCCGATATAGTTTTTGTTTACGGGAACGTAAATGAACAAGGTCAGGTGATGCTCAATCAGGCCCTCACGCTGACACAGGCTATCGCTTCGTCGAAAGGTCTTAAATCCGCCACCAAAAAAGATCGTGTTCGAATTATCCGTCAAAAGCCTGGCAGCTTAGAACGCGAAGAATTTGTTTATGACCTTAACGCGATCGATAAGCAAAAAGTGCAAGACCCATATCTACAGGCTAATGACATCGTTGCTGTCTCAGAAGACAAGGTTAAAAGCATCCTGAACAGCATTAAGAGCAGCCTAACCCAGGGCCTTCCTTCAATTTTTTATAGGGTTCCGTAGATCCACAGGTATGAAAGAAAGCCGCGAACTTATTCAGACACCAAAGGCCGAACCGCTCGAATTCGAGCGCCAGTTCGATCCGCAAATCGTTTCCGGCATGGGCCGTTATCCTGCTTATCGGGAAACATATGCGCAGGATGGCTTTCAGCTTCTCGATTATTGGCGTGCCATTCGCAAACGCATTTGGCTCGTGATCGGTATCGCTGTGCTTGTTACCACTCTTGCGGCTATCTATATGGCTCGCAAGCCTGATATTTTTTCGGCTAAAGCTCAAGTCCAGGTCGATCTCGAGCAATCTAACCAGGATTTGGCGATAAACGACCGACCGAGGATCTCGAACGCCGATCCGTCGTATTTCAACACCCAGCTCCAATTGCTCAACAGCGATACATTACTGCGGCGTGTGATCAAGGAACACAATCTCGACACGAATCCCGAATTTCAGAAAGCAAAAAACGAAGGAGCGACATCTCCGTGGCGGGCAATGCTAAAAGCCATCGGACTTGCCAGCGACGATTCGAAGAACGCTAGAAAGGGTGAACCTACTTCGGCACCATCATCGTCGACGACGGTTTCGCAGGACGAGATCGCAGAAGCGGTCAGGCTTGCTCCTTATGTAGAGATCATAAGGAAAAACCTGAGTGTTGATCCAGTTCGCGATTCTCGCGTTACGGTCAAAGACACCCGTCTGATTGACGTTGTTTATACGAATACCGACCCTGAGCTTGCGGCTTTTGTCGCAAACAGCATCGGTGAAACCTTTACAAATTTGAATCGACGAAAAACGCAGGGGAACCAGCACGAAAGACAAGTGATTTTCTTCAAAACCGGAATAAATGAGCTTCAATCGGAAATCCAAACCGGTGAGGTTAAGCTGGTTGATCTAAAACAGGAAGTCGGTATATTGAAAACGACTGGCGAGCAGACGATCGTTTTGGATCGACTCGGCGGATTGAACAAAGATCTGTTGACCGCTGAGAATGATCGCAAAAATGCTCAGGCTGAATACGATGCAGTTAAAAATTCTCCAGAAAAGATCAAGTCACTTGCCGAAGCTGCTAGCGCACGTTATATAACCGAGCGGGAGAATTACTGTCGTTAACTTTCGAAACGAAACCGCGAAGTCCATTGCGGGTTTAAATGCAAACAAAGCCAGACTTTCGCAGGAATTTAAGGAAGGAGCTCCGGAAATTATTGAAATTGATAAGCAGATCGCCAGTCTGGAGAGTTCGCTTGAAAAAGTTGTAGAAAAGAACGACAACGATATTAAGGCATATCAGACAGCGTGTTTCGACAGACCTTATCAACAATCTGCAAACAAAATTTCTGCAAACAAAACAAAAAGAGGACAAAATACGTGCCGCCTATAACGCACAATACAATGAGGCTCAGGGACAAAACACCGGGGCTGTAACACTGAAGCTGCTGGAACAGGATATCGAAACAAAAAGGGTTTTCTTGACAAGCTTCGCTCGCAGCAGAGTTCGAACGATGTATCGTCGCAGGGTTCTGACAACAACATAAGTTTGGCGGTTTTGCGATTCCGAACGATATTGCCGTGGCTCCACGCCGGCTTGCAACAGTTTTGGCCGCATTGCTGCTTTCGACGTTGTTCGGCATGGGATTGGCCCTTTTCTTAGAGTATCTCGATGATACGATTCGCACGGTCGAAGAGATCGAAAGCGTTTTGCAGCTCCCGGCTCTTGCGGCGATTCCGACGATCGAATCGATGCCAAAACGAAAGCTTTTACTGGTCGGGGCGACCGAAACGGAAGAAGAACGGGCCAACTCGGAGCTTTTGATCTTTGCCGACTCCCGTTCCGCTCTTTCGGAGGCTTACAGGCAATTGCGTACGTCGATACTGCTTTCAACCGCCGGGCATCCGCCGAAATCGCTTCTAATCACGTCGAGTCTACCGTCCGAGGGCAAGACGACGACGGCCACGAATACTGCGATAAGCCTTGCCCAAACCGGTGCTAAGGTCCTGATTATCGATGCCGACATGCGCAGGCCTCGACTTCACTCGGTGTTCAACATCGCCAATGGCGAAGGGTTGAGCACGCTGCTTTCCAGTGAGTCGACGGATGCCGATATTGCTCGAGTGGTAAAAACTGATGACGGAACACAGCTTAGTCTTTTGACCTCAGGGCCGATCCCGCCGAATCCAGCCGAATTGATCGGGTCCGACCAGATGGCCAATTTGCTCAAGAAGCTTCAGAACCACTACACGCACGTTGTTATCGATTCGCCACCGATAACGTCTTTTACCGACGGCGTTCTGATTGCGTCGATGGTCGATGGCGTGATTCTTGTCGTTCATTCCGGCAAGAGTTCGCGGCAAGTGGTTAAGCGTTCAAGACAGCTTCTGCAGGACGTCGGAGCAAGGATTCTTGGTGTTGTCTTGAACAACGTGAATCTCCGTTCGCAGGATAATTATCATTATTACCAGACCTATTATCATCGCAATAACTACAATTCGAACGAAGATAACGTTTGAGCGATTTTAGATATTCGACCCAGTAAATATGACTGAACAAGCGCGGGTTCTGGTTACCGGAGCGGGCGGCTTTATCGGAAGCCATCTGGTGACCTACTTAAAAAATAAAGGCTATTGGGTTCGCGGCGTCGATCTGAAGCACCCGGAATTTAGCGAAACCGATGCGGATGACTTTCAAATATTAGACTTGCGCCGTTGGGAAGACTGCGTAAAAGCGACGCAGAATGTCAGCGAAGTTTATGCTCTTGCGGCGGATATGGGAGGAATGGGATTTATCTCGGCCCATCATGCTCAGATCCTTTATAACAATTCGCTGATCAATCTTCACACGCTTGAAGCAGCCCGCGAGAACGGCGTAAAGCGATATCTTTATACAAGTTCCGCCTGCATTTATCCCGAACATCTTCAGGAAGATGCAAACGCAAAACCATTAAAAGAAGAAGATGCCTATCCGGCCTATCCACAGGACGCATACGGCTGGGAAAAACTCGTGTCCGAGCGGCTTTGTATGCATTACCGCGAAGATTACGGAATCGAAACGCGCACCGTGCGTTTTCATAACATCTTTGGCGAACGCGGCACATGGGAAGGCGGACGCGAAAAAGTTCCGGCGGCAATGTGTCGTAAAATTGCCATCGCAAAACTTACTGACGAAAAGGTGATTGATATCTGGGGCGACGGCGAACAGACACGCTCGTTTTGCCATGTAGATGACTGTGTCGAAGGCATTTACCGGCTAATGCGTTCGGATTTTCACGAACCGCTTAATCTCGGCCAGGACCGGATGGTGACGATCAATCAACTCGCCGATATTATCGCCGAGATCAGCGGAGTAACCATTTCGAAGAACCATATCGATGGGCCGCAGGGCGTTCGCGGGCGCAATTCGGACAATGACAAGCTTCGCCAAGTCCTCGGCTGGGAACCGCAAATCTCGCTGGAAGACGGATTACGTAGAACATATGAATGGATCGAAGGCGAAGTAAAATCGAGTCTGATACGAGATAGCGATAAAATAAAAACTATCAATGCGTGATCCGGCCTCTGCGGAGTTGTTTTATATATTGTGGTTTGATCTCCGTCATTTAGCAGGCCGTCGGTAAAATACCGCTTAAAACTGGATTTCCGATGGAACCTGCAACCGTGTCATCTCGAAAACATTTCGCGTTCAACACTTTGTTGAGCGTAGTTACGTGGTGCTTTCCTCTCATACTTGCTTTTATTGCAACGCCTATTCTTGTTCGCGGCCTTGGGAACGAGAACTACGGCATTTTCGCTATTGCTCTTGGTTTTGTAAGCTACGCTTTTTCAAGCGGCATCGGTCGCATTTCCGCCAAATACATACCCGAATTTCGCAGCTCCGGTGAACCGGAAAAGATATCAGAAGTTGTCTCAACTTCGTTTGTACTGACGCTTGCGGTTGGAACTCTACAAGCCGTGAGTCTGGCCGTCGCGGCTCCATATATTGTTTCCGATATTCTTCGGGTGGCCCCAGAGTCGCAGGCTAATGTCGTTAACGCACTTTATCTTGCAAGCGTCGGCGGCTTGTTTCTAATGTTGGGCTACGTTTTCCAGTTTGTCCTGCAAGGCCTGCATAGATTCGACAATCTTGCTTTAATATCCAACCTCAGCGCCCTGTTACTAAACTTTGGCAACATAGCAATTGTGCTTTCCGGATACGGCGTTAGCTCGTTACTTCTTTGGAACGCCATCGTTTTCGGGCTGATCGCCTTTTTATATTATCTCGGCTCGCGAAGGTTGTTGCCGGAGTTAAGATTTAGCTTTAAATTTAGCCGAAATAGTTTCATCTCGATGTCAAAATACGCATCGAGCATTGTCCTTTACCAAACTCTGTCCAGTGTTTTATTTATCTTCGAACGCACGTGGATTGCTCGGCACTTTGGCACTGAAACCCTGACTTTTTACGTTATCCCGTTAATGCTCGCCTTCTACATGCACGGGCTGTTAGCCAGCGTCGCTCAGGTCTTGTTTCCGGTTGTAAACGAGTTGCTTAATGACAAGGAGCGAATGGTCGGAGTGTATAAGAAGGCAACGAAAATGGTGCTTGTAATAATTGTATTCATCGTCGGCAGCTACATCGCCAGCGGCAAACAATTTCTACACTTATGGATTAACGAACAATTCGCAAATAACTCATATTACTTGCTAATTATACTCAGTATTGCTCTGGGTTTGAACGCTATCGGGATGGTAGCCTGGCAGCTTGCCGAGGCGTTTCGGCGACCGGGTCTTAATGTTCTTAGCACTGCCTTATGGCTTGCAACATCGATCCCTCTTATGATTATTTTGGCGGACCGGTGGCATAGTGAAGGCGTCGCTTTTGCCCGGTTGATCGGTGTAATAACTACTATTCCGATAATATTTTACATAGAGAAAAGATTCCTTGGCAGCTTTTTCTGGAGATTCTGGCTCGGCATTGGATTTCGGGTAGGAATCGCGGCTATTGCCATGACCTGGATTGAAACGGTGATTTATAAATACACCGAAGTCAGTTGGCCTGTTTTGTTAGTGGCCTCCGCTGTAGGAAGTTTAGTTTTCGGTGGAATTCTTCTTCTTGTCGGGTATTTTTCGAAAGATGAATTGTATGCCGCGCGGGGCATGCTGCTTCGAATGGCTGGAAAGGCGAAATAATGACGGAGAATTTCTCAAAATTTACATAGGCTGTTTGAGGATATATAATAGCGTTAGATTAGATTCGACCCCGTTAAGACTGCAATCGGAATTATAGTTATACGAAATCTATTTTTTCTTAATAATATCAATGGCTTATATCGATGCTTACTTTTGCCGCTATTTTGCGTCAACGGCATCGACAGTTTTTTTGCGTAAAGCATATGAAGATAGGAATTGTTGGAGTGGGAATCGTCGGTTCGGCTGTTCTTCACGGATTCGAAAAACTTGGTCATAGCGTTAAAGCACACGATATCAAGTACGACACGAAAATCGCTGACCTTTTAGATTCGGAGGTCATCTATTTATGCGTGCCGACCCCTCGACGTGAGGACGGCAAATGCGATACGTCAATTATCGAGGCCGTCGCGGCGGAGTTAACGGAAAAGCACAATTACGCTGGAGTTATTGCCTTAAAATCGACCGTGGAGCCCGGAACAACGATCAGGTTACAGCAGAAACTCGGCAATCAGAAGATTTGTCATGTTCCCGAGTTTTTGCGTGAGCGCGTAGCTGTAGCGGATTTTATCGAAAATCATGATGTTTGCATCATCGGCACACAATCGGACGAAGTTTTTGAGACTGTCAAAGAGTCGCACGGCCACTATCCAAAACATTTCATCCGGCTCGATCCGACGGAAGCTGAGATAGCAAAATATTTCAACAACGTGTACAACGCCACACTGATTACGTTTGCAAATGCTTTTTACGAGGTTTGCCAGGTATTGGGCGCGGATTATGGAAAGATAAAGAACGCGATGGCGCAGCGTGATCATATCTCAAAGAAATATCTCGATTGCAATGATAACCTACGTGGATTTGGCGGCATGTGCCTGCCGAAAGATACGAGCGCGATTGCGTCATTGGTCGAGGAACACAATTTGCCGATAAGCTTATTCAAGGCAATCGTCGAAGACAACAAAAATTACAAAACTACTGTTTTTGAGGGAATGAGAAAATAATGAAGATTTTGGTAACTGGTTCGGAAGGCTCATTGATGCAGGCTGTTATTCCGCTGCTGCTTCAGAAAGGATATGAGGTTCGAGGCATCGATAATTTCGCTCGTTATGGCGATATAGAACGGGAGCGCAATTATGAATTTATTCGCGGTGATCTGACCGACGCTGCTTTTGCCGAGGAAATAACTCGCGGTGTCGATTCGGTTATTCAGGCTGCGGCGTTAATTTACGGTGTCGGTGGTTTTCACCGTTTTCCAGCCGATATTTTATCGAAGGACATCGTACTTCATCAAAATATTCTTTGGGGAATGCTCAAAAACAAAGTGGAAAAGATCGTTTACATCAGTTCCTCGATGGTTTATGAGCGATGCCAAACGCATCCGAGCAAGGAAGAAGACATCGCCGATTCGCTGGTTCCGTCCACTGATTACGGCCTCAGCAAATTGGTCGGAGAGCGATTAGTTGAGGCTTTCGCGACACAATACGGGCTGAAATACCTGGTTTGGCGTCCATTCAATATAATTACCCCGCATGAAAAAGGCGAGAGTGAGCTTGGCACAAGCCATGTATTCGCTGATTTTATTAAAAATATAATCATCGAAAAGAAAACTGTTTTGCCGATAATCGGAGACGGTGAACAGATCCGCTGCTTTACATGGATTGAAGACGTTGCACGCGGGATCGCGGACCATTCATTTTCGGCTGAAGTGAATAATACAGCTTTTAATCTGGGCAATCCCGAGCCGATCACGATGAAAAAGCTGGCTGAAATTATTTACGACGGGGCGGTGGAAAGAGGATTGATCGAGCGGTCGGAAAATGGATTAACATTTGAGTCCAAAATGTCTTTCAGCGATGATGTTCGGATTCGAATTCCTGATGTAAGTAAAGCCAAAAGCGTTCTAAACTGGGAGCCGACGCTGAATGCCTCAGAATCGGTGGGCAGGTGCCTTGATTTGATGGGCCGTGATAATCGGGAATCGGCTATCGGCGTGTAGTTTCTCTGGTTTTGCAGATGAAGAAACGAGTTGAGATAGTCATGCCTGTATTTAATCGGCGTGACCTGACACTTCAATGTTTACGAAGTTTGTCGCGAATCGATCGCACCGGCATTGACGTTCATGTTATCGTCGTTGACGACGCATCGACCGATGGCACGGCGGAACAAGTTCGTGAATATTTCCCTGATGTCCAAATCGTATCGACGGAAGGTAATTTGTGGTACACGGCAGGAACTAATCGTGGTATCGCCGCCGCGCTTTTACATGACCCCGATTATGTTCTCTGCTGCAATGACGATTCCATTTTCGAAGAGAAGTGCGTCCGAAACATGGTCGAGTGTGCGGAAAAATACTCCCGCTCGGTTATTGGAGCCGTTCTTTTGGATTGGGACGCTCCGCACAAAGTGCGACAGGTTGCTCCTAAGTGGCAGCTTACGGGCGGCGGATACCGGCACTGGCGCAAGCAAACTATATGGACGATTCCGCAAAAGCCATGGGAAGTTGAGCTAATTGTCGGCAATTGTGTTTTATATCCGGCCGCGGCAATCAAAGATGTCGGCATGATGGACGAAAAGCGTTTGATTCAGTACGGCGACGCCGAATATACTCCACGAATGCGTCGTAAAAACTGGCGGCTTTTGATCGAGCCGCGTGCCCGCGTGTTCTGCGAGCCGAACGTTCCGCCTCTAAGCCTGCGGCGAATGAGTTTAAGAAATGGAGCTAAGGCCGTCTTTACTCATTCCGGTCAGCAACACAGCCTGAACAGACGGATTTACATGACGCTCGGAGGTGCTCCGAGTTTTCTTCAGGGAATTCTTGCGTTGCCGATATTCTATCTTCGTTTAGTTTTGGGTCGAAATTATGAGGGAAGTTGGGCCGATAAACAGAAAGAAAAACCGTTGTCGGAAACTTATGCCGATGCGGTAGTAAAGGACTAATTTGCCGAGTTGGGGCTAAATCGGTTTGATTTATTTATGACAATTCCTATCTCCATTGTGATGCCGGTTTTTAACGCAGGCAAATTCTTACACAAAACCGTGCAGGCGATAGAAGACCAGAGACAAGAGTCTGGGTGGAATCTGGAATTGATCATGATCGACGACGGCAGCAAGGATGATACTTACGCTCGCGTTGAAGAGTTAGGCAAAAAATATTCATATATCAAAGCCATCAAACTATCGCGTAATTTTGGTCATCAGGCTGCCGTACGCACAGGACTGGCCTTTTGCAAAGGTGAATATGTTGCAATTCTCGACGACGATCTTCAAGATCCGCCGAGTCTGCTCCCCGGTTTCTTTGAGTATCTGGATAAAGGTTACGACGTGGCATTTGGAGAACGGCGGAAACGCAAGGAAAACCTTTTAAAAAGGGTGGCTTATAGATCTTTTTATAGACTCTTGCGAAGCATGAGCAGTATTGAGATTCCTCTGGATTCAGGTGATTTTTGCGTGATGAAAAAGCGTGTCGTGCAACATATGCTTACATTACCGGAACGAAATCCTTTTTTGAGAGGAATGCGTGCGTGGGTCGGGTTCAAGCAAGTTGCGGTTACTTACGAGAGACAGGCAAGAATTGACGGCGTATCCGCGTACACGTTTGCCAAACTCTTGCAGCTTGGGGCTGACGGCATTTTTTCATTCTCTAAATTCCCGATAAGAATCATTACCTTTATCGGTATTTTGGGTCTCGGAGTTGCATTTTTTTACAGTATCTTTCTTTTGGCCCTGTTTGTCAGCGTTGGAGTCGATGTTCGCGGTTTTTCTACACTTGCGTTGCTCATCTCATTCTTTGGCTCGCTCAATCTAATTTGTTTGGGTGTTATTGGTGAGTACATTGCACGCATATATGACGAAACCCTGGATCGCCCTCACACCGTGATCGAGAAGACTATGAATTTTAATGATAAAAAAGGCCGTGAATTTTTACCGGTGGGAGCCGAAGCTGGCCCAACGGGATAATTCCGCAGGCACAATTATATATGTCGAGAAAGGAGTTCGATGACTTTGATGAATTTGCCAAAGACTATCGGCAGATTCATAACGAGAGCCTAAAATTCAGTGGGGCTAACAGCGATTATTTTTCCGAACAAAAGATCGAGGAAGTTCGGAAACATGAGACGGAGCAATCACTCAAGGTATTGGATCTCGGCTGTGGCGACGGCAACTCCGCGGTATTTTTCCGCAAACACTTTCCTGAGTGCGAATACAATGGATTAGACACTTCCAGGGAGAGCGTTGCGGTCGCCGAGGAAAAAAAAGTATCCGGCGCGATTTTCGCGCACTACAATGGTTTTGATATCCCTTTCTCAGAGGGTTTTTTTGATATTGTTTTTATCGCATGTGTTCTACACCATATCGATCCATCTCAGCACGAAAAATTTATGACCGAGGTCAAAAGAGTTTTGAAAAACGGCGGACGTCTTTATATATTCGAGCATAATCCTCTGAATCCAGTGACACGCCGCATAGTCAAGAACTGTCCATTTGACGAAGACGCGATTTTATTGAACTCAGCATATACAAAGAAGATGCTAAAGCGTTTGGATTTTAGAGATGTGAATGTCGGCTACACAATTTTTTTTCCTCGGCATCAACTTTTTAATAAAATAATTCGCCTGGAAAAGTATTTTAAGTGGCTGCCGATCGGTGGTCAGTATTACGCGATAGGGACCAAAGGGCCGTCACAATAATCTAGTCATTTACTTCTTCGGATTTTCTTTCAGACACATATTTTTCGCATAGCGTATGTCGGATAATGTACCTTTTCAAACCCAGCCAAGTTCACTTAATCGCAGAGACATACTGTTTTTCTTGATCGCATTTGTATTCCTTTATACCCAACTGTTTCAGCTTCCGTTTACTCCGTACTATTTTGAAGGTGATCATTTAATCAGTATATCGAACGCCATGAGGATGCTCGGCGGCGAAGTTATTTATCGCGACTTCTTCCATTTCACGCCGCCTGGCGCGGAGGTATTTTATTCTACGCTTTTTGCAATATTTGGAATAAAGGTCTGGGCCCTCAATATTACGATCGTGTTTCTTGGCTTCGCTTTAGTATTGCTAACGTGGAATTTTTCACGTCAATTTTTTTCAGGTCTCGTGGTTTATCTGCCGCCAGCAATATTTCTGGTCATTGGGTTTAGACTTTTTTTTATTGACGGAAGTTATCGCTTATTCAGCGTTGTTTGCGTCTTGGCTGCCGTGGCGGTTTTGATCAATAAACGTGCTCCACAAAATTTAGCGATCGCCGGTGTCCTTTGCGGATTAGCGTCGTTTTTTGTTCAGCCCCGTGGAGTTTTGGGGGTTGCCGGATTTTCAGTTTTCCTGATCTGGGAAAACTATCGTCATGGCTTTAGTTTAAAAAAGCTTATCAAAAGCGGCCTTTGTCTAACTTTGCCATTTTTGGGCATTCTCATAATCACTCAAGTATTTTTTATATATAACGCGGGATTTGATAATTACTATTTTTCGCTCATTACATTTCTTCAAAAACATTACCCCAGCGATCCTTTGTCAAATAGAGCCGCATTCCTTTCGGATTTACCGGACTTTAACCAATATCTTCAAATCTACTCGCCGTTTGCAGCCGTCTCACGTTACTTTCGCATAGCTTTTCCCGTACTTTTCTTTTACGCTCTGATTCCTTACATCTATTTGATTTATCTTCTCGTAAGGTGGCGCAGGAAAACCCATGTTGGTTTTGAAGAAACCGATGCAAAGCTCATGCTACTTTGCCTGGTAGGCTTATCTTTATCAGCCGGCGTTTCTGCTCCGAGCGTTTTCCGCCTGGCCCACGTTGCTGTTCCGGGACTCGTTCTTTTGGTATGGCTATTAAAACGAGTGCGTTACTCTCAACGAATTGCTGCCGTATGTTTAGCCATCCTTGCACTAATTGGTGTTTCGTACATTGTTCAACGACAAACTATTGCTAAGTATTACCTGGATATGCCAGCCGGACCGCTCGGCATTTTTCTCGGAACCTGTGTTTGAAAGATATAAGTGGATCGGTGAACACACGCGTGCCGGCGAAGTATTTTACGAAGGGCATCATCCGAGTTTCTATTTTCCATTTCATCTGGTGAATCCTACGCCGATGTACCTGATTCGCGATTCTGAATACACCCCAATCTTTCAGGTCGAAGGAGTTGTAAAGGCTCTGGAAAAAAATCCTCCAACACTTATCGCGTGGCCTCGAAAATGGACGAAAAAGCCGGAAGAACGGGCAGTTGGCGATAATTTACAGATTCTTTGGCAGTTTATCGAGGCAAATTACGAATTACAGATAGAATTCAGTAAACCCCTGGATTATACTCCCTATAGTGAAGGTGATATCGAGATATGGAGACGAAAAAATTAGCTTTTGCGTAAGAATGCTAAATGGACGTCGGTAGTACCTATGGCTTTAGCTCTAAAAAATCGGCCAGCGATAACTATGCAGGAACGGGCATTCGCTCCCGGTTTGATAATAATGGTAGCCGTTCTTTTGGTCGCGATCATATTTATTTTATTGAATAGCGATCTTACGCTTACCCTTCCTTATCTCTACTTACTACCGTGGATACTCGGGCTGATGACGGTACTACTCGTGCCTACCGTCATTTTGTACTACAAAGGGGAAATGACTCTTTACAACCCTTTGATTTTTGCGACGTGGGTCTATTTTTTCCCTTCATTCGTCATCGGAGGATTCATGCTCACCGCCGGCTGGTCTCAGCCCTATTTTCTGAGCTTTATACAGGATGCTAGTTACAATTTGCCGTATACAGCCTTTCTGATAATGCTTGGCTTCAGCGGCCTGGCACTAGGATATTTCTCGCCGGTTGGTTTGAGATTAGGGACTATGGTCAGTGGTTACCTTCCGAAACAGGATTATCAAGCCTCGTCAATGGTTTTTCCAGGGATTTTTCTTCTTGTGCTTGGAATCCTTAATTCTGCGGCGGCGTTGATACTTGGAGTCATTGGTTATCAAAAAGCCGAAGTAGCCGAATCGTATGACGGCATCGTTTTTTTGACTACGCTATTCTGGATGCAAGGCACGTTTTTGCTGTGGTTTGTTATTTTCAAACAGCGCCATTTGCAGCTTAAATCCTTTGTGTTAATCGCTCTTTTGTTTGTCGCATCAATAGCTAAGGCTTTGTTTTCCGGTAATCGTGCCGGACTTCTTCAAGTATTTATTATTGTTACGCTCGCTTTTCTATTATCGGGAAGAATGTTGAGCTTTAGGCAAACAGTATTAGCTGGCAGTGTCTTGGCGTTATGTCTCATCGCGGGAATGATTTACGGCACAACTTTTCGTAACATAAAAGCGACCGAAGCTCAGGTCTCGATAGGTGAATATACCGAGAACATCTTCAGTACATTCGACGAGGTTGGAAAATTTGATCTGCAAAAGGGTTTGGAGCTTGGTTTGATGGGGTTGGCCGAACGGCTTGATACGTTGAGTTCGGTCGCCGTTGTTGTTTCGAATTATGAGCAATTAGAACCCTATGAAGAGAGTTACGGGCTTGACAATAACATCTGGAAAGACATCTCGACTTTTTTTATCCCTCGCATCATATGGAATGAAAAACCAGTGGCGTCTGAGCCTCGCAAATACAGCGACCTTTATTTTAATTACGGAGAAACGTCCTTTGCCATCACACCCATTGGCGATCTGGTCAGGAATTACGGCCCTATTGGTGTGCCGGTTGGAATGTTTTTATTCGGCATCGTTATCAGGTTCATGTACCGATCCCTGATAGAAGATCAGCCTCGACTCATTTGGCGTTCGACGCTTTATTTTATGTTGCTGATGTCCATCTCCTACGAAGGATTTTACGGTCTCCTCATACCGCTTCTTTTTAAGGTTGGCATAACAGCTATCGTAGGTTTATTGATAGTTAGCTTAGTCGCGAGAGGGATGGGACGCCGTGCGACACTTCTGCAGGCATGACAGGCTGTTGGTAGAGTTTTTGAATATGATTGTCTTTACAAACGGCTGTTTCGATATCCTGCATGCTGGCCATGTAGACCTTTTGGATCGAGCTAAGAAACTCGGCACGAAGTTGGTCGTCGGTTTGAACGGTGACGAGTCGGTCCGAAAGATAAAAGGTGCGGGACACCCTTTTCAAAATGAGAATGAGCGAAAGGCTGTTCTTTTAGGGCTAAAATCGGTCGATGAAGTCATTATTTTTAATGAGCTTACGCCAGAAACATTGATACATCACATTAAGCCTGACGTTCTTGTAAAAGGTGGCGATTGGAAGCCGGAGGAAATAATTGGCGGAGATTTTGTTATTGCCAATGGCGGCAAGGTTTTTTCGCTGCCATTGGTTGACGGTCTTTCTTCAAGCAAGATTTTCGATAAAATTTATCATAAAAAGATGCCTGATGAATTTGAGAATGATGTGGTCCGAAGGTCTCTTAACCAGCATATTGAGTTAATTCAAGCTGTGTTAGGATCAATTTCCGGGTCGATCTCCGAATGCGGGGAGCTTATTCTTCAAACGGTCCGCAACGGCAAAAAAGTACTGATATGCGGTAACGGCGGGAGCGCGGCTGATGCCCAGCACATTGCGGCGGAATTTGTCGGTCGATACGAAACGGAGCGAAAAGCCCTGCCCGCAATTGCTCTCACAACCGATACTTCTGCGTTAACGGCCCTGGCAAACGATTATAGCTTTGACCGTGTTTATGCCCGGCAGGTTGAAGCTCTCGGAGCGGATGGCGATTGTTTGATAGCGATAAGCACAAGCGGAAATTCGCCTAATGTGATCGCGGCCGTGATGGAAGCAAGAAACCGCGGCTGTAAAGTTATCGGAATGACCGGAGCAAAAGGAAAGAAGCTGGCGTCATTATCAGATGCTAGCATAATGGTTCCGTCGGAACGTACCGCACGTATTCAGGAAGCTCATATTACGATCGCCCATATCTGGTGCGAGATGGTAGACGCGGAGGTTGCCGGCGGCTAAACACTTTCAACTCATTCAATCGGACAGTTAAGAAATCACATTAACTGTCTGAATCCAGACAGTTCAACTAATACTTCAACCCTGACTCCATGCGAATACTGATATTTGGCGGAAATGGAATGCTCGGCCACAAGCTGGTTCAGTTTTTGGGCCGACACGCAGAAGTTTGGGCTACGCTTCGCGGCAATTTCAGTGAGATTGAGGCATTTGAACTAATAAATAAACAGCGATGCATTGAAGAAATTGATATCGAGAACGTAGCGAGTATTCGCAAGGCCATTATTGCGTCAAAGCCCGATGTAGTTATTAATGCCGTCGGCATCGTAAAACAATTACCGAGTTCGAAGGATACGATCAAGACGCTTACGGTAAATTCTATTTTTCCTCATCGGCTGAACGAGCTTGCGACAGAATTCGGATTTCGCCTTTTCTGCATCAGTACGGATTGTGTTTTTGATGGAATAAAAGGCAATTACGCTGAGAATGACTTGCCGAATGCGACGGACCTATACGGAAAAAGCAAGAATCTTGGTGAGGTTATTTCGGAAAATAGTTTAACTCTGCGGACTTCGATCATCGGCAGGGAATTGAGGACATCGCACAGCCTTGTTGAATGGTTCCTCGCGAACAAGGGCAAATCCGTAAAGGGTTTTGCAAATGCGATATATAGCGGCTTTCCAACCATCGTATTGGCCGATATAATCAAGAAGTTTGATTTTCGAGCATCCGAAACTGAGCGGCTTATATCATGTATCGAGCGATCCGATTAATAAATACGACCTGCTCAAACTGCTAAACAAGGCCTACGGAGCCAATATTGAGATTGAGCGGGACGAGGATTTCAAGATCGACCGAAGTCTGGATTCGACAAAGTTTAGGAATCTGACCGGATTTATACCGGCAAGTTGGGAAGTATATGATCGAGCAGATGGCGAATGACCCAACGCCTTATGAACTATGGCGGAGATGAAGAAACTAGAGGGAAAGAGAATATTGGTGACTGGCGGAACCGGTTCGCTTGGGCAGACTCTCGTGAGCAGGCTTCTCACGGGCGAGATGGGAATGCCCGCCAAGATAACTGTTTTCTCCCGAGACGAAGCAAAGCAGCATTACATGCGGCTTGCTTTCATGCATAGAACGACGGCCACCGATGACGTTATCTATAAAAATACAGACGAGATACTCAATTTCCGGATCGGAGACGTCCGCGATTATGCAGCCTTGACAGCCGCTCTTCGAGACGTGGATATCGTGTTTCATGCGGCGGCTTTGAAACAGGTCCCGTCATGCGAATACTTTCCGTTCGAAGCGGTTTTGACCAATATTTACGGGGCTAACAATTTGGCCCGATCCATCAAAGAGAATAATTTTCCGGTCGAAAAGGTCGTAGGCATATCGACGGACAAAGCGTGCAAACCGATAAATGTCATGGGCATGACAAAAGCTCTTCAGGAAAGGGTTTTGATCGAGGCAAATCGCGAATGTCCGACGACGAGTTTTATGTGCGTCAGATACGGTAACGTCATCGCTTCGCGTGGATCCATAGTGCCGCTTTTCGTCGAACAAGCCCAAAATAATAAGCCGCTAACCGTAACCATGCCGGAAATGACGCGATTTCTTCTTAGCCTCGACCGTGCGGTTGATACTGTTTTTGCCGTAATTGATCACGGAAAGCCTGGCGAGACATTTGTTCCAAAGGTTCCGGCGGCAAATATCACCGATCTCGCAAAAGCAGTGATGGGCGATAAAGAGCTTCCGATCGTATTTACGGGAATACGGCCCGGCGAGAAAATTCACGAGATCATGGTTTCTGAGGAAGAGTGTTTCCGTACAAAGGAACTTGGCGATTATTACGTAATTGTTCCGGTGCTGCCTGAATTGCGTGATGAGAGCGTTTTCGAGCCTGCTCTAACGAGCGAGTATTCTTCGAGCGATAACAATATTTCCATCGAGAATTTGCGTGAATTGATCGGCTCGGCCAGCATTGAAATAAAACAGTTTCTCTCCCAGTCATAAAATATTTCTTATGAAAGTAATGACCATTTTCGGGACACGCCCGGAGATAATCAGGTTAAGTCTCGTGATGAAGATCCTCGATCAGCATTGCGAACACACGACCGTTCATACAGGTCAAAACTTCGAGGAGAGCCTGAGCGATATTTTTATCCGCGATCTTGAGATCCGCAATCCCGACGTCCATTTGGGCATTCGATCGACCAGCTTTGGCGACCAAGCAGGACAGATAATTACTAAAGTCGATGAGATATTAGAGCAATATCAGCCCGATAAAGTCGTAATTCTAGGCGATACGAACAGTGCTCTGTCGGCAATAGTTGCCGCGCGGCGGGGAATTCCGGTTTTTCATATGGAGGCAGGCAACCGTTGTTTTGACGACCGCGTGCCCGAAGAGATAAATCGCCGCATCGTTGACCATTCCAGCACGATCCTGCTCCCATACACCGAACGCAGCCGCGACAATCTTATCGCCGAAGGAATCGAGCGGGATAGAATTTACGTCACCGGCAATCCAATTTATGAAGTTTTGAACCACTTCGCCGACAAAATCGACGAGAGCGGCTCACTCGAAGAACTTGGAGTTCAGCCATCAGGATATTTTCTCGTCACACTGCATCGAGCTGAGAACGTAAGCAAACCCGAACGGCTTGAGAGCATATTTAGGGGCTTCGAGGCAATTGCCGCTACATTTGAAAAGAAGGTTTTGATAAGCGTGCATCCGCGGACTGCCCAGCAGCTCGATCGTTTTGGCATTAAACCTGACACCGAACGGATCGTACTTCTTAAACCTTTGGGATTTTTCGATTTTGTGAAACTTGAAAAAAATTCGCTTGCGGTACTTACCGATAGCGGAACGGTGCAGGAAGAATGCTCGATCTTTGGCATACCGAACGTGACCTTGCGTGATGTGACCGAAAGGCCGGAAACTATCGAAACCGGCAGCAATATATTGAGCGGGGCCGACTCCGATTCGATTGTCCGTGCAGCTACACTCGCGACTTCGCAGACGGCAAACTGGGCGCCGCCCGCGGAATACCTGGTCAAGAACGTCTCGCAAACTGTGAGCAAGATCGTTCTCGGCTACACAAATTTGCGTCAGCACCACTCCTAAGCTTCCGAATAAGGCGGTTTTCGTTTGAATGAAGAAGAAAGTACTGATTTTTTGCGATTTTTATTTACCCGGGTTCAAAAGCGGCGGCGGAATGTGGACGGTCGTTAACCTGGTTGACAGGTTCGCGGACCGCTACGAATTCTTTGTTGTAACGCGTAACTACGAGAGCAAAGGCGACCGCAAACCTTACACGACGGTTCGATCCGACGACTGGAACCAGGTTGGCAATGCTCAGGTCTATTATTTTTCAAAAGCGACGTTTACGGTAGAGAAGTTTGCCGAAATTGTTAAGGAGATCAATCCGGACACCGTCTTTCTGAACAGTGCATTGAGTACGCCGGTTGTAAAATTCCTGACAGCACGCCGAAAAGGTTTGGTCGATCCGATTCCGGTCATTCTCGCACCTTGCGGCGAGATGTCGGCCGGGGCTTTGTCCCTCAAACCTCTAAAAAAGAAGGTCTTTCTGCTTTATGCAAACACCGTCGGGCTTTACAAGGATGTAATTTGGAAGGCATCGTTTGATTCCGAAAAGGACGAAATCAGACATGTGATCGGTGCGGATACTGAAGTTTGGGTCGCACCGGACCTGGCTCCAAAGACAATACTTCCGGACTATGATCCTGATTGGAAAGGAAAAAAAGAGAAAGGTGCCGCCAGATTTGCGTTTCTTTCCCGATTGACGAGAAAGAAGAATATTCACTATTTTCTGGAACGATTACGCGAAATACGAGTCGGCGACGTTCAATTCGATCTTATTGGCCCGTTTGAAGACGAAGGTTATTGGGAGCAATGCCAAAGCATTATTCGCGAGCTTCCACAGAATGTGACCGTGAATGCGGTCGGTTCTTTTCCCGACCAAAAAGATGCTTTGCGCAAACTGAGCGAAAGCCATTTTTTTGTGTTGCCGACGCTGAACGAGAATTTTGGATACGTTTTTATCGAAGCTCTCGCGGCCGGATGTCCGCTGCTAGTTAGCGACAATACCGTTTGGAAAAATCTCGAACAACGCGAAGTCGGCTGGCAAATGCCGCTTGAGCGAACGGATTTGTGGATTGAGCAGATAAATAAATGTGTTGAGATGGACGCTGCTCAGTACGGACAAATGTCCGCAAATGCCAGAAAATACGCTCTTGACTGGCTTGGCGATATCGAAACAGAAAACGCCACGGCCCGCGTGCTCGAAAGATCTCTCAACGAAAAGAAGGTCCTCGCCGCCAATGATCAGTGACCCGAAGATTACAAATGAGAAGAGAAACCGGTTGTGGGTGATCTCGGAGCTATATTATCCGGAGGAAACGTCAACCGGATACTATCTGACGCGAATTGCCGAAGGTCTGACGGATAAGTTTGATGTAAAAGTGATCAGCGGGCAGCCTAATTATTCCGCCCGCGGAACAATTGCACCACGACAAGAAATGCACAAAGATGTCGAGATATTTCGCGTAGCAGGAACCCGGCTCGACAAGAATATCATCGTCTTTCGCTTGATCAATATGCTTACGTTGAGCACGACGGTCTTTTGGAACTCAGTCCGTCGGTTCGCCGCCGGAGACCGTGTGCTGGTTGTTACCAATCCGCCGACGATGCCGTTCGTCATAGCGTTCGCATCGCTATTGCGTGGCGCCAGCTATACACTTTTGATTCACGACAATTATCCGGAAATACTTATCGCAGCCAAGAAAATGCGCGAAGGATCGATTGGTGTAAAGCTTCTCGCCTATTTCAATCGATGGCTGTATAAATATACCGCGAAGATCATTGTCGTGGGTCGTGACATGCAAGAATTGGTTTCGCGAAAGACTGATGGGCTCGATATTCCGATCGTCACGATCCCAAATTGGGCTGAGCTAGAATCAGTTTCTCCCGAAGCAAAGCATCGTAATACACTGCTGGCCGATTTAGGGCTTACGGATAAGTTCGTTTTTCTTTACGCAGGTAATATGGGCCATCCGAACGATCTGGAAAGCATTGTGGACTGTGCCGAACAACTCGCGGAAAACACTAAGATTCATTTCGTATTCCTGGGGGCGGGCGTCAAACGACAATGGCTAAAAGATCAAGTAACGTCGCGTTCACTTGGGAATACAACCATTTTAGAACCGCGACCTCGCAGCGAGCAGCAGATTTTCTTGAACGCTTGTGATATCGCCTTTGTCTCGCTTGTCGATAAAATGCAGGGCGTTTCGATGCCGAGCAGAACTTATAATATTCTAGCGGCCGGTAAGCCAATTATCGCCTTAACGGAAGAAAATTCTGAAGTTGCCCGGATTATTCAGGAAGAGCAGATAGGCTGGAACGTCCGGCCTGGCCGCCCGAAGGAGCTATTGATTGCGATTGAGCTGGCCGTAGATCAGCGCAACGAGTGGAAATTGATGGGAGAACGGGCGCGAATGGCTGCTGAAACTAAGTATTCTCTAGAAACGGCTCTTGAAAAATACCGAAATGCTCTCTAATACAAGTGTCTGAACTCTTAATCTTTTCGATAGCGTTCATAGCAAGTTACTTCGGCGTCGAAATCTTTCGGCGCTGGAGTCTCCATGCGGGACTACTTGACGTTCCAAACAACCGGAGTTCGCACGGATCGCCGACACCACGAGGAGCCGGATTGATTATTGTCCTGGTAAGCCTCATATTATATTCAGTTACGTCTCACTTCCTGACTCATAACTTTAAGTGGCACTATGTAGTTGCAGCCAGCTTGGTGGCATCGATCAGTTGGCTTGACGACCTTTATTCTATTCCGTTCGCCCCTCGCTTGCTGGTTCATTCTGTCTCGGCGGCCATATTGATTTGGGGCGTTGGCTTTTGGAGGGAAATCTATTTACCGGGGTTTGGATTAACACTTGAAGTTGGAAATTTTGGTGCCATCATCGCTTTTTTATGGATAGTCTGGATGATAAACGCTTATAACTTCATGGACGGAATTGACGGTATCGCAGCCTCGCAGGCCGTTTTGGCCGGCATCTCCTGGCTACTTTTAGGTTACATATTTGGCAACATAAGCATATATTTTGCAGGCGGCATCGTGGCTTTTTCGTGTCTCGGATTTCTGATACACAATTGGAGTCCGGCAAAGGTATTCATGGGCGATATCGGCAGCGCCTTTTTGGGGTTTACATTTGCCGCACTGCCGCTTATTGCTGTGGAAGAAAAGCCGTCTGATTCTCCAATGCTTCTTTTTGCAGGTGTAATATTTGTATGGTTTTTTCTTTTTGACACCGTTTTTACATTTTTTCGACGTGCAGTGCGAGGTGAAAAGGTCTGGACCGCCCATCGCGAGCATCTTTACCAACGGATGACCAAGGCCGGACACTCACATGGCTATGTCACCTTGCTCTACGCGGGTTTTACGGCGATAGTAATAGCGAGTCTTTTCGCGGGAATAATATTTCGCGGAAATTGGGAGTTTTTGGCAGTATTTACTACATTGTTGCTTTCATCCATTTTGATACTTTATGCTTATCGAGAAAGTAATTGACGTAAGCTATGGAAAATGTTAGCTTTTCAAGACACATTAATCATTACGTGTCGGATCGAATTCCTGAATGTCAGAGAAAGGTTTAATTTTGGGTCGTGCATTTGACAAGGAATTCAATTTTGAATCTTACGGCGTAAGAGTCAGGATAGAGAGCGATAGTCAAGAGCTGCTGGATGAAGCGAGACGGACGGTTATCGCCGGACTTTTTGACCGGGCCGAGTTCATTGAAAGAGGGAACACTGCATGTGACCATGTATTTGGGATGTCATTTGATGGCGAGCACTATTTGCTCTACAAAAATGGCGAACAGATTTCATACGGGACGTCATACAAACTGTTCTTTAAGAGTCTGAACAGTCGGCTTCGCATCGAAGTTGCCGAATATGCCGAATCCAAAGTGTTCCTGCACGCGGGTGTCGTCGGATGGAACGGAAGCGCAATCTTGCTCCCTGCCAAAAGTTTTCAAGGCAAATCGACTCTAACCGCCGAGCTTGTAAAGATCGGAGCCGAGTATTATTCGGATGAGTATGCGATCTTGGACGAACATGGATACGTCCATGCATTTCCGCGAAAGCTATCAATGCGATATTTCGGCGCCACTCGTGAGAAAGAGGTTTCGGTTGAGGATATTGGCGGTGTTTATGGCACCAAACCGCTTCCGGTGGGATTGGTCTTGCTTACAGGTTTTCAGAAAGGGGGCGTTTGGGATCCACAAGTTCTTAGCCCTGGAAACGGTATAATTGAAATTATCCAGCACACTATCCCGATCAGAAGAAATTCAGAGTTTGTATTGAAGGTGTTGGATTTAGTAGCTCGTCGTGCAATAATAGTTAAGAGTCCGAGAGGCGACGTGAAAAAATTTGCGAAATTTCTTTTGAAATTTTTTGACAATCATATTAATTTAGTTAAAATGACGTAACTCTATTAGAGTTAGGTATTTGTTTGGAGGAGAAGATGAAAAACCCGCAATATCCGATTGCCCGAAAAACGGGCATTGTCATTCAGGAAGTTCCTGAAGAAGTGTTAGTGTACGATCTTGACACGAACAAGGCTCATTGTTTGAATCAAACAGCAGCTTTGATCTGGAAGTCTTGTGACGGCAGCAGGTCTATTTCAGACATTGCCAAGCATGTTGAATCGCTTGCTGGAAGCAATGTCAGTGACGATTTTGTCTGGCTCGCGATTGACCAGTTGAACGAGAATAATCTTCTCGAACAAGAGATCAAAGCGAATTTTAATGGGCTTTCGCGTCGTGACGTGATTAAGAAGATCGGGCTTTCGACGATGATTGCGGTGCCTGTTATAGCTTCTCTGGTTGCTCCTAAGAGCGCCATGGCTGCGGCGTCGTGCAACTGCCTCAATAACACCGAGTGTAACCTCGGCACGCCGAACGGTGGATGCCCATCGCGAGTCTGTAACGGTCTTGGTCTTTGCAACCCATAAGGTTTTTCGGGTTCTCAAACTAAACTATGAGCAGCGAACAGGTTATTTCTTGTTTGCTGCTCTTTTGTTTTGAAATTTAGGTCGAAACGGATAGCATTAGGCTTATGGACAACGATTCTCGATGGCAGCTTCTTTACATTAAGAAGCTTGAAGTCGAGGTTGTAGAAGCTTTTAGACTTGCTTCGCAGTGGCGGCATTGAGCCTATCTTAATCAAAGGCTGGGCGGCGGCCAGGAACTATCCCGATCCAGGAGTTAGGTTTTTCAGTGACACAGATTTGGCTGTTTCGGAGCAGGATTTCGCCAAAGCGAGACAACTGCTTCAGAGTGAGGCCGGAAAACGCATCGGCATAGATCTCCATCAAGAACTGCGGCATCTTGACACTAAAGTCTGGGAAGAAATTTTCAAAGATTCCCAAGAGGTCGACCTCGCCGGGACGAAAATTCGTCTTCCATCGGACGAGGACCATCTTCGAATTCTAGCAGTCCATTGGCTAACCGATGGCGGAGCTAACAAAGCTCGTCTTTGGGATATTTTTTATGCCGTTCAAAATCGCCCGTCGGATTTTGATTGGGATCGTTGCCTGAACTGCGTTAGCGAGGTTCGACAGCAATGGATAATAGCAACAATCGGTCTGGCCCACAGATATCTGGATCTTGAGATCGACGATCTTCCGTTTGCAGACCGGGCAAAGGATCTGCCGATGTGGTTGATCGCAGCCCTCGAAAAAGAATGGGAAAGCGGAGTTCCGTTAAAGTCCCTGCATACGTGCTTAAATAATCCGAAAGAGTTTTTTGCACAGGTCAAAAAACGACTTCCGCCCAACCCGATCGAGGCGACGATCGAAATGGAAGGAAGTTTCGATAACAAATCTCGACTAAAGTACCAATTTGGCAGCATTCTCAAGAGAATTCGTCCCTCGATCAAAGGCATTAGAGCCAGTTTAACCCATAAATATAGTGTCTTCTAACACCAATTTCGTTTTGGCAATTGAAGCTGCGGTTCGCGGCGGGAGTGTAGCATTGCTCGAAAACGATCGCGAAATAGGCGTTTGGCATGGCACCGCAGACGTTTCGCGGGCAGAAGATCTGCTTTCGAGCATTTCCGATATGTTCGATCGGACAAAAACCGACAAAAAGAACCTCGTTCGAATTGCTGTTTCGAATGGACCGGGCAGCTATACAGGGATCCGTATCGGGTTAGCAACGGCGCTCGGATTAGCTCGTGCATTGAATATAGAATGCGTCGGAGTTCCATTAATGCCCACGATTGCTGAATTACGCGGCACAAAGGTCAAAACCATAGTAGTTATTCCGATTGGCCGAAGCGAACTTTGTTGGCAGGCTTTCGATGCAGCCAACGGCGGTGTTTCATCAAACCAGCCAACCACCGGATCGGTTTCAGATCTTATTGAATACTTCCGAGGCAAGCCGCTGTATGAGATATCCTCTCAGCACGACGCATTCGAGGTATTAACCCGCAATCCAGCTTACGAAGAATTTAGTGGCAGAATTTGCAACATTGGACGAAATCTCGCCCTTGCGATCGGGTTGGCAGCCCTCCGAAGACCGTCAGATCTAAACCCAAATTACGTTCGTAATTCGCAATTCAAATCGAACCCATTGTAAAGAATTGAACTTATCGCAATTTACACTTCAATCGGTCCGACACGAGGACATTGGCGACCTTATTGCGATCGCCGAGGAATGCGGCCTGAGTCCGTGGTCGTTAAACGACTATCTAGAAGAATCCAAAAGAAATGACGCGACTTTGCTGAGACTCCAGGATAAATCTGGCGGAACGATCGGATTTCTGATCGGACGTCGCGTCATGAGTGCTTCTTCCGAAACGCATTTCGACGCAGAGATTTACAATATAGGCGTAAGGCTGCGGTATCAGAGAAGTGGATGTGGAACAACTCTCCTCGAGGAGTTTCTTAGACGGTGTGAGTCAGAAATGGTCGAGACTGTCTGGCTGGACGTGCGGATATCAAATAAAGGCGCGGTTTCCTTTTATGAAAGGTTCGGCTTTAAGGAATTTACGGTGCGTAAAGGCTTTTATACTGATCCACCCGAAGACGGCATTGTTATGAAACTGACAATCGGCAAACAAAATTCTTAAATTTTTGTAAACAACTCTTGATATATGCGCGGGTTTTGATCTAAAATGAGGCTTGAGCCCAATATACTTTCTCAATGCAGGAGCATTGGGCCATATTTGATTGAAAAGTGAGGAAGAAAACGCTATGGACATGTCAGCGCCCGATCGGGTACGAGATGAACTTTTGAAGGTTAATCCCACATTCCGCGAATTGGTTCATCAACATTCGCATTACGAACAGAGACTTACTGAACTTGCACACTTAACCTACCCAAGCGACGACGAACAGGTCGAAGAATCCACGCTAAAAAAGAAAAAATTGCTCGTTAAAGACGAGATTTATGCAATTATGAATGACTATTCGGTCGCTCATTAACCATTGAAGCAGAATTATTTTTTTGTGAGAGGCGGTGTCGTTGATGCCGCCTTTCCTATTTCCAGACTACAGTTTTTTATCGAATACAAAGTCACAATATCCGATGTCATCGTTAGGAGGCCTGAATTTCTTATGGCAACTGGTACCTGATTTACAAAATTTTTATCGGTTTGCTCCAGTTGATCGACGATCTTTCCTTTTTTTGAATCGATTAAAAATGCCGAATTCTCGCCAAAGATGAGGACAGCTACAAATCCGTCAAGAACTAATCCGCCCTCGATAACCCGCCCCGGCAACCTCCGCTTCCAGATGACGTCACCGTTGTACATTGAGATCAGATATATGAAGTTATCGAGTGACGTAATATAGAGTCCTTCTTTGGAAACCTGGACGAACGAGATAGCGGCACCGCTCTTGAATTTCCAAATATTCTTTCCGCCTGGAACTCCTATCGATGCGACATTGCCACGCTCATCACCAACAACGAGAGTATCGGGCGACGGATAAGTAATTGCCGTTGGAATAAAATCAGTTGATAACTTAACCACGATCTCGCCCGTCTCCGCGGAAACTATGATGACCTTCTTTTCAACTGTTCCAAACGAGATTCCGTTAAGGAATGAAGGTCGGGTAGTGATCTTGCCGAAGGACGGCGTTTGCCATCTAATGCGTCCTGCAAGAGTGTCAATGCTTGCCACCCACCCGTCAGAACTAACCACCGAAACAACACCTTGAATTGAACCAATAAAAAAACGTTCGGAAAAGGGAAGTCGGACGCTCCAATTTGGCACACCAGTCTCCTTACTAAGCGACCTGAGTACCGATTCAGTAGAAACCGCATCCGCCGACTTCACAGGGTTTGAAATCACAAACAATCCGGCCTCGGCAGAAACAATATTCGAAACGATCTCACCACCGAGATCGGTCCGCCACAAACTGGACGAGATATTCGAATTCAGAGCACTTACGCTGCCATCCGCCGTTCCGATATACACCTTTTGAGCATCTGCATTAAGAGCATCCGCCACCGGACTTTCGATCTGGAAATCCGAACATTTGGTCAATTTTACAGTGTCTGACTCAGGACTTTGGGCAAAGCTTTGAAAGGAAAAGACCGAGTATCGGAAAAATCGAGAAAAAAGTGGCGAACAGTAGCAGGGAATTTGTGGAATTATGGCGGGTCATTCGGGCTGCAAATGTTGACGGTCAATAAATTATCGATTTGCTTGCTTAAAAAAAGATTCTATCATAGCCGACTTGACCACTATAGATTGATGAATGTACTATCCGAAAAAGTTTGCTTTTAATTTACTCAGTACTGGAGAACGCCTTAAAAATGTCCTTTAACAAAATTATTATCGTCGGAAATCTCGGCCGTGACCCGGAATTGCGCTATACGCCGCAAGGAACTGCCGTCTGTAACTTTTCGCTCGCGACCAACGAAAAAAAGCGTGATAAAGCAGGTGAAATGCAGGAAGTCGCAACGTGGTTTCGTGTAACTCTTTGGAGGCAACAGGCGGAAAATGCTGCCAAATATCTCACAAAGGGAAGTCCGGTCTACGTCGAGGGCCGACTTGGTGTTGAGGAATGGACGGACAGAGACGGAAACAAGCGATTCACATTCGAAGTGAACGGAACAGATATGCATTTCATAAGCGGAGGTGGCTCACGTTCGGATGACTATTCCGCTGGTGCTCCATCAAATGAAGCCGAATTTGCTGGGCCAGCAGACCACGCGTCAGATCCGCCTGCAACGGAATTCGCTCGCCCAGCTAAGGCCGACGACGATATTCCATTCTAAGCGAAGGTGGGTTATTAAACCCATTTGCCCATCTGACGGAATTTTTGAAATCGCTCTGTAACGCGTTTCTGCGGATCGGTTTTAGACAGTTCGGCCAGATGTTTCTTCAATATTTTTTTTAGACTGTCCGCGATTCCTTCGAACGCGGCAGTTTTCTTTTCACCACCTTTATCCTCTGAACCAACTTCCCATGATTTTGGTTCAGGTATTACTTCATCTATCAGCCCGAACTTGTTAAGATCAACGGCGGTTAGCTTGAGGGCGGCAGCGGCGAGATCGGATTTGGACGCATCCTTCCAAAGGATTGCAGCACAGCCTTCGGGTGAGATAACTGAATAAATAGCGTTCTCCATCATCAATACCTTGTCGCCTATTCCAATCGCCAAAGCACCACCGGAACCACCCTCGCCAAGAATAACAGCAATAATCGGAACCTTCATGCTCGCCATTTCGCGCAGGTTCAAAGCAATCGCCTCAGCCTGCCCACGCTCCTCTGCGTCGATTCCCGGATAAGCTCCCGGTGTGTCGATAAACGAAATGATCGGGCGTCCAAACTTTTCTGCAAGCTTCATCACGCGAAGAGCCTTACGATAACCTTCGGGCTTCGGCATCGCAAAATTTCTGTGGCGTCGCTGATTCGTGTCGCGCCCTTTTTGCTGGCCGATCACAACAACTTCGGTCTCGTCCAGTCTCGCAAAACCACAGACCATCGCTGCATCATCGGCAAAACGCCGGTCGCCGTGTATCTCAATGAAATCAGTGAAAATGTACGAAAAAAGGTCCATCGAATACGGACGCTCCGGGTGGCGTGCCATAAGAACTCTGTCGAAGGCAGTTTTCTGATCAACTTTATCCATAACTCAACTACAAAATCCAACTAACCGTGCAGCCTTTTCGAACCAGATCACTTTCGAGAGCCGCCGAACCCTGCACCCGCAAGGCCGGCGTTTGAAACTTCACATTAGCCTGCTCAATAGGAATGTCAATCGACACCTCGCACATACCGTGTGTACGGCTCAATAACGAGAAAAGATCATAGAAATACTCGTCGTCAAAGTCCTGTTTTGGTAGAGCAATTGAAAGCCGGCGAGCATTTCGCGGCTCGGCGTCGAGAAGCGACCGGACCTCGCTGGCAATGAAGGTAATTTCGTTTCCATCCGCAGATTCGACACGGCCGTCAGCGATTAGCAGGGCATCATTCTTTATCAGATCGCCGTATTTGCCAAAGGCCTCCGCCCACATCAAACCCTTGACGCCTGACGATCTATCCTCAAGCCTAAACACACAAAAACGGTTTCCTTTCTTACTATACTTTATCTGTGCGCCCGACACGATTCCGGCCAAAGTCAGCGTGTCGCCGGGTTTGATGTCTTCGTGATCGGCGATGTTGAGAATCTTCAGGCCGGACAATATTCCCACATATTCGTCGAGCGGATGTGCGGACAGATAGAATCCGATCGCCGCTTTTTCTAATCGTGAAACCTCGGACTGCGACCACGGCTCAACATTAGGCAGGTTGGTGTCAGCCAAAGACTCGACCGAATCATTACCACCAAATAAGCCGTGCTGACCGCTCAGTTTGTCGTTCCAGGCTTTTTGGCTGTACGAAAGGGCGTCGTCGATACCAGCAAATAGCCGTGCTCTCCACAAATTCGCTGCGGTGTCGGACGGCATCAATGAATCGAAAGCTCCGGCCGTTATCAGGCTCTCAAGACCGCGCTTGCCGATCGCACCTTGATCGATCCGCGACGCGAAATCGAACAGGGAAGTGAACTTTTCCTTTTTCCTAGCTTCAACGATTGCGGTAATTGTCGCCGTTCCGATGCCTTTTATCGCGTTCAAACCGAATCGCACCGAATCGTGCGAAGGCGTAAAGCTATCGTCGCTTTCGTTAATATCCGGCGGCAAAAGGCTCAAGCCCATCGACCGCAATTCACTCGAATATTTGTAGACCTTGGCACTGTCGTCCGATTCGTGTGACAGGACAGATGCAAAGAAATAGGACGGGTAATGTGCTTTTAAATAACCGGTCTGGAAGGCTAGATACGCGTAGGCAATACTGTGGCTGCGGTTAAAGCCATAGTCGGCGAACTGGGCCATGAGTTTGAAGATCGCCTCGGCCTTATCGCGTTTAATATTGTTCGCGATGGCTCCATCGACGAACTTGATCTCCTCCTTCGCCATGTCCTCGCGCTTTTTCTTGCCCATCGCTCGGCGCATCATGTCAGCCTCGCCGAGGCTATATCCGGCCAGCTTTTGGGCAAGCTGCATGATCTGTTCCTGATATACCAGCACGCCGTATGTGTTGCTCAGGATCTCTTTCATTTCAGGGATCAGATAGCGTACCGGCTTGTCGCCGCGATGACGCTGGATAAAGTCTTCTATCATGCCTCCATCAATCGGCCCCGGACGGTACAAAGCGTTCAACGCGGACAGATCTTCCAGCTCTTTCGGCTTCAAACGGCGGCAAATCTCCTGCATGCCCGAAGATTCAAACTGAAATATCGCATCCGTCCGCCCATCACCGAACAGATCCATCGTCTTTTCGTCATTAAGCGAGATTTGGCTCCAGTCGATCTCAATGCCGCCCTTTTCGCGAAGTGATGCGAGACAGTCATTGATAACCGTTAAGGTCGTCAAAGCCAGAAAGTCCATCTTGAGCATCCCGACTTTTTCGAGGTCGTTCATCGAATACTGGCTCGTCAATTCGTTCTTCGACGACATCGCGACTGGCACCAGTTCATGAAGGGGCTTTGGCGAAATAACGACGCCTGCCGCATGAACTGAGGAGTGACGTGAACAGCCTTCGAGCCGCAATGCGAGATCGATGAGGTCTTTGATCTTTGGGTCTTTCGTGGCCGCCTTTAATTCGGGAACGGTTTCCAATGCTTGCGAAATGCTAACGTTTCGGCCCCGGATCGGCGGCGGAATGAGCTTGGCGATCCGCTCGACATCGCCATACGGCATGTTCAATGCGCGTCCAACGTCCTTGATCGCAGCCCGCGACGCCATCGTTCCGAAGGTGATGATCTGACACACCGAATCTCGGCCATAGACTTCGGTTACGTGATTGATTACGTCGCCGCGGCCTCGGATGCAGAAATCGATGTCGATATCCGGCATCGATACGCGCTCCGGATTTAGGAAACGCTCGAATAGCAGATCGTACTGCAAAGGATCAATGCCCGTAATGCCAAGACAATAAGCAACAAGGGAACCGGCGGCGGAGCCACGACCCGGACCGACCGGAATGTCTTTTTGCACAGCGTACTTTATGAAATCCCAAACGATAAGGAAATATCCCTCGTAGCCCATCTTTTCGATGATCCCGATCTCGCGATCGAGTCTATTCTGATAAGCTTCAAGATCATATTTGAGATTTCCCAATGACTGCATCGGCAGCAAAACGGTTTGCTTACGTTCTTCAAAGCCTTCTGCAACCTTCTCCTCAAAATAGCTGCTCAGATCATCGCATTTGGAATCGATCGGAATGGGATAGTTCGGGAGAATCAGATTGTCATCGCCAACGGGCAAAGTGACATCGCACATTTCAGCGATCTTCAGTGTATTTGTCAGCGATTCTGGCAGTTCGCCGCCGAAAAGCTGCCACATTTCTTCCGCCGAACGAACGTAATATTTTGAGGTCGGAAGAAAGCCCGGGCCATTCTCGTTCAGTGTTCGCCCTTCGCCGATGCACAGCATGACCTCATGCCGCCCGCGAATCCGCTTCGGTCAGATAATGGGCATCGTTAGCGGCAACAATTGGAATCCCGGATATTTTTGAAAGCTCGACTGTCGCCTTAATATTTTCAATGTCGGCTTCCGTGCTGTGATCCTGAATCTCAAGATAGAAATTTCCGTTCCCAAATATCGACTCCAGATTCTTAGCTGTTTCGAGGGCCTTTTCAGTATTGCCGTTTTTCAAATAATGAGCGACAGCTCCGTCATATCCGCCGGAAAGAGCAATCAGACCATCGCTATGGGCCGCCAAAATGTCCAGATCGATCCGCGCTTTGTGGTGAAAACCTTCCGTAAATGCTTTGGACGATAAGTAAACAAGATTGTGATAACCGGCTAAGATCTTTTGCCAACAATACTAGATTGTAGTATGGCTTTTCGCCCGATTGAACCGCCGAGGTTCTATCAAATCTCGTACCGCCAGCGACAAACGCCTCGTAGCCGATGATCGGACGAATACCAGCCGATCTCATTGAATTATAAAAGGATACGGCTCCGTACATGTTGCCGTAATCGGTAACTGCACACGCCTGCATCTCCAATTCACCGAGGCGTTTTGCCAATGGCTTGAGTTGGATTGTGCTCTGCAAAAGGCTATAATCCGTGTGCAGGTGCAGATGAACAAAGTCGCGCGATTTGAAACTTAACGGGTTCATATCCAAAAGAAGTGTCTATGAAGAAAGTCTATCTTGAAACCTTCGGGTGTCAAATGAACGTATCCGATTCCGAGCGGGTTGCGACCTCGCTTGCGATGAAGGGTTTCGAGATGACTTCGAGCGAAGAATCGGCTGACGTCGTATTGCTGAACACCTGTTCGGTGCGTGAAAAGGCCGAGCACAAGCTTTACAGCCGCGTCGGACGCATTCGCGGTTCTGGCCGTGCAAAGCCAATTATCGGCGTGCTTGGCTGCGTTGCTCAACTAGAAGGCGAGACGCTGTTTGATAAGATCGAAGGCGTCGATCTGGTTATCGGCACCAAAGCCGTTGGTAGAGTTTCGGAAGCGATAAAGAAAGTGCTGGACGGCGAAAGCGGCGTTTTCGACCTTGGCGAACGCGAGTTGGATTATGACTGGAATGTCGCTGATGCTCAAAGGCATTCACCTTACGTCGCTTTCGTCCCGATCATCGAAGGCTGTAATAAATTTTGCACCTATTGCATAGTTCCTTTTTCGCGCGGACGCGAAGTAAGCCTTTCTGCGACGGAGATCGTCCGTTCGATACTTGAAATGCGGCGCAACGGAGTGAAGGAAGTTCACCTGATCGGGCAGAATGTCAACAGCTATCGTCCTGTTTCCCACTCGGGACTCGAGGGATTTGCGGGAGCAACACCGTTTTCTAAGCTGCTGCGTGCTGTCGCCGCGACCGGTATTGAAAGGATCAAATTCAACACGTCGTTTCCGAGAGATTTTCATTCGGACATTGTCGATGCGATCAACGAGAACGAGAATTTGTGCAATTGGGTCCATCTGCCGGTCCAATCGGGAAGTGATCAAATCCTTCGCGCAATGAAACGCGGACACACGATTGATAGTTACTTGAAAAAGATCGACAATCTTAAAGCTTCAAACCGCGATATCTCGTTGACAACCGATATTATCGTCGGCTTTCCGGGCGAAACGCGACAGGATTTCGAAGACACTGTGAAGGCGGTCGAATATACGAAATATGATGCGGCTTACATCTTTAAATATTCTCCAAGGCCGGGAACGCCTGCCTTTGAAATGGTTGACGACGTAAGTGCCGATGAAAAAACCGAGCGTTTCAGAGAGCTGGAGGCTGTGCAAAAACGAAGCCAGGCTGCCAGCCAGAAGCGTTATATCGGGAAAAGCTTGAAAGTGCTGGTCGAAAAGAAATCGAGCTTTTCAAACACACAGCTTTCGGGCCATTCAACGTGTCATAAGGTTGTAAATTTTGAAGCGCCAAGCGATATGTTGGGAAAAATAGTTGACGTTAGAATTTCTGAGGTAAAGTCCAACTCGTTATTTGGAACACTCAATTAAAGACGGTGATTGACGAGAATATGTTAGTAGAAGTAAAAATTGGCGCGTTGATAATGGACCCGAATACAAATACGCCGATCGTGGTTTTGAAGGGCATTGATTCGGAGACCGTTCTGCCAATATGGGTCGGTGCGTTTGAGGCGAATGCGATCGCACTGGAGATCGAAAAGATCGTGCCGCAGCGTCCAATGACTCACGATTTGCTCAGAAATCTAATTGTCGAGTGCGGTTTAAGCCCATCGCGGGTAGTCGTTACCGACCTTCTTGAGAATACGTTCTACGCTCTGATAGAATTGACCAACGAAAACGGTGAACTCGTATCGATGGACGCACGTCCGTCTGACGCAATTGCTCTCGCACTTCGCCTTGATTGTCCGATTTTTGTCCAGCAAAAAGTTTTGGATCTCTCGGCATCGTCAAATCCGCTTGATCCCGATGCGGGCAATGATGAAGCGATGCATTCACCCGAAGACTGGCCTGATCTTATCGGATAGAAATTACCGGATCGAAAATGATAATAGTAATCGCCAACCAAAAAGGCGGCGTCGGTAAAACGACAACCGCAATTAATTTATCTGCTGCCTGCGCTATCGCGGGAAAGCGCGTTTTGCTGATCGACCTTGATCCGCAGAGCAACAGCTCGCTTTCGTTTCTGGACCCGACTACGTTGAAAGCAGGCTCCTACGAGCTTTTCACGGAGCCGAATAAGCCGTTTGAAGAGATCATTTACAAGACCAATGTTAAGAACATGGATTTAATTCCGGCGCGTATCAATCTCGCCAAACTCGAGGCAAAATTGATTGGCGATTTTGACGCGGCGTTTCGCCTTCGCGACAGGCTTGATAAGGTGCGCACGAACTACGACCTTGTGTTTATAGACACACCGCCGACTCTCGGCATGATCACCGTCAACGCTCTAGTTGCTGCACAACATGTTTTGATCCCGATACAGTCGTCGTATTTTGCGCTCGAAGGCACGGACGATTTGCTCGAAACGATAGAAAAGATACGTTCGCGACCGAATCCGGAATTGAGCCTGCTTGGCGTACTGGTCACGTTATTTGACCGGCGCACGGCCTTGTCAAAAGATGTTGAGGCCCACATTCGCCAGGTTTTTGGCAAAAAGACTTTTAATACAATAATTACAAGAAGCGTCCGGCTTGAAGAATCGCCGGCACATAAAAAACCGATATTCGAATACGCCCCGAAATCGTCGGGAGCGGCCGAATATCAAAGCTTGTCAAAGGAGGTTTTGAAACGTGTCAAAACGGGGTCTACCAACCGGCGTGCAAATGCGGCATGATTCGCATTATGTTGACTCAATCGCAACGTCAGCACGCAGCATAGGAAAAACAATTCAGGTACATCTGATCGCACCGAATCCCGAACAGCCGCGAAGGGAAATCGGCGACCTGACGGAGCTTTCGAATTCCATCAAGGAAAAAGGTGTTCTCGAGCCGCTTCTCGTCAAACCCGATCACAAAACCGGCACCTACATGATAATTGCAGGTGAAAGGCGTTGGCGTGCCTCGCAATTGGCCGGGTTGACCGAGGTGCCGTGTATTGAGCTTGATCTCGATGAAAAAGGTGTAGCTGAGATCGCCCTGATCGAGAATCTGCAAAGAAAAGACCTTACGGTTTGGGAAGAAGCCGACGGGCTTGCTGCATTGAAAGATAAGTTTGGATATACGCAGGACGAGATCGCGCAAAAGATCAGTAAAAGCCGATCGACCGTAACCGAACTAATGTCCATTGCAAGTTTGCCCGCCGATATACGGGCCAAATGTAAACAGGCAAAGATAGGATCGAAATCGACACTGCTGGAGATCGCCCGGCAATTTGATGAAGGAGCCATGTTCGCATATCTCGAGCGGATTGGTTCCGGAAAGTCGGCGTTGAAACCGCGAACTTCCTCAGCAAAAACGGAAAAGAATGGCCATGCCATTAATGAGCAAAAAAAAGAATCTCGCGCAGCAGAGCAGACCTTCCGTTATGAATCAGAGAATAAGGATTTCGCCGTAGAGATCAGTTTTAACAGAAAATCGCAATTCAATCGGGCGGACATCCTAAAAGCTTTAAAGCAGGCGTTTGAGTCTGTGAAAAGCAATAATAATACTGACCATAAAGCAGCTTGACCCCAGCTTAACCATAATTGAAACGAATGAGTTCGCTGAGAAAAGTTTTTCTTTTGCGGCACCGGATGAGTACTTTTATACTTTTGTTGAAATAACTGTGTTTGCGGCGTGATTTGGTTTGAAGAAAAAGTATTTGTTTTGCATCTATCGAAAATTTATTTATGAAAGATAAAGTTGCAATCGTCACAGGAAGCTCAGCCGGCATCGGCCTTGCGATCGCGAAATCACTGGCGAAAGCCGGTGTCGCCTTAGTCATTAATGGACGCGGACTGGAAAAACTCAAGGCTGCCGAAGCCGAGATCGAATCTCAGGGCGGCAAAGTCCTTGGTATTCAGGGCGATGCGTTCAGCGAGCCGGAGATAAATCGGATCGTTAAAGAAACCGTCGAGTATTTCGGGCGTGTCGATATTCTGGTCAATAATGCTGCAACTGTCGGCGTCGGAGAAACCGTTGAGAACATGCCGATCGAAGTTTGGGATGAAACGCTGGCCGGAAACCTTCGTTCGGTCTTTCTTTTTTGCAAGGCGGTCATCCCGCATCTGAAAGAGCATGGCTGGGGACGCATCGTCAATATCGGAGGACTTTCAGGGAAAAATCCATTGCCATTCGCGGCTGCCGACGCTTGCTCTAAAGCAGGTATTATGGCTCTAACACGCGTGCTTGCCGCCGAACTCGGATCGTCGAACGTCACCGTGAATACTATCATTCCAGGCTTTCAGCCCGAAACTGATATCGGCCATATCTTCAACGAAAAACTCGCTGAAGCGTTTCATATCACACCCGAAGAATCGATCGCCGGAACAAAAATGCGGACACTATTAAAACGTTTCGAAACTGTAGACGAGATAGGCGAAACCGTTGCGTTCTTGTGTTCGGAAGCGGGCGGAGCAATAACGGGACAGAATTTGAATGTGAACTGTGGGCTGGCGACATACTGATTACATAATCTTTATTATCAGACGCAACGTATATTTGAATAGTTAACACAAATTGTGGTTATACGACTGCTTAACGTCAACAATACTCGTTTCCCTCCCTATGAACCCGGAAATTTGGTTACTCCGTGTTTTCGATATATCTTTAACCACCTTCGTAATTTTTTATACGCTCGGGTCACAAGTGATAATCAGCTGAGCACCGATATTTTCGACAAAATGCCCTTAAAACGCTTTGTTTCAACCACCTTATTTATAAATTTTCAAAGAACATAACCGTAACCAATTGACTTTATTCGACTTTTAACGCAACGCTAGTGGTTTTCATTAGATCTTCGATCCAATGCGAAATCAGCATGACGTTCAACTCACCTTACTTGAATCTGACCTAAAACCCAGTGCTGTTTGTTGTCGAAGAACACTTTCGTGCCGATGGAGAACTTCTCTTTAAACTGCTGCGTCGTGTACATGCTGTCCGGGACTACCGGGCTGCTGTCCGCATAAAGCTGGCCCCCCCTTTCGATAAAGTCGTTAATGGGAACGACCCTTATCGCCGTGGCACTCTCGAGGGTCGGTGGCGCGTTGCCGGCGTGGGCGACGTTGGCGAACCCGATCACAAGAACAACGCCCGACATCCCGATCATCGTCCCGACGGTGGGAGCACTGACCGTGGCGGTCCACGCTCCCAGCGAAATCGCCTCAGTCGCTGTTACGGCTGTAGCCACTCCTCTCATAGCCTGAGCTCCGGCTGCTACTCTCGCGGCAAGGGCGCTATCCACAATTATCGCCCCGGCACCGGTTTCGATGGCGACAACCGGGGTTCCTAGACCGCCCGTTACCACAACGATCGCAGCGGCTCCGACGATCGATACCACACCTAGCCAAAAGATCTTGACGCGGGGGTCAAGGGTCATTCTGTTACGACTCATCCAGGAATCAACCCGAAACTTGTCCCACACCGGCTGCATGTTCGCCTCCACCATTTTTTGTATTTTGGGATTCCGAATGAACTCATCCGGGACTATGATCACGTAATCCGGGCTTGCTGGGTCGAACACCGGAATCACCGCGGGCAACCGTGACCGCACCACTTGGCGGAACTGGTCATACGCTCGCCAGAAGTCGAGCATGCGAATCTCCGATGGGCGCTGCTGCCGCCTCCTTCGCGGGCCGCGTATGTCAAACAGAATGAGGCCACGTGGCGGCGTGTGGATAGTCGCTTGTGTGCACACGAACCTCTGTCCGGGATCAGCGATGAACGGCAATACATGAACCGGATACCAGTTAGAGGCGGCGGAGGCCCACGTCGGCTGGCGATGACGCCGTGCGAGGCGATCGACGGCCTGGTGAAACGCATTGATGATCCTGACAACATCTGCATCGGAAGTATTCTGGCGGCGGAAGAAATAGGCTTCCCGCAAAGTAAAATTGAGTATATTCGGACGCTGTTCGACGGGTCGCTCGCGCAGCATTGTCAACAGTTCGGTTACAAAGGCGGTCCGTCTCCGATCGACCAGCATTCCTTCAGGCCATTGCAAGTCGTTTGAGCCGTACACGATCAGGCCACCGACTCCCGGGGCACCCTGGTACGCGAATTCAATAGTTCGTTCGGCCTCTTGAATCATCGTTGCATCGGTTCCGATGGCATAACCCGGGCACTGGGCGTGAGTTGGGTCGTTCGGCACAATATGACACTGAACAACGCCCGCCGGTGCCGATCCGAAAACAAAGTCTTGTGGAAATGAGCAGCCGGCGGCGATGATGTCGGCCGCCTGATCGGCGATGTGTTCTAGTGGGTGATCGGCTTTCGACAATCCCAAAGGCGGAACCGAACATCCGCTGCCTTGCTGGACAACGTGTGTCAGTTCATGGGCAAGCAGCCATTGCCCGGTTTGTGTTTCAGGATTGTAATGTCCCTTCGCGAAAACGATGTGAGCCCCGACTGTGTAGGCTCTCGCATTAAGCAGGCGAGCGGATCTGGATGCGTGTTCGTCCAAATGAACGCGCACGAAATCAAAATTACGATCGAACTGCTTCTCTAAGCGGGCCTGCACCGCAGGATCAAGTGGTACACCTCGCGAACTTATAACTTCTTTAACGCTTGCCAACTGAGGGTCTTCACACTTTCCTGTTTCTACCATTTGTTTACTCATTCCCTCCTCCTTGCCTGCTTTCAAAGCGTCCATTAGGTTCACTGAAACGTAAATCCTGTAAGCGGATTGGCATAGAACTGATCCGTCTTGGCAACCGCCGGGTTCCATTTATCTAGTGTCCCCATTACCTTGACCGGAAGGGCGATTCTGTAATTGGTCAGAAATATTTGATTTGAAAATGCGTTTGTGGCGACCCAGCCTTTGTTGTCTATGTTGAATTTCGTTTCCCGCACCTGGGTGCCACGATGGAATATTTTGACCGTGTATTCGCCAGGTTTGTCGCGGGTGAAAGTCGCTTTCGAATACTTTTCGCGGACGCCCGAGCTGCCGTTTTCGACAATGAAATTCGTCCAATAGAAATACCAGAGCCGGTACTTGCATACCTCGACCTTCATAAAACAGTCGTCACCAAAGGTTCGATCATTGTTGATGGAACCGCCGTCGTCCGTCGTCGCGACTTCCTGCCCGTTGTGGTACAAGCGGGCCTCGAAATCTTTTGCATCGAGATCACCCTTGAACCACATCGACACGATCGGCCGCGGGTCGAAATCATAGTAAGTGTCCGTGTAGCTAAATCCGACGTACCCGACTGGCAGCGTCCAGTCGTTATCGACGTAGAAAAGCATCTGGTTCTTTCGTCTCGCGTCGCCGGGATCGAGCGGAATTTTGTTTACCTTGAATTTTCCCTGGAACATCGTTTCGCTATTCTTAGTGTTTACAACCTTTAAGCCGTATGCGCCGGTCGCTACGACTGCTTTTGATTGAAACAGCTCGCCAGAATACGGACTCGATATCCTGACCGTCGCGTTGGCGCTGTAAACCCCAACATCGAGCGGTTCCGTGTACCAAAGTGAGCCGTCGGCGTTGTACCACTCCGCGTTGTAACGAACCTTCGTGCTGTTATCGAAAAAGACGTCAAAGGCGACCTGCGGAACCCAGCTTGTGTAGTAGTCTTGCCCAGGAGCTTTCCAGTAGCGGCTGTCCGATTTGATCTTGATCTCAATAGTATCGATCATAAACCGAGGCGTACCGGTTGGCGGCACTCTACGCAACAATGTATCGCCGCTTGACGTTCCGCCTGAACGCGGAGAGTTTTCTCGAACGATTCCCGGATCGCTTTGCGATGAGCCTTCGGGTTTAGGAGCTTCCAGCTTAGGCTTTTCTACCTTCGGAATTTTGGGAATCTTAATTGTGAACTGCGCATGAGCGGTTTGATAGCAAAGCCCGCTAACAACTATCGGCAAAAGTAAAAAGACTCTATACATGGTCGGTTCCTCCTAGTCCAAATTAATTAAATCCAAAACTTATCTCTTAAGCACGCCCAAAGCTCGTTTCGCTAAAGGCGAAAGCGCCGCCTTAGCTAAATCTTTAAACTGTGGTTCTTGACGTTGGAATCGCATCGAGAGCTTCTTGTCGTCATTTGATCCAGAAAGCAAGATTGGGAAAACGACGAGCTATCTCTTTTGTATAATCGACTCCGGTGTCTTCCGCTAACCAAAGTTCTAAATGCATGTGTGTTATGGTCATAAGGCGCTTGCCTGCTCTTATATTCCTATTCTCGTATTTAGCCGGATGGATCTTCCCGTCTATTCCCAATACCGACCACCAATGCTTTCGTTGGTAGGTTAGGATTGCTCTAATGGTTTTTTGACCAAACAAACCGTCGGGTTCCAGAGATAGTTCGGGTGAACTCATTCCCTTATACTCAGGTTTTTTGTCCCAAAGTTCGTTGAGATACCTAAACATCGCCTGGACAGTCATCACATCCGCCGGACTGTTCACCCCGCCAACACCTACCGTGTCAAAAACATTCAACCCGTAATTCGAATCCCCGTCAATCGTAATAAGATCTCTTCTTGGCATTTTTTCTCCATGCTATGAACGATCTCGATTTCGTACCCGATATCGCGTTATTGTGGTAAAATCCATTCATAACAGTTTCGTGACCCACACAGTAGATTTTTTTGCCGAAAAAGTCCTTAGATTTGGGCTTAAAGAAATCTTAGAAAAATATTAGAGGCTGTATGTCTTTGGAAACGCAGAGCTTCGAGTTTGGCGAGTTTGTGCTCGATACGCGGGAAAAAGTATTGCTGCGAAATCAAGAGCCTATTTCAATAACCCCAAAAGCGTTTTCCCTACTTCAAACGCTCGTCGAAAATCACGGACATATATTGGCGAAAGACCAGTTGATGGCAACGGTGTGGGCAAACAGCTTTGTCGAAGAAAGCAATCTTACTTTTACAGTCAACCTCTTGCGAAAAACACTGGCTGACAGTAGTCAGAACCCGCGTTATATCGAAACCGTTCCAAAGCGCGGTTATCGTTTTATTGCACCGGTTGTCCAATTTAAAAACATAAAACCGTCTAATGGTCTGGACGAATTGGCTCCGACACCCGAATTAACAAAAAGTAAAACGGGTGCTTCTCGATTGCCTAAATACCTTATCCCGGTTCTTTCCGTAATTATCATCGGCCTGCTCGCGACCGGATTTTGGTTCGCCACAAGCAGCAGCCGCGAACCGGATGCTCCAATATTGTCCGCAGCGTTCAGTGCGGAGAAATTACCAACATCGGGCAACAGCGGATATGCCGTTATCTCGCCTGATGGAAAATATGCCGCTTATACGGATGAGTCAGGTGGAAAGCAAAGTGTTTGGCTAAGGCATCTGGAGAATGCGGAGAATATTCAGATCGTCCCTCCATCTGACGACATTTATTTTGGACTCACGTTATCAAATAGCGGTGATTCATTGTTTTTTGTCAGAAAAACGGCCAGTGGTCATGCACTTCCCGCTCTTTACAAAGTTGGAGTAATTGGAGGAGTCCCGGTAAAACTCGTGGAAAATGTTATCCGCCCGGTAGGTCTTTCGCCTGACGATAAGCAAATCTCTTTTATCAGATGTATGTACAAAAAGGATGATTTTTGCTCATTAAACATAGCCGATGTAAGTGGCGAGAATGAACAAAAACTTTTCTCCACACTGAGTGGTGTTCATATACATGACAGCCGCTTCTCACCTGACGGAAAGTCCATCGCATTTTCCTGGGGACGAACTGGGAACGATATTAACGACTTCAGGGTTTCCGAGGTCGGTATCGAAACCGGAGCGCAAAGGGAGATATTAGCGGAGCGCTTTTTTGATATTGGAAGTCAGGAATGGCTGCCAAATGGTAGCGGCCTTCTTTTCTCGGCGAATGACTATATCGACGGAAAAGCCGCCATATGGGTTGTGTCAACCGCAACTGGAAAAATAAGCCCATTGACCAAAGACACTGCAAGTTATTCAAAAATAAGCCTTGATAAAACGGGAAATAAAATGATCGCAGTGCAGCAGGAGCCGGACTTTAAAATCAATGTACTGGCAAACGGTCAGATAAAAGCTCTGGCAAACGCACGCGATCTTACATTTTCAAACAGCGGGAGGATATTCTATTCAACATTCGACGGCGAGATTTGGATGGTGAATCAGGATGGCACCGAACAGCGGCAGCTTACCAACAACGTTTTCGCTGAGAGTTCTCCGCGTGTCGCTCCGGATGGGCGAACAGTCTACTTTTCTTCAAATGAAGGCGGCACCAGGCATGTGTGGCGTATGAATATCGACGGCACTAATCGAACACAGGTTACAACCGCTAATGGTGGCTACCCCGAATTCATCACGTCGGACGGACAATATATCTTTTACGTTTCGGCTTCGGATGGGAGGCTCTACAAAGTTTCGACGGATGGTCATGAAACCCTTGTCCACGAAAAAATGCTTCAAAGGCCAGCCATTTCGCCCGACGGCAGTTTGATCGCTTATTTTTTTCTGGATCACGATAAAATTTACCAAATCGCGGTCATGAGGACCGAAAACAAAGAGGTTGTAAGGACTTTTAATTACGGAACTTCTTTTGCGCTCAGAATTGCATGGTCAGCCGACAGCAAAACACTGAATTATATAGCTGATTCCAAAGGCCGTAATTTTCTCTGGCAAGCGTCGCTTGACGAAAAAGAGCCGCGATTAATTGCCGACCTCGGCGGTGAAGAGATCAGATATTTAGCGATTTCCCCTGCCGACAACACCTTCGGCTATATACGCGGTAAATGGAACTACCACGTTACGCTGTTGCGAGGTCTTAAATAGCGACGAAATAAGACGCCCGTCTCCGACATTCTGACCCATCACTTTTATAGACCGTTCGTTGACACTCCCGCTCAAACACGCTATTATTACGGTTTTGTTATCTATCACAGATTCCAATTACTAGACGCCAATAAGGAGTTGTATAAATAATTGAGCAACGGAAATTTTTTGTTTACGTCTGAATCGGTCACCGAAGGCCATCCGGACAAGATTGCGGATCATATTTCGGACGCCATTCTGGACGCCATTCTTACCCAAGACTCAAATGCTCGTGTCGCATGTGAAACGCTTGTAACAACAGGGCTTGCAGTTGTCGCGGGTGAGATCACCACGACCGCGAAGGTGAATTACAAGCAGATAATTCGCGAAACAATTGAAGAGATCGGATACAACAATGCCGAGTTCGGTTACGATTCAAACACCTGCAGTGTCATTGACGCTATCGGCACGCAATCACCCGACATTTCGCAAGGCGTTGATACAGGCGGTGCGGGCGATCAGGGCTTGATGTTCGGTTATGCGTGTAACGAAACGCCCGAGCTGATGCCTATGCCGATTCAGATGGCACACAACTTGACTCGTAAATTGAGCGAAGTTCGCCGAGACGGCACAATTCCCTACCTTCGACCTGATGGAAAATCACAAGTTTCGATCGAATATCGTGACGGCCGTCCTTTTAGAGTCGAAGCTGTTGTAATATCGACTCAGACAGATGAAACCGATATCGAACAGATCCGTGCCGATATCCTCGAAAAAGTTATTAAACCCGTCATCCCGGCGGAATTGCTTGACGACAACACAAAATATCACATCAATCCGACCGGGCGATTTGTTGTAGGCGGTCCGATGGGCGACGCCGGAGTTACCGGACGCAAAATCATCGTCGATACTTACGGTGGATATGCTCCTCACGGCGGCGGTGCATTTTCGGGTAAGGACCCAACGAAGGTCGATCGCTCTGCTGCTTACATGGCACGCTACATCGCAAAGAATGTCGTCGCCGCCGGTCTCGCCGATAAGTGTACTGTTCAGTTAGCTTACGCTATCGGAGTTGCAGAACCGGTTTCAGTTCTGATCGACTCGCACGGCACCGGGACAATCGACGATGAGCGAATTTCAGACATCGTTCGGGAGAATTTTACACTGACTCCGAAGGCAATTATCGAAGCTCTCGATCTACGTCGTCCGATCTACAAGGCAACGGCCCGCTTCGGACATTTTGGACGTAAGAACGATGAATTTACGTGGGAAGTAACAGACAAGGCCGAGGCTCTGCGAATCGCGGCTGATAACCATAGAGGTATCGGAACAAATGGCTAAAGAAGGATTTTCAATGCAACACGACATCAAAGACATCAATCTTGCTCCCGAGGGCAAGCAGCGTATCGAATGGGCCGACCGGGAAATGCCGGTTTTAAGGCTTATTCGAGAGCGTTTTGAAAAGGAAAAGCCGCTCACAGGTGTGAGGCTTGTGGCCTGCGCACACATCACAACCGAGACGGCGAATCTTGCCCGCACGCTTCAGGCCGGCGGAGCAGAATCCTTGCTTATCGCGTCGAACCCGCTTTCAACGCAGGACGATGTCGCGGCCTCGCTTGTTGCCGACTGGGGAATTCCGGTCATGGCGATCAAGGGCGAATCGATCGAAACATACATTAGCCACGTCCGTGCGGCGCTCGACACAAATCCGAATCTAATAATTGATGACGGTTCTGATGTTGTGGCGACCATGTTGAAGGAAAAGAAGGAGTTAGCGGAAACACTGATCGGCACGACCGAAGAGACGACAACCGGTATTGTTCGCCTCAAAGCGATGCAGAAAGCTGGTGTACTCAACTTCCCTTCGATTGCCGTCAACGACGCGCAGACGAAACATTTCTTCGATAACCGATACGGAACCGGTCAATCGACGCTCGACGGCATCATCCGTGCGACGAACATTTTGCTCGCAGGAAAGACGCTGGTTGTCGTTGGATACGGCTGGTGCGGTAAAGGTGTTGCGATGCGGGCACGCGGAATGGGTGCGAACGTCATCGTTACCGAGATCGATCCGATCAAGGCAATCGAAGCGGTCATGGACGGCATGCGTGTCCTACCGATTAGTGAAGCTGCAAAGGTAGGCGACTTCTTCGTGACGGTCACAGGCAACCGCCACGTTATTGATAAAGAACACTTTGAAGCGATGAAGGACGGGGCGATCGTTTGCAACAGCGGCCACTTCGATCTCGAACTGAATCTCGATTCCCTTCGCGAAATGTCCGAACCGGCCGTCAAACGCCGTCCGTTTGTTGAGGAATATATCAGTAAGAACGGTGGCAAGAGCGTGATCGTCCTCGGTGAAGGCCGCCTTATCAACCTAGCCGCAGCCGAAGGTCATCCGGCTTCGGTCATGGATATGTCCTTTGCGAACCAGGCTTTGTCGGCTGAATATCTTGTCAAACAGAAAGGCAAGTTGGGCAACGGCGTTCACGTGCTTCCGAGCGAAGTCGATCAGGAGATCGCAAGCCTCAAGCTTCACGCAATGGGCGTAAGAATGGATATCTTGACACCCGAAATGCTTGAATACATGTCGTCATGGGAAATGGGAACTTAATTGCAGACGCACGTCAGTAAGGGCGTAACGCACAACTATAAAGGCCTTGCCTACTTCGGCAGGGCCTTTTTCTTTGTCTTGCGATCGACGTTCACGGTCTCGTTGTTCACTCAGAATCGCAGTGACAGGCAGCTTAATCCGCCATCCATTTTTTGAAATTCGGACATCTCCACTTCGATGATCTTGTACCCCAAACCTTCGAGCGTTTTTTGCAGCTTTGGAAAGCCCGCAGCGAATAACAAATAGTCGTTTACCCGAATGCAATTCGCTGCGTACTCTTCGCCTTCGGGCTACACCAACCAGCTCGAATCCTTCAAGCTCCTTCTCGCCGGCGAGTGCGTCGGTAACCAGAACCCGATTTTCGCCAAGGTAGCTGATACCGCTTTTCAGGTGGAGCAGGCCATTTATCCCGCGAATATCAACATGGCTCGAAGTAAATCCCGCCGCCTGAAGATATTTGGATAGCTGGCGTGCGCCCTCTTCATTTGTGCGGTCCGAGATCCCGATCAGGAAGTGGTTTTCGATCTGGCAGACATCGCCGCCGTCGATCGTGCCCGGCGGCTGTACTGCGTCGAGTTTGTCGTAATATTTTGAGAGAGTCGCGGCCATGCTGAGGATCTCGCCGCTCCGGCTCGGCGCCCCGGGCCGCGTAATTACCGCACACTTTTCGGTCAAAATCGCGGTGTCCTCAACAAAGGTCGAGTCGGGATATTTCGGGTCCGGTTCAAGTTCTATCAGCGACAAGCCGCATCGAACCAATGCTTCGCAATACGCCCGATGCTGGACAAGCGCGGTCTCAAAAACAGGCACACCGAGATCGACGCTGGTCAAACCATCGGCAAAGTTTTCACTTGGTGCTCGAACAATAGCCTTGCTAAACATAGATATGCGTTTACGCTTCTTGTAGTGCTTTGCATCTCGAACAAAATGACAAAAAATGCGTAACCAGTAGTTCTCAGGCCTTAGCGAAGATATGCCTTCGTTACGGCAAGATTTTCTATATCGCTTTTGAAGCCACGAATTAGGCTGATGACATCGTCGACCAAATCCCTAAATGATGTATCATCAATGTCAAGAAACGATCCGTGAGCAATTTCATTTCGTCGTTTCACCAGGCGCACATCGATAAAGTTAAATCGCGATTCATACGGTGAGAGAGAGAGACCAATTGATAGCGAAATATCCGAAAAGATATGTGACTTTAAGTTTGCGGTCCGGACGCGCGATGAGAATACGGCTTTCTCGTCTATAAAGGGCGTTTCAGTTAATTCCTGAACAAGTTTGGAATACACTTCAAACTTATTCGTTTCGCTGAATTCATGGAAACGCCTTTTCTTGCTCAAAGCAACAAGGCACGGTTTTAGATCCTTCATGCTTACATGTTGATTTGCAACAAAATTTAGGTAGTGGTCAACGGCGTTCTTTACAAAACCCTCCCAGTGAGCGTAAGCCAACGGAACGCCTGCACGCAATATAGAAGATTTCAACGGATATGCGTTATTACGAACAAGAATCTTTATGTCGGCGAGTTCTTTCAAGCGCCAAGAAAATTCTTTATCCATCTCATCATTAAGGCCGTTAACGTTTCGAATCTTTTTCATTATTCAGCGAAGAAGTTCTCAGCCAACGGAAGTAAGTTTGTAAGGCGTGTCGTTCCACGAACCCCAGCTCCGGAATTTCGAATAAATACCGGATCCGTCCATAGCTCTTTTGCTTTTTCCTGTAGATAGGCATTACGTTTGCTGACTTCCATTCCGCGAATTCTACTAAGATTTTTCGACACGCCAACAGAGACCACTTCGTAAACTGACATTAGGAACTTGCCGGTAAATCGTTGTCCGTCCCATTTCTTAAAGGCCGTATCTTTCAGCGTCATCAAGAAAACGAAACGTTTCTTGGAAGATTTCTTCTTCCTTCGTTCGATCGAAATCCTCATCCTTGATTATCCGCATCATGGCGTCGTCGAGATATTCATGAACATCTAGCCCAGGCTTATAATCAACCCGACGAAAGCAAAAGAATCTAAGGGCTAACTCAACAGCGGTTCTTTGTTTTTCCAACGCATTTTCCGTTTGATCGGTTGTTCGCTTAAATGATTCGTTCGTGGAAATTGTTTTCGCGAGCCATTCATAGAATGTCTCGTCAACCATGACCGCTACGCAATTTCGGACTTCTTGCTCTGACAACGTGAGTCCACCGGTATTCAATCGTTGAAACAGTTCAAACTTTGCGTCAGGATCGCTTTCTTGTTTCAATATCTCGACTCTCAATCTTGCACGTTTGAAGCCTCTTTCCTGTACTGAATCAATTGGTTCGCACCCATCAACATTTGCCTCAGTCCAGATTCGATTTGCCAAACTAGGTAAAAACCTAGTTCCTTCAAGTATTAATGGTGCTGAAAGGCTACCATCCTCTTTCTTCAAGATGCCGACGAACTCTAAAATTGTTGACAGCCGCTGCAAGCCATCAATAAGTTCCCAGACCCCATCGGCATTCTGATAGACAAAGATAGGAGGAACCGGAATCCCCAACAAGACAGACTCGATGAATCGGGTTTTTCTGGACGCATCCCATCGAAAAAGCCTTTGATAGATCGGGTTTATGAATATCTCACCCTCTTTGTAAAGGTTGATGACCTCGCCGACGGACATTTCATATCCATCGGAAATGATCTCTTTCCTGGCAGCCGCAATTTCGTTTTCGAGTGACATCACTATTTCTCCAATAAGTTAAGGGCTTATTCACAACCTATTCATATTGTGAACGTGGTGGGACGCTTTTTTGGTGGTTTTCGACACGCGAGGTTAAGGCCCACGCAACGGTTTCCATGGTCGAGGCCATTTTTGTTTCTATCGCGGTCGATCAGACGAAAATATTTTCCGGGAAAAGTCTCTTTCGATATATTCGGGTTAAAAACGGCTGTAGTCGGCAATAATACACCACTTTCTGCATTTTGCAATGAAATTCGCCACAAGTCGAAAATAGTGTGGAAACGATGTTGGCAGCCTCCGGAAATCTACGCAGATCGTGTTTTGCCTTGAGTGACATATGAGTTGTCGCCATCAAGGCAGGATTCCCGAACCTTTTTCGCGTGTTACACACGCTCGAATCACCGGTGGACACCTGACTACACATTCCGCTTCGCTCCATGTGTAGCTAAAGTTCTTGCCGCGTGCTCCGCACGCTTTCGACGATTTTGGTTTATCGAGTTCTCCGGCTATTCTCGATGGAATGTGTAACACCAGTGTGCGGAGCACACGCTGATAACTTTAGCTACACGTGTAGGCGGAGCCGGAACGTGTAGACCAGTAACCACGGAAAGTGCTCGAGCATGTGAAACATGCGGCACCGTCAGTGAATGTCTGAACGTGTTTTCGTTTTTGCAACGATAGCGGTCCTACTGTGATGTGGCGGGGCGAAACGTGTAGAATGATGACCAGCAAATTCTCAATAGCGTGTGAAACACGCGACACCACCAACATAAAATGTCTCATACGCATTTTCTTTACCATATCGTTTTTGGAACGAAGGACCGATTTCCGTTGATCGCCGAGTCATGGGAGACCGAACTGTATCGCTATCTGGCCGGGATCGTAAAAGCGAAAGGCGGAGCGGCCATTGAGATCAACGGGATGCCCGATCACGTACATCTGCTGGTGCGCCTTGAGCCGTGCGACTTCCCTGCTTTTATGCGCGAGTTGAAAGCAAGTTCGTCGAAATGGGCAAAACGGCACGAGCCAAAATTCTCATGGCAGCGGCGTTACGGTGGGTTTACGGTGAGCGAGTCGGCGGCCGAAGTGGTTCGCGATTACATTCGAAGGCAGAAGGTACACCATAAGAAATTTACATTCGAGGACGAATACGCGGAATTATTACGTCGCCACAAAATCGAATTTGATGAAAGGTATT
>CAVXVF010000025.1:0-9185 GCA_963765045.1 Blastocatellia bacterium | reverse complement strand
CGCCGGTAAAGCTTACGGTTGGACAGAGCGCTGAACTCAAGATAAATATGGAGATCGGCGGCCAGGATCTCGTTGTAAACGTGTCGGGCGACTCGGTGGAATTGATCGAAACAACCAAAACCACGATCTCTACCACGATCGACAATACTCGAATTGAGAATCTGCCGATCAACGAAAGAAGCGCGACCGGTTTTGCCTTGACGATCTCGACGGTTGGACGCGACAACGGACGCCCGGTCGGTCCGGCCCCGACTTCCGGTTTGAACATCGGCGGGCAACGCGGACGTTCGACGCTTGTCCAGGTGGACGGAGCCGACTTCACTGATAACTCTATCAATGCCGCCCGCTCAACGGTTTCGCAGGAAGCGGTTCAGGAATATCAGGTGACGACAAACTCCTACCTACCTGAATTCGGCCGTGCGACTGGCGGTATCGTCAACGTCGTGACCAAAAGCGGAACGAATGACTTTCACGGCAACGTATTCGGCTTTATCCGTGACAAGAGCATACAGGCACGCAACGCGTTTGCCCCGATCATTGATGGCGATCCGAATAAAAAACCGCCTTATACGCGTGTCCAGTACGGATTCACGTTCGGCGGCCCGATCATCAAGGAAAAAACATTCTTCTTCGGCTCCTTCGAACAACGCAGACGGCAGGAATCCGGGTTTTTCACAAGCGATGTCATCGGTCAACAGACTGCGAGCGTAACTATCGGAGCACCGTTCCTGCCCGTCGCTCAAACATTTACAGGACTGACACCGGGCCAGGTCGCTTACATTCAAGCGATTTTACCGATCAGCGCTCCGGCCGGACTGGCCTATGCCCATTTGGCATCGGCCGGTGCCCAGACAGCCCTTAACGGGTCAAGTACGCTTATTAATTTTCTCCCCGGATTGGGTGTTCCTCAAGGCCAGGTAATTGGCGGTAGATTCATATTGTCCGGAACTCCAGTGCCGTTGACGAGAAACACTAATGGCGAGTTTGTTGCTTTCAGGCCGCTTAACCAGCTGCGCAGAATTTTCCCGATTTCAGAAGCTACAACCTTTACTTCTATCCGCGTCGACCATCTGGTAGCGACGAACCATCAACTTTCGCTGCGTTTTGGTTACAATCCCAGTAACGTCAACGGTATTCAGGATGAATCGCAAAATCAGACTCTGGGTCAAAACGATTATTCGCGAACGGGTATCCAACGGATAAAGGACACATCGTTTGGAGCTTCGCTTGCCAGCGTGCTGCCGAAGAATCTTGTGAACGAAGCGTATTTTAATTTTGGACGTAGAAAGGCGAATTTCGACTCTCAGGTTCCAAGCGTAGCTCACCAGATCGCCGGTACCGGATTTATTGGCTCGAATCCGTTCTCACCAGTCGATCGCACCGAAACAAGATTTCAGTTGCGCGACAACATGACGTGGTCTACGGGCAATCACAACGTGAAGTTCGGGGCCGACTTCAATTTTATCGATATTAATGCAAGCTTTGAACTGAATTTCCCGGCGTTGTTCAATTTCAGCCAACAGTCTGGAGGTTCGCTTGTTACCGGGTGTGATGCGGCGACGCTTCCGGCTGGAGTCCCGAGATGTCCGGCGTTTACGGCAAATCAAACTTACGGGCTTGGATTTCCGAGCGTCTTTATTCAGGGTTTTGGCAACCCGATCAGCTCTATCAAGAACAAACCGATCGCATTCTTTATTCAGGACACATGGAAGGTCGTAAAAAACTTCACGCTGAATTTCGGTGTTCGTTATGACGTCGAGTTTACCGATGAGTTTGCTCCGACCGCGTTCCGTGACCCGCTCACCGGAATCACGCTTAGCGAGCAGGACGTGCAGACAGCTCAGGATGCCCTGAATGTCACACAGGGTTTTCCGCGTGATAATAATAATTTTGCGCCGCGAGTTGGCGGAGCATGGGATGTCTTCGGCAACGGCAAAACTATTCTTCGTGCGGCAGGCGGCATCTTTTACGACCACCCGCTTCTTGCGGTTGCCTTTAACTCGGACATCGCGGACGGTTCGCAGCAGCAGCAGGCGACGTTGATCCCGATTGGCGGTCCGTCACCCACGGGTTTATTCAATGCTTTTCAGGTTTTTCACGGGACCGTTTGCGGCGTTCAGGGCTCTGCCGCCGCGATTTGCGGAGCGGCCGTGACGCCTGGCGTGGCAGCATCGTCGCAATACCAGTTTGGCTTTCAGAGATTCAACTCTGCAAATTTTACAGGCTTTGGCCCAATCCTTCCTTTCACGCTGCATGTTGCTAAAGACTTCCAGTATCCCGATGCGTTTCAGGGCAATCTTGGAATTGAGCAAATGATCGGAAAGGATATGTCGTTCTCGGCTAACTATATCACCGTTAATGCTCGGCATCTTGCCCATCCGCAGGACGTCAACACCGTAAATACGGACGCGCTTCGGGAAAACTACCGGCGCTTTGCAGTTAATAATCCCGCGCCTCAATTTGCGGGATGCACGGCGGCGACACCGAATGCTCCGAGCTGTTTTCCAAGTGGCCTAACAGCTGCTGCCTTCGGAGTTTCTCTTCCAACAGCCAGTAATGCGAATTACACGGTCGTAATACCAGGTCTGATCGCCGTAAATAACGCAACAGGTCAGCGAATTGTAAACCCCATTGCTGCTAATTATTTCCGACGGCTTGGACCTAATTACTTTTTCGTTGCGTCTATCACTGGCGGCTTGGTATCAAAGGCGGTTTTCGACTCTCAACTCACAGGCAGCGTGCGAACACCGGGCCCAATCAATCCGTATGCGGACGTTAACTCCCAGGTGTCGGACGGCAATTCGTCGTACAACGCATTAAATCTTGAACTGAAAAAACGTTTTTCGAGCAACATTCAGTTCTTTGCGACTTACACATGGTCTCATTCGATCGACGATTCGTCCGATCTGCAAACGCTTCTAAAACCGCAGGACAATACGAATTTCCGTGCGGAGCGTGCAAATTCGTTGTTCGACCAGCGGCATCGTTTCGTCTTCAGTGGCATTATGGGCTCGCCAGATAGGTGGAGATCAGGTAACGGATTCCAGAAATTCCTTCATGGCTTTACCGTCGCCCCGATCATCGAGGTCGGTTCTGGACGGCCGTTTAACATCATCGCTCCGGGCGATGCAAACGGTGATTTCCAGGCCACTAATGAACGGCCGACGGTTCGTGCCGATGGAACTCTCTGCCAAACGAATGTTGATGCAAATTGCTTGAATGGAGTGTTTCCGAACAACGGGAATCTCGGACGCAATATGGGTACAACGCACGGATTCTTTTCTGTCGACATGCGTGTATCCCGCAAGATCAGCTTTGGCGACCGGATCAGTTTGGATTTGATCGGTGAAGCATTCAACCTCTTTAACCGATTTAACGAAGCCGGGGCGAATCCGTTCTACAACGTGGTGAACGCCTTCGGTCAACGAAGCGGCAACGGCCGGTATTTTAGCCAGCCGACTTCCGCGTTCGATCCGAGACAATTCCAGTTCGGAGCCAAGTTGAATTTCTAGTTCTTTAATTTGGGCGTTTTGTACGGCTGTTCGGCATTTGCTGGATGGCCGTTTTTCTTTTTTGCAGCGTATCAACGATAATCTGGCTGTGTCATCGATCACCGAAAATATAAAGAGTAAAGCCTTTGAGATAGGCTTTCATAAGATCGGCATTGTCCGTGTGGACGCACTTTTATCAGAACGCTTGAACTTCGAAAAGTGGCTTGCTGATGGTTTTCACGGCGAAATGGCATGGATGAACCGCGAACCTGAAAAACGCACCGATCCGCGCATTTTGTTCCCGCCCGCAAAGTCCGTGATCGTCGTCGCGCTGAACTATTACACGCCGCATAAGCACGAAAACGAGCTGAATAAAGGCAAAATTTCGCGTTATGCTTGGGGCGACGATTATCACGACGTTCTAAAAGAAAAACTGCGCGTTTTGCTGGACTGGATAAAAACGCAGTACCCTGAAGCAGAAGGCAAGATCTGCGTCGATACAGCTCCGATCATGGACAAAGCCTGGGCCGTGCGGGCCGGAATCGGCTGGATTGGCAAGCATTCGAATGTGATCACTACGGACTACGGATCGTGGATATTTATCGGCGAAATATTGCTAAATATCGAACTCGAATATGACGTTGAGATCGTTTCGGACCATTGCGGCTCATGCACAATGTGCCTCGACGCATGCCCGACATCGGCGATAGTCGAGCCTTATGTGGTCGATTCCCGAAAGTGCATTTCATACGCAACGATCGAGCTGCGGAGCGAAACATTCCCGGTTGAGATCGAAGACAAACTCGAAGGCTGGCTATACGGCTGCGATATTTGCCAAGATGTCTGTCCGTGGAATCGATTCGAAAAGCCGACGGGTGAAATGCAATTTGAGCCGCGTTTCGGCGAAACGTCGGCGGATCTCAATCAGATTACGTCCCTAACGCCGGAACAATACTCGCAACGATTCTGCGGAACCGCTCTAAAACGGGCCAAACTCGACGGTTTGAAGCGAAATGCCAAAGCGCTGAAAACAAATGATCCGCAACAGTAATCTTCTTTTTCCTCTGGTTCCGTCTTGTTCCTCTTACTCTGTGGTTAAAGCGAGAACCACGGACGAAGACGAGCAAGAAGGAACAAACCCGTCGTTGTGTTTTTAGCCTATAGTGCTCAATGTACAAATCAAGTATTATTCAATTGTGCCTTTGCTCGACGCTCACAACCGGACGATTCGCGATCTGCGCATCTCGCTGACCGATCGTTGTAATTTTCGCTGTTTTTATTGCCTGCCGAATGGTGAACCGCCATTGGCGGCGAAAGAAACTATTCTTACATTCGAAGAGATCGAATATATTGCCGAAGTTTTCGTATCGCTTGGCGTAGAAAAAATACGGCTAACGGGTGGCGAACCGCTGATTCGCAAGGACGTTCCGAAGCTCGTTGAGCAGCTCGCAAGGCTCAAGCCGCAACTCCGCGATCTCGCCTTAACGACAAACGGATTCGACTTCCCCCGCCATGCCCACAATCTAAAAGATGCGGGAGTTGACCGCGTCACGCTCAGTCTCGACAGCCTGAAAACCGAACGTTTCTATGAAATAACGAAGGTTGATGCTCTCGATAAAGTCCTCACGGCGATCGAAACCGCCAAAGCAATCGGTTTTGAGCCGGTCAAGATAAACGCGTGTGTCGTTCGCGGCTGCAATGACGATGAATTAGTTGATTTCGCACAGTTTGCGCGTGAAGCAGCGATTAGCATGCGTTTTATCGAGTTCATGCCGCTCGATTCCGGCCACGAATGGAGCCGCGAAATGGTTGTGCCGGGAAAAGAAATCTACGAGAAGATAAACGAGGTATTTCCGCTCAAACTGGTCGAACCAACACGCGGTAGCGGAACCGCCTGGAAGTATGCTTTTGCTGATGGAGCCAAAGGTGAGATCGGTATCATTGCACCAGTAACTGAGATGTTCTGCGGAGCCTGTTCCCGAATTCGCCTAACTGCCGACGGCCAGATCCGAACGTGCTTATTCTCAACAACCGAACACAATCTGCGTGATTTTGTTAGAAACGGAGCGAGCCGCGACGAGACGATCAAGTTCATTAAAGATGTGGTTTTGCAAAAAGAACCAAGCCATCGAATAAACGATCCGGCTTTTGAACAGCCCGCAAGGACGATGAGTTTTATCGGCGGTTAAGGCTCGATCGCCATTTCCAAAAGGCGTTTTCCGTGAATAACTGCGGCTATTGTGATTTCTTCAACTTCAATGTGATAGACGATTCGATAGCTATAGGCAAACACTTCACGAATCGTGTCATCACCGAACTCCGGGACAATACGTCCCATATACGGAAATTCAGAAAGTCTTCTTGCTTTCTCCAGGATGTTTCGAACCGTCGAAGCGGCATAAAACTCAGAGTCTTCCGCAATGTAAGCAGCAATGGCATCAACATCGTCTATCGCACGGGGCGACCAAACTACGACCTGAGCCATTTTCCGAGTTTCTCCTCAGCCTGTTCTTGCGTAAGTGTTCCTTCGCGTTTTGCCGCCTCCAGACCATTCCGCACTTTTTCGATCACATAAAGATGATATTGCACGTCTTCAATCGAGGCATCATCCGGCAGGCGATCCAACAAGGATGTAACTTCGTCTTTTATTGCACTCATTAAGTTCCCCTATTTAGCATCCTGATATGCGATTCAAGAATTCCGTTCCTAATAATATGTAATTTCCCTTATTTTTATCTTACTTGGCTCAAAATAAGTCTTTCCGAATTTTTTCACCTGCTGGGATTCAGTTTGTTTTGTCCAATTCCCATTTGAGTCGAATTCGTAATCATATTTCAAAACCGTTGTCCCATATTCCAAACGAAGAATCAGTTTTGTAGATTTGTCCAAAATCGAGACGCGACCACACATAGGATCCTCTTCTTTTATGCAGTTATACGTTTCCTTTAATTGTTCTTTAGTCTCTGTTGTGACTGTTTTGGATGATAAATCAAGCAGGTCTTTGTTAACTTCTGAGAATCGCCACGATTCCTTTATTTCACCCAATTTGTCTTGATAAACGACATCTTTGCTCCACAATGTCCCGTCCCCGTTATATCGCAATTCAGTAGTTTTACCGTCTTTCCCTCTGTGCACAATCGTTTTCAAAAACAATTTTCCGTCAGGATCAAATCTCGATTCTACGTCGTTTTCGCATTTGACTACTATTTTGTTGTCCAATTGAAACGAAGTACAATCAGCACATTTCAAATACGTTTCCTCTGTAATTCGACTATTTGAGTAGTCATAATAGTAAAAATGTTTTCCGACGATTGGAAACTCTTTTCCCCTAATGGCTAGTAAGAAAAGACCGAGCTCACCACTACCCGTCCCCTCCTCAGAATAAATTGTGCCTTCCGTATATTCTATATAGCGATGCGAATTATATCTGTGAGTTTGTGAAGAAACCACTTCACCCAATACCCATTCATCAAACTTCCTCTCAGGAATATACTCCAATTCTTTTATGGACATTACATTTCCCAACACATTTTCCTCGACTAAATCTGGTTTCTTGAATCGTCCCAGACATGTTCCTTCAAAAGTATTTATTGTTGGTATTTTCTTAGGCGGTTGGCGTACTCTATTCGAGCCAGTTTGTGCTTTGTTATTCGCGACTGTATTAAAGCCTTTTATTGCGACAAGTGGTTTTTGGTTTGAGATTAACGCACGCAAAAACGAAACCGGAATAGCAAAATTTAGCGACTGTCCGCTCTCAATAGCACCTACCGCTACGCCGACCACCTCTCCGCGATCGTTCAACACCGCTCCGCCACTACTGCCCTCTGAAATTGGGGCTGTTATCTGAATAAGGTCTTGTTTTGATGATTTTCTAATGCTGCTTACAATTCCCTGCGAGAACGTACCCTCAAGACCCTGCGGGCTGCCAACCGCATAAACTTCGTCTCCGATTGCGGTGGAGTCGTCATAATTCAAGCTCATTGCTCTTCCTCTAATTTTCGCAACCTTTAGCAAGGCCAGATCATTCTTTTCATCGACACCAACAACCCCCAAAATCTCGTAAAGCGTCTGTTGTCCGACAATCTTAACAACGCCTTCATCGCTATTTTTGATCACATGAAGATTTGTAGCGATAATATCTTGAGCGACAAAAAATCCGCTACCGGTCTTACCAGTCTCATCGCGGCTGTTTCCCATTATCAATAGAACTACCGAAGGCAGGGACCGTTTCGCAATTTCGCGTGGCGTGAGATTGTTGCTATTTGCTATTTGAGCAGACGCCGCAAACGGAAGAAAGGCCGTAATGGCAGCGACAATAAGCAACCAAAATGGCCAATTCCATCTCCTCACATGCTTTCGGCGAACGTTCTTGAAGACGATCAATTGATTTTCGTGAAACATACCATTCGGAATCAAACGGAAAACTTGCGATTTAGCCAATGGCTTCACAGTCTTGCGGGCATTCGCCTAGCCGACTAACGGATAAATCATGATACCGATCACGAAGAATATCGAGATGCATATCACAGTAATTGTTGTGTTCCCTTGTGTATGGCATCTCAAGTCCATTGGGTGTTTTAACGGAATCAATTTGGCGAAATCCGTAGCTCACATGTTTGGCGGCAAACGCGTCACAATCTTTCCAATCACAGACGATATTGATTTCGGTTTCCATTCATTTCCTCTGCGGGAAATGTAGCATTAAGGCGTTTGGCTTGGCAAGAACCCGGTCGCTACGGCTCCCGGTTCCGACAGCAATCACATTTTACCCGCTCTTACTGAAGTAGTTTGCCTTTCGGTGATTTGAATAACCGAATAGAATAGCTTTTTGAGGTTTGATTCATGAAAAAAATTAAGGAACAGATCGAAGCGGCACTTGAACGAGGTTTAACGCCTCATGGCAGTCCCAGTAACTACAAAAAAATAAAAGAATGGGGCGTTAATATTTCGGACGGTTCTGGAATTATGCCTTGGGAAGAATTCGTCGAGAAGGTCTTTTCGGATGAACAGAAAACTAAGGCTCTGGAACGAGCCAAAACGATTCCTGAGCTTCCAAACATTCCGTTGCCCATCATTAAGGGCATCTATCGAGAAATTCTAAAGTGCATAACACTTGGAATGAATGGTGCTGCGATAACTCTTTCGTGCATTCTCGTCGAATATATGTTGAGATTTGCGTCCTACAAGGTTGAGATAGGAGCCTTTAAGCGATATGACCAGTCTAAGTGGGACAAGTTAGAAAAAGAGACGTTTGGACCATCTATTGAGCGAGCCGACAATAATGGACTTCTTACTGATGATCGGAAAACATCGCTGGTGGATTTTAAGAACAAAATACGAAATCCGTATCTTCATTACAACATCAAAAAGATAACTGCCGGAGTAATTCTAAGAAACGTTACAAGAATTAATATGAAAACCGGCGATTCGGAGCAAATTGACATATCGGCGGATAGCGATCCGACCGTGCAGCCAGACGCTAAAGTTTTTGTCGATGAGCAAGAAGTCCTCAACGTATTCGGTTATGCAAACGAGTTTGTTAAAGAGATGTGGGGAAAGATAGAGCATCTTGAAAATGTAGCCAGTCCGCCGCCAACCCTTGATTGAAAAATTCGATAAAATCGAGAGAGCCCCGCCAATATAGTGTTGTTATTGTGAATTACTGCGTTGTTCGGCCTTTCTCTTTATTCTGCC
>CAVXVF010000024.1:0-20127 GCA_963765045.1 Blastocatellia bacterium | reverse complement strand
ACAGATGCGAATAAGTGTGGCACATCAATTCACAGGCGGCCTTTGTCGAGGCATATGGCGATATCGGCTGGTGAATGCGGTCGTCTTCTGCAAAAGGCACTTTGCCGTTGATACCGTAAACACTGGACGACGAGCCGAAAACAAACTGCGGCACCTCGAAATAGCGGGCAAGTTCGAGAAGATTTAAAGTTCCGTCTATGTTCGTTTCGACGTAAAGCTTTGGCTGCGAAAGCAACGGCGCACACCAGCACGGGCGGCGAGATGAACTATGCAATCGAACGCGGTCTCATCAAAGATACCTCCGCAATTTGTCGCCGCAGCGAATGTCCGCTTCGACAAATCGAAAGTCTCCATCAATCTTTACTGCTTCTAAGTTCGACCGCTTAGTGTCGGGAGAATAAAAGTCGTTCAGATCGTCAACGACCGTTACATCCCAGCCGCCCTCACGCAGCAGATTCCCGACCAAATGCGAGCCGATAAAACCGGCACCGCCGGTAACTAAAATGGTTTTATTCACAAATAAGGGTCTGGGAGAAAGCGTTTCTAAAACTCGAAAGCAAAATATCATGGTTCTTCCGCGATTTGCAAAGTGCTTTTTTTGCTTGTCAATTTGAATTGACGTTCTCTATACTTGGGAAAGGCATTGTTTATTTAGGCTGGAGATATATTTTGCAACCAAAAGTTCATCGTGGGCGATTTACGGCAGAAGGCTTTCGCTTTGCGATTGTCGCGAGCCGCTGGAACGATTTTTTGACATCCAAGTTGGTTGACGGCGCCGTTGATGCCCTTCAAAGCCTGGGTGCGGATGAAGGCTCCATCGAGGTATTCATGGTTCCGGGCTCGTTTGAACTTCCGCTGACGGCAATGAAAGTTGCCGCAAAGTGGTAAGTTCGATGCAGTGATCGCGATCGGCGTCGTGATCCGAGGCGAAACTCCGCATTTCGATTACGTCACAGGCGAGGCAGCAAAGGGCGTTGGCCAGGTGGGAATGCAAACCGGAGTTCCGGTAATGTTTGGCGTTGTCACGACAAATACACTTGAGCAGGCGATAAACAGATCGGGTGTAAAGGCGGGCAACAAAGGTTACGAGGCGGCCATGTCCGCAGTAGAGATTGTCAATCTTTATCGCGAGATTGGCGATCAGAACGAAAAATTGGGTAGTAAAGAAAAGGCTTTTCCGCATGTCGTTTGAAAAATCAGGAAAGAATTCGGGAACCCGCCGGAAAGCGCGCAAATCCGCGCTGCAAATGATGTTTGCCTCCGACGTCATAAACGTTGACAGCGACGTTTTGACCGAGGATTACTGGAATGAGCTGGGTGAAACAGGTACTGACGACAAAACACGCGAATTTGCAAATAACCTGGTCTCTGGCGCTCTTTTGAACCTGCAAGCCATCGACGATAAGATTCGAACCCGGGCCGAGCATTGGCGAATCGAACGCATGGCGATCGTCGACCGCAACGTTCTTAGACTTGCCGTTTATGAGTTCTTGTTCGAAGAAACACCGCACACCGTTGTCATAAACGAAGCTCTCGAAATTGCCCGCCGGTTTTCAACGTTCGAAGCGACACAGTTTATCAACGGCATTCTAGACGCCATTAAGCTTGACCTTGAAAAAGTCGCTGGAACTGAAACTCCAAAACCAAAGAAAAAGTCGCAGGCGTCATCAAATTGATTCGCTTGAAAGTATTCAAAATGATTGCCCGCACATCGCAATCGTCTCCACCAATCACGTTTAGGCAAGTGTTTTTTCTTGATCGTGATAAGATCACGACTTTTTTAACAGTTCTAACTGTCTGTCTTCTTGTTTCAATATCAACTTCGGCCCAGCAATTACCCTCCGAGATACGCGGATACAAAGTTCACCGTGAAAAAATAATTGTTACGAATGCCTCTGGTTCCTTCGATGCTATCGAAAAACGCAAGGCTTCGGTCGTCGTCGGGCAGCCGGATATTGTGGGCGTTTCTCTTACAGGAATTACGCTTTCAGTTTCGGCGGTGCTGAATGCGGTTGGGCAAAGCGGCGAGGTTCATTTCATGACCTTCCGCGATTTTCGTATCAATGAAATATCTGTCGATATCGAAGATTATCAAGAGCGTTTTTCTTTCAGAAAGAACGAAAAGATCTCCTTGCCAAAGCCCGCGACAATATTTTTACCGACCGGACGCGTATTAACCGCGGCTTGGGACGAGATAAGCAATTCCAAAAAAGAATGGACTGTCACCGGCCGGGTTTTCGTCTTCGGCAAATTCAAAAAGTTCGGTTTTGCGTTCAAACGCGTCGTTCCCGTAGATATAAATCTCACGATCAAGAACCCGCTGCAAGAACTCCGCTGACAATCAATCGGTAGCTCCGCCCATAACGAACGCCCTTATATTTTTGGGCGTTTTGCGTTAACATAGTGAGTTGCATCTGTTGAATTTAATAAGAGGCGAAAGAACAAAAGTGAGCGAACAAATTACGAATGTATCGGAGTATATTGCAGAGAATTTCGGCGCCAACGCGAGTTATGTCGAGGGTTTGTTGGCCAGATTCAGAGCGGACCCGAATCAGGTGGACGAGGCGTGGCGGACATTTTTCAATGACCTTCTAGCCGGAAACAATGGAGGAGCAGCTACGCAATCCGCTGCCACGTCGGTGGACGGTGGAGCGACTTCCTCATCTGTAGCAACTGCTCCGGCAGCGGTTAAGAAGGCGCAACCTGAAACCGTTATTTCCGCCGACTCCAACGCGAAGGCTCTTGTCGGTGCGTCGAAGAAGATCGTCGAGAATATGGAACAGAGCTTGTCTGTTCCAACGGCCACTTCCCTGCGGACAATACCAGTAAAACTTCTTGAAGAAAATCGCGGAATAATCAATGCACATCTACAGGCCGCAGGCCGTGGAAAGGTTTCTTACACGCATATTATCGCGTGGGCAATTGTTAAATCGGCAAAGGATTTTCCGCATATGAATCAAGGCTACGGCCTTGTTAACGGGGCTCCATCGCGACTTGAAAATCAGAGTATCAATTTGGGTATCGCGATCGACATCGAGAAAAAAGACGGCTCGCGCAACCTTCTGGTACCCAACATCAAGGGCGGCGAAGCGATGAACTTCGCCGAGTTTTTTGAGGCTTACAATGAACAGGTTAAGAAAGCTCGTGACGGAAAACTGGCAATTGAAGATTTTCAAGGCACGACAATATCTTTGACTAATCCGGGGACGCTTGGAACCGTTGCGTCCAATCCGCGGCTAATGTCCGGCCAAAGCGCGATCATCGCTACCGGAGCAATCGAGTATCCCGCCGAATATCAGGCGATGACGCCCGCTGCTCTGTCGCTGCTCGGCATAAGCAAGATCATTACGCTGACCAGCACATACGATCATCGCGTCATTCAGGGCGACAGAAAGCGGCTTGTTCCTGGCCAAGATTCACGAATTTCTGATCGGCCAGCATTCATTTTACGATGAGGTTTTCAGGGATCTTGAGATCAATTTTACGCCGCTGCGCTGGGCCCAGGACTATAATCCGTCGCTTTTTGGCGGTGACCGTTTTAGCGAAACGGCTGAGAAGCAGGCCAATGTTTTGCAGCTCATAAACGCATTCAGAATTCGGGGCCACCTATTGGCGGATATTGACCCGCTGAACATGACAACGTTTGCTGCCGCTGAACTGGATCTGGAAAATTTTGGCCTCACGATATGGGACCTTGATCGCGAGTTCATTACAGGTGGCCTTCACGGTGAGAAAACCGCTACTCTCCGGCGTATACTCGATATTCTTCGAAAGGCGTATTGCGGCAAAGTCGGTATCGAATACCGGCATATTCAAAGCAAGACCGAGAAAGAATGGATCAGGCAACAGGTCCGCGAACAGTTCGTCGATACAAAGCCACTGGCAGCGGAAACGAAAATTGAATTGCTTCAAAAATTAATCGAGGCCGAACAATTCGAACAGTTTCTGCATAAAAAATACCTCGGACAAAAGCGGTTTTCGCTCGAGGGGTGCGAAACCGTTATTCCGATGCTCGACCAGCTTGTTGAAGGCGCGTCGGCTCGCGGCGTTGATGATATTTACATGGGAATGGCCCATCGCGGACGTTTGAATGTGCTTTCGAATATTATCGGCGATCCAGAAACCGGCGATATGGCCGAGCGAATTTTCACGGTTTTTGAAGGTACGTCACATCCCGATTTTCCCGCCGATGAAGGCGACGTCAAGTATCACCAGGGTGCAGTCGGTATCAGAAAAACAAAGGCTGGCAAAGAGCTTCGGATACAGCTTTCATGTAATCCGAGCCATTTGGAATTCGTCGATCCGGTCGTCGAAGGCATGGCACGCGGCAAACAGGACGATCTTAGAAACGGTGAACAGAAATCGCGCGAAGAGGTGATCGATCTTGTAATGCCGGTGCTGCTTCACGGCGACGCGGCGTTTTCCGGACAGGGCATTGTTATGGAAACGCTCCAGCTTGCCAATCTGCCCGGATACCGGACAGGTGGGACGATCCATATCGTCATCAATAACCAAATCGGATTCACCACCGGCGTTGAATCTGCCCGCAGCTCTATCTATTCGACGGACGCCGCGCAGATCACGCAAACACCTATCTTTCACATCAATGGCGACGATCCTGAAGCTGCTTTTCGCGTGATTCAGATCGCATTGGATTACCGGACGCAATTCGACAAGGACGTGGTTCTCGATGTCGTCGGTTTCCGGCGGCTCGGCCATAACGAAGGCGACGAACCGAGCTACACGCAACCCGTGATGTACGCGAGAGTTAAAGCCCATCCGGGAACACGGCATTTATACGCGCAGCAGTTGATCCGCGAAACCGTGATCACGGAAGACGATCTGACGAAGATGACCAATAAGGTCGTCGAAAAATATGAAGGCATTCTCAGCCGGGCGAAACAAATTGCCTCAGAGAAGCCGAAGAAAGCTGCATTGGCCGCCACGAGTTCCGAGGAGGACGGTTCGGGCGTGATACCGACCGGTGCTGACAAGGACGCTCTTCGCACAGCTTCCGAGAAGATCTCGCTCGTTCCCGAAGGATTCAACATTAACCCGAAGATGGTCGGCCAGCTTGCCAGACGCGCGAAAATGGGTGCGGGCGAAGTTCCGATGGACTGGGGATTTGCCGAAGCGATGGCGATCGGCTCGCTTGTTTTGGAAGGATATCCGATCCGTCTCAGCGGGCAGGATTCGGGACGCGGCACATTCTCACAACGGCATGCCTCGATGTACGACACTTTGACGGGTGAGCGTTGGTCGCCATTGACTGAATTGCGAAACGACAGCAATCCAAAAGCCCGATTCTACGTCTTCGATAGCTCGCTTTCGGAATCCGGCGTACTCGGATTCGAATACGGTTACTCGGTAATTTGCCCTAACGATCTTGTAATGTGGGAAGCCCAGTTCGGCGATTTTGCGAATGGCGCACAGGTTATCATCGATCAATATATCGCTGCCTCCGAAGATAAATGGCAGCAGAAATGCCGGCTCGTCATGCTTCTGCCGCACGGCTACGAAGGCCAGGGGCCGGAGCACTCGTCTGCCCGATTGGAACGATTTTTACAGCTCTGTGCGGAAAATAATCTGCAGGTTTGTTATCCGACGACCCCGGCTCAATATTTCCACCTGCTTCGCCGTCAGACAAAGCAGGACACCGTCCGCCCTCTGATCGTGATGACGCCAAAAAGTTTGCTGAGGCTTCCGGCGGCAAGCTCGACGATGGATCAACTGACCGATGGCGGATTTAGCCCAGTGCTCGATGACGCAAAAACTTCAAATCGGTCTGACGTGAAGCGGATTGTATTGTGCAGCGGCAAGGTATTTTACGATCTGGAAGCGGGCCGCGAAGAAGCTCCTGATCCGCGCGTTGCCGTCGTCAGACTGGAACAGTTTTATCCATTCCCGGCGGCCGGGTTGAAGGAAATTTTTGCGTCGTATCCAAATGCGACACAGATCTTCTGGACGCAGGAAGAACCGCAAAATATGGGCGGATGGTATTTTGTCGAAAATCGCGTTAGAGCGATTAAGCCGGAGAATGTCGAGTTGAAGTATGTCGGCAGATCGGCTTCCGCTTCGCCGGCCACCGGTTCATACGCGATACACGAACTAGAGCAAAAACAGATCGTAAACGATGCTCTGATCGTCGATACGGACGAAATCTCGGCGGCAAGCGAACCGAAAGTTTCGGAGAAACTCGCTCCGGCCGGGGCCTAATATGATCGAATACCAATCTTCACTTTGTTTTTTTGTTGGCGAAGCGTGATTAAATTCGCTTCGCTATTTTTTTTAATTAAACGCGGCAGATTTTGCATCTTAACTGCTGAGACTTATGAGTAAACTGACAATATCCTTGACCCTACTTATAATAGCTTTCTGCATATTTTCAGCTTCCTGCAGCGCTCAGAATGTAGCTCCGGCCAAGGCGATCGCAGAAACGATGCCAACTCCGGCGCCCAGGACCAGCGACATCATCACCATCGCCGCGGTCGGCGACATCATGCTTGGCTCGACATCGATAAACGATACGTTTCTCCCGCCGAACGATGGCCGCGACAGTCTCAAGGCTGTAACGCCGCTGCTTTCATCTGCCGATATTACATTCGGCAATCTTGAAGGCCCGTTGATCGACGGTGGAACCTCGACAAAATGCCCTCCGCCAAAACCGCCACCGCCGGGCGTTGCCGTAAAGCCGAGCCGCTGTTTTGCGTTTCGTTCACCGACACGCTATGGCAAATATCTGAAAGACGCCGGTTTTGATGTTTTGAGTCGTAGCTAATAACCATGCGTCGGATTTCGGCGATGAAGGACGCGTGACTACGCGTAAAATATTGGATGGATTGGGAGTAGCACACGCGGGAAGTAATCGCACCAATCTTGCAATGACGATCGTTGAATCGAATGGAAAGAAAATCGCTTTCGTCGGCTTTGCACACAACGCTGTAAATCCAAATGTAAACGAACTTGATGCCGCCGCACAGTTAGTAAAAGCCGCAAAGAAAAAAGCGGATATCGTTGTCGTGTCATTTCACGGCGGGGCCGAAGGCGAAGGCGCTCAAAATGTTCCACGAGCGACCGAGATATTTGTCGGAGAAAAACGCGGCAATCTGCCACTTTTTGCGAAGACGGTTGTCGATGCTGGCGCCGATCTTGTACTGGGACACGGTCCGCACGTATTGCGTGGAATTGAAATTTATAAAAATCGTTTGATCGTTTATTCGATGGGAAATTTCGCGACCTACGGAATGTTTAACTTGAAAGGTCCGCAAGGTTTGACAGCGATTTTCGAAATCAAACTTGCAAGCGATGGCGCATTTCTCGGCGGCAAAATTCACGCCGGCACACAGCCGGGACGCGGCTTACCGCAACTCGACAAAAGCGGCGCGGCGGTGCAAAAAATCAGGTCGCTGTCGCTCATGGATTTTCCAGCGTCGGCGCCGAAAATCTCCGACGACGGAACGATTTCGATTAGATAACAACTGGAGGAAATTTTATGGCAAATGCAGTAGGCTGGTTTGAAATTTACGTCGATGACATGGCGCGTGCTCGTACTTTTTACGAAGCGGTATTAAACACCAAACTCGAAAAACTCGAAGGTCCGGATGTCGAAATGTATAACTTTCCGATGGATGGAGAAGCAACGGGAGCGTCCGGCGCATTGGTTCACATGGATGGTTTTTCGGCCGGTGGTAACAGCACGCTCGTCTATTTTATTTGCGAAGATTGTGCAAATGAAGAAAGCCGCGTCGCGGCGGCGGGCGGAAAAATTGAGAAAGAGAAATTCTCGATCGGTCCATACGGATTTATTTCGCTGGTTTATGACACGGAAGGCAACATGATCGGACTTCACTCGATGAAATAGCGCAGCTACTTTTTTTCTTTCTCGACACGCGTAATCAATCTAGCAGCGTGATTTCGGGCGATCAGCGGCATCCGTTCATCATTTACCAAAGTCTGCAAAAACAGGACCATCTGATTCGGATCGGATATCTCGTTTCGGCGAATCATGGATTCCAGTGAATCCATAAGCTTTGGAGATTCCAGCGGCTGATTCTCGCGTGAAACTGCAATATCGAACATCCAGATGAACTGGTTGCTGATCTTTCTGTACTCGTCCATCAATAATTTGGCGTCCTTATTTTGTGTCCAATTAAAAGTTGTGTTTCGCGTTTTGTCGTCGCGGGTGAGCCGGAAAATTACTGTTCCCAAATGCGAAAAATCCTTTTCATACTGATAGCTCTCGTTCGAAGCGAGGAAATTCAGAGCATTTAACGCTGCATTGATTCGCTCAAGCGTCTTTGAAGAAACCTGGATCGGATCGGAAACCAGCTCATCATAACCCTTTTTCATGAATGAAAGCTTGCCTTTGCCGGACTCGTCGTGCTCGATCAGGATCTTTGAAATGGTAAATTCCGGTTGCGTAAATTCGTAATGATGAGTAGTAATAAAAGCATCTGCGCGTGTACGCTGAATTCGCCGATGGCCTTTTGTTAGGCCGGTCTTGTGATGGGTCATCGGTCGCTTCCTCGGGCCGTTCATTCTTTTTTGACGGCGGCGGCACGCTTGGCTTCACAACTTTTGCCTGAGTTGAAACCGTAGTCTTTTTCGGCGCTGGCTTTCGCTTGCGCGTCTGCGCAAAAGTGGGAAGAGCAGTAGCGATTGCAAGCAATAGCAATGCGGTCTTTATCAAAATAATCGCGTTCTTTTCCATGAAAACTGGTATGCGAAACACATGGTCTAGGATGAATAACGAGTCTAGCGCAAGGTTGGATGTCTGAGGAAACGGCAAAGTTTGCACATTTGGCTTTTTGCTGCGCAGAGCTTAGTCAAATTTTACCGAGACTATCTTGGATACGCCCGGTTCCTGCATCGTCACGCCGTACAATGCGCGAGCCGCTTCCATCGTCCGCTTGTTGTGCGTGATGACGATAAACTGTGTCTTTTCAGACATATCCGCGATCTTGTCGACAAACCGGCCGACGTTAGCGTCGTCAAGCGGAGCATCAACTTCGTCAAGCAGACAAAACGGCGAAGGCCTGTATTTGAAGATCGCAAGCACGAGCGCGATGGCTGTCATCGCTTTTTCGCCACCAGACAGCAAAAGAATATTTTGAAGTCGTTTGCCGGGCGGCTGCGCGACGATCTCAATACCGGCTTCGAGAATATCGTCCGATTCGAGCAGCGTCATTTCACCACGGCCGCCGCCAAACAATTCGCTGAAAAACTCAACAAAATTGGCGTTCACCGCTTCGAACGCCTGTTTGAACTTGGTACGCGATCTTTCCTTTATCTCACGCAAAGCTTCTTCGGCGGATTCGATGCTGTCGACAATATCCTTTCGCTGGGCCGTTAGAAAATCGAGCCGCTCCTCGGTTTCCGTCAGTTCCTCGACCGCGAGCATATTGATCGCGCCGAAGCCATCGAGCCGCTGCCGCTGATCTTCGACCATAGCCTTGGCGGATTCGAGATCGAATTCCGCTTCATGCGTTTCGCCGTCGAGAATTTCAACAAGCGACGAGTTGAGTTCTTGCTGGCATTTTTCGTTGAGATTTTTTAGGTGCGTGACGGCTTCCGTTTGCCTGACCTCGATCGAACCACGAGCGTTCATTGCCTCGGCCGAACGGCGGTTTAGATCGGCAAGGCTTCGGCTCGTTTCATCCGCGTTTTCGCGGGCGGCATTCACGGCCTCAATTGCCTGATTCAATTGAGTTTGCTCGTTTGCAACATCACCCTCGGCGGACGCGATTCTCCCGGCAATCTCCGATACAGAAGACCGCATCTGTTTGATCTTTTCTTCCGTTTCGGTGATCTCAAGATTTTGCAAACTGAGGCGTGTTTCCAGTTCCTTCGCCTCATTTTCGATGCGGCGAACAGCAAACTGGACCGAACGGCGGCGCTCACCCGCTGTCGCGGCATGCGTTCTTTTTTCGTTAAGCACCGCATTTTCGCTCTCGGATTCGAGACGGGCCGCGTTTAGCTCTTCAGAAATAAGGGTCATTGCATCGGACGCGGACGCTCGCAGCTTTTCCGCACCCTCGCTACTGGATGCAGCTTCCGCCAATTTTACATTTACCTGTTCGATCTCGGACCTTATCTGGTTTAGCTCCGAGGCGACGACCTGGCGGTGGCGTTCAGCTCGTTCGATCTCCTGTCGGGCCGATGTTTCCTGCAGTTCCATACCGAGGATGCCACGTTCGACCTTGATAATTAGCGACTGTAGATCAACCGTCTTTTCCTCTTTATCGACAAGCATGTTGCGATCGGCCTCGCATTTTGACTCGGCTGAAGCGATCTCTTTGGCAAGCTTATCGACGGCCTTGCTGAGTCCTGCAAGTTCGCGTTTGAATGCAAGGAGTGATGAGTTCTTCTGGTCCGACGCCGCGTTTCCGCCAACAAAAAGCCTACCGCTTACGACAATATCGCCGTTGTAATTGATCCGAACGTCGGCTCCAGATTTTACTTTGGCTTCAAAATTCTCAACCAACTCTGCCGACATTTCGCGTGGAAAAACGTCGTTAAGTGCCGCGATAAGCTCATCGGAGGCCCCGAGATGGTCGGCAATTTTAGATCCGCCGTTCGTATCCGCCACTTTTCTTAATTTCGAGCGACCGATTACCATCGTTGCGATGCGACCAGTGTCGTTCTCACAAACCCACTTATTGACCTTGCCGGCATCTGAAACCGTTTCGACCAAAACCGTCTGGAGATAGCTGCCCATAAGGCTTTCGACCGCTTTCTCCGCTCGCTCGTTAACGTTTATAAAATCGGCCAAAACACCCGTCAATGCTACGCCGATTTTACTCTGTGCCGAAAAAAGCTTTTGGATCTGAGGATTGTAAACGGCCCGATTTTCTTCGAGTTCCTGTAGAGTTTCGAGCCTGTGCTTTTTGCGTGAAAACTCCTGGTGAAGCTGTTTTAGAGCTTCTTCAGATCGGCGAAGTTTCTCACGCGCCTCGGCGGAAACGACGAGCATCTCTTTTTTCTCAGCATTCAGGGCGTTAAGTTTTTCACGCTCGGAGCTCAGCTCGGAGGTGATTTTTACAGCCTCAGCCGAGTGGTCGGCGAAAGTCTGATCAGCCCTAATTCCTTCATGCTCAAGGCTTTTAGCACGTTCGTTATGGCGTTCCAGATTGAGATCGAGTTGACGCCGCAGCTCGTTGAAGCGTTCGACAGCAGCCGTGTGTTGAAGAAGCGAGCCTCGGTGATCTTCGAGCCGCGTTTCGATGTCCTTAACAACCTCGATTTTCTCAGACCAAAGCTTTTCAGCTTCGACCAGCAACAGTCGTGAGGCGTCCGCTTCAGCACTTTCTTTTTCTTCATCAACCTTGAGTCGGGCGATCTCTGAATCTGCCAGCGTCAGGCGTTCTTCGACCGATGAGTTCTCGGAATGCAGCGTCTGCAGCCGATTGTTCAAGCCGACGATCGACTCAGATTGATAACGGTGTTCGCGGTTTGCCCGGTCTCGTTCGAGGTCGTTTTCCGCATGTTGGCGGCGTACCTGCGCGAGGTTTTCTTCGGCGGAACGGGCAGCCTCGGTTGCTTCACGGAAGGATTCTTCCATTTCAGCGACGCGTTTGGCGAAATCTTTTTCGACCGAAGTGGCTTCATCGAGTCCGTTCTTCAGTGCTTCAATCAGTGCCGAGTAATGATGGCCTTCGGCGGCGAATAACTGACGCAGTTGAACGCGGAATTCTTCTTGTAAGGCGATGAAACGCCGTGTTTTACCAGCCTGGCGGCGGAGCGAGTTTGCCTGTTTGTCGATCTCGGAGACAATGTCGGAGATGCGGCCGAGGTTTGATTTGGCGGATTCAAGCCTCGCTTCTGCGGCACGCTGGCGGGTACGGAATTTAGAAATCCCGGCAGCTTCTTCGATCAGATTTCTGCGGTCCGAAGGCTTGGCCGAAAGGATCTGGCCGATGCGTCCCTGCTCGACAATTGCGTAATGTGCCCCGGAAAGTCCCGTGCCGGCAAAAAGGTCTTGTATATCGCGCAGACGGCAGTTTTTGCCGTTAAGCTGATACTCGCTTTCGCCCGATAAATAAAGGCGACGAGTGACCGAAATGGCCTCACCGGGTGCAAAATCAAGAGCGACTGAACGCGGACGCCAGTGGCGTTTTGTCTTTATCGTGCGTTCGACGGTTTGGATGGAACCTACTTGCGCGGCCTGAACCTTTTCCACCTCGAATTCCTGATCGTGAAAGCCGTTTGACTCAATAACAACCGAAGGATCATGGCCGTTCACGGTTTCGGTCGCCTCGATCGCGTCCATATCGACGGCTTTATCGTCGAAGGCGTTCAGTGCCTCGTCGATATCGTCCAGTTCCTCTTCGTCGGCGTCAAAAAATTCTTCATCACGAACAAGGTGAAGCACAACCTCCGCCATGCCGCTCGGCTTGCGATTTTTTGAGCCTTGAAAGACGACGTCTTTCATCTCGGCCCCGCGCAGCGATTTTGCCCGCTGCTCGCCTAAGACCCAGGAAATACAGTCGGATACGTTAGACTTGCCGCAGCCGTTCGGGCCGACGACAGCCGTAATGCCGTTTCCTGTGAAAACGATCTCGGTATAGTCTGCAAATGATTTGAAGCCGGTTATTTCCAGGCGCTGGAGCTTAAACATTCTATAGTGCTTCGGAGAGACGGAAACACTATATTTTGGGGTAAAAGCGGTGGTTTAGTCAACCCTGAAAGTCTAACTACATTTCGCCGCCGACATTTCTGAGACCTTGCTTTTCTGCCCTTTCATTGTCGAGCTCGGTAAGCACGTCGAGGATAAAATTCGTATTGCTGCTGATCGTAATTACGATGGGAAATTCGTGTTCGGAGACGGTAAATTCAAAGGTTCCGCTGCTTATCTCGATTATTTCGCGAAAGCCGGAAACGCCATTGTGGCCGTTGCATTCCGCATCGACGATCTTGCCTTCATTAAAAGCGACGCTCGCAAGGTGAACGTCGGATTTGATCAGAAGCAGGCCAGTCATTTTGCCGCTTTCGATGACCTGTACGGCATCGAAAATGCTGACATATGCGAGGTTTCCGGCTAAAGTGACGTCTGTTCGGACCTTTTGCGGCGATTTATCGCGGTTGACGGCGAATTCAGGGCGGCGGGCACGTCGGATCGCCTCCAGGCCCGGAGCCACGGAAATGCGCGGATCAAGTAGCTTTGCTTCCTGTAAACGGTCGTACGCAAGGTCAAAATCTTCGCGGGCGATGTAGAGAGTTACAAGTGCCAGGCACTGTTTTGCAGCCTCGCTTAAATTCTTCTGTTTAATACAGATATCCCGCATTTTCTCGCGCAGCGAAATCGACCGCGGGCTTCGCTCGATCGAGTCGCGAAGAAGCGAGTACGCCTTTTCGGGCGAACTGTATTTTACAAACAGATCGGCGTCGAGAAGTACCGATTCTATCGAAACTTCCGATACGGGAACGCCAGGCTTGGCTATAACTTGGTTCATATTTAGTAATGAACAAACTTGTTCAACAGTTTAAAACTAGCATATTTCGAGCGTCTTCGCCATCATTTTCTTGAACTGGAACAAGCGAGCTTAGCAAGCAGCACAACCGCAATGGTTGGCGGTTCCGGGGTTTTGCCATTAAAGTATCTAGGACAATTTTGAATGATGGAGCTATTTATATTCGGTCAAATATGAACGCAAAAATTCCACGCAGCAGCGATAACGATTACACGCGAGAGGTGGCGACGGAGCGGCGTGCTTTTGTTAAAAAACGGATGGGCATCGAGACAGTGCATATCGGGCAATTTTCGTTTGAGCCTTCGGTCGTGCAGGGAAATATTGAGAATTTTATCGGCGTCGCCCAGGTTCCGATCGGGTTGGCCGGGCCGCTGCTCGTAAATGGCGAGCATGCGGAGGGCGAGTTTTTTGTGCCGCTTGCGACAACCGAAGGGACGCTGGTAGCGAGCTACAACCGCGGGATGAAGCTGCTGCGTGAATCGGGTGGCGTAACGGTGACGGTTGTGGATGACGCGATGCAGCGGGCTCCGGTTTTTGTGTTCGTGTCGGCACGGGAAGCGAGAGATTTTGGCTTTTGGGTAAAGGAAAACTTCGCTGGGATCAGAGCAAAGGCCGAATCGACGACGAACTTTGGCAAGCTGCGCGATATTCAGCAGTTTCCAGCCAGCCGGTTTTTATATCTGCGATTTAATTATTTGACGGGCGATGCGGCGGGGCAGAATATTGTCGGCAAGGCAACGAAGGCAGCGTGCGATTGGATCATGAGCGTTTATCCGGGTATCGAGCGATACCAGCTCGAAGGAAGTTTTGCGACGGACAAGAAAACTTCGTGGGTGAATACGCTACACACTCGCGGCAAGAAGGTCATTGCCGAAGCAACTATTCCGGCCGAAAAGTTGAAGGAAATAATGCACGTATCAGTCGAGCAGATATTCGAGGCTCGGCTGACATCGCAGCTTGGCGGATATCTCGCTGGCGTGAATAACAACGGAGCACACTCGGCAAACGGCATCGCGGCGATGTTCATCGCCTGCGGGCAGGACGCGGCTAATGTCGCTGAATCCTCAGCCGCTGCGGTTTACGCGGACATCACGAAGAGCGGCGACTACTATTTCTCGATCACGCTGCCCGCTATGATCGTCGCAACCTACGGCGGCGGCACAGGCCTGCCTACGCAACGCGAATGCCTCGAAATGCTCGGCTGCTATGGCGAAGGCAAAGTGAAAAAATTCGCCGAGATCGTCGCCGCAACCGTCCTCTGCGGCGAACTCTCGCTCGGCACCGCCGTCATCGCCGACGAATGGGTCTCCAGCCACGAACAGCTAGGCCGAAACCGCTAGAAATCGAAACGGATGCCGAGCCTAATCTGGCGCGGGCGATAGGTCCGGGTCGGTGCAAGAAGGGTATCCCGGGCGCTCTGCTTTATTATCGGATTCGTCGAATTCAGGCCATCAAAATTTATGAAGTTCGAACCGAAACCGAACACCGTCATATTCAGGATATTTCCGAATTCGATGGACGGCCGCAAGACGAACCTTTCAGTAAATTTGAACTGGCGGCTCAGGTTGAGGTCGAAAATATAATATCGCGGCCCGCGGCCCGCATTTCTTGGTAAATTTCCCGCTGTGCCGATGGTCGGCTGCGAAAATTGCGCGGCCAACGCGTCGGGGAACGCGGTTCCGAACTGTCGCCAGTCGATGTCGGCGACATTACCCGAAAAATTCGGACGGTCGTTGCTGACGTCATCGAGATTACGGTCGTTGCCGCCAACCGAGATGTTGAACGGGGCGCTCGAACCGAAACGGAACAGCGGCGAAAACCGCAACTCGCCGAGCCATTCCGGCGTGTCGAATGTACCCGAGAATGCGACGCGGTGACGGCGGTCAAGCAGACTGCGCGAATATTCGGCGTCGAAATCACCGACCGTCTGTGCCGACGAAGTGTTGACGATGCCGTCGTCCTTCAGGCTGGACAACGTATACGCAAAACGCATCGCGCCCCGAATCCATAACCGAACTTGCGAAAACTGTTACGCAATTCGAGCGTCAGGCCTCTGTAGGCGCTGTTCCCGATCGACGCGACGCGTTCGAACTGCCCGAGATTTCCTTGTGCAAAAAACGTTCGCAAAGGATGGACCGCTGCCAATGCTCGGCATATAGGCGACAATGTTGGCGAGCCGACCGGATCAAGTGCACTGTCGCAATCAGAGCGGTTCTGCGACGAGTTGAGATTGACGTTGCAAACCTCTGTTCCGCCCGTGCAAGCACCCCCGTTAAGATCGAGTAGACCAACGTCATCCGTTGGCGAACTGAGAATGAAACGTGAAATTCCTGTGTTGATGCCGAGCAGATAATCGGTAAAGGTAATAACACCGTTGCCATCGCGGTCCGGTGTGTTCGCAGGCAGCACCGGTGCGTTTATATTGTATTCACGCCAAAGACGAACCGTTTTATTGAGCGTAAAATTCGTTTCAAATACGAGGCCTTTGACCAATTCGCGTTCGAAGCCGATGTTGAACTGATAGCTTTCAGGAATTTTTAGATTAGGATCGAGATCGCGGAATCCGCCGGATCGAGAAAGATCTCGGACGGACATTGTCGCGGTCGCGCTGGTCGGAATCCGTGTATCAAGCGTCAAGGCCTTCGGAAACTGCTCGCCGAGAAACGTGCGTATGCGAGCAAACTCAACGCCGGTCGGAAAGCGAACGCGTGAATCAAATCGCAACTCCTGCGCTCCGGCGGTGAAATCATCGACGGTACGAAGCAGAACTCGATTGTAGAAAATGCCCGCACCGGCGCGAATCACTGTTTTGTCGCCCTTGAATGGATTCCATGCGACCGATGCACGCGGGCCGAAATTATTGTCGTCCTTGATGACGGTTTCGCGCTCGTAACGCAGTCCGTAGTTGAAAGTAATATTCGGACGGATGCGCCATTCGTCATTAAAAAAAAGGCCCAGATAATTGTTTGTGAGCTGTGAGCTTGTATTGAAATTCTGCTGAAAGCTCGTTACTGAATTCTGATTGAAAAAGTTGAAGGTCGAGAAACGGTATGTTCCCGTCGCATCGAAACGGTCGATGAATTCCGTCTTTACATTCTGGTAATCGACACCTAATTTCAGGCTGTGATCGCCGAGGTTGTGTGTAAGGGTTTCCTGAATCTGAATTCGGTCTTCCTTGCGGTCGCTTGAGCCGGATGTGGATGCACTGAAAATCTGACTGGCGGAAAACGGCTCGTTCGGCGGCGTAAAACCGCCAACAATTATTACGGGTGCGTCTGCTCCGGAAGTAGGAGTCGAGGTCGGGCGAAGCTTCGAGAATTGAAACCGAAGCTGATTTACCGTTTTTGCGCTGACGACCAAATTGTGTGTTGCATTTATGCCATCCGAATCGCGGACGCGCCCGATCAAAGCGTCGGCTAGACGGTTCGTTCCGCTAAACTGACGAAGATCGTTCGAGCGCCCAACTGATAGCCGAAGGTGAAGTTATTCGCACTGTTCAGGTTCCAATCGACGCGGGTTGAAAAAATGTGTTTTTTCGACGGCGTATCGACAGGCTGAATGTACGGAGCGAGGTAAATCGCCGTCGGCGTTGCGAGATCGCACGGCGAAGTCATGCTGCTAGCAGGAGTCGGAGCAGAACAAAATCGTTGACTGGGATTGGTCGGTGCGGGAAGACCGAAGCGTGAACCATTATTTATCGGCACAAAAACATCGATGATCGTGTCTTCCTGAATCTTGTCGAATTCATAGGACGCGAAAAAGAACAGTTTATTTTTGACAAGCGGGCCGCTCAGCGTGGCACCGGGATCGTAATTCGTGAATGGAGCTCGCAAGATGCCGCGGCGGTTGTTGTTCCAGGTATTGGCGTTCAGGTTGTCGTCGCGGAAATAGAAGAAAGCGCGTCCGCGAAACTTGTTGCCGCCCGCACGCGTGCGAATATTAACGCGGCCGCCGGACGCTCGTCCGTACTCGGATGAAAACTGGTTAGTAATCACCTGTACTTCGGCAACGGCGTCAATCGAAGGTTGAAATCTAAAGCCGGCCGAGCGGTCGTCGTTATTATCAAGACCGTCGATCGTAATGTTGTTCGAGTACGCGGCCCCACCGGACAACGCAAACGTGCCGCTTCTTCCGGCGTGTTTCCCTGGGCGAGGCTGCCGCGTGTTCCACGATCGCCGGCAAGGTCGCGGGTGGACAAAGGCTCTTCGGTCACGCCGCCGAGCGTAAAAACCAGGTCGAGCGGATTGCGTGTGTTGTTCGGAAGTTCTTCGATCTCGCGTTGCGTGACTGTGCCGCCGACGACGGTGCGGGTTACATCGACGGCCGGTGCATCTTCTTCGCTGACGGTAACTGTCGTGTCCGCTTTAACGTCTGCCGGAGCAAGTTGGAAATCGATCTGGAGATTTTGTCCGGAAACCGTCTGGAGCTCCGACTTTTCTTTTGTTCCAAAACCGGTTTGTGAAACCGTTAGCTTGTAAAGGCCGGGTTTTAACTCGATCAGGCGAAAACGGCCTTCGTCGTTTGTGGTTACCGTTCGTTCAGCGCCCGTATCGACAAGCGTTGCTTTGACGGTTGCCCCGACTATGGCGAGGCCGTTCGAATCGGCGACACGTCCGGTTAGCGTGACATCGTCAAGGTCTTGCGCCGAGACAGCGAAGGAAAATAAGAGGATCGAAAGGATTGCAAGCGAGAGCCTTCCAAAACGGTTTTTCATGAACTTACTCCTGAATTGTGTTTATTGCGTGACTAAGAGAATGAATTATTTTGCCCTGTACGCGTCAGATTGTAAAGGAAAAAGCATATCAGTACGACGTTATTAACGTTCGTCTCTTCCATTACTTTTTTCTTATTGTTCTTTACCATTCCTTTTATTCTGGGGTTCGGTTTCATAAAGCACGAAAGATTTAAGAGAACCACCGAACAAGAAGAAGAGGAAATAACCAGAAAGAACGAAGATCTTTTTGAAGCCACAGATAGTACCAGAGAGCTATTCTTCTTCACCGGAAACGACTTCGGTGTACTGGACGCGGCGGTAGCGGGAGACCGGGATCAGGGCGTCGGTTCGGTTGAACGTTTCGACCTGCTGCGAAAATTCGCCGGCATGCGTTTTTAGGTATTCGAAGAAGCGTTCGAATTCACGCTGCATTGCATCCATCTTTTCCCGCATGTTGAGGATGATCTCGACACCGGCAAGATTTACGCCGAGTTCGCGGGTCAATGAAAGAATGATTTCAAGGCGTTCGAGGTCACCGTCTTCGTAAAGCCGCGTGTTGCCGACCGAGCACGACGGCTGCAAAAGCCCTTCGCGTTCATAAAGCCGCAGCGTCTGCGGATGGATGTCGTAAAGCTCCGCAACGGCACTGATCGTATATGTTTTGACACGCTTCTTCATTGTCGTTAAGTCAAACCGGAAGCGGTAGCGGCAGTGTCTCTTTGCATTGCCGTATCAGGAAGCCTGTCGCTAAAGCTCCCGGTTCTGACAGATCACTCCAATCCCATGACGCGTCGCGGATTTTCCGGGTTTAGCTTTTCAAACTGCCGCAACGCTTCCTTCGTCTCTTCGGAGATGACACGCGGCAGCGAGATCTTCACTTCGATAAACTGATCGCCTCGCAGAGTCGGATTTCGAAGACTCGGAAAACCGCGTTCGCGAAGGCGAAACTTTTGCCCGATTCTGTTCCGGCCGGAATCTTTAACGCCGCTTTGCCTTCGACCGTCGGCACCTCGATCTTTGCACCGAGTGCTGCTTCGGGAACAGTGATCGGCACGGTTACATAAATGTTGTCGCCCTTGCGTGTGAAAAATTTGTGCTTGCCGACGTTTGTCAAAATAAACAGATCGCCTGGTTCAGCACCGAGCCTGCCACCGTGGCCTTTTTTCGGTATGCGAACACGCGAACCGGTATCGACACCTGCCGGGATCTTTACTTTTACCTGCTCGGTTTTTGGTGTCACGCCCTTGCCATTGCAAAGCGAGCATGGCTGACGGCGGCGTCCTGTTCCTTCGCAATCAGGACAATTTTGCGAAAACTGCAGTCGCCCGCCAGTACGCGAAACCTGGCCGGTGCCTTTCAAGTCGAACACGTAACGACAGGGCCGCCGGTATCACCGGCACCCATGCAGCGATACATTGCTCGGACCGGTTGACGGTTATATTTGTGGTCAAGCCGGTGACAGCTTCTTCGAAGCTTAAAGCCAACGGTATCTCAATGTCGCGGCCGCGTTTCGGCATCGCACGCGGAGGCTCCGGTTCGGCACGAACTCCTCCGCCCGCTCCGCCGCTTCCGCCAAAAAGATCCGAAAAAATATCCCGAAAACTCGAACTGCTGCCGCTTGTGCTTCCCGGATTAAAATCAAACCCGAAAAATCGAAGCCCGGAGTCCCCGCACTTCCGCCAGACGCCCCTGCACCATAAGGCGAATCGGCACTGAGGTTGTCGTTGTAATAGCCGAACCGGTCGAAAACCTTGCGTTTTTTTTCGTCCGAAAGCACATCGTAGGCTTCCTGCACCTCTTTAAATTTGTCCTCGGACGTTTTGTCGTTCGGATTTACATCCGGATGAAGTTTGCGGGCCAACCGGCGATAAGACTTTTTGATGTCCTCCGCCTTCGCGTCCTTTTTGACGCCGAGAATTTTGTAATAATCTTTATTTGCCATCG
>CAVXVF010000023.1:0-9391 GCA_963765045.1 Blastocatellia bacterium | reverse complement strand
GGCGGTTGCTGAATAAGTTTTCGTCCGCTCCTGTCAGTAGCCCGCACGTTAGTAAGGGCATCAAGTTAGAAGGCTCCGGTTCGCCGGAGCCTTTTTATGTTAGAATTACGTTTATTATGACAATCACAAAGGACATTCCGATCACTGTTGACCGCGAAATTATGAGCGGCACTCCGGTATTCACCGGAACGCGTGTACCGGTTTCTGCCTTGCTTGAGAATCTTGAGGCGGGCGTTTCACTCGATGAATTTCTCGAGAACTTTCCGACCGTCACTCGCGACCAGGCCGTTCGCGTTCTCGAACATTTCCGCTCAGAACTGAACGATATTAGTCTCGCCGCACGAGAATTATCATCGACGAATGCGTCCCGAGCATTGTAAAGCGTGGCCTGCCTGAACGGAAAATCGTTTCCGTTCAAGATGCCGGCTGGGCGGGCATAAAGAACGGCGAGCTGCTCTGGCTAGTTAGTGCCGAGTTCGATGTTTTCATAACCTCCGACAAGAATCTCAAGCACCAGCAGAACCTCGCAGGATTTGAACTCTCCTTTATCCTTCTGCCGAGCAATCAGGTGTCGGTCGTCAAGGCCTTGTTCTCGCAGATCGACGATGCATTAACGAACATTGGCCTGCACGATTTTGTCGAAATCTAAGAAACGGTCGCTGAAGACTGGCGTAATGATTCACAATTCACAATTCACAATTCACAATTCACGATCCTCACAGCAGACGCGAGATCAGCAAAGCACAAGTCCGCAAGCTTTCGGAACGGTTTCGGCTGCCGATTGACGTCTTTATTTAATGGCCAGTTCTAAAAGCGGAATAGGAGACGGGATGGAATGGAAGTAACAAGCAGATCAAAACCATGGGTTGATCTCCAATAATTTGCCGAGCCGAGTGAAGATCGTGCGCATACTAGGGCATTCCCCGGCCATACTCGCCTTGTTGATTTCGCGGGACGTGGGAAATCTGCCCAGCTTTTTTGTTAGCCGTTTCAGGGCCGCGATGATTTCCTTGTCCGTGTACCTAACGGGTTTTACGCTCTCAAAGCCTGCCAGCAGGTGCGCCTCCGTGAGTCCCCCAAACTTTTTCGCGAAGGTTGAAGCAGACGCACACAACCCCTCTTTACTTGCTTTATCGATCTCGTCGCATGTCGCCTTTCTGCCAAGTCTTTTCCCAAGCGCTCGCAGCTGTCCGATCATTTCTTCATTCGTGTATCGGTTCCCATAGCGGGTCTGGTCCTCCACTTTTCCTTCGACCATTTTGATACCAGCCGCGCGCCGCGCCTCCCGCAGGCTCCCAAACTCTCGCTTGACAGCCGCAAACGAGGGCCCCTTTCCCTCGACGGAGAGCCCGTCGATGTCCGACCGGCGAACGGGGCGGTCCAATTTCGCTCCAAGCTTCGAAAGAATAGAGATCATTTCCCAGCGGTCGCATTCCTTCTTGCCGGCGCCGGCTGCGGTGAACGCCTTCCCGATCGTTTCGAAGACCCGTTCGAAACGATAAAGCGGCGATAGTCGCCCGTTGCTCCAGGCGTCGTGGAGATCTTTTTTTATAAGCGGACGCTTTAGTCGCCGCCGCACGGCCCGAATTTCTTCAAGCAACATCTCGCGGTTGTACACGTTCGGATACCTCGGCTGGAGCCCCGCCTTGCGAACAGCTTCCTTATAGCTCCCGAATACGGCGTAATAGACTTTCAACGAGTTGGCGCGGCTTCTCGAGCGCCTGCTCCTCCATGTCCGTCGTCGTGGGCGTCCGGCCGATTCTTTGAGCTATCGCCCGCAGCTCCAGCACCAAATGTCCCGCCGATGGCAGCTTCCGCCCTGCACCCAGACGCAGTTTGCCTGTCCTCTCACGAATCATCGGGTTTTCGCGAAACTTCCGACGGCAAGTGCGGCAATAATACCGCTGCTTTTTATCATTGTGCGCAAGGCCGGCTTTGGTGGTTTCCAAACTCCCGCAATGACGGCAACGAATACGCTCCTGCACTGGCGCCCATCTTCCCATACTTTCTATTATCCAATTCGAACCCCGCAATCGGCAAGAGCTCCCACAGTTACGGGCAGAAACGCGAGGTTAGAAAGCGTGCTTCTTCGGCCTTGGCCTGCACGCTCGTTCACACTCGCGTTTCCGCCCGTCTCCCATGGGGCCATCAAATCCGGCAGTCGCCGACCTCGAACGGATGAGCGAACACGGCCTGAAACAAACCGACATGCTAGACGTCTTCGGCCCGCAGGGCACTGTCTCACAGGTCCTCAACGGCAAACGCGAGATCAGCAAAGCCCAAGCCCGCAACCTGTCGGAACGGTTTCGGCTGCCGATAGATGTGTTTATTTAGCTGTATCTGCCGGGCTAGGTGCGAACCTCCACAATCTCACCATCAGACGTAAGATAGTTTGAAACGATTAGCTCAGTTGTTGGCCTTCTCTTTTCGGCAGCGGACGCCAAAACACTATGTCTGTGGATCTTAACCTGGCCCCACACCTTATCAAGGTACAAACCGCAAACGGATGGATGGTCTGCATTAGAAATCAATACTTTGACACCTCGTTTTGCTGCACGCAACGAAGCTTGAGCGAGCCGGATCTGGTCTGCCCACGAAAAGATGTGTTCATTATATTTTACGAAGTTATTATTGTTATGCTGAACGGTATAAGGAGGGTCGATGTATAAAAAGTCCTTTTCTCTGGCAAGCTTTATAGTAATCGCAAAATCCCGAGCGCGAAGTTTTGCTCTTCTCAATAGCTCCGATACCGCTTGAAAATCATCAGTCGGCATCAAGACGCAACTCTTTGTTCCAATTGGAACATTAAATCCTCCGCGCAAATTCACTCGATAGATTCCGTTAAAACAAGTTCGGTTGAGATATATGAATTGGGCGGCTTTACTTGCAGGACTTCGAAAGCTACGATCTCTAATCGAATAATAGTAGGCGGTGTTGTGAGACAGATGGTGGTGTTGCAAGTGGCTCAGCACCTTCGTTGGTTCGTCTCGCAGTGCCTCATAAGTAGAAATGAGCTGGGTGTTCGCATCGGTCAAAATCGCCGATTGAGGCATTGAACGAAAAAAAGCGGCACCTCCTCCCAGAAATGGTTCAATATGCCTACCATTCTCACTGGAAAACCAGTCAACGTGTTCCGAAACGAGCCAACGCTTACCCCCGGGCCACTTTAGGAAAGGTAGAATAGGTGTCTGTTTAGTCGATAGTGGGTTGTGCATTCTCTTGCTCGATTCGTCGGAAAAATTCCTCGTGTATGTAGTCGATGTACTCGAAGTCCGAAACCTTGTAATTCCTCTTCTCAGTAGCGTGCGCGGGAATTCGCCTAAGCTCGTTAATCCTCTCCATCCATTTAACATTCTTCGCGATTCCTTTTTCGCCAGGTTCAGGAATATCAAACATCGGTTTGAAGAGCGGCCAGTGCGTTTTATTCTCAACGACTTTTTTATAGTCCAGGAAATCAAGATAATTCTCTAGCGACAATCGATCTTCATCTTCGTGGTCTAAAGATTTTTCGTAGGCGCGCAACTTGATTTGCTTGTCCACAACGCCCTTATTCCAATAGGCATCACCGTCTAGACCATAATGCCTTTTCAACGTATCGAAAATCACTTTTTGCACATAGACGTTAAGATCTTTGAGCTTTCGGTCGGCATCCGAAATACGCTCGTCAGATTGCTCCTGCGCCCAGTTGTCTAATCCTTCAGGAACAAAGTCAGAAAAGACCTTTCTGATCATGTCGCAAAGCCTGAAGTAGTATTCCGGAGGCCCACCCGAACCGTGGGGCACGTCAAAATTCCGCCTCATTTGAATTGCCGTTGCGCTTTTCTAGCCACTTCAGAATTGGGTCTATGTATTCTTCGATCTCCGCCACTAATTCGTTAGGTTCCAACTCCCGAGCCGAAAGAGCCTTATTCGACTCCATGTAGTTTATCACCGAGCCAAACAGTCTCAGGTATGCCTGAAGCGCTACATTGGTACAGAGAAATCCTTGGCGTCCAAGTTCCCATTGATGAGGATTCGCGGTAACGAGAAGTTGCAAATAGGCGTTTAGCGTGGACCGAGCCCTATCCAAAGTTTCACTATCTGTCGTACCACTAAGCGGCCCCGGCGCGTATTCTTTGTGTTTGAGTATCGATTCCCCAATCAGCTTAGAGCGTCGAAGTCCATCCTTGAGAGCAGGAACGGTTAGGCATGTTTTTTCCGTGGGTGGGATTCCTTGCCTCGTAACCCGGCCATACAGCGGTTCGCCAATGTCGTTATTAAGAAGGCCAATAAGCCGCGCTCCTATCGCCCCAATACGCTCAGCGGGTCGGTCTGAACCCCATTTAAGCTCTCCTTCCAGATCATCCAGGAGCGTTTTTGGAACAGATTTTTGTTCGTGGTTTATTGTTACGAATAGGTTTGCCTCTTCCTCTTTTTTCAGTTCCTCGAAAGCCACTACCATAATGTTCTGGTTCAAGTACTTTTCAGGAAGTGGAGCGTAACCATAAAGGCGATGTTGTCCATCAATTACCCATGCCGATCGGTAGGAGGTAGGCAGATATAGGTTTCCAAACGTAACATTAGCTTCTTCATCCTTGGCCACCCCCTCGAAACGAGCCTTCGAAATAAAGTTAACGAGAATATTTGTCGGAAAAAAACCACCTGAATGAATGAATCGTCCGATCTCAGCAAGTCGAGTTCGGCTAACCAGTCGCTGATATGATGGGGCGCCCGATGGGTCATTTAATGCTCGATGATTGACAAATGCGATCTTCAACATTTGTTTGGGTGTTGAAACAAATGAATAGAAAGTTTTTCCTCCAAGCTTGCCCTTAACCGCCGGCACCGTTACGCCTTCTAACTCGGGAATTTTCTCCTTTAAGAAACTCCGCTAAGAATTGGAAGCGAGCCGCCGACCTAAGGTGATCGGCAATTTGTAGGTAATATCGCAACTCTTTCTCCGTTACAATATGGATACTTGAACCCGTCGCACGAATGCGGTCTGGCTCGGACCAAATAATGTTATTTGTCACAAACAACCAAATTATTTTAGGCTTAAAGTCGCGTCCGTAGTGGTTACGGATTGAGTCAGCAATCGGTTTTTGGAGACTAGCAAACTCTTCAATATCTTTCTGTAATGTTCGGCGTGTAATGTTCTCGGAAGACTTGCATTCGGTGACAATAACCGTCTCATCGTCCTTTGCAAGGACGTCAATCTGTTTATCCAAAGCTTCTACGCCTTTCCGTTTAATGCTTACGTGAAAATCACGACCTGAACTTATCTCCGGATAACCAAGGAGGTAACAGAGATACCAAACCTTATTTTCCAGACGTTCATCGTGGCTGCACGGTTTACGTAACCGAGTTTTTATCTTAAGCTCACGATCAATCTCCCATCCTGTTTCCAGATATTCCGGGACAAGCGCTTTCGGAACAGACAACTCCATATAACCCTTACGGCGCATTACGGCCTCACGTTGCAGCTTACCAGAATCGGTAAGCATCAACTTCAACCAGGCAGATTCTGACATGGGCACTGAACCTCCAATTTCAGGACACAACGAGCTTTTGGATAACTTATGGGCGATTTGAAAATAGCAAAATCAAAAATGTCATTTGATGGTATGACAAATTCGTCTTTGTTTCAACGAAGATCCCAACCGTCCCGATCGCTACCGCTCCCGGTACTGACTGTGGAGTGGGCATTTCAACCGATTGTAGATCGGAAAATCTGGTTTAAGTGTTCGATGTCCGAATTTGGGCAGACGGTTGGTGGGGCGGTTTTTTCGTGGTGGGCGAATTCGGATCGGATGAAGTCGCTGAGGACGGTGATCCTGGGTTCGCGGTCTAGTTCCTGGCCGGACTTTTTGCGTTCGAGGAGTTGGGTGATGGCATGTTTTACTTCGGAGGAATCGACGCAGCGGTTGACAAGCTTTTCGAACTCCATTGGGACCGGCCCGATGTCGTGCTGAATCCAGCGTATGGCGAGAAGCGGTCGGAGGATGTAGAAATATTTTTTGATACGTACGAGGTCGTCCTTGAGATGCTCGCGAATGTTTCGCTTCGCCATGCTGAGATAATGGTAGTGAGATGAGATCGGGGAATAGAATTCGTCGACGGCGTCGCGCAGTTTTTGGGCGATATCGCCGGACTCAATATAAATGATCGGCGAGCTGAGCCATTCGAGGAGCGGCGGGTTTGATTTGCGAAGAAGCTGTAGAGCTTTGCGAAGGTCCCAGCCGCTGATGTCGAGCAGGTCGTTGATCGGGCGTTCGATGACATCCCGTTTGTCTTGGAGGTCGATGGAAAGATACCAGTCACGCGGATGATGATAGATGAACCGAACATCGTAATCACTGTCCGCCGACGGAAAGCCCCATGCGCGGCTGCCTGACTCGCAGGCATAATCGATCGTTACATCTTCTTCCTCTTCGATCTGTTTCAGACGGCGGATTATTTCTTCGCGGATGGCGTGATTGTACAGCACGGAGGCGGAGCCTCGGGAGTCTTCTTAGGAACCGACGGAAAGGCAGAGCCTTTCCGCACATCGGGCGGCGGAGCCGGTGCAGAATGCAGAATGCAGAATGCACAATGCGTAATTCGGAATCGTCGAAACGGGCAGGGGGAAAGCTAAATCCTTTTTGTCACGGATTTGGTATATCGCGAAGGTCGTGGCATTGTTTCGGGAGGGAGATGTGAGTTATGAAAAAGGTGTTGTTGTGCATTCTGTGTTTGGTCGTCGGGGCGGTTGGCGGGGCGGCGGCAGGGGCGTACGCGATGAAAAACATTCACGAGCGGTGGGTGGCGATGTATCTTGCGGGTGAACTGGGGCTTACCGCAATGTACGCGGAGCAGATCAAAATGGGCGACGCGCCTTTGCTTCTACAGTCGTTCGAGAGGAGCATACCCGATCTGGTCGTTGCCCTCGATGAAAATGGGGTGCTGCGGAACGGCTCGATGACGGCCGATACCGCACTAATGGCCGTTAAGCGGTTCTACGTCTGCACGAAAACCGACATCCCTGAGAATATCGCGCCCACACTAGCGAACGTACAGCTCGCCGCCGACGCCTGCCCACCGAAGCCTTGAGCGCGCGGCAATTTTCCGATCCTTGTTTAAGGCGGGGTGGCACCGCCTCGATGACGGGGTCGTGTGAAGGGCAGACCCTTCCGACATCACTGCGGCAGAGACGCAAGAAGTGATAGCCGCCCGTTATACGCTCGAACAACCTCGTCCGCAGAACATAGTTCTTACCTTTGCGCCGGTTCGCGGCCGCGTCTGTCCATTTCGGTACCGCATTCGGCGGCAGGTCCAGCCGCCCCATAATAACTGCCGCCATGATGTAGGCCCCCGGACTGTTGGCACCGGCGTGCCGCATTCAGGGTAGCCTCCCTCGGCGTTGACGTCGCTTTTCATCTTTACTGACAACAACAAAACCGCCGCAATCCCGATCACAACAGAAACCACGATAATCTCTATAATCCTAGCAACCTTCGCTATTGATAAAATCGCACGTCTCGAAAATTCCGCGAGTTAGACGATGATGAGCTCGGTCATTTGCGGAACGAAGCGAGAATCGCGTCGAAATGGAAGTCCGCGTTGAGTTGTGCAAAATCGGCGCAATGCTTCGTCCTGATACAAAAGAGGAGGATGGATATGAGAAAACTTGGTGTATTGATCGCGTTCTTTCTCGCGGTGGCAGGTGCTTCGGCCCAATCCCTGAAGCCGGAGAATCCTTACCCGTTGAATTCCGGGATCAACAAAGGAACCTCGGATAGTCTTGTCGGCACGCAATACTGGTACTTCTTTGCAACGCCCGGCAGCAACCGCCTTACTGTGCGGCTCAATACGCCCACGACTCTCTATGGAGCACAGCTTAACACTGTAGTGACGATCACGCTCACTGACGAGAAAAGGACATTTCGAATTACCAAGACCGTTACCCACAAACAAAACGCATCCGAGGCGACCTTCACCGCAGATAAGGTGAAGACAAAGATGAAAATCATCGTCAGTGTGGCTCCGCCAAATCAGAACCTCATCCGAATGGGCGGTGACTACGAGATCGAAGCGACGGGAGACGTGCAGTTTGGCGAAGCAGCGAGCACCGCAGATCCGATAGTGCGCACATACGAATCCAAGGTAAATTCTTATGCCCCGACCCGGTTCCTTGCTGACGGCTCAGTCGTAGCTTCGGACGGTTCACGCGGCACCTGGAAAGCGTTCGATCCCGAGAACCGTATCTACACCGTCCAGATCGACGGCTTTCGATTCTCGGTCCAGTACCTGCCCGGCTACGGCCTGGTCAAATCCGGCGAACCAAACACCATTGTGTTTCAGGAACTGCGGCGGTGAATCAACCGATAGTTGAGCGAAAGATCAGGTTCAACTGTTCGATACCGGATCTTGGGCCGACGGTTGGTGGGCAGTACTTTCGTGGTGGTCTAATTCGGATTGGATGAAGTCGCTGAGGAGGGTGATCGTGGGTTCGCCGCCAGAGTTCCTCGCCGGGTTTTGTAGGGGACGGGCGTAGCCATTCGATTTTGGATTGCGAATTTTGGATTTGAAGATTTAAGAACGCGGTCGCGCCCGCTCGCGGTTCTGACTGGTTTAGCTCGAAGCTTTATTTATTTGGATCTTTGTCTCGGCGGCCTTGCCTTTCGGTACTAGCTGAGTTTTCCGTAAAACGCATATTGAGCTTGTGGCCCGTCGATCTCCAATCGCCAGTGTGTAAAATCCTCGGCATTGTCGCATCCATTTCCGCGGCCCTGAAAGACCAGGAAGTAAGTTGATGGCCGCGAGATGCTCGAGCGAAAGATGCCTGTTCCGCCGGAAACATTGCCCTTGAAGCGAAATTCTTTATAAAGACTGGGGCCATTTGGTTTGTCATCCGGTTCATCGTGGATATCCACTTTGAAAGTGACCATCTGGCTCGGCACAGGCAGAGTCAACACGCCGCGTTTTCCGCCTACCGAACGCATTTCAATCTTCCAAAGCTTGCCCGTGAAGCTATTTACGAGATCGAAAGCGCCGCCGGATTGTATGAACGCGTTGGTTTCGGATTCCTTTTTGATATCGTCCAGCCCTTTTATCATTTCAAAATCGGCTTCGGTCAGGTAGAGCTTGGACACGCGGCTGAATTGTATCTCCTTCATCAGCCCCAATTCATAAGTTGAAGGCTTGCCGGTTCTAAGGTAATAAGTGCCCGGCTCAGCACAGCACGCACATGCCAGCGTGGAAGCGGGGAACGACAAGAAAATGGCCGCTAACGACAATAATGAAATTGCGAATTTACGAAACATTACTGATTCCTCCGTTCGAAAATTTAACGACCAAGATTAAAGCTGACTTATCCGTGTTTCTTTATGATCTCTGTGTTTAAAAGAACTATTTGACACAAAATACACAAAGG
>CAVXVF010000022.1:0-11333 GCA_963765045.1 Blastocatellia bacterium | reverse complement strand
CGGCAAAACCGGCACCGAAACCGTTGTCGATAGACGGAATCGGTCCTCTCGACAGTTACGTAACTCGAAATTGATAGGCAGTCAAAACGCGTATTTGTTTCCGCAAGGCAGCATTTCATTTTGACGACCATTACGACGTCGGGTATTCTTTTCGAAACAGGAGAAAAACATGGAACGCAAAACCGCAGACGAATATCCGCAGGAGTTATTGGATCTATTTCACGAGTATCAGCACGGCGATATGGATCGGCGGTCGTTTCTTGAGCGGCATCGGAAAGTTCGCTGTCGGCGGACTGACCGTCGCGGCGATCTTTGACAGCCTGACGCCGAACTATGCGTGGGCACAGACGGTGCCGAAGGACGACAAGGATCTGAAGGTCGGTTACGAGACGGTGCAGTCGCCCGCCGGCAACGGCACGATCAAAGGCTATCTCGCAAGTCCGGCGAAAGGCAAAAAATTTCGCCACCGTGCTCGTCATTCACGAAAATCGCGGGCTCAATCCGTATATCGAGGACGTCGCACGGCGCCTCGCAAAGGCCGGCTACATGGCGTTCGCTCCGGACGGATTGACCTCGGTCGGCGGCTATCCCGGCGATGACCAGAAAGGCGCGGCGGCCTTTCGCACGGTTGATGGCAAAAAGATGACCGAGGATTTTGTCGCCGCCGCCCTGTGGCTCAAGAAGCGGCCCGACAGCAAAGGTAAACTGGGTGCGGTCGGATTCTGCTTCGGCGGCGGAATGGTCAATCAGCTTGCCGTTCGCCTCGGCAAAGACCTCAATGCCGGCGTCCCGTTCTATGGCCGTCAGGCCGGCGTCGCTGACGTGCCAAAGATCATCGGCACCGCTGATGTTCCAGTACGCCGGCAACGACCAGGCGTATAACGCCGGCATCGCCGCCTACGAAGCCGCTCTAAAAGAGAACAAGAAAAAGTTCGAGAGCTTCACCTACGAAGGCAAACAGCACGGCTTTCACAACGACACGACCCCACGCTACGACGCCGAAGCCGCCAAACTAGCCTGGGAGCGTACGCTTGATTTCTTTAAGAAGAATCTTAAGTGATCGGGCTTAGCTGATCTGAATATCGGTGAGCTAATGATGTCATCGGTTCCTTGAATGACATCATGTCTCATCTCGATATCGACGCGATCGCAATGGCCGAGTGACTTTTGATTTCAAAGCTAAGTTTCATACAGGGACGACAAATCATCTCACTTCGGTGAAAGGGACGACTTGGGTTTCATTGCCACCGATGTGGGCACCTAATAGATCACCGACGAATTTGGAGCAAGTATTGCTGAGGTCGACGAGTTCCGAGGTTGTTAGCTTGGATTTACCGCTATGCACGAGTTGGCTGCGTATCTTATAGCAGAATTTGAAAAAATCGCTGGAACTTCTCCCGTCGTATTTTCGAGCTATTAAGCTCTCGTCCAGCTAGGTTTCGCCCCGCTTGACCAATCGATTCCTTCTTAATGAAATGGAGTGCGGAAAGAAGCGGCTCCTTTTCCTCCTCGTCGAGTTCCGCGTCTTTAATGGATCTTGCGAACTCACCAATCAGTTTTCGAATTTTAGCTGACCGATTCTTCGGGGTCAGCAAGGCTTCGACTGCTGTAATCAAGGTTACAAACCTACTTTTCACCATTTCGTCGAAGTAGGCAGCACAATATAGTTCACATGCGAGCAAAAGTTTGTCAGAGTATTCCTTTTGATTTTCAAAGACTTCCTTGAAGTCATTCTTAAATGTTCTTGCATTTTTCCCGAGACGCAGCCTTGCGTTTACCGAAGCAAATCTCATCTTACCTCCAGATTCGTATACATCTATACCATGCACGTCATTTCGAACCGGCAGCCCCTGTTGTTTCGAGAGCATTTCAAGTCCAGGCGGAAAGATGTGTGAAGACTGGTAGTCACTTCCGAGATCGATTCCGAGTCCTTGCTTAGCAGCCCAGATTAGCAAGGAAATTCGAGTTCGATTCGCGGCCTCCGCCGCCTCGTTTATAGTTGCAAAAGGCCCACCAATCACGGCTAGCCTCTTTGAGTTCTCTATTGCAACACCAATTTCCCCCTTTATCCTGATCCTCACGCCCGATGACTCCTTAAGAAGAGTTAACTCTTTGAAGCGCGATTTCAGATGAGCAACGTCCTGAAGATGAAACCTGATACGAAATTCATATTTTTTCGAACTTTGATTCTTACACTTTCGAACCATTACATTTCTCCGGTTTGGGTGTGTCCTTCCAATTTAAGAACGAGAGGCTCCGGTCTTTTGGGTGACGTAGACGGAATTAACGGATATTGAGTTTGTGTACGGATTTGGAAACTCGACGTTGTGGGCGGTTGCGGAGCCGAATACTGTTCTGAGATGTGCGGTAAAGTTCTCGCTTGCCGGGTCGTTGGACCAGAGGGCGAAGCATCCGCCGGGTTTTAATTGGTTTTGGATCGCGGCGAGTCCGTCGGATGTGTACAGGAACTTGTTGCTTTGGTTAAGGAAATGCTCGGGTGAATGGTCGATGTCCAGGAGGACGGCGTCAAACTTTCTCTCGGGTGCGATGGGCGTCGAAGCCGGTGCGGGCGAGATCGAAAAAATCGCCTTGCCGCAACTCGCATCTGGCGTCTTTGGTGAGCACATCGCCTATCGGAACGAGTCCGTCCTGATGCCAATCGATCACCGCCTGGAAAAGATCGATGACAAGCAGCCGGCTGACCATCTTGTTTTTCAAGGCCTCGGCGGCGGTATAACCCAACCCCAAACCACCGATCACGACACCCAACTCACCTTCGAGCGGCGCTAAGCCAAGAGTTGCAAGTTGCCGCTCGCTTTCGGTAAAGAGGCTCGACATCAGATATTCGTCGCCGAGCTTGACTTCGAAAACCTCCTGGTTCTGCAAAAGCGGTTCCTTTCTTCGACGCAGTGTGAGGTCGCCAAACGGTGTCTTCTGAAAGCCAAGTTCTTGAATGTTCATTTTTGACGGACTACTGAGGCTTTCGGTTGATCAAACTGGCGGCGAAGCCTGCACCGAAGCCGTTGTCGATATTGACGACCGTCACGTTCGACGCGCACGAGTTGAGCATTCCCAAAAGAGCTGCGATCCCGCCGAACGACGCGCCGTAGCCGATGCTGGTCGGCACGCCGATAACCGGCACGGCAACAAGGCCACCGATCACGGACGGCAACGCTCCTTCCATTCCCGCGACTACGATGACGACGCGCGAGTTTTGCAGACGTTCGCGTTCCCCCAAAATGCGATGAATTCCGGCGACGCCTGCGTCCCAGATGCGCTGTACGCGGTTTCCCATCGTTTCGGCGGTCAGAGCGGCCTCTTCGGCGACCGGGATGTCGCTGGTTCCGGCGGTTGCGACCGATATTTCACCCACCCCGAGATCAGCCTTTTCACGAAAAAGCCGGATCATCCGAGCCGATTCGTGCCATTCGGCTTCGGTGTGGATATTGCGGATCTGGCCGAAAACCTCGGCGGTTGTTCGCGTAATCAAAACATTCGGCGAGCGGGCTATTAGCTTTTCGAAGATACCGGCGATCTGGTCAGCCGTTTTTCCTTGACCGAATATTACTTCGGGGAAGCCTTGCCTTTCAGAGCGTGCATGGTCAATACGGGCATAGCCGATATCTTCGTACGAAAGGTTTTTGAGTTTTTCCGCTGCATCGCCAAGTTCAAGCATGCCGGCAGCGTGAGAGTTGAGTATTTCTTCTATGTCGGGTGTCTTCATATTCCTGAGATACCTTATCAGATATGAGACGCCACAAAAAAACGATCCCGTTTCCGGGACCGTTTTTTATGGCTTCGAGGTTGTGAGGGATCAACCTCGAAACGCGAAATCGACATTATTCGATCAGTATGAAAAGGCGTTTGCGGCGGGCAGATCTCCTGACTGTCCGTACAGTTGTTGCATAATACCCGAGGTCGATCCAAGGATGTACCACGTATTGTTGGACGGTCTGAAAACCGCTCTGTCGGCCTTGCCGTCGCCATCGTAGTCGGCAGCTACAGGTTTATCACCCGCGATGCCCCAGGTTCGGACGGTGATCAAATTGTTCAAGCTGTTTACAATGAACCACTCGCCGGTCGATGGACGAAATACGGCGACGTCTGTCTTATTATCGCCGTCATAGTCCGCCGGGACGGGAATGTCATTGGCCGCTCCCCAGGTCTGAGCGGTAAATCCAGCAGTTGTTTTGTAGAAATACCAAACATTAGTGGAGGGGCGGAATAGTGCGAGATCGGCTTTGCCGTCACCGTCAAAATCGCCCACCTGTGGCTTGTCCTCCGCTGTCCCGAACTGGAAGACCGAGAACGTGTTCGCATAGGTACCAGTTGAGGCGCTAAGCCGTTTGTACCATGTGCCGTTCGACGGACGATAAAGGACCAGATCGGCCTTGCCGTCGCCGTCGTGATCGGCGGGAACGGGCATGTCGCCGGCTGCTCCCCATTGAATGCTTGTAAAGGTATGGTCCGTTAAATTAAACCAGAACCACGTTCCTGTCGACGGGCGGAATACCGCAATTTCAGTTCGTCCATCACCGTCAAAGTCCGCCGGTGCGATCATATCGCCCGTAACGCCAAACTCTGCCCACATATAACCGGCAGTTCCGCGAAGGATATGCCAAATGTTGCTTGACGGCCGAAAGACGGAAAGGTCGGCCCGTCCGTCGGCATCGAAGTCGAAACGGGTTCGGCCCGAAGGCGTCGGTGTAGGCGTCGGTGTAGGCGTCGGTGTTGGTGTCGGCGTGGGGGTCGGGTCGAGTTGGAGTTGGTGTAGGCGTCGGTGTTGGCGTAGGCGTAGGCGTGGGCGTAGGTGTCGGACCTGCCGGTTGCGATATGGCGGTGGTTGTATAGGTCTGATCACCGTCTTCATCGCCGGAGTCGTCAGCTTGCAGGCCGGCTGTGTAGAACGTCACGGGTCCTACGCTGGCGGCTGGAGCCGTCCAGTTGAATGTCCAGGTTGCTCCGCCCGCTTGGCCGCTAAATGTCCCGGCGTTGGTTTGGTTCATATATTGCTTCGTGGCGGAGTTGATAACCGTCGTGTTTGCGGTTGTTGCCGCGAGGGTGCCAGCCTTCGCGTTGGTGCCGTCAAGAGCAGTCAGTTGGAAGCCCCATGCCCGCCTGGTCGTGTCCGTGGTCGTGTTAGTGACGGTAATTTGAACCGTCTGGCCAGGGGTATATGACGCTGGGGCTGTGATCTGAACAAGTCCTGGACCGCTGTTTTGGTTGTGGCACGAGGTGCAGGTACTTTCGCCCGGAGCTCCGGTCCGGCCCGAAGGTGAGCCGTTCGCTCTTGCAATCGTTGGTGTCGCGGTGTGATCGTTAGTAACTAGAACCAAACTAAATCCGGTGATAAAAAGTATTAGGATCGCTAACTTAAGATTTCGTATTTTTGTAACCATTTTCCCTCCCTTGTGATGATTCCGTACGACTGGTCCGTACAGGATGGTGAAGAATTGTTTTTGTGACGCAAATGCATGCGAAAAAAAAACTAAAGCGTTGTTAAAACAGGGGGGCACTTATAGAATCGCAAATTTCATTCCGAAACTACGTCGCATTTTCCTTACAAAATGCTGGCCTCCGGACTGGACCTACTTACTCAATGGTGTTATTTCGCGCTTTGTGCGGAATTCTTCGCGATGGAATGCCTTGTAACGGGTAGAAAACGGAAGGGGTTTTGAGTAAGCATACGCTCGAAAAATCGGTTGATCGGGATCTGAATCGGCCCGGCCTTCAATAAAAAACGGCACGCAAACGCTGCCGCCGAAAATGAAGAAGATCAGAGGGAAAATGACAAGTTCAGGTGAAGGAGCCGAGGTATGTGTAAATGCTCGTGAGCTTAATCAAAAGCGACGCGACCGCATAGTTTGATATAAAATTCGACGTAAGTCTGTAAAGCGTGCATTCCGTAGTATTCCTCTGATACCGTCGAGGTCTCCCTACCCAATAATGCGTAATAGAAACGAAATGTGTATCACCGTCGCTTGAATTAGCTTTATAAATAAAGTCTGACGCGATAGAATCAACTCACCGAATATGGAATTAACCGTGGCAATAACCGGAGCCTCCGGTACGATTTATGCTCAACGCACGCTGCAGTTGTTGGCGCAGAGCGGAGCGGTCAAGACGATAAACCTGATCATGTCCGGGACGGCGGCGACCGTTGCCCAGGTCGAAACCGGGGCTAATCTACGCGAACCAGATGCGGCCAAAATAAACGAATGGCTAGGTCTTGAAAGCGATTCGAAACTTATCAGGTTCTGGCGGCTCGATAATTTTGCGGCGAAGCCCTCGTCCGGTTCGAACAAGCAGGCGGGAATGATAATCGTTCCGTGCTCGATGGGAACTCTGGGAGCGATCGCGTCTGGAGCTGGGACAAATCTTATCCACCGTGCGGCGGACGTTTGTTTGAAGGAACGCCGCAAGCTCGTGCTCGTTCCCCGCGAAACGCCTTACAACGCAATACATCTCGAAAACATGTTGAAGCTTTCGCACGCCGGTGCCAGCATTCTACCCGCGAGTCCGGGTTTTTATCACCGTCCGAAAAGCATCGAAGCATTGGTTGATCACCTGTGTTTTCGGATTCTCGATCAATTCGACATTCCGCATTCGAGCAAATCACAATGGACGGGCGAAGAGGTATCTGAATGATATTACGCTTAACATTTTTGTTGTTACTTTGTGCTCTTGCATGTTTGGCCACCGCCGCGGAGGAAAGGTATGTGAAGCCGGTCGATGAAGCCGCCAAAGACGCATCGTTTCTTGCATTTAGAACAAAGCTCATTGCCGCTGTCGAGCGTCGCGATGGGAACTATATAATCGGCATTATCGACCCGAAAATAAAGCTGAGTTTTGGAGGTGATGGTGGTATTGCCGATTTCAAAAAGATGTGGAAGATAAACGCCAAGAATTCGACATTCTGGGACGAATTTCTAAGGGTGATCAAGAACGGCGGGGCATTCGACGGCAGAGGGAAGAACAAATATTCGTCTTTTATTGCACCCTATACATTCAGTTCCTGGCCCGAGGACATTGATGGTTTCGAATACGTTGCTATTTTCGGCAGCGATGTAAACCTGCGCGAGACGCCATCCGAGAACGCAAAAATAGTCGATAAGCTCTCGTATAACGTCGTCAGCCCCAACAACGAAGAATCGATCAAAGTAAAGAACGGACCGGGCGAGGACGACTGGGTCTATACATGGATGAAGGTAAAAACTCTCGGCGGAAAGTCAGGGTTTGTAAAAGCCCAGTATGTGAGAAGCCACATCGATTACAGGGCCGGATTCGAAAAGAAACGTGGCGTTTGGAAGATGAACTATTTCGTCGCGGGCGATTAAGATGAATACCGTTCAACGCTTTTCAAACCGGGTTGAAAATTACGTCAAATTTCGCCCGAGTTATCCGCCGGAAGTTTTGCAATTGTTTCGCGATGAAATGAATCTGCGGCCAGATTCCGTGATTGCGGACATCGGCTCGGGCACGGGAATTTCGGCGAAGCTGTTTTTGGAAAATGGCAATGAGGTTTTCGGTGTCGAACCGAATGACGCGATGCGGTCTGCCGCGGAGAATTTTCTAGCGGGCTATTCCAAATTTCGAAGCGTTAATGGAACGGCGGAGAATACGACACTGAACGAAAGTTCGCTCGATTTCGTGATAGCGGCACAAGCTTTTCATTGGTTCGATCCTGAACAAACACGAGCTGAATTCAAGCGAATCCTTAAAGATGGCGGCTTTATTGCGTTGATTTGGAATGAGCGGCAGTTGGACGCAACGCCGTTTCTCCGCGAATATGAACAATTTCTATTAAAGTTCGCAAATGATTACACAAAAGTGCGTCATGAAAATATCAATGAAGGGAAGCTGTTTGATTTTTTCGGGCGTGAATTTCGGCGGGCAAGTTTTCTGAACGCCCAGATTTTCGATTTTGACGGTTTACGAGGGCGTGCTTTGTCGTCATCGTACATGCCGTCGGAATCCGATCAAGTTTATCCGACGATGATCGAAGAGCTTCGATCTCTATTTGCGAAACACGCCGAAAACGGTAAAATAAAAGTTTCCTACGACACGAATGTTTTCTACACCCAAGTTTGATTTATGTCAGTAAATATCGGAGCAAAACCTCAAATGAAGACCATCACCGTCGCCCATTCACCTGATTCGGACGACGCATTTATGTTTTACGGCCTCGCAACGAACAAGCTGGAAACCGACGGTTTGAAGTTCGAACACACCCTCAAGGATATTCAGACGCTGAATGAAGACGCGAAGAACGGCGTTTATGACGTGACGGCGGTTTCGTTTCACGCATACGCATATATCTCCGACAAATACGCTCTGCTGCCGCATGGTGCGAGCATCGGCGATAAATATGGCCCGATCCTCGTTACAAAAGAGCCGCGCAAGCCCGAAGAGATCTCCGATATGAAGATCGCGATCCCGGGCGAACTGACGAGCGCGTTTTTGGCCCTGAAGCTCTACAACCCGAATTTCGAATACGTCGTCGTGCCGTTTGACGAGATCATCGACGCTGTTCAGAAAGGCACGGTCGATGCGGGCTTGCTCATCCACGAAGGCCAGTTATTTTACAAGCAGCTCGGCCTCGATAAGGTGCTCGATCTTGGCGAATGGTGGCATGAAAAAACCGGCCTGCCGCTGCCGATGGGCGGAAACGCGATCCGCCGCGATCTGGGCGAAGACCTAATGAAACAGGTATCCACGCATCTTCACCGAAGCATTGTTTACTCGATGGAAAACCGCGAAGACGCGCTTGCCTACGCGATGCAGTTTGCCCGCGACATGGCACCGGAATTGGCCGACCGCTTCGTCGCTATGTGGGTAAACGACCTGACGCTCGACTATGGCGAACGCGGCAAACAGGCCGTCCGGCTTCTTCTGGATGAAGGTTACAAACACGGCATCATTCCCCATCCGGTCCAGATTGACTTTGTCGGTTGATCTTTTCGCTAGTTACATTTTTTGCAAAACCGGAAGCGAAAGCGGCCGGTTTTTTGCTGTTCGAGACCGCATATTTCCGTCTGTTGCTTCAATAAGAAACTCTAATTTCCGACTAAGAAAATGCGAAGAAATCCGATCATCCCGCCGGCGATCACGACCCAGAGAACGTCGATCTTAAATCGGAACAGTGCGACGAAAGCCGCGATGCTGAGAATGGCCGCGAACCAATTGACGTTGCCGGCTGAACCATTCGGGAAAATAACAGCTGCTCCGAAGACGAGTGCGAGATTGAGAATTACGCCGACGACGGCCGCAGTCACACCGGAGAGTGCGCCGTTCAGCGTCCTGTTGCCGCGAAGTTTTTCAATATACGGAGCGCCGAGAAAGATAAACAGGAACGACGGCAGAAATGTGGTGTAGGTTGTGATGAGTGCTCCGATAACGCCGCTTGTGAGCGGTGACATTCCGTCAACGGGATTGTTCCAACCGGCCATAAAACCGATGAACTGCAAAACCATGATGAGCGGGCCGGGCGTCGTTTCGGCAAGTGCGAGTCCATCGACGGCCTGTGTCGGCGTGATCCAATTGTACGGAGCGGTCGTGACTGCCTGCGTGACGTATGCGAGCACCGCGTACGCTCCGCCAAATGTCACGAGCGCCGAGATCGAGAAGAATCTGTATTCCTGAACGTGCAAACTGTCGATTCCACGCCACGCAATAAGGGCCGCGAAAGGCAGCAGCCACAACAATATTCCCGCTGCCAGTGTGATAAGAAAACGCGCCCGGTTCGGCACGGTGTGTTCGAGTTGAACGGCGTCGTCTTCGATGACGAGCGACAATTCGGCGTCCGCGTCCGCAGCTTTCTTCTCTTTCGGCTTCTCCGGCGGTGGTGAAAACAACGCAGGAGCGAGTCGAATACCGGCAAGCCCGACGAGCGCCGCACCAAGTACGATCAACGGAAACGGCACATGCAGAAAATAGATCGCGATAAAGGCGAAAGCGGCGATGGCGTAATGAACCTCGCGTTTGACTGCACGTTTACCGATTTTGAATAAAGCTTCGACGACTATCGCAACGACAACCGGCTTAAATCCGTCAAGCACACCGCTAACCAGCGGAACGTGGCCGAACGCAGCATAAACGTAGGAAAGCCCAAGCAAAATAAAGATCGATGGAATTACAAAAAACGCACCCGCGACGATGCCTCCCCAAGTGCGGTGCATCAGCCAACCGATGTAAACTGCAAGCTGCTGTGCCTCAGGTCCGGGCAGCAACATGCAGTAATTAAGCGCGTGCAAAAATCTTTCTTCGCCGAGCCAGCGACGTTTGTCGACAAGCTCTCTGTGCATCATCGCGATCTGCCCCGCCGGGCCGCCGAACGAGATAAACCCAAGCTTCAGCCAAAAGCGAAAGGCTTCGGCAAATGAAACGCGGCGGACACCAGGAATTTCGATTAGTTCTTCATTCACTCAATACAAGTTAAACCAGTCCGGTCTGCTCAACCCCACGGATTTATTATCTTAACGCCCGTTGCGGCAAAGTCGTCTTCGTTTCTGGTAACGATAGTTAAACTGTGTTCAAGTGCGGTTGCGGCCACGAGGGAATCAATGATCGGTGGAATGCGGCCTTTGGTTTCCAGATCTGCCAAAAGTCTTCCCCAGCATCGCATGACGGGCATGTCTAAACTAAGCAATCTGCGATCGAACCGGACTATCAGCGTTTCCAGAAAGACTTCGAGATCGGTCTTTCGCTTTGACGCAGGCATCCTGACGATGCCTTTTTCTAGTTCGCCTATCGTAAGAGCGCTGATATACAACGAATCGTCGGATTGTCCGTCCAGCCAATCAATGACCTTCGATTCGGGTTTGAGTTTTTTGTATTCCGAAAGGACGCACGTGTCAATCAAGTAGTTCATACGCTACTCTTCTGAAAAATCTATAGTCGGCCGACCGATGTCTTTGCTTCGGGTAAGATCAAGCTCGATGTCGGTACCGCGAAGCGGGCTGTTCAGCAAGAATTCGCTAAATGTTTCCTTACGTGCAGTAAGCCGCTTGTATTCGTTGTACGATATGACGACGGCAGTGGCCGTACCGTTTTTGGTAATTATCTGCGGCTCGCCTCTTGCGGCTGAAGCGATGAGTTCACTAAACTTGTTTTTTCCTTCGAAGACAGATACTTGGTTCATTCTAATTACCTCACTATAGCTTGGCTAGCCTAGCCATAGTATAGATGACTCGAATAGAAAAACAAAGCATAATCTCCGGTCAAAAAACAGTTCACAGCTTCAGAGCCTCGGCACGGCGATTCACCTCATTCCAATTTACGTTCGTCATAAACGCCTCGATGTATTTGGGGGCGGCTCCGTGGGAGCTTTTGGA
>CAVXVF010000021.1:0-9424 GCA_963765045.1 Blastocatellia bacterium | reverse complement strand
GTGTGGGGGTTGACTGACGCCACTGACTTCCCGGTTGCTAATTACAACACACATTAATTCAACAGCGAATTAAATTAACAAGAGGTTGGGAAGCGATTCCCGACCTCTTTTTTCGTACACGAATTGTTTGCTGAAATTAAGTTCGATAAACGCGATAATCGATTTCCTGAAAAATATTATCGCGGCCCTTAATTTCGTTGAAAAGATTCTGATCGATATTGCCGGACTGAAGCATTTTCGCCAGCAGATCGAAGCGGTGAATGTGCGATCGAAACCGCAGCGATGAGTATTCGACGGTGGTTCCCTGATATATCTGAAACGCCCAATCGCTTGACTGTGCGAGGACAAGTTCACGAGCAAGCTGGTTCAATAGCTGTGTTTCAACCTCGCTTGGCTCCGGGAATCTGTTCGCCAATTCGGTCATGCGTTTTTCCGCATCGTGCTGGTATGGGTACATCCACGAGTTCAGATCGTTAAGCCAGACCTTGTAGTAGCCATTCTCGCCCCAGGACGAAGCCGTCGGCTGCTGTATCTGTATCGGAATGCCCGAATCGAGAAAATCTCCCGGCGTAATAGCTTCGATCTCGGATTGATCGAAGTGAAGCTTCTTGAAAAAGAAGTCGATAAACTGCGGCCCCTCGTACCACCAATGCCCGTAAAGCTCCGCATCGTAGGGCGATACGACCAGCGGCGGGTGACCCTCAAAAGCATCGCGCAATATGTAAGCCTGTTTGATCCGCTCGCCGATAAAATGCGAGGCATTCTCCGCGACCTTTTCCCTTGCTAACGCCGGAATGTAAGGCTGTTTCAATTGCTGCGGCACATCGCGGCCGGTGATGCGGTGGTATTTCAGCCCCAAGTGTTTTCGTTTGCCGTCGGTGTCGAGATACGGCTTCAGGAAATCGAGCGGAGCATCCCAGCCAATGTCGCGATAAAACTCGCGATAAACATCGTTTCCCGGATATCCGACCTCCGCGCTCCAAACCTGCTGGCTTGTCTCGACATCGCGTGCAAAAACAGCAGTCCCATTCTCACACGCGACCGGTGCGTGGACGCCGTATTTCGGACGTGGATCGCCATACAAAATGGCATGTGTGTCGCTGATAAAATATTCGATCCCGGCGTCTTTCAGGAGATTCTCGATTCCTGGCTCATACGCGCATTCCGCCAGCCATATGCCGCGAGGCTGGCGTCCAAAGTGTTTTTTGTAATTGGTTACCGCGATCTGTACCTGTGCCCGCCGTGCTTCGGGTGTAGAGATCAGCGGCATAAATCCGTGCGTCGCACCGCAGGTGATGATCTCCAGCACGCCTTCTTCCTGTAGCTCGCGAAAGGCGTTTATCAGATTTCGCCCGTACCGGTTGTTCCACAGGTCGAGCGACGCACTCAGCGTTTCGACATACATCCGGGCCGCCTCGATAAACTCGGGCGATTCGCGTTCCGTCCGGTCGAGTTCCTTTTGGGCCAGCTCCAGCAGCCTTTCAAGATGGGCAGTATATCTTTCTTCGAGCAGCTTGTCGGCCAGCATTTCGCACAGCGGCGGCGAGATGTTCATTGCCAGCCGCGGCTTCACACCGGCCTCGTGGAGATTCTGAAGAATAAAAATTATCGGGAGGTAAACTTCCGTTATCGCCTCATAAAGCCAGTCTTCTTCGAGAAACGATGGGTATTCCGGATGCCTGACAAACGGCAAGTGAGCGTGGAGAATCAGGCTAAAGTAACCAACAGGCATAGATGGATTGTAAATGAAAGACCGGTAGACGCAAGGATGCACCGCCGGAATTTTTGCCGCCTACGACTAGCGCTCAAAAATTGTCAGTAAAACACGGGCAGCCGTCCAGATCAGAACGAATAGCGCAAGACGAACTGCATGCTTCGCGGATTTCCCTGAATTGAGGTAAAGTTTGAAAAATTTGTCGTAGCTTGTGTCGCGTTTTGCGGGTCTAGTTCGACTCTGTAATCGGCGAGGTTGATGCTTCCCATTTTTTGCGTATTGCCGACGTTGAAAACTTCCCAACGGAATTGGAGTTTGTGGTTTTCCCAAGGCAAATCGAAAGTTTTTCCCAAACCCAAATCAAGCACCCAAAAACCCGGCAGACGAAAAACATTACGCTCGCCGGTTTCGCCCGGATAAGCGTTGCGGAAACTCCGGTAGGCTTCCAAAGTGTTACAGCCGAAAAGACTGCCGCCGCGTGTCGGGCAAGTTTTGACGTTGGCGGTGCGCGTCGTGTAGCTTTCGATAGTCCAATTTGTCGTCCACCTGTTTTCTTCCCTCGGAGCGGAGATTGGCAGACCTGAGTTATGACGGAAAATTCCCGTCAATTGCCAGCCGCCGAGAAATAGATTTGCAAACTTATTGACGTTTCCGAAAATCGCTTCGCCGCGCCCGATTGGCAATTTGAAAATGGCGTTGGCATTTATGATGTGGCGCATATCGAAATCGGATGCGGCATAATTATCTTCCTGCCGAAACGGATTGATGACATATCCGGCAGTAGAAAAAATATTGGAATTTTGCAGACCCGAACCGTCATCCGACGATTTTGATAAAGTGTAATTAAAATCCATCACGAGCCGCGTTCCGAGTCTTTGGCGAACCGAAAAAGTTAAACCTTGATAGTCCGATTTTCCAATCGAACTCCAAGCCACATAAGAGCCGAATTGCGGTTGATAGAAAATATGTTCGCCCGGAAAACGGCTGGATAACTGCGATAAATGAAGTTGGGCAGTTGTCCAGTCATAATTTGTTCCACAACTGCCTACACCGCCAAATACAATTGAATAGACGGCTTGCGTTTGGTTATAACTTCCGTCGCATCCCAAACGTGTGGATAAATTTGCGGGAAACAAATTGGCGAAATAGGGAATTTGCTGAATCTGCGAAACAGCCGTGCCTTGCTGTCGCAGAATTTCCAACTGCGTCGCCGCCGTGTTCCAATCTGTTCCCGATTGCGTGTCAACAAAATTGGCGATCGCCGTCGCATCACGCGCTTGCAGAAGATTTCGCGCTTTGCGTCCAAGATATGAAACTGAAACGATAAAACCCTTCGGCAAAGTGCGTTCAAAGGTCAAATTCCAACTATAATTTATCGGCGAAACCCGATTTTCATCAAATCCGCGTTCAATTGTTGTTGGAGATTCTTGATTTTGGGGTTGAATCGGAAAAGTCAGATTGCCGACTGGAATCATAAGGTTCGGTAAATTTCGGATGTTTTGGTTAAAGCCTGTGAATGGCGGTCCGGGATTACCTGTCAAATTATAGAAATATAAAGGAATTTCCGAACTCGATGAGAAGCCCAGAAAATTCTGGGCATCGTATAGAGCCACCAATATCGGCGTTAAATGATCATTCGTAACGGCGAAACCGCCGCGAAAAACCGATTCGTTATTTTTGCCAAACAGCCAGCCTAAACGGTTTTTCCCAAAATTTGGTGACCACGCAACCGCAATGCGCGGCTGAAAGTTATTTTTGTCCCACTTGTAAAGCGGAGATTTGCCGTTCACCGGACCCGCAAGGTCAAAAACGATCGGTTGATTGTAGGGCGTGCCGTTTGCCGCGCCCGCCGCCCGACGTTCAAAATATTCGCTTAAAGCAATATTGGGTTTGACTTCATAACCGCCGGCTTCATAAACCGGACGGCTTAAATCGTAGCGCAAACCGAAGGTTGCCGTCAGATTCGGCAAAAGTTTCCAAATATCCGACGCGTAAAAATCGTATTCTTCGTTTTTGAATTCACGGTCACGCGGAGTTCCCACAGGTTGAAGCACAACGTCACGCAAAAAAGTAAATCTCGCGGTATATCCCGAATATCGTCCGACAATTGCTGTTACACCGTTTTGAACGCTCCGGCGTTGGTTAGCGGGAATTTCATAACCGAAAAGGTTTAGCCGATTAGTAATCGAATTTCCATCGCCCGGATAAAATGCCGAATCTACGGTTGCCGTATCCAAAGAACCGGCAAAAGCTCGCACACGACTGCTGATAAATCGAATATTCGTTCCGAATTGAAAAGTGTGGTTTCGCCAAAGCCAGGAAACGTCGTCGGTGATGTTTTGAACCGAATCAACGGCGGAAAAGGTCCGCCCCGCCAAACGCGGAGAATAGACACGGGCGAAAGAAATCACATTGTCGTTCGAATCGCGAAGGCTGGAAGTAGCATCACGGCTCAAACCGTATCGGAAATTGTTGAAGATATTATTACTGATTGTCCAGTTATGACCAATCACAAAACCGTAGGGATGACTCCACAAAGACGGCACGGGCGTATCGGGAAACTGTGGAGCTGATGTTTCAAAATCGTCAATATAATTTGCGCGGAAAAACATCTGCTGGTTGGCGTTGAGGTTAAAGTCAAGGCGCAAAACGTGCGAATTCTTTTTAATTTTATTATCGGCGTTAAAGCGAAAACCGCCGGTGTTTAGTCTGTCGCCCGTTTCAAAACTGTTTGCGGTGTAGCGCTTCGCGGCATCGGCAAAAACCGAAAGAGCAATCGGATTACAGCCGTTTGTATTCGGGAAAACCGTCGTTACAACCGCGCAGTTGAGCGAAACTGTCTCATTGTTCGTGTTGCGATAACGAACGATGCCTTGTCCCAAAGTTTCAAGCGGAACGACGCGTACAACCGTCTGTCCGCGGGTAGTGCTCTCACCCTCAAAACTGTAAAAAAAGAAGGCGCGATTTTTCCAAACTGGACCGCCGATTGCGCCGCCGAAAATATTTCGGTCGAGTTTCGGGCGTTCCACACCGTTTCGATTATTAAAAAAATCGTTTGCCGTCCAGCCGGTTCTGCGTCCGGTCAAAAAAATCGCGCCGCGAAATTGGTTTGTTCCGCCTTTGGTAACAAGCGAAATTTGTGCGCCGGACGAACGTCCCTGCGACGCATTGGCGCCCGTCGTCGTAACGCGGAATTCTTCAATCGCTTCGGCATTTAAGCGCAAAACCGGGTCGAAAATATTGTTGGTGACAGATTGATTGACATCAACTCCGTCAAGCGTAATATTTGCCTGATCGCTTCTACCGCCGACAACATAGCCGAATCGCGTAACGCCCGGCTGTAGCGTCAAAAGATTGATGACATCACGCGCTTCGACTGGGAGTTGGGTAACCTGATTCGAAGTAAATGGATTTCCTATAGTCGCGTCTTGCGTATTGAGCAATGCTTCGGCGGTGTTGCTTCGCAAGTTAACAGTTTCGTTGATGTTTCCGACTTCTAAAACGGCGGAAATTTCCGTCGGAGTATCAACCAGGGCACGAACTTCGTTGTTCACAAATTTCTTGAAGCCGTTCATTTCGACTTCCAGACGATAAATGCCCGGTTGAATCGCCGGAAAAGAGAACGTCCCGTTATCGTTGGTAGTGGCTCTACGGCGAAAACCTTTTTCGGCGTTGGTCAATGTTACCGTCGCACCTGAGATAACCCTTCCCTGTTTATCGAAAACCGTTCCGCCAACCGACGTAGTTCCAGATTGTGCGTTGGCGATCTCAGTAAAAACAATCAGTGCAATTATTATTAAAAAGATCTTTTGTTGAAGGACAATGCAGTTCACAGCTCTCCTCCTTTTAGGAAGTCTGAACCTTTCAATTCAACCCGACGCGCTTGACCAAATCATCGAATCGCGGGTCTGAACGCAGCGGATCAAAGTGCGGTTCAACTTTGAGCGTCGTCATTGCCCATTGGCGTTTGACGAAAGCCTTTTCCAGATAGGCAAATGCCGGTTCGCGCTGTTCGAGTTCAACCGAATAAAACGCCAACCACATATAATTAGGCTTGCCTTTTTTTTCATCTTCCTTTGCCTGTTCAAGTTGTCGCTCGAAAATGCCGCGCCAACCTGATTTGGCATAAATTGTTTTCCACGATTGAATCTCGTCCGGTTTATCTCCGAATTGTGTCCGCTGCCGCAAAAACCACTCGAAGGCTTGCGTTTCGTCGCCCTTTGCGCGATATGAATTGATGAGAAACTTGTGAACTGTGCTGAATTCGGCATCCATCTCGACGGTTCGTTTTAACTGGGCAATGGCTTCGTCATAGCGGCGGGCAAAATATAAAGTCTGTCCATAAATCTTATGATTCAGCACCGAAGCCGGTTCAAGGTCGATGGCGGTTTTAATTTCCGCGATTGCTTCGTCAAAACGTCCAAGAGGCTGACCGAGCAACAGCGCATACATCCGATGGGCGGCGGAAGAATTCGGATTAAGCGCGATGGCGCGTTTGTGCTCGCGTTCGGCGCCGGCAAAATCCCATTCGAAGATAAACTTTATTTCGGCGGAGTATGAATGCGCTTCAGCCAGATTGTCGTCAATCGCCAGAGCCTTTTCGATCGCGGCTTTCGCCTTCGGATATTGTTCGCGCTTATTGCCGCCGCCTTCCAGAGCCATCGCCGTTTGAGCGTTCGCCAATCCTGCGTAAGCAGGCGCGTAATTCGGGTCGAGTTTGACGGCTTGCTCGAAATATTCAATCGCTTTTTCGAAATCCGTGCGGTTTCGTTTGTCCGCCAAAGCCGTGCCTTGCAGATAAAGCCTATAAGCGTCTTCATTCGTCGTGTAATGCTTTGCCGCCAGATTGTTTGATTCCCGATTTAATTTTTTCAAGAGCGAGTTCCCGATCTTTGCCGCGACCGCATCCTGAACGGAAAAAATACTTAAATTTTCTTGCTCGACTTTAAAAACTTCTTCAACCTGACCGTTTGCGACGTTAATCAACTGCGAAGTAATACGAATTTTGCCGTCGTCAATTTGATAATTCGACGCGAGGACATAATCGACCTGTTGTTCACGTCCGGCGGCGATAGCATCTTGTTCAATATCGGCGTATTGGCGCGTCGCGCTCAAAGGTCGGACGACCAAGCCTTTTGCCGAACTGAGTTTGAGAATCAAAGAATCCGCGATGCCAAATTCAATACTTGGGTCGCGGTTTTCTGCCGTTAACGGCTTCACTGGCAAAACGGCGATTGATTTGACATCGTTCGGGCTGATGGACGATGCGGATCGAAAATTGAAAGATAATAGGAGAATCAGAAAAACCGCACTCGCGAACCCGACCGTGAAAAGAATAATCCGTGTCGAATGTTTTGGCCCGGACAGAAGCGGAGGAACAGTTTCATCGTGCAACATGTCAGAACCGCCTGCGTAATCGGGCGGTCGGGACATGGCAGCGATTGGCCCGCCCGCTAACGCAGGCGGTTCTGACACTGGTTCGCGGACTTCATTGACGGCGGCGACAAACCGATACCCCTTTGTCGGGACAGTTTCGATAAATGTTTTTCCTTTCTTGTCTTGCCCCAGTGCCCGGCGCAGGTCGTGGATCGTCCGCGAAAGATTTCCTTCTTCCACAAACGAATCCGTCCAGATGGACTGCATCAATTCTTCTTTTTCTATCAGATGGCCGGAGCGTTCGACCAAATAAACGAGGGTGTCAAAGGATTTCGGAGTAAGCGGAATGAGTTTGTCCGCATCCAGCAGCTGCCGCTCCGCCACGTTGAGGGTAAAGGACTTAAACCGGTAGCTATGCGTCTTGTTGCCGTTCATTTCAGCCGCGGAGAAAAACCGAAGAAAATTCGAAGAATTTTTCAAAGACATGACTCGCCTCCAAACGATATTTTTGTTCACGAAGAAACAATTATCGCCGGCTGCTTGTAACGTCTGGTCAATGTCTAAGAAGCTTTGCCCGCATTATATAGCAACCGGCGTCCAAAACAAACAAAAAGTTACCAAGACTTCCGTTCGTCCACGAAACGGATCACGAGAGGAGAAAAAATGAACAAGCACACTTTTTTAGCACTTTGCATTTTCGCGGTTACGTTGATGGCTGAAACCACATCTGTCGCCCAAAGGCCAAACCGTAATCCCGTTCTGGTATATGACGAAGTCCGGGGCGGGGCATGCAGCACGACGGACGCCGGCGTCGGCGTCATCACGGCAGCTACGCCTCAGGGCACGCTGTTGTTTAACCGAACATTTGTCGGACAGCCAAACCCGAATTTCTGCACACCGGTAATAAACCCCGACGGCAGCCAGATGAGTCTCAGCCAGTTTAGCCGCGCGTCCGGAAGAGCAGTCGTCAGCTGCACGGCCGGTGGCACTTTCACTTTCCTCAGTTTCAACGGACTAAGGCCAAACGGCGTGTATTCGGTTTGGGTATTCAGCCTCGGGGCGACTCCCGGTCCGCCCATAGGCATCGGCTCGCTTGGCCGTCGGGCCCTCGGCGAAGGAGCTTTCGAAGCCGACGCCGATGGCAACGGGTCGATCGCAAGAACAACGCCCGAACAGAACCTATCGATGTTTGGCCAAGTCGGGCCGTGCATGCTGAATGCGCCATTTTTCCTTAGATTGGCTTATCACTCCGATGGCCTGACGCACGGGGCCGATCCCGGACTGCCGGAAGCCAGCGTTGCAAACTTGGACTTCATTTTCCAGTAAATCGGGCGAATCAGAACGCAGCGGGTCGGTCTGCAAAGGCCGACCCGACAGGCCAATGTGGCAAATAGCAAAGTTTTTTGGAGGACATCATGAGATTCAACGCTTCGAACATTGCACTAATTCTCGCTATCGTTCTTACCTTCTTCAAATATGACGCGCAAGCCGCTCCGACGCTTCGCTCCAACGGCAAGATTGCCTTCACCAGCGACCGCGACGGCAATTCGGAAATTTACTTGATGAACGCCGACGGCACAGGACAAACGCGGCTTACCAACAATTCGGTGAGAGATGATTACCCAACCTGGTCGCCCGATGGAAGCAAAATCGCGTTTATCAGACAAAACGGAAGCGTATTATCAATCAACCTGATGAATGCCGACAGCACAAATGCCGCAGAGCTTACGACGTTCACCATTTTCGGCGAATCGCCTTATCCGTTTCCATACGAGCGATTTGGCATGGACTGGTCGCCCGATGGTTCGAAGATCGTTTTTCTCGATTCGACCGATATTTTTACCATCAATGTTACCACTAGAAATCGGGTAAATTTAACCGGTGGTCAATTCGTCAACTACGAACCGGCGTGGTCGCCGGACGGCTCGCGGATTGCTTTCGCCCGTTCTATTTATTCCCACGGTTACTACCCGGATGTTTATACGATGAATGCTGACGGCAGCAATGTAATGCGAATAACCACCCGCGCACCATATGGTGAAAACAGGTCGCCGGATTGGTCGCCGGATGGCGGACGAATTGCCGTTGACGACAATGGACAAGACGACGCATACATTACGTTGGTTAATCCCGATGGTACAAGTCCGCAACATAATCCCTGGGGAGCAAAACCAAAGTGGTCACCTGACGGAACGAAGATCGTCTTTTATGAGAGTTACTATCCCGCCCCTCCCATTTCTCAAATATGGGTGATGAATAGGAATGGCAGTGGGTTGACTCAACTGACCAATACTTCTCCCAATAATTTTCATCCCGATTGGCAGCCGCTCGTGG
>CAVXVF010000020.1:0-44094 GCA_963765045.1 Blastocatellia bacterium | reverse complement strand
GGCCGAAGACGGTGAGATCGTCGTCAAACCCATGGACGCATTTAGCTTGAACTAGACCCAAATGGAAATTATGGCATCAAAGGCTTCGATGATATTATTTCGTCGAAGCCCTTTATATATGAGACCGTACCTATTTCGACCATTCGAACCGATCATTCCTATGGTTTTAATTTTTGCGTTTTGTATTTCAGCTTTGTCACAGGAAGACGGTGTAAAACCCGATTTGAAGGAGAAAGCTGAGGCAGTCCTACAAAAAGCAATCCAAAACCTCGGCGGCGACAAGTATCTAAAAGTAAAAACCAGTCGGACGCGGAAAATTTAGCATTATCCGCGAAGGCGCCGTCATTTCGTTTCAATCGTTTATTGACGTAATCGTTTTCCCGGACAAGGAAAGGACCGAATTCAAAGGCGGCGGCGTGAAAAGCGTACAGACCAACGTAGGCGGCACCGGTTGGACTTTTGATGGCGACGCCGAGCTGATCAAGATTCAGGACGAAAAACAAGTCGAGGATTTCAAACGCGGAGTACGCGTGAGCCTCGACCATCTTCTACGCGGCAATTGGCGAAACGACGCCACGCTTTCTTACGTCGGCAACGCGAGGCGACGCTAGGCAAACGTAATGACGTCGTAAAACTGACCTACAAAGACGGCCTCGTTGTTGAATTCGAATTTGCGGCCGACGACGGTGTTCCGCAAAAAGCCGTATACAAACGCCTCAACGCCGATAACGAAGAAATCAAGGAAGAAGACCGCTACGCCCAGTTCCTTGACTTCAACGGCATCAAATCGCCTTTCATCATTGACCGCTTTACGAACGGCGTTCAGAGTTCGCGGATAAACTACGAATCAATCGAATTTAACAAAAGCGTCCCGGATTCGATCTTCGCCAAGCCCGCAAACCCGAAAGAATTAAAGAAAGATCTCAAACTATAAAAAAATGAGCAGGAAGCGATCACCATTTCCTGCTCATTCTGCTTTAATTCGATCGGACTTCTAAATAAACGCGAAATCGAACTGTGCCTGATGTATCGTTGCGTCCGCCGTCAGGTCGATGTTCCCTAAATGGGCCTCGATCTCATTCAGGACTTCTCTCTCGGGCCCTCTCAAAGCCTTGGCGACCTCGGGATGAATTCGAAGAGTTGTCTGTTTCACGTCATCCATATGTTTGCCGAGCCGTGCGGCTTCGGTAAGAATCTCAAAGCAAACGGTTTGCGGTGATTTGACCCAGCCTGAGCCTTCGCAGTATTCACAAACGGTGCACATTGTCCGCTCGAGCGATTGCTTGACGCGTTTGCGCGTCATGATTATCAACCCGAAATCGTTAAAGGAAAGTACCTTTGTCGGCGATTTGTCGGATTGCAGGGCTTCCTGCAAAGCCTGTGAGACCTTGTTCCGGTTTCGCCGATCTTCCATGTCGATCAGATCGAGCACGATGATGCCGCCGAGATCACGCAGGCGAATCTGGCGTGCGATCTCATCGACCGCTTCCATATTTGTACGCGTGATCGTGTCCTCAAGCCGCGCGTTGCCCTTGCCGACAAATTTGCCTGTGTTGACGTCGATCGCAACGAGAGCTTCGGTCTGGTTGATGACCAGATAGCCGCCGGATCTTAGCCAAACACGCGGTTTCAAGGCTTTGTCGATCTCTTCTTGAACGCCGTAAGCGTCAAGGATCGGCTCATCGCGAGTGTAAAGCTTTACGCGATTGACCATGCGTGGCTGAATACGATTAACGAATTCCACCGTTCGCAGATACTCTTCCTCGCTGTCCACGCGGATGGCGGTAAATTCATCCGACATCTGATCGCGCAGAAGGCGTTGGACGATATCCAGATCCTGATGAACAAGGGCCGGTGATTTAGCCTTTTCGGTCGTTTTCTTGACATCCTGCCATGTCCGGACAAGATATCTTGCGTCCTGACGAAGATCTTCTTCCGATATTCCAACACCGGCTGTCCGCACGATGAATCCACCTGATGGAATGTCTTCGTCCTGACGAATTCTTTGAATCAACGTCCGCAAACGACTGCGTTCACTGGCCGATTCGATCTTGCGCGAAACGCCGAGGTGTTCGATCGTCGGCATGTAAACCAAATAACGTCCAGGCAGTGCAATATGCGATGTAATTCGCGCACCTTTACGTGCGATTGGCTCTTTTGCGATCTGAACCAGTATCTCCTGTCCTTCGCGGAGCAGATCGGAAATCGTCGGCTGTGCCGGACGGTCACGTCGCTCGCCGCGATCGTTGCGGTCATTTCGGTCGAAACGCTTGCCGTCATTGGCCTTCGGACGTTCTCTCGGATCGCGATTGTCGCGAGGCGGTCGCTGGTCGCGGCTATTTCTTGAGTCCCCGCGATTATTGTCACGGCCACGATTATCGCGACCTTCTCTTGGTTCACGTGCCGGAGCTGGCGCGGCAACGGCCTCAGATGCTTCTGCTGCCGGCTCGTCACGCTCTTCATTGCCATTTTCATTCGCAGCAACCGCATCAGCTTTAACATGCTCCCGTGTTTCACTATCGACCGATTCAGCTTCAACAGGTATGCTGCCGATGTCTTCAAATTCAACTGGCTCAGTTAATTCGGTGGTTGACTCGGCTTCGCCAGGCTTGCGTGCCCGTCCGCCGCGTCGTCGTCCGCGTCCGCCGCGTCGAACCGACATCTCTGCGTTATCGCCTGATTCCTTAACGCTTGCTTCCGAATCTTCGATCACATCGCTGTCAGCGGCTTTCTTTGATTTGCCACGTGGGCTTTTGCTCTTCGAAGCTTTTGGCTTTTCGGGATTTGCTCCATCGGCTTCGGCTGTGTCATCGCCGCTTGTTCCTTTTGCGGCTTTGCCAGGGCCTTTGCTGGTCTTTGATTGGGGCGATTTTTTTGCCGTGCTCTTGCCTTTCTTGCCCTTCGTCGGCTGAGGTTCCTCGTCTTCGTCAGCAATGCGTTCGAATCCGCTTGGAACATCAGCCACTGCACCGATCAACGAACCGACCTCGGCGGCGGGTGTGCTTTCCATATCGAATTCAACCGCCCGCACCTGATCGACGATCGCTTCCTGCATATAGGCGTCTTTGAACATCTCGCCCGTTTCCGAGTCGTCAATAATGCGTTCAAAACCCGAATCTTCGACCTGAAAAATAGGAGCATGCTCTTCGCGTGGCCTGTCTGCCGGTCTCTGATCTCTTCCTTTTCGACTGCCGCCGCCCGCGGCCACCCTTTCGCTCCGCATCTGGTTGTACGCTTTCCGCAACCGGAGTTTCTGTTTCGGCGGCTGATCTATCCTCGCCTGCATCTTCCATCGGTTCTGCAATGTTTTGGACCGCTTCCATTTGTTTCTCGCGGTCGATGCGGGCACGATCGATCTGGTCGTTCGCCTCACGTTTTGCCTCTTCAGGTGTCACCTTTTTGGATTTCTCCATCACTATGCGTTCGATCTCTTCTTCTTCATCGAAGAAGTCCGAAACGTAGAGGAACGCATCGCGTTCGAGGCCTATCGAGACGAACGCCGACTGCATTCCTGGCAAAACCCTCTGCACGCGTCCTTTGTAAATATTCCCGGCGATACCGGAATTTTCTTCGCCCCGCTCGATATAAAATTCAGTGACTTTCCCGTTATCCAGAATGGCGATCTTTTTTTCGCGCCCATTGACGCTAATGATCATTTCTTTCGACATATTCAATTGTTTATCCTTAAAATTGTTGTACTTTCAGCAGCCCAAGGATCTAATTTGAGAAGTTAAACTATGCGGATTTTTTACGGACATCGACCGGCTGAACCGGCAGTGCAGATTTTTAGCGTGCTTTAATTTTTGGGTATTGATCGTGGACTTTGAATCCAGAACAACTGACTTTGAATGTTGTCACGCGGGAATCTCTAATTCTTAAAAAGCTGCTGAGCTTTTTACATTTCAGGGAGCACCCATTTCCGACGGAAACCGTGCTCGACCCTATAAAATCTGTGTACCGGACATACCGGGCTGTCGTAAAATCCTAAAAGTTTGCTTCTCGCTTAGAGTTTATGTAAACCTTTGGCAAACCTCAAACAGTATAAACGAATTTCGGCAAATGGGAAATCGTTAATTCATCAATAGTGTAATTATTCAGACTGCTTCTCAACGAATTTTGACCAATTATATTGTTAAAACTGCTTGAATATTGTAAGCTTGTGTTGGCAAACAAGTTTGTTTATCGCTTCTCTTGCCCACGTCCCGTTTAAAGAAAAAAACCTGGAGTTTTATCTATGAAGACGAAATATGTCCTTCTGCTGGCAGTTGCGATTTTGTGTGTATCGACGGCCTACTCGCAGTCTCGCGATAATGTCAGTCTTAAAGTCGCGGTCGTTGATAAGGGCTTAAATCTGAAAAATGTGCCGAAATTTGTCCTGATTGTTCGCAAGGCAAACGATCCCACCTTTGTAGAACGGAAGGTTTCTACGTCGTTTGACGGTTTGGCGACGATTTCGCTGGCTCCAGGAGATTACACGGTCGTTTCGGAAAAAGAGGTCACTTTGGAGGACAGGTCTTTTAGCTGGGAATATGGATTTAAGGTCGAGGCTGGTAAGGATACGAGCGTAGAACTCAGCAATGACAATGCAAAAATCTCGGGCGGAACTTTAGACTCGAGTTCGTCGCGAAGGCGTATAAGCGAAGCGGCTGAGCTTTTTAGGACGCTTCGCGACGGCGTCGTCACGATCGAGGGCGAGCTGCAAACCGGCACGGGTTTTATTTTCGATGAAAAAGGCCTAGTGCTGACCAATAACCACGTTATCAACGAATCGAATGAGATACGCGTTAGATTCGACAAGCAGACAGCCGTAAAGGCCCGCATACTCGCAAGAGACGTCGAGCGCGATCTGGCTGTATTGCAGATAAACTTGAGCTCATTCGCAAACAGCAAGGTGCTGAAATTTGCGGCAATAAATGCTGCAGAGCCAACGGTTTTTGTGGGCGAGCAGGTTTTTACCATCGGTAGTCCGGCCAATCAGGAAAAAATTCTTAGTACGGGCATCGTCAGCAAGGTAGAGGAGCGGGCAATTATCTCGGACATCAATTTCAGCCCCGGAAATGCCGGCGGGCCTTTGTTCAACTCAGTTGGCGAGGTTGTCGGCCTGACGACATTTAAGGTGAAGGATAGAAAGGAAAAGGGCGATTCGGGTCTGGCGGGTATCGTGCGTATCGAGGAAACCGCGGACGTGGTAGCAAAGGCACGAGCACTTGCAGCGACAAAGGGCACGCCGTCCGGCGAGCTCATGCCGAATATACCGGAAGGAATTTTTCCTGTCGAGACAATAAAGACTGCCGTTAAGTCGCCGCAGTTTTCGTCAAAGGAGTATGTCTCCGACGTAAAGAATTACCAGGTAAGATACATGACGCCCGTTTACAAATTCTACATGATCGAGAAAGACCGGATCGAGTCCATAAAGATACGCGAAAAGCGTAATAAGGACAAGGGCAAACTCGACGCAGCAGACATGTTTCGTGATCTGAGCGTCTGGAGCGAATACGCCGGCGAGCTTATGCCGGTTGTCGATATCCTCGCTCTTCCCGAAACGCGGGCCACTGGCAAATCCATGGCTCTGAGCGCAATAACGACTATGACTGTCGGTATCTCCACGCCGCTCGATCTTAGTTACAGGGCCGATTTCTCGCAAATGGCGCTGATTTGCGATGGACGTGTAATAACGCCGCTCAGGCGCAACAAAACTGAGATCGAACGCGATCTGCAAAGCTATTACAAAACAAAGAAACGCTTCACTTACGCGGGAGTTTACACGTACCCGTATGATATTTTCGCTCCTGGCCGCTGCACCAAGATGGAAGTGCGAGTATTTTCGGAAGAAGATATCGAGACGCCGATCGTCTCAATCGTTACGGATGCAATAAAGAACCGTATCTGGAAAGACTTTGGAGATTTCAGAACGCAGATTGCCAAAGCGAACTAATAGCCAATGTCAGAGGCAAGCTCGTTCGGTGGTATAATCGTTTCCACGATGACACCTGAAAGAAGCTTGGATATTTATTTTCAGTATATAACTGACGCTGAAGGCGTGAAAAAAGCTGTTGAGGAACTGCGGCGCACCAGCCAGCTTGGGTTTGATACCGAGACGACGGAATTGGACCCATACAAAGGAAAACTGCGACTTGTGCAATTGAGCACGGGCCGGGATACGTTTGTTTTCGATATAAAGCGGTTTGCCGACCAGCGTGAGAACCCTAGTTTAACTCCGCTGCGTGATCTGCTTGCGGACGCCTCGATATCGAAGACGGCTCACAACGCGAAGTTTGACATGAAATGGGTGCGTCATCATTTGGGTTGTGAGATTCATAATGTCTTCGATACTTATCTCGCAAGCCAGTTGATCGCGGCGGGCGACAACGACCGGCGGCACTCGTTGGCTGATGTGGCCCAATATTTTACGGGCGTCGAGCTGGACAAATCGGAACAGGTAAGCGACTGGAATGCAGATGATCTCTCGCAGTCTCAGCTTCAGTACGCCGCCCGCGACGCGCAGGTTATGCTCAAGCTTCGCGACCAGATGGCGGAAAGGCTTGCGAATGACAAACTTAACGATGTCGCAAAACTTGAATTCGAATGCCTGATGCCGATAGCCGAAATGGAGCTTAACGGCTTCTATCTCGACGAATCGCGATGGTGCGAACAGCTTGAAAAAGTGAAGGTCGCACAGGCAAAGGCCGCCGATGAGCTTCAGGAAATGCTTTCGTCGGGAGTTGCTCAGGCTTCGCTTTTTGGCCGTTCGGAGATCAACCTCGACTCGCAGGCTCAGGTCACCGACGCGTTGGTAAATCTTGGCGTGCCTGTTCCAGAAACGACACGCGGCTGGCAGCTTCAGCCGCTCGCAGCTGAATATCCGGTGGTCGCAAAGTTGCTTGAATATCGTGGTGTTGCAAAATCGTTGACCAGTTTTGGCGAAAACATTCTCGAATTCATCGAGCAGCAAACCGGCCGCATCCACGCCGATTTCCGCCAGATCGGTGCTCCGACCGGGCGATTTTCGTGCTCGAATCCGAACCTGCAGCAAATTCCGCACGGCCAGGAATACAGGCGTTGCTTCATCGCACCAAAAGGCAAAAAACTCGTTATCGCCGATTATTCGCAGATCGAGCTACGAATTTTGGCGGAGTTTTCCGATGATGAAAACTTCATCAAGGCCTTTGTTTCCGGGCAGGATTTCCACGCCTCGGCAGCGTCGCAGGTTTTTGGAGTTAGGCCGGAAGATGTGACAGACGAGCAGCGTTCGTTTGCAAAGCGTCTGAATTTCGGGATCGTTTACGGCATCGGAGCGTCACGGTTCGGGCTGATGACGGGCCTTTCGCAGATGGACGCCGAGAACACGATGCGTAAATATTTCGGCACGTTCCGCCGGCTTGACGCTTATTTACGCGATTCAGGCAAGCGAATCGTCGAGGAGCGAAATGTTCGTACAGCGTCGGGCAGAATGCTTCGGCTACGTTTCGACGAAAGCGACCGCCAGCAAGTCGCGTCATCCAAACGCTACGGCATAAACATGCCAATCCAGGGCACTTCTGCGGACATTCTAAAACGTGCTCTTCATCTGCTACACAACCAAATGAGCGGAACCTCGGCTAAATTGGTAAACATCGTTCACGACGAGATAATCGTCGAGTGCGATACCGCCGAAGCCGACGCAACCGCCAAACTACTTGAAAACGCGATGTGCTCGGCCGGCGAAGAATATGTAAAGAAAGTGCCGGTAAAGGTCGACGTTCACATCGCCGACGAATGGACGAAATAGAATGTAAGTCAAAACTACATTTCACGCGGGCGTGCTGTCGTAAAGATAGCCAGTTCGCATCGGATAACTCCACCGATATTCAACTGTCTGCTTATTCTCGATCACCCGGCCCTCGACATTGTCTGTCGCCCATCGTCCCGTCCGCCCCCGAACAGGAAGCCCTTGCCACGCCAATTTTTCGAGATCAAAACAAAATGATTCTTTCAATTGCAATCACATTTCTGAGAGAACCTTCCCGTCCTTATCTTTTAACCGGATCAGGAACTTTGTTGCGGGCAGAGTTACATCGTTTGGAATCGTCTTACGTTTAACCAGCCCATCTTTCGGGATTTTTACTCTGTCAATGTCCGATGCAGAATACCTTTTGAAATCTTTCAAGTTCTGTTTATCAAACTCCGATTTTGGGTTTCGACCTACATAATCTCTTTCAATACTAACGTCTATCCGTCGTATATTTCCTTCCGTTACCATTAGCTCAAATGTCACCAACGTTCTATTGCCCTCTTTCGTATAGGGTTCAAGTTTCAGTTTTCCATGCTGACGCTCATTCCATGTTTTCCAAATAAATTCTCTAACTTTAGCTCGTATGTTCAGATATTCCGTTTGGGTCGGTAATGGTCCAAGTCTATAAAAAACCTCAACCGCACCTTCCTGAACCTCGCGATCTTTAACAGGTTGAATGTTACTTAGCTGGGCATAACATCCAACTATCGAAAACACCAACAAGGCCAAAAGTTTCTTCATAAAACGCTCCTTCGCAACCTAATTTCCCCATCAGCTGATTTATTTTTCAGCAACCATATTGGTTTTCACTATCACATAACTAGAACCCGATCATATTTGTTTAAGGAACTGTTTGAGCCGGGTACTGTAGGCTGCCAAAAAGGCACCTTTCGACTTTTGCACCTGTATCATCATCGAAAGCATCATTCGGATCGCCATAAACCTTTCCATATGTCGCTGCCGGTTCGTTTGGATTAGTCCTCATATCAAGAATATTGGCGGTTTCGTGGGCGAATGTCCCAAAAACAGCTTTCCTTGAGTTCCATGATCTTGAGTTATACGTTGCACTTTCGATTACAACCTTTCCATGTTTACCATAAAAAGGGTCACTGCCGCCGGTTGCGGCACCCGTACCAGACAATGCTCCGGTTTGGGCAGAAGTTAGAGTTGCATCTATTACAGGAGAGTTGCCAAAAGTTTGTTTCCCTATTTTCGCATAGTCCTTGCCAAAAGCTTGTTTTAGACACTTATTAAAATCCTTTCCGTACAATCTAAAGAAAGTCATTCTAATTTCCGTCGGACTTCCGCGCTCCGCCCGTCTTCTCCTATCCCGAGTCTGGGCAAAACTATTAGCAATCGCCCCGACTCCGCTAAATATTCCAAACAAGGCAGCTTCCTTGTATCCTCCGGTATCAGAGGCAGCAAAATTTCCAACTCCAAGCTTTCCGGCTATCAGACTGCCGAAACCGGTTAGAACGGCTATCAATCCAAATATTCTGGCCGCCTTAGTGTATCCTAACGCACCTAAGACCGATGATGCCGCTCCTGCTCCGGCACTGATCATGCCCAGAATGCCGGCTAATGTAAACGGAGCTGAAATAATCGTAACTATTGCCACTATCACAGCAATCGCTACCATTATCCATTTGAAAAGTTTCTTTAGGAACCCCCAAAACAAGCCGCTCGGATCGGTGTAGTTGACTGGATCATTAATGCAGTAGCTGTACATGTTCAGCGTCTGCGGGGCGGCGAGGCTGGCGGCCTGCATTCCAATCGGATCGACCTGTGTGAATCTGCCGAGTTTTGAATCGTAGGTCCTGTTTACGGCGTAATCCAACGAAGTTTTTTCGCTTCGGTCGTAGCTTGTGAAGCGTTTGTTGTTCGTTGTTAGTGTAGACTCCGCGTCGAGTTTTCGCCCAAATGGCAAATGCGCTTGCTCGGATGAGGTTCCGGCGGCCTGGTTTGTTACAACTTTTGTGCCGAGACGATCCGGGTGGTTGAATTCGATGTACTCGTTTTGCCCATTCGGAGTGATTGTGGATAGCTGACTGCCACCGAGATATGTGTAGCTCTTTGTCCACGTCGGGAGGCCGACCGTGAATTCCGTAAACTCGGCGATTGAAGTCCCGCCCGTATTCAGGTGTGTTTTGTATCTATCAAGGGCAAAATCGTGCGACTGCACCCTTGCGTTTGTAGAATCGTACTGAAACCGCTCAAGCTGAGTCTGTCCGGCATCGTCCTTGCGGATGATGTTCAGCCGGTTCGCCGCGTCGTACTCGTACTTCACCCAGACCCCGTTTTCGCCCATCGCCTTGATGAGGTTGCCGTTTACGTCGTACTGGAAGCTGTTCGCCTCGACCGATGACGTGATGCGGTTGGTAGCGTTATCATAGGTTAAGTTCGACACATTCGGAGTTAGCGGATCGAGAGCAACGCCATCGAGCGGCATCGGCGAACTGTCCGCCGCGACTCCTGAGGCCGTTACATTCGTTCTGTTGCCATATCGATCATAGCTGTAAGTTTGATCCCACAGATTTCCGGTCGGCCCGCCTTTTGCTTTCGTTAACCGCCCGAGGACATCGAACTCATACTCTCGGTTCTTCGCATTGCCCGGACTTAGGTGGTCAATGATTTTGGTCAAATGACCTGTCTTTCCGTTTAGACTGCCGACCGAGTTGTTTCGGTTGTATTCGTAAGAAAGATTGATAAACGGTGTCGAGGCCCCACTCTTTATCGCCTGTTGATTTGTCAACAACCCTGTCTGCGGGTCGAACGTGTAATCTTCCGTCACCTGATTCGTTCCGGCGGCACCGATCTTCATCTGCGTCGTTTGGTCTGCGGCGTTATAGACAATATTCCCGGCCTGTTGATTGCCGTTATAAGTCATCGCGGTCAACCGGCTCGTCGTGTCATAAGTGTGAGCCACAATCTTTCTCGGATTTGCCGGATTGCCGCCCTGGGCCGGAATTCCGTACTGTGCCGGATACTTCACTTCCTTCACGCGGTCGAGCGAGTCGTAAAGATAGTCCACCTCCATCGGATAGCTCTCGCGCCATTTTATCTTTTGGGTATATTTGCTGACGCGGCCTTCGACATCATACGTATAGGCCTGATTGACCATAAACTCAGTGTCGATCTCCTGAATCCTCGCCTTGTCGCCCGCCGTCATGTACGTAAAGTTCGACGCCGGCGCCGAGTTGATCGGAATGCTTGTGTCTCTCGGCCCCGAAAGATCGTACTCTATCCTCTGCAGACGATTCAGAGGATCGTCGCCGCCGCCATAGAATTGATAGATATACTGGCCTTAACGTCAATTCTATTCCACGTTCTCGCTCGAATTCCTCTTGATTAAATTATCGACTTTTTGAAAGAGTGAGCTAATTGCGGTGGGCAATTTCTCAAACTCTTCAATATTTCCGGCACCACATTCTTTAACAATAATTCTTTTCATTCTGCCCGTCGATACCGGACAAAACGTTATCTCTTTTATCAAACGCGTGTCTACACAAACGTTTTCTAAAGTGTATGTGTTTTTTGCATTAAGAATTGAATTAGAACTCATTAACCGATAAAATTCATGCAATTGGGAACCCGAAAGCGAAAAAGAATGTCGTAACCCAAAGTTTGAATTCTCATAAAGATCATATTCAGCTTTTCCACTTCTAGTAATTCTAATTTCCAAAAGTTTGCCCTTCGGGAGAATCATGCCAGATTGATCTCGCGTAATTTCTAAAAGTAAATTTTCGCACGAACCAACTTGATAGTCATGGAAAATCGTTGTCTGGGCAGTATCTATTTCAGTATCGCTTGGAATTTTCTCTACGTCTGCTTCGTCCATCACCTTCTTAGATTCTTCTAAAGTATCGTGAGAATCACAAGAAAATAACAACAATATCACGCCAAAAACCAATATCGTACTTGCTATTTTTTTCATACTGTAAGAACGGCCATCTATTTATCTCATGGCAACTTCAAATTCAATTTTGAAAGACAATTCGCGTTAATACTATCTCGCCACGCTTTTTCGTCGGCAGCTCCGTTGTGTACGCCACCCACTTTGTGCTTTAGCTCATGCAGAATAGTATAAACGCGAGCCGCCCGAGCTGATCCGGCACGCGGGAGAGCCGCTTGAATGGCATACGCATTGTAAAAAATTTGTCCCAATGTGATTCGACCAGTACGCGTTACCTTACCAGTGGTTCTATCTTTAAATTGTTCGGTTGTAGCAATCCCTTCTTCAGTTCCGACCCGAAAGGTATCTGCATCCCTAATTTCACCTGCATTGATTGCAGAATTAAGCTCTGCTGATGGATTTTTTGAGGTGTCCCCACCTGCGATCGCACTACTGCATGGTTCATTTTTCAACAGTTCTAGGGCGTCCCGAATGGCTCGTCCCCAAGCTCGTTCTTCATTATCATTTTCTCCGTCGTGAATTTTTCGTTTTTTATCTCGAGTCTGACCATATTGACTCGCAATGGCACCAACAGCATAAAGTCCTGCAATTATCTTACCGCCCAAACCTACTGAGATACTTGCTATTGTACCTCCCGAAATTGTTCCGGCGGCAAGATTAAGAATCAATGGAGTCGTTGTAACCTTTAGTCCTATTAATTTTCCAACAAGTCCGAAAATCTTAGCGAGGAAAGCGGATGCCGCGCCACCCGAGTGAAATATGGCAATAGCGACGGTGACGAGGATCACAGCAATGACGACCCATTTAAGAATCTTTTGAAATGCTTTGAAAATCTTTCCGATCCACTTGAATAATTTGCCGAAGAAAAGGCCACTCGGATCGGTATAATTTATCGGATCGTTCCCGCAATAACTATACAGATTCAGGGTTTGAGGACTCACTAACGAAGATGCGCTAATACCTATCGGATCGACCTGCGAGAATCTGCCGAGTTTTGAGTCATAAGTTCGATTTACTGCGTAGTCGAGCTTAGTTTTCTCGCTCCGGTCGTAGGATGTGAATCGTTTGTTAGTCGTCGTCAGGGGCGGAGATGTTTCGGCGTTGAGCGCGGTGCCGAATGGGAGATGTGACTGCTCGGACGAGCTTCCCGTGGACTGGTTCGTGACCGTCTTTGTGCCAAGCCTGTCCGGATGGTTGAACTCGACGTTTTCACTGCCGCTCACCGGTGTTATCGTCGCAAGCTGTGAATCGCCAAGATATGTGTAACTCTTTGTCCACGTCGGGACGTTTGCCTTGAATTCGGTGTATTCGCTCAGCACGGTCCCGCCGGTTGCGGCGTAAAGCGTCCACTGGCCGGTCGCGTTATCAAGAGACTGGAACCTCGAATTTGTCGCCCCGTAGCCGAACCTTTGCAGCATCACGCCGTCCGAATCACGCTTGACAAGCCACAGACGGTTCGCGGCGTCGTACTCGTATTTCACCCACGCCACTCCGTCCTCGGCCTTCGTTCTGATCTGATTTCCCGCGACATCGTATTGATAGCCCGCGGTTGTGATCCGGTTGTTTGCCGTGCTGTACGTCAGACCCGTAATGCCATCGAGCGGCATCGTTCCGCCACCGGCGGCCGTTCCCGTTTTGGCGACAGTCATCCTGTTTCCCCAACGGTCATAAGTGTAAGTCTGCGTCCAAAGCGTCCCGGTCGGCCCGCCCTTCGCCTTCGTCAATCTGCCAACCGCATCGAACTCGTACTCACGGTTCTTCGCATTGCCCGGACTTAGGTTGTCAATGATCTTGGTCAGATGCCCGGTTTTGCCGTTGAGACTTCCGGCACTGCCGCCGCGAGTATACTGATAGCTCATATCGATCAGCGTCGTCGAGACATTTTTCGTCGCCTTTTGGTTTGTCAAAAGTCCAGTCTGCGGGTCGAAGGTATAATCTTCCGTGACCTGATTCGCACCCGCCGCACCGACCTTCATCTGCGTCGTTTGGTCTGCGGCGTTATAGACAATGTTTCCGGCCTGTTGAACGGATGAGATCGCGGTGCCGTAAGTCATTCCCGTCAGACGGCTCGCGGTGTCATAAGTGTGTGCAACGATCTTTCTTGGATTTGCAGGATTTCCGCCTTGAGCGGGAATTCCGTACTGTGCCGGGTAAGTGACTTCCTTCACCCGGTCGAGCGTGTCGTAAAGGTAGCTGGTCGTCATCGGGTGGCTCCAGCGATACTCGACCGTCTGCTTATTCTCAATCACGCGGCCTTCGACGTCATAAAGAAAATCCTCGGTCAGCATTCCTTCGGTCTGGATCTGCTTTATCCGCATCTTGTCGCCAGCCGGTTCGTAAGTATGGTTTGTCGGCGAGGTCGCGTGAACGGTTATGCTCGTATCGCGCGGCCCCGAAAGATCGTACTCGATCCGCTGCAAACGATTCAGCGGATCATCGCCGCCGCCCCAGAATTGATAGATATACTTCGCTTTTACTCCACGTGCGTCCGTCTTTTGCGTCAGGTTCGACCGGCCGTCATAGAAAAACGCATTGCTCCATGTCGACGTTGGTTGATTTGCCCCGACAAACACGCCGCTGTCATTGAGCGTCGCCGTCTGCTCCGCCAGCTTTTGCCGCGTCAATCTGCCAAGCGAATCGTACTTGAAACTGCGAAGCTGACCGCCCTGATCGGTTTGGACAAGACGGCCGAGCGTGTCATAAGAGTAACTGGTTAAAAGACTCCCGGCGGTGAAAATAGAGCCGGTCGGATTGGCCGTCCGGTTTGGATTAGGCTCGACGACCTGGATCAATCTTCCCTGCTGATCATATCGTCCCCAACGCTCGCGGCCCCAGGCGTCCATGACGCGGATTCGGTTTCCTGGCTGTGCCGTTATCCCGACAGGTAATGTCGTTTCATTATAAAAAGCCTCTGTCGTGCTGCCATCCGGCTCGACAACTTTTTTCAGCCGCCGCTGGGCATCGTAGAACTTCTCCGTCCAGTAGAAGTTGGTATCGCCCGAACGGTACGGCCGCGATGTTTTCCATTCCTCAGCGAATTTGGTGTATTTCATTTCGACGATATCAAAAGGCCCGGCGGCGGGACCGGATTCTTCTTTGCGCACCTGTCCCAGCCCGTTGAGATGTTTCACCGCCTTCCCGGCACTGGCCGGACCTGAGATGGTTATCTCAAAAACCTCCTCGCTGACGGTCATTGCTGATTCGTCATAAGTAAATATCGTGTAGGCTCCGGTTGATGATGTCGATTTGTCGGGCCGCATTGTGTCGGGATTATACCCCGTCGTCGACGTCCGCCCGTTGGCATCCGTCGCCGATTTGATCAAGCCGGTCTTGAAATCGGGAACCTGGCTTGTTATTATTCTGTGCGGCGAACCGGTGTCGGCCGCGCCGCGTGTCTGCGAGACAGGATAAGCGTATTGCGTATCGATAACGCCGACGGTAATCGGGTCGTCATAAAGAATGGTTGTCTGCTCGCAGCATGCGCTCGATGCTTTCACGACATTGCCGGTTATATCGTAAGCCCGCGTTTCTATGATCGCTCCCGTCTGGGCCTGCGCGTCGGCGTAGGTAGTGACTTTCGTGACGTTACCACGTTTCTCCGTCGCCGGGTCGTAACCACTCACTTGCTCCCATGCAATACACTCGTTGCAAGGCTGCATGAGCCGGCATTCATAATTGTCCCATTCAATACAATTAGGGCCGTCCACCATGACCGTTGTGAATGGGTCATGTCTAAAGTCGTGTTGAATAACGCCCGGCGTGTTTGTAAATGGCTGAGCGGTGTAATTGTCGTATTCGTAATCGGTTCGCGAAACCTTTGTTCCGCCGGAGTTCTCGATGGTTGTCGATTTGACGAGATTGAATATATGCCGCCCACCCAGCCATTGACCGGTGGTTGGGTGGAAGTAGCCGATATATGACTGGTCGTTCTCGTATTCGGCCGTCGAGCACCGCAGAAGCGTTGTCAGCGAATCGTCATAATCGCAGGAACGTGTAATCTGGTTGAACTTTCCGGTCCCGTAGGTGTAAAAAGTTTTTACCTTGTGCCCATTCTCGTCGATGACTTCAGCCCACTGCGGCCTTGCCGCGTCATAGTTGCTTGAGTTGCCTTCTGTCCAACTAACCAGCGAGCTTCCAACCATTGTCTGCGTCGAACCGTCAACGGTAAATGTCTCATCGACAAACACCAAGCCATCCATCCAGACGCCGGGCGTCCGATACGAATACTGCTTGCTGATTATGCCGGTTGGTTGTGTGACGGTGACCGACCGAGCCGGGCTGCTGCCGCCGCTGTCCACGTAAACATCGTTATTATTAAAAGAATAGGTTGTTACAGCGTCCTCAGCGATATCTCGCCCGGCCCAGCTTTCTTTTAATTCCGTGTAAGTCGGAGCGTCCGAAAGCCCGACACCGTTTGTTCGCGGAGGCTGATTTGCCGTCGTAAGCGGGTAATTATACTCCGCCTGCTTCGTCATCGTGCCCGGCGTAATCGTTCCCTGCTCGTCCGGTCCCGCCGCCCAGCTCATCCCACGCTGTTCGATGACTTTCGTTATCATTCCGTAGGAAGAATAAGAATCGTTATCACCAAACCAGTAACCGGTGTTTGTTGCCGGATAGTATATCGAGTCAATGGCGTAAATCGTCCCGGGTCTGACGACGGGCGTAACTCCTGAAAACGAATAGCTCAGAGCCAGAGATTTGTAGTGAAGTTTAACTAACGTCCGCGTCGTCGCTGTGCCGTATATCGGGTCCTGTCCCTCCATTCGCGGTGCTTTTATCTCTATCAGCCGTCCAAGCGCGTCATAATGAAACGTAACGATTCGGCCCATTGTGTCGGTGATTGTATCAATATTTTCGCCGGGACGATTCTGGTAAGTGATGGTAATGTAGTTTCCATTGGCGTCGGTAATTCGTGTCGGAACGACATGAGCATTGCCGGGATACGCTGTGGAATAGTTGATCGTAGTCCCGTTCGCCAGCTTTGCCCATCCGCTGCCGTACGAGCCATACGTGAAGTTACATCCATAATCGATAAATGTTCCATCCGCCGTATGTCCTGAAGGACATACCTGAACTCCAACTGGAAATCTGGCCGGAATATCCGTGACGCGTTCCGTCGGCATCGAGCATCATGCAGCCGCCTTCCGAACCCATGTAGATGATACGTCCGAAACCCAGAGACCAACCGGCCGCCGGATAGCCGTGATCTATATCGTAGCTAAGCTGTGAACCGGATTTGTTCCACACCCGCGAGTTGTAGTTCAGATTCAATGCCAGGTCGATCCCGCGTCCGGGAAGCGACACGACCGGAGCGCTTAACTGAAAATTGCCATTGCCCGCCCCGTCGTCAGCCGGACCGCCGGGAGGATTACCTGTTTGGTTGCCGGGATCGTCGGCTGACGTCCAGTTGCCGTTGTCCCATCCTTCGCCGGGAAGGAGATTCTCAACCTGTATATCTTTCTTTTGCGCCTTTATGTTCTTGGTATCGTCCGGCTCAACCTTTATCGCAGTGGTGTCAGTCGTGACAATGATCGGCCCAATGCCTGTTCGCGAAGATGTGCTGCGGGTCGGAGTATTCGGCGGGCGAATCCCCGTTTCCGGTGTTACCACCACGCGAATCTGGGCTTCATGACCGCCCGCCGTTACTTTTATCAGGAACGATCCAAGCCTCGTTGCCTTATAAACAGAGCCGAGAAAGCTTCCACCGCTGCGGTTTGAGCCAGGGTCAACCGCTGACCAGCGAAAATCGATCCCGCTCAGCGGTTCGTTGTTGGCGTCGAAAGCCACCGCCGCAAAAACCACTTCCTGCTCTTTCTCCAGCCTCATCGGGCCGGGGTCGGACTGAGCGGGATAGATTTGAATCCGTGAAATATCCGCCGGGCTGTCCGTCGCCGACTTTCTGGCCGCGAAAAACGCCAACCAATTCGGCGCGTCTATCGCCAATTGGCTCGATAGAAAACGGAATCTCAACTCCTGCCATGACGTGGACGCCATTCCTGAAAGCGTCTCGGGTGCGGCAGGCGTCGATAAAGACAGAAAACTAAAGATCAGGACGGCACAGACGAATTTCTTTAACAATTGGATTACGAAGTGATTTTTTTCTTTTGACATATCGATACTCGCTTTTTGAAGCATTACGGCTATGAAAAACAAAAAACGCCGGTCAAGTATTACGCAAAAAAATACTTAGCCGACGCTCTCGATGAGAGAAACCTTTTAATTGCCTGGTGGAAGATAACAGTCATATTGCAACTGGATTTGTAAAGTCTAAATTAGTTTAGTTAGAATTTGCGAAAAACTATATGTGGAGTCAGGGTCGATTGTCAAGCCGTGCGCAAACGCAAAACAGCCGCGATACATTTTGCATGCATCACGGCAGTTCTATTATGCCCTTACTCATTGCAGGCCTCTGCTTTACTAGGCCGTTGCTTCGTTCGTTTCTTCTTTGCTCGGCGTGTATAGAATACGAGTACAGCTTTCGCACGTTATGATCTGATCGCCCCTTTTTACCTCAACCTGCATTTGCGGGCGAAGCGACATGAAGCATGCGCTGCACGAACCGTTGATGACGGCGGCTACGGCAATTCCGTCGCGGCTGCGTTGTGCCATACGGTTGTAGATCGCTGCGAGTTGGGCGGGAAGCGTGACGAAAACCTCTTCGCGTTTTTTCGTGTCGGCATCAAATTCTTTTTTGCCAACAGCCAGCTCGCTTTCAAAGGTCTTCAAGGCCTCTGCCCGTTTTCCGTCGATCGAATTGATCTCCTCGGCACGTTCTTCGAGTTCTTTTTCAACCTCTTCGAGCGTGGTCATTTTTTCAACTATCTGCGTTTCAAACGCCGCTATCTGCTTTTGCAGTGCATCTGTCTCGCGCATTGCAGTTTCGTATTCCTTTTGATTTTGAGCGTGTTTCAGGTTGCGGTCGGCACGTTCCAGATAGGTTTTATTCTCGGCGATCTGCTTTTCGAGATCGGCCCGCTCGGCATTTAATTTGTCCCGTTTACCTTGAATTTCACGTATAGAAAAGGCGTGCTGTTCAAACTCTTGTTCGATATCTGCACGCCTTTGTTCCGCGGTTTCGATCTGTTGTTTTAATCGACGAATGTTGGTATCTGTCTTTTGTAGATCTATTAACTTTTCAAGCTCTGCTCTCACTTATTAAATATCTCCTGTCAATAATTAACCTGAATATAAATGTATTCTATCCTACATGGACAGAAAAAAAAAGCTTCATCATTATTTACATTTTCTAAAGATAGCTTAGCGAACTTTGCGAAAAACTTTGCGCCCTTCGCGGTTGAAAAAATTTTAACGCCAAGTTCGCAAAGGAAATCCCGCAAAGCAAAAAGCTCCAGCTAGCTTCCGGTAAATATGCGGAAATGTTCCCGCAACGACTCTGAACGAAAGATTTGCACACCTTTCTCCCCTAACATTACCTGCCAGACGGGAGATTCTTCCGATCTGACCAACGATATCTCGGCGTTCGCCTTTGGCATTCCCATGTGCGTGATCTTTGCAAATGCCAACGCGCCGCCGCGCATAAATCCGTCCGTTGGAGTCCGCGTCCAACCCGCTTCGACGGTCAGACATCTCACACCTTGACGAAAACGAATTAGCGAGCCGACGAGGTTTGCGCCGCGATACGAGAAATTGTGGGTGTCGTCGCGTTCGATAGAGACGCTTAGATTTGTGCGGTTTGCCTCACCCGCGATCTCGATCAGCGTATCGAACAGCCACCGAACGCTCGCCTGCCGTATCGCATCGTTCGCGGCCTTTAAATTCAGATAGTCGGCGACGTCGTGCCGTCCCGATTCTTTCGCATTTTCGAGTGCCTGCGAAAGCATTTGGGACCACATTTCGTCGAGTTCGTTCATCGCTTGAGGATAGAACCCAACGGCGATAAATGCAATTTCGTGATATTATTTGGACGTTGAGCGCCTAGTCGTCGTTCACGCTTATGAAGAATTTTTTATCAATTGTTTTGCTGGTATTTTTGTCGGGCATCGCTTTCGCCCAGAAACCGCAGCGCCCATCGACAAAACCAGCGACATCATCCAAGCAAGCCGTATCAAAACCGTTGATAAAACCGGCTGCGTCTGCAAAGCGGGTAACATCAAAACCGAAACCCAAGACAACACCGGCTCCTGCTCCAATCGACCCCGAAGCCGAGAGAGCAAAATTAGACGCTGCTCTCGCCCTGCCGTCGGCATCAGAAAGAGCATCCGCGTTAAAGAAGTTCATTCGTGATTTCCCAAAGTCCGAACACAGAGCACGGGCGGTTGAATCGCTTGTCACGGCTCGCGCGATCCTTGCGGACGAAAAGCTGCGGGCCAGCGAGCATAACGAAGGTATCGCTTTGTTCAAACTCGCCGTGGCTGAGGCTCCGACACCAATTCCCGAAAGACTATTTAACGAGATAATTTCAAAGTTTCCGGCAAATCTTTTCTACCAGGACCAGCGTGCAGCCGGCATTGAGGTCGCTGAAGATATTGAGAAAAAAGCGGCGGGTAACGCAAAGCAGCTTCTTAACCTCGCAACCTTCTATCTCGGTATCGAAAGAGGTTCTGATGCCAGACGCCTTGCGGAAAAGGCGATCAGCGTCGATCCAAATTCCGTCGTGGCTTATCAGACGCTTGGACTGGCCCATCGTCTAAATTTCGATCTTGAAGAATCGGCGGCGGCGTATTCCAGGGCACTGGAACTCGATGGCAGCTCCGCTGCGTCTAAGAGAAGTCTTGCCGAAATGAAGCGGGCACTTGGGAAACCCGATGAAGCCGCTGCCTTGTACCGTGAGATCGTCGCCGCAAACGATAATGACTCCGCTGCTGCAACCGGCTTGATACTTTCGCTCTTTGGCTCAGGTAAAATAGCAGAAGCCGAAGCCGAGATGGCAAGATCGCTCGAACGAAATCCGCAGAATTTGAATCTTCTTGCGGGAGCCGCGTACTGGTATGCCGCGAATGATTCGGGCGAGAAGGCTGTCGAACTGGCAAGAAAAGCGGTCGAGATGGAGCCGCGATACATTTGGGGCCACATCGCCCTTGCTCGCGGACTTATGGGCCAGAGGCGACCGGTCGAGGCCGAGCGGGTTTTGGTCATGGCCCGCCAATACGGCAATTTTCCGACCCTTGAATATGAAATAGCCTCGGCCAGGCTGATGTCCGGCTTTTATCGCGAGGCCGTCGAGGAATTGCAGAAAAGTTTTTCGATGAAAGACGGGCTGGTCCAAACCAGGCTCGGCGGTCGAGTTTCACGCGAAGAAAAAAGTTTTGCGGACCTGATTGCTTATGAACGCAGGGCAAGTATTTTTGAAACGGGTCCGGCTGACAATCCTGAAAATGCGGAAAAACTAAAGCTCTTATTCGAGATCAACCAAAAGCTTGCCGAGGATGCTCCGGATGAAACGGAGCTTTCGGCTCTCACCGATGAATTCGTGAAAGGCGAAGACAAGATGAAGCTTCACCGACAAATGTATTCGGCGACGCTGCTTCTTCAAAAAAATGTCGCGCTTCCAAAGGTGTTGGAGTTGGTCAAGGCTGCGATCGTAAACGCCGATGCCGGGCTGGAAGTTTCGACACCCGCTGCTGCTGTAATGGCGAGCGAATTATATGAAAGCCGCACGATAGCATTTGCCAAGAATGAAATAATCGTCGTCCCGGAAGTTCCGCGGCAGACACTTTCCGCGATTCTCCGCGGCCGGATCGAAGAGCTTACGGGCTGGACACTTTACCAACAGAAAAGTTATCCGGAAGCGGTCGTCCGCCTCAAGCGTGCGATCAGCGTTCTACCGGACAAGAGCGCGTGGTGGCGTTCGAGCATGTGGCGACTTGGCTCGGCTCTCGAAGCCGACGGAAAGGATAAAGAAGCCCTCGACAGCTACATCCAAAGTTACAAAACCGATCGGCCAAGCGCGTTGAGGTACAGCGTAGTCGAGACTCTGTACAAAAAAGTACACGGCAGCTCTGACGGGCTGGAACTAAAGATCGGGCCGAATCCACTTCCTTTGTTTGCCTCAACTGAGTCACCGAAAATCGCGGAAACAGTTGCCAAACCAGTCAAGCCGGCAGCGAAGCAAGTAACAGCCGAAGCACCTGCCGCTAAGACGAGCGTTCGCGAAAGTAATGTCGAGACCGCTGTCGCGCAAACGCCGAATAGGGAAATTCCTACTAAATTAATCGAGCCGCCTAAGATCAAAGAACCGATTATTTCTGCCAAGCAAATCGATTTGAACACTCAGATCGCCGGGAAAGCTCCAGAAGTTTCCGAGCCAAAGGTCGCAGCCGTTCAAGAGCCGGAAAAACCGGCCGCCACAAAAACTCAGATTACGGAAATTTCTGTAAAACCTGTCGAGACGGTCGTTCCGAGGATCGAAAACGTCACGCCTGCCGATAAAACTATCGATGAGGCGAATAAATCCACGGAAGTTATAGAAAAACCCGTGGAATCTACCGAACCGAAAGCCGTAAAGGAATCAATATCCGAAAAGCCAAGCGAACCTAAGACGCAGGTTGCCGAAGTTCCGGTTAAGGCAATCGAAGTAAGCGAGCCGCTAGTCGAACCTGTATCACCCACGAACAAGGAAAATAGCCCGGAAACAAAAATTCCCGATAGTCTTGTAAAGACTAATGAGTCCAGCGAGCCGAATGTCGAAAAGGTCATAAAGGAAAGCGATCCAAAAACTCAAGTTGCCACTATACCGGCAAAAACCGAGGAAAAAATCGAACCGAAGGTCGAAGACGCCCCAAAACTCGATAAACAGAACGACACAAAAATATTAATTGCCGACGCACCTCCGAAAGCCGAGGCCGAGATCCAACCCAAAGTTGAAAGCCCAAAGATCGTCACGGAAACTTCAGAGGCTAAGAATAATTCTTCGGAAATTAATAAGCCGGAAGATATTCCTCAGGTTTCGCTTCCCGCCGAAACAGTGAAAAAGACCGAGGATGATTCGCGAATTGCCGAAACCGCTTCTAAGGCTACAACTACTGATAAAGTTGTAGAAAAAGTAGAGATTGTGTTGCCGCCAGCTCAACCAACAGTCGAGCCTCCCGCAAAAGCACAACCTTCGGCTGATGAACCGAAGAATCTGTTCCGCGACCCTTTGCCAACGGATGAACCTGAGCCAAAGATCGAGTCGCCTCCATCAACCAACCCCAAGCTCGAAAGAACGCCTGGAACAAAAACTTCCGTCTTTGTCAGCGATCCGATCGGCAACGGTAAGAATGCCGCAAATACCAAAGACTTGTTCGAACCGGTGATAATAAATGTTCCCGACTCGTCTTCGAAATCCGCGAATTCAAATTCTGGCGTTCCAAAAAAGTCTGAAGATGATTCCGTTTCTTCGGGAGCTTCGCGCGTTCGCGTCGTGGATGGAAAAGACATTCTGGTTAACACGCGATGCTCACTCGAGCTAAGTCAGGAAATGGTTTCACTTATTAATGATGGCGGCAGTCTGGGAGTTTTGGTGCGTATTGAAGGCGACGGAGATTTTAAGGATGTCGTCACGACTTCAAGCAGCCCGAAAGATATAGAAGTAAAGGCTGAGACTGAGCTAAATGGAATTTCGGCGCGACGCTTCTATGTCATAAGATCTGTCAGCACGACAACCGGTGTTTACCAGGTGACGTTCGAGTCCCCGTGCGGTAAGCAGGAAATAAGCGTTACCGTCCGTTGATAAATTATCCATTAAGTCTCGTTTTTCCGATCTTCGCCTACAGACGCCGTAGCAAGCACAACCAACAGCAAAAAGAAAAAAGTATTCGATTGCGTCCGCATCGGAAAGTCGAAGAAACTGTGTATCAGAATTCCGAAGCACCCGGCCATCGATCCGACCGCTACGCTTTTTCGAAAGCCATGAGTCGTATTGCCGATGACGGCCAAGCCTCGCCTAAAAAATAGAAAGATAAACGCCACGACGCAGGCAAATGCAAGAATTCCGCCATCCGTAAGCATCTGCAAATAATCGTTATGGGCCTGCTCGACCCGGAAAAAGCCGTTCCAGGTATCGTATTTACTGAATGCCACGCCGAATGCTTCGAATCCGGCGCCGAGAATTGGATTGTCGTAAAAAATCCGCAGTGCCACGCTCCAAAAATGCGACCTGCCGCTCGTAATATCCGTTTGGTCTTGAAACCCGAGCCCGCGAAACAACGGTCCGCCGCCGCCGAGAAACAACACCGCTCCGGCGACAATTATCAGCAATGCCGCTCCTCCGGCAACGAGACCAAGTGCGGATCTTGGTTTTGCTCTTTCGGACGATCGGCTTTTGCCGCTCAAAAAGCGGGCCGCGAGCACAAAACCGGTCACGCCCAACATACCTAAAAATCCGCCCCGCGAGCCGGTCATAATTACCGCGATTATCATCAACGCCGTTGCGATACCGAGCAAGGCGGTCTTGTCCCTTTTTACAGATCCGCCCAACAGCAACCCGAGCGTTAGGCCAGCTGTCATCTCCATAAATGCCGCAAAATGGTGTTGATTGACGAAAGGACCAAACGGAATTGCCTGTGGTGTCGGACGCATTCCGTATATCGCATCGGGACTTGCAAGCCGCTGCAGAATACCGACAAAGGCCATCAAAGCACCGAAGATCACGATCACTATTGCTGTCTTCTTAACACGCCTGCGGCTGTCGATGAATGCAAGTGCCCCGGCAAAAAAAACGAAAGCAATAACGAGACGGATCAAAAAAAATCTGGTCGCATATGGATCGAGCGACAGAGCGCGGACAGGTGAAGTATTGAGAAGCTCAGACGAAATGCCGGCATTTCCTAATGGCAGAAGCTGTACACATGCAATGCAGATCATTCCCAGAATCGGTAACTGCAGAGAACTGTTATTAAACCTGAGAGCTCTGGTCTTCCAACTATCCGCCATCCAAAAAACCACGACAAGAGCCGTGATGATCGAAAGTAAGCTTATCGCCCACATATCCACTGCCCCATAGCCGATGGTGGACAGAATTGGTGTCGCCAAAAGCAGGATCAGGATTACGGTGCTATACGCCGACGACTCCGGTTCCACATACGATCTGTTTGACCGTCGACGTTTTTGCTTTTCTGCTTTTTGTTCCATTAGTTACTGGCTTTGAGTGCAAAATCGTCAAACCACATATTGCCCGATATCAAACAATTCGCCGGATCACAACCTTCCGCGACAAACCTGATCGTCACGCCATCAATGTCTTCGGGAACAGTGAACGTTGATCGAGCCAGCATCCAATCGGAAGCTGAAGCCAGCGGTTCGGTGGCGGCAATGACCTTGCCGTGCGCGGCCGATAAAATCTCCCATTTTAATTTGGCCTGTGTTTTAAGGTCCGAGCGATAATATAGCTCAAAAACATAACTCCGTCCGGGCTCGACCACGATTGTCTGCGCAATCTGCCGGATTGACTTGGTCGCTTGTCCAAAGCTCAAAAGAAGACTGTAATTTCCACCGTGCTTTTGCCTGTCCGTTGGCCCGATTCGCGGACTAGCTCCTTCGGCGATCTGCCATGAAAATATATTCGAAGTCTGAACAGTAACCGGTTCTTCAAAACCGCCATTGGTTACGCCGCTGCTATTTTGGGTGGCTGCGTTCTGTTCGCCGATCCGTGAGGCAAACCTGTATTTGCCTGCCTCAATTAACTGCCGGTAAAGCAGATCGCCGGTTTCTTTCAAGTTAGTTTTCTTTTCATCCGCTGGCAGTGTTTCCCAAATTGCAAAAGCCTCGTCAAAACGTTTCTTACCGGTTAGCAATGTCGCAAGAGAGGCGTTTGCCCGGTTCGAATCACCGATCGCGGTTCGAACCTGTGCTATATCTCCGTCAAAGATCTGCCAAGCAGTTGTTGCCGCGGAATTTGTGTAAGCCGCGTCGCCCGCCACCGCCTTTCGGATTTCGGCGAAAGCATCTTCGTTTTTGCCTTGTCTGAGAAGCGTATTACCGAGCGCCCACTGTACCCGCGAATAATTCGGCGCCAGATCCAAAGCCTTTCTCAAGGCGCGTTCAGCACCTGGCTGATCGCCGTTTCGCTCGCGTGCCCTACCCAGGTCGAGCCACAAAATATAATTGTTCGGCGATAGTGCGGCCGCCTTTTCGAACTCCATCACCGCTCTTTCAAGGTCTTCGGTTACAAATGTTTTCTCGGAAAGTATTGCAAGGACGTAATGTGTTTGCGGATCGTCAGGCGCAATATCGGCGGCAAGAGACGCTACCTCGACCATATCCGATCTGACCGCGGCTGAATGGGCAAATCCCCACTTTGCCACGAAGATCGCGGCTACAACAGCCAGAGCTCCGACGGCAGCGACAGCCACTCTTATACTTTGTGAATTCAGATGATAGAGTTTTATCGACACGTAATGATCATTCGAAGTCGACGGGTTCGATCTTTAGCTCGGCTCGTTTTAATTCGATATTCGATTCCCTGCACATTCTTCTAATTTTTTGTAAAGATTCCGGGCGGATACGGCTCGACGATATCAAGATCTCCTGCACATCCTTTTCGTCGCATAGCTCCAGGAGCGACCCGTTCGAATCGAAAACACGCAGGCCGTTTATTACCTTATCTTTTTTCAGCGGATCATCGTCGATAAATCCAACCGGCTGGTAATTCCACTTCGGATTATTCCGAAGCTCGCGCAGGATCATTTCTCCACCGTCGCCCGCACCGTAGATCAAAACGCGGCGGCCCTCATTCCGGTGAGCTATCGGCAAAAGTTCTCTGAAGAGACGAAATGCGAGCCGGCTCCCGACGACGCCGAGAAGCAATATAATTCCGTCGAGCACAAAGACCGCTCGTGAAAAATTCTGAAACCGGTAAATAAGCAGATACCGCAACAACACTAAGAACCGACCCGATAACTACACCTTTTGTAAATGTAATAAAATCGCCGATGCTCGTATAACGCCACAGACCGCGATAAACGCCGGCGGCCAGAAACGCAAATAGCTTCAGCACGATCAGCATTGGCAGTGTATCAATGAACAGCTCCCAGTTACCGCCGCTTTCGAACGAGCCGAAGAGCAAAAGATATGCGGTGTAATACGAAAGTGTAATTAAAAGCGTGTCTAGAAAAACCTCGAAAATACGCCGCTTATACGAAACGTTTACGATAAACGCGAAAACCGCATTGTTCTTGCTCGCGAGTTCTTCCTCGCGTTCTTCGTACACTTTTACTTTCGAAAGATAGACCCCGATTATCGACAGAACGATCGTAAAAAATACGATCAGCGCCAAACTCTGTGATGTTTCGATCTTGCCGACGATCAAAGACAAAACACCGGCGCAAACGGAAAATCCGTATATCATCAAAACGGCCGACCGTTCGGACAGGCCCAACGCGACTAGGCGATGCGATGTGTGATCGCGCCCGCCCTGCGATGCCTTTCGCCCCCACATTTTACGAAGCACGGTGACAAAGGTCGTGTCGAAAATCGGGACGAACAGGATCAGTACCGGAACAGCGAGAATCGAAAAAATACCGCGCGAACGGCCACCGGTCTGACCGAGCAGCACTGAGCTTGCCAAAATAAAACCGACGAACATCGACCCGCAGTCGCCCATAAAAATCGACGCGGGATTAAAATTAAATATCAGGAAGCCGACCAAAGCGCCGATGAAAACCGACACCAACATTACTTCGGCAGTTTGGCCGTTCGCCGCAAAGCCGAGGGCCAGCGACAGGGCTCCTATGGCCGCAATTCCGGCGGCAAGGCCGTCCATGTTGTCGAGCAAGTTTATGGCGTTCGTTATGCCGATCAACCAAAAGACCGTTATCCAAATATCGAGTAATTCGTAACCGGTCAGCGGCAATTTCATTCCGTATCCGACCACGATCACCGCCCCGAAAAGCTGTCCGACCAGTTTTTGGTACGGCTTGATGTTTAGAATATCGTCGAGCAGCCCGACGAGGAAAAGAAAAGTGCCGGCCGCCAGGATGATCAATGATTCCTGCGTCTTCGGAACAAAAGCCGCGTACATCAGCAGAGTGGTCGAAAATAAGGCCGCTCCGCCAAGCATCGCTGTCGGCCGCTTGTGCCAGCGATCACTCTTTGGTCTGGCTACAAAATCGAATTTTCTCGCAAATCCGCGGACGAGTAGTGTCAGCAGCACGGCAACCACGACACTTATCCCTCCTGTAACCAACGGATTTGAAAGAGCTTGTAACATATCGATTTCGGCCTTGGGCCGTCGTACTTATACCTGAAAACGTTCTATTTTATTAAGTCGCGGTAAAGTTTACGTATATCGTCAACCAAACGCTCTTTGCCGTATGTTGCTCCCACGAATTCCCCGCCGCTTTCTATAATACTTTCTCGTAATTTTTCATTTTTTGCCAAATAAATCAACCCGTTCAGAAAGCTTTGCGGCAAGTTGTCCGTGACGCCGATCCCGCGTTCGCGGACGCTGAAACCGTCATGATCTTCCTTCGTTTCTCCGAGAAGATCGACCACACCGCCCACCAGGGTTGAAACGACCGCTCGCCGGCATGCCATTGCCTCGATGAGCGATAACGGTGTTCCTTCGTTGAGCGATGTCAGGGCTACTATATCCAACCCGGAGTAGATAGCCTCCACGTCCGTTCGATTACCGAGAAAGATTACGTCGTCTCCGATTCCACGCTCGACTGCTTCGCGTTCGAGGCTTTCACGCAGATGGCCATCGCCCACGATTATAAATTTCGACTTCGGTAACTCGGCGTCGTTTGTTTTTATATAAATCTCTGCTACTTGAAGATACAGTAAAACGTTTTTTACTTCAGTAAGTCGGCCGACAAATCCTACCAGAATGTCGTTTTCAAAGGCCCCGCATTCCCGGCGAATGTCTTCGCGTTTTTGTTGTGAGACGCGGTATGCGGCCAGATCGATACCAAGCGGTATAACCGCAAACTGCTCCGATTTTCCAATTCCGACCTCGGCATGAATCTCTCTCAATTGCTGTGGCGAAATGACTATTATTTTATTCGTCGCGAAGCGCGCCAGCATCTTTTCGATTACGATAAAGACGCTCGTCTTAAATTTGCCATAATAGCTGTGAAAAACGTGCCCGTGAAATGTGTGTACAACACAAACTTTGCGTGGCTTGCCAATAAGAGTTTTCCACGTTAGCCATCTATAAAAAAAAGCGGCGATTCGTCCGACAGTTCCGGCCTTTGCCGTGTGGGTGTGAACAATATCAGGTTTTTCGAGCAGCATTTGCCGGTAAATTTTTACCAGCGAGATAGCATCGCGGATAGAAAGCTCACGGCTCATCTCATCAATAAATAATGGTTTTATGCCATTTTGCCTGGCAAGATAACCCATGTCCTCTTCGCCATCAGGCACTCGCCCTGCGATCAGGGCTGACTGAAACTCGGCGTCCTGAAGCTCTTTTGTCAGCCAGACAACGTGGCGTGCGGGGCCGCCCACGTTCAAGCGAGCTATGATGCGAAGGATTTTCATCGCAGGAATTAAGCAGTGCAGGGAGCAACGCAGACTAATGCCGGATTCGTTATCTTCGGAGAACGCCTTTAGTTTGCGATTCGCAGCAAATCCTCCTCCGGTCGTTTTATCGGTCTCTAGTCCATTCTGTATATCGTTTGCGGGTCATCTTCGTGGCGGATTTCGTCGATCGGTTCGCGTTTTCCTTCGCCCATATATAAACGATTCGGACAGTTTATCACCATACCGTCCACACTTCCGATATTCCGATATCCGTGAACCACGCCTTTCGGCACGACCACCGCCAAAGGAACATCAACACCTGCATCGAAAGACATCATGTTGTTGTACGTCGGCGAATCCGGACGGTTGTCCCACATCCGCATATTAAAAGTTGAAGGGCCGATAAAACAAAAAAGGTCTGCCTGATCGACGTGCTCGTGCGGACCACGCTGAACGCCCGGTTTTGTAAACGAAATGTACGACATCGCCGGGTAAAACTCTTTTTCAAGCTCGTCGTGCCTAAATAATTCGGCCAGCCAGCCCCGGTCATCGTAAAATTTTTTCAGCGGATACACAACCACATCCTGAATCTCTGCATTCGTAAAAGTCATATTTGATCTAAGATCTTGTTTGCCCCGCTCTTCGCAACCATATTCGAAGCGCGAAGGAGGCTTTCAAATGTTCCGGCGTCCGTCCACCAGCCTTCGAGTTCGTTCCAAGTCATTTCACCACGGTTGATGTAATGGTTATTTACATCCGTGATCTCCAGTTCGCCGCGGCCTGATGGAACAAGCGTTTTTATAATGTCGAAAACGGTCGAATCGTAAAAATATATTCCGATTACTGCAAAATCCGATTTCGGGTCCGCCGGTTTCTCCTCAATGCGAAGAACTTTATTACCGTCGATTTCGGGCACGCCAAACCTCTGAGGATCGGACACTTTTTTCAAGAGGATCTTCGCACCTTTGCCTTGCTGCTCATATTCTCTCGCCGCATCGCGGACATTTCCCTCAATAATATTGTCGCCCAGCACGACGCAGATAGATTCGTCGTCCGCAAAATGTTCAACAAGCGAAAGTGCGTCGGCGATGCCGCCTTCGCCTTCCTGGTATGTGTAGTTCAAATGCTTTAACCCGAAGTCTTTGCCGTTACCAAGCAGCCGCAGAAAATCGCCCGCCGAATTCCCGCCGGTGACGATCATGATATCTTCTATTCCCGCATTTATAAGCGTTCTGATCGGATAATAGATCATTGGCTGGTCATGCACCGGAAGCAGATGTTTGTTTGTGATCTTTGTCAGCGGATGCAGCCTCGAGCCCAATCCGCCCGCTAAAATAACTCCTTTCATAAAAAAACAAAAATTCGCCCAGACGTTAGGCAAAAATTCTTAAACTCCTACGTCCTCTATATGCAACCTTTTCGACCAAGACTTTAGCTAAACGCAAAGAAATAAGTCTCGATTAGATTGCGGGTCTTGGAACGCTCTAGTAGCGTTCCTTTTTTTAGTCGATAAACCTCTGAAACCACAGCTCAAGCATCAACAGCGTCCACAGCTGAAAAGAGTGATCGCGTTCGCCATTTGTATGTTCATTAACATATTTTTCGAGCATCTCGCGCTTTACTATTCCTCGCGTCAACGACTTCTCGGACAACAGAACGCTTCTTACAAAATCTTTTAGATCCTCTCGAAACCATTTCCCGATCGGAACACCAAAACCCATTTTCCGCCGATAGATGACTTCTTTGGGAACAAGCCGGGCAGCGACTTTCTTCAAAAGCGATTTCGTCTGAAACCGGCGCGTCTTCAATTCTTCAGGCAGCGTGGCCGCAAATTCGATCAATTTGTGGTCGAGAAATGGCGATCGGGCCTCAAGCGAATTTGCCATCGAGGCAATATCGACCTTTACCAAAAGGTCGTTAGGCAAATAGGTCATCTGGTCCGTTAGCAAAGCCGCGTCCAAAATTCCCGAACCGTTCGCTTTTGCAAACCACCGATCCAAGTACGCTGACGGATTTCCGGCCGACACAGCAACGGCAAAATCTTTTGTGTACAGATCGAGCTTGACATCACGATTAAACGTCGACATCCAGCGAAAATAGCGTTCGGTCTTTGGCAGATTGGCCGCCTGCAAAAATCGTTTGGCATCTCGAAACCGGCTGCGTTTCAATTCCGATGTCGGCAGGAGATTTGCCGGACTTTCGATTAACGCCTTTCGCAGGGCTTTTGGTATTCGCTTATATGTTTCGGCCATCTGCATCGCCAGCGTAGCCGCTCATATCCAGCGAAACTTTCATCACCGCCATCGCCGTTCAAGGCAACGGTCACATACTTTCTCGTTTCTTTTGAAACATAGTATGTCGGTATCGCGCTCGAATCCGCATATGGCTCACCATAGTGTTCAACTAGAGTCGGCAATATCTCCAACGCGTTTGGCCGCACGACAAATTCGTTATATTCTGCACCGACATGCTCGGCGACTCGCTTTGCATATTTAAGCTCGCTGAAATCCTGCTCCTCAAATCCAATAGAAAATGTTTTTACGGGCTGCGAACTTTCCTGCGCCATCAGGGCGACGATTATTGATGAATCGACTCCGCCGGATAGAAACGCTCCCAACGGCACCTCGGAGATCATGCGGAGCTTGGTCGATTCACGAAGTATCCGCGTGGTTTCTTCAATCGCCTCATCTTCGGAAATCTTAATTTTGTGAGAAAAATCAGGCAGCCAATAGCGTTTTGTTTCGATCGCGCCGTTCTTCCATCGAAGCCAGTGTCCGGGCTCAAGCTTGCGTATTTGCTTAAACGCCGTCAACGGCGCGGGAATACAGAGGTACGACATGTAGCTGTCGATAGCTTCAAGATCCACTTCGCGGGAAATGTCGGGATGCTGCAAAAGAGCCTGAAACTCGGAACCAAAAATCAGGTCGCCATTGTCCTGGTGAGAATATAGGATAGGCTTTTTGCCGACGCGGTCGCGGGCCAAAAACAAGGACTTGTCAACCGTGTCCCAAATCGCAATTGCGAACATTCCTCGCAAGTGCTGTAGGCAATCCGCTCCGTATTCGTCGTAGAGATGAACTATCGCCTCGGTGTCAGAATTTGTATAAAACTTGTGCCCGCGTTTCTCGAGATCTTCTCTTAGCTGCTGGTAATTATAGATCTCTCCATTGAATACGATCCATTTGGTTTTATCGGCGTTGTGGATCGGCTGCTTACCACCGGCAACATCGATTATTGAAAGCCGTCGCATACCAAGTGCGACGCCTTCGCCAAGATAAAATCCGTCATCGTCGGGCCCGCGATGAGCGATCGCCTCATTCATCTTTTCAAGAATGGTTCGATCCTGTTCGCTTGAGTTTTTACTTACAAATCCGACGATTCCGCACATGGTTATTAAATCGAGCTATGGGCACGAAGCCTTTTCTCCAACTGGTTTTGTTTTGATGACCGGATAAGCTTCTTGTTTTCCTTGTTTTCCTTGAATAGAACCCAACCGACCGCTATAAAAATAAATAGAAATACCTGAATTTGCGTACGCTGCCGATAGGCAGTTCCGACATTTCCCTGAAAGATTGAATAGGCCAGCGTAAGCATCAGGCTGAATATCAAAACAGGTATCGAACTCCTCAACCGCTGCCGAATTGCGTACCACAATCCCGCAACAAGAAGCGGAATCATCGCCCACCACAGCAGCACTTCCGGAAGCGTGATCGCTTGCCTGAAATTCGTTACTTCCCACGGAAACGGCGCGAACATTAGATAAGCGAAGCCAATCGGTATGACACTGATCGCTCCTTCTGTCGTCGAAACATCTATGTCTTCGCCATAACCCGATTCGGCGGAACGTGCCAAATCCTCTCTACTATTTTGAACTCGTTCCAAGTTTCCATAACGCTCAAAATCAACGCTCGCATTCCTGATAACCCCAAGATATGTTAATGCCAGTCCCATCAATATTATCACTACGGTCCGGCGGGCAATCGACTGCACCGAAGTCGATAATCCGATAATAAAACTTCCCGCGACAGCGATCGCGACCATGTAAAAAATATAGAACCTCAGCGAAAGGATCCCGAACATTGAAAAGACCAATAGAAGCAGTGCTCCGTAGTTGAACTTTTCCTGAAGCTGTAGAACCATGGTCATCGCGAGCACGAGAAGAAAGATGATCAACCCGTCCTTCATTAGCTGCGACGACCAAATAATAAACGATGGGAAAAAGGCGATCGCTACCGCGGCAATTTTACCAGCACTTCTATTGCTGAACATTTTCACCGCGCAAAAATAGACCATCGGGGCCGTCGCGGCACCGAAAACGGCGCAAAACGATTGGGCGGCAAAAATATTTCGCCCAAGAATATAGTAGAGACCACCGACTAGGTAATTCATTCCCCATCCAGGACCTTCCGTCGACCATGCCCTTTGTGCAGCAAGATCGTCCGACGCAACTTGTCCGGTCCAATACTCGACCAGCCGCCAGCCGTTAAAATCGTAAGTAGTCGCATCACCTCCGAAAAACCCGCGTAAATCGTAGATGTGAATAAAAATTCCAAATGCGAGACGAACCAAAAGGGCCGCGAGGAATATAGTTGTAAGGAATTCTCTTTCGGCTGAAAATCTGCGAAAGATCAGCAGAGCGATGGTCGAAAGCCCAAGAACAACCAAAATCGAAGCCGCCCCTTCAGGGAAAGCAACCGTGATCATCCCAAGCGTAACCACTACCAAGCAAGCTGTAATAAAATACCTGTCGCGCATCGTCGATCCTATTTTCGCTCTACCAGGTTGTTTTCAAGAACGAGCGCGTCGAAGTTCGCATTTTGAAACGTATTGATCGCGTCCTGAGGCGTACAGACGATCGGCTCCTGAACGTTGAATGACGTATTCAAAAGCATCGGGATACCGGTTAGTTTTTTGAATTCATTTATCAAATTCCAATATCGCGGATTCGTTTCCCGGCTGACCATTTGCGGCCGCGCGGTACCGTCCACATGAACGACCGCCGGTATTTTAGATTTATATTCTTCCGCTACTTCGATGACGGTGATCATAAACGGATCATGATGCTCGACGCCAAAAACTTCCCGCCCGTGCTCTTCCTGCATCGAAGGAGCCAGCGGACGGAACCACTCGCGAAGTTTTACCTTGTGATTGAGAATCTCGCGCATGTCCGAGCGCCTCGGATCGGCGAGAAAGCTCCTCGCCCCAAGCGCACGCGGGCCCAGTTCCATCCGCCCGTTAAACCACCCGATGATCGCTCCCTCCGAGATCATCTTGGCAAGTTTTGGAAGCAACACTTCATCGTCGAGCGTTTCGTATTCGAGACCGGCCGTATCGAGTGCGTCCCGGCATTCCTCGTTTGAAAAGCCCGGCCCCCAGTAGGCATGATTCATCACAAACTCACGCGGATTTCCGAGTTTCTGATGCCATACCATTAACGCCGCTCCCAGACTGCAACCGGCATCACCCGCTGCCGGCTGTACGTAAAAATTCTTGAACGGTGTCTCGTGAAAAATGCGTCCGTTCATAACAGAATTGAACGCAACGCCGCCCGCAAGACACAGATTTTCCTCACCCGTCATTTCCTTGATCTGTTTGACCAGATGGATCGCTGTGTCTTCAAGTGCTTTTTGAGCAGATGACGCAATGTCCCAGTGATGTTCCGTCAGTTCGCTGCCGAATTCACGGCTGGGCCCAAGCTCCTTAATTATAGCGTCAGAAAATTTGTAATGTTTAGCAAGGTGATGATCGAGGACCTTAATATCGAATTTGAACCCGCTGCCGCCGTTCGCCTTTAACACTTTTTCCCGAAAGAAATCATAGTGCTTCGGCTTACCGTATGCTGCGAGGCCCATGACCTTCCATTCGTCCCCGGCGAACATATCGAATCCTATATAATTCGTAACTGCCGAATAAAACTGGCCCAAGCTGTGCGGCAGCTTTATTCGCTTCAAGACCTCGATCTTGTTGCCGCTGCCCTTTGAAAAAAGCGTTGTCGTATCTTCGCCCGTGCCGTCCCATGTCAGTATCGCGGCGGAGTCGAACGGCGAAACGAAAAACGCACTTGCTGCGTGCGTTTGATGGTGTTCGAGGTAATGGAATTTGAAGTCGCTGGGACCAAAATGCTCGCGAAGACGTTTTGGATGTCGAAACATGCCGAGGTAGCTGTCCCCGACCTGCGCGATTCCACGGTCCGCCCGAGCCTTGAACATATCACGTGAAACAAATGCGGACTTTACGGCCTGCATCGCTTTATGCCGCAATATCCAAGGCTTCCAATAATGCCCGACATGCTCGACATCCTTCAATTCGATACCAGCTTGATCCAAACAAAATCGTATTGCTTTGTAAGGAAATCCGCTATGATGCTTTTTGCGCGAAAAGCCGCTCTTCTTCCGCGGCTGCGATTATTCGCCCGTCCTTGATCAGCGTCGCCGCAGAATCACCTAATGTGGTTAAACCCAAAATGTACATATAAACTCGAGCTGTTTTTACCGATCACTCAGCTAAAACACTTTTCATCGCTATGGCGAGATTCAAAGCTTGCGTCGAAACGCTGTAATGCTCCAACGAATGCTTTCGCCCGTTTGAGCCCATGGTCTTTCTCAAACCTGCATCCGAAACCAAACTACACAGCGAATTATACCAATCTTCCGGGCTAACCGCATTGAAGTGGGTTAAGTTCGCTTCGCCAATTTCGGCACAAACGCCAATCGGGCTCATTACGAAAGGCACACCGACCGCCAGATACTGGATGGCTTTGAAGCCTGATTTGCCCAGTATCCACTGTTCGTTTGCCGAACTGCTAACCGTGATCGGGTAAAGCCCGATATCAAGACTTTGGAAGTCGGCAACCTCCCGCTCCATGTTCCAATCAAGATTTTCGATCTCGACGCCCTCGATGTTCACGTCTTTCGTTCCGGCTCCGACTATCCGCAGCTTAAACCGGTGAGTTTTTGCAAGTTTTTCCAAAACCGGGAACAGCGATTCGAGAAACGAAAAAGTCGAGTGCGTGCCTATCCAACCGATCACGGGAATTTTGTTCGTTCTTTCCGTGGGTGCAAAGATCTCTGTATCCACAACTGTTGGAATAACTACAGCTTTGGCGCCTTTCGATTCAACGTATTCTGCGATAAACCGATTTCCGCATGTGACCAAATCTGCACGCCGGATCAAATTGTCCGTCTTTCCGAAAAACTTGAAAAAACTCCCGGTGCGTCCATAACTCGGACTTACATAAGGGACATAGGTAGCGTCGTCAAGATCGAGGATCATTGGCAAGTTTCCGGCCTTTTGATATAGCCATTCGAATATTCCCGGTCCGAAAAACATTGCCTCACGTTGGACAAATAACAGATCGTATTGTCGAACTTCAAGGATGTCCGCTGTTCTTTTCGACAGCGGACCTATCATGCCAAGAATTTTTCCGGCTATACCGCGGCCTTTATAAAAATCGCCAAATTGGCGACTGTTGAGAAAAGAGTTTATGGTCAACTCAATACCATGCTCCCGCAATGGATCGACAAACTGTGCCATCCGGAATCTCGTCGCGGCTGCCTCAATTGGAAATGTGCATATTCCCAGAACTTTCATCGGCTCTTCAAATATGTTTCGTTCCAACCGCCGTCCAAAATGACGTTTCGCTGAATTTGATTTTTTCCAATCCGGTGTTTTCCATCATTTCACGAATCTCTTTCTTCGTAAATCGCTGTTCCAAGCGTGTCCCGAAGCGGTCTAGAGCGTCGTTGCGCATTACATAAAAGCTGTTATGCCGGTATTGAGACAATGGAAACGCATCAACATTTATCCCGATCTTCTCAAGGATCAATGCCATCCGCGAAGTGGAAAATAAATAATTACCGCAAGCAGTTGGCTCAACCCGTAACGAATCGAATGCGGCAAACGGCATATAACCTGCCTGACAATATCGCTCGCTTTCCACAGCACGCGAAACCACCACGGCCGGTTATCGAATCTGTAATACAAATAAAGCAAAAATGGTGCTCCAGGCTTTAGCTTCGAGACGCACACTCGCAGACCCGCCTCTGTGTCCGGAACGTGATGGAGCACACCGAGGCTGTAGCCGAAATCACACGAGCCGTCCTCAAGCGGGATGCTCTCGACTCCGGCAAGATGAAAGTGGCAGTTAGCAGACGGTCCCAGACTACGCCTGGCAACGGCTAACGCATCCTCGCTCGGATCAATCGCATGTAGCTCTCCAACTCGAGGGGCCACCTGCTTTGCCCAACGTCCGCTGCCGCATCCGAGATCAAATCCCCGGGCATCTGGCGGTAAAATCTCCCACGGAAAAATATTAAAATAATTATCGAACATCGATTCCAACTCGGCATCGGAAAGCTCCGACTGGTCAAACCTCGACCACTCATCTCCAAAACCGACCACTACTTTTTTATCGATATTCTCCTTCATTTCTTGCCAAAATATGAACACAAACCTGAGACAAACCCTTTATTTCGTTTGAGCGTAGATCTTTAATGAATCGCCGATCTGCATTAAATTCAGCAAGTGGTTCAAAATACTCTTCACTCTTTTTCGCATGGGGCTTTTCGAAAAACCTTCGTTAAGCTGATAGCCAGTTTGTACGCGGTCGAAAGATTCTTCTTTATTCGTCTTTGGCAGGACATAATCGGCTATCTCCATCGGGTTAATGCCAAATGTTTTTACCTTTATCACTGAAAAACCGGCGTTCTTTAACATAAGACAAACACCTTTTTTTGAATAAAGCTGCATATGTTCAGGTGGCCATAGCACACTCCAATCTATCTTCATTACTCGAGACGATAGGCCTCTCGCGGACGGTGTCGTTGCCCAAAACATCCCGCCTGGCCGAAGGATTCTGGCGATCTCTCGCAGATCAGCATTCGGATCGGGAAGATGCTCCAGAATCTCACTCGACGTAATTACATCGAAGTAATGATCCGGATATCGAGCCTCAATTAAATTGCCGTGAAAAACCTCAAAACCTAGTTTTCTACCATGATCTGCGGCAGGTTTTGATACTTCGAGGCCAAATACATTCCATTGCAGTTTAGACGCAACTTCCAAAATCGTTCCCGCACCGAATCCGATGTCGAGTAGACGATTCGTATCCCTATACTTAGAGAAATCAATAATGATCTCGTTCACTCGTTCTCTGATAAAATCAGGAACCGACAGATTCGACTCTGAATAGTATTCATCATAATCCTGGGATTCGTCGGCAATTGGTACCCGACTGGTATAAAGCGTCGAGCAATTCGAGCAGGCAAAGATCTCGAAGCCGTTCTTGGAACCGATCGACTTACGCGCAGTGCCGCCGCAGGCTGGACATTGACGAATCGTATTATTTTCCATAAGTCTCCGTCGTTAGGTTTTCGTAGAGCTTTCTGTAGCGTGCTCCGCCAACTTTTTGCAAATCAAAGTCTCTCGCTGCGATCTCGCGGCATTTTTCTCCAACATCGCCAAACTCCTCAATCTCACGCAAAGCCTTCAGATAGCTGTTCCTTGAAAAATCGTCCACCAACACGCCAACTTTGTTATTAATTATTAAATCATCCAAATCGCCCACACCAGCATTTGCAACGACAGGTAATCCACACGCAAGGTACTCAGCAATCTTGGTTGGCGACGAAGACTGTTTTGAATAACACGCTTTTATGAATGACAAGGCAATGTCGGCCGCTGAAAGATGTCGCTGGATTTCCGACGGTGCAACGCTTCGGACTTCGAAATCGGCATTTGCAAAACCGCGCTGACGCAGTTTGTCCTCAATCTTTTCTTTGTCCCGCTGTGTCAGGATCAACACAAACGTTTCTGGATCGTGCTCGCGGGCGGCTGAGAAGAAGTCAAGCATCTCGTCCGTCAAATACCAACCACCGAAGGACCCGACATAAACGATCACTTTCCGGTTGCCGACTCCGAGTTGCTGTCGTGCAGAAGCACGATCTTCAAGACTTGTAGCTGAAAACTTCTCCAAATCGACGCAACACGGGACTACCTCGACGGGTCTGCCTAGTTTGTCACGTCCATTTTCCTTCGACTCGGCAAATAAAATTGTGCGGGCTTTTTCGGTCAGAACGACGAATGCGTCTGCTTCCTTTAACAGCCATTTTTCCACTTTTTTTGCGGATCGATAGAGTATTCCGTTTTCCGGCCAAACGCCCGCGTCCGTGTATTCCTCGGGGAAAAATCCGCGAATATCAAAAAGCAGCATCGGTTTCCGTCGTGAGAATTTTCTCGCGATTGCTCCCATCAAAGTCGGAACATGAACGCGGCCATGCAGGACATCGAGACTTTTTTTACCAATCATCCCGCGAATAAACCACGCCCCGCGAAAAACATCATACGCCGTCGCAATGGCCGACAGCCGCTTGTGATACCGCAGCCGGTGCCACTCAATTCCTTCCGCAGCCAGCTCCGCCCTGACCTCTTCGTCTCCCCGTCTCCCGGTCTCCACTTCTCCGGCCGACGGCTCGAAGGTAAGCAGAGATATCTCATGCCCGTCCTTCAAAAGTTCGCGCAGATACGGCAGCACCTGTGTCTGAACAAGCGGCTGCCTTAGCCCGAAGTAGCAAATGTAAAGGGTCTTAGGCATTCCGCAGAAGACTATTTCTCGATGATAAAATTTCCAATCGCAAGAGCATCAAGCCCGGAACTATAAAACGTTCTTATAGCATCCCGCGGAGAATTTACTACTGGTTCGCCCTTGAGATTGAATGAGGTATTCATCACAATGGGAACACCTGTTTTTTCGCCAAAGAGCTTGATCATATCGTAGTAAAGTGGGTTTACGGAACGCCTGACCATTTGAGGTCTGGTTGTACCGTCCACATGCACTACCGCCGGAATTAAATGTCTTTTTTCCTCCCGAACTGGAAATGTCATAATCATAAATGGTGAATATACGACGTTTTCGAGATATTCGTCCGCCACTTCCTCGAGCATCGACGGAGCAAACGGACGCCACCCGTCACGGTACTTCACGGCGGCATTTACCTTGTATAGCATTTCACGGTCGCGAGGATCACCAAGGATCGAACGAGATCCAAGAGCCCGTGGCCCCCATTCACTACGCCCCTGAAACCAGCCAACAATCTTTTGGTTGGCCAGAAACTCAGCGACTGTTTCAGTAAGTTCTCCTGGTGAGAGCTTTTTGTACTTGACCTTTACAATATCTAGAGCTGTTTCGATCTCGTCGTCCGTATATCCAATTCCCCAATAGGCATGCGGCATTTCTTTCGGCTTTAGTTCGTGGCCCAATTTGACATAACCCATGTAAGCCGCGCCTAACGCTCCGCCCGCGTCACCTGCCTCAGGCTGGATGAATATATTATCTACCAAACCGGAACGTGCAAACTTGCCATTCATCGTAGCGTTTAGTGCCACACCACCGGCAAATGCAACATTTCGGCATTTAGTCATCTCAATTGCTCGCTTCAAATAGGAAAAGCCAAAATCTTCAACTAGCTTTTGCAGATCGGCAGCAATAGATTTATGACGTTCTTCTATTTCGTCGTGTTCGAGTCTTGGGTTTCCAAGCCATTCGATCAACCCTTTACAATAACCAAGTCCGAATCCGACGGTTGGCCGACTTATTCTGCTAAAGTCCATCGAAAGAGTATTAGAGTCAGCAATATGATTAAAAGTGCCTTGTGGCTTTCCATATCCCGCCAATCCCATAAGCGAACCCTCATCGCTGAGATTCAGGAATTTATGAATCGCCCAATAAAATTCACCGATCGAAAAATCGTTTCGTTCCTCAAGAACTGTGAGCTGTCCGTTCTTTCCATGCGAAATCGTGGCGCTTAATCCGTCTCCGCTACCGTCCCAAGTAACAACCGTCGCTTCTTCAAATCCGCTTGCGTAATAGGCCGACGCCGCATGCGAAAGATGGTGGTCGGTACAGAAAAACGGCTTATTGTCGACATTAGTATTGAATTTCACACGAAATCCCGCTTTTTCATTCTGCTCTTCCTGCCATGGTTTAAGCGAAAGGTCAAAAAAGGAAAGTCCCTTTTCTAAACCGTTTTTCATATTGCTCAACCGCCGCGTAAACCCATAAGCCATTTTTTTTACGATGCGATGATTGGCATCAATCCACCGATCAGTCGCTTTGTAAGGGTCGTTTGACCATGCGATTGCGTCGACTTCGTCGAGTGTAATGCCCGCAGTGTCGAGACAAAACTTCGCGCTATGATATGGAAAAAAACCAATCGCGTATTTTACGCGAACAAATCTCTCCTCGCTTGCCATAGCAACTATCTCGCCATCCTTCAAAAGCACAACCGCCGGATGATGTGCATCGCCACCTCCACCACCTTGGTTGCACTTACCGCTTACGCCGAGAACATAGACTGGCTTATTCGTAGCATTAAACCTACTCATTTAATCACTTACCTCTTTTCTAATAATAAATTTTACAAAACAATCGGACCGGTTGACCAATCTCAATCGCCGGCGGAAACCCGCTTATACAATGATTCCCATTTCGCAACTGTGACATTAACACTGAAATTGGAGGATGCATGCCGAAATGCTGCTTCACCGAGTCGCCTTCGTAAGGCGATATCTACATGAAGTTCGAGCATTCGGTCCGCCAACTCATCTATCGAGTTCGGCCTCACAAGCAAGCCAGTTTCTCTATCGGTAACTACCTCACGAAACACTTCTACATTCGAAGCAATGCATGGTAACTGCTTGAACATCGCTTCGATCAAAGCCACTGGCAATCCTTCAAAAAATGATGGAAAAACGAATACATCGGCTAATTCAAGCAAATCGCCTATATCGTTTCGCCTTCCAAGAAATAGAATGCGGTTGCCTAGGTCGTCATTATGAGCGAGTTTGCGTAATTCGGATTCAAAACCCCCGATACCGGCCAATAGCAGATACAACTCAGGGTTTTTCTGGGCTACCTTTCGAAACGACTTGATGATGGTTTTGTGATTCTTCTGCGGATCAAGCCTACTGACATTCAGATATATGAAAGAATGCTCTGGGATACCCAGTTCGTTTTTCAAATCGGTTAGAGATCTGCCCGATGGTTGAAGAAACTTTGGATCGAATGAGTTTGGTATAACCTCTGCTCGGTCGGCTCGCATGCCGAAATATCTCTTATAAGATTTGCTAACAAATTCGGAACATGGCACGAAATATGGGTCTGTAAATTTTGCAGTTAACCGATCAATCAGCCGTAAACCATTCACCTTATAAGGGTTCCAGTTCCCAATTTGGGCGGCTTCCGGTTCGTAGTCCGCAAGCTGCAACGAAGTAACGATTGGAACTTTGGCGTAAGCCAGTCTTGCTAGTCGAGCAGCAATGTTTGCGTCATATAGCCAAGAGTGAATTATATCTGGTCGCTGCTCCTTCAATATCTGGCGAAAGGCCCTCGAGGCCCTAAGGAATGGGCGCTTTTGGTGTATACCAAAGTCAATAACCTTGTAACCTGCATCACTAATTTGCGGTGCAAAAAAATCGGATTTATCAATAGTACAAACGACGTGCTCTACCGCCTCACGTGAGGTGCTGCAAACTAGATTTGCAAGCTGTCGTTCCGCTCCTCCGCTTGAGAGCGTTGGTATCAAATGTAAAACTTTAATTGGCTCCATCGTAGACTAGGATTTTTTCGCAATTGTTATGTGATTGAATGATAAATGTTGCGAGGGCAGAATAAATTCAAAAATGCCTCCAAGAACATTAACTACGAAACAAATCAGCCACAAGGCCGGGCGCAGAACCAAGCCCACTGGATATAGCCATTTTGTCCACATAAAACCGATCTCATACCAATAAAGATTTATCATCGCCGCAAGTGTCACTGCTGTTCCTGACAGAGGCTTCACTTTGTCGATCGTTAAGCCATGTCGTTGCATTATTGCTGCCAGCCCGTCGGGGCTGTATCTGAAAAAATCCTGAGCGTCGTGGATCGGATAAACAAATGGAGCTGTTGTGATGACCGTGCCACTCGGGCGTAAGACTCTGGCAAATTCAGCGATTGTCTTTTCCGGATTGGACAAATGCTCTAAAACCTCGGTGCAAAGAATCGTGTCCACGCTCTCGTCTGCCAATGGCAAAGCCGCCGCATCACCGCAAAAATCGGCATTGTTTCCGCGATACCCGCTTTCAGGCGAATACTCCAAACCGAAGTAATGTTCAACGTATGGCTCGAAGATTTTCTCATAAGGCTTAGCCCCGCAACCGACATCAAGCAGCACGCCGTGTGCCAATTTTGCATGTGATGCTATCGCAACATCCAGCCGTTTTCGCACCCAAAATCCCGCGTGAAAAAGTGTTTTTGATAAATACCGATCAGACCAGATAATGTCCTTTTGCTGTATCTGTCTGAAGCTTTGAACCAAAGAATTTTTCATCTGCTAAAATTTCTTAGAAAACGTAAGGTTTCGTCCAAGGCTCCTCTTTTCCAATACGCTACAAGAAACACAAGGCTTGCACAAACAAGAAAAGACAAAACTGCATTTCGGGTTAATGAAATTGTAAGAGCTCCCGCAACAGCCGGAATCATCGCTAAATGTATCCACGAAAGCGAAAGTACCTTCAATTTGCGAAGCAGCAAAGCGAAGGTCGAAGCACTGACAAAATACGAGATCAAAGTCGCCCATCCGCATCCAATCATTCCATAACGCGGAATCAATAAAAAGTTAAGGACGAGATTAGCGATGGAAGCTAAAATCGCCGAAATAGCCGACATGTACGTTGCGGAAAGTGTGTGCGAGAGAGCTGAGTAGCCAATAAGCACCGGTAATCCGACGCACGACGCCGTAAGCAATATCCAAAGCGGAATAACCGAGGCTGCAAATTCCGTCCCAAAAACATGGGGAACTAGGAAAAAACTACTGAAAGCCGCAACTGCACAAAGAAGCCCCCAAACCAATACCGCAGTTGGAAGTACATCGTTAAAAAATCGCTTGGTCCTGTGCCTTTGTGTCTCCTTCTCCAATGAGATAAGCAAGGGTATAAGAAGCGAATTTGCAAGCGTCGGGAGCTGCAATGCGAT
>CAVXVF010000019.1:0-9102 GCA_963765045.1 Blastocatellia bacterium | reverse complement strand
CAGCAAATCCGGACGCTCCGACGATCAGCACCGCCGCTGGCATGGGAGCCACGGCCGCAAAAAATGCGAAGGTATTCGCGGATTCTTCAGATACTATAAATTTAATTTAGGTAGAACAAACTATTGCCAGTTGAGAGAAAGCTTCCATTTTTTCCCCGCATGTGGGCTACTTTGAATTCTCTTTGATGTATTTTTCCATCAATGCCCTATCGGCAGAATCAGGCTTTTTGGCGAGAAACAACTTGTATTCGTTTGCGGCTCGTTCCTTTAGACCGGCCGCGTTATAAAGCGCGGCAAGTCGGAGGTGTAGGTCAGCTTTTTCGATAGGTGCCAGCCGTATCGATTCGTTTAGAGCGATGACTGCTTTTGAACCTTGTTTCGACTGCAGATACGCCTCGCCGAGGAAATGGAATGCATTTGCCGAGGTTACATCGGTAACTGCAGCTTTTGTTAATACAATAACCGCTTTTTCGAGCTGTTTTTGATTTAGATGGAGCTTGCCGAGATTCATCAGTGCGACCATAAAATCCGGCTTTAACTCGAGAGCCTTGCCGTAGGCCGTTTCGGCCTCCGCGTATTTCGAATCGCCAAAATAGACCGACCCCAACTCCGTCCAAGCAACAAAATCCCTTGGGTCTTTTTCAACGATCTTGTTAAATATCGTCAATGCTTCCGCCGTCTTTTTTGCTTTTACAGCGGCAATTCCTTTGTCGAAAGCCTTGTCGGCATCAGAGCTGCGTAAATAAGCTCCCCTTACGGACACCACGCCAGGAGCCGAGCTGCCAGCTGGCTTGGCCGACCGCCAGTCAATTTCAATATCACGACGGACAGTGCTGCCAACGCTCGACGACAGAGTTACGCGACCAGCTTCAGCATCATCTACTTCGAACACTAGTGACGCTCCGTCCGAGGCAGACCGCAGGAAATAATAATATCCTCGGTCGTTTGCCCGCACACGGTCGATCTGAAAGCCGCTTACATATAGAACTACATAGATCGACGGCTTCCGCTCATTTGCGGCTAGGCCACGGATCTTTACGTGCCCGAAGATAACAGGCGTTCCGATCTGGATAGGAAGGCCGGTTGCTTCGCGGACGTCTTCGGTTTGAGCCAAAGCGTACTTTGGAAACAAAAGTGTTGAGCCTAAAAGACAGCAAACGGTGATTAGACGTTTCATGATCTGCCTCCAAACAGATAAGTATAGTTTTCATGGGACGTGTGAAGTAATTGTTTATACAAATGCGTGTGAAGTCAAGAAGATTCCAGCCGCATTACAATCAAGAAACACGCTCTTCTAGTTCGAGCGAGCCTAGATAGTCGCCCAGATCTTGGGTTGTGTGGACAAATCGAGGTGAGGATGTATAATTCAGTTGATTAAAAAAATCCCAAAATTTGAATTTTACTTAGACTTTGGACTGTAAATATGGATTTCAGGTAAGTTCAACCCGGGTGTTTCACCATGTTTGTTACCATTTATGCCTTTTTCGAAAACTGGAACGGAGATTGCGTTGCTGAGTATTTAAGTATACTTCATACAAAACTTTAACTGCCACTTTTAACCTTAGGAGGAACTATGAAATTTCGCATTCTGAGTACAAGAGTTTTTACGTTGTTATCATTAGCGGTGTTTTCGATCTGCCTGTCCGGCAACGTTTTTGGACAGTCGGGCACATCCGGCATCCGTGGAACGGTATCCGACCAAAACGGTGCCGCTGTTGCCGGAGCGACCGTGAAGCTAACGAATCCAGGCACAGGATTCAATCGCACAGCAACAACGTCTGAGGAGGGGAGGTTCAATTTTTCGGGCATTCCGCCAGCGACATATCGTGTCGAAGTCGAGGCGGCTAATTTCAAAAAATTGGTTAACTCGAGCGTTCAGGCCCTGGTCGAATCGCCGATAGAGTTGTCGCTTGCGCTCGAACCAGGAGATGTGACCGCAGTCGTTGATGTCACGTCAAACACAATCGAATCCGTCGTAAATACCCAAGATGCAGCCTTGGGAAATAACTTTGTTCCCCAACAGATTACTCAGCTTCCGACGGATCTTCGGAGAGTTGCGGACCTCCTTTCCTTGCAGCCAGGTGTTACCCGCGAAGGTTACGTGGCCGGTGGACGAAGCGATCAGGCGAACGTCCTGCTTGACGGCGTCGATATCAATGACCAGCAGAATGGCGGACGAACCGAGCAGTTCCAGACCAGCCAGGACACCGTTTTGCGGGCGACCACCGAATCAGTCGAAGAATTTCGCATCACGACTACGAACGCCAACGCCAATCAGGGCCGTTCGTCGGGAGCACAAATATCGCTCGTTACGAAAAGCGGAACCAATGATTTCCGTGGGGCTTTCTTCTATTTCTATCGGCCGACAGCATTTTCGGCAAACACGTTCTTTAATAACGCGACTGGCGTTTTTGGTCCGGACGATCAGGATGTGATCGACGGCCTCGCGGTAGCCGGTGAACAAAGGAATCCGCGTCCAAGCTTGTCCCGAGACGTTTTTGGCGGGTCGATCGGTGGACCGATTATTAAGGACAAGCTTCACTTTTTCTATACATATGAAGGACAGCGGCAACAACAGGGTGAGTCGGTCGCCCGTCTTGTTCCATTGCCTCATATGGGCCAAGGCCAAATAAAATTCACGGGTTCGGCTCCTGGAGATCCCGTCGGCACATCGCGTCCGCTAACATTGACGACGGCTCAATTAAACGCGGTATTTTCACAGGCTGGCATTAATCCGACAGTAGTATCACTCTTGTCCGGGGTCACTTCGCGATATGCCGCTAATGATACTTCTATGGGCGATTTAGTAAATACGGGAGGGTTCCGGTTTAACTCTCCAACCACAACTGAAGAGAATACTCATATCGCGCGGTTTGATTACAAATTAACCGATGCTCAGTCGATTTTCGTTAGAGGTAATCTTCAGAACGACATTTCGACAGAAACATCAATGTTTCCGGATACACCGGCTACCACGTTTTGGGATCATCCATATGGATTTGTCGTTGGACACGATTGGGCGATTAGCAGCAATATGGTCAATAACTTTCGGTACGGATTGACTCGACAAGCGTTTAGTACCCAGGGAGATTCCAGTGACCCGAGTATCAGCTTCCGCTTTGTTTATTCCCCGAGCCTTTACGCCCGGACGCTGAGCCGAGTAACACCTACCCAGAACTTTACCGACGATTTTACTTGGATAAAAGGAAATCACACGCTCCAGTTCGGCGGAAATGTTCGAATTATCCGTAATCAGCGCGTCGATTTTGCCAATGCGTTCGACACCGCGAGCACCAATCCGTCCTGGTACGAGGCTTCGGGCGATGTTCTTCAGGATGCTTTTACAGCAGCGGGTTATACGATTAGTTCTGGCGATATATCAACCGTTCAGGCCGCGTCGAGTGCGTTAATTGGTCGATTGGATGACTATACGGGTAGTTTCACATTCGATCTTGACGGATCAGTCCTCCCTCCGGGGACCGGGACTAATCGTAATTTTGCTACCGAAGAATACGATGCATATTTTCAGGATGCGTGGAAACCGTTTCGCAATCTAACGCTTACGATGGGGCTACGTTACGGGTACAGCCGTCCGGTCTATGAGAAAAACGGATTTCAGGTCGTACCTAAGAAGCGGCTAGGAAATTTTTTCGAAGAACGTCAAGCCTCTGCGGCTGCCGGCGTCCCATTCAATGAGCTTATCGAATTTGAAAAAGCCGGGCCCGTGAACAACGGACAGGGTTTTTACAGTTCGGATTGGAACAATTTCCAACCTCGCGTGGCCGCAGCATGGTCGCCCGATTTCAAGTCCGGTTTTCTCGGCACTCTTTTTGGCAAAAACGGAGAGTCCGTAATCCGAGGCGGATTTGGAATTACGAACGATCATTTTGGCGGACAGTTGGCCGTAAGTTTTGATGGACTTTCGTTAATAGGATTTACATCGTCTTCGACGATAACGGCTACGACATATAATGTTACCAATCGTTTGGCACCAAGGTTCACCGGATTTAATCAAGATATTCGGACTTTTCCTGGAATTCCCGCCCCTCAACAGAGATTCAGCATTGACATTCCGCCCGAGTGCATTACTGGCGAAGAGGAATGCAGCGGCGGTATCGAAGTCGCACTTGATGGAAATATCACAACGCCTACGCATTACTCGTGGAATGTTTCGTATGGTCGGCAGCTTCCGAAGGGTATGTATTTTGAGGCGTCTTACATTGGACGTAAGGCACGTAATCTACTTGCTTCGCGAGATGTGCTAGCGCTCAATAACATCGTCGATGTCCAGTCAGGTATGGATACTTACACGGCGTTTGGGTTGTTGGTGGACGCCCGAAATGCGAATATCCCAGTTTTGAGCATGACGCCGATCGCCTATTTTGAGAATTTATTTCCCGGTATTGCAGTCAACGGCAGACAAAATTCCACTCAGGAGATATATCGGCAACTTGCGAGAGCCCGAGTCGACAACAATCCGACAGGAGCCCTTCTTGGAGGCCGGAACATTACAGACTATACGACTGTTCAATTGATCATTGACGACTGGGGAGTCGTTCCGAATATGTATTACCATCCTCAATTAGGTGCATACTCCGCATTTAGCTCAGTTGCGGAGTCAGATTTTCACGGCGGAACATTTTCCTTGCGTCAACGACTCGGCCAGACTTTGAGCTATGACATCAATTATACGTTATCCGAATCGAGGGATAACGCTTCGGGATTGCAAACGGGTGGTTCCTATGGCTCACAATTCATTCTGAACTCCCTGAGGCCTCAAGATAATTATGCGTATTCTGATTTTGATACGAGGCATAGCGTTAACGCAAACTTTATTTTTCAAGTTCCGTTTGGCAAAGGACGTAGCTACTTCAGCGATATGCATCCCGTTGCCGATGTCTTTCTCGGAGGGTGGCAGTTAGCGGGGATATTCCGATGGAATTCCGGCCTTCCCATTTCTACGCCATTTGACGCGAATCAATGGGCCACTAACTGGAATGTTCAATCGAACGGCGTACGGACCAGACCGGTAGACATCCGGGTGAATCGCGACACGCAGAACATCTTCGCGGATCCGGCGGCGGCTTTTGAAAGTTTCCGCAATGCACGGCCTGGTGAGACTGGAGAACGTAATGTGTTTCGAGCTCCGGGATATTCGACACTTGATCTCGGGTTGTCTAAGTCATTCGAAATGCCTTGGAGTGAAGGTCATAAGCTTCAACTTAGATGGGAAGTGATAAACGTGGCAAATTATCAGTATCTGAATGCAGACAATGCCACAAGATCGTCATATGGACTTCCGCGTGATCCCGGCATCTCGCCGACCAGCCTGCCTTCGGGAGACTTTGGCAGGATTTTTAGTAGCATCCAGGGGGTGCCGCGCAGAATGCAGTTTGGTTTGCGTTATTCATTCTAATAGCGTGGATTACTAACTATTGCGGCCGGGGCATTGTGTTCCGGCCCTTTTTTTGCCGCATTGTGTTTTTGTTGTTACCGGGCGGCGAATGAGTCGTTGCCCGTGATTTGCGCAAGGTGGCGAGTGTCATTGAGGGCGAGGACGCGGACGTTGTTTCGGCCGCGGATCTCGAAGCGGTTTATGCCGCAGTTCGAAGTGATGATCCACGGGGTTTGTTTAGTTGTGCGATGGATCGCTCCCATAAGATGCAGAGTCAGAAAACAGATGGCTCCGGTGTGCGAAAATACGGCGATCTTTTCGCCCTGGTGGTTACGCAGAATTTCCCAAAGCTGCCCGGTGCTGCGTCGCAGCAGGTGGCGATAACTTTCGCCTTCGGTGATAACGTGGTGTATGTTGCGGTTGACGAGGGCGTAATAATCTTTGGGGAATTGCTGTTTAGATTCGTCGAAGGTCAACCCTTCGAGCACGCCTACGTGTCGTTCGCGAAGTGCGGGCGTCGTGTTGACAGCAACATTGATCAATTCCGCAAGCGATTCGGCTGTCTGCACGGCACGAAGCAGATCGCTCGCATAGATCGCCGATACGCCCTCTTTAGCAAGTACTTGAGCAGTAAGTTCGGCTTGCCGCTTTCCAAGATCGGACAGCGGAGTAGGCCCATGCCCGCCAAATCTCCCTTCGGCGTTTCCGGCAGATTGGCCGTGTCTGATCAGGTAAAGGCGTGTTGGCGGTGGCATAACGTATTTTGGATTTTAGATTGCCGATTGACTGAGTATTTCGCGAAAAATGGAATTCAGGTGCTCCATGGATGGCTTTTCCTCACGGCGTTCGACAACCTTCGAAGCGAGCCGCGTCATTTCACTCTCTATGAAATCACTTATAACGTCAATTCGCGGCTCACGCTTTAATTCATCACCGAGCTTTTTGCGCTCGATGAGGGTTTCGATCTGATCGCGTAATTCCCCTTTGGGCAATATGTCCTGGACTAGAATACCAAACTGCATTGGCACGACATCCGCACTACGCTCGATCCACTTTATCGCTAACAGCGGACGAAGGACGTAGAAATACTTTTTTACGGAAACAGTGTCACCCTTCAAATACTCGCGGAAATTACCTCTTGCCATTTGGAGGTAATGATATGTGCAGGCTGTTGCTGAATAACAATAAGGCACGAGAGATTTGAACTTAGCCGAAATCGCTTCATCTTCCAGATAGACAGTTGGTGAGTTGAGCCATTCAAGCAACGGAGGATTCGACTTGCGGAGCAGTTTAAGAGCTTTGCGGAGGTCCCAGCCGTTTACATCGAATTCGTCAAGGATAGGTCGCTCGATCACGTCACGACGATCTTCTACGTCGATAGACAGATACCAATCCGGTTCGCGAATGTAGAGGAACCTTACGTCGTAATCACTGTTTTTTGATGGAAAGCCCCACGCACGACTACCTGATTCGCAAGCATAAAATATCTTTACCGACTCTTCGCGTTCGATAGCAAATAGTCGTTCTTTGATCTCGTCAAAAGGTTCCATTGCCCTATGCGGTCACGGCTTCAGCCTTGAGTTTTTCGGTTTGGTAATGCGTTGTCAGGGCTTCGATAAATTCATCAAGCTGGCCGTCGAGTACAAGGTCGAGCTGATGAACCGTTAGCCCGATGCGATGGTCGGTGACGCGATTTTCCTTGAAATTATATGTGCGGATCTTCTCCGAGCGGTCGCCGCTGCCGACCATCGATTTGCGTTCGGCAGAAAGTTCGTCGTGCTGCCGCTGCTCTTCAAGCTCCTGCAGGCGGGCCCGCAAAATTCGCATGGCCTTTTCTTTGTTCTTGATCTGCGATTTTTCGTCCTGCATCGAAACTACGACGTTCGTCGGCAAATGCGTCAAGCGAACCGCGGAATAGGTCGTGTTAACAGATTGGCCGCCCGGACCAGACGAGCAGAAATAATCTACGCGCAAATCCTTTGGATCGACCTGAACATCGACCTCTTCGGCTTCGGGCAGCACGGCGACCGTGATGGCGGATGTGTGAATTCGTCCGCTCGTTTCAGTCTGCGGAACACGCTGGACGCGATGAACGCCTGATTCATAACGCATTTTCGAGAAAACCCGGTCGCCCTCGATCACCGCCACGGCGTCTTTGATTCCGCCAACTCCGGTGTCGGACGTTTCCAGTATCTCCATTTTCATGCCCTGCCGCTCGGCGTATCGTGCGTACATTCGCAGAACTTCTGCGGCAAAAAGTGTCGCTTCGTCGCCACCTGTACCTGCCCGGATCTCGAGGATTACATTCTTTTCGTCTTTCGGATCTTGCGGAAGAAGAAGTACTTTTAACTCCTCTTCGGCCGGCGGCAATTTTTCTTCGATCTCAAGAATCTCAGCCTGAGCCAGCTCACGCATTTCTTCGTCGTCTGTGGCCAGCATCTCTTTGCTTTCCGCCAGGGCCTCGCGCATTTTCTTTACTTCACGGTATTTTTCGACGATTATGCCGAGACTCCGATGCTGCTTCATCGCCTTTGCATAGAGCGACATGTCGGACATGAACTCCGGTGAAGAGATCTGTGCGGTCAGGTCCTCGTAAGATTTTTCGATTTGTGCAAGTTTTTCTAACATAAGAAGATTTTCACCACAGAGACACAGAGAGACTGAGGAATGGAAATATGAAAATTTCTGTGCCTCCGTGTCTCTGTGGTTCAACAGTTTTAGGCCGTTTGCGGCTCAAGTTTGAGCGATTCGTCCAACGCTTTTATCGCGACCTCAAGCTGTTCGCCGTCCGGTTCCTGTGTGGTGATGTTCTGCAGCCAAAGGCCCGGCAGTGTCATCGCTTTGAAGATCGCACTCGATTCTTTTTTTGCCGCGTAGCGGATAATTTCGTACGAAAGCCCCGCAACCAGCGGCATGAGAGCGATCCGAACGACCAGGTTCAGCCACATTGCATCGAATTTAATGACCGAGAACAGCACGATCGCTACAAGCATCACGACCATCAAAAACGAAGTGCCGCAACGCGGGTGCTGACGCTTTTGGACCATCGCGTTATCGACATTCAGGTCGAGGCCTTTTTCCCAAGTGAAAACGGTCTTATGCTCGGCACCGTGATATTCGAACACGCGGCGGATGTCCTTCAGATAAGACATCGTGAAGATCATGATCACGAAAAAGACCATCCGCACAAGCCCATCGACCAGGTTAAAAGCGACCCAAGAATGCGGTTTAATCTCCCAAATGTAGGCCTTTGTCACTTCCCACCAGCCCGCACTTTCGGTAATTACCGGGCCTTCAGCCCAACCGGCCGCGATGAATGCGACGTTTGTCAGTAAAAGCGGTGCGACGATAAACAGAAGAACGTTAAACCCAAGCGCGAATATAATCGAACCGACCGCACTGGCAGATTGCGTCGCTTTTTTAGCTTTCGAATCTTCCTTTTTCTCCGGCATGATCACCTTGACCGGAGCTTTCGTGAAGTTCTCGTCTAAGGTACCGTCAACCAGAGCCATCTCTGTTTCAAGCTCCTTTTCTTTGGCCAATTCCTCTTGTGCTTTGAGGTCTTCCTCATAAATCCGGGCCGAGAAATTCAGGGCCTTGATGCCCAACGCCATCGATTGAATCAGCGTTGCACCGCCGCGAAGCACCGGCAGATTAAGCCATTTATACTTATCGCTCCATTTCGGCAGCACTTCCGCCGTCGTAAC
>CAVXVF010000018.1:0-707438 GCA_963765045.1 Blastocatellia bacterium | reverse complement strand
GAGACGTTCTTGTTGACCGTCAATTCGCGGTTGCCGGTGGTTGAAACGGTGACGTTGTTGGCGGTCAGGGTCGTTCCGGTGGCTCGTTGGAATTCGGAGATTGCCTTGTTGAGGTCGGTTTGAGCCTGAAGCTCGCGGCCACGGGCGGCGAGGAGTTCGTTTTGGCGTTGGAGGACGAGGTAGAGCGTCGTCGTACCGGCACGAAATTGGCGCTGTTCGCTCTCGGAAAGCTGTTCGGCAGAAACGCGGGCGGCAAGAGCCGACGCCAGCCGTGCTTCGGCGGAACGCAATGCCTGAAGCGAGTTTCGAACTTCGGCCTCGATAACATTTTCGGTCTGAGCACGCTGATTGGCGATGCGGTTCGACTTCGACAAGCGTGCGGCCAAGATTTGCTTTTGCGGTCGTATTTCCCCACGGCAGCGAGATGCTTAGGCCGACGCGATACGTCGGATAATCCTGGCCGAGCAGATTGCCGAGCGAATTAAAATAGCCGCCGACCAGATTTGGCGGAACCGTGCTCGTCGTTGTGCCGGTCGGGAGCACCGGCAACCCGGCAAGCAAGGATAGATCGTTGACGCGCGTCGTCAGTGCGGAGGGCGTGGTCGTGCGCTGCGGTGTCGCGGCACCGGCGAGCCCGGTGGCGGTGTACGAGCCAACAAGGTCGATCTGCGGCTTTGTCTGGTCACGATAGAAACGCTCGTCGATCCGGTTGATCTCTTCGCTTGCCGTAAGCTGGGTTAGCTCAGGGCGATTTTTTAAGGCTTCGGTGACCGCGATCGCAAGGCCGATACGCGGCGGGTCGAGCGTGATCGGCGAAACCGGCGTGATCGGACGGGCCCAAATGTCGGCCGTGCGGTCGGCAAGCAGCATCGTTTTCAAGGTGTTTTCGGCCCGCGTCACGTCTTCCTGAACGGTGTAAACGCCCTGCTCGAATGTTGCGATCTGAGCCGTCGCGGCGACGACGTCGATCGGGGCAAGCACACCTTTTGCAACAAGCCGCTGGTTGCTTTCGAGCTGCAGACGGGCCTGCTTCACAGCGTCGATCTGCACCTGTAGATTGCGGAGGGCGAAGGCCAGATTCCAATATGCCTGTTCGACGAGCGCGATGATCTCGATTGCCCGCTGGCGGAACTGCGAATCGGTCATGCTCAGATTCTTGCGGGCGATCTCGATGTTCCGGCGGTTGATGTCAAAACGACGGCCCCGGAACAGCGGCTGGATGTAGCGAAACGTGAAATCGGTCGGGTATTGCGGATTGAGCGTCGCATTGAGGTTCGACGTGTTTGTCCGCGATGATGTAAAACCGGCTGAATAATTGCCGCCGTGAAAGGGCGAAAATCCGGTCACACCTGCGTTGCCGAAGAACTGGCGTTGCGTGACCGAACCGTTCACGGCGCCGCCGATGGTCGAAGCGGTCGGGGTAGTGCGGCTTTCGTAATAGCTTTCGGAGCCGAAGACCGGATCGTAAATGCCGCGTGCCCCGCGAAAATTGAATTCGGCGATCTGCACGTCGTTTCGTGATGTGTCGATGTCGTTGTTGTTTTTTAACGCCAGCTCGATCGCTTCTTCGAGCGTCAGTGTGAGTTGGTTTGTGAGATCAACGCCGACGCGTTCGGCACTCGGCAGCGGACGGACCGGAGCTTGAAAATTAGGTGCGATCGGTGGCGGTTCGGGCGGCAGAAAAGCTCCGCTGTCGGGAACGGGCGATGGCTTCGGGATCGGTGTCGGTGTCGGTGTCGGCGTCGGATTCTGGGCATAAGCACGCATGACGCTGGTTATGCTTAGTAAAATTGTTAGAACAAATACTCTCATTTCGTGTCAGGACTATTCCCTTAGCAACATTAAGTGACCGGAAGTCCTTGATCCCCGTTTCTTTACCACCCGCTTACGCAGGCGGTTCCGCCCCGTCCGTCTCTTTTGGCCTTGATTTGAAAAGCGACAATACGCCGATCTTGATGGCTTCCAATCTATTGCCGATCCCGCGAAATATCGTCGATTCGGCCGCGTCGTCAAATAGCGAATAAAAAACCGGCACCGCCAGAAGCGTCAGCAGCAAGCACATCGATTGACCACCAACCACGAGAATGCCGATCGAACGGTTTGTCGCCGCACCGGCACCAGTTCCCAAAACGAGCGGTATCATTCCGGCAACGAGCGCGATGGTCGTCATCAAAATCGGCCGCAATCGATCTCGGTTGGCCTGGATGATCGCGTCGTAACGATTCAAGCCGCGTGCACGTAGCGTGTTCGTGTGATCGATTTGCAAGATAGCGTTTTTCTTTACAATTCCGAATAGAAGCAAAATGCCGAGCGCCGAGAAAATGTTGAGCGTTTGCCCAGCCATTGCGGTCGAAAGCAATGCAAATGGAACGGCCAGCGGCAATGTGAGCAGAATTGTCACCGGATGTATAAACGATTCGAACTGGGCGGCCAGGATCAAATACATGAAAACGAACGACAGCAAAAATGCGTATAGAAACGATTCGTATGCCTTCTGCAACTCTTTCGATTGGCCAGTGACGCCGGTCAGATATTCGGCCGGCATCTTCAATTCGGCGGCGTAAGCCTCAAGCTTCGCAAGAGCATCGGATTCAGATGTGTTCGGCGGCAATCCGGCGGAGATCGTCACCTGTCGCTGGCGGTTGAGACGGTTGATCGACGACGGGGCCAGACCTTCGGCGATCTTTACCACACGGGCGAGATCGACGACGCCTCCATTGCTCGATCCAACGGTAAAATATTTGAAATTTTCACGGTCGCGGCGATACGACTCTTCCGCACGGACGACAACGTCAAATTGCTCCGAGCCTTCGCTGTATGTCGAAACTATCTGTCCGGCTGAGAGGATATTCAACGCCTGTGCGACGTCGCCGGCCCGAACGCCCATATCGGCGGCCTTGGTGCGATCGATAACGACACGGATCTCTGGATTACCGACCTCGATCGAGGTGTCAGGGTCACGATAGAGCTGCGGGTCCTGCTTGAGTTTTTCGACAAGCGCGTTGGCATATTCGGTAAGTTTTACCATGTCCGGCCCGGCAATGTAATAACCGACGCTGGAACCTCCGCGGCCAAGTCCGATACTTCCGGCGATCGACGATGACGCCGAAACTGTCACCTGATAATCCTTTGACGAATATTTTTTAGCGATATTCCGCGTTTGGTTTATCAGGTCGGCTTGCGATTTTGTTCGCTCGCCGACCGGCAAAAGAGCCACGTTTATAAACCCGTTGTTCGGCCCCGACCCGCGTCCGAAACCAGCCAGCACGAGAGTGTTTTTGACGCCCGGAACCTCTGCGCGGATGTCGCGGGCGATGCGGTCGAGAATAGATTGCGTCGCCGAAAGCGACGTCCCTTGCGGCCCGCGAACATTGACCTGGTAAAGCGATTCGTCCTCATCGGGCAAAAATGCCATACCGACGTATTTGTATAATGGCACGATGGACGCGACGGTCAGAACACAAATAAGTACAACCGCCCACCGGAACCGCATCGCCATTCTGAGCAGCCATGTATATGTGCCGTCGACCTTGCTGTAGAACCAACCGGATTTGGAATCCGTCTCGGATTCCAAGTCCAAAGTCCCAAGTCCAAGGTCCAAAGTCTCGTCTCGATCAGTCTCGAAATCAGGTGTGCCGTGGTTAAATGTTGGAGCATGTTGAGAATTTTCGACGTCGGATTCCGACTTTGGACTTTGGACTTTGGACTTTGGACGTTTTATCCAGCGTGCCGCCAGCATCGGCGTGAGCGTGAACGAAACGATCAAAGATACGGCGATGGCGGCAGCGGCTGTTAATCCGAACGACGACATGAAGCGGCCGACGATTCCGGTCATAAAACCGACCGGGATAAACACTGCGAGAAGCGAGAGCGTTGTTGCCAACACTGCGAGCCCGATCTCGCGGGTGCCTTCGATGGCGGCCTGGAACGGATCCATTCCCTTCTCTTCGACAAAGCGATATATGTTTTCGAGCACGACTATGGCGTCGTCAATCACGATGCCGACCATCAGCGTCAGCGCGAGCATCGTCATTTGGTTGAGCGAATAACCAAGCGCCGCAATTGCCGCAAATGCCGCGATGATCGAAACGGGAATCGCCATTGCCGCAATGAATGTCGAGCGAAAATTCCAAAGGAAAAAGAAAACTACAATAGCCGCAAACAAACCACCGAGAACGAGATGCTCTTCAATTGCTTCGAGCGAATTCTCAATAAACTCGGACTGATCGCGAATCACAGCGACCTTCATGTCCGACGGAAGATTCGGAATGATAATCGCCATCCTCGACTTCACATTGTTGATAACCGCAATCGTGTTGGCACCAGCCTGCTTGCGGACGCCGACCGAAACCGACTGCACTCCATCGAGCGACGCCGCCGAACTTGGCTCGCCGCCCTTTTTTTCAACCTTTCCGATATCCTTGATCTTTATCGGAAAACCATTGCGGGTTGTGATAACGACTTCGTTGAACTGTTCGACATCGGTGAGCTTGCTCATCGTTCGCACACCGAGTGTTCGCTGGCCTTCGATGAGATTGCCTCCGGGAAGCTCTTGATTTTGTCCGCGAATCGCCGCCGAAACCTCGGTGACGGCGATGTTGTACGCACGCAGCCGGTCGGGGTTGACGCTGACCAGCACCTGCGGCGTACGCGAGCCCCACATGAAAACTTCGCCCACGCCATCGGCTGATTCGATACGCTCCTGAATTAGATTTTCGACCTGCTCGGTCAGCTCCATCACGTCGCGCGGAGCGCTGATCGTGTACATCAGAATCGGTTGCGAATCAGGATCGGATTTCTGTGCGACGGGCGGATCGGCGGTTTCAGGCAAACGGCCGCCGACCGTGCTGAGCTTCTGCTGAATTTCCTGAAATGCGACGTCCGGGTCTTTTTCGAGATTGAATGTAAGCGTAACGTTCGAGCTGCCACGTGACGAGCTTGAGCGCATTTCCTCGACGCCCGGAACTGTGTTCAACGCTCCTTCGATCACATCGGTTATCTCGGTCTCGATCTCTTCGGGCGCCGGCGCCGGGATTGCTCGTGCGAACCGAAATCGTCGGCAAATCGATCTTCGGAAAACGGTCAACGCCAAGCGTAAAGAAGCTGAAACCGCCAACTACCGTCAAAAACAGTACGATAACGGTCGCAAAAACCGGACGATGTACACAAATTTCAGCTAACCACTGCATAACGTATGTCGAAGGTCCAAAGTCTAAAGTCCAAAGTCCAAGAAGTTACTTGAATTTACTTCCCTTTAATTCAGACTGTTTCAAATACTTAATTAAACCGGATAGCATCCGGCTTGTCTCAATTAACTTACCCTGAATCGATTCAAATTCATTTTCATCGATATAATTTTGGTCCGTTGCTACATACAGTTGCGCTCTTACCTCACCGCATGAACCCTTGGCAATCGTCAAATACTGAACAAACTCCTTATCACCATTTCTCTCAAAACCTTCAGCGATGTTTGAAAGAATCGAAATCGATGCCCGTCGAATTTGATTGGTCAACGCAAAATCCTTTGCGAATCGAGCTTCAGAACTGATCTTGTAAATCAGTTTTGTTATTTCCCTCGCCAACTTCCAAGCCTCTATATCTTCAAATTTCTCAATCTTTGCCACGTCAAATACTTACTATTTATTCAACCTTTCGACCTCTCCCGACTTTGGACATTAGACTATGGACTTTGGACTCGCCGTCAGACGGCTACTTTCGCTCCTTCATGCAACTGATCGAGATTGCTCGTCGCCACCGTCTCACCAGCGTTCAGGCCATCTAAAATCTGTACCGAATCGCCTTCTTCGGTGCCTAGTTGAAGCACGCGGAGCTTTACAATTCCTTCGACAACCACGAAAGCCCTGTATGACTGTGTGCTGGCATCGTTATACACGGCCGACTTCGGCACGAAAATGCCTGTGCCGCCGCCTTCTTTGGTGATTCGGGCAGTTCCGAACATGCCAGTTCGCAGAAGATTCTCGCCATTGTCGATCTTCGCTTCGACGACCGCGGAACGTGATGTTGCGTCAATTGCCGGATTTACGGAGGTGACTGTCCCGGCAAAATTCCTATCCTTGAATGCATCGACCTGGACCGAAACGCCACGACCGAGCACAACTGCCGGCACGTCTGCTTCCGATATCTGAATCTGAATTTTGATCGGGTTCGAGCGAAGCAGCGTCGCAACTATCGATGCCGACGATACGTACTCGCCGACTGCAACCGGGCGATTACTGATAAAGCCGGAAAACGGAGCACGAATTACGGTATCGGCAATAGCTTGTTCGGCCGTGCCGACTTGAGTTCGGGCGGCTTCGACGGCGGCCTGGGCGCTGGCGATTGCCTGATTGCTCTGTTTCGCGGTATTGATGGCGGCGTCAAGCTGCTCCTTTGCACTGTTCACACGGGCCCGTGCCGTGTCGCGAGTCGTCCGGTACGTTTCGTAGGTGATCAGAGCAACGTCACCCGTTTCGACCAGTTCGCGATAGCGTTTTTCGTTAGCTTCGGCTTGCCGCAATTCGGCTAGGGCCTGTTGATAATTTGCGTTTGCGCCGCGGACTTCGGGAATCGTCGAAGAATTGAAAGTGCCGTTAGGCGAGAGCCCAAGCCGTGCTTCGGCCTGTCGGACAGCCGCGACGGCCTGTTTCACGCCAGACTGCGCCGATGCTAGTTGAAGCCGAGCGTCCTTGTCGTCGATCGTCGCGATCACGCTGCCTTGCGATACGAATTCGCCGACATTGGCCATAACGTTTTTTATCTTCCCGGCAGTTTTCGGCGCGATATCCGATGTTTCGTCCGCCACGAGGCTTCCGGTAGCCTGAATATATGCCGGAACCTGCCGGGCCTCGACCTTCGCTACGGTGACCGCAACGGTCGGGCCGGCGTCGGTACTTGTGTTGCTATTCCCGCGCGGTGCATCCGCAGATCGTGCCCCGCCACACGACATGCTCAGCGTTACAGCCAAAAGGCTAAATAAAATTTTTGAGGCCGGATTGACGCTCGGCCCAAGGAAGTTCCACATAGAGTTTCGTTAAGATACCAATTTTACAACACTTACTGACTTACAATAAGTTCTACTGTGTAAATTTTTGTAAACAGCCCTTTCAGGGTAGGCACCTTAGCTCAAATTTTGTTTACGCACGGCGGGATATTTTCGTTTACAGTTGGTTTGCTATAAAATGACGACAACAAAATCTTACAAAACCAATAAGGACAAAAACCAATGATAGAGGAAATTTCAGCCACCAACCTAAAAGCGCGTTTGGACGCTGGCGATGATATTCAGCTAATAGACGTGCGGCAGCCGGACGAAAACGCGTTTGCGAAGATCGAGGGAGCAAAGCTGATACCGCTCGGAGATGTGCTGAAACGAATGGGCGAAATCGATAGCAATCGCGAAACCGTCATTCATTGCAAAATGGGCGGACGGAGCGCAAAAGCGGTTGAAATCCTACAGCAAGCCGGATTTACAGGTGCGTTAAAGAATCTGAAGGGCGGCATCACCGCGTGGTCGAACGAGGTCGACCCGAAGGTGCCGAAGTACTAGACATCAGAGTTCACGATTTTACTTGTCTGTGCTGACAGCGAACGAACGAAATTTTGAAATCTGAACTAAATTGTGAGTTCCGCAGCTATTTCATCGCTAATGCGGACGATCTCCATGCCTTCGTGGACATCGGTGCGGCAGGCCATGACAGCTTTTTCTTTATCGCCGTTTTTTAGCCAAACCTGGCAGTTCAGGCATTCGCCGTTCCAGCAGAATTCACCGTAGGAGATCGCTTCGATGTCCAGGTATTGCAGACCGCGAAGGATGCTGTTGTTTTCGGGGACTTCACGAGTAACGCCGCAGAGTTCGATCTTTACAAGCCGTTCGTACGGTTCGAAAATGTCCCGCAGATCTTCTTTATCCATAAATCTTATGCCAAAACCACCAGCTCGAACACCTTGTTCGAACATCACCCAGAGTTCTTAATAATACGCAGGCAGTTGTGCAAAAAACAACTGCCTTTAGTTTTGCTCAATGCGGCCGTTGCTTGTTACTTTTGTGGTCAACCAGTAAAGTTGAAATACGAGGAGTTTCTTTATATGTCTTTGGTAATTTACGGTAAACCCGATTGCCCATACTGTGCGCAGGCACGGGCTTATTACAACGAGAAAGGTGTTGAATTCGTCGAGTATGATGCCCAGCATGATAAACAGCGTCAACGTGAGATGCTCGAGTATTCGGGCGGCGATCTCGTGGTGCCTTGCATTGTCGAGAATGGCGAGTATGTCGGCTCAGGCTGGGGCAACCCGCGGCGTGGTTGAACGATCGTACCCGATTAACCGGCAGGTTGCCGGCCCTTACAAATGCGGAAGTCAGAATGCGGATTGCGGAATTTCCAATCTGCACTATAATGGTTGACGTTGCATAATTTTCGGAGCGATCTGTTGTGTGGTGCTCTCAATCCGCATTCCACGATCCGTATTCCGCAATCTTTATGATTGGTTCGCAGATCAACCAGTATAAAATTCAGGAAAAAATCGGCTCAGGCGGACAAGGCACGGTTTATAAGGCTCTCGACACCAAACTCAATCGCACGGTTGTCATCAAGATCCTGCCGCCTGAACTGACTGTGAAAACGGCAAACTTCAAACGCTTCGAACGCGAGGCCCAGCTTTGTTCCCAACTAGATCATCCCAATATTTGTACAATCTACGATTTCCATGAGGCAAACGGTGTTTTTTACATCGCCATGCAGTGGGTCGAAGGCAAAAATGTCCGGCAGCTTGTTTCGGGCCGCCCACTGGAGCTGAAAAGCGCTCTTTCTATCGCCATTCAGGTTACGGACGCACTCGCATACGCTCATTCCAAAAGCATCATTCACCGTGACATTAAGGCCGGAAACATAATGGTTTCGTCGAACGGCCAGGCAAAGATTCTCGATTTCGGTTTGGCCAAGCTGCTCGAAGACGAACAGGTTGACGAAAATAAAGGTCAGGACAGAACACAAATAACCGAGCTTGGCATTCCCTACGGAACCGCGACGTATGCGGCTCCCGAACAGGCGAAAGGCGAACGGGCCGACGCTCGCTCGGACATATTCTCAACCGGCGTTTTGATTTATGAAATGCTGACGGGAATTTGGGCGTTTCAGGGCAAGACGGTTATCGACGTTCGGCACCAGGTGCTTTACGGAACGCCGAAACCGCTCGAACAGCTTCGTCAGGAACCGCTGCCACCTGCATCTTCAACAGATCGTCGATAAGGCACTTGCTAAAGATCCGAAGGACCGACATCAGCAGATATCAAAAATGCGTGACGATTTGCGGGCTGTACTTCAGGAAGTGGCCGGGACGCAGCTTATGACGGGCGACACCTTTGTGCCGAGCCACGTAGACAGCGGCGTTTTCAAACGAGCTTTGAACTGGTTCACCGGTAAATCTGTGCCCGAAATGACATCGGGCCGTTCGCCATCGGTTTCAAATCCGCCGTCGTACATGCCGGATGTTAATCTGACCGCGACCGGACAGGAGAAAAAGAGTGTCGCAATCCTGCCCTTCAAAAACCTTGGCCAGGACGAAGCGGCGAATTTCTATGAATTTGCACTTGCGGATGCGGTTATAACTGAGCTTGCGCAGATCAGATCGATCATCGTTCGGCCGAGTTCGGTTATTGCAAAGTATCACGGAGCAGAGATCGATCCGCGCGAGGCGGGACGCGAACTGCGTGTTCACGCCGTGCTTTCAGCCGGATTTTTGCGCGGCGGCGACAAGCTGCGAGTGACGGCCCAGCTTCTCGATGTTTTGACCGGCGATATTTTGTGGAGCGATCGAATCGACGCCGAAGGCTCCGATATTCTCGCTATTCAGGACAGCATCGCGCAACGCATTCTCGAAGGATTGCGGCTTGAGCTGTCCGATCTCGAACAGGAAAAACTGCAACGTCGTGCGACCGACAACGCCGAGGCTTGGGAAGAATATCTGCGTGGCCGCGATAATTTCGGGCGGTTTATATTTCGCACGCTGGATATCGAAGACTGTGACGCTGCCATCCAGAATTTTAAGAACGCGATCGAGCACGATTCGCATTTTGCCCTCGCTTACAGCGGGCTCGGAGCGTGTTACTGCAACCGCTTTTTCAAAGGCATGGGCGAGGCCGAAGATTACACGCACGCCGAAACCGCGTTCACAAAGGCGTTCTTCTACGATCCGAATGTCGTCGAGGCCCGCGTGCTGATGGCGATGATCTACATGGCACGCGGCGAGAAGAAAAAGGCCCGCGCGGAGATCGAAATTCTGCAAAAACAGTTTCCTAATGAAGCTCCGCTATATTTTGTAAAAGGCGTGATGCATCGGCTCGATGGTGAATATGACGAGTCGCTAAAGGCGTTCGAAAAGCTGTCGCGGCTCGATCCGGCGGCGCGTGCTGTTTCGGCTTACAACCGCTCGCGGATCTTTATTTACAAAGCAGATTATGTAAGCGCGATCCGTGAGATCGAACGTGGCGAAAAAGCCGAGCCGAATCACCCAATGTTGAAGATCTTCAGGTCGGCAGTTTATTACTACCGCGGAGATCATCAGGACGCCATCGAACTGATGTCAAAGGTTTTGAATGAGCACCCCGAAATGGACGGAATCAGGCCACTTTATGCTATTTATCTAGCCGGTGCCGGCCGCCGCGAAGACGCCATCGGGCAGTTGTCCGAAGAGTCACTGGCACTTTCGCGAGCCGATCATGACATGGCTTACTGGGTCGGTTCGACGTATTCTATCCTCGGCGATAAAGACCTCGCCTTCAAATGGCTCAACCGCGCAATCAAACTCGGCAACCAGAACTGGCCTCACTTTGAAAAAGACAAGAGCCTCAATCCGCTCCGCGACGATCCGCGATTCGCCGAATTGCTAAGTAAGTTGAATAACGGGGATTGAAGAAATCGGGCGGAAACCTGACCGTGAAGGGGCGTGCAGCTAAAGAAGCACTCTCGTTAAACCGCGACCTGTTCTTTCTCTTCCGTCAGCATCTCGCGGACTTTGCGTTTTAGGGCTTTTTCGAACTGGCGGGCTTCGTTGACGCCGTCGAATGAGAGTTGCTGGAGGTTTGCTTCGATGCGTTTGCGGTAGTCGGATACGAGCGAGTCGGACACGCCGAGCATTTCAGCGACTTCCAACTGCGTTCCGCTGTCCGAGATCAAGTAGCAATACCACAACACGTTTATCATCCGGTCGTACTGTTTTGCCTTGCCGCGGACCGATTTATTCAGATTCAAAAGGAAATTATCGACAAAACCAGCGGCACCGACTTCGGCTTCGTGGCGAAGCAGGTCCTCTTCGGGTGTTTCGCGGGTGTCGGGGATCTCGAAGTGCATCTTGTCGTCGTCATCGCTGTCGCCCGAACCGCCAACAGGCACGAGATGGATATCCATGATCGGCAGACGCGACATTACAAACGAACGAAGCGAGCGTACATCGACGGGCGAGTCGATCGCCTTAAAGACTCGGATTATAAGTTTTTCGAGTTCGACGTTGCTGATGACGATCTGAGCATCGCCGGTACAGCCGACCATCCGCGTGTCGCGGCTTTGGAACGAAACAACTTTTACGCGTTCGTGCATTTCCTGCACATCGCGGCGCATTTTAACGATCTTCCAGTCCGACAGGCCGTATAAGCGATCGGCGAGGCGGCGATGAGCGTCGGGATTATTTACGTTGTCAAAACGTTTGAATGTTGCGCTCGATTGAATGAGTGTCGAAATTCTGCGGGCGAGACGATACGATTCCGGATAACGCTTGCGAAGCTCGGCCGTCAGCATGTTCGTCAGCTCGATCTGGCTGATCTCTGCTTCGACCTCGGCATCCGTCATTTCGGTGTCGATGTAATGCTGAAAACGCTCTTTGCTGAGCAGAGCGACAAAAAGCTCTTGCGTCAGATCGGTGTATGCGTTGTACTTCCCTTCTTCAACCAGGAACCCGGCACGTTTCGAGGCTCTCACAAGTGGGTGTGAGGACACGATCCTGTGCAACTCGATCCAGATCTGGTTGACATCCGACGAGACAAGGCTCTCGTTCCATTTGCCGACCTTATGCTGCCGTGTCTGGACCGGTTTTTGCAGGGTTTCCTGCGGTTTAAGTGGCTTCATATTAGGACCTAGTTTGCGGTATTATCTTGCTGCCGTCGCCAGTGTTTGGGGGACACAAAGTCCGCCGATTCAATAACCTACGATCTGATCCTGCTAGACGCGGGAAGCAGTAAACGCTTTGTTTACTTCAAAATGGGCCAGATTGGGATGGTAGAAAAACTTTCTAAAACTGCTCCGCCGAGCTCGTGGTTACTTGGCTGGTCTGCTGTGAGTAGAGTGCTTCTCACTGCCTACATTTAGATAGTAGCAATATTCCAGAAAATGAGCAACAAGTTTTTGCAATTGCACGTCTTGTTGTACAATAAAACGTAAATGATGGGAGCAAGCTGTTTATCCATGTGGCGCAGACGCAGGAATACGGCAGATGCCATTCCGAACTTTGTATTAATTTGATTCTATTTTGTAATTTAATTGCTTAGCCACTGTTACAAATTGCAGCATTTTGTGAACTTTAGTTTGGTTTAGTGGTTTAAGAAAATAGCAGTATGGCAGGACTTGCTCGATTCGTAACACCAGTTTTGGAAGCATTGCCTTATTGCGGATTTACTTTTTATATAGAGGTAAATGCTTTGCTAGGGTCAGGTGTGTCTGGTCATATCGTGGCCTTGAGATGATTTTTTAGCTAAGTGTTGTTCATAAAAATGACTGAGTTCTGTAAAAACGAAGATTGTCCGACATCAGAAGACTTGCTTGCCTTTCAGGTGGGCGACATGCCCGTCAGCGAAGGCTCGGGAATCAGGCGACATCTCGCTGTCTGCGAATTCTGCCAGGCCGAGGTTGAATTTTATACTAATTACCCCCAAGCCGAAGAAAGGGTTGAACTGACCGAAATGCCGCAGCCTTTATTCGAACTGGCCGAAGCTCTGTTGAACAAAAAGAAGGACGACGCTTTTTTCGACAAGTTACTTGCAGAAGATGAGGACGCTTCTTTTACAAAGCGATAGGTAAACTGACTCAGCTCCCGCAGATTTCATCGATCGCTTCACCGTATTTTTCATCTATGACGCTGCGTTTTATCTTTAGCGTCGGCGTCATTTCGCCTTTATCGATCGAGAATTCGCGTGGCAAGAGGTAAACGCGTTTGACGCGTTCGTGGTCGGAAAGCTCGCGTGATAACGCAACCGCGTCGTTCTGAACACGTTTGATGAACAGCGGATTTTCGCAAAGTTCTTCGCGGCTGCCGTCAGTCGATTCGCCTGCGGCTTTCATTTCTTCTTTTAACGCATCCCAATCTGGAACGATCAGCGCACCGACCTGTTTGCGGCCCGAACCGACGACGACGGGCTGCGAGATAAGCGGGCTTTGTTTCAAAAGACTTTCGACTTGCAGCGGAGCGACATATTTGCCGTTCGACAATTTGAAAAGGTCCTTGAGTCGGTCGGTGAGGAAGAAATGCCCGTCTTTGTCCACGTAGCCTACATCGCCCGTGTGATAAAAGCCCTCATCGTCAATGGCTTTGGCCGTCTCGTCGGGCTTGTTGTAATAGCCCTGCATCACGTTTTTGCCTCGGACGAGAATCTCGCCGTCTCTCTCGGCGATCTTCATCTCGATTCCTTCAAACGGCGTTCCGATCGAACCGACCTTGTTATCTTCGGGACGATTTGCACAAGTCACGCAGGCTTCGGTCATGCCGTAGCCTTGCAGGATCGGGATGCCGGCGGCCCAGAATGCATACGAGAGCTTTTTCGAAAGCGGCGCTCCTCCAGATACGAAAAACCGCAGATTTCCGCCTACGCCGTCACGCCATTTCGAGAAAACGAGACGGCTGGCAATCGCATGTTTTGCCGCGAGGACGGGCGACACAGATTCGTGTTTGTCTTTGGCTTCCCAATAATCCTGGCCAACGCCGAGCGACCACTCGAACAAAGACGTTTTCCAACCGCCCGCCGCTTTCCCTTTTTTTACGATCTTGTGATAAACCTGCTCGAAAAGCCGCGGAACGGCGGTCATGATCGTCGGTCTTACTTCCTGCAGATGCGATGCGATCTGATCGAACGCTGCGCAATAATGAATCGAGACGCCGTTGGCACAGAGTACGTAAAAAACGGTCCGCTCAAAGATGTGCGACAAGGGCAAAACAGCGAGCGAGCGGTCTGTATTTCGGATAGGCAAGCCTTTTGAAATCGCCGCGATGTTCGAAACGAAATTTTCGTGAGTGAGCATCACACCTTTCGGCTCGCCGGTCGTGCCGGATGTGTAGATGATCGTCGCGAGATCGCTGGTCTCGACATTTGCCAGAAAATCGTCGAAGTTTTCGACATCGCCGGACTTTTCACCTTGCTTCTCGACGTCGGCAAGCGTCAATGCGCGGTTGTCGTTCTCGGGTTTTGCGTCTGCGTCGAAGAAGATCAGCTTCTCAATCCGTTCGACGCTTTGTATCGCTGCCTCGGCGTGTTTGAGCAGTTTTTTGCCGGACACAAACAACATTCTGGCTCCGGAATCTTCGAGAATATAACGGATCTGTTCGACGGCTTGGGTTGTATAAATCGGAACGACGATCGCACGAAGCGAGAGGATCGCAAGATCGGTCAGCGACCATTCGGGACGATTTTCGGAGATGATCGCGATGCGGTCACCAGCCTTTACGCCGAGGTTCGAAAGGCCGAGGGCGATGCGGCGGATACGCTCGATGACCTCGGTGCCGTTGAGATATGTCCACACGTCGCCGATCTTATATGCAAGCGCGTCCTTCTTATTATTTCGCCGGAAAGACTCGATACAAAAATGCGGGACGGTCTGCGGCAGGTCTTCGAACCCAATTAAATTATTTGCGATCATCAAAGCCGTTATGCGAATTAAGGTGCGGACTCATTATTATTACGATTGCAATATTCTCGCAAAAGCGTGGTGTTAAGTCCAATTCTGTTGTAGTTACTGGTTGGGAGCTTTCTACGTCAAGCCCAATAATTACGGTCGAGAGAACGATAATTGATCGCCTCGCTAATGTGCGTTGAATCTATATTCTCGCTTCCGGCCAGATCGGCGATCGTCCGCGAAACTTTGAGAATGCGGTCGTGGGCACGAGCCGACAGGCCTTGCCGAACCATCGCTTTTTCGAGCAAAGCCTCGCTGTCCGCATCGAGCGCACAAAATGTCCTGATCTGTTTCGGCGACATTGCCGAATTCGAATAAACGCCTTCGCCGCTCAACCTTTTAAGCTGCGTCTCGCGGGCATTGTTCACGCGTTCGCGAATCGACTCCGAACTCTCACCCGCCGCCACGCCCTTGCCGCGCAGTTCGTTAAATTTCACCGCCGGGACATCGATATGAATGTCGATGCGGTCCATCAGCGGCCCGGAAATTTTGCCGACGTATCGTTGAATTTGGATCGGCGAGCATTTGCATTCTCGAGTCGAGCCGAAATAACCGCACGGGCAAGGATTCATCGACGCGACGAGCGTGAAATTCGACGGAAATGTTAGTGAACTTGCCGCCCGCGAGATCGTTACTTGTTTGTCTTCCATCGGCTGCCGCAACACTTCTAGCACGCTGCGGTCGAATTCGGGCAGTTCGTCTAGAAACAACACGCCGAGATGCGCGAGCGACACTTCGCCGGGCCGCGGAATCGATCCGCCGCCGATAAGTCCCGCCTGCGAAACCGTATGATGCGGCGATTTGAACGGCCGCTCGCGGATCAGACCGGATTTGCCCGTCAGCCCTGCAACCGAATGAATTTTTGTAATTTCCAGCGCTTCTTCAAACTCAAGCGGCGGCAAAATCGTCGGCAAACGCTTCGCCAGCATAGTTTTGCCAGATCCAGGCGGGCCGATAAACAGAATGTTATGTCCGCCCGCACTCGCAACTTCAAGCGCCCGTTTTGCCGTCTGCTGACCGCGGACTTCGGCAAAATCGACGCGATATTTAGTTTCGTTTGACTTAAACTCGGCAAGGTCTAACTTTAGTGGCGGAATCAGCATCGGTTGGCTGCCATTTAGACCCTCCACAAGTCTGGCAGCTTCACGCAGATCGCGGACCGGATAAACGTTGACTCCCTGTACTACGGCGGCTTCGGTCGCATTTTCTTCGGGCAAAAGCAGGTTTGTGACTCCGTTTTCACGGGCCGTAAGCGCGATCGACAACGCACCTCGCACGGGGCGAATTCGCCCATCAAGCGATAATTCACCTATGCTCAGCGTGCTGCCCGCGTTTTCCAAATTGCCAAGATCGCCCGCCGCCCCAAGGATTCCCAACGCGATCGGCAGATCGAAACTCGCACCTTCCTTTCTGACATCGGCCGGTGCAAGGTTAACTGTCGTTTTATGAAACGGAAAGAAATATCCGCTGTTAGTTATCGCCGCCCGAATTCGCTCGCGCGACTCGCGGATCGCCGTATCCGGCAATCCGACGATCGTAAACGGCGGTACCGACTCATTCTCCTTGGCAACCGGCTGAAGGTTGACTTCGATGTCTACAATTATAGCGTCAATGCCGTAAACGGCGGCAGACTGCGTGAGGAAAAGCATAATGTTGCCAATAATTCCGGGACGTTATGAGATTTTATGAAGTGTATATCAAAACTGCTGGAAAAATAAATAGCGGCCACGGTAGTGGCGAAGTGAAGACCGGCCACTGGCATTGAACAAATAGCGACACGATCCCATAAATATAATTGCAAAGTCGGGAGGAAAAGTTTAACTTCATTCCAGATATAAGGTTATTATCTGGAATTATTCGCGATAATACATAAAATCCGGGTGTTATCGAGAATGATTCGGGATAATACACGAAATTTGAGTGTTATATGGAATGATTCCGCTCAATCATAAGTTAGGTGGACCGGAGCAGCGCACGCATTCCAAGCGCGCCATGTAAGATAATCACTCGATGAGATCTCCCAGTCGACAGCACGATATCCCCTTGCTCTTCAAGTACGCAACCGCCAAGACGGCGACCGCTATTCTAGCGTCACGGAGCCTTCGGTACAGTTCTCCGGTGCTTTTCAATGACCCTTTCGACGTACCTCGCGAGTTTGACCTAGGCTTCACGTTCGAGGAACTACGAACAGCCATAGTCAAGCGATTCGAGGACTACTTGAACGGAAACGGAACGCCGGGAACTCCCGCATCACGCAAGTTGCTCAGCGTCATGCGCGACCGGATGAATGAAAAACCGGTGTCGGTAATGCTGGCCGAGCTCGAGGTGTTTGTCACCGTTTTTGTCAAACAGGCGTTCTCCGACATGAAAAGTAGCTTTCAACGCGATTGGGATGCGCGAATTCCTGGGATGCGGATTTGCTGTTTCTCCGACACCGAAAGCTCAGCGGCGATGTGGGCGCACTATTGCGACCAGCATGGCGGTGCCGTTCTTGAGTTCGACAGTAGCGACGAGCGAGACAGCGTATCTCTCCTTGCTCAGCCCGTGATCTATCAGTCGTCCAAGCCGGCCTTGCCAGACGTCAGTGTCTGGGCACGCCACACACTCGGCGAAGCGGAAAGGGATTGGGACCTGTACTTGAATGAGTACTTCTTCGCGAAAACGCCCGAATGGAGCTATGAACGGGAATACAGAGTATCCACGCACAAGAACAAGACCGAGGAAGGGCTCTTCTCCGACTACGTCTTTCACGCTCATGATCTGCGCGGAGTTGTGCTCGGTGCTGAGATGAAGGCGGAGGATGAAGCGCGAATTCGTTTGATAGTGAGGGTGAAGTATCCTCACGCTCACTTGTATCGCTCGCGAATCGATCTCAAAGCGATGGTGATCGCGAAAGACTTGATAGAGCAGGGGGCCACCTAACAAAGGGTTGCAGTTGACAGCCGAGCTATGGTGTGCTCGCTGCCCTCGCTTTATTTGATTCTGCTGCAACTGAACCCATGCGTTAGATGGCACAGAAAGGGAAAGCTGAGACGACCACACACTCAGTCACTTATTACGGTAAGTTCAGTCAACAGCGGAGGCATTGAACAAATAGCTTTACCTTTCCACGTTTTCGTCATAAAATCGCGTTTACCATTAACCGCGCCAAATACGTGGGCGGCAAGGCAACCCGGTTTCGGAGGTAAGTCATCATAGCGAACGAAGATTTTCTAAATACCGGCAATTTTCGAGGAGTAAGCATGGATTCAACCGCTGCGGTGATCGAGCAGGATCTCCCTTTTGGTTTCGAGGATAGCGTAGAGTTGCCTCTGGTTCATTCTCCGGCTGCGGAAGTCGTGGCAATTGACGCGGCCGCACCGGACTTTGCTCTGTGCCAGATGGCTGCTACTGGGAACATCACGGCCTTCGAGCTCATTTACCAGCGCTATCATCGCCGGACGTACAGCCTCACGCTCAGAATGACCAGCAGCCAAACCGAGGCAGAGGACCTGACGCAGGAAGTATTTATCCAGCTTTTTAGAAAAGTTGGCAGCTTTCGCGGTGATTCGGCGTTTTCGACATGGCTGCATCGTTTGACGGTCAATCAGGTGTTGATGCATTTTCGCCGTCGAAGCGTAAAGAACGAAAAAACCTCTGAAGATGGCGAAATGCCCGAACAGACCGTAACCGGTACGGCGAATCCGCGAAAAATGCAGGTCATCGACCGCATTGCGCTGAAAAACGCCATCGCCGAGCTGCCGAATGGCTACCGTAACGTGTTCGTCCTCCACGATGTCGAAGGCTACGAACATGAAGAGGTGGCAAGACTGCTAAAAATATCGGTTGGAACATCGAAATCCCAACTGCATAAGGCCCGATTGAAGCTTCGCGGCTTGCTAATTAAACAAAAAGAACAAAAAACTTCTGCTTAAAGGCAACCATCAACCGCATCTATTAATCTATCTAGATTGAAAACGCGTTTTATGGAGTATCAACGCAACCAGCCATAGAGCTTGCTTGAAACTGGTCGGGATAAAGTGTGACCGGAAACTAAGATGACCTGCGACGAATGCCAACAAAATATTAGCCAGTTTTTGGACAACGAACTCGACGAAATGATGTCGATGTCTGTTCAAACGCACCTTTCCGTCTGTGCGGAATGTGCCAAGGTCTGCGAAGATTTTGCTGTCATCCTTGATTCATGCACCGTCGAAAAGCCTGCCGAGTTTCTGCCGCCTAATTCTCAAGCCCTTTGGTGCCGCATTAACAACATAATTGAGAGCGAAGCGAAGCGTGAGCCGTTTGTGCCGGAACCGCCGAAAGGCTGGTTTGGCCGCAGCTTTACGTTTTCGCAGGTCGGATCGGCGGTTTTGGGAATCGCCGTCATCAGCTCTCTGCTGACCATTGTCGGCATAAAAAATTATTACGAGCCGACGGCCGAAGATTACACGTCGCGGTCAAGTGCTTCGCAAACTACGTTTGAAAAGGTTTTGAGCAAGGTCGGCCTGACCGACACGCCGCAGCAGGCTCGTATGCGTCGGCTTCAGGAGCAGCAGGCCGCTATCGATTATTGGAACAAGCGGGTGCAAGCCCGACGTGAACAGTGGGACAACAAAATGCGGGATGCATTTGACCGTAATCTGAACGAGATAGACCAGGCGGTGACCGAATATACGGTTATTCTGGAGCAAGACCCGCAGGACGATCTCTCGGGTGAGATGCTCGATTCGACTTTGACTGAAAAAATGAATTTGCTCCGCGCATTTTCTGAATTGTAATGGTTAGATTTTCTAATGATCTGTAGTTTGAACAAAATTTTGCGCATTTCTATTGCCGCCAAAACTACGATTCTTCTTTGTTTGAGCGTAGTTTTTTTCTTTGCGCACAGCGTTGATGAAGCGTCGGCCCAGAAGACCTTCTCAAAAAGCTATCCGGCGACAAAGAATGTACGGCTCCAGTTGCTTAATCGCTCGGGCACCGTAACGGTCGAAGGCTGGGACCGTCCGGAAATAAACGTCTCGGCATATCTCGAAGCCCCGGCTGCGAACATCGCCCCGCAAAGCTTGAGCGGCACGATCTATATCGATCTCGTAAAGGACAACCAGGGACGGGACGGAATCGGCAATGTCAATTTTCGTATCAAGGTTCCGCGGCTGGCGAATGTGGACATCGAAACCCGTATCGGAAATCTGAGCGTTACCAATGTCAGCGGGGGCCTCGTCCGGGCAATTATTTCGACCGAAGGCGACATAACGCTGACAAATATCTCGGCCGGAGCCGTGGATGCTCAGAACGGCATCGGCGATATTTTCTTCGACGGCGAAATGCGGAACGGCGGGCAATATCGTTTCACCTCGATGCGCGGCAACATAAATCTCCGCATTCCGTTCGAATCATCGTTCCGGCTTGTTGCGACCGCTCCATCGACTCGCAACATCTCACTCGGTTCGTTTGCAAGTTCGGAAATGACGTTTGTAGGAAACGGGCGCCGTGTTGCGGGGAGATTCGGCGGCGGAAGCTCGTCGCTGACAGTCACGAATCAACGCGGAAGCATTTCGTTCATCAGACGCTAGATTTTCCAGCCAAAAGAAATAGTTTGACCTCCGCTGCCCGCCAAACGTAAGATGATATTGGCCTCGCTTCCGAACACACCTACTAAAATGAACAAAAAAGCCTTCCTTAGATCGATTCTATTCGCCGTTTTTCTTTTAACTTTCGCGTTTTCGGCTGTTGCTCAAACTACAACACTCATAAAACGCACGACCTACAAAACAGACAAATTTGATTTTGGCGTCGGTGGAACGCTCTCGGTGGCCGGAGCCCCGAACGGATCGATCCGCGTCGAGGGCTGGAGCAAAAACGAGATCGAAATATCGGCCGAGATAGAACTTAACGCGCATACCGAGGCTGATCTCAACGAACTTTCAAAGGTGACTGGTTTTGCGCTCGAAGAAAGCATTGGCCGCACGGGCATAATTAGCGTCGGCACGCATGACAAAAAATATCTCAAAAACGCCTCGAAAAAATTTCCGAAAGCTCTGATCGGCCTTCCCTTCAAAATCGATTACGTGATCAAAGTGCCTCGATACTGCGACCTGCAGATCGACGGCGGCAAAGGCGATCTTTTCATCGCGGGTGTCGAAGGCACAATGAAAATCAATTTTCTCGACACCAACGCCACACTGAATCTCGTTGGTGGTGGAGTTCTCGCCACATTCGGCGGCGGCACGGTCGATGTCAGTGTCCCGACCCGAAGCTGGCGCGGACGGTTCGCCGACATCCAGCTCGCCAGCGGCACGATGAACGTGAGTCTTCCGCCAAGTATTAACGCAGAACTGAACGCCAGCATTCTGCGAACCGGCAAGATCGACAACACTTACACCGACCTCAAACCCAAAACCCGCAAGGATTTATTTACCGAGAAATTGATCGCTGCAAAATCGGGAGCTGGCGGCGTTCCGCTAAAATTTACTGTCGGCGACGGCACGCTCAACATTTTTCAAATGAAAAAAGAGTAGTTTTCCGGCAACATGGATTTTAGTTTGTGAAGGTGATAAGTTATTTTTCTTATCGCCTTTTTTAATTTTATGACTATTAAATCTGATATCTGGCTGCGGAAAATGGCCGCCGAACATGGAATGATCGACCCGTTTCTGCCTGAATTGTTACGGGAAGTAAACGGCAGCCGCATAATTTCGGCGGGCTGTTCGAGCTACGGTTACGACATGCGGCTTGCGGACGACGGCTTTCGCATTTTTTCGTCCGTGCATGCAAAGGAGATCGATCCGAAGCGTTTCGACGAACAATATTCACTGATCGAACCCGAGATTCAGACTTCGGATGACGGCTCGGGATATTACCTATTACCTCCGCACCATTACGGACTCGGCGTGACTGTCGAAACCTTCAAAATGCCGCGAAACGTGACCGGCATCGCGCTTGGAAAATCGACCTACGCGCGCGCCGGTTTGCTCGTGAACACAACGCCGCTCGAAGCCGGCTGGACCGGCCGCCTCGTCGTCGAGATCGCGAACCTTGCGAATCTTCCCTTACGCGTTTATGTCAACGAAGGCATCGGGCAAATTTTGTTCTTCGAGTCGGACGAAGACTGTGCCGTCTCTTATCAAGACCGCGGCGGTAAATATCAAGGCCAGACCGGACTGACGTTTGCAAAGATTTAGTGAACATCCAAAACTACATCGGCGGAGAACTTACAACACCCGGCTCGGGCGAATATCTCGACAATTTTGACCCGTCCGTCGGCGTGGTTTATTCACATATTCCCGATTCTGACCAACGCGATGTCGAACGTGCCGTCGAGGCCGCCAAGGCCGCTTTTCCCGAGTGGTCGGCCATTTCGCCCGAGGATCGGTTTACGATCCTGATGCGGCTCGTCGGCCTTATCGAGCGCGATCTGGAAGAGCTTGCGTTAGCGGAATCGATTGATAACGGCAAACCTGTCAGTCTCGCACGTTCCGTTGACATACCGCGCGCCGTTGCGAACTTTCGCTTTTACGCGACAGCCGCGATGCATACGGCTAATGAGTCGCACGATTCGCCGCATCTGGGCGTGATCAACTACACGCTGCGACAGCCGATTGGGGTCGTTGGCTGTATTAGCCCGTGGAATCTGCCGCTTTATCTGTTTACCTGGAAGATCGCGCCGGCTATTGCGGCGGGCTGCACCGTCGTTGCAAAGCCTAGCGAAGTGACGCCTATGACCGCCTACTTGCTCTCGAAACTCTGTATCGAGGCGGGTTTACCGGCAGGTGTTTTGAATATCGTTCACGGCACGGGCGGCCGCGTCGGCTCTGCGATTGTTGCACATAAGGACGTTAAGGCGATCTCGTTCACGGGCGGCACAAAGACGGGCGAGGAGATCGCACGCGTCGCCGCTCCGATGTTCAAGAAGCTCTCGCTCGAGCTTGGCGGTAAGAACCCGAACATCATTTTTGCCGATTGTGATTATGAGACGATGCTCGCGACGACCGTTCGCTCGTCATTCTCAAACCAGGGCGAGATCTGTTTGTGTGGTTCCCGTATTTTTGTCGAGCGGCCGATGTACGAGCAGTTTAAGGGCGATTTTGTTTCGCGTGTCTCGGCGCTGAAGGTCGGCGACCCGCTCGTCGCGGACACAGACGTCGGTGCGATCGTCTCAAAACCGCATTTCGACAAGATAGTGTCGTATATCGAACTCGCAAAACAAGAAGGTGGCACGATCCTCACGGGCGGAAACGCGAGTGTAAACGAGCGTGCCTCGCGTTGTGCAAATGGCTGGTTCATTGAACCGACCGTCATTGAAAATCTGCCGCCCGATTGCCGCACGAATCAGGAAGAGATCTTCGGACCGGTCGCGACGATAATGCCGTTCGATACTGAGGAAGAAGTTTTGAGTTATGCAAACTCGGTTCGCTACGGATTGTCCGCGACAGTTTGGACCGAAAACCTTTCGCGTGCGCATCGCGTAGCAGCTAAGCTGGAAAGCGGCATCGTTTGGGTAAACTGTTGGCTTTTACGCGATCTGCGAACGCCTTTTGGTGGTGTTAAAGACAGCGGCATCGGCCGCGAAGGTGGCTTCGAGGCGCTCAAGTTTTTTACGGAAGAGATGAATGTTTGTGTGAAGCTATGACGCAGTCTCCGATCGATGAAATAGCCCCGACGTGGGGCAACATCTTCAAGTCCGAAGAAGAATTCTTGCGGGTTGTTGATAAACATGACCAACTAATTCAGCAGTGTGCGCAAGGGATTATTACTTTTAAGGATTTCTTACAGAAGTACGATGGCTTTTATGGATACTATGCGCTGGATGGTCATGAGAGCGATGAAGATGAACGCTCGATGTTTCAACGTTATGAGGGGCGAATAAGACCTCACGAGGAAATAGCACAAGAGATATTTCAATTCCTTTGTTCCGACGAAGATGCTGCAAGGGATATATACATTAAAGCGGGGCGATTTGGAAGCAGTGAAGGACTTCGGAGACTACGGATCATAAATCAAAAGCACTTCGGTTAAGACGATTAGTTATGAAGATCACGAAATTGTTACTCACTTTTTTTTTCGCAGTATTGTCTGTTAGCGTTTTTGCCCAGCAAAAACCGCCAACCGAGTCCGCAATGTCGCGCTTCCTGCGTTACGTAAAGATCGACACGCAGTCGGCTGAGGATCAGCCCGCTCCGCCGAGCACGAAAAAGCAGCTCGATCTCGCCAAGGTTCTGAAGGACGAGCTCGACGACATGATTTTGCTCGATGTTCGGATAAGCGAGTGGGGCATCGTCTATGGATTGCTGCCGGGGAATCTGCCTGACAACTCGAAGGTGCCGACGATCGGTTTTATCGCGCATATGGACACCAGCCCGGCCGTGTCGGGTGCGAGTGTAAACGCCATTATTCACAAGAATTACCAGGGCGGCGACATTGTTTTGCCGAACGACAAGACGCAGGTCATCACCATCGCTCAAAACCCCGATCTCAAAAACATGATCGGCGACGACATCATCACGGCGGACGGCACGACGCTGCTCGGCTCTGACGACAAGGCCGGCATCGCCGAGATCATGACTATGCTCGATACGCTCATACAAAATCCGCAGATCAAGCACGGCAATATTGCGGTGGCCTTTACACCGGACGAAGAGGTAGGCGGCGGCATCGAGAAATTTGAGATCGAGGACTGGGGAGCGAAATTCGCCTACACCGTCGACGGCGAGCAGCTCGGCGACATTTCGAACGAAACGTGGTCGGCGCGTACCGCCACAGTGACGTTTCGCGGGCGTTCGACACATCCAGGCACGGCAAAGGGCATCATGATAAATTCGTCCTACGCCGCCGGAGACTTTCTTTCGCAATTTCCGAAGATGGTCAAAAATCGTCCTGAAACGACCGAAGGCCGCATCGGGTTTATCCATCCTTACGTTGGAAATCTCGACGTAGAAACATCAACCGTAAAGATCTTGCTTCGCGATTTCGACATCGCCGGCCTCGCCGGACAGGAAGCGGCGATCAAGAAAGTGATCGCGAAAACGCAAAAGAAATATCGAGACGTAAAGATCGAATACGCGAGCGTGCTCGGTTATCTGAACATGAAAGAAATGCTCAAAAATTTTCCGCAGCTAACCGATTACGCGATCGAAGCCGCGCGGCGGGCGGGCATTAAAGCCGAACTGCGGCCAATTCGCGGCGGCACGGACGGTTCGCGGCTGACGGCGATGGGATTGCCAACGCCGAATCTTTTCACCGGCGGTCATAATTTTCACGGCAAGCTCGAATTCAACTCGCGCAAAGGCCTTGAGAAATCGACCGAGACGCTCGTCCATTTAGTACAAATCTGGGCGGAGAAAGGTAACTAGTACGTTGCAGGTGGTTTTAACTTACATGGCAAAAGTATTTGATTCATCACGTGCCCCAGAACCGGTTGGCCTTTATCCACACGCACGCCGTGTTGGGAATCTGCTTTTTCTATCGGGTGTCGGGCCGCGTGAGCGTGGAACGAAAACCATACCTGGCGTGGAACTAAACGACGCGGGAGAGATAGTCTCACATGACATTGAAACGCAATGTCGTTCAGTGTTTCAAAACGTCCGCTGCATACTCGAAGACGCCGGTTCTTCATGGGACAAGATCGTCGATGTAACCGTTTTTCTCACGAATATGAAGGACGATTTCGCGACGTACAATCGCGTTTACGCTGAATATTTTGCCGAAAATCAGCCGTGCCGAACAACCGTCGAGATCAATAAACTGCCGACGCCTATCGCTATCGAGCTGAAGGTGATCGCGACAATTGATTGATATGAGGTACGTTGCACTGCTCCGCGGCATCAATGTCACGGGGAAAAACATGATCAAAATGGAGATGCTTCGCGATACTTTCACGGCGCTCGGTTTTAAGAATGTAAAGAGCTATATCAACAGTGGAAACTTGGTGTTTGAAACCGCGAAAACCGACGATGGCAAGCTCGCTAAGAAGATTCACGACGCAATTCAGAAGGATTTTGGTTTCAATATTTCCGTAATGGTCCGGTCGATGGCCGAGATCGAAGAGATCGTTGCATGGGACCCATTCAAGGGGCAGTTTGAAAGCCACAAAGACGTACATGTTTTCTTCCTGAATGAAAAGCTGACGGACGAGCAGGAGGAGCGTCTTCTCGCACAGGGCAACGAAAATGAATTGTTTGCAATTCTGGGCCGCCATATTGCTTGTCTTCTCAAGATCCACATTACGGACAGTGCGGTCGGCAAAGGGTTCATCGACAAGAAACTGAAAGTTGCTGCAACCGGCCGTAATTGGCGGACGGTGACAAAGTTAGCCGAAATGTAGTTAAATGAGTATTAGACGCCCTTTCAATTTTAAGCAATGGATCGACGAGCATCGGCATTTGCTCAAGCCGCCGGTCGGGAATCAGTGCGTTTATGACGACGGCGATTTTATCGTCATGGTCGTTGGCGGGCCGAATTCACGAAAGGATTATCACTGGGACGAGGGCGAGGAGCTTTTTTACCAGCTCGAAGGCGATATCAAGGTTCAGATACAAGAAGACGGCAAAGCTGTCGAGGTTCCGATCCGCGAGGGCGAGATGTTCCTGCTGCCGCCGCGCATTCCGCACAATCCGATCCGCGGAGCAAACACCATAGGCCTTGTCATCGAACGCAAACGCCACGACGGTGAACTTGACGGCCTGATGTGGTTTTGCGAGAACTGCAACGAAAACTCTACGAGGAATATTTTCAATTAACCGATATCACGACGCAGTTTCAAGGCGTGTTCAAAAGTTCTACGGCTCGGAAGACCTGCGGACATGTAAAGCCTGCGGAGCGGTTATGGAACCACCGAAATGAGTTGCTCTAATTCGAGATGTTACAAAATTTAAGTCGAAGAAAAAAGCTATTCTTAGTTCTTGTTGGCTGTGTCGTATTGGTCTTGTTTTATCCGAGACAGGTGATTCTTGTTCCGGAGATGAATGTTTTAGTAACTTATGAAGGCGGTGAGATCGTTTCGAATGGCGAGGTGAGTCTAAACTGGAACCACTATCTTGGTGATGGATGGAAATCGACGGTGGTCAAAGCCACTCAGAGAGGAGAATTAAGATTCAACGCCGTAAAGAAAAGGGTGCCCTTGATCGTTCAAGTCCCCAAGACAATTTTATCTCCTTTTGGACACTATTATCCTGGGCTTGCTGGAAGCCTCAAAGCTCGCGATTCGGACAATCACTTTATTTGGAAACGATTGGATTTCAAGAGTTCTGACTGCTGCCCTGAGAAAATTGTCATTTCGCTTCACGCAGAAAAAGGAGAAGCGGATGACCGTTATTTCACATTCGGTGATGTCATTCCGAATGAATAGTCACCACCACTCTCTAGTGTAGAATTGGAAAATATGTCAGATCTATTGATTGAACTTGCGAATGTAACCGAATCTCTCGAAGAAAAAGAGATCGAGTATGCCGTTTGCGGCGGACTTGCTCTTACCATTTTGGGGTTTCCACGGGCTACGTTTGATATTGACATATTGATAAGACCCGAGTCGCTTGACCGCTCCTTTGAAATTGCGAAGGAGTTCGGTTTTGACATTCACGGTTTGGATATGTCGTTCAAGGAGCGTGCAGTAGAGATTCGTCGAGTTTCAAAGATCGATGAGGAAGGCGAAGTGTTATCATTGGACTTTCTCCTTGTTACTCCTCAAGTGGAAGATGTGTGGGAATCGAGGACGACGATCAGTTGGCAAGGTAATCCGATGTCGATCGTGTCCAAAGAAGGGCTGATTCGCATGAAAGAGCTTGCCGGACGACATAAGGATTTGATCGATATTGACAGGATGAAAAATGAAGAAGATTGATATGTCATCTGAGGCTATCACCAGACGCCTCAAACAAACCGAACAGCTAAGAAAACTGAGTTTGTCGTTGATTAAGGCAAAGCAGTTGACCGACGATGAAGCAGTAACATTGAGGCGAGAATTTCACGAACGTAAAGCTCGTGAAGCGGCCGTAAAGACTAACTAAGAACGCCAGGTCCTTAGGGTTGCATCTTGCCTTATATGCTAAAGATCGACATCCACACTCACATTCTTCCGAAAGATATTCCGAATTGGAAAGAAAAATTCGGCTATGGCGGATTTATCACACTTGATCATTACAAGCCGTGCTGCGCGCGGATGCTGCGTGATGACGGCGTGGCGTTTCGCGATGTTGAGGAGAATTGCTGGAGAGCGGAAAAGCGTATTGAAGAATGTGATGTCGCGGGAGTAAACGTCCAGGTGCTCTCGACGGTGCCCGTGATGTTCAGCTATTGGGCAAAGCCGCGCGATGGAGCGGAGGTCGCGAGATTTCTAAACGACCATATCGCTGAAATCGGTGAGCGAATTCCCTCTGCGTTTTATCGGCCTCGGAACGGTTCCGATGCAGGATACGGCGCTTGCCATCAAAGAACTCGAACGCTGCAAAAAGATCGGCCTTGTTGGCGTTCAAATCGGCACGAACGTTAATCAAAGAAACCTCGGCGACCTTCAATTCTTTGACTTTTTCAAAGCGTGCGAGCAACTCGAAATGGCTGTGTTTGTTCATCCGTGGGACATGATGGGCGAAAAAGACATGCAAAAATACTGGCTGCCGTGGCTGGTCGGAATGCCCGCCGAAGTTTCGCGCGCGATCTGTTCGCTGATATTTTCGGGCACACTTGAACGTCTCCCAAATCTTCGCATCTGCTTTGCCCACGGCGGCGGTTCGTTCCCCGCAACGCTCGGCCGGATCGACCACGGCTTTAACGTCCGCCCCGACCTCTGCGCGGTCGATAATCCGCACAGCCCGCGAAAGTATCTGAACAAAATGTATTTCGATTCGCTCGTTCACGAACCGGCAAAACTTGATTATCTGATAAAACTCGTCGGAGCCGATCAGGTCGCTCTCGGCACCGATTACCCGTTTCCATTGGGTGAAACCGAACCCGGAAAGATGATCGACTCAATGCCGTATGACGATTCGATAAAGGAAATGTTGTTCAACGGAGCGGCCCTGAACTGGCTGAATCTGGACAAGGGAGATTTCATTAGATAAAGCCAAGCTACGCTAATTCTTCACTCAATTTGCCGCCCTATCTCATTAACTCTAAATTTCGAACAAAGCGGCACGGAAGATTCGCTCTGAATCATCTTGACTTGTACGAATTCCCGATATATTCTCCGGCTAAATCAATATTAACAGGTAAGATTTGAATATGAGTGAATCTCATGAGATTACTCGATTGCTGCGCGAATGGAGCGACGGAAACCATCAAGTGTTGGCGGACCTGATGCCGCTTGTTTATGACGAGCTTCATAAGCAGGCCGCCAGGTTTTTGCGGCGCGAACGACCCAATCACACTCTTCAAACCACGGCCCTAATAAACGAAGCCTATATCAAGCTAATCGATCAGCACGATGTGCATTTCAACAGCCGGGCTCATTTTTATGCAATTGCAGCGAACATAATGCGGAGAATCTTGGTCGATCATGCCCGGGCAAAACATCGTGACAAACGCGGTGGAAATGCCGTGCCCGTGCAGCTCGAAGACGAAACGCTAGCTATTAGCAGCGAACAGAGTGTCGATCTAATCGCTCTGGACGAGGCACTTAACCGGTTAGCGGAACATGACGAGCAGCAGGCTCGCATTGTCGAATTGCGATACTTCGGCGGTCTGACTTTGGAAGAAACGGCGGAAACAATGCGGCTGTCCCGCACAACCGTCACGACTGATTGGGCGATGGCCAAGGCATGGCTTCATCGCGAACTGTCAAAATAAATCTGTACGGTTTATTAAGAAATGACGCGTTAGATAAGTAGATGCAGTTTTATCTAACCGAAGGTCTGAAATTCTCTGCAAATCTTCGTCAAAAGCGAAGTTTCAAATCCGGGAAACAGGTAAAAAAGTGGAACGGCTGCCGCTTGAGGCGGGTGCGGCGGCGGCCGAAACAAAACTCATTTGCTTTTGCACTCATTAACTAAAAACAGGAGATAATTATGAAACATAATCGCGTACTTATTGGCTTCCTCGCCGTCCTTATCATGACCTTGAGCGTCGTCGTATTCGCACAAGTCAATCGCCCGTATCGCACCGGATCGGTCTGGAACATAGGATTTATCCGCATGAAGCCGGGAATGGATACGGCGTATTTGAACTACATAGCCGGTGATTGGAAACGCGAGCAGGAGGCCCTGAAAAAGGACGGACAGATCATTTCGTACAAGGTCCTGCAAACCGAGGCACACGGCGCGGGAGATTTTAACTTGATGTTGATGACCGAATACAAAAATCTCGCAACTATGGAAGCCAATGAAGCCAAGGCCGATTCGCTGTTGCAAACGGTGATCGGCGACGATGCAAAACAGCGACAAGGCTATAAGGACCGGCTTGAGATTCGCGAAGTCCTGCAAGACCGCCTGGCACGTGAGATCATTTTGGAACCGAAGCGTTAGTTCGACATATTTGAAGTGAGGCGAAACAGTATCTTGCGAGATCAATGCTGTTTCGCCCGCGTCAATTCAGAAATAATTCCAGCAGTTAAAGAAACGGAGCAACACGCAGTGAAGGAAAACTGGCAGCAAATAAAAGAAGTTTTTGCAGGTGTTTTAAGTCAGCCGCCGGAGGATCGGCTGGATTATATAAATCAGCACTGTAGCGGCGACGAGAAACTGCGGAGTGAGGTCGAATCTCTTTTGTCGTCCTATGACAGCGCCGAGATGTTTTTGGAATCGCCCGCGGTCGGCGAAGTCGCGGACCAGCTTGTTGCCGACGGCCCCGAATTGAAGGAAGGCGATTTCCTCAATCATTATCAAATAGTGCGAAAAATCGGAACGGGCGGAATGGGCGAAGTTTATCTCGCCGAGGACAGAAAACTCGAGCGTCAGGTTGCGATCAAAATTCTGAACGCTACTTTCGACGGCGGCGAATCGAATCTCAAACGGTTTTTTCAGGAAGCAAAGGCGGCCTCGGGACTTAATCATCCCAATATCATCGTCGTTTACGAAATCGGTGAGTCGGACGGAATGCATTACATCGTCATCGAATTCGTCAAAGGCGATACGCTGAATGTCGCAATTAAAACAAAAAGTCTTTCACTGACTCAGGTTATCGATTCCTCGATCCAGATCGTTAACGCTCTCGGAGCCGCGCACGCGGTCGGCATTATTCATCGCGACATAAAGCCAGACAATATCATGCTCCGCGATGACGGAATCGTGAAGGTGCTTGATTTCGGCCTTGCGAAGCTGACTGAAAAAAACAGCCGGGAAATTGACTTCGAAGAGCAAACCCGCGAGCTCCTGAACACAAAGGCGGGCATGATTCTGGGCACTGCCGCTTACATGTCTCCCGAACAAGCCCGTGGAAAGGACGTCGATGCCCGAAGCGATATCTGGAGTTTCGGCGTCGTGCTTTTTCAGATGCTCACCGGCAGGCTGCCTTTTCCTGGCGAAACAACAAGCGATATCATCGCCGCAATTTAAAAACTGAAACGCCACATCTTGCTGAGTTTGTTTCCGACATTCCGGCGGAACTGGAACGCATTGTGCGTAAAACTTTGCGGAAAAATCAAAACGCGCGATACCAGACGGCAAGCGAGCTGTTGGAAGATCTGAAGCACTTTCGTCGTGCCCTCGAATTTGGGGAAAAAGCCGAACCGCTGAATTCACGTGTCATCAATGATCTCAATAATGAAAGAATCACGGACGCAAAATACGCGGCAGTCACGGCGGGCCGCACCGACATGTATTCAGGCCGCATAAGCTCGTTTATCAGCGAGGCCGTGAGCGAAGTTAAGGCCCGGCCTGCTTTTGTGTTTTTGGGCGTTACAACGCTTGCTGTCTTGATCGTTGCAGCTTTTTTTGGCTTGTCAAAAATAGCTTCAATAAGCAAAACGGCTGATGCTTTTCAGAACATGAAGCTGGCGAAACTGACTTATGAAGGAGGGGCTGCAAATGCGGTGACTGTTTCGCCGGACGGAAAGTATGTTGCCTACGCGCTTAGGGATGAAGGAAGGCAATCGTTGATGGTTCGGCAAGTCGAGGCATCGGCGGCAGTCCAAATAGTTCCACCGGCCGAGGTTAACTATAGCGGGTTAACATTTACGCAGGACGGCAACTATATTTACTACACGATCCACGAAGCCAAAAATGCTGGAATACTTTATGCAATTCCCGTTCTCGGCGGCAATCCGCGGAAAATAGCCGAGGATGTTGACGGCAATGTTACTTTTTCGCCAGCGGGAGATACGATCGCGTTTGTCCGCTTCAGAACCTCCCTTATGCTTGCCGATCCAAAAGGCGGCTCGCAACGCATCCTCGCAAATGCGTCCGGGGGAGAAATTCGAACTTTCACGGCGTGGAATCCGAATGGCAAAACAATTATTAATTCTGTTTTTTCATCTGCCGACTCATTGTATTATCTGAACGAAGTGTCGGTTGAGGACGGAACGGAGAAAAGGCTTTCGGCTTCGCGTTGGCTGGTCATAAACGGCCTGGCTTGGCTTTGGGACGGAAGCGGGGTTGTTTTCAGCGGGCGCGACATCGACACACAATTTTCACAGATTTGGATGCTTTCGTATCCGAGCGGCGAAACCAAACGCATCACTAACGATTTCAGCACCTATGTCGGACTGAGTTTAACGGCCGATAATAAATCACTGCTTGCCATCAAGAAGGAGCGTCTTTTTAACATTTGGACTTCTCCGGATGGAGCTACGGAATCCGTGAAAAAAATAACGCATGAGGAAGGCAAGGACGAAGGAACATCCGGCATTGACTGGACACCCGACGGTAAAATTGTCTATACAGTAAGAACGGCCGATAAGAATGACATTTGGATCGTCAACGCGGACGGAAGCGGTAATAGGCAACTGACCTTTGATCAGGGATCAAATTATTCGCCGACAGTTTCGCCGGACGGGCGTTTTATCGTCTTCACTTCAACGCGAGCGGGCAACCAGAATCTTTGGCAAATAGATATTGACGGCGGAAATCCGGCCGCTCTCACGGATACTGAGGAAGACGAAGGCAACCCGAGCTTTGCGCCTGACGGTAAGTGGATACTGTACCAGCGGACGAATGCGGATAACCTGACCACGATCTGGAAATTGAATTTGGACGGCGGAAATCCTGTTCAATTGATCGAAACCGAGTCAAGCAGACCAACAGTGTCGGCTGATAGTAAGTTTTTTGCCTGTGATTATGGCGAAGGAAAAACCGGCGATCCGGTAAAACTTTCGATCTTTCAGATTGAAGGCGGAAGGCCTTTAAAGGTTCTTGATCTGCCGCTAGTTGTTAAATCGAGAATCTTTCGCTGGACCACCGATGGGAAAGGATTGATTTATGTAAACAGCCGGGATCGCACGCACAACCTTTGGAGTCAACCGCTTGATAATAAACCTCCGAAACAATTGACCTTCTTTGAATCGGGGCAGATAGCACGGTTTAAGCAGGATCGTGACGGCAAAGGTTTTGCGTTATCACGCGGCAACGAAAGCTCCGATGTAGTTATGATGAGCAATTTTAGATGAATCTATGAATTTTCAGCGTGAAAATACTATCTCCCTCGAAAACAAATTCGATAATAAGTTATAGTCGGATTTAAATTTAATAAAAAAAGGAGAGTTAAAATGGAACACGAAAATAATGAATTTTTTGATGCTTGCGGTAGTAAATCCGGGGGTTGCAACTTTCAGTCAGTAGGCGAAAGTTTGAGCTGTGTTCCGGGTAGAAGCAATTGTCAACCGGTCTCGCTTTTGGAGGCCGAGGAGTCCGCTTTTCATGACGCACAGTTGGTTCATGCGACAAAGGCAATAAAGGACATCCTGGCAAAAATTCCTCAAGACGCAAATGGGCGTAACCTCTCGTTCCTGCATACGAATATGGGGACTTTACTCGCTTGGGTTGAACATGGCGGAACGGCTATCGACGGGGCGATAACGTCGGATAACGACGATGCAACTGTTGCCGCCGCTCTAAAATTGAAAAATGTGACGTCTGTAGGTGCGGCATACTAGCTCTCAAGCCGTTATGGGTTAGTTTGAGTTTGCAAGAAGACGTCAAACAATGAAAACCGCTTCTTTTCTCTCCGGTCTCTGCATTGAATTATCGAAACGCAGAGAGCGGGGAGATTTTTGCCTAAGTCAGCGAGATAAGGACAAGTTGTTGGCACAAAGCTATTTCGAAACAACCATTCCTGAATTTGAATTGATACAATGTTTACGGTAAACGTTATGTCAATGGAAATTAAGCCGACGCAATTTGAAAACTCCGCGACCTTTGCCGCGCAAATGGATGCGGATGATGCACTCAGGCATTTCAGGGAAAAATTCTACATTCCGAAACAACCGAATGGAGAAGAAGCGATATACTTCACCGGCAACTCGCTCGGTCTTCAGCCTAAAACTGCTCGCGGCTACATCGAGCAGGAACTCGACGATTGGGCGCGGCTTGCGGTTGAAGGACATCTGCATGCGAAGCATCCGTGGCTGCCGTATCACGAGTTTTTGACCAAGCAGATGGCGGCGATCATCGGTGCGAAATCGATTGAGACGGTCGTTATGAATTCGCTAACGGTCAATCTGCATCTGCTTTTGGTCTCGTTTTACCGGCCAATGGATGAGAGACGCAAGATCGTGATCGAAAAGGGAGCGTTTCCCTCTGATCAATACGCGGTCGCGTCGCAGATACGTTTCCACGGTCTCGAACCGCGTGATTTCTTAATCGAACTTACACCGCGCGATGGCGAAGCGACTTTGCGAACCGACGACATTCTCGAATCAATAGAGCATTCTGGCGATCAGATCGCGATGATTTTGCTAGGTGGTGTGAATTATTACACGGGCCAGGCGTTCGATATGCAGAAAATAACTGCCGCCGGCCACAAAGCAGGAGCGATCGTCGGCTTTGATCTCGCGCACGCGGCGGGCAATATCGAGCTGAAGATGCACGATTGGGACGTAGATTTCGCAGTCTGGTGCTCTTATAAATATCTGAATGGCGGGCCGGGAGCCGTTGGCGGGGCATTTGTTCACGAAAGGCATGCCAATTGCAACACAATACCTAGGTTCGCCGGATGGTGGGGACATGAAAAAGAAACCCGTTTTTTAATGGGTCCTGAGTTTCGCCCGATCGCGGGTGCCGAGGGTTGGCAGGTATCGAACCCGCCGATCTTTCAAATGGCTGCTTTGCGGGCGGCGCTTGAGATTTTTGACGAGGCCGGAATGTCCGCTATTCGGGTGAAATCGGAGAAACTGACGGGCTATTTACAGTTCTTTCTCGATGGTATCGGGGACGACCGAATTTTGGTCATCACACCGTCGGATCCTGGGCAGCGAGGGTGTCAGCTTTCGATCCGGGTGCGAGGCGGCGACCGGACGCTGCATGAGCGGATACTGGCGCGAGGCGTTTCGGCCGACTGGCGAGAGCCGGACGTGATCAGGATCGCTCCGGTGCCCCTGTATAATAATTTTTCGGACGTATTTCGGTTTGCTGAAATACTGCGGACCGAACTCGGTTAGATTGGTTGGCGACGTGCTCGACCGGTGTATGATTCGATAGACTAAAGGGCAATATGATCAGGGCAAAGATCAACGGCATCGACGGCGAATTCGCCTACGGCATCACCATTCTGGCCGCGGCGCAAAGTATTGGATTGGATATCCCGACTCTTTGCAACGACGAACGGCTCGATCCGGTCGGTGCCTGCCGTATGTGCCTTGTTGAGGTCAAAGGACGTGCTCACGAGGCCGTTTCGTGTACGGCCGAACTCACAGACGGCATGGAGGTTGAGACCCACAGCGACCCGATAGAATCTGCCCGAAAATGGAATTTGCGAATGCTCGCCGGCAAATATCCCGCCGATGCGTTCACAGCCTATCCCGACAAACCTTTTCACAAACTCGCTGCGGATTATGGCCTCACCGCCGACGATTTTCACGGCGAACACTCAATTGCGGCGGATGATTCGCACACCTATATCGATGTCGATATGTCTCGGTGCATCAATTGTTATGCCTGCGTGCGGATCTGCGCAGACGTGCAGGGCCAATTTGTCTGGCACGTTCTGGGACGGGGCGAAGACTCGCACATCATGCCCGATTCATTCGGCGCGTTTGGCGACAGCACATGCGTTTCGTGCGGCGCGTGTTCGGACGCATGTCCGACCGGAGCCCTCGAGGACAAGACGGTAATTGAACGGGGGTTCCCGACCGCGTGGACCAAGACCACATGTCCGTATTGCGGCACGGGCTGCGAAATGAATGTTGGTGTCCGTGACGACCGTGTCGTTCAGGTAAGACCAGTGATGGACGCACCGGTAAACTATGGCCATCTCTGCGTAAAAGGCCGGTACGCCTTTGATTTCATCGATGCTGATGACCGTGTTACCGAGCCAATGATTCGCGAGGATGGCGAATGGCGGGTCGTTTCGTGGGACGAAGCAATTCAATTCACAGCGAGTAAACTCAAGGCGATCGATGCCGAGTTTGGAAAAGAGAGCATCGCGGTTTTGGGATCCGCTCGTGCGACGAACGAGGAAAATTACCTCGCGCAGAAGTTCACACGCGTCGTTCTCGGCACCAACAACGTCGATTGCTGTGCGCGCGTCTGCCATACGCCAACGGCGGCCGCGATGAAGATCATGATCGGTACGGGAGCGATGACCAATTCCTTCGACGACATCGAAAAGGCGAGAACGATCATGCTGTGCGGTGCCAATCCGAGCGAAAATCACCCGATCCCAGGTGCACGCATCAAGCAGGCCGTGATCAAGAATGGCGCTAAGCTGATAATTGTTGATCCGCGAAAGACCGAGCTTACGAAATACGCCGACGTTCATCTGCAATTGCGGCCGGGCACGAATATTTTGATGTTCAACGCGTTGGCCCACGCGATCATTGACGAAGGACTGACCGATCCTGAATTTATCCGGACGCGTGTGACGGAATACGAAGAATTCAAGGCATTCGTCGCCGAATATTCGCCCGAGGCGGTGGCGGATAGATGCGGCGTTGATGCTGGGCAAATTCGCCAAGCCGCCCGAATCTACGCGTCTGAGCAGCCGTCGATGTCACTGCACGGTTTGGGCATGACCGAGCATTTGCAAGGCACCGAAGGCGTAATGTCGATCGTAAATCTCGCGTTGTTAACAGGAAATATTGGCAAGCCCGGCTCCGGGGTCAATCCGCTTCGCGGCCAAAATAACGTGCAGGGTGCCGCCCACATGGGGTGCGATCCGGGAATTCTGACCGGCTCGATTGCGATCGACGCGGGACGTGAGCTTTTTGAAAGTGTCTGGAAAGCCCCGATCCCCGACGCGGCCGGACTAAATCAACTTCAGATGATCGACGCGGCTCGTGATGGCAAACTTAAGGCTCTGTGGACAATCGGTTACGATGTGTTTTTGTCGAACGCAAACGCGCACGAGACCGAAAAGGCTTTCGCAAACATGGACTTGGTCATCATTCAGGATTTTTTTATGAATGAGACCGGCAAACGATTCGGCCACGTCTTCTTCCCCGCCACGACGTCCTTTGAGAAAGACGGCACGTTTATGAATGGCGAGCGTCGCGTTCAGCGTATAAGGGCCGCGGTAACTCCACGCGGAAATTCCCGCTCAGATCTCGAAATAATCTGTGATCTGGCATCTGCGATGGGACACGCGAACGAATTTGGCTTTAGGACCGCAGAAGAAGTTTGGAACGAGGTTCGTGCTGTGTGGCCGCCGGGATTTGGCATCACTTACGACAGGATTGAGAAAGCAGGTATCCAGTGGCCCTGCCCCGATGTCGATCACCCGGGGACCGAGGTGCTGCATGGCGAATCGTTCTCGAATGGGGTCGCCGCCGCTCTTCGGCGTATCAAATACAGACCTACAAAAGAGGTCGTGTCGGATGAATTTCCGTTTATGCTGACCACGGGTCGCGTCTTAGAACAATTTAATGCCGGTACGATGACGATGCGCACGCCGAACCGCGAGCTTCGGCCAACTGATCTCCTGATGATCTCGAACGACGATTCAAAACGGCTCTCGATCGCGGCCGGCGAGTCTGTGCGGCTCAAAAGCAATTACGGCGAGGCCATCCTGCCGGTTGAGATAACCGAAAGGGTCAAATCGGGCGAGCTTTTCGCTTCGTTCCACGACCCAGCAGTTTTCCTGAATTACGCGACCGGTCCGACGCGCGATCGCTTTACGCAGGCGCCGGAATTCAAAGTGACGGCTGTCCGAATTGAGAAATTGATCGGAGAATCGTCCAACAACTAATGCCAGTACCGAAAGTAACTATCATCGGAGCCGGACTTGCCGGTTCGCTGCTGTCGATCTATCTTGCAAAACGAGGGATCGCCGTTGACCTCTACGAGGCTCGCGGTGACATGCGTCTCGAGGAGGTTGCAGCAGGGCGTTCGATCAACCTCGCGCTCTCGGATCGCGGGATTGCGGCACTTCGCGAAGTAGGTATGGACGAATACATGCTCGCCGAGGCCGTGCCGATGTATGGCCGCATGATCCACGCTGTTTCGGGCGAGACCAAGCTGCTGCCGTACTCTGGACGGCAAGGTGAATATATCAACTCGGTCTCGCGTGCCGGTTTGAACATCGCTTTAATTAACGAAGCGGATAAATACGAAGAGGTGGCGTTTCATTTCAACGAGCGATGCGTTGATTTTAATTGCAAGACTGGCGAAGCGAGATTTTTGAGCGGTGCTGTTGTTCGCGGTGACACAGTGATAGCGACGGATGGAGCCGGTTCGGTGGTACGGCACGCGATGATGAACGGCGGAGTCGAGCGGTTTGATTTTTCGCAATTTTGGTTAGAGCACGGCTATAAGGAATTGCACATACCTGCGTCCCCTGATGGTGGTTTTCTTTTAGAGAAAACTGCCCTTCACATCTGGCCAAGACATAAGTTCATGATGATCGCCCTACCGAATTTTGATTGCAGCTTTACGTGCACAATGTTCCTCTCACACAAAGGTGATAACGGTTTCGACAAGTTGACCGATGACGTCTCGCTGATGCATTTCTTCGAAGAGAACTTCCCGGACACCATTCCACTGACGCCGACGCTGGTCGAAGACTTTTTCACCAACCCGACAGGCAATCTCGGTACGGTCAAATGCTTCCCCTGGAACACCAATGGTAAGGCTTTGCTGCTTGGTGACTCAGCTCATGCCCTCGTGCCCTTCTACGGCCAGGGTATGAATTGCGCTTTCGAGGACGTTCGAGTTTTGGATCAGCTGATCGAAAAGCACGGCACCGATTGGGAAACGGTTTACACAGAATACGGCCAACTCCGCAAAATAAACACCGACGCCATCGCCGACATGGCCGAGGAAAATTTTTACGAAATGCGCGACGCCGTCGCCGATCCCGTCTTCCAACGCAAACGCGAACTCGAAACGCTTCTTGAACACACCTATCCCGACTATTTCTCCAAATACTCGATGGTCACCTTCCGCGAAGACCTGCCGTATTCCGTTGCGAAGGAAACAGGCAATGCACAAGATAGATTGTTGATGGAAATATGCTCGGGTGTTGAGAACGTGATCGAAATTGATTTGGATGATGTGAAGACTAGAATTAAAGAATTGTGAATATTGATTTTGAAAAAATAGGTAAGCCAATCGACATCTCGATACCGCTGCGTTTCAACGGCCCGCAGCCGAATGCCTATGGCGTCAAGATGGCGGCGTCAAAACCGGTTGAGGCGGGCGATCTTGTCGGCGACATAAGACTCGGCGGCAGCGTGAATTTCGAACAGTACACATTTATCCCTCATTGCAACGGCACGCACACCGAATGCGTTGGCCACATAACAAACGAACGGATCTCGGTTCGGGATTGTTTGCAGGACATTTTTATTTCCGCATTGCTCATCTCGGTTTCACCGGAATGGACTGGCGGCAGTGATGATCTGGTCATTACGCGCGAAGCGATCGAAACGGCAGTAAAGTCGGGAGCGGGAGCGGGAGCGACCGGCCTCTTGCAGTCAGGTCTTGAAACTGAATTTCAGCCACCCGCTCATGCGGGCGGTTCTGCCCTGATCGTCCGTACGCTTCCGAATGATGACAGCAAGATGACACGCGAATACGGCGATGTGATTCCACCTTATTTTTCAACCGAAGCAATGGCATATATAGTCGAATACGGCTTCAAACACCTGCTCGTCGATCTGCCGTCAATCGATCGCATCTTTGACGATGGCAAGCTCACAAATCACCGTATGTTTTGGAACGTCGAGAAGGGAAGCGTTGAAACGTACGAGAACACCCGCATCAACAGCACCATCACCGAGCTGATTTATGTGCCGAACGAAGTCGCTGACGGCGAGTATCTATTAAATCTCCAGATCGCACCTTTCGACGCCGACGCCGCACCGAGCCGGCCTGTTCTCTTTAAGATAACTTAACCGCAGAGACCCAGAGAGAATTAATTTACATGATAAACAGAATGAACAAGATATCTTGATCTTCTCATCCTAAATATCCTGTACATTCTGTTAAAACACCTCTGCGGCTAAATTTACTACTTTACCGCGTGCTCAATAGCAGTTTTGAGATCGGTATATTTGAATTTGTAACCCGCATCGACAAGCCGTTTCGGGATCACGCGTGTCGAAGCCAGAAGCAATGCGTCGCCCATTTCGCCAAACACCAAATTTACGGCAAATTCCGGCAGCGGCAAGAATGTCGGGCGATAGAGCACGCTGCCGAGCGTCTTTGTAAACTCCTCGTTTGTAACCGGATTTGGCGACGCGACGTTCATCGCTCCGCGTAAACTTTCGTTCTCCAATGCAAAATTGATTATCGCGACAACGTCGTCGAGCGAGACCCAGCTCATCCATTGCTTGCCGCTGCCGACCACGCCGCCGACACCCAATTTGAAAGGCGTCAGCATTGTCGCGAGAGCTCCACCGTCTTTCGACAGAACAATACCTGTCCGCAGCAAAACCGTGCGGATGCCCATGTCTTCTGCCCGCCGCGATTCGGCCTCCCATTCCTTGCACACCTTTGCGAGAAAAGTATCGCCGGCTGAGCTCGTCTCGGTCATTTCGTCATCGTCGCGGTCGCCGTAAAAACCGATGGCCGAACCGGTAATGAATACCTTCGGCTTTTTTTCGAGACGAGCAAAAGCCTCGATCATCGTCCGCGTACCGAAGACGCGACTGTCGCGGATCGCTTTTTTCTTCTCATCGGTCCAACGCAGGCCGCTAACGTTCTCGCCGGCGAGATGGATCACGGCATCCAGACCTTCCAGCCTCGGCAGATCGTCATCTGCAAAGCCCGTGTCCATGCTCCACTTGATCTGGCTTTCAACTTTCGGCTCGCTTCGTGACGCCAGAAGCATCTCGTAACCTTTCTCTTCAAACGACTTCTGGAGCGCGGTCCCGATCAGTCCGCTCGCCCCTGTGATCAAAACTTTCATATAAGATATATTAACCGCAGATGGACGCAGATGAACACAGATAACAAACCAAACCGCAAAGATATTTGCGTCTATCTGCGGTTAATTCCCCTTCTTTCTTAGGTCATCTTGGACAAAATTTACCAGCAAATTTATCTCGCGTTCGGTGAGCTGGTCGCGGAAAGGTACCATACCGTTGCCACCGTTGGCGATATGATTGTAAATTTCGCCGGCCGACTTGTATTTATGTTCGCCTTCGCGGATGTTGGGGATAATGCGGCCGTCTTCGAGCGTGCGGCCGTTGGCTTCCGGCCCGTGGCAGATCGCGCAATTTTGCCGAAATAGCGACGCCTCGTAAGATTTGCTGTCGGCGATCACAACAGCTTTAGGCTTCGAATCGAAGCAAGCAGCCAGGCTAATAATTCCAAAGATCAATATTATCAATAGCTTAAAGCGGTACATCTATGTCGTAAAACGGATCAATCCTTTGCGTTCTTCGCGAAAAAAAATCTACGCCCTTTGCGGTTATAAATAGTTTAACGCAAAGGACGCAAAGTTGAAGACGCAAGTTAGCAAAGTTGAATTACGAGTTTTCCTGGCGAAGCAAAAGCTTCGATATTTTACCTGTGTTCCCGATCGGCAAACTGTCGCGAAATTCCACATGACGCGGATATTTATTTGCTGCGATTTGACTTTTGCACCATTCGATAAATTCTTCACGTGTTAGTTCGTGGCCTTGATTTAGCACGATGAAAGCTTTGACCTCTTCGCCAAGGCGGTCGTCGGGGACGCCAATCACGGCGCAGAGCGAAACGGCGGGATGTGTGATTATTACTTCTTCGAGCTGGCGCGGATAGACGTTATAGCCGCCGCGCAAAATCATATCTTTTTTGCGGTCAACGATCGAGAGATAGCCTTCTTCGTCCATAATGCCGATGTCGCCCGAATGAAACCATCCGTTGCGAAACGCCTCAGCCGTTGCTTCGGGCCGTTTGTAGTAACCCTTCATCACGTTTGTCCCGCGAATCACAACCTCGCCACGCTCACCGCGCGGCACCTCGACATCGTTCTCGTCGACGCATCTAACGTCAACGCCAAAGATCGCTTGCCCGACCGATCCCGGTTTCGAAGGCTTTTCGAAATGGTTGAATGTCGCAAGCGGCGATGTTTCCGACAGGCCATAGCCTTCCATCACGCGGACTTTGAATTTCGATTCGAACTCCTTCATCACCTCGATCGGCATCGGAGCACCGCCCGACGTGCAGACCTTCATATTCTCGGCAACCTTGCTGATGTCGTAACCCGTTTCATCGGCATACTTTAACAAAGCCCAGTACATCGTCGGGACGCCGACCCAGAAATTTACCTTCTCGGCGACCATAATGTCGAGCGTCGCCTTCGGGTCAAATCGCGGCAACAGGACGATCCGGTTTCCGCCATAAATATTCGTATTCATCTGCACGGTCTGGCCCGTTGTGTGAAAAAGAGGTAGCGTGATCAAAACCGTTTTCTGCTGGCCATCGGTGAAATCCAGCATCGGCAGATGGATAAAATATGTAGTCGTAACATTGGAATGGATGTTGAGATGCGTCAGCTCAGCTCCCTTTGCCTGGCCCGTCGTGCCCGACGTGTAAAGGATCGCACACGTGTCCGATGGTGCCGTCGGATAAGTTTCGAACGTATCCGGCTGCGAAAATATTAGTTGGCCGAGCGATCTATGGTCCGGGAACGGCGATGCTCCGGCGGGTTCCTTCGTCATGATGACCAGATGCTCACACGACTCAACTTCGTCGAAAGCTTTTTTACTCGAAGTCCCGGTCGGCAGTTCGTCCGTGCCTTCAAACGCAAAGATCGCCTTCGCATCCGAATCCTTCAATTGATAAGCAATCTCAGGCGCTGTAAAAAGCACGCACGTCGGCACAACCACCGCTCCGGCCTTTAATATTCCGTAATACACGATCGGGAAATATGGCAGATTCGGGCAATTCAACGCCACCTTGTCGCCGTGCCCGATGCCCAACTCGGTCAGTGCATTCGCAACCTTGTTGGACATTGCATCGAGCTGTCCATAAGTCATCCGAATGTCGTTGAAAATGATCGCTTCCTTGTGCGGGGCAAGCTTCGCGTGATGGGTAACAATTGACGCCAAATTGAGCGTAGTTGCGCTTGATTCCATATGGTTCTCGATTTTGGAAAACGATTCGTTTACTGCCGGATGTTTTTGGAGAACATTATAACCCAATTAGCGGTTTTAACACGTGCAAATTCACGTTGGGTTAATCAAAACTGATCTTTCCGCTCGAAGCGATCGCCGAACTCAGTTTTTGGATCGAATGAACCCGCCATTTTTCGTGCTGCTCGGGAAAATCCGTCCGAAAGTGTCCGCCCCTCGATTCTTCGCGCCAAAGCGCCGCCTTTGCGACCAGCATTGCCAGCGCAACGAAATTTGTCGACGACATGCTTAGATTCGATTTCGCGATTTGATCGAATTCTCGAAGTGCCCGCTGAAGCGATTCCTTATCACGCAAGATCCCGACTCGCTCCCACATAACACGCTTCACACGCTTTTTGACCGCCGTCGCGATGGCGGATTGCGAATTGCGAATTGCGAATTGTGGATTTTCAGAAAACTGTCCACTGTCCACTGTCCACTGTCCACTATCTTTCACCGCCGCTTCACCCGCTCTTGCACCGAAAACCAGACCTTCAAGCAGCGAATTCGAAGCCAGCCTGTTTGCACCGTGAACACCCGTGCAGCTCACCTCACCCGCCGCATACAAGCCCGCAACAGTCGATCGTCCATGGAGATCGGTGCGAATCCCACCCATGCAATAGTGCGATGCGGGTGAAACCGGAAGCTGATCCTTCGCGATGTCGAGGCCGTAAACCTTGCACGTTTCATATATTTTAGGAAAGCGTTCTTTGAGAAAAGCCCCTTCGAGCGCAGTCATATCGAGAAAAACATGCCGCGATCCGGTCCGCCGCATTTCTGCCACGATCGAGCGTGAAACGATATCGCGCGGCGCAAGTTCGAGCCGCTCGTCATAGCGGTCCATAAAGCGTTCGCCGTGTGCGTTTCTTAATATTCCGCCCTCACCACGCATCGCCTCCGACAGAAGGAACCTCGGCGCGTTCTCGATACTAAGAGCTGTCGGGTGAAACTGTACGAACTCCATATCGGCCATTTCTGCACCGGCAAAATAGGCCATCGCCATTCCATCACCCGTCGCAACCGGCGGATTTGTCGTGTGCAGATAAAGCTGGCCCGCTCCGCCCGTGCAGAGAATCACAGCCTTTGCGACAATATCGCGCGGAGCACGCAGGATCGGGTCAAGAAAACGGACACCGACGCAGCGGCCGTCCACAATTAGAAGGCTCTCGGTATTCGCAAACGGCAAGAGGTTTATACGTTTCTCCTGCCGAGCGCGCGCAATCAAAGCCCGAACGATTTCTTTCCCGGTCGAATCGCCGTCCGCGTGCAGAATTCGTCGCCGCGAATGTGCAGCTTCCTGTGTAAACGAAAGCTTACCGCCTTCGCGGTCGAACTCGATTCCCCAATCGATAAGTTGTTTTATGTATTTTGTGCCATCGGCGACTAGAGTTTCGACGGCCTCTGGATCGCAAAGACCGGCACCCGCAACCAGCGTATCTTCTTCGTGCAGCTCGGCGTTATCGTCATCCGAAAGCACAACCGCGACACCGCCTTGCGCGTATTCCGTATTCGATTCGCTCGCCTTGTCCTTGGTCAAGACAGTAACGCGGGCACCCGATTCCGCTAACGCGATGGATGCCCGCAAACCCGCAACACCGCTGCCGATGACGATAAAATCTGTTTCCAGAGACATTAAAAGAAATGTAGCAAATTTCGGGAAGAGGCGAAACCGCACAGACTACTCCGCCTCTTTTTATTATTCCTCTTGTCTTTCTTGTTAATCTCACACGATCTGGAAGCAAGAAAAAAAGCCCGCATCCAGCGGACACGGGCTTTCGGGTTTGATTAACGATCTGACTAGGAAGGAATTTTCAATTCCTGTCCCGGATAGATCTTGTCAGGATGATTGAGGATATCGCGGTTGTGGTCCCAGATAGCCTTCCATTGAATCCCGTATTTACCGGCAATTTTGCTCAGACTATCGCCTGAAACTACGGTGTACGTATTTCCGCCGCCACCGGCCAGTGCCGCAGACGTCTGTATGTTAAGGATCAGATCGCCGGCCCGATATTCAGGGTCGATGCGTTCGTATTCCGCCCAAAGAGCAGCTTTTGCGGCATCATCCGGTGCGGTTCCGGTAACGTGGAGCACGCCGTCGCCTTCGGCGAGTTCATAGGTAGTGCCGTTCTGGTTAGCCAGCTCAAGAAGTGTTTGATATTTTTCCTGTAATGACATATTTCCTCCTGTGTCCGCCTATTTGACTTTAAGATTGTTGATGACCCTCTTTGCATTGCCCTTGGCTTCATTAGCCGCCTGCATTACCTTGGCAAGATTGTCTTTGGTCACATCGCCGGTCAAAGTAATCTCTCCATTCGCAACAGTTACCGTTATACCGGTAATGCCGAGTTTCGTGATCGCTTGGTTCACCGTTCCTTCAATCATTTTATCGGGTGACGGCGGCGGCGGTGTCGGAGCCGGTTTGGTCTTGAGGTTTGCACCATCGACCGACTTAATACCTTCAACCGTTTTTGCCGCAGCTTCTGCCTTTGTTTTAACCGTTATGTCGGCTACTTCGCCAGTCAAAGTTGCAACACCGTCTTTTACAGCAACCGTAACACCGGTCACCTTATCAGCCACAAGCTTATCCTGTACTGCTTTGGTCAGATCGGCATCGCTTTTTCCGCAAGCGCCGATGAATAAAGCGATGGCTATACTCAAAACTGTTAGAAACTTGATTTTCATTTTTCCTCCTGAAAAAGATCTGTTAAATATCCTCGATTCTATAATCGCAATTGTCCGCAAAAACTGGTGGTTTTCTGCAAACCACCTAAATTCCGGCACGCGGCCGGGCATCAAAAAATTGATAAGTTATATTGATTCAAATCAAAAAAATTTTCAACAGCGATCTTGCGAAATCACGAAAAAACTTCTTCGTGGATTTGGCGTGCGACGTCAAATGACGTGAGGTCGGGTTTGACGATAAAATGCCAGTCCGCCAGGCAGTAAATTTCCTGCCGGTCGTCAAAAAGCTTCCTCGCGGCGATTTTATTGCGGGCAAGCGGACGTTCCTTCTTTGAAAAGCGGATATTGTTCCAGCAATGATTAAAGCTTGATTCCAGCCAAACGCTCGTCAGTCCGCTCTCCCGTATCAAATCGCGGTTCTCGGCCACGGTCCATGCACCGCCGCCCAGCGAAAGAATCCGAACGCTCGTTTTACCCAATGCCAGCTTGAGGTTATCAGTCTCTATCTTCCGATATGCTGCTTCGCCTTCTCCATCAATTATTTCGACGATCCTTCGCTGCTCGTTGATTTCGATCAATGAATCGAGATCGAGCCGTTCGCATCGCAGCATTTGGGCAAGATGCCGCGCGACGCTCGTTTTGCCAACGCCCATGAAACCCGTCAGCGCAATGCGTTTTTCCGCCCTTGCGGTGTTTTTGCCCGAATCGTCGCCCATGACGGTTAGTATATTACGCCGTCAAGCGTATCGAAAAAGGCCGGAAATGAAACGGCAGCCGACTCGGCTTCGAGAATTTCGGTTTCGCCAGTCGCCAAAAGGCCTGCAACGGCAAACGCCATCGCTATTCGATGATCGCCGAACGAATCGACGACCGCGCCTTTCAGCTCCGACCTCTCGACCCGGAAACCATCCTCGAATTCTACTACCGAAGCATTCATTCGTCGCAGATTCTCGACTATAGCCGTGATCCGGTCGGACTCTTTGATCCTCAATTCCGACGCGTTTCTAATCTCCAGCCCGCCCGCCAACTGCGTCCCGGCGACCGCCAATATCGGTATTTCATCGATCAGATTTGCTATAACGCTACCGTTGAACAAATTTTTCTCCCGCGTTGCTACGATATCGGCGTGTCCGCGAACCAGCAGTTTCCCGACAGGTTCATTACAGACTTCCCTTTCGTCAGATATTTCGATATCAATGCCAAGGCTCTTTAAGACATCTACAACAGCCCGCCGCGAAGGATTTATCCCGACATTCGGCATGGAGACTTCGGAACCTTCCAAAAAAGCCGCCGCAACGATAAAAAAAGCCGCAGATGAAAGATCGGCCGGAACGTGCAGATTTTTTGCAGTGAGCCGAGCATCGCCGGAAACGGTGAGTTTCACGCCGCCGTCAAATCTCGCTTCACCCACATCGACGCCAAACCAACGAAGCATCCGCTCGGTATGATCGCGAGTCTGGGTTTTTTCGAGCACGGACGTTTCGCCGTCCGCATTCAGCCCGGCGATCAGAACGCATGATTTTATCTGTGCTGAAGCGGCGGTAGGCTCGAAATCTATCGCTTTTAGCGGCTGTTTTCCTGATAACCGCAGCGGCGCTCGGTTTTCGACACCTTCGATCTGCCGCGCCCATTGACCGTAGCGGATCCATCACCCGCTTCATTGGTCTTTTCTGCAACGATTTGTCGCCGATCAGCACCGAATCGAAATTCTGCCCAGCCAAAACGCCCGCCATAAGCCGCATCGTCGTTCCGCTATTCTCACAATCTAGCGGTGTTGCCGGAGTGGTAAAGCCTTTCTTCCCAACACCTTTGACAGTAAGGCTCGAACCGTCCCGTTCGATCTCAACACCAAGAGATTGCAGGCATTTAACCGTCGCCGCACAATCGGCGCTTGTGCCAAAATTGTGAATTCGCGTCACGCCATCAGCCAGAGCGGAGAATATCGCCGCTCGGTGAGAGATGGATTTATCGCCGGGTAGAATTACTTCGCCTCGCAACCTTGCGGCCGGATTTATTTTCATATCAAATATTTTAGACTGAATAATTACGGTTTGTCTTGACATAACATGCGATTAACCGCTAACTTACAAAGAAAAACTTGTGTCTGAAACTAAAGAACTTAGATTACCAAGCCGGATCGAATCGGTTGACGAAGCAGCTATGCAGGCCGATGAGTTTGTAAAGCTTCATGGCTTCGGAGAGGAATTCATCTCTGCCATCGATTTGGCAGTGAGAGAATCCGTGGCCAATGCAGTAAAGCACGGCAATAAATTCGACCCGGAAAAAAATGTAGAAGTGACGTTTTTGCGGTCGGCAAAGGGAGTTGAGATATCGGTCAGGGATTTCGGCCCCGGTTTTGCTCCGGACGAGATACCAGACCCGACAAACCCGGCAAATCTGCTGAAAGCAAATGGCCGCGGAATCCTTTTTATGCGTTCATTTATGGACGAAGTCGAGTGGTCCAATCACGACGGCGGCGGCATGGTCGTAACGATGAGAAAAGCGATGGCCGTTGTTTAACGCTTGAATTGTCTGTTTCTACATACTTTTCACTTTTCACTTTTCACTTTTTATCAGGTTTGGTCTAAAATCTGCTATCAAACTTAATTATTAAAACGAGGAGACAAAAATGGCTGATATCACTATTTCGGAACGCCAGGCAGGCGATGTAACGATTCTGGACCTTGATGGCAAGGTAACGATCGGCGAAGGAAGTGTTGCACTTCGCAACACCATCCGCCGGTTGCTGGGCGATGGCAAAAACAAAATCCTGATGAACCTCGGTGGCGTCGGCTATATCGATTCGAGCGGTATCGGCGAATTGGTCTCTAGCTTTACGGCTGTCAACAAAGAGGGCGGCACGCTCAAGCTTTTGAACCTGACCCAGAAGATTCAAGATCTCCTGGCGATCACCAAGCTTCTCACGGTTTTCGACGTTTACGACGACGAAGCGTCAGCCCTGAGCAGCTATAATTAACGACAGAACCGCGAGCATCAGCGACCGGATTCATTAAAATTTAAACGGCTGCGAAGTTAAATATCTTCGCGGCTGTTTTTTTGATCTGATCCCCAGGCCTCAAGAAGAATAGAATCCGGTAATTACGGCTCCTGGTTCTAACAAGAAATTCCTGTGCTTACTGGTACAAGCATCTTTGATACGTTAAAATTCATCTTTTAATAGTTATGTTGAGAACAAAATATTAAGAACCCACTCGCGGTTCTGACAAGAAGTGAATTATTTAATGTTTAAGTCGATTACTCTAGTTTTTATCTGCCTTTTTTCGGCGAATGCTTTTGCTCAGGGCGTTCCGACGGGTTTTGACCTTTCAAATTACGGTGTGCGGATCGAGCCGGACAAGCGTGTGATGATCGTCCTTGCGACGCTTGAGGCGGCGCGTACGACAAATGCGGCTGGCGAGGACGTGCCGGTAATCAACACGCCGCTTTCGCCCGAAGGAATTAAGTTTCGCGAGCTATTAAAGAGTGATTTTGCCGCGTTGAACGCTGATTTGCGGCAGAAAATCTCGTCTTTTCTCATTTCGCACAAAGCCCGCAACTCGAAGCTTTCTGATGCCGAGATTGTCGCACCGTTTATCTCGATGGCGTATGCATTGACACCAGCGCCCGAACTTGCCGACCCAGTGGTGACTTCCGATCTTCCAGGAAATCTGCTCGATGTTCTCGATTTTGCACCTCTCGTACGCGACTTTTACCGCCGTTCGAGCATCAGCGGAAATATCAACGAATACATAAAAACATACCAGCGGGCATCGGACGCGCGGCTTCGTGGTTCGGCTCGTGAGATGGTGAGCGAATTGCTCAGTTACCTGAACACGCGGCCACAGCTTTATTTTGCGGAAAGAATAAAGACCGAAACGCAGAAGGGCAAAAGCAAATCGACAAAGCTGAGACAGATCGAAACACGCGAGCGTGAACGGCGGTTTTACATCGTGCCCGAGCTGCTTGCCCCAGTCGGCAACGTGAACTTCCTGAACATCAAGGACGATTATCACGCCGTGCTCCCGGCCGAAAGCGATCTGAGCTTTTCAGAGGTCCGCCGCGGATTTCTGCAATTTGTCGTCGATCCGCTGGTGAACAGTACCAGTAAGGACATCGAGACGATCCGGCCCGCTGTTAAGGCCCTTTTGGAAGAGCGGCGTAAGGTTGACGCGTCAGTTTCGCCCGATGTTTATCTGACAGTATCGCGTTCGCTCGTAGCGGCGATCGATGCGAAGCAGACTGAATATCTTAAAACACGCGCGACGACCGCACAGGCCAGACAGCGTATCGAACGCCTGACGAACTGATGCGGAAAAGAGTGCGGTCGCACAGGAACTGCAAAAGTACAAAAACGCCTTGGCGGACGAAACAGCCCTGCAGTTATCGGAAGATTACGAAAAAGGAGCGATCCTCGTATTCTATTTTGCCGAGCAGTTAAAAGGCTTTGAGGATTCGGGGTTCGACATCGCTTCGTCGATGAAGGAAATGATCCTGTCGTTCGATGCGGCCAAGGAAACCGGACGTCTCGCCCAATTTGCCGATGCCCGTAAACGGGCCGTCGTCGCACGCGAGGAGCGGAGGAAAAATCCGACCACGACCAGCATTATCGAAAATCCCGTCAGCACGCGGCTTGTCGAGATACAAAAGCTGATCGACGCAAAAAACTACGTTCAGGCAAATACCGAGCTTAAACAGCTTCTGGCAAAAAACCCGCAGGAGTCACGCATTTATTACAACATCGGCCGCGTCGCCAGCCTTTCTGCCGAGAGCATTACGGAGATCGACAAGCAAAAACAAGCACTACTGGACGCAAAGGTCGCTTATGAAAATGTGCTCAGGTCCGCGACACGCTCGACCGATGTCGCGCTGATCTCGTTGTCTTACGTTGCCCTTGCAAAGATCTATGAGTTCTACGACGAAAAGACGTACGCGGCTGCCCTCTACGACAAAGCCATCCAGATCGGCCCTGTCACGGGCGGAGCCCACGATGAAGCGATATCCGCAAAAGCCCGACTTATAAAAGAACAATAGAAATTGAAGGCAAAAGTAAAAAGGCAAAAACGGAAAGTCCTCACGACAACTAAATCGCTTTCTCCTTTTTACTTTTTCCTTTTTACTTTCTCTTCTGCTAACTTCTACTTAATGCCCAAAGACAATTTCCGCAGCGGTTACGCCGCTTTTATAGGCCGTCCGAATGCCGGTAAATCAACGCTTTTGAACCGGTTGGTTGGAGAAAAAATAGCCGCCGTTTCGAATAAACCGCAGACTACGCGTCATAAAATTCAGGGGATCGTCACATCGCCTGAGGGACAGATCGTTTTCATCGACACGCCCGGCGTGCACAAGCCCGGCTATCTGCTCAACCGCCGGATGATGACCGCCGTTCATGACGCTATTCTTTCGGTCGATCTGCTCGTGCTTATGCGCGACGCGAGCGTTTCGACCGGCAATGGTGACAAGTTTGTGCTCGATCTTGTAAAACAGGCCGAAAAACCGGCCATATTAGTGCTGAACAAGATCGACAAGATAAAAGAGAAACACGAGCTGCTGCCGCTGATCGAGTTCTATTCGAAGGAATATGAGTTTGCAGAAATCGTGCCGGTTTCGGCTCTCCGCGGCGAGGCGGTCGATAATCTGCTCACTCAAATCACAAAGCATCTGCCGGTCGGCGAAGCGATCTTCAGCGAGGACGAAATGACCGACCAGCCGATGCGTGTGCTCGTCGCCGAGATGGTCCGCGAGCAGATATTGATGACGACCGGCGAAGAGATTCCCTATGTTACGGCAGTGGTGACTGAGGTTTACGACGAAAGCGACCCCGAATCGATTAAGATTTTCTGCGCGATCTACGTTGAACGCGATTCGCAAAAGGGCATAATCATCGGCAAAGGTGGCATCAAGCTGAAAAAGATCGGCACCGAGGCCCGCGTTTCGATCGAGAAAATACTCAACAAAAAAGTCTTTCTCAAATTGTTCGTCAAGGTCGTCGCTGATTGGCGAAATAGCGGTCAGAATTTGGACGATATCGGCATCTACGAAACGCGATGAGCACTTCAAATACAGCGTGGCTCGCGGTATCGGTAACGGTAAAAACCGCCGCGACCGAGGCCATCGAATTTGCCTTCAACTGCCTCGATTCGCTCGGAACGGAAATAAACGATATGCCGAAAGCAGATCGCGATTCGGTGACGGTCATCGGCTATTTTCAGGATCTGCCAGACGAAAAGTCATTACGCCATGAATTGGATAATTCACTGGAAGTTTACGGTCTTCTGGCCGATTCGATAGTTGCCGTCACAACCGCCGAGGTGAAGAACGAGGATTGGCTTGCCGAGTGGAAAAAGCACTGGAAGCCAACAAATATCGGACGATTCGTGATCGCGGCTCCATGGCACGAGATAGACGACCCCGAAAAGATCGTTATTCGCATCGACCCAAACATGGCATTCGGCACTGGAACGCATGAGACGACACAGCTTTGTCTGGCGGCTATCGATGAACGATATCAGGCCGGGCAATCGTTTCTTGATGTCGGGACGGGGACTGGCATTCTGGCGATAGCTGCCGCGAAAATGGCAGAAGGCTCGAAAATCATTGCCTGCGACACAGACGGCGAGGCCGTTGCAATTGCTCGCGAAAATGCCGAGGTTAATCGTGTTGGAAATCAGATTGAGTTTTTCACTGGACCGATCTCGGCGGACTTAGAGCGTTTCGATTTCGTTTGTGCAAATCTCACCGCCGATGTCATCATCCCGATCCTGCCGCTGCTGATCGAAAAAACGCGGGAAACGCTGGTGATGTCAGGGATATTGGCCGAACAGGAAGAATCGATCGTGAATGCATTTCCGCAGGAATTTGCTAGGAAATGTATTTCATTATCGCATTCAGGCGAATGGATTTCACTAACGGTCAGCATGGGCTAAGTTCAGACCACCCGCTCACGCAGGCGGTTCTGCCCGCCAACTGCCCATTAATTATTCTTAACTGGTGGCGTTGCTATCGGAATATCGCCATCGTCGGGGATTGTGATCAATGGCGTTCGCGGTTTGCGGTTGCCGGTTGCTGAGCGAAGCACGGGAGGTGAAGATCTGTTTACCGCAAATTTTAGCGGCGTAAGCGGTTCGGTCCGTCGTAATATTGCCCCGCCGCGGCCTGCGACCCAGATATCCGCACTGCCGCGATAAGCCAACGCCTGCAAAACTTTGCCGGTGATATTCGGCTGTATTTCCCAACTCTTTCCCCCGTCGCCCGTCAGCAAAACCATGCCAAGCTCGCCGACCGCGATCGCCTGATCACGGCCATACGCAGTGACGGCAAATAAATTCGCACGCGAAGGCGATTCGACATCCTGCCAGCTAAGGCCGCCGTCGCCTGTACGCATGATTATCCCGTTCGCTCCGACGGCATATCCTATTTTTTCCTCATAGAAACCGACCGCGTAAAGATTTTCCTTAGCGTTCGTTTTGATCTTGGACCAAGTCGCACCGGCGTCCATCGTAACAAGGATAGTTCCGCCATCGCCAACGATAACGCCTTTTGTCGGGCTGACAAACTTTATGTCTTCCAGCCAAGTCCGCGTGCTCGATTCGACCGCTTCCCAATATGCACCGCCGGTCTGCGTCCGCAAAATAGTTCCGTTTGCACCGACGGCGAAACCGGTCTTTTCGCCGATAAAATGAACGCCAAGCAGATCATCGGTTATGCCCGAAATTCCCTTGCCCCAACTCGCACCGCTATTGATCGTCCGCAAAACAGTGCCATTGTCACCGACGATCCAGCCTTTGTCGGCACTTACGAAATGCATCGCGTTCAGATTCGCCGCTGTATCCGAGAACACCGGAATCCACTGCCTGCCGCCGTCATTCGTGATCCAGATTCTGCCGCTCGAACCGGCCGCGACGCCAAGCTCGTTGTCAAAAAATGTTATGTCGTTTACATCTTCGCGACCGCCGTCGGTCAATCGCTGCCAACTATAGCCGCCGTCGTCCGTGCGGACGATCAAGCCGTCCGGACCGACTGCCCATCCGGTGAATTTGTCCGCAAAATAGATGGAAACGAGCTTCGGATTTGTCCGCACATTGAATGGCAGCCACGTCACGCCGCCATCGCCCGTCAGCCAAACCATTCCGTTGGCGTCGGTCATCGAACCGGCCTTTGCGTCTGAAAAAGAAACGGACAGAAAGTCAGTACGGCTAAACAAATTCATTCTGGCCCACGTCGCTCCGCTGTCATCGCTGCGTGCAACACATCCGCCGTAACCGACCGCCAATACCGATGATGCTGTTAAGAATCTGGCACCGGACATCAGCACGTTTCCGCAGGGATTTGCTGCTTTCCAGCTTTCGCCGCCGTCGATCGTGATCAACACCGTGCCATTGACGCCCGCAGCTACTGCGTGCTCGGCATCAAAGGCTGATACTTTTAACAGATGCTGTTCCGTCCCTGAATTTTTGGTCACCCAAATCTGTCCGCCATCAACCGTTTTCAAAATACGTCCGTATGTGCCGACCGCCCATCCAGTTTTCAACGCATCGCCCGCAAATGTAAGGCCGTAAAGATGGTCCTTCGATTCTACACGGACCTGTTTCCAATTATCTCCCGCATTGTCCGTCGTAAAGATCGCACCGCGTGTGCCGACGATAACCGCATTTTTCTTGTCCTTAACGAAAACATCAGATAGCGTGACATCGACCGGTGATGTCTGCCGCTGCCAGCTAAATCCGCCGTTTTCGGTATGCAGGATCGTGTTGTCCGAGCCGACCGCAAAACCGTTTTCCTTGTCCTTTGCAAAATGGATCGAAAAAAGCGGATTGCCCTGCGGCGAAGGATTTTGCCACTGCCAGCCCTGAGCACTTCGCTGGGCAACGGCGGTAGAGAAAAGCATTACCCCAGAGGCACAGAGGCACAGAGATAGATGAAAGAATGAGCATAGCAAGAGACGCTCATTTTCCTTAATACATCTATGTCTAACTGTGTTCATCCGTGGTGATTTTCTTTCTGCGTCTCTTGTGCCTTTTCGCGGCCATTCTAAATTTCCAAAACTCCTAGCGCCAACACAGCCTCGTCAAGCATGTCCAGATCGACACGGCCGAGTTCCGCCGTCTTTCGTGCCAGCGTGTCAGCGATCTCCTGTATTTCATGCCCCGAGTGCCCTTTTACCCATTGCCATTCTACTTCATGCTTCGCGGCAGCCCGATCGAGCCTTGCCCACCAATCGTGATTGGTTTTGCGTTTCCACGTTCCGCCCATTGTCTCAACAACATAGCGCGAATCACTGAGAACTTTCACCTTGCAAGGCTCCTTCAGATTCTCCAGCCCGATCCGCGCCGCCGCGATCTCTGCCTGCTGGTTTGTTGCATTCCCCAGATACTCGCCAACCGCCTTCCACATCCCCTTAAAACCAAGCACAGCGACAGCCGCCGCACGCGGATTTCCCTTTCCGTTGCCGAGGCTCGAGCCGTCGCAGACTATGGTGACTTGTTTCATAAGACTGAAGCGCAAGTGCCCCGCTTTTTGAACGCGTTCTGCGTTCGAAAGTGTTTCATGTGCTAATCCGAGTGATCGATTAATTTACCCGCAATCAGTTCGAATGCGATTCCGACCGCCCCGGCGCAAAAGGCAGCTAAAAGAACATTAATAATCATCGGCAACAGATCAAAACCGTAATAAGGAATATACATTTTCAACGGAAATCCCCACGCGTCGCCTTCACTCGAAAAACGGATACCGTGGCTCTGCCTTTCATTTAATTCGTGCAAATTTTTGATGTAATTCAAAAGATTTAAAGCAACGAAAACAAAACCCGTAGCACCGAATCCGAGCTTGAACCATAAGGTTTTGACCTGACTTAACTCCACGCGGGCTCATAAGGCACTATCCTTGTGCGCTATCTTTGCGGCGACGAACTTAAAGACGATCGCGGTAACGAAACCGAAGACGCAAAGAACAAGAAAATTCAACACCAACCCATCTATAATGCTTGCAGCCCACTCGTAGTTATAACCGTCCCAAGTAAAGGGAAATCCCCATCTGAATTGACAATTGACACTCAATTGAATCAACCGCCGTTTGCATTCTTCGTATTTCAGATCCGCAAGATAATAATTAACGACGTTAACGGCGATAAAAAGCAAGGCACCGACGACGAAGCCCGTCTTGAAGGCTCTATTGAATATTCGTCTATCCTCGATTTTGTCTAACGGCAGAAACATTCTGTAAAAATGCTCAATCTCCTAAATGGATCTCATTATCCATATATCCTTCAAACGTATCATCATGCGATATCACAAACAGCTGCTCGAAATACTTGATCCGGCCGATCTGTTCGGCGAGGCGTTCGCGGCGTTCGGCGTCCATGTTGGTTGTCGGCTCGTCGAAGAAAGCGATTCGGATGTCGGAAAGCTGTTTCAGCAACGCGAGCCGGACGGACAAGGCCGCAGCCATCTGCTCGCCGCCGGAAAGGCTTGTGAACGGACGGTCATAGCCGCCTTCTTCGAGCGCGATGCCGTAATCCTCGTTCCATTTTAGCGTATGCTCGGCGTTTCCGCTGATCTCACGAAACATCAGATTCGCTTCGAGCGAAACATGATGCACATAATTTCGGGCAACACGCGGAGCGGCCTCTTTCAGCGTTTCGCGAATAAAAGTTGTCGTCTCCGCGATCTTTTCCAGCCTTTCCTTCTTGCGGAATTCGTCCTGCATCGCCTTTCGCTTTTCGGCAAGCCGTGCGATCTCCGCAGCCAGATCGTTTTCCCGATCCTGCTTCGCTTTAAGCGTAGCACCCAATTCTGCTTTTCGCCGTTCAGAAGCAAGTAATTCGGCTTGTTCCGCTAAGTGCCGTTCGCGATTATAGCCCGAACTTGCTTCGATAAATAATTTGTCGGCTTTTTGCAAAGCCTCGGCCAATCGCGATGATTCCGCCTTCGACTCCTCAAAATCTTTCTTCCGGGCATCAAACGAAGCCGCCAGGCTCTCGTTTGCAAGGTAAATGCGATGGGCCTCGGACGTTGTATCGCGTTCACTCGAAAACTGTGTCCACTGCGAATCAAGGTCTTTATACTTTTCGAGCTGCTCGACCGCAATCATACGGTCAGACTCAAGCCGTTCGAGATTGCTTTCGATTTTTGTGATCGCCTCACGCAGCTCAAATTCCCGCGTCGCTTCCTTTTCAAGCAGATTGATCCTCGCCTTCGGATTATCCAAAGCGGCAAGCTGAGCCTCGATTCGGGCAAAGTCCGTTTCAAGCATCGGCAGATTTTCGGCCTCTTTTTGCAAACTCTCATGTTCGGCCCGCAGGCGTTTGCCTTCGTCTTCGATCTCAGCAACTCGCGACCGCAACGTCGGCAGCGTAGCGACAAACTTCTCAGCGTCGCGCGAAGCCGATAGGTTTGCCGCAACTGACTTTTGCTCGTTCTCAAACGCAGCGATCTGCGATCTCAACTCCGAAAACTGGCTCGACACAAAGCCGTCGAGCGTTTCGCCTTCCTTCAAATTCAAACATTTTTGCGACAGTATCGGACAAAGGCCGTTCTTGATCTCGGCCTGAAATTTCTCGTCGCGCTCAAGAGCCGCGCGAAGCTGGGCCATTTGCTGAACGATCTCAGAATCACGTTTTTGCAGTTCGTTTACATCATTAGCGGCCGAGCCTTTCGATTCAGCCTCACGCATCTGGGCCTGATTCGCCGCAAAAGTTTCGCGCAGCCGAACAAGCCTTTGTGCGAGATTCGCAGTCTGGTTCGCCGCTGCACGCGTCGCCGCAAGCTCGTTTCGGAGATGATCAAGCCGCTGCTCGATTTGAATCTGCTCGGCAACCTGCGGCTTTAACTTTTCGATCGACTGATGTGCTTTGAGCGCTGTTTCCAAATCGTCTTTCGAACGCTTTTGCTCGGCATTGACATTGACGAGAGCGGTTTCAACTTTTGTTAGTTCCGTACGCATTTTGTCGCGTTCAGCCCGCTCCCGGTCGAGTTCATGCAGGCGTGCGAGTGCGGCGAGATGCAGCTTATTAGCGGCTTCGGCCTGTTTGATCTTTTCGGCAGCCTCGGTCGCGGCGTTCAGGTCACGCTCCTTTTGAGCAAGATGGATCTCCAGTTTTGACGCATCGGAATTGAGTTTCTCAAACTCGATCCGAAACGTTTCAACCTTTCTCGCAACTTCATCAAACTCCTGCACCGATTGTGCTTTAGCAGCGGTTTCCCGATCGACGCTTTCAAACGTTTTGGAGATCTCCGCGGCCTCGGCGGCGATTTTTTTGTGCTCGATCTCTATTTCTTCCGTCCGGCCCAATTCGCCTTCCGTCCGCGCGATATTCTCCCGCACCACAGCGATTTGATTATCCAAATAGCGCGACGTTTTCAGCAGTTCGTCGGCACCGCGTCTGTATTCTTCAACTTTTAAGAGTGAATCGAATGTCCTTTTACGTTCCGCTGCGGTGGCGAGGAAGATCGCCGTAAAAGTTCCCTGCGGAACCCCGATGGCATGATTGAAAAGCGATGCGAGATCGGTTCCCGGCTCGACGCCGAGGTGCTGCCAAAGGAAGCGTGTCACTTCTTCCTTTTTGTCGGCGATCCGCGTTTTCAGTCTCGGATCATAGACATAATAACCCGCTCCCGTATCGCGATAGACTGTATATTCGCGTTCGTCGAGACCGCTTTCGAACGTTACGCGGGCGACGCCTTTTTTGGCTCCGCGACGGACGATATCCTCTTTTTTGTACTCGAGCGTATCGAAAAGCGTCCATGCGATCGCCTCGATGATCGAAGTCTTCCCCGCTCCGTTCTCACCTGTAATCGCTGTCGTGCCGCTCGTAAATTCGAATTTTGAATCGGCATGAGACTTAAAGTCCTCGAGCTCGATCTTTGTGATATGCATCCCTGAATTTGAGATTTGCGTTCTCAAACACTAACCTGATTTCGTAACTAGATATTAGAATAATTAGTGATAAAACAGAATCCACGTGTCGATGCTAATTCCTTATGAAAATTGAAACAGGCGAGAGCGTAATGTTGGTACTTCATTCACCGCGCGAGAAATTGCTCGGGATAATCGATGAGATAAGCCCAGCGGGTGTCTTTGTTCGCGGTATCGACCTCGGTTATTTTGACGATTGGTGCAGTTCTATTGTCAACGGCGAGCCTTATTTGCCGATGAGCGATTATTTCTTTCCGATGTGGAGGCTTGAAAGGCTTGTAAGGGATGAGAAGACCGAAGATTCTCCATCGATGGCCGAGCAGTTCGAACAGCGAACCGGAAGAAATTTAGGGGAATTCTAAAGGTTACGGAGGTGGTTATTGCTGCTTGCCGATGTTGATGGTGCCGCTGCTGGTTGTGACATTCACAGTCGCGTCGCCAGGCAATTTTGAGATTTAGATCTCAAATATTAAATATTGGCTTCACATAGATAGTAGAATAATTGGTGGTAAAAAAGAATCGGCTTGGCGGCAGAAATTTTGTGCCGAAGTTTTGCTTTGCGATCTTTGCGGTAAAATCCTTTTCAACGCAAAGGACGCGAAGTTTTACGCAAAGTTCGCCAAGAGGTTGGTAGAAAGGAGTTATTCTCGTAAGTCCCAGTAAATATTATGAAAATTGAAACCGGCGAGAGCGTAATGTTGGTACTGCATACACCGCGCGAGAAACTGCTCGGGGTAATCGACGAGATAAATCCGGCGGGCGTCTTCGTTCGGGCTATCGATCTGGGATATTTTGACGATTGGTGCAGCTCTATCGTTAATAACGAACCTTATCTGCCGATGAGCGATTATTTTTTCCCGATGTGGCGGCTCGAACGCCTCGTCCGCGACGAAGGTTCCGGAGATTCGCCGTCAATGGCCGAGCAGTTCGAACAGCGAACTGGAAGAAATTTAGGGGAATTCTGAGGATCGGAGTTCTTGCTTCAGCAGGCTTTGGCTCCCCTCCTTTCGAAGGTTAGCGGTCTGCCGATGCGGTCACCACCCTGTCTGCCCGCAAAATACGCGGGTAGCCGGTAATCGCCTCGGTGACCACGTGGGCCGAAGTTAGTGTCTCGGACATTGAGGCAGTTTGAATAAAAGAAACTCTCAATAGTACGTGAGAGTACGGAATTCCACGTCAACAAGAGTGTATGTCTTAGCCGGAATTTTATATTGCGGCATTGGATCGGTTTCGCTGTAATTTGTAGTCTTTCGTTCCGTCCAATTACCCACGTGATCGAACTTAAATTCAGTGTACGTTATTCGTTCCTTACTGTCGCTGCCTGCAACCTTTATATCTCTGGTTTTTTTGACCTCGATAACATTCCCCTTATCATCGTATGTGAAAGAGTAAGTCATTCTAGCTATACTATCTTCTTCGGTTTCTTTCGTCAGAACTCCGGCTTTGTTGTATTCGAATGTGCGTTTCCTGAACAGTTTTCCGTTGTTTTGATATTGACGCTCGGAAACGATTCCTCCACTATTGTCGGTTTCGTAAGCGTACCTAAAATCGAATCTCTTATCCGGCTCCGTCAGTTTTTCATTAGGTTCGATCGGTTCTTCTTTTTCTTTTGAGCCTAAACCCGTAAAGCGGTTCCCATCATTCTCACGAGCTTTTAATTCGATCGACTTTAAAGTTTTATAGCCATCGATCTTCGAATAAAGGTGTCTCATGTTTGAACCGCCTTCATGAATCGATTCGGTAAGCTCGCCTTCTCTGTTAAAAAGATAAGTAGTCTGGTACTTTGTCTTGTCTTTTAAAACCCAGTCCGCATAACCGCTTATCGATTTCGAGGTACTGACAAGCGATTTCACTTGCCCTTTAAGCCCCTTCAGTTTCGTGTCAGACACACTTGCTTGAGCACGGCCGCGTATGAAAACGAAAGAAGCAATACTATGAAGAGTGAAATATGATGAAAACTTCTCATGATCTTAGTTACTTAACATGTCGAAATGCGTATCGATTTGACAACGATATTATCACGGCAGGCACTCCAAACATCATTGCTGTTTTCCGATGTTGATGCTTCCGCTGCTTGTCGTCACCTTTACAGTCGAGTCGCCCGCACCAATGAGGGCTACCAAACTCTTTCCGCCTTGTGAGACAATTTCCGTCACGATCTTCATCGGAATAGCAGAGTTGACCGTGCCATAGCCGTATGAAGCAATGATTTTGCAAGACGAATCGCCCGGTATCGACATTTTTATCGAGCCGTTCGTCGTATTCATGGTATACAACCCGCCGGGAAGGAATTTGCCGTTGAATACAACCGAACCGCTTACCGAAGTTGCCTCTATCTGCCGATGATCCACCTTCTGTAGCGTGATCGTCCCGCTTCTCGTTTTTGTCGTGAACGTATCGCCTATCTGACCCGGGCTGACTTCGTAAGCAATCACATTACCGGTCGATGTTTCAAGCGATATTTGCCCACCCGAATTTTCTACGGTTACATCGCCTTCGAACGTAATAGCGGCAATCCCACCGGAAATGTTTCGCAAAGCCAGCTTGCCGCCCAGGTTTTTTATATCGACTTTCTTAACCGAATCGATCCTTGTTTCAGTCTCCTTGCCCTTGATCATCAAGCTAGCCTTCATCGGAACGTCAATCTCGATCCGTTCGCCCGAAAGACATTCGGACCCCGGATATCTCGCGATGTCGCCAGCCAAACTCGTGATTAAAACCCAGACAGGTTTGCCGCTAGCCGGGTCTTTTTCATGAACGCGAAAGCCTATCTTGCTGCCGTTTTTGATATAAACCCTGATTTCGTTGCGGTCCCAGCCGTTTATCGTAACCTTAGCCTCGGATATACAAGGCAGCTTTATGTTTACATTTGCGTCAACGGCAAGAGCTTTTTCTGAAACACCGTGACCGGACAGCTTGCGATCAGGAAACTCAGGCGACGCTGGCATGGCAGGCGCTTCAACGCTCACTGGCGATTTTTTAGGCTTCGGCGCGGGTGTCGCTTGCCCGTAAACGCTTACTGTCGTCACTGCCGCAAGACACAGCGATATTGCCAATTTATTAACTTGTAACCCGTATCTACTCATTTATTTCACTAACGACAAATGGCTAATACCTAAGACTCGCCATCAGCTCTTCGCGTTCGACGACCGAATTCAAAAGATCGATCTTGTTCTGATACGAAGAGTAAAGAACCTGCTTGGCCGACTGATTCTTCGGATTCTTTTTTACCACTTCCTTCATCTTCTTGATAGCGTCATTTACCACCGCCATATCGCGTTCGTAAGAGATGCGTGACGAAGGATTCATGATCCGGTCTTTCTGTCCGTCAACATTCTGTTTCAAATCCGCTATCGTCCGCACATAACTTTCTTCGCCGGGAAGATATTCATCAGCCGAATTCCTTCCGACAACGGTTCTAAGAACTGCCGGCTGAGCTCGCACTTGATCGCTTCCTTGTTTGAAATTCGCAGTATTCGCAGCTTTACAATTTTTTTATCGCTCGGCGAAGGTTCGAAACTTTCACCGTTAGAGGCGTTGCGGGACGAAGGCGGAATAACTTCCGTGCTACCTGTCAAAGCGGCCGTTTCGGTACCGTTCGACTGCGGCTGCTCTTCCGCAACGTCTGAAGGAGCAACGGAAGTGCTCGTCCCAACCGGTTTCAAACTCCAAACTGCTGCAAAAAGTCCAAACACCAGCAAAACACTAGCAGCCACCGCAAGTGACGGATTCGCAAACAATATAGATACCGAACTGCGTACTTTATCCCAGAGAGAAGTGTGGGCTTTTTCGTAACTTATCGCCTCATTGATGCTGCTCCACAAACGCTGTGTCGGCACCATCGAGTTGTATTCCCTGTCGAGTGCCGAAAATACAACCGAGCTTTCCTCTTCAGCGTCGGCCAATGCTAGGGCGCACTTATCGCAATCCGCCACATGGCCGCTTATTTTGAACGACATTTCAGGCGATGTTTCGCCGTCTAAAAAGGCCTGAATGGCCCCGATTTCAATACACTTGTCGTTCATAACACATCTCTCCCGATCTTACCGTAAAACCTCAAAAACTCCTGTCTCGCCCTCGCAACGAATGTTCCGATACTTGCTTCATTGAGCGATAGGCTTTCGGCAATTTCCCTGTATGAAAGGCCTTGCTGCTTTAACACCAGACAGCTTCTCAGCGGCTCTTTCACCTTGTTCAACGCACGGTTTATCTCGTTTACCTCGGTCTGTTGTTCGTATTCGCTTTCGACCGAAATTACGCTGTTTTCAACCGTTTCTTTGACGTAATTTTCGTCCCTTGTGTTCGCCCTTATATTTCCTCGAATAGTGTTTCGGGCGACGTTCAGAGCGACCCGAATCAGCCACGGACGGAGCATTTCGGCGTCCTGGATCGAATCCATGTGCTTGTATAGCCGAATGAACACCTCTTGAGTCACATCTTCTGCCAATCCACAGTCCTGCACAACCGACCTCGCGGTGCGAAAGACAGTCCTATGGTGAAGCGTAAAAGCCTCATCAAACTCGAATATCTCTTTCGCGGCAGCGGTCGCTGTATGTTCGGACATTATGTCCACAAATATTTCCGTCGTTTCGCTCATTTTCAGCATTAATAAATGCTTTCATATAAAATACACCACCGATGGTGATTTTATGACAAGATATCTCCGTTCTAAAATCGGACAATACTCGCGTCCTGTGTACGGCAATCGGAATACTGTACTTCCTTCGCCGCCGTTACCAGAATATTGTGGCTATTTTCGACCTCTTCGAAAATCTCACTGATATTCTCGGCAATCCTAACCTGCGTTTCGTCGCCTGCCGGATTTGGTTCTATCAAGGCCAGACGCTTCAAAGTATCATGCAGATGGCGTGTTCCGGTGCCGAATTCACCTTTTTCGCTGGCGGTAACGAGCCGGACATCTGCTCTTTCGTTACAAAAAAAAGCGACGAGAGCGGCTGTTTGACTGACGCCTTTCTCAAATCGTTCGGACTGCACGACACTCTTTCCTGCATTTTCAAACTCGATCTTTTCACGAAGCGTCATTACTTTTTCTCCGCTGGCTGGCACCTGCGTATCGAAATAGATCGTAACTCGCTTCTCGTCCTCGGCTGAAAATTCGCGGACGATCAGATGTCTGGCACGAGCCGTCGCCTTCCAATCGATCCGCCGCAGATCGTCGTCTGGCTGATATTCCCGCAACGCAAGCAAATCCTGTCCCGAACCGCGTTTGTTGGCGACAAGCTTGCCGGTTTCGAGCGGTAAGCCATCCAATTCGCGCTCAAGAACATGAAGCTTCGGAAATACGATCAATTCAGTCTCTCTCGCCGCAAGCCGCCGCCGGTGACGAAAAAATCCGAAAGGAAAGCGCGTTGAAAGCTCGAAATCCTTTATTAGAAATCGGCCGCGATTCTTAAACGTATGTCCGCTTTTGATCTCGGACGTCTGATTTCGCGGCACGTGAACGAAATAACTCAGCGTCCGCCGAACTATCGGCGCCCGCGCGATTCTTTCGGCAAGACGTCGCGGCAGTATCTTTTTCAGATCGTCGAGAGCGATCGACCTCTCCCGCTCCTTCCCGCGAACCTCCGCAACCACCGAAAAGCTCGGGAACAGCCGCTTTCGATTATGAATGCTGACAAGTATCGGCGTTTCCTGCCCGGCAAAGATCGTCTCCGGAAACCGCATTTTTACATCGAGTTTTTTCAGACAAAAGCTCCCGGCCGCAAACCCGACAAACATCGAAGCCGTCAGAAACGAAAGTACGAGAAAAAGCAGATTATTGCCGCTGTTCCACGCCGAAAAACCGACGATCACGATCAGACCGAGCATCACCGCCCCGCCCGCCGTAAACTCGAACGGCAGATTTAGCTGCGACGCCTCTTTGCTTGCATTTCGGGCAAGCGGCGGAACTACGAAAACGAGGATTAGCAGAACGAATACGAGTGAAATTCCGGCGGAAATTCCAGCCAACCTTGGCTGCTGCGTCAAATGAGCGTAATATGTCAGCCCCGACAGCCCGATGCCGCCAAAAACGACGGCAAATCCCATCGCGGCATTTCGCAGGTCGCGGAGACTGAATAGCTGGCTTATTGTCCGTAGACCCATACATCGGATTGTATTCATAAAAATCCAAAGCCACCTCAAAAGATGGCTTTGGTTTAATGATTGTTTATTGGCTTTCGATTGCTTTGAGCGCATACTCGGCAAATCGCTTAGGTATTTCATCGGAATCGAAATTTTCATGATAGATATTTATGAAAATTCTTCCCTTTATAAAGCTTATATTTGACGAGTCCTTATGCCCTTCGTCGCCAAACTCCTTGTTTGGCTTAAAGCCTTCCTGACCAAATGCAATACCTAAAGTTACTTTTGCTTGCTCTGGTGTTTTACAGTCTTTGACAAAAATGATAATTTCCTTTTTGCCCTTTTGTAAGCTCAGATTGGCATAAGCGGCCAAATCTGCACAATCGGCGTGCTTTATCTTCCATTCACCAGTTTCTTTTGCAAGCATATTTTCATAAAGCATTGTGCAGACTACATTCTTTCTAATCTCCTTCATCAAATCGTCATTAGTTTTGGCGGCACCCTGGATGTCCTCGTTACTCTCGCTTCTTTGAGCACTGGTCGAATAGGCTATAAACGAAATACCGACAGCCAACAACGCTAAAATAAATGATCTCATGTTGATTTTTCATCAAGATATTACCGACGGCATCAGTGCCCCCTTACGGTTTTACACTGATGCCATCGGATTGTCAGTTAGAGCGCGTCAATCATCGAAGAATTACTGACCCTCGATAGCCTTCAGCGCATACTCTGCAAATCGTTTCGGAATTTCGTCCGAATCGAAATGTTTAAAATGAACATTTACGAAGAGTCGTCCCTTAATAAAGTTTATATTTGTTGAATCCTTGTGTCCTTCATCTCCAAACTCCTTATAGGGTCTAAATCCTTCCTGACCAAATGTCGTGCGTAGAGCTATTTTAGCATCTTCGGGAGTTTTGAGATCTATGACAGAAATTGTCAATTCTTTTTTTCCCTTTTGTAGTACCAGATAGGCATACGGCGAAGAATCTCGACACTTTCCGCGCTTCATTGTCAACTCATCGTCTTCTTTTGCCATTATATTTTCGGAAAGCACTGTGCAAACTTCGTTTTTTCTGAGTTCGGCCATCAGCTTTTCCTGCGATTGATTTTCGTTTTTTGTTTCATCATTCGACTTACTTTTTTGAGCACCCGTTGAATACACAACAAATAAAACGCCAAATACGAATGCAACGAATATCAGAACTATAGATTTGAGTTTCATAATTTTTCTCCTTATCTACCGATTATATGCCGAAGGAATAGGTACATCACCATTTGTTCCCCAATAAGTTTCAAATATCGTATTAGTTCCGCTGAGCAAAACTTTCCAACGACCCAAGCTTGGCGACCAAACTGTTGGGTCAGGTACGCCGTCTTCGTCAAAGCTGCCAATTGCCGGAATATCGCCGCTATCGCCAAATTGAAACGTCGAAAAGCTATCGGCTCCTTGAATATACCATGTACTATTAGAGGGTCTAAATACCACAAGATCGGTCTTGTCGTCGTTATCAAAATCCCCCGGAAGCGGAATATCTTCACTCGTACCAAATTGACTACTGTAATAGCTCCCGCAGCTTGTCAAAACATACCAAGTTCCGATCGAAGGACGAAACACCGCAATATCGGTCTTTCCGTCACCGTCGTAATCTCCGGTAACAGGAACATCTTCACTCGTTCCAAAATTCATTACAACAAACGAGCCGCTGCTGTAAAGAAAGTACCAGGTCGCATTGGATGGGCGATATACGGCTATGTCCGATTTTCCGTCTCCGTCGAAATCACCGAAAACAGGCTTGTCGCCCGCGACGCCGAATTGGGTAGTTTCGTAAGAGCCGGAGCTTTTAAGTATATACCAGGTCGCATTCGAGGGACGCCACACGGCGTAATCGGTAATCCCATCCCCGTCGTAATCGGCAGGCACGATTTTATCCCCACTGGCTCCGAATGAGGTTTCCCCGAATGATTGGTCAGAACTTCTTTTAATGTACCATTTACCCTCTGACGGCCTAAAAACCGAAAGATCATCCTTATTGTCATTATCAAAATCAGCTCTGACTTGACCTTTGGCGGTCTTAAAGCTGTGACTGCAGTACTTTGGAGTAGTAACCGGCTCGTAGTCACCGCAGTTCTCCACGCAACTATACTTAAGCAAGTTTAATGCCTTTACGGTAAAAGGTAATGTAGCAGTGGAGCCAAGCTTAAATGGTCTGAGGTTATTTGGATTATCTAGATCAGCTACTTCTTCAAGAACAACATTAGAAAACGGATATCCGGTTTGACCATACAAATTAAATCCATACGACGGATCATAATACTTACCGTCTAATTCAACCATCGCATGGAATGAAAAATGTGGTCTTTCGTGTCTTTTTCGCCACCGCTTAATTTCGCGGGTCGTTTGACCTGAAAAGTCTTTTTATCGCCACCTGGGTCCGGGGTGGCTCGCTTGTAATTATAAAAATAAACCTTTCCTCCGTCCTCCAAATTAGGGGGAGTAATAGGCTTTCCTCCCCAAATAAAGATCTGGTTGGAATCTATACCGATACTCCTAAGCAACCCCTGGAGCAAAGCGGTATTTCCTGAACACTGCCGCTTTATGATACTCAGTTAATATTCTGAGCGGATGATCAAGGTTAGGTCTAATTTCATTTGGGTCGTAAATGGCTTGAGCATCTACTAATGCGGCCAAACTTTTGGCAATCGCTTCTTTAGTTTGTGTTTCAGAACTCAGAGAATCAATTGCCGTTGCTAGGGCTAAATCGTACAAGCCCTTCAAATTGATAGAATTCTAAATTTGACGAGGCATTTACGAATGTGCAGTTCCTAGGCGTATTGTCCCCAGAAACCCCTCCGCAGTTTGGCGGATTTATTGGGTCAGCATACGTCCAGTAAATAACATGCTGACTACTTCCGGCAGCTCGCCAAGTTTGCCCGTCATCTACGGTAACTTCCCAGTCAAAAGTGTAATCGCCTTTTTTAACCTTCGGCGTAGTTTCCAAAGCAACAGTTACTTGAAGATCTTGAATGCTGAAAGTGCTTCCCGTAACTGATGTGCTGTTACTTGTAGTGGCCTTTACATCACCGTTGTACTTTACCCGGATCTTGACGCTAAAGCCGTCTCCCGCTGGAGGCGGCGGATTAACGTCGAAGCTGGCGGACAATTTCATCTTTGTAGTTTCAGTTCCTTTTGTATAGGCAACTACATTTTCGGTGTTTGTTGTTGAACTTCCCCTTGTCCATGTCGGGTCTGAAATTGGCGGCGCTGTATCTGTAATGTCCGAAAATTCGCGCAAATTTCAAAATTTGATGATCTTCAGCAAAGCCGACCGTTTTGACTTCAATTGGCGTCGGCGACGGTGTTGGTGTCGGCGATGGATTCGGGCAAATATCGTTCGGTGAAAATCCCTGGCATTGTGGCACGAGATGACACGGCTCCGTGTAGCCTAAATAGTATTCATTTGCCGGAGTAACAACCGAAGTCCCGTCGCGCTTCGTTCGGGCGATTGGCAATTCATTACCGGTTCCGTTTTCCGGTCGGGGGATTAAGCCGTCAATAGCCCAATGTTCACTATATATGCAGTACCAATTACCTCTTACGGTCGGATATACCGGATGGAAGGTCAGCGCGGGATATAGCCACGCAAATCCCTTGTCAGTTCCTGTGTGTATATCCGCATCGGTCGTCCAGTTGTAAAGTATCGAACCAACCCACGGATCGTAATAATAACCGGTGTAATAATCGAAATAGGTTCCCGCTAAACCCGTTACGAGCGGGATTATCGGGTTGTCATTCCAGATGATCCATGTAAACCCTACCCAAACTTGGGGCGATAAAGAATCGTTGCCGCCGCTTTCGTCTGGAAAACTTGATTGTTTTGCTCCTCGTGAAAAATCTTCTGCAAGGAAAGTTGAAAACGTCTGAAATGATTCTTCGCCGATCGCATTTCTAAACAAATCGCGATAGCGCAGAGTTGTTTCGTCGCACCGCCGCTGCAGTTCGCCGAGTTCCTTTGGCGGTAAAACATCTTCGCGATTTACGGATTTCGCATCCCGGTATTTGGCTCTGGATTTTTCGATAATCTCTTTAGCTTTTTGATCGAGCGGCTCGATTTCTTCTAAAAACTTAGATGCAGTTTCTTTAAGAACACCGTCATTTTGTGCTGAAAGGTTTCCTTGACGGATAAAATAATTCCTCCAAAGCATCGCTTCATCGCTCGATCCATTCACCTTTTCGGCTTCCTTTTCAGCCTTTTTTGAAAAGATGAAAACCATTTGCCAGAGCACGTTTTGGTGAATTTCGGTAACAAGTGGTTCCTGGTCTGAGTTCAAAGGCTGTGTATAGCTTGTTTCAGGTCTTTCTGATGGACTTGCCGAAAAAATTGTGGCAATCGGACTGTTCTCCACGGAAACAATCATGCCGCTAACAAATTGAGGCGCGTTTCCCAGAACAACGAAACTCCCCAAGCCGATTAACGCAAACAGTGTGTATATAAATTTCTTTCGCATATGCTTCTCCTTAAATTTTTTGAAAAGAAGAAAGCGAAACGAGCAAGACAATAAACGTATCCGGCTTCGGTTTCTTCGTTTGTCGGGTTGAGCTTTTGCGGTGTTTTACGTTAAAATGCGGATTGTCTAGGTCGCATCTGTTGTCTTAAACCACGGCAGAAGCACTTAAAACGAACAAACCCTGGCTTTCACCTGCAAGTGATTGCCGGGGTTTGTTTCTTTCAAATTTCTCCAAGCGATTGTCTGCTTTCCACAACTCATTTCGAGTAAATTGTTTGGAATATGGAAGATTGAAGTTGTGGGGGAAATAAGCAAAAGCATTGGTTTCAATTCGTCGTTTTATTTGCGATGGAATGTATCATAGATGCAACGCAGGCGCATGTCAAGAACTTTTTTCCATATCGAAAGAAAATTGCGTAAGATTAAAATACTAAATCGGCACGGTCAATTTCTGTAAAATATCACTAAGTATCTGCTCTGCCTCGCGAGTTTTATTTTTCAGCCCAGCCGAACGCGAATTTACGATGATGCGATGGGCAAAGCACGGCACGACGAGGCGTTTGATGTCGTCGGCGATACAGAAATCGCGGCCTTCGATGAGGGCGAGTGCCTGTGCGGAGCGGAAAAGTGCGAGCGTTCCGCGGGGGCTGACGCCGAGTTCGAGCGAATCAGACGCGCGTGTCGCCGTCACAATACTTAGCAAATAATCGAGCAATGCGGTATCGAATCGCACCTGCGACGTAAGTTTTTGTAGTTCGAGTATATCGTCCTGCGACATTACGGGCTGCACGTAGTCGAGCGGGTTAATTTCAGCGCGGTCACGAACAATCTTTCGTTCGTCGTTCAGGCTCGGATAACCCATGTGCAGCCGCAGCATAAATCTGTCCAACTGCGATTCAGGCAGCGGATACGTGCCGTGATGCTCAGATGGATTCTGCGTCGCGACCACCATAAACGGCAGCGGCAGGCCGCGCGAAATGCCCTCGACAGTCACCTGCTCTTCGGCCATCGCTTCGAGCAGTGCAGATTGCGTTTTCGGTGTCGCCCGATTTATTTCGTCAGCAATAACGATATTCGAAAAAATCGGCCCTGGCTTCCAGACAAAATCGCCGCCCTGCTGGTCGAATATCGAAAGGCCGATAACGTCAGACGGAAGCAAATCGGAGGTGAATTGAATTCTGTGAATCGACAGATCGAGCGCGCGGGCCAGCGCGTTCGAAAGCGTCGTTTTGCCAATGCCCGGAACGTCTTCGATAAGCAAATGTCCTTTTGCAAACAAAGCGACGAGGGCAAATTTGACCGTGTCGGCCTTGCCGCGAATAACGGTCTCGACGGCTGCCTGCAGCTCGGCGATCTTAGCGACGGCATCAAAGCTCAGGACGAGGTCTTCGGTTTGGGTTCTGGTTTCGTTAACGATCCAATCTCTCATCATTGCGGACGGACAAGGGCTTCCATAACGGACAAGGGCTTCCATATTTATTTTACAGGATTATTGATGCCGTTCGCATTAAAAAATTTGCAAAGAGTGTAACGCTGGCCTCTCGCCGGCTGTATCGGTGGCGTTTCGCCGGCGAACGAGAGGGCGAGACGCCCTCGGGACGGGCGGCGTTACATCTGAGTTTGCAAAATCAGCCCAAAACCAACTAAAATTTTGAAACTTCCCTCCGCGAAGTACGTGAACATATCCGTAGGAGCTTTCTGCAATTATATGAAGAATTTACGAAACCGCTTTAAAGATCAGCGCGGGTTTAATTTGATCGAGCTTATGATCGTGATCGCAATCATCGGTCTGCTCATCGGCGTGGGCGCCATCGCCTGGAGTGCCATTATCAAGGCGGGTAACGAAACCGCCGCCGCACAAATGCTTGATCGAATCCGCACTTACCAAGCCTCTTACGCATCGCGGAACCGCGGAAATTTTGGCAATTTCGACGATTTATCAAGGCTATCGGGCCTTGATGAAAAGTTTGCGGGCGAAAATCCGGTCGTCAACGGATACAGCTTTACGCTTACGTCGGAGAGCCGAGCCCAAGCAGGCCGGGCCATTATTCCATCAACGCCGATCCCGCAAGTTGTCGATGGAGTAGCCGCAACAGGCACACGCCACTTTTATCACGGATTCTTCTATCGGCACGATCAAAGCACACCGAACGAAAACCGGCCCGCAACGAAACTGACGACTCGGGTATCTAAGACCTCTGACGGATCGGCCGACTTAGCTCAGTGGTAGAGCACTCGCTTCACACGCGATAGGCCACAAGTTCGAATCTTGTAGTCGGCACCAGTGTTTTCAATCAGTTAAGTCCTTAGTTAATACGAAAAGAGGCGAATTTATTTGCCAGGGTCAGGCTTAGAGCTCCCATCAAAGTTGGGTAAGCTCCGAGAGTTGAGGGCATAATATTAACCGCCGGATAGCCTTGGCACATTCCGCTCTCTGCCCCTTTTTTGATGTCATCCTCAATCAAAGACCACGCCTGAACAAAATTTCCCGCGACAATAGTAACCTCCGGCGATAGCCCTTGAACAAGATTAGAAATGCCGAGGCCAATGTAATGAGCCGTTTCTTTCAAGGCGGTTTGAGCCTTGGCGTCCCCTTTTAGTCCTAATTGCACCAATTGAAGAAAACTCACTTCTTCTTTGGTTCCATCTTTACCCGTTTGTAACTTTGCATAACGGGCAAGAGCGGCACGTTCTGAGGCAAATGCTTCCCAGCAATCATAGCGGCCGGCGGCACAAGCAACCGGCGCATTGCTTCCGATAGTCATATGGCCAAATTCGCCGGCCACGCCGCCTTTTCCGCGATAGATCTGCCCATCGAAGACAATCCCGGTTCCAATACCGATATGAATCAAAACTACGACGAAATCACGCACATTGCTGATTTCGGGTCGCCCGAGCCACAATTCCGCTAAAGCCGCTGCATTCGTGTCATTCTCAACAATTACCGGAAGTCCGGTAGCCTTTCTTATGGTTTCAGCAATTTTAGGATGGTCCCAATCGAAGTGAGGAATACTTACGACCTCGCCCATCCAGGATTCAACCAAACCGGGCACGCTGATCCCAATCCCTTCTATGGAACCCCCGTTTTTGTCGATAAAATGTTTGGCGGTTTCGATGATCTTGTTTATTGTCTGGGTAAAATCCAGACTCGTCGGAAATTCCAGCTTTTCAAGAAGCCTTCCGCTTAGGTCACAGGTTCCAACAACCGTTCGGGTTTTTCCGAGATCGACGCCCAGCGAAACTGCCTTAGAGATTTTTAGCGAAAGCAACTGCGGAGGCCGCCCGCCCGAAGATTCTCCTTCGATCTCCTCAATCAATTCGGTGTTTAGAAGTTCTTCAACTATTAGAGAAACCGTGGACCGCTGCAAGTCGGTGACACGCGCAATGTCTGCTCGCGAAAGCGGGCCTTCTTCGCGTACATAATTTAGTACGATCTGACGATTGATATCACGAATCGTATTGGCGCGCGCGACATTAATGCTTTGTAGATTTATTCGTCTAACCATAGCGATCTGAACCCTTCTACCATGATTTATAGATTATTGAGTTACTTTGTTCAGTTTCACAACAAATAGATTATATTATACGCGTCAAGATTCTCAAATTAACATATCTTATCGAAAAGTAAACTGTGTATAGTTTTACTTATGGAAATGATGCAGACCCGAGGTAGCAGGTCAGTTTAGGAAACGCTGAGACTGGCGCAGAGAAAGTGCAGGAAGAGATGTTTACTTTTTTGTGCTGAGAATTACTGACTGAAATGCGGATTTCGGTTTTCCCGCCCGATCATATAGCAACGGATAGTTTGTTCTACCTCTCACAGGAAAATTGTTGAGCCAGGAATCGCCGTCTGTTACGCCCCAAAACGTAATACGGGAAATAACCTTGCGGTGTTTTAGAAAAATCCCGAAAAGATCGGCATATCGCTTTGCCAAGGCAGCTTGTATCTCGGGCGGCAAACCTTGCTTAAACGGATCAAGTTTTTCTTTCATCGCAAAACTCAAAGTTACCTCTGCTCCGCTAAATCCTTCCGGATCGGGCAAAACGCTGACATCTAATTCAGTAATACAAACTTTGACGCCGAGACCGGCAAATTCTGCGATAGTGATATCCTGCTCAGCGAGCGATGGAAACGTAAGATTATTGTGTCCCTGAAGTCCGACGGCATTTACCCGAACCTTCATACTTTGCAGCTTCTTAATGAGTTTGATCGCACCCTTCCTCTTTGGTTCATTTTCAAGCGAGTAATCATTGTAATAAAGCTCCGCGTTCGGATCGGCTTCATGCGCATATTGAAAAGCCTTGGCAATATAGTCCTCGCCGATTATTTTAAGCCAGTGGGTTTGGCGGAGCGTGCCGTCGTCGTTCAGCGCTTCATTAACCACGTCCCAACCCTTGATCCTACCTTTATACCGACCGACCACGGATTGAATGTGCTCCCGCAAGCGTTTCAAAAGCTCCTTGCGGCCAACAAAATCTCCCTGCTTGTCCTTAAAAACCCAATCCGGCGTCTGATTGTGCCAAACAAGCGTATGTCCCACGATAAACATTCCGTGTTTCTCACCGAAGGCAACATATTTGTCGGACGCTTCAAAATCAAATCGATCCGATTGCGGATGGACCGCTTCCCACTTGAGAATATTTTCGGGCGAAATCGTATTAAATTGGGATGTCACAATCTTCGCCCCGCGCTCATCCGTCTCATAGATCTGCGAGCGATTAATTGCCGCACCGATCAAAAAAATGTCTTTGAAAGCATCTTTGAGAGTTTGTTGCCCCAATACACCAGTGGCAAACAACGGCATGACCAAACCAACCAAAGCAATCAATAAATTCTGTTTTTTCATAGGTCGCCCTATTTATTCGCGGCATTAGCATAAACATCCTCGCGTTTATGATAGCCGTCCTTGATCACCGTATCATCGAGGTTGTTCTTATCAACTGAGATCGGCTCAAGCAGGATTGAAGGAACATCAATCTTCCCATTATTTATCTTTGCATTGGTCACCAGTGGTTCCTTTTTTGCGAGAGCAACCGCTGCTTCAGCAGCTCTCGCCGCAATTTTGGAAACAGGCTTATAAACTGTCATCGATTGAGTTCCGGCAACGATTCTTTGGACTGCGGCCAGGTCCGCATCTTGTCCTGAAACCAGAACCTTACCGGTCAATTTCTGCGCATTCAGTGCCTGAATAGCACCGCCAGCTGTCCCATCATTTGAAGTAACAATGGCGGCGATATCGTTATTACTCATTGTTAACGCATTTTCGGTATGCTTGAGCGCCTCATCCGCTAGCCAATCTTTCGCCCACTGGTCCGCCGCAATCTTAATGTCGCCTTTATCGATCAAAGGCTGCAATAGCTTCATTTGACCTTGCCGAAGCAGCTTTGCGTTATTATCGGTTGGAGCTCCGCCGATCAAAACGTAATTTCCCTTCGGTGCCTTGTCGATTAAATATTGGGCCTGCATAGCGCCGACCTTCTCGTTATCGAAGGAAATATATACATCGGGTTCGCTGTTTCTGATCAAACGGTCGTAGGAAATAACAGGAACATTCTGGCGCTTGGCGGCATTAACAATGGTCGCTGCGACTTCTGCGTCGTGCGGAATAATAACCAGTACCGCAATTCCCTGCGTCAAAAGACTTTCGGCTTGTTTAATCTGAGTTTCATCTTTACCGTCAGCGGACTGTACCAATACTTCAGCCCCAAGTTCCTCGGCACGCTTCACAAATATATCGCGGTCTTTCTGCCATCTTTCTTCCTTTAAGGTATCCATCGAAAGACCGATACGGATCTTTCCGGTCTTTGCCTGGCCGAGATTATTATTATCAGCGCGTCGTTCAGACGACTGCGCACACGACATGGCAAAAATAACAAACGAAAGAAGTGAGAAAGTTAGGAAAATTTTTGTTCTGCTGTTCATATTCATATTTCTTGTCCTGCATTCGAAAAGTGATTTAATCAACTCCAAGTAAAACGTCCATTGTTAGCTGGTCTAACCGCTCGTATTTCAATCCTTTAGAGGAAAGTTCTTTACGGTCATACTCCTGAGATAAAAGGTCGATAGATTTTTCTTTGGTAAAACCGCCAACCGTGTTTTCTTTATTTGTTTCCGCGATCTCCACCAGGATCGATTGGATCTCTTCGTTGTTTTTCCAACGCTCAGCCTTATCTTTGAGAATCAAATAGGTACGTATGCAGCCGCGTGCAAAATCTTTTACGCCATCGTAATCTTCTGTCCGATAGGCATGGGCGTCGAAATGACGCATTCCTTCGTAGCCGACATCTTCTAAAAATTTTACTAGCCAGAATGCCGATTTTGGGTTGGCCGAGCCGAATCTCAGATCCTGGTCATAGCGTCCGGGAACCTGATCGTTGAGATCGATATGGAAAAGCTTTCCGGCTTCCCAAGCCTGTGCCACGGCGTGAGTCATGCTTAATCCGGGCATTTGCTCGTGAGCGACTTCCGGGTTTACACCCACCATTTCCTTATGATCGAGTGTTTCGATAAAAGCGAGATAAGCGCCGGTCGTCGGGAAATAAATATCCGCACGCGGCTCATTGGGCTTGGCTTCAAGGGCAAATTTATAGCCATATCCCTGCGAAACGTTATATTCGCACAGATAATTCATCGCTTCTCTATAGCGTTTGAAGCCCTCGTCCGCCCTTCGGCAAGCATCGGTTTCCACGCCGTCACGGCCGGTCCAAACAACAAAAATCTTGGCACCAAATTCCGCACCGAGGTCCATAGCACGCATTGTTTTCTGCACGGCATAGGCACGAACCCGCGAATCGTTCGCAGTAAATCCGCCGTCACGGAAAACTGGGTCATACGTTAAATTAACGGTCGCCATCGGAACCTTGATATTGTTTGCTTCGCATGCGTTTCTGAAATCTTTTACGATCTGATCGCGTTCGGACGGCGTTGCATCGATCGGCACCAAATCGTTGTCGTGAAAATTAACACCGTAAGCGCCAACTTCAGCCAACAATTCCACAATTCCCGGCGGGGAAAGTTTTTCTCTAACGCGGTCGCCAAACGGGTCTCCGCCTCGATTGCCGACTGTCCATAATCCAAAGGTGAATTTGTGTTCAGGTTTTGGTTCGAATCTTCCGTTGTTCATATTGTTATTGATCTCCAAATCTAGTTCTCGGTAATAATTTTCAATGCCGGACGAAGGGCTGAGTAGAGCAATTTATACGATTCGTAATTTCTGTTTAATGCGTCTACCGAATCTTTGTTCGGCTCTATTCGTTCAAGTATCCGAATGGTTTTGTCACTGGCTTCATCCACTGATTCCCAAGCGCCAGCACCCACGCCTGCCAGTATCGCCGCGCCAAAAGCTGCTCCTTCGTCAGCTTCCAATATCTCCACCGGCTGTCCATAAACATCGGTTTGAATTTGGCGCCAAAGCTTCGATTTTGCGCCGCCGCCGCCGAGACGAATCCTCTCAATCGGCACTCCAAGCTCCTTAAAAATCTCAAGCGAATCCCGCAAACTAAAGGCCACGCCTTCCAAAACGGCACGTATCATGTGCGCTTTTGTATGGCTCGCGGTCAACCCCACAAACGCGGCCCGCGCCTTTGCATCAAGGTGCGGTGTTCGCTCTCCCATCAAATAAGGCAGCCAGATAGCTCCATCGGAACCGCTCGGAACTTTAGCCGCTTCGTTATCTAATTCTTTATAAGACATGCCGTTCCCAAAATTCTCGTGAAACCATTTCAAGGAAAGCCCCGCAGACTGCGTAACGCCCGTGTTGTGCCAACGATTCGGAATGGCATGACAAAGAGTGTGGATCCTTCCTTTCAGGTCCAAACTCGGCCGGGCAGTAACTGCAAAAATTACGCCTGATGTTCCGATGGTGGCGCTCACGGCACCGGGTTGAGTAATACCCATTCCGATCGCTCCCGCCGCATTATCGCCCGCACCGGCAATCACAAGAGTTCCTTCCTTTAAGCCCGTTTCCTCGGCCGCAAGTTTTGATATCTTTCCAGTAATCTCAATCGATTCGTAAACGTGGGGGAAATAAAGACCTGTCCATTTGAAACGCCGAAAGCATTTCATCGGACCAATTACGATTTTGAACATCAAACAAAAGCGTCCCGGATGAATCAGCAACATCGCTCGCTTTATCACCAGAAAGTTTTAAGCGAATATAATCTTTCGGCAACAGAATAGTTTTCACCTGTTGCCACACTTCAGGCTCGTTTTCGCGGACCCAAAGCAGTTTCGGCAAAGTGAACCCTGTTACCGCCGGATTTGAAACTAAGTTAATCAAAGTTTCAGTACCGATTTTCTCCGTAATTTCAGCACATTGTTTCTCGGTTCGTTGGTCGCACCATATCAAAGCCGGACGTAAAACCTGGTCTGCGTCATCAAGCAAAACCGCACCGTGCATTTGTCCCGAAAAACTAATTGCGCCGATCTCGTCCGCATTCGCGTTTTCCAAAATCTGGCGGATCGCTAACACCACTGCTCGCCACCAATCTTCCGGCTCCTGCTCCGCCCAGCCGATCTCGGGCGACGCAAAAGGCTCGTGTTCGGCCATCGCCGAAGCAACAACCTTTCCACCTTCATCAATTAGAACCGCGCGCGAACCGCCTGTTCCAACATCTATTCCGAGAAAATTCATCTGTCTCAAATCTAATTTCCAACCACTTCCAAAGTCTGCGTTATAAGATCGACCGAATTGCCGCCAACCATAATTTGAAAAGTTCCGGGCTCGACAACGCGCTTCATTTCACGGTTGTAAAACTGCAACTTCTCCGGCGTAATCGTAAACGTGATTTTTTTTGTTTCACCCGGCTCGATTGAAACTCTCGTAAAATCTTTCAATTCCTTGATCGGCCGCGTGACAGAGCTGACCTCATCGCGCAGATACATTTGAGCGACCTCATCGCCGCGAACTTTGCCGGTATTCGTTACGTCAACTGTTACTGTCGTTTTTCCGTCAGCGCTGATTTTCGGTGTTGTGATTTTTAAGTTCGAGTACTTGAAAGTCGTATAGCTCAAACCGTAACCAAACGGGAAAAGCGGCTCGGTTGTAGAAAATAAATAACCGCGTCTTGCGCTTGGTTTGCGGTTGTAATAGATCGGCAATTGACCGACTGAACGCGGAAACGAAACGGGCAATTTTCCACCCGGATTGTAATCGCCAAAAAGGACATCAGCAGCGGCGGTTCCCGTTTCCTGACCGAGATAAAAACCTTCGAGAATTGCCGGAACGTTTTCCTTGACATAATTTATCGCCAGTGGCCCTGAATTTATTAAGAAAACCACCGTCGGTTTTCCTGTCGCTAAAACGGCTTTGACTAAATCGTTTTGCCGCCCGACAAGTTCTAAAGAATCGCGGTCGCCAAGATGATTTTCCGCCCAGCCTTCTTTGTTTGTGTCCTCATTTCCGCCGATAACTAAAATAACTGTATCCGACGCATTCACGGTTTTAAGTGCCTCATCAATTAATTTCTGATCGCTTGCCGCATCGTTCAAAGTATTGTTGTCGCCAAACCAATTTCCGCCTTCTTTGGTAATTTTCACACCTTCCGCGTAATTAACTTTCACTCCGTCTCCAACCTTATTTTTCACGCCTTCCAAAATGCTGACGGTGCGTGGTGGCCTTGGATCGGTGTAACCGCCGAGATGTGCTTTGTCGGCATTCGGACCAATAACCGCAATAGATTTCAACTTCTTTTTATCGAGCGGAAGGGTGTTTTTTTCATTCTTCAAAAGTACGATTGAGCGTCTCGCAGCATCGGCCGCTAACGCTCTGTCTTCTGCCGTATCTGTCATTTGAACAGCTTTATTAACATCAACGTAGGGATTTTCAAAAAGTCCGAGTTGAAATTTTTGATAAAGAATTCTCGAAACGGCCTGGTCGATCAAGCTTTCGGGAATTTTTCCGGCCTTGACCTGATCGACCAAAGTTTTATTCACGTCCGGGTCAGGCAGTTCAACATCGAGTCCGGCTTCGAGCGATTGCTTGGCGGCATCGGCCTTATCAACAGCGATGCGGTGGCGTTTTTCGAGTTCGGTCATCGCGTAATAATCCGAAACGACCGTGCCTTGAAAGCCCCATTCTTTCCGCAAAACGGTATCGAGCATCCATTTATTTGCGTGAACCGGAACGCCGTCAATTTCGTGATACGCGGGCATGATGCTGAAGAGATTAGCTTCTTTAATCGCAGCTTCAAACGGTACGAAATGCGTCTCTCGCCATATTCTTTCCGATAAATTTACGGGTCCTATGTTCGTGCCGTTTTCGGGCTGTCCGTGTCCGGCGAAATGTTTTCCGGTTGCGATAAGAGAATATTCGCCGAGTTTTGGATTCGCGTAAGTCGCATTCCCCTGAACCGCTTTTACGAGCGAAACGATCATTCGCGAAGTTAGATAGGGGTCTTCGCCATAAGTTTCCTCGGTGCGTCCCCAACGCGCTTCGCGGGCTAAATCCATATTTGGTCCGAGAACGTGATGCGTTCCGCGAATCCGTGTGTGACGTGCGGCAACAGTGAAAACTCTTGAAATTAAATCCGTATCCCAACTCGAAGCCATTGAAAGCGGAACGGGAAAAACGGTCGAACCGCTGGACATATTTCCATGTAAAATTTCATCGTGAAAAACCGCGGGAATGCCCAACCGCGTATTATCCTTGAGCCATTTCTGTACCGCATTGGCATATTCGGCGGAGCCTTTCGGATCAAAGAATTCACGCTGACGAGCAAATTGTCCGATTCCATTCGGCATTCTTTGCTTGGCAAGCTCTGGTGAAAAAGTTCCGCCAAAAGGCATATCCTCTTTCTTTACACGACTATTGTCGTTCGGCTTTTCCATCCAAAGACACATCATCTGAGCGGCTTTTTCGTCTAAAGTCATTCGCGCCAGCAAATCCTTGACACGCTCATCAATGGAAAGCTTTGTATTCTTATAGGGAAATTCGGTTTGAGCCTTCGCTTCATTCCGATTAGACACCGAAGCATTAATAAGCATCGATATCGCCAAGGTGATAACAACCAGCCGTCGTATTTTGAGATATGAATTATTCATAAACTTGATCAATTGAATGCATCGATTAGCGAACGAATTTTCAACCTCTTTGGAAATTCAGCCGCATCTATCTTTTGATTTGTTCGAAATTCTACTTTCACGGGTCGGCCCGGAATCAAATTAAAATAATTATCCGAGTACCTCCCTTCGGTAAAGCCTGAAAGATATACCGATTTCGCCAGGCTGTCCGTCGAAAGCACAATCGTGAAACCATTTGAAGTCGGTCTGATCTCGGTTTTTATTTCTGGACGAGAAAGGCTCATTTCTTTGAATGGCTTGAAGAAATATTCGTTTTGCGAAACGGTGTCTCCGTCGATCTTTAGTTCGGCGAGTAGAAAAGCTTTTTTTTCATCCGCACTTCCTAAGAATTCCCTAACCGTTTGGCTGAAATAAGACTTGCCTTTTAGTGGTTCAACCGATATGTCGATTTGTTTTGAGTTCAATGTTTTCCCACTTAGATCCATCAGGGTTAAAAACATCTGCCCCTGCTTGGTCACGGGCGAATCCGACACTACATAGATATTCATTGTTCCACTGTCATCGATATGCGGCGAGATCAAAGTCGGCGAATAAAAGCGCTTCGTGTAATACATCAGCGCTTTCCAACGCCCGAAATAGTCCATCCCTGACCACGATGCAACCGGCCAGCAATCATTCGCCTGCCAGTAGAGCGAACCGGTATTTCGCGGCATTATGCGGCGCAAATGTTCCGCGCCGATCTTGATGCCTTCGGCCTGTAGAACCTGACTGACATAAAGAAACGATTCGAAGTCCTTTGGCTCGTTGTACTCACGAAGCATGTATGCGCGGACGAGTTGGTTGCCGCGTGGATGCCGCTGATGAGCAAGCATTATCGGCGTTTCAATGCTCTTGCGGTCTTCCTCGGTCGTATAGGTTTTCACCGTTTCAAATTCAGGGAATGATTGAAAACCATACTCACTCATAAAACGCGGAAACTGTTTTTCATATTCTTTGTATGGTTTTTCCGCATGCCACACCTGCCAATAATGAGTGTCCCCGATGCCTTGAAATTCTGAATCAGCCTGAAAATTTGAGCTCGGAGAGCTTTGCCAATAAGGACGCGATGGGTCGTATTCGTCCAAGACTTCGGGCAAAAGTCTTAAGAAAAGTTTTAAATAATCATCCCAAACGTGACTTGGATTTTTATCTTTCCAGCCCCAATGCTGCCAGGCGGTTTCGATCTCATTGTTGCCGCACCAGAGAACTATCGACGGGTGATTGCGAAGCCGCTTTACGTTGTCGATCGCTTCGCGACGCACGTTCTCCAAAAAAGCTTTGTCACCCGGATACATGCTGCAGGCGAACATAAAATCCTGCCACACGAGAATGCCCATTTCGTCTGCAAGATCGTAATAGTAATCGTCTTCGTAAATACCGCCGCCCCAGACTCTGAGCATATTCATATTCGCATCGCGCAGAGATGTCAGAAGGGTTTTGTATTTGTCGCGAGTAATTCGGGTTGGAAAAATATCCGCCGGAATCCAGTTTGCACCGCGGCCGAAAATTAGGATTCCGTTAACGATAAACTCAAAACTGATCCCGTATTGGTCGGGTTTTTGCCGCAGCTCCAGTGTTCGCAAACCGGTACGTTTCGATTGTTCATCGATGACTTTCTTATTGACGGACAGCTTGGTTTTGAAGGTGTAAAGAGCTTGCTCACCCAGACCAATCGGATACCAAAGTCTCGGGTTTGCGATAGCGAAATCAAGCGATACTTTATTGACACCGGCCGCGAGTTTGACATTTTTCGTGGCGACGACTTTCTTACTCGAAGCTCTTTCAACTTCAATTGTCGCGTCAATGGCGTTCGAAGCGATGACTTCAACGACAGCGCTCAAATGCGCATTACCTGTCGTCAACTTATTTTGCTTTATATGCAGGTCTTCAATTCGGGCATTGTCCCAGGCAACGAGATTCACTGGTTTCCAGACACCGCTGGTTACAAAACGCGGTCCCCAATCCCAACCGTACTGGTACGGAGCCTTGCGAGTGTAAGGACTCGTTTTTTCGCCCTGATCGTTTACGGCGGGAAGTTCGTAATCAAGTTTTGCCATTAGCGGCAAGATCTCGTTTATCGGCGAACGAAACCTGATCCGCAATGTATTTTGGCCTGGCTTAACGCTCCCCTTAACATCAACCCGCCATGTCCGAAACATATTGTCCGCCTCAAGAATCGGCATATCGTTCAAAAACACACTGGCATAGGTGTCCAATCCTTGAAAAACAATTTCGATGTTTTGACGTTTAAACGTTTCGGCCGAAACGCTGAAAGTTGTTTGATATTCCCAATCAGTCTTTCCTATCCATTGCAGCCGTTTTTCATTGTCGCGATAGAACGGGTCATCAATAACTTTATTTGAAATTAGATCGGTGTGTACGCATCCGGGCACAGTCGCCGGGAGCCATTCGCTTTTATTTATTTCACGAAATTGCCAGCCTGAATCCAATGAAACTCTCATCTGGGGCGCACCCGTTTGAGCTCTTGTCTCAAAAGTAAAAAGAATGCTCAAAATTAAGATTGCCCAAAAACTTTTCAAAGTTATTTACCTTCTCATTATGTCATGCTCGAAAATCTACCTTTTATAAACCCGTACATAATCAACCAGCATCGTTCCGGGAAACATTGTGGTGTTATCAGGATCTCCGCCCCAAGGACCGCCGATGGCAAGATTCAAAATCATGAAAAACGGTTGTTCAAAAACCCATTGCGTGTTCTGTGGAAGGTTTTTCGGCACGATAGTCTGATAGAGATTTCCGTCAACAAACCAGCTTATTTTGTTTTCCGACCATTCAATGGCATAGACGTGAAAGTCAGCCGCGAAAGTCTGGTTATTGGCTAAATTGTAAGCTGCTCCAATCCCGTTTGCTCCGGAATAACCGGGACCATGAATTGTCCCGTGAACGGTCGAAGGTTCTCGCCCGATATTTTCCAGAATGTCTATCTCGCCACACTGCGGCCAACCAACCTTGTCGATATTTTTCCCGAGCATCCAAAACGCGGGCCACAATCCTTGCCCAACAGGAATTTTGATCCGAGCTTCGAAACGCCCGTATTTGCGGTCAAAGTTTTGTTTCGTCATCAGCCGTGCGGAGGTGTACTGACACGGACCATACCAGCAATTCAGATTTAACGGCGGAGTTAGTTTGATTGTTTTGATTACGAGCGAACCTTGTCCGTCATGACTGGCGTTTTCAGGAGAGTTCGTATAATACTCCAGCTCTTGATTTCCCCAACCACCTCCACCGATTTCCGCCGTCCATTTTTCAGTATCGACTGGCGCATTTGCGGCCTTGTTAAATTCATCTTTGAAAGCGAGCTTGCGGTAAATAACCTGAGCCTGCGCTAATGCAGAATCACAGAACAATAGTGCAAAAACTAAGATTACAATTGATATTCTTTGGGTTCCACCTCTCATAAATTTATCCGCGTCTAGGCAAATAAAGGAATTAACTTCAGGCAAACAGGCATTGAGACTTTCGCATTATTCTTCGTTTGCTTTAACATGCCGGTCTTTTCGTTAACGCTAAAAACGATAATTGAATCGGAATTTTGATTTGCCGCAAGCAATGTCTTTCCGTCCGGCGAAATCGCAAAATTGCGCGGTTTTTTCCCTTCAGTTGAAACGTGCCCGACATATTTCATTTCGCCTGTCCGTTGCTCGACAGCGTATATCACCAAACTATCGTGTCCGCGATTCGAACCGTAAAGGAATTTACCGTTAGGAGCAATGTGAATATCAGCGCAACTATTCGCCCCGGAAAAATTCACAGGCAATGTCGGAACCGTTTGAATTTCCTTTAATATTACTTTTCTTTTATCAAAAGCGAACGACGTGATAGTTGAGTTAAGTTCGTTGATAAGGAAAGCAAGCTCTCCATTAGGATGAAACTTGAAATGCCGCGGACCGGCTCCCGCTTTTGTTTGATAATAATTCTGTGATGGATTTGGTTTTAGCTTACCGGTTCGATCGTCAAACTGGTAGATAAAAACTTTATCCGCACCAAGATCAGCCACAAAAGCAAACCGATTGTCTTTACTAAGAATAATTGAATGCGGGTGCGGCGAACCCTGTCTTTCCTTGTCCGGGCCAGAACCGGAATGCTGAATCACTTCTACGGGTTCTCCTAGTTTTCCGCTATCTTCGGTTGGAAAAACCGCGACATTTCCGCCGAGGTAATTTGCTACCAATACAAACTTTTCACTGTCGCTGGTCGAAATATGACACGGAGCTCCGCCCATGCTCGGCTGCTTATTCAAAAATTCCAGGCTGCCAGTTTTTTGGTTTATTGCGAAGGCACTGACCGCTCCGCTTTGTTTGCCTTCATATGTTTCCGTTTCATTGACCGCATACAGGTATTTGCGGCTTTTACCTATTGCCAAAAACGAAGGCTCAACAACGTCCTCGATCGCATGTATCTTGTTTAGCTGTCCGGTAATGGTGTTGAGCGTAAAAACGTAAATTCCTTCGCTTCCCGCAGTTGTATATGTGCCTACATACAAAAGCATTTCCTTCGAGGTTTTCTTTGATTGGCTGCTCGTCTGCCGCTTGGCGATCAACCCGAAGGCAACTATGCCGCCTATCTCAAAAAAATCACGTCGTGTAAATTTGCGGTTAATGGACATTCTCAAATTGCGTTTCCTACTTCGTCGAATTTCGATTGGCCAACTTTTTCAGATGTGCGACTACCCGAAACTCCAACCCGGCTTTCGGCTTTGCGATCTCATCCAGTTTTTTTATTGTCGCCTCACGTTTTTCGATTGCCGCTCCGGACTTAGTTTCCAAAAAAGAAATTGTTTCCAAACCGATTTCTCCAAGTGTTTGCAAATCACTCGAAAGCTGCTTTGCCTCAAACAAAGCCGGCGAGCTTTCCATTTGCGTCTGAAGTTCGCGTCCCGCGTCGCGCCATTCTGTACACATTTGCCGGATCAATTCCAAATTCTTCGGCACATTCAAATCGCCGAGAATTTCTTCAACCGCTTTGCCGAATTTTCGCGATCCCTCCGCGTCCGACTGTGCCGCATCGATCAATCCGGTCAGCGGCGAAAGCATAGTCTGCGGACGCGCTTGATAGCGTCTATATTCTTTGACTGGCTCAATCACCGAAACCAGTGTCTGAAGGGGCGAAATGTCTTTGTTATTGCTCAACCGGCGAAGCAGCATCGCTTGATTTTTGCGATGCATCAGGCCGAGCTCTTCGTGGTGCAAATCGACGGTCGCAAGACGACGATACATATCTTCGACATCGTTTACCTCACGCGGCGACCACAAACGTTCGGCGATCGCTGCGGTTCGCGGCCAAATTCTTGAATCGATCGTCTCTGGCGACACCCATTCGCTCCACATCGTCGCTTCGCCGCCCAGTATGCGTTTTTGTTCTTCTGCTGAAAGCGTAGTGTCAGCCGGAACGGGGTCAACGACATAATGCTGTGACGCGGGAAACATAAGATCGATGTAATAGCCGTTTGACAGGACTCCGGTAAAGCCTTGTTTAGCGGCGTCGGCCAAAGCCTTCTGGCCGCGCCAGGAATGGATCACCACTTCCTTCGGCAGATCGGGCTGAAAGATCTCATCCCAGCCCATCATGATCTTTCCATTTTTTTGCAGGAATTTGAGAATGCGTTTATTGAAATAAGTTTGTAGTTCGTGGTTATCCTTAATTCCGCGTGCCTTCTTGAAAGCCTGAATTTTCTGGTTTGCATCCCATTGCTTTCCTTCATTCTCATCTCCGCCGATATGCATATACTTATCAGGAAAAAGTGTGGACATTTCCTTAAAGAACCCTTCGAGTAATTTGTAGGTTTTCTCGTTGGTCGGGTCCAAGGTCGGATCGAAAATTCCAGGCCGGCGTTCGATTTTATATGGCCCGGGAGCACTGCCTATCTCCGGGTGACTAACAAGCCAGGCCGTTGCATGGCCCGGCATGTCAAACTCTGGCATCACTCGAATTCCACGATCTGCGGCGTATTTTATAAGGTCGCGAATTTCATTCTGGGTATAAAACAAACCGTCAGAACCCATTTGGTGAAGTTCGGGAAAGCTCTTGCTCTCTACCCGAAAGCCCTGGTCTTCCGTCAAATGCCAATGCAGCACGTTTAACTTAACCGCCGCCATTGCGTCCAGATTCCGCTTTAAAACCTCCATCGGCTGAAAATGACGCGCCGAGTCGATCATCAATCCCCGCCACGGAAATCGTGGCTTGTCTTGTATTGAAACCGCCGGAAAAAAGAATCCGTCCTTATCTCCTTCGAGCAACTGTTGTAAAGTTTCCAGCCCGCGCATCGCTCCTACGGTTGTCGGTGCGGTTAATCGTGCCTGTGTGCCCGAAATCTGCAGATCGTAAGATTCGTCATCACCGAGGCTTGGAATTGCATTACCCGTCGATCGAGCTTCTATTAACAGAGTTGCATTTTCCGAATCGCTGGAAAGATCCCGTGACATCTCCATCACGGTGCGGCCTTCCAGTCTCCGCACAACCCGGAAAATATACGATCTAAGACGTTCGTCAATTTGTCCTTTGACCGCGACACTAAAAAATTTTGCAACGTTTAGCCTACCGCTTTTCCATTCGACACTTGCCGGAACAGGCATCAAATTGCGCCGCTCACTTTTTAGGCCCTGCGCCACGCCAACGGAGAATGCAATCAAGATAAAAGCATAAGCAATTGAGTGCTCGATAAAATATTTGATCATAGAGAAAGCCTAAATCTAACTTTTAGTAATTCGATAAGAATCGATGGCTCTGCGCATGCAATCCGAAATCATATTCGTTCCTGGTTTAAACATGCTGAAGCCGCCGTCCCATTCCCACCACGCGTTCGGAATTTGTAATTTACCAAGAGCTGAGTAAATGACTTCCGCATGACGGCACCTGTCCTCCATGGATGCAACTTTAGAGAAAGAACCAAACTCGCCCAGGAAGATCGAAACCTTATGTTTTTCCGACCAGTCTTTCGCTGCTTTTAGATCGCTAAACATCCTGGCGCTATTTGTGTCTTCGCGATAACTATTTATCAAGCCCTCAACCCATTTTCCCTTTGCTTTTTCCGGGATCGCGATTTTGCTTTCCTTTGACGACGGGAAAGCGATATCTTTTAGGTCGGACAAGCCTTCACCTGCCCAAGTAGCGCCTTGATGCGTAAAGATAAAAGGATCGTAATAATGAAACGTGTAGATAATGTTTGGATCGTCAAACGGTTCGGATTCGACTAAAGCCTTGCGCGAGTTCCAATCGTGAAAACCGACGATCAAAGTGTGCCTCGGCGCAATTTCCCTGACCGTTTTGATTATCTCCTTAGCCTGCGAACGCCATGCCCCGGCGGCAATATCGTGCGGTTCGTTACGCAATTCGAAAAAGACTTTTTCGGGATCGGTGTTCTTGTATTTTTCGGCGATTCGCAGCCACAGAGTTAGAATTCTTTCCTGATTCGCGGCCTCGGGTATTGAGCCATCGAATTCTGTATGATGTAGGTCTATGACGACCTTCAAACCATTTGCCAACGCGGATTTAATCAGCGAGTCCGCAAATTCTGGCCCTTGCTCATTTTCCCACTTATACGGGCGATTGAGCTGCATCCATGCGCTGTAACATACCGGAAGACGGACTGTCGAAAACCCCGCCTTGGCAATCTCAGCGAGCATTTCTTTGCGCTTTGCCACCTCTTCCGGCTTTGCAAAATCCGAAAAGTGTTTTTCTTTTGAGCCGAGCCACCAATTATCTAAATACGATAGGTTCATGCCGAGTTTCAAATTTCCGGCACGCTTTTGCGCCGTGCTCTGTGAGAACGAATTGGCGGCGGCAAAGATCAGGATTAAAAATAAGAAAAGTGGTCTTTTCATAAATGATCGATTCGTCCACATAACGAATCGGCGTTCCAGGTGTTCACTTTAGAGTAAAAGTCTCAGATAAGCTGCCAACCATTACTTTGAAATCGCCTGGTTCGACTACAGGCTTATTGTTCGATCCGATAAACGAAAAATCGGCCGAGCTAAGTTTAAATGTCAGGGTTTTGCTTTGTCCCGGATCGAGCGAAATCTTTGCAAATCTCTTTACTCTTTTCCCAGCAGGCGCCAGCGAGGCAACCTCGTCACGCAAGTAAAGAATCGCGGTTTCCTTACCGGAACGCTTTCCTGTATTTGTAACCTTAAAGGAAACATTCACATCGCCGTTCATCGGAATCGAACTTTTATCAAGTTTTAGATCGCTATATTGAAAGCTTGTGTAACTAAGCCCATGTCCAAAATTAAACTGGGGGCTGGTCGCCACATTTCCGAAGACAGTTTCTTCAACCTCAAATATTTTGTGGTCGTAGTTCAGGTGATTATTTGTCGAGCGCGGGTAGGTAAAGGGTAGTTTTCCGTTTGGATTATAATCGCCAAAAATCACATCGGCTATCGCTTGGCCGCCTTCATTGCTGGGATTAAGTGCGAGCAAAATTCCCGAAACTTGTTCGGCAATGCGGTTAATAATTCGCGGACGACCCTCGACCATTACCAAAACAACAGGTTTTCCGGTCGCAATAATCTTTTCAGCAAACCGCAGTTGAGTTTCCGAAAGAGTTAGATCCGTTAAATTTCCGGGGGTTTCCGTGTAAGATCCTTCGCCAAGACATAAAACGACAACATCCGAATTTTTCGCTGCGTCAACTGCTTTATCAACATCAACTTCGCGGTCAAACATAGTTGGCGTGGTATTGATCGAAGTTGTTCCCGGAGGTTGAATGAGTTCAGTTCCTTGCACAAATTTGACATTGTCTTCACCGAGTTTAGCTTTAATCGCTTGCTGAATAGTCATTTTATTCGTGGGATAGAGCGACTTATCTGAACCTTGCCAAACCCAAGTCCAACCATTATTTAACGATACCAGCGAATCAGCTGTCGGCCCCGTCACTAAAACTTTTTTGCCTTTGGCTAATGGCAACGCATTGTTTTCATTTTTCAATAAAACCAAAGATTCACGGGCGGCTTCGAGGCTGACTTGTGCGTATTCTGGTTTACCAAAATTAGCTTTAACAGCCGAATTCGGCATTGGGTTTTCAAATAAACCAAGTTCAAATTTAACCCGCAAAATGCGACGAACCGCATCATCAATCCGCGTCATCGAAACTTTTTTCTCTTTGACGAGTTCGATTAAATTCTCGGTAAAAGTATATTTGTATGGAACCATACTCATATCAATTCCCGCGTTGACCGCCATCATCGTAGCTTCTTTTTCGTCTTTGGCAACTTTCCAGGTTGTCACGAGTTTAATGATGTCTTCCCAGTCGCTAACGATGAAACCATCGAACTTAAATTCGTTTTTCAAAACATCAGTCAACAAATATTTATTTATATGTCCCGGAACGCCGTTAATTTCCGCGGAATTGACCATTACCGTTCTCGCACCGGCATCAACCGCCGCTTTGAACTGGGGTAAATGATATTCACGAAGAACATTTTCGGGGATTAACGCCGTTGTGCGGTCACGTCCGCTAAAGGGGAAACCATAACCGACATAATGTTTAAGGCTTGCCGCGACATGTTTATCGTTGCTGACATCGTTGCCTTCCATTCCCCGAACAAAAGAAGTTCCCATCACTTTAATCAAATAAGGATCTTCGCCAAAAGTTTCCCAAAATCTTGCCCAAAGTGGTTGCCGACCGGCATCTAAAACTGGCGAAAAGGTCCACGGAATTGCCGCCGCCCGCGTTTCCATTGCCGTGATCTCGGAAGCTTTTTGCATCAAAAGCGGATTCCACGTTGCAGCCATCCCGATCTGCTGCGGAAAGAGGGTTGCTCCTTTTACGTAGTTTGCCCCGTGAATAGAATCAATGCCGTAGATATTCGGTATCTTGTTCGGAGTCTTCATCGAAGCCTCTTGAATTGCTCCGATGAAACTGTGCCATTTATCTACAGGCAAGGCGTGCCCGTTAACATTCAGGATCGACCCTACTTTATAATCAATAATTGCTTTCTTTAGTTTTTCCTTATCTATCTCAATGTTCGAATCTCCGCCAGAGGTTATTTGACCTATTTCAAGCTGGGTCATTTGCCCTACTTTTTCCTCGATGGACATTTTTTTGAGAAGCGCCTCGATCTCACGAGAGTAGTCTTTAAGTTTTGGTCTCTGAATGGCCTTCTCAAAATACACCTGGCTGTCTGCCAGATCGGTGTTTTGAGACACACTTTGTTGTACAAGCAGGCAAAAGACTGTCGCAAATGACACGATGGAATATTTAATTTTCATTTTTATTCGACCTTTTGAGAGAATTCTTGGAATACTTGTGACATTATTCTATTTGATAAACGCGAATTCTTCAAGCAGTATCTTGGCGACTATTGCTTCTTTTTGAGATACTTAGGTGTTTTAGAAAATAATGAAGTGACTTTAATTGTGCGCAGGAATTGAACCAAGCCACATGTGAGGTATTTTCGCAGTTTTGAGGAGGAAAAAAGTATGTCGTTTCTTAAACATCCAACCAACTTGTTGTTCTGTTTTGCGGTAGTTATCTCTCTCTCCGGTTTTGCGACTGGCCAAGCAAAAACCGAGATTTTGACGGATGATGCATTAAAAAAAGTCGTGCCGGTTAGCTTTTATTTTGCAGGCCAGAGTGCCGAGATCCAAGCCAGAAATACAGCTGCGGCAAGAATTGGCGAAAACCGTCTTGTTATTGCTGGGCTTGTTGACACATCAGGTTATTCAACCGAGATCAGTGGCAAATACGAAGGTTTTTTCATCACGGATTCCCCGATAAGATTAGGTGGAAAGATATTAAATACCGGTGCGTACGGCTTTGGATTTACAAAGGCAAACACACTCAACATCTTCGACCTTAGCAGCAAGCAGATCCTTTCGGTCAAAACGATTTCCGATAGCGAAATGAAACGCCCCAGACCGTTGATGATGGCTGGTGATGATAAAAGCGTTCGGCTTTATAAAGGAAAAGATTACGTTTTGATTTCTGCTAAATAGCAGTCTTTAGAGCAATTCGATCTTTTTCCAAACTGCTGCTTTTTTTACTGAACCTATTTTTGAGTAGAGGCTTCTATCGAAAGCTTACCGCTCAATTTTATTATTTTTTTGAGTTGATCCTGCGATGTTTGCGCAATCTCTGTATCAACCAGCTTAATGTTTTTGAATATCTGGCTGTTAGTAAAATTACCGATAGCATCATCCAATTCGATTATCAGATCTCTTACTTGTTTACGTTCCACATAATTACTGTTTTCAGTTTTATCGGCTCTTTCTTCAAATAAATTCCGCTCCAGCCTCAAGGCCTTTTTGCTAATCTCAGCCGACAATTCGCCGATCTGTTTGTAGTCAACCGTTTTGCCTGTTTTGTAAACTTTGACGACTTTGCTTTGCAATTTCTGGATGTTCTCAAAGTCTTCTTTAATTTCCTCGAATTTGAGCAGGTACTCTTTTGAATCACTAACAGAGAGTTTGTTCGATTCTCTTTTGACCCGTTCTAATTCTACCGAACGCATCTTAATGGAACTCCCCGAACGTAAGTCCATTTCAATTACGGGTACAGGGCGCGGCAGTTGGGCAATTATGTCGATAGCAAAAACCAAAACGCAACAAACCAACAAGCCGTTCTTCTTCATTTCTGCCTCTCCTATATTTACGCGAGATTATCTACTTCATTTTACCCGATTCTTGTGACAGTTTTTCGCTTAACTTAATAATTTTATTCAGGTCGGCTTTAGCTCCTTTAGCCACAGTCTGATCGACGACCTTGAGGTTTGCAAACATCTGGTTCGAAACAAAGCTGCCTATCATGTTATCTAATTCAACGATCATGTCTCTCATCGTTATTTTCTTTTCTTCTTTCTCTTTTTTTACGTCTTCGATCGCGAAGTCCTCAACAAAAATGCTGCGATCCAGGCGCTTGGCCCTTTTATGTACGTCCTTTGCAGAGGTCTCGATCAGGGCGTAATCAATTTTGCTACCGGTTGTGTAAGCTTTGACTATGGCAGCCTGAGAGATCTGAATTCCTTCAAAGTCTTCCTTTATTTGTTTGAATTTCGATTCGATCTCAACGTTTATGACCGACGCTTGAGCACCGCCCTTATTTGCGTCGCGTTTGACACGTTCCATTTCAACGGAACGCATTCTAATACCGTTATCTCGCAGATCTTTATCACCTGCTCCTGGCGGCGTTACTTGTGCGTAAATATTTGAAAAAATGGATGCAGCGAATATCAGCAAAATCGAAAGAAGACTTTTTTTCATTTTATTCACCTCAATAATTGAACTTAAACGAATGTGATTTCAAAGCTATTTTTTGTTATTGCAGACATCTTATGAAACTTTGTTGGTTGAATCAACAAAAAGTTTGATCCTCGCGAGAGTCCTATCGAAAATTTGTGGATGATAACAAGCCTTTCCCCTGACTAATAGTGATGATTTGATTTGGCTGAATGCCGGCAATTTTCTCGATTTTACCATCACTCCAGCGAACTTCTGCTGATTCGATCTTTTCACCCTTTGGAAGTCCAAAATGAAGCCTAAAATCATTTTGCGAGATATAGCTACCGCCTGCCTGAACTTCCTGAATCATCGAGCGCTTATCTGTTTTCAATGTCAACCGCGAGCCGATCGCGTCTTTATTTTTGCCGTTTTGAATTAATTTGAATGTAATACTTTGATTTTTATTTTCGCTCGTATTCAATAAAACGGTCGGCACATCTCCTAAATTTGTGATGACGGCATCAATCAAACCATCGTTGTTCAAATCGCCAAATGCCGCCCCGCGTCTTGATAAAAGAGGCAAATCCGATAATCCTGATGTTTTGGTAACATCTATAAACTTTCCATTGCCCGCATTTCTATGAAGCAGCATATGCTGCCGAAATCCGAGAACCGTTTCGCTTTTGACGAACTCCATCTGCGGGTAAACGTGCCCATTTACAACCAATAGATCAAACCACCCATCATTGTCGAAATCAACAAAAGATGTGCCCCAGCCGACAAAAGGCCTGGACGGTTGGGCAAGGCCGGTTTCGGCGGAAACATCAAGAAAACCCGTGGCGCCAATATTTCGATAAAGCGTATTTTGCTCGTTCTCAAAATTTGTCACAAAGATGTCGGGATTTCCATCGTTGTCGTAGTCGGCAAATGCAACGCCCATCGAACCTTGTTCATCTCCGGATCCGCTATAACTTGTACCTGTTTCAAAACTGACATCGGAGAATGTGCCGTCACGGTTGTTTTTATATAAGTAATTGGGCGAGCTGTCGTTCGCTACGTATAGATCGACCCATCCATCGTTGTTATAATCGGCAAACACAACGCCTAGTCCAAAGTATTTCGAGCTGTCGGCAACATTGATTTTTCCCGACACTTCTTCGAAACTTCCATTGCCGTTGTTGCGATAAAAATAGTCCCTCTCGCCGGGTAAACCGCGGGGGCCGCACTGAACTCGAATCCCTTTATAGGAACACGTTTTCGAGCTTCCAAAGACGGGTAAGTTATTCAAATCGAGCGATACATATCCAGCTATGAAAACATCCAGATCGCCATCCCGATCGTAGTCCGCCCATGCCGCACCCGTCTGAAAACCTATTCCTTTGAGCGCCGAACCATCGGTTATGTCTTCGAATTTGCAGACACCTTTCCCGCGATAAAGAGCGTTCCCGTTAAACCCGGTCACGAATAGATCAAGAAAGCCGTCACTATCGAAATCGACCGCAGTTACACCCATTCCCCAACCTTTTCGGGCTAGGTTTGCAGAGGCGGTAATGTTTTCGAAAACGGGTGTTTTGGTTTTCGTGCCGTCGATCTGGCGATAAAGTGTAATAAACGGATCGCCCCCTTTTTTGAAGGTTTCTACGGAAGAACCATTGACTGTCGCAACATCCAAAAAACCGTCGCCGTCGCAATCAAAGACGGCAACGCCGCCACTCATTGATTCAATAATGTATCGATTTTCAGCAGTCGAAATATGTGAAACTTTGATTCCGCTTTCCGCGGAAACGTCTCTAAATGAGATCGGGGCCGGCTGCCCAAATGCAGTAATTTGCAAAGCTATGAATAAAATTGAGGTAAACAAGAACCGCATCGTTTTTGATCAATTTTTCTTCGACCTCGGTCGAATTTTATCGAAGGCCACTAATCCTTCGCCTTCTAAAACCGAGTAAAACTTATCAGCCGCCACATCTTTTATCGTTTCGACTTTGCCTGAATTCCAACGAATCTCAATTGAATCAACCTTAGCCGCTTTACCAAGCCCAAAATGCACACGCATGTCGTTTTGCGAAAGATAGCTCGTACCGCTTCTGATTTCTTCGGTTTGCACAACCTTTCCGGTAGTCACTTTTATCCTTGCGCCAATGGCGAGAGGATTTCCCTGTTTTGCAGCTAGTTCAAGCGTTATCCAATGATTCGCTTTTTCGCCCTCATTCGTAAGTATCATGGGCGTGCTGTCCAAATCCTCCACTACGATATCGATGTCTCCATCGTTATCCAGATCGCCAAACGCGGCACCGCGCGATACACGAAGCTCTGATAATGCCGCACCGCCCTGAGTAGATGCATTACAAAACGTTCCGTCGCCCTGGTTTATGAATAACAACTTGCTTTGCCGGTACTTTGCGCCTGAAGCGATCTGATCCATCTGCGGATATACATGTCCGTTCACAACAAATAGGTCGAGCCAGGTATCATTATCCAAATCAAAAAACCCGGTTCCCCAACCGACAAATGGGCGCGTCGGCTGTGCGACCTTTGCCGTGAATGAAACATCCGTAAAATCGTAATTTCCATTATTCCGATAAAGCGTATTGTACTCGTCTACAAAGTTGGTAACGTATATTGCAAAATTACCTGTGTGCAGATAATCACCTATCGCCACGCCCATAGAGCCTTGCTCCGATCCGTCGCCACTAACGGCGGTTCCCGAAATCAAACCGTCCTCGGAAAACTTTCCCTTTCCTTCGTTACGGTAAAGAAAGTTCGGAGTAGAATCATTGGCCACATAGATATCCTGCCGCCCAGTGTTTCCAAAATCGGAAAAAATAGGCTGCATGCCGTAAAAGCCCTTCGGGTCATCTAATCCAAGCGGCTTTGAAACCTCGGAGAAAGTGCCGTCTCCGTTGTTGCGAAAAAGGCTGTCGCCTGCTCCTTTTAGTCCACGCGGCCCGCACTGAACGTCGACTCCACGAAACTTACAGGTGGGAAGTGAACCAAATCCAGGCAGATCGTTGAGTTTGAAATCGACGTAGTTCGCGACAAATAGATCAAGCCATCCATCACCGTCATAATCGCCGAAGGCCGCACCCGCCGACCATCGTCCATCAGCAACTTTTGCTTGTTTTGTAATGTCTGAAAACGTGCCGTCTCCGTTATTTTTATACAAAATATTTCCGCCGAGACACGTGATATACATGTCCGGAAAACCGTCGTTATTTATATCGCCGACCGCGCCGCCCATTGCATAACCAGGAAATCCAACACCGGCTTTGTCGGTTACATCTGAGAATGTACCGTTGCCGTTACTGCGATAAAGCAGACTTTTTGACTTTTCATTTTTCAAAGCCATATCAACCGTCGGTGCGTTGGTAAAATAGATGTCCAAAAAACCATCGCGGTCATAATCGATAAGCAAAACACCGCCGCTCATCGATTCAACAATATATTTTTTTTCGGGCGCCGACGTATGACTAAAGGTGATTCCAGTTTTGGAATATACATCTTTCAATTGCGGTATCTTGCGGTCTTTGCAGACATCTCCCTGTGCCAAAGTGATATGACTGAAAAAAATAGAAGTAAAAATGATTGCTGTTAAAAGTCTATAAAATTTCATTCGACGTAAATTTAAAATTAACAATTCAGATGCCTAAAAAATGACATCGGTTATTTGTGAAAACAATCAACTTTAGCAAATTTTACTGAGTGTTGTCAGCTAACTTGAACTCTTTGTTGTACGACTTTACAAAAGCGTAAAAAATGAATATAAGTATCTTCAAACTCGGCTCTTAGATGTTGAAAAAATATTTCATTTTAGCAGGAGATTATCAGATGTTGTATTTGTTTTGCGACCGGCTAAGCTCTTTATTTTGTTTGTTTTCGTCAGTGTTCTTATTATCAGTTGTGTCTATTTCTGCTCAGTCTGAAATTGTCTTAGAAAACGATTTTGAGAATGGAACTCAGAAATGGGAAACTCGCGGCGATAGAGTTTCTGTCAGCAATTCTAAAGATCAGGCATTAAGTGGAACTAAGAGTCTGAAAATCAGCGGCCGGTCGGCAAACTGGCAAGGCGGACAACTAAACGTAACCAAAACACTTTCCGGCGGGAAAGTATATAAATTTACTGTTTCTGTTAAATTGGCGAAAGGCGAAGCATCCGATGACATTAAAATGACCATTCAGCGAGGTGACAGCCAATACGACACAATTGGAGTAGTTTCAGCAAATTCAACCGATTGGACTACGATCTCAGGAAAATTTAAGTGTTCGGGTGGCGATCCGTATATGCTTGTTTACATAGAAGCAATTCGAGCAAATACGGCATATTTCATTGACGATTTTAAGATTGAGTTGGCCGGAGATGATACTCCGAAACAATCAGGAATTCTGCTTCAAAATGATTTTGAAGATAAAACAGCTCAAAATTGGATAGTTCGCGGTGACAATGTTGCCATGTTCAGCTCAAATGCTTTTGGCGGAAACAGCTTAAAAGTTAGCGGACGAACGGCAAATTGGCACGGTCTTGGTTTAGACATTTCGCCGCTTTTATTTAAGGGTCGAACATATCTTGTTTCTGTTTCAGTACGGTTGGTAAAAGGGCAGTCACCCGATTCACTAAAAATCACGATGATGCAGACGCCTCTAAAAGGTGAAGTAACCTACACAACGATTTCGAATTTCACATCTGTAACTGACAGCGAATGGATAAAATTGTCAGGCGAATATAAGGTTACGACAACCGATAATAATCTTTTGATCTATGTCGAAGCGGCTGCGCCAACCACTTCGTTTCATATAGATAATTTCAGTATTGAGATCCCGGCAACGACAGCAAAGTAAGTGCAAAAAACCACATTCAGTTTGTTTCTAATTTGCTTCGTTTGTGCAATGCAAAATTTTGCTCAAGCTGACTCCAAACGAACCATTTCAGTCGATTTCACAGAAGTAAAAGGTAAGACAAATAGATTCTATCGCGAGGTTGTCGGCGCAGGCCGAGCATCGGAAGGGCTTCGGGCTGATTGGCAACGCGACTTGGCAATCGTAAAACGTGAGTGCGGCTTCAAATACGTTCGCTTTCACGGACTTCTGCATGATGAAATGGGCGTTTACGACGAAGATAAAAATGGCAATCCCATTTACAATTTCCAATATGTTGACGCACTTTACGATTCGATTTTGAATCTGGGAATGAAGCCATTTGTCGAATTCGCTTTTATGCCCGAAAAGCTCAAAAGCAATGACAAGACAATTTTTTGGTGGAAGGGAAATATTTCGCCGCCAAAAGACTACGATAAATGGCAAAAACTTATTCAGGCATTAGTAAAACATTGGACGGAACGCTATGGTGAAGAAGAAGTAAAACAGTGGTATTTTGAAGTTTGGAATGAGCCGAATCTTGACTTTTTCTTTTCGGGAACTCAAGCCGAATACTTCAAAATGTATGAATATTCAGCGAAAGCCGTAAAAAGTGTTTCACCGAAATATCGAATCGGTGGACCAGCTACAGCAGGACGCGGCTGGATTACCGAAACGATTGATTTCGCCAATGAGAATAAGGTTCCGCTTGATTTTATTACAACGCATGACTACGGAGTAAGCGGTACTGGATTGGATGAAAATGGCGTTCAGAAACTTTTCCTGGATACAAATCCAAACGCGATTATAGACGGCGTTAAAGAAGTTAATGCAAAGATAAAGTCGTCCGCGATGCCGAATTTGCCGCTTCATTACACTGAATGGAGCTCGTCGTATTCGCCGCGTGATCCTGTTCATGACTCGTATATCTCCGCACCATATATTTTGTCGAGACTAAAAGGCTCTGAAGGATTTATCGATTCGATGTCGTATTGGACTTTCACCGATATTTTTGAGGAAAGCGGAACGGTTCCATCTCCTTTCCACGGCGGATTCGGAATGATAAATTTTCAAGGTCTCAAAAAACCTTCGTTTTACGCTTATCAGTTTCTAAATCGTCTCGGCGATGAAGAGCTAAAATCAACCGATGCAGATAGCTGGACAACACGCAGCCAAAACGGCGCTCAGATATTACTGTGGAACTTTAGTCCGCCGATAACTAAGGAAAGTAACCAGGTTTTTTACAAAAAAGATTTACCGGCAAAAGAATTCGGAAAAGTAAGTATAAAAATTTCCAACCTTCCAGCAGGAAATTATCGGATGAACGAATATCAGGTTGGCTATCAAGTGAACGATGTTTACACAAGCTATCTGAAAATGGGTTCACCGCAAAATCTTACACGCGAACAAGTTAGAAAATTAGCCGAGACAAATAACGGAAAGCCCGTGGAAAGTTTGAACGTTAAAATCAAAGGAAAACAACCGTTCATTAAAGAAGTAACTCTACGCGAAAACGATGTTTTTATGATTACTTTGGAAAAGACAAAATGATTTCACTTTGACTTTCTACATCCCTTCTTTCTTTGGATTTCTCAGCTTTTGAAAGATTTCCAGATGTTTTTTTGCCAACGCAGATTCGCCGATTAAACTATAAAGACGGCTTATTTGAAAATGAGTATCGGCATCATTTGGATTTAGGGCAGCGGCTTTTTCCAAAACAGGGCGAGCCTTAACCTCAGCCCCAGTCTGCAAATAAGCTGCCCCCAAATCACGCAATGCATTCGCATAATTTGGCGAAAGTTTAATCGTATCTTCAAAATATTCAACAGCCTTAGCCATTTCGCCATTTGTTTTATACGAAAGTCCAAGCTGATATGCTGCTTCGTAATTATTTGGATTGAGAGTTATGCAGAGCTGCATACGCTCACGTGCTTCCTGTAATTTATCCGTCTGTGCGGCATAAGCCAAACCCAATGCAACGCAACCACGCGAATCGCTAGGTCGGGCCTCAAAATATTTTACCAATGCTTTTTCGGCCTGCATAACTCTATTATTCTGCAAGGAAGCGGCGCCAAAAAGATACAAAGCATCGAGATTATCGGGCTGCATTTTCAACAATCGTTCTGCCGCCCGAACCGCCTTACCCGATTGATTTGTTCGCATTGCGATTATTACAAACTGCACTAAAATCTCCGAATTATTCGGACTTGTGGAAGATGCTCTTTCCAAAAATTCCAAAGATTGAGCGTTATTCCCTTGCTCACTTTCCAAAAGAGCTTTTACAAAAAGCAGTTCTCCGGTTTCGGGCTGTAATTTCTCCGCTTGGCCAATGTGCGTAATAGCATTTTTGAGATCTTTCAGAAAAATTTCGGATTTTGCCAGAAGAAGCAGTTCTCTGGCCCCTCTGGCCGGAGAAAGAACAACCAGACGCAGCAAGTCGGCAGTTTCCCTATGCATCGCGGCTTTGCTTAATACCTCTGCAAAATTTATGACCGCGATACGATTTTGATGTACTAAAGATCTTGCCGTGGCGAGTAATGGAGTGAACTTCTCTTTGTCCTTCGCAGCAATATAGCATGCTGCGCGAAGCGATAGTGCATCGGTGTTTTGAAACTTTGTTGGAAGTTGTTCCGTGATCTTCAAAGATTTTTGACAGTCGCCAAAAAGAAAATAAAGTTGAGCGAGATTGAGACGAATCGGCACATCTTTAAGTTCGCTATCGGAAATTCTATTGAGAATGAGGTTTGCCAGTTCGGTTTCGCCAAGCCCGTGGTGTGCCGAAGCAAGAATCAGTTTGGCTGAAAGCAACTTTTGATCAAGCGCCAAAGCTTTTTGTGCAAGAGATTTGGCCTCATTCAAACGCTCTTGTTTTAGCCGGATTTTCGCCAACAAAGAGAATCCCACGGCGTCATTTGGGTTGGCCACGACGTAACGAAACAGATCCCGCTCAACGTCGGAAAATTTTCCATTTTCAATATCTTTGTCGAACCGCAAAAGCGCGGCCTTGTTGTCGTTTTTAACTTGCCCATAAATGCCAACGCCGGCAAACAGCAAGGTGAGAATAATACTGAATAAAACTCTTTTAGTTAGGTGAATTTGCACTGTCTCCCATGGGGGAATCGATCTTTCGATTCGCGGCCTTTAATTCCTGATATCGTTTTAATTCACGATCCGCTTCGTCTTTGCGCGAGGCTCTACGGTAAGCGATGCTCAATTGATAGTGAATAAAGTCCTTTTTCGCATCTGCCAAAACGGCAGCTTCGAGTTGGTCTATGGCTTTTTGTGTTTCTCCTTTTTCAAGAAAGATTTTTCCGAGCTGATATCGTGCATCGGCGTAATCCGATCTTAAATTTATCGCTTCCTCGAGATTTTTTATCGCCTTTTCAGTTTCGATCTTTCTTTCGATCAAAGTTATTGCAAGATGATATTTCGACGAAGCGTCCGCCGGGTTCAGCTCAAGTTCCCTGGCGAAGGCTTGCCCTGCCTCTTCATGACGGTTAAGCCTGATCAAGCTTTGACCGATAAAATCATTTGCCTTTAGCGTATTCGGAGCAGCAGCGATCACGGTTTTGAACTCCTTGACCGCTCTTTCGTAATCTCCCAAAAACATAAAACCCTGGGCGGCATAAAGTAATGACTCAGCATTGCTTTGCGAGGCCAAAGCCAATTTATTAAATACCGGTAAAGCTTCCTGATGTCTTTTCAGTTGAATCAAGGAAATGCCGTAGAAATAGGCAAGCTCAGGATCGTTTACCAGTGCCGTTTCCGCCGATGCGAGAACTTCTGCTACTTTGCCAAACGCACTGGTAAAATAGTAGCTGGCACCCAACATTCGCCTTATCAAAATATCCTGTGGATTCAATTTTAGCTGCTGTTCAAGAGGACTTATCGCCTTATCAAATTTTCCGGCGTGGAAATTAACAATACCCCAGTTTCGGTTCAATCCAGGAAAATCAGGTTTCCATTTAGCCGCGGATGCAAATTTTTCCAACGCTTCGTCGGTCTGCTCGTTTTTTACGTCAATGACCGCAAGGTCGTGAAACGCTTGAGCCAGGACATTACTCAAATAAGGTCTGATCCGCTCTATTTGAGCTGCTCTTGCGGGAGTGACTGAATCAACTTTGGGAACTAATTGATTGCTTGCATTCTGATCGGTTTCGGAACCATTGGTTTGACCAACTACGTTCCCAAGAATTTGACTGATCTCATCGCGGGCTGAGTTTATTGATTTTTCCTGCAAATCTCTGGCTTTGATCAGTTCTTTTTCGCCTTCTTCCTTGCGGCCAGTCTTAACTAAAAGCCTGCCCAGGAGGAAATGAGTTCGCCGCGATTCGAAATTATTGCTTGCATCGTTTTTTGAAAGATCTATCGCCCGCCGCAGGCTTTTTTCCGCTGCGGGCAGATCATTTATTTCCAATTGGGATTGTCCTAAAAATAGATGCGGAGCAGATCTGGTCGGATCGGCCTTCACCGCTTTTTCCAAAAACCGGATCGCTTTTTGATACTCACTTTCAGAAGAAGCCGTAACGCCAGCGAAAAAATTAGCGTAAAAATCGTCTGGAGTTAGCTTTAACTCGCGTTCAAAAGCCTTAGCCGCTTCTGCCAGCCTCTCACTTCCGCCATGCTGCAAGATCACATAGCCAAGAAAAAAACTTGCCCTTGGCTGGTTGGGATCAATCGCCAAGGCCCGCTTAAACTCACGCTCGGCCTCAAGCGGATAATTGGTTTTTTCGTAAGCTTGGCCAAACAAGATATGAAGCTCAGGGCTGTCCTTCGCAAATGAGGTCTGTATTTCCTCGAATAACAGTTTTGCCCGCTCGGCCTGTTTCAGGTGTAAGTACGTCAGACCCAGAGCGTGAGCGGAATCAAAATCCGGAGCCAGAAGCAAGACCTTCTCCAGCTCCGGCAGCGCTGACTTATAGTCTTCTTTTGTAAAATATATGTTCCCTAAAACGTAGCGGGCTCCGGAGAATTTTGGATCGATCTCAACGGCAAAACGAGCCTCCGCCAAAGCTTTATCAAGTTGATTCAAGCGAAGATATGCGACCGCGAGATTTGTTCTGGTTTCAGCAGTATCACGATACTGCTTCGATTCGTTCAAAAGGTCGACAGCTTTCCTGTAATTTCCTTCTTCAATCTCGAAATTGCCCAAACGGTGAAGCCCAATACCTATAATTGTTCTATTTTCCTTGGCGGCGTTTATCAGATCGCCAGAAATTTGATAGGTCTCGGCAGCACTTAGGTGTTGTGCTAATTCGTCTGTCTTTGACTGGGAATTTTGTGGGGGAGCAGAGGGAGCAGGCTTCTTCGGAGTGATTTTTTGAGCAAAGAGATTGCCTGCAAGAAAAAGTAAAACAAAAATCAATCCTTTTGCGATCATAACTAATGAAATACTACCTCAAAACTGAATTCTTTAGTAAATAGCAAAGACTGCAGAAAATGAAAATGGCAAGAAGATAGATGCTTAATACACATTTATCTTCTTGCCAAAAACTAACAATGGATTGATTTAGAAATACAATTTCAAAGCATACTGAATTTCACGGCCATCCTTGGTGCTCGCCGAGCGACTCCAAAATTACCATCTGCTAGCTCCGGCAGAAGTAATTGTATTGTTTGTAATACTGCACGGATTAGCTCCACACTGGACTGTTCCGTTATAGAAGCTAACACCAAGACTATCACCTCTAAACTGAACAGTATTGAAGGCATTATATAACTCCAGTCGGAATTGGATTCGTAGCTCCTTCACCCAGGAAACTACTTTTCAGCCAGGAAGGTGAAAAATTCTTGTATACAGAAAAATCAACATTCTTTGTTCCAGGGCCGGCACAAGTTGATTTTGTTGGGATGGTCTCTCCGATCTTGTAACCAACCAGAGTCCAGGCTCTCGAATTGAAATAAGCTACCCTTTGTACCCTCTAGTGTACATGGCTCGCTCTCAACCCGAATAGGTCTTTGATTGGCGACGCCGGTTCCAGTTCCAGTGATTCCGGCCTGAAAACTTTGCGTCACCAAAACATTTTGCGGCGTTAAATAAGTAGCTTGAATACCGGTTGCGAATAACTGCGGTGTCAGCGATGTTCCGCTTGTAAGTCGAACAATCGAAGCAAATTCCCATCCGCCAATAACGGTTCTGACGAACGGATTAGAACCCTTAAATTCCGGCAGATTGTAAATCATGTTTGCCACAAAAATATGCGGGCGATTTATATCCGACTCGGCAAAATCAAGGTCACGGTTATTTCTATCCAGGACCGCAAAGGCACTATTGGTACCACTTGAATCGTTCAGACCGAAATCAGCTTTTGATTTTGAAAAAGTATATGCCGCCTGCAAATTAAAACTCTTCGCGAATCGGGTTTTAAACAAAACCTGCATCGAATCGTAATCACCTCTTCCGTTTCGCTCAAACTGATAGATCGCAGCGTAATTGCTATAATGGACGAAGGGCATTTACCGCGTTTGCATCGGCGGCAAAGGCTGCTGCCTTTTGATTTGCCTGTTTAACTTGATTGACGTCGTTGTGGGTCAGTTGTTTGCGGGCACGATTGCCGACATAGCCAACTTCTAACACGGTTTCCTTCCATAATTGGCGGCCGACGGAAACGTTAAACTGCATTGAATATGGAGTCGCCGCTTCCGGACTTAATCCGAATCTCGGCGAACCGGCAGACGCTGCCCCGAGACCGGAATAGACGGTTCCATCCAGAGTTCGCTGTCCACCATTTGAAATCGCAAAAGGTGAATTCGTAGTTAATGCCGCAAAATATGGACTCGTTCTTTCACGAAGGTAAAATAAACCGAATCCACCTCTGATAGCAGTTTTCCCATCGGAGAAAACGTCCCATGCAACACCCAATCTCGGTGCTAAATTTTTATAGTTATTTTCGCGCAATGACCGGTTTGAGAATTCTACCGGTGTGCTGGCACCTGCAATTCCTGCGCATGGATTTGTTCCTTTGGGAACTACCAAGCCGTTACAAGGGTCAGTTGCCGGTCTGGCCGGATTATATGCGGCAGGCGAAAAACCGCTGATTAGATCACGTTTATCCGTTGGCTCATATAGTAAGGAGTATCTTGCACCCAATTCCAAAGTTAGATTAGGTCTTGCCTTCCAGGTATCTCCAAAATAGAATTCAAGATTTTTGTATCGGTTTTGACCAACCGGTTGTGTATTGGTTTCATTAAAACCAAAAAGTGATCCATTCGTTAAGACGTCAGCTAAGGCATTACCCGAGTTGTTTCCGCAACAAGGCCCCCAGAACTGAGTTGCTTCGTTGTTAGGGCCGGAATCTTCATTCTTAGCCGCCGTGTCATACAGAAATCCCATTTTTAAGGTGTGATTTCCTTTGACCATAGAAAAGTCGTCTCTAACGGTATAGATATCAAGAGCGTTTCTGAAAGGTGTTTGGGTCCAAAGATCGGAACCGGAACTTGAACTAAATGGTGCAATGCCACCCCAGAATACTGGATGCGGTCGATTATCGCCATTGACCTTACCCGAAGTCGGGAATAATCCTGGTATTTTCGCGTTGATGTCCGCATTCAGATCGGCACCCGCACCCGGATCGACGTTAATGCGATTAGCAGAATATGAAAATTGAACATCGTTGATCGCAGTCGATGAAAGTTGTGTAGTCAGTTTTACAGCGGCCTGTTTGGACGGCTGTGTCCAGCTGCTTTCAATGGTTGGGAACGCATCATCGCCCCACAAACTACCATTTAAAGTTGGAAACCCATTTGCCCAATCATCCTGCGTATATCGCCCGAAGATCTTGTTTTTGGAAGTAATATTATAGTCTATACGGACATTTTCTTCTCGGAAATCGATCGGTGAATTCGCGGAGGTTGCCCAGTTATTACAACTTGTGTTAGTTGTCACGTTTGGCAACGGAAATATTTTCACCAGAGCTAATCCGGCCGCGCTTAAATTCGCGGCAGGGATTATTTGAGTGGCTTCTCCAGGACGACCGCCACCAATCGCCGGACCTGAACAGCGAGTTGCATTTGCCAAAATTCTCGGCTGACTAAAATTTCCTGCTCTTTCAAGCAACGTCGGAACACTGCCAGTACGCGCTTTGCCACGGATTTCCTTATTCCATTCCTGCGAATAAAAGAAGAACAGACGATCTTTTACAATCGGTCCGCCCAAGGAAAAACCATAGTCGTTCCGACGTAGCTTATCTTTTATTCAAGCCACTATTTTTAGCAAAGAATTCAAATGCATTAAGTTTGTCGTTTCGTCCGAAATAAAACGCACTACCGTGGAAGCTATTGCTTCCGCCCCGTGTTGCGATTGAAACGATCGCTCCCGCCGCCTGTCCGTATTCTGGACCGTAGCTGTTACGAAGAGATTTAAACTCGGCAATTGCTTCGATTGAAGGGAACAGAAGGATTGTGCGATTTGACCCAGTGTCATTATTATTAGCACCATCCGTTAAAAACAGGTTGGCTTGCCCTGAATTTCCGTTAACCGAAAAATCAACACCGCCAAATAAGCCCTTCTGTTTACTGTCAAAGTTATTCGCCGCTGAAACTCCCGGTTGTAATTGAGTAAGCTGTGTGAAGCTTCGCCCGTTGAGCGGAAGTTCGCGTACCTGTTCACCTGAAACTATCTCTCCAACAGTTCCCGACTGTGTTTCGATTTGAATATTATCAGCTGTAATATTAACGACTTCACTTATTGCTCCGGTCTCCAAAGTTACATCCTGCCGGGTTACGTTCGAGACGTTTACAACCACATTGGAAACTGAGGTTTCTTTGAAACCGTTTTTCGTAATCGTCAAGCGATAAGTTCCGATTGCCAAATTAACAATACTGTAATTACCATCCGCACTGGTAGTTAGCGTTCGCTTGGACCCAGTTTCTAAATGTAGAACAGCTATTGTAGCGTCAGGAACGACCGCACCGTTTTGGTCAGTTACGCTGCCCGCGATCTGACCCGATGTTCCTGTTTGTGCTGAAAGCATCAACGGAAACAGAAACAAAGCGACTAAAAACAACGCCGAGCTAGTCACAAAAAATTTGGACGGAAAAGCATTCCCGATAATATTTCGCGGAGAGAAGTGGACCTGACGCATAGAGATTCCTCCTACTTCAATTTGAACTGTGTTTTTCTTTGACCTAATTTACTTAATAAAACCAACATACAATAAAGCCCAGAAATAAAGCACTTAAAGACCTGAAATTGCCAGTCTTGTTTAAAATTCTGGAATCAATCCTTTGCTCTTTTCTGGTTATAAATTAAATACGTAGTAAATACTTTGTTGTATGACCATGCAAAAATATATTAAGTTAATCTAAATGTCAAGAATAATTTACATTATGTGCAAAATTTATAAAGAACAAATGCACACAATCACACAAAAGACCTTACTACCCGATAGTCAAACGTAAGAAATTGGTCATACCAATCCGCAAAGCCCTCATGCGTAAGTTTTGATGCCGCCGTTTTATCTTTTTCCTGATGGCATCGAACGTCATCTTGTCTGGGAACGGCGAAGGGTATATGATTCGCGTTGTTCCGAAACAGGAGAAAAATATGCCACTATCACAGACAGAAAAGGATGAAACAAAGACAATGGTTTTGATTGAGCTCGAAAAGATGTTCTCAGGCATAACGGAACATTATAATTCCGAGGCAAATCACGACCGTATGCTGTATCTTCTCGACATCGAAAAAGCGGTCAAGGACCGCCTGATGCAGGTTGAGCAGTCAACGTCCGCCTGATGCAAGTTGAATAGACTTCCCGGGTCGTAATACAAACTACGCTATTCGTTGCGTTGACGAAGCAGTTATTGCTGTGTCTGTCCGCCTCTACCTATCAGCCCATCTCAATAAAGAAAAAGAGCGTGATCACTCACGCCTCTTCCGTTGGTTATTTTCACCGCCGGTTGTCCGACAGCCTAATCAACTCATTTATTGTGCAGGCAATGCAAGGTCGGTAGCCGCACCGAGGATGACGGTGTCATCACCAGCACCTTCGCCCGCTCCAGACCTCTTGATGTACCATTTGCCTTCTGACGCACGGAATACTGCAAGGTCTGCCTTGCCGTCGCCGTCATAGTCAGCAGGTGTCGGTACGTCTGTCGCAATACCATGCGATTTGACCGTGTAAGTGGTCGCACTCAGCATGTACCAGGTTCCACCACGGAATACCGCGATGTCTGCTGCTCCGTCTCCGTCATAGTCTGCCGGTACCGGAATGTCGCCCGTCTGACCAAACTGAGTCACACGGAATCCGTCTTGCGATCCCTGTGTGTACCAGGTGCCATTTCTGAACACACCAGCGTCAGTTATTCCGTCACCGTCATAGTCGGCGGCATACGGTTTGTCAGTCGGAATTCCGAACTGGAAGACACGGAAATTATTGGTGCGTGTCTTCACGTACCATGTTCCGTTAGACGGACGGAAGACGGCAAAGTCTGACATGCCGTCACCGTCAAAGTCGCCTACCTGCGGAATATCGCCATTCTCGCCCCACTGATGTTCTTCATATACTTGGGTCGTTCCCTGGAGATACCATGTGCCGTTCGACGGACGCCATACAGCATAATCGGTCATGCCGTCGCCGTCATAGTCAGCCGCTACCAGTTTGTCTGTCGCAACACCAAAGTTACGTCCCTTATGCAGGCCGCCTTGAGCCGATGCTGCCCATGTCCACTTACCAGTCGATGGTGTGAACACAGATGCATCAGACTTACGGTCGCCGTCAAAGTCGAAGCGTACCGCAGGACGATCGCCCGCATCGTTATTAGTAAACGTTACAGCGTTGATACCAGCCACGAGGCCGTTAGGACCGCTAAGCGTTGCCTTCCTGTTCGGAAGATCGGCAGTCAAGCCGCCTGGACCACACGAAGAGCAAGTGATTGCAGCTACTGTTGCGCTACCTGCCGCTGCTTCGGTAATCATTATCGTCGATCCCTGATTAAAGGCACCTCCGAGTAATGCACTACCGTTAACGAATGTACAGAAACCACCCTGAGCGGCGGGACCTGCCGTTACCGTTACAGATTGTGTAAACGCCGGGAACAGAGGAACGTTGTCCGGCTGGCTGACCGGGCTGACCAACATCACGTTAAACGTGAAGTTAGCACCCAGAATATTCGGCGTTCCAGCGATCTTACAGACCTTGAGGACCGTCGGGTTGAAGCGGAAGTTCGTGAACTCAACTTCGACAACGCTTGCACGTGCAAAGACTGCCGCACGGCCAACGAATGAGGAAGCGATATCAAGTGATACGCATCCAACCGTTCCGACGTCGGCACCGAGATCATCCGTCGTCCTCAATTGCCAGGTTCCGTTGATCGCCCGTCCGTCGAAGCCCGACAGCAAGCCTTCCGGTCTGAAAGGTCCGGCAAACGGAGCGGTTCCCGCCGTGATAGGTGTCGCGGCTTCGTCGTCAAACGTGGTCGGAGTCCCGGCACAGGAGTTTGCTCCCGATCCGTAGTTGTCTCCAGCACCGCCGTTATCGGTTGAAAGTTCGACAGCTGTTCCGTCCGGGTGGACCGCGAACAGATCCAGATCATTGTCGAATGTGTGGTCAATGCGAACCCTGACGTTTACATCCGTCACAGCATTCGGAGCCGGTACGTTTACCGGAACGTTGATTGTCGAGACGTCCGGGATCGGCACCGCAATGTTGCCGGTCGTGAATGTCTGATTAGCCGTTCCGGGTGTCAGATCAGGATTTGGGCCATAGCCGGCGATACCCGGCGAAGTGAACGCCGAACCGAACTGTCTGATTCTTGAAACACGGAGCTCGCCCGGAAGCTGCGGAATCGTGTTATTCGGCGAAACTCCATTTTCAACAACGGACACTGGTGTGCCGTTTACGAATGTCTGGAATTGAGCATAGCCAGGTGCGTTTGCTCCGAATCCGGGTACGAATTCGCAGGTTCCGCCCTGTGCCGGATCGCCGGCTCGAACGTCAAACGTTCTCGTCACCGGTCCGTAAATTGCCGTCTGCGGATTTGCAGCATTTGTTGCACCAAAGCCGCTAACCGTGAAGCTAAACAGTGTGTTGATCGGAATGCCGGGGCCTGCAATCTTACAGACCTTGACACGTCCCGGATTCGAACGGTTGGTGAAGATCACCAACGTTTCATCCGCCGTGTTGTCCGATTCCTGAACGACGACGTCAACGAAGCCGCCGCCCGGTGCGGGGATGACTACATCACCACCAGCATTGTTCACGCCAACGATGAAGCCGAGAATGATCAGCACTGTTGCGTCGGCTCGCCGGAATTACTTCGATGCTCTCCAGGAAGAAGCCCGCTCTCGGAAGTTCCGATACGAACGCAAGTGACTGTCTCGGATCCGGATTGACGGTGCAGGATCGCCCTTCGTGACCGCGATCGGTCCTGAGCACTGTCCGACAGGTACCGTGAAGACCTGAAGCGTCTTGATGTTCGGGTTCTGCTGATTGACCGAATATACGTCTTCGATCGTGTACTGGAAGAAGCCCGTTACATCCGGATCGCCGCCCGACAGCGGATTCGCTCCCGGAGGATTGAACTGGCCTGGGCCGGTTGCTGCTCGTTTGCAGATCTCGATAAAGCCGGTGAGCGTTCTTCTGTTTGTGAACTGAAGTGTCAACTGTGTGTTCGGGCCGCCTGCAACGATCGTTACATTCGCTACACGCGTTGCCAAATTGACCAAGCCAAGGCTCGATGTCGATGCCGGGGTCAGGTTTGTTACGTCGATCAGCTCAAAGTTGCCGCTGAACGTGCCGTTTACCGGTGTGATCAACGTTCCGTTGTTCAGCTCCGTGACCGTCTGCGGTCCGGCTGTTACGTCAAATGGTGACGAGCATGATCCAACCGGTACTCTTACCGGGTTTGCCGCTGTTCCGATGCCTGTTGCACCAGTTACGACAAAGTGGAAGATCCGGTTCGAAAGATCGTTTGCTGCCGTTACCGGAAGCTGCTGTTCTTTACAGATTTCCATCGTGCCGGTCGTGCCGCCCAGAAGTGCACTGCCGCCCATCTCGACCTTGCCCAATGACATTACCTTGTCCGTTACCGTTGAGCCGGTCCCGATCGCGATATCGCCTTTGGTCAATACATTTGCTCTGAACGATACGTCGTTTCCGATCGTTGCATCTTCGGCCACGAAGAATACGTTGCCGCCCTGGGCTCCGTTCTCCAACCGGATGCTCGATCCGTTCTTTGCGTTCAAGCTTCCCGCTACGCGGAATATATAAACTCCGGTCGCGTCGTTCATGCTGTCAAGCGTCATTTCGCCGTTCAGCTCAGCTGCGCTCAAGCAATATACGCCCGGATTGAAGCTCTTGCCCGAAAGGTCCGAACTCTTCATCTCCGTGCATGGCAGCTGTCTCATTGCGTCGATCGAGTTCGACAACGCTTTTGTCGACTTCCGGCCTTCCGCACTGCGTAACGCGTCGCCCTTGCTTCCGCGTACTGTCGAGCCGCCCTTGTCGTTGATTCCTCTCTCGGCGTATACCGTGTATTCCGATGCCGAACTCAAAGCTCCGATTGAAAAATCAATCATTGCCCGTGTTGCCACCTCAGGTGCATCGGCTTCTACGCCCGGTTTTGTGTCTCTTTCCTGTGCCGAGACTTCGGCTTCAGGTAAAAATGTGTATCCCACGGCAGCCGTTGCTACCAGGGCTGTGAGCACGAAGAAGTAAACTAACTTCCTGCTCACGCGATCAAATGTCTTGGGGACATTTCTTGTGATCTCGTCCATCTTCGAATCCTCCATTGTTTTTTTCGAGTCCTTAGTGTTTCTGGGAGCCCTACACGACCGAAATGCCGTAATTTATAGTCCTAGCGACATCCGAATTCGACATCTCGAACCCAAAACGTCCATATGAAAGGCAAACTTCGCCTTCACTTTTAGTAATTCAACCAACAATTTAGACGAATTCTGCCATAAGTTCGGTATGCTGGCATACACGAAAACTGTCAGATATCCGAGCTAAATTTAATCCTTAATAAAGCTGAATAAATGTAATCCCATTTAAGTACAATTTCAAGTCAAATTGAACCTAGATATCGGGCTCCAAACTGGCTTTATCGTCACCATCGTATTTCTCTCTTGTTATTGTGAAGAAACCGCTGTATTATCCGTATGTTTTGACTGATTAATTCGCGGAGACAGCTTCCACTGGTGGAAGTTTTAGGGTCTTCTCTTTCTGCTAAACCCTAATTATTAGGCAATTAAAGTAACTTTAAAGCGTCTGTCTCGAGGCGATCTATTTCAAATCCTAGACAGTATCGACAGGTTATTATGAAAAAAGTAAGTATTGTTTCGGTGTTTACCGTCGGCTTCCTTTCGATCTTATCCGTCTCCGCCGCTTTATCCGCGACCCGGTTCGATTATGACGGTGACGGCAAGGCCGACATTTCCGTATATCGGCCATCAAACGGTACGTGGTACTTCTCGCTCTCGTCGCTCGGGTTTCGGATTCGTCAATACGGCACCGCGACCGATAAGCCCGCACCGGCTGACTACGACGGAGACGGCAAGACGGACATCGGCGTTTTTCGGCCTTCGAACGGAACCTGGTACACGATACATTCCGGCGCTAACTCTTTTGTAACAAGGTCGTTCGGCCAAAACGGCGATATATCTGTTCCCGCTGACTATGATGGCGACGGCAGAGCTGATTTCGCAGTCGTCCGTCCGTCAAACACTGTTTGGTACACAACGACGCTTCCGATTCCGGAAGTCACTATCGCTGAGTTTTTGACTGATAAGCCGCTAATCGCGGATTTTGACGGCAACGGTATGGCGGATTTTGCCTTTTATAATGAGTTTGCCGGAATGTGGCTGATTCGCGGAACTTTGCAAATTCCATTTAGCTATGTTCAGTGGGGAATACCCGGCGATATCCCCGTTCCAGCGGATTATGATGGGGACAACAAGACAGATATTGCAGTCTACCGGCCAACGACCGGAATGTGGTATTTCAATAATTCCAGTGCAGGCTTTTCGACGCAGCGTTGGGGCGAGCCGGGCGATAAGCCGGTTGCCGCGGATTACGATGGAGACGGTCGCGACGATATCGCTCTTTACCGGCCTTCGAACACAACCTGGTACCTTATTAATTCAACCGAAGGGATCAGGGTCCAGCAATTCGGGGCCAGCGAAGATATCCCGACTCCGCACTCTTTCATATATTAGAAAGACGACAGTCGTTGAATAACTCAATTTTGGCGCGAAAAAAGCAGCTTCTCTTGCCGAGGCTGCTTTTTTGCATTTGAATTTAACTCAAACTATGCAATATCGAATTTCTCTTTCGCTTGCACGAGCGAATATGCCATTCCCGGCTTCTTTGGCTTTTCCTCGCGAGGCGGATTTCGAGGCGGCGGCTTTTCTCCACGTGGATTTACCGTCGGTGGCGGCTCCTTTGGCGGCGGCTTTTTCTGGTCATCATTCCTTTGGGCCAATATCCCTATCGACAGCCCGATGACCACCGCAAATGTAAATAGTATTTGTTTCAACGTGTTCATTTCTTTAACTTCCTCTTTCCTTCTTATATTACGCATCCGGGGAAGAGGGAAAGTGCGTCGCTGTCTTTAAGGCAATCCCAATGCCAAAGACCCTTCTAAGACGCATGCACCATGAATTAGGTTGGAAACCTTTATTAAGCATCAAAAGCCTCTTTACAAAACTTTACGTTTTCGGTCATTGTCATACGAAATAGTGAATTTGCCAACCCCGAACCGGCCAAATGTGAAAGATCGTTCAAATTGACTACCATTCCTGCCTTATCTACAATCACTTGCATATGACAGAAGCAGGAACAGCAACCGATAAACTTCGCGCGGTGTTGGTTTTGGCGGCAACTATCGGCACTATCGCATTCAACTGGCTTGCCGCGACTGGTTATGTTAACGACATCACGCCGCAAATGATCTCCGAAAAATATCCCACAAATATTACGCCGGCAGGTTACGCATTCGCGATCTGGAGCCTGATCTATCTCGGCATGGTCGCATTTAGTATATACCAAATGCTTGCGGCGAATGTCGCTCGTTTTCGCGGCATCCGTTCCTTATACATAATGAGCTGTGCGTTGAACTGCGGGTGGATATACTTCTGGCATCAGGATCAGATAGCGATTTGTTTAGCCATAATTTTGTCATTGCTTGCCGTGCTGCTCTTTATAAATGTAAAGCTCAAAAACTTTGATTCGATTGCGGACTCGGCAATTGTAAAAGCGCCTTTCGGTATTTATTTCGGTTGGGTTACGGCGGCTTCACTTGTGAACTTTGCGATACTGCTTGTTAGTCTAAAGATAGATCTAGGCTCATCGGCTCTGTTGTCGGCGTCATCTTGATTCTTTTTGCAGCAGCCCTGGGCGTTCTGATACGCGTCAGGCTGACAAACTACTTTTATCCGCTCGCCATAGCGTGGGCCCTGACCGCGATCGCCGTAAAGCAGAGCGGGCAAACGTGGATCGTATCGGCCGCCGCGGTCGGCGTGATCGCCTGTCTGATAGCATCGCTCAGTTTCGTAATGAACCTAAACAGCTCGATCAATGAACAACGGTAAGATTTGCGTTTCCATTTGCACGGATACGGCTGACGGATTGATAAAACTCCTGCGGCGGGCCGAAGAAGTTGCTGACGTTATCGAGGTTCGCCTTGACGGCCTGAAGCCCGATCAGGTTGCATCCGCATTCGACCGGCTGCAATCCGAAAAGACGATCCTTCTAACGATCCGGCCCAAGTCTCAGGGCGGAAAAACCGACTACAGCATTCAGGACCGGATGTCGCTATGGACCCACTATGCGATGCACAAAAGGATCGACCACAAGGCAATATGGATCGATCACGAAACCGATCTGATCTCTAAAAAAGAGTTTCTGTTTTGGGCTGAGGATTGTTTCGTCATCCGTTCGCAGCACGATATGGACGGTGTGCCCGACGATCTGAACAAAGTATATGACCGGACGGTTTCTGACACGGAAGTCGGCAAGATCGCAGTTCAGGCCAAAGACATTACCGACACGATCGGCATCTGGAATCTCCTCAAACGAGCGAATGAAGAAGGCAAAAAGATAATTCCGGTCGCAATGGGCGAAGCGGGTAAATGGACGCGTATTCTCGGATCGGCTCACGGTGCTTTTATGACGTACGCCGCACTCGACACGGGCAGCGAGACCGCTCCCGGGCAAATCTCAGTGGAAGACATGACCGATGTTTTCCGCGTCAAGGAGCACGACGAAAACACCGGCGTTTATGGAATAGTAGCGGGAAATACGAGTTATTCGGTGTCGCCATGGATGCACAACGCGGCTTTCAAAGCTGCCGGTCTGAATTCCGTTTTTGTGCCGCTACAAGTGGCCGATCTCGGAGCGTTTTTCAGCCGGATGGTTTTGCCCGAAACGCGAGAGGTTGATATAAACTTCAGGGGTTTTTCGGTAACGAATCCGCACAAGCAGACAATCATTCCATTCCTTGACGAAGTTGACGAAACCGCAGCCAGAATCGGTGCCGTTAATACGGTGAAGATCGACGATGGCAAACTTTATGGATATAACACGGACGCACCAGGATTTATCACGTCCCTCAAACAAGTTTTCGGCGATTTAGCCGGTGTTCGCGTTGCCGTTTATGGGGCGGGCGGAGCGGCAAGGGCCTGCATCTACGGCCTTCAGCATGAAAGTGCGGTCGTCACACTCGTCGGACGCAATCAGGAAAAAGGACAAGCGCTGGCCGACGAATTCGAAATTGAATTCCTGACGCCCTCATCTGTTAAACATCCGCTCGCCAACGATTTTGATATAGTTGTAAACGCCACGCCGCTCGGGACTGCGGGTTCTTCGGTGAACTTCGCGATACTCGAGACAGAACAGCTTCGTGGAATAAAACTCGTGTACGACCTCGTTTACAATCCCTCCGAAACAACCTTGATCCGCGAAGCAAAAGATGCGGGAGTTCCGACGATCGGCGGGCTCGAAATGCTCATCGCTCAAGGCGTCAAACAATTCGAGATATGGACCGGTTCAATTGCGCCGATAGATGCGATGAGGACCTCCGTTCGAAAACGCTTGCAGATCTGATCAAAATTTATGCAGCCTGAAGCACTCAATTGTCCAAATTGCGGCGGTGCCGTTTCGAGCGATAAGACGCAGTGCGAGTTTTGCCGCTCGCGTTTGAAGACTGTCGGCTGTCAGTCATGTCTCGGCGTAATGTTTCTCGGCAGCAAATTTTGTGGCCGCTGTGGTGCAAAAGCCGTGGCGGCGGAACTTGTCAGCGACGCAGATGCCGGCCAATGTCCGCGTTGTAAGATAAAGCTGGAACTCGTGCAGATTGACGCCGCTAATATTCGCGAATGCACAAAATGCGGCGGTTTGTGGTCCGGCATCGATGCCTTTGAAGAACTCTGCTCCAACAAAGAACAGCAGGTTGCAGTCCTCGGACTTTTTTCCGACAGCACTGACCGGAGCGTAAAACTCGCGACCATCTCATATGTTCCCTGCCCCGACTGCAAAGAACTGATGAATCGAAGCAATTTTGCCCGTACTTCCGGTGTAATTATCGATCTCTGCAAAAAACACGGCGTCTGGTTCGACCGCGACGAGCTGCCGAAAATAATCGAATTCATAACCGGCGGCGGCATGCAGCGTGCCCGCGAAAAAGAGCGTGTTGCTCTCGAAGAAGAACGCAATAGACTACGCGACGACCAGCGGCGACAAACCGTTCAGGACCAGCGATACGGGTTAAAGACGACGTGGGAAAGTGAGCTCGAGTCGCCGGTGAGGAAGTTTGTGAATATGTTTTTCGATTAGATCTGCAAAGTTGAGATCGTTCGAGGTGTGATTCTCTGTTCCTCTTCTTCTGGGGTCCAAATCCTTAACCACTGACTAAGAGGAACAGGAAAGAACAAGAGGAACAAAACTGAGAATATTGCTATTCTTTTCCTAATGGACGAACGCTACAGCCGCCAGATACTTTTTCCTGAAATCGGCAAAGCCGGGCAGCAAAAGCTCTTGAATTCCCGCGTGCTGATCGTCGGCTGCGGAGCATTGGGAGCATCTCATGCTGAAATGCTCGCCCGTGCTGGGGTCGGCAAGCTGCGGATCGTCGACCGCGATTTTGTCGAATTCACAAATCTTCAGCGGCAAACTCTTTTCAAAGAATCCGATGCAGCCGAGCGTCTTCCAAAGGCCGTCGCAGCGAAAGCACGTATCGCCGAAATAAACTCCGGTATTGAAGTAGAGGCTCTCGTCGCCGATGGCAATCACTCAAACATCGAATCGCTGATCGACGGTTGCGATCTCGTCATTGACGGCACCGATAATTTTCAAGTCCGCTATCTGCTCAATGACGCGTGCGTCAAAAACGGCAAAACGTGGATTTACGGTGCTGCCGTTTCGAGCTACGGCACGACGATGACGGTGATTCCCGGTAAGACTCCCTGCCTACGCTGCATTTTCGAGGAAATGCCCGATGCCGGAAGCTCGCCGACCTGCGACACCGCCGGCGTCATCATGCCGATAATCGCAAGCATTTCGGCGATACAGGTTGCGGAAGCGATAAAGATCTTGGTCGGCGACGTTAAGTCCCTTCATGGATCGCTCGTACAGATCGACGTTTGGCAAAACGATTGGCGCAAGATAAAACTCTCTGCTCCGAATCCAGACTGCAAAACGTGCGGCCAACATGTATTCGAATTCCTCGACGCCGAATCGCAGGAATTCTCCGCTGTCCTTTGCGGACGTAACGCCGTCCAGATCGCTCCGCCGAAACCAGCCAAACTCGATCTCCCAGCGTTCGCGGCAAGTTTGGCTCATATCGCGGACGTAAAACAGAACGAGTATCTTGTGCGGTTCACAAGCGGCGAACACGAGATAACGGTGTTCCGTGACGCCCGTGCGATAATTAAAGGAACGGATGATGTTTCGGTTGCAAGGACGCTCTATTCGAGATTTGTCGGCACGTGAGACGATGGACATGAAATCCAAACCTAAAGTAGTGATAGTCGGCGGCGGCTTCGGCGGATTGTGGGCAGCAAAGGCACTGAAAAACAAGCCAGTTGATGTCGCTTTAATCGACCGCAAAAATCACCACACCTTTCAGCCGCTTCTTTATCAGGTCGCGACAGCGGTGCTAAGTCCCGGCGAGATCGCGTCGCCGATCCGCAGGATCTTGCATAGTGCAAAAAATGTCGAGGTCATACTTGGAGAGGCTGCCGGATTCGACAAGGACAAACAGACCGTAAAACTGTCTGACGGCCCCGAAATTTCATATGATTATTTGATCATCGCGGCCGGTGCTCGTCACGCATATTTCGGACATGACGATTGGGAAACATCGGCTCCTGGGCTGAAGACGGTAGAAGACGCCCTCGAAATCCGCCGCCGCGTCCTGCTTGCTTTTGAACTCGCCGAGCGCGAGGCGTACCTGACCGGCAGCCACAGACCGTTGAATTTTGTCGTGGTCGGCGGCGGCCCAACAGGTGTCGAACTCGCTGGTGCTATCGCAGATATTGCGCGGATGGCACTTGCCAAAGATTTTAAGGCCATCGATACGACAAAGGCTCGCGTTCTGCTTTTCGAAGGCTCGGACCGCGTTCTTGGCACATTTCATGAAAAACTTTCCGCGAGTGCGAAAAAGCAGCTTGAGGACATTGGCGTCGAAGTAAAACTGAACAGCTTCGTCACCGACATAAAACCGGGTCGCGTGAAGGTCGGCGAAAATTGGATCGAATGTGATGTCGTGCTTTGGGCTACTGGCGTCGCCGCATCGCCCGTCGGCAAAGCTCTTGGCGTCGAAACTGACAAAGCCGGCCGTGTATTTGTTCAGCCAGACCTGACAATTCCAGGCCACGAAAACATTTTCGTCATCGGCGACATGGCGTCACTGAAACAGGAGAACGGTGAGCTTGTTCCCGGGGTCAGCCCTGCCGCGATGCAGATGGGAACGTTGACTGCAAAAAATATCCTCGCTGATCTAAAAGGCGAACCGCGCAAAAATTTCCGTTACATCGATAAAGGCACAATGGCGACGATCGGCCGAAGCAAAGCGATCGCAGATGTCCAGGGATTTCATTTCAAAGGCTTTATTGCCTGGACGATGTGGCTGTTCCTGCACGTCTTTTTCCTAATCGGTTTTCGCAATCGAATATATGTGCTGCTCGAATGGTTTTGGGCATATCTGACGCGTGAACGAAGCGCCCGTCTGATCACGGGCGACGCCGACGAATTGAAGGACGCTCTGCATTTTCTCAACGCAGAACCGGCAGAAATTCTTGCCGAATCTGAGCCGAAGCAAAAAACAAAAGCAGGCAAAGCCCAAGCCTAAACCTTGCATACAATCGGAATGCGTGCTTCTTAAAACTTTCACTACGCTAACAAGCTTGGTGTCTTTTTGCGCTGATTTATGATTATATTTAGTAGCTTTTATTCACTGTGCAATTTTTACCTAAATGAAAAAACTTTTTGCTTCCCTGCTTTTTTTAAGTGTTCTATCAGTTTCGGTTTTGGCGGGTGATCCGTCGATCTGGTCGGTCAACACTCGTGCCGACGTCCTAAAAGGCGATGCCCGAAACGTGTCCATCGACAGTAGCGGCTCGATCGGGCTTGCTCCGAAATTAACAGAAGTCTATAAAACCGGACAGCCTTATGTTTGGTCAAGCGCCGTCGATTCAGCCGGAAATGTGTATCTAGGCACGGGTGGCGACGGGAAGATTTTCAAGGTAACCGCCGCCGGAGCCGGTTCGCTTTTTGCGGATCTTACCGAAATGAACGTCACGGCGGTTGCTTTTGCTCAAAACGGTGAGCTTTACGCCGCAACCTCGCCCGACGGAAAAGTTTACAAGATTGACGCAGCCGGAAAATCTTCCGTCTTTTTCGATGCAAAGGAAAAATACATCTGGTCGCTTACCTTGATGAACGATGGCAGCCTTGCGGTTGGAACCGGTGAAAGCGGAAAGATATACCGCGTCCGCACGGCCAATGCAACGCCGGACGCGTCGCTGCTTTTCGACACAAGCGATTCGCACATCATCACGCTTGCCGTGGACAAACCGGGCAATCTTTACGCCGGTACTGATTCGAACGGATTGGTTTTGAAATTCGGACAGGACGGCAAACCGTTCGCTTTGTTGGACTCGCCACTGCGTGAGATTCACGAACTTGCGATCGGCACCGACGGCTCGGTCTACGTCCTCGCACTGGGTGAATCCGCTTCAGCCGCAACCGCACCTGCGGCGATTACGCCCGCGACGCCTGAGTCAAAAACAGTCTCAGCCAATCGGTCGGCGTCCACGCCCGAGCCGCCGCAAAAAAGCCGTCACGATCTGACGGGAGCGAAATCCGCCGTTTATAGAATTTTGCCGGACGGCGGCACGGACGTTATCTGGGCATCCGCGACAGTCGCCGGATTTTCGATCTACGCACATCAAACCGGCAACGGCGTAATGCTTGGCACATCTGACAAAGGCCGGATTTACAGCATCAACAACGACGGTCGCGAAACTCTTGCGATGCAGACCGACGCAAGCCAGATCTCGACCATCAAAAGTCTGGGCACAAACCTTTACGCTACATCCAGCAATCAAGGTGTGCTTTACAAGATCGGCCCCGACACTGTAGCCGAAGGAACATATGAATCGGCCGTCCTTGATGCAAAATCCGTCGCTTCGTGGGGAAGAATTTGGTGGCGTTCGGCCGGAAATGTGCAGATACAAACACGTTCCGGTAACACCGAACGGCCTGAAGAAACATGGAGCGCGTGGAACACCGTAACCGGTCAGGCAGGCAGCGGACAGATCGCAAGCCCCAAAGCAAAATTTCTTCAGTGGCGGGCCATTCTTAAAAGTGCAGGCGGCAACCCGACGTTAAATGAGGTGAGCGTCTCTTTCCTGCCACGAAATATCGCGCCCGAAATTCTGTCGATCAATGTGCTGCCGACAAATCTCGGGCTGCTGCCAAATCCGCCGATTCAGATCGATCCGAACATCGAGCTTTCGGGACTCGATCCGCAAATATTCGGTGTGCCAAATGCTCCCGTTCCGCCGCGTCGTGCATTTCAGCGTGCGGCTCGAGCTTTTCAATGGATCGCCGAAGATCGCAATGGCGACAAGCTCGTCTATGACGTTTATTACAAAGAAATCAGCGAAACAGCTTACAAACTGCTTCGCGATAACATCGCAGAAAACTTCTTCACTATAGACGGACAGTCGCTCGCCGACGGACGATACACTGTGAAGATCGTCGCGAAAGACTCGCCTGCAAATCCGTCGGGCCAGGTCTTGATGGGAGAGAAGGTGAGCGAGCCGTTCGACATTGACAATGGCCAGCCAACGATTGCTGTTGTCGGTACGCCGCAAATCAACAGCGATAATGCCCGCGTCGTATTTACTGCATCAGACAAATCCAGCTATCTTAATCGCGCAGAATTCAGCGTAAATGGCGGCGAATGGCAAGCGGTTTTTGCCGAAGACGGTATTTCAGATTCGCCCGACGAGCGTTACGTAATCGAGTTTCAAGTGAAAACTGGCGGCGAATATGTCGTGACTTTGCGCGTTTTCGACGCCAATGGCAACGCCGGAAACGCACGGGCCGTCGTTCGAAAATAGTTACTGGCTAATTATTCATGGCAATAAATAATAAGAGCGTCGCGGTTATAACGGGTGCAGCGTCCGGCATCGGCCAGGCGTTGGCGGTTCGATTGGCGCGTGAAGGTGTCGCTGGCATCGCCATTTCTGATGTAAACGAAAACGGCTTGAATGAAACAGTTAAATTAATAAAAGAGATCGGCATTCCCGTTTCGACTCATGTTTTCGACGTTTCGAAACTAGAGCAGGTGCAGAAATTTGCCGATGAAGTTATCGAGCAGCACGGCCACGTAACGCATCTTGTAAATAATGCGGGCGTGGGTTTGATAGGCACGTTCGATCAGCTTTCGATCGAAGATTTCGAGTGGCTGATGGGCATTAATTTCTGGGGCGTGGTTTATGGCTGTAAGGTATTTCTGCCATTGATGATCGATCAGGACGAGGCTCATATCGTCAACATTTCCAGCGTTTTCGGCATCATCGCACCCGAGGAGCAAACCGCTTATTGCGCATCAAAATTCGCTGTCCGCGGCTTTACCGAAAGCCTCCGTCACGAACTCGCCGATACAAATGTCTCAATAATGTGCGTTCATCCCGGCGGCGTAAAAACAAACATTGTTAAGAATTCCCGCGTTGGTGAAAACGCAGCCGATGATTGGAAACAGCAGGGATCGAAACTTTTTGACAAGATCGCAAAAACCTTGCCTGAGGACGCGGCCGAAGACATCATCAACGCAATTAACTCGAATAATCCTCGCCTTCTTATAGGCAAAGACGCCCGAGCGATCAGCCGTGTATCGCGTCTGTTTCCAAAAGGCTATTTAAAGATACTCGAACGCCTGAGCGGGCATAAGATGAGTTTGAGAAAGAAGTAAATTATTTCTTCGGCAGCGTCATCGTCTGTCCTTCCGAATCGAGTTCGAGGTGCTTTGTCGTGCTGTCGGTGACGCTGGGCGGGACAAGATCGCCGGTTTTATAGCGGGATTCGGCTGGCGAAACGTATTCGGTTTGCGACGGCGGCAATCCGGCGTTTGCACGCGGCTGATTTAATTCGGTTGGATACGGCGAAGCTGGGACCGTGCGCGATTTCTCCATTTTCCCGTACTTCATATACTCCGAGATACCTTTTGCCAAAAAAGTAAAAGCCGGGAACAGCATCGCCCACCACCACGCCTTGCCGCCGGCAACACCTGTTGTAAGCAGGGCGATGGAAACTATCAGAAATCCAAGTCCCGAAATAATACTCTTTATCGCGTCGGCATAAACTTCATTCGGGTCGCTCCGACGTTTGGCCTTATGATGAATTTCGGCAACACCGGCATCGGTAAAATGTGCGGGCAAATCGCCGCTCATTACAGCCGAAACGTTACCGAGATCGACGCCGCAGCTTCGGCAAAATTTACCGGTTTCAGGATTCTGCGTTCCGCATTTTGGACAAAACATAACTTTTAAGTTCCAGGTTCAACGTTTAAGGTTTAAAGTTGATCATTAATTCCAAATTCTTTGATTTTGAACGTTAAACCTTGAACCTTACGCTCTTTGCTTTTTTGCTTCGAACAACACTACGCCCGCGGCGACCGAAACGTTCAAAGATTCTATTCTTCCATACATCGGGATTTTTACCAAAACATCACAGTTTTCTGCGACAAGCCGGTGAAGCCCGCTCCCTTCGGCCCCAAGCACCAAGTGCTGACGGCTGTTTCCAGTCCCATTCGTCGTAGCTCATCTCGGCGTCACCGCTCGTGCCGACAACCCAGATCTTTCGCTCTTTCAACTCGTCGATCAGCCGGTTCAGATTCGTAACTTTCGCGACCTTTACGTACTCCGTCGCACCCGCCGAAGACTTCGCGACCGTGTCGGTCAGACCGACCGCGCGTCGTTCAGGGATGAGCACTCCATCGGCTCCCGCGCACTCAACTGTACGCAAGATCGCACCAAGATTTCGCGGATCTTCGATCCCGTCCAACACCACGAGTAAAGCCTCGCCGTCGATACCGTCGAATATCTCGTCCGCCGATACATAATCCGCCGAAGCCGTCATGGCCGCCACGCCCTGGTGATTCGCTCCACCGCCGACAAGCCGCGAAAGATTCTCGCGTGACACACGGTCGATCAATATTGAATTTCTGCGTGCAAGATCAAATATCTCATTCAGCCGCTGCTCCTTTGCACCATCGACAATAAGAACCTTATCGATACGACGCGAATTTGCCCGCAGAGCCTCAAGCACCGGCAAAACGCCATAAATAAATCGCGAGTCTTGAGTCGGGAGTCGCGAGTCTTTTTCCCCGGACTTTCTATTTTCTGATTTCGACTCTGGACTTTCGGCTCTAGCCTTTCCTGCTCTCGACTCCAGACTCTTGACTCTAGACTTTTTCATATTAGGTGTCGCTGCAGCCGCGAGTATTTTGTAAATTGCGTCAGATTGCTTGTCCTGGCAACGTTCGAGAATCCAGATCGTCCGATGCCTGTCCGAGTCAGGCCCTGAAAATCCTTTTGCCTGTCGATCTCCCACACAGTGCTCAAAATGCTCACGTTTGAACTATATTCGTCGATCACTTTCGCATCTGGCGAGAAGTTCAAAAGCCGCTCACGCAATCGGTCCATATTTGCGGAGGCGAGAAGGCCTTTCTCCGCTCCGAGGCACGAAAAATCAAAGCCGTTAGTCGGAACACGAAAACCGATCAAATCGCCGCCAGAGTAAATGTCGATCAGCTTTTCGTCCGATGTTGTTTCAGTTTCCTGCATCAGCTTCGTCTCTTTTTTCTTGCGCTTTTCAACCGATTCGGTCTTCGATTCGATAACTGTACCGGTGACGACCAACAACAAATCGTCGCGGCCGATCTCGGTTCTGTCACCCGTATTAAAGGCCGTAACGATGATCAATCCATCACCAAATTCTATCTCGCGAAGGCGTGTCGGAGGCGTGTCGGCCTGCAAAACCGCATCGCTGACGACCGATGCAGTTACGCCAAACTTCTTTAATTGTTCAACGGCTATTTTCGCATCAGCCTCCGACTCGATCCGGGCGATGGGAAGCGGATGTGTCGCGGCAAGCATCTGCGTCAGTGTTTCCGGGTCGATCGATAAATAGCGAGCGGCTCCCGCTGAATCCGTATCACCTGCCGTCCTGACAAAAAATATGTTGAACCCCTTTTCCCAATTCTCCAGCGGACGCAAATTAAGTTTCGCTTGCTGCTTTCGGTCTTCCGGCAGTTCGATCGGGGTTGCGCAATATAGGCAACTTGTCCGATTTGGCGGATTCGCTTTCCCGCATTTAGCACAAGCGATCATCTCATTCGCACCGAACGCAATATTTTCCGATTGGACGGGCATTCCAGCCAGCCATTCGCCGACCTGCGATTTGTCTCTCTCGTTTGCCATAAATACGGTCTGCCGATTCAAATTTTATCACGTTAACATCTGAAATTGCTTGACCGAATCGATTTGTCGAGGCAAACTAAGGTTAAGCTTATTTTTGAAATCAGGTTTACATTTGAGAACGCGGATTTTACGATTTTTTTTGACACTTTTTTTCTTAGAATTGATAATTCTTTTGTTTGGAAATGTTCCAAAGTTATTGATTGATCACGATTTAGCATAACGGCCTTTTTAGCTCTCTTTTTCGATTCTCGCGTGTCACCGGTTTCAAAACTAGCTGCAGACCATATCCGGCGAGGTTACAAAAATGCAGTTTGACACGACTACAAGCTCCTCATGGAAGTTTGGGCATCGCGGTCGCGTCGCGGTTTTTATTGACGGCAATAATCTATTTCACGCGGCCCGCTTTCACACAATAGACATAGATTACAACAAGCTTCTCCGTATTCTTTTGGGAGACGGTCGGTTGCTTCGTGCCTTCTTTTACACCGGCGTCGATGCCGGTGCGGAACGCCAGCAGGGCTTTCTTTTATGGATGCGGCGAAATGGCTTCCGCGTCGTGCAGAAAGAATTGAAGACCTTTTACGACGGAACGCGAAAGGCAAATCTCGATGTCGAGATCGCGGTCGATATGCTCAGCCTTGCCGGACGTTATGACACGGCTGTTCTGGTTTCTGGCGACGAAGATTTCGTTTACGCAATAAATGCGGTTGCTTATAAAGGCTGCCGCGTGGAAGTTGCGGGTTTTCGTTCGAACACCGCGCCGCGGCTGATCGACGTCGCCGATTTCTTCATCGATCTCGGCGACATTGCCGAGCTTATCCGAAAGGACATCACGCAGACAGGCGATTACGATGTTCCGTCCTTCGTTCCGCCCGAGGAATTGCCAATCACTGGCGTCAACCGGCCGAATGGAAAGGAGCATCCGCCGGTTTCCAGAAGTATTAGCGTCGAAAGACACTTTAGCGATGAAGACGATATCGCCGATTTTGTCCGCGTAAAAGACGAGAGATGAAACTGTTTACGCTCTCAGAAGCCAACGAATTATTGCCCGGCGTCAGCGCGAATCTGAAAACGATCCAAAAGCTTTACGCAAGGATCGACACATATCGCGACGCTGCCCGTTCGGCGGCCGTTGCTTCAGAATTCGGCGGCGGGATGAAAGGCGGCTCACAATACGTAAAAGCTCTGTACGAAATAGGCAAGATCACGACCGAGCTTCACGAACTCGGGATTCAATTAAAAGATTATTCGCGCGGCCTCATCGACTTTCCAAGCATGCGTGAGGGCCGCGTCGTGCTTTTATGCTGGCAGCTCGGCGAAGACGAACAAATCGAGTGGTGGCACGAACTTGAAGCTGGTTTTGCAGGCCGACAGCCGCTCTAAACTGTGGATAAATAACAGTAAGTCTATTGTTTCCTTTCATTTTGACCGACTCCCGACGTGTTTCACAAATGCCGTAAGCCATAAAGTTATCTGCGCTTTACTATTGACTACTTAAAGTAACTTCTGATATTATCTTCGTGTTTTGCCCCTAACTCGCGCGAATTCAACCACAATTTGGCAGGTTTTAAAACTTATGATGTGCCCTGTTTGCAAACGCGATCTCGCACCAACATTGTCTATTTGTGTCACCTGCGGTGCGATGATGAACGATTCGGTTCGTGAGGAGCTGCACTCCAAGGTCAATCCAACGCCGGAATCCGCCAGGTTTGAGATTGACAGCACGCCGGTCTTACAAAACGATCCGGCACCGCCTGAAGTTATTATGGTCAAGCGGCGTGCGGATCGAATCGAGACATCCGACCTCGCGATCAAGAAAACGAGCCAGACGCTGGCCGAATTCAGAACGCCAAGCGCAACGCTTCCCGATTGGCGGCTTCAGCTCCAGAATTCAATCCGCCAGCGAAACGGTCGCGGCCGCTCTGACGAATCTACGGTAGAAGCGGTTGTAACAAAGGCCAAGATGCACACCAACGGTGCAAATGCATTGAAGGCCGAGTATATCGAAGAACCGGCTCCGCCGGAACCGATGAATTTGACGGTCGCAAACGCGTTAAAGAGAATAGAAGACTCGCGACGTGCATTTCTAACGAATGACAAAGAGGTTCCGGCTACTTCCACGGCGAAACCGGCGACCGGCAAGAGCTTTCCTTTCAACGTTGTGTCCCGCTCCGATGAATTGGCCCCGAGGCAAACTATCACTAGGAATGACGTTTCGACGACGATCGCGCGGCCAAAACTCGTTTCGTCTTTGCGAATAGAGAAAAAGGACCTGGACACGAATAAGCTGGTTCCGATCCCCGAAGCAGCAAAGCTGGCATCAAGTTTTGAAAGCACTAGTGAGGTGGTCGATAAGCCGAAAAAGCCTATCAAAGACGACTGGTCGAAAAAAATCGAGATCAGGGAAAAAGAGTACGAAAACGCGGTTGTCGAACCCAAAACACCTATCGTCGAAGAAGTTGAAACCGATGAGATCGACGATCTCGCTCCGATCGCAATGCGTTTCAACGCCGGTCTTTTCGATCTAATAATCGGCGGCTTTGCGTCCTTGATATTGCTTTCGCCCTTCCTTTTCGCGACTGATGGCTGGATATCGCTGTCGGGCATCTTTGCCATTCTGACCGTGATGTCGATTGTCATGTTCGTTTATCTGACTGCTTCGATCAGCTATCTTGGGCGAACTTTCGGAATGAAGATATTCTCTCTTGAACTCGTCGATGTCGAGCAGAGCGAATATCCGACGCTCCACCAGGCTGCCGTAAACTCCTCGGTTTACCTGCTTTCGCTTGCATTTGGCGGAATCGGATTTATCCCGATGTTCTTTAACGAAGAAAAACGAGCCGCACACGATCTCGTGTCCGGGACGATACTGTTAAGAGAATTGTAGAATTGAGTTAGCCGATTATCTAAGTCCAACGTCGATTCGAACGGCGTTGGATTTTTGCAATTAAGGCTCTAGACTAAATCCGTGAACGCATCGACACTCGAAAAAATAAGGGCCGAACTCGAATTGGTACTGCTTGGCCGCAGCGTCGGGAAAATCTTCCAGCTATCACGCTTCGAGCTGGCGATCGATTTTCGTCTCACTAATTCCCGCTATCTTTTTATCAGTTTTGAGCCCGCCGATCCGCGCATTTACCTGATAACGCGCCGGATGAAGGATCTCGACAGATCGTCGGGCAACCCGTCGCCATTTGCTCTTTCGATGCGAAAGCGGCTCTCTGGAGCGGCGATTGAATCGGTCCAGCGGCTGCCTGGTGAACGCGTGCTCGACTTTACTCTTTCCGTTGACGACGAATTCGGCGAAACGCATCGCTACAATCTAATCGTTCAACTCACTGGCCGTTCGGCGAATCTCTTTCTGCTGGGCGTAAATCGCTCTATCATCGACGCAGCCCGCGAAGGACAATCAATTGGCGAGACCTATTCGCCACCGTTGATCGAAGGAACCACTAAAACGTCAGAGAAGAAAAGTACCATCACGGCTCTCGTAGATGCTGAAAGCCCGTCCGAAGTTCTCGATCAATTCTACCTGGAGCAAAAGGCCGAGCAGCGTTTTCAATCGTTAGCAAAAACCGCAAGAAATAGACTTAATACCGAGATTGCAAAACGCGAAAAGCTCGTCGGCAAGCTAAATGTGGACCTCGTCGGGCACGGAAACGCCGATAAGTGGAAGCGTCTTGGCGACCTGCTGCTTGCCAATGCCTCGACCGCAAAACGCAACGGCGGCAAGATCTTTGTGACGGATTATTACGACGATGAAACTCCTGAGATCGTCGTCGAAGTCGATGAAAACACCTCGATTACCGAAGCCGCCGAAAAGTTCTTCAGGAAATATACAAAAGCGAGAAATGCCGGTGGAGAAATAGCTATACGCCTTGAAAAACTACGGTCGGAACTAAACGCACTTTCACAGAAAAAAGAAAGGCTTGAACTTGCAATTGTCGAACGCGACGAAGACAGTCTTGCTGAATTTGCTTCCGATCAAAAACGAAAGCCGTCCGAAAAACCGCGCGGAAAACCACTTGAAACTAACAATGGAGCACGCAGCTTTGTTTCGTCGGATGGATTTGAAATTCTGGTCGGGAAAAAAGCAAAAGACAACGATGTGCTAACCTTTCAAGATTGCAAAATCGCTTGATCTTTGGATGCATGCAGCAGATTATCCCGGGTTCGCACGTAGTTGTTCGAAATCCTAATCGAAAGGAAATCCCACAGCGGACTCTCCTCGAGGCCGCTCAGCTTGCGGCGTTTTACAGCCAGGGAAAATCTCAGCCTAAGGCGGCGGTTCATTACACGCAGAAAAAGTTTGTGAATAAGCCGAAAGGTGCGGCGGCGGGTTTGGTAAGTCTGGCGAGTTTTAAAACTATCCTCGTCGTGCCTGAGTTTCCCACGTTGCCAGAAAACTAAGTGATACGAACCGCTCGCTACTGCGATTCTTCAACCAATTTTGCAACCGTTTCCTCCATTTTTGCGATATCGGCCTGGTTCGCTCCGCGGAAAACGCCGCGTAGATTTCCCTCACGGTCCAGAAGAAAGCTCTGAGGAATGCCGGGGAATTTACTGATCTTCAGCAACGAAGATTGCAGGCCGGTATCAGCCCAAGCAAGCGGATAATTAAGCTTCATTGACGCTGCAAACGTATTGATCTTCTCAACTTCTTCGTCATCCGTGTTAAGCCCTAGCACTTCAAAACCCTGTGCTCCGTGCTTCTCCTGCATTCTAACAAGGGCTGGCATTTCCGCACGGCACGGGCCACACCAGGTCGCCCATAAATTTAGAAGCAGTATCTTTCCTTTTTTATCATTGACCGTAAACGTCAGTTCCGTCCAAATTCTTAATTTCAGCGGTAGCGACAGCGGATGCAATCGGCGGGTAGTCCGTCTTTTTCTTTACAGTTTCGGTGTTTGTCGGCACGTCCGGCGACGTCGCCGGCAAGGTTACATCGGTCGGCCCACGTTGCGAACTGGCCGTATCCGTACAAGCCGTCAAACCCGAAAACAATACGGCAAAAGCCGCCAACAACAATAAATGCGAAATAAATTCCTTCATCAAAAACCTCTTAATTATCTTTTAACCGTAAAACGATCAGCGTAATTATCGCCAATATCCCAAACATTAGCATCAATACGATCTGATTTAAAACTTCGTTCATCCATGGATGAAGGAATGTGACATGGCCGCTCAGATCGTCCGGCAGTTTTTTTATGGACGAAACGCTCGGGTTTATGTCCGGCGGGGCCGGGTCATCCTGAAACCTGTTTTCCGTGATCCGCTTATAATCCTCAAAATCCTGTTTCGCCTTTGCCACGATCTTCTCGTTCTCTTCTTCGATATACTTATAAAGCCCCAATCCCTTTGTTTTCCCTTTCGGATTCGCTCCTTCCGGTTCAAGCGTATCGAGCGTGGAGAACCGTTTCATCGTATCAAACGACCACGCAGCAGGCATCGTCATGCTCACCACCTTATTAATACCATTTGGCACCCCAACTAATCCCGAAAATAAAAGTTGCGGGATCAAAATCAGCGGTACGAGGCTCGTCGCCATCTCCGATGTGCGAACGAGCGCCGATATAAGCAACCCAATTCCGATGCCTACACCCGCCGTCAATAACATTGTCCAAAACTGCGGAATTCCCGCAAGTTCACCGGGCATCGGCATCAATCCAATCAGATCGAATAGCTTGAGCGGCACAAAAAGCATCACGCATTGCAGGCTTACGATGATGCCGAGCACAAAAAGTTTGGATGCCAAATACGGCAGCAGGCCGAGATTGACCATCCGTTCGCGTTCATAAACCGGCCGTTCGCGGACGATCTCTCGTGCCGAAACCGACGTGCCGAACCACACCGCGACTAGCGCCAAAATAAAATAGACAAAATCTCTTGGCTGATCGGCACCCATTACAAAATATGTCATCAGCGCGATTATCGGCGCCTGAGCGAACAAGATGAACAGCGTCAGTTTATCCTTGAACAAGACCTCGAAATATCGTCGCGACAGCGTCAGCCATTGGCTCAGGCTACCTAATATTCCCAATCTCCGCTTCTTTTGTTTAACCGCCGGGGCGATATTGCCGAGTTCGCTGAGCGGCTTCTGAATATTGTTCTGATACTGCGGCGTGGCGAGAAACTTTTTTTTCCATTCCTCAGCCGCTTGTTCCGTGATCTGCCGTCGGCGCGATTCGCCGTGTTCGCGAACTCCATCTTCTACAGGCTGTTCGAGACGGTCGTAAAGTTCCTTGAAATTCGCCGCACGCAAATGTGTTAACGCTTCGTCGGGTTTTCCGTAAAACACCAGCTTGCCACCCATCAGCACGACGATTTTGTCAAAAAGCTTGACGTTCTCCATCGCGTGCGTCGTCAGAATCACGGTTCGGCCCGATTCGGCTATCTGACGAAAAAGCTTCATTATCCGCTCTTCGGCGGCGGGATCGAGACCCGATGTAGGCTCGTCCAGAAAGATTATCGAAGGCTTTGTGATCAACTCAACTGCAATCGAAACACGCTTTCGCTGGCCGCCCGAAAGCTGGTGAACGGGCACATTCCGCCGGTCCGCAAGTCCAGTGACATCAAGTATCTCGTCAACAATCTGCTTGACCTCATTTGAGGAAACGTCGCGCGACAACCGGAGCTTCGCAACGTAATAAAGCGTCCGGTAAACGGTCAGTTCGCGATGAATAATGTCTTCCTGCGGAACGTAGCCGATCGACTGTTTGAGGGAAGCATGATGTCGGTGGAGATCGAGATTATTTATAAGGACGCTGCCGCTGCCAGCGGGACGCATGCCGTTCATGGCATTCATAAGCAGTGATTTTCCGGCACCCGAAGGACCGAGAATACCGACAAACTCGTTCGGTTGAATAGAGAGCGAGATTGCGTCGAGAAGCGTCAGTTGCCCGCCCGTCGAACGGTCCTTGACCTTTGTCGTAATGTTTACCGCATCGATCCGTGTCTTTGAACGCGTATCAAAAACATTAATGTTGTCGGCTGAATCGACACCAACCAGAAATGCCCCAATCTGCACCGCGTCGTTCGGGCGAATCGCTTGTCGCGATACTCGCTGGCCATTGATAAAAACGCCGTTCGTCGATTTAAGATCTTCGACGACAATATCACCGCCAGATCGGGATAGTCGTGCATGCCGTTTTGAAATTTGCAGGCCGTCGAGCTGAATATCGTTGTCTTCGCCACGGCCGATCGTCAGATATCCCTTATCGGCAAAGGCAATCGTCATCAGCAATTGCGGCTTGTCCGTAGGTTTAGCCGGAATGTATTTTTCGACCGATTTGCGATCGAAGACCATCGTCTTCGAACCCGGCTGTTCGGCCGAAATCGCAATGTTTCCAGTTTGGCCAGAGGCGATCGCCCGCTGTCCCGAAAGACTCGCTCCTTTTGGCGCAATGCGACCGGGCGAATTAAAGCGCAGCACTGGCCCGCCGACACCAAGCCTTATTGTGTCGTCATGATAGATCGGCGTCACTGCGGAAATGCGTTGTTCGTTGACAAGCGTCCCGTTAAAACTGTTGTTGTCCTCGAGCAAATACTCGCCTTGTTCGAGCCGTATCTCGGCGTGTTTGCGCGAGACCATTCCGGCGGCGCTTTCGATAACGACAGAGCAATCGTGATCGCGCCCGATCCATATTCTCGGTGCGTTTATTACAAAGGGTTTTTGCGATCCATTATCGACAAATTCGAGCGTCGCGATCTGACTAGCTTTTGATGGTGGCGATTGCTGTTGTGGAATCTCATGGAACGTTTGTTGCCGGACAGGAGGTACCGGTATTGGCGGCGGTTCGGACATCGGTTTGACAGCCGGAGCATCCGGTGCCGCTGATTTATCGTCAAGCGCGGTTTCTTCTACCTCGAACCAAATTACAATCAGCACGGGCCCCTCCGTACCAAGCTGAACAGAACTGCCGACCGCGATCGGGTGCGGTGAACTCACCCGTTGCCCGTTTACAAAGACGCCGTAGCTGGAATTCAGATCGACGACAAACCATTTACCGTTCTCATGACGAAATTCGGCGTGTCGGCGGGATACCATCGGGAACCTGACATTATCAAAAGCTATGTCGCACTCATTGGCATTGCGGCCAACTAGAACGACTGGCTTGCCGAAGGATTGCTCGCCCTTCTGTTCGCCGCCAGTGTTCTTTTCTACTAGGATAATGGTCATTAGATCAAAGCCAAATCAGGAAAAACTGAGTAGTTTTAGCTTATCAGAAAAAACAAAAAGCGTAAGAAATAGTTCCCTACGCTTTCATAAATTTAAGAGTCAGCGGCTTTATTCAGAGCGGACCAATCTAAATCCGACGGTCTTTTCCTTTTGGTCAGCAGCAACATCGACGCGAAATGCTGCGTTTATCTTAAGTTTTTTGGGGTCTTCATGAGCAGAACCTCCCCGGAGAACTAAGCGCTTACCAGGTTTTTTTTCTACTCCTACCGCATTATTCCCAGGGTATGGCTCCAACTCTGAACTGGTCCATTCCCAGACGTTTCCAATAAGGTCAAGAACGCCCCAACCATTTTTGCCCTCCGGCTTGGAGCCGACTTGGACCGGTTCCGAACCCTCCACTCCCATAACTGCGGAAGTGGCATTCCAGTCGTTGCCCCATGGATAAAAGTTAGCTTTGTCCCCATTCCGAGCCGCATACTCCCATTCTTTTTCCGTGGGAAGCCTGTAATTCAGACTGTCCCGTTTAGAACGCCACTTTGCGAATGCCACCGCATCGTCAAATGAAACGAATCTGACCGGCTTTTTCTCTGTACCCGGCAGCGGTGCACCGTTTACCCAGTGGCTTGGCGGCGGTATGTTTGGTTGCGTTAACAAATTCAAGGTATTCCCCGTCGGTAACCTCAGTCTTATCTATAAAGAATCCGGCAACGGTGACGGAATGTACCGGTCCATCTTTCGAATTCGCATCACCTTGGCCCATTTGGAATGTTCCGCCCGGTATCGGAACCATATCGGCTTTTACACTTACGGGTACAGGTGTCGGTGAAGATGGCGGAGGCGTCGGGCTGTTGCTTACGCCGGTACCGAATAATTTAGGGAAAACTCCCGCCCAGTAAGCACCTCCGAGGCCAACACCGCCAATGACCAGCAGCCCCACAAGTGCGATCGCCCCAAGCACCAGCGGTGAAAAGAAGCCTCTCTTCTTCGGCGGCATTGAATGTACCGCTACGTCCTGATTGCCCGTGTCCCAGACCTGCACGGACGTCTTCTGCATGTCGCTTGTATTATCCTGCGTCGATGAAAAGTTGTGAGGCGTGTTGGCATTAAAAGCTATGGTCGGATCTGCCGGCATCGGTATCTTACCGACTCCTGACTGAAGCTCGGCGATCACCTGCTGCGGGCGCCCGTCGCAAACGACGTCACTTTGCCAATCTTCAAAACCGTCGTGGCTAACGCGCAAATAATGGTTGCCGCTCTGTATGCCGTTTAGCGTAATCCAGCCATCCTCGCGGCTTTCGCCGACCGGGACATTATCGATGAAAATCTTCGACTTCGGCGGATTTGTCCTTATATTCAATGCCGCAACAGGCAACGCTCCGGTCGAGGATGTGTGAATACCGATCGGGCTTGGCTCAACCGCCGACTTCAGCTCGGCTATCATGTGCTCGACCGAAGCAGTGCGCTTTTCTTTTTCCTTATGCAGCGTGTGTCTGACCGCCTGTTCGATCTCCAGCGAAAGCGGAATCTTCAGTTCCGTAAAGGTCGGTGGCGGATCGCTGATGTGCTTTTTCATGATCGCCGGTATCGAAGATCCTTTGAAAGGCACGTCGCCGGTGAGCATTTGGAACAGCATCACCCCGAGAGAGTATATATCCGAACGCGAATCCGGTTCGTCATCCGCCCACTGCTCAGGCGCCATGTAATACGGCGAACCCATCAATCCGGTCGTCTGCGCCTGAATGAACGAGCCGAGAAGTTCTCCCGACTTGATCTTCGCCAAACCGAAATCGAGTATCTTGACCGCCTGCGACATATTCGGTTTGTCGTTGCAAATCATGATATTGAGCGGTTTGAGATCGCGGTGAACAATGCCCTGATGATGTGCGGCCCCGACGCCTGCACAAATCGCCGACATAAGTTCGAGTGCTCGTTCGGGCGGTAAAACGCCTTCACGCGTCAACAGATCGTGAAGCGATTCGCCATCGACGTACTCCATTACCAAAAAAGGTATGGAGCCCTGAATTACGCCGTAATCAGTAACGCCAACTACGTTCTGATGTCTGATCGCGGCAGCAGCAAGGGCTTCCTGCCGAAATCGGGTGACAAGCTGCGGGTCGTTTCCGACCAGGTCTGGCAAAATGATCTTAATCGCAAGCTGAGTCTTCAAAAAAGCGTGCCGTGCCTTGTAAACGACGCCCATTCCGCCCTGACCGAGACGGCATTCGAGGTGATATTTCCCTTCGAGCACCGGCTCACCCGTGATGGTGTGCATCGTCGGCATTCCGTCCTTCGGACACGTCGCGACTTCGTCGGTGTAGCAATTTTTACAAAGCTGGCATTCTTTCATTTTGCGCTCGAAATTACCGCGAAAAACTCAGGGGAGAGACAGATTACATATACTGACATACTACGTATGACTTTTTTGCTGCTTATCCAACGCACAATTCTAGTTTTTTTACGTTTTTCAAGCAAGGATAAAACGACAAACCGGCTGTGGGTGTTCAACTTATCCTTTTATTACGATGCTGACCAGCCGCTTCGGGACCACGACGATCTTTGCAATCTCTTTCCCAGCGACGTATTCCTGCACTTTTTCGTCGGCCATAACCGTTTCACGCAAAGCATCGTCAGTGATATCAGGCGAGACCATTATCTTAACGCGCAGCTTGCCGTTTATCTGCACAGGTATCTCGATCTCATCGGTTTTCGCCAGTTCCGCACTAAACTCCGGGAACCTGGCGTCGTTGGCGATGATGCCGTTATCATTTCCCGCGACGACCGAATATAGTTCCTCCGCCGCGTGCGGCGCAAACGGCGTCAGCATAAGTGCTAGCGATGACAAAGCCTCCTTCATGACGAAGTTCGATGCGTCATCAAACGCAATCGGAGCCTGCTTAAATTTACTCCATTCACCATCGAAGTCGGCAATCGCATTCATAAATTCCATTAGGGAGGCGACTGTGGAATTGAACTTCATTGATTCTAGTGCCTCGTCCACACGTTCAATTGTTCCGTGCGTCTTGCGTCGAAGCTTATTTAGTATCTTTATTCCAAATTCATCAACGTCGGGCATTTACCTGAGGGGCTGCGAGCACCCCATCCTTCCACCTATAAACCATCCGCCAAATCGCTCCAAAAACCTAACACCTCCTACTATCCCGGATTCATGCCAGACCAGTTCGTTCTCGATCGGGGCCGCAAAAAGGACAAAGATACGTGCGGCGTCTGCGCCATAGATCTCGATCATTTCGTCCGGATCGACGCCATTGCCCTTCGATTTCGACATCCGCTCGATCGCGTATTTCAGCGGTTTGCCGTCGTTCGACTTCGCTTCGGTGATCTTCCCTTTCGCGTCGCGCGTCACGGTAACGTCTGACGGCATGTAATACTTCTTCTTGCCGCCTTCGTCGGCAAAAAACGTTTCGCCGACGACCATTCCCTGTGTCAAAAGCCTCTTTACCGGCTCGTTAAAAGTGACTATACCTATATCGCGCATCACTTTTGTCCAAAAACGCGTGTAGATCAAGGTGCATTACCGCATGATCGTCGCCGCCGATGTACTGATCAACTGGCGTCCAGTACGCAGCTTTTTCAGGCGAGAAGGGCATCTCGGTATTTTTCGGGTCGAGATATCGAAAATAGTACCAGCACGAATCGACGAAAGTATCCATTGTGTCGGTCTCTCGCTTTGCGGGGGCGTCGCATTTAGGACAGTTCGTCTCGTAAAATTCCGGCACTTTCGCAAGCGGCGATTCGCCTTTTCCGGTGAACGGCGCGGTTTCGGGCAATTCGACCGGCAAATTTTCGTACTTCTCGGGAACGACGCCGCACGAATCGCAATAAATTATCGGGATGGGCGAGCCCCAAAACCTCTGCCGAGAAATGCCCCAATCGCGGAGCCGGAACGTCGTTGCCTCTTCGCCGAAGCCATGCTTTACGGCATACTCGGCCATTTCCTTCTTGGCTTGTTCGCTGGTTTTGCCGTTCCAATAATCGGAGTGTACCAAAATGCCATAGACGCTAAACGCCTGTTCCAGCGCCAACGCCTGCATTGCATGATGCTCGTGGACAAGGTGTGGCTCCGAGATCACCTGACGCATCGGCAAGCCGAACTTCTTTGTAAATTCAAAATCCCGTTCGTCGTGGGCCGGCACGCTCATCAAGGCTCCGGTGCCGTATTCCATCATCACGTAATTGCCCACCCAAACCGGCACTTCCTCTCTGCTGAACGGGTTGATGGCCTTCAATCCGGTGTCGATACCGTCCTTTTCGATTTCTTCGTCGCGGTCCTTTGGCTTTAGGTTCTCTGCAACGATCTCGTCGATCTTTGCCAGTACTTCCGGCGAAAATGCCTCCCGATTTGCCTTCACTATCGGGTGCTCAGCCGCAAGGACGATAGCGTTGACGCCATAGATTGTGTCGATCCGCGTGGTAAAAACGCGAATGTTGCTCGCGGGCTCCGCCGCTGCGTGATGGTCAGTCAGAACTTTGAAGTCGACGAAAGCCCCTTCCGATCGACCGATCCAGTCCTTCTGCCGCTTCAAAACATTTTGCGGCCAGCCCGCTTCGACCTCGGCCATGTCGTCGAGCAGTTGATCGGCATAGGCCGTGGTCTTCAAAAACCACTGCTCCAGATCCTTCTTAGTCACCGGATTTCCGCAACGCCAACACAAACCGCCGCTCGCCTGCTCGTTCGAAAGCGTCGCCTGATCGGTTTCGCACCAGTTGACCTGCGTCTTCTTTTTGTACGCCAAGCCCATTTCGTGCATTTTTAGGAAGAACCACTGGTCGAATTTGTAGTATTCCGGCCTGTGGGCCGCCATCTGCCGGTTCCAGTCATAGCTGATGCCGAGACGTTCCAACTGTCCGCGCATCGCGTTTATGTTCTCTTCGGTCCACTCACGCGGGTTCACGCCGCGCTTAATAGCCGCATCCTCAGCCGGCTGTCCGAACGAATCCCACCCGATCGGATGCAGCACGTTAAAGCCCTTCAGCCGCTTGTACCAAGCCACCGCATCGCCCGCCGAATAGTTCCGCACGTGACCCATATGCAGGTTTCCTGACGGGTAAGGCAGCATCTCAAGCTGGTAAAACTTCGGCTTTGCGTCATTGACCTCAGTTTCGAACGCACCAGATTCGGCCCATTTCTTCTGCCACTTCTCTTCTATCTTTTTTGCAAAATATTTCTCGTCCATGAATAATATGTATCGCCGCCCGTGAAAAGGGCAATTTTAGCGGATAAACAGATATCTATCCAACCGAATAACTAATTATTGATTTTAATTGATTTGCAGGTTAAGCCACGTCGCAAACGAATATCGCGAGTGGCTAAATAAGAGCGAGGCTGACACACAGAAACATCATGCGGAAATTATATTATTTCCCGTCCTATTTGTCGAATTTCTTGCGAACCAAAACGCCGGTATGTTATATTAACAGAGCATTACATCCGAGGAGTTTTTACAAGTATCAATAGCTTGATGATGAGAAAAACAATATTGCGGACGGTCGAGACTTGATCTAATTAAAGTTGCGGTTTGACCGTCTGCCCCAGTCAACAGGAGGTACTAACATGGTCAAACGAACCCGTACAACTATCGCCCGCGAAATTGATAAAACAACTCTGGACCACGCCTCCGCACGCAAATCAACCCAAAAAGAAAAGCAGCCAACGGACGACATAATAATGTCGCTGTCAAACGCGCACGAAAACCGGCGTGCCCGCCAGGTCTTCGAATGGGAAAGCGTGCAACCGCTGAACGTACAGCAGGCCGTGTAGTATGACACGGAGACACGGCGCAAAAGTGACGCGGGGATTTCTCCACCTTATGAAGGAAGGGTGGCGGCGTTTCGCCGACGGGGCTGGTTCTATTTTTGGCCGTTTGCATATTTGGCCATAACCTAGCCGCGCAAACCGGGATTACTTCTGATTGGCCCGAAACCGAAGCCCGCTTAATTCGCCAACTCTACGGCGATACAGAACAAAAACGCTCGCGCGTTATTCGAGATAAGAAATCTACAGACCGAGCAAGCCTCGCGTTTAGCAATTCCCGCATTGAAACGATACAAACGAGATCGTCCGTGCAACCGCCGCTTCTTCTGTAATCTTTCTTCCAAAACCTGAAGCCGTCAAACGCTTTAGTTCCTCTTCTTAACGACAAAGCCGAATTCGTCCGCCGCGAAGCCGCATATGCACTCGGAATGTCGGCAGCATCGAAGTCGGCTACGCCGCTGCTCAGACCCTTGCCATAAAAGACAAAGACCATTCGAAGTTCGCAACTGCAGTCGTTATCGCACTCGGCACATCGGGCGATCCTGAGGTATCAGTGCTGTTAGTAAAAATTCTAAAAAGCAAACGCCGAAGGAAGACGAGGAATTTCTTCGGCGCTCCGCTGCACGATCCATCGGCCAGATCGCTCAGATAATTCGCACCGGAAAAAGGAGCGTTCTGACACCGCAGAATTTTCTGCCTGACAAATATAAAGACACTGGCGAATCAGAAATTGCGAATACATCTGTTCAATTGCAGTTTATCGACGCCGTTGCCGTGCTGACTCAAGTCCTTAAAAGCAAAAACGAATCCAACGATACTCGCCGCGAAGCCGCTTTTGCACTTGGTGAGATCGGAAGCACGCCTGCGGTTTCAGTCCTCAGATCACATCTCAAAAGTCCCGACCCCTATCTCGCCGAGATCTGCAAAGAAGCATTGCTCAAGATCGAAAAGTCGGAATTAATTCACACCCTTCAATGATCTAGCTTCGTAAGAATCTTTGTCTTTCGCCACGGATTTGTTCTAATAGGTTTATGCAGGCAGTACGCTCATTGACGGGTGAACCGGAAACCTTAACCGAATTCTATTCGCGCGTTCGTGCTTACACCGAACAGCTTTGCGAACCGCTCGAGATCGAGGATTACATACCGCAGCCGGTCGTCGATGTCTCGCCTCCAAAGTGGAACATCGCGCACACCACGTGGTTTTTTGAGGAAATGATCCTCAAAAAATTCGTCCCGGGCTACAGGGTCTTTGATAAAAATTTCGGCTTTCTCTTCAACAGCTATTACAACACCATCGGCGAACGCACCGCCCGCGATCATCGCGGAGCACTCAGCCGACCGACGGTGAAGCGGGTTTTCGAGTATCGAAAATACGTAGATGAGGCAATGAGGGGTTAATTAATGAGATTGGCCTTTTTGAGAATCCGCATTCCGCAATCCTCAATCCGCAATTGACAGATCTTAATCATCCTCGGCCTCAATCACGAACAGCAGCATCAGGAACTTTTTCTGACTGATCTCAAATACACGCTAAGCGTAAACCCGCTCTTCCCGGCCTACCGCGAAGGATACGCACCCGAAGAAACCACTGAATCCAGCTCGGCAAATTTCATCAAACTGAAAGAAGGCGTTTACGAGATCGGCCACACGGGCGAAGGCTTTTGTTTTGACAACGAGCTTGCCCGGCACAAGGTATATCTCAACGATTTTGAGATCGCATCGAACCTTGTTACAAACTTCGAGTTTCTCGAATTTGTTAACAACGGCGGCTATCGCGATCATCGCTTGTGGCATTCCGAGGGACTTGATTGGGTAAAGCAAGGCTCAATCGAAGCTCCGCTGCATTGGCATAATATCGATGGCGAATGGCGTCAATACACGCTGTGCGGTTTGCGAAAACTGAATGTGGATGCTCCGGTCTGCCACATTTCATATTACGAAGCCGCGGCATTCGCCGAATGGAAAGGCATGCGCCTGCCGACCGAATTCGAGTGGGAAGCTGCGAATGCAAAATTCGATTGGGGCCTGCGTTGGGAATGGACAAACTCTGCGTATCTTCCGTATCCCGGTTTCAAAAAACCTGATGGAGCGGTTGGCGAATACAACGGCAAGTTCATGGTAAATCAAATGGTGCTGCGTGGAGCGTCGGTCGCGACACCGCCAGGCCACAGCAGGAGCACGTACCGAAATTTCTTTCATCCGCATCTGCGATGGCAATTTACGGGAATACGATTGGCTGGATAGGAATTTAACAGGATTAAACAGAATAGAAAGGATCAATCTTTTGCTCAAGTAAATAAATCCTGTCGATCCTGTGCATCCTGTTTGAAATGCGTTTTATGGAAACATCGACTTCACCCGAACTAACAACCTTCGCCGAAGACGTTCTTCGCGGCCTTTCCTCGACGCCAAAACGGCTCTCGTCAAAATATTTTTACGACGACGAGGGCTCGCGGCTGTTTCAAGAAATAATGAAGCTGCCCGAGTATTACCCAACGCGTGCCGAATACAAATTGTTCACTGAACAGACGGCTGAGATCGCCGCAGCCTTTACCAATGGAACGGAAAAGATCGACCTGATCGAGCTCGGGGCTGGCGATGGCACGAAGACAGCCGTTTTGATCGAACATTTTCTCAAAAGAATCTGGATTTCACTTATTCGCCGATCGACATTTCCAAAGAAGCGTGCGAAGCACTGTCGGAAAAATTCAACACGAAGTTTCCCGACTTGCAGATCAACCCTCATCACGGCGATTACTTCAAAATTCTTGATTCGTTAAAGAACGGCAACAGCCGCCGCAAGGTAATTTTGTTTCTAGGCTCGAACATTGGCAATTTCAACCGCGATGAAGCCGTGGATTTCTTCAGCCAGCTTCGCGCGGTGATGAATGAGAACGACCGCATCTTCATCGGCTTTGACATGCAAAAAGATCCGCGAGTAATTGTCAGAGCGTACGATGATGCAGCGGGCGTGACCGCGGCTTTCAATCTAAATTTGCTCCGGCGTATCAACCGCGAACTCGGTGCAGATTTTATCGTCGAAAATTTCTCGCACTACGCCCAGTATCGTCCCGTCGAATGCGCCGCCCGCTCGTTTTTGATCAGCCGTGAAAAACAAACGGTACATATCGCCGCATTGAACCGCAGCTTCGAATTGGAGCAATGGGAACCGATCTTCATGGAAATCTCGCAAAAATATACGACCGCGATGATCGAAGAACTAGCCGCCGCGAGTGGTTTCGAAATAGCCGTTACGTTTTTGGATACGGAGAATTTTTACTGCGATTCGCTGTGGCAGCCAAGTCAGAACCGCCTGACAAGATGAACATCAACGTTCTCACCTTCGACACACTCGATTCGACCAACACGGAAGCGATGAAGCAAGCTCGCCTCGGTGCTGACGAAGGCCTCTGCATCGTCGCACATCGGCAGACCGCTGGCCGAGGCCGTCATGGCCGGACGTGGGTTTCAGATAAGAACGCCGGGCTATATTTCAGCATCATCCTTCGCCCAAAACTTGAAACGCGTTTTCTGCCGCTAATCACACTGATGACTGGCGTCGCCGTCCACGATACGCTGCAGGAATTTGGCCTCAAACCTGACATCAAATGGGTCAACGACATTCTGGTCAATGAAAAAAAGATCAGCGGCATTCTGGCGGAAACTACAGAGACGCCGAACGGCCTTGCCGTCATAGTGGGAATCGGAGTCAATATCAGATCATCGAATTTTCCCGATGAAATTGCGGATACTGCAACGTCGATCGAAGTTCAGTCGGGTCAAAAACCAACTGCTGATGAACTTGCCAATACACTGACTCGATTTTTTGCCTATCTCTACGACATCTTGTTGGGCGATGACGGTACGAAGGAAATTCTCAACAAATGGCGCCGCCGCTCAACATATTTCTCCGGCAAATCCGTCCGCGCTGCGCTTGGGAACGAAACGGTTGAAGGCACGACCGACGGCCTCGAAGAAAATGGCGCTCTCCGTGTGCGCGAAATCCGACGGCAGTGTCACAATCATCCAGGCAGGTGATGTAGAACAACTTCGGGCTACCAATTAATGCTCAAACGCCTTTCAGAAATTCATCCGATCCTATACAAAACCCGCATCCAGCAGAAGCGTCTGTTTCGGCGGCTGGATGACCTGTCTAAAGGCAAGACATTTGCAAACGACAAAACGAACAACGATCTGCCATTTTCTTGCAAAAAGCATCAATCGCTATTGAGAAGAAAGTTGGGCAATTCCGATCCACAGTTGCAGGAAAATAAGGTAGAGAATTTGAAGATCGCTTGCCCGACAATCGATGGCATTTTGATCAAACCCGGTGAGACATTTTCGTTCTGGCGTCAGGTCGGTGAAGCGACCGCCGAAAAAGGTTATTGCGAAGGTATGCAGCTTTCTCGCGGTGAGGTCATTCGCGGAGTTGGCGGCGGTCTGTGTCAGCTTGCAAATCTGCTCTATTGGATGGCATTGCACACGCCGCTTGAAATTGTCGAACGCCATCACCACAGCTTCGATCCGTTCCCGGACGAAAACCGCGTTCTCCCATTCGGCAGCGGTGCCGGCGTTTTTTACAATTATATAGATCTACGGTTTTTCAACCCGACCGAGCTCACGTTTCAGATAAAGCTCTGGCTTACTGATCAGCATCTGAAAGGCTCGATTCTTTCGGACAAGGAAACTCCGCACAGCTATCACGTCTTTGAAAAGAATCATCGGTTTCTGAAAGAAGACGGCCGCAATTTTCGCGAAAACGAGATATGGCGAGAGATCATCGACCGCCACACCGGCAATAAAGTAAACGAAGAGCTGCTGGTGACAAATTTCTCGGAGGTCAAATACGATGTCGATGAGTCGCTTGAACATTGCAGCACAAGAGTGTAACTTCTTATCTACGCTTTAGATTGTTTTTATGAGTAACGAGTTTGACCCAAAAACCGAGTTCGATTTTGACGATGACGATTTCAGCGACGAGCTTGCTGAATTCGAAGACTTCGATATCGATCTGGACGATGTTCTGGTCCGCACTGCGGTTTTGCAAAAGAACAACATGGTCGCCTTGCTTTGCATAAAGAGCGCGACCGCCGGTGCCGCCATTTGCCGCGTTGATCCGCGCGAAGCTCACCCAGCGGTTCAACTCTATGACGACCCAGCCGCAGCTATCGAATGGTACACAAAAAGTCTTCGCACAAGCCGACGTAACGGATGGCAAATTGTTTACGACGGGCTGCCGCTTCAAGGCTAAGCTCGTGAATCGTTATTCGTAAATCGAATATCGCGACGATTCACGACTGACTATTTACGAATCACGATGCTTCTGGCCATCGACACAGGCAACTCCTCCATTAAATTCGGCATTTTTGAATCAGATACCCTCGTCGAAAAACTTCGGATCCCGACAAGGCGCGATCACGCGGTACATGAGCTTCTTTTCGACACCCTCCGTTACATAAAGCAGCATTATTCCCGCATCGATAAAGTGGCAGTTTCTTCAGTTGTGACTGAGCTCGACAGTACACTTCGGCAAGCGTGTGAAGAGGTCTTGGCCGTGACTCCGGTATTTGTGGATCACGATTTTAATTTTGGCATACAGATCAACTATGCTCCCGTCACCGCAATTGGAACCGACCGTCTCGTCAACGCGGCAAACGCCGTCGAAAAATATGGCATGCCCGTGATCGTCTGCAGTTTCGGCACGGCGACGACGATAGATGTAGTTAATTCGGAAGGCGAATATCTCGGCGGCTCGATCGCTCCTGGCATGAACACACTCGCCGAAGCCCTGCATCTGAAAACGTCTAAACTTCCGCACGTCGCGATTGAAAAACCAGCCAGCGTGATCGCCAACACGACAATCGGGTCGATCCAGTCAGGTGTTTTTTACGGCTACATCGGTTTGTTCGAAGGAATAATCAGCAGAATGTTTGACGAGCTTGGCGAACAACCGAAGGTTGTAGGAACTGGCGGGTTTGCAAAATTGGTCGCCGAGAATTGCGATCTAATAGACACAATCGACGAAAACCTGACGCTCGACGGACTTCGAAGAATGTTGGAAAAACGTCACCCTGGAACTTATCCTGTAACGCACGAAGCTTGAGCGTTAAAATACACTTTCTTCACCGCTCGGATCGTATTGCAATGGATCTCAACCGTGTCTTCAATATCCATTGCGTAACCACCGCTCATCGTCGTCACGATAGGCACGCCATGCGACTTTGCAAACGCAAGCACCATCTCATCACGTTTCCGCAATCCGTCGATCGATAGTCCCAACCGCCCGAGTTTGTCCCTCTCATACGGATCGGCGCCTGCAAGATAAAAAATTAGATCGGGATCATGCGTGATCATGCGCGGCAAAGCTTCGCTCAACGTTTCTAAAAATTCCGCATCCGATGTCTTATCTGCGAGTTCGATATCAAGCGTCGATTCTTCTTTAAAGAGCGGATAATTTTTCGCACCGTGCATTGAGAATGTAAAAACCTCAGGTGTGTCTTTAAAAATAAAAGCCGTTCCATTTCCCTGATGCACATCGCAATCGACGATCAGAAATTTTTTCGCTAATCCTTCTCGTTGTAAAACTCTGATCGCAACCGCCACATCATTGAGCACACAAAAACCTTCGCCGCGATCCGGATATGCATGATGCGTTCCGCCGGCAAGATTCGAAGAGATCGAATCCATCAACGCTCGTCGTGATGCATTGATAGTTCCAGATATCGCATGTAGCGAACGCCGCACCAGCGATTGCGACCACGGCAGCCCGAGCTTGCGGATCTCCTTTGCCGTCAACGCTCCGTCTATCAATCGCGTGATGTAATCTTCGGTATGAACAAGCAACAGATCTTCGGTATTTGCTGGCTCCGGCTCGATAATCTCTTCCGGCCGCAGCGTGCCTTCATCGACAAGAACGTCGCGAACTAGTTCGAATTTCCTAATCGGAAACACATGGCCCTCGCCGATGTCAGCGTAATAATATGGCGAATAAAAAAGCTTGTAATCTTGCATGAAAACGGCCGTTATTTTTTGATCGTAAACCTGCCGTTTTTCCACTCCAGATCGTATAGCTTTTCGCCCTTGTCGGTCACCTCGTAATCGTCGCCCTTCTCGATCACCTTCTTCGCAAAAACTTTTACCGTTGTTCCCATCCGCGGCAGTTCGTACATATTCTTTTTGCTGAATTGCGGAACGGCTGTTGCAGAAATATCCGTCCAACTCCCGCTCGCATAGTCGAGAAAATAATAATCATTCATCATCTCGCCCGATGTCGCGACGCCGACAAGATAAGTTCCGTTGGGCCGTTTAAAGATCGCCATTTCCAAACAACTCTGCGCACCGTCGCAGCCGCCTTTAAAATATCCATTCGCCACGTCTTCAACTTCGGTAAAAGTTTTTAGATAATCAAGCTTCGCTTTCTGGCAATCTTTATCTTTTTCGCGCACACAGCCTTCGAGCAAAAAATATTTCTCTGGCAAGAGCATAAAGAAATCGCGGATCGTCTTCGGCTGATTCTCTGTGACTGTCGTAGGTGTCGGATCCGTTTTTTTATCGGCATCACCGATCGCCATATTTGACGCCGTACCTTTTGCAGCATCGGAAGCGGCTGAGGTGTTGTTCGCCGGATCGCCGATAGCTTTTGCACCGCACGCCGAATATATGGCTGTCGAAAAGATAATTATAAGGAGGAATTTTATTCGCATTTTCAGATGTTATTCCTAAAAGATTGAAAAACCATAGTCGAATGTCACTATCACAGTTACCGGCACTCCATTTACGCGCTTCGGAAGAAACACTAATTTTCTCGCCGCAGCGATCGCCTGTTCGGTAAGGCCGCTTGGTAATTCTTTTACAGGCGTAACGCTTCCAACAGAACCATTCGAAAGCAATGTAACTTTTAATAAAACGCTTCCTTGCACATTCGCTCTGCGGGCGGAGTCGGTGTACGAAGCACGTGGTTTTCCGATGATGCGAAAACTTTCGCTGACAGAGATTTTGTTTTGTTCTGGTGTCGCGGTTTCGTTTTCAATTTTAACATCACCCAATGTCGTCTTCGAACCTTCGCCGATTTCTTTACCCTCAGAACTTGAAAAATCTAATGAGCGCAGAAATTTTTCATCTTCTGCTTTTAAATTTTCTCGGCGGTGGATCGCGAACTCAACCCATCGATTATTTTTCAAATCTGAAATAATCCAGCGCGTCGCAAATTTATTTTCAAACTTATACACCTGGCGCCCGTTTTCGAAAAGTGAAGTTTCTATATTCGTATTTTGATCGGAGCGAACCACCGACAATCGTTCCGTAAAAATGCTGTCGCTAAAAGTTTTCTTCACGTCACAATAAGCCGGAATTTTCGTTTTACTTTTTGCCGTGACGACAAATTCGTAAACTGCATTGTCTGCATACGCGTAGTACGAACGCTTGTCTATTTCACTGCAAAGGTCCTGAAGCCCAACAAATACAGGTATTTTAGGCAACACGAAAGAAATCCGCATGTCTGATATTTTATATCGTTCCCAACTGATAGGTGCCGTAGAAGTTTCCGTTTGCGCCGCCGTGAAAAATGCAAAAGTCAAAAACAAGATCGCGCATAATAATTGCTGTTTCATAATTTTATATCAGTCACGTGAAAAAACTTTACTTTTAGATTTCATTATATCATCGACGCAATTTGTTTTGTTTTTTGCGCATTTTGGCTCGCATAAAAATAGAAATTCTTTTCTGCCAACTGCAATAATGTTTTATTTTAAAATTCTTATATCTGCGCGAAGTGCGCGAAAAAAATAATTTTAAGAAAACATTTAAAAAATTTTGTAGTTCAATGCATTTAATGCTTTGCTTTTTATTTTTTTTTGTTACACTTCATACGGTTACAAAAACCACACACACAAACTTTGGAGGATACGTATGGCAACAGCAAAAAAACCAGCAGCAAAAAAACCAGCAGCAAAGAAAAAAGCACCGGCTAAAAAGGCAGCAACAAAGTCGGCGGCAAAACCCGCAGCTAAAAAAGCTCCGGCGAAGAAAGCTGCAGTGAAGAAGACGGCTGCAAAACCGGCGGCAAAGAAAGCACCGGCGAAGAAAGCAGCTCCCGCTAAGAAGAAAGCTCCGGCTAAGAAGGCAGCAACGAAGTCGGCAGCAAAACCCGCAGCTAAGAAAGCTACAGCTGCAAAGAAACCCGCCGCAAAAAAACCGGCAGCAAAAAAGCCGGCAGCAAAAAAGAAATAACCTAACTTACATTTAACCGGCAAAGGCTCCGGCGTTCGCGTTCGGGGCCTTTGACGTATTTAAAGTTCTCTCAATGTAGTAACCCACACTTTAATATGGGCGTGCTTTTTCGCTTTATTTATCGGACAGATTGACTCTCGCGGACGTCGTCGACGGCAAGCGTGTCGATGCCGGCGAAGGTAAACTTGACACTACTTCAATAAAATCGCATCATTGCCGTATAGTTCGTGGTGAGTTAATGCGACTTGCGACCACGTTAAATAATCTGCTAAACAGCTCAAGCAAAAGATATTTTTTGATGAGTCTCGCTGTTTAGCGAGGCTTTTCTTTTATGAAGAACTTCCGGGAAATTCTTGAATCCGACAACGTCTACGTCTTCGACGGAGCGGTCGGTACGCGCCTGTACGACAAAGGCATTTACATCAACCGCAGCTACGACGAGCTAAATCTTATCTCCCCAGACCTTGTTCGCGAGGTTCACGAAGAATACGTAAAAGCCGGTGCCGATATCATCGAAACCAATTCGTTCGGAGCGTCGCGGCATAAGCTTCAATCGTACGGGTTGGAGGGCAAACTTCATGATATAAATATCGCCGCTGCCAGGCTTGCAAGAGAAGCGGCGGGTGAAAAAGTTTTCGTTGCGGGTGCGATCGGGCCTTTGGGTTTACGAATCGAACCGTACGGGCCAACTTCGTTTGATGAGGCAAAAGATCTTTTCAAAGAACAGGCCGAAGCACTGCTCGAAGGCGGCGTTGATCTTTTTATCCTCGAAACATTCTCGGAACTCTCGGTCATAGAACAGGCGATCAAGGCAATCAAAGAAATTTCCGATCTGCCGATAGTCGCTCAAATGACGATTCAAATGGATGGCAACACAACCTTCGGCACCACGCCGGAAGCGTTTACGGCAAAGCTCGATGCGCTCGGCGCCGATGTCATTGGTTTGAATTGCGGAATGGGACCAACCCACGTGCTTACCGCGTTGGAAAAAATGAGAGCAGTTACTGACAAGCGGCTTTCGGCGCAGCCAAATGCCGGCCTGCCGCGAGATGTTCAAGGCCGCCAGTTTTACATGGGTTCGCCGGAATATATGGCGACTTTTGCAAAGCGTTTCGTGCAGGCCGGAGCAAAATTTGTCGGCGGCTGCTGCGGCACGACACCGACACACATTAGGCTGATCTCGGATTCGATCCGCTCGATAAGCCCGCGGCAATCGCAAACCTTCGTCAAATCAAGCACGGCGACGGTAACGGAATTAAAGCCGGATGATGTGCAGGTCGTTGCTGCTGAAGAACGTTCCAACTGGTCGAACAAGATCGCTACCGGGAAGTTTGTCACGTCGGTCGAAGTTCTCCCGCCAAAGGGCTGCGATGCTCAGAAAACACTCGATTCGATTGGCCTGTTGAAAGAAGCCGGAGTCGATGCGGTAAACATTCCCGATGGCCCACGCGCACAAACACGGATGTCGGCACAGGCTACCGCCGTGCTTGTAGAACGCAACGTCGGCATCGAAGCCGTTTTGCATTACTGTTGCCGCGACCGGAATTTGCTTGGGATGATGTCCGACCTGCTAGGCGCCGCTGCACTAGAGCTGCACAACTTGCTTATCATTACCGGCGACCCGCCGAAGATGGGCCCGTATCCCGACGCAACCGCTGTCTTCGATATCGACTCGATCGGCCTGACCAACATGGTCAATAAGCTCAATCACGGGCTTGATCTCGGCAACAATCCGATTGGTTTGCCGACCGCGTTTTCGATCGGCGTAGGCGTAAATCCGGGTGCGGTGAATATGGACGAGGAGATTCGCCGTTTCGAATGGAAGGTTGAAGCGGGAGCCGAATATGCAATAACGCAGCCTGTGTTTGACACGGAACAACTGCGTACATTTTTGGACAAGATATCGCATGTAAAAATTCCGATTGTCGCCGGAATCTGGCCGCTCGTCAGCTTTCGAAACGCTGAATTTTTGCACAACGAGGTTCCCGGCGTAAATGTCACGCCAGAGATACTTGAACGAATGCGAATCGCTTCAGATAAGAGTAAAGAAGCTGCCCGAGAGGAAGGAATCGCGATCGCGAGAGAAAGCTTGACCGACGTTAGGGACGTGATCGCGGGCGTACAGGTTTCCGCGCCGTTTAATAATGTCAAATACGCCCTTCAGGTTTTCGACGCCCTGGACGAATTCAAAAATGGCCGAAACGCCACGGCGACAATTCAGTAGTTTATAGTTTTGATCACTCCGGCGGACAGCTTGCCCGGATTCGGCTTTGGCGGACGGACGAGCGTAAAGCGATGATTGAACTGCATCAACGACACGTCCTGCCATTCGTATTTCACGACAGCTCCGTCGATGAACTCATAAACTCGTTCGATACGAGCGTTTTCGTAGACTGTCGGTCTCTCAGAGACGATCTTGTCCGTTTCGTCACGCAGAATTATCGCAACATACTTTTCAGATTTCATAGATTAGGGTACAAGGACGATCTTTCCAAAAGCTTTGGTTTCGATTACTTCGTGATGCGATGCCGGAGCTTCGCTGAGCGGGAAACTTTTTCTTACATGCGGGTTGAGAAATCCTTTGTTTAGACCCTCGAAGATTGCCGCGTGAATTTCTGCCCGGACATCTTCAGGCGAATTAAACAAAGACATTCCATAAATGGTTGCGTCTTTTGCCATCGTCGAACGCGGATTAAATTCTAGTGCTCCGCGATTGCCGATCACCGTTATCCGGCCAAACATTGCCAGCACGTCAAAATCTTTTTGCAGATTAACATTCGCCAGCATTTCGATGATGATATCGACACCTCGGCTGCCGGTGACATCATTGACAGCATCGAGATAGTTTTCCTCCGAGTGATCGAAAACGTGGTCGGCACCATGCGTTTTGACAAGTTCGCGTCCGGCATCGCTGCTTGCAGTTCCGATCACCATTAGTCCGGCATTCTTTGCCCATTGGACCGCAGCTATTCCGACTCCGCCCGAAGCTCCGTGTACCAATACCGTCTCGCCCCGCTTTGCCTTCGCTTTTTGGAACAGCCCGCGATAGCTCGTGGCGTAAGGCGTCCAAACGCCGGCCCCCTGTTCGAAAGTAATGTTGTCCGGTAAATGCCCAAGCTGATTCTCGCCGCAGAGGGAATATTCGGCGTAAGTCCCGGTCAGAGAATCAGCCGTGTAGACCCGATCGCCCGGTTTGTATTTCGTGACATCCTCGCCGATAGCTTCGACCACACCCGCGGCATCCTTTCCAGGAGTGTATGGAAGCTTTGGAGCGTGAGCATGAATGCCCGTTCGCAGATATGTATCGACGGGATTTACACCGGCAGCTTTGATCTTTACCAGAATTTCAGTGACTTTCGGCTCGGGCGTCTGAACCTCTTCGAGCTTCATCACTTCCGGCGGGCCGAATTCGCGGACTATTATTGCTTTCATAAATAAAGAGGCGGAACCGCCTGCGTGAGTAGGTGACGAGCTATTTGGCTAGAGACCACGCCACCCGCTCACGCGGGCGGTTCTGCCGTGTCCGTCGACGCCTGATCCGCTACTCCACCGTAACTGATTTCGCCAAATTTCTGGGCTGATCGACATCGCATCCGCGTCGAACGGCGATGTGATACGACAGCAACTGCAGCGGAACAATCGAGAGAATCGGTCCAAGCAGGTCCGAAGTTCTCGGCACTTCGATAACGTGATCGGAAACTTTTGAACTCATTCCGTCGCCTTCGGTCAGCACGGATACAACAATACCGTCGCGGGCCTTTACCTCGACAATGTTCGAATGCGTCTTTTCGTATCTCAACTCGCTTGCCGGGTTTCCTTCGTCACGGGTGTTGACGACAACGACCGGGAGTTTTTCATCGATCAGCGCGTTTGGTCCGTGCTTCATTTCGCCGGCCGGATAGCCTTCGGCGTGAATGTAGCTGATCTCTTTTAGCTTCAATGCGCCTTCGAGAGCGACCGGGAAATTGATCCCTCGGCCGAGATAAAGGAAATCCTGTACACGGAAGAAATCCTTTGAAAGCTCTTCGATTGAATCGGCGTCGTTCAGAAGCTGTTCTATCTTTAAAGGTAACTCGGCCAAATCCTGAGCCAGTTCTTTCGCCTGTACTTGGTCAATCTTTCCGCGAAGCTCCCCAAGATAAAGTGCAAACAGATAAAGCGCGACCATCTGTGATGTAAACGCTTTTGTCGACGCAACACCGATCTCCGGTCCGGCATGGGTCAAGATAGTGCCGTCGGCTTCGCGATGGATCATCGAGCCCTGCACGTTGCAGATCGCCAATACCTTACACCCGGCTTGCTTTGCTTCACGCATTGCCGCGATCGTGTCGGCAGTCTCGCCTGATTGAGAAATTACAATCAGCAGGTCGGTGTCGACCAAAACCGGCCCGCGATAGCGAAACTCCGACGCATAATCAACTTCAACCGGAACCCGCACAAGCTTTTCAAGCATGTACTTCCCTGCCAAACCGGCGTGCCACGATGTACCGCAGGCCGCGATCTTTATTGATGTGACGGCTTTAAAGTCCTCTTCGGAAATATCCATCGGATCGAGATATATCTTTCCAGTATCGAGCGAAACACGCCCCTGCGAAGTGTCGCGCACGGCACGCGGCTGCTCGTAAATCTCCTTGAGCATGAAATGCTTGAACCCGCCTTTTTCGGCCATGATTGGGTCCCACGTGATCCGCTGCTGCTTTGGCTCGACGATATTTCCGTCAAAATCCGTCACGCGCACCGAGTCTTTGGTCAAGATCGCGATTTCCCTGTCGCCCAGGAAAAACACGTCACGCGTATGCTGCAAAATCGGCGGAATATCGGACGCAACAAAAAACTCGCCGTCACCCAAACCGATAACGACCGGCGGCCCTTCGCGAACGGCGATTATCGTGTCTGGAACGTCAACCGAAATGATCGAAAGTGCAAAAATGCCTTTGAGTTCTTTTACGGCTTTCTGCACCGCGTTTTCGAAGGAAAGTCCGCCGGTTTCGATGTAATGCCCGATCAAATGGGCAACGACTTCGGTATCCGTTTCGGTTTTGAATTCGCTGCCATTCGCCGCAAGCCGCTCTTTAAGCTGTAAATAGTTTTCAATGATTCCGTTGTGAACAACGACGATCTTGCCCGATTGATCCCGATGCGGATGGGCATTTTCCTCGGTCGGACGCCCATGCGTCGCCCAACGCGTGTGCCCGATGCCGTAATTACCGTCAAGCGGATTCAGCCGTATCGCTTCCTCCAGATTTCGCAGCTTTCCTTCAGCACGACGCAGCGAAAGATGATGATCGTCATCGACGACAGCAATCCCCGCCGAATCGTACCCGCGATATTCGAGCTTCCTGAGGCCGTCAATAATCAACGGCACAACTTGTTTATTTCCAACGTATCCGACAATTCCACACATATATTCAGTAAAACAATTAGCTTGCTATAGACTGTCCTTTGACTTCGTCTAAATCCAAATCCTTGATCTTTTTCGCGGGAGCACCTACCACGAGCGTATTCGCCTCGACATCCTTCGTCACAACACTTCCCGCCCCGGTAATAGCACCATCACCGACTTTTACCGGAGCGACGAGCATCGTATCCGAACCTATCTTTACTCTATCGCCGATGTGGGTTTCGTGCTTATTCTTGCCGTCGTAATTGCAGGTAATGACACCCGCCCCGATGTTTGTGTCTTCGCCTATCGTAGCATCGCCGAGATAGGTCAGATGACTTGCTTTGGAGCCTTTGCCGAGCTTTGTTTTCTTTAATTCGACAAAATTACCAACCTTCGATTCCGGCTCCATTTTCGCGTTTCCACGTAGATGGGCCATCGGGCCGACGGTGCAGTCGTCTGCAACCTCCGAGTCGGTGATCAGGCAGTTGTCGCGGATCTCGACGCCGTTTCCTATCTTCGCGTTCGTCAACCGCGTGCCGGAACGGATCGTGCAGCCGTCACCGATCTCCGTTGCGCCTTCAATCGTCACGTTCGGATAGATCACCGTGTCGCGGCCTATTGTCGCCTCGGAGCTGACGTAAACATTTTTGGTGTCGATGAACGTTACGCCGTGATCGAGCATCAATCTCGAGATCGTGTGGCGGCGCAAAAGTTGTTCGAGATCGGCGAGCTGCACGCGGTTATTAATGCCCTCGATCTCGTGTGGGTCGCCGTATTGAAATATCGAAACTTCCTCACCAGCATCGCGCAGGAGCGAAGGTACATCCGTAAGATAATATTCGCCCTGCGAATTATTATTCTGAACGGCGGACAATGCCGAAAACAACAGCTTGGTATCAAAACAGTAGATACCGGCGTTGATTTCGGAAATTTGCTTCTCGGCGTCGGTGGCGTCCTTTTGTTCGACGATCCGCTCAAACGTGCCGGAATCATTGCGTACAATTCGGCCGTAGCCCGCCGGATCGTTTAACTGAACGGTCAAAATCGTACACGCTGCCTCTTTACGATGGTGCTGCTGCACGAGAGCAGCAAGCGTTTCAGGGCGGATCATCGGCACATCGCCGGATAGCACAACCAGCGTCGAATCTTTGTCCTGCAAATACTCACGAGCCGCGTTCACCGCGTCGCCCGTGCCAAGCTGCTTTTCCTGCGTAACAAAAACGACCTGCTGATGATCTAGTTCGTTCAATACCGCTGCTTTTACATCTTCTCCCTGATGGCCGATAACGACGTAAATGCTCTCGGGCGCTAGCGCGGTCGCGGTCCGGCAAACGTGGTTGATCAACGGACGTCCATCGAGACGGTGCAGCACCTTGGCCAGATCGGACTTCATTCGAGTTCCGAGGCCCGCAGCAAGGATCAAAACATCCAGCACTTTTTGTTCAGTCGATAAATCTGACATAACAGTCCAGCGGCATTTACTTCGTGTTAGCCGCTTATCGAGCAGTTCAGAACTGCACTCGCAAGCTTGTTCGGATCGTGGCGAACCTTCTTTCCTTCGTCAAGTAGATTACCATAAACGATCTCGGCTCCTTCAATCGTTTCACCCGAAATCGAGCCATGTACGCCTATCTGCTCCGCACCTTCAAGCTCGTAAAGTTCGGATTGCAGCTTGCTGATCGGCTGGTTGTTTATGACGATGTAGTCGAAACGTACTTCGGGCGCATAATCGCTAATAATTTCCAGATGGCGGCGAGCCGTCATGCCGTCGGTTTCGCCAGGCTGCGTCATCAGATTACAGATAAATATCTTAATCGCGGACGAATCTGCGATTGCCTGCGAAACTTCATGAACGAGCACCGGGGGCAGCAGACTTGTATAAAGCGAACCTGGCCCGATCGTAATGATGTCGGCACGCGATATTGCCGATAGTGCCTCCGGCATCGGTTGGCAGTCCTGCGGTTCGAGATAGAGCCGCTTTATCGCTCTTCCGACGTTTCCAATCCGCGTTTCACCGCGAATTATCGACCCGTCAAAAAGCTCGGCTGCGAGCCTTACGTCCGACACGGTCGCCGGATAGATGTGGCCTTTGCTGGCAAGGATCTCGGACGAAAGTTTTACCGCTTCGGCAAAATCACCTGTAATCTCGGAAAGAGCGGCGAGGAAAAGATTCCCAAAATTATGGCCGCCCAGATCGCCGATACCGCCAAACCTATGCTGAAAGAGCTTTGACAGGAGATTAGAGTCTTCAGACAAGGCGACCATACAGTTACGAATGTCACCCGGCGGCGGCATACTGAGTTCGTCGCGAAGACGCCCGGAACTTCCGCCGTCGTCAGAAACCGCAACGATAGCGGAAAGATGCTCGATCCATTTATCCGTGCCTGATTGCGGACCAACGTACTTTTTTAAGCCCGAAAGCAGTGTCGCAAGACCCGTCCCGCCGCCGATCGTCACACAATCCAAGCCTTTGTCCTTTGTCTGTTGCGTGTTATTCATCGAGATCAGGTAACTGGATCGCCACGAAAACTAAATAAACACTGATTCTTCAGCTAGTTCCGCATACTTCGAATAAATCAAATATTGGGCAGATTTGCCGATACTGGCTGCACATTCTGGCGAACCGAAACCAGCTATCTCCAACTAGCTTTCCAATTTAACTTTATTTCTTATCAAAAAACACTTGAAGCATTCGTTATGCTTGTGCTAGATTTAGAAGTGCGGTTCAACGCAGAAACCCGCCTCGTCCGTAAATCAGCACATTTCACCGCAATTATACTTGCCGCTGTCGTTATTCAGATAAAGAGAATATCAAATGGCACATTCGCCTTTCATTATACAAGAACACCAGTTTCAAAGGCTTAAGATCGTCTTGGGTCGCTTATGCGTCGAATGCGCCGCCCGCGTCGTTTTCCTTGTCGACCGCGATGGACAAACGATTGCTTTCCACGGCGACATCGGCGATATGGACACGATGAGCTTTTCGTCGCTCGCCGCCGGCAATGTTGCTGCAACCAGCAGCATGGCAAAGCTTATCGGCGAAGACGTTTTCCCCGCAGTTGTTCACGAAGGAGAACGGGAAAGCATATTCATCAGCGTCATCGGCCGCAGTCTGCTTGCCGTTGTTTTTGACGAGCGTTCGACCCTTGGCCTCGTCAAACTGCGAACGAAGAAAGCGAGCTTCGAGGTCGCCTCGATTCTGGATGAAGCAGTACGCGACTCAGCAACATTTAGTCTAAACAATAATTCAGTGTTTTCTGAGATCACCGATGAGGACATCGATAGTCTTTTCGGATAGGCGGCATTGATATAGAATATTGGCAAAGTTATGACATTCATCAATTACGCATCACGCGAAATTAACTGCAAGATCGTTTATTACGGTCCGGGATTGTGCGGTAAAACCACCAATCTGCAGTACATCTACGATTCGACCGCTCCGCAAGCTAAAGGCAAGCTTATCAGCCTCGCGACCGAAACCGACCGTACGTTATTTTTCGATTTCATGCCGCTCGAGCTCGGGACTGTTCGCGGGTTCAAAACGCGTTTTCATCTATACACCGTTCCCGGACAGGTTTATTACGATGCCTCGCGTAAGCTTATTCTAAAAGGCGTTGACGGCGTCGTTTTCGTCGCGGACAGCCAGGACGAGCGTATGGATGCGAACATCGAATCTCTTTACAATCTTGAAGAAAATCTGCAAACCCAGGGTTACGATCTGGCGCAAATACCTTACGTACTACAGTTAAATAAGCGTGATCTTCCGAATGTTACACCGATCGAAGAACTTTCGTCCGAACTCATTAGAAAGGGCGAGCCGGTCTTTGAAGCAGTCGCAACCGATGGAACCGGTGTTTTCGACACACTAAAAGCGGTCGCGAAACAGGTCCTGACCGAGCTTCGAAAAAGCTAACTAAATATTCGAATCTCAATGATTAACAGAAATGCCGCAAGTCGATTAGACCTGCGGCATTTCTTTACCTTCCCCTCGCTCGTTTAAGTTGTTATTTAGGCATTACGACGCTGTCGATGACGTGTATTACGCCGTTCGACTGCATAACGTCAGCAATCGTTACCTTCGATTTACCGCCTTTCTCATCGGTTAAAATAACGTCTTTGCCTTCTAGGCTAGCCGTCAGCGTTCCGCCCGCGACTGTCTTGAAAGTGGCCTTACCCTTGCCGTCTTCGATCGCTTTTACAATCGTGGCGGCATCCTGTTTGCCCGGAACGACGTGATAAGTGAGAATGCCCGTCAGCGTTTTCTTGCTTTCAGGCTTCAAAAGAGTATCGACCGTTCCCTTTGGCAGTTTGTCAAAGGCAGCATTTGTCGGGGCAAAAACCGTGAATGGCCCTGCGCCTTTCAAAGTTTCGACCAAACCTGCTGCTTTAACCGCAGCTACCAGCGTCGTGTGGTCCTTTGAATTGACGGCATTGTCGATGATGTCTTTCGTCTTCAACATCGGTGATCCGCCAACCATCGGATTGTCCGAAGCGGTATTAGAATTTGTAGCAGCCGTGTTCGAATTCATTGTCGAATTCGTATTGCTGCTCATGGTTGAATTCGAATTACTACGCATTGTATTGGCAGTACTATTCGAGGTGTTTGTTGCGGGCGATCCGCAGCCGATAAGTGCTGCCGCAGAAGCCGTAACAGTTAAAAACATTGCAAATTTTTTATACATTACCTGTCTCCCAAAGATTGATTTCATAAAAACGGAAGTCTCACTAAAGCAATACAACACCTTGATAAGCGGATTGATCGTAAAAGCGAAATGATTCCTAGTGTGTGGTTTCGTTCGAAAGTGGCGATCGGATTCAGAAATGCGGAACCGGACAAATAAAAAACCGTCGAAACACAAATATTTCGACGGTTTTAGATTAAATGGCGGAGCCGACGGGACTCGAACCCGCGACCTCCAACGTGACAGGCTGGCGTTCTAACCAACTGAACTACGACTCCGCATATCAATTGAAAATGGAAAATTGATAATGCAGGATGATAGTCCGGACATTTTCCACTTTCAATTTTACATTTTCAATTATCAATCTGGTGGGCACGAAGGGACTCGAACCCCTAACTTCCTCCTTGTAAGGGAGGCTGTCTACCAATTGACGTACGTGCCCAAAATTACCCAATTATCAAAGAAATACGTCACTCTCGTCAAAAGAGCGAACTCACATCCTACGAGAATTATCGGGCGGCTGTCAAGCTGAAGGTCAGGAGCATCGGTCGAGAATGAACCGCGGCAAGGTCCGCTAGGAGTTCTTTCGGCCTTTCAATCGGATCGAGGCTTTTCATCGTTTCTTCGCAGAGTAAGCGTGCACGATCGGCGGTTTCCTCAATCCCATAAATGCTCGGATAGGTCGCCTTGTTCGCGGCAATATCCTTCATGGCTGTTTTTCCGAGCGATTCGCTTGTTTGTGTGACGTCCAAGAGGTCGTCGGTGATTTGAAACAAGAGACCAAGCCTCGCCGCGTAGCTGGAAATCGCATTAATTTCCAATTCAGTTCCACGACCGATTATGACGCCGGCCTTTCCGCAAGCGGCGATCAACGCTCCGGTTTTGAGGCTGTGGATCTGGTCAATCTCCTCTATCGACATATTTTTGCCTTCGGCTTCAAGATCGAGCTGCTGACCGGCAACCATTCCAAAAGGTGTTCCCGCTGCTTTTGCCAGTTCGGCAATCAAGCCGATCCGCATTTCGGCGCTTAAACTTTCGTCTTCCGCGACGGCCTGAAACGCCAGTGTTTCCAGCACATCACCGGCAAGGATCGCCGTTGCTTCGCCAAATTTTTTGTGGCATGTCTCGCGTCCGCGTCGAAGGTCGTCGTTATCCATCGACGGAAGATCGTCGTGAATAAGCGAATACGTGTGGATCATTTCAACCGCCGCAGCCGTCCGCACCAGTTTTTCTATATCCGCTTCGAACGTCTGGCCAACGGCAAAAACGAGAGCGGGCCGAAAGCGCTTACCGCCCGCAAAAAGACTCCAGCGAATTGCCTCATGAAGAAGTTTCGGTTCGGTTTCAGCCGACGGGATGAGTTTGTCGAGCGATTCATCGACGATCCGTATGGACTCGGCAACGAACAATTCTAAATCATTCATTATTCAAGAATTATCGTTTATTGGGATTCACTTTTCAAAAGCAGGTGCTTTTTGCGAATTGCAATTCGATAATGTAAATTTCATTAAGCATATGACAATCAGCAACGATGAATTTCGCGCGGCCTTGTCACGCTTTCCGAGCGGCGTGACGGTCGTGACGACAAAAGATGCGGAAGGAGTGTTTCACGGAATCACAGTCTCGGCTTTCTGTTCACTTTCCCTCGATCCGCCGATGGTATTGATCTGTATCGAAAAATCCGCCGGCAGCCACGATGCACTTTCCCAGGCAAAGGCGTTTGTGGTCAACATTCTCAGTTCAACGCAAATTGACCTTTCCGAACAATTCGCGTCCTTACTCCCCGATAAGTTTTTCGGTGTGTCGCATCGTTCCGGCGTCAACGATATGCCCGTGCTAGAAGGTGTAGTGGCAAGCCTGGAATGTAGTTTAAAACAGGTCTGCGACGGCGGCGATCATACTATCTTTATCGGTTTGGTTGAAAACGTTTCGATAAACGACGGCTTTCCGCTCGTTTATTCACGAAGCTCATACTGGACGATCTCCGAACCGTTCCCCGATGGAGTATCAGAATGAATAATGTTCGCGCAAAAATCACGATCGTTGTATTTCTTTTGCTGGCGTTTGCCTCGGACGCTGTGCTTTCCGCACAATCAAAACTTAGCTGGTACAAAGGCAATACGCACGCTCATACGCTGAACAGTGACGGTGATTCGACACCGGACGATGTTGTAAAATGGTATCGCGAGAACGGCTATAATTTTCTGGTTCTCACGGACCATAATTTTTTGACAAAGGTGGATGCGTTAAATGCCCTGCACGGTGCCGACAAACAATTCCTCGTCATTAAAGGCGAGGAAGTTACGGATCGGTTTGGAGATAAACCAATTCATATCAATGGACTGGATCTCGAAAAAGAGATTGAGCCGCAAGGTGGAAATAGCATCGCGGATGTCATCCAGCGAAACGTCGATGCGATCCGCGAGGTCAAGGGTGTGCCGCACATTAATCATCCAAATTTCGGCTGGTCTATAACTGCCGAAGATCTAAAAAAAGTCCGGAACAATAAGCTTTTCGAGATATACAACGGTCATCCGCTGGTAAATAATCTCGGCGGCGGTGACCGGGCCGGCCTCGAAGAAGTTTGGGACATTATTCTAACAAGCGGGCAGCTTTTATATGGCATCGCCGTTGATGACGCGCACCATTTCAAACGTCCATGGGACAAGACCGCCTCAAAACCCGGCCAGGGCTGGATCGTTGTCCGAACTACTTCACTTTCGTCCCAAGCCATTCTCACTGCAATGGAAAGCGGTGAGTTCTATGCCTCTACAGGTGTTGAGCTAAGCGATTATCAGGCCAACGAGAAATCGATCACGATCACGATAAAAGAAGAGCGAACCAGCAAATATCGTGTGCAATTTATCGGTAATGGCGGACGCGTATTGAGCGAAGCCGTCAAAAGTCCGGCGGTGTATACGATCAAAGGAAACGAAGGTTATGTGCGTGCAAAAGTCATCGAGTCAAACGGCAAATTTGCGTGGACACAGCCGGTTATGATCGCTAAACCGAAAATCTGATAAAGAAACCATTGCCAATTCTAAATTATCAATTGTAAATTAGCCCTCTATTAGAGTCTTAATTGAAAATTTACAGTTGATAATGAAATCAAGGATTGTTCTGCAAGATTCCGCGAAGATCGTCATCCGACAAGCCATAAGTTTCATTACAAAATCCGCAGGTCATCGTTGCTCCTTTATCTTCGGTGAGCATTGATGAGACTTCGGCATTGCCTAACGACCCGATAAGCGAGATCGCCTTTTCCATCGAGCAATTGCATCTGAATTCAACCGGCGTTTCTTCAAGAATTTCAAAATCGATATGGCCCAACGCGAGCCTTAGCAAGTCTTCCGGCGTCGCACCTTCTTTAATCACCGATGTCAGGTGCGGGGCATGACTGATCGTATCTTCGATCATTGTAATGATGTGCTCATTGGCTCCCGGAAGCATTTGAACGAGAACGCCGCCCGATGCCGCTACGAACGGCTCGGCACTTCGCAAAAGCACTCCCAATAAAACAGCTGATGGAATCTGTTCGGACTTCGCCAAATAATACGCGAAATCCTCGGCGATCTCGCCGGAAACGATCGGCACCGACCCGATATACGGATCTTTATGAAAGCCCATGTCAAAGCCTGATTCGCGGATAACATAAAATGTCCCGTCGCCGATTATGCCCTTAACATTGAATTTACCGTTATCAGCGGGTGGCAATTCCGCGTGCGGATTTCGGACGTAACCGCGAACGTTGCCGTTTCCAGTTGTTTCCGCGACGATATTGCCCACTGGCCCGTCGGATTCGATCTTGACGGTAAGCCGGTCGAAATCCTTGAACGTTGCTCCGAGCAACAGCGTCCCCGTCAAGACACGTCCGAAGGCCGCTGAGACTGTCGGCGAAGTCTGATGACGGCGAATGGCTTCCTCGAGAACGCCTGTCGTTATCGCGGCTAGTACGCGAATCGTTCCGCCCGCCGCAGTGCCCTGAATTAGCTTGTCCATCATTCAAGTTTCGGAAAATTCTTGAGTAAAAGTCAACCGCTCACAACTTAAACCGTTACATTAAACTTACGCTTTCTATTGTTGACTATTTTGGGATTAGCACAATATGTTGTGTAAAATTTTTATTGACATTGCGGTTCGGCTGGAATATTATTTTCTCACTTGAGAACTATTTCAGCTGCTGTTCTCAAGCTCGAATAATTACAATCCCTTCGTCAAAAAGCTTCTGAGTGTTAAAATAGTATTACCCAAACACCCGTGTCTTTAACATCGGCACAAGGAGATTAGCTAAGCATGAGCACAGTTTTTGAGCCTGTCAAAACCGGTGGAATTATGGCAAAAACTTTAGGTAACGGAGCGGGAACGGCGGTCGGCCGCGAGATTATACCGCCCGGCCTTAACGCCCAGAAGGTCATCACAAAGCGTTATGCGTTGAAGGACGAGAACGGCGAACCGCTTGAAACGTGGGCGGACATTGTGCGTAGAGTTGTCGGCCATGTTTCCAGCGTCGAAGCCGATTCGCGAAAACAAAGTTTGTTTTACAACGAGATGATGCCGGTCATGCTCAATCGCGAGTTTGTGCCGAACACGCCTTGTCTCGTAAACGCGGGCAAGCCCAAAGGACAGCTTGCGGCGTGCTTCGTTTTGAATGTGCCCGATTCTATCGAAGGAATAATGGAGCACGCCCAAAACGTCGCGATCATCCATCAAACCGGCGGCGGGACCGGCATGACATATGAGTTTTTGCGTCCGGCAGGCTCGATGGTCAATTCGACTCGCGGCGTCGCGTCCGGACCGGTCAGCTTCATGAACATCGTCAATCAGACGACCGAGGTCGTAAAACAAGGCGGCGTCCGGCGCGGTGCGAACATGGGCATATTAGCCGTAAAGCATCCTGACATTTTGCGTTTCATCCACGCAAAGAACGACCAAAGCAGCCTGACAAATTTTAATATTTCGGTAACGGTGACCGACGCTTTTATGGAAGCCGTAGATCGCTCCGTCTGGTTCCAGACCGAGTTTAACGACGAGCCTTGGACCCAAAGCGTTTTCGATCCGGTCACCGGAACCGACTACGTTCTTTACCGCAAACCGGACGGCTCAATAGCAACATTTGCCGATAAATTCGCTTTCGAGACCGCCGATCTTTCGGACTGCACGGTCGAGCAGCCTCCGATGCCGGGAATGGTTTTCGCACCCGATATTTGGAAACGCATAATCGCGTCGGCCCATAAATACGCCGAGCCTGGAATCATCTTTATCGACGAGGTAAACCGCCACAACCATTTGATGGCCTCGATGGGGCCGATCTACGCATGCAACCCGTGCGGCGAGCAGCAGTTGCATTTCAACAACTCGTGCAATTTGGGATCGATTGATGTTGCCAAATTTTATGCGAAGTCTGGTGATGGAACGTCGGTTGAGGACTGCATCGACTGGGAAAGGCTTGCTCACACGACGCACCTTTGCACGCAGTTTTTGGACAATGTCGTTGACGCCGGTTACTTCCCGCTTGCCGAGATCGACGATGTCGTAAAACGAACGCGGCCTGTCGGCTTGGGAATAATGGGTTTTGCCGACCTTTGTCTGAAATTGCAGATCACTTACGGCGAGGCCGAATCGCTCGATCTTATTGAACGCGTGATGGGATTTGTCCGTCGCGAATCGTGGATCGCGTCATTAAAGCTCGGTGCCGAGAAAGGAGTTTTTCCGGAATTCGAGGCAAACCGCGAAGCCTATACTTCATTTCTTCAAGATGAGATCGGCATCCCGAGCGATGTGGCAATTACACCTCGAAACTATGAAGTGACAACAATTGCACCGACCGGAACGATTTCGCTTATCGCGGAAACCTCGTCGGGCATTGAACCGAATTTTTCGTGGGCATACGTTCGGCAGGATACGGTCGGAACGCGCACTTATGTTCACACGCTGGCTGCCGAGGCTCTGGGCATTGATGTCGATCAGGCTGATGAGGAATCGATCAAAGCCGCCGCGCAGTACGTTGTCGATCACGAAAACGAACTTCCCTACTATTTCATCTCTGCAATGAAGATAAAGTCGCTGCAGCACGTCGAAGTGCTTGCCGCTGCTCAGAAGCACGTCGATAACGCGATCTCAAAAACCTGCAACGGAGCTGCCGATGACACCGTCGAATCTGTTGATGAGCTTTATCACCTCGCTCGCAAGCTCGGCTGTAAGGCCGTCAGCTATTACCGAGACGGCAGCCGCGAAGGACAAGTTCTGAATTCGATGAAACAAAAGGCAGAACCGCCTGCGTCAGCGGGTGGTCCGGAACTTGATTCGACGGGATTAGACATTTTCTCGGAACGGATCGCAGATGCGTCACAACGAGTAGAACGCCCGCGCGAACTTCAGGGATCGACCTGGCGGATTCCGTTTGACGGCCAGAATTTGTATGTCACGGTCAATCATAACGGCGAGCGGATACTCGAAGTATTTGCAACCGGCCTTATTAGCGAGGGCGTCGGGCTGCTTGCTTCGAAAATGCTCCGCGGTGGTTTCGAGGTCCGCGAAGTATCGAGAAGCTTGAACAAAGTCACCGGAACTCACGCCGTTTGGTTCAACGAAAGACTGTTGACATCGCCCGAACAGGCTGTCGCCGAATGCTTGCTGCTTATCGACCGGCGGTTGAAAAACTTGCCGCAATCCGAACGAGCTTTGGCAAAACAAGCTCCGCCCGAGACTTCAGCTTTTCCCAACCCGTCCATGTCGAGCCTCATCGGCGAATGCCCCGAATGCAGCGGCCAGCTTGAGCATTCTTCGGGCTGCGATTTCTGCCGTGATTGCGGGTATTCGAAATGTAAGTGAGGTTGGCATTCATACTCTGTAACGGACAACAATCGCGATAATTCCCTGCCCTCGCCATCGGTCAAAAACCTTGACCGACGTGAGGGTTTAGTGCTATTTCTTTAAATTGATTCTCTTTGGGGTTACATGCATTTCATTGGAGCAAGGAGTTTGAATGTCTAAGAAGTTTTTATTGAGCATTGCAGCAATATGTCTATCTCTCGCAACACTTACGGATATTGTGGTTGGAGGCGAGAATGTTCCGGCCAGATCGAAGCGCGGCGTTAAGAAATTAAACATCAAGGTTGTGCCCTGGGGCCCGACCCAGACGGATGTTGACGCAGCAACACAACGGGCCGCATCCAGCGAAGCGGTGCGGAGCGAACTCAGCGGGGCCAAATTCCGGCAGGTCGGTTTTGAATATATCTATGACGCCGCAGAATCCAAAGGCCAGGCGTCGAAACCGCCTACCCGCTTTCGGGTCATCTATTACAACTACTCCAACGACATGACCCTATTTGCCGAGGGCGATTTTGCGGCAAAAGAAACGATCTCAGCCCGATGGGTAAACGCCGTACCGGGCGTGGGTGATGAACGAGATCAAGGCTGCGTACAAAATCGTCGAACAGGACGCTGCTTATTCAAAACAGAAACTTGCCAATACGATCGAATTCTACGAAGCCATGCCGCCGACAACGGTCGTTGATGGCGAACGACTTGTGAACATCGGCGTGACAAATCCACAAACCGGTGAAAATGTAATCGTCGGCGTAAGTTTCAAGAATAACAATTTGGTTCGTTACGCAAACAACGCTCCGCCAACATCGGCGGCAACACCAGACGCGTGCGGCATTGTAAACTCGGGGCAAGGCAGCACAGGACAAGGTGTCGCCGGACAGTCTACGCTTACGGTAAACGAAATTGGCAGCGGCAACCCGTTATGGGAAATGCTCGTTATTCGTCCGTCGTCGTCGTCTGGGGCAAATTTTGAAAGATCAGGTTTAGAGATCAGGGACGTTAAATATCGCGGCAAGTCTGTCCTAAAACGCGGACATGTGCCGCTCTTGAATGTTCAATATGTGACTAGCTGCGGGCCTTTCCGCGATTGGCAATACTCCGAAGGATTTTTTAATGCTCCCGCGACGGGGGCAACGGATCCTGCACCGGGAATCAGAATTCTCGCGGCGGGACAAGTGGCGACGACGGCAGTCGAAAGCCATAACGATACCGGTAATTTTCAAGGTGTCGCGATCTATACGCAAGACGTCGGCTTTGGAACGGAAGTTGTATTGGTGACCGAAATGAATGCCGGCTGGTATCGCTATTCAATGGAATGGCGATTCGCTCAGGACGGCACGATTCGGCCGCGATACGGGTTTGGATCGGTTACGGACTCATGTGTCTGCATCCAGCGAACGCATCACGTTTATTGGCGATTCGATTTCGACATCGTGAATGCATCGAACCGCATTTATCAATTGGATCGAGGACGCAAATTCCTCCAGTCGATAGACACGGAAACGAGCGTGTCTTCGCAATAAGCAGAAAAGCCGCAGCTTCTTGATACAAAACAACTCGGGTGACGAAGCCTACCAGCTTGTGCCGGGCACGAATGACGGAACAGTACTGAACGCCAACGGTGATTTAGTCGATACGTTCGGCGGCGGAGATACGTGGTTTATGAAGTTTAGTGGAACCGCGGCTGCACCAGGCGAGCTTGACGATCCGGGCAGTGGTGCGGCCGCGAACTTGTCGCCGTGGATAAACGGCGAATCGCTTCTCGGTCAGGATGTCGTCGTATGGTACGCGGCTCATCAAGTGCGGTCCGACGACACAAGCCGAAACCAATCGGCGGCTCCACAGGTCCTTAATGGAGTACATGTTGTGGGACCGACATTGCGTCCTGTTCGCTGGTAATTTTTTGCAGATCGAGCAGATCGAAGAAGCAGTAAGAACGAAAAGTTCTTTACTGCTTTCTTTTTTGCCGCAGTGTTGTAAAAATATGTTTCGTCGCATACTTGCCTTAATCTGACAATATTATGATCGATCACAGCCGTACAACCATCCTTCCAACACTAGCTCTTTTAGTTCTGTCCTTTGCCGGAATCGTCGAAGCCAGGCAAATATCTGTCCCAAAACCAACGCCGACACCGACACCAATCGCGTCTCCGAACGTCGTTAAGCCGCCGGCAATTTCCTCTCAGACGATAACCGACCTTCAGACAAAGATCCGCGCACGTCTTTCGAGTCCGATTATGCGTCGCGGACAAGTCGGCGTAAAGATCGTCTCGCTCAACACGGGAAAAGTGGTTTTCGAGGAGAACGGCGAAAAGTATTTCATGCCCGCCTCCAACATGAAAAACTTCACCGTGGCGACGGCTTTGGAAAAACTGACGCCGGACTACCGTTTTGTCACCAGTGTCTTCGCGACATCGATGCCGGACGCAGATGGAACGATCAAAGGCGATCTGCGGATCTACGGACGAGGCGATGTTTCGATCTCGACGAGCTTTTCCGAAGGCAATTATTACAAGGGCCTTGACGATCTCGCCGCTAAGATATCGGCTGCGGGCGTCAAACGGATCGAAGGCAGCATCGTCGCGGATGATTCATATTTCAAAGGCTCCGCAATACCCGGAAGTTGGGAGTGGGATGATCTGCAATGGTATTACGGTGCCGAAGTTTCGGCCTTGCCGCTGAACGATAACGCGGTCGATTTAACTGTCAGGCCGGGCCCGGTCGGCTACTCATGCTCGGTAACTCTTTCTCCTTATAATCCGGTCTATCGCGTTAAGAATCTATGTATTACAACGGCTGCGGGAACTCCTCGCACGCTGAAGATCGTAAAAGTGCTCGGCCAAAACCAGCTTGAGATCACGGGTACGCTTCCGCAGGGAAATGCAGGTTTCAGCGGGCCGGTTTCCGTCTCAAGACCTGCCGAGCTTTTTGCTGCCCTGCTCAAACAAAGGCTCGAATTAAAAGGAATTACCGTCACCGGACAGTATCGAACCGGCACGGCGGCGGCTTCCGTTCCGTCGATAGCATCCGTCGAGATCGCCAAAATGGAATCGCCGCCACTCAGCCTGATCGCCGCAAAAACGATGAAGCCGAGCCAGAATATGTACACGGAAACGCTGCTTTGGACGTTGGGCGAAGATGCACGACAAAGGATTTCTACGCCGACAATCTCCCCCGGAACGCCGCAGCAAGACAGTTCGGAGATCGGTATCGCCGAGGTGAAAAGCTTTCTGACAAGTATCGGCATCGCGCCGGACGGCATCGTCCAATACGACGGCAGCGGGCTTTCGCGGCACAATTTGATAACGCCTGCGGCTGTAGTTCAGCTTTATGTTTACATGTCGAAGCAAAGCAAATACTCGCAGGCGTGGCGTGATTCGCTTACAATCGGCGGTGTTGACGGAACGCTTGCAAACCGTTTCAAAGGAACAGCGGCGGCCGGAAATATGCGAGGGAAAACCGGAACCATCGACCAGGTATCGGCCCTTTCAGGTTATGTGACAACCGCCGGCGGCGAGCAGCTTGTGCTTTCGATCGTCATCAACGGCGTGGCCGTAACCAGAGACAGAACTAGTTTAATAGACGATATGGTCGTGGAGCTTGCCAACTTTAAGGGAAAGATCGACTGAGATAGAACAGAAGAGGAGTAGAGGAGTGAAGGAGAAAGGGAGAACTAAAGTAAGATCTTCGTCCGGAACTATCCAGCCCAAGAAAAGCTTATAGAACGTTCATACTTCCGGTCCTTCTCTCCTCTTCCTATTCTGACCGGAAACTATACTCTTGTCTGTACTATTTTACGGGAGGCTTACACCCGACACGCCCTTCGCCGAGCTCCGCCAAATGATGCAGTCCCTCCCAAACGAAGAAACCCACGCCACCAAATTCGAAGGCCCGGAACCCGCCCGAGCGGCCGCTATCAGTTCATACTAATCCAAACATGGCGCAACGTTATTTCGCCTAAGCCGCCAGTTCTTTGGTGACGAGAGTTTAATGTCCTGAGACGTGCAACTATATCTTCGGATCCTTCTTGAAGCGTGTCCGAAATGCTCCACTCGGAGCCGGGATTTTTCGACAGATCGCCAATCCAGCCGTTTATTTTTTCTAGCCAATAAGTACATGATTGACTCTGCACATAGCCTATCATCGCACCAAAATTGTGCGAGGCTCCGTGGTAACCGAACTTGAATCGTTGAATTCCCCCGCCTTTGCCGGGTTCGTTTGTCACATACTCGCGTTCATCGCGTCGGTTCTCTGTTGGTGTGGGGAGTCTCTTGCATTCAATGGGAAAGAGTGAGTCAAATATGGTATGTCGGCGATTTTCAATGAATATTATTGCCGCGCGAGGCTTCGCAGTAATATCAATCTTCCTTCTTTTGTCAGTTTCATCAGTAGTCTCGGTTTGAAATTGGATATGATCCCAAACATCCGAATAGTACGTAGTGGTGTTGAGATAATTACACAAATGCTCGGTCAAAATAGGCTCATTTTCGCTTACAGGGCGATCCGGCCGGTCACGCCACTTTGGAATTTCCTGGGCAATGAAACTCATGAGTTCCGCTTTCGCGGTAAACTTTAAATGAATATTCGGTTCAAGACGACCAGATTGAATATTGTCAGAGTTATTCGCAAGCATCAATTCGAAAGTATTAGAAGCCCTGTTCTGCTAAATCTGCCAACACCTCATCCGAATCCCGGAGAGCAATCGATCTCAACCAATACCTCAGTCGATCTGGTTTGAGAAGATAAATACATGCGCCGTCATACACACGGGCAATCCGGGTGACATTAAGACCACCACCCTGTCTTTCCCTTAAAAGAACATCAATCTTACCCTTCAACTCGTCGGCCCCGCTCCAATCTACGTTTCCGTCACCGAAGACATACGGCTGACAGATCACCCCCGGCCAAATCTGCGGTTCCAACGCTCGCAATTTATTCTTTTTGTAAACTCCGTTGATTCGTTGGGTAAATGTAATGTTGAAGGAGGGTAAGCCTTGAATTCCTAGGTTTTTCATGGCATCAGAGTCTTCACCCAGACGAATAAGATCGCGATAAAACCCCACAATATCATCAACCAAGATACGTTCGTGACTACTGAGATTGAGATTACGGTCTGTTGGAAACGGAATACGAAATATGTCCGCACCCGATAAAGTGGTTGCGTGTTGAGTAAATAATTTTACGCTCGTGGCTGCCACGTAAGCTCTCAAAGCATTTATTTCTTTATCAAGAAATTCATTAATTTTCGTGAGACGGTCAGTGTCGTTCGCTTTTCCACAAAACCCTACAATCTGATTTTTGTAAGTAAGATAATGTTTGGTCCATAACGCATGATTCAGATCGAATTGCTCGTGGACTAAAACCATCGGCGGGGTGTAGCGAGCCGGTGAATATGCAGAGCGGAACATAGTGGCGGTTACGGTCTCGAAGGAGTTCTGATCTATCTCCGTAGCTGAAATTCCATCCGTAGGAAGTAGTGGTTCCCCGGTCAAATGTTCAGCTGGCTTTCTTTTGACCGTTTTGCTTACGGGACCCTTTTGGGGAGGGGTAGCTTCGATAAAACCTTCACCGTAATCCCACCCATTCTCCTCGGCATATTCTGCCAAAGTACTGTAAGTCCTTAATCGATCCACAAAACCAAGCACACGCCCGCCGCCAAGAAGATTACTTCTCCACACTCCTTCATTATTGAGAGCTAACTCTCGAGGCAGCCAATGCAGGTCGTAATAGTCAATGTCGAATCCCTGTTCTGCATCTGCACGACCACTTCGTCTAAAGGTTGCATGAAGTATTTTTCTGTCCGGTGGAGCAGATAAGGCCTCAGCAACAACCACAATGACTTTCGTATCGGCACCGCCCTTGTGAAAGAGACCACGGACCGAAATAAAATCTAGAATCTCTCGAACATCCCAGCGCTTGATGAAATTTTTACGAAATCCAAGTGAACCTTGGTTGTATAGAAAATTGTATTGCTGGAGCATGGAGAGTACCCCACCTGAAGCAAGCATTTCCATGGATTCGTGTAGGAAAAGATACGCGAGTTGCTTATCGGGTAAAGCACCGTGATCCCTTTGATACCGATCGTAGGCTCGCTTCGCCCCTTCGGTAGTGAGCTTCGAGGAAAATGGGGGATTTCCGATCGCGACGCCAACTCTATCTTTTATCGTCTGTTGCTCGCGAGCTTCAAAAAAACAACCTGTATGAATTGTTTTTTCCTTCAACTCTGGGAAAAGCTTGACGCTAGTTCTAATCTCAATGGGCTCCAAAGCATCACAGAGGGCGAGACAAAGACTGAACGCGGCGAGTTCGACAGCGCCCGGCTCAAGATCAATGCCTCGCAGGCGTTTTGTGAGCAGATTTTGAAGAACCGCTTTGCTTGGCCGCTTCCATTCATTACGATACCGCCAATGAAGGACAAGTCGTTTGTAGGCTTCGACAAGAAAAATGCCGGAGCCGCATGATCCGTCCATTATTACTTCGTCGTTCTCTTGCAGTCGATCAAGTCGCTCCCAGCTTAAAACCTCGCCGAGCATAAGGCGAACAACAAAATGCGGAGTGTAAACTGCCACCGACGCGTCATTAACAAATAATTGGTAAATGTGGCTGATGAGTTCTACCGGAAGATCGGCAAAAGAGTATCTTTGCCAAAGCGTCCGCTGACCACTCGATTCCTGGCGCCCTTCAACCAATTCGGCAAATGCGGCCAACCCGTCGCTTGTGCGAAGGATCTGGCGTTCCTCGTCCGAAAGCACAAAGACATTTCCGTTAAAGCGTTCCTCTAGATGTTCGAGTAAAGCTAACAACCCTGGGCCATCCGCAAGAACCTGAAAAAACCTATCTGAACCTGACAAGAAGCGTCCAAAAAAACCGTCCTCGAAAACCCGTCGAGCCTCAAGGTAAGCAATTAGGACCGATAAGATCAGCAATCGCCTACGAAGCGGTCTCGTCAGAATGGCTTTGGCTTCAAGATCGTCATATAGTTCCTTGACTGCCTTAATGAGTGTCTTTTGTGCTGACTGGTTGCTCGACAGGAGGTCTTTGCACACAACCGGATCGTCCCAAAGCGTACCGTTTCGAATCCGGTCTTCGTCCCACCAAGGATCATTGGCAATTTGCGTTCCGAAATTTAGAGTTTCGTATGGCTGAAAATCGACCTTTCCTTTTTTCTCAAAATCAGGTCGATGAGCGCAACGAAAAAGCTGGACAAGCCCATTCGTAACCCGGTAAACGAGCGGAACGCCGCCCCAGCTCCATAGTTGCCTATGTAACTCGGCAAAGTCAGGATCAATCGCTAAACCATTTGAACGGTAAACAAATGCCTGGGCAATTCGAGGTTTGTTGTCTCGAGATGCTTCGAAAAATACCGCATCTGCACCGTAGTGGACAGCCTTTTCCATGACCGCAACTTCTTCGGGTGGTTGACCAGAATTGTCATAACCCTGAACAGCGACAAGGCCATCTACGACAGTTCCGCCGCGATAGAAGTTTATCAACCATTGTTCAGGATTACTCATGCTTTAGGTCACACACTGCTGTGACTCAGTAACTCGTCAAAAAAATGGGTCGCTTTACTTCCGTATGCGATGTCATCACTTGGCTTTTTTTATCATGCCGATTGTACCGATATTGTGTATCAAATTCCAATCTGATTATTCACGGCTCTAAGAAGAGTATCACAGTTGCAACATCTTCTAGTAGTTGCAATTTTATAGTAGTTGCAATTTTAGTCAGCGACCGTAAGCGGATTAATATCGGCGCAAATATTCCGTAGCGTCCGCCTTCGACACGTCGTATCATAGACTCAACAATCTAAAAATTCATCTTGAGGTAGTTGGGAATCATGCTGCGACATATTTATGACAGGCTGGAAGTGACGGGAGATCTGACGGCGGTGTTTGATCCGAAGGCGGCATCCACCACCCCGTCAGCAAAACGCTGCCTCCCCTCCTAAAGACAGGAGGGGAGCTAAAGCGCCACCCATCGTCGCGCAGGAGGGGAGTGTAGGCTGTGGAGCATCTAATTTCATTTCATAATATAGTTCCGGTGCAGCAACATGCCGCCGTCGAGCGACTCAATAAACACCGACGTTTTGGATTCGCGGGTGAGCATTTTTATGCGGTCGGTGACCTCGCGTTCGTCGGCGATCTGGGCGGTTTCGGATGTTTCGAAAAATGTTTCGATATCCGCGAGGCTCACTTGCGGGACGATCCTTGCCTGTCGTGATTCTGACTGGTCGGATTCGGCGACGGCTTCGATAGCTGCGGCTTTTAGAAGTTTGGGCCAGAGCTTAATGAACAAGCCGCTGGAGCCATAGGTGTCGGCGCTGTTGATCTCGCCGTTTATGGCGAATAGAAAGCCGATCACGTCCGTCTTGCCATCGGTGATATCGGACAGGGCCTTGACGTATTCGGCGGAATCGGCACAGACACGCGGATTTTCGAGGGTCAGCGGAAGGCTTGATTTTGACATGCTCGAGGCGGTGTTCGAGTTTGTTGCGGCGCTCAGCTTATCCTGAGATTTTTCAACCTCGTTCCAGACCTCGCCCTGAGACTTGCTGTGCTTGGCGGCGATCTTCATATCCTTTGAAGCGACGTAATCATTCGACGATTCAAAGCGGGTCGAAGATTCATTGCCGCGCGGTGTCCAGCGGCCGTGTTCAACGCAGAAGGAATCGATCGGCATGCGGCCCGAACGCACCGGAACGATCAGGTCGACACCGAGAACGCGGTCCTGTTTGCCGCCTTTGACGATGTCGCCCGCCTGGACATAAACCTCGTGCTTTGGCGATATGTTCTCGATAGCAAGCTCGTTGACATCTTCGGTTTCGTGGACGACGACAACGTCTCGCTCCATCGCCTCTTCAAGCGTCAGCGGCGTCACGCCCTTACGGACATCATCGCCGTGGATCAAGTAAACGGTCAGATTTTTGTGCGTGTATGGGCCGGAAAGACGCGTGTTGTTCCCGGGAAGCTCGTGCGTTTGCGGCAACGGTGATTCCGGCGTGGTCGGGACTGATGGGAACCAATAGACGCGCACGGCAAAAATGCCCATAGCGAGTGAAAATACGCCTGCGGATATTGCGAAGATTTGTCGTTTGTTCATGACGTTCTCCTGGTTGGATTTTATAGGTCTTTACCAAGAACGAGACGGCCCGAGCTTCTTGCATCGATATTTAGGTTAGACACCGTGTGAGGGGAAATGTTCCTGGAATGGGTTGGTTAATTTGACTAAGGCTTTTTGCGAAAGGGCGTCAAGATTTGAGGACATCAAGCAGCTTGTCGTGGATCGCGCCGAAGCCGCCGTTGGACATTATCGCGACGATATCGCCTTCTTTTAATTCGGGTGTGAGATGCGTGATTATGGCGTCGGCGTCGGGGAAGCTCATGGCGGGTTTGCCCTGGAGTTCGATGTCTTTGACGAGTTCGTCAACATCCAGCACTTTGCCGAGCTCGCTGGCCTTTGACGTGTTGTGAACACCGGCGATGATAACGTAGTCGGCGTAGGAAAACGCCTTGCCGTAAGGCTCCTGGAATATCGCAAGGCGGGAGGACCACGTGCGGGGTTCGAAAACGGCGATGAGCCGATGCCCCTCGTATTTCATCCGCAGGGCCTTGAGCGTTTCCTCGACGGCGGTCGGGTGATGAGCAAAGTCGTCGATGACGGTCACGCCACGTTCGACGCCGCGAATCTCGACACGGCGTTTGACCGATTTGAATGTGTGAAACGCTTCCTGAATTTTCTCCTTCGTGATTCCCCACGCATCGGCGGCGATGATGACGGCGAGACAGTTACGGACGTTGAATTCGCCGATCAAATTCGTTTCGAATTCACCATACGTCTTGCCGTCATTGAAAACGGTGAACCGCGTCGTGTCGCCAGTGAAATCGATATTGCGGGCCTGCCATTTTGCGTCGCCGCTCAAGCCGAACGTCTCGATATTTGTGAAGAGCTTGCCGTCCATTTCGGCGAGCACCTCGCGGACGACGGGCGAGTCGATACCGCAGATAAGTCTGCCGTTTCCCGGCACGAGATTCATCAGGCGTGAGAATTCCCACTTAATGTCGTCAAGATCATCGTAAATATCGGCGTGGTCGAATTCGATGTTGTTGACGATGGCGATCTCCGGCAGGTAGTGCATGAACTTCGGCTTTTTGTCGAAGTATGCCGTGTCGTATTCATCGCCTTCGATGACGAAATGATCGCCCTTTGTTACGCGAAAGCTGGCCCCGAAATTCTGTACGATCCCGCCGACGAGAAAGCCGGGATCAAGGCCGCCAACCTCGCAAACCCAGGCGGCAATGCTCGTTGTCGTCGTCTTGCCATGCGTTCCGGCTATGACGAGCGAACGCGCACCCCGGATAAATTCTTCCTGCACGATCTCGGCCTGCGAACGATAAAGAAGCTTGCGATTCAACACCTCTTCAAGCTCAGGATTGCCGCGCGAGATAGCGTTACCGACGACTGTTATATCAGCGCCGATATCGACGTTCTCGGCCTTGTAACCATTGAGTATCTTAATGCCAAGAGCTTCAAGCTGCGTTGACATCGGCGGATAAACATTCTGGTCCGAGCCGGTAACTTCGTGCCCGCGTGATTGAAGCATTCCCGCAAGCGACGCCATCGCCGTGCCGCATATTCCAATGAGGTGGTAGTGCATAGTTAATCGAGAAGTTGCAAAACGAAAGTAACGGATTAGTCGTCAAAGAAGACGGAGAGCAGAACGCAATTTTTCAACCTCATCTTTGTAATTATGCTGTGACTCCAATGATTGTTTAAGTTTATCTAGTCGATTCTTCAAAACGTCATTCTCGATCTTCGACTGAACACTCAGAACGCGTTTTAGAAATTCATCAACATCCAAAACTTCGGATGCCATTAAACTTGAAAGAAAAAGAAAATCTTTCTCGCGGCCTGCAATTAACTTACTGGCCGCAAGATCGTATGGGTCAAGGCAAAGTGCGAGTAGAGTCCCGTCTGAACCAATCAGCGGTTTTAGTCGTTCTTTCCAACCGTCGGGCAAAACAACGGTCGCGAGGCCCAAAGCATCCGCATAGAAACCAGTTTCAACCTGGAACTCGCTGAAAACACCAAGCTTCTCATCAATTTCTGCTCGCTTATAAAAGTTATCGCTCGATAGGAGAAAATCGCATTCGACGGATTTTCTCGCGACTTCAGGTAAGACCTCAACAACCGCGTGCAAGGCTTGTGAACCTACGATAACGGGTGGTTCTTCACCCGAAAGGCGTCGAAACTCATCGATAAGTTTAATTAAGTCCGACTTCCGCACAGGCTCTCCATGTACTCTTTCTTTCGTCGCGAGTCAGCACACCTGCGAAGGGCGAAGAAGATCGCAGCCGTTGGCCGTCATCTGTTTCCGCAGTCATTATTCTGCATATCTCATCCGGTCGGTAGGTGTTCAAAATGTTCTGCCATTCAAGTAGGGCGAATCGCTCTACTCCTTCAAAACTCGGACTTTTCAACCATCTTTCGAGATTGCTTCGCGCAATTCGGAACACTTCGGCTTCGTCGGTTATCATCTTTTCCGCGACGGCACGATGGAGTGAAAGTGAAAATAGATCGACGAAATTCATTGGCATGATTCTAACAAAAATCTACTCTTTCAACGAAACTTATTAAAGGGTCGGCACCATTTCTTTCAAGAGACACAATTCTCTACTAATATGATTCTGGAAAATGATAGTTTAATGTAGCCTGTAGTTTCGGTGAAATTCCAAACACCTTTTTATTTCAATTTTCGTTTTTTATGAAACATTCGCCGTTAATTTGTCTGCTTCTCAGTATTGTTTTGCTGGCAAATGGCACGGCTTGTTTCGGGTTCGAGACGGATCAATATAATTTACCGCCGGTGCCGCTGGCGGATATCGGGGATGAGGTTTCGGATTATGCTGTGGCGACGCTTCGCGATGTGGTCGCAAAGGTCAATGCGGAGATTGCGGTCAGGCGCAGTTGTGTCGAAGGTACGCAGATCGAAAAGAAACTCTGCGGTCGCTCAGGCGAAGACAAGAAGAGGCTCGAATATCTGCTGTCGGACGATGCGGTTGCTCGTGAGCTATACAAAACACTCGGCGACGGCACTTTCCCGTTTACGAAGGTTGGCAAGTGGATGAACACGCACAAGTTTCGCGGCCAACTCGCACGTTATAAGACCAGCTATCGGAAAATCTATTTTCGTTCTGCTGCCGACAAATTACCTGACGATCAGTGCGACCGTAAAAATGTATGGTATGCAGTTTGGCGTGGACAAGATCGAGCATATTTTTCAGCAGGGTTATACCTATTACAAAATCTACGAGGATGCAGTCGCAAAAGGGTTGAGCCGCGACGATGCGACAAAAAAAGCTATAAAATGGGGCAAATTGAGCGAACGGACATTTTTTGGATCGCTTGTATCAGGCGTGTTTTCGAATTCCGATCTCTATGCAAATTACGCGGGATTGCGATTTTATCAGGGCCTGACAAAACCTGTGAAGATCGGCGATGTGACGCGTCCGGCAGTGCTGACGCTCAAGGACGGCGTTTGGAGTTTTAACGAAAGTGGCGACATGCGTCAGACATTTATCCGGCCATTTATCACGGAGCATCTCAACGAAGCGCTGAATCCGTCGATCTTCTCGTTTAACCTGCGGTTTTCAATCCGCCGCATCATCAAAAAACGTGCCTGCCCGACAATGGGCAAAGGCATTTCCGGCTCTGACAAAAGCTGAGTTAGAAGCGACGACCAGCGGATTAAAGCAATGGAACGGCGAGGACTATGGATTTACCGAGAGCCGAAAATTCGTGACGATCGCAAATACATGCCTGGCTAACGTAAACTCTTTTGTTAAAACAGCAACGTAAATCAAATTGACCTTTCGTGAGATAGCGGACACTTTACCGACAATGCGAACACAGATGTAGCACTAATTTCTATAAAGTGTTTAGTTAACGGCATATTAAATCGCTGTGGTACACGTAAATATGGCCATAGGCACGATGGTTGAACCAATTTCCGGCTTCTTTTCCGTTGATCTCACCAGGTTTACCACCGATGAACCGTCCCCAATGTACAACTTCATGAAGAAGGGTTGTTTCGAAGACAGTTGGATATTGTCGTGCGGATTCGTCGGTTTCAAACCCTTCGCCAATGCGGGTGTGTATGTAAACGTAATTCTTTTTTGCAGGATCGCATTCGCCTTGATAGATCCCACTTGGTGAGACCATTCCTCGAATTAGCGGTTCAATGATCAATCTTGGATACGTGCCCGGATCGATCGCCTGCTTCGCGATTTTCTCGCTTCCAATGCATTCGACCAACGCCTTAAAAACTTTTGAATTCTTATTCATCCCAATTATTCTCGAACGGAGATAGTGCGCCAATTTGGGAAATTCTCCATCCTGAAAAAACATCATACAAGCCACCTCCACTTGGAATTAAGACGGCACGGCTATGACGAAATGGTTTGATTCGCGACGCCGATCAAATAGTTGACGCCGCGTGGTGAAGATTTTGCTTTGCCTACTTAACTGGACCTACTAATTCCGAAGCCAGTTCAGGCGCATCGTAAACTTTTCGCAATGCTTCGAGTATACCTGCCGAGTGAACGCCGACGGCACGCGAGCCTTCATTTTCTTCGATGTACCAATAACGATTCGAGAGCTTCTGGATGTTGCTGTCGAAATTGAGGCCGACGATCTCGCCGTTTCGGTTTATCACCGGTGAGCCGCTGTTACCGCCGATCGTATCGGCCGTGTAAACAAAATTCAGCGGTGTTGACAGATCGATCCTGTCGCGGCGGTCTTTGAGACTTTGCGGCAGGTCGAATGGCGATTGTTCGTTAAAGCTCAAGGCACGGTCGTAGAGGCCGAAAAACGTCGTTCGATACGGCACGAGTGTTGTGTCTTCGTCATAGCCTTTCACGACGCCGTAGCACAACCGCAACTGCGAGTTTGCGTCCGGCGGAATGCTTTTACCATAAACCGCGAACCGGGCCTGTGCGATCTTGGTGCCGTTGGCTGTCTCGACATCTGCTGATATTTTTTTCGTTCCACACACGCAGCTCACGCGTCACGGGTTCGACGCGTCGTGCCAGCATGACCATCGGATCGGTCGATTTCGCGATGGCGTCCGCACCACCTTCGAGCAGTGCTTTACGCGCTGCGGGATCGATTAGCTTAGTTTCGCGAACAGCCCGGCGGGCGACTTCAGCCGGTTCGGCATCGCCAAGAGCGGCCTTGATAAAAGGATCGTTCGGACCCAATACCTTTACGGCATCCTCAAACCACGCGACGAGAGCCGCCTCTTCCATCTCGACATAGATCGGAGCGGGTGAGAGCAGTGAGGTCTTAAATCCATCAAGCCGCGTATCGCGATATTCCGGATAGCGTTTGTCGTTCGGCTTGGCGGTTTCGATTTGATAATTGACGAGCTGCGCGGCAATGATCGAAAGCCGCGACGCCGCAAGGCTCGAAAACGCGAGCCGTTTGGACATTGCAGGAATCTTTTCATAGGCGGCGGCAATATTTGCCCACGCCGGTGCATATTGTTTTTCCAGTTCCGGCTTTTGCAGCAAGTTTGCCGCGAAGTTCCTTTTCCTCAGCCTCTTTACGGGCGAAATTGCGCGGATTCAGCAAGCCTCCCTGCTGGCCATCGAGCCGCTTCAGCGAGTTTGCAAATGAGCGCATTCCGGGTGATGCCTGACGAAGCTGCTCCGGCCCGAGCTTTGAATAATTTTCCAAGCGCCTTTCGGCGCGTTTCCCAAACCTGCTTTTGCAAAGGGTTGCCGACATCGCGTTGATATGAAAGCTGTGCGACCGTCAGCAAACGTGCGGTCGAGCCTGGATAACCTGAAACGACGATGAATTCGCCATCCTTCGCACCGGTTTCCGACCATTTGAAATAAGCTGGCGTTTTTGCAGGCTGGCCATTCTCGTACGCTCTTAGAAACGTGAAATCGAGGTCGTGACGCGGAAAAACGAAGTTGTCGTAATCGCCGCCAAAGAATGCAGCCTGTTCTTCCGGAGCCATGACAAGACGAATGTCGGTGTAACGCTTGAATCGGTAAAGCCAATATTCGCCGCCGCTGTAAAACGAAATCACCTCACACTTCAAACCAGTACCACAATCTTTTTCGATTCCGGCGATGGCGGTTGAACGCAAAGTGGCAGCGTCGGCATCAGTCGCCGCAGACTTTGCTGCGCCGTGAACGCGTTCGGTCACATTCTCAAACGACATTAATACGGACGCATCGGCGTCAGGCACTTTTAGCTCTTCGGCCTGAGTTTTTGCGTAAAAACCGGTCTTCATCAGGTCGCGTTCCTTGCTCGAAAGCCGTGCGATGTAAGCCGCCGCAACGTGATGATTCGTCGCGATCAAACCATTTGGGCTGACGAAGCCGGCCGAAGCTCCGTTGACCTTCGGCGAGGCAAGCCGCACTTTTTCGAGCCATTCCTTCGAAGGCTCAAAATTGTACCGTTCCTTCCACTGCTTCAGCGGCGGATTGTCGAACGTCCACATTCCGTCGTCGGCGAGAACCACTGGAACGCTTTGAGAAATACAAACTAGTAGAAAGAATACGAGGATCTTCTTCATAATTGTTGGCGGCTAAATAGCCAATCGGAAAATTTTTTCATAACGAATAACGCTTCTCGGAGAACCCGTAGAGGGAGCCGAATTACTTCCGGCATTATTCGTTATAATTGTTAAAGTCTTGCCGTCTTTCGAAAGCTCCCATTCCTCAATCTGAGCTGCCTCTCGAACCCGGGACCTTGACCACTGCTTTAATGAATATCTTCCGATCTTTGAGGATCGCCTTGGATTCATATTCGAAACCGGCAGTAAATCCCTTGTTCGATTCTCCGCGGCCGTCGAGGTAGTAGATCACATCCCGCGAATACGAACCGGAACCGGTCGTGCTTTCCTTCACCCTCAGTTCGTTCCCCGACTGTTCGATCAGCAATTCGATCTTTAGGTTCGAGTCAGTCGTGGATCGCATCGGACGAGAATCCGACATTACCTTGACGGATTCAGATACCCAGCGCCCGCTGAAGTTCGAAAGGTCTGCAGTTACTCCCGAATCCTGGGCTGTACCAACATTGGCAAACGCTAGGATCAGGGCTAAAGTTGTGAACAATCCAGGCAGTTTCATGATTCTTAAAGTACAAAAAAGTAATCAGACTCGATTATGTCAGCACACCTCGTAGCTTCTCCATCGCTCCGTCCAACACCGAATCTTCACGGGCGATACAGATTCGCACATACGGATCCCAAGCGTCGGTGTCGGCAAACGCGGCTCCGGGAACCATTCCGACGCCAGCTTTCTCCATCAGCATTTCGTTGAACGGTAACGCGTCCGAAAACTCCGCCGGGATCCGCGCCCAGATATAGAAAGCCGAGCCCGAATTATAGATGTCAAAACCAAGCTCGCGGAGGCCTGCGGAAAACGCGTGGCGTTTGCCGTCGAATTTGTCGCGAAGTTTCGAATAATAATCCGAGTCCGCCATCAAAACTTTTGACAACGCCGATTGCAGCGGCGTCGCAGGACAAACATAGATCACATTCGCCGCGTTGTTTATTGGAGCGATCAGTTCGCCCTTGCCGTATGCATAGCCAAGCCGCCAGCCGGAAATGTTCCACGATTTCGAGAACGAATTTACCGTTATCGTCCGCTCGCGCATGTCCGGCAGCGACGCGATTGGCGTGTGCGGGTTTTCGCCGGTGACATAGTGCTCGTAAACTTCGTCAGAAATCACGAGCAGGTCGAGTTCCTTCGCGACATCGGCGATCGCTTCGAGTTCGGATTGCGACATCACCTTGCCGCTCGGGTTTGCGGGGGAACAAACGATAATCGCTTTCAGCGGAAAATCCGTACGGTCTTTTAGCTCTTTGCACCAGGCTTTCAAAGCGTCTTTTTCGAATGTAAGCTGCTCGTCCAGTTCAAACGTCTCGGTCTTACCGCCAAACTCTTCTAAAATTCGGCGATGATACGGATAATACGGCTCAAAAACCAATGCCGACTTACTGCATAGATATGCCTGTGCGATACCGATCAACGCGCCTGTTCCACCGTTGGTTATCATTAGCTCGAACGGCCGCGCGTCGATATCTACCGAAATTCCATTGTATGCAGCGATCTTTTCGGCGACGGCCTTGCGCAAATTGGCGTCGCCTTCGCTGCCGCCGTAATGATTTTGGCTGGCCGCAATAATGGCGGCGGCTTCTTTCGCAAGCTGGGGGTCGATAGGCAGTTCGGACTGTCCCTGAACAAGGTTGCCGCTCGGCGGAACCAAACGCGTTATCGCACGAATATCCGGCTTTATCTTCTTAACTTTTGCTTCTGACATAGACTATTAAAATAGCAGTTTTGGCAGCAAAGTTCTAAATCACCAATGCATCTTCGCTCATAATTCTTCTCGTTCATTCTTCATTTGTCTTATTCTGTGGTTTAAATCATGACCACGGAATGGAAAGGAATAAGAATGAACAAGAGAATGAAGAAAGCGTCACAATGCGGACGATTCGGATCGACTATTTGTTAAACTGTACGAAATGAAACCCTCGGCGAAATACCATCTTCCGCCCGCGCTCAAAACCGATCTATTTGGTGGCCATTTTTGGTCGTTTCGCAAAGCACCGACGGAGTTTCTAACAAAGTTGGCCCGTCTTGGCGATGTGACATCGTTTCGAATGGGACCGCAGCAAGGATATTTTTTGACCGATCCGGAAATGGTCCGCGATTTGCTGGTCGTTAATGCTCATAAATTCAAAAAAGGCCGTGCTCTGCAGCGTGCAAAAAACCTGCTTGGCGAAGGCCTGCTAACAAGCGAAGGTGAATTTCACCTGCGGCAGCGGCGGATGATCCAGCCCGCATTTCACCGTGCGCGGATCGCGGAATATGCACAATCGATGGTTGAGTACGCCGACAAAATGTGTGAAAGCTGGCAGGACAGCGAGGTCCGCGACATCGACAAAGACATGATGCACCTAACGCTGCAGATCGTCGCCAAAACGCTGTTCAGCGCAAATGTCGAAGACGACGCGAACGAGATCGGGGCGTCGATGACCGCGATGGTCGAGCTTTTTAATTACATGTTGCTGCCGTTTTCCGAGTGGCTTCAAAAGCTTCCGCTACCGCAATCGAAACGATTTAAGAACGCAAAAAATACCTTGAATTCAGTAATTTACAGCATTATCAACGCACGCCGCCGCTCGGGCGAGGACACTGGCGATCTGCTTTCAATGCTGCTAATGGCACAAGACGAGGCCGATGGGACTGGCATGACCGACGAGCAAATACGTGATGAAGCCCTGACTCTGTTCCTCGCAGGACACGAAACAACCGCGAACGCGATGACATGGACTTGGTACTTGCTTTCACAAAACCCTGAAAAAGAGGCAAAACTGCACGAAGAATTGGATCGTGTTCTCGGCCGGCGGCTTCCGACTATCGACGACCTGCCGAATTTGAAATATGCCGAGGCAATCCTTGCCGAATCGATGCGGCTTTTTCCGCCGGCGTGGGCGATCGGTCGCCTGTCTCTCGAAGATCACGAATTTGGCGGTTACGCGATCCCGGAGCGGTCGTTAATACTGATAAGTCCTTACATTACCCATCGCGATACCCGATTTTGGGAGAAAGCCGACGAATTCATTCCCGAACGCTGGGAGAAACTCAGTGTAAAAGAAGCGGGCCAGCGAAACATCTACTTCCCTTTCGGCGGCGGAATCCGGCGATGCATCGGCGAAAGCTTTGCGTGGACTGAAGGTATTTTGCTGCTCGCGACTTTGGCTCGAAAATGGAAGCTAAAAATGGTGCCGGAGCAAAAGATCGGGCTTCAGCCGATGATTACGCTGCGGCCGAAGTACGGGATGCGCATGCAATGTCAGAACCGGGAGCCGTAGCGACCGGTCTCTTCTACAGCGTCGTCTTAAATTCTTGTCATATCCTATTAAATTTTTTGTTGAGCCATTCGAGAACGGCTTGCTGATCGGAAATAGTCGCCCTTCGAATCTGAGCGAGGAGATGAACTCGGTCGGGTTTCGGAAGTGCTGTATTTTGGAGTCCTTCGTTGCAGTTTGTACAGACGGCACGTAAGTTTTGGGCGGAATCGTCACCACCTTTCGATTTGTCGAGAATGTGCCCCATCGTCAACCGAACGCTTCGACTACTTCCGAATGGATCAGCGTCGCCTGCTGCAACTCCGCACATCTGACAAGTGTAACCATTGCGTTCGAGAACCCATGCACGAGTTTCCTTAGAGATATTTCGCGCAAAAGCAGGAAGTCTTTTATCGGTTTCTAGGAGATATTGATTTGGCTTTAGGTCAGCCCGGTCTTTGTGAGTAAGGATTTGGTAGCCTTGTTCGTTTCGCAACTCTCGAACGCGACGGGCCCATTCAACTGCACCACCGCTCGCGTCTCGAATATCACGGGACTCAAGGACAACACCAAGGTTCTTTAGGAAGAACTCCAGAATTAGCTTCTTTGATCCGGGGCCACGAGGCATATTAGTTATTCGAAATTCGTGATGCTGAATAGGGGCTGAAGAGATTGCGACCGTTCACGACTCACTTTGGCGTATTCTGGATTAAGTTCTATCAGAACTGCATTACGTCCTAGCTCATTGGCGGCTAGGCCCGTGGTGCCGGAACCGCCAAACGGGTCCAGCACGACATCGCCCGCACGTGACCCAAGCTGAATGCAGCGCCTCGCGAGTTCACGAGGAAACGCGGCCGGATGACCGTTTCCGTTTGGTTCAGGGCCTAGTATCCAGTAGTTTCGTAAGTTCGCGCCTGTTGGCTCTCGGAAACCGTTTGGGTCGTAAAAATACGTGGGCGACTTTGTCAGCAGAAAAATCTCTTCCGTCGCGGTCGTCGGTCGGTTCTTTACGCTTTCTGGCATCGCGGTCTTCTTTATCCACGTAATTCTCGAACGCAAATACCAGCCATCATTTTGCAGACCGAACGCGACCCGCCAGGGTAGTCCCATCAAGTCTCTATCCTTCAGTCCCCAAACCTCAGGAACTTTGCAGTTGCGTTTCTGAATAAGTTTCTTAGTATTGCCGACAATCGCGTTCGGGCCGTGTCCGCCAGTGCCGCCGTTGCGAGCGTACCCGTCACCCACGTTTAGCCAAACCGTTCCGTCTTTTCGTAAGACTCTACGAACCTCACTAAACAAAGCGACTAAATTCTCGACGTATTGCTCGGGTGATTCTTCGGCACCAATCTGTGCAGGATGATCGTAATCTCGCAAGCCCCAATATGGCGGCGAGGTAACACAGCACTGAATGGATTCTGCCTCCAACGTCGGAAGGATTTCTAGGCTGTCTCCATTTAGAACTTGTGTTTCGATCATTTCCTTAACGCATTTCTTTTATCTTAGCAAAGCTACGATTCGAATAGCGATTGGTTGTTGTACTAGCGAGTGTTCATTACAAGAGTATTGAAAATACTAGCAATTTAACATAGTCGGTTGGCAAGAACCCAGTCGCTACAGCTTCCGGTTTTGATTTTTACTTACAAACGTATTATCTCTGACCCAAAACCGCCAGGGTTTTTCAGCATCTTCGGCTGCGTAATCGATTCCAATGCGCTTACCTGCGGCAATATCCTTTGCGGGAAACTTCTTAAAATCTTCCAGCCAAATTCTCTCACCGAGCAGGTCCTCGCCGTTCAAGTTTCGGTCTATATCCATTGCGATGCATAATTTTCCTGGGCCTGAGGTTAGATTTTTGTCGGGCATCGGGCCGCGCCGCTCGCGCATTTTTTCGAGGCCTTCGACAGGCTCGAGAGCCCGAATTAAAACTACATGCGGATGCTCTTTCGAGCCGGTGACGACGTTTAGCTGGTTGTACATTCCGTAGATAAAAAAGACGTATGCATGACCGCCGAGCGAGTAGGTTATTTCATTGCGTGGTGTACGTCTGCCGCCGTAGCTGTGAGCGGCTCTGTCGGTCACACCCATATACGCTTCGACCTCGACGATCATCCCCGAAACGCGATTTCCCTGCTCGTCCGGAACAACAAGCAGTTTGCCGAGCAACTCTTTTGCGATCCTGATCGTGTTGCTGCGGACATAAAATTCGCGTTGGATTTTCATGGACATTCGGCGATTTATGATAGATTCCTATGTAATGAAGATCGTTTCACTGCTGCCATCCGCGACCGAGATCGTCTGTGCTCTCGGGCTGGAAGAAAACCTCGTCGCGATCACGCATGAGTGCGACTTTCCCACCAGCATTACGCATCTTCCGGCGATAACGGCGAGTCGCATTTCGCACGAGACAATGACGAGTTCGCAGATCGACCATTCCGTCCGGTCGCAGCTTGACGGGCACGGCTCGATCTACGATCTGGATACGGCCCTGCTCGAAAAACTCAATCCCGATCTTATTCTTACACAGGAATTGTGCGATGTTTGTGCCGTCAGCTACAAACAGGTCGAAAAAGCGGCTCGCATGTACGTGGCGGATTCGACCGTAGTTTCGCTCGAACCGAATACGATCGAAGGCGTTTTCGAAACGATCAAAACGGTCGGCAAACTAGCAAATGTTCCGGCTAAAGCGGCTGAGGTTGTGGCAGGTTTGCGACGCCGTTTAGATGTTATTCGCGAACAAACCAAGGGCGTTGACCGCCCAAGGGTCTTTATGCTCGAATGGCTGGAGCCGCCGTTCGCTCCGGGACATTGGGTGCCTGAGCAGGTCGAGATCGCGGGCGGCGATGCAATTCTCGGAATGCCGGGGCAGCGATCCGTGACGACAACTTTCGAAGCGATCTTCGAATCAAACCCGGAGGTAATGGTGTTGATACCATGTGGATATTACACCGCAGACATTTTGCGGCAGCTTGATGATCAAAAGTTTCCGGCCAACTGGAAGGAAATATCTGCCGTAAAGAATGATCAGGTTTGGGCACTTGACGCAACTAAATATTTTTCGAGGCCCGGGCCGCGGATCGTCGATGGAACCGAAATTCTCGCAAAGATATTGCATCCGGAGATATTCGGCTTACCGCAAAACCACGAAGCCGTTCGGGTTCCCAGTCGCTCGCTTAATTATTATTAAACAATTTATGAAGTCTATTTTCGCTTTATTTTTTCTATGCTTGTCGGCAGTTTCGCTGCTTGCACAAAAGCCGGACGAGGTTTTAGCAACGGCCACCGGTCTTACGTTTACCCAAAGCTCTCTGTCTGAGAACGGGCGCAAAATATACCTCGGCCAAGCCAAGATACTTTCGAGTGAACGCACACGGCTTTTGTCGCAGATGGTTGATGGGCTTCTTCTTGAATCCGAAGCGAAATCCAGCGGCGCGGCGAGCGATTCGCTTATAGCCGCGGAATTAAAAAAGATCGCCAAGCCGACTGAAGCTGAGATAAAAGCGGTCTTCGATGCAAACAAAGCGAATTTTGGAGAACAAACGATTGACGCCGTTCGGCCGCAGATCGTCGCGTTCCTCCGCCAAAATGCGGAGCAAAAAACCTTTCGCGACTTGATTGAAAGACTGAAACTCAAATACAAATTCGCTGCCGGAAAAGACATCAATGCGGCGGACCTAAAACCGCTTGAATCTATATTTTCGATAAACGGAAAATCGACTTCATCTGCGGAATTCGATGAGCGCTACAAAGCCGCGATCTACGACATGCGCGGCGAGATCGCAGACGAAATTATTGCGGACCTTGAGAATACGATTTTCTCGACCCTCGTCAATCAGGAAGCGAAAGCCCGGAGTATCGAGGCGGGAGACGTCATCGCGGTCGAGATCACCAACAAAATGCGCGAATTCTCGGATGAAGAACGCGCGGAGCTGGAAGGTGCATTTCGAACAAAACTTTTCACGAAGTTCAACGTCAAGATAATTGTCCGCGAACCGGAGCCGGTCGCACACAATATTTCTGTCGATGACGATCCGACCACCGGAAAACCGACCGCGGCGGTGACGGTGATAATGTTCAGCGATTTTCAATGCTCGGCGTGCGGGGCGACACATCCGATCCTGAAAAAAGTGATCGCGGAATACGGCGACAAAGTGCGATTTGTCGTCCGCGACTTCCCTCTTGAGAGCGTTCACGAAAACGCGTTTCGCTCGGCACTTGCGGCTAACGCGGCCCGCGTCCAGGGGAAATTCTTCGAATATATCGACGTTCTCTACAGTAATCAGGAAAGCCTGGACGAAGCTTCGCTCAAGAAGTACGCCGTAGAACTGGGTTTGAACATCAAACAATTTGAGTTAGACTTTAGCAGCGAGAAGACTGCTGCCGAAGTGCGAAAAGATATGGCCGACGGGAAACATTACGGCGTAGGCTCGACGCCTACGATTTACGTCAATGGCGTGAAAGTGCGTCGCTTGTCCGCTGAGAACTTTCGAAATGTCATCGGCCGTGCGTTAGCCAAATCGGCAACGAAATAAAGTATTTGACATGCGCATTTATTTTCTTATTTCCATCGCTCTGCTGATCGCATCATGCGGCAGTGGCACGAACGGCTCGAATTCAAGATCGGTTGGAAATGCGAACGCCACGCCCAAACCGGCGGCACTGCCGGTATATTCTTACGATGTGGTGAAAGCGTATCCGCACGATTCCAAAGCTTTTACACAGGGTTTGGTATTCCGCGACGGCTTTCTTTATGAAAGTACGGGGCAGGAAGGCGAATCCACTCTCCGCAAAGTAGATATCTCAACCGGCAAGGTTCTACAAAAATTCGATCTTGCCAATGAGATTTTCGCAGAAGGCCTGACGATCATGAACGACAAGCTCTATCAGATCTCGTGGCGAGACAAAATCGCTTGGGAATACGATATTGCAGACTTTAAAATGCTGCGTGAGATGTCGTACTCCGGCGAAGGCTGGGGTTTGACAACGGACGGAACGAATTTGATTATGAGCGACGGCACGCATTTGCTGAAGTTCGTCGATCCGCAGACTTTCAAAACCATCCGCTCGATTCCCGTGATGCAGGAAAGCGGCAAACCGCTTTATCTGCTGAACGAGCTTGAATGGGTAAAGGGCGAGATTTGGGCTAATATCTGGCATTCGGAAGAAACGGAAACCGGCACAACTCAAGGACGTCTGCCAAATATCGGCCGTCCAAACACTATCGCCCGTATCGATCCGGCGAGCGGTCGCGTTATCGGCTGGATCGATCTTGCCGGCATTTCTCCGGATGATCAAAATGGTGAAAACGAGATCGAAAATACTCTTAACGGTATCGCCTATGATGCCGACAATGACCGTATTTTCGTAACCGGAAAGAAGTGGAAACGTCTTTACGAGATCAAGCTAAAGCCGAAGCAGTAATGACCGACGACGACAACACGTTCATGCGGCGGGCTCTTAAGTTGGCCAGGGAAGGAATGGATTCAGGCTCCGGCGGGCCGTTTGGGTGTGTCATTGCGAAGGACGGGCGGATCGTCGGCGAAGGCCTCAATCAAGTGACCTCGACGAACGATCCGACCGCCCATGCGGAGGTTGTAGCGATCCGTAACGCCTGCAAAAATCTGAATTCGTTTCAACTCGACGGATGCATCGTTTACACATCATGCGAACCATGTCCGATGTGCCTCGGAGCGATCTACTGGGCTCGGCCCGAGCGGATCTTTATGGCATGTAATCGCGATGACGCCGCCGCCGCCGGATTTGACGACGCGTTTATTTACAACGAGCTTTGCACAACCGATTTTGAGCAGAGAAAAGTTCCGATCTTTAGTCTTATGCGTGTCGAAGGCCGGGCAGTTTTTCAGGATTGGATAGAAAAGCCAGACAAGGTCAAATACTAGAAACGCGGATGTCCAACACATATTTTTATTTACTAATCGCCCTGCTGGCCGGTGCGATGATGCCGACCCAAGCCGCCACCAATAATAAAATGGCGGCTTTTGTGGATAGCCCTATCCTCGCGGCGTTCATTTCTTTCCTTGTCGGGACGGTTGCGCTATTTGTCTATGTTTTGCTTTCGGGCGTGTCGCTCGCAAATTTGGCGGGAGTCCGTGACGCTCCGGCAATCGCCTGGGCAGGTGGTTTATTAGGAGCATTTTTCGTGGCGGCGGCCGTTACACTGGTTCCGCGGCTAGGCGTCGCAATGACTTTCAGCCTAATCATCGCCGGCCAAATGATCGTCACTCTTGTAATCGACCACTTCGGGCTGCTCGGTGTTCCAGTAAAAGAAGTCAGCCTCGCTAGGATCGGTGGAATTTTGCTGATCACTGGAGGAGTCGTGCTGATTAGAAAATTTTGAACCGTTGAGACGCAGAGTTTTGTCGATACAAGTTGAGAGATCTCAGATCAGACAAACGGTTTTCGGCCCACTTTTCTGATTTCCTCTGCGTCTGTGCGTCTCTGCGGTAAAATTCTTTAATGATCGAGTTCATCCTAAACAATCAAGATATCCAAACCGATCAGCCGCCGGGCTCGACGGTGCTCGATTTCGTCCGCTATCACAAAAATCTCAAAGGAACTAAGATCGGCTGTCGCGAAGGCGATTGCGGAGCTTGCACGATACTCGTCGGTGAATTAGTTGAAGACAAAGTGCGATATCGTTCAATGACTTCGTGTTTGATGCCGCTCGCAAACGCCGCAGGCAAACACATCGTCACAATCGAAGGCATCAATCCTGACGACGGCGGACTAACGCCCGTGCAGCAAGCGATGGTTGACGAGAGCGGAACACAATGCGGCTTCTGCACCGTCGGTTTTGTTATGTCGCTAACTGGTTTTTGTGTCAGTAGCCCGCACGTAAGTAAGGGCTTAACATCGGCTATCGACGCCGCGATTTCATCCATCGACGGCAACATTTGCCGATGCACCGGCTACAAGTCCATAGAGCGGGCTGCGTTTTCCATTTGCAGTTTATCAAAAGAGGCAGAACCGCCTGCGTCAGCGGGCGGCTTGGACTTTGCAATAGAGAAGGTGGTCGTACCTAAGTATTTCGCCGACATTTCATCTAGGCTAACGAGACTTTCGATGCCAAATGGTGACGTTGGCTTATCGACTAACCACCTGCTAACGCAGGCGGTTCTGCCCGTGAGTGGTGGAACAGATGTTTACGTCCAAAAGCCCGATGCAATGGTCTATGCTACCGCAGCTCACCTCTTTTACGATGACGAGCTTCGCGGCGTCCGCGACACAGGCGAATTTATCGAGATCGGCGCGTCGGCGACGGTCACTGACCTGCTCGAATCTGACTTGATGAACGCCGCTTTCACCAATCTTTACAATCACTTAAAGCTCGTCTCATCGACGCCGATCCGCAACATGGCGACGCTCGCCGGGAACTTCGTCAACGCCTCGCCGATCGGCGACATGACCGTCTGGTTCCTCGCCCTCGACGCCGAGATCACACTAGGCTCCCCTCCTTACGAAGGAGGGGTGGCAGCCGCTTCGGCTGACGGGGTGGTTCTTACTCGACAGATGAAGTTGCATGATCTCTACCTCGGCTACAAACAACTCGCCATGCAACCTGACGAGATCATTACAAGAATCAGATTCAAAAAACCAACCGGCGACTTTCGATTCAACTTCGAAAAAGTCTGCAAGCGAACTTATCTCGACATCGCGACGGTTAATACAGCGATTTCGCAGACGATGTCAGGCGATACCATCGATGACGCACACATCGCCGCCGGCGGCGTCGCACCAATACCGCTGTATCTAAAACAAACATCCGAATTTTTACGCGGCAAAGAAATCACCGGCGAGACTATCGCCTCCGCAAACGAAATAATGCAGTCCGAGATCTCGCCGATCTCCGACGTCCGCGGAACCGAGCAATACAAACGTCTGCTGCTGCGACAGCTTTTCAGGGCACATTTCGTCGAATTATTTGAGCAGAATACGGTATAATTAAGCTATGAAAACCGTTGTTATAGAAGGCGAAAACGGCGACTTCACGATGATGCGCCACGGCAAAAACATCAAGGACATGGACCGCTCCTTCGATTTCGAGTTTTGGCAGCGACAAGGTGTTCCCGCGATAATCGACGCAGCGTTTGAACTAATTCATCTTTACTATCAAGAAAATGGAATTCGCGACACCAGAATTCAAAGAACTGTTGAACACTTTCAACGAACACGAGGTTAAGTACTTAGTTGTTGGGGCGTTTGCGGTAATGATCTATTCCGAACCGCGTTATACGAAAGACCTTGATGTCTGGGTTGAAACCTCGGAGGAAAATGCCCGTCGTGTCTTCGCAGCTTTGAAAGATTTTGGAGCTCCGCTCAAGGGACTGACCGAAAGCGACTTTACCGAATCAGGGTTTTATCAGATGGGCCGTCCGCCGGGCCGCATCGACGTTCTGATGTCACTCGATGGATTGGATTTTGAAAGTGCTTGGGAATCAAGGATGCCGGAAGAATTTCGCGGTGTGCCCGTTTTCTACATTGGCAAGGAAGACCTCATTCGCAACAAGGAAATTGCCGGCCGGTATCAGGACTTGGCGGATATCGAAAATATGCAATTCAAGAAAGAATCCTAATTTTCCGTCGCTCCTGCAAAAACGAAATAGTACCGACCGAGATTTCATCGATCTCAGACGTACGCTGGACGGAACAGTATTAGCGTCTGCTGCTGCGGCAGCAATTTACTGCCAATTTTGTGGAGATTTTTGATTCGAAAGTATGAAGGGGGCTATAAAAATAGCATTGATCGGAGCGATTGCGGTTTTGCTACTTGATACCGTGGCGTCCTTTCTTGCTCTGTGGTGCGATCTCAGCTACGGATGGTTCTCCATTGGGTCATTATTACTGTACGTCATTTTCGGATACTTGGGAGCCCGACGTTCAAGATGGTTTTTAGGCGCGTTTGTAGGCATGTTTATGTCCCTAGTGGAATCCACGCTTGGCTGGGCGATCTCCTGGCAGATAGGACCGGGAAAGCCGACGTCCGACATAAGCTCGGTTGTAATAGGGGTGACAGTAGCTTTTGTGATAATTACCGCAGGAATCCTAGGGCTCCTCGGTGGAGCCTTATCTTTATTGAAGAGAGCAGATGCGTAACATCGACTCACATTCACACGTTCGTGGCGAGAGTGTTTATCTCGACGACATTCCGGTCGTTCACGGAACGTTGTATGCGTGTGTTTTTGATTCGGCGGTTGCGCATGGGAAGCTAAAATTGATCGACACGAGCGAAGCCGACAAAGGCGAGGGCGTCGTTCGTGTCATTACTGCAAAAGACCTGATCGGCGAGAACCAAATCGGCGGCATCGTGCCGGACGAGCCGTTGCTTGCGGATGGCGAAGTGCATTTCGTCGGCCAGCCGATAGCGATCGTCGTCGCGACTAGCGAGCCGCTGGCGCACAAAGCCGCGAAAAAGATTACTGCTAACATCGAGCAGCTCGATGTCGTGACCGATCCGCGGGTGGCTGCGGCAAAAGGTGATCTTATCGTCCCGCCAAAGAAATTTGTTCTCGGCGACACGACTACGGCATTTAAAACTGTGCGCGCGTCTTTGAGGGACGCACTGAGCAGAACGGCCAGGAACATCTTTACATCGAGACACAAGGCGCGTACGCGGTGCCGACTGAGAATGGCGGCCTGAAAGTTTATTCATCGACTCAGGGACCGACGGCGGTTCAGCGTGCGGTTTGTCGCGTGACTGGTTTGCCGATGCACAAAGTCGAGGTCGATGTGCAGCGGCTCGGCGGTGGTTTTGGCGGGAAAGAAGATCAGGCCAATGCGTGGGCAGGAATCTGTGCCGTTTCGACGCAACTCACAAAGAGGCCAGTAAAATACGCGCTTCACCGCATGGAAGATATGCGGATGACCGGCAAACGGCATCCGTATTCGTCCGATTACAAGATCGGCCTCGATAAAGATTTGAAGATCGTCGCGTACGAAGCGACGTTCTATCAAAACGCCGGTGCCGCGTGCGATCTTTCGCCGCCGGTGCTCGAACGCACGCTCTTTCACTGCACCAACTCGTATTACATTCGGAACGTGACGGCCACGGCATACAGCTGCCGAACAAATCTGCCGCCGAACACGGCATTTCGGGGTTTTGGCGGGCCGCAAGGGATGTTCGTGATCGAATCGGCTATCGCTCATGCTGCGGAAAAACTCGGCGTCACGGCGGCTGAAATTCAGAAGAAGAATCTGCTAGATAACGGCGACGAATTCCCTTACGGCCAAAAGGCCGAGAGCGATGCGATCACGTCATGGACGCAAGGCGACACTGTATACGATTTCGCGAAACTGCAAAAAGAGGCCGACGAATTCAACGCCTCGTCGAAATATTTCCGAAAGGGAGTGGCGATGATGCCGGTGTGCTTCGGCATCTCGTTTACAAAGACGCCGATGAATCAGGCGCGATCCTTGGTGCATGTTTACACCGACGGCTCGGTCGCCGTTTCGACCGGAGCCGTCGAGATGGGACAAGGTGTGAATACAAAGATCGCGCAGGTTGCGAGCAGTATGTTCGGACTCGACATCGGTGATGTTAAAGTCCACACTACCAATACTTTACGCATCGCAAACACATCGCCAACAGCCGCGTCCGCCGCCGCTGACTTGAACGGCAAAGCGACGCAGCTTGCTTGCGACACGATTCGCAATCGGCTGTTCGACGTCGCAAAAGATCTCGTCGAAGCTGCGAGCGTCGACGACCTTTCGTTGCAAGACGGTTTTGTTTATCGCAACGGCGAAAAGACTTCGCTCGCGTGGCAAACGCTCGTCATGGAAGCTCATCTTCAGCGAGTTAACCTCAGCGAACACGCTCATTACGCGACACCCGGCATCGGTTTTGACTGGACGACGGCGAAGGGACATCCGTTTGCGTATCACGTTTATGGGACGGCGATCGTTGGTGTGACCGTTGATTGTTTGCGTGGGCGTTACGAGGTCGATTATGTAAAATGCTGTCACGACTTTGGCACTTCGATGAACACCGCCGTCGATCTCGGCCAGATAGAAGGCGGCATCGTCCAAGGCATCGGTTGGATGACGATGGAAGAAGTCGTTTACGACGAAAAAGGCAAACTTCGCTCGAACGCGCTGTCGACATACAAGGTTCCCGACATCTATTCCGTCCCAAAAGAGATCGCCGTCGTTCCTCTCGAAACTTCACGCGAAAATCTGGCCATCTTCAATTCGAAAGCCGTTGGCGAGCCACCGCTAATGTACGGCATCGGCGCGTATTTTGCTATTCGAAACGCCGTAAGAGCCTACACCGATTGTTCACCGGAATTCGATCTTCCGTTCACGCCGGAGAAGGTTTTGATGAACTTGTATTCAAGACCTTAATAGTCCCACAAGCCGCTAGAAAGAAATCCATAAATAAAAAGCCCCACAAGCGTTGGAAACCCAATTATTGTGGTTGCCAATATAATCGCAACGCCTTTTTTGACGCCGATCTTATTTATCATCTCGCGATTCTTTCGCCCTCTGAGACTCGCCAACCACGTGACCAACAACAATATCCAAACGAATTGCCAAAAAAATGGTGACAGGTATGGCGACTGATACGCATAACCGTGAAGTCCCGCAAACGCTACTAGCGAAATTGCTGACTCAACAAGGTCGTAAAACTTAACTTCGTCGGTTCGAAAATAGATCCTGCCGAGTGCTGTAAAAACGACAAGAACGGCGATAATCCAAAAGTAAATGATCCAAAATTGCATTGGTTTTTTCACTCTGCAAAATTATATCGAATTTCTATCCAAAACCTCGTCAATCGCACTCCTTGCTGGGGTAAAATCTTCTAAGTGTCCAAAGAACTCGAACCATGGCAATTTATCGCCTCGCGTCTGAAAAATGATGAGAGAGTAATGCTGCTTATCGTTGCCGAGAGTTCGGGCAGCAGTCCGGGGCGTGAGGGTTACAAGATGACCGTTGCTGAAGATGGCGAGCTTTGCGGAAGCATTGGCGGCGGCGTGATGGAAGTGCGACTGGCCGAAGCGGTCAAATTGAGAATGGAGAATGGAGAATGGAGAATCGGTTCGGAAGTTGTCGAGCAGATTCATCAAAAGAACTCTGAACAGGCGAGCGGCATGATCTGCTCAGGCCGGCAGACTGTTATCTTCAAAATGCTGACGCCGGAAAACGCCGATGCGGTTCGGTTGATCATTGATACTCTAGAAAATAGAACGGCAGCGTTTCTGACAATAACATCGAGTGATTTCAACGTTTTACCTTCGACGTTCGGCACACCGAGCGAGCATTTTCAATTCGAGAGATCTCATGAAACTGAGTTCAATTACCGCGAAACCTTGGGCCCGAAAAACTTGCTTTATATCATCGGCGGCGGTCATTGCGCGTTAGCGTTGTCGGAGATGATGTCTCGTCTCAATTTTCAAATCTCAATATTCGACGATCGGCCTGAATTGAACACGCTCGAAAAAAACCGGTTCGCACACGAGATAATGATCATCGATAGCTATGAACGAATTGGTGAATTCGTTCCATCGGGTGCAGATGTTTACGTTGTGGTGATGACGCTCGGCTATGCTTCTGATGAAATTGTCATCCGCAGTCTGCTCGATAAAGATTTCAAGTATTTCGGCGTGCTTGGCAGTAAAGCCAAAATGGCAGTGCTGCTGAAAGCGCTGGAGAACGAAGGCTTTGCTCCGAATAAGTTGGACAAAATTCACACGCCTATCGGTTTGCCTATTAATTCACACACGCCCGAAGAGATAGCCGTCTCAATCGCCGCCGAGATTATATCAGTAAAAAATTCGACGGGGTCAGCGAGTTAGGAAATCGTCCCAAAGTGGGCCCTGATACAAAGTTCAAGCGGGCCGATTTGATTGGGGGCCAATGCTTTTAAGCTCCTATACTGTCTCAACGCCGATTCTTTATCACCCATGCGAATGTATAGCCAGGCCAGCCTGAAATTCGGCCGGAGGTCATTCGGACCAATCAGGAGCGCGGCCCGAAATGCACTGAGAGCCTCTTGGCGGTTTCCTTTCTTCAGCCATAGATCACCAACCACAAGGTTCGATTCGAGCAATGGTTTAATCTCAACCGAACGTTTAGCCGCCGCAAGAGCCTCGTCCAGTTTGCCGAGTTTCTGAAGGTGGAACGTCATCGTTAAGTACAAGACATGATGGGGATTGAGTTCTATAGCCTTACGGGTCATTTCCAATGCCTTCTCGATCTGTCCGTTGTTGGAGTAAAAGATACCGAGCCCGTTGTAGTTCCTGTAGTCGTTCGGAGCCAGTCTAAGCATCTCCCGATACTCCCGCTCCGTTTCTTTCACCATTCCTTTCAAAAGATATGCTTCACCGAGTTCATAGTGGGCTTTCATGTTGTCGGGATTTTGCCTGGCAAATTCAACTATCTGATCGAATCGATCAAGAAGCTCATTCCTTTTCTTTAGCCTCGTAAGGTCAATCGACATTCCGGGCGGCAACGGCGAGATCTCGGCCGCTTTCTCTATCAACTCGATGCCCTTGTCGTAATGGAGGACCTCTATGTAAGCAAACCCCAACGACCGCATTGTTTCGGGAACCGGCAAAAGCTCAAAAGCCCGTTCAAGCGGCTCGACCGCCTCGGCCTTAAACCCGTTTTCCGATAAAGCCCGCCCGAGACGGTACGAGAGCAAAGCTGTGCGCGGCAGATATTTGTACGCGTGCCGCAAACTGCCCAACTCGTTCTCCTTGTCACCGACGGTTTCGTAACTCTCGCTCAGCGCGAGATATGCCGGTCCCTTCGCCCGATCGAGATCAACCGTCGCGACCAGCGAATCGATAGACTCGAAGAAGAAACCAGACGCCTGAAGTATCATCCCCAGGTTAAAATGTGCAAGCGACAATTTCGGCTCAAGCTCCGCAAATTTTCGCGCGGCCGCGATCGCATCCGTCGGGCGTTCCAGAAGATCATACACACCTGATAGACGAAGGTAAGTCAGGCTCACCGCGGGCCAATTTGGTACGATCCGTTCATAGATCTCGGCGGCTTTGGTATAGTCACCATTCGCGTAATAGGAATCACCGAGGGTTCCCAGGTAAGAAAGATCGCTCTGTGACGTGCGAGAGTGGGCCTCAAGGAGAAGTATCGCCTCCGCCGAACGCTCATCGAGCAAATACAGCCCCGCAAGCTGTGTCCGAAATCTTGGACGGTTTGGGTCGAGTCGTGTCGCCTCGCGGCATGCATCAATAGCTTCAATTCTACGGTCGGTCATTGCAAGAGTCTGGCAAAGGCCTGAATAGGAGTCTGCACTTTTTGCATTGAGACCTATCGCTCGTTGAAAGGCCGAGGCCGCGTCGCCGGGACGCTTTGCCATTGCAAGCGCGACTCCCAACACATACTGCACTTCAAACCTCGTTGGTTCTAACTTTTCCAGCTTACTAAGCAGGGGCAAGGCGTCATCCGGTTTCCCATCGGTCAGAAACTTTGTCGCCCGTTCGAACAAATCACTAGCTTCAGCGTTCTCTTGGCCAGATCGATCCGGCAAGTTCGGAACGGCGCTTTGCTCCGGCCATTTTGCTGGAACTTGTTCTGTATTCGTGGGTCTAGCTATCTGACCGGAACGCAGGTGTCCGGTCGGGTTCACGCGGGTTGGCCTGTCGGGTGTCCTTGTCGCCCTCGGGTTCGGAGTAGGAGTGTAACTTGGCGCGTTTTGAGACTGCACGGTTCCAGCTGCGGCAAGCAGAAGACCGATGAGTATTGTAAGGATTCGGTACATTTCTAATCTCCATGCAACTCTTGGGAGTTGATTTTATATGATACCAAATACCCAAAATCTCGAACATAGTTTTTTGGCAGGGGTAGCTGACTCGGGAACAAATCTTCAGAGTTGTTGTCTAACTATCTAACGGTTGGCACCGGGCTTTGAAAGGAGGAAAAATTTATGTTTGACAAATTGATCGTATCTGACGAGCAGGGAGCGGAATTCAAGGGCCGGAGCCGATATTTTATGGTTTCGACCGTAGTGGTCGGAATTTTGTTCGTAACTGCCGTCGTTTTTAGCCTGTATGCCGCCGATATCGGATTGGGAAACGAAGAGTTCGAACTCTCAATGATGCTCGCACCAGTCACACCTGATGCACCGGAGCCACCGAAACCAGTGCAGCCGAAAGATCAACCTCGTACGACTCGTTCGCAGGTTCCGACCCGAGTGGCGGATTTTCTGCGGACCGACGAGTCACCCACTAAAATTCCCACAGAAATTTCTGTATCTAAAAATACGTTCCTTTCGCGGCCGCCGGGTGCATTTGTGATCAGCAAAATCGATTCGATGGGAATGGGCGATCCGAACGGAGTCGGCTCAAGGGATGGAACACCGGTCGGCACTGGGTCCGCCGACACGTCAGGCCCTACTGCGGAGGTAATCAAAATTCCCGACCCGCCGCCAGTGATAAAGTCAAAACCGCGTATTACAACCATCGTTTCGAAGGGAGTTATTAATGGCCAGGCAAAATCCCTGCCGCCGCCGCCATATCCGGCACCTGCTAGAATGATTGGTGCAGAAGGTGCAGTCAGCGTGCAGATAACAATAGACGAAACGGGTAAAGTAATTTCATCGAAAGCGATAAACGGACACCCTTTGTTAAGAAGTGCCGCCGAAAAAGCCGCATGGAGTGCAAAGTTCAGCCCGACCTATCTTTCGGAAGTTCCCGTGAAAGTAACAGGCGTGATCGTTTATAACTTCAAGCGAAGTTGATGCCGACGCTTCGCCCATAGGCGGAAACCCGAGCGGTAGTAAGGGTGTGAATTTGTCAGAACCGGGAGTGTTAACGAAAGTCGAAGGTCACACTCCCTACCGGTCGTGTTTCTGCCTGTTTTCAAGGAAGCTTATCAATCCCGACGTGTCGACATCATAGATCGGCACGTCGAATTTTTGTTTTAAGGTTTCGTATGAAACGCCGTCGAGGAAAATCGGCTCGTCGGATTTTATGGTGGCGGTCGGGATAATAACAAAATCACCGACGACCTGATCACGAAACGCAAGCAAGTCCTGGGCAGTGAGGAGGCCAGCAACCGAAACGTCTCCGCCGAAATATGTGTTTGGCACGGCGATCACCTTTATTTTTGCACCGGTCAATTCGTTATACTTGTCGATCTGCGTAGCAAGTATCGGGGCGAACATTTCGCCTGTCAGAATCGTGCCGAACAAGGCAGAACCGCCTACGTTAGCGGGTGGTCGAAAGTCAAGATTCTCGGAACGCGGCGGAACCATCGCAGCGGGATGCGTACGGACATCCATCTTGTTATTTACTGAGGCTCCACCACCAGCTAACGCAGACCGTTCTGCCGTGTAACGCAAAAACATCCTTTCAAACGAATTCAGAAACGAACGAATCATTCCCACGCCATCTTCGATCTGGGGGTAATTGCCATAATGGCGGCGGCTCGGCACGTCCATTCCGGCCTTGACGTAGATCTCGTCGCCGAGAAAAGCGAATGTAACGCCGAGCGTTTTGCGAAACTCTTTTTGCAGCTTCTCGACTTCCCTGATCGTTCGGCGGCAGAATTCGGGCGTTACGCGGGTCAGGCGTTCGTCGGTGTTGTATCGGGTCAACGCGACCGGCACGACTGCTGTCGACACAACCTTTGGATAATGAGCGGCGAGATCGCGAAGGTTTTTTCGAGTATCGCACCGTCGTTAATTTCGGGGCAAAGCACAACCTGCGCGTGCAGCTCGATGTTGTTATCAAGCAGGGTTTTCAGCTTGCCCGAGATGTCGGCACGGCTTTCGTCGACGCCGAGAAGATATGCACGTGTTTTCAGATCGGTGGCGTGAACTGACACGTATTGCGGCGACAATCGTTGCTCGACAATCCGCTTCATCTCATCATCGGTGATCGACGAAAGCGTTGTGTAATTGCCGTATAGAAACGAGAGTCTTATGTCCTCGTCGCGAACAAAAAGCGACGGGCGGGCGTCTTCGGGGTTGCCTTTGCAGAAGCAGAAAATGCACTCGTTCGCGCACTGACGCGGAACGATCTGCTCGAACATAAGTCCGAAATCTTCGCTCTCGTCGCGGTCGAATTCGATCTCGTGCGTTTCGCCGTTCGGCTTTTTGACCTTGAAAATAAGCTCAGTCTCGCCAGCGGTTTGGAAGCGAAAATCGAGATAATCGCGTACCGTTCGGCCATTGACGCGGATAATGCGGTCATTCGGCGCAAGCTCAAGCTCGGCACCAAGACTGTCCGGTTCAACTTCGGTTATGATCACGCCCGGACGCCGAAGCTGCGTGATGGCGGGTGTTACTGCGAATTCGTACATACTCTAAAGAAACTACTTAGTGTATGTTTTCGGGTGTTGAGTTGGCAAGCTAATCAATCGACGCGCGTTTTAAGTGATGACTGCAAAAACCGTGCTTTTAGTATGGTTTGCCATTCCTACCAGGTTGTTGAATACGGTTGAGGGATATTCTGGCCTTTTCGTTTCGCGGATCCATCTCGAGGGCTTTTTTGTAGTCTGAGATAGCCGCGTTAAGGTTGTTTTTCATTTCATACGCGTAGCCGCGATGGACGTAAGCCATTGGCGATTTTGTCGATAGGCGTATCGCGGTGGAGCAATCCGCAATCGCTTCGTCAAATTGTTTCCACGTATAAAGGTACATTACACAGCGGTTTATGTACGGTGTGGATCCCTGTGGATTCATCGTTATAGCAGTCGAAATGTCGCTGAATGCCGCTTTGTAAGCTTTTTTTTCAAATAAAAGAAGCGCACGGCTGTTGTACGAGCTATGGAGTTGTAACTGAACTGCGATGAACTGCGGATTAATCCGTCGTGCCGTCTCGAAATCGTCGATCGCCTTGTCGTAATCCGACTTCAGGCGGTAGCCGATTCCACGCTTTACGTAAATCAAGCTCGACAGAGGTTCAGGTGCCCCACGCAAGGCTTTATCACAAGCATTTATTATACCGCCGGCTGCCGAGCGACCCTGATCGGGCGTCATCTGCTGCCGCTCGATATACAGGCATTTCACGAGCGGCCGGTTGTCGAGTTCGGGCCTTATCCTAATCGCTTTGGCGTATTGATCGGCCGCCGCAAGAGCATCGCCTTTGAAATCATACGCGGCCGCAAGATAGAGAAAAGCTTCGGGATCAGATTGATTTTCGGACGCGGCCAAACCCAGATCCGCAATCGAAAGGTCGTACTTGCCTTTTCTCATGTGACATATTCCACGCCCGATGAGAGCTTTTGAAAATTTTGGTTCGACGTCGATAATTCTTGTGTATTCCACAATTGCACTATCGCAATTGCCTCCGGCCCTAAGGCCGTCGGCGGTGGCGATAACATCCGCGGCATTTATCACGCTAAGCTTAAAATTATAGGTAAGGATACCGGAGCCGCGGGCAGGTTTGCCGTCTAACTCTGCGGGTTTGAAGCGGGATTGCTGGGCCGCCTCGACCGCCCGCTCTGTCAGGCCGTTTGGCAAAACGGCAACCCGCGTCACCGCCGTAACGCGGCCCTCCGTATCGAGCTCGAGCGAAAGTTTGACCTGGCCTGTCGTTCCGGCCCGGCGCGCCTCGAGGGTGTATTCGGGTTTTACAAGACTGATCGCACGGCCTCCGAGATCGCCCAAATCGACGACAACATTGCGTGGCGTTGGCGTTGCTGCTTGCAATGCCGGCGAATTATCCCTTATCGCCGCAATCAGCTCGTCGGTCGCACCGGCCTGCCGAAGATCGTCTTCGCGGTCTTTGGTCAACGGTTTATCTACCCTGCGGTTCCGGACCTGGAGGGTTATCCATTTAATTAATTGGGCACGGGTTTTAAATGAATCGTTGGGCAGTTTGGTAACCAACGCCACGTTGATTTCTGCATAAGTCAGGCGTGTTTGCGCACTCGTTGCAAAATAACAATTGCACAGAAAGACGCCAGCCGCGATGACGACCGCGGCAATCAAGATCGATAATTTGCGAGAATACGGCATATTCGAGATTCTCTTAAAACCTACTCCACGACTAAACTACATGACATGTTTCATGACAACTTTTTGCCTTCAAAAATCGGGAAAGTTTCGTCACTGACAGCTATTTGTAAATACACAATTCGGATCTTGCGACGGCTTCGGCCTCGGTTTCGGAGTTTTCTTAACTACGGGTGTGTTTACCGGTTTGGCCGGAGTCGGTACCACTTCGGGTGACGGCTGCTTTCGAGGTGTTCGCTCGGGTTTTACCTCCGCCGGTGTGGCCGTCGGCACAGGCGTTGGAGCAACGTATATTACAACAGGTGTTGGTAATGGCTGCTCCGCAGTCGGGGTCGGTTCGATCGTGCGTGTCGGAGACGGCGTTGCAGTATTAACCTCAGGTATATTTACATTTACAGGTGGCCTGGTATTTAGAAACCAGACTGCCAGCGCGTACATTCCGCCGGTAAACGCCAACAAGATTAGAAAAGCGGCCGGAACAAGCCAGAGCAGTTTGCGATATGGGCTCGGCCGAGCGGGAACAATTGCCTTCACCGGTGGCTTTGGTGTCGCTAGATTCTTGTCGCTTACGTAACCGAGCTTATGTTTTAGCTCGTCCAAAGCCGCCGACATTGCCTCTGCTGACTGGTACCGCAGTGCTTTGTCTTTCTGCAACGCCGTTGTGATAATCCGCTGAAGATCGGGTGATACGTGTTCGATAGGATCAGGCGTGTGCTCCAGTATCGCAACTATCATATGGCTCGCGGTCGGGCCGTCGAAAGGCAGTTTCCCTGCCGCCATTTCGTAAAGAAGAACGCCGAGTCCCCAAACATCCGTCCGAGCATCGACTTCATCGCCTTCGGCTTGTTCGGGCGACATGTAGGCAGCGGTGCCCATGATCGTTCCGGGCATCGTTTGGTTAAAGCTCCGCTGCGAAGCAGGAACGTCGCCCGATATCGACCTACGGGTCGCGTCGGAAAGCTTGGCAAGTCCAAAATCAAGCACCTTTACATATCCATCCGGACGAAGCATCACATTTTCCGGCTTAATATCGCGGTGTACGATTCCAGCACGATGCGCGGCGCCGAGTGCACCGGCGACCTGCGAGGCGATCTTCAGCATTTCGACGAAAGGAATCGCCGCGTGCGTCATCTTTTCGCGCAAGGTCTCGCCTTGAACATATTCGGTAACGATGAACTCGCAGCCCTCCATTTGACCGATCTCGTAAACGGTGACGATATTTGGGTGATTGAGCAGCGATGTCGCTCGAGCTTCGCGTTGAAAACGCTGCAGCCGCTCTTGATCGTGAGAAAAAAATTCGGGCAGGACCTTGAGGGCCACTTCTCGTCCGAGCTGTGTATCGACGGCGACGTAAACGATGCCCATTCCGCCCTCGGCAAGCCGTTTTTGAATAATATATTTTCCAAAAATCTTGCCGACACGCGGATCGGTTGGCAATCCACCGGAATACTCTTCTGTCAGTGCATTTGCATCGACGCTGGTCTCACGCGCACTCTCATCCTGGTAAAAAAACTGCTCGGTCTTCTCGCCGTTGTTGAGATAATAATCGACCTCGCGACGCAATGCGGCGTCTCCGCCGCAAGCCGTGGCCAGAAAAGCATCGCGCTCATGCAACGGCCTGGCAAGGGCCGACGAAACCAGGAACTTCACTTTTTCAATGCGTTCGGGCTCCATATTTCCGTCTCGAAACTTAGCGTCGCTAATAGTAACGACGCTAATGCAACAAAATATTGCCTTCTTTTTGTGTTAGCTCACTTTTTTGGGTGGATTATAGCATTTTTTTCAGTTGTAGGGAGTACAACTGGCATCGAAAACTCCGCAGAAGTTGGAACGCGGATCAGGCGGATCGAGCCGATCATTACGGATCAGAAAATCTATTCTTCATCCGTTCAAATCTGCCAGATCCGCCTGATCCGCGTTGAAAAATCGCTTCACTATCCAGCCGAAGCCGATTTTAAATCGAGTAAGCTGTCGAGCGGTGTGTATTCGAGATTTTGCGAAGTTGCCACCGCTTCGTAGGTCAACTTGCCAGCGTATGTGTTGACGCCTTCGGCCAAACCTGCGTCGTCGCTGATCGCCTTCTCAAACCCTTTATTTGCAAGGTCGAGAGCATATGGCAGAGTCGCGTTGGTCAACGCAAACGTCGAAGTTCTCGGCACTGCACCAGGCATATTTGCTACGCAATAATGGAGCACGCCTTCTTCGTAATAGGTCGGGTTCGAATGCGTCGTGGCATGTGTGGTTTCAAAACAGCCACCCTGATCGACAGCCACGTCGACAAGCACGGCCCCGTTCGGAACAAGGTGCAGCATATCGCGTGTGACGAGCTTCGGAGCAGCGGCACCGACGACCAAAACGGCCCCGATGACCAGATCGGCATGAGAAATAGCTTCTTCGATAGCGTATTTTGACGACGCAAGCGTCTGCACTTTCGACAGAAAAATATCGTCAAGCTGGCGGAGCCGGTCGAGGTTGCGGTCGATGATCGTCACCTTTGCACCCAAACCGACGGCCATTTTCGCGGCTTCCGTACCGACAATTCCACCGCCGATGATGACAACATTAGCTGCGGGAACGCCCGGAACACCACCTAATAAAATGCCGCGGCCGCCGTTCATTTTTTCAAGATAGGTCGCTCCGACCTGAACGGACATTCGCCCCGCAACTTCGGACATCGGCGTCAAAAGCGGTAGGCGGCCTTGTTTGTCCGTTATCGTCTCGTACGCAACGCCCGTAACCTTGCGTTCGAGCATCTGCTTGGTCAGCTCAAGTTCCGGGGCGAGGTGCAGGTACGTGAACAGCAATTGATTCTCGCGCATCCGCGGATATTCGGGGGCGACCGGCTCCTTGACCTTTACGATCATGTCGCCTGCCTGCCAAATTTCATCAGCAGTATCGAGGATCGTCGCCCCCGCTTTCACATACTGCTCATCCGCAAAACCCGATCCTTCGCCCGCAGTTTTCTGCACAAAAAGCGTATGCCCTGCTCCAATAAGCGCATGAACCCCAGCCGGTGTCAGCCCAACGCGGTACTCGTTATCTTTAATTTCCTTCGGTAATCCGATCTTCATTCGATGACTCCTGATATTTTATTGATATAACAAAAGCTTTTGATTACGACCGATTATAAATCCTTTTTGTATTTAACCGAAATGCCATAAATGTGTTTGTAAGGGTTTCTCGTTGTCGACCAAGATACGATGTGAAAGAGCGGGAGGTGCTGTATAATGCCCAGAAAGCAAATAGCTAAATAGTGTTGGTTTAGATCATTTGCAAGGTTCGACGATTAGCTGTTTTGATCTCGATTCTCTATCTCGAAAAAGATGGTTTCCCAAATTACTCAATGAGCAGGCAAAAAAATTGAACAGATTGTTGAGGAAGCTATGCTTCCATGGAAACCGCGAATCCCGGCTTTAAGGAAAGATCTCTACGTTGGAATCGCTGATGCGATTGAGAGACGTCTTGGAGTGCCGATTTACCCCGTTGAAAGAGATTCGATTGCCCTGAGTATTGCATCACCTAAGACGGCAGCGTTAGCTTTCGATAAGGTATACAGAGTTCCCTATCTGGACGATCCCATTCCCGAAGAAATCGGATTCTATTGTGCAACTAATGGTGAAATATCCTTACTTGGAACGGTACTCATCCGCGCGATGGCGTACGAAGCACTTGGCGACCCATTCTCTGAGCTATCTACCCCAGCAAAGCCCATCGAGAAGCATGAGATCACTCTAAATCCTGGAGAGCCAGAAATTGTGCTCGTTGCGCTTCGCGTATTGGGTTCGGCGGTTGCCGAGAAGATCCAGCGAGTCCCAACGATTCTCTACCCAGGACCGAATGACTGCCAACGCGACTTTCCCACCGGCAAATATGAAGTTCTAACAGCTTCGATTTCGAACATTGCACTTGTAGACGAAGCGAACTTAAATTGGTCCCAGATACTGGAATTTAGAAAAGACCCAGATGCTCGTAATAAATATCGACGTTTCGTGAGATGGGTGGACGCAGAACTCAAAGACAAGACTCCCGAGGAAGTTGAAGACTTAATCGCGATACGGCTTGATGACTATGAATGGGCCGTGAGAAAGCACGGAATGAAAAACAAACTTGGCACGCTTTCTACAATCTTGGAGCCAAAGTTTTTGAGTACGGTTTCAGTGACCCTTGCCGCTTCAGCTTTCGCAGGAGCGGGTATCTGGACAGCACTTGTTGGCGGTGCTTTAGTAGCGGGAAAAGCTCTTTTACATTTCGGAACAACTTTCGTAGATAGCCTCGATGAACAACGCAAAACCAATTATGAAGTCGCATATGTCTACGACATCAAATCCCGGCTAAAATAGATGCGTGAAGGTTTTAAGTCCCCGCTTTACCCCCGACAATCCGTAAGGGAAGACCCCTAAAACTCGACTCTGAACATAAGATATAGACAGCAATCCGTGCGGCGCAGATGGTTCGGACAAGGCCCGTTCTTCAGCCGTCAAGGACGTTAATCAAGAAGCCAGCTTGTTCGAAATCACGATCAAACGAAAGAGCAATTGATATATCGTGTGATCGCATTGTCAAGAATGAGATGCAGTCTGTTAACGAAAACTTCTTGTCATTGTAAGTTTGAAACATCTTCCAGCCGGCGAAGAACATGTCTTCGTTTACATGAACGAAAGTGACATTCGGACTGAAAAGCAAATTTTCGCCAGCTTCAACAGCTTTGTCGTGATGATTCCGACTATTGAGAAACGTGAGCATTTCGTCAAAAACATACGAAGTGGTAAAAAAATGGAACGGGGCGGCGATCACTTCGTTCCATATTTCTACTGCGTTCGGATGATTTTGATCACTGGCTAACTCTAACGCTACCAGGAAATTCGTATCGAGAAAAAATCTCCTCATTTGCCGTTATAAATGTATTTATCGAGGTTTACCGATGCATCTGTAATAATGTCCTTTACCGGATTCTTTCCAAAGCGAAAGATCGGATCTTCAGCGCCGACAGGGACAATTACCACACATCTTCCCTGCTGCTTGATCTCCACTTCATCTACCCCTTCGAGCATCCCCCGCGGTATCGTGATCCCGTTTTCTGTGACCTGAGTTCTCATAGTCTGATTATACCTCAACTTGATCGATCTGCGCCTTTTGGAGTTTGCCCGAGTAATCGATGTAGAGCGATTTCCACTCGCTGAAGATGTCGAGGACCTGGGTGCCGGCTTCGCGGTGGCCGTTGCCGGTGCCTTTTGTGCCGCCGAAGGGCAGGTGGACCTCGGCTCCGATCGTCGCGGAATTTACGTAGCAGATGCCGGTGTATAGTTCCTGCATCGCGTAGAACGACTGGTTGACGTCCTGAGTGTAGATGGCCGACGAGAGGCCGTATTTGACGCCGTTGACGATGTCGATCGCTTCGTCGAGCGTTGAGAACGGAATGACGCTTGTGACCGGACCAAAGATCTCTTCCTGCTCGATCCGCATTCCCGGCTGAACATCTGTAAACACAGTCGGTTCAACGAACCAGCCTTTCTTGTAATCGCCTTTTGTAAGCTGGTTTCCGCCGCACGCCAGCGTCGCTTTGTCCTGGTTTTTACCGATATGAACATAACCGAGGATCTTCTGCATCGCGTCCTCGTGGATAACCGGACCGACCTCGGTTTTTGGGTCGAGGCCGTTGCCGACGCGAAGACGTTTGGCTTTTTCAACCAATTTCTCGCAGAATTTCTTGTACACTTTTTTGTGAACTACGAGCCGCGACGAAGCGGTGCAGCGTTGTCCGCTGGTCCCGAAAGCTCCCCACAGACTGCCTTCGACGGCGTTGTCAATATCGGCGTCGTCCATCACGATGATCGCGTTTTTGCCGCCCATTTCGAGGCTGACGATCTTGTTGTCGCGGGCACAGGCTTCGGCGATGATGCGGCCGGTGTCGGTCGAGCCGGTGAACGAGATCAGCCGCACGTCTTTGTGATCGACAAGCGCGGCACCCGCTTCGCCCATTCCGTTGACAACGTTGACGACGCCTTTCGGAATTCCGGCTTTTTCACAGGCTTTTACAAGGTTTATTGTCGATAGCGGCACGTCCTCGCCCGATTTTATGACGACCGCGTTACCGCAGACGAGAGCCGGAATGAGTTTCCACGATGGGATCGCCATCGGGAAATTGAACGGCGTGATCAGCCCGCAGATGCCGACCGGCTGGCGGACGCACATAGCGAATTTGTTCGGCATCTCGGCTGGCGTCGTGAATCCGTGCAATCTGCGGCCCTCGCCGGCAGTGTAGTAGGTGCAGTCGATCGCTTCCTGCACGTCACCGCCCGCTTCTTTGATAACCTTACCCATTTCGCGGGTCATCTGACGGGTGAATTCATCCTTGTTTTCGCGAAGAATTTCTCCCAGAGTGAACAACAGCTCGGCTCGTTTTGGCGCGGGCGTCCGCCGCCATTTTGTCGCTGCATTTTTCGCGGCTTCGACGGCTGCGTTAACGTCGTCGGCATTCGACTTCGGAAACCTGCCAACGATATCTGTTGTATCCGCTGGATTTACGTTGTCAAACCATTCGCCCGACGAGCTTTTTACCCATTCGCCAGCGATGAAATTATGATAAGTTTTAGTTGATGATTTTTTCGATTTTGCTTCTTTAGCTTTAGCCATAAGCAATAGTCTAAAGTCCAAAGTCAAAAATCCAAAGTCCAATTCGGAATTTCCGGTTTTGGACTTTGGACCTTGCACCTTGGACTAAATTTACTGAACCGAGAACTGAACAATCCTGACCTGTGCAACCCGATCACGCGGGTTGAATGTGAGAATCTGCAAGACGACCGGATCGCCGGTTTTAAGTTTGTTGACCATTGCGGTAAAGGACTTTACGTCCGTTACTGGCACGCGATTAATCCGTTGGATGAGGTCGCCTTCACCAAGAGCGTCGACGCCATTCGACAATTTGACGTCGGCGATATAGCTTTCCGGGTTTATCGCTTTGACTAGCACGCCCTTCTGACCGACGAGTTTGTAAATGGTCGCCAAGTCTGGCGTGATCTCGGTCAGCGTCAAGCCAAACGGTTTGAGATCTTCGTTCGCCCGGTTAATCGGAAGTTTTACGGGCACCGGATCATCAGCACTCCTGTCCTGAGTCGCGCGCTCGCCAAGTTTTAGAGTTGCCGATCTGCGTTCGATGTTGGAACCGACTTCCCGAAGGTAGTTGACGGTGACAGACTTTTCGGGCGAAGTTGCCGAAACTTTTGCGATCAGGTCTTGGGCACCGTTGATCGGCTTGCCGTCGAATTCCACGATGACATCACCTGATTTCAGACCTGCAACACCGGCAGCACTTTGCGGATTAGAGATATCGAGTATGATTGCTCCCTTGGCGTCCTTTATTCCGTAAACTTTTCCAAACTCAGGCTTTAACGATTCAAGACTGACGCCGAGAAAACCGCGGCGTACCTTTCCATTGGCTAAGATCTGATCGAAAATAACCGCCGCATCTGTGGATGGGAAGGCAAATCCAACGCCATTGGAATCACCGTTAGACGTTGCGATCTGCGAATTTATGCCGATAACCTCGCCCTTCATATTGACGAGCGGGCCGCCGGAATTACCTCGATTTATTGCCGCATCCGTCTGAATAAAGCGTTGAAAAACGGTTGTGCTCGGCGTTTCGCGATTCATCTGCGAGATAATACCCGCGGATACCGAACGCGTAAGGCCGAACGGCGAACCGATCGCCAAAACCCAATCACCTACTTCCGAACGGTTTGAATCACCCAGTTTTATGAACGGAAGATCTTTGCCCGCATCCACTTTAAGTACGGCGAGATCGGTAAGTTCATCGTCGCCGATCACCTTTGCGAGCAGCTCTTCACCCGAATCAAGTTTGACGGTGATACGTACCGCGTCGTCAATAACATGTTTGTTCGTAAATATATAGCCTCGTTTATCGACAATGAAACCGCTGCCAACCGAATATGACGGGCGGCGAGGAAGCTGGCGACGGAAAAAATCGAGCACGTCGTCCGAGTCACCAGGCTTCGCATCGCCCTTGGCAGTAAACTCCGGCATTTTCCCCTTAGTATCGATACTTACTACCGCCGGGCCAACCGCTTTTGCGACCGCGGCAAATGATACGGAAAGCTGTTCGGGAGAAATGTTTACGGTTCGCGGAACGCCGTCGTTGGCGGGAACCTGTGCGAACGCGACGGACGCCGAGAGAATCAGGATCGCGACAAAAGTTTGCGGCGAAAAAAATTTACGGGCAAATTGGGACATCATTAATACTCCTGGATATCGTGAGATTCCGACAACGCTTACTAATATGTCTAAATTATACCAAATCGATGATTTTGTCTGAAATTTTTTCTGAGCATGCGATGACTGACTGGATTTACTTTACAAACTCATCGTCAACAAAACTTTCAGAACACCTTTCTGCGATGCTCGATCAATTGCTTTTAGGCCGTCGGTGAGCGGAAATTCTTCACTTACAAGGTCATCGAGCTTGATTTTTCCATCGGCCAGAAGTTCCATTGCTGGAGCAAAGCGGCCGCAACGCGAGCCGACGATAGTAATCTCATCGACAACAACGCGGGAAGCCTGCCACGTTGGCGTTCCGTGAAACGTCGATTTGAGGACGATTTTACCGCGCGGCTTTACTAGGTCGAGAGCGGTTTCGAAGCCCGATTCCGAACCGCTGGCTTCGACGACAACATCGAATAGGCGGCCCAGTTCGCCTATATCATCAGCGAGAACGCCTTCGATATTGGCGGACTCAGCTATCGCGAGCTTCGATCTGTGCCTGCCGATGAGCTTAATATTTTTCGACTTTAATCCGAGCGACATCGCACAGAGAATGCCGAGTTTACCGTCGCCGATAATGGCAACTCGGGTGTCCGGTTCGATCTCCACCTGTTCCGTTATCCCGAACGCTGCGGCAAGCGGTTCGGCAAAAACAGCTTCATTGTCGGAAACGTTGTTGGGCACTTCGACGAGATTTTGAGATGGCAGAGTTAGAAATTCAGCGTGACAGCCGTCGCGTCCGTGAATGCCAAGAACGGTACGCTGCGGGCAATGCCGCGTATCGCCCGACAAACAGAGTTCGCAGACGCCGCAGCCCGCGTTTATCTCACCGACAACGCGTTTGCCGATCAGTTCCGGCTTATCGTTTGCGGCTTCGACAACGCCGACGAACTCGTGCCCTAATGTGCCCTGAAAATCGGCGTAACCACGAATTATCTCAAGATCAGTGTTGCAAATACCCGAACGAACGACGCGGATCAATGCTTCCGTTTCATTGTTTGGCGGCGGAATGTCAGCAAGATACAATTTGCCATGATCTATCCTTAGAGCTTTCATTGTTAGTCTCCGAATCCTTCTCCTCCTGATCGATCATCTTATTCCTCTCATTCTGTGGTTAAAATCCGAACCACGGAAACAAGATGAACAAGAAAGAACAAGAGGATTTCTGATTCGCAAGAATTCTAGTTTGTGTAATAAACCTTTACATCGCGTTCTCCGGTGATCAGCCATTGACCATTTACTTTGCGAAACTGCAATTGCTGCCGCACCTTGCCGGTCGAGCGGCGTTCGCCCTCGAACACCCATTCCTTGTCGAATGCGGCGGTCGCACGCTCGCCCGAATCATCGACGGAAATATCCACATTGCTGACGGTAAATGAAATTGAGTCGAACATCATGAACGCCCGCTGTTTGTCCTTGCGAACGAAATCCGTACTAGCACGGCTCTTTCGGTAATAATCGACAGTTTCAGCGTAATGACGCATGTAGGCGTCGAGGTCGCCGGATTCAGCAAGCGCCTTCCAATCAGTGATCTGCTGCGTGATCTCGCGTGAAGCCTGCGGCTTATCGATCTGCGGAGTTGGAACCGGCGTCGTCGCATTTTTGTTCGACGCAACAGTCGGTGATGCCGTCGGGGTGACCGCAACTTTGGCGTTCGAATTCATGTTCGGCAGTACGCTCACGTTCTGATTTGCCTTAGTATTTTTTGCAACGTCATCGCCGCCACGCAGATAGAGCCAGGCTCCAATGCCAACGATGCCAAAAAGCAGTAGCATAGCGGCGGCGGTCGCTGCGACGATAAGAGATGTCTTCGAACCAGAAGCTGTCTCCGGCGGATATGAAGGAATATTTGTCGTGCCGCTATTCTGTTTCTGCTTAAATTGCGTGATCTCGGAATCCGAAACCTCGACATTTGCACGAACCACTGTTTCTGTCTCCTGTCCGGAAAGTAAAACGGTCGGCTGTTCAGTGACTCGGGCAGCATCGAGCGGCGTGCCGTCCTGTAGACAGAACCTGAGTGTATCGTCGGTGTATTGAGTATGGCAGTTCGGACAGGTTTTCATTGCGGTTTAATCTAAAGGGAGTCCACGAAAATTTACATTTCCTCTTACTCTATCTATACTTTTTGAGAACAAAGATTATCAATTTTGTACAAGGAATGCGAATATCATTTTTATGCGAAATATTTTATTGCTGATGGTTGTATTGACAAGTGTTTTATCAGGGATTGCATGCGGCGGAGGCGGAGGCAACGTTAGTAACACCGTTACAGAGAAAACTTGTTCGGCGATTAGCGACACACCTACCGAGGCTTATAAACGGCTCTACGCAGCGGTGAAGGCGAAAAACACCGAGAATATCAAGGCCGAGATGTCAAAACAATCGCAGGGACTTGCGGAATCACAGGCTGCCCGTCAAAACATTCCGGTCGAAAAAGTCTATGTGAACGGCTTTACGGCGACGACTTTTGCCGAAACTCTGCCGGAAATCCGCGACGAACGCGTCGCCGGATGTTGGGGAGCTGTCGAGGTGAGAAATAGTAAGGATCAGATCTGGGAAGATCTGCCGTTCGCAAACGAAGACGGCAAGTGGAAATTTGCGATCGGAGAAATGTTCGGCGGGTCATTCAAATCGCCCGGAAAGAGCCAGGGAACAAAAGAAAAAGAAGCCGCCAACACCGTCCGTGGGAACGTTCCGCCGTCGAATATGACAAATAACAACACCTCGACTATGGCTAATACCAACGTTGCACCTGCTCCAAAATATGACGGTCCGCAGGTTGAACCGCTGCCAAATAAAAAATGATCGACGCTGGCTCAATCAATGAGATCATTGCTCTTTACAAAAAACACGGCTGGACATTACGCCGTGTTTTACTTTCAGAACAACTACAAAAGAATCTTTCGACGACTGTTGCGGATATTTTTGGCGGTGTCGAAGTGGCAAGGTCAGAACTTAACGCGGCGTGGTTTTCGCGAACATCGAGGCCGGACTGCACGGCTTGGGAAATTCGGCACTTGAGCGAAAATCCCTTCGCATTGGTCGAAGTGATTGATAACGAAACCGGTGAGGAGGAAGCCGAAGAATTGTTTCGCAAAGCGGAAGCAAAAATGCTGGAGATGACCGCGAAACGGCCGAGAGCAAATTAGGCGTTTCATTATGGTTGGCGAAGAACGTGTTTTTTTTCTTGCGAATATTCTTCATTCATAATCTAATAGAACTGGTTGACAAGTTTCGCCCTCAGACGGAAACTTGTAGCGGTAGACATGATAATTAAAGATCTAGGACCTGCGGTCGTCAGTGTTTGGGACGGTTTGCGGCCTATCACAAAGAAAATGCTGGTCGGCGCACTGCAATCGAGCGGCTCCAATCCGTCCAATAATCCGACACAAAAATTCTCTTACGACGCCCACGCCGATTGGGAAGTTAGCCGTCTGCTACTTGCATTGGATGAGCAATCGCACAAAGCGGCGTCGAAAAAGAATCCCGCAAAATTGGGCGAGATCGCTGAATTGGCGGAAACCTGTGTTCGAGTTCTGGAAGCCCAGAGCGGTTCGGCGGAAGTTTTCATTCAGCTTGCCGAGAGGGCGATAAGGAAACACGATTACAATAAATTGGATAAGCTGTCGGATCGGCTGTTCGAGAGATTTTCGGCGGGTGAGATCGCCGAGATCATCCGTCAGACCGAGATGCCGCAGATTCGTGCCATTGCTTACGAAACACTTGCCTTGCTGCCTGTCGCCACCATCTTACCGCTGCTGGACGACCCGCTATACACCGACATCGGCGCCAGTGCATTGGAACAAAAGGCTTTCGAATATGATTCGGAAGAAGCCCGCGATGCCCTGGAACAATACTTTCCTGATAACGAACTGCTGGGTGATTAATTTTAGCTCGCCGAGATCGCTTCGTTCAATTTTTCCTTAAGACGATTTGGATACATTGGGAACTTTGCGGTCATCTCCGCAACTTCGCGACGAACGCGTGTCTTTACATCATCGGATTCCGGTTCGTGGATAAGAGCCGCGATCATCTTGCCGATCTGTTTCATTTCAGCTTCCTTCATGCCGCGCGTCGTCAACGCCGGAGTTCCCAGACGTATTCCAGATGCAACAAAAGGCTTGTGCGTATCAAACGGAATTGTGTTCTTATTTACCGTAATGTGAACTTCGTCGAGAGCCTTTTCGGCCGCTTTGCCGGTAATTCCCTTGCCATCCATGTAAACGTCGACGAGTAGCAGATGATTGTCCGTTCCGCCCGAAACGATCCGCAGTTCAGCGTTGCTCAACGTGTCGGCCAAAACCTTGGCATTATCAATAACCTGCTGTTGATACGCCTTAAAATCAGCACGCAAAGCCTCGCCAAACGCAACGGCCTTCGCCGCGATGACGTGGACGAGCGGCCCGCCCTGAACGCCGGGAAACACGCTGCGGTCGATGTCTTTGGCAAATTCTTCGCGGCACAATATTAATCCACCACGCGGCCCGCGTAGCGTTTTATGCGTCGTCGTCGTAACGAATTCGCAATGCGACACCGGCGACGGATGTAAGCCAACCGCGACAAGTCCGGCAATATGCGCGATGTCGGCCATTACCTTCGCCCCGACGCTGCGTGCGATCTCGCCGATTCGCTCGAAATCTATCGTTCGCGGATAGGCTGACGCACCGCAGATTAGCAGTTTCGGCCTCGATTCCTCGGCCTTTCGTTGGAGTTCATCGTAATCAATCTGCTCCGTGTCTTTATCAACGCCGTAGTCCGCGACCTTGTAATTGATGCCTGAAAAATTCAGCGGATGACCGTGCGTCAGATGCCCGCCGTGCGATAACCTCATACCCAAAATCGTGTCGCCGTGGTCGAGGGCCGTCATCAGCACGGCCATATTCGCCTGCGCGCCCGAATGAGGCTGTACATTTGCATGCTCGGCGCCGAAAATCTGCTTCGCCCGATCGATCGCCAATTGCTCGACGACATCCGCAAATTCGCACCCGCCGTAATAACGCTTGCCCGGATAGCCCTCGGCGTATTTGTTTGTAAAAACCGTGCCCATCGCCTGCAAAACGGCCTCGGAGACAAAGTTCTCCGACGCGATCAGCTCAAGCCCGTTAGTCTGCCGCCGCACCTCGTCGTCAATGGCGTTGCTGATAAGCGGGTCGGCTTCGGATATGTGTGAAGTAAAAAAATTGTTCATGATTGAAATTTGAGCTGCTTGACCAAATACTATGAAACAATAATAATCCGAAAAGCCCTACTATGGAAACCCTAGCGAGAGTCGAACAATTAAAAGCGGAACTGGATGCGTTACGACCTATCGACTCTGAGGCCGAAGGTCGGATAATGCAAAAATTCCGGCTCGATTGGAATTACCATTCGAACAATCTCGAAGGAAACTCTCTTACGTACGGCGAAACAAAGGCCTTGATCCTGTTCGGCATCACCGCGCAGGGCAAGCCGCTGAAAGACCATTTCGAGATCACCGGACATAACGAAGCGATAAATTGGGTTCTTGATCTGGTAAAAGGCGATGCTGAACTCACTGAGGTGTTTATACGACAACTTCACACTCTCTTGCTAAAAGAATCGAGCTATAGAGATGCGCAAACACCTGACGGAAAGCCAACACGAAGAAAGATCGAAGTCGGCAAATACAAAACGCAGCCGAATCACGTCCTCACAGTAACGGGCGAGACATTCTATTTCGCGTCGCCAGAAGAAACGCCTGCGAAAATGCAGGAATTGGTCGAATGGTTTAGAAAAGAGAAAGTAAAGCCCGACGTAAACCCGATCATTCTGGCCGCACTGTTTCATTACAAGTTTATTCGCATTCATCCTTTCGATGACGGCAACGGAAGAGTCGCCCGGATTCTGATGAACTTCATCCTCATGCAGTTCGGCTATCCGCCCGTAGTAATAAAGACTGAGGACAAGGAAAATTACTACGCTGTTTTACGGCTCGCAGATGCAGATGAATTAGAACCATTTATCAATTACATCGTAACGAATCTAATCCGTTCACTCGAAATAATGATCAAAGGAGCAAAAGGTGCTGAAATTGAAGAACCAGAGGATTTTGATAAAGAATTAGCGCTTTTAAGGCAAAAAGTTAAGAATGTTGGAAAAAGGATTGAAATCAGTAAAGATAAAAGTGTTTTGTCGACGCTTTTCCATGAATCCATACGGCCGCTGGCTCAACGTTTTGTAGAAATTTGTAAAAAATTCGACGATTTTTATATTCGTTCAGAATTTACTTTGATCTGGGAAGGCTCGCCTTATAAGAATCCGCTGACAGATGCCTTAGATTTAGCCGAGAGGCAATTACAAGATCAGGGATATGTCACTGAAGCAAGATTGGAATATGACTTCATAAATTTTCGTCAAACAGAGTTTGAAGATTTTAACTACTCGAGCCGTATTAATGTGAAATTCAATCTTTCTAATTACACGATCGGAATCGAAAAAGATTTCATAATTTACGACCGACTGTATTCCGAGATATTTACTAATGATGAAATTGAAAAGGTTGTTAGATATTTGGCAAAGAAACATAAGGATTTTATTGAGACCAAAGTTGAAAACAAAATAGAAGACCGGAAAAATCTTAAAGGATTCTATGACTGGATTGAAAGCGACTGATCTAGCGTGATGAAATCGCGAAATTCATCCTCGCTCACAACCTTCACACCCAAACTTTCCGCCTTCGTCAATTTCGATCCGGCGTCTTCTCCAGCAACGACATAATCCGTTTTTTTGCTGACGGATGACGAGACGCGGCCGCCGCGGTCTTCTATTAGTTTGGCGGCTTCGTCGCGGGTGTAATTTTCGAGCTTGCCTGTCAGGACGAAGGTCTTGCCGACAAAGCGTTCGTCGAGCGCGGCAGTGTTTGCGGCGTCCGTTTCGGTCTTTACGCCGTAGGCTTTTAGCCGCGCTACTAAATCGATGTTTTTCGGATCGCGAAACCAATCATAGACGCTTTCGGCGACGGACAAACCTATCTCGTGAATGTCGTCTAGTTCTTCAACGCTTGCTGCGGCAAGGCGGTCGATGTCGCGAAAATGGTTGGCGAGTATCTTTGCGTACCGTTCGCCGACGTGGCGGATATCGATGCCATACAGAAGCCGCTGCAGGCCGTGTGATTTGCTTGCTTCGATCTGTTCGATCAGTTTCGTCGCCGACTTCTCGCCTTTGCGTTCGAGATTCGAGATATCTTCGGTCTTTATCGCGTAAAGATCGGCAACATCCTTTACCATCCCGCTATCGACAAGCGTATTGATAAGCACATCGCCTAGGCCCTCGATATCCATTGCTTTTCGCGAAGCAAAGTATCCGATTCGGCCCTTGATCTTCGCCGGGCAATCGGGATTTGTGCAGCGGCGGACAGCCTCGCCTTCGGGCCTGATCGCATCGAAGCCGCAGACTCGGACAAATTGTCGGAAATTCGTATTCAGTCTCGCTGCCGTCGCGTTTCGATTCGACGACGCCCAAAACCTGCGGGATGATCTCACCGCTTTTTTCGATCAAAACCGTATCGCCGATCTTAATATTCAGCCGCTTGATCTCGTCTTCGTTATGCAATGACGCTCGTGCAACGGTTGTTCCGGCAAGCAAAACCGGTTCGAGGTGCGCGACCGGTGTTAACGCTCCGGTTCTGCCGACCTGAATGCCAATTCCAAGAAGTTTGGTCGTTGATTGCCGAGCCGGATATTTGTAGGCGATCGCCCACCGCGGAGCCTTTGTGGTAGCTCCGAATTCTTCCTGCAACGCCGTCGAATTAACCTTTACGACAACGCCGTCGATCTCGTAATCAAGCTCGTCGCGTTTCGGTTCCATCTCGGCGATGAAGGCAGCAAGTTCGTCGAAATTAGCACACAGCCGCCGATTCGGATTGACGTTAAAGCCATTGCGGGCGAGCCATTCGAAATTTTCCCAGTGCTTCGGGAACATCTTCTGATTGCCGCGAAAAACGTCATACGGAAACATGTCTAAACGGCGTGATGCGACGACTGCCGAATCAAGCATCCGAAGCGTGCCCGACGCGGAATTTCGCGGGTTGGCGAATGTTTTTTCGCCTTGCATTTCAAGTTCGGCGTTGTTTTTTTGGAACTGTGAACGCGAAATAAATACCTCGCCTCGTATCTCGGCATGAGCTGGCGAATCGGCTTTCAACTTGAGCGGAATCGTCTTGATCGTCTTTGCGTTAGGCGTTACGTCGTCGCCACGGGAACCGTCGCCGCGTGTGGCTCCGACCTTCAAAATGCCGTCATCGTAGTGCAGCGAAACGCTGAGACCGTCGATTTTCAATTCGGCGACGTATTCGAGAAACCGGCCCTCGGCAAGCTTTTCGCAGCGTTCGGTAAAGGCTTTCAGATCGTCAAGGTCATACGAATTATCCAGCGACATCAGCGGAACGGTGTGCGTAAAAGGCTTCAGGCTGTCGGCCTTTCCACCAATACGCTGCGTCGGGCTATCGGGCGTGATGAGGTCGGGGTGCTCGGCCTCGAGAGCTTTTAGACTTTTCGAGCAGCTGGTCGAATTCGAAGTCCGAGATCTCCGGTTCGGCCTTTTGATAATACAAATCATTATGCCGCTCGATCTCGTTGCACGTTATGACCTTTACCTCGTCTTCAACCTTTACCGGATTCATTTCTTGGTCATAGGGCTAATACTTTTCTCAAGCCCCACATCCACCTGTGCCATCTTCTTCTCGGAGAGCGATGCGACATAGTCTCGATTAGTTGGGTTTCGTCAATCGTGAAACAATTGGGTTACGTTAACGACCGAATCGCGGGGTAGTTTCGACTGTTCCTTTGTGATCAAAACATTACCTTCAGAATTCGCAAGATTTGTATTCCTTGAGATAACGGCGATAACAACCGTATTAATTTTGCTTTTATTAAAACGGTCAGATTGAACAACAAGTACGGGACGTGCATAGCCGGGGCTTGATCCGACTCGGTTCTGGCAGACTACTCCACCAAATGTCCCCACGTTGAATTACCATTCTTCTTTCGGTAAGGATAGAGCCGCCATTTGCACAATAACCGGATCAAGTTCGGCACGTTCTTGGCCGTAGTATTCGTTTAACTTCGTGGTTATCTCTTCATCATCGATATTCCTCGCCGAGTTTCTTTACGCCCATTGCAAAAACGGCACTACGCGAAATTCGCAGCTTTTTAGAAAGTCGTTCGCTTAATTGAAACACATCATTCGGTACTGAAATTGCGGTTTTCATGTGTCTAGTATAACTATGGTTATACCCACACGTCAACCATAAACTCCGCGATCAACCGATGAAAATGATGCGTTCCCTGCTCGCGTGTCGGCGAGTATCTGCCGTGCGTATAAAACCGCGAGCGGATTCCTTTTTGGACGCTTTCGACGACGGCTTCGTCCTCTAATTCAACGCGGTCGAGGTCGGCTCCGGCACCTTCGTTGAGTTTTGATTCGTCAGAAACGTACGTAAAATATCGAAACTACAGATCTTAACGGCGAAACTGGTCGTACAACATTCACCGATACTCCCCACGGATAAAAATTGAACATCAGATTGGGGAAAATGAACAAATAACGGGCCGCAACCTCGCCAGCGTCGTCATAACCTGTCTGCAAACTCGAATATCGAAATATCTCGGTCGTATAGCTGCCGTAATCGACGATCTCGTTCAGCGAATGATGCACGAACGGAATGTGAAAACCTTCGAGATAATTTTCGCAATAGAGAGCCCAGTGGGCGTTGACTTGTAATCGCGGCGTCGATACGTAGCTTTAAGTTCTCGGGTTATCAGTATCTTCAGCCGAATTATGCATCATTAACAAAATCGTCAAACGATCGCCGCCGGATCAATCGACGCAAACATAAATCCGGCCCGCTCGGCGAAATGCGACTTGTTTCAAATTATCGCTTTCGGATCGGAAAATTCTTCGACGTCTTCAAATTCCGGCATCGAAAGAAATTTGCCGTCGAGCGAAAATCGGCGACCATGATAACTGCAGCGGATCAAGTTTGCATTGCATGGTTCTTCGACAAGAATCTTGCCGCGATGCGTGCAGACGTTTGATAAGCATTTGAAGACCGCCATCGTGCCTTGAGATCAAAACAGGTTCATCGAGAAAACCGGGCAGAATCGTAACCGGCGTCAGGTCTGCAGTTGAGTTTCAGGACCAGCGATCAATTGCCAACTTCGGGCAAATATCTTCTCTTTTGAAAGGTCAAAATAACGCTCATTCGTGTAAAAGTCCGACGCGAGCGTTTTCGCTTTTCGTATGTCCGGATCGATGTCGAAAATCGCCATTTCTTAATCTTTGTAAAGTAAAAATGCGGGCTGCGTGATCGTCGCGATAAAATCCGCGACACACCATGCCGAATCCAAACGCTGTCTTAAACTCTTCTCGAATTCGCAACTGCTCAGCACTTGCTTTTTCTGGATCGCTCTGCAACGAGTGCAAGCCAATCGTTCATGATCTGCACTGTCGCGGTCGGTTCGCGCGTCTCGACAAACTGTTCGCCTGGCGGCTAAAGCCTTTAACTTTTGCGCTTTCGAGATGCCATTCGGCGAAGAGCCGATCGCTTGCAAGGCCGATCTTATTACCTGTTTGCGCGGCAGTCGAATAGTCCGTGCCGTAAAAATTAGGCTGATATTCGCTGACGATCGCTCCGAGTTTTTCGAGATTGAAATACGCGTTGCGAGCTTTCCACGGCTCGAATGTCCATTTAACGTATTTTACGCCGAGTTCCAACGCCCGCAAACGCTGTGTCCATTTGAGCTTGGCTCCGACGCCGTGACTTTGAAAATCAGCCCGGACGGCGGTCATATGCGAATAAAAGGCTCTTTCTCCGCGAAGAAAAGCAGGGACACTAAGCACAAAGCCGATCAGCTCGCCACCCGAAAATGCTCCGAGAATAAATCCACCGGCGTTTTTTGTTACGACAAAATGGCGAACAGGCGAGAGTTCGATCTCCGGCAGTGCAAAAACCTCGCGCTGTAGATCGACGCAGGCGGCCATCTCATTCAGTGTCGTGCATTCGCGAATTTTAATATCGTCGGCCAAAAAACCTTCCTCAAACCATTGAATCAGCGTAAAAAACACTTTCGCAATTTGCTTATGGCGTGTCAAACCGGCAAACGAACCGGTAGTTTTGATCGCGATTTACATCACACATGTATGCCATCAAAAATCTCTTACATTTTGTTTACCGGATTTGATATCATTATAACGGCTCACGTTTTTGACCTCGGGCCGTGACCCACCTGTTTTAGATGACTCCGCAGAACACTTTAGATATTAAAGGAAATTTTCGTCTTTACCCGTTTGCTGAGCTATTGGTCGAAATCGGCCAGGCGCAAATTGGTGGATCGCTGCGTTTGTCGCAGGGTGACCGCAAATCCGTCATCTATTTTCGCGATGGCGAAGTAGTTCACGGCGTTTCAAATGCCCGTGAACATAGGCTTCTCAGCATTATTCTCGAACAAAACAAGATTGAAAAACAGTTGCTCGCCAAGCTGCCGAAGTTTTCAAATGACGTCGAATTGGCGGCGAATCTTGTAAACGCGGAACTGCTGCAGAAGGAACAGGTGGATAGCATTATTGTTCTGCAGATTGAGCGGATCATAGTCGACGTACTTTCGTGGCCGGACGGCGAATTTGAATTCAACCCTTTGGCAAGGCCGCGCGAGGACCTGGTTTTTAACATCGATTTTCACAAGGTTCTTATTGATTATGCACGCTGCATCCCGGCAGCGATAATTACCGACCGCTTCAAAAGCGTACACGAATCTTTTGAGGTCGTTAAGGACAAAGCTCTTCCTGAAAGCCTGCAAAGCCATGAATATTTTGTGTACCAGCAGTTTAACGGCGAGACGTTAAAAATTGAGCAATTACAGCAGCTTTCCGCAATGCCGGAGGCAGGCTTGCTCTCTGCGTTATACGTGCTTTGGCTATCCGGCCTTGTGTCACGCCGCGATTGGAACTCGGCATTCTCGGAAGGTCGAATCAACGCAATTCGCAATATAAAAGTCTCGTTAGTGAAACATGCTCAAAAGACACAGGCGGTGACGAATGTGGATTTGCCAAAAGTCGAGGTGATTCCCGAACCGGAACCGGAACAGGAAACCAAAGCTTCTGAAATTCCAGTGCTCAAAATTACGCTTGAAGAATATCTTGAACGTACCGAAAAGGCTGCCACTTACTACGACGTGATGGGTATCGATGCCAAAGCAAGTATCGCAGAGGTAAAGAACGCCTATTTCGGGCTCGCAAAATTGTTTCACCCAGACCGGTTTCATCGCGATGCAGCAGACAAACTCCCGCTAATACAAGCAGCTTTTTCGAGCGTTCAGCAAGCGTATGAAACACTAAAGTCAACGGAAACCCGCGAAACCTACGATTTCAAGGTGCGAAAGGAACTTGATTTAAAGGAAAAAATGCGTGAACAGGGTATTCCAGAAACTGAAAAAGCGGATCCGAAAACCGAACAGGGCCTTGAGAATTTTGAAATGGGCCTTGGCCTGCTGATGGACGAAGAGTACGAGCGCTCCGTTCCGTTTCTCGGCAGGGCGGCGCATTATAATCCGGACAACGCTCTCTACCGTGCTTATTACGGCAAGGCCTTGTCGTACGACGAAAACCAGCGGCATAAGGCCGAGGGAGAAATGCAGGCAGCGGCAAAGATCGATCCGAAAAACCCCAAGATCCGCCTCATGCTTGCGGAATTTTTCATCGACATGAACATGCTAAAACGCGCCGAGGGCGAGTTGAACCGTTTTCTTGAAATCGCTCCGAACAATGCTGAGGCGCGCAAGCTGCTTGACGGCATTAGGAATTAATTCAGAATCAAGATCGTCGTTTCAACAAGATATGGTAAAATCCTGTTAACGTTTTAACAGTGATATGGAACCGACTTTAGCGAAAGACAATAATTTCGATGAAAAGCTGCTTGAGATATCGTCGCGAATGGACGAGTTCGAGGGCTACGCGCACGCCCATGGCTTGCGGATCGCCGCTATCGCCGACGCAATCGGGAAAAGCTTTCATCTCGCCGCTCACGACCGATTTTTTATGCAGCAGGCCGCTCTTGTGCATGACATCGGCGAGGTTGTGATGAACCGCGAGTACATCAAGCAGAACCGCAGTCTTACCGACGCCGAGCGGCTGGACATGCAACGACATCCGGTGATCGGCGAACAGGAAACCGCAAAACGCGGTTTTTCACGCGGCGTCCAATTGCTAGTCCGCTGGCATCACGAATGGTGGAACGGCAGCGGTTATCCGGATTGTCTTGAAGGCGAACAAATTCCGCTTGCCTCCCGAATACTTCGCGTCGCCGACTCGTTCGCCGCTCTTCGTGATGACCGGCCGCGTCGAAAGTCGATGTCGCTCGACGAGGCAAAATCGCATTTGAAGGAGTGGGCCGGACTTGAGTTCGACCCGAAAGTTGTCAAAGCTTTTTTAACCAGCGAAGATGTGAAAATTCTCGAATTCGAACGGCCAGACCACGTCGAGATTCCGGTCGCGAATACCGCGTCCGGTACTTCGAACGCCCAGGTGGAGATACAACAACCCTGGGTTCCTGTAAGCTCCGAATAATCTCCAAATTCAATAAGGTTGTCTCGAATTTATGACCAAGCAATCGATATTTACCCCGAAAAGCTGGCTTGCATTTGAACTAAACGTTCTTCGGCGTCTACAGTTCAAAACAGCTGTTCTGCCGTTTACGAGCAATCCGACGCTCGGCATGTATCTTAAACGCGGCGAAACCCGCGTTTTGGCAAACGATCCGCTGCAATCTGCCTGGACAAGGGCTCTCGCAGCAATCCAGAACAATGGCGAACGGCTAACTGACGAAGACGTAAACGCTGTGCTTGAAGACGTTTACGTACCCAGTCACAAGCTGCAGAACCCGGCGTTGCGGAATTGGTTTAACGAGACCGATTCGTGGTGGTTCGACAATATCCGGCGGAATTTGGAAAAGCTCCAATCGCCTTTTGGATTTGCCATGGCCGCAAGCCTCGTGATGGCCGTCGGCGATTATGTTCTATCGTTTACCGAGGACACGCTCGAACTTCGCCAGCCGCTTTCGAACGTTTACCGGCGTCTTTGGACGACAATGCCCGAGGCCATAAACAATGGCCAAAACAATAGCTGCCAAAACAAAAGCCCGGACGAATTTCTCGCGGAAAGCTTTGCCGACCTGATGTTTCTGCGGCTTCCGGCTGCCGCCGGCGGCGGACGAACGGCTGTTCTTGATAAAGCCGTTTGGCGCGAAGAATGGCTTCGCGGCGGAAGTGATTTCTGGGCGACTTTCGAGGCGTCGAGACACGGAAAACTCGGCGGCCCGGTCGAGACTAAATCTCAGTATTTAAAGATATTAGGCGAAACATTGCGTACCGCCTCGCATATGAAAACATGGGCGATAGCTCACGTTGAAGGCGGACTGGTTTCGACACAGGAGATCGTCAATGTCATCGGCGGCATCCGCAAGGTGGATACTATTTTTACAAAGGATTTTTCTGAACTGACGGGGACGAGAGCCGTCGTTATTACTGCGTAAAAAGTCGAGAGTCTTGAGTAGAGAGCAGGAGACTTCTTCCGACTCATGACTCTAGACTCCGGACCTTTTCTCTCGGATAAACCAAACAATCCCGGCCGTCCCGGCCAGAAGTCCGGAAAATATCGTCAAAATCTGCGGCGAGATACCGTAGATAAGCAGGCTTGCCACCCAGCTCGAAAGGCCGAACATTGTAAGCTCGGCTCCACGGTCGAGCGTTGAAATCCGCCCGCGAATATAATCCGGCAAGCTGCGTTGAAACATCGTCTCCTGCACAGCGTATTCGACGCCGACGATCGCCCGCGAAACGAATGTAAACAACATAAACAGCCAGAGATTCGGCATCAGCCCAGCGACCGCGAAAAGCACGCCGTGGATAATAAGCGTCCAGCCAATGAATGAATGATTGCGGCCGCTGCGGTCGAGATAGATCGAAGTGCGGCGTGCGACGATCATCCCGATGAATAATCCGAAACCGGTAGCCGTCCAGAGCATTGCCACGGCGATGTCTGGGTTCCAGCCTTCTTTTTCCGCAAAGAAAACGCCGCCCATTCGTTCGAACACGATGTTGATCGCTCCGCCGCCAGTCGCCCAGATGACGTTCATTATCAGAATGGTGAGGGCAAAATGGTTCTCTACCGTGTAACGCAAACCTTCCTTCAGTTCGGCAAAAAAGGACGGACGGTCTTTGCGTTCGGCTGTTTCCTTTTCGCGGACGGATTCTTCCGGAATGAGCCAAACCGTGTACGCCGAGGCAAGAAATGACGCCGCGTTAATAACAAACGCTACCTGATAACCAAAAACCGCCGCCGCCCATCCTCCCAAAGCCGAGCCAATCGCCATTAGCAAAAAACGGGTCGAAAACATCAACGCCGTGCCGGCAAGCAAGCCTTCCTTGCCAGTTAAATTAGGCGTCGCGGCGTTTTTTGCACCGTCGAAAAACGCTCCGAATGTAGACAGCAAAGCGGTGGCAATGTAAGCGATCCACAGGTCGCCGACATCGACCACAAATAGAAACATTAAGGCGACAAAAACACGGGCCAGATCGGTGATTATCATCACCTGCCGCCGCGAAAATCGGTCGACAAATGTTCCGGCGATTGGCGAAAAAAGCGAGAACGGCAGCAAACGGCACACGAAAAGTATGCCCGCCGCCATCGGCGACGCTTCCGAGACAACTCGGACAAGCCCGAGGCTGGCGATAAAATTGAACCAGTTGCCAAGCTCAGAGATAAACTGTCCCGCCAATAGATTGCGGAAATTGCGGTTCTTGCTAAGGAGCTGTCCGTAGGTGGTCGATTCCATGAACTTTTAAGGATAAACGGAACGCCCGCGAAACGCGACTGGAGCGCAAGCATCCTTGCTTGCGCTCCAGTCTGGATTGTAGGGACTGTATTAGAATCGCACTTGCACGCCCGCTTGGATGAGTCGGCCTTGCGACGGTAAAATACCGCGTGATCGGTCAACAATAAATGTGCGGTCGGAAATGTTCTTAGCCGTCACGAAGAATGTAGTCCGCAATTTTTCGACTTTATAGTTTACAGTCGCATTCCAGTAGTTTTGAGCAGGAATCGCTCCGAGTTGTGCATTGACCGATGGATTTACGGCGTTCAAATCGTCGCCGAACTGCCGTCCGATAATTACGTTTTCGACAAAAGCGTCAAAACCTAAGGGATGCGAATAGCCAATGCTCGATGTCAGCAGTGTTTCCGGTGTATAAGGCAAACGGTTGTCAGTGATGGAACAACTGGTCAATGAAACCCGTAGCGAAGCCGGGCAGTAAATATTTAACGTCGCCGAACTCGTTACCGAACTTAGCCGTGTTCCGCGAAATTCCACTGTAGGCAGGTATGTGAACGCAGTGCGGAAATAAATATTGTGCGACGTACGTAAGATCGTACCCGAATCAATTTGCGATGAAAACTCAAAGCCTTGCTGCAAGGTTTCGCCGCCGTTGGTGAACGCCGTGCCGCCCGCGATCGAAGCCGCCACGATTTGATTTTCGTAGTCGTTGCGGAAGAATGTCGAAGCGATCTCAACGCCGCGAATCGGGCGTGTGCGAACGCCGATTTCATAATTCCAGCTCAGTTCCGAATCAAGCTCCGTGACTCCGCCTGAGTTAGATACGACGTCTTCTACACGAGGCGGTGAAAAACCTCGATGGGCTCCGGCGAAAATAGTCGTGCGGGGCAAACCTGAATACGCGACGCCAAAACCCGGAATCACCTCGGTTACAGTTGTATTGCCTGTGACACCGGTGCCGCCGTTTGCCAAAGCGTTACTGCGCTCGAATTCGATTTTTTCAATCCGAACGCCAGGCGTAAAAGCAAAATCACGCCAGATGAACCGATTTTGAATAAATCCCGAATATGCCAATGCCTGACGTTCGTTATTTTCGGCAATTACACCGTCTCGCGAGTTCGGCAAATCGCCGTTTTTCTGAATCCGATCCTGATCTTCGCGGTGAATCCGAAACCCGATATTGAATTCGTTTTTGACTTCGCCGAAACTAAAACTTGCATTCAAACGCGGCTCGATACCGATCATCAAATAATCGCGCAGACGGCCTTCGTTGCCGCAAGTCGTGTTAAGTTGCGCCAAACTTACACAATCCGGATCAATAGTCAGACGGTTCGGGCGTTGCGACGAGTTCGAACTCTGTCGCCACCAATCGCGCGAAAAGTAGTTTGAGTAAAAATTCGTCGTGAGGTTGATTTTCGGCGAAAGAACACCGACGTGCTGTAATGCGAAACCGTAACGCCGCGTGTTGAAAAAATCATTCTTAAAAATATTGCCGCGCGGATTTGCCGCAAATTCGGCTTCGGTCGCACCAGTGTAAGTCAGATTAGAATCTTCTCGAAAACCTGTAAATTTCGCCGTCAAAGCATTACGCGAATTTAGCGCGTAATTCTCTTTTGTAAAAAAATCGTAGAGCTTGAATTTCGTGTTTTCACGTGCACCTTCGCCGCGTTTGTGATTGAAGCTCACGATCCCGGCAAATTTTCCGATCGTTCCGCCAAATCCTGCGCCGCCGTTAAAAAATGACTGATTGCCGCTTTCTATTTTTAAGTTTAAAGTCGGCTTTTCGGGCGGGTTTGACGTGAGATAATTGATGACACCAGCGATGGTTTGCGGACCGTAAGCGATTTGTCCCGAACCTTTTAAGACTTCGATTGACTCGTAACGTTCGACCGGCGGATGATAATACGAAGCGTTGTCGCCGTATGGTGCATACGAAAGAGGCAATCCGTCTTCGAGCAACAAAACTTTGGTCGAACGTGTTGGATTCGTGCCGCGAATTCCAATATTTGGACGCAATCCAAAACCTTCTTCGTCCCGGACGTTTACGCCCGCAATTTTTCTAAGCGCCTCCGAAAAATTAAACACGCGGCTGCTTTCCAAAGTCCGCGCATCAACACGCTCAATCGACCCGGGAACTTCCGACAAACTTTCCAGTGTTCCGGCGAGATAGCTGGAAGTTACCGAAACTTCGGCTGCAATTGTTTCCGGTTTTAACACAAGATTCAGCCGTTCGTCCGCCAAAAAGTTTATATTTTGAACCAACGATCCGAACGTGCGTGCGGATACCGTAATCCGATACTTGCCTCGCTGTAAATTACTAAACGTAAAATGTCCGTTGGCGTCCGTCACGGTTTCCCTCGTGAATCTTATGTTTTGGCTTGATAAAACAATAGCTACACCTGCCACGATATCTCCGTTGCTATCGACGACTCGCCCTCCTAAATCGGCACCCGTTTGTGCAAAGCCAATGAACACAAAGGCAGTAGCGAGGAAAACCATGCCTAATAGTTTAGTAAAAATACTTTTCATAATATCTCCATTTGTTCGAATTTGGCCTCAGACAGCTAGACGCAAAACCATCGACAATGAAAACAGTCGGACTTTATTGAAAATGATTTTCAATTTCAGTTTCTTATTAAACTGAAATTTTGGAGAGTTGTCAAAAGCAACAAGAAAATCTTTAAAGTGGAGACACCGACTGGAGCGCAAGCATCCCTACTTGCACGAACGCGTCCGCTTTAGCGGCCGTCTGACCTAAACAATATTTCATTGTAATGAAAGTTTTTGAGATTGCTTTGCAATCTTGCAAGCATGGATGCTTGCGCTCCAGTCAAGATTATTCGCCGATAAAATTCGGTGGGCATTTTTCGAAAAATGCGGCAACTCCTTCTTTGAAATCAGCGGATTTACCGGATTCGATCTGGCAGGCGTGTTCTAGATTGAGTTGTTCGGAAAGTGTATTAGATAGAGATGCGTTGAGCATTTTTTTAACGCGGCCGATCGAACCGGTTGGTCCCGCAGCCAGCTTCGCAGCGAACTTCGCCGCTTCGTCCATAAGCGAATCCGCCGCAACGACACGGTTTATCATGCCGATCTGCAAAGCACGGCTTACGTCGACAGTCCCGCCCGTCATAAAAAGTTCGGCGGCGATCTTTTCACCAACGGCACGCGGCAAAAAGAACGTGCCGCCACAATCCGGCGAAAGGCCGATGCGGACAAAAGCCTCATTGAAACTGGCGTCTTCGGCGGCGATGATCAGGTCGCAAGCGAGCGCGAAATTTGTACCAGCTCCGGCGCAAACACCATTAACTGCAGCGATAAACGGAACCGGTGTTTCACGAATTAGAACAATCACATCATGCAGGGCTTTCAGCGGGTCTTCGAGAAAAGCTTCAATGCGGCCTTCTTTTTTCCACATAGACTGCATTTCGCGCAGATCGCCACCCGAACAAAAAGCACGTCCCGAACCAGTGAGAATCACGGCCCGCGCATTATCCGCAATCGCTTTTTCAAATGCCGCTCTCAGATCAAGGCTAAGTTGCATCGATAATGCGTTCAACGCATCCGGTCGGTTCATCTGAACGGTCGCGACGTTGTTTTCGAAAGTGTAATTTACGGTTTCAAAGCTCATAGATCGTTTTAGTCTTGAGTCGAGAGTCAAAAGTCGAGAGCAGGAAGGTTCCTTCCGACTCACGACTCTCTCGACTATTTTTAGGCAAATTTTGCGCGCGACCGGCTGGCCTCGTGACATTCGCGGCAAAGGACCGAACGTCCGACCTTGGGTTGAAATGGCACCTGATCGTGCTTGCCGCAATGGTCGCAAACGATCTCAAACCGTTTCGGAGCATCTTCACTCGTGACCGCTTTTTTTGAACGGCATTTCGGGCACCGCTGCGGCGGCATCATATTACGCTGATAGAAGGTCTCCTGCTCTTTTTCGGTAAAAAGAAAGGTGTCTCTGCACTGAACACAAGATGTTTCCACGTCCGGCATATCGATTTCTCCTGTTTTGTTGTAGCTATGACGACATCTTATCACAACGTGAAACCGATACACCATCAAGCTCCGGCGAGTTCACCCACATGGCTTTTGACGGTCGCGCCCAGCGTTTCTAAATTGTAGCCTCCCTCAAGACATGAGATGACGCGGCCTTCGCACGTTTCGTCGGCCCATTCTTTGACCGTTCGGGTCATCGAAACGTAATCGGCGTCTTCGAGCTGAAGCTGTCCCAGCGGATCGGTGAGGTGTGCATCGAAGCCGGCGGAGATAAAGATCATGTCGGGCTTCATTTTTGATGCAATCTCGCCAATCGCGGATTCGAAAATCGATTTTTGTACGCTCGCAATTGTATATGCCCGCATCGGGACGTTGAGCGTTGCGCCGAGTCCGCGGCTGTGTCCGGTTTCGCCTCGCGCTCCCGTGCCGGGATACCACGGATACTGGTGCATCGAGAAGAAGAAAACAGTCGGGTCGGTGTAGAAAATTCCCTGCGTACCGTTGCCGTGATGGACGTCCCAATCAATGATGGCGACGCGATCGATCTCTTTGTATTTATTTTGCGCGTAGCGGGCGGCAACGGCGACGTTGTTGAACAAGCAAAAGCCCATCGCGTTTTCGGCGGTGGCGTGATGCCCCGGTGGACGCACCGCAACAAACGCATTTTTCGCCTCGCCCTGCATCACGGCATCGACCGCACGGCACGCACCGCCAGCCGCGAAAAGCGATGCGTCGAAAGACTTCATCGATATTGTCGTGTCGGCATCGAGTCGATCATGTCCGGCAGCAAATGCATTTTCGACACGCTGAAAATGCTCTTTCGTGTGGGCCGCCTGGACGACTCCCTGCTGCGCTTTTTCGGGCATGATCTCGATGAGATCGTCCCAAAGTTTTTTGTCATTTTGCAAAGCGTCGATAACAACGCGGTAACGCTCCGACGTCTCCGGATGACCGGGACCGGTGTCATGCTTTTCGTAGATCGGGTGGTGAATGATAGCCGTTCTCATGCAAGAAATTTACCACAGAGACACAGAGACAGGAACCAAGATCAAGGCAAGAGCCGAATCTAAATATGTAGATTATTTTCAGAGATGCGGCCTTTTCATTCCCTTGCTGTTTTCTCTGCGTCTCTGTGCCTCTGTGCCTCTGTGCCTCTCTGTGGTGAAAAATTATATGAAAGCCGTTTCGTGTAGTAGTTCATATTTGGCGAAACGGTCGAGGCTTAGGCACGAGACATCAAGAAAACTCGCTTTGCCATCTAAAATAATTTCACTCAACGCACGGCCGGTTGCGGGTGAATGCATGACGCCGTGGCCGCTGAAGCCGTTTGCGAAATAGAGGCCGCTGACTTCGCAGCCGCCGAGGATCGCGTGATGATCTGGCGTGTTTTCGTACAACCCGGCTCGGCATTTTTCTCGGACGACTTCGGTTTGATAAAGAAACGGTGCACGGTGTTTTGCACGTTCGTAAACTTTCGCGATGAACGATTCATCAAATTCCGCGTTAAGCGATGAAGGCTCGTCCGGGTCGGGATAGGCGAACAAAACGTCCAAGACAGAACCGGGAACAGTAGCGACCGTGTTCTTCGCCCGCACGCCGTTCCAGTCTCTTGCTAGGCGAAAATGAAAGCCGCTCCCGATATCTATAACCATCGGCAAATCCACGGACAGCGGTTGCTCCGACTTTGCCCAGACGATCTGACGCCGTTGCGGTTCGACAGGGAGATCGATAGCGGCTGTTGATGCCAGTTTCCGTGCATATGCTCCTGTACACAGCACGACATTTTTGCACTCGATGCGGCCTTGATCTGTTTCGACCGCGGCCACTTTGCCGTTTGCAGTTTCAACAGACAATACCCGCGTTCCAAACTCGATCTTTGCTCCGTTTTTCAACGCACCTTCCGTAAACCCTTTCATAACGGCGAGCGGGTTAATAAAACCATCGTGCTTGCCGAAGCTGCCGCCAGTAATATCGGCACAGTTCATTCCAGGCACAATCTTTTGGATGGTTTCGGCATCAACGATCTCAACGTCCATCACGCCCAGTTCACGCTGCTTTTCTACGTTTCGTTTTAGATAATCGAACTGAGCATCGGTTGTTGCAAAGAAAAGATATCCGCGCGGCTCATATTCACAATCGAACTCCCAATCGTTGAAGAATGCGAGCGAATAAAGCGACATCTTAATGTTGATGTCGGTTTCGAATTGGGCCCGCACACCGCCGGTTGCTTTGCCAGTCGAACCGAGGCCTTGCTCGGACTCACGTTCCAATATGAGAACATCGCGAGCGCCGCGTATCGTCAGATGATAAGCAACGCTTGCCCCAACCACGCCGCTGCCGATGATTACGATCTCAGCTTTTTTCATTATTCGGATTCGAAACCGGAGAGCTTCAGCACAAACTCGGGCACCATCGGTTCGTTCGGCAGAACATACTCGCGGCCCTTGTCGAGCGTCCACCGGTGCAGCCAGGAGATGCCCGCCCGGCGAGTAAAATTATCCGGAAGCCGGTAAGCTTCATCCTTTAGCGCATCTTCAAGCGAGATGAATTTGTAGCCGCGTTTTTTGAACATTGCGGCCAGATCGTCGAAATAATCCGAGTTGATAAAATTCGCGTGGATGAGTAAGGTCTGGCTCATTTCCCTGCCGAGCAGTTTCATGGACTGCCGCTCCCAATACTCGAGCTTTTTTTCTAAGTATGGAACATACGCGTCGCCGACCAGTTTCATCAGCTTTTTGTCTCCTTTGTCGAAAGCTATATCGTAGGCCCGCGAAAAAATGTAATCGGCATTATCGACTGTTATTGGGGCGACAGTGTAATTCTGGTCCGCCAGAAACTTATAGATGGCATTCTTGACCGCCATGTCGGAGCCGGTTTGCAAAAACGGGTGGCGGAAATATTTAATTTCACGCCCCTTTGCTTTCAAAAGTTCTTTGGTAATGATCTCTCCACGCAGTATATCGTCCTGATACTCCTTGACGCTGATTGCATCCGCGCTTCGATGAGAAAAAGTATGATTGCCGAGTTCAAGGCCTGCGTCGATCCACATCCGCAACAAGTCAATCTGCTGTTCGTCACGCTTATCGCCTTTATAGAGTTTGTTTTCGTTGACAAAACCGATCGCTGGAACTTTTGCCTTCTTGATGTGACCAAGCAGTTTTTTTGTGATCTCCTGACGGTTTTTCAGATCGCTGCGGGTAGAAACTACCGGGAGATCATCGATAGTGACCGCAATTGTCCGCTTCGGAACTTGAGCAAAGGCTGCGATCGAAAAAACTAGAATTAGAGCGAATGGAACGAGTTTCATATTTGAGAACAAGATTGAGATCAAGATATTGTCCGGGATAAGATACTCAGTAGAAGTTTCGATTGAGCGTGTCGCCTTCCCTTTTCAACAAGTTCATTTAGCAAAAATCCGTGAAAAGTCGCTAAATCCCTTAAACTCCAAGGCGTTGCCGCTTGGGTCAAGAAAAAACATCGTGGCCTGTTCGCCGACCTCACCCGCAAAGCGAATCTTTGGCTCAATGATAAATTCGATGCCTTTCGACCTCAGCTTTTCAGCCAGGGCCTTCCAATCGTCCATAGATAAAAGTATGCCGAAATGTGGGATCGGAACGGCATCAGCGTCAACGCCGTTGGTGACCGCTTGCCGCTTAAAATCAGGAGCAAGATGCGTGACGATCTGGTGGCCGTAAAGATCGAAGTCGATCCATCGATCCGAGCTGCGGCCTTCGCTGCATTCGAGCACGCCGCCGTAAAACTCGCGGGCTGCATCGAGGCTGTGAACGGGAAAAGCTAGGTGAAATAAGTTTTTCATAAACGTTTATCGTTTAGGCTTTTGCTTGACGTAGAAACGATGTCAATGCTTCTGTCGACTCGATCCAATCGAACTCCCACGTTATCAATTGCAATTGGATAGATCGGCCTCATCTTCGAGACTCGATTTACGCCTACCTCTGAGTTTATCTGTGTTCATCTGTGTTCATCTGTGAACTAATTTGTCTTCGCGATCTGCCGAATCGCGCCGAGGTGATACGCCGTATGTGCGACCATACCTATCGCCATTCCGACGCGCTGTTCGTTCCAGTCCACGACAGATGCCACGCAACGGAGCGTGTTCTCATACGCGTGCCTGACGCTCGCTCGCAGAGCTTCCCATTCGGCATCGTTGACGGTTTCGATCAGCCAGCTAGCGTCCCAATTTACGCTTTCCGTTCGCCCGTTGATGAATTCACACATTCGGTCCAGGTAGAATTTCGCATGCTCCGTCTGGGCGGCGATTGTCGTTCCGTGAAACTCCTTTGAGGCCGCGTCGGCCGACAGTTTTTCAAGTGTGGTGAAGATCCCAGTGCCCCGGTCAAGATACGCGCTTGGCAGCCCTTCGGGCGAGCCTTCGAACGTTTCTCGCAGCAAATATGCGATCCCACCAGTGAACTGCTGAGTCGTGATGTGATTTTTATCGTTTTCCATTTGTGCTAATCTTGCTTCCATAATATACACCCCATTTCTGTGAACGAAAACATAGAAAAATTTATCGAAGAGCTGGAAAAGAGCCTAGCCGCCAAGACGTTTGTAAAAATGACGTTAGGCAATTATAAGGGCAGCGAGGCTCATCTGCAAAAGATATTTGTACGCCCGATCGATACAAAAAAGGGCACGCGGCTTTTGTTCCAGTTTCGTTATGAAACGCGCGACGTGGTGAAAAATCTGGATTTTGACAAGGGCGTCGAATCCGCCCGGAATTATCTTGAGTCGGGATTTTGCAGCGGTCACCTATTCACGACGGCCAGCGATTTTCAGTTGGAGATCGGCAAGCGGAATTCGCGTCTGAAGGCCGGAAAGCCAACGTTCTCAGAACAGCCTTCGCTCGGCCACGACCGCAAGAAAAAAACGCTGATCGACCCGAACGCCTTTTATCTAAAGGCTCTTGGTATCACAACCGACAGTGGCGAGATTCGCTCACAGCAGCAGGACAAATGGCGGCAGATCAACAAGTTCGTTGAAATACTCAGCGGGCTGGTAGACAAGTCATCGCTAAAAGATAAAAAGAGCTTGCGGATAGTAGACATGGGTTCCGGCAAAGGCTACCTCACTTTCGCCGCTTACGACTATTTTGGAACGCGGACACTCTTGTCCGCATCTTCCGCCAAATCTGTTCATCTGACCGGCGTCGAGCAACGCCCCGAACTCGTCGCCCTTTGCAACGACATCGCCAAAGCCGGAGGGTTCGACGGCCTCAGCTTCGTCCAGGGTACGATCGCCGATTTCGATCCGGGCGAGGTCGATATCCTTATCGCCCTCCACGCCTGCGACACCGCCACCGACGACGCACTCTTCAAAGGCATTACCGCAAAAGCCGAAATCATCGTCGCAGCTCCCTGCTGCCATAAGGAAATCCGCCCGCAGATCAAATCACCCGAAATGTTCGCCGGCATCCTGAAACATGGCATAATGCTCGAACGCACCGCCGAAACGATCACCGACGGCCTCCGCTCGCTCCTCCTCGAACGTAGCGGTTATGCAACAAGGCTCTTCGAATTCATCGCCACGGAGCACACGCCTAAAAATAATATGCTCGTCGGAACGCGAAAGATAAACAACACGAGTCAGCCAACCGACCAACAGATTCAGGCAATTACAGATTTCTTCGGTATCAAAAGTCAGAGATTATCAACCTTGCTTAAATTTTAACTTTTCGCGTTTCTCGAATTAGGGAATAAATCCGCCTTACTTTTCCATTTTCAAGTTAGGTCCTCAGGCAATTTATAGAGCGAAAAGCTGAATCATTCGGCGAGATATTAGTGTGTTTTCGCACACCGATCCGATCTGCTGAGAACTTAAGAAAAAAATTACACAAAAGTAAAAGGAGTAAAGTATGAAATTTCAAAATTTCCGATTTGTCGGTCTGATGCTGGTGTTATCCTCATTCTTTGTCTTTACGGCGGCGCAAACTGCCACAGCCCAAAATGAAGAAAAGGTCATTGAACTTAGCCGTTCAGATTTCGACCCAAGAAATCGATCGATCGTTTTAAATCGGTCCGGCAGTTATCGACTAAGTGACGATGTCAACGTACGAAATGGCAATGCTGTCATGATTACGGCGTCTAACGTAACTCTTGATCTTGGTGGACATACGGTTTCTACTGACGAATTCGGGTCAGGCAACGGGATTTTCGTCAATGGAGTAAGTGGGGTTGAAGTCCGGAATGGCAAAGTTACCGGTTTTAACTTCAACGTAAATGTTACAAATGGCGTAAATATTCGGATCAAAAACCTCCAGATCTTGGGAAAAGGTCTCGCACCCGCGCCAGGCCCAAGAGAATTCGGTGTTCTGTTGCTCCAAACTCGTGGAGCGTATGTTGAAAACAATACGATATCCTCCGTAAACCTTGGAATATTTATTCGCGGCGGAAGCTCTACCGGCAATCGAATCTTCGAAAACGTAGTTATCGGCGGAGCAACGCCGTCGAGCAACCTGCTGGGGATTTGTTACAATCCCGCACCTGGTGCGGGAACCGAAGGGCCGCGCGGTGATAACATTTACAACAACCACATCACGCGTTTCGGGTACGCATTCGCGATTAGCACCGGTTCTGTGTTCAATGTTTTTAACGAGAATATAAGTGCTTCATTTACAGGGGCATTCCGTGAACCTCTAACTTTGACTGACAATGGCGGCACGAATGTCTCCGATGGCAACATCGACGTGGTGATACCAGCTACTGTTTTACCAAACTAAATGTTTCAACTATTTAACGAAGACTGCCACGCGATATCGGCAGTTTTTTTCTTGTAGCAGTTATTATTTAAGTTTGACAGCCTCTCAAATTATGATTTTGCGCTAAAATTCTTGCAAGAAGTTACAGTTTATGCAATCAACCGCCGCAACACCGGACGAATACATCGCGAGCCTGCCGGAAGACCGGAAGGACGTTATGACGAAACTCCGCTCGGCCATAAAAAAGAACATTCCGAAAGGCTTCAAGGAAGTGATGGGCTACGGCTCGCTCGGCTGGGTCGTACCGCATAGGCTTTATCCCGCAGGGTACCATTGCGACCCGAAGCTGCCGCTACCGTTTCTCGGCATTGCCTCGCAGAAGAACCATATCGCGGTTTATCACATGGGGATATATACCTCGACTGAAATGCTCGAATGGTTTAACACGGAATGGACGAAGCATTCGAGCAAAAAGCTTGATATGGGCAAATCGTGCATTCGTTTCAGGAAACCCGAAGATGTTCCGATTGCACTGATCGGTGAACTCGCGTCGAAAATGACGGTGCAGGAGTGGATTGACACCTACGAAACCGTAAAGCCACCTCCAAATACACGTCCTTACAGCAAGCTTAGCCGCGAAATACTTGACCAATTGCTGCCGACGAACGTATGATTAAGGATTGCGTTACATCGCACATCGCTTATATACGGCGAAGGAAGTGAGATTATGAAACAAGAAATTCATCCTAATTATCAGGAAATAAGCGTGGTCTGCGCGTGCGGCCATTCGTTCAAGACGCGTTCGACGATGAAGGACGACCTGCATGTGGAAATCTGTTCGGATTGCCACCCGTTCTTTACCGGCAAGCAAAAGCTGGTCGATACGGCAGGACGTGTTGACAGGTTTAAACGTCGATACGCACGCGGCTCGCAGCCCGAGACGGTCCAGGCCGAGGCTCCTGCGGCTGAAGTTGCTGAAACCGCAGAAGTTTAATTACTGTGCAGCTTTTGACGAACCAATATTAGCCAGACAAAATTCGACGCCGGCTCTTTGAGCGCCGGTCGCTAAAGGTGTATTAAATTACGCCCGCGACAGGTGAAAAAAAGACCGGCGTCTTTCAATTTAAGGTTTTGAATTTGTGATTTCGAATTGATTGAACATCTAATTCAGCACAATAGATATCTAACGAAGCAATATGAATAAAAGATCATCGTCAAGAAAACTTAGATTCCTGCACACCGTCTTTGCAATGGAGCGCGATCTTATTGTCGGCGGACAGGCCGTTATGGAAGGCGTAATGATGCGTACGCCGAGCGCTTATGCCATCGCCTGCCGAAAATCCGACGGCGAGATCGTTACGACGGCGGAAGTGCTGCCGAAATGGAGCGATAAGTATAAATGGCTTAATCTGCCGGTGCTTCGCGGCGGTGCAACGCTGATTCAATCGATGGCGTTGGGCATCAAGGCCCTGAATTTCTCGGCCCGGATTTATGAGGAAGACCTCAAAGCACAAGAGGAATTGGCCAAAGAAAAGGAGCTTGAAACAGAGATGGCTTTGGTTGACGGTACGCTTGGACGAGAACTTCACGAAAGCTCCGGTCAAGGTGATCATGCCGGAGAAAAAGGAAGATTCGAAAGCTAAAAAAGCGACGCAATCTGCCAGTGCGGTCGGTTCGATTATATTCGCGCTTGGGTTTAACGTTCTTCTGTTTATCGTCGCACCGCTTTTACTGACAAACGTCGCATTCATCGCGGCCGGTTGGGCTGAAGGCCCGGTAATTACCGAAAGTGCGGGCTGGTGGGAAGTGACAAAGGCCTACATTTGGGAGATTAAACCGCATTCTTGGGTCGCTTTTAACCTGGTCGATGGGCTTGTTCGGATGGTCTTTTTCGTGATCATGATCTTCACGATGTCTTATCTGAAGGACATCCGCCGCGTGTTCGAATATCACGGTGCCGAGCATAAGACCGTTTTCACTTGGGAAAAAGGCCTCGACCTGAATGTCGATAACGCGATGGTCCAAAAGCGTCAGCACCCGCGTTGCGGCACTTCGTTTTTGATGGTCGTGATGCTTGTAGCGATCGTGCTGTTCTCGGTCATTAAATTCGATGCAATGTGGCTGAACCTGGTCGTTCGGATCGCTCTCATGCCGCTGGTTGCGGGGCTTTCGTACGAAATTATCCGCTACGCGGCAAAAAAAGAATCGAGTGCGATCTTCAAAGCGATGACACTGCCGGGCCTTTGGCTGCAGAACATCACCACACAGGAACCGGACGGCGAACAGCTTGAGGTCGCGATAAAAGCGTTGGACGAATCGCTCAAACTTGAGCCGCAAACGGCCTAAAACTGTTGAACCACAGAGACACGGAGGCACAGAAATTTTCATATTTCCATTCCTCAGTCTCTCTGTGTCTCTGTGGTGAAAATCTTCTTATGTTAGAAAAACTTGCACAAATCGAAAAATCTTACGAGGACCTGACCGCACAGATCTCTTCACCGGAGTTCATGTCCGACATGTCGCTCTATGCAAAGGCGATGAAGCAGCATCGGAGTCTCGGCATAATCGTCGAAAAATACCGTGAAGTAAAGAAAATGCGCGAGGCCCTGGCGGAAAGCAAAGAGATGCTGGCCACAGACGACGAAGAAATGCGTGAGCTGGCTCAGGCTGAGATTCTTGAGATCGAAGAAAAATTGCCGCCGGCCGAAGAGGAGTTAAAAGTACTTCTTCTTCCGCAAGATCCGAAAGACGAAAAGAATGTAATCCTCGAGATCCGGGCAGGTACAGGTGGCGACGAAGCGACACTTTTTGCCGCAGAAGTTCTGCGAATGTACGCACGATACGCCGAGCGGCAGGGCATGAAAATGGAGATACTGGAAACGTCCGACACCGGAGTTGGCGGAATCAAAGACGCCGTGGCGGTGATCGAGGGCGACCGGGTTTTCTCGAAAATGCGTTATGAATCAGGCGTTCATCGCGTCCAGCGTGTTCCGCAGACTGAAACGAGCGGACGAATTCACACATCCGCCATCACGGTCGCCGTGCTGCCCGAAGCCGAAGAGGTCGATGTTCAGGTCGATCCAAAGGATTTGCGCGTAGATTATTTCTGCTCGTCTGGTCCGGGCGGCCAATCTGTTAACACGACCTATTCCGCGGTTCGCTTGACGCATTTGCCGACGAACGTCGTAGTTTCGATGCAGGACGAAAAATCGCAGATCAAGAACAAAGAAAAGGCCATGCGAATTTTGCGGGCCCGCCTGCAGGAGCTTGAAGAGCAGCGGCAGCACGACGAACTTTCTGCCGAACGCAAATCGATGGTCGGCAGCGGCGACCGCTCGGAGAAGATCCGCACATATAATTTCAAGGAAAATCGCGTCACCGACCATCGCATCGGGCTAACGGTTCATCAGCTCGACCTTGTACTCGACGGCCAGCTTGATGAATTTATCGAAGCCCTGACAACGCATTACCAAACCGAAAAACTCAAGGCTGAAGCCGTGACCGCATAGGGCAATGGAACCTTTTGACGAGATCAAAGAACGACTATTTGCTATCGAACGCGAAGAGTCGGTAAAGATATTTTATGCTTGCGAATCAGGTAGTCGTGCGTGGGGCTTTCCATCAAAAAACAGTGATTACGACGTAAGGTTCCTCTACATTCGCGAACCGGATTGGTATCTGTCTATCGACGTAGAAGATCGTCGTGACGTGATCGAGCGACCTATCCTTGACGAATTCGATGTAAACGGCTGGGACCTCCGCAAAGCTCTTAAACTGCTCCGCAAGTCGAATCCTCCGTTGCTTGAATGGCTCAACTCACCAACTGTCTATCTGGAAGATGAAGCGATTTCGGCTAAGTTCAAATCTCTCGTGCCTTATTGTTATTCAGCAACAGCCTGCACATATCATTACCTCCAAATGGCAAGAGGTAATTTCCGCGAGTATTTGAAGGGTGACACTGTTTCCGTAAAAAAGTATTTCTACGTCCTTCGTCCGCTGTTAGCGATAAAGTGGATCGAGCGTAGTGCGGATGTCGTGCCAATGCAGTTTGGTATTCTAGTCCAGGACATATTGCCCAAAGGGGAATTACGCGATCAGATCGAAACCCTCATCGAGCGCAAAAAGCTCGGTGATGAATTAAAGCGTGAGCCGCGAATTGACGTTATAAGTGATTTCATAGAGAGTGAAATGACGCGGCTCGCTTCGAAGGTTGTCGAACGCCGTGAGGAAAAGCCATCCATGGAGCACCTGAATTCCATTTTTCGCGAAATACTCAGTCAATCGGCAATCTAAAATCCAAAATACGTTATGCCACCGCCAACACGCCTTTACCTGATCAGACACGGCCAATCTGCCGGAAACGCCGAAGGGAGATTTGGCGGGCATGGGCCTACTCCGCTGTCCGATCTTGGAAAGCGGCAAGCCGAACTTACTGCTCAAGTACTTGCTAAAGAGGGCGTATCGGCGATCTATGCGAGCGATCTGCTTCGTGCCGTGCAGACAGCCGAATCGCTTGCGGAATTGATCAATGTTGCTGTCAACACGACGCCCGCACTTCGCGAACGACACGTAGGCGTGCTCGAAGGGTTGACCTTCGACGAATCTAAACAGCAATTCCCCAAAGATTATTACGCCCTCGTCAACCGCAACATACACCACGTTATCACCGAAGGCGAAAGTTATCGCCACCTGCTGCGACGCAGCACCGGGCAGCTTTGGGAAATTCTGCGTAACCACCAGGGCGAAAAGATCGCCGTATTTTCGCACACCGGAGCCATCTGTTTTCTGACTCTGCATCTTATGGGAGCGATCCATCGCACAACTAAACAAACCCCGTGGATCATCACTTCGAACTGCGGCATAAACCGCTTCGAGATCCGCGGCCGCAACAACGTCCGCGTCCTCGCCCTCAATGACACCCGCCACCTCGCCCAAATCACCGGCAACGACTCATTCGCCGCTCGATAATACCCAAAATACTTGACTTTTTTGTTTCGTTTGAATTAACTAGGTTTACAAATCTTTCTGTTCGGAGAATTACCATGAAATTAATTTTGAAGTTTTCGACGATTTCGGCTCTTATGGTTATCAGTATTTCGTAGCCTATAGCACAAGACGACGAGGCCCGCCAGCAAAGCGGCCTGCCAACATATATCGGAAACCGTCCTGGATCGAATCCAGGAAATGGCCAGGACGCCAGACTTTCGGGAATGTGGAGATCCAAGGGCCTGGCCGATGAAAATAAGGCCCCAGCTTTGTCGGTATTGGTGTTGGCAAACGGCGTTGTGGTCGCGCGACAGCGTGTCAAAAACAAGGGCGGATTCAGTTTTATAGGCATTCCGAGAAACGGCGTGACGCTGGTCGTTGAAGTTGATAATCAAGAAATCGGAAGTTATCCTATGGGGACACTTACGCCTCCTCCGATGTCGAACCGAAAGGACATCTACCTTATATGGTCCAATGTCGAGCAAGCGAAGGCTTTGAGGAATGAGGTTATTTTGATCCGCAACGCGTATACCCGAACCGAAGATACTCAAAAAGCCTTCGAAAAAGCTATTGCCGCTTCGAAGGAGAAGAACAGTTCAAACGCCGTAAAGCTTTTCAAACAAATCGTTGAAATGGATAACAAAGATTTTGTTGCTTGGACGGAGCTTGGCAATTTGCTATTTAAGGAAGAGAAATTCGCTGATTCCGAGAATGCCTATAACAAAGCCATTGCCCTAAAATCCGATTTTATTCCGGCTCTTGTAAATTTGGGTAAGCTTCAATTGAGTCAAAAACAATTCGATTCGGCTGTCGCAACACTGGGCCGTGCCGTTGAACTCGAGCCGATTTCAGCAGCGGCTCACCATTATCTGGGAGAATCCTATTTACAAGCAAAAAAAGGATCGAAAGCCGTTGAGCATCTTAAATAAGGCAATTGAGTTGGCTCCGAAAGAAAAGGCCGAGATACACCTTCGACTTGCGATGCTTTACAACGCAGCTGGTCTTAAAGACAGGGCAGCCACTGAATACAAGATGTTTCTTGAAAAAGTCCCCGATCATCCCGAAAAAACAAAATTCGAAAAGTACATTGCGGAAAACCCGCCTAAATAAAACAAATAAAGCCGAGGCGACAACCTCGGCTTTATTTTCCGTTTACACTCTGATTAAAAGTCGTAACGGATAGCAAATTGGAAGATCCTGGGTTCACCCTGGATTGCACTAAAGTTTCCAAACGTATCCTGCGGATTGTTCTTAAACGGATCGAGACCGAAGATACTGTCGACCGTCGTGAACTTCTGCGTGTTCGTAATATTGAAACCCTCGACCCGGAACTGTACCTTGTGAGTCTCACTCCAGGGCATCTGGAACGATTTGTAGAGTCCCAGATCCAACACAACATAACCCGGATATCGGAGGACGTTCCGGTCGCCGGTTTCACCCGGAGCTGCAACACGGAAACTCTGATAAGCCGCAACTGGATCGGTGAACAGATTAGGTACGCCGTTTGTTCCGTTCCTTGTCGGCGAAATCGATACTGGTTGGGTTCGGACAACAAAGCTTCTGGAATTCCAGTTTGTCGGCCATCCGCCGATATCAACAAAGTTTGCCGAAGTTCCGGAGATGGGAAAACCGGTGTTGTATCGAGCCACGCTGCTTAATGTCCAGCCGCCGAGGACTGCATTGGCGAACTTGTTCATGCCGCCGAATAAGCTCTTACCTCGGCCTACGGGAAGTTCCCAGACGCTGTTGAAGTTAATAATGTGCCGAATGTCAAAGTCCGAGACCGAACGGTTGTCCTCGGGACGCAAGGCGTTATGGATAAACGCCTGTCCGAATACACCGCTTGTTTGAATACCCGATGCATCGTCGATCGACTTGGAAAACGTGTAGTTCAAGTCCCACGTAAGGCCTTTGAAACGCTGTCTTACGCTGAGTGTTCCTGCATGATAATCCGAACCTGCGATGGTTCCATAGGCTGATAGCGCGCCATATTGTCTGTTGTAAAACAATTGTCTGTTCGTATTTCCGTCAAGAACATCTTGCAGAAATGTCCAGTCATTACCGACATCGTAACAGCCGAAGAGAGGGGCACCCGCACAGCCCGGCGTGTCATTGGTGATTGCCATAAAGCCATAGGCAGCCTGGGAATTTGTAAGTCCGGCGCCAAACAAAACAGCATCTATGTGCCCGGTGCGTACATATTCTCAAAAAACGGAAGTGCCGGAATCTGAGAAACCGGTGTATTCCGTCGCCTGTGGTCTTCGAGAATGCCCGCAGCTTCGTACCATGTCTGTCCCGATCTTGGGTCCGTGATGTTGTTGGGCGTCATAATGTCCCTGGAAGCCAAAAGGTTTCGTGCCATGCGCCCGATGTACGACGCTTCGACGTAAAGGCCTTTTGGCAGTTCACGCCCGTATGTAACGTTCCACTGATAATTGATCGGCGAAACGAGATTGTCGTCGAGCGATCCTTCGATTCGACGCTGATCGTCCAACGGCTGCTGCTGCGGGAAGGTCAGCGTTGTCGGCAACGAACCGCCAGGAGGCAACGGCAAGCTCGTCACCCTTTGATTAAAGCCCGTAAAGAGCGGTCCCGGATTCGTCGTCACGTTAAACGTGTTTGCCGAAATGTTTAGTGCCGACGCAAAACCAAGCGTATTGTTTGCATCGAAATTCACCGCCAAAGCCTGGCCGAAATAATCATTAGTGATGCGGAAACCGCCGCGGATAACGGATGCACTATCTGCACCGAAAACGGTCTTCAGGAAGCCGCTTTTAAAGTTAGGCGACCACGCAGCCGAGACGCTTGGCTGGAAGTTGTTTTTATCCCAAGGATAAACATTTCCTTTGCCGTTTGCTGGGCCGGCGAGTTCAACCGTCAGAGCTTCCGAAGCCATGTCGCCGTAGTTTGTTCCGGCGGCCGAAGCCTCTATCCTGCGTCTCAGGTACTCGCTAAGAGAGATATTCGGTTTTGCCTGAAACCCGCTTGTTTCATAAACCGGGCGGCTGAGGCCATAACGAATCCGAAAGTTACATTGAAATTTTGACGCATCCGCCAGGCATCCTGAACGTAAACGTCATATTCTTCGGTGGCGAAGTTTCGACGGACAGGTTCTCCCGCCGCCAGACGGCTACCATCGACGTTGAAATTGGAATTGAATCCGTAATCAGAATAACGTCCAAATACCGCGGCAAATGCGTCACGGGTTGCTAAAATTCAGCCCCTCTGATGCGATAATTCGTTCCGGCGAGAGGTCCGCCGATATATGCGGGGTCGTCCGTTGCAAGGATGGGGTTCGTCAAAACATTGCCCGATCCTGCAAAAACGACCTGTTGATTTGAGCAGCATTGAATGTCGGTGCGAAATCTTCACGCTTGTTGCGTACGATACGGATGTTGCCCCCGATCCCGATCGTATGATTTCCCGAGATCCAGGAAAAATCGTTCACGAAATTTTGCGTATCTGTTTCCCGCGAAAATGGATAAGCGAAATTCTGAGGGAAAAAGACACCTCTGAATGAAAGATTGTCGTTTGTAGTATCGCCTTCATTGTTAAATGACTGTCTGGTAAAGCCGTAACGGAAATTGTTTATCAGATTGTTGCTGATCAGCCACGTGTGGCCGATCCCGTAGTTGAATGGCTTGCTGATCCGGCGGGCACTCAATGTATCAGGAAATGCTTGGGCGCCCAGCGTATCGGTGAAGTCGTCCTGGATTGTGGTACGGAACGAGATCTTATGTTTGTCGTTGCTTGTTACATTCCAATCAAGTCTTCCGGTATGCGTGTTTTCCGCTGACGGAATTGTGGCGTTGAATCTGAAGCCGGCAGTATTAAGGCCGTCACCGATCGAAAAATCGTTTGCCGGATATCGGGCAGCCGCCGAGGCCAAAACACTTAATGCAGCCGGGTTTACGTCAACGACGGCAAGGCCGCCTGCTGTGCCGTTCGAAGTCAACGCATTTATCTGCGCAGCCGTAACGCTTTTTACCACTCCGCATCCGCCGTCAGCTAATAGCACATCGTTTGCATCACGTCCGCTACAGAAACGAACTATGCCCGCACCAAGACTTGCGAGTGGAACGATCTGCTGATGGGGTGTTTCGCGAGCTTCACGCAGAGCTTCGTAATTGTAAAAGAAAAAAAGCCGATTTTTGACGATCGGCCCGCCAAGTCGCCCGCCAAACAAGTTGCGGATCAGTTTTGGCCGTTCAACGCCCGAGCTGTTGTTAAAGAAATCGTTTGCCGTCGTAACGGTGTTTCGATGATATTCATACAGCGCACCGCGAAATTCGTTGGTGCCGCTCTTTGTTGAAAGGGTGATCTGAGCACCGGACGAACGGCCTCGCGAGGCATCCGCGTTCGAAGTCGTGACGCGAAATTCGTCAACCGAATCCGGCGTAACGCGAACGACTGGCGTAAACGCCGTACCAAGCTGCTGATCGTTTACATCGATGCCGTCAAGAGTGATATTCGACTGATCGCTTCGGCTCCCGGTAACGGCACCGCCGCGAGTAACGCCGGGCTGAAGGCTAAGAAGATTTCCTACGTTTCTTCCTTCTAGAGGCAACTCCTGAATCTGTTTTGAAATAAAGTTGTTTCCAAGGCTCGCATCCTGTGTGTTGACAATGGATTGGATGTCACCACCCGCAACATTAACCACTTCGTTGATGTTGCCGGCCTCGAGCGTCGCATTTACCTCGGCCGCCTTGTCCACCAATGCCTGCACATTCGATTGAATGAGTTTCTTAAAACCCGAGGCCTCAACCTCGACGCGATAAGTGCCCGGAGGGACACTGGCGAAATTAAAGCTTCCGCTGCTCCCCGTAACAATTGTGCGATTGAATCCGGTTTCATCGTTAATCAAACGCACGGTCGCTCCTGAAACAACGCGATTTTGAGCATCGACGACCGAGCCATTTACTGACGATGTAGCTGACTGTGCCGAAATGATACTAGACGAAATGATCGAGATCATTATCGTAAGTAGCAAGAGCAGCAAATTATTTCTTAGAGAGCTAAATTTCATAGATCCTCCTAAAGTTGAAAATGACGGTAAAACGTCTAGATGAAGAAATCGCTAACAATATCGAAATAATAAGGCATTTTTCGTTCCAATGGTGCTAATACGGAAGAAACAGTCGTAAATTCAATACAAATAAAATCGGCCATAGTCCGCCTAACCGTGACAACAAGAATTTTTTTGGATAAAAATTCAAATTTTGGGATTTGAATTGCAACGATTATACATCTTTTTGCATGACTCAGCGAAGCGAAAATCGCTTTTGCGGCCGTGGCTCCCGTGCCGGTGGCGGTACTGATCGTTGGGGCAACCGGATTTGCTGCGTCGCCGATGGCGTAAACGCCCGTAGAACTTGTTTCGCAATTGCTGTTTATCTGGATATAGCCTTTTGGGTCGAGGTCGATCAGGCCCTTTAGAATTTTGGTGTTGGGCTTGACGCCGATTCGGACTAAAACGATTTCCGCTGCGAGATTCTTCGGTCTTTCCGTTCGTAAGATTGGTCAATTCGACGGACTCAACCTTGCTGCCGCCTTTTATCGCATTTACGACCGTTTCAAGCCGAAATTCGATCTTTGGGTTCTGTCTTGCTTTTTCGGTGAATTCGGAGCGGGCACTGAGTTCAGAGCGGCGGTGGACGACATAAACTTTCGATGCAAAATCGGCCAGAATCAACGCGTTTTCCAGGGCGGCATCGCCTCCGCCGACGATGACAACTCTTTTATTCTCAGCCTTTTCTTTTTCTTTAGAGCCGGAATCAATGATGCCTTTGCCGATGAATTTTTCCTCGCCGGGAACATTCAGCCGACGCCGTCGCACACCGGTTGCAATAATCAATGCCCGAGCGGTCAGACGATCGCCGCCGGTCGTGACTATCGATTTTCCCACGGGATCAATTTCGGTGATTTTGGCTGACAGTCGCGTAACCGGTTTTCGGCTTTCAAATGTATGCAGAAAATGATCGCGCAGCTCGCGGCCGTTGGCCGTTTCAAGACCGAGGTAATTTGTGACGGGATTGAAGATCCGAAGAAGCTGCCCGCCCGGTTCTGCCTCTTTTTCGAAGATGATCGTATCGAGGCCAAGCTCAACGCACCATGTTGCCGCCGAGAGCCCGGCCGGCCCAGCGCCAATGATAATCACGTCTGCATCGAAGCTTTTTTTGCTCATTATTCGCTACCCATTGAAGCTCCGAATCTGCAAATTTTTGTCATTTTCGAATACCACTTTTTGTCACAAATCGGTCAGTTTGACCGGCTAAACCTGTATTTCAAATCTGCTTCGAGAATCAATTCTATCTTATAAAATGTCCATAAACAGTGTGGTTTAGCGATTTTTTGTGAAAAGGCCAGGTTTGGCATTTGTCTTGCTAATAAAGATCGAACGCCAGCGCCTTCTATCTGCGTTCTGTCTCCGCATACATCTTCGAACACAACTCAGCTCAACGACAAATTTATGAGATTAGAAATCGAACAAACCCCGTCGCCGATCCCGTTTGCAGAACAAGCAAATGATGAAACCAGCACCGGCAGCTGGACGTTAGAGGCCGCCGAATATCTCCGCGAAGGCATCAAAGCGGCCCAGGCTGGAAATCGGGGCAGTGCCCGCATCGCCCTTACTCGTGCGGCGGAACTCGATCCGCGAAGCGAAAGCGCCTGGCTATGGCTTTCCTCGATCAGCGAATACCCCGAAGAGCTTTTCGTATTCTTGAGCAACGTTCTCGAAATCAATCCGGAGAACTCGCGTGCGCTCGAATGGGCGGCGGCGACAAAATCGCTTCTCGCAAAGAATTTTGTTCAACGTGGAATCGACGCGGCCGAGGCAAACCAGCCGGATGCCGCTGTACAGTTTTTTAATCAGGCTCTCGAATACGACGAGCAAAACTCGATGGCATGGTTGTGGCTCGCTTCGCTGTCCGATTCGAACGAAGGCAAGATGTCATATCTTGAAAAGGTTCTTGAATTCGACCCCGAAAATGAAGCTGCCGGAACGGCATATAAAGCAGCCCGCGACAGCATCCGCGCAAATTTGCTGGCTGAGGCGAGAACCGCGGCGGTCGCCGGTAATGCTGTTGAAGCCAACGAGCTGATCGACGCAATTTTGGCTGAGGAGCCAAATGCCGAGGATGCGTGGGTACTAAAATCGCACCTGGCAAACGGATTTGATGAAAAGATCGAAGCGTTCAAGCGTGTTCTCGAAATAAACCCGAGCAATTTAAGCGCGAAAGCGAGCCTCGAGTCGCTTACTTCCATCATGGAGGCCGTGGCTCCGAAAGTTTCTGAATCGATAGTCGAAGAAGCGGTAGTCGAAGAAGTAGCAGTTGAAGAAGAAGTGGTTGAAGCGGCGATGTCACCTGTCGAGGTTGATGAAGAAGTTGCAGTTTCCGACGAATTCTCAGACGAATTAACATCAGAGGATGAATTTGATGGTGAAACCGGCACAACCGAGCAAACGGTCGAACAGTTTATGGCTCCGCTCGAAGTTTACGAAGACACTGCGGATTCCGAAGATGTTTCTTACGATGGAATGGTCCGTGTCAGCGACTCCGACGAAGCAGCCGAAGAAGATAACGTAGTTGAATTTAGCCCGGCTGAAACAGTTGACGAGACGGAAGCCAAAGAGGACTTTGTTCAGGAAGCAGTCGCCGAGTCCATGGAAAGCGACCAAACGGAAGCTGAGATCGAAGCGGTTCAGGAAGAAGAAGTCGAAGAGATCACGTATGAGCTCGCTCCTGATGCCGAAGCTGGTTGATGAACCTGAATCGTTCGAAGTAACTCAAGAAGCTACGGAAGAATACGAAGCCGAGGAATCGGCAGCATTTTCGGCAATCGAGCCGACACCTTTCGGAACTGAGCAAAACGCTTCCGCCGCGGACGATTTCCCGACGATCGCATCGATAACTATTGACCCGGATACGTTTGAGCTTGGGGAGCATTTCGGCTTTATGGAGAAATCATCCGAGAGCGTTTCTGTCGAAGCCGACAAGAATGACGTATTCAACCTGCCGTTCGATACGACAATGTTCGGCACGACCATTCCGAGGCCAGACCTTGACCTTGATCAAATTGTGCCCGATGTTCCGACGGGATTTGAAACACGGATCGTTTCAGCGGCCGATATGCCTAAGCTCGACGTGGTCACGACGCCTTGCTCGTTTTGTACAGTTGAGAATGAAGCCCAGGCAATCGTCTGCAAAGGCTGCATGTCTGTGCTGACGCTCGCCGATCTTGAAATGCTTTTGGCAAATCATAACGCCGACAAATCATTGCTGCGTCAGGCTGTTGAAAAAATGGAAAGTGAGCGTTCGTCACGAATTTTTGACGAAGCTGACCTGACAACGCTCGGCATCGGCCACCTCAATCTCCGTAACCTGCAATACGGTTATAACTATCTTCACGAAGCTTCACAGCTTAATCCGAATAACGTCGTACTCGCGGGCCAGGTCAACGCCCTGTTGATCAGGCTTGAAGAAATCAAACAGCAGGACGAAGCACATGAATCGATGGTCAAGGGCAAGACGATCCTAGTCGTCGACGACAGCCCTACTGTTCGCAAGTTGATCGCGGGCAAACTGGAAAAATGCGGCCATGACGTTTTCTGCTCGAATGACGGGGTGGAAGCGATGGAGCGGCTCCAGGACCTGCGGCCTGATCTCGTACTGCTCGACATCACGATGCCGAGAATGGACGGCTATCAGGTCTGCAAGCTGATCAGAAGCAACAACGCGATCAAGGATGTTCCGGTCGTAATGATCTCTGGGAAAGACGGATTTTTCGACAAGGTACGCGGCCGTATGGCTGGCACCTCCGGTTACATCACAAAGCCTTTCGGTCCCGAGACGTTGATGAAGGCTGTCGAATCCTATCTCAATGGTGAAGCATTGTAGTTCTCCGAGGAAAAATGAGCAGTCTAGAAAAAGGAACAGAGTTGCTTTCTTCGGGTGAAGTGTCGAATCCGGCTTTACTTTCAATCGGCGACGAGCGTCCCGCATCTGACGAATTGCGAAAAGTTCGTCGCATTCTTTTTAGGAAACTGTATTTACTGTGTTTCTTCCAAAGCAGTAGCCGAAGTTGTTCATCCTCTACCGATTTCTCCTCTTCCGACAGCCCCGTCGTCAATTACAGGCCTAGCCGCGATACGAGGCGAAGTCGTCGCGGTAACAAATCTAAAAAAAATCCTCGGCCTTGAGGATTCACCTGCGAACGGCAAAGCCAAACTCATCATTCTGCGATCGAATGCAAAGAACACACAATTTGCAATCCCGGTCGATTCAATGCACGAGCTTATCTCGGTCGTCCCCGACGCAATAACTTCCGATCCGGGTTCAATGCCGGATGGAATTACCAAATTGGTCAAACACGACAATGACGTTTTCAAAATAATAGATACAACGGTTTTGTTCGAAAGAGTCAAGGCCAGTATCGGCTAGTTTTATCGCGGAGCAGTAAATGGCAGAACGATCTAAAACTTTCATGCTTAACACGCTAAAGGGCAAAGTGTGGCTCGCGGTTATCACTTTAGCCGTTACCAATTGCGTAGTTGGCGTAATAGCGTTTATAGCCGCGTCGTTCCTGACGACAAATTCGCTCGCGCCTGTTATTGCGACGGTCGCGTGCACGTCCCTAACAACGATCGTTTTCGCGTGGTGGATGTCAAACGCCCTGATGGCACCGATCGATAAACTTACTTTGCTTGCAAAAGGCATCGAGCGAAGCCCTGGAATGTCGCTACCTAAAACGACCGGTTCGAGCGAAACCGACGAATTGCTGATGACGATAAGCCGTACATCACATCAGTTAATGAACATCATCGACCTGATGGACGATGTGACCGCCGGTAAAACAGATGCGGCATTGAATCCGTTGGAACATTCGGACCGCATCAGCACTTCATTTCAGAAGCTTGTCGCCAAAGTTACCGATTCGATCGACGCCAAGAAAGATCTTGACGAGCTTCGGTTTGCGGTCAACCAATTGAATAACGAGGTGGGACTTTTGCAACGCGGCGAACGCGTGCAGGTTCGCAGAGAATTTGAATCGACCAAGCCGGTCTCGGATGCATTTCGCTCACTTATCGAAAAACAGTCTGAGCTCACCCGCGGTATTAACGTCAATGCCGCAGAGCTAAGAAACCTGACTGCGGATGGAAAGAAACGGATACGAGCGGTTATTGAGAAAGACGAGGCCAGAAAGAGAAAATTCAAGACCCTGAGCGCGGCGATTTCCGACTCAAACGGCCAGTCGGACAAGTCAACCCGCGAGCTTTCATCGGCACTCAGTTTGACCGGCGACCTGCTCGACGAAATTAATAAAGGTTCGATATCACCGGCGGAAAACGCAAAGGCCCTGACTGCGGTCCGCAAACAATTCGACACGGCTTTGCACAAGCTGCGAGATGTGGGTGAACAGTCATTGGCGATCACTCATGTTTCGAAATCGGTTCAGGACCTTGCACGTCGATCGAACATGATCGCTTTGAACACATCGATCCAGGCAAATGGCTCTGATCAAACGAGCGGTTTTTCAACGCTGACGCAGGAGATAACTTCCCTGTCCGAGCGTGCCGAAAAGGCAAATAAAGCGATTTCGGGTATCAGCGATTCCGTGGTACGAGACGTCAATGACGCTCACGCATCGCTGCAATGGATCGCTTCCGAAGTAGCGAATATCTCTCAAAGAGCGACAAATGACGAGGACGCGATGGTCAAGATCACCGGTGTTCTCATGCAGCTTGCCGAATTGCCCGCAAAGATCGACCTCAAGTCAATTGAACGATCCGTCGAGATCGAGCGAATGCTTCAACTCCTCGATGATTGTTCGGCAAGCTCGGAGGAAGTGTCGGCTGACCTGCAATCGTGCGAGGCGAATTACCTCAGCCTTGTCGAACCCGTCGAAAATCTTCGTGCATCGGTTTCCTCACGCAAACAGCCAGTCGCAGGCGATAGCGAAAGAACAGTCAATGGAGCGAACGGTCTAAATGCCGGCAGCGATCCGGCAACTTCACCCGCAGTTTTAGAGATTCAAGGAGAAAACTAACCGGCTATGGAAAACCCCATATGGAACTTAGTCGTTAAGGCTGCATCGGCGATGGCTTGTTTTATGCTCGTCGTCGGGATATTTCTTCTCCTTGCCTCGTATGCCGGCATCACCGAAAACAAACTTGTCGGCGATATAACGATCATTTTTGCTGTCTTGACCGCGATCTTTGCCCTTGCCGCCGCCAATTATGAAAATTCACGATTGAAAAGCGAGCAAAGACAGGCGATCGAAGCCGCTCATGAACTTTCGCAGGGCAAACCGGTTGATTATGAGGTCCAGAGCGAACTTCTGGAATCGATAAAACACGTTTCGGCCTACATAAAATCGAAGTCTGCACTGGCCGACCGGATCGCCGAAGGTGAACTTTTCGATAATGTTGCTCCGTTATCCGATTCCGATGTGCTCGGAAAATCGATGCAGAACATGGTCGAGAACCTTCGGCAGACCGTGCAAACCCAGGATGCGCGTGACCGGCTGCACAATTCGGTAATGAAGCTGCTCGACGAAGTTTCCGAGGTTTCGGCGGGTGATTTGACCGTTCACGCTGAAGTCGGGCCCGATATCACTGGAGCGATTGCCGACGCTTTCAATTCGATGACGCAGAACCTGCGTTCGCTCATCAAACAGGTAAAAGATATTACGCATCAGGTCGGCACGTCAGCCGGATCGATAAACGAAACAACCGAGCAGCTTGCTCGCGGAAGCTTTGTTCAGACTTCGCAGATCGCACGCACGACGACCGCGATCGCAAGCATGACGACGCAGATTCAGGAAGTTTCCGAAAATGCCGAACTCTCGGCAAAAGTCGCGGCCGAATCGCTTACAAAAGCGCGGTCCGGAACAAAGGCGGCAACCGATAATATCAACGCGATGCAGTGCGTCCGTAAACAGGTTCAGGAAACGGCAAAGCGCGTTAAGAGACTTGGCGAACGCTCACAGGAGATCGGACAGATCGTCAGCTTGATCGATGACCTTTCTGACAGAACAAGTCTTCTGGCCCTTAACGCTTCGCTGCAAGCCTCGGCTGCCGGACCGGCGGGTGCGGGTTTTGCGGCGGTTGCAGAAGAAGTCGAACGCCTAGCCGAACGCTCCAATCGCCTTACGCGACAGATTTCCACACTGACCCAAACGATAAACGTCGAGACAAAGGAAGTTGTCGCTTCGATGGAAGATACTATTCACGAAGTAGTAGTCGGCTCAACCCTTGCGGACAAAGCCGGGAAATCGCTGTTCGGAATCGAACAAGTGTCGATCAAGCTTGCCGACCTGCTTACGTCGATCTCGGATTCCGCGAAAGTCCAGGCAAAAAGTTCCGAAGACATTTCGAATTCCATGTCGAGCATCTCCGAAGTAACCGAATTGGTCCAAAGCGGTTCGAAACGCGCGGCCGAGTCGGTTAAGACGCTCGTACAATTATCTGGCGAATTGCAATCCTCGGTTTCGCCTTTCAAGCTGCCCGCCGACATGAACACAATACCCGAATCAGCGGACAAGAATCTTTTTGTCCATTAAACCGCATTCGCTCCCACCCAATAAAGAAATGGAAGCTCAAACAACATTCGCATTCGCAGAACAGGCAGAATCATTGCTACAGGCAATTCGCGGCGGAATACTTGTTTGGCGACAAGAAGGCCGCAAGGCCGAACTGGTGGGCCAGCTTCGTGGTATCGCGTCATTGAGCGAATCCGCCAAATTGCACGGACAGATGTCGATCGGAGAAGTTTTCGATGCGATCGAACAGGAGTCGAGCCGCTTTCTCTCATCAGAAACTCCTTTGTCCGACGCGGATTCGCGTGACCTGCTTGACCTCATTGCCTATGCCGAGGCCGAGGTTGTAAAAGCGCGTCAAGGCTCCGATGATCATTCGATGAATGTAGCGGATTTCATCGAAAAATCGTTTGATATCCTGCAGATGGATTCTTTTCTACAGAATTCTTCGACGGAAGAAGCAAATGATGTCGTCGTGTTCACGGAAGCTGTTGTACCAAATGAAGTTCTGGCGGCTACCGAGGAAGCAGAAGATGAGTTTGAGATCGATGCGGAGATGCTAGAGATTTTCGCCATGGAAGCCGAAGATCTGCTCGGAAATATCGAAACGAATCTCGATCTGCTTATCGCGACTCCGTCCAATCGGGATGCACTTTGGGAGATTCGAAGAAACGCACATACTTTCAAGGGAGCTGCGGGCATCGTTGGTTTTAAGAAGCCTTCGCAGCTCGCCCATCGTGTCGAAGACCTGCTCGATCACCTTGCGCAAAACGAGATCGCACCTAATCAAAAGATTCTGGATCTCCTCACCATCTCGGCGAAGTGTTTAAGATCGATTACTGGTGGCGATATGTCTCCTTCGCTCATGGCCCGCATGAATGAGGTTTACCTTGCTTTTGACGATGTAATGACCGAGCTGACAACCGAGAAAACCGAGGAGCCAGCGCCCGAGCCCGAACCAGTTGCAGCAACTCCGATAGAGATCGTTCCGCAAATCGAACTTCCTGCCGAAGCTCAACCCGTTCAAGCCAGGCCGATCGTCCGCGTTTCGATCACAAGGCTGGATGAGCTTGTCCGCATAGTTCGCGACCTCGTCGTCAGCCGGTCGGTCGTCGAGCAAAGAATTTGGGAATTTGAGCGGCAGATAGAAGAACTGCACAACACGACGCGACGTCTGCAAACTATAAGCGCAAAGATCGAAACAGACTTTGAAGCATCAATGCTCGGCACTCAGCCCGCGGTTTCGTTTGGCGGCGCTCAATACTCCACCAATCACGAGATGCAGGCAGACGATAGAGAGGACTTCGATTCACTCGAGCTTGACCGCTATACCGATTTTCATCAGAGTGCCCGCGAATTGTCCGAGGCCACGAATGACAGTTTTTCCATCAACACCGCCCTTGAAGCATTAAAAGGAAGCCTTGAGATTGTTTTTGAAGATCAGCGGCGTTTGATCGAAGAGATGCAGGAAAAAGTGATGCAGATCCGGCTGATAAGGTTCGGTTCGCTCACCACCCGGCTACAGCGTGCCGTTAGCGTAACCTGCGAAGAAGAGATCAAGAACGCCGAGGTCGTGATTGAGAATCAGGACGTAGAGATCGATACCGACGTGCTGGATTCGCTGGTCGAACCTGTCATGCACCTTCTCCGAAATGCGGTCGTTCATGGCATAGAATCTTCCGACACGCGACGGCTTCTCGGCAAACCGGAAACAGGAAACATCGTCGTCCGCGTTAGAAACGACGAAACACATATTGTTTTACAGGTTTCGGATGACGGACGCGGTATCGCGGGATCGGTCCTGAAAGACAAAGCCGTATCCGCGGGCCTGATCTCAGCCGAGACTGCGAAGATGCTCGATCCACAGGGAATGCTCGATCTAATGTTTTTGCCCGGACTGACAACCGCCGAAAAGCTCAGCATGAGCGCCGGACGAGGAGTTGGGATGAGCATTGTAAAGGAAAGTATTGAAGCTAAAAAGGGCACGATCTCGATCGAGACGGTGCCGCAAGGCGGTACGACGTTTACAGTCAGGATCCCGCTTGCATATGCAGTCGCCCAGGTTTTGCTGGTAAAGGTCGAACATCAGACACTGGCGATCCCATTAAAAATCGTAAAGCACATTGCGGAATTTAGTCCGTCCGACCTACAAACAGACGGCGGCGAACAGGTGCTCGAAATTGAGTCAGTCAAGTTCCCAGTCGCATTTCTTGCGGATTACATCGACGCTTCAAGACATGACCAGGCAGACAATGAATTTGCAAATACGCTTCTGATCGACACAGGAAATATCAAGTGCGCCCTTATGGTGGATGAGATACTGAAAACAGAGGAGATAGGGATAAAGACCCTTGGCAAACCGCTCGAAAACCTCAATGGCTTGCTCGGTGCCGCAGTCCTCGGCAGTGGCGAAGTGGTCCCGATTCTCGATCTTCAATTCCTACTCAAGAATAAGCCCAAGGCGGCTGCTGACATGGAATCGAAAGCATCGACCGCGCGCGATACGCTTCGCATTCTTGTCGTTGATGATAGCCCTAGCGTCCGGCACATGACTTCAAAAGTGATCGTCGGTGCGGGATGGGAAGTGCTCACGGCAAAAGACGGTCTCGAAGCATTCGAAATGCTGCAGGCCTCTCCAGAACTGCCGAGCGTAGTCCTTACCGACGTAGAAATGCCCAGAATGGATGGGTACGAATTGATCAAGGCGCTGAAAGAATCGGAGACGCTTTGTGAATTGCCGGTCGTATTAATTACTTCACGTTCAGGTGAGAAACACCGCGAGAGGGCTCTCGATCTAGGCATTTCCGACTATCTCGCAAAACCATATGACGACTCCGAACTCATAGAGACCGTTAAGCGGTTAGCAAACAAATATCCTAAAACTGTCTCACCTGAAATAGCCCACGATGTTCCCGTGCTGGAAGAGCTGCCGGTTTTTGATTTCAACTAAACTATTTTAACGGCGGCTTGCTCGGCCTGATTTCAACCTTGCTTGGCAATGCACGTTCGTTCATCCGAAGAAGATCGAGCACAACCTGTGCAATGTCTTCCGGTTGTATCTGCCACGATTTCTGGTCGCTTACGTAATCGCCGCCGAACTCGGTATTTACACTTCCGGGGCAGATATAGCTGACCTTGATATTGTCCTGGCGGACCTCTTGCATCAACGCTTCGGAAAAGCCGTTGAGCCCGAATTTCGATGCATTGTAAGCAGCCATTCGCGGGTGGGCGTTTTGCCCGGCGAGCGACGAGATATTGATGATATAACCGCCGCCGCCTCGTTTTAGATGCGGGATTGCGTGATGGCACGCATAGAAAACGCCGAAAAGATTTGTCTCGAGCGTTTGACGAAATTCGTCGCCTGACATTTCCTCGACCGTCTTGCCGAAGTAACCCACTCCGGCATTATTGATAACGATATCAACCCCGCCAAAACTCGCCGCACAATGTTCGAAAAGCATCCGCACATGATCTTCGTCACGGACATCGCATGAAGCGGCTTCAACCTGACCAAAAGCCGCGAGCTTTTCCGCCGCCGCCTGCACGTTCGGCCGGCTGCGGCCGCAAATCAAAACCTTTGCCCCATTCTTAAGCAAAGCCTCGGCAATCGCGTAACCAATACCTTTTGTTCCACCGGTAACAACACAAGCTTTCCCGTCTAAATTCATAGCTTTTGTTTGAGAAGCTCATTCACCATCTTTGGGTTCGCCTTGCCCTTGCGAAGCTTTCATAACCTGCCCAACAAAAAAACCAAACAATTTCTCGTTGCCACCTCGATACGCATTGACGTTTGGCTGGTTCGCCGCAATCACTTCGTCAACGATTTTTTCGATCTCGGCTGAATCGGAGATCTGTTCAAATCCTTTTTCGCTGATCACTTCTCCGGCGGTTTTGCCCGGACTTGAACATCTCGATCAGCACTTCTTTGGCCTGATTATTGTTGATCGAACCCGAATCGAGCGTTTTGATAAGGGCTCGGCGAGGTCTTCCGCCAACACCGGACTTTCGGCGGACGATTTGCCCGCGTTGTTTAGTTCACGCTGAAGCTCCGATAGCACGAAATTTGCCGAAACACGCGGATTGCCGGAAGCCTTCGCTGTTGTTTCGTAATAATTCGCCAGGCTCTGCTCCGATACAAGGTGCGACGCGTCAGAAAAAGACAGCTCGTAATCCTTTATAAAACGGTCACGCATCGCGTCAGGCAATTCGGGCATTTCGCTGCGAACGCGTTCGATGAATTCGGACGTAACGCGGAGTGGCTGCAAGTCTGGCTCAGGAAAATAACGATAATCGTGTGCGTCTTCTTTTGACCGCATGACGCGCGTGCACTGGTTCTTTTCATCCCAAAGCCGAGTTTCCTGATTTACCGGCTCGCCTTTTTCGTGGGCTTCGATCTGACGTGCGATCTCGAATTCGATCGCTTTTTGCATAAATCGGACTGAGTTCAAGTTTTTCAGCTCAGCCTTATTGCGGAACTCGGTTTCACCGATCTTCCGTACTGAAACATTGGCTTCGCAGCGTAGATTTCCCTTTTCCATGTCTGCGTCGCTTGCACCGACCCACTGCAAAACGCGGCGGACATGATTGACGTAATCATATGCCTGCCAGGACGTTCGAAAATCGGGAGCGGTAACGATCTCGCCAAGCGGCGTTCCGGCGCGGTTCAAATCGACGTACGAATATTTATCGACATCGGGCAGGCCTTCGTGGACGTTTTTGCCGGCATCTTCTTCAAGATGCATACGCTCGATGCGGATCGTCATCGGCTTCCACTCAACGGCTCGGCCCTGATCGTCACGCTCCGATGTTAGGATCGTGAGATTTCCGTTCGCCGAAAACGGCTTGTCATATTGCGATATTTGATAGCCTTTTGGCAGATCGGGATAAAAATAGTTCTTTCGTGCAAAGATCGAAGTCTCCTGAACCTCAAGCCCAAGCGACATCGCCGCCCGTGCTCCAAGATCGATCACACGTTTGTTCAAAACAGGCAACGCCCCAGGCAAGCCGAGGCAAACCGGACAGGTATTTGCGTTCGGTTCTCCACCCGTCTGTACGGCACAGCCACAGAATATCTTCGTCGCCGTCGCCAACTGCGCATGGATCTCCATGCCGATAATCGCTTCCCAACCGTCTTTGATCATAAAAAATATACGCGGATAGTATCAAAAAGATAATAATCCGCGTTTGGCATAAATTCAAAAACCTGCCCGAATTAAGGCTTATCGCCGCGGAAAGCGAATCGACGGCTCAAACGGACTTGTCGGAATAGGATATGGAGTGGTCGGAACGCCATTCCCGATGCGAAACTGCGGGAAATACGGTATTCGCCTCGGATAACTTCGCCTGTAATAATAGTAGTTTGGATATCCGTACAAATATCCCGTGCTGCTTCGATCAGCCGAGATAATATAATAATTCGGTTCACTCAACCTCGCGGCCTCTGCTCTTGCCGCTGCTTCTGCCTGATCGCGCTGTAATCTTTCCGAAGTTAAACGTGTGGCAAGGGCCTCGCGTTCGACGCGGCTTTTTTCGATCTGGCGGTCAAGTTCTTCTGGCGAAGGAAAACCCATTTTGGAGTAATTTTCACGATAATCTTTTTCCGCCTGAAGGCGTTTTTGCCGAAACTTCTCAAGGTCCGAATTAGTTACAGATTTTGTCTGAGCCAACGCCGGAATAACAGCCAAGATACTCAAACACAACAGAACAAGTATTTTCACTTTCATAATTTTGCCTCGTTTTTCAAATGATATCACGAGTTATATGTTTAGAGTTCAAACTTTATTTACAGTTTTTCAAAATGAGAAGAACGCGAGCTAAAGCGTGAACCTAACGCTAAAAACCGAAGCTAACTCCGACCCGTCCATTAATACCCGCCGTTCGGAAACCGTTTTCGAAATAGTCATAATCAAACAGATTCTCGATCGTTCCAAAAACGCGCAGACTAAACTTGTCTTTATTCAGAGAAAACGTATATCCCGCCGTCAGATCGGCTCGCCTATTGCCGTCAAACCTGTAGACATAGGTCAGATACGAAAGATTATTCGTGTCGAGGATCGGAGCCAGATAATCGCTAGTCGCCAGGAGATCGAAGGTTACCCAAAACCGTTTGATCCGCTGCGTGACGACGGCCGTAAACTGGTTGCTTGGAACGCCAAGCGTGCTCAGAATATTCGTACCGCCGGCCTGCGGTTCACGCTGGTCGCTGTTGGTATAAGTGTACGAAACGAAAATGTCCGTCGAACTGGTCGGACGCAGGTCTCCACTGAGTTCAAACCCGCGAGCGATACCGCCTTTAGTGTTTATATAACCGCCGAAGCGTTCAAAAGAAGTTGCCGAATTATCGTAGCCAATCGTGTCGATTAGCCGCGTGTAGAAATAAGTTGCGGTCAGCTTGGCACGGTTCTTAAAAACGCTCTGCTCAATTCCCGCGTCGAACGCGACGGTTTTTTCGGGCTTTAGATCGGGAGCACCAAGCGGAAAAAATCCAGGTATCCCGAATGTGCTGAAGTACGAACCAAAACGCTCATAAAGCGATGGAACACGATAGCCGTTGCCAATGTGCATTCGCAGCTTTGTAGCCGATTTCTGAAAGTAATACGACGCCGATCCGTCTAACGTAAAAGCGCTCGGCGGGTTTTCGAGCGTCAGATTTTGATATGGAGCGTTGGCCGAGCTAAAATCGGGGTCCTTCAGGCTGAGGAACTGTGTACGAAACCCGCCGGAAAACTGAAGTTTGTTGCCCAGAAGCCGAATCAGGTCCTGTGCAAAGAAGGTGTGACTGGTTTGATAGGCGTTCGTGAAAAAATCGCCCGACCCGCTGGGAGTAAACCCCTCGTTACCATATTTTTCATGCTCAAATTCATAACCAGCCGTAACGCGGTTCGAATCATTCGGCGTCCAGTCCAGATGACCGTTGGCCGTCTGGATCGTCCCGTCGAAAACGCTGGTCGATGCACTCTGAAAGCCGATGCCTAAAATACCGTTATCGTTCGTTCGCTTGGTTTTCAACCCCGCATAATGGCCTTGAAATATAAGCCGATTAGTAAACGCATGGGTCAGAACGACTTGACCGTTAAAGAAATTAGATTTTTGTATACTGTCCGGATCGTTTATATCGAATTCGAAATTGACGCCCGGCTCTGCATCAATGATTGAACTGTTAGAGGCCTGCACTCCTCCAAAGACAGTATCGGGGCTGGAATTCAGCCGTACCGACGCATCCGAAACAAAAAATCGAACTGAGATATTAGTTTTCTCGAACGGCCTTAGTTCTACCCGCGATTGAAAGTTCGCGTTGTTCGCATTGTCCTCGCCGTCAACACCTTTTGTATACACTGTTCTGGAAAGCGCAACGTTAAAGCCAAATTTACCCTCGCTCGTCCCTTTACTCAGGTTGCCGCGAAAACGCCCAAGGCCCAAGCCGCCGAATGCACCGCCAACCTGTCCGTGCCAGCCGCTTTGCGGCACAGGCGTTTGAAAATCAACGGTCCCGCCAATCGCGTTCGTTCCGTAAAGTGATGAACCCGGTCCGCGCAAAACCTCAACTTTGCTGACGCTCGTCAGCGTGAGGTCAGAAAGAAACGCCGACGCGTCGCCGGTGATTGAAGCCGCATCGCGAAACCGCATTCCGTCGATAAGTATCGCGGTGTCCTGATTCCGCAGTCCGCGCGATTTGATCGTGGCTAATCGTCCAAATCCGCCAAGCTGCTGAACGCGAAAACCCGGGATCGTCCGCAAGGAATCAACAAGCGTAATATCCGCCCGGTCGCGCATTTGCTGACCGTCGATGACGTTTACGGTTTTTGAGACTTCTTCGAGCGGCTGACTGGAATCGGCGGAAATTGTAACCGTTTCGCGGATTTCGCAAGGACGGAGTCCGCACGCTACTGGCCCTACGTCGAAATCAGCTATTACTGGATTTCCCGCTAAAACGACGACTTTGCGTTTTGTTCTATAGCTATTTTCATCTACTGGTTCTACGTAGATCGTATACTCGCCATCGGCCACATTTTCAAATAAATAATTCCCGTCGCTATCAGTTGCGGTCTTTGCAACGACCGCACTTCCTTTCTTCAAAACAACACTCGCTGCGGCTGCTGAGGGATTTGCAGTAACTCGGCCTTTAATGCTTACCGAAGTTTGCGACATTGAAACTACGGCAAGAAAACAAATCGTTACTATTGCGTAAAATACGTTCATCTTTCTCCTTTTCTGCCCACCGCAGAATGGTTTTTTAACCTGACAAACGGGCAAAGTTCCCGACTCTTCACGGTTGCGTGGGCAGCGTTGGCTTTGCACCAAACTTCCTTTGCATCGTTTGTCTAACAAGTAACAGTCACGCTAATAAATCGTCGTTACTCTAACTTTTTTGCTCGCCGGATTTTCGTCCAGCAAAACCCTTACATCAAAGACTTCTCTCATATTTTCCTCGCGGAGAACCTCGGTCGGTGAGCCGATCGCAAAGATTCCGCCGCTTTTCAAAAGCATGATCCGATCCGCAAATTCCGACGCCAGATTGAGGTCGTGCGTGATGACAATTGCAGAGCTTTCATGTTGACGGCAACGCTCGCGAACTAGGTGAAACATCAACGCCTGATGTGCAAGATCGAGATTTGCTGTCGGTTCATCGAGCAACAAAATCTTTGCCTCAGTCGCCAGACGCTCTTGCCAAAACCACACGCTGACGCTCACCGCCGGAAAGCTCGTTCATCAGACGCCCGTCGCAGTCTGCAAGGTCGCACTTGCGAAGCAGCAGTTTCGGCGATCTCAAGATCGTGTTCCGTCTCCCAGCCAAACGCCGAACCGCGTGCGAAGCGTCCCGATAAAACGAATTGCAAAACGGTGACTGGAAATTTGGTTTCGTTCTCCTGCGCAACTACGGCAATAGATTGAGCGATTTCCCGCCGCGAAAAACCGCCGAGAGCTTTTCCGTTAAGTAAGATATCTCCCGTCGATATTGGCAGAGTTCCGTTCAATGCGCGGATTAGCGTCGTCTTGCCAGCACCGTTCCCACCAAGCACAGCGATTATCTCACCGGTTTTTAGATCGAACGACATGTCTCGCAATACATCGCACGGTCCGTACTTGATTGTAATGTTTCGAACGTCCAGCATTCTCTTGTCAGAACCACCTGCCGTAGCGGGTGGCTGAAGTCGAAACGAATAAACTTTACGTTTCGATTGGTCGCGTTAAACCGCCCGCTACCGCAAACGGTTCTGACCTAATTCCTTTTCAATAAATAAATAAACATTGGTGCTCCGATCAGTGCCGTGATCGCTCCGACCGGCAGTTCTCTCGGCGCGATCGCCGTCCGGGCAACCGTGTCTGCCAAAACCACGAAAATCGCCCCGGCGACGGCCGAGAACGGCACGACGAGCCGGTTATCGCTCCCGACCGCAAGCCGAACTAAATGCGGCACGATCAAACCGACATAGCCGACCGAACCGCTCGCCGCAACCGTCGAACCGACCAAAACGCTGACAACGACAAAAACGATCAGCCTCACGCGGCCTACTTCAACGCCAAGATCGAAAGCATCACGTTCACCAATCATTAGTAAATTAAGTGATTTGGCCTGCGAACTTAGAATTATCGTCCCGACGACCGAAACCGCGAGCGTCAGGTAGACGCCATTTATCGTCGCTTGCGAAAGATCGCCGAGCAGCCAAAACGTGAAGCTGCGAAGCTTTGTCGCGTCCAACAAACTCGTCAGCAAAACCAGAATCGACGACAGAAACGTCGTGACAATAACCCCGGAGAGCACGAGCCGTTCGACGTTCATTCCCGTGCGGCTTTTTGCCATTTGATAAACGGCAAATGTCGCGATGCCCGCACCTGCAAACGCAAGCATCGGCCGCGACCATTCGAACTCTTCAAAGAACACAAATGCGAGCATCGTGCCTAGTGCGGCTCCATTCGAAACGCCTAATAGATAAGGCTCGGCGAGTGGGTTTCGCAGTAGCGACTGCAAAGCCGCACCCGAAACCGCCAGCGCCGCTCCGACACATGCACCAAGCAAAACGCGCGGAATGCGAATGTCGAAAAGTATTGTTCGCTGCTGGTCCGTAAGATTAAAGAATGACAGTTGCTCGCTTCCCACAGCGGTTGCAATGACAAGCACAATCGCAAGAAGTAATACGAGTATGAACGCAATCTTCAATCTTGATTCGAGAATTTTTCGCAATTCGTTGTTCCGGTTTTACTACTTTCGATTGCTGATCTGGAGGTCCGTCGCGATCAATTCGATTGCTTCCACAACGCGGGGACCTGGCCGTGAAAGCAAGTCGGCGTTTACTCGATAAACACGCCCGTTTTTTACGGCAGGCGAATTTCGGAAAACCTCGTTCGGCTCGCGATTACCTTCGCTTTCCGAGATAACGATCACATCCGGGTTCATAGCCAAAGCCGTTTCCCTGCTTAATGTGGGATACGCGGTTGAGAGGTCGGCTGTAGTAGAAATGCCGCCAGCCCGAGCAATAATGTCCGTGATGAACGAATCTTTCCCGATCGTATGAAGCGAGTTTTTGTCGATCTGCACAAACACCTTCGGTCGCTGCATTCCAGATGTTGAGTCACGCACCTTTGCGACGCGGCTTTTCATTTCTCTCATTAGGTCCTCTGCACGGTCGCTCGTTCCGAGGATCTTTCCGATCGTATCGATGCTCTTATAAATGTCGTCGAGGCTGTTCGGTGCAGTAACGAAAACGTTTATCTTCTGCTCGGTTAGCACCTTGGTGAACGCCTCAAGCTGCGACGCCGTAGATACAAAAACGACTTGCGGCTGAAGCGCGACGATGGTCTCAATATTTGGTGTTTGCGTATCGCTGACCTTACGGATCGATTTTGTCTGCTGCGGGAAATTACAAAATGTCGTTACGCCAACAAGTGTATCGCCGCCACCAACCGCGAAGATTATCTCGGTCAAATTCGGTGCCAGCGAAACAACGCGGTCGACTTTTTCAGGAACCTGAATTTTACGTCCGACAGCATCGGTAAAACTGCGTGTCTTGACCTCGACGACCGGCACCGGAGCCCGGTAGCAACCAACCAGCACAATCGCAAGCAATGTCGTGACAATCAAAACTCTCATTTTATTTAGATTGTTAGTCATTAGAAAAACAAAATGCCCCGTTTTCCGCGTCTAAAAAACATAGACAAGAAAAACAGGGCATCGTGAGATACCATGCTTGCCTCGAATGCTTTGACGCGAAACATCGAACCGGCAAAGGAAACGTTTTCAGGCAGGTGTTCAGACTTATAGAGATTTGCGATTTTTGATTTGCAATTTTGCGACTCGATGACAAGCATCAATCGTAAATCGCAAATCGGCATTCGCAAATCACTTCACTGTGACGCGATCGTGCGAGAATTTCACTCGGCTTACCCTTTCTGTAGCCGCCACAAATGCGGACGGCACCCGAAACGTTTATACATTAAAAGATCAAGTGGCAGATTATTACGCGTTGACGCGGCAAAGTCAAAGCGGGCAGGTTTTCATCGTTTTAGGCCGACGAAATTGAAAGCCAAAATCAAGTCGCGTAAATACTTCCGCACAAACGCTAACAATCGCACAAGATAAATTGGCATTTTCGATAAAAAAGTGCATCATAGTGCAGTATTCCTTCTCTCGTATCAGCGGTGATACGCTCGTCAAAGGCAGTTTCTGGATTGGTTTGAGAGCAGGCGGTCATTAGGTATTAGAAGTAGCTCTTGAATTTTTGAGTTCCCGAATTCCGAAACTTCGCAGCAGAAAGTCTTTCTCCGAAGCTCATCCGATTCGTACACTTCTTTAGAATTCCCGAAAAGGGAAAAGGGTAAAAATAGAAAATGTCAATGAAACTTTATGTAGGAAACCTTTCCTTCAACACATCGGATCAGGATCTAAGCACTCTGTTTGGAGAAGTCGGAACTGTCCAGTCAACCAATATTATTCAGGACCGCGAAACGGGCCGCTCACGCGGTTTCGGATTTGTGGAAATGTCTTCGAAAGAAGAAGGCCAAAAGGCGATCGCCACGCTTCACGGCAAAGAGATCGACGGTCGCGAACTGAAAGTCAACGAAGCTAAACCGCAAGAAAATCGCGGTGGTGGCGGTGGCGGACGTGGTGGTTACGGCGGTGGTGGTGATCGCGGCGGTTACGGCGGCGGCGATCGCGGAGGCTACGGCGGTGGCGGCGGTTACAGCAGCGACGGCGGCGGCTTCAAAGGCGGCGGCCAGGCGGGAGCCAAAGGAGCTTACTAAGATTCAGCTGATCACGATTAAATCAACAGATGCCCCGAGCTTTTTGCCCGGGGCATTTTTATGTTTATGCGGCGGTCGGCAAAAACTTTGGCGTTCTGCGGGCTTTGGTCGCCTGCTCGAACGAATATGCAATCTTGATCAGAGTGCCCTCCGAAAATGCCCGTCCAAAGAATGAGATACCGATCGGCAGCTCGCGTGCAAACCCCGCCGGAACAGTGATGTTCGGATAACCCGCAACCGCCGCAAGCGATGAACTGCCGACATAACCACTTCCGCAATCACCATTTACCAGATCGATCATCCACGTTGGAGCGTTTGATGGACCGACGATCGCATCCAGCTTGTTTTCATTCATCACCTGATCGATTCCCTCTTCGCGCGAATATTTGCGGCAGGTTTCAACCGCATCCAGATATTCCTTATCAGTCAACGGCCCTTTCTTCGCAGACGATTCGAAAATCGCCTGCTTGAAATACGGCATCTCGCGGGCGGCGTTGTCATTGTTGAATTTGATCAGGTCGTCAAGCGTCTTATACTTCGAACCACGCGCTCGCAAATATTTTTCCAGGCCGTCCTTAAATTCGTATTGCAACACCAGTAAACTCTGCGTCGCCAAACTTGCGAAGGTTCGGGAACTTTACGTCGATCAATATGGCACCGGCCTTTTTCATCGATTCAAGTGGCGGCGTTTGTCACCGCATCGACCACTGCATTTCGTCCCCAAAAATCGCGAGCGACACCGATCTTTGCGCCTTTCAGACCGTCAGCCATGAGGAAATTTGTGTAGTCAACCTTTTCCCGCTTTCCCTTCATCGCGGGATCGGCCGAGTCGATAAAATCAATAACATTCAACATCGCCGCCGCGTCCGCAACGCTACGCGTCATCGGCCCGGCGGTGTCCTGCGAAGCAGCAATCGGAATGATGCCGCTTCTTGAGACCAATCCAACCGTCGGTTTCAGTCCGACGAGGCCGCATATCGAGGCCGGACAAACGATCGAACCGTCTGTTTCAGTGCCGATGCCGATGGCGGCGAGATTTGCAGCGATCGCCGAGCCTGTGCCCGAAGAAGATCCGCACGGATTTCGATCCAGAATGTAAGGATTTCGCGTTTGCCGGCCTCGGCCCGACCAGCCGCTTGACGAATCGTTGTCGCGGAAATTAGCCCACTCGCTAAGATTTGTTTTACCCAGAAGAACGGCACCGGCTGCACGCAAACGCTCGATGATGAAAGCGTCCTTTACCGGTGTCGGAGCATCAACCAAAGCAAGGCTCCCGGCAGTCGTCTTCATTTTGTCAGCGGTGTCGATGTTGTCTTTGATAACGAACGGAATCCCGTGCAGCGGGCCTTTTACATTCTTTAAGCGGCGTTCATTGTCACGCTGACGTGCAATCGCCAAAGCGTCCGGATTGACCTCGATCATCGAGTTGATCTTCGGATCGATAGCTTTGATTCGTGCCAGATACCAATTTGTTATAGCCTCGCTGGAAAGCTCACCTTTCTTCATCGAAGCCGCTAATTCGGCAACCGTCTTTTCGGTCAGATCAAGAGCTTTGGCCTCGACAACCGTACCAGCAGTCATAAATCCAATACCTGCCAAAGTCGCCATTTCCAAAAATTCTCGTCGATCCAATGAATTCATATCTTCTCCTTCCGGGCAGAAACACGAATGGTTAACGAGCGTGCTTCTTTTGGACGCAATCGGCACACTCATTCACACTCGCGTTTCAGCCGCCGATCACCTTCCGTATAGTTCGTTCAATTCAGTCAATCTCGACTGCGATCGCGTCGGTCAGATCGCCATCCTGTGTATCTCCAACTCCAATTTCCGTCAGTCGTTGCAGGAACATTCATCCGCGATTTGTTATCGAGGCCGAGCACGTCCTGCATCGGAATTATGGCGATGTCAGCAACCGAAGCAAGAGCGGTGCGGATAAACTCCCAGTGAATTTCCTTCGGGTCGATCCGCATATATTTCGAACAATGTTCGAGACTCGTATCTGTGTCTTTTTTCGCTTTTTTCTTTGCTTTGAACCAACCGACGACGGTGTCATTGTCGTGCGTGCCGGTGTAAACCACCGCATTTTGGACGTAATTATGAGGCAAATGCGAATTTTTCGCATCTCCGCCGAAGGCAAATTGCAAAATACGCATTCCGGGCAGCCCGAACGAATCGCGCAGATTCTCAACCTCCGGCGTCAGATCACCGAGATCTTCGGCAAGCAGCGGCAGATCGCCGAGAGCGTGTCGAAACGTGGAGAAAAGATCGGATCCCGGCACCGAAACCCATTGTCCGTGCTCGGCCGTTTTGTCCTTGCCGGGAACTTCCCAAGCCCGCGTGAAACCGATGAAATGATCGAGTCGGGCGATATCGAAAAGGGAAAGATTAAATCGCAGCCTGCCAATCCACCATCCAAAACCTTCCGTACGCATTTTCTCACAGTTGTAGATTGGATTGCCCCAAAGCTGTCCCGTCTTGCTGAAATAATCCGGCGGCACACCAGCAACGACGGCCGGCGAGCCGTCTTCGTTCAGCTTGAACTGGCCCTGGCTGCACCAGACATCGCTTGAATCAAAGGCGACGTAGATCGGGATATCGCCGATGATCAGAATGCCTTTGCTGTTTGCATACGCTTTCAACGCAAACCACTGTCGAAAAAATACGAATTGATAGAATTTTTGAGCAAATACCTCGTCGTCGAGCTCATGTTTCGCTTTTTCCAGGGCTTCGGGTTTTCGCAATTTCAGCGGCTCGTCCCATTCAATCCAAGGCGCATCGTCGTTAGCAGATCTTAGAGCCTGAAACAGCGCGTAATCTTCGAGCCAGTAACCATTTGTGTCGCAGAAACTGTGAAATTCTGCAATGATCTTTTCATCGCTCGTTTGACGAAAATTCTCAAAAGCTTTTTTTAGAAGCGGAAGTTTGAAGCCGACGGAGGTTTCGAAATCGACCTTGTCTGCGGCACTCTGAACAAATCCTTCGAGATCCGCCGCCTGCAAGAATCCGTCATCAACCAAGTTTTCGAGCGAGATCAGATAGATATTTCCCGCATAAGCCGAGTAACATTGATACGGCGAGTTTCCATATCCGGTTTGCCCAAGCGGAAGAATCTGCCAATATTTCTGCTTTGCCTTCAGCAATAGATCGACAAACTCGAACGCCTTTGGCCCAAGATCGCCAATGCCAAACGCCGAAGGTAGCGAAGTTATGTGAAGCAAAATGCCGGAGGCCCGCGGGAATTTCATTTTTTCACTTTATCTCAAGGTTCTCGTTGATCGTTAAAACTTTTACTTTATCACTCAGACCAGACTTTTCAGCTTCGGCTTTTAGAGTTTTTAAGGGCGTGTTCGGAGGCTCGTCCGAAAGATCGAATGTGCCGTAATGCATTGGCACCAAGACCTTGGCACCAGAATCCCTGAATGCTTTTAGTGCGTCTTCGGGCGAATTGTGCACCGGCTCCATGAACCAACGCGGTTCGTAAGCGCCGATTCCAATAAGAAAATAATTGATTTGCGGAAACAGTTCTCCAACCTGTTTGTAATGGCGTCCGTAACCGCTATCGCCACCAAAATATATCGTCGCTCTGCTGCTTTGAATGACGAAACCGCCCCAAAGCCGTCTGTTTGTGTCGAGCAGACCTCGCCGAGACCAGTGCCGCACCGGGACGAAAAAGACCCGCAGTTCGTCACCGTCTGTATCAAATCGCTGAAACCATCCGGCCGTGCGAACCTGATTTGTCGAGGTTTTCCATTTATTCAAAATGTCCTCGCTGCCAAGCCCGGCGAGAAAAGTGGCGTTTGGAAATCTTTTTGCGATCTGCCGAAGCGTCGTTTCATCGGTGTGGTCTCGATGGTCGTGAGAAAGCAGAATGTAATCGACCTGTCGTATCTTTTCGAGCGGGGACGAAACCTCGACGAACCGTGTAACAACCGGCGGCGTACCAAAGATCGGGTCAACCAAAATATTCTTGCCGTTCAGCCGGATAAAAAAAGAAGCATGTCCAAGCCATAAAATGCCGTCGGTCTCGCTGTTGAGAAAAGCGGACGGATCTTTGACCTCTAATTTCGCGATGTCAGCATCTTTTTCTTGCTTGAAAGGATTTCGCGACGTTTGCCATTGAATAAGGCTGATGGTTTTTGGAAGAAACGGAAACTCGTCATTAACAAATCTGCCTTTTTGGTCGAGCGGAGTTCCCTGCCATTCGGTTTTGATCGTTTGCAGGGCTTCATTCTTAGTATGGCCAGACACGATGGCCTTATCAGCATCGGTCCAAAATGCAGCACCGACGAATATAACGACGATCAAAGCGAGCAAGATCAATATCCTGAACAGCCATTTCTTCATTGTTTCAAATCATAGCAATTCTTCGGTTTAGAGCGGTAACGGTTAGTTACGCTATACTCATTGCAATGAATCCGCGTCCGCCCGAAATTCCGCCGCACAAGCTTTTATCGACCTTGCGTGGGTACAATCTGCTTCCGGCGATTATCTTTATGCCTACGCGCCGTAAATGCGACGAAGCCGCTCTGGAAGTTTCGAATGACAAATCTCAGAAAACCGATGTCGAGAAACAAAAGCAGCGTGTCGCGATATTTGAGGAATTCATCATCGAGAATCCGGAGATCGAGCAGCATAAACATGTGCGGATTTTGCTGAATTCCGGCGTCGCGTCGCATCACGCGGGGCATATTCCGCCGTGGAAGCTCTTAATAGAGAAAATGATGTCGGGCGGTTTGCTGAATGCAATATTCGCGACATCGACGGTCGCCGCCGGTGTCGATTTCCCTGCTCGGACGGTCGTTATCAGCAACGCCGACGCTCGCGGTAACGACGGTTGGCGGACATTGCGGGCGAGCGAATTACAGCAGATGACAGGCCGTGCCGGTCGTCGCGGCAAGGACAATGTCGGCTTCGTCATCCTCGCTCCGGGCCAATTTCAAAACCCGAAAAAGATCGCCGAGCTGTTGAAGGCACCGCCCGATCCGCTGGAAAGCCAGTTTCGCTCCACATACACGAGCCTTCTGAATTTGCTCGATGCGTTCAAGAGCTTCGAGCAGGTCCGCGAGATCGCACAGAAAAGTTTTGCGTTTCAAAAAGTTGCGAGACAGATCGATCAGTTAAAGATAGAAACCGCCGGAAAGATGCGAAACCTTGAGGAAAAGCTGGTGGGAAATGCTTTCGGAATAACCTTGAACGACGTTCGCGGTTTTGAACGATTGAGCAGCGCGCGTGGGCGGCTTCAGGAAACGATCCCGCTCGGCCGGGCCGAACTTCGCCGCGATTGGCTCGAAGAAAATGTTCTTGCCGGCCGGATCATTTCGCAGGGACGCAGCGGCAAGAGGCTTTTTATCGTGATCAACGTCCACGGCGAAAAGATAACGGCAATGCGCGATGACGGACAGGGAACGTCGATCGCACTTGATCGCGTCAACCGTATTTACCAGAACATTTATTCGATAAAAGAAAAATCAATCGAACGGGTTTTCTTTGAGACGATTGAGGGAAAGAATCCGCCGGTTGAAGAGCCTAAATTGTCCGCCAAACGAAATGATTCGGACGGTGCGGCTGAAGTAATCGACTCGTTGATAGAAGTAATTTCAGAAAGCGACAATGCACGAACTGAGTTTTTGTGGAACGCAGCAAAGGACGCGGCGGCCATCGAACAGCAGCAACGCGATATCGAATTTCTTTACAGCGAGATCTGGCTGCCGTTTGAGCGGCGTGCAAAAGTCCTCGATCATTTCGGCTATATCGATTTTCGCGGCGAGCAAGTAACTGAAAGCGGCAAATGGCTCGCGGATGTACGCGTAGACCGAACGCTGCTCGTCGGTGAAGCACTTAGTCGAGGAATTTTGGACGAGCTTGCACCTAAAACTCTGGCCGGGCTGATGGCTGCACTGGCGGCGGATTCGGACCGCAACTACGGCGACCTTTATCTTTCAAACGAACTGCTCGATGTTGTAAACGATTTCGAAGATATAATTTACGACGTTTCGAATGTCGAGTGGAAATTCGGGATTGAGCCTTCGGAAGAAATAAATCTTTCGGCGGCGGCGGCGGCGGAACGTTGGGCCGGCGGCATCGCTTGGGACGATCTGGTCAGACGGACGAAAGCAGAGGAAGGTGATCTGTTCCGTCTTTTGGCACGGACAGGCGAAGCTTTAATGCAGATCGCTCACTTGAAAAAATCAAATCCATTGGCTGCGGAAATCGCACGAACAACCGCCGAGATACTCCTCCGGGAACCGATTCGCTAGACTACAGCGGCTTGATCATCTCAAATTGGCTAAGAGCTGTTTCGAATCCACGACTTACCAGAAACTGTACAGTTTCTGTAATTGAGCTATCAATATTCAGCACCTGCATTTTGCATCCTTCCTTAGTGTCGTCCTGCATTGCCATCAAGAGACGTTCTCCAACTCCATGGCGCCGATAATTTTTATCGACAACAAACTGAGCAACGCGTCCGAGACCGGACGAGAAAACGAGATAGCCTACACAGCGTTCGCCTAAAAACGCGCCGAGGATCGTTTTCACCCGCTCGCTTCTTACGATTGCTTCGTTCGAGTTTTGCCAGGACGGCGTGCCATCCCAGAAGTCCGAAAACGATGAAAGATCCGCTGCCGTAATACGTTGGACCGCAATGTTCATATTCGGTTCGCCGCCGATTTTCAATTGGCCCGGAGCTTCCAACAGCAGCAATTCCCGCTGTATCTCAAAGCCTAATTTTTTGTACAAATTCACTGCCGGTTCATTGGTCGTGATGACCTCGAGAAGCATCTGTTCGGCACCCGCTGCCTTTAACGCCGGGATCATTAGATCGAACATTGCGTTGCTCGCACCGGAGCGTCTTTCGTGTGGAACAACGCCTGTGCCCGCATCGTAAACCGTGGGCTTTCCATTCCACATTCCAAATCCATTAAGCGAAAAACCGACCAGTTCGTCGCCACGAAAACATCCAACCGATCTGCTAAGATCGATGGCGTTAAGAACTATATGATTTCGAAATCTATCCTCGTCGAATTCAAAAGGCCGTTCGTAATCCGAAAACGCCACGATGAACTTTTCCAGTAAGATCGAAAAATAGTCTTCGCTGAGAAACCTACAGTCAAAACCGGAGGTTTCGTTTCTACCGTGCATTTGTTAAAATCAGAACAGGCTAAAGTAAGGTCTTAATCGAGAGTATTTAGAAAATAGACCATAGCCGAATACAAATGCAAGTTTTATTGGCAGATGAATACGGGTTCTGTTTCGGGGTCGAACGTGCGGTCGAGATGGTCGAAGAAGCTCTGGGCGAGGGTGATACTGTCCGAAGCCTCGGGCCTCTGATTCATAACGAACAGGAAATGCAGCGGCTCGGGACATTCGGCGTCACCACGATCAGCGAGCCGGTCCAGATCAAACGCGGCGAAACCGCCGTTATCCGCGCCCACGGCGTAACGCCGCAGGTGCAGAAGGAACTGGAAGAAAAAGCCTCGAAGGTAGTCGATGCGACGTGTCCATTCGTCACCCGCGTACAGAAACTTGCGGCCCGTGCCGCCGAGCAAGATCGGCACGTAATAATCGTCGGCAGCCCCGATCACCCGGAGATGATCGGCGTCAAAGGTTATGCTCCCGATCACGCATTTATTGTTCGTGATGAAACAGAAGTCGGGACACTTCCGAGACTTAGAAATCCGCTCGTAGTTTCGCAAACGACGATCAAGGTAAAGACTTTTTTCGACACGGCTGAGGCAATCAAGTCAAAAACTGATGATGACGTTCAGATCGTAAACACCATCTGCTCGGCGACAAAAGATAGGCAGGAAGCTGCACGTGCGTTGGCCGGAATGGTCGATGCCTTCTACATAATCGGCGGCCGCCACTCGTCAAATAGCGTAAAACTGCTCGGCGTTTGCAAAGAGCAGTGCGAGAAGAGCTTTTTAGTCGAAACTGAAGCAGAGATTGATCCAAAAGATCTCGTCGGAGCAAAAACCGTCGGCGTTACCGCCGGTGCATCTACGCCCGAATGGCTTATTCAAAAAATCGTATCTCACCTTCGCTCAATTGATAACAATTAGTTCGGAGCATGTTCGTGAGCACCCGAATTTTCCTGCACCTGAACGGAGATATTCTGAACTGGTGACGTAATCCCAGCCGTCCGCAAAACCTCTATCACTTTTAAATTAGTATCGGAAACGACCTGATTGTAGTATACCGGATTACATGCCGGAGCAACCTGCAGCACAGGCCCAAAACGTGAGATTCTCACCACCTCAAGCTGCGGCGGCGGGTCTTCGAGAACATTTTCTACTTCAGGCAATCTGCGTTCAAGAATGCTCATCGCTTCGCGCAGATCGACGTCATAGCCAAGCTGTATCCGCGATTCGACCCGCCTGAACCGGCTGTCCGAAAAGTTCTCGATATTATCGGAAAAGATCTTGTTGTTCCCAACGTAATTGACCACGTTTTCACCAGTCCTCATCGTCGTCACGAACATGCCGATCTCCGTCACGGTTCCAGTCACGCCGCCGGCGGAGATCAGGTCGCCGACCTTAAATGGATGAAGAATAACGAGGAACACGCCGGCCGCAAAATTTGCAAGAAGTCCGCCCCAGGCAGCACCGACGGCAAGTCCCGCACCAGCAAGGAGAGCAGCGAACGTCGTAGTCTCAAATCCGAAAAAGCCCAAGATGGCAATGATGAGACCAACGTTCAAAAGAACTGTTAAAGTCGAGACGGAATAGCGAATTAGAGTCGGATCGACGCGCTGCGTCCGCATCGTGCGGTCCACCGCTTTGACGGCATAGCCAATGACCCAGCGACCCGCGAGCAGGGCAAGCACCGCACCGAAAATCTTTATTCCGATATTGATTAGTTCTGCCAGAACGACGCCGCTGGTAAGCGTTTCATACCAACCAGTGGCAGTCGGTAATTCCTGTAGGAGATTGAATATAAGAAGTGTTTTCATCAAGATTCCTCACTTTTGCGGGCAAGCGAATGGCGGAATACGAGTGAAAACTTTTTGGGGGATTTTCGCCGGATTAAACGGCCGCGTCACGAACAAAACACATCATCACGCGGCCGTATTTTTTAGTCAAATAACTTAGATCACGGATTCACTTCAACAAACTTTGGAAGCGCGACGGATTGATTAAGTAATACACCAAATTCGGTGCCCGATTTAACTTCGGCTTCCTCGCCTTTCGTCTGCGTCTCGGCGATTAGACCCCCGACTCCGCCAATTATGCCGCCAATCAAAGCGCCTTTGCCGCCACCCACAGCACCACCTAAAATGGCTCCACCGGCACCGCCGCCGCCAATAAATATAAGCTTGCGGTTCTTGGTTTTGTCACCGGATGCCGTGCCTTCCGGATCGCTTTTCGCGTCATCTGCCGAAAGATCTGTTAGCGACCCGTTTATCGCTCGCTTCGCTCCGTTCGGCAAAACTACCTCGATAAAGCTGGCGTCTATTTCACCGACATTTCCGCCTTTTCGAGCAGCCTTGACCGAATCGACGCGTCCGACAATCTCACTGCCGGTCGGTATCACGATCACGCCTCCTGTCGAATAGACGGGCTCGGTAACTGTGACGGTAAACCTATCGCCCACTTTTGCAGTTTTAGAGCTGATCGTTTCATTCATCCGCACGCGGATCCGCTTTCCAGTTTCGACCGTGAAAACCTTCGGTGCGGCCGGCTTTACGGCAACAGGTTTCTTCTTAACGGTTGTAGATTTTTTCAGTACCGGTTTCCTCTTGGTTTGTGCCGAAATATCAAAGGCCCCGCCTAATACGACGGCGCAAATAAAAATCGCAATGGTCACAAATTTGCTTAAGTTTTTCATATTTTCTCTCCTGCCCAATTCAAAAAAAGAACGTTCCGGTCACGAGTAGAACATGACCTTCGACGCAACCTGGAAAAGCGAAGTTGTCTATATTCGGGCCGCAAACCGGATATTCATCTCAAAGATTATCACTTCCGGTAAAAACCCGCAGGCTCCCGCCGTATAATCTTTTTTTTGAAACTTCTATCCATTGGGTGTATATTGTAAGCGTTAACGACAAATCATTTCTATTTATGGCCTTGCCCCCGGCTCATACATCCGGGGGTAGAGTTTTTTTCGAAACACGTTTAACAAGTTTTTGCAGAATTACTTATGCAGCTTTTTCGTGGAACAACCCTTCTTTTCGGCCTTAACCTTCTGGATGCACTATTAACGCTCATCTGGGTTCGGAGCGGAATTGCCAGCGAAGGAAACCAATTGATGGCCAGGCTTCTGGAAATCGGCGACTTCACGTTTCTGGGTGCCAAGATCGCAATCGGAGCCGTCACCGCCGTGGTGCTATTGCGCTGGGGAAATCTTAAACTGGCTCAATACGGTTTAACCGTCGCTCTGGCGGTATATCTGGGTCTTATGGGAATTCATTTATTTACAGGACTGTCGGCGATGGGGTTGATATCGTCGAATGCGTTGCACGATCTGGCTTCCTGGACTGGATCGATCCTGGCGGCTTTTATCTAAAAATCTAAAGATTCTCTAACTGAGCCAAATATCCTCTTGTTTTTTAACGAAACAAGGGGTTATCTTTTTTCGTAATTGAATACGCAACGCTAGTTTAATTTATCAGCATCAAAACTGATGCTAAATCACAGATTCTGAGGAATAATACGATGACTACCAAACCGGTTTATCAATTTACTGCGAGACAGATTCTCCTATTGGCTTTCTCGACCGCGCTAATAGCGGTTGGTGCGACGGCTCTGCTATATGCCGTATCGAATTACTGGCAGCAGCGGGACGGATCGAGTCTTAGTTTTGCGGAAGCGACTCCGCCACAAGGCATTTCCGACCCGTCGTCGGTCAGCGATGAACAAAACAGCATCGACGTTTATAAAACAATATCGCCCGGCGTAGCATTTATAACTACAACAACTTACCAGCAAGACTTCTGGGGCGGCGGAGTACAAGAAGGTAAAGGCAACGGCTCAGGCTCCGTGATCGATGCTAACGGCAATATTGTTACCAACTTTCACGTAATCGAAGGAGCGCAAAAGCTTACCGTGAGTTTCGGCGGTGAAAAAACCTATCCGGCCACTGTTGTCGGAGGCGATCCGGATACGGACTTAGCTGTGATCAAGCTTGATTCGCCTCCACCTGGCCTCACGGTTGTCCCTCTTGGCGATTCGGACAAGCTCATCGTAGGGCAGAAGGTTCTGGCGATCGGAAATCCCTTTGGCCTCGACCGCACATTGACGACAGGGGTTATTTCCGGTCTACAGCGTCCGATCCGGGCACGAAACGGCCGACCAATAGACGCCGCAATTCAGACGGACGCATCAATCAATCCGGGGAATTCGGGTGGTCCGCTGCTCGATAAATTCGGCCGAATGATCGGCATAAATTCGCAAATTTTATCACCTTCGGGCGGTGGATCGGTAGGCGTTGGATTTGCCGTGCCGGTGAATACTGCCAAGCGTGTTATCCCACAGCTTCTGCAGTTTGGCGAAGTGAAACGTCCGAAATTCGGGGCCTCGCTTCCGAGCATTGAAGAATTTAAACAACGTGGGTACCGTCTTCCGGTCGATGCGGGCCTTCTCGTTTATCAGACGCAACCCGGAAGTACCGCGGAACGGGCCGGACTTCGCGGGATTGGCATGGACGGCGGTATTGGCGACATTCTTCTATCGGCGGAAGGCCAGAAACTGAACGATCTTGACGACCTGTATCGTTTGCTTGATAAAAAGCAGATCGGCGATACCGTGAACTTCGAGGTTTACCGTGCTGGTAAGACGATAACGGTGCCGGTTAAACTTCTTGGACCTCCGGCACGGACACAAACCCAACCACGAAGAGGATTACAGTAGTCACAGTTACAGTTCTGAAACGGCGGCCGGTAAATTTGCTGGCCGCTTTTTGATTTATGATCGAATTGAACGACTTTTATAATAGTGGATTCGGATGGATATGCAGGCACTGCGAACGGGAAATGACCCCGGCGATCAATCCATCGGAGAAGCGATCACGAATCATGCGCGAAGGCGAGGCCGAAAGTAAACAACCCGTGATGTCCAATGCCGCTCTTGCAAAATGGGCCGACCCAGCTCACAGAACCCTCGTCTGTCCGCTTTGCGGCATCACGGAATTGGTCGATATCTCCTAGCCAAAAATTGATCATCGCACGCGTTATCGTGTTTTACGTCTGCCGGTGTTAATTTAGTATTAATGCTTGTTAACGAACTTGAGACCGCTATCGCGCTTGCTCGAAAGGCTGGTGAGGCCATCCTCCAACACTATTCCACCGATATTATTTCAGAGAGCAAGGTTGGCGTGGATAACCATTCCGAGCCGGTTACGGCCGCCGATCGCGAATCGAGCCGGATTATCGTCGAAGGGCTTGCCGAGATTTTTCCCGCTGACGCTATCCTTTCCGAAGAAGAAACCGATGAACAGGAAGGCCGGCTTTCAAATAACCGGGTGTGGATCATCGACCCGATAGACGGCACGGCTGGTTTTATTAAAAAGGATGGTGATTTTGCCGTACAAATCGGCCTGGCCGAGAATGGCACTGCAATACTCGGTGTCGTTTATCTGCCGGCAAAAGATATTTTGTATTCAGCCGTACGCGGCGGCGGATCTTTTGTTACGGAAAACGGCGGCACGGCGAAGAGGCTTCTCGTTTCCAGCAAGACAGATTTCAGCGAAATGGACCTCGCTGTTTCACGCGATCACCGGAGTCCGAAAATGTCGCAGATAGTTAAAGCCATGGGCTTTCGAAGCGAGGTCGGGCGCGGCTCCGTCGGAATTAAAGTCGGCCTTATCGCCGAACAAAACTGCGACCTTTACATCCACCTTTCACACCGGACCAAATTTTGGGACACCTGCGGCCCGCAGGTAATTCTCGAAGAGGCCGGCGGAAAACTGACCGACCTTTTCGGCACGGTCATCCGCTATGATATCGGCAACGTGCAGAATCTGAATGGAATTCTGGCCTCGAACGGAGCAGCTCATGAATTTGCGGTCGAAGCTCTGAAACCAATACTAAACGAATTTGGAAGGGTCAGGCTCACCAGCGCAGCCTGATGAATTCGAAAGACAAAAAAGCCGCCCTTTCGATGCGGCATTTTTATCGATTTTAGTTAGTTCAAACCGTTGGCAAGGCCTCTTGAGCAACCTTCTTGCGTCGTTTGCGGGCGTTTCGCCAGGTCTTTAAACCCTCCATCGTAAGGCTTAGAATCGGTTTGCGATTCGAAAACAGCAGTTTTATCCATGCCATTTTGCCCATCTGAGGGAAATAAATGCCGCGGAAGAAAAGGCGTGCGACCAGATGGCCGATGCGTGTTTCGATCGGGGCGTGTTTGATCGCCTCGATGGCTTCGGCATTGCGTTCCGGGCTGTAGGAATGCGACCACGCATCGAACGTTTCAACCTTGGCGTCCTCGATCGTCATTTTCAAAGGGTTATGGGCCATAACGAACGGTGCAAATTCGAGCCAGTGTTTAGGGCGATGAAGCCGTCCGGATTTTTCCAGCCTTGTGTAAAGCGGCGTCGAAGGAAACGGCGTCAACTGACCGAATACCGGAAGGCCGGGAGCCCAACTGTCGATCTCGCCGACCGTGCGTTTTGCCACACCGACGGTGTCGTTATCCATTCCGAAAATGAACGAAGTGATCGCAAAAATATTTCGTCTGGCAAGGCCGTCGAGCACCGCTTTGTAATCCGCCGGCTTCGAAAACTGTTTGTTGACATCAGCCATGTTTGCGGGGTCGATAGACTCCATGCCGATGAATACCCATTTACCGCCGGCTTCGGCGATCAAATCGACAAGTTCTTCATCGCCGAGCAAATTCGCGCTTATCTGTGCCACCCACGGGAGAGTCGCACCCGCAGCGATCATGTCCCGAAGCAGTGATTTTAGCCGTTTCTTATTGATCGCAAGATTGTCGTCGATAAAGAAAACTGCGATCTGGCCCTTTTCCTGTTTCGCTCGCACCTTCAACCGCAAAAGCTCTTCCACCACGCTTTCATTGGAGCGAAATCGAATCGAATCGCCAAAGAAACCAGTCACCGTGCAAAATTCGCAGCCATACGGGCATCCGCGTCCAGTTTCTATCGGTACGACGAAAAACTTGCCCCAGCCCTGACCAAGCTTGGACATTACGGGCTGCAGAAACTTCGGAACAAGGCTGAATTGATCGAGGTCGAGCGTCTCCCACGGAATATGCGGATATGGCTGAAGGCTAGGCTTTTTGTCGTTGCCCTTCGGATCGATTTCCGGTTGATATGTCTCTTTCAGTGTTCCGTTCGCGGCGTCATTTACGATGAGATGCCAGGTTTCGTCAGCTTCGCCGAGCGCAACGGCGTCAGCATGGCGCGGGCCGCCGTCCTTTCCCAGAGCTTCGTCAGGACATTCGGTAACGTGCGGGCCGCCCATCACGACCGGAATACCGGCTTCGCGGAGAGCATCAGCAACATGATACGCCCGAGCGACCATTCGCGTCATGGCACCGATGCCTACAAGGCCGATGTTTTCGTCCTTACAAAACCGCACAAGCTGTTCGCGGGTCATCGCCTTCGCGTTTCCGTCGATCAGGATTACCTCGTGCTCCTTGGGAGTTAGAGATTGGAGCAGAAACATCCACAAATGCGGCATAAAATTGCGCGTTATGCCATTATCGGGGTTATATAATAAAATTTTCATCGTCCGCCAAAATAAAGGAAAAGAAGCCCTCTAACTCAAGCTTATTTAATCGGGGAAATTGTAAGATTAAATTTAGATAATTCTAACTAGATACGAATCTTCTCACCTTTTTCGAAATTTAGCTATCTTAAAATTACATTTCGGATCAAGGCGAAAAACAGACTGTCCGGCAAAACCTTCCTCGCGGCCAATATTCCTTTGGTGTTTACGCTGTATCGCAGCTTTCTCGAATCGTCGGTAACAGCGTCGTAGATCGTCTTGGCGACGACACTTCCATCGGGAGCCTCAGCCCCGGCCTTATGCATGTTCACGGCGGCTTTGTCCATTACATAATCGTATGCGGTGAGGCCATCTTTACGGGCAACATCTTCAGAACGATCATAAAAGTCGGTTTTTATCGGGCCCGGCTCGATTAGCTTGATTCGAATATTGAACTGCTCAACCTCATATTGCAGCGATTCCGAAAAGCCTTCGACCGCCCATTTTGTGGAGTTATAAAGGCTATAGAACGGAAACGTCATCCGCCCGCCGACCGAAGCGATGTTGACGATCGTTCCTTTTTTCCGCTCTCGAAAATAAGGCAATATCTCGCGGCAAACGTTCATTAAACCGAGCACATTCGTTTCGTACTGACGTTCGATCTGCTCAGGACTCGCCGCTTCGAACGGGCCGAACAATGCGTATCCGGCGTTGTTGACGACTGCATCGATCCGTCCAAACACCTCCAATGTGCGATCAATTGCGGTCCGTATCGAATCCGGGTCGGTAACGTCGAGGCGTATGCATTCCAGATCGACGATCTTTTGCAGATCTTCCGCCGTTTCAGGCGAACGCATCGTCGCGGCGACCTTCCAGTTTTTTGTTTGAAAGAGCTTCGCCGTCTCTTTGCCAATGCCGCTTGATGCTCCTGTGATCAAAATTACTTTATCCATGAGATTAATCTTAGCATTGGTTCATTGATTCATTTCTCCATTGATTCATTTGTTGATTGTTTTCCACTAAAAATCGCCAGATGATTCAATGACTCAATGATTTCAATGAAGAAATGATAAGATTCCTTATATGAAATTTCTGCATATTTCGGATGTGCATCTTGGCTGTACGCGGTATCAGCTCGCGGAAAGCCCGCGTGATTTTTTCGATGCCTGGATCGATGTTCTGCAGAAATATGCGATTGGCGAAAACGTAGATTTCGTCATTATGTGCGGCGATTTCTTTCATAAACGCAGCGTTCCGCCCGAGACGATGAACTATGCCGTTGCCGGTCTGACGCTGTTGAAAGACGCCGGTATTCCGATCGTGTCAATCGAGGGAAATCACGATCAGAAACATACGGACAGCGAATACAGCTGGCTGCGGTCGTTGGCAAACTGGAACCTTTTGCATCTGCTTGAGCCGACAAATCTCGAAGGCAAAATGATCTACCGGCCATGGCAAGATGGAAGCGGCGGCTACATAGACATCGGCCGTGCCCGGATATTCGGTTCGCATTGGTACGGAGCGTCGGCAAACTGGGCGATACCGATGCTCACCGAAGCAATCGGACAAAACCGCCGCGAAGGAGCGTTTCACATCTTGATGCTCCATACAGATGTCGAGGGCCATCAAACGCATCCAATACCTGCTTTGTCCGTGTCGGCGTTGAAGGAACTGAAATCAGTAACCGAATATGTCGGGCTTGGCCACACGCATATGCACTACGAGATCGATAACTGGGCTTTCAATCCGGGTTCGATTGAGGTCACGAATATCAGCGAGTTTCGCGAAACGAGAGGCGTTTTTATCGTCGAGGTTGATGAGAACAATCAGGTTTCGGCTAGGCATATTCAGGATTATCGCCAACGGCCGTTTCAGCGATTGCGGTTCGACGTCGACAATATCGCGGACACAAAAGAAATCACTGAAGGTGTATTGGAAAAAGTGAAAAATGAGGCTCGTGTCGCTGAAGACGGACAGCCTTCGCCGATTATAGAAATAACTCTCGCGGGAAGGCTCGGCATCCCAAATTCCCTACTTGAGATGACGAAGATGCGTGACGAAACGCAGAAATTGACCGGTGCATTGCATGTGCGGATCAAAAATCACTCGTCGCCTGTTGAATACGCGGTTGCCGAAGATGTTGAAGAAGATGCGAGCCGCGAAACGCTTGAGTGCCGCGTGATCGAGGACCTAATCGTCCGCGACAACCGTTTCAAGAACCGGCCCGAAGAAATGGCACGTCTCGTCATCGGCGTTAAACGCCAGGCCCTGAGCGACGAACCGCCGGAGAAGATCGTCGATCTGATAGCGACCGAGTTAGTCTGAGGTCGTGAGTCTTCAGTCTTGAGCAGGAAATAAGAGCCACTTGTCCGTTCCGACTCACGACCTATGACTCAAGACCATAAATCTATGTCCGAAGGCTTCGACAAAGTAGAATCCATCAAACAGATTGCTCTGTTTCCGCTTCCGCTTGTGCTTCTCCCGCACGAAATCGTGCCGCTGCATATCTTTGAGTCACGCCACATGGAAATGCTCGAGGACATTGAGCTTGAACACAATCTTTTCGGGATATCGCTGTTTGAGCCAAAGGACAGTTTTTCGGACAAACCTGAAGTTGGCTCGGTCGGCTGCGTCGCCGAGGTACGCGAAACTCAGACTATGGAGGACGGCCGCTCGAACATTCTGACGTTAGGCGTGATCCGGTATCGGATTGTGGACTATGTCGATCTGGGGAAACCTTATCTCACTGCCGAAGTCGAGTTTTTCGAAGATGCTGACGAAGGTGAACCGGTGCTTAACAAGACGGCGGAAGAGATATTCGATCTTTTCGAGCGCGTCGCGAAAGCGGCCTTCGATTTGAGCGGAAATCGCGGCAGATTCCCCGAGATTCAGAAATCCGATCCGGAGCGACTGTCATTTATCGTGACAGCGGCGTTCAATCTGGACAATGAGCTGAAGTATAATTTGCTCGAGATGGAATCAACGACGGAAAGACTTGAAAAACTGCGTGGAATCCTCAATCCGGCAGTCAATGCCATGGAAGAAAGCGCCAGCATTCACAAAGCCTCCCAGACAAACGGCCACAGCAAAAAGAAGATCGATATTTAGTTTTGCGGTATTTCCGAAGCCACCATCGTCTGAGCTCCGAGCGATTGCCTGAAGAAATCGATCACCCTCTGGTCATAAGCTTCGGATTGCTGCATCGACGCATTGATGATGCTGAAGCCAGACGGGCTGAGCGTCGTGAAAGCTTCTGCCTTCGTTGAGTTCGGAAAACATTTACCTAGTTTCGACGTCGATTCCTGAAAATCCGGTGCGTCCAGCCCAGCCAGAAGCATTGCTTTTCGATTGCTCATTGACTTCGCCGTATCGCAAACCGGAACGCGCGAATAGCAGCCTTCGTAAAAGTAAGGATACGCACCCAATTGGCCTAGTCTCGATGTTACGGAACTTACAAAAGGAAAACGCTGGTCGATGACCGAAGCTACGAGGCTATCGGAATCATGCGGGACAGAATCGAGCACAATTGCCTTTACAGCTTCGTCCTTCGAGGCAGCCGTCAAAGCCGCCAGCGAACCCATCTCCAAGCCGTAGATACCGATCTCGTTGCCGACAAGCGTCACCTGCGATGGTGATTTCTGGTTTCGCAAAAATTCGATCGCGGCACTCGCATCGGTTGACTCACAGCCGCCAAAAGATGTGTAGGGAACATTCGGGTTAAGGCCATGACCGCGTTGATCCGGCATCAGGATCGTAAAATTAGTCGCCTCGTTCAGTTTTACACCCAGATTCAAAACATAAGACCTATCGGCCCCGTATTTGTGCAGCAGGATAACCGCCGGCGAGTTTTCATTACCACGCAAAAGCCATCCACGCGCTTGTGTGCCGTCGCTGTTTGACCAGGTTTCTTCTGTTACCTGAGCACCACGAGCACTTAGTTGGCCGTATTTATCTGGGGTCAAAAGATATGCCGCTTTTCCCGGATGTGACGTTTCATAAGTAAACCATACCGATGCTGCGGCAACCGCGATAACGGTCAATACGATGACAGGAAGGAAAAGCTTGTAAAAACTCTTAACAAGACGTGTAGATTTAGCCATAACGCAGGTGAATTAAAGGAAAATGCAACCGGAACCGGTTGGAGCGAGTCTTAATGCCAGCCCTATAGAAAAGGCTTTAGATATGCCACCTAAAATGGTAACATATGCGCCGCTGGAAAGGAAGATGTTTTTAACAATGATTAACGTGAAATTTACCGCTATTTTGATAATCACGCTGTCCTCTTTTGCTGCCGTTAACGGTCAAAACGTTGCCGTCAGTTCTCAGTCATCAACCGCGAGTTCGGCCCGTTCACAGCAATTTCTTCCGCTGGTTGAAGTTAAGGAAGGTATGCGCGGAACGGCACGGACTGTGTTTCGTGGCAGCGAACCGGAAGAGTTTAATGTTGAAATACTGGGCGTTTTACCGGGCGGCGTCGGGCCGAAACAAGACCTTATCATTGGTCGTTTAAGCGGTGGAGGCGCGGACAGAACAGCGGTATTTGCCGGAATGTCAGGTTCGCCCGTGTATATCAATGGCAAACTTGTCGGCGCTATTTCATACAGCTTTCCTTTTTCAAAAGAACCCATCTGCGGCATTACACCAATCGAACAAATGGTTGCCATCTTCGAGCGGAAGCAAATCGATAAAGCGAAACCATCGGAGCCGCGTGCTGTTTCATTTGCGGAACTTTCGGCGTCAAGCTGGCAGCCGGATTTTCCAAAAAACGCCTCGGTTTCAAGCTCGCTTGTTTCCGGCATGAACGCCAATTCCCCGCTGATGGCCGTCGCCGGACAGTCTTTCCAACCAATCGCAACACCGGTGACGTTTACAGGCTTTTCGCAGGAAACATTGAATTTATTTGCTCCGCAATTGATACGGGCCGGATTATTGCCAGTGTCGGCCGTGGGTGGGTCGGCGGCGATTACACCTCTCAAAAAGGCGGACGAAAAGACACTGCTTGGCGGTACTTCCGTATCGATGCAGCTAACTAGAGGCGATTACAGTTTGGCAGCGGCCGGGACCGTGACATGGCGTGACGGCGAAAAGATATACGCCTTCGGCCATCCGTTTTTGGGCCTCGGCACCTCAGATTTGCCAATGTCCGAGTCGCATGTAATCACGGTGGTCCCGAACATTAACAATTCGTTTAAACTCGCCGTGCCCGACGCGATGGTTGGATCGATGACGCAGGACCGCGCGACCGGCGTGTATGGAAGCCTCGGCCAGACGCCGAAAATGATCCCGGTCCGGATCAATGTTCAGACCAGCCGCGGGCAGACCGATGTTTTAAATTTTGAAGTGGCAAGAGATGATTTTCTCACTCCACTTCTTCTGAACATAGCGGTCTATAACGCAGCCGTGGCTCAGGAACGAAGCCTTGGCGATTCGATGGTTGAGGTTACCGGCGAGATCAAAGTTCTTGGCCAGGATTCGATAAAGATTCAGCGTCGCTTCGCCGGCGGCAGTGCCACCCAGTTTGCCGCTGCTTCGGTTGCGGTACCGGTTTCGGCTTTGTTAAGGAGCCGGTTCGAAGGGCTTCAGATCGGCAGCATCGTCTTGAATCTTGCCTCAAACGACGGCAGCAAAACCGCTGTGCTCGATCGAATTTCGCTTGATCGAACGCGTGCCGTGGCTGGCGAAACCGTCGAGGTTCAGGCTTATGCGCGAACAAATTCGGGGAAGATATTTGTCCAGAAGATTCCCGTCCTGATCCCCGCCGACACGCCCGCGGGCCCGCTTTCGATCACGGTCGGTGATGGCTTTGCGATCCAGCAGGCTTCGTCGATGCAGCAGTTCGTGCCGCGCGATCTGGCTGAGCTGATCAAAACGATCAACAAGTTGAAAATGCCGGACAGGCTCTATGTTCAAACGATGCGTACTACGCCCGGTGCCATCATCGGCTCAAGTGAAATGCCCAATCTGCCACCGTCGGTCCTCGCAACGCTCAACAACGATCGAACTGCGGGCGGAGTAAAACCCGCAGTGCAAACCATTGTGGGAGAAGTAGAAGTTGCTCCAGCCGATTTTATTATCTCAGGACAACAGACACTTATCTTGGAAGTCATTAAATAGAGTCAAGCTTGCCCTTTAATGAAAAAAGAAAAGGCGGGTCGGCCCGCCTTGCTCGTTTCGACTTCATCCTCCGGCCTAGAAATCAAACCGAATACCGAGTTGAAACTCGCGATTGTAACTTGAGTTAAAAGTAAACGACGGCGAGCCGGAGATGAAGGTTCGTGGTGCGCCAAACGGCGTCGCCGCCGGCGGCGGGTTAATCGCAGTCAACCGTCCGGCTGAAACAACTGCGGCAAATTGGGTGTTGAATGCGGCCTGCACATTTGCACGGTTAAAGATGTTGAAGCCTTCCGCAAAAAGCGAAAGCCTGTAACGCTCGCCAAAACGAATGATCCGCCCTACACGCATGTCGACTATGTACGCAGCCGGAGTTGAAAATTGATTTCTGCTGCGTACCCGGAACGCGGTCGGTTGACGTGATGCCGTCACCATTTGGGTCGCCTGAGACCAGGGCCGAATAAGCAATTCCGGATTGGGCAACAAATATGCCGGTGAAAACGTAATCGCTAAAAAGTGCGCGAAGAACCTTGTTGTCGCCGTACTTGAACGTGCCCGTTTCATATACCGGACTGAAGATAAATCGATGACGGACATCCAGATCGGACCGGCCGTATTCGCCCGTCAAGTCGAACTGGTTTTCAGCGATCTTCGCATCGTCGCCACCACCTGGAACCACTGATGTTTGATCGGGTTTGTTGTCTTTTGCCCTCGACAGCGTATAACTCGTATTAAACTGCCACCGGTTTGCAAGACGCTTGTTCAGTTCAAACGTCAAACCGTTATAAAAGGATTTCGCCGTACTTTGGAACAAACTGATGCGATCAAAGTCCCGAACTGGGCGTGCACGGGAATTCGAATTATTCGTAACGACATCGCCATATCGTTCTCTCTCCGACTGAAATCGCAGAAATGTCAGGCCGCCAACGGTAACCGATGCCGGTGCGAACAGATTTACGTTTCGCGTGCGAGTCAGATCGTCTCCGCGAAACATTGTGTACTGAACCGAGAAGATCGTATTCTTTAGAATTTCACGCTCAAATTGAACGCGTGCCTGATGCGTAAACGGCTGCTTGTACTCCTGATCGAACAAATACAAATTTACAGCAGAGCGGTTTGCGCCCGTCGGTATAGCCGAAAATACATTCGGATATGTCGGACAAATGTTGGGAGCGACGGCCGAACACGTGATGCTGACTGCAACCACTTGAATGCCGTTCTGCGAGTGTGCCGTACCGGTCAAAATCGCCGGTGTGCGGCCGAAATATATTCCATAACCGCCGCGAAGCACGGTCTTTTCGTTAAAGGCGTAACTCAGGCCAATGCGTGGCGCAAAATTGTTTTTGTCCTTTGGCTGAAAACCCGTGTCGTATCCCAGGCTCTGAAGCGTTCCGGTCGGACGTGTCGTGAACGTCGTCGGGTCCTGAAACGTGATGGTATTCGAATTGGCAATAGGCGGCTTTGCAATTTTCTGATAGTCATACCGCAGGCCCAAATTGACGGACAGTTTTGGGCTGAACGCGCCAGTCATCCTGTATAAAAAATCCATATTCGTTGTTGTTCGGGTTCGTCGTGCCGCCAGTCGTTCCGGGTCCCGCAAAACTCTGCCTGTATGTTGTTGGAAATGTCGTGGGCGAGCCAGCCAAATAGTTTGAAAGCTGCGTGTATCCGCCATTAAATGCGTAGGAACCGCCAAAAAGGCCGGGGAAAAAATTGAATATCCGGTCAAAGAGCAGATCGGCTCCATATTTGATGACGTGGTTTCCCGCAATGTAGGTCTGATTGTTAATAAACTGGTAACGGTTGATGGTCGTTTCCCGCGGGCTGAAATTGTTCCTCCCGATATTAAATGTTCCATCGGTGGTCGATACAGTCAATTCCGGATTGTCTGTATTTGCAAATCCTGGCTCGCGATCTCTCGAATACTGAAAGCGAAACTCGTTGATCCAGTTCGGAGTTATCGTCAAAGCCCAGTTCGCGGTCACGGCCGATGTCGTAACATTGCTGTTTCCCGTATGCTCGACCGAACTCAGCGTACCGGAATTTTCCAGGTTTGTTCCAGTGAAATTCTGCTGATTAAATCTCACCCAAATCTGATTTCTTTCATTGATATTAAAGTCAACTTTTGCCAAATACGTGTCCTGTTGGCGGTTAACATTGTAAGATGCGACCTTCGGGCCAAGAAAGGCCTGCACATTCGCGGCCGCGGACGTAAGTGAATTCAACACAACCGGATTGGGAAGGTTTGATCGCTGGCCTTCATAGGCGCCGAAGAAAAAGACTTTGTCCTTCTTGATCGGCCCGCCGAATGTTCCGCCAAACTGGTTAATTTGGCCGAACGGTTTCGGACGTGCCGGCGTGAACGCAGAATTTTTAGCATTTAACGATTCATCGCGGAAATATTCAAATGCACTTCCCCTGAATTTGTTGGTCCCAGATTTAGTGACAACGTTGATCACCGCTCCAGCCGCGCGACCGAACTCAGCGGAAAATCCGTTCTGATTTACCTGAAATTCCTTAACCGTATCAACCGAGAACTGCGACGGAGCCCGGCCCGAACCGGTGCGGCCCGATGCTTGTCCGAAAAACGTGTTATCGCTGCTCGCGCCATCGATCTGGATGCTGTTGAGCGTTCCTTTTTGACCGCCAACGGCCAAGTCGCCGGCTCGCGTCGGGTCGCGGACGACACCAGGCGTGAGCGTCGCAAAATCGAGAAAATTACGTCCGTTTGTCGGAAGATTTATAACGCGGCTTTCGTCAACCGTCGAAGAAATCGATGTTCTCGTGGCCTCGATTCCCTGACCATCGGCATTTACATCGACGACGTTTACCGAGCCGCCCGCCGAGACAGTGATATCAAGCGAATTCTTTGCTCCGACAGTTACTTTGACGTTGTCATAGGTCGAAGCGGCAAATCCCTGCGCAGCCGCGGTTTCCACTTTATAATTACCAGGCGGCAGCAGCACGAAAATGTAACCGCCGTCGCTGTTTGTAACGGTCGTCTTGCCGAGACCATTATCCTGATTCGTGACCGAAACAGAGATGTTCGGCACAACCGCGCCGTTTTGATCGACGACACGGCCTTCGATATTACCGGTTGTTGATTGAGATTGTCCGAAGGCCGCCGAGGTGAAAAGAATAATTGCGAATGACAGAATGGTGATTTTACGCATTTTTTGTGTCCTCTCGATCTTTGAATTCGAAATGAATGAGCTTTGGGTTCGAAATAATATTACAGCTTACAGGGTCTGGCAAGAATCGATGCTACCTTTTTGTAAATTCTCTGTTACGTTTCGCCCTCGACCCACACCTCGCCGTCAGCGTACACCTCTTTTTTCCAGATCGGGACGGTGCGTTTGAGTTCGCGGATAAGCCATTCGCAAGCAGCAAATGCAGCTTTCCGGTGAGATGCGGCGACAGAAATAACGACGCTCGTCTCGCCGATCTCGAGCTTGCCGAGCCGGTGGACGATTCCGATGTTCGAGACCTCGAATTCCTGTTTGGCCCGCTCGATCAGCTTTTGCATTTCCTTGAGAGCCATCGGCTCGTAGGCTTCGTAAAACAGGTGCAGCGTCTCGCGGCCTTTAGTGAATTGGCGAACGTAGCCGTCAAGCGTCACCGTCGCACCGCATTCCGGCGGCACGACGCGGCGGGAGACACTAGTGATGTCGATGGTAGAGGTTGTGAGTTCAAAAAAGTCCATGTTATCGAGCTGAATCAAGTCTTGTAACCGTATGCATCGAATAGAATTTTACTTACTGCTTCTGACTTAAACCATGTGACGATCTCATCATATTCGGGGCCGGGATTCTCCCAAAAGGGATTGCATAGCTTACCGGCGGGCAAGCATTTGGCGTTTGCTCTGAAGTATTCCAACACTGCTTCCGGATCGGCCTCTATTCTCGCAAGAAACGGGTGCGGATCCATTTCGATGGCGGCAATTGCGCATACCCACTCGTCGATTCTTCCATAGATCTTCGATCCAAGTAAGCGGTCGACCGCGGCGTAAAAAAAATCGGATAAAGCCGTACGTCTCTCCGGCGGCCACGACGCTGCGTCGGCCATCTCAAGCTTCTTTCCGGACACTTCAATACATGGCCACCATGAGTCGTCAAAGATGGATATCTCCAAAATCCGCGGCAAGAAATAGAGATAATCGGGGACATCACCGACGGTCAGCAACGCAGACGATGCATATGAGCTAAGTTCATCGGCCGTCAGGTCTCGGAGAGGCTTCGCGAGAAGTGTTTCGACTTCGCTAGCGGTCATGCAGCAAGGACAGGCCTGAATCATTTCAGGCCTAGGCACCTCGGCAAAGGCCTTGTATAGATCATCGATTGCGGAAGTGAGCGAGTTCATTCTGAAATGCAATAATCGCCAGAGTCAACCACCGGAGACGGGCGTGAAGATAGCAAGCTCGTCGCCGTCGTTTAGAACGGTAGTCGGTGGAACGTATTGCTCATTGACCGCGAATAGGAGCTTGTGCTTATTCAAATTTGGATGTTCCGCTGTTAGTCGTTCAATGAGTTCAGCAGCGGTTGAATTCTCCTCCAACGCTAATTCGATTTCTCGACCGTTTGCCGCAACTGAGGTCGCGCCGAAGAAGAGGGCTTTGATCTTCATAACCTGATTTCGCCCTTACTAACGTGCGGGCTTCTGCATGCTATTTTATCGCGCCTTCGATCGGGCTGGATGCCGATGCATAGAGCCGCTTTGGCATTCGGCCCGCGAGATATGCAAGGCGGCCTGCTTGCACCGCGAGTTTCATCGCCGTTGCCATTTGCTCGGAATCTTTCGCTTCGGCGATGGCGGTGTTCATCAGAATAGCGTCGGCGCCGAGTTCCATTGCGATCGCGGCGTCGGACGGAACGCCGACACCGGCATCGACGATTATCGTTGCATCGGGAAGCTGTTCGCGCATGATCTTTAGATTCGCGGGGTTTTGTACGCCCATTCCCGAGCCGATCGGCGCGGCGAGCGGCATGACGGCCGGGCAGCCAGCGTCGAGCAGTTTCTTTGCCATTATCAAGTCGTCGGTGAAATACGGCAGTACGATAAAGCCTTCTTTTACAAGTATTTTTGCGGCTTCGAGAGTTTGTTCGTTGTCGGGTAAGAGCGTGACTTGATCGCCGATGACTTCGAGTTTTATCCACTCGGTGTCGAGAGCTTCGCGTGCGAGACGTGCCGTGCGAATGGCGTGTTCGGCGTCGTAACAGCCTGCAGTGTTAGGCAGTATTTGCATTTCAGGCGAGAGGTAGTCGAGAAAAGATTCGGTCTTCCGGTCGAGCGGGACGCGGTTCACGGCGACCGTCACCATCTCGGCACCCGAAGCCTTGTGAGCCGCCTGCATTTCAGGGAATGAGCGATATTTTCCGGTGCCGATTATCAAGCGCGAACCGAATTCCTTTCCGGCTAGTGAAAATGTGTCTGACATAATATGAGTCAATTTTCACGCAAAGCGATTGAGAAAGCAAAGGAAGGTCTATCCGCCGCCGACAAAATGAATCACTTCGATCTTGTCCGATTCGCTGACCTTAACTTCGGGCCAATCTTTACGGCGAACGACTCCTTTGTTCAATTCAATCGCAACCCTCTGTGACGGCAGCGAGAAATGGAGCAAGAGCTGTTCGAGATTGAGGTCATTCGGGACGTCCCGCACTTCACCATTTAAAAACACGTTCATAATCGCTATTTGGATTTTCGCCCAAAAAACGACTCAATTCAAATGTAGATGGATTTAACCGTGAGCGATGGAGCGGCGTAATTCGATCTCTTCGCCGTCGCTCATAGCACGCACAAGAAAAGCCGCGCGGCCGGTGCTGAAACTCGGCAGTTGGAGATTTACTGTAGCAACGCCGTTATTGTCGGTCGAGGCGTGAAAAATGACTGGACGGAAGCTTGAACCAAGGATCTTGACCATGATCTGAGCACCGGTGACGATCTTTCGCGAGCTGCCGCGGCTGACCATAAAGCCTACGGTGTTTCGCTCGCCGCCCCTGAACTTTATGTCACCCAATATTTCGATAGAAAGCTTATTGTTTGCGGAAAGGTTGTATTCCGGGCCATCGATAATCGCAATCGCGTCAGATGGCAAAACGACCTCGTCCTCGATTATCGTGGCACCGTCAATCACCGGCTCCACAATTTGCGGAGCTTGAGAGCTGAAATCAGCCCGATAAAACGGTTTTGGTATCGGACTCTCTTCTGACACCACATTCAATTGTGCGGGTGCGGAATAGGCTCCCACCGTTTCCGGCTGAACGGCCGGGTTTACTGCAATGGCTTTCGCGTTAGCCGCATCACGCGCGGTCATGCGTTTAAGGTCTTCGATACGACCGGCTATGATGGCCGCGCAAATAAGCCGATGCTGTTTATTCAATCGCTCAGACAGAATATTTTCGTCAAGTCCCTCAGCCAAAAGGTCTTCGTAAGACGACCGCTTGCTTGCCAGGATCGTGCCTCGGTCATAAACCAGCGACAGGATTATCGGCGTAGACAAACCTTTGTCTTCCGTCTGGACGTGGTAGGTTACGCCTTCATATTCAATGTCTGTATTAAAACCCGTGATCACAGTGTTATAGGTTGAGCCGGTGAGGTAAGCGGAGAAATGACAGCGATAACTGCCACTAATGAAGCTAACACAACGCGGTTATGGCGGTCAATAAATAATTGTGTTCCGAGGCTCAAAAAAATATCGAACAGGGCTCGTCCTCGTTGAAATCGTTAACAATGCTGTGCCTTGACACTAAATCACGCTTAACTTACGATTGAGGTTGTTCCAGTCTATTACGCTTTATTGCTGAAATAAATGCTTTTCGAGCAAACTTTACGGTTAGTTAGACGACAAGTTAGAGGTGTAAATGTCCGACTTTAGCCTGATGGCTTATGCCCCTATAGGCATAATGTTTCTCGTTGCGATGGGCTTTGCCGTGAGCCAGCTTCTGGTCACGCAGCTTATCGGCCCGCGCAAGCGAACCGCGACGAAATTGATGCCCTACGAATGCGGCAAAGACCCGATCGGCGGGGCTCGTGACCGCTTTTCGATAAAGTTTTACACCGTTGCAGTTATCTTTCTTTTATTCGATATCGAAGTCCTGTTCATGGTCCCGTTCGCGGTAGCATTCAAGAGCCTGATTCGACAGGAAAGTTTGACCGGTATTCAATATGGCACTATCGCATTGATCGAAATACTCGTGTTCATTGCGACGCTCGTCATCGGATACATCTACGTATGGAAAAAGGGCACGTTCGATTGGGGGCTTCAGGCCCGTGCAGAGGCCCGAGCGGAAGCAAAGGAAATGGCGAAGAAACGAAGAGCTTCCGGAATGAAGATCGCAGCCTAAGAACAGCCTAGGAACAGTCTTGAGTCTGGAGTAATGAGTCTTGAGTTGAACGAAAGCAAACAGCCTCCGACTCAAGACTCTCGACTCAAGACTCCAGACTATTTAATATGGGTTTAGAAAATACATTATTCGAATCGCTGCCTGACGTCGTAACGGTGAAGCTGGACGCCGTCGTCAACTGGGCCCGTAAATCGAGCATATGGCCGGCAACATTCGGATTGGCGTGCTGTGCGATCGAAATGATGAACACCGTTTCCGCACGCAACGACCTTTCAAGATTTGGAGCGGAAACGTTTCGTGCGTCGCCGCGGCAGGCAGACGTAATGATCGTATCAGGCCGCGTTTCGCGAAAAATGGCCCCGGTGCTCCGCCGCATTTACGACCAAATGCCTGAGCCAAAATGGGTTATCTCGATGGGGGCATGTGCCACATCGGGCGGAGTTTTTGATAATTACGCGATCGTCCAGGGCGTCGACAAGATCGTTCCGGTCGATATTTACGTGCCTGGCTGCCCGCCAAGGCCGGAAATGCTCGTACACGCGATCATGATGCTGCAGGACAAGATCATGAACGAATCGGTGAAAGACCGCCGCGACACGTTCGAGCCGGAATCGCGTGTTTCCATCGTGCCGGGAACGCTTCCGATTACAGAAGGAACCGCACTTGAGCGTGAGACGGAGATCGAAGTTGCACAAAATCAGACATCGAGACCGTATTCAATTCCATCGAGGCACGAGAAACGCAGATCGTCTTAGTTTCAAATGCAGAGGCCCGCACGTTAGTAAGGGCGAAATGTTCGACGTTGTATATCGCTCTTGCTTACGCGCGGGCCTCTGCAAAATTATATGACCGAAACGCTTCACGCATTTGTAGAAAAATTGAAGGAAGAAAACGCGGCTTGGGTCGTGTCAGCAACTGAAGCCTTCGGCGAAGTAACGGTGATCGTGTCGCGCGAATCGGTAGTCGATGTCTGCTGGTCGCTAAAATCCAAACATGGTTTCGACATGCTTGCCGATCTTTGTGGTGCAGATCGCGGCCCCGAAGAAGAACCAAGATTTGAGGTCAATTATCATCTGTTTTCGACGACTCATCATCAGCGGCTTCGGCTAAAAGTTCTGCTATCTGAAGATGAACCGAAAGTTGCGACTGTCACAACGCTTTGGAAAACAGCCGATTGGCACGAACGCGAAACATACGATCTGTTAGGGATCGTTTTCGAGGGCCATCCCGATCTCCGGCGTATTTTGCTGCCGAGCGATTTTGACGGCCACGCGTTGAGAAAAGATTACCCGCTGCGCGGTTACGAGCCGTACAGCATGAATTAGCGAGTCGAAAATCGTTTAATCGTAAATCGAAAAATGCACCGATTCGCGATTTACGGATCACGATTGACGAACATATGAGCACAGCAGTAGAAAACATTCCCAGCCAGTTCGAGGTGATGGACCAATCGCTTGAGTCCGAGATGACGCTGTCGATGGGACCGCAGCATCCTTCGACCCATGGCGTTTTGCGGCTCGATCTGCGGCTGGACGGAGAGCTTGTCGTTAAAGCTATTCCCGACATCGGCTATCTCCACACGGGAATGGAGAAGCTCTTTGAATACAAGAAATACCAGCAAGGCATCGTAATTACAGACCGGATGGATTATCTTAATCCGCTTGGTAACAATCTGGCTTACGTGATGGCGGCCGAGAAACTACTCGGGCTTGAAATACCGGAACGAGCTCAGGTTATTCGCGTTCTGATGTGCGAACTGCAGAGGATCGCATCGCACATGGTTTGGCTCGGGACAAGTGCACTTGACCTCGGCGCAATGAGTGTTTTCTTTTTCTGCTTTCGCCAACGTGAAAAGATATTAAACTTGATCGAAGCAGCATCAGGTGGACGCATGACGCCGAGCTATTTCCGCATCGGCGGCCTGATGATGGACCTGCCCGCCGGATTTGATAATCGGTGCAAGCAGTTCAGCGAAGATTTCCCCGAAGCATTGAACACGTTCGATACGCTCGCGACCGGAAACACGATCTGGCAGAGCCGTACAAAAGGCGTTGGAGTTATCGATAAAGAAGAAGCGATAAACTGGGGCCTGACCGGTCCGTGCCTTCGCGGCAGCGGCGTCGAGCTTGATCTGCGCAAGGCTAATCCCTACACAGGATACGAAACCTACGATTTCGATATTCCGACCGAACCAGACGGTGATGTCTGGTCGCGTTACAAAGTTCGAATGCGCGAACTGAACGAATCGCATAAAATCGTACGCCAGGCGTTGGAGCGTCTAAAACCGGGCCCGATAAAAGCCGATGCGCCAAAAGTCGTCCTGCCCGACCGCGACGATATGCGAAAGCATATGGATTCGCTCATCCACCATTTCCTGATCGTCGCAGAGGGATTTAATGTCCCCGAAGGCGAGGTCTATCACGCGATCGAAGCCTCAAAGGGCGAACTTGGCGTTTATATGAAATCGAACGGCGGCCCGAAACCCGAACGCGTCCACTTCCGCGGGCCAAGCTTTGTGAACCTTTCGGCACTGCCCGTAATGAGCGAAGGCGAAATGGTTGCGGATGTTGTAGCGATCATCGGGTCGCTCGATATTGTTCTCGGCGAGATTGACCGTTAACTTTATGAAATTTCTATTTTTAACTTTCTCACTAATCGTTTTGTGCGTGGCAAATTGTTTTGCGCAAGCGAAAACGTGTGATTTGAGATTAGAGGTTTCTCAAAACGAAGGCAAAGCGAAAGTCGAAGGAACGGAAGCGGTTACATTTGTTTCCCGAGGTGTCGTCAAAAACGAGGCAAAATTGGTGGACGGAATGCCATATTTTGCCGATTTAAAAGAGGGAAACTACAGCGTAGCCGTTAGTAAGAAAAATTATAAAACCACGATCAAGCGAATTCGTCTGGATTGCTCGAAGCTGGCGAACAAAGCATTTGTCACGCAGGATATTTGGATGTGGAGCGGCAGTTCGAAGGAAAAATTTCATTTTATAGACAGTGATTATGATTCCGAAATTTTTAGGAAGATGTGGGTCGTTGATTTGGCTCAGGAGATTCCGAAACCGGATTATCCTTTAGCGGCAAGGTCGGTTCGTGCTTCCGGGACGGTTGCGGTCGAAGTCACAATAGACGAAAAAGGTGATGTTATTTCCGCCGAAAGCATTTCAGGTCATCCGCTACTGGCTCCTTCAGCGGTGAGTGTGGCAAAGAAAGCGAAATTTATTCCGAGCATGGCGAAAGGCGAGCCGATTAGAGTTATCGGCATTATTCTTTACAATTTTGTTCCGTAGAGAACTTTTAGATATTGAATTATGGCAGCAGCGACACCTACAAGTTATACGGATAAGGTCATCGTCTCGGATGAGGTGGCTGAGTTTTCGTCGGAGATCATTGCTGAGATGAACGCGCACGTGTCGAAGTATCCGCCGGAGCGGAGCCGTTCGGCGTTGATTCCGTTGTTGATGCTCGTTCAGCGCGAGTGCGGGTGGATCGACAACGCGGGCGTTAATTTCCTGGCGAAGTTTTTGAACCTCGAAGTGACTGACGTATGGGAGACGGCGACGTTTTATTCCATGTTCAACCTGCGTAAGGTGGGCCGACATCACATCCAGATCTGCAAAACGCTGTCGTGCAGGATCATGGGCGAGCCGGATATCACAGATCATATTTGCTCGAAGCTCGGCATTCACCCCGGCGAAACGACCCTGGACAGCAAATTTACCGTCTCGCTGGTCGAATGCCTCGGAAGCTGCGGTACCGCGCCGATGATGCAGATCGGGTTTGATTATCACGAGGATCTGACCGTTGAGAAGGTCGATTCGATACTGGACTCGTTACAATGATGTGGAATCTCGTTCGTTGCGGAGCTTTTGCTCTCGTTTGTTTGATTAGTGGATGCGGTTACGGATCTGTTCGAGTTCCAACGGGTGCAATGCAGCCGACGATTCCAATTGATTCATACGTGATTTGGGACAAATCGGCCTACGCTTCAGGAAATCTTGTGACACGTTTCGATTTAGTGCTACATACGCTTCCGCCCGACGAATTGCGTAGAAAACGTGGAATTGATGAAAATACACGGTTTATATTTCGCATCGTAGGACTCGGAGGAGAAAGTGTTGAAATCAAGAAGGGGGACGTTTTCATTAACGGAACAAAGTTAGACGAGCCATTCGAGAAGAACCCGTTAAACGACAATTTTGGGCCGATTCAGGTTCCCGAAAACGAATATTTTCTTCTCGGCGATAATCGGCCGGAAAGTGAGGACAGTCGATTTTGGAAGCCCGCAACAATTGGTCGGGAACGAATCATTGGTAAAGTTGTGAAGGTTTTTTAGGTTTATGGAAATCAAAGCAATCGGCTGCGAACCGCTTCAGCTAAAGCGAATGCACATCAAGGATGGGCACACACTAAAGGTGTATCGCGAAACCGGCGGTTACGCGTCGCTCGAAAAGTCGCTCGCGATGACGCAGGACGCGATCATTCAGGAAGTTAAGGACTCGGCTCTCAGAGGCCGCGGCGGTGCCGGATTCCCAACCGGGATGAAGTGGTCGTTCGTTCCGAAGGATTCGCCAAAGAACAAATATATCGTTTGCAATGCCGATGAATCAGAGCCGGGTTCATTTAAAGACCGCTATTTGATGGAACGCGACCCGCACGCGCTTATCGAAGGCATGATCATCGCCGGATGGGCTCTCGGGGCGAAAACGGGTTATGTTTACACTCGCGGTGAATATAAATACCTGATCGACATAATGGATGTCGCGCTCGCCGAGGCACGCGAAGCCGGAATCTTGGGTAAAAATATATTCGGTTCCGGGTTTGATATGGATATCCATACGCACACCGGAGCCGGAGCATACATATGCGGCGAAGAAACGGCGTTGCTGTCATCGCTCGAAGGCTATCGCGGTCATCCTCGAATGAAACCGCCGTTCCCTGCCGTCGAAGGCCTCTATGCATCGCCGACGGTCGTGAATAATGTCGAAACATTTACGTCGGTTCCGCAGATTATCGAAATGGGTGGCATCGCGTGGCGCGATCTGGGCACAGAAAAATCGGGCGGAACAAAGCTCTGGTCGGTCAGCGGACACGTCAAAAAACCCGGCGTTTACGAGCTTCCGATGGGCTATGCCGATATGGAAAAGTTCATCATGGAAGACTGCGGCGGCATGCTTCGAGACGACAAAAAGCTGAAGGCCGTCATTCCCGGCGGTTCAAGCGTTTACATCATGAACGCCGGTCAGATCCTCGGCAAAAACGTCACGCATGGATTATGAAGGCCTTGTTGCGGCAGGTTCGATGCTTGGAACGGGCGGGATGATGGTGATGGATTCCACGGTCGATATAATGGAAACGACAAAGAATCTGACTGAGTTTTACAAACACGAATCCTGCGGCTGGTGCACACCGTGCCGCGAAGGCACCGACTGGCTGGTTAAGATATTCGACCGCATTTCAGCCGGTGGCGGACGCCCGGAAGACGCACAGCTTCTTCTCGATATCTGCGACAACATTGAAGGAAAGAGCTTCTGCCCGCTTGGCGACGCAGCCGCGTGGCCTATACAAAGCGCGGTCAAGCAGTTTCCTGAAGACTTTAAGAAATGGCTAATCAATAAAACCAACGGAAACGCCGTTGAGGCTAATGTTTAAGGAGTAAACCAATTATGGGAAAAGGTGATAAAAGAACACGTCGCGGCAAAATATTTGCAGGAAGCTTTGGCAAAACACGTCCGAGACACAAAAAGAAGAATGTTGCTGTGGTAACCGAAGAGCCAAAGGCAAAAAAGAAAGGCAAATAGTTTTCATCGATAGTAAATGTCAACAGAACTCATCAAAGTAACGATAAACGGGAAGGAGTTTGAGGTCGAAAAGGGCGCGCTTTTCATAGATGTCTGCCGCGAGAATGAATACAGCATTCCGTCTTTCTGCTATTACAAGGACCTCGAACTTCAGGCGTCGTGCCGCATGTGTTTAGTTCGCATCGAGAAGATGCCAAAGCTTCAAACATCATGCACGATCAAGTGCACTGACGGTATGATCGTCACGACCGCTAGCCCTGAGATCGAAAAAGCACAGCGTGCTATGGGTGAGTTTTTGCTGACAAATCACCCGCTCGATTGCCCTGTTTGCGACCGCGGCGGCGAATGTGAGTTGCAGGAAGTCATTTTCGACTGGGGCGATGTCGAGGAGCGTTTTACCGAAAAGAAGAACGCACAGCCGGAGAAGTATCTTTCACCGATAGTTGCGAACGACCCGCAGCGATGCATTCTTTGCAAACGCTGCACACGCGTCTGCAACGAATGGATGGGCGAGGACGCGATCGAGGCCGGAAACCGTGGCTCAAACACTGTTATCGGAACATATGGCGGCTGGCTGAACTGCTCGCAGTGTGGTAACTGCATCGAGGTTTGCCCGACCGGTACCTTGCTCGACGGTGTTTACCGGCATGAAACGCGGCCGTGGGAGCTCGATCAGACGATCACGACGGATGTGTACGGCTCGGACGGAATGCAGTTGAGCATCGGTTCACGAGCCGGAGCAGTTCATCGCATCGTCGCTCGCGACCGTTATGTCAACGGGCTAAACGGTGAGTTTCTCGACGTAAAAGCCCGCTTCGCTCACGAATTCATCAATCATAAAGACCGCATCAAAACGCCGCTTATCAGATATAAAGAAGGTGGAAAGTTCATCCCTGCGACATGGGATGAAGCTATTTCATTGATCGCGAGTGAGTTGAAAGAATATGGCTCCGAGGTTGGTGTGGTTGCCAGCCCGCGTTTGACGAACGAATCGGTATTTACGCTAAAACGCTTTGCAAAAGAGGTCGTCGGCTCGGACAATTTCGCGATCTCAGACCGTTACGATCTGTCGCGGTTCTTCGATAACCTGAGCGTTCCGCTCAACACGCACAAACAGATTCGTACCGCCAAAACGATCCTTTTGATCGGCGGCGAACCCGAAGAAGAGCAGACTTATGTTGCGAAACAGATCCGCCAAGCTGTCAGGAACGGCGGGGCAACACTGATCGTCGTAAACGACATGCCGATCAGGCTGACCGATCAGGCCACGCAGTTTATCCACATAAATTTGGGTTCGTACGACGCCTTTGCATTGGCATTTGCGGACGCGGCGGATGACAACCTTTTGAAAAAACTCGGCGTCGAGCACTCCGAATTCGAAAGATTTGCTAATACGATCAACAATGCCAACGGCGATATCGTCATTTTGGTTGACGGCGGCGTTTCGACGGAAGCACAGGCACTTATCGCGAATTCAGCGGCAAATTTCCCTTCTGACAACCGCCGCGTTTTCCTGCATCCGCTGCCCGCTCACAACAATTCGGTCGGTGCAAACGATATGTCGCCCGATAAAAAACCGCTTGGCGAAGTTTTGAAAACGTCAAAAGCTTTGCTTATCGGCGGCAGTCTACAGGACGCAAGCGTGCTTGAAGGAAAGGAGTTCGTCGTTGTTCAGGAATTGTTCGAAACCGAGACGACCGCGTTTGCGGATGTGATATTGCCGGCCGCTTCGTTTGCCGAAGTCGACGGCACGTTTACAAATAATACTGGCTTTGTCCAACGCGTTCGCAAAGCCATCGAGCCTTTGCACCAGTCGAAAGCCGATTGGATTATCACGACGCTGATCGCACGCGAAATGGGTGTTGATTTTGGTTACGATTTCTCTGCGTCCGCCGTTTTCAGGTCGATCGCGGACAGCATTCCGGCCTACGCAGGTATTCGATATCCTGCTCTTAAAGATGAATCGAATCCAGTGCAGGTTAAACACGCGATGTCGGGCAAAAAGGATCTGTCGGCTGAAATTGACGCATTGCGAAAGAGAGTTGAATCGTTTAGCGATTCCGACGAGAAGATCACGGCCTCTCCGAAGGTCGGGCATAAACTGCATAGATTGACGACGATGACGAGCAAGACGCCGCAGTTTCACCTGCTCGCTCACGGGAATCCGAAACCGGAGAATCTGCTGCTGGCTCCGCTCGCGCAGTTCGAGCCGGACGGTACGCGGAAAGTTCGTGAAATGGCTGAGGCCGCAACCGTCGGTGCGGGAGACCGGGAGTAATTTGTATGAAATATCGCGTTACGATAGAACAAGACGAAGACGGAGTCTATATTGCTGAAGTGCCCTCGCTTCCGGGCTGCATCACGCAAGGAATGACTCGCTCCGAAGCCATCGAAAATGTAAAGGAAGCGATAGAGCTTTATTTGGAAAGCCTTGAAGTTCATGGTGAACCTGTGCCGCCGCCGATCACGGAAGAAATAGTGGAGGTCGCCGCTTGAGTCAAATTCCGCGCATTTCCGGACGCGAGACAGTTAAAGCTTTAGGCAAGATCGGTTATGAATTCGATAGGCAACGTGGAAGTCATATGATTTTGCGTCAAATCGAATATCCGTTTCGTCGAATCGTCGTTCCAGACCACAAGGAAGTCGCCAAAGGAACGCTCCGTGGGATAATCAGACAAACAGGCTTGACGGTCGAAGAATTCAAAAAACTTTTTGTATGAAATGTCCGCGATGCCATACTGAAAACCTACCAAACGGAGTGTTTTACTCAAGCTGTGGGTTTGCTTTTGTTTCGGTTAAGCGGAAGAATTCAATTTCGGCACCTATTGCGATTGTCATTGGGATAGCTTCACTTTGTGGTTTACGCGGGATAATTGGTGGAATTGGAGCAATTGTTGATGAAATAAAAAAACCAAAAATAGTTCAAAACAATAGTGATGTTGGCGGAGAGCCGCCTGTGGCCGCGACGCCGACTCCGTCACCAACACCAGTTTCGATTGCTGTCTGGAAGTCGAAAACCGATGAATTTGTAAAATTTGAAAAAGATGAGTATCAAACATCTGACCTGACTCAATTCGACGACGTAGTGAAAGTTCTTAGAGAGATACCAAAAGAGTCAAAAGATTTCAAACAAGCGCAACTACTCATTAAAAAGCTAAACGAAAAATCTTCGCGAATCGGAGCGGAAATACTGGTTTTGGGTCCAAAACCTAGCGAGGGCGAACTATACGTGGCTTTTAATAGTTATTTAAGAACTAGGTTAAATGACTATAGCTCAAGCGAATACGTGAACTATACGCTGGCTCGCAAGGTAGTGATAAAAGGCGAACCATTTTGGGTTAGCGTGTTGAGTCTAAGAGCGAAGAATGCTTTTGGTGGCTATATTCTCAAGGACGTGACTATGTTTATTAGAAACAAAGAAGTCGTGTTGGCCGACGGTCTTTGATTCGTGAGTTTATGGAATCTGTTCTTAAAACTGCTTTTCCTTTTATAGTAATCAGCGTCGGGATACTGCTTGCCTTCCAGGGCGTGCTGATGATCGTCGCCTACACGGTGCTCGCCGAACGCAAGATCCTTGGCTGGATTCAGGGTCGCATCGGGCCAAATCGTGTCGGGCCGTGGGGCGTTTTGCAGCCGTTTGCGGATCTGTTGAAATTTATCTTTAAGGAAGATCTCGTTCCCGATAAATCGACCAAATTTGTTTATTTTCTGGCGCCACTTGTTGCGTTGACTTGTGCTTTGCTCCCGATCGTCGTTTATCCATTCGGACCGCAGCTTGCTGATCCGTTAAGTTGGCTTGTACCGCACGTCGCGGGAATCACATATCTCGGAGACGCGACCACGTGGATCGCCGAACAGGCGAAGAATATGCCGCTGACGATTGCGCGGATCGATGTCGGCGTGCTTTTCGTTTTGGGTATTACTTCGGTCGGTGTTTACGGCATTGCGTTGGCGGGTTGGTCTTCGAACAGCAAGTACAGCCTGATGGGCGGGCTTCGGTCGTCGGCGCAGATGATCTCATACGAATTGGCGATGGGAGCTTCTGTGCTTGGCGTTGTCATGCTCGCCGGGACGCTCGATCTGAACGGCATTATCCATGCCCAGATAACCTCGCCGTTTCGCTGGTATATCATCCCTCAATTCATCGGTTTCATAGTGTTTCTGATATCTGCGTTTGCCGAAACAAACCGCGTGCCGTTTGATCTGCCTGAGGCCGAAACCGAGCTTGTCGCTGGTTTTCACACCGAATACTCGGCATTAAAATTCGCCCTGTTCTTCATGGCTGAATACGTGAATATGTTCACGGTTTCTGTGATGTGTACGGTGCTGTTTCTGGGGGGCTGGTATGTTCCCGGCTTGAGCCACATTTTTGAAGTTGGTTCTATCCCTTACGCTCTGGTTAGCCACGTAGCTTTCATCGGCAAAATTTGCGGATTTCTGTTCTTTTACATCTGGATTCGCGGAACGCTGCCGCGGTTCAGATTCGATCAGTTGATGAACTTCGGCTGGAAGTTTTTGCTCCCGGTCGCATTGGCGAACGTGATCGTGACGATAGTTGTTGTTTATTTTCTTAATATCTAGATTTGGTTTTTCACCGCCGAGACGCGGAGATTTTTGAAAACAAATTAACAGAAAAGGTTTTAGACATAGCTTTTATCCTGTTTATCTCCTTCATCCTTGTTAATCTTCCTCCGCGTCTCGGCGTTTAAAACATTTTTATGGCAGGCACAGTCCTATTTTTTCTATTTGCCGGGTTCGCCATCGCGAGTGCGATCTCGATGGTGTATCACAAAAATCCGCTCTACAGCGCGATCTCGCTGGTTGGCGTGTTCATTGCTCTTTCGTGCATTTATGTGACACTTGCCGCACCGTTTATCGCGGCGGTGCAGATATTGATATACGCCGGTGCGATCATGGTTCTGGTCGTGTTCGTTATCATGCTATTGAATTTGGATGAGGACAAACCGCTGAACCGGCTCAGATATTTGTACGCGGTCGGCGGCGGGCTTGGGCTGATACTGCTTGCTCAGACCTTTTTCATATTTTATGCCGTCATGCGTGCGCCGAAACAGGTGGTTAACGAAGCAGAAACGGTCGGGAAAACATTAAGTATCGGAACGGCGATGTACACGGAATATTTGCTACCGGTCGAGATCGTCGGCGTTCTGCTTCTGATGGCGATCATCGGCGGAGTCATTCTGGTTCGCAGATTAGAGCCGGGGCAGTTGAAATTGGTCGTCGATAACGAATTGGAACGCCGCCACGAGGAAGACGAAGCAGACGATCTCAGGATCGCACTTTAAGTTTATGGAACCGAGCTTAGAAACATATTTGGCATTGTCGGGCATTTTGTTCACGATTGGAGCGGTTGGCGTTATCTTCAAACGCAACGCCCTCGGTATGTTCATGTGCATCGAGCTGATGCTGAACGCCGTTAACCTGACGTTCGTCGCGTTCTCGCGGTATTACGCCGATGTCACCGGCCAGCTTTTTGTATTCATGGTAATGAGCGTTGCCGCCGCCGAAGCCGCCGTTGGATTGGGAATTATCATAGCGTTTTTCCGCAATCGTATTTCGATCGACGTGGACGATGCGAGTATTTTGAAGAATTAGCATACACAGCCGCTAGACGGCGGCGTTACAAACAAATGCTGAACGCCGAAGTTTTGACATTTCAGGAGTTTGCGATGGGTGAACCGCTGCCGCTATCAAAGATTCAAGGAGCCGTGCTCGAATTTTTGCAGGGGCGGGACGATGCAGTTTTGTTTGGAGCACAGGCCGTCAATGCCTATGTCAGTGAGCCGCGTGCGACACAGGATGTCGATATTCTGTCGACGCGGGCGAAGGAGCTAGCTGAGGAGTTGCGCGAGCATCTGAGTGAAACCTTTCATATCGCCGTTCGAGTGCGGGAGGTCAGCGAAGGAAAAGGGTTTCGGGTTTATCAAACACGAAAAGAAGGAAATCGGCATTTAGTCGATCTGAGAAACGTCCGGGAGTTGCCATTGACCGAGACGATTGAAAATGTGAATGTGCTTTCACCGCTTGAGCTTATTGTCAGCAAAGTTATTTCATACCACTCGCGACGAGGAAATCCGAAGTCTGGTACGGATTGGAGAGATATCGGGTTTTTGCTCTTGCGATTTCCAGAGTTGAAACCAGGCGTTGCAAAGCTCCTGGAAGTTAGGCAATCTGGATCCGAAGTTTTGAAAAGCTGGGCGGAGATTTCGTCGCAAAGCTTTGACATCAAAGATGACGAAGATCTGAGTTTTTGAAGACTATGTCGAAAATCGGAATTTTGCTGATTCTTATTTTGGGTGTTCTGTCATCTGCGGTTTTGCCTCAGAGACTTCCAAAATCTTTCAGATCGTACCTCGATCAAAACTATCGTGGCTGGAAGTTAGCTGGCGAATGTTACGAAAAGGAATCGGAGAACAAGAGCATACTCGCCGGCGATTTCGACGGGAACGGAAAACGTGATTACGCAGTCAAGTTTGTAAAAGGTGAGAAGGGGTTCTTTATGGCCTTCCTTGCGAACGGACGGCGATGGAAACCGTTTTATTTGCACATTTGGGAAGACGCGGGTGAAGCGAAAGCTTCAGATCTGGTACTAATGAAAAAAGGCGATAGATTCCCCGAAGGAGCACCAAAGTTGAGATTCGATTCGCCAGCCGATTTCCGTTGTGAATCAGATGTTGGCGGCGTCCATACATATCGAAACGGGAAGTTTATTGCGTATTAGAGAAGATTTTAGTTAATGACTGAAAACAACCTTTTAAGTCTAATAATTTTTGCCCCCCTTGCCGGTGCCGTTATCAACTGGCTCATCGGCGGGTATCTGAAAGATAAACCGTACAGCGAACAGTTCAGCGGGATAGTTGCCTGCGGGACGATCGCGGTTTCGACGATCGTTGCGTTCATGATCGCGTTTGGCATCGGTACGCCGCATGTGGGAGCGTTGTTCGCACCCGAAGGCAAACCTGTTCTTGACCACATCTGGACGTGGGTAAACGTCGGTGGTTTCCGGGCCGATTTCGCACTCGGGATGGATCGGCTGTCGGGAGTTTATGCGTGTTTTGTTACGTTCGTTGGCCTACTAATCCATATTTTCGCTACCGGCTACATGCATGGCGACAAAGGCTTTTACCGCTTTTTTGCTTATTTGAACCTGTTTATGTTCGCTATGCTGACGCTCATTTTGGCGGATAATTTCCTGCTAATGTTTGTCGGGTGGGAAGGCGTCGGGCTGTGTTCGTATCTGTTGATCGGCTATTACCTGAAAAAGGACGAGGCCCGAGAGGCGGCGAAAAAAGCGTTCGTGATGAACCGCATCGGCGATTGGGGAGTGCTGATCGGGATATTTTTGATCTTTACGCTGACGGGCACGATCTCGTTTTTCGATAAAGTCGTTGACGGCGAACAGGTGCGGAGCGTTTTTACGTTTGTTACGCAGAATATGTCCGCCGATCCATTCACCTGGGGCGCGATCTTTGCTGGCGGTCTGACCTCGGTTGGCGTGTTGCTATTTATCGGTGCGACCGGCAAATCGGCTCAGATACCGCTGCTAACGTGGCTGCCGGATGCAATGGCCGGCCCGACACCGGTTTCGGCTCTCATCCACGCCGCGACGATGGTCACGGCAGGTGTTTATCTCGTTGTCCGGGCGAACGCTATTTATCAGTTTGCTCCAACGGCAATGTGGATCGTTGCGGTAATCGGAGCGGCGACAGCGATCTTTGCCGCTACAATCGCGATCGCTCAAAACGATATCAAGAAGGTCCTCGCTTACTCAACCGTCTCGCAGCTCGGCTTCATGTTTCTGGCTGCCGGTGTCGGAGCGTTTACTGTCGCGATCTTTCATGTGATGACGCACGCATTTTTCAAGGCACTGCTCTTTCTCGGTTCCGGCTCGGTCATTCACGGAATGCACCACGAGCAGGACATGCGCAAGATGGGCAATTTGAAAAAGTACATGCCCGTCACGTTTATTACGATGGCGATGGGTTGGCTGGCGATCTGCGGCATTCCGATCTGGGCCGGATTTTTCTCAAAGGACGAAATTCTCTACAAGACGTTTGCCGCCGACAGTTATTTTCCGGTCTCTGATTTTCCGGGAAACAAAATCCTTTGGGTAGTGGCAACGCTGACGGCGATTCTCACTGCGGTCTACATGACCCGGATGATGATAATGACATTCTGGGGCAAGGAGCGATTTCATGATGCCTTGCCGGGCGAAGAACATCATGACGATCATGCGGTTAACGAACACTCCGCCGCTCACGTGGACGATGACGACGAAGAACATCATCACGCGTTACCGCACGATTTCAAACCGCACGAATCGCCATGGTCTATGACCGTACCGCTTATTGCGCTTGCAGTTCTTTCGACAATCGGCGGCCTTGTCGGCATTCCGTATGCGATGAGTTCGCTGGTCGGTGCGGGTGACATCAACGCGTTCGAGCACACGCTTGAGCCGGTAATCGCAAAGGCATCGAAAGGCGGGAATGTGCTTCACAGTCCCGCTGCCACAGGTGAGAAAAAAGAAGTAAAGCATTTCTTTGCCGCGGAGAAACCTGTGGCTGGCGTCGAAGCATATGACTCGCATTCACCGGAAGTCGTTGCGAAAGAGCGTTGGCTGGCCTTGCTTTCAACCGTTCTTGCTTTCGTCGGGATCGGCATCGGGTTCGCATTGTTCCGGAACAATCCGCTCCGCAAGATGCCGCTGATACTTGAGCAAAAATGGCGGCTTGATGAATTTTACAACGGCTATATCGTCGATCCGATCACAAAACTGTCACGTGAAGGTTTGTGGAAGGGCTTCGATCTCGGCTTTATCGACGGCGTCGTCAACGGCATCGGCCACTTTGTTTCCGAGCTTGGCAATCTCGTCAGGCACGTGCAGGTCGGGTTCGTCCGCAGCTACGCGGCATTCATTATGCTTGGCGCAATTGTCGTGCTTGGCTATTTTATTTTTTACGGATTGAAGCTTATTGGATAAGCTGTCAGCGATCAGGTGTTAGCGTTCAGCGAAAATCTGACCACTGACTACTGACTACTGACCGCCGACCACTGACATAAATGGATTTTATCAACGAAAATCTTTTAACCATTCTAATTCTGCTTCCCGCAGTCGGAGCGATCTTGACGCTCGCCCATCAGATGTTTTGGAAGCGGGAAGGGCAGTTGAAATGGGTGACGCTGATCTTTACCGCCGTCAACTTTCTGGTTTCGCTGTTTTTGCTGGCTGACAAAGGTGTCGTCTCTTCAAGCGGCTTTTTCTTTGAGAAGAACGTCCCGTGGATAAAGGCGATCAATACGAATTATCACGTAGGCGTCGATGGCCTAAGCCTTTGGCTTGTGATCCTGACGACGTTAATAATGCCGATTGCCGTCATCTCGACGTGGAATGCTGTCGAGAAAAAACGAACCGCTTTCTATATCTTTCTGCTGCTGCTTGAGAGTGCGATGCTCGGCGTATTTGTCTCTCTCGATCTGCTCGTTTTCTATCTGTTTTTCGAAGCGTCGCTGATTCCGATGTTTTTCCTGATCGGTATCTGGGGCGGAGAGAACCGCGTTTATGCGGCCGTAAAGTTTTTTATCTTTACGTTTTTGGGCAGTTTGCTAATGCTAGTCGCGATCATTTCGCTTTACTATTTGCACGCTGATGCGACCGGCGTTGGAACGTTTGATTTCGTAACGCTTTTGAATACGCTGAAGCTTGGGAACTTGGTGTTTTCGGCGACCGCCGGAACGTTCCTGTTTTTAGCGTTCGCGATTGCATTTGCGATCAAGGTTCCGCTGTTTCCTTTCCACACGTGGCTGCCAGACGCACATACCGAAGCTCCGACCGCCGGTTCCGTAATCCTCGCCGCCGTGCTTCTGAAAATGGGAACATACGGCATAATGCGCTTCTGCTTTACGCTGTTTCCCGATCAGAGCCGCGAGTGGGCCTGGCTCTTTATCATCCTCGCAATCATCGGAATTATCTACGGAGCTTTGGTCGCGATGGTCCAGCCCGACGTAAAACGGCTGGTGGCGTATTCGTCGGTTGCCCACATGGGATTCGTCATTCTCGGAATGTTTTCGTTCACCGAATGGGGAATGCAGGGCGCCGTTTACCAAATGCTCAACCACGGCGTTTCGACCGGAGCGTTGTTCCTGCTCGTTGGCTTTATTTACGAGCGCCGTCACACGCGTGCGATCAGCGAATTCGGCGGCCTCGCGAACGTGATGCCGATTTATGCAACGCTTTTTGTCATAACCGCGATGTCATCAGTCGGGCTTCCTTTTTTGAATGGATTTGTCGGCGAATTTCTGATAATGGTCGGGATGTTCAAATCGCAGGTATTGGCGATCACTCCAAGCACTAACTGGAATTACGTCGCGACGATGCTGGCCGGAACCGGTGTCATCTTCGCCGCCGTTTATCTGCTCTGGATGATACAGCGGGTTTTCTTCGGCAAGGTGAACAACGAAAAGAACAAGCACCTTGCCGATCTAAGCTGGCGAGAGATCGGGCTGATGGTGCCGCTTCTGTTTTTGATGGTCTTTATGGGCGTTTACCCGCGGCCATTCCTTGATGCGACAAAGGCCTCTGTGACGGCGATCCAGAAAGGCGTGATGCAACAAGCCGGCGGCGAGGTCGAAAAAGTACAGGCCGAAAAGTAGTTAATCGTGTAGATTTTTTTATGGACTTAGTTAACCCGAACGCCAACGTTTCGATAATTTTGCCGGAACTCGTTGTCGCCCTCGCGGGCATCGTCGCGATGGTGTATGACAGTTTTTTTCCGAAGCAGCGACGCGTAACAGGCATCGTCTCGCTTATCGGGCTTGCCGTATCGGCGATTCTGCTTGCGACTATGTGGACCGGTACTGCCGGACTTCCGTCAGGCAATTGGAACGGCATGATCGCCCACGACAATCTGCGCATGGCGTTCTCGTTCGTATTTTTGTTGGTCACTGCAATGACGATCCTGATCTCGACGGTTTGGGTCGACAACGAAAAGGTCGCGGTCGGTGAGTATCACGCACTGCTCATGTTTGCGACATTCGGCATGATGCTGATGGCGTCGGGCAACGATCTTGTAGTAATTTTCCTCGGTCTCGAAACGCTATCTATCGCAACGTATGTCATGGCCGGCTTCCGTAAATCCGACCTGAAATCGAACGAATCAGCGATGAAGTATTTTATTCTCGGTTCCTTCGCCTCGGCGTTTTTGCTTTACGGAATGGCCTTGATATACGGAGCGACAGGCTCGACCAACCTGACTGAGATCGCCGCAAAAACGGCCGATGCAAACTTCCCTGCGTTGTTATTGATCGGTGCGGCAATGCTGATTATCGGCTTTGGATTCAAAGTCGCGACCGTTCCCTTTCACATCTGGACACCCGATGTTTACGAAGGAGCGCCGAGCCCGGTGACAGGCTTTATGGCGACCGGATCGAAGGCGGCGGCATTTGCCTCGTTTCTCCGAGTATTCGTTCTCGGGTTCCCGCTGATCGCCGGTGTTCAAGCGTCGGGTTATCTGCATGAGACGTGGATCACAGCTTTGAGCATAATGGCGATACTGACGATGACTGTCGGCAACGTCGCGGCGATGATGCAGAACAACATCAAGCGAATGCTCGCCTATTCTTCTATCGCTCATGCGGGTTACGCTCTTGTCGGATTTCTCGGTGCAGGTGCGGCCAAAACACCCGCCGACCGCGACGCGGCGATCGCGTCCGTCGCTTTTTACATGCTGACCTATGCGATAACAAATCTCGGTGCATTCGCCATCATCACGCTCCTTGGCCAGAAGAACGACCGCCGGACCGAGTTCGACGATTACAACGGCATCGGCTTCAAATCGCCTGTGCTTGTCGTTCACGCTTTCGCTATTCATGCTCAGCCTTTTGGGAATCCCGCTAACGGCTGGATTTATGGGCAAGGTGCTTGTTTTCCGTCCGGCACTCGAAGCTGGAAACTTGCTGCTGACGATAGTCGTGGTCGCCGCCGTGCTTAACACCGCGATCTCGGCATATTATTATCTGCGTTTGATCGTCGTGATGTTTTTCCGCGAACGCACAACGCAATGGCTCGAACCCAAAATGCCTGTCGGCCTTGCCGCCGCACTTTTGATCGCTGTCATCGGTGTGTTTTATTTCGGACTTTTCAGCGACAGCGTGATCGAGAAATTCTCACAGCAGACCCGCACGATCGGTGCCCTAACAAAATAACCGCAAATGTGCTGGACCGTAGCACGAACTTCATGAATACAGGTGTAGAAATTCGAGAGACGAATGGGGGCGATTGGATTCCACTCATGTACCGAAAAAAAATTCGGACGCAGCGGACTCGCTCGTTCACAATGGATGTTCCTGAGCGCGAAAACGCGGCTGAGATACTTCATACGCTTCTCGGCATCGAGATTAAAGGTCGGAAAAAATCGCTTCAGTTGCCCTGACCTCGCAACCGCAAGATATCTACAGGTCTTTGCACGTATCGGCTGCCGCAGCGTTGCAATTCCGTATGACATCACCAAAATTTCAGTGCTCGCCGACGAACTCGAAGTTGCCTGGCATAAACTGCTGCTTATCCATGATAAAAACATCGGGCAGAAATCGCCGCAGGCAAAGGGACGATCTCGCTCGGCTTTGATACGGCAAATTCGCGACGAGATCAACGAACTCGGAGCGGGTGACGCGATGCCTGAGTTCAAAAATTCGACCAGACAAAGAAATTCCTGATATAATCATCCTAGTTTTGGAAATTGCCGTTTTAATTTAACGGCAATTTCGCTTAGTATTAACGCTTATGTTAGATGGTGCGGTAAAAACAACGGTTTCTGAGGAGCTTCCATTTCCATATAACAAGCAGGCCTTTTGCCGTTACGAGCCGATCGAAAAAAAGATCGAGCACGCCAAAGTGTTGATCGTAAACAGCCTACTGCGTTACGAATCTGACCTCTCGCCGCTTGCCCGCGAAGAATGGAACGGGACGACCGAGAGCAAGCTCAAGTTCGAACGAAAAGTTTCGGGCATGGCCTGTAATAACATCGCCAATAATGTTCTCCGTTTGGTGAAACAACCAAAAACTCTGACTGTTCATTTGTCCGAAGTCGCAGAAGCGGCTATATCTTTTTCACCCGACGCGATCGTGCTTAGCGGCACTTTCAGCGATTTCGATTACTATAATCCCGCACACCTTTCGAAATTTGCCGATTTCGTCAAAGAAACAAAGATCCCGATCCTCGCCATTTGCGGAGCCCATCAGCTTGTCGCTGTCGCCTTTGGCTCGCAATTGAAGACCCTGGATGATCTCGAACTTTCCGAAAAACGAACAAACCGCGCTGGTCGAATATCAATATCGCTTTATAAAAATCATCGACAATACCGATCCGATTTTCGAAGGCAATAACGACGAAAAATCGGGCATCTGGCAGGACTACACAAAAGAAGACGACATCCTCCGCGTCTGGCAAAACCACGGCGTCCAGGTCGATGGCGTGCCCGAAGGCTTCAAACTCCTTGCCACTTCGTATCTCTGCAAAAATCAGATGATGGTCAAAAACTCCGGCGGCCAGTTGATCTACGCCGTGCAGTTCCACCTCGAAAAATCCTTCGAAGACTGGTCAAAAAACCCAACCCGCTGGGAACATCCAAACGAATCCCGCGACGGGCGGATATTGTTCGAGAATTTCCTGAAACTTGCACTAAAACATAAGAATCCGCTTTTAGGATAAAGATAATTTAATCGGTTGATAACACGCCCAAACTGACATATTATCCACAGCCTTGGTGTTAATAAATAGTTGGGCGTAGTTCAACTGATCTCGTAGCAATGCAGATTTCCTTTGACGTACACTCGCTCGGTGTTGTGCTCGACCTTGCGGAAGAGAAAGCCCTCGGAACGGGGTTCGCTCTCTTGCGCCCTATGTGGATAGTGACAGCGAAGCATGTCGTCCTTATAGACGGCATTCCTCGGACTAATCTTGGGTTCCTTTCGGGTGCTGTAACAGTGTCCGCGAAACCGTACGCGATTCACCCGGAAGTTGACCTTGCAGTTATTGAGCTGCTCACTCCGACACCGTGCAAGGTCCCCATGTATCCTAGCTACGTCGGTTTTACTGCGACTGATGGGCTTCTCTCAATTGGCTACTTCCCATCGAAATCGAACAACGCGAGTGGTCTCCGGGTCATGGAAGGTTATCCGATTACTGGGCACACGACCGAGATTCGGGAGCGGGCTTTTGGAAGCGAAGAAATAATTACGTTTAACGCACCGGTTTCTGAGGGTGGCAATTCCGGAAGTCCTGTATTCGGTGCTGGCGGAGGAGTTGTGGGCGTCGTAATCGAGAACTCCTCTCCCAACGGAAGCCCCGTTGCCCGTGCGACGTCACTCGTGCCGCTGCTGCATGGGTTAATGTATGACCCTCAATGGTGTGGCATCAGCAGATGACGCCCACCCATCCGTTCAACTCGGACGAGCGCAAGAGCGTCGAGCGCCGGTTAACAGCACGTTAAGCGGTTGACTTCCCATAAACAGGCTGAGGCTTGCATCGATACTTCAATCGTTGTACGAAAACACCAACGATATGGATACCGTAACACTTCACCAAAATTTCAAGTTGTCATTCCGCAGGCAATTCGCGAGGCTCTCCGTCTTAAACCGAGCGAGAAGCTATGGGTGTTACGTTATTCTGACAGAGTTGAGTTCATACCGGTTCGTCCACTTAAAGAAATGCGAGAATTTCTGCGCGGCATGGATTCTGCTATCGAACGTGAGGGTAAGCGGCTGTAAGCGACGCTTCTGATCTGCTGCAATTATTTTTTGTTTGTAACTTTGGGGTTTGTTGTTATCATTGACAGGTGGATTACCGAGACATCATTACAATCGAACCGGGCAAGCGAAGCGGCCAGCCCTGTATTCGCGGCTTGCGGATGACTGTCCAGGACGTACTGGAGTATTTGGCGTCGGGAATGACTGAAGCAGAAATCTTAGACGATTTTCCGGACCTCACTCACGAGGACATTCTAGCTTGCTTGGCCTATGCGGCTGATCGTGAGCGTCGCCTTGCATTGCTGCCGCAATATGAAATTGCTGTTTGATCAAAATTTGTCTTGGCGATTGCCCACGAAGCTAGCTGACCTATATCCCGAAAGCCAACATGTCCGAGACGCCGGATTGAAAGAATCTGAGGACTTTGAAATTTGGGAGTATGCCAAGTCGAACGGATTTGTAATTACAACAAAGGATGCGGATTTTCAGCAACGCAGCCTACTTTTCGGCTACCCGCCAAAAGTCGTGAGGCTTCGCGTTGGCAACTGTAAGGTGCAGGTCATCGAAGATCTGTTGCGTAAATACTCCGCGGCAATTCACACATTCGACCTGGACGAGAGAAAAGCTCTCCTGATATTGCCAGGGTTGAAATCAGAGTAAGCTAATCAAAACACTTCTCCGGCACGTTCTCCAGCGTATTTTTGATAAGCATATCGACGACGGCGTTGAAATCGCCGCCGGTTTCTTCGAATACGCGAAGCTGTTCGTCTGCGGAAGTTCCGCGGTCAAGGATAGTGTGAATATGCTCGATCTCTTTGCGCGAATCAAGAGGATCGACAACATCGTCGACGAACTCGAGCAGCTCGCGAATCAGGTCTTTTACCGGGACCTCTTTTTGTTTGCCGAGATCGAGCAACATGCCGTCCAACCCGTAACGGATCGCCCGCCATTTGTTTTCAAGTATTAGACGGCGGTGATAGATGCGGAATCCGAGATTGCCTTCGGTCAGTAAATTTAGTTTTGCGACGATTGCCTGAAACAATGCAGCGACAGCTATTGTGTCGTCAACCCGCGTCGGTATGTCGCAAATGCGAAATTCGAGCGTCGGAAACAGGTAATGCGGCCGCACATCCCACCAGATCTTCGAGCCGTTTTGAATACAGTTCATCTTCACGAGAAGATCAACATACGCCTGATACTGTTGGTACGACTCGAAAGTGTCGGGAATCTCCGTACGCGGAAACTTTTTGAAAACCTCTGAGCGATAGGATTTCAGCCCAGTATTAAATCCAAGCCAGAAAGGGGACGACGTTGTCAGTGCGAGGACGTGCGGCAAAAAATATCTAGCCGCGTTCATTATCTGGATACGCCGGTCGAGATCGGGAACACCGACATGGACATGCACGCCAAAAATCAAGAGGCTGCGGGCAACCATCTGCAGCTCATCAACCAGCAGTTTGTAGCGGTCGCCGTCATATATCTCTTGTTCGGACCACTTTGAGAACGGATGCGTAGACGCCGCGACGATCTCCATTCCCTTTTTTCGTGCGAGACTCGAAATAATACAGCGAAGCTTGGTTATATCTTCGCGAGCTTCCTGTATGTTTGCGCAAACGCCCGTGCCAACCTCGATCATCGATTGGATCATTTCGGGCTTGATCTTCTCGCCGAGCAGCAACTTGCCCTCTTCTAAAATTTCCGAAACGTGCGATTTCAGTTCCCTTGTAGTCGGGTCTACGATCTGGAATTCTTCCTCGATGCCGAGTGTAAATTGATCAAACATAGGTTTTATCGGAATTAGTGCGTCTAAATTGATATTGAGTCAAAACCTTGAATAGATGCCAACCACTCGGGGCCGCCAACGCTCCTTCGCCATCATCTTGAAAAAAATCTAAAGAATTCCGGCAGGTGAGTTTGTTCGAATTCAAGTTGAAATTTATTCTAACTCAATTTCTGATTTCCTAGTAATTTTTTCCTATTGCTTGCTCATCTCTTTCGCAGTTTGTAGAAACGCTTCGGCTGCGTGCGAAAGAACTGAGTTCTTGCGATAGATAATATTGAGCTTTCGTTCGAACTTCATCTCGGCCACGGATAAACCTACAAGCTGTCCGTTTGCGATCTCAACCCTCGCTGTCAATTTCGGTATAAGAGCAACGCCTATGCCGGTCTCAACAAGCCTTTTGATTGCTTCGAGCGAAGGCAATTCAACTGCGATGTTTAATGTCGTTTTGTGCTTTTCGAAAGTTTCGATCACTTTGTGACGATAAGGTGAAACTGCATTGTGAGCGATAAATATCTCGTCTCCCAGCTCCTTTACCGATACCGATTTACGCGAAGCGAACGGATGCGTCGGAGCGACGATCAGCAGCAATTCGTCAGTCAGAATCGAAACCGATCGGAGCGAATCGTCATTCGGCTTAAACGAGATCACACCCAATTCTACTTCTCTTGCGGTTATCTCTTTTGGAATTCTGCTCGCGACACCGCGTTGGACCTCGATCTTGATATTCGGGTGGCGTTCGCGAAATTCACGAATCACCGGCAAAAGGCAAAATACCGTGTGCTCATTGGCGGAGATCGTCACTTTTCCTTTGTGCAGCCCGCGCAATTCCTTGATCGCGTTGCTTGCCGTGTGTCTCAGGTTCAGCATCTGCCGCGCATATCCGACCAAAACCTCTCCGGCGAACGTGAGCGTCCCATCCTTTGAGGAGCGATCGAACAGCGTTTCGCCGATCTCGGCCTCAAGCCGCCGAATGGCTTGGCTGACAGCCGGCTGCGTCCGATCAAGTATTTCCGCGGCTCGCGAAAAACTCTTTTCACGGGCGACTGTCACTAAAACTTCGAGTTGGTTGATGTCCATAGATCTCTGATCACAACTAATATGAACGCCGTATTATTCGTTAAAACGACAAAACACAATAAAAGCAGGGCTAATAGGAGAATAACATTTATTCAGCGTGATGATTCGTATATTACAATATATTATGCATAAAATGAATATATAATATTGACTTTCATCTTTTCAGCAATATAAGATTTGGTATTGAGGTCGTTTTTTCGATTAAAACACCTTGATGGGACTTTATGAAAGCTGAAAAAATTACGATTTTTGACACAACGCTCCGTGACGGCGAGCAGTCGCCGGGTTGTTCGATGTATCTGGAAGAAAAGACGAAGATGGCCCGTCAGCTTGAGCTATTGGGCGTCGATGTAATCGAAGCAGGTTTTCCGATTGCGTCCGAGGGCGATTTTCTGGCGGTTCGTGCCGTGTCGGCGGAGTGCAACAAAGCAACAATCGCCGCGCTCGCCAGAACCACTGATGCCGACGTCTACCGTGCGGCGGATGCATTAAAAGGTGCAAAGCGATCGCGAATACATACTTTCGTTGCAACATCGGACATACATCTTCAGTACAAGCTTAAGAAGACCCGTACCGAAGTTCTGCAAATGACGCGGAACGCGGTAAGGCTCGCAAGCGGTTTGGCTGACGAAGTTGAGTTTTCAGCAGAAGACGCGACAAGAAGCGATATCGATTTCATCTGCGAGGTTCTCGGTGTCGCCGTTGACGAAGGAGCGACGATCCTGAACATACCGGATACAGTTGGCTACACGCTTCCCACGGAATACTCAAATCTTGTACGAACAGTAAAGGAACGCGTGGTCGGCGATAAGGACGTGACAATAAGTGTTCATTGCCACAACGATCTCGGCCTTGCCGTCGCAAATAGCCTTGCGGCAATTGAGGCCGGAGCGAGACAGATCGAATGCACGATCAACGGCATCGGCGAACGCGCGGGAAATGCCTCGCTGGAAGAAGTGATAATGGCCTGTGCCGTTCGTGCGGATAAGATCCCATTTGAGAATAATATTGACACGACCCAACTTTACCCGACGAGCGAGCTTCTAACATCGATCATCAGCTTTGGCGTCCAGCCGAATAAAGCGATCGTCGGTCGCAACGCTTTTGCACACGAAGCAGGCATTCACCAGCATGGCGTTTTGAGCAATCCGCTCTGCTACGAAATAATGACGCCGGAATCAGTCGGTATTTCCAAGAACGATATCGTGCTTGGAAAACATTCGGGACGGCACGCCTTGTCTTCGCGATACGAAGAGATGGGTTTCAGCTTTGATCCCACCGAGATCGCCGAGATCTATTCGCGTTTCGTAACACTCGCCGACCGCAAGAAAAATATTTACGATCAGGACCTGCTTGGTATTGTACGTGACCACAACCTGACCGTGCTTGCCGCGTAGGCAAGGTTCATCTTTATGAAAATCACTGTACTGCCCGGAGATGGAATCGGTGTTGAGGTCACGACCGAGGCGATTCGTATTCTTAAAGAGGTCGCTGGCGCATTCGACCTCGCGATAGAAACCGAAGAGCATCTGATCGGCGGAGTCGCTATTCGCGGGGCCGGTTCGCCGCTGCCTAAAGAAACTTTGGAAGCATGTTTGAGCAGCGATGCAGTTTTGCTCGGAGCCGTCGGTTCGCCGGAATTTGACGATTTACTGCCTGAGCATCGCCCTGAGATTGGCCTTCTCGGCCTGCGAAAAGCACTGGGAGGATTTGCGAATTTGCGTCCGGCAAAGGCAATTCCTGCGTTGATCGACTCGTCACCACTGCGGCCCGAAGTGTTTGCTGGCACAGATCTTTTGATCGTGCGAGAACTTCTCGGCGGGCTATATTTTGGAACACCTCGCGCGTTTAACGAAGACAGAACTGAAGCTTTTAATACGATGCGATACTCGGTCGCTGAGGTTGAACGCGTCGCCCGAGTAGCTTTCCAATCGGCTCTGGGCCGTAGGCGAAAACTTACGTCGGTCGATAAAGCGAACGTGCTCGAAACTTCGCAGCTATGGCGTGAAACGGTGAACCGCGTGGCTGCGGAGTTCCCTTCGGTCGAGTTGGATCACCTCTTTGTCGATGCCTGTGCAATGCATCTTGTTACCGACCCGACCCGATTTGACGTTATCCTGACTGAGAATCTTTTTGGGGACATATTGTCCGACGAAGCTGCTGTTCTGACCGGATCGCTCGGCATGTTGGCGTCGGCAACGATCGGTTCCGACATCGGCCTTTACGAACCGGTGCACGGTTCCGCACCGCAGATCGCCGGAAAGAACATCGCAAATCCGCTTGGCGCAATTGCTTCGGCAGCAATGCTATTACGCTATTCCGCAAAAAATGACCTGGCCGCCGCCGCGATCGAGGATGCGATTGCAAAGGTCCTTGAAGAGGGTTATCGAACCGCCGACATTGCTCCAGAAAACTGCGCAAAAGTCGTATCTACAACCGAAATTGGCAGGCTCGTCAGCGGTTATGCCGTAGAAAGTGCTAACATCAATTACGCATTTCACGCTGTGTAAGTAAGATGAAAACGCTTTACGACAAAATCTGGGAATCGCATCTTGTCCACGAAGAAGCAGACAAACCGTCGCTTCTTTATGTCGATCTGCATTTAATTCACGAAGTCACTTCGCCCCAGGCATTTGAAGGTCTGCGTCTCGCGAATCGTAAGCTTCGACGTCCGGACCTTACGTTCGCAACTATCGATCACGCAATCCCGACCAAGAACCGAAACCTTCCGTTCAAAGATCCAATCGCCGCGCAGCAGGTCGAAACGTTAAGACAGAATTGCAAAGAATTCGGTGTCAAACTCTACGATCTGGACGCAATCGAACAAGGCATAATTCATGTTTTCGGCCCTGAACAGGGTCTGACCCAGCCCGGAATGACAATTGTTTGTGGCGATTCGCACACGTCAACCCACGGAGCATTCGGTTCGTTGGCCTTCGGCATCGGCACCAGCGAGGTCGAACACGTTCTTGCAACACAAAGTCTTCAGCAGAAAAAGTCGAAGAATTTTCGCATCAACGTCGAGGGCAAAATACCGTTCGGCGTGACATCAAAGGACGTTATTCTTGCGATAATCAACCGCATCGGAACCGATGGCGGCAACGGCCATGTGATCGAATACAGCGGATCGGCTATTACAAATATGTCGATGGAAAGCCGAATGACTGTATGCAACATGAGCATCGAAGCGGGAGCGAAAGCAGGATTGATCGCACCGGATGAGATCACTTTCGCATACCTAAAAGGCCGACGCTTTACTCCGACAGGTGAAAAATGGGACGAAGCAGTTGCGAAATGGAGAACACTTCCGAGCGACGAGGGTGCGTTTTTCGACAAAACTATTGAGATTGACGCCGCGGCGATCGAGCCGTTTGTGACCTGGGGAACATCGCCGGGAATGTCGGCACCGATAACAAAACAGGTGCCCGACATTTCAAATTCCACCGACGAAAACGAACGGAAATCTCACGAACGTGCGCTCGAATATATGGGACTTGAGCCGTCACAGCGGATAGACAATATTGAAATTGACCGCGCGTTTATCGGATCGTGCACCAACTCGCGGATCGAGGATCTGCGTGAAGCAGCGAAAGTTGCCAAAGGATATAAGGTCAACGACAAAGTCAATGCGATGGTCGTACCTGGTTCGATGATGGTCAAACGGCAGGCCGAGCAAGAGGGCCTTGCACAGATATTTCTCGACGCCGGATTTGAGTGGCGTGATGCCGGATGTTCGATGTGCCTCGCGATGAACGACGATATTTTGGCCGAGGGCGAGCGTTGCGCTTCGACCAGCAATCGTAATTTCGAAGGCCGCCAGGGACGCGGCGGGCGAACGCATCTGGTTAGTCCTGCGATGGCCGCCGCTGCCGCGATCGCCGGACACTTTGTCGATGTCCGCGATTGGGACTTTATCAGTTAGCATTTGTTAAGGATCTTGTTTTCTGACCGTCTTTTACTCTATTCTTGTTCCTTCTCGTTCATCCTGTTCCGTGGTTTCATTTTTCTTACCACAGAACAAGAGGAGCAAGAAGGAAGAAGAGGAACATAACGAGTGATCAAATTTACTGAACATACTGGAACGCTGACGCCGCTTTATCGAGCAAATATCGACACGGATCAGATAATTCCGAAGCAATTCCTAAAGCGTATCGAGCGGACCGGTTACGGAGCGTTTCTTTTTTACGACTGGCGATTCAATTCCGACGGATCGCCAAACCTGGGCTTCGTGATGAACTATCCCCGATTTGACGGATCGTCGATACTGATAGCGGGAGCGAACTTCGGCTGCGGCAGCTCACGAGAGCATGCGCCCTGGAGTTTATTGGACCACGGCTTTCGCGTCGTTATTGCCCCAAGTTTCGCGGATATTTTTTATAATAACAGCCTGAAAAACGGTTTATTGCCCGTCGCTGTCAGCGAAGAAAAGGTCGCGGAATTGGTTAAAAAAGCAGTTGAGCAATCCGGTTACGAACTGACTATCGATCTCGTCGCACAAACAGTTACGAACAAGGGCGGTTTCGAGGCAAGTTTTAGTATCGATGCGTTTCGAAAGCACTGTTTATTGAACGGCCTCGACGATATCGCACTGACGCTAGAACACGAAGAAAAGATCTCCGCTTATGAACGGAACACTGCGGATGATGTACGTTTTTCCTACCTTTAAAGCTGACGCCAAACAATAAACACGTTAAATATTCGTGTTTGCATTTTTCAACCCGGCAAGTTACCATAAAAACTCGTTAAATCGAGGGATTTGTTCACCGAAATCCTCCATTTTAATTACGAATCACACTTTCAACTTAAATTGTTTCCGAGCTTTCTATGGGCTTTTCTACAACTGCAATTCATGCCGGCAACGAGCCTGACATTGCCACGGGTGCCGTGAGTGTCCCGATATACCAGACCTCGACTTATGCTCAGGACGGCCTCGGAAAGCACAAGGGATTTGAGTACGCAAGAACGCAGAACCCGACCCGGCTTGCTCTTGAAAAAAACATCGCGGCCCTTGAAAATGCTCGATTCGGATATGCATTTGCCTCGGGAATGTCGGCCATCGATGCCACACTCAAGCTTGTAAAAAGCGGCGAGCACGTCATTTTGGGTGACAACACTTACGGCGGTACTTTTCGCCTTTTCAGTCGCATTTTGTCGAATTACGGCGTCGAATTCGATCTGGCGGATACAACCGACATTTCAAATGTCGAAAAGGCCTTCAAGCCGAACACGAAAATGGTTTTTGTCGAAACACCGACGAACCCAGTGATGTCGGTAACCGACCTTCGTGCGGTTTCGGAGATCGCGCATGCTCACGGTGCAAAAGTAGTGTGTGACAACACTTTTATGTCGCCCTACTTCCAGAAACCGATTGAACTTGGTGTCGATATCGTGGTTCATTCCACGACAAAGTACCTTAATGGCCATTCGGACAGCGTTGGCGGTTTTGTTGCCCTGAACGATGAGAATGACGCCGAATGGATAAAATTTGTACAGAACGGTATCGGCGCGATACTATCTCCATTCGACTCATTTCTTGTCTTACGCGGCACAAAAACCCTTGCCGTGCGTATGGAAGCACACGACAAGAACGGCCGCGTAGTAGCTAATTTTCTTGCCGAGCATCCATCGGTTCAGAAGGTTTACTATCCAGGCTTGGTTTCGCATCCGCAACACGAGTTGGCAAAGCGGCAGCAAACTGGGTTTGGCGGCATGCTAGCATTCGAGACCGGGTCGCTGGAGAACGCAAAAAAAGTACTTGAAAACGTCAAATTGTGTACTCTTGGTGAGAGTTTGGGTGGAGTTGAATCCCTGATCTCACATCCGGCCACCATGACGCACGCATCTGTTCCACTAGAGACTCGGGAGCGGCTGGGAATCACGGACGGTTTGGTGAGAATTTCTGTCGGAATCGAGGATGTTGAGGATATAATCGAAGATCTGGATCAAGCTCTCAGTTCGTCTTGAGTCGAGAGTGCTGAGTCTGTCATTTTGATTTTGACTCTGAACCCGCTACTCTATAGACTTTTGACTCGTTACTTATGTTAACTGTCGAGATACATGCGACTTCGCACATCGGGCGCGTCCGCCGAGGTAACGAAGACAACTACCTGATACTGAATATCTCCCGTTCGAAAGCTTGGACTGGAGCACAGGCTGACGGCGAATTTGTTATAGAGACTCAGAGTTTTGAGGTCGATGACAACGGCGTAGTACTTGCTGTATCCGATGGAATGGGCGGAGCTCTTGCGGGCGAAGTTGCAAGCAAGATGGCCGTCGAAACGGTTTGCGAAAAGATCCTGAACGAAGACGTCGATGAAACGCTTACACCGGAAAGCTACGAGCATCACCTTGTAGCAAAATTATACAACGCCACGCTCTACGCAAATTACCTGATTCATCAGCAGGGCCGCACCGACCCGCAGTTTCAGGGAATGGGAGCAACCTTCACTGGAATGGGTGTAACGCCCAACGCGGTTGATATTATTCAAGTTGGTGACAGTCGGGCTTACCTTGTGCGAAACGGCAAGATCTATCAGGTTACGAAAGATCAGTCGCTCGTTCAGCAGCTAATCGATGCACAGCAGATCTCCCCTGAAGAAGCGGAAACGCACACGTTAAAAAATGTGATTCTTCAAGCTCTCGGAGCACAAAACGAGATCTATCCGGTTTCGGCCCGGCTTGTTCCTAGCAAAGATGATGTTGTATTGCTTTGCAGTGACGGTTTGTCGAATAAGGTGACTGCGGCAACCATGCAAAAGATCGTGACCGAAAATCTTGAGCAGTTAGAAGTCGCGTGTGCGGAGCTCGTAACCGAAGCCAATGAAAACGGCGGTGAAGATAACATCACCGTAGTTCTTGCAAAACTTACGGGCGATCTACTGCCGGAAGCATCGGGAGATGAGGTTCAGCTTGAATTGATCGATCTCGGCAATATTCACGACACCGCCGATCAGGACACCGCGGAAATTCTTTAATCGTCAGATTTGCCACGCCATTCCGGCAATTCATTCGTCACCCGGCGAACGTAAATTGACGATCCCTTGATACTGACCACTTCAACCTTCTCGCCTTCAATCAACACAGTTTCGCCATCGATTGGAAAAGCCGTCCATGTCGATCCATAAACTTTCACTGCACCTTCGTTCAAAGCACCTTTACTCGCGGTCGTTACCGTGCCGATCTGTCCCGGCAGCGAATCGACTCCCATCTTCAAAGTGTCCTCTTCACTGTGCGAAAGATATTTTGCGAAGATCGTACGGGACATGGCCGTCAACGCGATCGAAACCACCGCGAAAATAGCAAACTGCAAAGCAAAAGGAGCCCCGAGCATTCCCGCCAAAGCGGCCGCAACGGCTCCTATCCCGAACCAGAGCAAAACAAAACCCAGCGTGAAAACTTCCGCGATAATCAGACCGACGCCGAGTACAAGCCAAAATATCCAAGCAAGTTGATCCATGTAAAATATCCTTGAGATCTTTCGAGCCAATGATAACATATCAGGCGAATCATGAACCGGCTCGCGATATGTAAAAACCCTGATTTTTGTGGTGTTTTGAATTGAATAAAACTCGTGCTAATCTCGTAAATCGTGCTGGGGTGGCGGAATTGGTAGACGCCCAGGACTTAAAATCCTGTGACCTTAGGGTCGTACGGGTTCGATTCCCGTCCCCAGTACCATTAAATTAATGATCCGAACGAGCTACTCACTGCTCGACCTCATCCCACTTCGTTGTCACTGGTATATAAATTGCGGGTGAGTAAATTGGAGTTGGATATGAAACAAAACAAATTTATCGCGATCGTTATTTCAGTATTTGTGGTTGTTACCGTATTGAGCGGAACCGCAGTCGCTCAGAATCGCCGCGTCCTGGCTGAAGCCGAACGTATCACCAGCGACCGCTTCACTATCTCTGTTCGAACTCCGAAAGGAGCAAATGTCTTTGCCGTGACCCGCCCATCCACAAATGCTCTAAATGCGATTGACAGCGGCCTTACCGATCTATTTGCGGCTGCCCGAAAAAGCCGCTATTCGAAACGTACAAAATACTCTGATTACTCGATCTACATAGGCAAAGCCGATCGAGCTAAGGACAGCACCGGCCAGTATTCACCGGACATCGCCGTCGGAGCGGCCCAATACGCTGGCACTGATTACGATCAAGGCGGCTTTATCTACGCCGCCGGAATGGTCATTGCGAACGATCCGTGCTCATTCGTAATTGGCGAACACACGAAAGATTTTCAGCGCGTATCAAACGTCGTTCGCTATGAAGGTGAGCATCTCGTCCTTTATCACAACGACCGGAGACGTTACCGCGAAACCGCTGATCACAGCAAGGGCGGCGGACATCCAATCCTTTAACTATTTTCCGCGTGTTCCACCAAACAGTGGAACACTTGCCCGAAATCGTGCATCGTATCAACCAAATTGTAACCAAACAGTGTGGACAAACTTTGACCGCAAACGATAGAATGCGACAAATCAAGGTGATTTAGTGTTTCTACTGGGTTTTTCGTTCGATGGCACGTCCATTGCAATAAGGCTTCGCGGATGTTGTTTGAGAATCCGCGGAGATGGAGGTTAGATGAACTTCTTCGCTCGTGTTTCCAAAGTCTTCGCAGTTTCAATTTTGCTCTTTGTACATTTTATAGCCGTTATCGGCCAGAGCGATTCGATCTACAAGTTGCCCGCTGGAACTAAAATCCGGCTCAGCATGGATGCAGAGATAAGCTCAAAAGTTTCGTCTGTGAATGACACTTTCACGACGACCGTGGCTAAACCGATCCTGGTAGGCAATGCTGTTATCTTGTCAGCCGGGACCGTCATCGAGGGTCGTGTTACAAAAGTATCGAGTGCTGGCGTCGGTGGAAAAAACGGCCAAATGCAGCTTCGATTTGAAACGATCCGGTTTGCGAATGGTCTAAAACGTGCGATCGATGGATCTTTGGTAAAAGAGCTGAAAGCAGCATCGACCCGCACAACCGATCTTTTTGCGGTACTCGGTGGGACAGCAGCAGGTGCGATATTCGGTGCAGTTTCGAAGGTTGATAACGGCGCGTTGATAGGTGCCGGAATAGGAGCTGGTGCTGGAACAGGCATCGCGGTCCTGCGAAAAGGAAAAGATGTTTATATTCGAACGAAAGAAGAGTTCGAGATCGAATTGAAACGTGAAGTTACGCTGCCGGTCAGCGATTATTGAAAACAGTTTATGAATTTGGTCGTCGATTTATCCGCGACCATTTTGAAAAAGCCCGATGCGAAGGGGAGAGCGTATCGGGTTTTTTTAGCGCTTGCGAGCCTTGGCGACGATATCCCGAACCTCGGCTGCAAGTGTCGGAGCATGAAACGGAATGCCGTCCTTGATTGTCCACTCGATTCCGCCAGTTTTGACGGCCTTTCCATCACGGATCTCTTCAACTCCGGTCGGATACAGCACCTTTATATTTTCAAGCGGATTGCCGTTGACGACGATCAGGTCGGCCTTGAACCCGACGCGGATGCGGCCGAGCCTATTCTCTTCTCCGAGGATTTTCGCGTTATTGCTGGTCACGTGCTGGATCACCTTTAGCGGGTGAAAACCTGCTTCCTGATGAAGTTCCAATTCACGTATCAGCCCAAATCCATACATTTGATAAATAAATCCCGCATCTTCGCCCGCACCAATCAAACCGCCGCGTTTTTCAAATTCGTACAACGCCCTCATCCAAATGCGGTAGTTTTCCTTCCAGAAAGTTTCGTCGGTCGAGGTCCAGCCGATAAAGTACGAACCGTGATTTGCCGGATTTGGCTTGAAATACTCTTCGAGAACCGGATGTAAATATTCGCCAAACGCCGGATTGGTCTGTGCCCGTTGTAGGTCGCGCGAAGCGTCATAAATATCAAGCGTCGGATTCCAGGCGACGTTCGCTTCGACCATTCCGTCAAAGACTTTCATCAGCCGTTCCCAATTTGTCTCACGCCACAAGCGTCCCGCGTAACGAAACCGATCGACTTCGTTGTTGTAATTGTAACTGGCAGGAAAGTTCTGCCGTCCGCTTTCGATCGCTGCGTCCGGAATTCCATACCAGTGCTCGATGCTCGTCGTTCCGAACTTAATGTCGTCCCAGGCGTTCGATTCCTCCACACCCGTGTGATGAGCCACGCGAAGGCCAACTTTTTTCGCCTCGTCCATCATCGCCTGCATGATGTCGCGGTCAACACCGAACAGTTTGACTCCGTCGTAACCGGCTTGTTTCATTTCGCGAACACGTGCCCGAGCCTGCTCAGGGTTCGAGGGAGAAGGTGGAGACTGGAACACACCGTAAGCAAAGATTCGAGGCGATGCGATTTGATTGGCCGCGCTTTGCTCGCGCCAAGCCAGTGTTTTCTTTGACGCTCCGACATCGCGAACCGTCGTTATCCCGCAGGCGAGCCACAACTTCATACAGTAATCGACCGGCTGTGGATTCCCGCCGCGTTCATCCTGAGTGTGCCCGTGGAGATTAATTAGACCTGGCAAAACATATTTGCCGCTTGCGTCGATCTCAAGATCGCCGGCAGCAGGGCGTTTCGCATTTCCCTCTTTTGCCGCGACAGGATCGATCGAGACTATCTGTGCGATTAGATCGTTCTCGATAACTATATCAAAAGGCCCAGCCGCAGGTTTTCCACTTCCGTCAACAACTGTGGCGTTACGGATGACGATCCGCTTTTGTCGTTTGCCTGAATACGAGGCGGGATTTACTTGAGCGAATACGGGGGGTTCCGCTATAAAGCAAAAAACGAGAAGAGCCGTCGTGAAACGGGCAAATTTAATTTTCATAGGTTCCGAAAACTTAGCACCGTTTCGGGTGCGTGTGCAAAGCAATTGAAGAAATGGATGAGCTATCGGATCTGCGGACGTTCAGATTCAGGATCTATTACCTTTGATTCGGGGAAATCGATGTCCAAGTAGATCTCCGACAGAAAAATATCAACACCGAAGGTTGGCAAAATAAGCACACCATCAAAGCCGGCAGCGTCTCGGTTGATCCATTCAGTTTCGTTTCGTTTCTCAAAATGCGTTACATACGGCCGCTCCGCTGCTACCAGCATGTAGTCGGTCAAGCTTGGGATCGATTTGTAGTAGGTGAATTTGTCACCACGATCAAAGGCTTCGGTTGACTTCGAAAGCACCTCGATTATCATCTGAGGGTTTGTAAGCACGTCCAGACCGCCCATCTTAACTAGCTGACGTTCCTCACAGACAACCGAAACGTCTGGATAGCGATACGGCGGAAACGCGGGGACGGCAACCTTCAGATTTGATGCGTAAACCCGACATCCTCGGCCGAGTTTATCACGAAGATGTACAAGCAGATTAGATACGATGCTCTCATGAGGCTCGCTCGCGCCCGACATGTTCCACACATTTCCGTTCCAAAATTCCCACTTCTCCTCCGAACGTTTTTCAAGTTCGAAGTATTCGTCCAAGGTAAATTTCTGGTCCGCGATCGCCCTCATAAAGTTCTCAGATGAATTTTGGCTGTTTTGCCGTTTTCGGTCAACTATGACAAAATACCTTTTTTATTTTACACAAATAATTCACAAAGGAAGGTATAAAATGCCCGGAAGAAATAAGGTTACGGTTGTCGGCGCGGGAAATGTCGGTGCGACGGCGGCGCATTGGATCGCAAGTAAAGAGCTTGCGGACGTGGTTTTGGTTGATATTGTCGAAGGGACGCCGCAGGGAAAGTCGCTTGACCTCGCACAGGCCGCGCCGATTGACGGGTTTGATGTGAAGCTCGTCGGTGCAAATTCGTATGAAGCGACCGCGGATTCGGACGTTGTCATCATCACCGCAGGTCTGCCCCGCAAACCGGGCATGAGCCGCGACGATCTTTTGAAAACAAACTCGGACATCGTCGGCCAGGTTACTGAGCAGGTCGCAAAATACTCGCCGAATTCATTTATCATCGTCGTTTCGAATCCGCTCGATGCAATGACGCAGGTCGCGTTTCGCCGGTCGGGCTTTCCAAAAAATCGTGTAATGGGCATGGCGGGAGTTCTGGATTCGGCTCGAATGCGGTGCTTTTTGGCCGAGGCTTTGGACGTGTCGGTTGAGAATGTGACCGCATTCGTACTTGGCGGCCACGGCGATACGATGGTGCCGCTGCCTCGTTATTCGACCTGTGCGGGAATTCCCATCACCGAGCTTTTGTCTAAAGAGGTGATCGACGCGATCCTCACCCGCACCGCGAACGGCGGAGCAGAGATCGTAGGATTACTCAAAACCGGTTCTGCTTATTACGCACCTAGCCTCGGAGCTGTCGAAATGGCTGAAGCGATCTTGAAGGACAAGAAAAAGATACTTCCCTGCGCGGTATATCTTGAAGGCGAATACGGCATTAACAATCTGTTCGTTGGCGTTCCCGTTAAACTCGGCAAAAACGGTATTGAGCAGATCATCGAAATAAGCCTGACGAATGACGAACGCGCGGCTCTGCAAAAAAGTGCTGGTGCGGTTCAAGAATTAGTTGATATTCTCAGCATATAGTTCAACACCAACTAAGGATTTAAAGGGGAAAGCTTCACCGCTTTCCTCTTTTCATTTTAAATGGATGAAGTTTCTGTCTCTATTGCGATTGACCAAAAGAAGATTTGACCGTTATTCATAATTCGGTCAAAACGAATGCCGGACCAACTCATTATTCGGTCAAATTGAAACAAACTGTTTTCCTATAAACCTGCCCTATATTTCCTCAAACGCCAATGTTTATGGGCTTTTCACGTGTTCATCTGCTTTGGCACATCCATTGCCAATACGTTTCACGCATACTGGTGCGACATCGCTAGTTGCAGTGGAGCAGAAAAATATGAACAGCCTTAACCTAAAACAAATCTTTACCTCGCTGGTTCTCGTCGGAATTACCACGCAGATGTTTTCGTTCGGCGTCGCTGCACAGCGTCGCAACAGCGATAGCAAATCTCAGGAGATTTCGATAACCAAACAGCAGGAGCCGGAAGATTTCTCTCCCAAAAGAAAGATCGCTCCCGATCTTGAGGAAAAGACCGAAGAGGCTTTTCATGGCATGCGATCCGACGATAAGCAAAAGGTAATCATTCAATTAAAATCCGAAACACCGCTCAATGAAAGTCTCGGTGATCTGAACGCTGAAGATCGCGACGCGATGTTTGCCCGCGAAGTTCAAACCAACGCAGAAAAAAATGGCCTCATAATATCCGATCTGATCGCTGTCGGCGGCAAGCTTAAAAAAGCATATAACAACCTGGGCCTGGTTAGCGCCGAGCTTCCGCTTTCTCAGATAAGAGAACTTATTAAATCCGAAAACGTCGCTTATGTGTCGCCAGATAGCGAGATTCAATCTTTCGGTCATATTGGAAGTACAACCGGCTATTTTATTCCCGGCATCAGTGACAAAGGCGACAGCGACTCGAACACTTGGCTCGCAGGCGGCGTCGGACATATTGCGGTCATTGATAGCGGAATAGATAATCAGCATTCCCTGTTGAATTGGCAAGTCGGGGGCAGCCCTCTGTCGAAAGTTAAATACAGCAAAGATTTCACGGGACAAAATATTACAGGGGACCCTTACGGACACGGTTCGCACGTTGCGTCGATGTTTGCTGGAGATGCCGCAGTCAGCAATTCCGCGTATCAAGGCGTTGCACCTGCATCAAATCTGATTAATCTGCGTGTTTTGAATAGCACCGGACAAGGAACGGCCAGTAATCTGATTGCAGCTCTTGATTGGGCAGTAGCTAACAAAACGGCGTGGAACATCCGAGTTATCAATATGAGTCTCGGCACGGCCGCGAAAGATAGTTACAAAAACGACCCGCTATGTCTGGCGGCTCGCCGCGCGGTTAACGCGGGAATCGTCGTCGTTGCTTCCGCCGGAAACTTTGGTAAAGATTTGTTGGGTAACAAACTCTACGGCACGATCGGCTCGCCGGGGATTGAACCTTCCGTTATCACAGTCGGCGCGTCGAACACGTTGGGCACTGATTATCGCAGCGATGATTCGGTTGCTTCATTTAGTTCACGCGGCCCGACACGCGGTTACGTCACTTTAGCCAACGGTGCGAGAAAATACGACAATTTGATCAAACCCGATTTGGTTGCTCCGGGAAATAAAATAATCGGAGCGCGCGGTTACTACAACGGGACTGAAAATTTGCTGTCGAGAAGTTTTACAACTTTGAGAACAGGTACTGCTACCACTAACACCGAAAAGGTCATGTATCTTTCGGGAACCTCGATGGCGGCGCCGGTTGTGGCGGGTGCGGCAAGTTTGCTGATACAAACCAATCCGAATCTGACACCGAATCTTGTCAAAGCAATCTTGATGTATTCGGCTCAGCCGCTCAACGGTTATTCGAGCATCGAGCAAGGTGCCGGACAGCTAAATATTGACGGTGCGGTTCGGATTGCCAGATTAGTTAAAACCACAATCCCTACGACCAACGGCGCGGCTTTGCTCAACGGTGCATTGCCAACCTCGCAATCAAGCAACTTTTGGGGAGCCACGGTTTATTGGGGCAAAGGCGTTATTACCAATCACGGCTTTCTTTCCGGCGACGACCTGATGAATAAATGGCAGGGAATTTATGCTAAGGGCGTTCTCGTTGGAGACGGCACGCCGTTTTCGGGAAGCACGCTGACTAAATCATCGACGCTGACATCGGGCACTTTGAACCTTTATCAAGGTGCGATTAAAAACAACGGCGTGCTTGTCGGAGACGGCACGATGTTCATGACTTCCAACACGTTGGGGCGAACTGAAACTCCATTTATGGCAAACGGCGTGCTCGTCGGCGACGGTGTCCTCAAGGACTTCGGAGTCCTGGTAGGTGACGGAGTCCTGGTCGGCGACGGTGTTTTGGTCGGTGACGGCGGGGCTTATTCGACTCAGGCACTTCTCGGCGACAACACTGCGTGCATGCTTCCCGCACCGTAAACTTTGCGACAACTATTCTCCTACAGGGTCAGGCCGAAATGCCTGGCCTTTTTTGTTTTTGAACATTCGGCGACGTTCGAGAGATCAGCATGACATGGCCATTCAAACTGACCTAATCGGTCATTCATATTGATAGGTTTATTTGGACATAATTTTAATTCAAACCAGTTAAGCACATTAGATACTGTATTTAACGCTGTGGCATGAGCATTGCCAATACCGTAACGCCAACTTGTGCGGCAAAGGCACGACACTTTTCATATTGAGAGAAACGATACAATGAATACCCATCTCCTAAAACAAACGTTCGCGGCATTTATGCTTTTTGCATTCTGCATGCAGATGCTTGCCTTTGACGTAAATGCACAATCGCGGAAAGGTGAAAAATCCGCCGACGTTCATAATACGAAACAAGACGACCAAAAGGATTTCACACCGAAAAGAAAGATCGCCCCAGACCTTGAGGAAATGACTGAAGAAGTGTTTCAAGGAATGCGTTCTAATGAGATGCAGAAAGTCATTATTCAGCTCAAGCCCGAAACGCAGCTTAATGAAAGCTTCGGTGACTTGGACACTAAAAGTCGCGAAGCAATGTTTGCCAGCGAAGTAAAAGCCAACAAAGAAAAAACATGGCCTCATAATATCCGATCTGCTCGCTGTCAACGGCAAAGTCAAAAAAGCTTACAACAACTTGGGTTTGGTTAGTGCCGAGCTTCCGCTTTCTCGAAATTAACGAACTTCGTCATGTCCGAAAATGTCGAATACGTCAGCCCTGACCGGGAAGTTACGGGTTTCGGCCATGTCGGTTATACGGCGGGAATCTACAATACTGGTATTTCCGATCGCGGCGACAGCGACGCGAACACCTGGCTGGTCGGCTCGGGCATCGGCGTCGCGGTAATCGACAGCGGCGTTTATGGCGGACACGACCTTTTCAAAAAGTGGGATGAAACCAGCAAAGTAACCAGCTATGATTTCACCGGAACGGGCAACCTGACGGACCAATACGGACACGGCAGCCACGTTGCCTCGATCGTTTCTGGAGACTATCGGTTGGGGAATGCCGCGTACGAAGGCATCTCTAGCGGCGTATCGGTTTATAGCTTAAAAGCCCTCGGCTCACTCGGCACGGGCACGAAACGCAGAATGTAATCGCAGCTTTGGACTGGGCAATTGCTAATAAAGCGTCCAAGAATATCCGCGTGATCAATATGAGTTTGGGAACGCCGGTAAGAGACAGTTACAAAACCGACCCGTTTGTCTTGCGGCCCGCCGTGCAGTCAACGCCGGAATCGTCGTTGTCGCATCCGCCGGAAATCGATGGAAAAGATCTTTACGGCAATAAGCTGTATGGCACTATCGGTTCACCTGGCATCGAGCCGTCGGTCATCACGGTTGGTGCGGCAAACACTCTCGGAACTGATATTCGCAGTTCGACGATACCGTTGCCACATATAGTTCGAGAGGCCCGACACGGGGCTATCAAACCGATCAACGGTGTAAGAAAATACGACAATTTGATCAAGCCTGATTTGGTGGCGTCCGGGAATAAGATCATTGCGGAACACGCAAACCCGAATAGCACATTAGTTACTTTATTATCCGTCTTAAGAACCGGTAACGGTTGAGGATCCTGATGAGCAGGTGATGTATATGAGCGGAACTTCGATGGCGGCACCGGTCGTCACGGGGACGTGGCTGCGATGCTAATCGACACGAATCCGAATCTGACGCCGAATCTTGTGAAAGCGATTTTGATGTATTCGGCCCAACCGCTTCAGGGCTTATAACACTTTGGAACAGGGTGCGGGCGATGTTAAACATTGACGGAGCGGTTCGCCTCGTCAAGAGCTGGTTAAGACGACTCTTGCCGACAACCAACGGCACGGCTTTGCTTAACGAGTTCGCTGCCAGCGTCGCAAACAAGCGTCATCAGCGGACAGACCGTTACATTGGGGCAAGGGCGTGCATCACCAATTTCGGTTTCCTCTACGGCAACGACCTGATGAATAAATGGCAGGGGATGTATGGCAGTGGCGTCCTCGTCGGAGATGGAACGCCATTTTCTGGAAGCACATTGACAAAATCAGCAACGCTGACATCGGGAACTCTGACCCTCTATCAAGGTGCGATCAAGAACAACGGTGTGCTTGTCGGAGACGGAACATTATTCCTCAGCTCAAACGCGATGGGCGGCAGTCCGACACCGTTTTATAATGCTCAAGGCGTTCTGGTTGGCGACGGTGTTCTGATCGGTGACGGTGTGTTGATTGGCGACGGCGTGTTGATTGGCGACGGCGTGTTGATCGGCGATGGCATCACCGGTTCGATCCTCGGCGACAACACAGCCTGCATGCTTCCGGCTCCATAAATTTTGCGACAACTGATTCTCTCTCATTTGGGTCAGGCTGAAAGGCTTGATCCTTTTTTTATTAGTTATGCCTCACTCAAATTGACCTTTTCAATCAGTCAATCTGACTGAAGCTTTTTTGCTTGTAAATTCGGAAAATTCATTTCGCCCTTTATTTACCTACGTTTCGTGCCGCCTTACCTATTGGCACGAGCATTGCTAATAGATATTGCGGACTGCATTGTGTGGTTCGTTGATTTATTTGTGGAGGAAACATATATGCGTAACAGACTTAACTACAGACAAACTTTCGCCGCGTCGGTTCTTTTGGCGATTTTAATGCAGATGTGCCCGTTCGGCATATCCGCTCAATCGTTTAAAAATAATAAGGCCAGCGAAGTAAAGGCCGAGGAAGTCCGTGACGACAAACAAGATATTCAGACGGATTCGATTCCACAAACCAAGATTGCTCCTGATCTGCAGGAAAACGTTGACGATTTATCAAATGGTTTCCGGGGCGATGAACTTCAACGAGTCATCATTCAATTGAAACCTGCAACGGAAATCAACAACCTACTTGGCGATGAAGTCAGTCAGGAAATGAAAGAGCAATGTTTACCGAAGAAGTTGGAGCGAACAAATCCCGCTCTTTATCGGTAAAGTCAAGATTACAGGGCTTGAACGGACGATTTAAGAAATCTTTCAATCGCCTCGGACTCGTCAGTGCGGAACTGCCGCTTTCGAAGGTTAGCTGAACTTATCAATGATGAAGACGTTGCCTACATATCGCCCGATCGCGAAACTGAAGCCAACGGGCATATCGAAACGACAACGGGCGCGTCGTTGGTGCGTTCACTCGTTAGCGGCACGACGATCGGCGGCAACGGGATTGGTGTTGCTGTCCTCGACAGCGGAGTTGAAGCCAACCATGCCGATTTCAAACCTATTATTACTTCCAGAGTTGTTTATAACAAATCGTTTCTCACGGGTAACACCAGCACGTCGGATATGTACGGACACGGCACACACGTTGCCGGACTCGCTGCGGGAAACGATATTTTCAGCAACAGCTACTCCGGCTATTATAACGGCACAGCTCCCAGTGCAAATGTATTAAACTTGCGTGTTTTGGATGACAATGGCAAAGGAACCGTTAGCAATGTCGTAGCAGCGATCGATTGGGCGATTGCCAACAAAACAGCCTATAACATTCGCGTTATGAACCTCAGCCTCGGCACGGGAGCGAAAGATTCCTACACGACCGATCCGCTGTGTCTGGCGGCCCGCCGGGCTTTCAATGCCGGAATCGTCGTGGTTGCTTCGGCCGGTAATAGCGGAAAAGACGCTGTCGGCAATAAAGTTTATGGCGGCATCGGTTCGCCCGGCATCGAGCCATCGGTCATCACCGTCGGCGCGGTCAACACCTACGGAACTGATATCCGCAGCGACGACACGGTCGCCACATTCAGCTCACGCGGTCCGACACGCGGCTACAAGACGGTCAGCGGCGTGAGAAAATATGACAACCGCATCAAACCCGATCTCGTCGCTCCCGGTAACAAGCTCATCGCGGCAGAAGCTTTGGGCACCGGCATCGCCGATCCTTTGTCCGGTTGGATCTATTACAAGAACAAATTGGTCAACGATTATCCTACGCTGCGGGTTACGGAGTATGTCAATTCGGGCGGCGGCGTGAATCTCAAGGGCTATCAATATCTCAGCGGAACATCGATGGCGGCCCCGGTGGTTTCAGGAACGGTAGCGCTGATGCTGCAAATCCGTCCAAATCTGACGCCGAGCCTTGTCAAAGCGATCCTCATGTATTCGGCGCAACCTATCAACGGGGCCAATACTTTTGAACAGGGCGCGGGCAGTTTGAATGCGGACGGCGCAGCCAGACTTGCTAAACTCGTCAAGACCACGCTTCCGACCACCAATGGTTCGGCTATGCTTTCGGCCACGCTGCCTGCTTCTCAGACGAGCGTTATTGCCGGACAAACCGTGTATTGGGGCAAAGGCGTTATCACAAATTATGGTTTCCTGTATGGCAACGACCTGATGAACAAGTTTCAGGGAATGTATAAAAACGGCGTACTCGTCGGCGACGGAACACCATTTTCGGGCACCGCGATCACCCGCTCGACTACATTGACCAGCGGAACATTAACTCTCTATCAGGGGCGATCAGAAACAACGGCGTCCTCGTCGGCGACGGAACCTTATTCCTGAGCTCAAACGCGATGGCCGGAACATTTGCTTCGTATGTAAATGGACAGGGCGTCCTGGTTGGCGACGGCGTCCTTATCGGCGACGGTGTACTCATTGGAGACGGCGTTCTGATCGGCGACGGAAACGCCAACGCCTTCTCTGCCTGGTTGGGCGACAATACGGCAAGCATGCTTCCCGCTCCGTAAGTTTTGCGACAACTTTTCTCCTACAGGGTCAGGCCAAAATGCCTGGCCTTTTTTATTGGTTAAGCCTCACTCAGACTGACCTTTTCAATAGGTCAAGATGACCGAATGTGCTTTGGTTGACGTTCTCGATAAATGTATATAGTCCTTTATTTACATATACTTCAAGGCGTTTCATGTTGTGGCACGTACATTGCCATTAGACACATGAACTGCCGGACGCAGTCAGAAAATTGTTCCTAGAGGAAACTAAAATGTACGACAGACTTACCTTCAAACAAACTTTCGCCACATCGGTTCTTTTCGCGATGTCATTGCAGATGCTGCCGTTCAGCATCTTTGGCCAAAAATTGAAAAGCGGCGAGCCGAAGATGTTCGTTTTGAAGAAGTTCGGGACGAAAAACAAGATATTCAGCCGGAACCGATCCTGCACACAAAGATTGCCCCGGATCTACAGGAAAGCGTTGATGATCAATCGAGAGGTTTCAAATCCGATGAAACTCAGAAAGTCATCATTCAGTTGAGACCTTCAACAGAGCTGAACAATTTTCTCGGTGATGAAGTCCCTCAGGATATGAAGGATCAAATGTTTGCCGAAGAAGTTCGGGCAAATAAATCCCGCGCGGTGTCGGTAAAGTCAAAAGTACAAGGCCTGCGGGGACAGTTCAAGAAATCTTTCAGCCGTCTTGGTTTGGTCAGCGCCGAACTGCCGCTATCGAAAGTCCGCGAACTCACCGAAGATGAAGATGTCGCTTACGTCTCGCCTGACCGCGAGACCGAAGCCGCCGGTCACGTTGAAACGACTACGGGCGCCTCATTGGTGCGTTCGCTGCTTGGCGGGGCAACCACGGTAAATGGTTCCGGAATCGGTGTTGCGGTCATCGACAGCGGCATCGAATCAAATCACGGCACGGTTAGGTCGTCAACCGGAGCGTCGAATTTGGTTTACGGAGGAACGTTCGGTGTCACGCCTGTGGCTGAAGATGGCTTCGGACACGGCTCGCACGTCGCATCTATCGTCGGCGGCCGATCGGATCACTACAACGGCTATTACACCGGCGTTGCGCCGGGAGCGAAGCTCATCAATTTAACCGTGCTCGACGCCAACGGTCGCGGCGTGTCGAGCAGTCTCATCGCCGCTCTCGATTGGGTCATCGCGAATAAGGCGGCACACAATATTCGCGTTGTAAATTTAAGTTTGGGTACCGGTGCGAAGGACAGCTACCGCTTCGATCCATTGTGCCTCGCGGCACGACGCGTCGTTAACGCCGGTATCGTTGTCGTCGCTTCGGCCGGAAACAGCGGCAAGACCGCCACCGGCGGCAAACAGTATGGCTCGATCAATTCGCCCGGAATCGAACCTTCCGTCATCACCGTCGGCGCCGCGAATACCTACGGAACCAACGGCCGATCCGACGACACCATCGCTACATACAGCTCACGCGGACCGACACGCGGTTATTACACTGACGGTGGCGGAGTTCGCCGTTACGATAATCTTGTCAAACCCGACCTGGTTGCTCCGGGCAACAAGACTTATCGGCGCCGCATCGTACGGGATATACAGGTCATTTGGTATTGCCCGGAATAATTTGGTCTATCAATACGGCGCATTGAATGTAAGCGGAACGTATAATCCGGATTTGCTCGCGGATGCCGCAGGCGAGTTGAAGGGAATGATGTATCTCTCGGGCACATCGATGGCGGCTCCGATCGTTTCGGGAACCGTTGCCTTGATGTTCCAGGTTAATCCGAATCTGACACCAAATTTGGTTAAGGCGATTCTGATGTATTCGGCCCAACCTTTGAAAAACTACAACACGCTCGAACAGGGCGCGGGATTGGTCAATGTCGATGGCGCTTTAAGAATTACGAAATTGGTCAAAACCCCTTTGCCGACGACTAACGGCTCGGCCTTACTTTCGGCCGCGTTGCCGACCTCGCAAACAAGCGTGATCGGTGGCCAAACGGCAACTTGGGGCAAGGGCGTTATCACAAACTATGGCTTTCTGTACGGTAACGACTTGATGAACAAATGGCAGGGAATGTATGGAAGCGGCGTGTTGGTTGGAGACGGAACACCTTTTGTCAGCGGTCTTTTGACAAGATCGACGACAATGACCTCCGGCACATTGAGCTTGTATCAAGGCGCTATCAAGAATAACGGCGTGCTGGTCGGCGATGGAACGCCTTTTCTTAGTCAAACGCAATGTCAGGTGTCTTTACGCCTTACTTAAATGCCCAAGGCGTTCTTGTCGGCGACGGAGTGTTAGTCGGTGATGGTGTGTTGGTCGGCGACGGAGTGCTAGTTGGCGACGGTGGAGCGACCGCACTCAGCGCATGGCTCGGCGACAATACGGCAAAAATGCTTCCGGCTCCGTAGAGTTTGGACAATGCTTCTCCTACGTCAGGTCGGGCCTTCGTGTCCGGCCTTTTTCATTTGCATAGAGTCCCCGGATGGGAAGTTTATAGCCGATTATCTTCCGTCAGTTTGACTGCCGCGATCAGTCAATTTGACTGTAAACGCTGTGGAACCAAAACGCTTTCAATACATTAAACCTTTTAATAGCAGTAATTTACGTGAATGGCACGCGCTTTGATATATAGAAGCTGATGGCGTATGCCGCTAATTTCGTCCTTTTGGAGCTAAGAAATGAGACTGTTAACCAAAAACTCTTCACTATTAAGCAAGGCGATATCGCTCACCTTACTTTATTCGTTTATCTTGACGAATATCGTTGCTGTGGGTGCATTCGCCGCCAACAAAAACGACATCACTCGTCCAATTCATCTGCTACCGCAAGATTTACCACCGATTTGACGCAGCTTGGCCGTGACGGAAGACTGCGTGAAAACCTAAACCTTGAGAACGACACGCTTCGTCTCATAAAGGTGTTAGCCGGTGGTGGCCAGCGTCAGCCGGTCATCGTGGATGAAAAGGGCGAGAACCAGGATTTTGTTGTCGAGCAGCTTGCGATGCGTATCGCAAACGGAAGCGTTAACGACAAATTTTCAGACGTCTCTATCTTAAAGCTTGAAACCGACACGCTTTTTTCAAGTGCTAACTCAGCTTCCGAAGTTTCGAACCGCATCGAGTCGGTTATCGATGAAGTTGTCGCGTCAAACAACAAGACGATTCTTTTTGTAGACGAACTGACAAACGTTCTGGAAGCTGGCAAAGCCGGCACCAAGCTGATCGAGAACATCTCGAACGGAAAGCTGAAGGTCATCGGCGGCACCTCAAAGGCTGCGTTCAGTGCAAAGATCGAAAACACCGAGGTCGCTTCCCTCTTTGAAGTAGTTGCGATCGACGGCAACAGCAGCCATGAAACAAAAAAGGATCGCCCGACACGCGAAGGCCAAACTTACAAAGGCGACAATGTTTCGTCGGATCTTCGTCAGATGATGGCGGATGACCCGACCAAACGCGTTGATGTCATCATCCAGGCGAAAGATGCGGACAATGCGGCATTACGCGGTTTGCTCACAAACGGAGAAGCTCGGATTTCAGACCGAATCGGCAAAACCGACACATTGGTGGTAAACATACCTTTGTCGACGATCGAAAGCCTTTCGGTAAGCGGAATGATCAATTATGTTTCGCCCGACCGTGAGATCAAAATGCAGGGTCACATCGAGACCGCAAGCGGAACAAGTCTGATGCGCTCGCAGCCTTCGGGCTACGGCCGAAGCTCATCTTACACGCTTGACGGCTCAGGCGTCGGAATTGCGGTTATCGATTCGGGCATTGCTTCGACTCTGAAATCCTTTACCGAAGGCACTACTAATTCCCGCGTCGTTTACAGCAAGAGCTTTGTTGCCGGTGACACGTCAACAACCGATGCATACGGACACGGAACACACGTTGCATCCATAGCAGCGGGCAGCTCCACGAGAAGCACAAGTAAGTACAAGGGAATTGCCCCGAAAGCCAACATCGTCAACCTAAAAGTGTTGAATCAATACGGCATTGGCACGACATCAGCCCTTTTGAGTGCTATCGACTGGATAAAGACGAATCACGCGACATATAACATCCGCGTCGTCAACATCAGTCTTGGCACACCTGCCATTGATTCCATGTGGAACGATCCGCTTTGTTATGCGGTCCAGGACCTCAATGCCTACGGCATATTGGTCGTTGCGGCGGCCGGTAATAGCGGGAAAACGTTTCTCGGCCAGAAGATCTACGGCCAGGTTCATTCACCCGGAAACGACCCGTCGGTTTTGACCGTTGGGGCAACCAACTCTATCGGTACCGATTCGCGTTCGGATGACACGATGGCTTCGTTTAGCTCGCATGGCCCTACGCGCAGCTATTGGACAGACGCCTCGGGTTATAAACATTACGACCACGTTATCAAGCCTGATATTGTTGCTCCGGGCAACAAGATCGCGGCAGCGATGGCACCGTCGAACACATTGATCACGCTTTTACCGAGTCTGACGAATTCTACGCTGAATATCAGCGGAACCGACAACGACATGATGTACCAAAGCGGTACCTCGATGTCCACGCCGATGGCGTCGGGTGCGGCGGCACTGCTTTTCCAGATGAACCCGAAGCTCACGCCGACGATGGTTAAGATGCTGTTGCAATATACGGCGCAGCCCATAAATGGCGTGAATATGTATGAGCAGGGTGCCGGACAACTTAATGTTGAAGGCGCTGTTAAACTTGCCCGTACATACAAGTTCGACACGGATTTCAACAGCGTTGCACAAGGTGCATCGCTTCTCCAGTCAAACCAGTCGATGCCCTCCGCAACCAGCACGGTTGGCGGTACCACATTTACATGGGCACAAGGCTCTTTCTCAAACCACGCATATCTAAAGGGCCAAGCACTTGCAAGCACCTATCACGATGTTTACGACAACTGGTGGTGGAACGAATGGGGCGTCACCTACAGCTCGAGTAACGCTCAGAGCCTTAACACTAAGTTTGCCTCGGGCGTGACTATCCATAATCAGGTACTGACCAGCAACGGTACGGCTATGGGTGGCGGCAGCGTCGTTGTTTCCTACGGAGTGCTCGTCGGTGACGGAGTGCTGGTCGGTGACGGAGTGCTCGTTGGTGACGGCGTGCTCGTCGGTGACGGCGTACTCATAGGCGACGGCGTACTGGTCGGCGACGGCGTTCTAATAGGCTACGGCGTATTGATCGGCGATTCGACCATGGCCTTTACTGACATCTTGGGAGGCGACAATACGGCGTGTATGCAGTAGTAAGTAAATAAATGTAATAGGAGGATAAAAAATGCTTACACAAACTACTACAAACGTAAACAAGATGTCGCGATACGAAATCGCACCATTAATGATCTCGCCGGATATGAGCCGGGTCATCGAATTGAAAAACGAAAACACCAGCGAAGTGCTTGCTTTCCTGAGCGTTCGCCCGGTGCACACGGTGGTAATGGCAAGCTTCATCGCTGACAATGGCATTGAAAGCTTGCTTAACCGGGGCAAATTCTACGGTTATAGAAATGCTCAAGGCACACTCGAAGGAATGGCACTGATCGGTCACACAACACTGGTCGAAGCCCGTACGGAAGAAGCCCTTAAAGCACTGGCCTTTACCGCACGATCGTCCGAGACACCGATTCATCTGATCATGTCGGATGGAACAGCGGCAGAGTCCTTTTGGAACTACTTCTCAGACGGCCTTACACAGCCGCGATTGAAGTGTACCGAAATGTTGTTCGAGATCAGTTTCCCCTTCATGGTACGGAATTGTAAGCAGGAGATTCGCCCGGCGAAAGCTGACGAACTGTTGCCGGTTGCCGAAGCCCAAGCCGAAATCGCCTTTATGGAAAGCGGCGTGGACCCGATGCAGAAAGACCGCGAAGGCTTTCTAAAGCGTGTGGCAAGAAGGATTGAACAGGGCCGCGTTTTCGTAGTCTTCGAAAATAACAAGCTTGTTTTCAAGGCTGACATAATCGCTGAAACCACGAACGTGATCTATCTGGAAGGAATTTACGTCGCCCCAGAATGCCGCGGACAAGGCGTTGGTTCCGACTGCTTAGCCAAGCTCAGCCTGGACCTTCTGAACCGTGTTGAAAACATCTGCTTTCTGAGCAATTTTGAGTTCAAAAAAGCTCATCAAAGCTTCTATAAAGCAGGCTATAAGAACACGGGAAACTGCACGACGCTGTTTGTTTAACTAAAGAAAACAGTAGACAAACTGTTCTGCATAGGTCACAATGGGGTAGGCTTGATCTGGCCTACCCCTTTTCTTCCTCGACCCGAACGCAATGAACACACTCGATCTCAAATAGTTAGTTGAATCTCCCGACAGCTTTTCCAAAACGTTCAGCTATATTTGCTGAATTTGCGCTATGAACTACGAGAAGTTAACCAAAAGTTATATGTTGACGGTTATAGCAGGCGGTATCGTCTGTTTGGCGGCGGCACTTCTCAACCTTCCGGTAGAAAAGATCGATCTTAATTTCCTGATCCTGTTTTGCTTTACGATCGGTTTAGGATCACGCGTTACGGTCCAGATTCCAAAGTTCAAATCGCACATCGCCGTTTCTGACACCTTTATTTTCCTTGCTTTACTTTTGTACGGCGGCGAACTCGCCATTATTCTCTCCGCGGTTGAAGCTTTCTTTTCATCGCGTCGTTTCTGCAACAAAAAACTAACAATATTTTTTAATACTGCGGCTGTTGCGATATCGACAACCTGCGTTGTCGTGGTGTTAAAGATGGCCGGGCTCTATTCTGGCGACCACCTGCACGGACAAACTGAGTTCGTGCGGAATTTTATCGTCACGCTTTCGGTGATCGCCCTGACACAATTTTTTATAAACACGTCCCTCGCTGCCATGCATGACTCGATGAAGAACGGAATTCCGTTGTGGGAGACGTGGAAAAACAAATATGTGTGGAGTTTCATTACCTACTTCGTGGGTGCGGCCAGCGCCGGAATGCTTGACATTCTCTCGGATTCAGTAGGATTTGGAGTCATTTTTGCAACATTTCCGGTCATATTCTTCATCTTCCTGAGTTATCGGATGTATTTGAAGAATGTCGAGATATCCATGCAACAGGCCGAGCAGGCCAGCGAATATGCCAAAATTCTAGAAGATCAGTCGGACGCCCTTCGCGAATCGGAAGAACGTTTTCGTAGTGCGTTCAACTACGCTCCTATCGGAATTGCCTTGGTCTCGTCAAACGGGCAGTGGTTAAAGGTTAATCATGCGCTGTGTAAGATACTTGGCTACGAAGAAACCGAGTTTCTTTCGATGGATTTTCAATCCATCATTTTCCCGGAAGACTTGGGAGTAACGCTCGTAAAAATCCATGAATTGATCTCAGGCAAAACTGCAAACTGTCAGATGGAACAGCGATACCTTCACAAAACAGGTCGCACGGTATGGACCTCTTGGAGCGTATCTGCAGCTAACGATTCAAAATCCGATGTTCCGAATCTGATTTTCCAGATTCAGGACATCACCGAAAAGAAAATCGCTGAAGAAAAACTTCAGCACGAAGCGACGCACGACGCTTTGACCGGATTGCCTAACCGTTCGTTCTTTATGAACCGCCTGACAAACGCATTAAGCAAAGCCACGGAAAACCCAACCTATAAAGTCAGCGTACTGTTCATCGATCTCGACCGTTTCAAATACGTCAATGATAGTCTTGGACATCTCATAGGCGACCAGCTTTTAATCAGTATTTCCGAGCGTCTGCGTGACTGTATGCGGCCTTCGGACATTGTTGCGCGCTTGGGCGGCGATGAATTTACGATACTTGTTGAGGGTAGATACGATGTCAGTGAGGTAATCCGTATTGCCGAGCGCATCCAGCAGAAATTCAGCATGCCTTTCGATCTCAAAGGCCACGAGGTTTACAGCTCTGCTAGCATCGGGATCTTACACGCTTCTGAAAAACATCTCTCGTCCGAAGACATGATGCGCGACGCCGACACCGCAATGTATCAGGCAAAGCGTGCCGGTAAAGCGAGACATGAAGTCTTCGACGAGAAAATGCACCTTGCCGCAAAGGAAATCTTGCAGCTTGAGACCGATCTTCGTCGAGCCATCGACAATAACGAGATCTTTATTGTATACCAACCGATATTCTCGCTTTCGAACGGCCAAATTCAGGGAATCGAGGCCCTGACCCGTTGGACACATCCCACAAGAGGAAATATCCCGCCCGATAAATTCATTGCTTTGGCCGAAGAGATCGGTTTTATAGAACCGCTCGGCGAATATATTTTGCGCCGCTCTTGTATTGAGATCGGCCCCATCTTCGACGCTCTGCCGGATGGAAACGAACTCACGTTGAGCGTTAACCTGTCATGTAAACAGTTTGGCCAGACTGACCTCGTCAAAAAATTCAAGGGCATACTAGACGAAACGAATTTCCCTGCCAGAAAGCTGAAGTTAGAAATCACCGAATCGGTTTTCTTCGAGTATCAGGAAAAAGCAATTGAAATGCTTAACGAAATCCGCGAACTTGGGATCGAGATCGACATTGACGATTTTGGGACGGGATATTCAAATTTGAGTTATTTGGTCAGACTTCCGATATCGACGCTCAAGATCGACAGATCGTTCGTGAGCCCGATCGACACTGACGGCGGAAATACCGAAATTGTACAAACTGTACTGACCCTAGCAAGAAATCTTGGATTAAAGACCGTTGCCGAAGGTATCGAAACCGCAACTCAGATGAATGCGTTGAAAAAGCTTGGCTGTGATGGCGGGCAAGGTTTCCTGTTGGCTAAGCCGATGAAGTTCAATGAAATTCAGGACTTCCTGTCCGATCAGGAGAACATAGACATTCTCCAGCTTCCGTTTGACGACGTACCTATTCACGCAACGTTGCAGTAAACACCCAACCGCTCGATTATTTTTTTAACCACCCAAACAGTGCATTGACAGTGATGTCGCGATTGGTTTCGTAAATCGCTTTTGTGAGCGGGACGGACATCGGACACACTTGCACACAGTTTTGTGCATTTCCGCAATTTGTTATTCCGTCGTCACCAAGCAATCCACTCAAACGATCGTCAATGTCTATCTTTCCAGTCGGGTGCATGTTAAAGAGACGTGCCTGAGCGATGGCCTGTGGCCCGATGTAATTGTCGTCGCCGTATTGCGGACAGGCTTCGAGACAGCAGCCGCACGTCATGCAACGCGAATACGCATATCGTTCCTGGGCGATCTCGTTCGAGATTTGCGGGCCGGGACCAAGATCGTAACTGCCGTCCAATTCTATCCACGCGTTTACCTGCTTGAGATGATCGAACATCTTTGAGCGGTCGACTTTCAAATCGCGAACATTCGGAAACTTCGACATTGGCTCAAGCGTGACCGTGTCACCGCCCGACGCAAGCAGCAGATCGTCGATCAAAGCCGAGCACGATTGCCGCACACGACCGTCTATGACCATCGTGCAGGTGCCGCAAACCTGCTCAAGACAGCTCATGTCCCAAACCGGCGGCGTTGTTTGCTTGCCATCAGCCGTCACCGGATTTTTACGGATATCCATCAACGCCGAGATTACATTCAGATTTCGACGATACGGCAACTCGAATGTCTCCCAATACGCCGCCGCACCTTCCTTCTCCCGCCGCTGAATCTTAAACCTGATTGTCGACGGTGACGTATCGAGTCGTTTTTTTTCTTGATGTGCGTTCATAATTTAAAGAATTTCACCTCGAATGCATTTCCACCGCAATAGAAGTTCATATTCTTCAGCTAGCCACTTATCAAACTCTAATGTTCTCGTATGAGGCATCTTGCGGTAGTGTTCGTCACGTAACCTCTCTACGTGACTCAAATATTCGGGTTTAAATTGTTCTTTCCATTTACCTACGGACTCTCTCATTTTGCTAACGTTTCTACTTATGTCGCTTGGAAATAATCCAATAGGCACTTTTTCTCGTTCTCGTTCAATGCGTTGTTTTCGGTGAAGCAATTTCATCGATTCGTAAGCCCAAGCCCCATGTTCCGGCGAAGCCAGTGTCGGCTTTGCTTGGTAATGGTTTGAGCAATCCTTCGATCATAACAAGACGTTCGGTTGCGGGAATCGATGATGTTTTTATAAACTGCTCGCCGTTTTCGCTACACTTTTCTCGATTGCACCCGGGCACATGCGTAAACAAGATTGAAAATAGAATTTGTCCCGCCATTAGCAACCGAATCAAAATGATCGAGGTGCGGTTTTAGACTAGAGGAATTAGGTTCGAATTCATTGAAGCAGTAATAACATCTATTTTCTTGCTTATCTTTTAACTGATTTAGAATTCCTTCCGGCGGCAGTGGAATTGTTCCTAATTTAGACTTCCGACCATAAGAGCGAAATCGAGCTCTTTCGAGATTCCAGAGCTTTCTGAACTCTTCTACCTTAGCGGACGGAATGTAGCACATTCGATTACTGGAGCTACTCCATTCGGCTTTAGTCTTCGATGGATAATCGCATGTTTTAAGGTGAGCCACGTAGCTAATTAAATCCCGACAACGAGTGCAAAAACTGTTTTCCAAAATATATTGGAGAAATCGCTTCCCCATTTTAAAGTCGCCGTAATATGCATTTCCAAATTCGACCTCGAATATCCCAACTTGTTCATCGCCAATCGACGGAAAACCCACAGGAATCAGTCGGTAGATATATTGCGGTATGTCCTCCATGCTCACCGAAATAAACGGGTCGGTACTTGTGCAAATGTCTATTCCACCATCATTTGAAAGCGTTGAACCATAAAGCAAATACCTATACCGACTTAGTTCCCTTCGCTTTCCCTTCGAATAATCCCACTCTCGCGGCCCAAATTCTCCATGCTTAATAAAAATCGGCGTTTTTACTCCTGAAACGACTCGCCCTCTTTCCCGTCGTGACTTTCATACAGATTCTTTCGTGGCCTCGTATTCTTCTTTGTTCTCTCGATTCCGTGGCATCGTTTCTTCCGGACTTTTCGGCTTAAGCTCGCTGCCCGGCTGAGGAACTTGAGCAGCTTTAGCGCTACCTTTCGAGTAATCACGCTTGCGTGGCTCCACGAGCGAAATATCGATTGGTTCGTACGAAAGCACCGGCGATTCTTCCGAATATTCGGCGATCGTCGTTTTCATGAAATGCTCGTCGTCGCGATCGGGAAAATCGGGCTTGTAATGCGCTCCGCGCGATTCGTTGCGGTTCAAAGCTCCAAGCGTGATGACGCGGGCGAGCTGCAGCATATTCGACAGTTGACGAGCATGCGGCACGGCCTGTGTCGCCCAGAGGTTCGAATCGTTGATCGAGATTTTTTTGAAACGATCTTGGAGTTCGAGCAGCTTTTCGTCGGTCGCTTTGAGACGGTCGTTATATCGAACAACAGTCACGTTGTCCGTCATCACCTTGCCCATTTCTTCGTGAAGTTTGTACTGATTCTCGCCGCCTTCGTTTTTAATAATTCCGTCGTTAATCTCCTGCTGTTTTTTCAATTCGGCTTCGTGAATGCCGTTCGTTTCCGTATTTCCGCGTTCGACGTTTTTCGCATAATCGATTGCAGACGGAGCAGCGACAAAACCGCCATAAACGCACGAAACAAGCGAGTTAGCTCCCAAACGGTTTGCGCCGTGAATCGAGTAATCGCATTCGCCGGCAGCAAACAATCCGGGAATGTTCGTCCGCTGTTCAAAATCGACCCAAAGACCGCCCATCGAATAATGCACGCCAGGAAAAATACGCATCGGAACATGCCGCGGGTCATCGCCGACGAACATTTCGTAAATCTCGAGTATCGCACCCAGCTTGCGTGTCAGAGTTTCGGCCGGGATATGCGTCAGGTCAAGATAGACCTGATTTTCGCCGCCGACGCCGTGGCCTTCGAGACAGACCTGAAAGATCTCACGCGTTGCAATGTCGCGCGGAACAAGGTTGCCATACGCCGGATATTTTTCTTCGAGAAAGTACCAGCGTTCTGCTTCCGGAATACTCTTCGGATCGCGCGTTTCACCCTCATTCTTTGGCACCCAAACGCGGCCGCCTTCGCCGCGTGCCGATTCGCTCATTAGTCGCAGCTTGTCTTCACCTGGAATCGAGGTCGGATGAACTTGAATAAACTCGCCGTTTGCGTAATGTGCTCCCTGCTGATAACAGGCGGAGACGGCGCTGCCCGTACACGTCTGCGAATTGGTCGATTTCCCGAAAACCAGCCCCGGCCCGCCCGTCGCCATAATCACTGCGTCGGCCGCAAAAGCTTTTAATTCAAGCGTTTGCAAGTTCATCGCGATTAATCCGCGGCAAACCTGATAGTCGTCGAGCACAAGCGAGAGCATCTCCCAGCCTTCGTATTTGGTTACTTTGCCCTGCGTTTCAAATCTGCGTACCTGTTCATCGAGCGCATACAAAAGCTGCTGGCCTGTTGACGCACCGGCAAAAGCCGTCCGGTGATGAAGCGTTCCGCCAAAACGTCGGAAGTCCATCAGCCCTTCTTTTGTGCGAGAGAACGGAACGCCCATTCTATCGAATAAATAGATGATCTCCGGTGCCATGTCGGTCATTCGTTTGACCGGCGGCTGGTTTGCCAAAAAATCGCCGCCGTAAACCGTATCGTCGAGATGTTTGGCCGGTGAATCGCCTTCTCCTTTGGTGTTAACGGCTCCGTTAATTCCGCCCTGGGCGCAAACGGAATGCGACCGTTTTACCGGAACGACCGAGATTAGATCGACGTCGTGCCCAGCTTCGGCAATCTTCATCGCCGCCGCAAGTCCGGCAAGGCCACCGCCAACAATCGCAAATTTTAATCCGCTTGATGCCATATTCTCTATTACAAAAAGTTCTAAAATTTCGTCGGCCCTTCTACTTTCTTGCCGGCCGGAGGATTTTCACACAACGCCGCCGGAAACAGTCCGCACGGACGCACAAACGAAACAGCCGCGTTCGTCCCAACCGCAAACAGCCCCAATGCAAGAGCTATGCTTCCATAAAGCGCGTATTTTTGAGCGTTCTCGCCAATAATAATTCCCCAATCCACGGCGAACAGCCAAAAGCCATAGGCCAGATGCCATGCTGTCGCGGCGACTCCCAAGACATAGATTGCCATCACCCACGGAATGCTGAATTCCGTCGAAACAATGTCAAACGACATGCCCGCATTGCCGGCGATAGGAGTCAGGTTCAGTCCGGGCACCAGTCCGAACCGGAAGTTCAGAATGTGAAAGAAGATGAAAAAGAAAAGGAAAATACCAGTGGTGCGCTGGAAAAAGTAAAACCAATTTCGACCATAGCTGTAAGTTAAAACATTCGAGCGTGCCTCAGTCGAGATAATAACCCCGTAAACCGAATGAAAGATCAGCGGCATAAAGATCCCGAAAATCTCCAGAAACAAAAGAAACGGAATGTCGTGAATGTCTTGAACCGCTTTTTCAAAGGACGCTTCGCCATTCATCGCCTTTGAATTCGTGAACATGTGAACAAAGAAAAAAATACCGAGCGGCACGATGCCCGTCAACTGATGTAGCTTTCGCAAAAGAAATGTACTGCTAAATTTAATAGCCATTTGTCTAGCTTTTAGAGCTGTTTTGGATTCAAGGAAATTCTAGAACCAAAAAGCCGATTCTACAATTTGCGTTCATTGAATTTATTCTATTGGTTTCTATTAATAAGATAAAATGAATTCGTTTGCACTGATTGTTAAGTATTACTTACAATACTAAGAATGCATATCGAAACGCTGAAAGTATTTTGCGATCTGGTCGATCTTCAGAGCTTTTCTTTGGCCGCCGAGAGAAATTTTGTCACGCAGTCTGCTGTAAGCCAGCAGATACGCACCTTGGAAGAAAAATTCAAGCGTCGCCTGCTTGAGCGAGTACGCGGGCGGCGCGAAGTAAAACTGACGGCGGCAGGTGAGGTCTTTCACCGCGAATGTAAAAATGTACTTGCCGCCTATGAGCAGCTTAACGAAAATTTACGCGGATTGGTCGGCAAAATTGGCGGAACGGTCAAGGTTGCGACCGTTTACAGCGTCGGGCTGCATGAGCTTCCGTCAAAAGTCGGTGAATTCATGACAAAATTCTCGTCTGCGAAGATCGATCTGGAGTATTCGCGCACGACAAAGGTTGTGCGGGATGTTCAAAACGGCACGGTCGAACTGGGCGTGCTGGCGTTTCCAGAGCCGCGGCGTGGTTTGACTATTGTCCAGATGCCCGCAAACCGCTTGGTGCTCATTTGTCCGCCCGATCACAAATTTGCAAAAAAATCTCAGATCAAAACCAAAGATCTGAACGGCCTCGATTTCGTCTTGTTCGAACGCGACACACCGACGCGCAAGGCCACGGATCGCATTCTTAAAACCCACGGAGTCGAAGTAAAAAAAGTGGCGGAATTCGACAATATTGAAACGATCAAGCGTGCGGTTCAGGTCGGGTTCGGCCTTGCGATTCTTCCGCTGCCATCTGTCACCGAAGAAGAACGAACCGGTCAACTCGCGGTCATTAAACTAGCTGAAAAGGAATGGGTACGCCCGGTTGGAGTGATTTACCGCAGCGACCGTAGTCTGTCGCTCGCCGCAAAAAAGTTCGTTCAACTCCTTGAAAATAGGCCGATGCCTTAACTAAATCTCAGTTCAATCCCCACCCTGCCGTTCCGCATTACTTCCGAGCATCAGCCCGACTACCTGAGCGGCAGCGGCCATCCAATACATATTCGCTGCGGCACTGTCGTTTTTTCTATTTGGTTGATGCTATTAGTCGAGGCCCATCAGCCTGATTGGTGTTGTTGAGGGAATGTCGTTGAGCACGTTTTTCAGCATCGGGATAATGCCTTCGGTTTCCATATATTCGCGGCCCAACAATTTTCGGAAGTGTTTTTCCTTAACTTCTCCGGTAAGCTCCTTCAGCATTCCTTTGAAAAAGGCGGAGACTATCTCAGGCGCGAATTGCTTGCCGGAATTTCGCTTGAGGTCTTCAAAAACTTCGGTCGCGGCTCGGCGACGACGGTATGGCCGATCGGTCGTCATTGCATCGAACGAGTCAGCGAGATTGACGATCTTTGCGATGTAAGGAATTTGGCGGTCGTAAAGTCCGTCGGGATAACCATGTCCATCAAGACGTTCGTGGTGATATTTTGCGGCCAGCGGAACGTCAGTGTACGGGTGATGGATCGGCGATAGTATCTCGAAACCGACGGCAGGATGCTTGTTCAGCTCGGCTGATTCCTTTGCATTTATGCGGTACGGAGCGTTTATGATCTTTCGCTCGACCGTCAGCTTACCGACATCGTGAAGATATCCGGCAACTGCGGCTCCTTCGACTTCGTCCTCGCCCCAACCGAGTTCCCGTCCAATAATTTCCGAGTATTTACCGACGCGCACCGAATGCCCTTCTGTATATTTGTCCTTGCAATCGATAGCAGCGGCAAATGCTTTTACGGTGTCGCTGTAGGTCGTACGCAGGTTTTCATAGAGCTTCCGATTCTCATCCGAGCGCCGTTCGAGTTCGACAAGCATATTTCGCTGGGCGATCGCACTGCCGATGTGTCGGCCCATCGCGCAGATAATCTCTTTATCGTAGCTTGTGTAAGGCTCGCCAGTAGCTTTTTCACCCAGAAAAACCGCACCCACCGTTTCATCGCGGATTACCAGCGGCAACATGAGTTGCAGCTTCGTATTTTCGAAGCTCCGGTCGTAGACCTGAAAGAACGGCAGCACCGATGCTTTCGAGATCTCGATCGGATGCAAGCCGTTTGTCAAAAACTGGCGTTCGTCTTCGTAACACAGCGATAAACTAAGTGGAAAATTGTCTCCGAGGCCGCGAACGGCAAGCATATTCAGCTCGTGTTCAAATCGCGAATACCGTGCGACTCCGCCGCGCATAATGCCCAGCGAACCGAGAACAAGGTGCAGCGACGTACGGATCGTTTCCTGAAAATTGCCCTTGTTTGCTACCTCATAACCCAGTTCGGCGAGCGCACCAAAGGTATGAACGATCTTGTTTTTGTTCTCAGCCACTTGCCTGAGATTTACTTGTCGAAAATCCTGTATTTTCAATTTTCCGCCTTACTATTTACGATTCACGATTTACTATCCCCGATTCACAAGAGCGTGTTTACTGACTCCGAGCATATCAAAAAGCTCGACGGTGTCTGCATTTACGTCCGAAAAAACGACGCGGGCTCCGGCATTCGATGCCGAATCGATCACGCCGAGCAGGATCGAAACACCGATACTGTTGACGATCTCTGTCTGCGAAAAATTGACGACGAGCTCGGTGCAGCCTTCGTCCAGACGCAGCTTGCACTCACGTTCGATCTTCTCACCGGTCAGCTTGTTAAGATAGTCGCCGGGAAAAACGACCGCAGTTTTATTGTCCGTCGTGGCGACGCGGGTGGCTTGTGTCTCCATAAAAAGAGTAACTGTTTGTCCCTGTATTAATTAAGATTGTGTTTGCGAAGCGAAATTAAAGTACGTTTTTATCACAACCCCGCCGATAAAACAACAAAAATCGTAAATTCCCCTGTTCCGTTACACCGCGCGTGGAACAAGTGGAACAGGTGGAACAAGCTGGAATAAACTCGCTGCTCGCCTTTCTGGGCACAATACTGTCTCGAACATGTCAGCTAAAGCATTGTTCTACTAGTCTGAGCAAGTTTCTCCGAGCACTCCGCTGAAACCCTCATTTACTCTTTCAAACCAAACAGAATATTCCGTTTTGGACTATTCGAAATCCGACTATACGCTTCGGTTAACGCACAATCACCAATGGAAAAATCTATTTATACGCAGGAGTACTCCCTCTTTCTCGAACAGCTTCGAAAGGCCCGCGACGCCAAATCGCTGACGCAGGCCCAAGTTGCAGAGCGTTTACAGCAGACCCAGTCATTCATCAGCAAGATCGAACGCGGTGAGCGTCGGCTCGATGTAGTTGAATTACGAGCATATTGCTCGGCGATCGGTATTTCATTTATGACGTTTGTCTCGACACTGAATACAAAGTTTCACGACTCGCCAGGGAAAATGGACAAGGAAAATAGTTTTCGGTATTCTCATAACCAACTTCTTGCTGCGAAAACAGCTCAGCGGTCGTTGTTTTCGTTTATTGAATTAATCGCACGAATTGGCGCGATTAAGGTAAATTGATGCGTTCGAATCCTGACTCATGAAAGAAGGACAAAGACTTTGGACTCGTGACGAACTGATTGTTGTAATGGGGCTGTATTGTCGCGTCCCATTTGGTAAACTCCACAGCCGCAATCCTGAAATAATCGCCCTTGCAAATTTACTTGGTCGCACTGCGAATTCTGTCGCATACAAATTAGTTAATTTCGCAAGCTTCGATACTGCGCTGAAAGCGAGAGGAATAAAAGGGGCATCAAACGCGAGCAAGTTGGACAAGGAAATCTGGCTTGAGTTTGTCGATCATTGGAACATCTTGCCTTTTGAAAGTGAACGTCTACGTGCGAAGCTTGAGGGGACAACCGTTGAGAGACTCAACAATTTGAACGAAGATGAATTGCCCCGGCAAGGACGAACACGAGAACAAATAGTAAAGGTTCGAGTTAACCAATCTTTTTTTCGAAGTGCAGTTCTGGCTGCATATAACGATACCTGTTGCATAACGGGGATTCGTAAAACTGATCTTTTGATAGCTGGACACATACGACCATGGGGGCTTGACGAAGAAAACAGGCTCAATCCGAGAAACGGAATTGCAATCAATGCTCTTCACGACAAGGCCTTTGACGCGGGCTTAATCACAATTACGCCTGATTACATCATCCGAGTATCATCCGAACTTGAAAAAACATCAAGAAATGATCCGATTGGGCGATTTTTTGCGAAATATGTGAATCGACCAATGATCTTGCCGTCGCGATTTCTCCCGGATAAAGAATTCTTGAAATATCACAACGATGTCAGATTTAGACCTTGACAGGATTTACAGTTTTGACAAGTTACCCGAAGCCGCACAGGCAGATTTCTTAGTGCAATTTGAGGATCACTTCGAGTTCGATCCCAACGCATTTCGCTTTCAACTGAAAATCATTTCATATGAGCAGCTAACGGAGGAACTTGATAATGTGTTCGGCGAAAATTTAGTAGATTACGTGGAAGATGATTATGTTCATAACCTTGCTCAAGACATTCTAGTGAATGGTTTGCAAAACCCTCCTATAGCGAGCGAAGGTATTCACCGAAAACTGGCACACCATTATCTCGGTAAAGAAATGCCTCGATTTGAAATTGTACAGAAAGCGGAACTATCTCTCGAAAAGCATTAGCAGCATCAACGAAAACAAGATTCGCGGCATGCTAGCAGAAATTGATCTTCGAAGTACCCTTAATCAAATGGGATTCGGAGGGCGAATCTCCCAAGGTGGCTGGATTTTACGCAACGTCGGGCCCAGGGTATTTGGACATCATACTGTCGTAGTTTTTCCTGAAACAATTGAGCCCGGCATTGACTATGCAATCGGAATAGCGCCAAATGCTCCTCCTATGGCATTGCACACAATATGCTCGACGATGCATCAAATCGGCGTTCATAGTTATCATTGTGTGCCTTCCGTCGCTGTAGCTAACGATATCAATAGTGTCACTTGGAAAACCACACTACTCGGAATTCCAAATCCCGCACCCTATACCCCGCTTCTGACGACTATCAATAACTTTAGCCTTCGGGACAGAAGGTATAATTTTCTTAGATACAACACCGACTCTAATATCATTCCGGTTGCATCGGTGCCCGAGGAATTCACCAAGGAGCACCTTCGAGTAACATTACAAACCCAGTTCATGACGGAGATGTCGGATATTGATGGAATTATCTGGGGACAGCAATATACGTATCCAATTGAAATAAAGGAGAAGACGGTTGCAACCGATAATAAGCTCGGTTCCTACTTTGGACTCGACGTGGGACCGTTCGTGAAGTTAGCATTTTACGCAGCAAAGAAAGGAAACCTTCATTCATTGTTTTTCGTCCGCGAAATAAATAATACCGACGATCGGGAACTCGTGAATTGGTGGTTTATTACCTTCGACACGTTGGCACAATTTGCGTCATGGATTCCGCAGGGTGGCGGTATGAACATGCAGGGTGGTGGAAGCACCGTCGTAAAAATTCCAAGAGCCGAGTTCACCGCACTAACCGGTCAGGCTCTCGCCAATCTATGATTTGCCCTCGGGACGGCATCTATATATACAAACGCGTTGGCGAACTCCGATGCTGGCGAGCGAGATGTTCGCTCGCCGAAATCGATCATTCCGATGTAGGTGCGATGAAAGCCGGTGAGGCGATCCCGAGTTCGGCGGCGATTTGGCGTTGGGTACGGCCCTGGCGGAGAGTTGGTGGACGCGGGCGATGATTCCGGTCGAAATTGGCAAGTCTATTGGTCGTGACACTAATCGTCATTCCTCGGGAGGTATTATCCGGCTGCCGTGGTGGGCGACGATCAGCCACTTTCCGCCTCGTTTCATCCAGATGTGCGTGCTGCGGAATTTTATGTTTCTGACGCCTTCGACCGTTGCCCGATGGGTCATGATCGCCATATTGCCAAAGATCCTTATCTGGTAATCGTCGGACCTGACCATATCGGCGTTCGGCACGACCGATGCCAGATACTGTTTCTTGTTCTCCACTTCGCCCTGCTGGGTCGTACCGACATAATCAGCGGCTATGAGAGCACCGGCGGCCTTTTTGTCGCCTTTCAATTCGGCAAAGGTCCAGGCCTTATCCATCTGGATCAACTTATCCTCAACGCTGCCCTTTTTGTATTGCCCGAACGTGATCGACGATATTCCCAGCACCACAACAACAGCGAAAAATATTGGTTTCATAATCTTTTGTCTCCGGAATCTGTCGGCGATATCGACTATAGTCTTTTCTTTCATATCTGTGTTTTTTGAGAATATAGAATAAGTTAGGCCGCAGGTCAAAAAAGGCGAGGTACGGTGCGGCAGCAGGGGTTTAACACGGACGGTGGAAAAGGCGGTCAAGACCGCCTCTAAACGAACGCGCGAAATGCGCATTTAGAAGGGGAGTCAGAGCCAGGACTTCTTTTTGGTCAGGTATTTGGTCATCGAGATGCTGGTGCCGTCGTCGGATTGGTGGATTTTTACTTCGTCCATCAGCTTTTCGATGAGTTTGAGTCCCCAGCCGCGGCGTTCGGATTCGGGTTCGATCTGCTTTGTTCTGCGGTCCGTGAGGCGGAGGCCGCGGTTTGTGATGGTGATGACGATGCGGTCATCCTCGACCGAGAATTTTTGGTGGATGCGGCGGTCGGGGCTGAGGCTGTGCTCGGAGGCGTTTATCGACGCTTCGAGCAGGGCGGTCTTTATCTGGCTCACAGCTTTTGGTGCGATGTGGTGACGTTTGGCAATTTCTTCAAGCGTGTGAGCGGCGATCATTTCGTTTTCGCCATCCATCGGGACGGTAACTTCATATTCTTCGGCGGGCGGCCGCGAGACTGATACCTTCGATCCAAGCACATGTTTTAACAATTCGGCCTGGCGGCGGCTTGAGCCAAAAGCGTTGCGTTCGCGGAGCATTTCCATCGCTTCGGGCGAGAACCCTTCGGGAGCGATGAGCCAGACTTTGTAGTTGTGAAAATTGCACATCAACGCAACCATTTCGAGGCGGTCGCACCAGAATTCGGTCAGCTCGTGTGAAGCTTCGAGCTTCGAATCGATCTCGGCAACGACCCAGACAATCTCGTCGTCATCGGTATAGCGGCCTTCCTGAAAGCCGATGGCAACGACGGAGCGTTCCTTTTCGATCAACTCGCCGATCGGTTTGTAAAGATCGGCGGCGTTGGCCGTGTAGACGATCTGCGGCAGGCTAATGTACTCCGAATCGGTTGCAAGTCCGGCGGTGATCTCGTCTTCATTAAGGCCTTTATAGCGGTCTGGAGTAAACACTGTAATCGATGACGGCCAGCGGAACCTCCTGTAGCGAGAATGACGCGAGCAGTTCGCGAAGCCCGAGCGATGCGTTGTGCCGGTAAAGCCGTGCCATCAAGCGTGGTGCACGTTTGAGATAAGCGGCTACCGATTCGCCGAACAAAGCGGCACGGTTGTCGCCAATGACCTCGAGTCGAAAGCGGGCGGTGATGTAATCGGTCAAGACCTCGTTGCAGTGCATCACTTCAACGCCGTTGCCGGACATGCGAATCAGCTCGTCGATATTCAGAAGGTCGAGTGTTTGTGTGAATGCAGGTTCGCTGATCGCCAAGACGCTTTCGCCACGCATCGACTGAAAGCTGCTTTTTGCCGAGTGTTAGCGAAACATCCAGCAGACTCAAAATACCTTTTTGGAGATCTTCGGTCGGAGCTATATCTTTTATTACAGCGTCGTAATTCGCGCGTATCCGGCCTCCAAAAATCTCTTGCGTGTAGATTTTTTGGACGTTCAGAAAATTCTCAAGGTGGTCGTGCTTTTCGTCCGCGGCCTGGAACATAAAGCGAATAAACGCGGGATTTCCGCCAAATTGCCGGGCGATCAGATCACGCGTTTGGTCATTGATCTTGACGTCGAAGCGGGCTGCGTTCTTTTCGACAAGTAGCGTGGCTTCGGCAAAAGAAAGATGGTCGAGAACCAGGCGTTCGCCGGTCGATTCGCCAAATGAAAAACGCCGACGGCCGGCAAGTATGTATGGTACGGAACTGCCGCGGTAGACGGCCTTTATAGTATCGAAAAGCTCGGCCATCTCGTCAAAACGCGCCGCGACGTGGCAGTCGTCGATCATCACAAACACGCGGGCACCGCTCGCCGCTGCTCGTGCCGGAGCAGTTATGCATGTTTGTATAAATGTCTGGTCGTCGTTATCCTGCACGATCTCGAGTGTTGGCTTCGACGAGACGGTCGAACCAATGGCCGTCAGCCGGGACCGCAAGCTCGGCGAGTTCGCGAAGGTCGGGATACCAACCCAACATCGATCCATTCCGACGGCGGAACGCAACCGTCTGAAGTAGAAATTGGTGTAGGAAACGCTGTGCGGTTTGCCGAGCCGTTTTGTCCGATTTACTTAATGCGAAATAGAAAGGGATGATCGCGGTCTGCTCGTAAAAGAGCCGGTCATACGCGTGTTTGAGAAGCTCCGAAACGCCTGAGCCGGGCGGCCCCATCAATATCAGCGGCCCCGACACGGCGTCACTTACCGCATGATTTATAATACGATCAAGTTCGTCATGCCTGCCTACAAATTCCTCAGCCGGACACTCGGCAAGGATTTTTTTTTGACGCGCATCCGGCATTTAGTGAACATTATTGGACACCGAATCGCCCAATGTGCTGAAGATCTGCACGTTGTTGCGTCCGTGATTTTTGGCTGAATAGAGAGCGACGTCAGCGGCTGAGATCAGGTCTTTTGGCGAATCGATCTCGTTGGAGCAAGCAGCGATGCCGATGCTCACCGTCACCTGGCGTCCCAAAAACGCCGTCCTCTCAATTCGTGAGCGGATACGTTCGCCGATCTGGGCTGCTTCTTCGGATGATGTCTGCGGCAGCAGTATCGAAAATTCTTCGCCGCCATATCTTGCGGCAACGTCGGCCCCGCGCAGTGTTTCCTGAAGAACGTCGGCAACCGTCTTCAAGGCACTATCACCGGCCGGATGGCCAAAGCTGTCGTTGTACGATTTGAAATCGTCAACATCGAGCATCATCAGGCTCATTGAAAATCTGTGACGCTTCGAACGCGTGATCTCTTCGGCCAAACGCTCTTCGAGATAGCGACGGTTCAAGAGGCCAGTCAGCGGATCGGTAACAGAAAGCTGTTCGTATTCGCCGGCTTTGTCCTTTAATGTTGTGCGGTCGATGGCAACTGCGATCTGTGGAGCAATGGCCTGAAGCAATTCGAGATCGCGGCTGCTGAACCAATCGCCGTCAGCTTTATCGGTATAGTTCAACACACCGATCTTGCGGTCGCCGATCAAAATCGGGTAGCTAATGAACGATTTTGTTTTGTAGCTCCATTCGCTCGGGGCCGACTCCATGCCGACGCCCGATATATCTTTCACGACGACGGGATTGCCGATCTCCAAAATGCGTCCGGCAACGCGACCGCCGACACTCGCCTCGGAGAGCAGATTGATTCGCGAACCGATGGCGGCCTTTGCACGAAGGGTGTTCGATTTATCGTTGTGGATCAGAATCGATGCCCGTTCGGCACCGAGAAGCTCGGCTGAAATCTGCGTGACCTTTAGCCAGAAATCGTCGGCGTCAATCCCCTGCAGGCTTTCGTTAAAGCGGACGACCGCCTGCGATAGCCAATCGCGTTGCGAAACCTCGTCGCGAAGACGAAGAATCTCAAGCTGTGACGCAAGTGTTTGTGCAAAGCGAGCGATGAGCCGTTTCTGTTCCGGGTTTTCGATGCGCGAATCGATACCGATCGCACCGCGGATGTCATTGCCGATAGTCACCGGGAAAATCGAAAGCGTACGTTCATGCTCGACGCCATCTACTTTCTTTCGCTCACGAAATTCAAGCGGCATCTCGCGACGCGCGGCATCGGCCAAACGTTTATTGTCGGCGGCAATGCCAATCTTGACAGCTTTGTCGGCCAGCGAGCCGAGAGCGACCAGGACTTCGAGATTGTCGCCACGGCGTTCGAGCCAGACAAGTGAGCCGAGAGCGTAGCGATCCTTCAGATAGGACAAAATCTTCTTGCATGCATCTCTGTATTCCAGCTTCATCAGCGAACCAAAAAGCGAACGCCACTCGCCGGCAGCCTTCGGGTCTTTTTGAACATCGACTGAAGTCGCCGCATGAAGTTCCACCGCGGCCTTTTCGGTCTCGGTCTTGAACTTGTTTATCAGGTTGGTGATTTCTTTAGGATCGGGCTGACCGGCTTCCTTTGCCACGGGCTGCTTCGATTCCTTGACCTTTGGTTCTTCGAGCCTGAGCTGCTCGATTTCCAGAATATCGTTTCGTTCCCGGTACGAGAATTTTTCCAGACGCGCGCAAGTTCTGTCCAGGCTTTCGTCCGAGCCCGAGATAAGAACGTTCTCAAAAAACTCGGTCGGGCGGAATTGGCGCCATTCGCCTGTGATTGCTCTCTCGGTCGCCGCACGATAATTTTCGGCCTTCAGAAACGTGCGTCCGATGATGGCAACGAACTGGCTTCCACCATCCCAAACAGGAACTGCCTTGCAGGTCAGTCCCGCGTAACATTCGTATTCGACGGCCTTCCCGGCTTCCGTCGCCGAGGCAAATGCCTTACCACAGTATTCGGCGCATCGCGGTGCAAATTCTGCTGACGCGCTTAGGCTGCGGCACATCGAATTGTTATTCGAGGAAGAGATCTCTTTCGAGTCCTTGTTGACAACGACGATCGCGACGCCGCTATCTTCGGCGAGCCGGTCGAGAAACTTCTCTTTTTTGGGCGTATTTGAAATCATTCGATACTGGCAAAAACCCTTTAGATTAAATCGTTTAGCCTACGGCCTGATTCTTCTGAGGCCTCTTACACACTAGCTAGATAGATTCAATCGTCAAGCAATTTCAAGAAAATAGCTCGATTAAATTGTTTACATTTTTCAATTATGCCACAGAAGCGCTTTCGTTCAGTAATCCGGTTTATATCAAAAGCAGGCGGGTGTATCCGCTGCATTGCTTCAATGCACTTATGTCTTGAAGGATTGCAGGAGCCAATGACTGTCTTTGTAAAAACAAAGCGTTTAAGGCTTTCCGGTGTTTTGGCACAGCTATTGTATGTTCGGTTGTTGTAGTCATACAGCAACATTCAGCAACATTATTTTTGAACACTCAGGGAGGTTTATTTTATGATCAACGATTACGAAGCAACAAAACCCATTACGCAGGACGCGACATTCGGTTCGGGGTCAACCAAACTTTCAAATGATGAAGTGATCTCGACGCTTAATGGTTTGATCGAAACATGCAAGGACGGTCAGGAAGGCTTTACCGAAGCGGCCGAAGGCGTGGAAAGATCGGACCTTAAATCGCTATTTTACGAATTTGCCCAACAAAGATCGCACTTTGCTGGGGAGCTTCAAACTTTGGTACAAAGCCTCGGTGGTGATCCTGAAAATACAGGGAGCATCGCCGGATCGCTTCATCGCGGCTGGATAAACATTAAATCCGTCGTGACCGGAAAGGACGAAGGCTCGATATTGAACGAATGCGAACGCGGCGAGGATTCTGCTAAAGCTGCTTACAAGGCAGCTCTTGATAATATTCTCCCCGCGCATGTTTTGGACACGGTCCAAACGCAATACACATCCGTGCAGGCCGCACACGACCGGATAAAAGGCCTGCGCGATACAACGAACGGTGAGAAGACCAGTTCGGCCACGACAGGTTATTAATTAACCTCTTCATAGCTCCGATAACTTGTTGTGGAGAAAAAGGCCCGTGTAATGCGGGTCCTTTTTTTAATTTCGTGATCCTATTGCTTACCAAAAATCGCATTTAGATCGCGACTGGAATTTAGAATGCGCATCAGGCGGATATTCTCGAACTCAATTTGAGGTAGGTAGACCATTGAATAGTTTTCAAATCCTTTAACTCGCCAAATTCTCAGATCGGCTAGCTTTTCGTGTTCGAATCGGTAGCTACTACCGATCATCGGATGTTCGGCGATCATTTCCAGGCTTTCTTCGACGGCAACTAGAAAACGAACGGCAATGTCCAGGTTACCTTCTGCAATAAAAACAAATGCTTCTTCTATGTCTCGTGTCGCCTGAACACTCTTTTCAATAGTGAAGGGCATAGATCAGCTTTTGGCTCCCTTATCCTTCAAGCGCTGAAGACCTCGCTGCTTTATCGCCTCAAAATCAGCCTTGGTAAGCGGCGTGAAATCATTTCCCTCAACGGCTTCGAGCAGTAGGGCCTCAAGTTTTTGTTCCTGTCGCTTCTTTAAATATTCTCTTGCCAAATCGCGGAAGAATTCGCTCGTATTCCCGTAACCGTCCGATTCCATTGCCTTTTCGACCTCAACTTTTAGCGAATTCGGAAGTGAAATGTTGATGGTTGCTGTTGTCATGCTTTTTTATTCTCCGGTTCGAGAATAGCAGAATGGCGATAGATGTCAATAGATTGTATTACAGTCCTTGTTTAGAGACTACGGTGTCTAACGCTTCCGGTTCTGACTTATGCACCAATCGATCCAAAATTTGCCGTAGCGTTCTCCTCAATATTTGGATGCTCTGCGTTTATCCTAATGCAAGCTGCTTGGTGACCCGGCTTTATTTCGACAAGCTGCGGCAGTTGTTGTTTGCAAGCCTCGATAGCATATGGGCAGCGGGTGTGGAAATGACAGCCGCTTGGTGGATTGATCGGTGATGGGACATCGCCTTTTAGAATGATCCGTTCACGGGTCGCCTCGATCTCGGGGTCGGGAACGGGGACGGCGGAGATCAGGGCTTTTGTGTAAGGCATCAACGGATCGGCGTAGATGTCTTTGCCCGGTGCGAGCTCGACGATCTTGCCGAGATACATCACCGCGACACGGTCAGAGAGATGGCGAACAGCACGCAAGTCGTGAGAAATGAACAGATAGGTCAGGTTCTTTTCGGCCTGAAGGCTCTCCATCAGGTTCATTATCTGGGCCTGGATTGACACGTCGAGGGCGGAGATCGGCTCGTCGGCGACTATGAATTCGGGATCGACGGCGAGCGCTCGGGCAATGCCGATACGCTGCCGCTGACCGCCGGAGAATTCGTGCGGGTAGCGTTTTATAAAGCGGCGGCTAAGACCGACCGTTTCCATCAAGTCCTGCACCTGCGTTTCCACCGAGCCGCCCTTTTCCAGTCCGAATGTGCGGATCGGCTCGCCGATGATGTTCCCAACCGTCATTCGCGGATTGAGCGAAGCGTACGGATCCTGAAAGATCATCTGCAAATGCTTTCGCTGCTCGCGCATTGCCGATTGCGGCAGATGAGCGAGGTCCTTGCCGTTGTAAAAAACCTTTCCGCCGGTCGGTTCGGTCAAACGCAGGATCGCCTTGCCAAGCGTCGATTTGCCGCAGCCCGATTCGCCCACAAGCCCAAGCGTTTCGCCCTTCTTGATATCGAGCGAAACGCCGTCAACCGCCTTCACCGTTTTGGCCGAACTGAACAGCCCGCCGCCGCTGCGATAGTGAACTTGCAGGTTTTCAATCGAGATCAAACTGTTTCCGTTAGTTTCCATATCTCTGTGTTCATCTGCGTTCATTTGCGGCTAATCTATCCGTTTTTGATTCGCGATACACATCGTCGGCAAAATGGCACAGCGAATGGTGGCCTTCGTTTATCTGCACGAAAGGTGGAAATTCACGGTGGCAGATGTCCTCGGCACGTTCGCATCGCTCGGCAAAAGGGCAGCCCGGCGGCAGGTGCGCAACATCCGGCGGCAGGCCGGGAATTTGATAAAGCTCCTTTCCCTGTTCGTGTGCCGGGTCGGGCACGCTTTTGAGTAAGCCCTTTGTGTAAGGATTTGCGGGCGTCGCGAAAAGCTCACGCGTCTGAGCCTGTTCGAAAACCTTACCGGCGTACATGACGATTATCTTTTCGGTCATTCCCGCTACGACACCAAGGTCGTGCGTTATCAGAATGACGCTCGTGCCCATTCGTGTCTTGAGGTCTTTTATGAGTTCGAGAATTTGGGCCTGAATGGTTACATCGAGAGCAGTCGTTGGCTCGTCGGCGATGAGCAATTCGGGGTCGCAGCTCAACGCCATCGCGATCATCACACGCTGGCGCATTCCGCCGGAGAATTCGTGCGGGTAGCTGTCGATGCGCTCTTCGGCGTCAGAGATCCCGACTGTTTTGAGCATCTTGACGGCGTGGTCGTACGCCTGCTGCTTTGTGTGGCCGAGATGAAGCCGTGTCACTTCCATCAACTGCGTCGAGATTTTTAAGAACGGGTTGAGCGACGTCATCGGGTCCTGAAAGATCATCGCGATTCGCTTGCCGCGGATCTTTCGCACATCGTCGATCGAAAGAGCACGGACATCGACGCCGTCAAAAACAATGCTGCCATCAACTATCTTCCCCGGCGGTTCTGGAATCAGCCGCATCACCGAAAGATTGGTCACCGATTTGCCTGAACCCGATTCGCCGACAATACCGAGCGTCTCGCCTTTTTTCAGCTCGAACGAGATGCCGTCAACCGCCTTGACCACGCCGTCTTCGGTATGGAAATAGGTCTTGAGGTTGTTGACCGAAAGAATTGTTCCGTTATTGCTCATCTTATGGCGCCGTCATCCTGGCGGCAGTTTGCCAGTAAGATGCCGGCGTTCCTCGTCTAGAATTTCCTCGTCTGCGGATCGAGAGCATCGCGAATGCCATCGCCTAAAAAGTTAAGTGAAAACAGAGTCAACGCCATCGTCACGCCCGGGAAAATTAGCTGCCACGGGAAAATCGCGAGATTCTTAATACCGGCGTCGGCGAGGCTGCCCCACGATGCGTATGGCGCCTGCACGCCGAGGCCGAGAAACGATAGAAAGGCTTCGGTCAGCATTACGCTCGGCACCGTCAGCGTCGCATAAACGATAACCGGGCCGAGAGCATTCGGCACGAGATGCCGGAAGATTATTCCGAAAGTAGAAACGCCGGTCGCCTTTGCCGCAAGCACGAATTCCTGATTCTTCAGCGAAAGTATCTGGCCGCGAACGACGCGTGCCATCGTCAGCCACGACACCAAGCCGAGTGCAAAAAAGAGCAAAAATATCTGGCTCAGGCCTTGATTGCCAGCACCGCCGATATTGGTCGAAAGCCATTGGATCCACGCCGGTGTGTTCGCACCGCCAAAAACCGATAGCAGCACGATGACGATGAGGATGTAAGGAATGGCGTAAATTACATCGACGATACGCATCATTACGTTATCGACGCGGCCGCCGAGATATCCGGCGATCGCACCATAAGAAACGCCGACAAGCAGGGACACTAAGGTCGAGATAATACCGACCATCAGCGAAATGCGGCCACCCTGAAGAACACGGGCGAGCATATCGCGGCCCTGATCGTCGGTGCCCATCAAATGTTGCGACGACGGCGGCATCGATTTGACCAGAGCATTATCGGCCGGGGTCGAATCATACGTGTAACCGGTCGTCCAGCTCAGGATCACAGGTCCGATGATCACCGCCGAGACCATGAACGCGAGAAAAATAAGCCCGACGAGGGCGAGCCTGTTTCGCCGCAGCCGCTTCCATGCGTCGCTCCAAAGCGAGGTTCCTTTGATTATTTCTACATTTTCCGCCATAGCTGTTTATTCGTATCTGATCCTCGGGTCCAAAAATCCGTAAGAGATATCAACGATCAGATTAAAGAGCATGATCAATATCGAGAGAAACGCGACGATGCCAAGTACGAGCGGTTCGTCACGATTTAGAACGGCTTTAATAAAAATGTCGCCGAGGCCGGGCAACGCAAAAACCTTTTCGACAACGACCGTTCCGGCTAGCAAAGCGGCAAGAGCCGGGCCGGTAAAGGAAACAACCGGAATAATACCGCCGCGAAGAGCGTGACGCAGGAGCACGGTCTTTTCGTCAAGGCCTTTTGCACGTGCGGTTCGGATGTAATCGGATCGCATTACTTCGAGCATTCCGGCACGCGTTAGCCTTGCAATGTACGCGGCGTAGATCGCTGCCAGCGTAATGACCGGCAGCACAAGCGACGAAATACCGCCCCAACGGGCAGGCGGAAACCAATAAAGCCCGAACGCAAAAATGATGACCATTATCGGCCCCAAGACGAAGTTCGGCACCGAAAGACCGAGCATTGCGATCGACATAGAGCCGTAATCGAACGACGAATTTTGTTTGAGAGCCGCAATGGTCCCCGCCGTCAGACCAACCGCGAGAGCAAGCAGATAAGCGAGAATACCGAGCGTGGCCGAATACGGCAGGTGGCGCCTGATGATCTCGTTGACGGACTGTCCCGTGTACTTGAGCGAATCGCCAAAATCGCCGCGGACAATGTTCGACATCATCATCCCGTATTGCTTATACCACGGCTCATCAAGCCCGTATTTCTTGCGTATAGTCGCCTCGACCGCTGCCGGCAGCTTCTTTTCGCCGGAGTAAAAATTGCCCGGAGCGATACGGATCAGTCCCCACGTCAAGGTCACGACGATCAAAGCCATCGGGATGATTATCAGCAGTCTGCGGATGATGAAACTTAGCATCGTTGTTTTGGTCTATTTTGCCGCCGCCTTTTGCGTACTCATCAGTTCCTGCAATTGTTTTTCGACCAGCGGGTCAGAATCCTTCATTATGTTTTCGACATCCTTATCCCATTTGGCCGTATCGCGCTCGATGTAGACAAATTTCCATGGCAGCAGCGTGCCGGGATTCGGGTACATTCCTTTAATGTACGGCTTCTTCATCCAGTTCGTCGCGTTGATCGTCAGCGGCAGCATCGGAAGCTGTTCCATCAGGTAAAACTCGGCTTGTGCAAGTTTTTCGAAACGCTTTTGCGGGATCGAGTTCGGCGTTGGCGTCGTCAAGCATTTTGTCATATTTTGGATCATAAAACCCTGTGCCGCCCTCGTTGTCCTTGCCGTATTGCAGACCGAGAAACGTGTACGGGTCCATATAATCACCCGACCAGAGAAATATAGCAAAGCCTTCATATTGCAAGCGATTTGAAGTGCGGCAAAAACGCCTTGAATTCCATCGTTTTCAAGCGGTATCGTGATACCGAGATTCTGTTTCCACTGAGCCTGAATAAACTCGGCGAAAGATCGGTTGCTTTCGTCCGTATTGTATGTGATCGAAACCTTGTCCGTGGGAAAATCAGGGCACGAATAGGCGTCACCATTTTTCTGCACGGGAAAACCAGCTTCCGCTAAAAGCTTTCGTGCTTTTTCAGCATCGAATCGATTTTCTTTCGCCCATTCTTCCGGGGTGACACCGCGTTCCTTACGGATTTCCTCGCTCACCTTTGCCGCGGCCTTATCGTAATCCGAACACAATACCGGACGGCGAAATTTCGTAAAGCGGCTTCTTTACCTTGCCGAAATTCGACAGTGCCTCGTGGTCAAGCCCAATATTGAACGCTTTTCGCACCCGCACATCGTTGAACGGCGGCTTCGTGATATTCATCGCGTAATACGACGTCGAGTTTTCGGGGAAATTCAGATACTCGTCCTTATATTGACGAATTTCGCCGATCCATGACGACGGGACCGCGTGGTTCAAAAACGCATCGACGGAACCCGATTTGTAGAGGTTCATTATGGTTGAAAGCTCCTCAACCGGATAAAATTCAATGCCGTCGAGATGAACGTTTGCGGCGTCCCAGTAATTCGGGTCTTTTTCTACAATAAGAGCGTCATACGGCCTGTATTGTTTTAGGCGGAACGCTCCGTTCGTGACAATATTCTGCGGCCTTGTCCACGCTTTACCGTGTTTCTCCACCGACTGCTGCGGAACGAGGCGGAAAAATTGGTGAGCGAGCAATCCGATAAAGAAAGGTGCTCCTTGCCGTAAATTAATGCGAAGCGTGCGGTCGTCGATCGCCTCGACGCCGATGTCTTCGCCTTTGACCGGAACGAACTCCGCTCCTTCGATGGCAGCGGCGAGTTTCGGATCGGCGGCGATCGCTTTTGCACGCTTTTTCTCGTCGCCGTCCAGAGTAAGGCGGCTGGGCGATTTAATGAATTTGTTAAACTCGGTTTCGGGACCGAACTGCTGCAAGGCTGTTTCATCGGCTTTGCCGCCAAAGTCTTTCGCGAGCAAATAGCTATCGCCCTTTTTTACAAAGACCTTGCCGCTTTTGAATTCTTCGGAATACTTGATGAAAAAAGCGAGGCCGGCGGTACGCGATATAGTCTCCGGTGCTAACCCTCGACGAAAGCTGTAGACAAAATCGCGTGCGGTGATCGGCGTACCGTCGCTCCATTTCGCGTTGTCGCGAAGGTGAAAGACGAATTCATCGATATTCGGGCTGATCTCCCAGCTTTTTGCGATGGCCGGGACTGGCTGCTGGTCCTTTGGCCCATATTCGACCAGGCCTTCATAAAGCGCCATAAAGATGCGGGCTTCGGGTTGGCCGTCGGGCAGTTGCGGGTCGAGCGTTTCGGGTTCGGCACCGGAAATGTAGCGAAGAACGTTGCCAGATGGAGGCGTTGTCTGTCCAAAATAACGGCTGCCAGCACTCGTCGTGCAGCTTATCAATAACGACGACATCGCTAAAATCGCTATACAAATGCGAAGCTGGCTTTGGCCCGTACCTTCCATTATCCACACTCCTTAAAGTTTTCTGGTCAATCGAAGCCGAGACCGGCTTCTGGAGAGTTTTAGCCAGACAAAACTGTCCGCTATTTTGATTCGCCGTTTGCTTTTTTCGGTCTCCATTCGCTGTCGATCACCACGTTCGAAAGCGTCAGAGCATCCAAACTATTCATTTCAAAACCCACAACATAAGGCCTTACGAGCGAAAAGGACGTCGGAAAATACAGCGGGATCGCCCGCAGCTCGTATAGCGCATCTTCCTCGTTCAATATCGATTCCGGAGCGTCGATCTCTGTTGGCAGATCACCGCCTGGTATCGGATCGTCGTCGCCGACCGGTTCCTTGACCGCACTATCTACGGACCTATTTTTTTCATCCTTCACAACCGGCTGCTCGGCTTTTCGCGCCCAGAGACCCGTCGAATATCGCCATGAAGTTCGCCGCTTCATCGGCTGTCGGAAGCACGACGCCACGACGTACAAGGTCAAACTCGCCTGCTTTCCGCGCCAGTTCAAGTTCACCTGCCTCTTTTACGATGATCTCGGTTTCAAGGTTTAAGTTCTGCTTCCACATTTTCGCGACGGATCGTGCGACCCGTTGCTGAGTATCGTTTCTATTGATAAGAAGTTTTATGACGGGAAAATCCTTGCCGTCTGGAAATCCGGCCTCGTCGAGAAGCTCTTTGGCTTTTTCCTTGTCCTGCGAGAGCTTGAGCTTTGTTTTAGTCCCAAATGGGAAAAAACTTAGGGCTGGCCGCGTGACGCCTTCCATTTCGCCTTCGGTCAATTGCTCGCGCTCGATCGCGTTCGACAAAGCCTGACGAACGCGGCGATCGGAGAACGGCGGCTTGACGGAATTTATGTCGTAGAAATTCAGAGCGCTGTGCGTAGTGCGTCGAAAATCGTCATACGGCGAAAGAAGCTTCAGAACAAGCGGCGCAAAGTCAGCGTTCGTGACGGCATCCAATTCACCCGCCCGATAAGCGGCAAGAGCTTTTTCCGCGTTCTCCATCGGCATGAAGTAGACGCGCTCGAGCTTGACCTCTGCTCGATTCCAATATGTTTCGGACCGATCTAGAACGATGCCGGATGAATCCACGGAAACGATTTTGAACGGGCCATTTGTCACAACCGAGGCGTTCAATTCCTTACCTGCAAAATCACTGTCGCCATAAACCGGCCGAAATATTGGATTCGCGACCAGCTTCGGAAAATCTTTGTCGGGCGAAATAAGTGTGACTTTCAGAACATGTTCGCCTTCGGCAACGATACCCAAATTATCGGTTTCGGGTTTAATCGCTCCCGTTTTTTCCGTTTGCGAGTTCGAATTGGTTTCACCGGCCTTGAGCTGCCACGAATTGGCGTTTGAGTTTGTGGGCCGTACAAGCTGCTGCAACGACATATTCGGCAAAACGGGCGTTGGAGCGGAGTTTAAGAAAAGGTCCGCTTCGTCGGTTGAAGATATCTGCGTTACTCCAGTCGGAACGCCAAAAATATTATTGAGCAAATTGCCGTGTGCCGCCTTCCTGCCCATCGCGATCAAACGCTTCCACGAACGAACAAAATCGTCCGCGACGATCGGTTTGCCGTTCGTCCATTTAGCTTCTTTGCGAAGGTTAAAGGTCCAAACTTTAAAATTGTCCGTAGCCGCCCAGCTTTCCGCGACACCCGAAACTTCTTCCAGCGTTTTCGGATCGGTTTCGGTCAAGCCTTCGAATATTGCACGGACGACATCGGTTTCGGGTGGTGCCGACGCCGTCGCAGGGTCAAAGCTCTTCGGCAGTTTGCCATTACTCCATCTAAACTCTTGTTTTTTCGGCGGGTTTGTCTGCGTGAAAAAAGGTTCTGCCGCAGGCTTCTCCAGTTCGGTGCAGGCGGACAAAAAGACTAAGCTCGAAAGGCAAAACGCGGCGACGGCAAACGTGAAAGGGCGGCGAAGTGTAACGCCGGCTCTTTCACTTTTATTTCCGCTGCTGCTTGGTTTCATCCTGTTCGATCATTGACCAACTAGTTTCAGTTTTTCGTGAACTTCGACGACCTGTCGCCGGGTGTCTTCAAAACCATTGGAGGTGTCGATCAGAAAATCGGCGTATCGCTTTTTTTCTTCCTGTGGCATTTGGGCCGCTATTCGTTTTTTCGCTTCAGTTTCGGGCAGATCGTCTCGTAACTTCAACCGTTTCAATTGTATCGCAGGTTCGCACCAGACGACAATTAATTTATCGAATCTCTTGTAGCCGCCGGACTCGATCGTCAATGCCGCATCAACTATCGCAATGCCTTGCGGGTCTTCGGCTTCAAGCTCCGTCAGCCACTTATTTTGGACCTCAAAAACAAGCGGATGAATGATCGAATTGAGTAAAAGACGCTTCTGCTCGTCGGCAAAAACGATCGCCGCCATCTTTGCACGATCAAGCTCACCGTCGGGCGTTATAACCTCCGAGCCAAATTCGCTGACGATTGTCGCCAAGCCCGGTGTGCCAGCTTTCACAACATCGCGCGCAGTTTGGTCAGCATCGATCACGTGACAGCCCAGTTCGCGAAAAACATCGCAAACAAAAGACTTTCCCGTCGCAATCGACCCCGTTAAACCGACTTTCAACATCACTTTATCGCCCGTGGCGTTTCGCTAGTTTGTTGACGTTGAACGCGGCGATCTCGTCAAGGGTCAGGCCAAGCTCATCGGCACAGGCCGAAATGTACCAGAGCACGTCGCCAAGTTCGTCGCGCAGTTTTCCGCGAGTTTCTTCGTTGATTACGCCGCCGTGATCGCGTTGGATCTTCTTGACGATATTCGCCACCTCGCCCGCCTCGCCGGCAAGGCCGAGCGTCGGGTATTCGAGGTTTTCCATTCGCCGCGGATAAAGAGCCGTCTGGCTTGCTTCTGATTGATATTCTTCAAAGTTCATATTTTTTGGTTTCCCACCGAGAGCACAGAGAACACAGGTTTTCTGCTCTCTGTGTTCTCTGTGGCTAATTCATAAGTCTGCGCATCTTTGCCGCTTCGACAGTATTTTTCATCAACATCGCAACGGTCAAAAGCCCGACACCGCCGGGAACCGGAGTAAAGTTTGAGGCGATTGACATCGCGTCCTTCGGGTTCACATCTCCGACGAGCGTAAATCCTCGATTCTCAATGGTTTTCAGACGCTTTTCGAGTTCGTCGGCGGAAAAAAGTTCTGCGGCAAAATCCGCATCCGAAACGTTATTTATCCCAACATCGATCACCGTCGCTCCTTCGCGGATATGCTCGGCTTTTACAAATCCGGCACGGCCAATGGCTGCGACCAGAATGTCCGCCTGACGCGTGATCGACGGCAGGTCGACAGTCCGCGAATGGCAGATCGTGACTGTCGCATTCTCCTGCAACAGGAGCATCGCCATCGGCTTGCCGACGATATTGCTGCGGCCGACGATTACTGCATGTTGACCCGCAATCGGAATGTCCGACCGCTTTAAGATTTCAATAACGCCTGCCGGTGTGCATGGAATCAAGGCTTTCTCACCCAGGGACAAACGCCCGACGTTTATCGGGTGAAATCCGTCAACATCTTTCAGCGGATCGATCGCTTCGAGAATCTCGCCCGCACGTATTTGCGGAGGCAGCGGTAATTGAACCAGAATTCCGTCCACGTCGTTACGTGCATTCAATTCAAGGACAATAGCGAGCAGATCGTTGTGCGAAATGTCGGATGGCAGATGCCGGTGTTCCGAAATTATCCCAAGCTCTTCCGAAGTCTTGACCTTGCTGCCGACATACACTGCCGACGCCGGATCTTCGCCGACCCTGACGACGACGAGGCACGGACGGAAACCGTGCGTGATTTCGAGTTGCTTAATTTCTTCGGCAACCTCTATTTTTATCGCCTCGGCGAATGTTTTGCCGCTTAAAATTCGTGCTGTCATAAAGTGAATTCTTGATTTTACAGGAAGTGCAGCCGGATTGTCAGTTTTGTTTGGCAGAAACATAGATTCAAGCGGCAATAATTTGATTCACGCGCGACTGGATAGAGGAGTTCTTTGGGCTTCTCTTTTTTTTTGTCGTTTCAAGGGTTAAGATTAAGTAATGAAAACGCTTGCGGGCTTATTGCTGATTCTGCTATTTACGCCTGCCTTCTATTCTCAAACCGCCGAAGAACTGCATACGAAGATTCGTGCCGCAACCGATAACAAACGATACGCGGAAGCGTTGAGCGAGCTAAACTCATTCGAGAAAAAGTATCCGGAAGTTTTCACGCTGAATAATTACGATTACTTATTTGCCCGTCTCAGCGAAAAGAACGGCAACGCGGCGACGGCGATGAGTCGCTATCAGGCCGTCGTGAAGCGCGATTCGGCTCTCAAGGAATACGCGTTATTTCATCTTGCGAATATCGCCCGTTCAAGCGGTAATCTGATGATCGAGCGCATGTATTTGCAGGAACTCGCAGCGTTTTCGACCGAAAGCCTGCTTACCGACGCCGCCGAAAATCGAATTGCACGAAGCTGGTTTGAAAGCGGCAATTACGATCTCGCGGTTAGAGCACTCGAATCGCTGGTGGCAAAAGCTCCGCCATCGAAGCCAGCTCCCGGAAAACGCGAAACGGAAAGTCCGATTGCACGCGAAAACAGAGTTTTGCTAGCTCAATCGCACCTGAGGACCGGAAACGCGGAAGCTGCACGCGAGCATTTCTCGAAATTGATCACATCCCTCGCCAATCCTACTCAGCCGGATGATTTCGCACTTGCGGCGGCAAAAGGCCTGGACACGCTGGACGTCGGACCGGGCGAGATCGGCAAAACTGTTCCGCCACTGACCGACTATGAACACTTGCGGCGAGCTACGATCTATCAATTTAATCGTGATTTTCCCTACGCCCGGCTTCATTTTGCCGCAGTTATTAAAAATCATCCGTCAAGCGGTATCGTTCCCGATGCGATCTTTCAAACCGGTCGAGGCTACGTACAGCTAGGTGAATTTGCCGAGGCGATCAAGTGGTTTGAGCGCTTGCAGGAGCAGTTTGCCGAACATCCGGTTTCTAAAGATGCTCTGCTCCAGCTCGCCTCAGCTTACGCACGCGTCGGCAAATTTAGAGAGGCGGTGAAGCGTTATCAAGACTTTATCGATAAATATCCCGACGACGAACGCCTCGACCGTGCATACCTGAATATCGTTGATGTCCTGCGAGACGAAGGCGAAGAGAGCGAGGCTCAGAAATGGGCCACGAAAACTCAGGGAGTTTTTAAAGGGAAAGTGCCTGAGGCCCTCGCACTCTTTTCGGAAACACGTATTTATCTCGCCAGAAACGAATGGCCGGCAACTTTAGCAGCTCTCGATAAACTGCTCACGCTGCCTGATCTCGGCGGTGCGTCCGTGCCCGGCGGCACGAACAAGGCTGAGATAACGTTTCTGCGCGGATTCGTGTTCGAACAAATGCAGCGATATCCGGAGGCAATCGATATATATCTTTCAATCCCGGATGGGCGGAGCGAATATTACGGTGGACGAGCGACCGAGCGTTTGCAGCTTTTGGCAAAGAACGAAACTGCGTCGCCGATGATCGACGCGAAGCTAAATTCACTAACTGCATCGTCGCAGACAAAAGATCAGGAATCGCTGCGAAAAAATCTCCAGGCTGCACTGCGTTTGACCGGCGACCCGCAGCAACGTTCGAGAATGTTGGAAAATTTGCGAAAGATCTATGCAACCTTGCCCGCATATAAGAAAATTCCCACATTCAAGCTGAACGAAGCGGGACGAACGCAAATACGCAAGCAAAAGCAATCCTCTGACGGACAAGACCGACACAGGCTTATCGCCGACGAACTATTGTTTTTGGGCTTATTCGATGAAGCCGCTTCGGAATTTGAGACAAGCCGTAAAGCTTCCGCAGGTGAAACGGCTGCAGCGAACAACGATCTCGGATACACGATGGCGGTCTATTACAAACGCGGCGATATGGCTTACAGGTCCGTCGCATTCGCCGAGCCGCAATGGAAAAATGTGCCGGCCGATTACCAGATAGATTTGATCCCACGCGACGATCTCGAACTGCTGTATCCAGCACCGTACACCGATGCGTTTTCGAAATACGCGGTACCGCGCGCCGTCGATCCTCGCTTTCTGCTGTCGATCGTCCGCCAGGAATCGCGCTACCAGCCAAACATTAAATCCTACGCTGCTGCCCGTGGGCTGATGCAGTTCATCTCGACAACATCTTCGAAAATATCGGGCGAGCTTGGCCGGACCGATTTTCAGCAGGACGAATTGTACAATCCGGCAACTGCGGTCTTGTTTGGGTCGCAATATACATCAAATCTTTTCAAGCTTTTCCCTAACCAACCGCAGGCCGTCGCGGCAAGCTACAACGGCGGCGAGGACAACATGAAACGCTGGATGAAGCGTTCGAAGTCAGACATCGCGGACCGCTATGTGCCCGAAATTGCGTTCTCTCAATCGAAGGATTATGTTTATAAAGTGATGGCGAATTATCAGTATTTATCAGATGTTTTACGATTCAAATTTGCAGTTGAAATAACTATTTTATGCGCTTTTATCTGTTGATCATTTTAGTAGCTTCTGGTGGCTGCCGCATGTCAAAAACCACAAACTGCACCTGCATCTTCCGAAGCTAAAAGATATCCGTTAAAAGGTAAGGTTGTCTCGGTCGACAAGGAAAAGAAGAAGGCAAAGATTGAACACGAAGCGATCCCCGGCTTTATGGAAGCGATGACGATGGACTTTCCGATCAAAGAAGACTGGGTCTGGGAAAACCTTGCACCTGGAGCGGAAGTCCGGGCGGAACTTGTCGTTGATAATGCGGCTGATGAATCCATACTGGCTCGAAAACATCGGTATCGTTGCATTACCAATCCCAGACCAGCCCGCTGTTCCCGTAAACGAAAATTTCGCCCAGATCGGCAAACCCGTGCCTGACTTCAAACTGACCGATCAAAATGGCAAACCGTTTACATTCAAAGATTATCGCGGCAAAGCCGTCGCCGTTACGTTTATCTACCGCGAATGTCCGCTGCCGGATTACTGTATAAAAATGTCGCAAAACTTCAGCGACCTTGCCAACCAGCTTCATGACGACGCTCGAGGCAAAAGAGAAGATACGTCTTCTCAGCATCTCCTTCGACCCCGAACGCGACACGCCCGACAAACTAAAACAATACGGCCTCGGTTATCTTGGCAAAGGCTCAAAAGCGGATTTCACGATCTGGCACTTGGCTGTCGGCACCGACAAGGAAGTCCGCGGCATCGCCGATTTCTTCGGCCTTCGCTACGAGGTCGATCAGGCTGACAAAACCCAATTCAACCACTCGCTCCGCACCGCCGTCATCGGCCCGGACGGGACGGTCAAGAAGATCTTTGCGGGAAATGAATGGACTACGGAAGAATTGCTAGGAGAGCTTCGGACGGCAATCGCCCAGCCGCCAAAATGATCGTGTAAGTTGAAAAGAACCAACAAACTGCTACCCTAAGCGGTGTAACCCGGATCGAAATTCAAAATTTGGAGAAAGTATGCGAAATCATTTGGTTCGTCTATTTATAGTTGTACTTGTATTCGCCGTATCGGCATCCGCCCAAAAACGGAATATCACCGAGAAAGACCTCTTTGACTTTGCATGGGTTGGCGACCCGCAGGTTTCTCCTGATGGAAGCAAGGTTGCGTTTGTTAAGGTAACGGTCAACGCCGCAAAAACGAATTACGACACCTCGATCTGGACCGTCTCCACAAGTGGGAGTGAAGAGCCGATCCGCCTCACGGGCGGCACACGCGACACCATACCGCGTTGGTCACCGGACGGCCGCTCTATCGCCTTCGTTCGTGGAAGCGAGACGCCCGGCCCTGCCAACGCTCCGCAATTGTTTATCTTGCCGATGACGGGTGGCGAGGCGTTTCAGTTGACGAATGTTCCACGCGGAGCGGGCGGCCCGATATGGTCGAACGATGGGAAATGGATCGCATTCGGAAGCAGTGCTAATGCCGAAGACATCGCGAAACAGGGCAAGCCGCCTGCACCGAGCGAACGCGAATCGGACATCCGCGTTATCACTCGTGCGGTTTATCGCTCGGATGGCGGCGGTTATCTCGACCCAACGCGACCGAATCATCTTTGGGTGATCGCTGCACCGAGTTCACAGGAAGAAAAGCCGACGCCAAAACAACTTACAAGCGGCCAGTTTTCCGAAGGAAACGTTGTATGGTCAAAGGACAATTCGCAGATCTACTACGTAACGAATCGCGATCCGGAACCGTATTACGGATATCCGAACACTGAAATTTATTCCGTTTCGCCAAACGGCGGCCAGCCGTCGCTTGTTACCAAATACGAAATGGGCACCGGAGCACTTAGCTTGAGTCCGGACGGCAAACGTTTTGCATTCACAGCTTCGGCAACGAAAAAGCCGGTTCAGTCATATACTCAGCCAGATCTTTGGGTGCTCGACATTGCTCAGAATGCACAGCCGAAAAATTTGACTACCGGCTTTGATTTTGACATCGGCGGCGGATTGACGGGTGATCAGGCACCGCCTCGGGCCGGTGGCGGAAACGCTCCTGTATGGTCGGCAGACGGCCGCAGCCTCATTGTAGGTTACGTAAAAGAGGGACGCGCAAATCTCGCTTCCTTTGATGCGGAAAACGGCCGAATGACCGAGATCACAAAAGGCGATCAGGGAGTTTTGAGTTATCGAGCAACCGCCGATCGAAGCAGATCTGCTCTACACCGTTTCGACTCCGACCCGCATAACCGATCTTTATATTGCCGACCGAAACGGAGCGAACGCAAAACAACTCACCCGCGTTAATGACGCACTTGCTGGCGAAACTTAACCTGACGGAACCCGACGATGTGTGGTATATGAGTTTTGACGGCAAGCGAATTCAAACCTGGGTGCAAAAACCGCCCGATTTTGATCCGAAGAAGAAATACCCGGTGATACTGAATATTCACGGCGGGCCGCACGCGGCCTATGGCTATACGTTCTCGCATGAGTTTCAATGGATGGCCGCAAAAGGCTACATCGTTATTTATCCAAATCCGCGCGGTTCGACCAGCTACGGGCAGGATTTCGGCAACATCATCCAGCACAACTATCCAGGCGACGACTACCAGGACCTGATGTTTGCAGTTGACGAGGTTATCAAACGCGGCTACCTCGACGAGAAGAAACTCGGCATCACGGGCGGCTCGGGCGGAGGTGTGTTAACGAACTGGGCGGTGACGAAGACCGATCGTTTTGCCGCCGCCGTCTCGCAGCGTGATATTTCCGATTGGGCGAACTGGTGGTACACGGCCGATTTTACGCAGTTTCAACCCGCGTGGTTCAAAGGTGCGCCGTTCGAAGATGTCGAGGGCTTTCGGCAACGTTCTGCGATCACGCACGTCGCGAAGATCAAAACGCCGATGATGTTCATTCTCGGCGAAGCGGACTGGCGAACACCGCCGATGGCTGGCGGCGAAGAGCTTTTCCGTGCTCTCAAATACCGCAAAGTCCCGACCGTTATGGTCCGCTTTCCGAACGAGGGCCACGAGCTGTCGCGTTCCGGCCAGCCATGGCACCGCATCGAACGCCTTCAGCATATCGTCGGCTGGTTCGATAAATGGCTAATGGGAGCCGCCAAACCGGAGTATGAAGTTAGTCCGCGATAGCCGAAAAGTTTGCATTGGATAATCGGGAATCGTAAACCGTGGTTCCGGCAACCATCGTTACGACAATATCCCGGGCATTCGACGAAAAAACTAGCGCCGCGTGAATTTCATTGATCGGTTGCTGGGCGGCATTACCAAGTAAAACGACGGTGATATCGGCTTCTTTACCGGGTTCCAGTGTGCCGATCAGATGATCGAGGCCGAGGGCTTTTGCGCCGCCGAGCGTTGCCGCTTCGAGAACTTCGCTGGGGGAAATAAATCGGTTACTGCCGGGACGGTTTCGGGCGGCGAGGGCGGCAAAGCGTGATTCTTCGAGCAGGTCGCAGACGTTGTTGCTGGCAACGGAATCGCTGCCGAGGCCGGTGGGAATTCCGGCGTCTAGAAATTTTTCGAATGGGGCGTAGCCGTGACCGAACTTTGCGTTCGATTTCGGGCAGTGTGCAATCGACGAACCTGACGAGCGAATCAATTCGATATCGCTGTCCGAAACGGTTACGCAATGGGCGAGAAGCGGTTTTGTCCGCAAAATGCCTGTCCGTTCAAGAAACTCAAGTGAAGAACATCGCGGGCTGTTCCATTCGAGGCCGAACTTTTTGTAGACCTCAATAAAAAATCCATCCCCATTTACGAGCAGAGATCTTTCATCAGCCGACTCAGCTGCATGAATAGTTATTTTGATATTCTCGGCGGACGCAAATTCGGCGATCTTTTCAAAAAAGCGTGGGCTGACGGTGTACGGCGAATGCGGAGAAAGACCGACCTCGACAAGATCGGTTGCAGTTTCGCTCAGTGCAAAAAACTTCTCTTTTAATTGTTCAATGTCCTCGTCTGCCGTGCGGTTGTCGGGCGAAAACTCGGTCTCTTGAAACAAAACGCCACGAAGCCCCACCTTTTTCAAAGCCTCAAATCCAGCCTTGCCGTAACGCCCGATATCGCCGAAACACGTCACACCGGCACGGGCACCTTCGGTCGCACCGGCAATAGCGGCGGCCTCAATCTCGGCATCGGACATTTTCGCACGCAGGTCGTTGACCCTCAACAGCCACGAGCGAAAATCGTACTCGACGTCGTCCAGGGCTCCGCGCATGGCGGTTAGCTCAAGATGCGAATGGCAGTTTACAAAGCCCGGTAGGATCGCCGCTTTTCCAAAATTCTCGTGATTCGCTTCGGGGTATTGAGCAACTATTTCATCCCGCTTACCAACCGATACAATCTTGCCGCCATCAATGGCGACCGCGCCGTTCGTGATCGGCTTGGCGGAGATCGGCAACACATAGTCTGCGGAAATTATCTTCATACAAGGCAGGAAATGCGTATGACGTAAGGTTATCTTTTTTTGCCTTCTTCCGCACGGTATCGTTCGAGGATCGACAAAACGTAAGCTTTGGTCGAAGCGATACCGATCCGTGATACGAAGTCGGCCTCGGACATGAGCTGCGCGTTCGCGTCCTTCGTCCATTCCTCGACGCGGCTCGGGCCGGCGTTGTATGCGGCAAGCGTCATCGCGGTTTCAGCCGGACGTCCGCGATATCTTTCTCGTACCTTTTCAAAATACCAGCAGCCGACCTGTATGTTACGTTCCGGATCGCCGAGAAATTCGACAACGTTTTCCGCAGCCTGCTTTTCAAATTCCCTCAACCCGGTTTCCTTCGCCCATTCGCGGGCGACGAGCGGAGTCACCTGCATCAACCCGACCTCCTCGTCGGCTCCGATTTTCCATGCCTGAAACCAGGTTTCTTCGTAGATCAAACTCCAGACGAGCCTTGCATCGATACTGTAGACGCGTGCTTGACGCTCGATCAGGTCGTCATAGCGGTGTTCCCAGTATGTTCGGAAAAAGTAAGACCCCGACGCAACAACAATTGCGGCAATAAACACGCAGGAAACGAGGTATCGATACATTAATAAAGGGTGACGAACAGCGATAAAACAAGTTTACCTTGAAGTCTATTAAATCAATTTAAGGAATTATGTACAAGCGTTTGGGCTGCTAAGATACGCGACGGTTTCGATCATCAGTGGAGACAGGCTTCTTTTTTGGACGGACATTGCCGCCAGGCAATTTGTCCATAGATTCAGTGTAGGGATCAATGATCGAGTGCCGCTCCTTGTTTCGCAATCGCTCGCCGGAGCGCACGATCTCGGCAAACAAATCGACATCGTAATCCGCTTCGCGAGCCATCTCCTGGCGGATCTCGATCAGAACTTCTAAAAATTTTGGACGGCGATACATCTGTAGTGAATCGTGAATAGTTAATCGTGAATAGTCAAGGGACTGGAAAGTGATCTAGCTGTGGACAAGAAACTCCGGGGTGACGATAACGGGCGAGAAAAAACCGGCGGCAGCGTTAAAAAGACGCACACGGGCCTGTTTGCGGACATTGGCGAGATGGCCGAAATTCCATGTGACGAGATAATCGACTTTGTGAAACGATGCCAATGCCATGTGAACGGCGTCGGCGATAAATTTTCGATGAAAGATACCACGTGAGATATATCCTTCGGCAAGAATGGCGACTTCTTCGGCCAGATCAAGCCGGTCGAGGTCTTTGATAATTTTCAAGTAACCGGTTCTGTGCGGCTCGTCGATGCGTTCAAGCTCACGCTGAACAAGTATCGAGCTGTAAACCTGATATTCCGACAGTTCGTGTTCGAACCAACGGATCGTGAGGTCGCGGCGAAACGGGTCACCATTGTCGAGATATGCACCGATGACCGATGTTTCGAGATAGAGGCTAAGTTTCATATCGTTACGGTGTGGGCGTCGGATCGGCTGCTATCGGAACAAACGTGACCTTCGAATTCTTAAAATCAAAAGTCATCCGGTAATTCCGCAAAAAGTTGCCGCCCAAAATACCGGCCTGCTCGAATCCCGATGCTTCGTTTATTAGATCCAAGTCGAGAGCGATCGCCGTAATTCCCTTTCTCGAATGCTCCCCGAAACTGACGCGTGGAAGCTGGAACGACGTCACACCGTCGGTTACACCGGCCGAACCGATGACCCGCATTTTCTCAATGTTTGCGAACGGGCTTATCGCATCCATGCTGGCAACTTCAGCGGATATTACCGATACGCTCGCACCTGTGTCGACGATAAAATTTAAAGGAGCTTCAACGCCTTCAAGCTGCACTTCGCCGCTCAAAAATCCGCTCGAAGTCAATCTCAGCGGCAATGAGACGCCTTTGTCCGAGTCAACCAATTCCTTCGGGTCCAACGCCTTTGTTAGCGTGAAAGTCAAATTTCCGTAATCGATCGTCGTCAAAAACTTTGAGATAAGCGAGAGACCAATGTAACCGTCGATATTGTTCCCGTCATTATGAAATTTCCGTATATAAACCGGCACATTTCTAATTTCGACCTCGCCAATATCAACCTGCTTCAGAAAACCATAAACGATCTCAAACTTACCGTCGCCACCGATGCCTTTTGCAAATCCGCCTTTAGTTATCGGGTTTATCTTCAAGCGCTTTGCAGTTTTGTCGGAGATCACCGAAATGCCGGAACCCGTATCGAGAACGAAGTTGAGCGGTTCGTCTCGCTCGTTTACTTTCATCTGGATAATCGGCCGATTGCCGGTCAGGTTGAACGGTATCGAAGTCTTCCCCGCACCCGCCGTCGAATACAGCGACTGCCGCTGGCCCAAAAAATTCAGAAAATTGATCAGTCCCTTTATGCGTGCCCGTCTTTCATCGTCAGTATCACGCGACAAACTCAGGAACCTGTAGTAGGCTTCGGCTGCTTCTTTATACTTTTCGGACCGTGCGGACACCTGTGCCAAAGCAAATACGTAATCGGGCTGCTCTGGGTCGTGAAATACCGCCTCTTGCAGATTATTAATGCTGTCCTGAATGCGATTCTCATAAAAATCGAGCATTCCATAACCTGCCCAGGCAAGGGCCTGCTTTTTATTTAGACGGATCGAATTGAGGAACAAAGCCCGGGCGTCGTTAAATTTGCCGGCACTGAGCATGGTTGTACCCAAAACAGCGAATGCGTACGAATTCTTAGGCTCTGCCTTGGCGATGGAAAGGCTGATTTCATAGGCTTCGACAAGCCGCCGCTGCTTTACATAGACGAAGGCAAGCCTGAGTTTGGCAAAGGAATTGTCGGCTCCGGCATCGACCGCCCGCAGCAACAACTTTTCTGCCTCGATTAAACTGCCACGTTTTATAAGTTTTTCGGCCTGTTTAACGAGTTGGCGTGAGGTTTCGGTATCTACCTGTTGAATGTCATCTGCCCCAAATGCAGCATATACGGCGATCAAACAAATGAATAAAGCAAGAGTCAAATGGACAAAACGGAAAGGAAAACGCAAGCTGCTAATTCGAACTCGATTAACTCTCATAACGCAAACTCCTTTCCTCGCAGTCGCCATGTCCAGTGATCTGGTGAGATCACTTCAATATCTCGCCCGTTTTCATTGACCAAAGGACGAGATCGAGTTCGTCAAAATCAATACCCGCTCTGCATGCAAGTTGTTTTAGCTTTTCTTCAACCCTTAGATACCTCGAACGCGTATTTGGTGGCTTTGGCTCATCGATTATTTTAAGCTCGTGCAGGCATCGCAAAACGTGTTTATCAAGTATCGCATAGCCCGAAAAACCGATGTTTCGCAGATAATGGCTCGCTTCCTTATAACCGAGGCCTTTTATGCCTTTTTCCTTTACAAGCCAATCGCGCCGCTCGAAATGACAATCGAAGCTTTGCAGCTTATTACGCAACTTCATGCCGCAGTGTTCATTAAGAAATGAACGCGACGCGACGATATATCGTGACCGGGCATTCGGATACCGGTGAACACCCGTCAATGCCTTTGCCAAATCAGGCTGTTCCCCGTTCGCAAGCAGCGGCTTTACCGCCGTTATCGACCGAAGCCCCATTTTCGCCGAACAGCCGCCGGTAAAAAAACAGAACACCATCTCTTCCCAAAGATCGGCGTCAGTTCCGCCCTTCCAGATGTTTTCAAATTCCGCGAGCCGACGGCGAATGTCGCTCACGCCTGTCTGCGTGGACTTTCTGAATCGTCTCTAAATTGACGGGCTGCTTTTCTTTTTTCACTCTTTCGCTGTTCATTCAATCTTAGGAGCCTGGAATTACCGTGTCAATCGAAATTATATCGGAATGGTCCGCAAAAAACCCTTTCCGTGCGAGTCAATTTAATGTATAAGTAAATCGGATTGATTCCATAAGCAGAGGTTAATTAATTAGTGCATCGCGAATCAGGGAAAATACATCGAATCGACCGATCTGACTTTGATTACTCAAAGCGGATGAGTAAAAGAGGGGTTGAAAATTTGGGGCGTTTTTGTGGTATTATGTTATTTGCATGTCTGCCTATAAAGAGCATTCACCGCCACAAAGACCCTAAAGTGAAGTAATTAATGAAGAGTTCGATCAACAAGCTTACTGTTTGGACTGGTATTGCCGTCTTGATTTCCTTCTTCGGCGTGGCTGTTTTTGGACAGTCTCCGCCGCTGCTTCAGGACATCAAAGTTCATAAAGAGCCTTCAGGCCCAAATGCATCGTCTACTCCGCTCGTTAAAAAGACAGGTAGTGTCACGACAGCGGTTCCGGTGAACACGGTCGCGGTAAAAACGTCGATCCCAGTGCTGGCGGAAGCGGTCATTCCCGGATATTCAGGCGTGCTGGTCGAAACTCTTGAAGGCAATGTCGTTGTCGAAAGCGGCTCTAATTACGCTTACAATCCAGCTTCGAATGTAAAGATCGCGACGGCCTATGCCGTTCTGAAAACGTTCGGTCCCGAATACCGCTTCCCGACAAATGTCTGGACGGACGGAAGCTTTGAACAATCGACCGGCACGATACACGGCAATATTTATGTTTCAGGCAAGGACCCGATATTCGGTTTCGAGCATGCGTTAACGCTCGCCAGTGAGCTAAATCGCATGGGAATTCGGGTGGTCCAGGGCGATCTGATCGTCACGGATAATTTCGCGATGAACTACTCGACGTCGCCGCAGCGTTCTAGCCAGATGCTTTTTGCTTCGATGGACTCGTCAAAACGTTCTTCCGCAGCAACGAATGTATATTCAAACTTTCTCGCTAATTCAGGCAAATTCAATCAAGCCGCTCTTACACCGAGCGTGGCGTTTTCGGGTGGGGTTTATGTCCAGCCGATGCCTGGCAACGTAAACCTGCTTTTCTCGCACGAATCGGCTCCGATGCGCGAGATCCTGAAAGCCACGCTGTGCTATTCGAATAACTTTCTTTCGGACAGGCTTGGCGACATGGTCGGCGGCCCTTACGCCGTCGCGAGGCTTGTTCAGCAAAACAGCGGCATTCAGCCTCAGGAATTTTCGATCCAGACATCGAGCGGCCTCGGCATCAATCGTGTCACGCCGAATGCAATGATGAAGCTTCTCCGCACATTGCGAGGCGAGCTAACGCGTTACAAAATGACATTTGCCGACATCATGCCTGTTGCCGGCATCGACAAAGGTACGCTCGAAAATCGATTCGACACTGATTTTGCGACCGGCAGCGTAGTAGGTAAAACCGGCACATTGGGCAATACGGACGGCGGCGTCAGTGCTCTTGCCGGCGAGATCAACACCCGCGGCGGAAAGCTTCTTTTCGTTATTTTTAACCAGCGTGGCAGCGTTTCCCGGTTCCGAACATTCCAAAACTATTATGTTTCGCTGATCCAGGGCCAATTCGGCGGGGCAGCTCCGATGGTTTATAGCCCGATATCGCTTGATGTCCGGATGGCGAAGACGCGTGTTACGTATCCGGACGGTCGCCGTTCGGGCGGTGAATGATCCGGTCAAACAATTTTTACTTAAAGGAAGCAGAAAAAATGCTTCCTTTTTTGTTTTTCGCTCGCCGAAAGCCGTAAGATAGTGCGATTGTCCGAGTTTGTGATTTCCGTCTGCCAATGAACGAGATCGAAAAAGAGCCTTCCGAATCCGAAACACCCGAAGAACTGGCCGACCCGTCAAACGCCGAGGAAGCCATTGTACTGCCCTCAGATCAGCCTCCGGCAAAACATGCAAGCGTCGCCCGCTCTGCCGGGATCGTTTCGATCGCTGTCATGTTCTCGCGCGTCTTGGGTTTGGTACGCGAGACGCTTTTTGCAAAATACTTCGGAGCGGGCTTTCTTTACGACGCGTTCATCGTCGGTTTTCGCATTCCAAATCTACTTCGCGATCTTTTTGCCGAAGGAGCTCTTTCCGCTGCATTTGTTAAGGTTTTCACCGACTACCAGCTAAAAAGCAGCGAGAAGGAAGCATGGCGGCTGGCCAGTCTTGTATTCAATTGTCTCGCCGTCGTTCTCAGCATCATCACAGTTCTCGGCATTCTACTTTCGCCGCTTTTTGTAAAGATTATCACCTACAATTATCTCGGCGATCCGAACCATTTTTACCCGGCCGAGAAAGCTGCGTTGGCGACGACGCTGATGCAGATAATGTTCCCGTTTATCCTGTTGGTCGCTCTGGCGGCTCTTGTAATGGGCGTGCTGAACACGAAGGGCAAATTCGGTGTCCCGGCATCGGCATCGACTGCGTTCAATATTGCCTCGATCATTTTTGGCCTCGGCCTGGCGTTCTGGTTGAGCGGCGGAAGTTGGGAACATTCGAACGACAAATTTGCCGTGCCAAGCGACGCGGCACAATGGGCGATAATCGGCATGTCGATCGGCGTGCTGATCGGCGGAGCGGCTCAGATTTTGATCCAGTTGCCATCGCTCCACAAAGTCGGATTCCGCTTCTCGCTCGCGTTAAATTTCCGCGACGAAGGCGTGCGCAAAGTAATGCTGCTGATGGGCCCGGCGATTATCGGCACAGGCGCGATCCAAGTAAAGGTGCTGGTCGACACTATCGTTGCATCGGGGATCGATGGTGGTGCGTCGTGGCTCAGCTACGCGTTTCGCCTTATGCAGTTCCCGATCGGTGTCTTCGGCGTCGCCATCGGAACGGCGGCTATACCGACTCTCTCGCGTCTCGCGTCCGAACAAAACACGGTCAAATTTCGCAACACTCTTACCGACGCGATCAAGCTCGTTTTTCTGCTTGCGATTCCTTCCGCTTGCGGCCTTGTTGTCCTTGGCAAACCGATCATCAGTCTAATTTATCAGCGCGGTGAATTCGATGCATTTGATACGAACATGACCGCGTGGGCTCTCGGTGCCTATTCGATCGGGTTGGCCGGATATGCCGCGATCAAGGTGCTGTCGCCTGCATTTTACGCGATAGACGACGCGAAAACACCGATGTACGTCAGCGTCGCGTCAATCGCCGTACATTTTGTTTCGAGCTTCGGGCTGATGCAGCTGCTTTCGACGGTCGGCGTTTCACCTGAGCGGCCAAATGGCTACGGCCATGTCGGAGTTGCGCTTGCGACATCAATCGTCGCGTTAGGAAATTTTCTCGCCTTGTCGCTGCTAATGCGGCGACGGATTAAGCGTTTGAACGGGCGCGATATTTTTACATCGTTTGTGAAGATAATCATCGCGTCGGCAGCAATGTCGGCCGCTGCGTACGCAAGCTATTACTACCTGACCAATTATTTCGGCGACAAGAGCTTGTTGATCAGACTGGTCGAGGTATTCGTCCCAATCGCTGTCGGCGTAATCGCGTTTGTTATCATGGCAAAACTATTGAATGTCAATGAGTTAGAGCAGATCGTCGCAACGCTACGTCGAAAACTGACAAGATGATTTCTATTGATTTCCTTTGCGTCCTTCGCGTCTTTGCGGGAAACTTCTTCGAATGATAAAACCCTTCAGCAACATCACGCCAACGGTCCACGAAACGGCCTACATTGCCGACGACGCAATCATAATCGGTGATGTCGAGATCGGCGAAAACGCAAGCGTCTGGTTTGGCTCCATCCTGCGCGGCGATGTCAATTTCATCCGTATCGGTGCCGGGACGAACATCCAGGACGGCACCATAATTCACGTCAGCTCAAAAACGCATTCGACCATTTTAGAGAACGACATCACGGTCGGCCACCGCGTAACGCTGCACGGCTGTTATGTCGAAAGCAACTGCCTGATTGGGATCGGCGCGATCATCCTGGACGGAGCGCGGATCGGCAAAAACTCACTCGTCGCAGCTGGCAGCCTCGTCACGCCAGGCACACAGATTCCGCCTGGCTCAATGGTCATGGGCAGCCCCGCAAAAGTAAAACGCCCGCTCACCGAAGACGAGATCGCCGGAATACAAATGAGTGCTCGTAAATATATCGAGCTTTCAGCCGTTTATCGCTCTTTGCAAGACCGTACGTGATCTATAGGCTTACTTTGCGTCTTAGCGGCTTTGCGGGAAACATCCCTTTTACAAACACCCCGATAAAGCGTAGAATCCAAAAGCTCACTCACCTATTTTCTGATTATGAAAACATTTATTCTCACGGCTTTTTGGCTGTTGATATTTACGTCCTTCGTCTTCGCCCAAACAGAAGAAACGGGCAAAAATGAATTCACTGTTTGGGGTGGATTCTCGCCCGATTCGAACACTTTTATCAAGGCTTTTGGCCGCACACCCGATGCTCGGTTCGGGATCGTCGCGCTCCGATATGCCCGGCGGTTCAATAACAGCGATTCGATAAATCTGAAATATACCGCCGATGTTGTTCCTGCCGCGTTTTTGAATTATCCGGATTTCGATGTGACGGGGACGAATCCCGTGATCATTCAAACCGTCAGGCCGACGCGATACGCATTCGGCGTCGCACCGCTCGGATTGCAGGCAAACTTTCGTCCGCGAAAGAACGTCCAGCCCTTTATCGGAGCCAGCGGCGGGCTTCTGTATTTCAACCAGCGTACGCCTAATTTTGTTGGGACACGTTTCAATTTTACGGCCGATGTCGGCGCGGGCATCGAATTCAAATTAAAAGAAAAACGCGCCCTTACCGTCGGCTATAAGTACTACCACATCTCAAACGCCGCCCGCGGCATCCAAAACCCCGGCTACGACAACAATGTCTTTTACATTGGCTACACTTTTTTTAGCAGATAATTCGTGTGGTTCGTGGCGAATTTTCTTTCCAAACTCTGCGTCTCGGCGTCTCTGCGGTAAAATACCTTTATGGCAAGTACGAATCCAGCACGTGGCATGCGCGACTTTCTGCCCTCGGATGTCCGCAAACGCAATTACGTCATCGGCATTATCAAAGAGGTCTACGAAAGCTACGGCTTCGAACCGCTCGAAACACCCGCCGTCGAGAACATCGAAACCCTAATGGGTAAATACGGCGACGAAGGCAACCAGCTCATTTTCAAAATCCTCAAGCGAGGCGAGAAGTTAGACGAGAGTCTGGAGGCGAGAGACAAGAGACAAGACGTCAATGATTCCGGCTCCAGTCTCCAGTCTCCTGTCTCTAGTCTGGCAGACCTTGCTCTCCGCTACGACCTGACCGTGCCGCTCGCCCGCGTCGTCGCAAATAACAAAAATGAGCTCCCAAAATTTTTCAAACGCTATCAGATCCAACCCGTCTGGCGTGCCGACCGCCCGGCCCGTGGTCGCTTTCGCGAATTCTACCAATGCGATGTTGATGCCATCGGCTCAACCTCGATGGTCGTCGAGGCCGAATTGATCTCGGCGGTGAGCGAGATTATGACGAGGCTGGGTTTCGAGGATTTTGTCATCCGAATCAATCACCGGACGATTTTATTGGCTCTCTTGGAATCGGTTAATATTCCAATTTCCAAACATGCGGATACGCTGGTGGCACTTGATAAAATCGATAAAATTGGGCGAAAGGGTGTTGAAGAGGAATTTCAAAGGCAGAATATTGACGAAGCCGCCGGCTCAAAGATTCTCGACCTTTTAGAAAGGCTAGCCAATCGCACGAAAATCGCCGAGAAGGGCTTAGAGGAAACGCAACAATCGATTGATTTTCCGATGCCAGGGGCCGGGTTGCTCTATTCAAACAATCTTGAGGACGTCAAGCTATTTATCTACCAAAGTTTAGAGGGTCATCGTGCCATAAAGGCCTTATACGAACTTTATAAGTTAGCGGTCGCAACAGGACATGAATCAAGGCTTCGAATGGACCCAAGCCTCGCCCGCGGCCTGTCCTATTACACCGGAGCGATCATGGAAATAAACGTCCCCGACCTCGCCGGTTCGCTCGGCGGCGGCGGACGTTATGACGGATTGATCGGAATGTTCGGCAAAGAACATATCCCGGCATGTGGATTCTCGCTTGGACTTGAGCGTATTTTGGTCGTTATGGAGGAACGCAACATGTTCCCGCCCGAAATTGCCGCATCCAATTCCGCCGATGTGATGGTGACGATCTGGAACGAAGAAACCATCGGCGAATCATTAAAACTCGCAAACGAACTCCGAGCCGCAGGCCTTCGCGTCACCGTCTATCCCGAAGCCGACAAGCTTGGCAAGCAACTAAAATATGCCGATTCGATAAAGGTTCCGTATGTTTGCGTCCTCGGCGAAAGCGAGTTGGCGGAAAATAAGGTGACGCTAAAGAACATGGCGTCGGGCGAACAGAAAATAATGACACGCGACAAGATAGCCGAAGAAATCAAATCACCAACCGTTTAGAGGCAGCAACGCCGCAAAAAGAACGAAATGAAAGTTGCTACAAATCAAGTTTTATGGATTTTGACGATCCTGATCTGCCTTGGCATAACTGTAAACGGACAGGTTGCTCTTCCGTCCGTCGCTAGACCAAACCTTGATAGTCTCATCAACGTAAAAGATGTACCGAATCTCTATAAGATAAACACAAATCTCTATCGCAGTGGCCAACCGACCGAGGCGGGAATAAAAGCGCTTGCGACAATGGGCGTGAAAACAATCATCGACCTCCGCGACGATAACGACCGCTCTCGACGTGAAGAAACTTGGGTTAAAGCCGCCGGATTGCGATTTATCAATATTCCGCTGAGCAACATCTTTGGCCCGAAGGACGCAAAGATCAACGAGATTCTTAACGAGATAGCCCGAAGCGAGAACCATCCGGTTTTCATCCACTGCAAACGCGGCGCCGACCGCACGGGTACCGTGATAGCCGTCTATCGCATCTCGCGCGACGGCTGGACCGGCAAACAAGCAAATACCGAGGCAAAAAAGTTCGGCTTTGGCTGGTGGCAGTTCTGGATGAAGGATTACATCAACGATTATTACCGTGATTTCAAAATTAAAACCCCAAAGCCGCATAAATCACCGATGCTAAAATGACCGGGCAAATAATCGAAAACTACCATGCTGAAACACTTGAATCTTTCGTAATTACAAAGAAACTTCATGCCATCTAAAAGGTGTCCGAACTTAAAGTTTTTGCGGCTAACGTGCCAGGCAAATTTGATTATGAAAAGGAGAACAAGATGCCTTCGCGAAATTTCATCTTTGCATTTTTGCTTGCCCTTCTCGTTCTGAATGTTATCGGCCAGACGCCGGAGATAACGGGCAAGTACGAGGGTATCGCCGATGTGCAGGGGCCAGGAAAGCTGCGGATATCGGCGGACATCCGCGAAAATGGCGGCAAAGTGTCCGGCGTCGTCCACACGCCGCTCGGCGATGCTCAGATCGTAGCAGGCACATTCACGTCCGGCGTTCTGGCTCTCACGCTGGATGCCGGCGGTGACGATCTGTATCTGAGCGGCAGGGTATCGGATGATCGAGCGTTTGCGGGCGAAGTTTCGGGAGCAAACGCAAAGGGCACGTTTGAGCTAAAGCGAGTCGGCGACCTGCCGCCAGAAGCGGACAGAACCGTTATCATTCATCAAAGTAAGGACAAATGGCGTGAAGATCTGCGCTTTCTTGCGGACGAACTGCCGAAAAAACACAAAAACGCATTTTACAGAATTCCCAGGGAACAGTTCGAAAAGATGGTCACCGATCTCGACGCAAAGATCCCGGCATTGAGCGACGAGGAGATTGTTCTCGGATTGGCTCGCATTGTGGCGCACATTGGCGATGGGCACACTGGTCTTGGTTGGGGATGGTCGTTCTTCCGGGTCCCGATAAATCTGTTTTGGTTTGGTAAAGAGCTTCGCGTCGTCCAGGCTGCAAAGGAGTTTCCCCGTCTCAACGGCGCGCGTCTTGCGAAAATCGGCGGCGTAAGCGTCGATAAGGTTTACGAGCAAACCCGCGAATACATCTCCCAGGGCGAAAGCGAGCAGTTCGTGTTGAGCAGCAGCACCTACCTGTTCACACAGCCCGTTTTTCTAAAGGTTCTCGGCCTGACGAAGACCGTCGACACGGCACGATACGAATTCGTCGATTTAAAAGGCAAAAGGTTTTCGGTCGAACTCAAAGGCGAGCCGCGTGCAGAAACGCCCGAATGGCTTGTACCATACAAATCCGTGCCGCTTAATTTGCAAAAGCCGGGCGAGCCGTTTTTCTTTGAGTATTTGAAGGATTCAAAAACCGTTTTTGTAAGTTTCAGGTGGTATCCGCGTCGGGCTGAATTCGGCAAATTCTCAAAAGAGTTGTTCGATTTCGTCGACAAGAACGATGTAGAAAAGATCGTTTTCGATCTGCGGCAAAACGGCGGTGGCGATTTTACGCGGGGCCGCGACTATTTCATCAAACCTCTTAAAGAGCGGAAGAAATTTCTCGCAAAAGGAAATTTATTTGTTATCGCGGGACGCGTAACGTTCTCCGCCGGTATGACGAATACGGCCGATTTTAGAAATGATCTCGGCGCGATCCTGGTTGGCGAGCCGACGGGCGCCCGGCCAAACGGCTACCAGGAAAACAGGGACTTTTCGCTGCCGAATTCGCATTTACCCGTCAGCTATTCCATACAGCTATACAAATTTTCCGGAACGGATACGCCGGGGATAATCCCGGACGAGCTGATCGAACCGAATTGGAATTCTTATCAGGCGGGACGAGATCCCGCGCTCGAGTGGGTTCTGGCCTATCCGAAAAATAAATAGAATGGCTGAACAATTCGTCAAAAACTGCCATGCCGACGCCGTTGAAACGTTCTGCAATTACAAGAACCTTGCGGAACGGGCGATCGAGCAGGTGTCGAACGAAGAGTTTTTTCACGCAATCGATGTCGAGGCGAATTCGATCGCGGTTATTGTAAAGCACATAGCAGGGAATCTGCATTCGCGCTGGTCGGATTTCTTAACGGCGGACGGCGAGAAGCCGACTCGGGATCGCGATACTGAATTCGAGATAATAAACGACACGCGCGAATCGCTGATGCAGTTTTGGGAAACGGGCTGGCAGACGCTTTTTAACGCGATCGAGCCGCTCACCGTCGAAGATTTTTCAAAGACGATCACCATACGCGGCGAGCCGCATTCGAATATCGAGGCGATAAACCGCCAACTCACGCATTACGCATACCACGTCGGCCAGATCGTTCTGCTCGCAAAGCATTTCAAATCTTCGGATTGAAAACGCTTAGCGTGCCTAAGAACAAGTCGGCGGAATTTAATCAATTTTTAGCGGATAAACAACGCGAGGGAGCTTCGAAAACGAATCGATTCGGGGCTACGGATGAATTCTCAAACATGAAAGCAAAGGAATAGCCGCATCCCGGCTTAAACGCTTCGTTTCTATATGCGTTTTTCTGTGTTAAACTGTTGTCCGCTCTTATGAAAGGCATCTCTATCCTCGGTTCGACCGGCTCCATCGGCTGTAATACCCTCAAAGTAATCGAACATCTTGATGAATTTCGCGTCGTCGCACTCGCGGCGGGGCGGAATATGCAGAAATTCGCCGAACAAATCGCTCAATTCAAGCCCGAATTGGTTTCGTGTGATGACGAAACATGTGCTGAAAATCTGACACGCGAGCTGCACAAACTGGACGCAAAGGTTCCGCGAATAGAGTTGAATTCAAAAGGCCTGATCGCCGTCGCCACACATGAAAAGGCTGAAACGGTCGTGTCCGCCACGGTCGGTGCCATTGGCTTTGTGCCGACGCTGCGTGCGATCGAAGCCGGTAAACGTATTGCGCTTGCCAATAAAGAAACTTTGGTGATCGCGGGCGAATTGATGACAAAAGCCGCCGAAAGGTCGGGAGCCGAAATTTTGCCGGTCGATTCCGAACACAACGCTCTCCACCAATGCCTACGGGGCGAAAATCGCAAAGAAGTAAAACGCCTGATCCTGACCGCGTCCGGCGGTCCGTTTCGCACCAAATCTAAGAGCGAGATCGAAAACGCTACACGTGACGAGGCACTGAATCATCCGAACTGGAAAATGGGCGACAAGATCACCATTGATTCTGCTACGCTGATGAACAAAGGCCTCGAAGTTATTGAAGCAAAATGGCTTTTCGGTTTCGACGCCGATCAAATATCGGTCGTAGTCCACCCGCAGTCCGTTGTCCATTCGATGGTGGAGATGGTTGATGGTTCGGTCATCGCACAGCTCGGAGTCACGGACATGAGACACGCTATCCAATACGCCTTGACCTATCCTGAACGCAAGGAAAACTGCATGGAGCCGCTCGATTTCAAAAAACTAAGCCAGTTGACTTTCGAAGAACCCGATCTCGAACGCTTTCCATGCCTGAGTTTGGCTTACAAGGCCTTAAAAATCGGCGGAACGATGCCGGCGGCACTGAACGCGGCAAACGAGATCGCCGTTCAGGCTTTTCTCGACGGCAAGATAAAGCTCTCGGAGATCGCCCGGATAAATGCGTCCGTAATGCACGAGCATGAAGCTAAGCCAGCAGCTACTCTTGAAAGTATTCTCGCGGCGGATACATGGGCACGAACACGCGCTATAATGAAACTGAGCAAATCGGCTTCGGCCAGTGAGGTTTAACGATATGCAGTCTGTTTTAGAACGAGATTTCTCAAAACCTTTCGTTGTGACTGACCACGTCAAGAAAAACGGTGGACCTAAACCGTTTCGGTGGACTGTCCGCGAATACTATCAGATGGCAGAACTCGGTTTCTTTAACGGAAAAAGAGTTGAGCTTATAAGAGGAGAGATTGTTGAAATGTCGCCCATGAAATCGCCTCATGCTACGTCGATCCGTCTTCTGGAAAGGCTTTTGGCAAAGGCCTTTGGCGAAGGATTTGACGTACGATCCCAGTTGCCGATGAGTTTTAGTAAAACCGATGAACCTGAGCCGGATATTGCGGTTGTGACGGGCACTATCCGCGATTACGCCGATGCTCATCCCAAATCGGCGGCACTCATTGTCGAAGTTTCGAGTTCGACGCTCCGTTTTGACCGAGAGGAAAAAGCCGAACTTTACGCGCAAAATAATATAGGGGAATATTGGATAGTCAATTTAAAACAACGCCAACTCGAAGTCTATCGTCGCCCGCAAAAAGGCAAGAATCTTGGTTTCTTTTATTCGGAAGTTATTGTTGTAAGCGAAGACGAATCGGTTTCGCCGCTCGCGAAACCGAAAGCCAAAATAAAGGTTGCCGATATTCTCCCGTAGCAGTTTTTGTTTTGATTACAACGCCGCTGGAACATTTTGGTTCTAATATTGTCCAACAGACATCAGTTTGACGGACACTTTAAATAATATGCCAGATATTTTATTAGTCGTTTTAGCAGTCATATTCGTTCTCGGTATCGCCATCAATATCCATGAGTTCGGCCATTTTGCAGTCGCCAAGCTTTTTGGAATGCGGGTAGAGGCTTATTCGTTTTTCGGGCTTGGGCCGCGCATTTGGGGTTTTAAGGTCGGCCATACCGACTATCGCGTCAGCGCGATCCCGCTTGGAGCTTATGTAAAGCTTTACGGCGACGAAGCTACTGCCGCACTTGAGGGCGGCGAATCTGAAGGTGAGAAAGTGCCTGACGAAGAACTGTACGAGCTGCGTCCGCGATGGCAGAAGTTTCTTGTGATGCTCGGCGGGCCTTTTATGAACATTGTTTTGGCGTTGGCGATTCCCTTTGCGGCGGCAATGATCTACGGCATACCTTCGATGCCTGCTCCGATCGTTGGCGTCGTAAATACAGGCGGTGCAGCCGAAACCGCCGGTATCAAGATCGGGGACCGTATCTCGTCGTTCAACGGAATGGAGAATCCTACGTGGGAGAGCATTCGCGACGAAGCGATGATTTCGCCGGATAAGAATGTGCCGCTTGTCGTCGATCGCGGCGGGCAGAAACTTCCCCTTACCGTCAGGCCCCAGGCAAAGGTCGATGACGGAAATAAGGTTGGCGAGATCGGTTTGCTGCCGGATGTCGGCGTCGAGCCGGTCGAAGTCGGAACAATAGAGCCGGGTTCCCCAGCGGAGACTTCGGGTCTACAGCCGGGTGACCGCTTGATCGCTTTCAACGGGCAGACGGTGAAGAACAGCCAGGAACTCAGCAATCAGATAAAAGAAAATAAGGACGCTCCGGCAAAGATCACAATCGACCGCAACGGAGAGCGGAGAGAAATCGAAACAGCGGCAAGACTTGACGACAAAGGTGTTTACCTTATCGGCATCCGCTTTGCCGCCGCAAATATCACGACGCGGGTTCCGGTCGGTTTGGGCGGTGCAGCCTCGTTTGCAGTTGATTCGAACATGCGGATACTTCGCCTAACGGGCAAAGTCTTCGGTCAGCTTTTCGCGGGTGAACGCTCGGTTAAAGACGCAGGACTTGCCGGACCGGTCGGCATCGTTCAGATAATTTCAAAAGTAGTTAAGGAACTTGGATTCGCTGGTCTGTTCGGCATTTTGGCCGTCATCAGCCTGAATCTCGGCGTGTTCAATTTGCTGCCGATCCCGTTGCTCGACGGCGGACAGATCATGGTGCTCGGCATCGAAAAGGTAATGTCTTGGTTTGGCCGAACGCTTTCGATGGCGATCAAGGAAAAGATACAGCTTGCCGGTTTGGCGGTAATATTGCTTCTAATGGTATTTACGCTGTTCCTTGATATTTCGAGATTCTTTTAATAGTTTACGGAGTTGCAGAAAGTTTCAGAGTTACAGAGTTAGAAGAAAACAACTACCTGCAACTCTGAAACTTTTCTGCAAACTTTGCAAACTTTAAGTTTATGAAGAGAGTTACAAAAGCCGTAATGGTGCGGGACGTTCAGATCGGCGGCGGAGCTCCGGTCGTCGTGCAATCGATGACCAAAACCGACACGACCGACGTTGACGGCACTATCCGGCAAATTGAAGAAATGGTCACCGCTGGATGTGAGGTTGTTAGGATTGCAGTGCCTGACGACGATGCGGCGGCGGCGATGATCGAGATCCGTAAACGGACAAATGTGCCGCTAGTTGCCGACATCCATTTTCACTACAAACTCGCTCTCAAAGCCCTCGACGCAGGCATCGACAAACTTCGCATTAACCCCGGCAACATCGGCCATATCGACCGCGTTCGCGAGGTCGTCCGTGCAGCCGAGGCCCGCAAAGTACCGATTCGCATTGGCGTCAACGGCGGCTCGCTCGAAAAAGACCTGCTCAAAAAATACGGCACGGCTACGCCCGAAGCGATGGTCGAATCGGGAATGCGTCACATTCGAATTCTCGAAGACCTTGGATTTTCGGACATCATTATTTCGCTCAAAGCGTCGGACGTTAACCGCATGGTCGAGGCCTATCGGCTGATGGCCGCCAAAGTCGATTATCCGCTCCACCTCGGCGTGACCGAGGCTGGAACGCCATTCGGCGGCACGATAAAATCCGCTATCGGACTCGGCGTGCTGCTTCACGATGGCATCGGCGATACGATTCGCGTCAGCTTGGCCGCCGAGCCGCATGAAGAAGTCCGCGTCGGCTGGGAAATTCTTAAATCGCTTGAATTGCGAAAACGCGGCGTAACTGTCGTCGCCTGCCCGACCTGCGGCCGGCTCGATATTGATAATTTCGTAGAGATAGTCACCGAGGTCGAACGCCGTCTTGCTCACGTCGAAGAGCCGCTGCATCTTTCGATCATGGGTTGCGCGGTTAACGGCCCCGGCGAAGCTCACGATTCGCAGCTTGGCATCACATTCGGCCGTAACGTCGGAATGATCTTCAAAGACGGCGTCCCAATGCGTCGCGTTTCAGGCGAAGACATCGTCGAGGAATTTGTAAAGGAAGTTGAAATTTTACGAAAGGAAGGCGGCACCGCCAAATCACTACTCGAAAACAAACCGCTGGTTCAAATAACTTAAAGAGATTTGCCCACAAAATCTTACGGATAAAGAAAAGTAAGTGGATAAATCGGTAAATTTCGCAAAACCCCGAATACAATTAGCAGAACAAAAAATCCGAACAGCAGTTTTGGCGAATTGGTCAGTTTCACCAATCCTCGTCCGCGTACCGCTACCATCATCATCGAGATCAAAAAGAAACCGAAGATCAATACAAAGATTGGGATAAGGGCGTTGTAGTCGAGCGCGGTAATCAAGTCGCCGTGAAACAAAGCATGAAACCCGCGCGTCAATCCGCAACCGGGACAAGCAAGTCCGGTCAATTTGAAAAGCGGGCAAACCGGAAATAAGCCAGCCGTTGTCGGATCAAAATACCAGACAAAAGCGCTACCGGCGGACATCGCGACAACGCCCGCGGCCGCCAAAACGCGTTCTAGCGGCGAACTTTCCGTGAATTCAAGCTGCGACAATGCCATTCCTTGATCTTACCTTTATTAATCCCTTTCGTCAGGCGTGACGAAAATGCACATAAACGTCTTGGTTTTCTTCAAGCGACCATTCGAGCCTAAACGCCCTCTATCTACTTTTGAAAATCTCTATCAACGACTTGCTTAGAATAGCTTCAACTGATTCCCTGCTGATTTTGTTCTGTCTAAGATTTGCCTCCAGACTCTGAAGCTCAGTTAAAACCTCGGGCAACACTCCTTCGGGCCGGTTTTCAATAAAACCTCGAATAATTTCCGCCGCATTTGTCCGATCGAAGTGAAAACGATCAGGTTGGAACGCTTTGTTCAAATTCACGCCCAGGTCGAACTGCCATGTGCTCAACTTGTCGGCCGCAAGCCGAACTTTCAAAGCGGAAATTAGTTCGCGTGAAATGGTTACTTGTTCAGGCCGTATTGACGGTACAGCTAACTTTCCATGAATTGACGATGATTCAGCCATCATTCCATTTGGCAAACGCATTTGAGCAGGTGTCATTCTTACAAAAGTCGGCCTTGTTGGAAAATCAGGCTCGGAGCTCCGGATATCGTCCAATTTTTTTAACATTTGGCGCTCGTCGGTCCATTCAGGAGGCAATGCTTTCAGTGCTACCGGGATCGGAAAAAACGATAGTGGTATTTTATCGAGGCCGCTTAGGCGATATGCGATCCAGCTCCAACCTGCTTTCCTGATCTCGAATGAGTAAACAAGAACGCCTTCGTCTTTGACTGCCTGCCCGCTGGTGTCTCGGGGAATTCTGAATTTGGTTCGCCGTGCGGCGTCTTCCGCAACTGCTCTCAGTGCCGGATCGCCCTCAATTGTCTCCGCACTAGTAACAATTCCTTCTTCGTTAATGCTTATCCGAACGCGAACCGTACCCTCTAAGCCCGCCAGACGAGCTTCATCCGGATAAACCGGCTTTGCCAAATAGCCCGCCTTGGTTTTTACGGTTCCCTTGACGTCACCAACAACAAAATTCTCTGAAGCATTATTGATTTCAGAACGACGTGGTGGGATCAGATCGAAATCTCTAGTTCTTTTTACTACCGGTGCGGCTCCCGGATCAGCATTCTGTGGCAAGGCAACTGCCGAAAAAAAAGCGATTGCTAAAAGTAACAGTACGATCCTTCTATTCATATCTTTTCTCCCGCCTACGAGGATTTTCCATATGATATCTTAATGGCTAAAAAGGTTGCTGAAGGCACATAATATTACTCGCGCAGCCATCTGCATAAACAACGCGTCGGTCGCGACTTTTCGGTTTACGTTTACGATCAGGTTTTCGCGGAGAAGTTCGATCTCGTCCATCCAACCGGCAAGCCGACGGCTTTCGGCATTTTCGGATAGACGTTTTAGCTGCGGTGCGAGATCGATGTTGATGATTTTCTCGTTGTCACCGCCGTTTAGAGAAAGCGTCCAGACATCGCGAATCAGCGTAAGCAGTATCTCAAGATTAGCTTCGAAATTGTCCTTGTTCTTCGCGTCGTTCAGCTTCTCAGCCGCCTGCAAAAGCGATACGCGGTCGTGATTTTCAATGGCATCATTTAACACCTTCAGCAGGATTTCACGCTGATCGCGCAGCTTTTCAGGCTCTATGAACAACGCCCGGCAGACGCTTCCAAACGCAAGTCGAGCATTGAGCTTCGCATCCGTCGTAGCGAGTTTTCGTTCATTTATCAAAAACTGTTCGATCTTTTCGGTTTCGACCGGTGCAAAACGGACGGTCTGACATCGCGAACGAATCGTCGACAGCAGTGTGTCGGGACGTGATGTGATTAGGATAATATGCGACGTCAAGGCTGGTTCTTCGAGCGTTTTCAACAGTGCGTTTGACGCCGCGTCGTTCATTTTGTCCGCGTCGTCGATAATGAAAAACCGTGCATTTCCCTCATATGGGCGGAAATAGGCTTCTTTTTCAAGATCGCGGATAGCATCGACGAGAATGTTGCGATTGTAAGCGATCACAGTTCCGACATCGGCGTGATTGCTGAAAATTATTTTCTTGTGGGCGTCTTTATCATCGGCTTTGGGAAATTCGAATTGTCCCGCACGCTGACATGCCTGACATTCACAGCAGGCTTCGCTATTTGCATTGTTTCGGCAAAGGAACGCCTTTGCGAGTTCGAGTGCGAACAGTCGTTTGCCGACGCCATCGGTTCCGGCAAATAGCAGTGCATTCGGAACGCGATCGCCAGCCAGATGACGGCGTAAAACGTCCTTGACGCTATCGTTTCCGATTATTTTCCCGAACATAAAACTTGAGGGCGCTAGTGCGTGGCGTCAGTCGTTTGCGTTTCGCCTAAAAAGCTGGTCGCGATCTCGATAACCTTGGCTTGAATCTCTGCGACCGAACTGTTCGCGTCGATGACGCAAAAACGATTTGGCTCATTTGCGGCGAGCGTCAGGTAAGCGGCTCGAACTTTCGAATAAAAATCGGCCGTTTCCGCATCCATCCGATTAATGCGTTCGCCAGTCTCGCTTCTTGAACGCATCCGCTTCAACGCATTTTCAACCGAGATGTCGAAAAATAAAGTCAGGTCCGGCTTCAATCCGCCTGTCGCAAGCTCAATTATCTGATTGACCGTCGCTTCGGGAAATCCACGACCCGCTCCCTGATATGCAAAGGTCGCGTCCGCGTATCGGTCGGAGATAACAACGCGGCCTTCTTCAAGCGCCGGTTTGATCAAAAATTCGACGTGCTGAGCCCGGTCGGCCGCAAAAAGCAGCAGCTCGGCCATCGGCGCAACTGTTTCTTCGGTTTCCAGAAAAGCTTCGCGAAGCCGTCGTCCCAATGGAGTTCCGCCCGGTTCACACGTCGTAATTACGTTGATGCCGCGTTGGCGCAGCTCGCCTGACAGCATGCGCAATTGGGTGGATTTGCCGCTGCCGTCAATCCCTTCGAAAGTGATAAATTTTCCGCGCAAGATTACTTAATTTGACTCGGGCCTTCGTTCTTGAGAAATTGTGGAAATCGAGTGTTTAAAAATCAAAACATCCTGTCCGGCAACGTCGAGCATGACCGAGAATTTATCAAAACTCTTTATTCTGCCTGTGAGCGTAGAGCCAGGCAGAAGGTGGACAACAACATTCACTTTCTCCCGTCTGGTCGAATTTAAAAAGGCATCCTGAATGTTTTGGGCGGCTTGTTTTTCCATAACATTTCTCGTCTATTCTCTTTGGATTGATATGGTGTACGAAAAGCGAGTATATCAGATTTAACCGTTCTAACAAGCTTTTTCTTCGAAAATGGACGAAAACAATACGCCTTTAAACGTTATCGTCAAACATTTTACAAAAATTCACATTATTTCGCTTACTTCTCGCAGCATTTCCTCGATGATCTGAGGATTGTCTCCAAAACCCTTGAGCCAACGGGCGTTCTCCTCACTCCGAAACCATGTCAACTGCCGTTTTGCGTAGTTACGCACGTCCTGCTTCGACTGTTCCACGACGCTTTCCAGTGTTCGTTCCCCGCGAAGATATTCACAAACCCGTCGATATCCGTGTGAACCAAGAGCATTAGTCGAATCCGCAATTCCGCGTGCGCGTAGGCTCCGCACTTCATCGACAAGGCCATTCTCAAAATGCAATTCAGTACGCCGGTTGATCTTTTCGTAAAGCTCGTCGCGCGGCGGCCCCAAAACAAAAAGGACGATCCGATCAGCAAATTCGGGCGGAGGTAAACGGTCCGGCTGGCGGATCGAAAGCCGCTCTCCCGTTTGAAAAAAGACCTCGAGTGCTCGAATAACGCGAACGTAATCACGCGGCGACAAACGCTTTTCGGCCGATTGTCGGTCAACTCTTTGCAACATCCGGTGCAAATGCTCCGGCCCCCGTTTTTCCTTAATCGCTCGAAGTCTTTGCCGCAAAAACTCGTCCGTCTGCGGGCTGTCAAACAAAGGCCGTCGCAGCGTTCTGAGATAAAATCCCGTCCCACCGACAAGTATCGGCGACTTGCCGCGCGATTCGATCTCGCGAATCTTATCAAGCCGCGTCGCGTGCCCAATCCGCCGCTGTGTAATTCACATTCGGATCGATGTAATCGATAAGGTGATGCGGCACGCCGCGTTTTTCTTCTTCAGACGGTTTCGCTGTCGCGATCTGAATTTCCCTGTATATCTGCACCGAATCGCAATTGATTATCTCGCCGTCGATTTGCAGTGCTAGCTCAACGCCCAAGGCTGTCTTGCCAGACGCCGTCGGGCCAACAATTGCATAGATAGGCTGCTTTTTAGGGAATCGAACCACGGATAAACATATAATAACACAGGGGCTTGCGGGGTCGATTCGGCCCCGACTTGAGTGTTCACGCAACAAAATGACTTACGACAACCTGACAATTGTCTTTGGAACGATCTGCCTGGCAAATGCGATCGTGTACGTTGTTGCCGAGTGGCGTAATTGGCGGACGATCAGGTGGATTTCCAAATTGACCGCAAGCACGGTCTTTGTGATTTTAGCCTGCGCGAACGGTGCGGCCGGTTCAGCGTACGGTCGCCTTATCCTGCTTGCACTCATTTTTAGCTGGGTGGGCGACGCTCTGCTTCTTTCCTTGCGAAGCTCTTTCCTGCTCGCCGGAATCGCGGCCTTTTTCTTCGCACATATAGCATTTGCGGCGGCCTTTGCTTCGCAGAATCTGGACACCGTTTGGCTTTTTACCTCCCTTGCTATTCTGACCGCGGCGGCGTTGGCGTTTATTCGCTGGCTGTGGAAGTACCTTACATCGTTTTACAAGATCGCGGTGCCGATATATCTTGCGGCTATCACTGTAATGACATCGCTCGCTATCGCCGCAAGCGTGGCGTCGTTTGCACCGCTTTTGGGAGTTGGTGCGATAGCATTCGCAGTTTCAGATGTTTCGGTCGCGCTAAACAGATTTGTCGAAAGGAAAATTGTCAACAAAATTTGGGGGCTGCCGCTGTACTATTTGGCTCAGCTTCTTTTCGCTATGTCCGTCCTCTCTCGCGGATGATACCGGACAACTCGCGCTCGTCTTCAGATGGCTTCGCAGTGGCGATCTGTATCTCCTTGTATGTGTGCACCGAATCGCAATTGATGATCTCGACGCCAAGTTCCGTTTTGCCCGATGCGGCGGGCCGACAATTGCGTAGATCGGACTACTGACGGTATGTGTTTTCACTACACCTTTTCGCCGTTCGAATGTTGCCATGGGCCAATATGCATTTCATTTTTCTACATCTGAGTATAAGATTACGATATCGTTTTTACGATAGCTGATAAGACTCACAGAGGGTGAGCAGGTAAAAATTGAGTTTTTGAGCATCACTTAGAAATGAAGCGACGCCTCTCCGATTTCCATACCTTTATAGTTGCACTGATTTGCATCATATTTGCAGTCCAGATCGCCGTAGCTAAAGATGAATGGCAACGGGTAATTACCGGAGCCGACTCTACTATCGACGTGAACGCAACCAGTCTCATTCTGCAACCGAACCGAGCTCTCAGCGCAAAATTCAGAACAACTTTATCTAAGTCGGAAAGCGTGGCAGCAAAAGCCGGGCCCAGTTACCGTGTCCGCCTTGAAACCATTCAATTCCGTTCAAGAGAATGGCAATACCGGATCGTTGAAACTACCTTATTGGATTCGTCTGGCAAGGCCGTTCTCTCGTATCCTTATGACGAGGAAATTGGTTGGAAAGATATGAAAAGTCCAACAGCGAGCCGTCTTTTCAATGCGGCTAGTAGATTGCCCCCATTCGGTGCCTGGAAAGTCATTTCGTTTAGGTATGCCGAAGGTGCAGGAACTTCGACAGTAGAACCACCCGATTTGAAAGAACTCATTGGAAGCAATTTTTATCTTCTTTTCGACAGGGTTCAAGTTGGAAAAGCGACTTGTTCGACACCGGACTTCGAATCGCGAGTTATCAGTAACGAAGATTTCACCAAGGTTACAGGTTATCCGCTTAAATCTCTCGCCGTGCAAACCGATAAGATCGATGCTCTTGTCTTAAAATGCGCATCCGAAAAACTATTTCAATCACAGAGTCTCATCCTTCGATTGGCCAATGGAAGAATGCTGATGCTCTGGGAAGGCGTGTTTGTCGAACTAGAAAAAACGAAATAATAAATGATTCGATCTCAAAGCTAGGAGAACCTATCTTCGACAGACTGATATGAAAAAAATTGTCTTTATTCTCTCAATCTTATTACTCCAGATAAATCTCTCCGCTCAACGCTGCAAACTACCTCAAGTACGTCAACCCGTTGATCGGCACACAGAAGATGGGGCACACGTTTCCGGGTGCAACGGTGCCGTTCGGGTCGGTGCAGCTTTCGCCCGATACCGACCAGCAGCCGCACAACATCGGCGGCAAATACAACAAGGGTCAGTTATTGTTTAGGTGCGTCTGGTGAGATGGTTTCTATCAACGCCATCATTTTTTGAAAAAGTTCTTTAAGATGCCCCTCGGTCATTAAGTCTTTGCGTTCAGACATTTCAACAAATATTTTCAACTTCGCCAAAACGTCGGCTGGGAAATCTGATGGAGCCGAATATGTAAGGTCGCTCATCTTGCTGAGATGCAATTTTAAGGCCGAATGATCCAGCTTACTGAAATCAGGTTCGTCTCCGCTTTCCGCAATCCATCGCATAAGCTGACCAATCAAGTCACCCAAGTTCTTTCCGGTATCAAATTGCCATGTGTCGGATGAATCTAATTTGACTCTGATCCCAGCCGATACAATATCTATAGCTTCTAATCGCTTTTCCACCGTCAACTTTTCCAACGATGTCAGGCTTTTCAACTCTTTGGCAAACTCAGGAAAATCAGAGACAGCTTCTTCAAACATGTTAGTTGCTTCAAAGACCTCATTAAGTTTAGCCAGATCGGACACAAAGCTTCGGGAGATCGACAAAAAAGCCGAGAGCCCCATAACTTTGAGTTTTTCCTCGTTGCTCGTTTCGGCGTTAAAGTTATAAATGATCACGCCACTTACTTTCACCCGCTGTCCAGAAAGTTTTGTCGGGGAGAATGTCGCTGTCATAGCGGCTTTTTCGGCAGCCAACCTGAGGGAGACATTCTCTAGTCCGCTGATGGCATTGGCCGAGACAACCGCTCCGCTCTCGTCTATGAGAACCTGAACCTTAACGGTGCCGCCGATCCTTGCTTTTCGCGCATCTTCCGGATAGATCGGCTTTGGCAAAAGTATTGCTTTGCCATTAACAATTCCAGCTGAGATCGGCTTTACAAATTTTTTCGTTTGAGCCACAACATCCACAGAATTCAAAGAGATTATCGCTGCTAAGAAAATTAATATGGTTCCTATGTGTTTCATTTGTATTTCAACCGCTGTCTTTTCCGTACGAATACCAGTTTACCAGAAATTGGCTCGAATAAATGTTATTGCCAAAATTGCACCGAGCAAGATTAGCGAGCCAATTATCTGATTCCGCGAAAATCTCATTTTCCTTCGAATAGCAAAGCCGGATTGATCTTGAACTGCAGCATTTTTGCCGATTCGCGGCCGCCGTCGCCGCCTTTTCGCTGCATTGTGATGCGGCCGATCTTTAGGTTTCCCTGCCGCGTTATTTCGACCGGGCCGTCGCTGTAGAATTTGATTACGTAGTCGATGCTTCGTCAAAACCCAACGCGGTTTTGTTTCGGATTTCAAAGCCACCATCAGCCATCCCGCACTGTACAGGCCGTCACCTTTGAACAGATCCGACACGATCTCCGTTTTGTTCGCGGTGAAAAAATCGACAATCTTCTTCTGCGTTTCGGCGTCGAATTCGTTGATATACATTCTATCGGCGTTACGCGAAGCTTTGTTCGGCTTCACTTCGCCAAGATAGAGTTTCAACGCGGCTTCGACATCAGCCGGGATCTTCCACATTTTGACGTAATGCGCGAGCCAGCGTTTGTCGATCTGGTTAAATCCGTTCGTTGTGCTGACGAGCTTTATCGAAATTCCCTCGGCTCTTTTCGCCCGCCTTGGTTTTGACCTTTACCTGAATGTCGGCCTTCTCACCATGCGGTTTTGTCGCCGCGACCGATTCGATATCGGCGAGTTTGCTGCCCATAAACGACAGCCAAACTCGAGCTTCTTCATCAGTCTTCCAATTGTTGAACTTCGCTGCAATTTCGTCTTCGTTCTTAAAACCATTCTTTGCGGTTTGCGAGCCAAGTTCAACTTTCGCCGACTGCGGCTTTTGAGCTATCGCAAGCCCACAAAGCGAGCAACTAAGAATGAAGCCCAAAGAAATCCGCAGCAGAATTTTCGTGTTTTTCCTCATGCAGCTTTCAAAAATACAGTTGTTCCCGTTGATCCGCAACCGTCATGGCGGCAATTAGTTTACGCATGTCTTAATTTATTCGCCCTTTTCCTGATACAATACTGGTCATCGTGAATTAGCAAAGGACGTGGATATGCGCAATCTAATTATTTTTGTTTCGCTTGCTTCCGCACTCGTGTTATCGATACCGGTTTCGGCTCAAAACGCACCGCGAATCGCCGGCTTTCAAGTGAATCTATTCAACAGTAAAACGGGATCGTTTTCCGGAGACATGCTTGCAAAGGATGCTCCTGAAATGGGCAATGTACCCAGCGGCGAATTCGCCTCTGTATCCGTTTTTGTTGTCGTCAAAGTAGACCTCGGCAAGGATGCTCCCGTCCCACAAAAGATGCTGGTCCGTCTGCTTGCGACCGAGAGCGGAGCCATGCCATTTGCGGCAAAGAGCACAAAGCCGGTTAAAAGTATTATTCTGAATAGCACCAGCAACCTCGGCCCGGTAAATTCGGACGGCGTCACATTTGTCGGCTTCTGGCTTCCAAAAACCGGTTGTCAAACCATTGTATTAAAAGCGACCATAGTTGGGGCGAAACCCGAGAATTCCATGACCGTGACATTGCCTTTCGCGTGTTACGAATAACCATTGACCAGGGATAATTATTTTAGGAGAACAACGATGCAGGTAATTACTAACTCAGTCGGCGAAAATGGCAACAACAACATCAGCGATGTAGCTTTGGTTCAGGCGATACTTGTCAAAACCCTGCGACCGGCGACCGCCACAACGCCAAGTGCACCCTTTCTTGCGAGCTATGACGGAGTTAGCGGCAATAGCACGATCGGAGCAATCCGTGATTTTCAAAATAATCACGTTTTCGTGTCTGCAAACGGCCAGCAGTCCGCTCCTAATCCGAATGCAACAGCGGGGCTTGTCAGGCCAAATGATGCAACCTGGGCAAAGCTGGTTGAAATGGTCCCAGCCGATTTTTCGGATATGCGTGTGCTTGCGGGCGGGAAAACAGTTTATGTAGCCGCAACCGCAGCCCAATTACAGGTGAAGATTGCCGCCGCTAACGCACTTATATTCACGCAAGCTTTTCGCACAAAAGTGATAGCGTGCATCAACCGTATGCATTCGCTTCATGGCATAGCAATCGGCGTTTGCAGTCAGGGAGACAGGCGTAATTTTCAAACACAATACGATTTGCTGACCAGCGGACGTAACGTCACCAATGCCGGACCGGGCGAGAGCAACCACAACTTCGGAATGGCCGTCGATCTGGGCTTTGCAGGTTTGCGCTGGCTGCAAAGCAACGGCACGGTAACTGAAAGAGAAACCTCTTGGCTACATTCGCTTGAAGCGGTGAATAGTGCTCAGGCCCTCAAATTTTGGGAAGCACTGCGAACGGTTGGCACAAGTGCCGAAGTCGGAGCTTTTCGTGGTCCGGAGAGCGATCGCCCGCATCTGCAAAATTGGGAAGACGCCGGCGTAAGCATGGCCGCACGTTTGGCCGATCTACTAACTCGTTCCGGCACAATGCGCTGGAGTGGTAGACGCGGAGCTTATTCATGCGACCTTGGTTTCGGCGGTGAATTATTTGCGGTTGGCACCGCGGCTCAAGTATGGAACCGCCAGGCCACAATCACCGTCGCCAATCTTGTTGCTGCCCGGGCTGGCCAAGTCGCTCTGGCTGCTCCCGGAGGGCCGCCACGCCAAGTGCCCGGAATTCAGCGGCCCGGTGCTCCTAACCAGCAGCCTAATCGACCGCAAGGCCCACCGACACAGGTGGATGTTGTCGCCATGCAGCAGGAATTACGGCGGCAATTTGAATTGGCGGATGCCAATTGGCAAAACTGGACGCCGAGATAGGCTCGTAAAAAGCTTAGAGATTACAAAACGGGTAACGAACGGAGGCACAAATACAATGAGCGATAATGGATCGTCGCCGATCAGCGACTTGGAACAACAATTTATACTGGAGCAAAAGGGCGAGGGCTCGCTGTCTGTTTTCGTTGCAGACGGGGCGGACATTACTTATGTCGGTTTTGACATCAATCCAGAAGACATTGAGGCCTTATATTTCGAAGGCATCGGCGTTCCGCGTTGGGAGAGCTTGATCGCCGATAACATCGAGCAGCAAACGGCAATGTACTGGGAGCGCTTCAATGAGCGGATGGATAACTACCCGCTAATCGGCCGAGCACGCGATACAGACGAAAGAGTCGCATATTCCGCGGACGAAGTACCGCAGCTCATAAAAGAATGTGATCAGGTAACAGCCGGGACTTCAGACGCGAAAGCGTTGCGAGCGTTGCAAAAGCTATCGCTGGCTGCCAATAAAGCCGCTGAAAAGCAGGCCGGACTTAACTTAAAGCCGAGCCAGTTGCCGAACCTATGAAAGAGCTTGACCGTGAAGGTCTTCAGAGATATTCTGTCCGCAGGCGTGCAGGCCGCCACCAGTCCGCGGACAGGACCGAGTCCACCTGAGCGAAATATTTTTCTACAGGTTCCATAGCGAACCTCCTTTCGCCCGGAGATGCGGACATCGGGCAAGACCTAGAAGGAGGCTCGTTTATGTCTATTCATCTTAGTGAGGCCCGTCGCCTTCCCGTTCGTCCCGATCTCGATCAGCTCAAACATCAGGCAAAGGAACTGCTTCGCACCATCCGAAGCGGCGATAAATCCGCGATCGACGAACTCAATAAATACCACCCCAAAACCGTAACACCGGCCGAAGCAAAGCTCGCCGATGCCCAGCTTGCGCTCGCCCGCAGCTATGAGGCTCCAAGCTGGGAGCGTCTCGTACAAGCTTGCAAATTGGTCGACGCAATCTGGTCCGACGACATCGCCGCCCTCCGCTATTCGATTCTTAAAAACCCGAATCTTCTCCACGAAGCCGTGCTGATTCGCGAAAGCAATTGGGGCCCGCCGATGAGCTACGCCGCGAATCTCGGCCGCAATGAGATGATCAAAATGCTGCATGAACTTGGAGCAAAGGATCACATGCACGCACTCGACCGTGCGACGCTGCAAAGCAAGATCGACACGGCACAATTGATTCACGGATTGATGGGATCACCACCGATTCCCGAAGACGTTTTGGGCGGCCCGGCATATACGTTGAGCGTGTCCGGACACGGAGTTGATGTTCGAGACTTGGAGCACAGAGTTTACAATTCCGAAGGCAAACGGCTCGCCCCCGTCGATGTCGTACTCGAAACCGACAGCCGCAATCCGTCCGCCAAACACGCTATTCTCGAAATGTACGTTCAACACGGATTAGAGCTCCCCGACACACCCGTAATGGCTCTGCACCGAGGCCGCATCGATCTGCTCGAAGAACATCTTCGCCGCGACCCGCAGCTTCTCACACGAACATTCACGCATGAAGAGATTTATCCGCCTGAATTCGGCTGCCATGACGAAGTGCTCGCAACTCAAGGCACGCCTCTCAAAGGCACAACGCTGTTGCATATGTGCGTCGATTACGATGAGTTTGATATTGCGAAATGGCTGATCGAGAAAGGTGCTGATGTAAATGCGAAGAGCCGCAATCGACACCGACGGTTTCGGCGGCCACACTGCACTGTTTTGCACCGTCGTTTCACAGCCGAACTTCTGGATGAACTATCAGGGCCGCGAGCAAACCGCTCCGTTTACCGAACTCCTGCTCGCCCACGGAGCCGACCCGAACGTCCGTGCGTCACTGCAGAAAAAACTCCATCCCGGCTACGGCCCAAAATACGATGTATCTAAACTACGTTCGAGTATCACGATGTCACCGCTTTTGAATGGGGCGAGCAATTCCACGCGAAAGTATTCGTCAGCGAACCGGCTATGCGTCTGATCGCCGAACAGGGAGTGCACAAGTATTGGAAAAATGAAGAGAATCAACAAAAGTGAATTTGTAACCGCCCGACCGCATGCCGAGCTTTCGTCCGGCGAGGTATTTCGATGCTTCGTGAACTAAAGGGCTGGACGCAGGAGAACCTCGCCGAGCGTTCGGGGGTCAGTCCGACCAACCTGAGCTTTTTGGAAAATGACCGTGTGGACACAGGCAACTAGCGGGCGTTACAGATCGCCGATGCTTTCGGAGTTCATCCTGCAACGATCATGTTTCCTGAACATGAATCCGCGGTGATCAAACGGGCTGTGTAAAACGGGTTTGCTGAACTATGAGGCTTAAAACTTACTGAAAAAGGACTCATCCACGTCGACTTCCTCAACAATCCTTGTGTTCACGCCTAGCGAAAATTCTTTAAGTTTTTCACAGAGTAGTTCTCCATCTATTAGGTCTATCGGCGGGGCACCGTCACGAGTTGCTTCTTTTCTTGCATCCCTTGTGAAATTGCCGGTAGTAATAAAAATGCCTTTATCGGCTCGTCCCTGCATGGCTTCCGCGAAAATCTCTTATTTGATTTCGGCGTAATGACCCTTTGTAGCGCTTTGCATTTGAAAGATGGCATGAAAGCTGAGCAATCCACTCATTCTGGTCGATTCTTTACCATCAATTCCCCCATCGCCGCTTTTCCTGTTCCCTCAACTTCCACAAATCCACTTTCCCGCAACAATCTTTGAACAAGCCTCTCAAATGCGGGCGGAGGAATAGCTAGTATTGTCTGCACCAATTGCTCCTTCCATTCGAGTAACTCGTCGGCTTCTTCGGCGACTTCTTCAACGGGGGCCTCTTTATTTCGGTCTTTTTTTTGCTTCTTTTCGTTAAGTTCTTTTCGAACAAAACGAACAATTTCATCAGTGTTAACTTGATCAACGTCAATGTTCGAATTTGTTAGTGTCCAGACGCCTCGCGAAGAATTATCAATTAAACCGAACTTTTTTAGATAGGTTCTTGACCAGAACAATCGGTAGTAATTTCACTGTATGAACTCTTTTCGCCATGAGGCATCTGTAAAACTTCGTCAGAGAATCCTTCGATCGCATAAGAACTTTATCGTTTATCTCTTCGATTGTACCTGATCCTCCCAAGATCCATTTCGCAGCTCTTGAGAACCGGAATCATTAACTTGTCGTATGATGGAACTCCAGTAATTTTTTCGCGAGTCCATAATTTTCAGTACGCCTTCGTCACCTCAACGCCGGTGTAATAATGCTTGATTATCTCATCGGCTTTGACGCCCATTTTGGCTAATCCGTAGGCACCGTATTGGCACATGCCGACGCCGTGGCCCCAGCCGCGGCCGGTGAATGTGTAGCTCGAAACGGTGCTGCCGGAATAACGTTTGTTGATAACGAAAAGCTGTTCTTTTAGACGCAGAGCCGAGCGTATCTTTCCGCCTTTGAGTGTTTTCACGCCATTTGAACCGGTGATCTCAAGCTCGACGGCACGTCGCGAATAGCCTTTCTGTTTTATATTCACGTCATAAAGCGTGCCGATGCCGCGGACATACCTCGACAGCCGCGATTGGACGGCACCTGCACCGAGCGTTTTGCTCCAGTTCGAAAATGGCGACATGTTCTCAGCGGAAGTCGGCGTATCGGTCGGTTCAACTTCCAGATAAATCACCGCTCCGGTTGCATCCAACTGGTATTTTACCGTCTCGCCGCCAACCAACGCGGCTTCCTTTACCGAATAAAGTTCACCGCCGAACTGCCGGAATAAAAAGACGTCCGGCCTGATCGAAAGCTGTCGCTCGTTTTTGCCCGATTTCAACACAAGCTTGCCATCAACGCTCGCTTTCGTCGTGCCGCTTTGCAGCGTCGGCATCCAATTTTTCTTCAGATAAATCTGCCTGATCAGCCGCAGCATCTTCGCCCGCGAAAACGGACGATTCGGCTTAATCGTCAGATCGGGATGTAGCGCAAAATAACCGTCGCGCAGCAGCATCGCGATTTCAGGACGGCGTTCTTTAGGAATCTCTGCCGCGTCATCAAATGAGAGGTGATAGTTCACATCCGAATCGCTCAAAAGTGTGTCCGCCGCGCCCGGCGTATAAATAAATCCGGCCAGTATCTGCGCCAGCTCTACGGGCTTCGCGGTGTCCTTATTCACGTTCGGAAATGTCTTGCCGAATTTCGAAGCAAGCTGGTTTAGCCAGTTCGACATCTCGCCCTGCGTCGGAACATCTTCGAACCACGCGTCGGTCATCTGCGCAGTCGTCAGCGAAAATCCGTTTACTGCGAGCAGCGACATGAATCGCACAAGTTCGAGATTTGCATCGTCGCGCAATTTCGCGGGCTGCCGTGAAGTCTTGACCAAAAAAGGATCGAAATGTTTATGCCCTTCGAGCGAACATTCGACGCCGCGAAGATAAGGCTCGGCGTGGTCGAATATGTTCTCCGAATTCTCAGTACGGCCGCCGCAAGTCGATGTAAAATAAGCCATTATCGGCTTGCCGTTATATGTCGCGATCATCCCGCGCGTTTCGCGGACCGCCTGCGTGCCCATCTTTGTTTCGATCGAAACGCCTTTGTAAACCTGCGACCAAACGGTCGGCACCATATCAAAACCCTGCGTTCCATAACCGTTGATATTCGCGACAGCGTATGTCCGTGCGGCGATCGCCTGTGCCTTTTGCGCTTCGAGATTTCGGCAAACCAAGTTCAGCCGGCACAACGCCGAGCAGATATTCTTCGAGCGGCACGACATTAACGACGGTCAGTGAGCCGCGAGCGTTTACAAACACCTCGATCTTGCCTCGGTAGGCCTTGCCGTTGAGACTGACCGGATTCGCACGCTCATTCATCGACCCAAACGACACCGATTTTAGCGAAGCATATTTCGCCATTTCGCTCGGCCCGTTGACGATCACTTCACGTAAATTTGGATCGACTGACGGCGGCCCGATGATCGGCTGCGAATCGACCGATCGGCTGCACAATACTTCGCACCTGCGACTTCCCCGCTGTTCTAACTTGCTGCGACAAAGCCAGTGCGTCATCCGACGGCACGACCTTTTTCTCCGTCACCTTCACCGCATCCTCAAACCCTTTCTCTGCCAACGTCGCTTTGAACGCATCCGCTTCTTCGGTCGTTTCAAAAACGCCGCCGATCCAAACTTTCCACGTATTCGTCGCCGGGTCGATGCTCACCAACGCCGTTTCACCCGTCGCTTCGCGCATTTCCTTCGCGATGTCGTTCGCCTCATCCAGCGTCGGAAGATTTGTATCTCAAAACGATAATTCTCGACCTCCGGCGGCCGATAAGCCCTGGCCGAAACCGTAACACGGTTGTCGCCAGAATTTGCTCGGTTCGTCCGGACTGACCGCAACAAGCGAGAATCGCGTGTCGTGATCGAAACCGAACCCGAATTCGTCGAAAGTCCGATGCGGATCAGCGGTTCGGCGCGGAAGAGAAATAATTCGGCGTCGGTAGCTCGAATGTTGCGGATAGAGAAGAGTAAGATACGATGACAACGATGAATGAGAAATACTGCGTATTTTCATATTACTCATAACAACAGAAGTGACTAGTTCATCGATCATTTTTCGAGAGCGTTGAAGATAAACGGAAATGTCCCCCATGTCTGCCCGCGGTGTTGCGGGCGGAAGGCAAACATTACTATCTTTCCTTTTCCGTAAGCGGTTTCGACCAACGCGGCTTTGCCGTTCAGGTATTTTTCGCCGAGCATCCAGCCGGACATCAGGGCATCTTTTTCGGCGTAGCGGGCGATGACGTTGACGCGGGCATCGGCAGCTATTTCGAAGGCCGAACTAGAAGTAAAATATGCCGGCACTTCTTCACGCATAGCTTTTGCGAGCGGATTGCGGGTATCTACCGTCAGCTTTACGATCGAGCCGGGATTGTAAAATTCGCTTCGCTTTAGTCCGGTGAGAACGTTCCTGATCGGCAGACCAAATCGCTTGATAGCCAATCTCGCACGAATCGTCAAAGCAGATCAGCTTCCCGCCGTTTTCGACAAATTTCTTTAGATTCTCGACACCCGCTGTCGCCGATCCCGCCGGCAAACTCGGCCGGATAACGCTCACGCGCTAAGGCCGTTAACGATCGTGTTTTCACTGTCCGCCGCCAAAACAATAACATCGTAATCAAGCCGGTTCTGCCGGAAATCGTCGTTCGACACTGACTTGTACGGAATCTGGTGATTATCAAAAACCAGCCGCGTCCAGCCTTCGTCCATCGACGATGTGAACGGTTTATACAGCCCGATCTTCGGATTTGTTTTCAGCGGATTCGGCAACTTTGTCGAACGGCTCGCTGTTCGGTCTCAGATTCAATACCGCAGCGAACCTGATTCGTGTTCTCGACCTTCTTCAGTGTGCTGCGATGATTTATCAAGCTCGCGAATATCCCAAACTTCATAAGTCTCGACGCCCATCTGCAGCGGCAGCGTCCAGCCGGCAACGTCATACGGCGCCTCGGCGTCGCCGTTTGGCAAAAGACGATTCGGATACACCTGCTTTTCGAACAGGCTCAGTACGTTGTTTTTCTGCGGCTGGTTGGTAAATATCAAAAAGCTGTTCAGCGGTATTTCATGAAAATCCTCGGTCTTCGAATGCTTGACCCAAAGCTCGTTGGTCATCTGATAGGCCTCGATTCCCTGCCACGTCAGTATTTCCAAAAACCGCGAAACGCTCTCCGCATTCGGCTGCCCGGCCATAACAACGTATGCCTGCGGCACGTCCGCGTCCGGTTTTAGATTCGATTTACCAAGCTCATAAAAATTGCGAAGATAGCGGCTGCGATATTTCGCCGCAAGCGAAAGCAGAGCACGGCTCGCCGTCATCTCGATCTCGGCAATATCCCTCGGACTCCACATGCCGCCTTTCCACGCATCGGGATAATTTGTCGCCGTTTCCAGCAACGACGCAAGGCCGCGGACGTTGCGGTTTCGCTTGAGATCATCCAGTGTGATCGTCACCGGCGACATCAAATTCGCACTTGCTGCCTCGGACAAAATGCCGATCGAATTGTGAAAATAAGGCGCCGAGCGAAACCCGCCGTGCCACCACGTGTCATAGGTCGAATTTGTCGCCACACCCGCGATATTTTTTGCCTGCAGATCGGCCGCCATCTTGTATCCGATCAATCCAACCTCGCGAAGAATCGATGGAGAGACGCGTGGGTTCGGCGGATCGAAAAACGGCGGAATGATAAACCGCGACGAATTCTGACCTTGCTGGTGAACGTCGTAGACAATCTCCGGAAACCATTCCTGCCAAAAAAGCTTTGTGATCGCCTGCGTTTCCTTCAGATTCAGCATGAACCAATCGCGGTTGTTGTCGTGCCCCGCGTAGTGGTGATAAAGCTCGGGTGGCGATGTGCCCTCGCTTTTTGTGCCGAGCGTTTTGCGATACCAATCCGCTACTATCTGAACACCGTCAGGATTTGAGGACGGGATCAGTAGCAGCACAGTGTTGTTCAAAATCTCTTTAGTATCGTCGTCATTCGCCGTCGCGAGTTCGTACGCAAGGTTCATCGACATCTGCGATGCCACAATTTCGGTTGAATGGATGGAGCAGGAGATTGAAACGATTGTCTTGCCATTCTTGATCAGATCTTCGAGTTCGCTTGAGTTCGAGATCATCCGCGGATCGGCAAGTTTCTGGTTGATCTTTCGTAGCTTATCGAGATTTTTGATATTGTCCGACGAGGAAATAAACGTAACGATCAGGGGTTTGCCAAGCGTCGTTTTGCCGATCTCTTTTACCGAAACACGGTTGCTCGCCTTGTCCAATTTCGCAAAGTAATCTGTTATCTGTTGCCAATCGGCTATAGTTTTGTCGTCGGTCGGCTGAAAGCCCAGAACAGACTTTGGCGATGGCACCTGAGCGACAATTGCCGTGGAAAAAAGTAAAATCAGACCGCAGAAACGAAGTAAAAATTGAGAATTGAAAATTGAAACTGGAGAACGCCGGAACAGTGCTGCCATTTTCAATTTTCCATTCTCAATTTTCATTTTCCTCTGTGTTTCTGTGTCTCTGTGGTAAAAATAACTATGTCTGATCATTCGGCAAAATTGTCCTTGGAGGAGATTAGGGAAAATACGAAGCTGACGTTTCCTGTCAGGCAGTCTAACAAATCCCGCTTGATCGGCAAACTTCGCTATTGGTGGAGTTGGTTTGTTGCCGGAGTTCTTTTGCTTGTCGTCGCGATGCCTGCGTTGATCTTTTTGTGGATAATCAATCGCCGGATGTGGCTTTATCCGCTGACGCAGTGGGGAGCGAAAACCTGGCTGGCGGCGTGCGGAGCTAAGGTCAATGTGAAGGGCCTTGAAAACCTCGAAGAAGGCCGCTCGTACGTATTTATCTCAAATCACCGCTCGTATCTCGACACGGCGACGCTGTTCTTTTTTGCCGGTAAAAAAATGGGCCTTGTCGCCAAAAAGGAATTGCTAAAAGTCCCGGTATTTGGTCAGGGCATGAGCTTTGTAAACATCATCGCCATCGACCGCTCAAACCCGGAACGTGCTTTGCGATCGATGGAAAAAGCACGCGAGGTGATGCAGCAGGGATATTCGTTCGGCGTCTTTGTCGAAGGCACGCGGGCAATGCCCGGCGAACTGCTGCCGTTCAAAAAAGGAGCGTTTCACCTTGCAATGCAGACGGACGCTCCGATCATTCCCGTAGCGATCAAGGAAACAGACTGGATGATGGGAAAAAGAACCGGCGTCGCCTACGGCGGAACGATCGAAATGGTACTGCTTCCTCCGATTGAAACGCACGACGTGCCGGAAAGCGGTTTGATGGATCTGCTGCAACAAACACGGACCGCCATAGCCGAAGAGCTCGGACAATAAAAATGGACCGCCGTTGCAAGCAGTCCATTATCAAATACCAATTGTAAATTATTACTTAACTAAGGCTTCCTCACGAGCGGCGGCGGTGTTGACGGATGTCGGCGTCGGCAGCCGGTTTCTCAGGCGGGACATCCTCTTCACCGACAATCTTCACGTCAGTTCGGCCAAGTTTGTAATCCTTATACCTGACACGGATCCTCATCTTTACAGCTTGCCCTTTTTCAAAAACCAAGTTCGTCATCCGAAGCTTGAATAAGACGGGAACCAGTATTTACCATCGACATTCTCGCGAATCGTCTCCATCGTCGCAAAGCGTTCCTTTCCTTCGGGAACCGCCTTGCCTTTCGATTTGACGATCATCAGGTCTTCGTCGTCAACCCATATCCTGCCTTGAAAAAACTTGGCGATGCCTTTTTTCGGATCGGGCATCACCTTTGGCCCGACCTCGAAGACGTACAGGTTCAAGCTCGTCGATCTTTTCCTTACCGAGATATGTGAAGTTGTACTGGTTCGCCATCTTTGGCTCGATTGCAAAAGGATCGATCCCACCGAGATTGTCGATATCCTGCCACCGTTATCGTAATCTCGGTCATGGTCGAGATACGGGGCAAAAAGTATCTTTTCGAAACGCTCCCCGGCCTCATTAAAAGTCAGATAAGAATCGCGTTTGAAGGTGCCGGTAATATCTGCCCGCCCATTCCAATCGTCTGCATCGTCGCATAGCGGTTGAAGGCATAAACATTCAACGCCTGCCGGAACAAAAACTCGTTCTCCGTAAATTTCTTCACGATGCGGTCGATCTCCGCTTGGCCCGGATCGGTTTTAACAACACTTGAAGCCTGCCCAAACGTCGAAACAACCGAGAGGCAAACAAGAACTAAGGTCAAAGAAAGAAGCTTTTTCATGATTTTACGTGTGCGAAAGAAAACTAAAACAATAGATGCTCGAAGACGGTTGAAAGTTTACAACAATTCAGAAAGGCAAGAATACACTCGATCACACAATTGCTCTATAATTCATTTGGAGAAAAAATATGAACAAGATGTCACGCAGGGATGCGATCACGGGAGTTATAGCGGCGGGAGCGGGTGTATTGACGTTTGATGGTTTGGCGAATGCTCAGGCTGAAGTTTTACCGTTGGCATTTGCGGGAAAGCATGTGCCAAAGCCTTTGCCGTTTGATCCGACAAAACTCACCGGCATATCCGAGAAGCTGATCCGTTCGCACCACGAAAATAACTACACTGGCGCCGTCAAAGCTCTTAATGTCGTCGAACAACGGCTCGCTTCTCTATCAAAAGAGAAGGAATTGCCCGCCTACATTTACGGTGATCTCAAACGTCAGGAATTGATCCGCACGGGTTCGATCGTTTTGCACGAGAACTATTTCGGCAATCTCGGCGGCAACGGCAAAGCGGACGGCACAGCGAAAAAGCTGATCGAGAAATGGTTCGGCAGCTACGAGGCGTGGGAAGCAGAGTTCAAACGCACCGGCAACTCGCTCTCCGGCGGTTCGGGCTGGACGGTACTCGCCTTCAACCGCCACAACAACGAACTTCATAACTACTGGTCGGCCGATCACACCTCAAATCCGCCATTCAGCGTCCCGCTGCTCGTCCTCGACATGTACGAACACGCTTACCAGATGGACTACGGTGCCGCCGCCGCGAAATATGTCGATGCGTTTATGGCAAACGTAAATTGGAATGAGGTGAATCACCGTATAGAGGAAATTAAGATGGCCTAATATGTTGAAAATCAAGGAGTAAAACAATGAAGACAAAGTTATTTACTATTGCGTTAGCCGCAATATTTGTGAGCATGACGATGACTGTCGTCTCTGCAAGAAAGGATGGCAAAGAGGCCAAAATGGTGCGTGAAGCGAAAATTACGATGGCCTAAGCCAGAAAAGTGGCTCTCGGCCGCGTCAATGGAACTGTCGAGATGGCAAAGCTCGAACGCGAAAAAGGCAAATTGCTGTTTGAATTTGAAATTCACACCTCGACAAACGGTGAGACGAATATTCACGTTGATGCATTGACGGGCGAGATTTTTGACGTCAAAGAAAAAGGCGGAGGTTCGGCAAAAGAAAAAGCGATGTTCGACCAGATCAAAGTTTCGATGGACGATGCCGAGCAGACCGCCCTCAACAAAGTTTCCGGCGCGACCGTGAAAGCAAAGATCGAAAGTGAACGTGGCAAAATTCTATACGAATTTGAAATTATTACCGCTGACGGTGCCGAAGTGAACGTGCATGTTGACGCGATTAGCGGCGAAATCGAAAGCACCAAAAAATAGGTACATGCCAAGTTATAGAGGAAAATACGATTGGCAAAACTATTGCCTTTAGACAATTGATGGGCGGGATATGGGTTCGAAAACAATCAGACGAAAATACTTCGTTGCAGAGCAAGGCGAAGGAATTTTTTGGTCTTGAGCGGAACGTCGTAATCGTTTCATCGGCCGTTTTTCTGCTTGGTGCGGGCGAAGAGCTTTGGAAAAAGTTTCTGCCCAAATATCTCGAGTCTCTCGGTGCCAGCTCAGGGATAATCGGCCTTTTCGGTACTGCGAAAGATTTTCTTGACGCAATTTATCAATATCCGGGCGGCTGGCTATCCGATCGTGTCGGGCGCCGCCGGGCATTTCTGGTGTTCATTGCGCTCGCGTCGATCGGCTATTTGATCTATTTGTTCAGCCCGTCATGGATCTTTGTCTTTGTCGGGCTGGCTTTTACGATGGCTTGGAGCAGCATGGCTTCTCCGGCGATCTTTGCCACGATTGGAGACGCTCTTCCCAATACTCGCCGGACGATGGGTTTCACCCTTCAATCGATTTTGAAGAGGGTTCCGATGTCCCTTGCGCCCTTGCTGGGCGGAGCGTTGATCGCCGCTTGGGGCGTTGTCGGCGGTGTTCACATAGGCCTAATAATAACGCTCGGCATCGCGACCGCGACCATATTACTCGTGTCGGCAATAAATTTGCCGGTTATCGTTGGCGAGCCGGAAACCTTTCGCGGCGTGTGGAGTTTGTTTCACATCGCTCTCAAACGTTTGCTTGTTTCCGATATACTGATTCGCACTTGCGAAAGCCTTGCCGAAATTTTTATCGTCTTGTACGTCACGAATATTACGGGCATCAGCATCGTGCAATACGGTTTGCTGGTGGCGATTCAAATGGCAGCATCAATTTTCGTTTATATCCCGGCAGCGTGGGTAGCCGACCGGGTTGGGCTCAAACCGTTTGTCGTCGCCACATTCGCATGTTTCGCCCTGTTTCCGCTTGCCGTCGTTCTGGCCGCAAATTTCGGCCAGCTTATATTGGCCTTTGTCATCGGCGGACTGCGTGAGATCGGCGAGCCTTCGCGTAAAGCGATGATAGTCAATTTTGCTGCTCCTCACCTTAGGGCCCGAACCGTCGGTTTGTATTATCTCGTGCGAAGCCTGACAATTACCCCGGCGGCGGCAATTGGCGGATTGCTCTGGAAATTTTCACCCGAAACGCCGTTTGTCGCGGCTTGTGTTTTTGGAATCATCGGAACACTCGTTTTCGTGATTACTGTTGACGAACAATTTGCAAGTTGATTAAGTATCAGATTGATCAGAAAACACCGAAAAAAAGAAACTTTTTTGCCAGGAGCAGCTTTCTTTGGATGGCTGACTCTTATTCTGGCGGCGGTGCCGGTTTTTGTTTCTCGAACGTCTGCGCAGACGCCGGTCACTAAAATCAAGGTTGTCCGAACGGCTGAAGAAATAAAGATAGACGGTGAGCTGAACGAAGCAGATTGGCGGACCGCCGACCTTATTTCAGATTTTTATCAGCAGGAACCAAAAGAAGGAGAACCGGCCAGCGAAAAGACCGAGATACGTGTTCTTTTTGACGAAAAGAACATTTATTTCGCAATTCGTGCGTTCGATTCCGAACCGGCAAAGATCAACGCCCGCGAATTCGTCCGCGACGCGAGTTTTTCAAACGACGACAAGGTCGAGATATTGCTCGACACATTTCATGACAAACGCAACGCATTTCGGTTCGCGGTGAATCCGTTTGGAACCCAACAGGACGCGCTTATCACCGACGAAGGTCGCGACGTCAACCTGTCCTGGGACGCGGCGTGGATTTCCGAAGGGAAACGTGATCCGCAAGGTTGGACCGTTGAGATTGCAATTCCGCTCACCACGTTGAGATTTCAGGAAGGCGCGGATACATGGGGCTTTAATGCGGCGCGGATAATCCGACGAAAGAACGAGGAAGTTTTGTGGGCAAGCTGGCAACGCTCATTCGGACTTGAGCGAGTGTCGCAGGCCGGTGAACTTGTCGGTGTCGGCGAGATCAAGCGGCGGCGTTTGGTCGAGATAAAACCGTATGTTTCCAGCGGTTGGCAAGAAGGCGTTCCGCGTGTCGGTGCACCGGGAACGGACGCCGGTGTCGACGGTAAATTTGGCATCGAGGTCGCAAAGATCGGGATCACGCCTTCGCTAACAGCGGAATTTACCGTCAATCCGGATTTCGGTCAGGCCGAAGTGGATAATCAGGTCGTCAATCTTTCACGCTTCTCGATCTTCTTTCCCGAAAAACGCGATTTCTTTTTAGAGAATTCCGGTGTCTTTCTATTCGGGCGGCAGGGTGCCAACCAGCTTTTCTTTACACGTCGCATCGGCGTTACGGAATCCGGCCAGCCGCAACCGATAGATTATGCGCAAAAATTACCGGACGCATTGGCAGCTACAACGTCGGTTTTCTACAGGTTCAAACCCGCCCGGCGGGTGCGTCGACATCGAGTTTTTTTGTTCCGCGTCAGCAATACACTGTCGCTCGAGTTAAGAAGGATATTCTCAAACGCTCTACCATCGGTGCGATGTTTGTAAACCGTCAAGGCGCGACGTCCAATGGCGGCACAAGCTACAACCGAGCTTATGGCGTCGATGCCGAACTTAACTTGACCGACCACTACACGCTATCGGGATTTTACGCTCGTACCGCAACGCCAGGTATCGGCTCAAGTGTTCATTCCGCCCGAGTTAATTCAAGATTTGAGAACGACAAGTTTCGATTCATCGGTGTTTTCGAGGATGTTGGCAAAAATTACAACCCCGAGGTCGGATTTATCGAGCGCGAGGGAATCCGCCAATACTTTGCGCAGGCCGCTTACACAGCGCGCCCAAAGTTTCTGCCATTCGTCAGGCAGATGGAATTTGAGGTGCAAACCGAACACTACTTTGACCGGAACGGAAAACTTTCGTCACGGCAAAACGAATTGTCATGGGAAACAGAATTCAAGAATTCGTCGGTTTTTTTCTTTCGTCCGATCGAGGATGTGACGGACGTTTTGACCGAACCTTTCGAGATCAGGGCGGGCATTGTAATTCCCACGGGAACTTATCATTTCAATCGTCCGAAAGTAGAGTTTGAATCGGATCGAAGCAAAAAAATCGGCTTTGAAACCGAGTACCAATGGGGCCGCTTTTACTCCGGCAAGCTGGACGAGATCTCCGCCGGAATCACCTATCGCCCAAATGCTAATTTTCTTTTTTCTTTCTCCGACAGTTACAACAACGTGCGGCTGCCGCAGGGCAATTTCACGACAAATCTTTTCACCGGCAAGGTAAACTACAATTTCTCGCAAGTTTTTATCATCGGCCTTGTTGCAGTTAAACTCGGCGGCCCGCATTTCCGCATTGAATATTCGGTTCCGATATATATTTCGACCGAACAGCGATTTTTTTATCATCTACAACCAAACGACCGGCGTTGGGCTTGAGCGTCCATCCTACAGTTTGCGTGTTAAGATGACTTACGATCTGACATTTTAGCGAAAATCGACTTAATCAATAGTTATGGACGATAAACCAAGGAGCGTATCATTCGGCGAGGCTTTTCGGTTTTGGCTGAAGCTCGGGTTCATCTCGTTTGGCGGCCCGGCGGGGCAGATTGCAATGATGCACAAAGAGCTCGTCGATAAACGTCGCTGGCTCGGCGAAGAAAGGTTTTTGCACGCGCTCAATTACTGCATGTTGCTGCCCGGACCGGAGGCTCAGCAGCTTGCGGTTTACATCGGCTGGCTGATGCACCGCACTTGGGGAGGCATCGTTGCGGGTGCGTTTTTTGTAATTCCATCAATCTTTATTCTGCTTGGGCTTTCTTACGTTTATGCTGCGTTCGGCCACGTTCCACTGGTTAGCGGTGTGCTTGACGGATTTAAACCTGTCGTCGTTGCGATAGTTGTCGAGGCGTTGTTCAAAATCGGTAAACGTGCAATCAAACGCGAGGTTCATTACGCCATCGCCGCATTTGCATTTATTGCGATCTATTTTCTGCATGTTCCGTTTCCGTTGATCGTACTTGGTGCTGCTCTCGTGGGACTTGCCGGTATTCGACTCGCTCCTACATTGTTTTCACCGCCGCCGGAGAAGCCAAAAGAGAAGAAAGCTGCGGACGCGGACGCTGAATTGTCGCTTGTCATCAGCGACAACGCCGTTCAACTCGAACACACCAAGCCGAACCGAACGCGTTTTTTGATCACGCTGGCTGCGGGAATATTGTTGTGGCTGTTGCCTTTCGCGGCTCTCATTGCGTGGCGTGGAATCGACAGTTTGCACGTTCAGGAATACAAATTCTTCTCGATCTCGGCGTTTGTGACATTTGGCGGAGCGTACGCGGTGCTCGCATACGTCACGCAGGCGGTCACGACAGTGCCGTACAATTGGATCACGCCGACGCAAGCCGTTGATGGCCTCGCGTTAGCAGAAACCACGCCTGGCCCGCTGATAATGGTCTTGCAGTTTGTCGGGTTTATGGCCGGATGGAACAATCCTACGGACGGAATGTCACCGCTCACGAGTGGCGTCATCGGAGCACTCATCACAACCTACACCACATTTCTGCCGTCGTTCCTATTTATCTTTCTCGGCGCGCCGTATATTGAAAAACTTCGCGGTAACAAAACGCTGAACGGCGCACTCTCTGGTGTGACCGCCGCTGTCGTCGGCGTAATCTTGAATCTCGCGCTCGTCTTCGGAGCCGCCGTTATCTTCCCAAACGGCTTTACGGGAGACGTCAATTGGTTCGCGGCCATTCTAAGCATCGCGGCTTTCGTTGCATTATTCCGCTTAAAGATCGATGTTCTCTGGGTTGTCCTCGCCGGCGGGATCATCGGATTCCTTCGCATTTTCTTAGTCGGAAACTAGAGTTTCATATTGAAACAACAGACGGAAATATGCGGTCTCAAACAGCAAAAAACCGGCCGCTTTCACTTCCGGTTTTGCAAAAAATGTAACTAGCGAAAAGATCAACCGACAAAATCGATCTGGACCGGATGGGGAATGATGCCGTGTTTGTAACCTTCGTCCAGAAGAAGCCGGACGGCCTGTTTGCCGCGTTCGCCATAGTCGAGCGTCAGGTCGTTTACCCACATAGCCACGAAGCGGTCGGCCAATTCCGGTGCCATGTCGCGGGCAAACTGCATCGCGTAAGCAAGAGCGTCTTCGCGGTTCTCCATTGAATAAACGATGCTCCGGTGAAGATGCGTGGACACTTGTTTCATTAGGTCCTCGCCCAGATCGCGGCGGATCGCGTTGCCGCCCATCGGCAGCGGCAGACCGGTCTTTTCGAACCACCATTCGCCAAGATCGAGCACCTTGTCGAGGCCGAGCTGCTTGTAAAACAACTGCCCTTCGTGGATCAGCAATCCGGCATCGACCGTGCCTTTCTGAACGGCGTCGATGATCTCGTCAAAGGGCACGACGACGTATTCGAAATTTGGATTATAGAGCTTTCAGCGCCAAAAACGCGCTGGTCAGTTCGCCCGGGATCGCGATCTTCATATCGGAGATCTCTTCGGGCTTGCGCGGCTCTTTTGTAACGAGGATCGGACCGTATTTGTCGCCGATACTCGCGCCATGCGGCAGCAGAGCGTATTTATCGGAGATGTATGCGTATGCGTGAAACGAAACCGCCGTCACATCATATACGCCGTTCTTGGCGTCTTCGTTCAGCGTCTGAATATCCTTGAGGGTGTGTTCGAACTTCAAACCGTCGGTTTCCAGCTTGTTCGTTGCGAGGCCGTAAAACATAAATGCGTCGTCCGAATCAGGTGAGTGGGCGACGGTGATGGTCTTCATTTGAGGTTTTGCTCCGATATTTACTGACATAAATCAAACTTGGGTGTAGAAAACATTCGTGTCGTAGGAAACTTTTATTTTACCGTTTTCGGCGTGTTTCGCAAATAGAGATCGAAGCTCTTCGATCATCGCCGAATAAACTTGATCGGATTCCGACGGCATGTACGATGCCGATAAAGCACGCCCTCGTAAACCGTCAAAATCGAATATTTGTAAGTTCAGGAAACCTGCCCGCCGAAACTTGCACTCAAAAAAATCAAAAAGCTTTTCTTCATTGATATTTTCATGACGCACTTTTGTGTAATCATTTGCGAACCGTAAGAGAAATTGTTCATATTCGATCAAAAACGGCGTCGTATCCAACTGTCGCTCATTCCAAATCAACGCAACAAAGCCGCCGTCTTTAAGGATTCGCTTGAATTCAGCTCGTGTTTTTTCAGGATTGAACCAGTGAAATGCCTGGGCCGCAATAACGAAATCGAGTGAACTTTCGTTCAGAGTTGTATTCTCCGCTGTTCCATTAACGCTTCGAAATTTGGAATAGCCCGCTAGAAAATTCTCCGCGGCAGACCGCATCGCGTCATTCGGCTCAACCCCAAAAACTTCATTGCCATTTTCCAAAAACAGCTTTGACGAAATTCCCGTGCCCGAGCCGATGTCCGCAATCACGGAATCTGGCCGCAGATTCATTTCATCGCGAAACGACTGCAAAACTTCCGGCGGATAACTCGGGCGAAATTTGACGTAATTTTCAACCCGGTTTGAAAAACGTTGAACGGTATTCATCTTAATCGCCCGCGACGAAATAGTTCATCTTCCAAACGCCACGTTTCTTTTCGAATCCGGCCCTGTAATCGATGTGGCTTCTCACATACTGGGCTTTTACGAACCCTGACTTTCCGCCGAGGGTTTTTACCTTCATCCATGTATAGACCCAATCGTCCTCGCCCGGTCCGTTCTTTACTTTGATCGATTCTTCGTTGTTGGGGCTGACGACGTTATACGAGAGCTTATCGACTATTTTCGCTTTCTCGGATGGCGTCTCGCGCAGGTTTACATCGCTGCCGAAAATAGCAACGTATTCGAAACCATCAATATCGTCGGGCCAGGAACTGAATGTATAGGGTGCAATAAAAGACGAATATTTATTCTTCCCTCTGCCGTCGAATGCCCCGCCGTTCTTGATCACCCTTAGAAATTCATCCCAGAATTGCGAGTATTTAGCGTTTATCTTCCAAATCCTTTTGAAATCGGCAATACCACCAGCACCTCCAAAACTCAGCTTTATTTGCGGGTCGATAATGCCGATTATATAGTTCGCATCGCGACTCTCGACAGCGACAATGAGCTTTGTTCTAAATGCAAGAAACGAAGCGTCTTTGGCGGCTTCATCGACCGGCTTCACATACCTTTCCTCCGCGGCGGTGGCCAAACATGCAAGAGCACAAAGTAACAACAAAAATGTTAAGCGTAATATCATTCAGATACCTCTTCGCCCGTCCATTGTGATTTGCTCGAATGCGGAATGTCGAATTGATCGAGAATCCGAAAACACAGGTGATCAACCAATGCTTCGATGCTTTTCGGACGGTGATAAAAACCCGGACTCGCGGGTAGAATGCTGGCACCGGCGTGCGAAAGCTTCAACATGTTTTCGAGATGTATTGCGTTGTAAGGCGTTTCGCGGGGAACGAGCACGAGCTTGCGGCGTTCCTTCAAACAAACGTCCGCCGCACGGTGGATAAGATTTGTCCCAGCTCCAGACGCGATCGCTCCCAGAGTTCCCATCGAGCACGGAACGATTATCATTCCCGCCTGCTTGTTCGAACCGGACGAGGGCTTCGCCGCAAAATTATCGAGCCGCCAGAACCTGATAAGTTTCGAATCGCTTTCAAAACCTAGCCATTCGTTTATTTTGGCCGCATCTGGCTCTCGTAGATTAGCCCCGGTTTCGACCTGGGCAACGGTCGCCGCCGTCCCGGACATGATCAGGTTTATCGTCTTGACCGCTCCGCTCTGCGCCAACAACTGCAGCGTGCGTTGAGCATAAATCGTACCGGAGGCTCCGGTTATTGCCACGGTTAATTCCATATTCGGTGAGTTGATTCTATCGCGTCAGACTTTATTTATAAAGCTAATTCAAGCGACGGTGATACACATTTCGTTTCTATTACGCATTATTGGGTAGGGAGACCTCGACGGTATCAGAGGAATACTACGGAATGCACGCTTTACAGACTTACGTCGAATTTTATATCAAACTATGCGGTCGCGTCGCTTTTGATTAAGCTCACGAGCATTTACACATACCTCGGCTCCTTCACCTGAACTTGTCATTTTCCCTCTGATCTTCTTCATTTTCGGCGGCAGCGTTTGCGTGCCGTTTTTTATTGAAGGCCGGGCCGATTCAGATCCCGATCAACCGATTTTTCGAGCGTATGCTTACTCAAAACCCCTTCCGTTTTCTACCCGTTACAAGGCATTCCATCGCGAAGAATTCCGCACAAAGCGCGAAATAACACCATTGAGTAAGTAGGTCCAGTCCGGAGGCCAGCATTTTGTAAGGAAAATGCGACGTAGTTTCGGAATGAAATTTGCGATTCTATAAGTGCCCCCCTGTTTTAACAACGCTTTAGTTTTTTTTCGCATGCATTTGCGTCACAAAAACAATTCTTCACCATCCTGTACGGACCAGTCGTACGGAATCATCACAAGGGAGGGAAAATGGTTACAAAAATACGAAATCTTAAGTTAGCGATCCTAATACTTTTTATCACCGGATTTAGTTTGGTTCTAGTTACTAACGATCACACCGCGACACCAACGATTGCAAGAGCGAACGGCTCACCTTCGGGCCGGACCGGAGCTCCGGGCGAAAGTACCTGCACCTCGTGCCACAACCAAAACAGCGGTCCAGGACTTGTTCAGATCACAGCCCCAGCGTCATATACCCCTGGCCAGACGGTTCAAATTACCGTCACTAACACGACCACGGACACGACCAGGCGGGCATGGGGCTTCCAACTGACTGCTCTTGACGGCACCAACGCGAAGGCTGGCACCCTCGCGGCAACAACCGCAAACACGACGGTTATCAACTCCGCCACGAAGCAATATATGAACCAAACCAACGCCGGGACATTTAGCGGCCAAGCGGGCGGAGCAACCTGGACATTCAACTGGACGGCTCCAGCCGCCAGCGTAGGACCCGTGACGTTCTACACGACCGGCCTGCAAGCTGACGACTCCGGCGATGAAGACGGTGATCAGACCTATACAACCACCGCCATATCGCAACCGGCAGGTCCGACACCTACGCCCACGCCTACGCCTACGCCAACACCGACGCCTACACCAACTCCAACTCCGACCCCGACCCCCACGCCGACACCAACACCGACGCCTACACCGACGCCTACACCGACGCCTTCGGGCCGAACCCGTTTCGACTTCGATGCCGACGGACGGGCCGACCTTTCCGTCTTTCGGCCGTCAAGCAACATTTGGCATATCCTTCGCGGAACTGCCGGTTATATGTGGGCAGAGTTTGGCGTTACGGGCGATATGATCGCACCGGCGGACTTTGACGGTGATGGACGAACTGAAATTGCGGTATTCCGCCCGTCGACAGGAACGTGGTTCTGGTTTAATTTAACGGACCATACCTTTACAAGCATTCAATGGGGAGCAGCCGGCGACATGCCCGTTCCCGCCGATCACGACGGCGACGGCAAGGCCGATCTGGTCCTTTATCGTCCGTCGAACGGCACATGGTACAAACGGCTTAGCGCCTCAACTGGTACCTATGCGAACACGTTCTCGGTCTTCCAGTTCGGGACAGCGGAGGACAAGCCACAGGTGGGCGATTTTGACGGTGACGGCAAAGCCGATCTCGCACTATTCCGCCCCTCCACTAATGTTTGGTATTTCTACAAAACAACTGCTGGATTTACCGCTCAGACCTGGGGAGCGGCCAATGACATTCCCGTCCCGGCGGACTATGACGGCGATAATAAGACAGACGTCGCCGTATTTCGTCCATCGACCGGCGAGTGGTTTATTGTAAATAGCTTGAACAATTTGATCACCGTCCGGACCTGGGGCATCGCGGGTGATAAACCTGTAGCTGCCGACTACGATGGCGACGGCAACGCCGACAGAGCGGTTTTCAGACCGTCCAACAATACGTGGTACATCCTTGGATCGACCTCGGGTATTATGCAACAACTGTACGGACAGTCAGGAGATCTGCCCGCGGCAAACGCCTTTTCATACTGATCGAATAATGTCGATTTCGCGTTTCGAGGTTGATCCCTCACAACCTCGAAGCCATAAAAAACGGTCCCGGAAACGGGATCGTTTTTTTTTGGCGTCGCATATCTGATAAGGTATCTCAGGAATATGAAGACACCCGACATAGAAGAAATACTCAACGCTCACGCCGCTGGAGCCCTCGATCTCGGCGTGGCGGCCGAAAAGATCAAAAATCTTTCCTACGAAGATATCGGCTATGCTCGAATCGACCACGCACGATCCGACCGGCAGGGCTTTCCCGAAGTAATTTTCGGTCAGGGAAAGACATCGGACCAGATCGCGGGTATCTTTGAAAAGCTGATCGCCCGCTCGCCAAATGTTCTGATCACGCGAACGACCGCCGAGGTTTTCGGCCAGATCCGCAACATCCACACCGAAGCCGAATGGCACGAATCGGCGCGTATGATCCGGCTCTTTCGCGACAAGACCGAACTTGGTATCGGCGAAATATCGGTCGCAACCGCCGGGACGAGTGACATTCCCGTCGCCGAAGAAGCCGCGTTGACCGCCGAAGCTATGGGAAATCGCGTCCAACGCATCTGGGACGCCGGCGTGGCAGGGATTCACCGCATCCTCGGCGAACGCGAACGGCTCCAGAATTCGCGAGTAGTTATCGTCGTTGCGGGAATGGAAGGAGCGTTGCCGTCGGTGATCGGCGGACTCGTCGCCGTTCCGGTCATCGGCGTCCCCACCAGCATTGGCTACGGAGCGTCATTCGGTGGGATTGCCGCTCTATTGGGAATGCTCAACTCATGCGCATCCAACGTGACGGTCGTCAATATAGACAATGGCTTCGGCGCCGGCTTTGCCGCCAGTTTGATCAACCGAAAGTCTCAGTAGCCCGCTGAAAATGAGCATTCAAGAACTTGCGTTTCAAAAGACACCGCTTGGCGACCTCACACTTCGCCGACGGCTGGAACCGCTGTTGAATAATCACGAGGTTTTCGAGGTCAAACTCGGCGACGAATATCTAATGTCGAGCCTCTTCACCGAAGCCGAGCGGCAGCTCGCAACGCTTGGCTTAGCTCCGCTCAAAGGTGAGCTGGATGTCGTCATCGGCGGTTTGGGGCTCGGCTATACCGCCGTTGAAGCCCTGAAAAACAAGTCGGTCAGCCGCCTGCTCGTTATTGATCTTTTTCAGGCCGTGATCGATTGGCATCAGGCCGGCCTCGTCCCAAATGGCGAGGTCCTCACCAAAGACCCCAGATGCGAGCTGCGGCAAGGCGATTTTTTCGATCTTGCCCGCACCGGCTTCGATGCCGCCACACCCGAGAGAAGGTTTAACGCCGTCCTCCTGGACATCGACCATTCCCCCGAACATTTCCTTAACCAAAGCAACAAATCCCTGTACACATCGGAGGGACTCGCTGCGGTGCGAAGCCAACTAAAACCTGGCGGATGCTTCGCTCTCTGGTCCAATGACCCCGCGAGCGAGGACTTTACTAAACATCTCAGAGATGTCATCGGCTCCGCAACGGCCCACAACGTTGAGTTTCCAAACCCGTACACAAACGCAACATCTGTTAATTCCGTCTACGTCGCCCAAAAGATCGGTAAATGAACCTATACGCTCCCTGCTCTTGATTGCAGACTTGAGGGGAAAACCATTGCGGCAAAAAAGTCAACTTCTGAGTCTTTGCAAACGCGATATTATTTACTCCGGAGCAAACAGATATTGTTGTCTGTAAGAATCTGGGAGGATCAAACGTTTCTTGTTCCAAACGGACTGAATTGGATAACGTCGCAAGGGTCGGAGGCTCTGTTGGCCGGTGCTTGCGGTCGCAACAGCAGCAGAGATTTGCCGAACCGTAAGGGTCATGTGTCGATTGAGCCCTGCTTGTAGCCACGTCACTATACTTCCTGTCTGTTTAGTCTGGCGGCCAATCTTTGCAATATATTGATCCCCAAACGAAAAGTCGTCACCGGAGTATTCAGGTCTATCCAAAAGTGAATTTGCCAGTCCCCAATACTGATCATACTTAGCTCCATTAGGGTTATTAAGCCATTCTCCACGCATCACGACCCAGTGGTCTTGAGCCGTATATCTTATACTGGCGCTTGTTCTGGGGTTATAGTTCAGTGGTTCCGGCGGCTTCGGAAACTGAATCGTATAGTCCGCAAAAGTCGGTATTCGTTTCAATGGCTCTCCTGATCTGATCGCTTCGTTCCACCGTTGCCAATCGTTCCGTGGCAGCTCGTGTTCATCATTTTTTGCCAAGTCCGATAGGTCCGCGGGAAAGGCTCCAGACGCCACGATGAAACTCTTCCACTGATTCAACATCGGAATTCTATCGCAGATCTCCTCGTAGGTTGGATTACTCTCGCGATATTCTCTCAAATCGACTAATAGATCAATATCATTGGGTTCTAAATTGAATTGATTTAACAGCATACTCAACCGTAACGAAAAGGTAGCCTCTCGTATCTCACGTTGCGTCACTCTTAGGCAAAGGCCCGTTCGTAATCGTTTAATGACTCCGTTGATACTGTTTTGGTGCAACGCAGAACGGGACAATCCGGTTACAGGCACCGGAAATGAGCCGCGTGCATATTGAATCTCAATTAGCTCAAAATAAATGTCGATTATGTGTTTGCCAACTTTCGGAGCAAAAAGCCCTTCCACATATCCGAAATCAATAAAATAGGGTTTAGTTCCACAAGATCCAGCCAATTCTTTGATTACTTCATAAAAATAGTCGTAGGGATCGACCGAAAGAAGTTTTTTACGCGCTTCTGGTTTCAAAATATGTTCACATAGTTCGAACAACGGTGTCACATTCGCCAAATCTTCTTTTAGCAGATTTGTCAGAGCTACAACCTCAGCATCGCGCCTCCTTAAAATTGGAATATAGTGAGTATGATCTATCATTTTTAATCCTCTGTATTTAGTCCAAATAAATAGCGAACCCGTCCATGTCCAACGAGATCATTAAAAAGATGATATGAGCCGCACTCTCTTACGAATTCTCCCAGCGACGATGGCAGGATGAACATCTATCTCCCTTGCGAATTTCAGGATATTGCTTTTAGTCGGGTAAACCCGAGCCGGACTTGTAGCCCATTTCTGGGAAGGAATTAATGTTTCTGAGGCCCTTTCGTCCGCTTCAATTTCCTTTGGGTCGTCCGCCTTTTTTAAGTCCAAATCATCAAAGAATTGATTTATACCTTGCCCAAAATGCAAGGAAATATGGGCACATTCATGCATTAAAGTAAACCAAAAGTTATCGATTCGATCATGCCGCAAAGACAATCCAATTATTGGATGATCCTCAATGATCATTATTGCTGCTCCGTCCAAATATGTCTGTGGCAATGAGGGTTCAATCACAAGCGAGATCCCATAATCCTTAAGTTGACGTTGAGCCTCCACAGGCCCGTCAGGCCGAACACTTAATCTAGCCAACTTTTGCATATTCTCTAAAGTAATGGAATTTTTTCGCCATTTAACCTCTGGAGGCCTGCTCAACGCGACCGTCATAACTCGCGCCGTCCAGGCGGCCAGTGCGTATCGGTTCATTGTTCGGCCAGCCCTTACAAATGAGTCCGACTGCTTATAAAGAGCTGAAGCTCTAGTCATTCCTCCAATCGGCTCAAAGAACCTTGTAATTACCTGCTCTGTAGCTTTTTTTGCGTTGGCGTAGCTTTCGGACACCCATTTCCGCGAGCACATCTCTTTCACGGGAAACCGATTCCAATCAGAGACTCCTTCTGCATTCTCTTGCGGAGGTTGGGTTTGAATAAGCGACTTCGCGGGAATCCCTAATCCATTATGTAGTGCCTGTATCATAGGCAAGCTCAGTGACCTTTTTCCAGATAGAACTTCAGAGACTTTACCCCTGCTACCAATAAATGGGACCAGATCCGCTTGCTTCAAACCGTCTTGCTCCATTCTAAAGAGAATGGAGTCTATTGGAGTTGTAGAAGGCCGCTTTACGTTTGCACGCTCATACTCCTCGACAAGATGCGCTAATAATTCAAGGCGCTTGCCATCGTCAGTTGTTGGGTCAGGATCAACATCCATAAGTCTGTCAATCTCAGCCAACATACTGGCGTAAGTAATAGTATCCTTGATGATTATCGGGTTCATTTCTTAATTACAATTTCCACTTGGAATATTCCGCGTGTGTGCCTATCCTTTGAATTTTCAAGATGCCCGTCTGGTAGGCAATCTTTACGACAATTCGATGTGCATTTCCTTTGATGTTAAAGACAACCACATTGTCACCAAGAAAACTCGCAGTCGAATATCGTCGTTTAACGTCCGCTGGGGTTTTCCATTCGGCTTCTTCAGCATCGTCCAGCCATGCTCCCAACGCGCTGCGAGTATCAGCATGTGACTCAGAATATTCGTCCAAGATGGCGAGGCCTAACACTTTCATTACTATAGTCATTTGAAATGCTCCCGTCAAGGGAGCATTTGTAATATTTTGATGCTAGCACACGATAAATATGATTTGCAAACTGGAAAATAAAAACCCCGATGTGATGATGAGTCCACGGTTATTGGCGCCAGCTACGATCAGCTATAGAAGTCTCGGTTTTTCCACGGTATTTACACTTGCTCGATATGTGTTTATTCCGTCAACACATCACAATTATATGTCGATGGAATCGCAAAACATCGACATATAATGTTGACATGTCGTTGCTATCGACATATCCTGCATATGTGTCGATAAAACGACAAAACGTAAACATATAGATGCCCGATTGGAATCCAACAAGACCTTTTCAGGAACTGCCGCCATTGCCGCCGGCGGTAGATATTGAGACAAAGGACGTGCTGCGGCAATGTATAAACTCTCGTGCAGCACTGGCTGAACTAAAGCAGGCGGCACAGTTGATACCAAATCCCGCAATCCTGATAAACACATTGCCGCTGCTTGAGGCAAAAGCGAGTTCTGAGATCGAGAATATTGTCACGACGACCGATAAGCTGTTTGAACACCTAAGGAACGATACAAATGCCGACCCTGCGACGAAAGAAGCTCTGCGATATAGCTGGGCTTTGTTTAATGGTTTCAACACGTTGAATGAGCATCCGCTAAATACTAGAACCGCAGAAGCGATCTGCAGCAATATTAAAGGCGTCGATATGACCGTCCGCCGGATACCCGGAACGGCTCTTGGAAACGAGGCGCGAGGCGAGATAATCTACACTCCACCTGAAGGCGAAGAGGTGCTGAGAGGCCTGCTGGCAAATTGGGAACGGTTTCTTCACAATCACACGACGCTCGACCCTTTGATCAGAATGGCCGTTGGGCATTATCAGTTCGAGGCGATTCATCCATTTACGGATGGAAACGGAAGAACGGGGAGGATTATAAACAGCTTATTTTTGATCGAGCAGGGCCTGCTTACTTTGCCGGTTTTGTATTTGAGCCGCAACATACTTAAATATCGCGGGCACTACAATCAAGTTTTGATTCAGGTCACCAGAGAGCAAGACTGGGAATCTTTGATCCTGTTCATGTTGCGGGGCGTCGAAGAAACCGCGAAATGGACAACAGCAAAGATCGCGGCGATCAAAGCACTGACGACACACACGCTTGAGTACGTAAAACAAAACGCACCCAAGATATACAGCTATGAACTTGTCAATATGATCTTTGAATTGCCATATTGCCGTATCGGTAATCTGGTAGAAAAGGACATAGCAAAACGCCAGGCTGCATCGCAATACCTAAAGCGACTGGTCGAGATCGGCGTCCTTGTCGAATTTCCTTCGACCAAAGAAAAGCTGTTTGTCCATCCCAAATTAATGCGTCTGCTTACACATGACGTCAATGATTTTGAACCTTACCCCATGATGCCCCCAAACAAATTCTGACCAATCAAGCGTGGCGAGATCGCTGATCATCGATTTGGAGCACTTCGCTCAGACCGATCACTTGAGATTCTTCTTAAAAAAATCCAGCGTACGCTCCCAGGCTAGTTTGGCGGCTTCGGCGTCGTAGCGTGTGTTCGTTGTGAAAAGTTTGTTCATTGATCGATAGGCGAGGACGTGAAGCCTTTTAAACTTCCGGAATAAGTTTTTCGGTATTCGTCGATCTCGCCTGCGAGTTTGGGGTCCACCTCTCTTAGTTTCTTGAGTTCGCGGTCAAGATCAGCGTTTGCGTTCTTTTCATGGTCGGCGATCTCGACATAGGCTTTGCATATGGCATATTGAGCTCGCGCGAGGTCGGGCTTTTTGGCGAGGGCCTTTTTGAAATACTCTATAGCACGTTTCTGCCGGCCATTGACGACCCAGGGTTCGCCATCCATTTCTATTAATCCTATTTCAAGCAACGCTTGCGGGTCGTCGGGCAAGGACGCGAGTTTTTCGGCAGCACTTTTCTTTTTCTCGGCTCGTTCGAGGACAGTTATGAATAGTGGAAAAGTATCTTTCTCATCCGATTTCCGCTCGTTCCATATCTGCCGGGCTTCCAAAAGCCGACCCTGTTCCACGAGGATGCGCCCGAGCGAAAACCGGCAAGCCATTTTTTGCGGATCGAGGTCCATCGCTTTCCGAAACACCTCTTCAGCACCTTTTTTGTCGCCCTCGACCGATAAAGACATTCCCAGATTCGCTGACGCGGTTACCAAGTCCGGCTTCAGCTTTAACGCGGTCCGAAAAGCCTCGATCGCTCCCTTTTTGTCTTTGTTTCCCATGCCGAGCGATTCACCCATAATTTCGTAAGCTTGAGCATAATTTGGGTCAAGCTCAATCGCCTTTTTTGCCGCAATGATCGATTCTTCGCGAGCGTTTCTGCTTCTGTCTGCGTATGCCTTGAGATACCAAAGGCCCTTGTGACGCGGGTTGATCTCCGCCGCCTTTGCGTACGCCTCAGACGCGCTTTTCATCTTCCATTGGGCAAGATAGCAATTCCCGATGATCGCCCACGGTCGATGATCTTTCGGGAGCAAAGTGACCGAGTTAGTTGCCAACTCAATGGCTCGGTCGTATTGCTTGAGCGCGTAAAACCGATTTGCAGCAACGACTAAGTTCTGAGCATCCGCCTCAGTCTTTGGCGTCGATTCCGGCTGTTGTCCGTATGAATCGATCGCACCGACGGCAAGCAGCAGCGCGAGTAAGAGTAAGCGAGAAAGGAACGGTAGCGAATTGAACATAAAACCTCGTAGCTGTTGCGGTTGAATTTCTTTCTTCTTCGGATCGCGTCTGACGTAGACGCAGCGGCCAGTTGCCGATCACTTGAGATTCTTCTTGAAGAATTCAAGAGTCCGCTCCCAGGCTAGTTTGGCGGCTTCGGCGTCGTAGCGTGGGGTGGTGTCGTTGTGAAAGCCATGCTGTTTGCCTTCGTATGTGAAGCTCTCGAACTTCTTCTTGTTCTCTTTTAGAACGGCTTCGTAGGCCTCGATGCCCGCGTTTACGCCTTTGTCGTTGCCGGCGTATTGGAACGACAGCGGGGCAATGATCTTTGGTACGTCGGCGACGCCGGCTTGGCGGCCGTAGAAGGCGACTCCGGCGTTGAGGTCTTTGCCAAGACGGACGGCGAGCTGATTGACCATCCCTCCGCCGAAACAGAAACCAACCGCGCCAAGTTTGCCTTTGCTGTCGGGACGCTTCTTTAGCCACAGAGCCGCGGCGACAAAATCCTCGGTCATCTTTTTGCCGTCAACCGTGCGAAAGGCAGCCGCGCCTTTCGGATCGTCGCCGGGGTAGCCGCCGACCGAGGTCAATCCGTCCGGAGCGAACGCCATGTAACCGGCCTTTGCGAGCCGCCGTGCGACGTCCTCGATATACGGATTCAAACCCCGATTTTCGTGGATGACCAGCACCGTGCGAAATTTCTTGCCTTTCGCAGGACGTGCAAGGTAACCGTTGATCGAGCCGTTACCGGCGGGCGACGGCACGGTCTCGTAACCGAGCTTCAGGTCCTTATCATCTTTCGGCACCGTCTGTGCCCACGCATAGTTGGGCGTTAGGCTATCAAAGATCGCCGCGACGGTGAGTCCGCCGACAGCAAACTTTCCAATGCCGCTCAAGAAAGACCGCCGGTCCATATCGCCGTGCTGGTACTCGTGAAATAGATCCAATAACTCCTGCGGATACTCGTCTGCGGTTTTACGTTCCATGTGTTTTCTCCTGTTGGAAAAGAATACCCGACGTCGTAACGGTCGTCAAAATGAAATGCTGCCTTGCGGAAACAAAATACGCGTTTTGACTGCCGATCAATTTCGAGTTACAACTGCCGATAGGACCGATTCCGTCTTATCGACAACGGCTTCGATGCAGGCTTCGCCGCCAGTTTGATCAATCGAAAGCTTCTACCGCATGATTAAAATTGATAAGCTATCTTATAATTTCCACAGCGGTTTGTGTTAACCTTTTAACAAACATTATGGCAAAAAAATACACTAAAGATGCCGATGGCCATGGATGGCTTATCGTCCAATATGCGGACAACAGCAGATATCCTCCTCTTCCGCAATACACTTTGGTAGATACAATTGCATCGAACGATGGCCGCGTGCATTTCAAGATTTTGGAAGGCAAATCAAACGGAAAAACCGCAAGTTTGTCCAGGGCGGATTATCTGGCGGATGCCCGTGCCCCTCATTCACCGACCGGACAGCTTTATTACAATCGAAAAAAAGGCCAGTTATGGTACGGCAACATGGACAGAAACAAAGAGGGTCTCGAGTGCCGCTTATATCCGAGCAATCCTCCACCGGTAGGCACGCATGACCTCGAAATACCGGATGAAGTTCACTCTATAGGATCGTCCTATTTGAGTTCCTCAAAATATGCCACAACTTGGTTTAGAATAGGACATAGCGGTGACCGCTATCTGCACCCGGGTAATGTTAGTTTGGGTTGTGTTACTGTAACTGCCTTGGGAGAATGGACAAACATCTATAACTACTTGATAGCACGACGGAAAGGAGACGGTAAAAGTGTTGGAACAATTCAAATATTCGAAAGGTAGCGTATTTTTTCTTGCGATCGTTTTTTCAATATCGGTTTTTTTTCAAATCTCCTGCGCTCAGGCAAATAAGCCCTCCAGCGCTACTGTTGCGTCGCCTGCTCCGACCGTTCAAACGGTAGATAAAACTCAACAAAATAATACTCCGGCTGAAGGTAACAAACCGAATGGCAAATTGTCTCAGGACGAATTGACTGATATTAACAAGCTTGTAGGACGCTTCAAATCCGCAACAAAAGAAGATCGGGAAAGTGCGCTTTCCGTACTCGAAGAAGCAAAAAAAGAGTTTAAGAACGGAAAATACACTGTTTCAGGGCAGGGATTTCTTGAATCCGTCTCGGTCTTTCCGACAACGGAAGGCCTTATAAAAGCGGCTGAAAGCATCGCTCTAATGGATATTTCCGACCAGCCAAAAAAGGAGCGTGCAAAATACAAGTTGCAGGGATTTAAAGAATCTCTCACGTTCTTTGAAATCGCAAAGAATTTCGCCGAAAAGACTTCTAATGAAAAAGAGCTGGAAAAGTATCCAGATTTGACCGCAAATATTGATTGTTTAAAGACATATCTTGCCAATACCAAATCGAAAATCTCCTGCAAACTGGTTCAGGACGCTCTGGTAGCGAGCAAAATAGAATAGGGCAAAGTAATTTGTTTACGGATTCAGTAAAACTAAGAGTCTATCGGCCCAATCCGACCTTGAGTTTTTCAATATCTCATATTGGACTTGCGCCATGTCGCGGTTGCCGAGTTTTATGTATGATCGGCCGAGGTTGTAGCGGGCCTTGTCGAAGTCGGGGTTGTAACTGACGGCATTGTTGAAGGCATCGACGCTTTCTTCGGCTTTGCCGAGTTCGATCAGGCTTTCGCCGATGTAATTGTAGGTCTTTGCGTCGGGTTTGTAAGTCTTTAGCTGCTCGAATTGTGTCAGGGCATCAGCATAACGCTTCAGTTTGAGATAGGCCATTCCGAGTTTTTCGATGGCGTTTGCATGGTCGGGCTTTAGCAAGAGGGCGCGACGGTAAGCAAGTATTTCCTCGTCGGTCCGGTTCAATTTTTCAAGACTCAAACCCAACGAATATTGCGTGTCGGGCTTGTAATCTTCAAGCTTGATCGCCTGCCTATACGCATCGGCCGCTTCCTTAAACTGGCCGAGAGCAAAGCTTGAAGCGCCAATATTTACAAATGTCTCCGCCCAATCGGGCCGGAGTTTCGCGGCTTGTTTAGACGCTTTCAAGGCCTCGGCGTGGCGGCCCTGAACGCCGTATGTAAATCCGGCCTGATACCAAGCCTCGGCGTAGTTGGGGTCTATCTCAATCGCTTTTTCGAAGAACGTAAGAGCACGCGGGAAATCGTCACGGGAAAGCTGTGCGACGCCCTGCGAATACAAACGCTCGGCGGCCGCACGTTTGTTTTTTTGCGTAACGGCACTTAATGATGAAAAGGTTTGAAGATCGGAAACTTTTAGCTGGAATATTCTTTCTGACGGAACGGCGAAATTCAGACTCTGGCCCTCGGCAGCCTGCAATGTCGCGACGCCGATGACCTGCCCGTACATATTAACAACCGGCGAACCGGACGAGCCTGGCGAGATCGGCGCCGTTATCTGGATGATTTTGCCGTAGCCGGAGATCTCGCGGACGGCTGAAACGATCCCGTTCGAAACACTTCCTTCAAGGCCGAAGGGATTGCCGACTACGACGATAGACTCGCCTTCCTGCGGCACTGAGCGGGCGATCGGCAGCGGGATCGCAAGGGCGAGCGGCACCTCGACCTGCAGCATCGCAAGATCGCCTTCGCCATCGACCGCCAAAACACCGCGGACCGTAAACTTCTTGCCATCAATAAGATGGACCTCGACACGGCTCGATTTTTCGATCACGTGCCGGTTCGTAATAACCCTGTCCGCCGCAATAAAAAAGCCGCTGCCGCGCGACAGCGTGTTCCCTTTCGCGTCAAAGGTTTCGATAGCGACCGAAGACGGTTTGATCCGCCGCACGAGTTCCGGCAACAGATCTTGCGCCTGAATTTCTAAAACGAAACCCAAAGCGATAAGAAAGACTAAACAGATTTGGCGAACCGGAAATTTCATAGTACGTGCGAGAAGCGATTCCGTCCGCAATTGTAAGGGTTTTGGCGAAATCAAACAAATTTCAACAGCTCGTGTTCCTCTTATTCCAGTTCCGATTCTCTTGATCCGTGGTCAAGATTCAAATCCGAATCACGGAACAAGAAGAACAAAAACCGAAAAGAGGGCTTAAATCTATTTGATGATGCCGTTGCCATCGAGTGCTGTGTAAACGTCGGTTGAATAAAGCCCCAGCCATTTGTCTGAATTCGGCGTCTGGAAAATATCGGCATAAACACGCGTGTTGAAATTCTCAAGATCGCCTACCGAGCCGCGATTCAGCCACTCATATAACTTTGTGTGATAGAGGAAATCGTTCCGCGTGGTGTCGAGAGCGATGAAATTATTAAGCTTTGCAAACATTCCGGCGAATTCGGGTTCGGTGAGGCCGGTCTTTGCGTTTTGACGGCGAATAAATGCCGTACTTTGCGGATCGATCTTCGGGTCCGGCGAATAAAGGTTGGCCAGTTTCTGCCAATCGGTCAGATCGATCTGCGGTTCGAAACCGCGCGAAAGTGTCGTAAACCTCAAGGATCGATATCTCGTTCGTCACTATCATTTTCGCCATTGCCCGGGGAGCCGCAATGATCGCATCCGTTCCGACCTTCGGCTCGGTCAGGGCAACTTTGGCCATTGAGACGGCGCTGTCACGGCGTTCCTTGATGCGGTCGAAACTCAGTTTCCGATACCGCAACAGAGCGATGTCCTTTTCCCGGTCCGTGTGCATATCGATCGAATCGTTGACCTTTTTGCCCTGCGATATATAGATCATGAACGCTTTCGGGCTGTACAATCCCGGTAGTGCGTCGATGATCCGTCCTGTATCATCGAGAATATAGTGGATCGAATTTCCCGTCAGCGTGCGTTCGATCTTGCGGCCATCGCCAAAATCGATCGTCACACGCGGAGCCGGTCGCACCGATTTCCAATGCAAAATGTAGTTTTCGCGAAGATATTTTGAAATTTCGCTGTTTGGATAAAGGATCGAGCGAAAAAGGCGGCTGTTCGCACACGAGAATTCTTCATTCAAATTGCCGAGCAGCCGTAACGTCAGGATAGGCTTGTCCGACGCGTGGGCAGCGCGTTTTGCTTCTTCGAGATCGGTGTACCAATATAACTGGGCGGCGTACGAATCCTTCTGCATCGCAACCGTGTCGAGTGCGGCAGCGATCTTTTTCCAATTCTCCGATTCCTGGCCCGTTTCCCGATACTTCTTAATATCGGCGGCGTACGTCGTAAAAAGGCCGTTCAATCCTTCGGGGCCCATTTCGCGAAGCTTACGGATCGCCCCTGCCGATTCGGTTTCATTGCCGGAAACAGCTTGTTCCGCGAGTCGTGAGAGCGAATTGGTTGATCCAAAAACAAAACCGGTGAACATAACCGCCGCGATTAAGGACAGCAAGGTAAATCTAAACTTCATAATTTTTTCTCGACACAAACAGAATGAACGGCAAAAGTTTGATAATTTGCAGCCGCTTTTGGTTGTCCCGGCCGAAAATGCCCGCGTCTGCTTTTATCGAACCAAAAGAAACGCTACTATTCTATAAACAAAGGAACACGCCAAAATGCCAAAGAAAATTGCACTCGCCGCCGATCACGCGGGGTTCGAAGAGAAGGAAAAACTGAAAGCGACGCTCACCGAGATAGGTGTCGAATTTGACGACATGGGAACGTTTTCGGCCGATTCGGTCGATTATCCCGACTACGCCCGCAAAGTCGCCGAGGCCGTTTCACGCGGCGAATATGAGCAGGGCCTGCTCGTCTGCGGCTCCGGCACGGGGATGGCAATTTCAGCCAATAAGGTCCGCGGCGTCAGAGCGGCGGTTGCGTGGAGCGAAGATATCGCCCGAATGGCGCGTCAGCACAATAACGCCAACGTGCTCTCGCTGGCAGCACGCTACACGCCGGACGACGAGCTGAAAAAGATCGTAAAAGCCTGGTTTGAAGCCGATTTCGAAGGCGGCCGGCACGAACGCAGGGTCGAAAAAATCGGCGAGATAGAAAAAGCAGATCTCTAAAAATATGACAAAAATACTGGCATTTGCGGGAAGTCTTCGTAAAAATTCACTAAATAAACGTGTGCTGAACGTAGCCGTTGAAGGCGCTCGGAATGCGGGCGGCAGTGTCACGGTGATCGATCTGGCGGATTATCCGATGACTGTTTACAACGCTGACGATCACGAATCAAATGGCTTTGACGCCAACGCATCGCGATTTCAGGACATTCTCAATGAACATAACGCTCTGCTGATCGCCTCACCCGAATACAACGCCTCACTGCCCGGCGGGTTGAAAAACGCAATCGATTGGGCGTCCCGACAGAGTGATAAATTCGCGATGGGCGAGGTCTTCAAAGGCAAAACGGCCGCGATTATCTCGGCCTCACCCGGCAGTTTTGGCGGCATCCGCTGTCTCAGCCATCTTCGTGGCGTGCTAACGATACTTGGAATTAACGTGCTTCCGTCCGAGATTGCCGTCACATTCGCCGCCGCAAAATTCGACGGCGACGGCACCGTAATGACGGACGAAAAGACGAAGAAGCTCCTGGAAAATCTCGGGGCATCACTTGTCGCGGCTGCGAAATAGACTTATTATGCCGTCCAGAACACGGCGATGATCTACCAAACCCACATTCCCGCTTTTCCGCTTGATAAATTCATCGAGGTATTTGTTTACTTCGAGGGCGTCCAGCACGCTCACAACTTTGACCGTTTTTTGCCGAATGGCGACGTCGAGATACTGATCGATTTTCACGACACGCAGCAGTACATTTACGACAACGAAACGCTGAAAGAGATACAGGCGTGTCATCACGTTTGGGCTTCGGGCCTCAGGACCGAGCCGATAACAATTCCGGCAGGCAACAAGTCTGAGATGATGGTGGTCTCGTTCAAAAAGGGCAAGGCCGCGCCGTTCTTTCCGTTTCCTATGGAGGAAATCAAGGACAGCGTCGTCGATGCGGATCTCGTTTGGGGCGTCGAATTCGGCATGTTGCGCGAGCGGTTGTTGGAAATCAAAGACATCAATCCTCGGTTTCGCCTGGTCGAACATTTTCTAACCCAAATGGTTCGTTCTCATCTGGGAGTGAATCCGTGCGTCGAGTTTGCGGTGAGTGAAATGACCGAGCGACCGAACGCCATTAGCATTGCCCGCATGAACGAGAAGATCGGCTACTCGCAAAAGCATTTCGCCGAGATGTTTCGCCGCGAGGTCGGCGTAACGCCAAAATCTTATTTAAGAATAATGCGATTTCAGAGGGCCGTCCGCACAATCGACGCCGTGACCGAAATCGATTGGGGACGGATCGCGCTCGACTGCGGTTTTTACGACCAGTCGCATTTCATCAACGATTTCAAACACTTCTCAGGCTTTACGCCTGAGCAATATGCCAAGATCCACACCAATTACCAAAATTACGTACCTGTAGGTTAGGTAAATTTTTTCCAATACAGACTCGCGGCTAGGGACCTATCATCGTCACGATATGGAAAACTTTTACATCAATCACATTGCAGTCCTCGTATGCGCCGTTATGAGCCTTGTCATCGGCGGTTTGTGGTGGTCGCCGCTGCTGTTTGCGAAGGTGTGGCAACGCGAAACCGGCTTGAGCGACGAACAGCTTAAGCAGATGAATCCGGCAAAAACATTTGGCCTGACGTTTGTTTTGGCATATTTGGCGTCATACAATCTGGCGTTTTTTCTCGGCGATAGCAGCATGACTTGGCAATGGGGCATTGCGGCCGGTTTGCTTGCGGCGTTTTGGGCAATCGCGATGTACGTGATCATCAGCTTGTTCGAGCAACGCTCGCTCAAACATATTTTGATAAACTGCGGGTACATTACGGTTTATTTCGCAGCGATCGGGTTTATTTTGGGTATTTGGAGATAGAAAATGGCACAGAAAACATCGGGTGAATTTGAAAAGGAGTTTATGGACGGCCTCAAAGGCTCGACGGGCAAAGACCTTGCTGCCTGGCTAAAAATTGTTGACGGCCACGGTAGCTAAAAAGCGAAACGAGATCATCGCGTGGCTAAAGAGCGAGCACAAATTCAACCACATGCAGGCGTCACTGCTCGCGGGCATTCACGCGAATGGCGGCAAGCCGGTTTACGCGAGCACGGATGATCTGCTCGAAGCTCAATTTGCAAAAGCCGCCGAAATGCGTCCGTTGTATGAAGAATTCATCGCGTTTGTGCAGAAGAATTTGCCGAATTCGAGTATTTTGCCGAAGAAAACCTACGTCTCGGTGCTCGAAAACCGCGAGTTCGCAGCCGTAAACGTAAAGGCGAAAGAGCTGCGAATAGGATTTGATCTCGGCGACAGGCCCTTCGATGAGAAGGTTGAGAAAGCGAAACTAACGGGCCCGATGCCGCGAATTTCGCACATGGTCGTCGTCACCGATGCAACGCAACTCGACAACGATCTCGTCGAACTGCTAAAGCAATCGCACGCGAGATGTCATTGAGCTTTACTTCAACGCCTTTCGCAAAAACGCGACGAGCGGATACATCTCTTTGGTGAGTTTGACGAGATGTTTTGGAAAATCGGTCAGAGATCAGAGACTTGTCGTCTTTAAGTCTCTGTCCATGCCATGAACTCTTTCAGTTTGAGATATTCGACGGCCTTGTGATCAGGATCGAAACCTTTCGGCGCAGACTTGAGCTTATCGCCGCTCATCTGGCCGAACGCATCGCGGAAACTTTTTTTATCGACGATCTTTAGAAACTCGGCTGTGTCTTTGACTATCGCGTTGCGGATCTTGAGGCACTCGCCGCCATCGGGAATGTGTTTGCCGCCAGCGATAAAACTCGCACCGGGCTGTAGATGAAAATAATAGCCGGGCTGCATAGATTTGCGGCCGCCGGGCGAGATGTAGGCACCGAGATTTACTTTGTACGGACTTTTATCTTTTGAAAATCGAACATCACGATAGATGCGAAAGACGCACGCTTTCGGATCGAGATTAGCGACTTCGCCGTCGAATTTACCGATCTCGCCGATCAGATAACCCGCTAACGCAGTCATATTATCTTGCGCGGCATCAAACGACTTTTTGTTCGCCTGAAACCATTCACGGTTGTTGTTCTTTGCGAGCTTTTTTAGAAAATCGAGCGTTTCTTTTGCGATCATAATCGCGTATATTATCACGAATCTCAAATCACTATGAAAACTGTAGCCACACTTTTCCTTTTACTTTCAATCTCGCCCGTCGCCGCGCAGTACAAGATCGCTTACAACGTCCTGCAGGATCAAAAGGCGGACGATTACGAAGTTTATGTGATGAACACGGACGGCTCGGAGCAGCGAAATGTCACGAATCACAAAGACGTTGCGTGGACTTATTATTCGTTGCCCGGCAAGCTGCTTTTTATAAGCGACCGAGGCGCGTGTCGACGGTGTTATTTTTTGTATGAGTCGGATATCAACGGCGGCAACGTGCGCAAAGTCAGCAATCTTCAGCTTGAGGACTCGTGGATGGGCAGCCGGAGCAAAGGCAGGGAACTTGTCGTCGCGGGACGTATCGATACGCGCGTTCGTTATCAGCTTTTTGTCGTCGATGTCACAACGGGCAATTATCGTCAACTTACAAATGAGCCTGCTGCTGCTTTTCGCGATCCGACCTTTTCGCCGGACGGAAAGCAGATCGTATACGTTTACAAAAAGAATCGCACCGACCGTAGCGAGATCGAGGAAATGTATATCATGAACGCCGATGACACGAACCGTCGCAAGCTGACAACGTATCCAGCGAACGATCCTCTCGCGAAAGATTTTGGCTACAAGGTCGGGCCGCCGCACTGGAATGCAAAATACAAATTCATCAGCTACCAGTCGAATCAAGCCGGCAAGCAATCGATCTACGCTGTAACGCCCGACGGTAAAAAGCAGTGGAAACTCAACGACAGCGCGTCGGACGAAGGCTGGCACGACTGGTCGCCCGACGGCGAATGGCTAACATTCGACAGCCGCGATGCCGCGACAGGGCGCTACGACATTTACGTGATGAATTACAAAACTAAAGAAACAAAAAAGATAACCGGCGAGAGCCCGATGAAATATCATCAATCGCCGGTCTTTGTGTCACTAGCCCGCACGTAAGTTAGGGCTACCTTTGCCAACATGAGCCCTTACTTACGTGCGGGCTACTGACACATCCTATCCGCCGTAAGCCGCCGCCGCACGGTTATTCATCTCTTCGGGCGAAACGTCCTCAATGTGTGTCGCGAATGACCAAACATGACCGAAAGGATCCTTGAATTGTCCCGAGCGGTCGCCGTAAAACTTGTCCTCGACCGGCCGCAAGACGCTCAAACCTTCTGTAACTGCTTTCGCGGTAAAAGCGTCAACATCCTCGACATAGATCATCAACTGCACCGGCGTTCCGCCCACGGTTTCCGGGCTGACCGCACCCATTTCCGGATGCTCGTCCGCCAGCATGATTATCGCTTTGCCAATCTTCATCTCGGCATGGCCGACCATTCCGGGCGAGCCGATCCTGAACAATTCAACCGCTCCGAACGCCCGCTTGTAAAACTCGATCGCGGCTTCGGCATTCTTGCATATCAAATACGGCGTGACTCCCTCATATCCTTCGGGTATTGGATTTACATTTTCTGGCATAGAAGTTCTCCTCAAGTTGGATTTGCCACGAATTTACAGGATACGTTACGGAAAAGTCAATCAATTTTGATCGCGTTTGAGTCCGCCGTTCGACAACCGTAGAATAATTTTACTCCGTGCAAGGAAGAATTCGAGATCGAAGGGAAAACCAAATGTCCGTACCACGCTGCGATAGCGGGTGGGATTTGGTGGCTAGCAAGCAAGAACGATGACCGGTAACCAAATAACATTTCCAGAGATTCCCCTTGCGGCCTGGCGGCTGACTAAGAACACACTTCATCTTTATCTCCAGATCGTCGGCAAGATCCGCCTCACGATGCATCCGCGTATCAATCACTGGTGGCACGTGCCGCTTTATGTTTCGCCGCGCGGCCTGACGACACGGACGATACCGCACAACGGCGGCAGTTTTGAGATCGAATTCGATTTTCGCGATCACGAATTAAAAATTCACACGAGCGATGGCCGTTCGGAGGATTTTGCGTTATATGACGGCCTGCGCGTTGCGGATTTCTACAGCAGCATTTTCTCGAACCTCTCGAAACTCGACATCGAACCCAATATAAAAACCATTCCTTACGAGGCTCCGTCAACAACACCTTTTGCCGAGGACACTGAAAACAAATCATACGACAAGGAGTACGTTGAGCGATTTCATAAAACTCTGGTCGCGGTCGATGATATTTTCGAAGAGTTTCGCGGCCGCTTCACCGGCAAAAGCACGCCCGTGCATCTCTTTTGGCACAGCTTCGACCTAGCGTTGACTCGATTCTCCGGCAAACGCGTCACTCCCCGCAAAGGCGCCGGAATGGTCGAACGCGAAGCCTATTCGCACGAGGTCATCAGTTTCGGCTTCTGGTTCGGCGACGACAAGGTCCCCGCCCCGGCCTTCTATTCATACACCGCGCCGGAACCCGCCGGTCTAGCCAATGAACCTCTCTCGCCGACATCAGCTTCATGGCAGGAAGCCAATGGCTCGCACATGGCTTTGCTGATGTATGAAAATGTTCTAACTTCGAAGAATCCGCGAGAGACGGCTTTGGCATTTTTGGAATCTGCGTATCTGGCCGGAGCAAAGCGGGCAGGGTGGGACTTGAAGGTCTTTGAGTATTCTTTTACGAAATAAGCTATCTTTTTAGTATGTCGATCAATCGCCTTGCATTCGTCTTTTTGTTTATTGTCGCCTTGAGCGAAATGGCTTTGGCTCAGTCCGTTCAGTCGCAGTTGGATTTGGTTGCCCCTGCGGAAACGCTTATGCGGCAAGGCAATTATAATTCGGCATTGGATGAGCTTGATAAAATCATCAAAGTTCACCCACGTCACAATCTAGCCTACTTTATGCGCGGCTCTGTCAAACTCTATATCGGCGATCTCGAGGGAGCTATGACAGATACAGAAACGGCAATACGATTGGCTCCCAAAGTCTTTGGTGTTGAGAAGGCCTACAATAATCGCGGCGCCATTCATCAGATGCGTGGTGAAATTGACAAGGCCCTTGCCGATTTCGACAAGGCAATAGCACTTAACAGTAATTATTCTCAACCTTACAATGGCCGGGGTGTCATTCTTGAAAAGAAAGGTCGGATAGATGAGGCACTGGCCGCTTTTGAGAAAGCGGTAGAACTGGATCCGAAAGGGCCGGCTGCATACGTCGGTCGAGGTGACATCCGGTTTCAGAGAAACGAATTTGAGGGAGCAATATACGATATAAATAAGCTGCTCGACCTGGACCCTGGAAATTCTTCAGCATATATTCGACGCGGTATCATTCGCGGACTACAAAATCGTTGGGAGTTTGGCGTAGCAGATATTCGTAAGGGCTTCAGAACTTTCAACGACCCTAAGCTTACAAACCGTTGAGTGTTAAGCGTGACTTTTTCTGACCTTGACCGTTACATCGAGAACAATCCGAAGAATGCAAACGCCGTCGCGGTTCGAGGTTTTATAAATCTACTTCGAAACCGAGACAAGGAAGCACAAAATGATTTTGACCGAAGCTTTACGATGGATGAAAAGTTGAAGTCGGTTCTCGATGATCTTATTTCATCAGTTAAAGACCGTCGTTAATCCTAAATGTCCCGATTATGACATCCGAGAGAATAGTTCTTACGTTTACAATTCTCGCGGCTCTCGGCAGCGGCCTGATTGCCGGTGTTTTTTTCGCTTTTTCGACGTCAGTTATGAATGCTCTTGGACGGCTTCCGTTAAATGAGGGAATGGCCGCGATGCAGTGGATCAATATCGTCATTATCAATCCGTTGTTTCTCGGAGTTTTTCTTGGCACCGCAGTGATCTGCGCAGGATTGGCGGTCCTTTCATTTTTTCGATGGGAGCGGGGAGCGGCTTTTTTGCTTGCCAGTGCAGTTCTTTATTTAATTGGAAGTGTGGCTGTGACGATGTTGTTGAATGTTCCGCTGAATAACGCATTGGCGGCGGCAACCCCGACCGATCCGCAAAGCGCCGATCTTTGGAAAAACTATCTAGCAAACTGGACGTTCTGGAACCACGTCCGAGCGACAGCATCACTCGGTGCGGCGGCCGCGTTCACGCTCGGTCTGGTCTACATTAAGTAAGCGAAGTAGTTAAGTAAGCGAAGTAGTTACGGATGCTTGTAAACCACGCCGTTTTTCATCACAAAAATGGTGCTCTCCATTTTCTTAATATCTTTCAGCGGATCGCCGGAAACTGCAACGATGTCGGCAAATTTTCCGACGGTTAGCGAACCTATCGTCTTATCCAATCCAAGCAGCTTCGCACCGTTGAGAGTACCGGCGGTTATTGCGTCGAGTGGCCGCATTCCGCCCCATTCGACCATCAGCGTGAATTCGTGGCCGTTCGTTCCGTGCTGAATCACGCCCGCGTCCGTGCCGAGTGCTATCGGGACACGATTTGCGATGGCCAGCTTTATTGCAAATCGCATCGCAGCAGCCGCAGCCAGGGCCTTCTCACCACGATAGCCTCTGAGAACACCGCTTTTCGCCAGTCGCTCGACCGTTTCGCCGGCCATCAGCGTCGGGACAAGATAAGTTCCTCGCAGAGCCATCAATTTCGCTCCTTCGTCGTCCAGAAACGAGCCGTGTTCGATCGACGCTACGCCCGCTCGAACCGCTATCTTGATTCCCTCCGTTCCGTGAGCATGAGCGGCAATCTTTCGCTCAAGTTTATGGGCCTCATCGACCATCGCCTTCATCTCTTCGTAGGTGTACTGCGTCGCACCGACGGCATCGCCTTCCGACAAAACACCGCCAGTTGCACACGTTTTTATTACATCCGCACCATATTTCACCTGATACCGAACGGCCGCACGAACGGCATCCGGACCGTCGGCGATACCGGTTTTGTAATCGCCATCGGCGAGTCCCGGTTTGTAGCCGTTCTCGTCGCAATGGCCGCCGGTTATACCAAGCGAGTGACCGGCAGTCTGCATTCGAGGCCCGATTATCCAGCCGTCGTTTATTGCCTTTCGCAATGCAAGATCGTCAAAATCCCGTGCTCCGACATTTCGTATTGTCGTGAAGCCTGCAAGCAAAGTTCTTTCGGCATTTCTGACTGCAAGTATGGAACCGAACGAATTGTAATCGCGGACGCCTGAATTCTGTCCTTCGGGATCACCCAAAACTCGCCCGATAATATGCGTGTGGGCGTCGATAAAACCGGGCATCAGCGTGACGTTACCAAGATTGATGAATCTCGCTCCGGACGGTATTTTTACGCTGCCGTTCACCCCGATCGCGGCGAGCTTGTTGTCCGTAACAATAACTATGCCGTTCTTAATAGGCACGGAACCAGTACCATCGATAATCTGAGCCGCCCGCAAAACGACAGTGCCTTTGCCGCTTTGAACGCCCGGAGCTCCCATCTGCTGTGCCGCTGTGTTAGCCGCCTGTAATGCAAAACAAAAAATAAGTATCGCAAATTGCCTGAATCTTGACATATGTCTCCTGAGCTGTTGTTTGAAATTCGACTTTCGGATGTCTCCGCCGATTATATGCATGACCTCATTTCAAAACAAACCGGCTCTCAATCATTTCCTTTGCTTTCGAATCGTGGCAAAATCTAACTGACAGCGAAAATCCTCTTTTGCCGACAGCAAACGTCCGAGCAAATTTCTGTGATGATCGATCTCCGAAGCGACACAGTTACAAAACCGACCGCTGAAATGCGTGCAGCAATGGCCTCGGCCGAGGTCGGCGATGACGTTTATGGCGAAGACCCGACCGTAAATCTGCTGCAGGATCGAGCCGCTGAGTTGTTTGAAAAAGAGGCTGCATTGTTTGTCCCCACCGGCTCGATGGGCAATGAGATCGCCGTAAAACTGCACACGCAGCCGGGCCAGGAGATTATCACCGAAGAACGCGGACACATTCTCAATTACGAACTTGGAGCAGCCGCGTGCATATCCGGCGTCACGATCCGGCCGGTAAGAAGCTTGAATCGCACGGGCCATTTGACCTGGAACGAGATAGAGTCAGCCCTGCACATTGATCAGCCGTATTATGTAGCCCCGACAGGCCTCATCTGTCTCGAAAACACGCACAATTTCGCCGGTGGAAGCATAATGACCGCCGAACACTCCGCGGACATCTGCAAACAAGCCCACGAACTCAATTTGCCGGTCCACATGGACGGAGCCCGTATATTTAATGCCTCAGTCGCGTCGAAAACGCCGGTCGCTGATCTGACGTGGCATTGTGATTCCGTTATGTTCACGCTGTCGAAAGGGTTGGGTGCTCCGGCTGGATCGCTACTTCTTGGCTCAAGAGCATTTATTGAGAAAGCCCGCATATTGAGAAAACGCCTTGGCGGCGGCATGCGTCAAATCGGTATTCTCGCTGCGGCCGGCCTGATCGCCATGGAAGAAGGGCCAAAACGTTTGCTGGAAGATCATGTCAATGCCCGCAGCCTTAGCTACGGCATCGCAAATGTTTCGGGTGTATCAATCGACCTCGGCACAGTCGTGACGAATATAGTTATTTTCGACATCAAAAATACCGGTCAAAGTGCTCCGGACATATGTGAAAAGTTAAAGGATAAAGGAGTTTTGGCGAACAGTTTCGGTAGTTCGATCCGAATGGTCACACATTGTGACATCTCACCGCGGGATGTCGTTGAGGCAATCCGTGCATTTGACGAGGTAATAGAGGAAAATCGCCAACCTGCGGCGTGACGCATCTCACATCCCAGATAGCCGTAATTTGGGAAAATGAATTATTCTACATGTAAGCAGTAAGTACCTTCCGTTCTCTGATAGTGTTAATAAATGAATATCGAGCAACTTCGCGAAACCTGTCTCTCCTTCCCGAACGCCACGGAAGATATTAAATGGGGGAACGACCTCTGTTTTTCCGTCGGCGGGAAGATGTTTTGCGCCACTGGTCTGGATAAGGCCGGAACTCAGGTATCATTTAAATGTACGCCGGAAAAATTTGCCGAACTAGTAGAACGTGACGGCATAATTCCGGCACCGTATGTGGCCCGGTATCACTGGGTCATGGTTGAAAAAGTGGATGTTCTTTCCGACGACGAACTCGAAGATCTGATCACTAAATCGTTTTTTATGGTTTTTCAGAAGCTTCCGCAAAATGTGCGCAAGGGCCTGGGAAAATAATGATAATCGCAATCGACGGCCCCTCTGGAGCGGGCAAATCTACTTTGGGTAAGATGCTCGCGAAGGCTTTGGACCTGCTTTATCTAGACACGGGCGCGATGTACCGCGCCGTTGCTTTGGCAGTTATTCGGCATGGCGTTGCATTCGATGAAAAGCAAAAGGTCGTCGAAATTGCCGAAAGTGCAAAAATCGAGCTGATCGGCGAGCCGGATTCGTTGAGGATATTGCTGGACGGAGCGGACGTAACCGCTGAGATTCGAACTTTAGAAGTTGCCCAATCCGCCTCGGTCGTTTCAACGATTTCCGAAGTTCGAAGGATCATGGTCGGACACCAGCGAACACTTGGCGAAAACTCGGCTAAAGGCTGTGTGCTCGAAGGCCGCGATATCGGCAGCGTAGTTTTCCCACACGCTGATTTGAAGTTTTTTCTTACCGCTAAACCCGAAGCCCGCGCTCGACGCAGGTTCGAAGAAGATAGGACGAAAGGCCGCGAAAGTACTTACCAGCAAACACTTGCCGAGATCAACGAGCGCGACGAGCGTGACGTTTCGCGCCAAGACTCGCCGCTTACAATCGCCGAAGACGCAGTTGTGATCGATACAAGCGAATTGGACCTTAGCGAGGTCTTTGAGCAAATGCTCGGAGCCGTCTCAAAAGCGAAGGGTGAGACTGCGTAGATTCGAATTCGAAACCGGCGCTATTCGGCAATTAGTTGACTAAAATAACAACAATCGCTAAGATTAAGAGTTGATTTTTGATATGCTCCCGTAGCTCAGTTGGATAGAGCAACAGCCTTCTAAGCTGTGGGTCGCACGTTCAAGTCGTGCCGGGGGTACTTTTCGGCATGGCGGCTATAGTTCAGTTGGTTAGAACGCCTGATTGTGGTTCAGGAGGTCGTGGGTTCGAGCCCCACTAGCCGCCCCATTTAGTTTTGCCCCGTTTTTCTTAGCTTGGATTATTCGTTTTTACTCTAATGGCCTCGCATATTCGATTTAAGATAAAGACTTGACCGAAAACGCGTACTAGCAGTACATATGAACGCACTAAAGCTTATTTCGCTGGCGATAGTTCTGATGCTTCATTCGGCGATTGCTTTCGGTCAGCAGCCGGAGAAAAACATCGTGCCCGATGAGATCCTGGTCAAATTCAAAATCGGCACGAGTACAGAGCTTGCACGCGACATAAATTCCGCCAACCGTGGCGTGACGATGGAAAAACTGGGTGATCTGGGATGGCAGCGTGTGGGGCTTCCCGCGGGTTCCAAACTAAAGGCAGTTATAGCTAGGTATTTTGACTCCGGCCAGGTCGAAGCGGTCCAGCCAAATTTTTATTATCGCCTTCAGCTGACCCCGAACGACCCCGATTTTTCTAATTCGGGCATGTACGGTTTGACGAAAATCTCGGCTCCTTTGGCTTGGGACACGAACACTGGAAACTCGACAGTGGTTGTAGCCAATATCGACACCGGAATGCGTTATACGCATGAGGATCTTGCCTCGAACATGTGGACGAATCCCGGTGAAATTAACGGTAATGGCCTCGACGACGACGTCAACGGCTTCATCGACGATTATTACGGCTGGGACTTTCGCTACAACGATGCCGACCCGCTCGATGAAAACGGTCACGGCACTCATACCGGCGGGACTATCGGAGCGGCCGGAAACAATGGCCTTGGCGTCGTCGGAGTCAATTGGAACGTCCAGATGATGGCGATTAAGATCTATAGTTCGTCGGGTACGGATACAACATCCGCGATGCTCATTAACGCGTACAACTACATTCGGATTATGAAAGAACGCGGCGTAAACATTCGCGTTACGAATAATTCATACGGCGGCTGTAACGAAGCCTGCGGCTATGATCAGGCCACTAGGGAGGCGATAGACGCTCTTGGGAATGTTGGCGTTTTGAACGTATTCGCCGCCGGCAACTCCAGCACCAATAACGACACAACCCCTTTTTACCCTGCAACTTACACGTCGCCCAGCATTATTTCCGTCGGCGCATCGAACTCCTCGGATGCCCGTGCTTACAATTTTGGCTTAAACTCGGTCGATCTGGTCGCTCCGGGCGTGGGAATTCGAAGTACTTACTTTACGTCGAATTCCAGCTATGCCGGATTAAGCGGCACTTCGATGGCAACCCCACATGTGGCAGGAGCAGCCGCGTTGCTGGCATCGCATAACCCATCGCTTTCCGCCGCTTCATTGAAAGCAACGCTGCTAAATTCGGTTGACGTGTTGCCTCAGCTGGCCGGATTTTACAAGACCGGAGGCCGTCTAAATGTCGCTAACGCATTGCAAAATCAGACGGTTTGCAGTTTTGTTCCGTCGGCATCTTCGATCAATGTTCCAACAAAGGGCGGATACTTTTCCGTAAATGTTACTGCAGCTCAAAACTGTGATTACTCGGTAAAGAGCAATGCCAATTGGATCAAGGTTTCGAGCTCAGATGTTTTGTCGGGGAACGGAACGGTGACCTTCCGGGTCACACTCAACCCGACAATTACTCGCTCCGGCACTATTCGAATTGCCGGAACGGACTTTACCGTTAATCAATCGCGAAACTGATTTTTTGTAAAATTAGTGCCGCTTTCCAACTATTATTATACTTAGAGCGTCTAACGCCCTAGATTTACATGTACAACACGGATCGAAGCCATGCCCCGGTTTCTAATTTTTTACCGAATAATGTTGCAATTTTCGTGTCCTGAGTAGTATATTTAGAATTCTCGACTATTTGGCACGACCAATTGCTTGGGCATGCAAAACATTTTTTTAGAAAGGAAATAAACAATGAGAAGTTTTATAGCCGGATTCGGCAAATCTGTACTTTTAGCTGGTTTGGTTTCAGTTTTGGCGATTTCATCTTTTGCACAGGCCAGTTTGCGTGACGCCGTTGATTCCAACAACGATAACAAGGCCGACTTTCTGATTTTCCGTCCTACGAATAATCGTTGGTACATTCTAACTAGCGCTGGTGGCATCCGCGAACAGGAGTTTGGCGTTGCCAACACTGATTTCATGGCTCCCGGCGACTATGACGGTGATGGATTCGGTGATATTGCTGTATGGCGTGAGACCGATGGAAACTGGTACCGGATAAATAGCGCGACCTCTACGTTCACCGTTAACACGTGGGGCGTACCGGGAGATGAGCCCGTTGCCCGTGATTATGATGGTGATGGTAAAACCGATTTGGCTGTCGTCCGACGTTCCAATGGCGTTATGACGTGGTATTTCTTTTACGTCGGAAATAATGGTATCGAATCTCGACAGTTCGGGGTTCCGACAGATTTCACCGCACCTGGCGATTACAATGGCGACTTGAAGTTCGACCTCGCTGTCCAGCGTCCCGGTGCAACGCCAACGTCCCCGGCGACATTTTACATCCAAACAGCTGTTTCGTTTGAGACGATCGTGTTTGGCCAAAGCAACGATTTAGTTGTACCGGGCGATTGGGATGGCGACGGCAAAACGGACGTTGCGGTTATTCGCGAAGGGGCCACCCCGACCGATAACTTGACGTGGTTAGTACGAAGGAGTACTAACGGACAGACTCTGCAGAGAACGTGGGGAGTTTCTGGAACCGATTTGAGCGTACAAAACGATTATGATGGCGACGGCAAGACTGACTTTGCGATATGGCGTAACACGGACGGTAAGTTTTACATTTACAACGAAGTCACTGCCGGTATTTCGGTAATATCGTGGGGTGCCCCGAACGACTTCCCGGTTGGAAGCTACGACACTCACTAGGTTAGGTTTATTTTTGAAAGTTTAAGGCTGATGACTTTAGGGTCGTCAGCCTTTTCGTTTATCGACCTAATCTGCAATAATTCCACTGATTCAATGGATACACTTTCGGATACAATTCAGAACTCATTTCCAAGGAAATGCATCGTAATCGTCGGCGATCTGGTCGCTGACCAATTTCTCCACGGCACGATAGCACGTGTTTCACGCGAGGCCCCGGTATTCATTCTCCGGCACGACGAAACCGACACTCGTGCCGGGGCCGCCGCGAATGCCGCCGTCAATATTGCCTCGCTCGCGGCCGAACCGGTACTTGTCGGACTGACGGGAAATGACCAGAATGGCGAATTATTGCTTGCGAGTCTTCGGAAGTCACGCGTTAACTGCGACTTTATAGTTTCCGATCCAACGCGAAAAACGACGACAAAAGTGCGCGTTCTTGCGGGGCAACATTATGCGGCACGGCAGCAGGTAATACGCATCGACTATGAAAATTCAACTGAGATCGGTGTCGATGTCAGGCAGCAGCTTCTCTCGAATTTTGAAGCCGCCACCAAAAAAGCCGATGCAATCATAATTTCGGACTACAATTACGGCGTCGCAGACAATACCGTTTGCGACTTAGCTCGCCGAATTGCCGACCAACGCTCTATACCGCTGCTTATAGACTCCAGATTTCGATTGGCAGATTTTCCGAACGCAACCACCGCCACGCCAAATCAAGACGAGGTGGGGCAGATCATTGGAAAAGATTTTACTGTGGAGCAATGCTCTGCACTCCGCGAAAAACTCGGTTATGAATCGCTGTTGGTAACGTGTGGGAATCAAGGAATGCTCCTTGTACAAAAAAACGCCGAACCGCGACGGCTTTCGGCTATTGGTTCAGTCGAGCCGGTTGACGTCACTGGAGCAGGTGACACCGTGATCGCGGTATATGCACTCGGTCTCGCCTCGGGTTTGTCGTTCATCAACGCCGCTGAAATCGCAAACCATGCCGGTGGTATCGTCGTTATGAAAAAAGGAACGGCCTCCGTTTCGCCTGCCGAGCTTGTCGAATCGATAGAAGCAAACGCCAAATTAGACACCCTGAGATCTTCCGCTTAGACTGTCAATGGTCCTCGATAAAACCATAATACTCAATCGCGACGACCTGATCAGCAGAGTTGCCGAAGCCCGTAAAATCGGCTCGAAGATCGTTCTCGCCAACGGCTGTTTCGACCTGTTTCACGTTGGGCATATTCGATATCTTGCCGGTGCCAAGCATCTCGGCGGCTTACTCGTCGTGGGCATTAATTCCGATCGGCAGGTCAGGCGGTTGAAAGGCGAAGGACGGCCCTTTATGCCCGAAAATGAGCGGGCCGAGATCGTCGCCGCGATACGTTTTGTCGACATAGTAACTGTCTTTGACGAACCGACTGTCGAAGAACTTATCAAGGCGATCCGGCCGGATTTTCATGCTAAGGGAACCGATTACACAACGGAAACAGTGCCAGAACGCGAGATCGTCAGGAGATATGGCGGGCAGGTAGCGATCGTCGGCGATCCGAAAGACCATTCGTCCACGGATCTGATCGCCGCTGTGTCGAAGAATAGTTAACCACAGAGACGCATAGACACAGAGAAGACAAGGCATAAACTGTTGACGTGAAGTACGAAGCAATACGACTAAGTGTAACCTCTCTCTTAAAATTCTCTGTGCCTCTGTGGTAAATTTCCCATATGTTCGAATCGCGAAACAAGACCGATCTGATCATTGAAGTTTGGGAAAAACTGGACTGTGAAAGCGTCGGCTCGGTCGAGTTACTTGCTATCGAACAAGCGGTTATCGGCCAGTTTGGTAAATCGGCAGTCGATTCACCAATGGTCGTAGCGCGACTATTGGCCGACGAAGGAGCAGTGCTTCGTCATTCGGAGATAATGGAGCTTTACGCAGAGCGGTATTCCGACAGGCCGTACGAACCTGCATTCAGAAACGTATTGAACATTACGGACTTCGACGCGGCGTTGGCTTCCATTAAAAGACTCGAAAACCTGCGGCGTAAATTCTCAGCCGAAGGTGACAAAGAAGGCCTGCGACTTATCCGAGAAGAGGGCCAGCAAGGGCGAAAAGAAGCTCTTGAGCTGGCCGAAAACAAAAAGCTGGAAGCGATTGACCGCCTGAAAAATGCTGAGATCGCCGAATGGCTGACGCTCTGGATGCAATCGCCGGAAATGTTCCAGACTTGGATTGAGCTACGGCGTGCGTCTGCCGATTTCAAAAATAAGTTCGCCACTCAGGGAGCGGACTGAATCATATTTATGCGCCGTTTCTTTGCACCGCCGGAAAATTATATAGACGGAAATGTCACACTTGGTCTTGAGGAAACAAGGCATCTGCGGGACGTTTTGCGACTACACGAAGGTGACGAAGCGTCGGTATTTGATGGCTTTGGCCGCGAATATTTATGCACGATCGAAACAATCTCGAAAAAAGAAACGTCGCTTTCGATAGTTAAAGAAATTCCCCCGATTTCGCCTGAATCGCCGCTCGCTCTCACGATTGCCGCGGCAATTCTGCCCGGAGAGAAATTCGAAATCACCGTGCAAAAGGCTGTCGAGCTTGGAGTTCGCAGCCTGCAGCCGCTCTACACGATTCGCTGCGAGATCAAACCCGGTGGCGGCAGGAGCAAGATCGAGCGCTGGAAAAAAATTGCTCTCGAATCCGCCAAACAATCGGGCCGGGCAACGCTAATGAAGATTGCCGAACCCCTTCGGCTAAGCGATTTTCTCCTACGGCCCTCGGTCCCGCGTTCGAAAGACGAAAGTCTTATCTTCTTCAGCGAACGCGACGGAGCTGGGTTTCCGGAAATAAAAGCGGGCAAAAAAATAACCGCTGTTTTCGGTCCGAAAGGCGGTTGGGATGATTTAGAATTGGATTCGGCCAAACGAGCCGGGTTCGTCGTAATTACCTTCGGAGGCCGCATAATGCGGGCCGAAACGGCGGCGATCGCTCTGTCGGCAATACTTCAGCACCGCTTCGGCGACCTTTCCTAAATCTCGGACTTCACGGTTCGCGGGCGATAAACAGTGTCCCCGCGTTGCGTAAGATTTGCTTTGACGCCGATGGTTTGGATGATCGTCTGGAGCAATTCCTTATTCTCAACTTTAAAATTTACGATCCCCTTTACGTCAACATCCGGGTCGTTAAACTGCATCACCAGATACCGCTTTTTTTCCTTGATCAATCCAAACAAACCGGCTCCCGGAAGCGGTATGCTGCTCATAACCTTTCCCGTCGTCGCTGTAGATACGCTCGAGTTCGGATAGACTATTAGCAAAGCCTTATAGGGTATTCCGAATTTTTCTTTCTGGTCCTTTCCGAGAAAAATGACCCGCTCGTTAATATCATCCAACTTGAGCGTACCGGCTTCTTTATCATGATAACCAAAAAGGCCGCCCTGATACTTGACCGGAAACACGCTTGCGTCCGTTTTCATTACCGCCGGCAATTGAGCCTTCTCCGCCGGACGCGGCTGAGCCATAACCATAACCGACAGAGATAAAACAATAAACGAGATCAACCCTAATTTCTTCATGAACTTTACCTACGGAATTTTGTACTTGGAATATCCAACTGTAATAGACGCATAAAAACAGGAATAGGTTGTTACTTGGCGGCTGAAAATTCCAATGCTTCCCGATACCTTGCAAGTCGTTCCTCGGCAATTGCCACGTATTCGGAAGAGATCTCAGAACCAAGCCATCGACGCTTTAACAAATGTGCCATTTTAGCCGTTGTGCCACTTCCCATAAAACAGTCGTACACAAGGTCGCCTTCATTTGTCCAAGTCTTTATCTGGTCTTCGACCAACTGTTCAGGAAATATCGCCGGGTGCTCGAACGCTATCTTATCCTTCGACGACGATGTGCCGACATTGTAAGCAAAAATGTTGCTTACTTTCCTTTCGGATTTTATCTCGCGGCCTATGTCCTCATCCGGTACGTTGCCGCGTCCTACCTCAGTAATTCGAAATGCCTTAATTTTTTGACCCGCCGATTTGGTCGGCTCGGTAATTGGATTAAAAGTTTTCGGCTGACCCTTCGAAAAGCAGAACATATATTCGAAGCACTGGCGGTAACGCTTGCCGCAGTCGCTCGGGATCGGGTTTTTCTTCACGTACAGCATGGTGTCGTGAACGCGAAATCCGGCGTCTTTGAAAGCGAAAGCGTGCTTAAAGCTCGAAAGTGTCTCGTCGCCGTTGACCGTGCGGTCACCCACAACCCAGACCACGACGCCGCCCTTCTTTGTCTTGTGATAAAGCGACGCAGCAATTTCCTCCACCGGAAAATGATAACCATTGTAGTCTCGCAGATCGTCGTACGGCGGACTTGTTACCGTCATATCGATAAAATCGTCCGGCATACGATGAAGCGTATCTATGCAATTCTCGTTGTAGGTGTTTTCTAGATCCATATAGCGTACTTGCAATTATATCTCATAGATGGCGCATACTTCAATTAAGCTTTGTACTTAATCAAAGGTTCGTTTTCGTTAACGAACTTCCGCACATTCATCTTCACTTGAAGCCCATTTCCAGGATGGTCAAGTGATGTCTTGGGAATATGAATCGAATGGACTCCGTTTCCTCCCTTTCTTTGAATTGTGAAGAACTGACCAAATTTTATAATACCTCGTTTGGAAAACGTAATCTGATAGTCCAAGTTTTCCAACAGATCAGCCAGATCATAAAGAATCATAAGATTCGCTGTGCGGGCATAAAGTACCAAGAGTTCCGGGTGTTCAAGTCCAGCTATCGAAACCTGCAAAATTCGCTTAGCAAGTGGAGAAAGTACTTCAAGAACTCTGTTTTCGTCTGTTTCCAAAATGAATCTGCCAGACTTACTTGCAACGCGAACCGCAGCGTCTTCAAACATCGACGTCAAATTCTCTATTCCAAAACGGCTACAAAACGCAGGGATTTTTGCCCGTGTTATTTGATTAAATCCTGCCTTAAAGGCCTTTATGTTCGCGCTCAGTGTTTTACCGTCAGCGAACTTCAAAATTACGTCAGACTTGCCTGCGTCCGTACCAGTAGAGTATGCCGTTGCAAAATCCCCTTCGATTTCAAAATGCTCTTTTAATGTCTCGATAACGTGCGTTTTACTCTTTATACTGTTCTTGAACAGCCGCTCAACATCCATCCCAATATGTGCATTCTGATTTGACATATTCTTCGCCGCGTCGCCAAAAACATTCTTCGCTTGATAAGTTAAGCTCTGACGGCCCCGAAAGTCCGCTGCCATTCCAGATTCTGCATCAGCACCGCCAACCGCTGGCGTTCGGGTTCCAATAGATCCGTTGAAACCTGCGTAATTATCGCTTCCATCAACGGCACGGCAAACAAACCGGCGTGGGCGATGACCTGAGAATAATAATGAAGACGAACCGATCCGTCTGCGTCCGTGTGGAATTTCTTCACCGCTTTTTCGTCAATCTTATGCACGTCCTGTCCAGCCGGGACAACGCGTCGCGGTATCTCGTGCTGCACGTTACCGGCTTTATCAAAACTCCCAAGCAGCAAAATGCCAAGCAAAATGCCCTGCTCGTTCAAATAGTCCGGCGTGAAATTCGCCAGCGATGGTTTCGGACTCAGCCGCGGGCCGTAATTCGCGTATTCCGGGTTGACCAGTTTCGAATCATAGATCACGCCGACCACGTCACCGTCCGCCATGGAAACGCTCACCCATTGGGCAAAGCCAAAATCTTCCGCTTTTGGCGGCTCATCCGAATCGAGTTCGTCGATCACACGTCCGATGTAGTCGATATGAGAATTTGAGCTGACGATCTTTGCGATTTTCATAAGTAAAGCCACAGAGGCCCCAGAGAGATTCTCTTGACTCCATCGACAAGTTTTGGCTGACCGAAGATGTCAATCCGACATTCTTTCTCTGTGTTCTCCGTGGATGTCTTTATCTCCGCCTCGCTTTACTAGTATCTTTTCGGGCGACACTGAAATCTAGTTTTTCACGCGTTGCAAGTTCCTGTAAAGCCCGAAAGAAGACTTCCCGATCGCGACCCGAAATTACCGCCGTCTGGTCTGCCGTTTCGAGCGGATACGGATAGCCCAAACCGATTACACATTCTGCACGGACCACGTCGATCAGCTCGCCCAATAATCCTTGTTCATAAACCCAAGCCGGGATGTCCAAACGCGCCGGAGCCGAATCCGTCGTGGTTTGAAGATACGAAAACCCAACAGTCGATCGACCGGTAACAGCGTTGTTAAATGCGTTCAGCCCCCGGCGTTTTGAATAGCAATAACAGGTCCGGTCGCCCCACGAACTCAAGACAGGCCGCATTTCCAGAGGTGATGCACTTAATAGCCACGAATCGTAGACCGATCCTTCTGACGTATCCACGGACGGATCGAAGGCTGCAATCATCGTTAACAGGTCGCGCGCGAAGCTCCGGTCTACAAAGCCAACGAGGGGCACTTCGGTTTCTCGCGAAAGAGCGACGAGATTGACCGTCGCTTCGAGCAGGCTTTTTTGTAGCCGTTTCTGCGAAAAAGGAACAAGCAGCGGATTATCGAAAAATGCCAGCGGCATTCGCTCACCGCGAGCCTGCCAGCCTTTTTTCTTCCTGAGAAAATCGCCAATTGCAGCTACTTCACCAAGATATCGCCGCTCTTCGACGCGAACATCCGGGTTCATCGGCTCTTCCTGATCGCGAAATAGATCAGCGGGTGAAAGAATTTCGACGCGGGACGTTTTTTCGTAAGTTTTCTCAGTATTATGCGGATTTTCGAAGCCGCCGATCTGGATCATTGCAACCGGAACAGACGTTTCTTTGCCGGCGTAAATTTGGCTCCCGTCCGCGGCGAAAGTAGTCCTGTCGTCAAGAATTTCAGCGGCCCAGCCTCGTGCACGTTCGTGGTTCGGCCACGAAATGCCAAAAGGGAAAAAAAACGAGCGGGATGATTCTATCTCCGATGCTGGAAACGCTCCAATGTTCTCAGCATCATCAAATCGGCGTCGAATGTCTGCGTAAGGTGTTTCGGCCAGACGGAAAAGTGAAGCTAAAAGTTCTGCGGCCGACTTCGCGTGTCTCTCACGATGCACACGAAATTCCGCGAGTTTATCGTCCAACTCTTTATTTATGAAATCGCGAAATGACATCAAAGATCAGTTAGTTTTCACTGGCTTCAATCCGCTGTAGCCATCGACTTGAAACGCCCATTTACCATCCTTCTCCTTGACGGCAACGACGACAAATTTGCCCTGGCCCATTCCAGTTTCTTTGCCGTCTTTAAATGAACGGAGAGTGTAGACGCCGACATCGTAACCCAGCTCTTTATCGATACGCCGTTGGACGATGCGGAATGAGATCGTCATTGTGCGTCCGTCTTTTTTCACCGATTCAAAAAAACCGTTGAAGTTATCGTGAATCTTATCGCGCCCGATCATGATCTCTTCGTCCGGCACCAAATACGCCGCGTTTTTCGAATAGAGCCCCGCCACCATATCGACATTGAGCGTGCGATAAGATTCGCTAAACGCTTTGTAAACGCTGTCCACGCCCGCATGTGGTTTTACAGACGCATCAAGCACAAGCTCTATGTTCTGCGAAAATACAGCAGATGAAAAAATAACAAACAAACCGAAAAATAGAATTAGTTTTTTCATAAGGCGCACCCTCTTGTGATTAGTCCGCGTCCCATTTATCTATAAATCGTCGTAGATGGTCGTTCTCTTCCTTTGCGGCTTCGGCATCGAGAAACGATCGAAAATCGTCCTGTTCGGTTATGTACTCTTCTTCTGAAAGTTTGCCGGAAAAATTCACTACACGAAGCCACACAAGATAAGTGTTCAGCGTATCGATCTGGTTATATTCAACTATTTGTTTAAGTTCGCCTGCAAGCCAAAGTTCCGCGACCTGCTTTCCGTCAACATCCATCTTCCCCGGAAAACCGCACAGTCTGGCAAGGTCATTCAGCCTCGGCGTCATTGCTCCAGATGAAAACTTTTTCATCAAATCAAGATGCGATTCGCCAAATTTATCGAAATAATCTCGCCCTTCCCACGGTTTGTTCGGCCGGTCGCTAAATGATTCCGCCCGCACCTCATTGATCAAGCCGCGTTGGATAAGTACCTGTAGGTCTGCCTCCATCGAATTGTAACCGACAAGCTGAGGGCTGCGAACGCCGACGTAGTGCAAAAACTGGCCGATTATCTCAGCTTCATCTGATACCGCGGCGTCAAGCGGTAGTTTCGGCAGCGAGTGAAGGCCAAATTCAATGTGCCGTTCGCCGTCTTTGAAAACAATCCGCCGCGAGAGGAAAGCGATCGAAACAACCCGCGAAAATAGGTACTTTACAAACGGACATGGATTCTCTTCGCAATAACCGGGCGTTTCCCGCCAAAGACGCTCCATCGCCTCACGCTCCGTGGTCTCAGGCGGCAAATCGTAAAGCCGCATCGCACCTGCGGCGTCCGGCACCCATTCAAGGTCAAAGAACCAGGTGGGTTCGTGTATTTCGTTTTTGAGCATTTTGCTATTTTACACGACTCGTTCGCCGTTTCAGAAAATCCATCAGCACGAATTCGGTAAGATTTTCGGGGTTAGCGAAATAGGCCTTACCGCGTGTCATTGCGGTCATTTCTTTTACGAATTCCACGAGGTAATGGTCGCTGGCGAGCATGAAGGTGTTTATCATTACGCCCGATTTGCGGCATGCCTGTACTTCTTTGAAGGTTTCGGCCATCACGAACGGGTCGTTGCCCATCGAGTTTTTGTAAAGCAGCCGCTGCTCGCCGGGAACGGCGTCGGAATATTTTCGGTAGCCGAAATATGCTGCATTCGAAGGCTCGATAAACGTGGCGGTCGGTTTGCCGTCGGTCACCATCACGATTTGCTTCATGTCCTTTCGTTGGGCAGTCAAGATTCGGCGTGCGAGCTTCAGTCCTTCGGCGGTGTTTGTGTGATACGGCCCGACCTGCGTCGAAGCGAGCTTTGCGATCGGCACCTCTTCCGCTCCGTCGTGAAATAAAACCACATTAAGCGAATCTCCTGCGTATTGTGTTCGTATCAAATGCGCCAACGCGATCGCCACTTTTTTTGCCGGCGTAAAGCGGTCTTCGCCGTACAGAATCATCGAATGCGAACAATCGAGCATAACGACGGTCGCGCACGACGATTGGTAATCCTGTTGGTGAACGTGAAGGTCTTTATATTCCAAATTCAGCGGCACGCCGAGGCCCTCGCGCATAATCGCGGACATCAGCGTTGCGTTCACGTCAAGATTGATCGTGTCGCCGAATTCATATTGCTTTGAACTGAGAGCAGCCTCGACGCCGGTATCCAGATGCGGGGTATTATGGCGGCCGATCGACGATTTGCCCAAACTTCCAAGCAGGTTTTGCAGTGTTTTGTAGCCAAGAAAATCGAGTCCCTTTTCAGTTACTTCAAACTTGATATTGCGCGGCAGCGGTTCGCCGATCTCACCTTGACCTGAGCCGTTCTGCCCTTGCCGCTGCTCCTGCGGAATTTCTTTTAAATTCAGGTAGCCTTCTTCAACCAGCCGTTCGATTAGCTTGTTAAGCAGCTCTTCGAGCAGCGATCCCTTGAACTTGCCTTCGTTTTCTGCAAGCATTTTCTCCACATCATGTTCGTTCAGAATTTCCCGGTCGAGCAACGCCTTCAATATCGCCTGCCGCAGAGCATCAATCGAATCGTCAGGATTATTTCTCTGCCGGGTCCACCAGTAATCTTCGTTAAAGCCCGAGTCGAGCATCGTATTCGACAGCGAATCCATCAGATCGCCGAGATCGACGCCGAACACGTCAAAACCGTTGAATTTTGAATACCGAATGAACTTCATGCCTTTGCCTCCACTTTAAAGCTTGCCAAGCTCCGCGATGAACGCTATGATAAAAAAACTTCGTGCCCTAAATTAGTCTCTCTCCAAAAACTTAGCATACTTCTCTCTCCGGACTGAAATTTATTAAAGGAAGGAAACAATCTCATGAAGAAGTTTTTGGTTGGCACATTGCTGCTATTTGTATTTGCAATCACACTGCCGCTTGCGTCTTACGCTCAAAGCTGCAATCGCAGAAGCTATCGCAACAATTCATCGAACTACCGCTATGCCTATAATAATGGGTACAACAACCGGCGCAATTACAATCGCCGAAGCTATAACCGCACAAGCTATAACAACAGCTACTACCAACCAACTGGTTATTATTACCAGCAGAGGCGGCCAAGTTTCTACCGGCGTCACCGCAACCTGATCAATATTGGCATCGGTACCGGCGGCGGCGCGTTGCTCGGCGGTCTTCTCGGTGGGCGACGCGGTGCGGGCTGGGGAGCCCTTGCGGGCGGTGGTGCCTCGGCACTTTACACCTACAAGATCAGGCCGAAACAGCGCCGATATTATCGTTATTGATCTTATCCGGATCGACCAAACTGGCCGCGAATGTTCTCGAACATAGCGGCTTTTTTGCGCGGCCCATACGGGTTATTGACAGACGATATCGTATCCGCGATTTTCGCCAAACACATAACCGACGGACGTAACATGCTGATTCTGCACAAGTTCACATTTTGGCACGGCCTTTGCGATGTGATATGCAGCGATAGCAAGTGCTTTCGAAAAATACATAGGGGGAAACAGCAATGAAAAAATATATTACTTCATTTTTAATGGCGGCAGTGGTAGCGGTAATGATTCCGTTTATGTCGACCGAAGTGAGTGCCCAGCAGTATCTGAGATCAAGAAAGGTAACGCGCACTGTTGTGAGGCGAACGTACCAGAAACCTAGTTTTTATCGCAGACATCGTAATGTGATCAACATGGGTATCGGAACCGGTGCCGGTGCTTTGATCGGCGGACTGTTTGGCGGAAAAAAGGGTGCTTTGATCGGAACCTTGGCTGGTGCAGGCGGTTCGGCACTGTACACTTATAAGATTAACCCGAAGAAAACGCGGTATTACAGAACATTCCGCAACTACTAAAATTACAACTGAATAGAACGAACCGGGGAGGTGAAAGCCGTGATAGGTCGAAAGACTTGTCACGGTTTTTGCTTCTTCATCTCCGTGACCTTTGTGTCTTTTCATTGTGCTCTTTGTGGTTTAATCCAATCTAAACACAAAGAACGCCAAGTTTTCGCAAAGAACACAAAGTAAAGCCGACTAGTTTTGCCGATCATCAATTATAGCCCTCGACATCCGTAAAATCTTCATAGATCATCCCACGCCGATCTCGCTTGGCTTTTGTAACAGCTTCAAATCCGCCGTCTTCATTGCGTGAAATTTTATTCTGCGCATAAAGCCCTTCGAGCACGAATTCGCATGCCGACACGAGTTTTGCCTTCTCGCTTTTGCCGAATTCAAGCGGAACAAGCGTCGAATCAATAAGGTCCGGGACCGCATCGAGCAGCATTACGCATTCCGCCGCCGAAGCCGTGTCAGACAAAAGGAGTTTGTTTCCCGCTTCGAACCACTGAACGGTCGGCTCGAAATCGATGCCGAGGAAAAACCCTTCAAAAATCACTCCGCACGCACTTTTTATCAGGTCCTTCGCGATGCGATGTGCCCCGATCTGTTCGCCTTCGTATTCAAGCTCCATCTTTCCGGTCATCGCGGGAAGCGCAGCATAAATGTCCGAAATGCGCGGAACGATTTCGTTCTCGCCAGTCAGCAAAGCACGACGCTCGGCATTGGAAACGGCTGATTCCACAGCAGTTATCGAAAATCGCTGCGACACGCCCGATCGCTTATCTATCCGCTGGTCGTCACGCGCTTCGAACGCGATCTGCTCGATGGTTTCTGAGATGAACTCAGGTATCTCGACAACCGTCCCATCAAAACCGTCCCGTTTCGTCCACGCCTCCTGCAACGTTATCTCCGCGCTCAACTGCACATTCGCCGGATAATGCGTCTGAATCTCCGACCCGATGCGGTCCTTTAACGGCGTTATTATCTTTCCGCGAGCCGTGTAATCCTCTGGGTTTGCCGAGAAAACGAGCATCACATCCAAGCGGCAGCCGCACCGGATATCCTTTTATCTGCACATCGCCTTCCTGCATGATGTTGAACAGGCCGACCTGAATTTTCCCGGCAAGATCGGGCAGCTCGTTGATCGCGAAAATACCGCGATTCGCACGCGGCAGAAGCCCGAAATGGATCGTCAGCTCGTCCGACAACAAATGCCCGCCCTTCGCCGCCTTGATCGGATCGACATCGCCGATAATATCCGCGATCGTCACATCCGGCGTCGCCAGCTTCTCGACAAACCGGTTATCGCGATGCACCCAATCGATCTTCGTCTCGTCGCCATGCAGATCGATCGTCTGGCGTCCATAAGCACTGAGCGGAGCAAACGGATTGTCGTTTATCTCCGAGCCCGCGATGATCGGAATTTCGTTATCCAAAAGGTCCGTCAACTGTCGCAAAATGCGGCTTTTTGCCTGCCCTCGCAAACCCAAAAGTATGAGATTATGCTTTGATAACAGGGCATTCACAAGTTGCGGAATGACCGTTTCGCTGTAACCAACGATCCCCGGAAATAGCTTCTCACCAGACCTTAGTTTCGCGATCAGATTCGCTCGCATCTCGTCCTTTACCGAACGAATCGCATACCCGCTTGCTCTTAATTCACCCAATGTTCGTGATTGTTCCATGAATCTATTCTAACGCACAACGCTTCGCCAGGCCTTATGAATTCGCTTAAACTCAACTCTATATTACAATTTCACCATGATCCAAACAGCGTCCGGCCAGCTTGAAAAGTTTCAGAATTCGGTAGGAATAAAATTCCAGCTCTACAATAGCCTTTTCCTCGCTCTTCCATTTTACGGCATCGACAAGACAGGTATTTTGCTTTCTCTTTTCAACAGCAATTGTGAGGACGGATTCGCGGCTGGGAAGAGCCCGACGGAAATAATCGACAATTTTTTTTCCGATAAATCCGGTGGTGAAAAGATGGATCTGCTTTTCCGCTTTGTTCAATATTCCGAGCGGCAGGTTGTATTGTTCGACGCGCTTGAAGACGCGGCGTTCGAAGAATTGCACGACACGCAAGGTCCCGGCACACTCACGCAGTTGGAAAATACCGTTGTTCAGGCCAACCGGTTGAACGATCTCGAAGAAAAGCTTCGCAGCTTCTCGGTTCGGCTTGTCTTGACGGCCCATCCGACGCAGTTTTATCCCGGCTCCGTTCTAGGTATTATCAACGATCTGGTCGCGGCGATCACCGAAAACAATGTCACCGACATCAATACGCTCCTCCAACAGCTTGGCCGGACGCCGTTTTTCAAAAAGCAAAAGCCGACTCCGTTTGACGAATCGGCCAGCCTTATCTGGTATCTTGAAAATGTTTTTTACAATGCAATCGGAGCGATCGCAGCCGAGCTGAAAAATTCGCTATCCAACGACGATCTAAAACTTAATGAGCTAGTAAAGATGGGTTTTTGGCCGGGCGGCGACCGCGACGGCAATCCATTCGTGACGAACGAAACAACATTGCGGGTCGCAGAGGCTCTCAAACGCTCTATATTGAAACGCTATTACGCCGATGTCCGCCGGTTAAAGCGGCGGCTCACCTTCGCCAACGTCGAATCCGCGGTAGTTGAGCTTGAGAAAAGGCTTTATCAGGAAGCATTCCAATCGTCTACGGCATCACTAACCAAAGCCGAAATCCTCGGCCATCTTACTGGCGTACGCGAAACTTTGCACTCCGATCACAATGGCCTATTCGCTCATCTTGTGGACGATCTGATAAATAAGGTCGAGATTTTCGGCCTCTATTTCGCTGCTTTGGATATCCGACAGGAAGCCTCGGAACACGGAAGAGTGTTGCAGATGATTGCGGACGAAACTGGCGCGTTGCCGGCGAATTATTCGTCGCTGTCGAATGCGGAAAAAATACGGTTGCTGCTAACTATCGAAAAACCCGTCGACATCGAGAACATTTCAGACCAGATCGCCACCGACACGCTGAAAACGATCGCCGCTGTCAAACATATCCAGCAGCAAAATGGTCGCGAGGGCTGCGAACGGTACATCATCAGCCAATGCCAAAGCGCCGCCCACGTTATCGAGGTCTTCGGACTTTTCCTGCTCGGCGGCTGGGAGAAAGGCGATCTTACGGTCGACATCGTGCCGCTTTTCGAAACGGTTGACGACCTTCACCGGGCGCCCGGCGTAATGCGCGAGCTATATGAATTGACCGCCTACCGCGACCATCTAAAGCTACGCAATAACCGCCAAACCATAATGCTCGGCTTTAGCGACGGCACGAAGGACGGCGGCTACTTGATGGCGAACTGGAGCATTTACAAGGCAAAAGATGAGCTTACGAAGCTATCGAGGGAATTCGGCATTAACGTAATTTTCTTCGACGGCCGTGGCGGCCCGCCCGCCCGCGGCGGTGGCAAAACGCATAAATTCTATTCTTCCATGGGCCATAATATCGCTGACGAAGCGATACAACTAACTATTCAGGGTCAAACCGTCAGCTCGAATTTCGGCACGGTCGCCGCCGCCCGATACAACATCGAGCAGCTTCTTCACGCAGGAGTCTACAACGACCTCTTTGCTCCGAAAGAAGCAACTTTCACATCGAGGGAAGAAAATCTGATAGAGCGATTGGCTCGTCACAGCTTCGTCGCCTACATGGAACTGAAAAATCATCCGAATTTTCTCGATTATCTCTCGGCCGTAAGCCCTTTGCGGTTTTATGCCGAAACCAACATCGGGAGCCGTCCAAGCAAACGCGGCGGCGGCAAATTAACTCTGAAGGACCTGCGAGCGATCCCTTTCGTCGGTGCATGGAGCCAGATAAAGCAAAACGTGCCGGGCTTCTACGGCGTCGGCTCCGCTTTGCAAAAAATGGATGCCGACATCGATGAAATCGCGGAGATGTATCACACCAATGGCTTCTTCAAAGCCTTGATCGACAACAGCGAAATGGCGATGCAGAAGACGTATTTTCCGCTGACCGCGTTCCTCGCGGATCATCCTGTTTATGGTGAGATCTGGAGAAAAATTCACAACGAATTCGAGCTAAGCCGCGAATATTTGACACGCATTTCCGGCACAAAAGAACTGATGTCCGACTTGCCCATCGAACAACAATCTGTCCGCACACGCGAACGAATCGTGCTTCCGCTCGTCGCAATTCAGCAATATGCGATCACCAAAATTCGTGAAAGTGAGGAAAGAGGCGAGGATGCCGAAAAGCGTTCGGTTTACGAAAAACTCGTCATCCGCTGCTCGTTCGGCATCATCAACGCCGGGCGAAACTCAGCTTAAAGACCAAAAGGAGTTTCGGCCGTAAACCGAAACTCCCTTCTGACTACTGACCGCTGACCGCTAACTAAAACGTATAAGTATTTGCCTGGATCATCGTCTCCGCGATCCGCTGCCGGGCGGCGATCGTATTGACGGGCGAATTATTTTTTGTATAACCGCTTCAACGCAACGAGCAGCGTGCGGCCTTCGTCGCCTTCGGACATTGCGGCGATTGTGTTTTTGGCTGTGGCCTCTATCCGCTGGATCGCGTCGTTGCAGTAAACGGAAGCCATGTCGATTTGTCTCGCAGCGGCATCTTCGCCTTTTGATTCGGCCTGCTTTTTCGCCCGCAGGATCGCCGTTTCCATCTGATACGCGTCCATGATAATGTCGGCGCAATTGATCAAAACTTCCTGCTGCTCAGCTAACGCCATCATGTATTTCTGCGCTGCGGTGCCGAGCACCATCAGAGCAATTTTCTTTGCGTTTTGAGCAAGTTTTGTCTCAGCCGCAAGCAAACTCGTATCGTCGTCAAACGACATCGTCGGATTCAGTATCTCGTCCTGCAATGCCTTCGCCGCTTGCAGCAATCCGAGCTTGCCCTTCATCGCACGCTTCATCAACTGGCCCGGAATGAGCATTCGGTTGATCTCGTTCGTGCCCTCGAAAATGCGGTTGATGCGCGAATCGCGATAAGCCTTTTCCGCCGGATAATCGGCCGAATAGCCGTAACCGCCGTAGATCTGGACCATCTCATCGACTACATAATCGAGCGCCTCGCTGCACGCGACCTTATTGATCGACGATTCGACCGCGTATTCCTCGATCGATTGCAGTTTTGTCGTATTGTCAGTCCCGTCGCCGATCAACGCGTCGATCATGCCGACTGTGCGGTACGTGATCGATTCGGCGACCCACGTGCGGATCGCCATCTCGGCCAGCTTGTGTTTGATCGCGCCAAATGACGAGATCGGTTTGTTGAATTGATGCCGCTCGTTGGCGTATCGAACCGCTTCGTGAATAGCGAGCTTCGCACCGCCCGTAACCGAAGCACCGAGTTTAAATCGGCCGACATTGAGCACATTGAACGCGATCTTCGCACCATCGCCGACATTGCCGATGAGGTTGCCGACCGGAATTTTCGCGTCCGACAAAATTACGGCAGTCGTTGAAGACGATTTGATGCCGAGCTTGTGCTCCTCGGCGCCGGGACGGCAGTTTTCGCTGCGCGGGACGAGGAAGCATGAGAACTTGTCCTTTTCGCCGTCAACCTTGGCGAACACGAGATAAACATCGGCAAAACCGCCGTTTGTAATCCACATTTTTTCGCCATTGAGGACGTAATGCTGACCGTCGTCTGTTAATTTAGCGACGCACTTTGCACCGAGAGCGTCGGAGCCCGAACTCGACTCGGTCAGGCAATACGCCGAAACCGCTTCGCCGGAAATGATCTTCGGTATCCACTCTTTCTTTAACTCCTCCGAGCCCCAATAAAGTATGGGAAGCAGACCGATCGAGGTCTGAGCACCGTATGTCGAGCCAAAACCGCTGCCGCGTCCGACCATTTCGGCAATGATGCATCCAGATGTCTGGTCGAGTGCCATGCCGCCATATTCCTCAGGAATGTTGGCCCCGAGCAACCCGAGTTCGCCGGCTTTTTTTAGCAGGTCGCGGGCGACTTCCCAAGCGTGGCCCTCGAGCGCCGGCAAATTCGGAACGACCTCGTTGTCAATATATTCACGGCAAGTCTCACCGATCATGCGGTGCTCGTCGGTAAAATCCTCCGGCGTAAACATCTCAGCCGTCGTCGATTCGGCGATCAAAAATTCGCCGCCTTTCACATATTCTTTTTCCATTTTAGTTTCCATTTTCTTCTTCCTTACTCGATTTCATTGCGTCCAGTTCTTCCACAAAGGGAGGAGGCAGGTTAATTCTGCCGCGTGTTTTCCATTCTCTAACCTTATCCTTGCCGATATGAACCACGTTGATAAAACTTTCGGAGAGGCTTATGAAAATCACATACCGATTGTTCGCGCAATTATCCCGTTCACAGCCGGTTAGCATTAGAACGTCACCAAATTTCTTGAGAGGCGTCTCCGTATTCCAGAACTTCTGCATCGTCGCAAGATCAGGTCCCATCAGTACTTTAAGCCTTCGACTAACGGCCTTGTTCTGCCAAAGCTTCATTTCGCTCGCAGTCTTTCCGACCATGTCCTCCAACGGTCTAAGTTCTATATCTCTTTGGGCGATACTGTAAGCATTTTCGGTTTGTGAATAAGGGACCTTATTTACGGCATTGACGTTTGTCTTGGCAACGTTGTTGACCGCCGCCGAACCACAGGCGGCAACAAACCAGACAGAAACGATCAATGGTAAAAGTCTCCTCATCCTTCAAAAAATGCCTTAGTTGATTCTCTCGAAGATCCCAGCCGCACCCATGCCGCCGCCGACGCACATTGTTACCATGCCGTAGCGAGCGTTGCGGCGTTTGAGTTCCTGTAATAATGTCGCTGTCAATTTTGCACCGGTGCATCCGAGCGGATGTCCAAGCGCGACCGCACCGCCGTTCACATTTACTTTTGACGGGTCCATTTCGAGCACCTTCATTACCGAAAGCCCCTGTGCGGCAAAAGCTTCGTTCAATTCGATGACGTCGATCTGATCGAGCGTCAGGCCCGCCATTTTGAGTGCCTTTGGGATCGCATAGACCGGGCCAATGCCCATTTCTTCGGGCAGGCAGCCAGCAGTCGCAAATGAAACAAATCTCGCCAGCGGCGTAACGCCCAACTCTTTAGCCTTGTCTGCCGACATCACGACCGCCGCCGCCGCACCGTCAGACATCTGCGACGAATTTCCGGCCGTCACGGTTCCATTAACATGAAATACAGCTCGCAGTTTTGCCAGGCCTTCCATTGACGAATCCGTACGCGGCCCTTCGTCCGTGTCGAACACGACTTCTTTTCGCCGCACGCGTCCGCCCTCGTCGAATTCATCGACAAACACGGTCATCGGGACGATCTCGTCTTTGAACCGGCCCTCCTTTATCGCCGCCGCCGCTTTCTGATGCGATCCGAGCGAAAACGCGTCTGCCTGCTCACGGGTGATCTCGTATTTCTTGGCAAGATTCTCCGCCGTCAGCCCCATGTTCAGGTAATAATCCGGATACGAATCTACGATCGCCGGATTCGGACGCACGACGTTCCCGCCCATCGGTATCATCGACATCGTCTCAAGCCCGCCAGCGACGATCACATCGGCACCGCCGGTTGTGATCCGGTCCGCCGCGAGAGCGATGGTCTGCAAGCCCGACGAGCAATAACGATTGACCGTCATCGCCGACGTCTCGACCGGCAAACCCGCCGCGATCATCGCCGTGCGAGCGACGTTCATTCCCTGCTCCGCCTCGGGAAATGCACAGCCCATTATCACGTCCTCGATCTGCGATGGATCGAGACCGGGAACGCGACTGACCGCTTCTCTTATCGCCGCCGCCCCAAGATCATCCGGCCGCGTATTCTTCAACGTGCCCTTCGGCGCCTTCCCCACAGCCGTACGCACGGCCGATACTATTACTGCTTCTTTCATATGATTATGTCGACTTTTTAGGTTTTAGCCTTCATCGAAGGTTTGCCAAGAGTCTTTAGTTTAATGTTCAGTTTCTTCTTCCGTTCTTCAAGCCTTTGCGGCTGCACAAATACGAAATCAAAAAGGGACTCGTTCACCTCTAGCAACCATTCCGCTTCACCCGCTTCGACCTCAACCACTTCCCCTGTATTTGTATCTTTCAAAGGATGTGCAGCAAAATTTCCTACGTTCCTGACAGCGTCAACAGCATCGCCCAAATAAGTAGGCACATCAGATCGTTGAATAAACTCTTCTATTTCCTTAACAAGGTTAGCTTTCTTTATTCCCAGTTCTTCCCGCAGCACGTCTTGTAAGATACGCCGACTTAAAGCTGCGCTTGCCTTTGCGCTAATTGGCAAAACCTCAGCTGCTTCTGCAAAGTCTTTACTATAATGTTCTGGCACTTCTTCACCAATTTGACTCGACTTTGACTGTGGATAAATCAATTTTTGCTTGTCCCATTCATAGTATGTGTATGGATCGCCCGCTTTTCGAAGCGTTTGTGTAAACGATGTTCCCTCCCGTAATACGACCAACAATTCGTCGAACTTCGATAATGCCCGTGAGCAATTCCGTATTTTCCGTGGCTTCATGATAGTACTCCACTCTTAATATTTCCTCCGTTTCAGTTTTTTTGATTCATCACTTCACGCGCAGCCACAATGTTCATCATAGTTCTAAGCCTTCATGTAACTGCCCCCGGCGACATATCAACCTTCATTATTCGTCTCCAGAAGATTTTTTATATCGAGTAAATCTTGTTCGCGGCCGCTTATAGTTTTGAGCGTTATTAGGCCTTCTTTAGAAACAACCCATGTCTCTCCCTCTTCCCAAACAACGCGTTCCCTATCTTTCCAGACATCCCGCAGGGGCTCGGTGACAAACATGAAATCAATAGTGAGCACATTTTTGTTTTCTTATCGACATTTGAAATTCCGGATCTCTTTCGGCATTTGCAAAATATAGCGGCAACCCCTCCGCTTATCCCAGACTTTGGCAACTTCCGCAAACGTCCGACAAGTCATCAGAAAGTATTAAAACGTCGATATCCAAAGTGGCTCTGGGTAATCCGTGAATAGCCATCGCCCAGCCGCCGCATACAGCATAATCAATCCCTTTGCGATTTAGTGTCTCGGTGAGGCCGATGAACTCGTCTATTAGGTTTGCCATTTTCTGCCACTCCGCCGCGACTCTTATCTCACCGCCGCATCTTGCTTAAACACCTTCCCGTTCTTCATCACAAAAACGACATTCTTTACCGTATCGATCCTCTCAAGCGGGTTGTCCTTAACGGCAATGATGTCAGCCCGCATGCCTGATTTGATCGAACCGCGGGTTTTTTCGACGCCGAGTAGCTTTGCTGCGTTGGTCGTCAAAGCCTGCAGTATCACCAACGAAGGAATACCGGTCATTCTCCACTCGTCCACCGTGTCTATCGACTGCCGTCCGCGTGGATATTCCTTTGTGCTGCTGATCACATCCGGTCCCCAGACCAGCGTCACACCTGCTTTATGCGCCCTTCTCACCGGGTCAATGAACCATTCTTCGTTCGTCTTTTTATTGCCGCCTGGTTCGCCGCCGAGCATCGCGTCGGTTTCGGTAAACGGGATCGGCACAAGTGCGACGTTGTTCTTTTTCGCTATCGCCAAGGCTTCGTCCGTTATCGCGACGCCGTGCTCGATCGAATCGACGCCGGCCTTCGCGGCATTCAAAGCACCCGCTGCCGTCCAGGCGTGTGCGGCGAGTTTTACATCCAGCCAAATGAGCCTCTTCGATAGCGAATTTGATGTCATCAACGGAGTAAATGTAACGCTGGTCGTCAATCACAAGCTTGATCACCGTCGCACCGTAATGAATATTCTGACGGATCGCTTTCTTGATCTCATCTCGCGTATCGGCAAAGAAATATTCAGGCTCGGCAAGGTTCTGCTTATCGGGCTGCAGGCCGAATTGGCCTCCGTAAGGAGCGATGATCCGCCCCGCGTTGATGATCGTCGGCCCGGGCACAAGCTCTTGCTCAATCGCCCGCCGCAGATCGGTGCCGGCATAATTGCCTTCGTTCCCAATGTCGCGAACGGTTGTAAATCCATGCTCCAACATCGAGCGAGCGTTCGCCACGCCCTGTATCGCACGCATCGCGTTCGAATCATTGAGCGTCGTGTAATAATAGCGGCCCGCGTCGCGCTTGTGCTGCATGTTCATGCAAAGATGAGCGTGCGCATCGAACATTCCAGGCATTACGGTGAATTTTGAAAGATCGATGACCGCCGCACCCGCAGGTATCTTCACATCCGCGCCGATAGCTTTGATGTCCTGCCCTTCGATAAGAATGACCTGATCAACTGACACCTTGCCGGTCTCCGGATCGACCACTTTGCCGGCACGAATAGCCGTCACTTGTGCCGCAGCCATGCCGACAGCTAGCAAAACGAAAAGGCCGCCCGCTAAGATCAGTTTTCTCATATCGATTTAACTCCCGCTTCCGCCTTCCGCTTGATCGTCTTCAGCATCTCCATCCTGATCAATCCGCTGAACGGTTGGATAAACATCCAATACCAGCCAAAACTCCTGTGGCTTTCCGCGTCGAGGCATTTGATCCGCGTCTCGGTCGTCAACCGCGTTTTATCGCCATCCTCAGCCAGTGAAAAATTCCACACCGCTTTTGCATAGCCCTCGGTGTCAAATTGCTTAAAACTTTCAGAATCTATCGTTTTCAGTCCGCCGCCGATCGTCCAGAATCTGCCGACGAGTCCGATGGCCATTTCCCTATTTACCGCCTCACGCAGCATTTCAAATTTGTATCTTTTCAAATCCCGAAGCGTCAGGCTGCCGCCCGACATTCCGCGAAGGCACATCAGCCAGCGAACAATGAACGATTCGCTAAAATCGATCTCGTTCGTCACCCGATAGACACGAGCGGCATCGGCATGAATCGTGATATCGTGCGTTTCGATAAAATCATATTCCGGCAAAAATTCGTCGATCAGCATTCCTTATACCTAAAACATGTCGTCAAATGATCGTTGACCATCCCCGTCGCCTGCATGAACGCATACATAATTGTCGAACCGACAAAGTTGAAGCCGCGTTTTTTCAAGTCTTTTGAAAGAGCGTCCGAGATCTCCGTTTTCGCCGGAACGTCGCCGATGACTTTTCGTTTACCTACAAGCGGCTTTCCGCCGACAAACTCCCAAATATATTTATCAAACGAGCCAAACTCTTTCTGCACTTTCAGAAAAGCCTTTGCGTTCGAAACGGCTGAGGCTATTTTCAAACGGTTGCGGATAATGCCTTCGTCGAGCAGAAGCTTCGCGCATTTTGCGTCAGTGTACCTTGCAACTTTTGCCGGGTCGAAATTGTCGAAAGCTTTTCGATAATTATCACGCTTTCTTAATATCGTGTCCCAGCTCAATCCGGCCTGAGCACCTTCGAGTATCAAAAACTCAAACAACACGCGGTCGTCATGCTGTGGCACGCCCCACTCGGCGTCGTGATACGCGATATTCAGATCATTTGTTGCCCAACCGCATCGTTTCATGGTTCTGACATCTACGCAGGAAATCCCTCAGCCTCCATCACGCGTTTTGCCTGCCGCACATGCCGTTTCGAATGCTCGACCAAAACGGTAAATGCATCGTCGAGCTTATATGTAAACACGAAAAGAAACGGCGACGTGACGATCGTCTTTTCGCGGTCGGCGTTAGCGCAAGCCGCGACCTTTTTGTTCACCTCAACGATCTCGTCCGCAAAGCGTTCGACTATATCAGCATCAATGTCGCTCGGCGGAACGATTCGTGCTGACGGGGCCTTCGCCTTCCTTGAATCTTCCGTCACGGCGTTAATCAAAAATCGTCCCGCCCAGCCAGAAAACGGCGAGTAATTTTCCCAAAACGAATTCTTTCGCGTGCCGCTCGCAAGCCTTTCAAACTCGGCGTCGAATTCGTGATTTGTCTTGATAATATGGTCAAGACATTGCCCCACGCTCCAACTTTTTTCGGCCGGTTTCCAGTTCAGTTGATCCGCCGAAAGATCGCCAAATGTTGCAACCGCATCCTCCGCAACCTTAGTCATTTCAGAAGTAATGTGTTGAATTCGCTCCATTTCTAATCTCCGCGTCGCTCTTAGTTCCTCAACGGTTTGCCAGTTTTGAGCATCGCCGCAATTCGATCCTGTGTTTTTCGCTCGCCGCAAAGCGAAACAAAAGCTTCGCGTTCGAGGTCAAGCAGATAGCGTTCGGAAACAAATGTTTTGTGATTCAGATCACCGCCGCTCATCACCTTGGCGAGCTTTTTGCCGATCAAAACGTCGTGATCCGAGACAAATCCGCCCTGCTTCATCATATGCAGTGCGAGTTTCATCGCGGCCTGAGCCGATTCGCCGAGAACCATGATATCTGTCCGCTCGACCGGCTGGACGTAGCCCGCAGCATCGAGATTTAGCACCTCTTGCTTTGCGTCCTGTACCAGACGGTCACCATTCATCGAGATCGCGTCCGAATCACGCAGAAAGCCGAACGATCTGCCTTCTTGCGCCGAGGTCGCGACCTTGCCCATACCGAGCGTTTCAAAAGTCTTTTTCAAAAACGCAAGCGGATCGGCGTCAGGTGCCTTTGCGGCCGCATCCATCGCACGCATCGTCATTTCTTTCGTACCGCAGCCGGCGGGAATTACGCCGACGCCGACTTCGACAAGGCCGATGTAAGTTTCGCCCGCAGCACGAACTTTATCGCCGTGCATCGCGATCTCGCATCCGCCGCCGAGCGTTAATCCATACGGCGCCGTGACGACCGGTTTTGCCGAATATCTCAGCCGCATCACTGCGTTTTGCAACGCACGCACCATTAGATTGATGTCGTCCCACTCTTCCTCTTGAGCGGCGAGCAGAAGCATCATTATGTTGGCTCCGGCCGAGAAATTGCCGCCTTGATTACCGACGACGAGGCCCTTGAAATTCTTTTCGACCTCATCGAGCGCAAAGTTCATCATCTGGACAGTGTCGCCCCCGATCGAGTTCATCTTCGAGTGAAATTCCAGACACGCGACGCCGTCGCCGATGTCGATGAGCGACGCACCCGGATTGGATTTGATAACGCCGGTGCGTTCTTTTGTAGTTTTTAGAACAAGCACGCCGGCTCGATCAGGCATCGGTTTATATTCACCGGCAACAAGATCGTAAAACGAATGATTGCCACTCTCGTTCTTATAGAAGCCCGTTGCACCTGAAGCGAGCATTTTCTCAACGTTCGCCGGTATCGCCTGACCTTCGTTCCGCATCCGCTCGACCGATTCCGCAACACCGATAGCGTCCCAAGCCTCGAAAACACCGATCTCCCAGCCAAAGCCCCACTTGATCGCGTTGTCGATCTCGACGATTGTATCCGCAATTTCCGGAATGCGATTCGCTGCATAACGCGATACGCGCGAGGCCGTTTTCCAAAGGAATTCACCCACGCGATCATCGCCCCAAACGAGAGCTTTTACGCGCTTCGCATTGTCTTCGATACTTTTGGCGGCATCAATGGATGGAAACTTAGTCTTAACCTGCGGCTTGTATTCAAATGTAGTGAGATCGAGTTCGAGGATCGCTCGTTTGCCCTCGGCATCTTTAGACTTCTTAAAAAATCCGCCCTTCGTTTTGTCGCCGAGCAACTTTTTGTCGAGCAAGGTTTGGATCAATTCGGGCAATTTGAAAACGTCGCGGTCTTCGTCATCAGGAACGGCCGGATACAAATTGTTCGTAACGTGGGCCGTGACATCGAGGCCGACGAGATCGGAGGTGCGAAACGTCGCCGACGAAGCGTGGCCGATCGCCTTGCCCGTCATCTGATCGACTTCGGTCGGCGTAAAGCCCATCGCGATCATCTCGTGGATCGTCGCCATCATCCCGAAAACACCGATGCGATTGGCGATAAAATTCGGCCGATCCTTTGCCGGAACGACGCCCTTGCCAAGCCGCTGATCGAGAAAACCGGAAACCTTACAAGCGATCTCACCGCTCGTTTTCGAGCCCGGAATCACCTCGACGAGCTTCATGTAACGCGGCGGATTAAAAAAGTGAATGCCGACGAAATGCTGCTTGAAATCATCCGAGAAAGGCTCGGCGATCGAGTCGATCGGTATGCCGCTCGTGTTTGAAGCAATCACCGCTCCCGGCTTGCGCTGCTTTTCAACTTCGGTAAAAAGTTTGTGCTTGATGTCGAGATTTTCAACGACGGCCTCGATGACAAAGTCACAGTCTTTTAGTTTTCCAATGTCGTCGGTGAAGTTGCCGATGGTGATGAGCTTTGCGTTATCCGCGAGCATGAACGGCGCCGGTTTGAGCTTCTTCGCCGCTTCAAACAACGAGTTGACGATACGGTTCCGCACTGCCGGAGACTCAGGCGTCAAGCCTTTTTTCTCCTCGTCCGGCGTCAATTCCGATGGTGCGATGTCCAAAAGCAGAGTCGGTATTCCCGCATTCGAAAGATGTGCGGCGATGCCTGCCCCCATTGTTCCCGCCCCTAAAACAGCAGCTTTTGCGATGTTCAGCCTCTGGGTGCCCTTGTTCATATTCTGATCGTCAAGTGCCTTCGCTTCTCCGGTGTTTGTCATATGTTTAGCCTTGGTCGTTTATGTTGAAATTTAAGTTGTAGAAGTATAACTGAATGAACATTCATTCAGCAAGTTTGTTTTGCTCTATATTGCGAAAATATTACCGCTTTTATCAAAGCTTTCCAACCTTTAACTCAAGCCCGTGAAATCGAAATAGGTCGTTCCAATCAACGAAAAGCTAACCGCGTGTGTCTGAAAGGAAGATACACAAATTGCCTTGACAGGTTCCCAAAATAATCCGATACTTCATTTCGAAATCGAGTAAGCGAAGCTTTTTCCCTGAAAATGGAGATTCAGATTGTTCTCCCGCTTTGCTCCTTTGCATAAAAAATCTAAAAATTACGAGGACATTTTCGATGAAAAAGTTACTTTTCGTGCTGTTCGTTTCTTTAATATGCGGTGCTTCGCTTAATGCGCAAGACACAGTTCCTACTCCCAAACAGGCTCCGAGTCCGAAACCGGTATCGACGATAACCGTCGCGGAAGCAAAGAATACTAAGGCTCCTGCCGCAAAAATCTCTACCAAACGTGGGCCCATTTTTCGTCCGACAAAGGACCAGATCAAACAAGTGCAAGGGATGTTGAAGGAGAAGTCGCTGTATAACGGCGAGGCAACCGGAAGCTATAACACCGAGACGCGTGCTGGGATCAAGAGTTTCCAGAAAGACAATGGCTTGAAGCAAACGGGCACGCTCAACCGGGCAACACTCGAGAAAATGAATGTCGAATTGACAGACGGCCAAAAGCTAATCCCGGTCTCAGAAAGCTCTTTTGCTTCCGCCAAACCCGAGAAAAAACCAAAGGCTGAAAAGCCCGCTTCGACATCTGAAGCAAAGCCAAAAAAGATAATCTTTCGTGCGACGGTAGACCAGATCAAAGAAGCTCAAAAGGGCATGAAAGCTCAATCCATGTATGCTGGTGAGGAAACCGGCAAACTCGACAAGGCCACACGAGATAGTCTGAAAAAGTATCAGGAAGCCAACGGCCTCAAGGTCACGGGAACGCTAAATCAGGCAACACTGGAAAAAATGGGCATTGCACTGACTGAAAAGCAAAAAGCCGACGCTGACGGTACTAACAAATAATAGATCACGGCAGACATTTCGCCTCCGTACAGGCAATCCAAACAAACAAAAGCGTCCTTTTCAAGTTCTGAAAAGGACGTTTTTTTTGCCATTGTCGCAATTCAACTATTCGCTGGGCCTGCCAATGCCAAACCGTGTGTCCGATCCGAAAAAGCAGTGCTGTCCGAAACTCGCGTAGCTGTGCGCGTTATGAATTTGATTAGCGGCTGACTGCCTTGCATATTGCGGGCTGGTTTCACCGACATGGGCAGCAACCGTCGAAGCACGCGGATGGTCTGTTATGTGAATAGGCTCATGCAAAACCATCGCGGCCCGGCACATCGGGCCGAATCCTTCACCCGTGGCGTTGTTCCGTACCTGGAAGGCAGGCGTGAAGTTCACCTTTCCTTTGCCAAAAGGAACATGGGCCGGCGTGCCGTTAAGTGATTCTTGCGAAGTAGTATCGTCGATAAAAAACTGATTACTCGCCGCAAGCACACCAATTGCCTTCCCGAATTGGGACGTAATAAAATCGACTGCGGCTATTTTGGATCCGACAACAGTGCTGAAATGGTAATGCACCTCCAAAGCCTGGAAAGCAATTCGAACCGTTGGACTGGTGACCTGTCCCGGTTTTGGTGGTGCTCCGTTCGTCTGCAAGAATTCCCGTGCTGTTCTTAGGCTTCCAACCGCTGCCTGTGCCCATTTTATTGAGGTCAGTCTGTCTTTTTCGGCCAGTGCGGACATTGAGTCCGGTTGAATTACCGGAGATGCTTTTTTTGGCAGCCGGGCGTCCATTTCTTCGAGCGTTTTTTTGCCTACGCGTCCGTCCCACTCAGATGGCGAAGCGGGAAAAGCGGTCTTCTGAAACCTCTGAACACCGTTAAACGTTTCAGTGCCGAATAGTCCGTCCGGAGCCCCATTCGGGCCGTTTGGAAAAGAATTGGGCAACGGAATCCCAAGAGCAACCAGTGCGTTCTGGATTCTGCGCACAGCATCCTGATCATCATCTGGCAACCTGCGTTTTACCGAAGGAGCACCGGTCGAAACAGCTTCAAGCCGGGCGTTGCCCGCGAGTATATCTGATTGTAAAGCCATATATTATTCCCCTTATGCGCCGCCACAAAATTCAACAAATATTAAAATCGGCGACCGCTTAATATCCCTGACGAACAGCATGTATTTTTTTGCGGTATCTGAGGCTTGAGTTTGGACCTTAGTTGGGTCAAGCAGTGAATCCGTGCGAAAATAGCTCAAAAAAAGTGATCGCAACGTCTAGCGCAAATTAATCATTCGAACAAATAAAATGAAAACTCTTAACTTGCTTCTATTGATTTTAATTTTGGCAGCCGGATGTCTCGGCCAAAACGGGAAGGAAATAACAAAAGCCACGAACGACATAGTAAGCGTAATGAATACGCAGGCTGCCGACTGGAACCGCGGTGATATCGACGCTTTTATGAAGGGTTATTGGAATTCCGAAAAACTCGTTTTCGCCTCCGGCGACGGCGTAACTCGCGGATGGCAGCCGACGCTCGATCGCTATAAAAAAAGCTACGATTCGCGAGCAAAAATGGGTACGCTGACCTTTTCAGATCTCGAAGTAAATGTAATTTCGAAAGACGCCGCCGTCGTCCTCGGAAGCTGGTCTCTGGCCCGCGAAAATGACAATCCGAAAGGCAAATTCACGCTGATTTTTCGCAAATTCAAAGACGGCTGGCGGATCGTTCACGATCACACTTCTTGAGGTTGGGCATAATTTCTCGTCTTACTAAAAAACGAATTCTCTATTTTTCCGTCTTACATTGGAAATAAGGCATATTTTTTCCTAAACTCTCTTTGTTGGTCACAGGTATAAAAACCATCGCAGACTTCTTTTGGTCTTGTTCATTATATCCAAGAGTCGCCGATTTTCTGGATAAATACATGAAGTGAAAATTAACAGGGATACACGAGATAAAAGGGATTTCAGGGTGCCTTACTATCCTGTTTATCCCTGTTAATTCTGTCTGATTCGCACAACGCGGCCAGTCGCGCTCGATTCGCGAGCCGCGTCCAAAACACGCTGTACTTTCAGTCCGTCCTCAAAAGTCGCCGCGTATTCGACCTCATTCTTCCCTTCACGAATCGCCTCAATGATCTTCGGTGCAAATTCCATGAATCCTCGTGAGAATCCCGTATCGGGCACGTCAGGGATCGGTTCACCAAACCCGACTTCGACTTCCGTCCAATCAGCTTCGCCGGACTTTGTGATAAAAACCTCGCCTCGATGATCGATGCGAATCGCACCGTCAGTTCCAAATATCTCGATACGGTTTACATATTCCGGCTGTTCGAGCATCGACACGGACACCAATCCTGTCGCCTCGACAGTCAGTTCCGAATCCGCAAACCGCAGTAGCATGTTTGCTTCATCGTCTGTCGTCACATCGCGAAAACCGCCCGCGTCAAGCGGCCGCCGTTTGACGTGCGTTTGCAGTTGGCAAAACACGCTTGAGATCTCGGTTCCGAGAAACCATCTGAACGCATCGATAATGTGCGAATTGATCGCACCTAAAGCTCCGCCGCCTTGTTCAATATCCGACCACCAGTTCCATGGCAGGTTAGGATTGCCGCGTTGTGGTGCGCGGAAATTCCATTTCGCATGTCTGATTTTTCCAAAAACTCCGTCGCGGATCATCGCGCATGCCTTCTGCCGTCCCGGCTGAAACCGCAGCTCATGGTCGATCAACGCCAAAACACCCGCCGACTTTGCCGCTTTGCACATCGCATCCGCCTCCGCGACATTCATCGCCATCGGCTTTTCGCAGAGGATATGATTACCGTGTTCAATTGCGAGCAAGGTCATTTCCTTGTGCAGATTCGGCGGCGTGGTGATGCAAACCAGATCGACGTCATCGCGGGCGACCGTCTCGCGCCAATCGGCGGTAAAATGCCCGATACCAAACTCTTCTGCCGTCGCACGAGCGTTTTCCAAACTGCCGCTTGCAACCGATGTGATGGCCGCATTTTCGCGTGCCGCAAATGCCGGTATCTGCACTTTCCTGGCAAAACCCGTCCCGATGATTCCTATCCCTACTTTTTCTTTCATCTCGAAAATTAAGACACAAAACCCGCGCAAAAACAAAAAAGCGTGAGTGCGAAACTCACGCTCCTTGCATCAATCATTTAAAGCCTTTCTATTTGGTCCCTAATTCAAGAACCGCCGCCATATTATTTGCTGGCTTATGACCATGACCCAAAAAGTGTTCATAAGCCTGTTTGTCGGCCTCGTCGACGTTGACGATCTCTGCCCCGACGAAATATTTTTCTTCAGAAAGGTGAATGCCGACCTTCTCGTACCTGCGGCCGCGGACCTGCATGTGGACTTTTGTACCTGACAAATCCAGTTCCAAATTCAGCAAACGTTCCTGACCGACAAGGTATCGATCTCTGATCCGAATTGCCGCAACCGCGAACCCGATACCGCTATGGCTGACATCGGTCGTCTCTCCCGACAGAAACGCGTCGTCCCATGAACGCGTCTGTTTCACACCGTCTTTTTCAGGAGCGAAACAAACCTTGACCGGAACGTTGAAGTTCCTTCGAACAGATGCCCGCCGGGCGGCGATGGTACTGTTAAATCTGGAAACCAGTTCTCTTAACATGTTGTGTGTCTAGGAATCGAATTGGACTGCGGCAGGTCTAGTGGGAACCTTTGGTCCGTAAATAAATATACCTTCAATCGCTAATTTTTTCCAGTCATTTTTTCAAACGGCTTTCCGCCGTTGTCTTTTGCGGACAAAAGCGGTGATTTCGCATCGTTTAGCCTGACCAAAAAAGAAAGCTTTCCGCTTTTGCCATACTCGGCTGGCGTCGCGGTTGCGTAATAGCTCGTTTTGTCTTCGGTAAGCGTCACCGCGTAAACATATCCGGTCGATTCCGATGTCTTTACGTCATCTGGCAAAAAGCCGCTCTCGATCAACGCCGGAATCTCGCCGAACTTGCCCTGATTTTGTGTCGAAAATGCTATCTGCGCCTTTGAAATACGGTTGAGCATTGCTTTCGCCTCGTCATGGTGCGTGGTTATCCGCAAGGCATAAAAATAATTTTTACCTTCCTGTTTGATCTGCTTCTCAGCCGTTTCGTCAACGGTCAGTATCACCCAAACGCCATTTTCTCTGCGAAGCCTTATTTCTTGTATCTCCGGTTTATCTGTATTTTCGGCAGGTAGTTTTGCGGTCACGGTTGCGGAATCGCCCGAAATGATCTCGCCGTTTATCTCTATCTCAGCCGGAACGTGCTTCGCTATGGCTTCAAAATCTACCTGAAAATCTTTCAGCTCACTGTCCGTAAGCCCTTCGATTGCCGGCCGCAGATTGGTCAGGAAGATAGCCTCGCGAAAACGCTTCTCCCGCAAATTTCTGTAAAACACGCGAACCGTCTCCGCCGGAGAATTCCGCTCGATCTTGATCGTCGCCCCTTTCGGCACGGCCGCTGCAACCACGGTATTCTTAGCGATTGATTCCGCCTCGGTCTTAGGTGCCGCGACCGAACATCCGCTCAAAAAAGCAAATAAAATAAGCGCAAAACAAACAAGGAAACCCGACTTCAAATACGTATGCCGCATGAAAAACTCTCCGAAAATTCAATTACCGATCACAGGGGGGTTCTAACTCTTGATAACATGCCAGAAGAAAAAGGAATAGGCACGCCATTGGCATTATAGCGTGCCCCAAGCAAAAGGTAAAACTAAATTTTTGCCTAAGTCTGATTCTTCCCTTTCAACAGGAGCTCGCGACCGACGAGATAAAGAATCACAGAGATCACAAGGAACGGAACCGCGCCGAGCCACCAGGCAGAATCGCCCGCGAAAAACGGGTTACTGGCTTTTGCCCAATCAGCCGATGCATTTGATATTTTCGACAGCGTGTCAGAGAACGCAAAGATCGCGAATAAGATGCCCGCGACCGCCGCTCCGGCGATATAGCCGGACGCGATCAGAACGCCGTGCGATTTGTCGGTTTCGGCGACGATCTGCTCTTCCGTCAGGTTCTTTTCGGCGAGCTTTTTCTTTAGATAAAGATCGACGATCTTACGAATAACGCCGCCGACGAATATCGGCGCGCTTGTCGCGATCGGCAGATATAGGCCGACCGCAAACGCCAGCGACGGAACGCCGACGATCTCGAGCATTATGGCGATCATCGCGCCGATCAGCACGAGGCCCCACGGCAGATCCTGCCCCAAAACGCCCTTGATGATGTAGCTCATTAGAGTCGCCTTTGGTGCGTCGTAACGAGTCAGTTTGTTGCCGTTAGCGTCTTCTTTCACAACGCCGTTGATTGCCGGATCGACGAGGTAAACGGGTTGGCCTTGATTGTTGACGAGATATTTGCCAATTGGCGCGGCCTTCGGGTCGGTGTTCTGCCAGACGCGATATTGCGTCGTGTCGGTCGTAAATTCGCCGATCTTGACGTTCTCGCTTTTGAGCTTGCCGCCGTCGCGAAACAGCTTGTCCTCAGATACGGTAAAGCCCGTTGCAAATTTCGAAGCGTCGACCCTTTGGTAATATGTCCCGTTGTCGTTGAGGAAAAGCAGCAATGGACCGAGCACGAGTGCCGATGCAAGCGCGCCGACCAAAATTGCGATCTGCTGACGTCGCGGAGTTCCGCCGACGAGGAAGCCGGTCTTCAAATCCTGCGATGTCGTGCCGCCGTTCGAAGCCGCGATACAGACGATGCCACCTATCGAGAGCGCCGTTACAAAGTACGGATCAGGCGCTGTCCAGCCGAGCGCCAAAAACACGAGACACGTAAACAGCAGTGTCGCGACTGTCATTCCCGAGATTGGGTTTGACGACGAGCCGACTTCGCCCGTCAATCGTGACGAAACCGTCACAAACAAAAAGCCCAAGATTATGATCAGTATCGCGCCGAATATCGAAACAACGGGGTGCTCGAATATGCTCAAGCCAAGCTGCGGCGAGAGCAAAATTGCTGCGAGCAGCACGATCACGCCGACGATGACCCATTTCATCGACAGGTCCTGATCGGTTCGCGGCAGCTTCAAGCCGTCCGCGTCGTTCCCACCACCGCGGAGATCGGCGAGGCCGGACTTCAGTCCGTGCCAGATCGTCGGCATCGAACGAGCGAGCGAGATGATTCCCGCCGCCGTCACTGCACCAGCACCGATGTACAGAATGTATTCGCCGCGAATATTGCCGGGCGACATAGCAGCAATGTTTTTGCCGACCGCCGGTGCAAGCGGGTTGGTCAACGCCTCGCCAAAATACTTGATCAGCGGTATCAAGATCAGATATGACAAAACGCCGCCGCCGAGCATGAGCGCCGAAATATACGGACCGATAATATAGCCGACGCCGAGCAGAGCGGGATTATTTTCGAGATGGATCGAGCCGCCCTTTAGCACTTTGTCAGGCAAGTCGCTTCCCGGCTCGGGATTCCAAGTCGAGAAAACGTCCATCAACGATTTGTAAATAAAACCGATGCCAAAACCGGCCGCGATGATCTTGCCGCGATGCAAAACCTCTTCGTCCGACGAAGTTTCGCCGCCGCCTTCGTGTGCGGCCTCGCGAGATTCTTTCGACGCACCGGCGATCAAAACCTGCGCACAAGCCGTGCCTTCGGGATATTTGAGCAAGCCGTGCTGATCTTTGATAAGCGCGCGTCTGAGCGGAATCATCATCAAAATTCCGAGCAAACCGCCAAGCACCGCGACGAGCGTCACTCGCCATATCTCGAGATCGAAGCCCAAAATTAAGATCGCGGGCATCGTCACGCCGACGCCGAACGCGATCGATTCGCCCGCGCTTCCGGCGGTTTGCATCATGTTCGACTCGAGGATGGTGGCATCATCGGCATTCCAAACCGCATACACGAAAAATGCCGCGACAAGGATTCCAACCAAAATACTCAGCCATTGCGCTACGCCAAATTGTGAGAGCAAATAATAGACGACCACGCCCGCAAGTGCCCCAACACCCATGAGAATGTAACGAATTCCCGGTGGCATCACCTTCACCTTCGACAACATTCTGAACAGCGTGATCGCAATAACTGCGACAGGTATCGAAGCCGAGACGGTCAGGCCGGTCTTCAGCACGAGATACAGCGACGAAGCACCGAAGATGATGCCGAGCAAGGTTCCGACAATGAGCGGAAAAGGCGTCAGTTCGCGTAATTTTGCGGCGTCTGGAATGTATGGACGGAAATTTTCGAGAAATGGATTCTTCATATAGTTTGGAGTTCCGCTTTCAGGCGGCCCTTGCGATTCGAGATTTGGGGAAAGGTCTGCATTGAAATTTACATTGCATTCCGCAAAAACGCAATAGTCAGAACCGTGAGCGGTAGCGACTGGCCTCCGAAAAAGATCTTTTCACCACAGAGGCACAGAGACACTGAGTAAGATTTTTTAGCTTCGGCAATACTTTATGTTAAATTGATTTCATTCAAGGTCTTGAGGTTCCAAATCGGAAAAATGAATATTAAAACCTTTCTTAAACTCTCTGTGTCTCTGTGTCTCTGTGGTGCAATCCTTTCTTTAGCGATTACCGCCCAAACGGTTCCGGCGCCAAAAGACACGCTCGGCTTTACGCCCGGCGATGACCGCAAGCTCGCGAGTTGGGCGACAATCGTCGATTATTTTAAAAAGCTCGATGCCGCGTCAGATCGCGTGATGTTCCAAGAGATCGGCAAGACGACGATGGGAGCACCGTTTGTTTATGCGACGATCTCGTCGCCCGCAAATCTCAAAAACCATCGAAAAATACAAAGAGATCAACGATAAGCTCGCCGATCCGCGAAAGATCGGCGGAACTCGGACACTCCTGTCCGCATCGACGCAACGCGTCGAGAAAACCGCCGCCCAACTGATCAAAGATGGCAAAACCATCGTGCTCATCACCTGCGGCATTCATTCGACCGAGGTCGGCTCGACGCTCTCGTCTATGCTGATCGCACACAGACTCACGAGCAGCAACGAGCCTGAGATCAAGAAGATCCTCGACAACACGATCATCCTGCTTGTGCCGAGCCTCAACCCCGACGGCGTCGATATCGTCAAAAACTGGTACGACAAAACGCTCGGCACGCCCTATGAAGGCACCGAGCCGCCAGAGCTTTATCACAAATACGTCGGCCACGACAACAACCGCGACTGGTACGCCTTCACGCAGGTCGAGACGCAGCTCACGGTCGATAAAATTCACAACGTCTGGCACCCGCAGATCGTCCACGACATCCACCAGCAGGGCCAGAACGGCTCGCGGCTCTTCCTGCCGCCGTACATGCAGCCGGTCGAGCCGAACGTGCCAAAACAGATCGTCGAGGGCTACACCGAGCTCGGCAACTACATGGCCGCCGACCTGCGTGCGAAAGGTTTTCAGGGCATCACGACCAACTCGACCTACGACGCCTGGACGCCCGCACGCGCGTATTCGCACTACCACGGCGGCGTGCGCATCTTGAGCGAAACGGCGTCGGCACGCCTCGCGACGCCGGTGAATATTAAGTTCGAAAACCTTCGCGTCCGGCAGCGACGACGGCTACGACCCAAAGGTCGAATCCCCAACTTCGGCCCCGTCTGGCGCGGCGGCGAATGGAAACTCCGCAACATCACCGACACCATGACCACCGCCGCGTTTAGCTTGCTCAACCACGCGGCGGACAATCGCGAGCGGTGGCTGTCGAGGTTTTATGAGATCGGGAAGGAAGCGGTGACGGCCGAGGAAAGACGGCGAAGCTCAGGGGTTGCATTATTTGATTGAGTGAACGGACGATTATCCAGACCTACCTCCGACTAAGCATTGCTGAACGAGCTGGCGTCGAAATAATTGAAGCGGAGAAAGTTCACATATCAACGGGCAGAACCTACCGAACAGGCAGCTGTTATCGTTCGCCGCAATCAGCCCTATGGAGCATTTGCAAAGTCTATGCTCACGACCATTAACTTACCCGGATCTTTTCGACAACAATGGTCATCCGATTGCTCCCTACGACGTGACCGCCCACAGCTTGCGCCTTGCTTACAGGGTACGAAGATTGTACCGGTTGACAAGCCGTTGCGCTTCAAGAAGCCACTGCCACCAAAGTTTACCGTCGATACCCGGGATGCAAACTGGAAAGCAGACTAGGCCTTACTGGGTATTCTATATAAATCTGCACATGCCTTCGATGGATGAAGGGTGGACGCGGTGGGTTTTTGAAAACTCACAAACACGATACTTCTGGGCTACATCCGGCTTCACAGGAACGAAATCTGTTCAAGACGCCGAGCTCAAATCGGGAAAATGGCAACAAGCCACTCCGAAGGCCATCATCTTCCCCGACCAATCGCCCAACCAGATCCTCAACGGCTATGCGAAAGGCTCGATGCCGGATGAATACACGGGCGGCGTTGGCAAGGAAGGCGTTGAGAATCTGAAGAAATTTGTCGAGGCCGGGCGGCACGCTCGTCTTTCTAAACCGCTCGTCGGAGTTTGCGATCGAGCAGTTCAACCTCCCCGATCAAAGACGTCACCCACGGCCTCGACCGCAAGGCGTTCTACATCCCCGGCTCGATCCTCCGCACCGAACTCGACACGACGCACCCGATCGCCAAAAACATGCCGCAGCAATCAATCGCATGGTTTGAAAATAGTCCGGCGTTTGAGCTACAGGCAGAACCGCCCGCGTTAGCGGGTGGCACGACGATGGCCGCGAGCACGCCACCTGCTTACGCAGGCGGTTCTGCCCGGATTATCGCCCGCTACCCATCCGACCCGAAAAACATCCTCCTCTCCGGCTGGGCGCTCGGTGCCGAGAAGATCGCCGGCAAAGCCGCACTCGTCGAATTTACCGTCGGCAAAGGCAAAATAATCTTGTTCGGCTTCCGCCCGCAGTATCGCGGGCAGTCTCTGGCGACGTTTCCATTGCTGTTCAATGCCATAAGTCAGTAGAAAGGATTTTTGCTGCAGATTTACGCTGATGACGCGGATAAGAATAAAGATAATTGGATTTTTCTTATCTGCGTTATCCGCCTTTATCTGCGGCAAAATTTCTTACCGGCTTTAGCACACTCCCTACCAGTCGTGTTTCCGCCTTTGTCGCTTTCGTTGTATGATGTCTGCAAAAGTAATCTAACCTACGCAGCCCATGGATTTTTTTACAAGTCTTAATCTCCTTACTCTCTTTGTCGTTATCGGCGGAATCGGCTTCGTTTTCCTGTTGATATCTCTGGTTGTCGGCGATATTTTCGAGGCAGTCGGGTTCGACCTTAACGCGGGCGACAGCGGCCTTGATTTCGGCTTTCTCGACAGCCGCGTGCTCGCCGTGTTTATTACAGCCTTTGGCGGCTTTGGGGCGATCGGGGCTCAGATGGGCTACGGGGCAGTCGTCTGTTCGCTGATCGGGCTGCTTGGCGGCGTGATCTTCGGCGGTGTGGTGTCGCTTTTCGGACGATTCCTTATCGGCCAACAGGCGTCAAGCTCGGTCACTGACAGCGATCTTGTCGGTCGCACTGCGCAGGTCACAGTTGCCATAAAATCGGGCGAGATCGGCCAGATCACGGCCCGCATAGGCGACGAACGCATCGACAGAATCGCCCGTTCGGCTGACGGCGAGGAAATTAAAGTTGGGACCATGGTCACCGTCGCAGCCATCGCCGGCGACTCTGTAATTGTTGAAACAGAACGAGGTTATAAAAGTGGAAATACTATCTGATTACGCGAGTCTTCTAATTCCGGTCATCATTCTTGTGGTCGTCATCGCCGTGCTTATCGCGTTGATGCTGATCAGCCGAAACTACATAAAAGTTTCGCCAAATCAGGCTGCGGTCATTTCCGGCCGCAAGCGAAAATTGGCCGACGGCTCGGTTGCCGGTTACCGCCTCGTTCGCGGTGGTGCGACACTCGTTTTCCCATTTCTCGAAAAGGTTGAATATCTCGACCTGAACGTCATCACCGTTCCGCTTGCCACCCAGCGGGCATATACGGTACAGGGCGTTCCCGTTTCTGTAAAAGCGGTTGCGAACGTGAAGATCAAGGGTGACGATTCGAGCCTTCGGGCCGCATCTGAACGCTTTCTCGGTATGCCTTCGCAGGTGTTTCATCAGCTTGTTTTTCAAACGCTCGAAGGCCATCTTCGCGCGATCCTCGGCACGCTGACCGTTGAAGAGATCAACAACGACCGCCAAAGTTTTGCCCAGAAATTGTTGACCGAGGCCGCCGGTGACCTCGAAAAAATGGGTATTGGGCTCGACGCCCTGACCATTCAGGAAATTTCCGACGAAGAAGGCTATCTCGACGCTCTTGGTAAACGCCGTACAGCCGAGGTCAAACGCGACGCCGAAATCGGACAGGCCGAAGCAAACCGCGATTCGAAGATCAAAGCCTCGCTTGCCTTGCAGGAAGGCGAAAAGGTCCGCCTCGAAACCGAAGCCTTGATCGCCCAATCGACACGCGAAACCGAAATTCAAAAAGCCCAAGTGCAGGCCGAGATCGAATCCGAGCGTGCAAAATCGCTGCAGGCCGGTCCGCTGGCCGATGCAAAAGCTCAACAACAGGTGACGGTTGAAGAGGTCCGCGTCGAAAAGGTCCGCACCCAGGAGCAGATCGCCGTTCAGGAGCAGGAAGTCCTGCGTAAAGAAAAAGAGCTCGAGGCGACGGTCGTAAAACAAGCCGAAGCAGATCGAAAGGCCGCCGTGCTTCGTGCGCAGGGTTTGCAGGAAGCGCAGATTCTCGAAGCCGAGGGCCGCAAACAAGCGCTGATTGCCACGGCCGAAGCCGAAGCGCAGAAGCTTCAACGCGAAGGCCAGGGCCGTGCCGCAGCCGTCGAATCCGAAGGTAAAGCCGAGGCTGAAAAGATCCGTGCCATCGGCCTCGCCGAGGCCGAAAAGTTACAGGCAACGGGTCTTGCACACGCCAAAGCGACGGAAGCTCAAGGTTTGGCCGAGGCCGCCGCGATCAAAGAGAAAGCCGCCGCGTGGCGTGAATTTAACGACGCTGCACGATTGCAGACTATCCTCGAAAAACTCCCGGCTATCATCGCTTCGTCTGCACCGGTATTCCAGGCTGTCGCCGAACCGCTGGGCAAGATAGACAAGATCGTCATGATCGACCAGGGTGGAAACGGCAATGGCGACGGACACACGAGCGGCATTAACCGTTTTGCACAAACAACCCCAACTCTGATCTTCTCGCTGCTTCAGCAACTTCAGGCTCTAGGACTGAATTGGCCGGAAGTCATGTCGCAGCTTGGTATCCAGCAGAGCGATGGTGCGAATGAAAAATCGGTGCCCGTGCAAAAAGACGCGCCAAAACCCGCAGCACCTCCGCAAAATCCTCCAGTCCGACGCGAACCGCCTCCGACGACAGATAGCTAAGCAAATCGAATAGTTTTGTATGATTAACGGCGATCCTTGGGTCGCCTTTTTTATTGAATTGAGACATCGGCGGCGGCGTGGTAGATTCTAAGCTTCGCTATGAAGGAAGACATTAAGCAAACACGCCTCACAAACGGCCTTACAATCCTCACCGACCGGATGTCCGGCGTTCGTTCCGCAACGCTTGGGTTCTTTTTTCGGGCCGGCTCGCGGCACGAACCCGACGAGCTGAACGGCATCTCGCATTTTATCGAGCACACCGTTTTTAAGGGCACTGCCAAACGCTCATCGCTCGATATCGCTATCGAGCAAGATCGACTCGGGGGCAATCTCGATGCTTTCACGACCCACGAAGAAACTGGTTTTGCAATCAAGGTCATCGACGATCAGCTTCCAGCCGCGTTCGATTTAATTGCCGACATGCTGGCCAACCCGCGTTTTGACGAATCAGACCTTGAAAGCGAACAGCGCGTAATTATCGAGGAGATGAAAATGGTCGAAGATTCGCCGGAAGAATATCTCGGCGAGATCTTCAGCCGCGAGTTTTTCCCCAGTCATCCGCTCGGTTTATCGATCGCAGGAACGCCAAAAACCGTAAAAGCATTTGATAGCGAAACAACTCGAAAATATCACCAACAGGTATTTAATGTTTCGAATCTTGTGATTGCAGCTGCGGGGAACGTGGAGCACGAGGATATCTTAAAGTTGGCAAGTGGCTCGTTTCCGACGCCGGAAGTGCCGGCGTTTGCGGACAAGAGTGTCCGCGTTCCGTCACTTGCCGCGCCAATCACTATCAAACACAACCCGAATCTCGAACAGGCCCATCTAATTATCGCCACGCCATTTATCGCGGCAGGCAACAAGAAACGATACGCGGCAGATCTGCTCGCAAACATAATCGGCGGCGGAACATCCAGCCGCTTGTGGCAAAAAATCCGCGAAGAACGCGGCTTGGCTTACAGCGTCGGAGCTTCGACAATCATGTATCACGATTGCGGATTATTCTCGGTCTTCGCCGGAACATCGCCCGATCAGGTCAACGAAGTGGTCGATATAACGATCGCGGAAATGAGAGAAGTCGTTCGAAATGGCGTTGCCAGAGACGAACTCGAACTGGCAAAACAGCAAACCCGGGCTTCGATCCTTTTAGGCCTCGAAGATTCCGCAGGCCGAGCCGCCACGCTCGCCCAGTCCGAAATGCTCCACGGCCGGCAGATTCCTGTCGAAGAGACTCTTGCAAATGTGGACGCTGTAACAGTGGAAGAAATACAGGCCCTCGCACGCAAATATTTCAAGACTGAGAATGTGGCCTTTGCCGCGTTGGGCGATCTTAAAGACCTGAAGATCGACCGCGAACAGCTGTCGATCTGACGGACGGATTGTGTGACATCGGTCACTGCTATTTTCCGTGAAGCTGATAGCTTTTCCGGCGAAGGCGGAATCATGAATTCGAAAAAACTCTTCCTTTACCTGCTCATCACTTCCGTTGGTGTCAGCGCTCTGATCGGCATCGGCGTGATGATCTTCGGCAGTTTCGGCGAATTTGAAACAAAGGTGCTCCTAACGGCCTTGACGGTCACGGTAACGAGCATACTCGGGCTCGCCTGCGGCGCGTGTCTCGAAGCAGGCCGTGGGCGCGTCATTCCGCTGGCGGGCATCGTGCTTGCGGTAATTTCCGCCGTGCTCTGGATGGTGATGATCTGGAGCGAATTTCGACCCGAAAGCCATGTTTTCGCTAATTCTGTGATGTCCGCGACGCTGCTTGCGACTTCTTGCTCGCTGATTTCGCTGCTCTCGCTCGCGACGCTAGACCGGCGATTTATGTGGTCGCGTCGGCTGGCGCACGCCTCGGTCTGGTCGCTGACGGCTCTGATTTTATGGATCATCTGGTCGAGCATCGACCCTTCGGATTCGTGGATCGCACGCATAATGGGCGTCCTCTCGATCATCATCGCCGCCGTGACGGTCGTAACGCCAGTGTTTCATTATTTGAGTTCCTCCGAGAAGGGCGTCGATGCCATCGATGCTGAGATTGCAAAGTTAAAAGCGAGGATCGAGGAACTTGAGGCTAAAAAGAAGGAGATTGAACCGTGATCTCGAAAATTCTTATCGCAATCGGAACTCTGATAATTGTGGCAAGCGTGTTTGGAATTATTGCTGGCATCGGCGGCAGTTTTTATGCTTTGAAAACCAATGAGAGTGCCGGCATTGGAGCAGTCGGCACAGGAATCTGGTTTGCTCTCATCAGCAACATCGCTTTTTTTGTCGGTGTAATTGTTTTGGGCATCGGCTGCATCAAACTTTACCGAGAAAGAAAGCAGCGTAAGTAATCAGCAGTATTCAATCGGATCTTGTAATCCTGCCTGTGCAAACCCGCGCAGATCGCAACGCACACGAATCGCACGTTCCACAGGCAAGTTCGCTTGACCGGATAACAAGACCACGTCAGATGCAGCGGAGCTTCAAGCTCGATTCCCTTTTTTACGATCTCGGCTTTTGTTAGGTGAATTATCGGCGTGCGTAATTTTAAGTGCGTGTTGGGTTTTGTCCCGGTGTCGATAACTTTTTGAAACGCCTCGTAAAACTCCGGCCGGCAGTCCGGATAACCGCTCGAGTCTTCGACGACCGCTCCGATGTAGATCGCATTTGCATCGATGACTTCAGCCCAACTCACTGCAATCGAGAGCATATTCGCGTTGCGAAATGGGACGTAGCTCGTCGGAATCTCTTTTGACGCAAGATCGGCTTCGGACACGGCGATCTTTTCGTCAGTCAGCGACGAGCCGCCGATCTTTGCCAGATATTCGATCGAAACATCGAACCGCTTTTCGACATTATAGTGATCCGCAATATCATTGAAAGCCGCTCGCTCACGCGCCTCGGTCCGCTGGCTGTAACTAATATGCAGGAACGCAAGCTCGTCATTTTTACGCGCCGCAATCGCCGCCGTGACGCAGCGTCCATTCCGCCAGAAACCAGGACGATTGCGGATTTATCCATTGCTGCTCGCGGATTTCTCTTCTAAATCGAATTTCTCAATCATGTTTTAATTCGCCCTTTTACTTTTCGCGGGCTATCTTCTTAAACGCCTCTGGCGTCAGCTCCCCAAATGTATTTATGCATCTGCAAATTCAATCGCACCTTTAGCCCGCTTCGCGAAACTGCTTCAGCGATCTCGACAAGATTCTCGATGCCGTGAACCGGCGAGATCAAAACTTCTTTTGCGTTGGTTTCGAGATCATATTTTGCGATCACGTCTTTTGCAAACTGCCAATCCGCCATATCCGCGATGACGAATTTTACCTCGTCCATCTCAGGTCGCAGCCGTTCGAGATTCGGCCAGTGGTTCCGTTCCGCTTCGCCGGACGCGGGACATTTTACATCGAGAATGATCTTGGCGCGTTCGTCGACTGGCTCCGTTGAAACAAAACCGCCGGTTTCGATCAGGACTTCGTAACCGTTGTCGCAAAGCTCTGTGATAAAGGGAAAAACAGTTCTTCTGTGCAAGAGGCTCGCCGCCCGTGACCTCGACAAGATTGCAGCCAAAGCCGTCCAATTTGTTGAAAATATCCTCGAAGCGAAATCCGCTCACCGCCAGTAAACGTGTACTCCGAATCGCACCAGACGCATCGCATCGGACAGCCCGTCAGCCGCACAAACGAACATGGTCGTCCGGCATGTGACGACTCGCCCTGGATCGAAAGAAAAATTTCGGTGATGCGTAAGTTCCATCTTATTCAAACAGGGTACTTAGGATTTTCAGGATAAATGTTTCTTTCCTATCCTGTCTATCCTGTTTGACTACTATTTGCGACTTTGCCGCTTTGAGTTAAAATCAGTGCATATGCGAGCACAACTCAAAAAATTCATTGAATCGATCGGCCCCGATTCGATCGCAATCATCCCGGCGGCGCACGAAGCAACACGCAGCTACGACACCGAGTACAAATTTCGTCAGGACTCTGACTTTGCTTATCTGACGGGATTCCCAGAGCCCGACGCCGTCGCTGTTATCGACCCGTCGAGCAAAAAGCCCTTCACGCTTTATGTCCGACCGCGCGATCCAGAGATGGAAACGTGGTTCGGCCGCCGCGAAGGCGTTGATGGCGCGGTCAAAAATCACAAAGCCGACCGTGCGTTTCCCGATCGAAAAATTCGCCGCTGATCTTGGCAAACTGCTCGATGGCCACGATAAACTTTATTACCGTTTCGGCGTCGATGAAAAGCTTGATCTTGCAGATAATTAAGTATTTGTCGGCACAACGGCAGCGACGTCTGAAATCGCCTTACCCGCCACACACGATTGTCGATCCGACGATTCTTGATCCACGAAATGCGGCTGCATAAAACGCCCGGCGAGGTCGAGTTTATGCAAAAGGCCGCGACGATCTCTGCCGAGGCCCATATTCTGGCGATGCAGAAAACTAAACCCGGCATGAATGAATTCCAGGTCGAATCACTGATAGAGGCGTATATGCGTGATAATGGGGCGAGCGGGGTCGCCTATAATTCGATCATCGGCGGCGGCGAAAACGCCACGATCCTGCATTATGTCGAGAATAACCGTCCGCTTAATGACGGCGACCTTTTCGCTCATCGATGCCGGTGCCGAATATAACGGATATGCCGCCGACATCACCCGCACGTTTCCTGTCAACGGCAAGTATTCAAAGGCCCAGCGTGAGGTTTACGATGTCGTGCTCGATGTCCAGCTTCAGTGCATCGAGGCGACCAAAACCGGCAACACGGTGTTGAAGCGTCAGGAGCTTTCGATCGAGCTGCTGACCGAAGGCATGAAGAAACTCGGTCTGCTGAAGGGCAAGACGAAAGACCTGATCAAAAAGAAGTCGTTCATGAAATACTACATGCACGGCGTAGGCCATTATCTTGGACTCGATGTCCACGACGCCGGCCGATATTTCACCGATCAAACCGCCAAAAATTCGCGTCCGTTCGCCCCGGGAATGGTGCTGACCGTCGAGCCGGGCCTGTACATTCCGCCCGATGACAAATCGGCTCCGTCAAAATATCGCGGCATCGGCATCCGTATCGAAGACGACGTTCTTGTCACCAAAGACGGTAACCGCAACCTAACCGCAAAGGTGCCGAAAGACCCGGACGAGATCGAGGCTCTGATGCAGAAGCCCGCACGTAAGTAAGGGCGTAACATTCGTGCAAGCGTGGGTGCGTGCGGTCAAGTCAGGGCGTCTGCACTTAGTCGTTCCCCGATCCAGTAGCATAGGCCGTCGCGTGCCACGACGTAGAAAACCTTTCACGAATTTTCACCCCGCCGCTCTATGTTGAACTCTGTGATCTACTTTTCAAACCCGTTTGGCTTTAACTTCGTAAGGGCCGCTTCGACGTTATCCGCCTCAAAAGCTCATCCGTCCTGCGTCGGGTCGCCGCCGTTTTCGGCAAGACCGATTCGAATCCCTCGCCAGCACCGCCGACTTATGCGACTCGTCCCGCCGCGATTCAACCTCGAAACCCATCACCGTCTCATAAAAAGAAACCGCTGCGTCCACATCCGCCACCGGCAGATTCATCGCGTCGTTCTGATACGGGCCATGCGTTTTTTGAATTTTGCTGCCATTTTTTCCAGTAAGACTACATCGCCAGTTTTAAATGAACGAAAAGTTCGTGTTGGGTGCGTCAGCTAGCAAATAGAAAGTTGTGGATGCGGGCTGGCCGCCCTTTCTTCCAGCGATGACCGTCACCTGTCCGGTCGGGACACCTACTAGGCGATAGTAGCCAAAAGGATTCGTCTGGGTGTACAACCGTTCACCGTTGGACAATACCACCTCGATCCGGACACGCGCCAATCCGCGTCCCGAAAGATCCGACGCCCTTCCCGTAATCGAAGCATTGGCCGGGACGACCAGATCGATCTTGTTATCCGTGCTCTGCGAGGCGGCGCTCAGGTTTCCCAAAGGATCAGTCGCAGCGGCTGTTATAACGCTTGCCCGCACCTCACCGCTGGAAATGACGTTGCTCACCGCAACGTTCCAGGTGTCGTCGCCGCCGGTGATCGATATGCTGGCGACGGTAACATTTGCGGTCGATCCCGCGAGCGAGATATCAGAGGCCGTCAGGCCTGTGACAGGCTCGGAGAAGATAACCATAAAATTGACCGGCTGCGCAGTCGCTGGATCTACTTGTCCAATAGCCTGGTCGATAGCAACTGTAGGGACCAAGTTGTCGACCGTTATCGAAGCATTTCCGGTCGAAGCCGTACTCGGGTTGCCCAGGGCATCGCTGACGGCTCCCGCAATGACGCTCGCGCGTACGAACCGGCGGTCAGAAACGACATTGCTCACAGAGATGTTATAGGTAGTACCGCTTCCAGTAATGACGACCGCTGCGTTAGTGATATTCGCAGTCGATCCAGAAAGTGACACATCCGACGCGTCGAAGCCGGTCACGCTTTCATTGAAAACAACACGGAAATTAACGTTTCCCATCGCCGTCGGGTTCGCCTGTCCGGGTGCTGGCGCTACCGAAACGGTCGGACCCACATTATCCAGAAATACAAAATTGTCTGTGCTGGTGGAACCCATTGCCTGATTTCCTAAAGAATCCCTGGCGTTATTGTTAAATGAGTCGACTCGAACGCTCGAACCGTTGAGATTAATGTTGGATACGGCTATCTCGTAAACTGCCCCGCTTCCAGAGACATTTACTACTGCTCCGAAAGGATTACCGGGTGTTGCGACAACCGTAATGCCGTTGGATGTGAAGCCTGTAACGGGTTCGCTGAACACTGCTGTGTAACGTAACGGAAGAGATGAAGTCGGGTCTGCCTGGCCGACGCTTTGGTTAACTGTAAGAGTGGGGCGCACGTTATCTACCGTCACGCTGTTGTCAGGGCTTTCGATAGCTACGCTGGGATTGCCGGCAATATCCGCGACACTTCCAGCAGGCAAGCTTGCTCTAACGACTTGACCGTCGGAGATGACATTGTCTAAACGAAGCGTGTCTGAGGCTGGCGAATTGCTGTGTGTAATAGTCACGTTCGACAGATTTGCTGTAGATCCTTCAAAAGAAATATCCGTGGTCTCGAAGCCAACAATATTTTCTAAATAATACAGGCGAAAATATATGGCCGAAAAGTTAGTAGGGTCTATTTGGGTCGGTCCTTGTTCTATCCATACAACGGGCGGCACCGTGTCAATGGTCACGGATACTGTGTCGCTTAGGGAACTTACTTCCCCGCCATTTATCTGCCTAGTCGTGTATTGGTAAGTGCTGTTCGCCATCGGCGTATCTGACAGCGTCAACGTTGCCTGAGTTGCCGTTCCACTGTTAACGACAATACCGTTGCGAAGCAGCTCAACCACTGCTCCGGGTGTGACGCCGTTAATGTCAAAGATCAGGTTCTGATTATTCGTGATGTTGTCCGAATTGCTAAATCCAGTGTCGACTGAACTTCGCAAATCGGGCGGAAGCGGTGACTGAATAAAGAAATACACTGCACCGGCATTATTGGTCTCATTGGGAAACTGACCCAAGTCCACTCCCGGAGCCCCTACGAAAAACTTATTGCCTTCGATCGCAACGTCGGTCCCAAGAAAATCTGCAACCTTCCCGTCGGAGGCGGTAAGCCGATTTTGGAGAGACCATGTAGGTCCGTTTTTGACGAAAACATACGCAGCGCCCTGAGAACTTTGTCCGTTCACCTCTACTCGACTATCGCCGATTATCAACTTGTCTCCTGAAATTCCTACGCTGGCACCGAATTGTCCATACTTCGGAGAAGATACAGCAAACTTTTGCTTCTCTGTCCAAGTACCATTGGTTCTTGTAAATACGTATGCGGCACCAACACGGACGACACCGCCTGCTGCTGCGTTGTCATCGGCCCCGATAAGCAACGTATCTCCATCTATCTCGACATCGGAGCCGAAACGGTCACCATAAGCAGTATCCGCTGCTATTAATCTTGCCTGTAGCGGCCAAGCGTTTGCGTCTCTAACGTAAACATAAGCAAAACCAGTGCCGGAAAAATTAACCCCGCCGTATCGCGAACCAACTACTATCGTATTGCCTGAGACACTGATGCTTGATCCAAACTCGCCTCCTGTGGTGTCCGTAAGCGTCGTTGTCTCCACCCATGTACTGTTCGTGTTGGTAAATACGTATGCGGAGCCCCTTTCAACGCCGTTAACTTCACCGCGAAATGCTCCAACGGCGATTACATTTCCGCCAACTGCAACAGCAGATCCAAATGCGAAACCTCTGCGACCGTCGGAGGGAATGAGCTTTTGCTGCATTGTCCAATTCGAACCATCTCGTAAAAATACATATACCGATCCTCGATTCGTACTCGAAGCGATGTCGTTGGGTGCACCGATAACCAGCGTGTTACCTTCAATTGCAACACTGGTACCGAATCTTGGATTGATTGACGGATCAGGCTGCGTGAGTTTGCTTTGAAAGCTCCAGCCAGCTCCAACCCGGACGTAAATGTATACTGCTCCGCCTTGCTCGTTTTGAGTATCAAGCGCCGATGGGGCTCCTAATACGAGGGTATCGCCATAAACTGCTACGCTTGTGCCAAACTCTGCAACTGAAGAAGGATCGGACGCCAGTATTCTTGCAGATTCGCTTTGTTGCAAGGGCATCTGACCTTGAGCAAATGATACTTTTAGAATACTGATTTGTGAGACGATTATGACTGTCGAAATAGCTACTGTCATAAACATCCACCGCACAAATGACCGGCTAAGAAGACATTCGGTTACGCAGTTAGTGAGGGAGCAAAACTTATTAAATTTCATTGCACTTTTATATGAATGGTCGCAGTTCTTACTGTCGGCCACAATCATAAGAAATTCGGCGTTATTTGTCACGACTAATTTACTACTTGTTTAGGGGTGACGGTTGTTTTGAGCGGATGGTAGAAACATTGCCCAGACGATCCGATAAACCGGTACCGCCGGAGACCCCGCGTTCTGAGAACCTAGGCCTTCCTACCGCCTCGGTCAGCCGAAGCGGGCCAAACCTAGGAGTGGAGTATTGGGATTTATCCTGATGCCTTTGTGATTGTGAGTATTGCTGAGTAGGCGGCGGAATTCGTGGCGGTTCCGGATTTTGGGTACGGGGTTAAGGCTACGAGTTTTATCGTGTGGCCTTCGAAGGTGATGGATTTGTCCATCTGGTTGGTGTTTAGTTCGAATTCTTTAGCGGGTTTGCCGGTTTTGCGGAGTTGGATCTTTATTTTGGCGACGCCGGCCCAGATGCAGTTGACGCCTTCGGGGCAACGGGAATCTTCGACTACCTTCATGAACTTGATCTTGATGGCGGTGCCGGGAGCGGTTTTTTCCTGGGCGACGCGGAGTTTAACTTCGCCGGTTTTTGCATCCACCGTCAGGAAAATGCCGAAGAGCAGTGTGAGTAAAAATGTTGAAAGTATCGTTCTCATAACGTTGGCTCCGGGCCGGATTGTTTGAAGGTTATTAGGCCGTGAGCGTTGTAATTTTTCTTATTCACTTATTCCTTCTCGCTCAGTGGTAAAGGATTTTGACCACTGAACAAGATGAACAAGAAGGAATAAGAGGAAAGAGAACCACCGCGTCTATCACGCGTAAACGCGAAACTCTTACCCCGTTATTTTTTCGATTATCGCGTTGGCGAACTCGGCGGTTTTGGCGGTGCCGCCGAGGTCTTTTGTTCTTACCTTCCCTTCGGCAAAGACAGCCATCATTGCATCTTCCACCCGCTGAGCGGCGTCTTTTTCACCGATGTAATGGAGCATGACAATGGCGGACATGAGAACTGCGGTCGGGTTGGCGATTCCCTGTCCGGCGATGTCGGGAGCCGAGCCATGAACGGCTTCGAAGACGGCGCCAAGTTCGCCGATGTTGGCGCCCGGAGCAAGGCCCAATCCGCCGATAAGGCCCGCGCATAGATCGGACAGGATGTCGCCGTAGAGGTTTTCCATCACCATAACGTCAAACTGTTCGGGACGCATGACGAGCTGCATACAGCAGTTGTCGATGATCTTGTCGTCGGCCTCGATCTCTGGGTAATCCTTCGCGACGTTATAAAAACATTCGAGAAAAAGCCCGTCCGAAAGCTTCATTATGTTGGCTTTGTGGACGGCGGTCACCTTTTTGCGGCCGTTGTCCTTTGCGTACTCGAAGGCGTATTTCGAGATGCGAGTCGAGGCCTTTTCCGTAATAATTTTAAGGCTTTCGACAACGCCGGGAATGACGATGTGCTCAATACCCGAATACAAACCCTCGGTGTTCTCACGCACGATCACCAGGTCGAGTTCGGGATAGCGGCAAGGCACGTTCGGCAAGGCCTTTACCGGACGCACGTTTGCATATAAGTCAAGTGCCTTTCGCAGGCCGACATTTACCGACGTAAAGCCTTTGCCGACCGGCGTCATGACTGGGCCTTTCAAAGCGGCCTTGTTCTTTTTAATGGAAGCGATGGCCGAATCGGGCAACGTCGTGCCGAATTTTTCAAGCGCCTGGGCGCCCAAAATCTGAGTTTCCCAGGTAATGTCGACGCCGGTCGATTCGACGATGCGTACCGTCGCCGCCACGATCTCCGGCCCAATGCCGTCACCCGGAATTAGAGTAATTGTGTGTTTCATTTAACTTATCTGCTTCAGCGTTGTTTTTCGAGCTATGTTTTTGTAATTATGTTCCTAGCATTAATTTACAAGCACACGGTTTAAACGACAAAGGACGAGTAAACATTTTGGCGATTTCTGATGTATTGATAGTTGGCGGCGGCGTGATCGGGTTGAGCATTGCCCGTGAATTACACCGTAAGGGCGTGAGCCAAATCACGATCCTCGAACGCGTATCAATCGGGCGTGAAGCTTCGTATGCAGCGGCCGGGATGCTTGCGCCGAACGCGGAGAATGATACGCACGACGATTTTTACGATCTGTGCTCGGCTTCGTGCTCGATGTATCCGGAATTTGCTGCTGAACTTTTGGACGAAACCGGCGTCGATATAGAGCTTGAACGCAGCGGGACACTTTATCTTTCTTTCAACGAGGAAGATTCGAGTGTATTGAATCAGCGGTATTTATGGCAGCGAGAGGCGGGCGTCGCGGTCGAGCATTTATCCGCTGAGGAGACGCTTGAGTTGGAGTCTTTTGTTTCGCCGGACGTTCGAGAGAGTTTGTTTTACCCGGACGATTGGCAGGTGGAAAATCGCAAATTGCTGACGGCTTTGTGGCGATATGCGAAATTGAACGGTATTGAAATACGCGAGCAAACCGAGGTTCGGTCATTAATTACCGGGAACGGAAAGGTCATCGGTGCAAAGACCGGTGGCGAGACGTTTTTTACCGGTTCGACGGTCCTTGCAACGGGTGCGTGGACTTCGTTCATCAAAATCGACGACGTGCCTGTTCCGGTTAACGTTAAGCCGATACGCGGACAAATGATAAGCTTTCATCCGCCGCAACAGATGTTTAGCAAAGTAGTTTTTAGTCCGCGTGGATATATTGTGCCGCGAATGGATGGCCGCGTACTGTCGGGCGCAACTGTTGAGGACACAGGCTTTGATCGATCAACGACGGAAGATGGAGCGAGGCAGTTGGTGATGGCGGCGACAGAGATAGCTCCTTCGCTTGCGGGTTTGGATATCGTAGAACATTGGGCGGGTTTGCGGCCATTTGGTGTTGGTGGTTTGCCGGTGTTAGGCGAAATGCCCGGCTACGCGAATGCGTTTGTTGCCACGGCACACTTTCGAAACGGGATACTGCTTGCACCGGTTACGGCGAAACTTATCTGTGAAAAGATCGTGGATGAGGTGTCGTCAAAGTATTTGGATATCTTTGGTGTTGAGAGCAAAGCCTCCAGCAAATTCAGCGTTTTGTTCGTTCTTGTTCCGTTCCTGTTCTTCTCGTTCAGTGGTTAAGATTTAAATCTGAATCACAGAACAAGAAGAACGAAAGCCGAACAAGAATACAGAAAGAAACGGCTTAATGGCTGATATATTGAGTCTTCAAATTATGCGGTTTGGACTTTATCTAACAATTTTGATTTTTGCGGTGGGTTTGCACGCGCAGTCGCGCCGTGTAAGTCCGAATCCGACGCCGTCCGAACCGATAACAACCGCTGAACTCACGGTCAAGCAAATGTTCGACGAGGCGAATGGTTACAACAAAATAAAGTTCGCCGAATACGAAACGAAAAAGGTCCCGTACAGCGAAAAGCTGCGGCTCCAGACCGAACGCGAGCAAAAACAGTTGGCGGCAAAATATGCTGCGATCGCGGCGACACGCAAAGGTCTGACCGGAGAAGATCTTTATTATGCAGGCCTTCTGCACTGGATCGCGGAGAATCTGGATGGAACGTCTGAAACGCTTCGTAAATATCTTGAAGCCCGAAACACGACTGGCGAGAAGGCGCAAACATCGAGGTCAATCGTTTCTATAATCGCCGCGAAACAGAGAAAATTTGAACAGTCATTGAGTTTCCTTGCTGAATATTCAAAAAATCAGCCGCTAAAATTGAGCGAGCGAACGCGGATGCAGAGCGAACTTGCCAAGGCGTATATTGCCGAAAAAAAGTTCGCCGATGCAACGCCCCATGCCGCTGAGGCGTATCGATTCGCCAAGACCATTTTGCTCGATAGCGGCATCACGCAACGCGGGTTGGATGAGGTTTTGGATACGGGCATGCTGCTGCATGAATGTCACCGGACGAACGGAAACGTCAAGGAAGCCGACGAAGCTCTCGATGATCTGCGAAAAACGGCGGCAACTGTCGGCTCCGTCAGCCTTTATTTCTATGCGTCGGACAAACTAATAACTTATCTGATCGGGACAGGCCGCAAGCCGCTCGGTCTGGAGACTTACTTAACTTCGCTGATACAGGCCGGCAAGGACCTGCCGACAAAACCATTGCAGGACGAAGCTATCAGGCTTCTGAAAAAGCGTGAAAAGCAGTATAAACTGCTTGGTGAAACAGCTCCGGAATTTACGAACATCGACCAATGGTTTCCGGGTAAACCGAGAACATTGAAGGATCTTCGCGGCAAGGTAGTGCTGCTCGATTTTTGGGCGACGTGGTGCGGGCCATGTTTCGACGCGTTCCCTTCGCTGGCGGAATGGCACCGTGATCTGGCGAATGACGGACTTGTGATATTGGGCTTGACTCGTTATTACGGACGCGGCAGCGGTGTTGATCTCGACAATCCGAACGAGATATTGTTTTTGAAAAATTTTAAGGCGAAGTACGATCTGCCTTACGATTTCGTGGTTGCAAAAGACCAGTCAACGCAGATGTCGTATGCCGCGACGGGCCTGCCGACAGCGGTTCTGATCGATCGCAAAGGCGTGATACGCTACATCGAAAGTGGGACAAACCCAACACGCATAGAGGAAATGCGCGAGATGGTGTTAAAGCTTCTGGCAGAAAAATAATCGTAATGGCAAAGAACGCGGCTGCGGCAAAGACAAAAACTCAGAGCTTTTACGACAGGATCGCCGACGTTCATAATATTGCGCTGAAGATTAATGGTTACCGGGCGTCGGTGGCGAAATACCTGCGGTCGCTCGATCTCAAAATTAACAAAGAATCTTACGTTCTGGACGGCGGCAGCGGCACTGGCATCGTTACGCTAGGTTTTCAGGACGCAGGTTTTCGGCCTAGGCAAACTGTTGCATTCGACCTGTCGATCAATTCGCTGAAGATCGCAAAAGACCAGTTTGGAAAAGAAAAACGGGCCGACTCGAAACGCATTTCGCCCGTGCAGGGCAATATTCTCCAACTTCCCTTCGCCGACGACATATTCGATCTGATCCTTACGTGCGGCGTGCTTGAATATGTGTCGCTCGACGAGGGCCTGCGAGAAATGGCTCGGGTACTAAAACCCGGCGGAAAGCTCGTTTTTATACCAGTCAAACCGTCGCTCGTCGGCTCGGTACTCGAATTTCTATACAAATTTAAGATACATCCGGTTAAAGATGTAAGAAAGATTTCACAACGCTACTTTAACATCATCGGGAATCATAAATTTCCGATCTCCGAACCGATGGGCTGGTCGAAATCCATATTTCTTTTGGAGAAGAAAGATGCAGCCGCAAATTAATGAAACCAAATATGCTTAGGCCGCTGATAGTGGCCCATCGCGGGGCGAGTGCATTGGCGCCGGAGAACACGCTGGCGGCGTTTCGCCGGGCGATAGATGACGGTGCCGAAGGCATAGAGTTCGATGTGAGGCTGGCAAAGGATGGCGTTGCGGTCGTTTTTCATGATGCGACGCTGAACCGAACTGGGCTGCGAGACGGCAACGTCGCCGACCTCACATCTGCCGAACTGGCGAAAATAGATATCGGCTCATGGTTCAATAAAATGGATCGGCGTAATGCAAACCCTGACTTTAGTCTGCAAAAAGTTTCAACCCTCCCCAAAACTCTCGAATTTTTGAAAAAATTTAAGGGCCGCATCTACATCGAGCTGAAATGCAGGGATTCCGAGATCGCTGCCCTGGTCTCAGCCGTCTGCGGTGCGTCCAGCGAGTCCGGCCTCGCATCGCAGATCATCATAAAAAGCTTCAAAATGACGGTGATTCCAAGGGTTCGACTGCTCTGTCCCGGCCTGAAAACAGCCGCGTTATTTGCGCCGAAGATCATGACGATCCTTCGAAAAGAGAAACACCTCGTGAGAATCGCTGAAGAGTTCGGGGCAAACGAGCTGTCGCTGCATTACTCGCTCGCCACTCAAAAACTCATGGAAAAGGCCGGAAAACGTGAACTCCCGGTGACCATCTGGACCGCCGATAATCCGCGTTGGGTCAAACGCGGCATCAAGCTTGGGCTGAATGCGATAATCACAAATAATCCCGCAAAGCTGCTGGCAAAACGTGCAGAGATCATCTAGCCGCATTCGATATTTTTTTCAAAGTGTAAAAAAGGCCGAAGCCATGATGACTTCGACCTCTTTGATTATGCCAATGCCAGGTTGTTTATCTGGTTTGGGCGATCTCCTCTTGTTTCATTGAGACGAGCAGACTCTCAACTCCGGCTGTCAGGTTGTTCGACAGCCAGAATGAAACGTCTGGTGTGCTCAGGCTGAAGCCGGATGGCTTCATTCCGTCTCCGCATTGTGCCCTGATCAACACTCCGCTGAATCTCGACGTCGCTCTCAACGTGAAGTCCACCGGCTGACCCGTGTTCGGTACCGTGAACGTCGCCGTCACCGGACTGAACGTTCCAGGCGTGAATGCAGGTATCGTCACCGTCGCATTCGTCGCACTGACCAGCGAGTAGGCCTGCAGCCCGTTGCCCGAGTTGATCGGATCGACCGTCACCGAACCCGATCCGGCCGTGATCGCGTCAAACTGGCCCAAACCGCCAGGTCGTGTCTCAGTGATCGTCAGAGTCGGTGTACAGACTCCGCCCGGCGTTGGGGTTGGAGTCGGCGTTGGCGTTGGAGTCGGTGTTGGCGTCGGTGTTGGAGTCGGTGTCGGTGTCGGGGTTGGCGATACTCCGGTACACTGTGCACGGATCAACACTCCCGTGAACCTCGTCGTCGCTCTCAGCGTGAAATCGACAGCCTGTCCAGGTACCGGTACCGTAAAGGTCGCCGTTACCGGGCTAAACGTTCCAGGCGTGAATGCCGGAATAGTGACAACCGCGTTCGTCGCACTGACCAACGAATAGCCCTGCAAACCGTTTCCGGTATTGACCGCATCGACCGTTACCGAGTTCATCCCGGCCGTGATCGCCTCAAAGGCAGCCAATCCGCCAGGTCTCGTCTCCGTGATCGTCAACGTCGGTGTGCAGATGCCCGAAGGCGTCGGAGTAGGCGTCGGTGTCGGCGTCGGCGTCGGAGTAGGCGTCGGTGTCGGCGTCGGCGTCGGAGTAGGCGTCGGTGTCGGCGTCGGCGTCGGAGTAGGCGTCGGTGTCGGCGTCGGAGTCGGCGTCGGTGTTGGCGTCGGCGTTACCGTCGGCGTTGGAGTAGGCGTCGGCGTCGGCGTTGGAGTCGGCGTTGGTGTCGGTGTCGGCGTAGGAGTCGGAGTTGGGCCGCCGCAAATTCCGGTTCCCGGCGTACAGACTCCAGCCGGACGGGCTCCATCTAGTTGCAGTCCAGCCGACAAGCTTGCCGTGTTGAACGAAAACTGGGTAAATTGCGTTCCCGAGTTCGTTCTCTGGGCACCCACAGTAGCGCTCGCACCGTTGAGTCTCGCACCGTTTCCGGTCGTGTTGTAGATGTACCGGATAGCATCCGAGCCTTCCGTCAACACGATCGCAAAATTAGTTGTGATCGGGCCGTTCACGGTTTCGTCAAAATGCTGAGCTCTCCATTCAACAACGAATTGGCGGTTCGGAGAACTACCTATCGTGTTTGTGAAGATACCGCCGCCCGTGACATTCGTCGTATCCAAAACGAGATCGTCCCAATAGGCAGCTAAGGTCGGGCTAGCGGCGAATGCCGAACCCGGCAGAGCAGCGTTCGGGTTCACCGCGTTCGAGCTGTTATTGGCTGTCAGGGTCCCATTAGTGCTGGCACCGAGCGATGTGACCGCCACGCCGTAAACGGTGGATGTCCAGCCGGACGGCAGCGGAATGGCGACCGCAACATCATCGGCTTGGCTGCCAGCAACGAGTGTTCCACCGGCCGGAATGGTTCCCGTTGTCGACGTGAAGTTGTAATTCAACCCCTGTTGACCCACCGGTAAAGTGTAGTTGGCTACTACTGGTGAGCCGCCGCCGCTGCCTGTGAATGTAACCGTTAACGTTAAATTAACGTTAGAGAAACAGGCAACCGTATTGTCGAGCGAGACCTGGTAAGGCGTCGTGTTCGTCGCGTTGCCGCCCGCCGGTATGTTCGGATAAACCGAATTCGGCTGCGTTACGGTAACTCCCGGCGTTGTTGTCGAAAGTACCGCACTGACAGCGGTGGCGGTTGCCGGACCGTTGTTAATGAGCGGTATATTGACCGAATTACATTCATTTGGCTCCAACAAGCCATTGCCGGTTGTTATGACAGGCGTACCGCTCGCGACCGTCGCGCTATCGAATGCTTCCGTCACGGAGGTCGCAGACTGAACACTTGCCGAGAAGCCCATGCCGCGTCGGCGGAAACCTTCGCGAATGTCAGAGACCGTAGGAGCCGCATCGCTTGGAAGGGCTGCCGCCGAGGCGATAATAGCATCGCGTTCCTGCAGCATCGTTGGACTGATAGGAGCCAGCTTCATGCCATCCGTGACGACTTGAAGCGCTCTCTGGGTTCCTGTCGAGAAGCCAAATCGCGTAACCAGCAGGCCTCGGACTTCCCACAAAGCACTTTTCCATATCTCGCCCGCATTGTGTACCTGACTGCACGCCTGTGCTCCTTCCGACGTTGAGACGACCGGATTTCGGGGAAACGCGCTTGAAACGGCCGTTGTGGTTGTCCCAAGGGTTGCATCGCAGCCCACGTTAATGTGGCGGAAGGTCAACGGGTTGTGCGGCCGGTTGTTTGGTCCGCCAACAACGTTTATATTTGCGGATGGGAAGCGACGGATGCCGTGATAGTAGTTCGAGGTAAATCCGCCAAGCTGGAAGAGAGAATAGCCTCCCATACCATAGATCCCGTCGACGCCGTCCGAAGGTTCGGCCAGCAGTACCATGCCGTACCAGTCGCCCCAGCCTTCGCCCATCATGCCGCCTTGGTTGCCAAGGCCGCTTCCGTTTCCGTGAAGGCGGTTAGAAAGGCCGTGGGTTACCTCGTGAATAACGATGTCGGCGTCAGCCGTTCCGTCCCTGTCCGGGGTAGGTCCGGTCCAAAGAAACATCTGCATACGACCGCGTCCGCCGTCCGCTGGCGTTGAGAAGTTTGCGTTGTTCGTACCTGAGGAATCCTGGCCTTCCGAACGGACACGATCGTTTTCGACACCGCCGCGGCCAAAGTTGGAATGCTGGAAATTTCGGGCCTGTTCGGTAAATCCGACCTTATACAGCTCATCGTGGTAGCGGTTCATTATGTAGAACATCTGGATTACCGCACCGCGCTGTGCCTGAGCCGAGAGCGGATCATCGCCTGGGGCAGGACTTCCCGGCGGCGGGTTCCAGGTCGAGGTAAAAACTCGGCAGCCGGCTCCCGGACACGCTGTGTCGCCGGACATCGGGGCGTCAACGCCGTCCGGTGCTAGACGGTCCAGGCCCGCCTCGTTCGAATTACCGTCCGTGACGTTGGCGCCGTCCGTGATCCATCCATTGTTGTTGAACGTGAGTCCCGCACCGGCTTCATTACCGATAAGGGTCCGGTTCGTTCGTGTAATGAGAGCTCCCTGTGTTGACGACGGCGTAGCTCCTGTATAAGGCGAAAGCGGAGCTGCGCTGTCAGCAACGTCGGTAAACGCGTTTGTATTCCCGTAGATCTGAAAAGTCGCAGATTGCGCCTGATCGTCGGTGATGTTCTTACGCCAGAGCATCGTGCCGTCGCGGGCGTCGACGATCACATAATACGCGTCGACCGGCTGCCAGATAAGCACTCGCCACGCGGGAACGGCAACGCCGGGCTCGGTCGGGAAATACATCTTTTCCGCGGTTGTCGCCGAGTCTCCCTTGCCGAAAACGGTTGTATTGCCTTTCGATTCCTTTACGTTTCGTGACAGGTCTTCCGCCTTGAACTCATGGTTGATGTGTCCCGCCGCAGCGTTTACCGCATCCAGCGGATCGCCGAAATTGTTAGGCACCGTCGCGTAGTCCAGACCGGGAGCAAGGTTGTTGATCACGCGAATTATCTGCCCGTCCGGTGTAAAGCCGGCCTTGACCTCGCCGCGAAATACGGGAATGCCGTTGATCTCTTGCTCAAGATGAGCGAACGACATGTTTCCGCTCGGGTTGGTGTAATCGGCCGTAACTTTCAGCGTCGTCGTCTGCGCATCGGTGACGCCGATCAGGCGGTTATTTTCCCTGACGAAGTTTCGAAGAATCTCTGACCGCTTCAAGCCTGACGGTCCCGATAGGTACTCCATTCTGTCCTGCCAAACGTCGGGCGTAATAACCTCTGGAATTCGCAGGTCGGTGTTATATTCGAATTTTACGTTCGGAAGTCGCTCTTTTAATTCAGCTTCGCCGCGGACAAACTCGTCCCGGATGTCCGCGACCGACGAAGCATTTTTGTTCTGCGACGTCCGGGCGGCAACATAGTAATCCGTCGTCTCGATGTACTTTTCGTTACGGATATCAAAATTAGAAAACTCGGGCTCGGTTTTCTGAGCCGAAGTAGGTTCATCGGCTTTCTGGCCGGAAACCTGAGTTGCAAATTGATACGGCAACACCATAATTGCCGTTATCAAACCTAAAACGAATAAGCACAAAAGAAGACTGCGGTTAGCATCAAATTTTGAACGCAACCGGGACAAGAGAGATAAACTAAACTTCCAGGACATTTTGAAATTCCTCCAGTGATTTGCTTCTGCTCCCCGATCTATCTAGCGTATTCGGACAGCGAGCGATTAAACTATTGCAAAGTGAAATTGTTCCGAGAACTGTACTCTACCAAGACTGACTTGTATGTATTCCAGATTACAGATTTCGAGTTAGCGTATGTCGAGCTTATGCCATATGCGGATAATGTGGCAAATCGCACGCTAATTTTTCTCCTCTTGCTTCTTGTAGCCGAGCAGGCTCTCAACTCCAGCCGCCAGGTTGTTCGACAGCCAGAACGATATATCCGGCGCGTTCGCACTGAAACCGGATTGTGGCTTCGTTCCGCCGCCACATTGTGCCCTGATCAGCACTCCGCTGAACCGGCTTGTCGCTCTCAATGTGAAATCGACCGGCTGGCCAGCGTTCGGCCTTGTGAACGTCGCCGTAACAGGATTGAAAGTACCCGGCGTAAATGCAGGTATCGTCACCACCGCATTCGTCGCACTGACCAATGAATAGCCTTGCAAGCCGTTTCCGAAATTGACAGAATCGACTGTCACCGAACCAGATCCGGCCGTGATTGAGTCAAACTGTCCCAAACCACCAGGACGTGTCTCCGTTATCGTCAGCGTCGGTGTGCAGACTCCGCCAGGCGTCGGTGTTGGCGTCGGTGTCGGTGTTGGCGTCGGTGTCGGCGTCGGTGTTGGAGTTGGCGTTACCGTCGGAGTTGGACTTGGTGTTGGTGTTGGCGTCGGTGTTGCCGTTGGAGTTGGAGTTGGCGTCGGCGATACTCCCGAGCACTGTGCTCGTATCAACACACCGGCAAACCGGCTCGTCGCTCTCAATGTAAAATCGACCGGTCCAGCGCTCTGGATCGTGAACGTTGCGGTCACAGGACTAAACGTTCCCGGTGTGAATGCCGGAATGTTGACCACCGCATTCGTCGCACTGACCAGCGAGTATCCCTGCAAGCCATTTCCTGAATCGACGTGATTGACAGTAACTGAATTTACACCGGCCGTGATTGCCTCGAATGCTGCCAACCCACCAGGCCTTGTCTCCGTAATCGTCAGCGTCGGTGTGCAGATGCCCAAAGGCGTCGGAGTCGGCGTTGGTGTCGGTGTAGGTGTTACCGTAGGCGTTGGCGTCGGTGTCGGCGTCGGTGTCGGCGTTGGCGTTGGCGTCGGCGTCGGAGTTGGCGTTGGCGTTGGAGTAGGTGTCGGTGTCACGGTTGTGACAATTTTTTCAACTGTTCCGGCGGAAATATTGCAAACGTACAATTCGCCGTCCTCATCCTCTCCGAATGATGCGACATTAAAATTTATAGTATCGATCAAAAGAGTCTGCTGATTATTGCTCCACATCAAAATCTCGCCGGTGCAATAGTCACCATAAACATAAGCGCCATCCGGCAGCGTGCCTTGAGTTCCCCTGTAGACGTAACCGCCCGTTACCGAACAACGCGGGTTCGGCGAGGCACTGCTGTATTCGAAAACCGGTGCGATAAAATTTCCCGCACTGCATAAGTTCGGATCCAGATTCGTACACGAAGTGCCTTCATAAACACGCCAACCGTAGTTTCCGCCACGCGTGATGATGTCAACTTCTTCGATCGAAGATTGTCCGACATCACCCGCCCAAAGCTGTCTGCTTCCGGCCCGGTCGAACGACCATCGAAACGGATTTCTCATGCCGACAGCATATATCTCGTCCGCACCGGCAACGCCGACAAACGGATTGTCTGCTGGAATCGTGTACGGCGGAGTCGGGTTGGCATCGAGATTCGGCGTGATGCGAAGGAATTTACCCAAAAGCTCATTTATATTTTGTGCGCGATTTCCCGGATCGTTGCCCGAACCGCCATCACCCAATCCGATGTAAAGGTTGTCCGCGCCGCTGTCGTTGCGAAACTCGATCGATCCGCCTTTGTGATTGTCAAAAGGCTGGGCGACGGTCAAAAGAATTCTCTCCGAATTCGGGTCGCCGAGAGTGTTATTAGTTATTGCATTAAAACGCGAAATGATAGTCGCTCCGTCACCCGTCCGATTGTAATGAACGAAGAAGTAACCGTTGCTTTCAAATTGAGGATGAAATGCCAGTCCCAACAATCCGCGTTCGCCGACATTCGACGAAACCCTGTCGGTAATATTTATAAAATCGGTCGCAGTGCTTGAGCCAGGCTGAACAACTTTGATAATTCCGGCACGCTGAGCAATAAAAAGTCTGTCCGTTCCGTCGCTTGCATTGGTGGTCAGAATCGGCGCGGTCAACCCCGATAAAAACGGTTGAAGAATAATTGCCGTTGGGGCTAAAGAATCATCAGCAGTAGATCCGGCCGCTCGGGCGTTTTCGGAATGGCTCGAATGAAAAAAAACTAATCCGGCGAGCACCGACAGCAGAACGCTGCAGCAAAATATCTTAAATCGTCGCGACACAAAGTTCTTTTTCATATAATTATTCCCCCCCAATTCGATAGAAAGATCAACAAGCCTTGAAGTAGAGTTCTGAAAAACAAAAAAATGCCGGACTCAATGATTCCAGCTTTTTTCAGACACTCTCAAACTCTTATGAAATCCAGCATTTTTGATAAAAGCCAAAGCCGGTCTTTAGAAACCGGCTTTGGACTATGGTCATTTCTATTCCGAGATTGTCGCAAAGACTTCTCTCCTGCCAACTTCCAATAGTTGCAAAACTTGCAACCCGTTCGTGCTTGGCAACCAGAATGAAAGGTCCGGTACGTTTATGCTAAACGAAGGTTCGGCACTCGACGCTCCGCACTGTGCTCTGATCAGCACTCCGCTGAACCGGCTTGTCGCTCTCAAAGTGAAATCGACCGGCTGGCCTGCGTTCGGTCTTGTGAATGTTGCCGTCACGGGATTGAACGTGCCTAGCGTAAATGCAGGTATCGTCACCACCGCATTCGTCGCGCTATCAAGTGTGAAGCCCTGCAATCCGTTTCCGAAATTGACAGGATCGACCGTCACCGAACCGGCTCCGGCTGTGATCGCGTCAAACTGGCCCAATCCGCCCGGACGTGTCTCAGTGACTGTCAGCACAGGTGTACAAACTCCTCCAGGCGTTGGTGTCGGTGTCGGTGTTGGTGTCGGTGTTGGCGTCGGACTCGGTGTTGGAGTCGGCGTTACCGTCGGATTCGGCGTTGGTGTGGGTGTGGGTGTCGGCGTCGGTGTTGGCTGCGGGCCGCCGCCGCACTGTGCACGGATCAACACGCCGGCGAATCGATTGGTCGCTCTCAAGGTGAAATCGACCGGCTGTCCCGGTGCCGGGATCGTAAACGTTGCCGTCACCGCACTGAAGGTTCCCGGCGTAAATGCGGGAATGTTTACAACTGCATTAGTCGCACTCACCAGCGAATAGCTCTGTAATCCGTTGCCTGAATCGACGTGATTGACCGTAACCGAGTTTGCTCCGGCTGTGATCGCTTCAAACGCAGCCAATCCGCCCGGCCGTGTTTCCGTTACCGTCAGAGTCGGAGTACAGATACCCGGATTCGGCGTCGGTGTTGCGGTCGGTGTCGGCGTTGGCGTTCCGGTCGGAGTGGGGGTAGGCGTCGGTGTCGGTCCTCCTCCGTTGCCGGGACCCTGGATTTGAACGGTTATCGGATTTCCTGTTTTAAAGAAGCCGATCGTTGCATTCGCAGTCTGTGGCGGACTGTTTGAGTCAAAACGGAAGTTATACAAAGTACCCCAACGGATCGCGTTTGCGTTCTGATTCTGTAGAACGGTTTCCGAATTCCAGGTCATTGCTCCGGCTGACTGCGACTGGGCCCATGCAGCGTTGCTAAATCCCGTGTTTCCGTCAGTTCCGTCGGCCGACCAGCCAGGATGCTGAGGCGGAGCGTGGAATCCGATGTTGCTCAAAGTAACGCCGGTTCCCAGAGGAACGGAAAATGACTGAATGGCGCGGTCCAAATTCTCGTTATAGATGGCGTATTCGTAATGCCAAACTCCGGGCGACGGGTTCGTTACCTTATAACCTACCAACCCAACGCCATCATTTCCGGGATCCGGATTTACAGGCACCAAGGCAGCTCCGGGCCACGCACGAATGGCCGCCTGGGACCGAACAGTCGACCCGGCAGCCGAAAAGCTGAACGGACTGCCGGTACCGCTGACATTGTATTTTCGGTACGAGACGTTGTTGTACATGTTGCACTGCGTGGGGTTCGCCTGACACCAGTTATATTCATGCGGTGTTACGTACTGTGATTCGGCATAATAGCTTGCGCCCGCATTCAGCGTTGTGTTAAGATCGCTGATCTCCGTAAGGATCCTGTGCGACGTGCCTGTGTGTGTATGACCAGTGTGGTTGTTCGGCGGCGTCGCTGAATCTCCTCGCGGGAAAGACCCGTTGAACGGATTGATCCAGGCACGTGAACCGAGATTAGGACCGGCATTAAGGCTGGCCGAATACGGATCAGAACATCCGGAACCAAGCCTTGTGCCGTTAGGATGTGTGTTACAACCAAGACTGCAAAGGTTATTTTGCAAGGCCGTGAAGCCGTGTTTGACGTGAGACTGGCCGATTTGTTCAAAGCGCTCATCATTCCCTAAGCCTCCGCTCATACGATAAAGATTTTGCGGGATAACCGGATGGTCGTTTGACGGCAAGGCAAACCAGTTCAAGGGCTCGGTGCCGAAGTTGCAGGAATCGGTCGCCACAGCGAGGCCGACCTGCGTTCCGCTGCTGCTGCCAAATTGGGCCAGCCCAGACAGGTCACCAACAACAACATCCGGCCCCGGAGTTGTCCCAGCCTCCGGGCTATTAACAGGCGGAAGCACGTTCGATGTTACATCGCCGTTAACAACCTGCGTGATCTCGATCGGGCGTGCCGAAGTGGTAACAGAAATCTTTCCGACAACTGCTCCTTCTTCAGACGGACGCCCAAGCTCACCGGCAAAATCTCTTGAAATCAGAAGTCTTCCCGATTGGATGCTGAGCGATTTATCATTCAAATCGTAGTTGTATTCATGCCCTTCGATATTGAAAAATACGAATCCAGTTTTTCCGTCGCGGACAACAAGCTCATATGATCCGCCCCATGGCATACTCTCGACGACAAGCTGTTGATAAGACGCATTTAACTTTGCGGGAAGAACCGCATGACCTTGAGGAACGAGTTCCATTGAACCCGGCAAAGGGCCGCGTAGCTCATCGTTAAAAACAATAAAGGTAAAAAAAGCACCTTGCTTCATGTCAAACCTCAATACGCTCGATCGTTTCGAGGTGGAGCCGGGCTTGTTGAGCCGGTTCAAATTAATGTCCATGGCGACGCTGCCATCCGCCACGAGCATCTTTTCAAGAGTCCCGGTATCATTTTGCCGGCTGTTTTGTTTGGTTTCGGTAAACAACTGGTCCGAACCGCTGCTAAAAAGTCCGAGCAACGAGAGAAAGGTGATGAAAATTGTTTTTAACATAATTTCAGATTCAAGCCATTGGAAATGGCAAAGTTGATGACCTCTAAATTTTATCGGCTATGTAAAACGGTAGCCTTTCTTTTACACTCTTTTAGGTGTTTTAATCAAGTCGGTTGTTGAGTATGCCTTTCAGATTGCCTGTTCGGTGCATGAATAATAGCAATTTATGAAAAGTGGTTGTGTAAGCCAGCAGACAAAGGCCGCGGCGAAGTATTGAGCTTCCGGTTTTCCGGAATTCCCCCGTTAATGAAGGCGGCATTAAAAAATCACGGACCAGCTTTTGGCGGGCCATCGCTCTCATCACTCTTCAATTGCTGATGATCGCCCACATAATTCAATGGCGCTTCATGGGCAGCACGATTTCGCCCATAGAGCCTTCGGAGACGATGTACACGCTCCAGAGCGGCGCGATCAACGCGGGTTTTATTTTCTTTACGCTGGCGATTTTAGCGACGCTGATATTCGGACGTTTTGTCTGTGGCTGGGGCTGTCACATTCTGGCTTTGCAGGATTTCTGTGCGTGGCTGTTAAAGAAATTTGGCCTCACGCCAAAGCCGTTTCGGTCACGGCTGCTGGTTTTTGTTCCGCTGATTGCCGCGCTTTATATGTTTGTATGGCCGACCGTGTCGCGATATTTTGCAAAGCCTTCGAACGAGCCGCTTTTTCCTCAATTCACCAACCATCTCATCACCACCGAATTTTGGGCGACTTTTCCGCCCGTTTGGGTCGCTATTCCGTTTCTTTTCGTCTGCGGTTTCATGACCGTATATTTTTTGGGGTCGAAAGGCTTCTGCACCTACGGCTGTCCTTACGGCGGATTCTTTAGTCTGGCTGACAAGGTCGCACCCGGAAAGATCCGCGTCACTGACGCCTGCAACGAGTGCGGGCATTGCACCGCAACCTGCACCTCGAATGTCATCGTCCACGCTGAGGTGAAACAATATGGAATGGTCGTCGATCCGGGCTGTATGAAGTGCATGGACTGTATCAGCGTCTGTCCAAACGACGCATTGTATTTCGGTTTTGGAAAGCCGTCGGTCGCCGTTGGCAGAAACCCAAGCGGTAACGAGGGTGCCGCTTCGATTAAAAAAAACTACTCGCTGACGTGGCCCGAAGAAGCTCTGGCAGCCGTCGTATTTTTTGTGAGTTTTGTGGCTGTCTGGGACGTTTACCAACTCATACCGATGCTGATGGCTCTAGGAATTGCCGCCGTCACGACGTTTCTCGCTCTTAGAACGTTGAGATTGTTCCGTGCCTCAGACTTGTCTTTCTATCGATGGAATCTGAAATCATCCGGTAAGATTCACAAAGCGGGTTGGATATTTTTGAGCTTTGCCTCGCTGTGGATTGGCGTGAATACGCATAGCGGTTGGGTTCGTTATCACGAAAGCGGCGGGGCGATTGCATTTGAGAGCCTGCAAATTCCCGACGAACTCGCATTGGCTCGCTCAAATCCGGAACAATGGCTCAGTGCGAGCGATCGGGCAAACATTGCTGAAGGGAAAAAGCATTTTAACGACGCGGTGAATTTTGGCCTGTTCACAAATAGCGAGGCTCTGCCAAAACTTGCGTGGTTTGAATATCTTTCCGGTAACACGGAGCGGTCCGTCAATCTACTCGGCCGGGCAGCAGAGCATCAGCAAGGTCAAGCGAAAGCGTTGAGTCTGTATTACCGCGGCGCGATTCTGAACCGTTTGGGGCGTTATGACGAAGCACTAACGAGTCTTAATCAAGCATTGTCGGAACGGCCTGACTTAGTTCTCGCTCGTGAAGAAAAAGGCGAATCGCTCTGGCAGCTTGGCCGTAAAGAACAAGCCATTGCGGCGTGGAACGATGCCGTTCAAAGCAATGCAGGTCTTCCTTTAGCTAACAATTTCCTCGCCGGGGCCGCCGCAACGATGGGCAAATCAGCCGACGCTGCCACTTATGAAAAACAAGCCGAGCCGTCCACTCCGAAAGACCCTTACTATGAATGGATGCTCGGCCTAAGATTGCAAAACCTCGGAATGAACGACCTTGCCGAAAAACACTTCGGGCGAGCGACACAACTTAACCCCGCGTTCCACTTGCGGCGAAATCTGGCACCAAAAGACCGCCGTTAAGCCGACCTGTTATACGAAGTCCTCAATTATCTCGTTTCAATTTTGCCGAAGAATTAAGATAGGTTTAAGATTATGACGTTATAAGCAAAATATTTTTAGATATCTTCTATTTTTTACAATGAAATTTTACAACGATATTATTGGACTGGTCGGGAAGACGCCGCTAGTTAAGATAAATAACCTTACCAAGCAGCATAAAATAAAGGCCCAGGTTTTTGCGAAGATGGAGAGCCTCAATCCGGGTTATTCGGTCAAGGACCGCATCGGCGTTTCGATGATCGATTGGGCCGAGAAGGAAGGCGTCTTGAAAAAAGGCGGGACGATAATTGAGGCGACCTCCGGAAATACAGGGATCGGGCTTGCACTTGTCGCGGCTGTTCGCGGTTATCGGTGCGTGTTTGTTTTGACGGAAAAGGCGTCGGTTGAAAAGGTTCGGTATCTGAAAGGTTTGGGAGCGGATATCGTCATCTGTCCGGCAGCCGCAAAGCCGGGCACGCCCGACCATTACGTCGCGACCGCAAAACGCATCTCGCTAGAAACGCCAAACTCATTCTATCCGGATCAGTACAATCACCCTGAGAATCCGGCGGCACATTACCGAACGACCGGCCCTGAGATTTGGGAAGATACCGAAGGTAAGATCACGCACTTTGTTGCGAGCATCGGCACCGGCGGCACGATCAGCGGCACCGGGCGTTATTTGAAGGAGATGAACCCAAATATAAAGGTCATCGCTGGTGACCCGTATGGATCGATCTTTAAAACATACAAGGAATCAGGCCACGTGCCGGAAGCTACGCCGTATCTGGTCGAAGGCATCGGACAAAACCTGCCGGTCGGAAATGCAGACCTGAACACTATCGACGAGATCATTAATATTACGGACCGCGAATCGTTCGATCTGGCACGCCAGCTTGGGCGCCGCGAAGGCATTTTTTGCGGTGGATCGGCCGGGACAATTTTTGCCGCTACTTTAAAGGTCGCAAAGGACCTAGACGAAAGCGGTGTTGTTGTTTTTATCGTCTGCGACACCGGCGAGCACTATCTGAGCAAATTCCATTCGGACGAGTGGATGAAGGAAAAGCTGCTGCTTGAGCCGCAGCGTATCACCGCCGGTTTGATCGCCGAAACAAAGAACTCCGGAGCACCTGTCGAACTTATTTTTGTTACGCCGGACGATCTGGTCAGTGAAGCGATCACCAAAATGAACGAAACGGGCGTAACACAGCTTCCCGTTTTGGAGGACAATCGGTCAGTCGGATCTTTGCGCGAGAGCCATATTCTGGCAAAATTGATCGAAAATCGCGATCTATTAAATGCTAAGGTTGGCGACGTAATGGACGAAAGCTTTCCTGTTCTGGAAATGGATTCGAGTTTTGCGGAGATAAGAACAAAACTTCGCAAACAGCCAGCGGTGCTGATCGAGGATTTCAAGCGGATCACCGGCATTATTACGCGCTCCGATGTGCTTGATCTGCATAAATAGAGTGAATCGGGAATTTATTTGCTTTTTTTGAGAAAGAGCAATAGGATTTTCCGAGATTCTAAATTGCTATCGGCGTTTTTTCTATTAACGGCACAGTTGGTTTAACAGGGCCTCAATGGAGTGAAAATTCTATGAGCGACGAAGAAAAAGGCACGAGCGAATCGGCGGCCGGAACAGCGGCTGTGATTGAACCCAGCGAACAGCCGCTTGTTGATGAGCACACGACGGCGCCTAATCCGCAGCAGGCCCCGTCCGCACCGCCAAAATGGGAGATGCCAAAGCCGGTTTTTCAAAAGACGAGCGGTTATCTTCCGCAGGGATTTATAAAAGAATTCGAATCCGCCGCTGCCGCCGCTGATGGACAATCGACATCGGACGAATTGCCATCACGGCCGCCTGCAATGGAGCCGGACCTTTCAGCAATAAACCTTTCGGCGCCTTCAGCCGCCGTCGAACCGCAACCGGACCTCTCGGAACAATTGATCCCGGATGAACACGAACTGGAAACGAAGCCTGAGCCGGTGACAAAAAATGAAGGCATCAAGGCGTCGATGATAGTGTTGGGGCTAATCGCGATTTTAGCCTTCGTTACTGTTTTTTTGACTGTTATCTATTATTTATTCCTCAAAGAGCCTGGCGGCGCCAACAATTTCTAGCCGCAAATTCACTGCTGTGCGCCGTCTATTCTCACCGGAGCTTGTCTGCAAAATTGACGGGCGTATTGAGCTGACTCTCTGGAAAACTTATTATGAAGCTGGGACGTTTTTACAGGTGAAAGGTCAACGATGCCTGATGTAAGGTTAAAATTTAGCGGTCGCGAACTTACGCCCGGCCAAGGCGTAACGACGGTTGGTCGGACGACGGAAAATAACGTTTCGTTTCCGGAGGACTCGAACGTTTCGCGATATCACGCCGAAATTGAGGCCCGCGGCAATGAATTTTGCCTGATCGATCTTGGCAGCAGCAACGGCACCACGATCAACGGAACGAAGGTCTCCGGCGAAACTTATCTCAAGGCAGGCGACCGCATTATGCTTGGCGGAACGAGCGAAATAGTTTTCGATCTGGCGGATGCCGCTGAAGCAGCAGCGCCAGAGATCGCCTCAACCGCAGGGCCTGCCAATCTGCCGCCGATCGATGCGGCCGTTTCACAATTGCCGAGTTTGGTTAGGTCATCCGCTGCCGCACCTGCCGCGCCTGCCGCCGGCTCGAATACAATGCTGATGATCGCGGGCGGAGCAGTGCTTGTCGCTGTTGCAGTCGTTGCGGTTGCTGGAGTTGTTTATTACCGCAGCGGATCGTCGGCATGTGACGCAAAGGCGGTGATCGTGAAACCCGAGGCCGGCGAAGTGATTTTTGCACCGACCGAGATTGAGGTCGAAACCGAAGATTCGTCGTGCGTGGCAAAAGCGGTTTTCACAATCGACGGAGAGGAATTCGACAGCACGCCGGATGCACCGTACACAGTCACGCTCGACCCTAAGGAGCATCCTGATCTGGCCGACGGACTTGATCATAATCTCGGTATAATACTGATCGACGACGACGGCAATAAAATTCCGCAAGCTGGCGACGTTCTGCTTGCATTTGAGACCCGCAAGGTCGAAAAACCAGACGACAAGAAAGAGATCGCGCCGCAACTACCGCCGATGCCAGCCGGGCCGAAGGGCAAAGAGGTTTCGATCGTCGATACCCTGGAGATGTCGAACCGGCTCGTAAAGCAGTTTTCGGGAAATTTTGCCTACAATGTTTCGAATCCGCAGTTTTTGAAGGAGGTGCAGAAAAAGTCTTTGGAATATGCACAGGAAGGCTATTTTGACAAAGCCGCGAAGTACCGCGATGCGATAAACCTGGCATATGTCTTCGAACAGAATCTGGATGCACCGCTTGGATACATTCTCGCCATGAGCCGCAGCAAATTCAATCCGGTAAACCAGGCTGGCAACGAAGGTCTGTGGCAAATGAGGACTGAATTCGTGACATCGCAGAAGTACAATGGCGTATGTCCGACGGAATCGTTGTCTGACCCGCTACAGGCTTGTGCGGCAAAGGCTTCGGCGGTTTATATGAAACAGATGGTTTACGGCGTATTTGACGGAGATGTTATCTACGCCGCCGCCGCCTTCGGTAAATCGACACAGGACGCGGGCGTCTGGAAGGCAACGCTTCCGGCAACCCGAACGGATGTCTGGAACTCGATCAAAACCGCCTCGGAACGCGATCAGATCGTAAGGTTTTTTGCTGCCGGGATCGTCGCGGAAAATCCACAGAAGTTCGGCCTTAAACGCGACCGGCGGATATCGGAACTCTACCCGTAGGCGATGTATGCTTGAAGTAAGCCTTACATACCCGACGCCGGAAGGCTCTCAGGAAATCCGCATTGAGGACGGAAGGCTGACCTTCGGTCGTGGAAGCGAGGCAGATCAGCGTTTTGCTGACGACGGCCTGTCGCGTCTGCATGCGACCATCTACCGTGATGGCGATCGTGTTTGGGTCGTTGACGAAAATTCCTCGAACGGCACATTTGTTAACGGCGAACGCGCCGCTCCAGCCGGAACGCCGCTGCGAAATGGCGATGTCATTAAAATAGGCCACAGGACAAACCTTAATGTCCGTATAGCGGAAAAATACGTCCCGTTACCTGTTGCTCATACCGCCCCAGTCCAGACGGCCGCGTCACTTCAGCCACCGACGGGCATGAGCATCCTGCCCATTGCTCTTATTGCTGGTGCGATCATGGTAGTCAGCCTTTCTGTCGTATTTATCGGCATCAAAGTGCTCGGCAATAACAAAACCGAGGTGGTGCAGACTGGCGACGATGATTTCGACACGCCAGACGATAGACCGTTGAAGGAAACAAAATCCACGCCGACCCCGAAGCCCGGCTCATCCTTTTCGCCAACGACGCCCGGCAACGATCCAAAGCTCCCCGACCTGCCGCCGACGGGCGATCCAAAACCGGTGGTTGATATTCTAAAAGGGCGGAAATATCAAGAACTCGCGGACGCTGAAAAGCGACAATATCTAAGCGAACGAGCGTTAAAGATCGCGGCGGTGATCGGCAATAACAGCAGCGAAGCAATACCAGCAGCGGCGTTGGATAAGATCAAGTCTTTTGCGGACGCCTACGCAAAACGCGTCAGCGTAAAGCCGCTCGGCGGCTGCCGTTTTGGCGACAATCTGCAAGTGACGTATGAACGGGCGAGTAAGAACGCCCCGTTTATCGTAAGGGCGTTCAATGAAAAAGGAACCGACCCGCGAATCGGGCTTTACCTTGCAATGATCGAATCGGAGCATTGCGTGTGCCTTCAAAGTCCGACCGGGCCGCTCGGCATGTTTCAATTTACGTTTGCGACCGCGAAGCTTCACTTCACACCGAACGACGGCGTGATTAAGGGAGCTACGCCTCCAAAAGGAGATGTCCGATGCCAGCCCGAACCCGCTGCCCGTGCAGCGGCGTCATACATGAAAGCTCTAACTGGCCGTTACGGCACCGGCCCGGCAAGCGTTCCGCTGGCGATCGGCAGTTATAACAGCGGCGAGGGAGGCCTCAGCTCTAATCTTGTGAAGGCCCTCGACTCGAATTCCGGCTTGCCACGCGATTTCTGGACGCTGATCGCTAACGGCGAAAAGCTTTCGAAGCAGTTTCAGTCGGAGAACTTTAAGTATGTGCCGAAGTTTTTCGCAGCTGCGATCATCGGCGAGAACCCGCAGGATTTCGGGCTTAAACTTCAGCCGGTTTCGACTTATTCTAATTAGTCTGGAGTCTTCAGTCTTGAGTCCAGAGCAGGAAGGGCAGCTCTTGATTCCGACTCTCGACTTATGACTCTCGACTCTCGACTTTTTATGCGCCAGCTTTGGCTAAAGTTTAAGGACGAAAATAGCGACGAGCAGCGGATTGCGGTCGAGGTTGAGTTATTTACCGTCGGGCGCCATTCGGCGAATGATCTTACTGTTTCGGATAGCCGCCTTTCGCGTGAACATATCCGGATCGAGTGTGTCGACGGCGAATTTTATGTGTCAGATTCGGGCTCAAGTAACGGCACTGATCTCAACGAAATAAAGCTAAACGGGCAAGCGAAGTTGAGAGATGGCGATCTGCTTAATCTGGGCGGAGGTTTGCGGATAACGATCGAGATCGAGGAAATGGCGGGAGAATCTGACGCCGCTCCGCCTGAAACCGCCGCGGAAATGTCCGGTCAGCCTCCAGTTGCAAGCCCACCCGCATACACACCTGCTGCGTCGGCCACTGCGAGTGAAGGCATACCAACCAGTTTTTTTATCATTGCGCCGCTTTTGGGTTTATTGGTGCTCGTAGTTATCGGCGGGCTGATATTTGTTTTTAGCAAGGGTGATAACACGCCGGAAGTAGTCGATACCAGCGATGACTACTATTCGACGGGCAGTGACGACGAAAAGCCGTCAAAAAATGACGATGACGAACAACCTGTAAAGCCGGTTAAATCGTCCACTCCCTTAACCACCGGCACGCCAGCATATAGCGGACCGATTCCAACATCTTCGCCTGTGCCAATCGGCACGGACCAGCCGACTACGAACCTCGGTGAAACGGCAAAAGTAGAGCAAAACGGGGCCTTGTTTCTTAGGCGGATCGCACATAACGACCCTAAAGCATTTCTGACCGGCGATCAGGCACAGAAGGTAAATGCGAAGGTGAAGCAAATCGGCAAATCAGGCTCGTTGGCTGAGAATATAAATGCCGCGAGAAAAAACGCCGCTCAGATAAAGTCGCTCGCTGCGTCAAAAAATCTAAAGCCGCAGTTTCTGGCCGTGGCGGCGATAACGAAGTTGGGAAGCGGACGCGGCGATATAATGCAAGCCGCCGAGAGCGTTGCGGACGTGTATGACAAGCTCTCGACCCAGATCGGCAGTGAATTCGGCGAAGACTCGCTACTCATGGTTGCCGCCTTCGATCAAGGCGTGGCGGGCGACACGATGAAAATGCGGAATATGCTTCAAGACCTCGCGACTAAATCGACCGAAGGGGCACGAACGATACGCACGATCTGGTTTCTCCAAAAAAACGGCAAGATTTCTCAAAGCGAGTTCGACCGGGCGCTTAATTTCCTCGCCATCGGAACTATCACGCAAAACCCGAAAGAGTTTGGCGTCAAAGCAGAAGCACTTATGCTTTGATATCTAAACGCGAGCGGTAAGATCGATTTACAAAACCTTATGCAGACAGAAGAAATGTTGGCGGGTGACCTAAAGCTTGAGATTGGCGGCGAGCATTTTGAAATGAACCTGACGATCCCCGCGATGCCCGTTAAACCGCAGCGGATGCTTCCGGTTTTCCAAAAAATTACGAACACGATCGTCGCCCGGGGAGTCGAACGATCGGAAGCCGCGGGCAAAGCCATTTCGTGTAAGGCTGGCTGCGGGGCATGCTGCCGCCAGCCGCTGTTGATCTCGGAAGCCGAGGCTTTTAATCTTGCCGAGCTGGTAGAATCCATGCCCGAGCCTCGTCGTGGCACGATCAAGAAAAGATTTGCCGACGGTCGCGAACATTTTGCAAAACTTGAGTGGTTCGATCGATTCGATGAATTTTCACGTCAGGCTCGTGCGGGACACAGCGAAGAGCTGGGCCGAAAGTTTGTCGGTTTATTGACCGAGTATCTTGAACAGCGAATTCCCTGCCCTTTCCTTGAGAATGATTCATGTTCGATCTACGAGTCGAGACCGCTCATCTGCCGTGAGTATCTTGTAACGTCGCCAGCCGAGAATTGCGCAAACCCGAAGCCGACGAATATTGAAAAGATGCCGATCAGCGGAGACGCGTCGAAAGCGTTTGCAATGCTGTGCAAGACCTCGAACTCGGAGAATCCTTCGTCGTTGCTTCTGATTAGGCTGTTGGAATTCGCCGAAACGCATGAAGAAAAATTCGAAGAAAAGATCGGGCCAGCGTGGGCTGATGATTTTTTCAGGCTTTTAACGAACCGGAAAGATCCCGGCTTGCCGGAAAAAGCACAGGCTGAACGGCTTTAGGTTGCCCGTGATATGAGCGAAAACCGCAGTTTTGCTATCTGCTGTTTACTAAAGCAGGCAGTTCGTTTTACTATCTACGTCTAACCTGTTTATGAGCAAATATCGCAAAATAGTTTGGAACGAGGGGATGCTGTTGACGCCGCATCACTTTCAGCAAGCGGACAACTATCACGAAGAGCTTCTAAATTCACGTGTTCAGTCCATGATGCAGCATGAATACGGCGTTATCGACCTGCAAGTGAATAATGAAGCGGTCGCAAACGGCAATTTCCAGATAACGAATTGCCGCGCCGTGATGCCGGACGGTTTGTTGATAAACGTGCCGGACGCGGAGTCCGTACCAGACCTTAGGCCCGTGGGAAATCATTTCGGTGTCGAAGCCGAAACACTTGGGGTCCATCTGGCTATCCCGGCGAAAAAAATGGGTGAGGCAAATTTCCAGTCAAGCGGAGCAGGCGCGAATGGAAATCTGCGGTTTTTGCAAGAGGGATTGCTTGTCAAGGACGAGACGAGCGGCACAAACGAACAGCCGATCGCCTATGCCAAGAGCAATCTGCGAATAATTTTCGACGACGAACTTCGAGACGGCTTTACATCGTTGAAGATCGCCGAACTACAGCGGACTACGACTGGACAGTTAAAGATCTCCGAAGAGTATATTCCACCGATCCTGAAAATATCGGCGTCGGTCTGGGTCGCGAACATGCTCCGGCAAGTTGTCGAGATTTTGATTACAAAAAGCGGCAGTCTTGGCGAACAGCGTCGTCACAGCAACGCGTCACTGGCGGATTTTACGACATCCGAAGTTGCCGTATTCTGGCTCCTGAACACAATAAATGCTTCGATCCCGGCGATGGCCCATTATTTTCGCTCGCCCGTGCTTCATCCGGAAAAGCTTTATCTTGAGATGGCTGGGCTGGTCGGAAAACTGATGACGTTTTCTATCGAGAGCCACCCGAAGGACATAGTCAAATATGACCACGATGACCTTTATTTCACCTTCTACAGCCTTTCTACTCAATTGAAGGACCTGCTTGAAACTGTGATCCCGAGCCGCTGCGTGCCGATCCCGCTTGAGAAAACGCGTGACACGCTTTATGTAGGCCGCATCGACGACGAACGCCTGTTGAAGGAAGCCGAGTTCTACCTCGCCGTGCGTGCGCCGATGCCTGAAGCGAAACTTATGGAAGGCGTGCCGCGTGTCGTCAAGATCGCGTCGCGTGACGTTATCGATTCCGTCATTGGCTCGGCACTTCCGGGTGTCGTGCTGACGCTCGCGAGCCCGCCGCCGGCCCCGATCCCAGCCCGCGTCGGATTCAAATATTTCAAGCTCGACACGATCGGGCCGTATTGGAACGGCATCAACGGATCGAAGGTGATCTCGGTTTATGTGCCTAATGATATTCCGGATGAGAAGCTGGAGATGTATGCGGTCAAGCCTTGAAATTGGTCTTAAATTTTGGATTTCGATTGACAATGTCGGGCAATTTGCATTAAATTTGATGCATATAAAGTGCAGAGGCTCCATATGATTAAGCTAAAAGATGAAATTGATTCGTTATCGAATTTCAAACGCAATACGAGTGAGTTCGTTGACCAGTTGAAAAGATCGGGCAGACCGGTAGTTCTGACAATCAATGGGAAAGCTGAATTGATAGTGCAGGACGCGGAAAGCTATCAGAAGCTTTGGGAAATATCGGAGCGACTGGAAACAATCGAGGCACTGAAACCGGCGATCGCAGAGATGAAACTTGGACTTGGAGAATCTCCTGATGCGATTTTCGCCGAAATATACGAGACGATGGGACTCAAAGCGCGAGAATGATATACAGGATCGTCGTCACGCCGTCAGCAAAAGCTGATATTTTTGAAGCCCTTGCGTGGTTCCGTGAAAATAACCAAGATTACGCCGAGAGGTGGCTTTGGGAATTAAGCGTAGCGATGTCTTCTCTCATGAAATTTCCAGAGCGATGTCCTGTGGCACTAGAAAATGAAGCGTTCGATACCGAAGTTAGACAAAGATTGTTTGGCAAGCGATCACAGGTTTTCAAAATCTTGTTCTCGATTCGGAGCGGCGATGTATTTATTCTGCGTGTCCGTTCAACGCGGCAGAGGCTTTTGACCGCAGATGCCGACGACGATTGAAATCGGCAAATAATCACGGTTATTCCGTTCTAAAATAGCGCACCGTACACTTCAATACCTTATGTCAGAAAGCGCAACAAAAAACGATCTAGTAACATTTGCCGGGCCTGTCTTTGACTTGATATTGCGGGTCAAGGCCGGGATCGTCGTGCCGTCGAACGAGCTTCGGCCGAAGATCGCCGGTATGCTCGAGGATTTTGAAAAGCGGGCCGAGCGATATCGTTTTAATCACAAGATCGTTCAGGTTTCCAAATTTGCTCTCGCCGCATTCGTCGATGAGACCGTTCTTACCAATAATTTCCCGCTCAAAAACGAATGGGAAAAGAATCCGCTTCAGCTTGAGTACTTTGGCGAGCAGCTGGCCGGAAATAAATTCTTCGACAAGCTCGAAGCGATGCTCAAACAGATTGAGCAGACCGCAGATGCCGTCGAGATCTATTACTTTTGTATGCTGCTCGGGTTTAAAGGCCGCTATGCAATCTATGATGAGGAGAAGCTTCTGACGACAATGCAGACAACGGCCAATGCCCTTGTAAAGGTCGGAAAAATAAAGCCGGTCGAGCTTTCGCCGCATTGGCTGGCAAACGATCAGCCGCCGCCGCCGGAAAAACGCGGGCTGCCGACATGGGCAAAAATCGGGGCTGCCGGCGGTCTAGGTTTAGCGTTTATCGTTTACATTGTGATGTTTGTAATGTCACAAAAGTTTTTGCAGGATGTGACGAGTAAATTTACAGTCGGTAGTTAAGTTTAGTGTTTAGTATCGCGACGCTGGCGTCGGTACGGAGGCAATTTGCTCCGCTTTGATTTCGCAATATGAACTATCAAATGAACCAGCTGAAATACGCGCTCGGCTTTGGCGGAATGATGTCGTTCTACGGCATTGTGTCGCTGGTTATATTAGTGCTTCCGCCAGGCACGTTCGGCGGAAGACAATATCAGATCGTAGTAATTGCCCTTATTCTTATTACGCTGCCATTTGCGTTGATCATAATGTTCGTCTCGTCACGACGTGCAAAGAAAAAAGCGAAAAAGGAACTTGAAGAGAAAGAGGCCTCAGCCGCAGCCGCCGCTGAAGCCGCACCCGAAGCAACCGCCCCGCAAAAACTGGCCGCTCCGACCGGAACTTACGGCGATCTGACAAGCGGAACCGAAGAAACCGTGCAGTTTCTCAAAACGTCGAACCTCGGCTCAGGCGGTAAGGATGCCGTTTATTCGCTGCCGTGGTACTTAGTCGCGGGTTCGCCCCGTTCGGGCAAAAGCTCACTGGTGATGAGTTCGAACCTGAACTTTCAGACATTGCCGAGCCAGCGACAGTCCGAGCAAAAATTCATTCGTCCGACAGGTAGTGTGGATTGGCGTGTTACCAGCGACGCGGTTTTTGTCGATACCGCGGGACGATATCAGTCCGAAGGAATCGATGCCGAAGAGTGGGCCTCGCTGCTTGAAACGATCAAGAAATACCGCTCGAACCGCCCACTCGATGGTTTTCTGCTCGTCGTTAACACGGAGACCATATTAAAATCCGACGAACGCGATCTCGAAGAGCTTGCAAAGGTTTTGAGAGCTCGTCTCGACGAAACGCTCCAGAGATTGAAGGTGCGCTTCCCGGTTTACATCGTATTTAGCAATGCCGATGCTATCGAAGGATTTCGCGATTCATTCTCCACCTCAAAGAACGAGGACAAAACGCTCGTCTGGGGAGCTACAATTCCTCTCGAAAAAAGCGAGAATGCTCAGGCTTTGTTCGACGGCGAGTACGAACTTCTCCACAATTCCCTGATGAAAAGGCGGCTTGTTCGTCTTTCCGCGCCGTTTGCTCCTGTACGCCAGTTGAGGATTTTCAACTTTCCACTTCACTTCGGATCGGCCCGACGAAAATTCGGCACATTCGTCAATGCCCTGTTTCGCCCGAACCCGTTCAGCGAAAATCCATTCCTGCGCGGCTTTTACTTTACAGCCGCTCCCGTCGGCAGATCGACCGGGAATGCGCCGCAGACCGTCGGGAACTCTTATTTTACCGAGCGCTTCTTCCGCGATGTCGTCCTGCGTGACAAAGACCTAGTCAAGACATTTCTAGCTTCAAGGCAACGGGCTCCGATATTCGGATGGTTAATGACGCTGCTCGGCACACTGGTTGTGCTCGGATTTTTAATTATGTCCGCCGTTTCGCTGGTCAACAACCGTTTAATGCTTCAGGAAGCGGAAGAGAAAGGTGAAAAGCTGCTGCAAATGGTCAGAGCGGATTCGGGAAAGAACCCGCTGGACAAAAAAGATCAGGCCGTACGGGACGAGCTAAGCTTGACCGAAGAGATGAGGCAGTTGCTGGAGAGGCTTGATACTTACGAACGGGACAGCCCGCCTATCCAAATGCGGTTCGGTCTTTATACTGGGACACGATCTATAAAGAACATCTGCTCAAGATGTACATGAATGTCGTCGAGCAGCGTTTTAAGGCCCCGGCAATCGAGAAACTAAAGCCTGATATGCGAAAATTCGCCAACAGCAACCCGGTCGTGAATCCCGCCAAGCCTACCGAAGCGGAAACAAAGCTGCTTGCCGAGAACCTCGACATGCTAAAGGCCTATCTGATGCTGTCCGGTGAACCTGAATACAGGAAGAATGCTCAGGCAAGCCATGTTGCAGAAACGCTTAAAAAATATTGGCTGTCTGAATCGAAAACTCCGGCGGACATGAAGGACGTTGCCGAGCAGCAACTGAACTTCTGGGCAAAACAGATCGATCGTGACGATGCCCAATTCCGTTTTCCGAGCATTCTTCTCGACCCGAAACTTGTCGCCGACACGCGAAGCAAGCTACAGGCATTCCCGGCCCCTTACCGTTATCTGAACCGCAAAGTTTCGGAAATCTCAAAACAGATTGATGATACCGTCGGCCCGACCACCATGGAAAGGTTATTGACAGATAGCGGAGCTGACACGAACTTTATGACTAGCGGCTACAAGGTTCCCAGTGCTTATACCCGGCCCGGCCTCGATCTAATGAAGGAGGCCATCGCAAACGTAAATGAGGAAATGCGAAAGGACGATTGGGTAATGGGCGATGCCGGTAAGAATGATCTGACAAAATCCACGGAATCCTTTCAGATCGAGGACCAGTATTATCGCGACTACGCAATGCATTGGAACCTGTTCGTAAGCAATATCGACGTCAAAAAGTACAATAACCGGAACGAGGCAGCCGCCGCTCTACAGGCTTTCTCTTCACCGAATTCGCCGATGAAGATACTGATGCGCGAGATCGCCAAAAATACTAACCTTTCGGCGAAGCCCGATGTTGAAGATTGGTGGCCGTGGCTGAAGAGCTTCTTCATCAAGCCGAAACCAGGCGAAACCGGAGGCACCGAGCCGGAGAAGGCTTTCCGGCCCCTGTTTAATTTCATCGGGACAAAAGAACAGAAGGAAAATGCTCCAGTAGAAAAATATACAGGAGAGATGGGCAGGGCTTTCAAGTCCTTCAATGCAAAGGCCGCGACGGAAACCGGAATGAAAAACGTTTCTGATGAAATGGCGGCCGACAAAGACCCGCTCGATCTCAGAGGCCGCGAAACAGCAATATCGAGTTTGGCCACTGGCTTTAATGTATCGTCGGCGGGTCAGGACCTTGCGGTGCTTCTGATGGAGCCGCTAACCCAGCTAAAGAGCCTGCTTGGTGCGGGCACAAAGGATCAGCTTGCAAAGACCTGGACGGAACAGATATTGCCGGCTTCGAAGGACATCGAGAAAGGCTACCCGTTCGAAGACGGAGCCACAGATGCGGATCTGAAAAATCTGACGGCGTTCTTGGCTCCGGGCGAAGGCACGTTGTCCAAGTTCTACGACGAAAAACTTAGCAACTATTTTGAGGAATCGAATGGCCAATACAAGGTCAAGGAAAAGAGCGATGTTCAGTTCTCCGATGAGTTCATTGCGTATCTGAATAATGCTTTTGCCTTGCGAAAAGCACTTTTCGGCACGAATCCGACGCCGAAATTCGAATACGATTTCGCGTTCAAGTCGGGAAAGGACGCAATGGTAGAAATTACTATCGATGGCCAAAAGACCGATTCTCTGGGAACGGGATCGCTAAAGGGCACCTTCCCGGGAACATCTTCGGATACGGGCGTTCTGATTACGCTCGGATCGACGTCCGCGACGACCTCGTCATCGAGCGATCCGCCGCCTTCGGCAAATTCTTCAAATTCATCCGTCAGTACTACAAGTAAATCTCCGTCAAGTCCTGCGAGTTCATCGACAACCGAGATAAAACATCCGGGCACATGGGGACTGTTCAAGTTCGTTGACGCGGGCGGTCCGCAAAAACAAGCAGGCGGTGAATATTTGTTGAAATACAGCCTCGGCGGAAAGTCGGTCACGGCAACTATCAGGCCGAGCGGTGGTGATCTATTCGATAAAAATATCTTTAGACAGGTGAAGGCACCGCAGAACTTCTTGAAGTAGTTTAACGATTCAGGTTTCAAGTTTCAGGTTTTCGAGATCCTAAAAGCTTGTTACCTAAAACCTGATACGTGAAACCTGAAACCAAATCTTATGAATGAAGCAAAAAGGCAGTTTGATAACGGCAACCTGGCGGCAGCGGTTGAAGCAGCACTCGGACTGGTCAAATCGAATCCGACCGTCGCAACGGCCCGCACATTTCTTTTTGAGCTTTCATGCTTTTCCGGCGACTGGGATCGGGCCGAAAAGCAGTTGGACGTTATCGGCCACCAGGACGCCAATACTGCACTCGGTTCGCTCATCTACCGGCAGAACCTGTCGGCCGAGCGCGACCGTATCAAGTTTTTTGCGGAAGGCGGCCGGCCGGAAACGCCAGAGACGCCGCCGGCATATGTTGAGGACCTTTTCAAGGCAAATAACCTGATCCGGCAAGGCAAAACGACCGAAGCCCGCGAGCTGCTCGACAGCGTCGAAGAAAACAGGCCGGCATTTTCGTGTACGGTTAACGGTGAGGGTTTTAGCGACTTTCGCGATTACAACGATTCGACCATGTGTGTTTTCGAGGCGATCGTAAAGGATTCTTATGTTTGGCTACCGTTCGAACATGTAACAAAGATCGAGGTTCTCGAACGCAAATCCCTGCGTGACATATTCTGGCCACAGGCTCAATTCGAACTGACGAACGGCACTACCGGCGAGATGTTCATTCCGTCGCTTTACGCAAACACCTGGAAGAATAGCGACGATCAGGTGCGTCTCGGCCGTTCGGTAGACTGGCGAGATATTGGCGATGAGATATACGTAGGCGAAGGAAGCCGGCTTTTCACGATGGACGGCAAGGATAAGTCGATTCTTGACATCAAATCCATTGAATTCAAACACGAATAACCGGGTTGTAAAATTTTAGGTGCTTTCTCAAACGATTTCGTTTAGAATAGTCTCCGTTTCCAAAATAATCAGTTTCAGGCCGCCATTGCTTTAACGACGCGAGGAGTATTTTCTTGATGAGTGACGAGTTGCGAATACCATCGGTAATTGACCTCGAAGTACTGCTTCAGCCGATTTCGGAGGAAAGCCCTTCCGGTGAAAATTTGCGCTATTCGGGAATTTACGACGAGATCGCCGAGGCTCGGCGGGCCGATGATAACCTCAATCGGGGGGAATGGACGACCGATCTCAAGATTGCCGATTACCAAAAGGTGGTCGATCTTGGTGTTCCAGCCTTATCCACGCAGACAAAAGACCTGCAAATCGGCGTTTGGGTTTCGGAAGCCGTTACGAGAAAGCTCGGATTTGCCGGATTTCGCGACTCACTTTTGATGCTGACCGGCTTTCAAGACCAATTCTGGGAAACGCTGCACCCTGAGATCGACGAGGGTGATATGGAAGGGCGTGCAAATGCGATCTCCTGGCTGGACATTCAATTCCCTCTCGCAATCAAAACGATCCCGATCACCGGCAATCTCGGCTACAGCTTTAACGACTGGGAAGATTCAAAAAAATTCGACTTCCCCGAAGGTATGGATTCGCTACCGGTTGAAGAGCGGACCAAGCTGAACGAATTAAAGGCTCAAGCCGAAAAAGAACGGAGAGTGACAGCCAACCTTTGGAAAGAAGAAAAGGCCCAGACTCGTCGGGCCGCAATTGAAAAGGTCAATTTTGTCATCGAGGAATGCTGGACCGCGTTCGGCGACCTGAACGGGATAATCGAACAAAAGTACGACCGGAATCAGATGCCGGGCCTGTCGAATGTGAAGAAGGCACTCGACAGCATTCACGAGCAGGTAAAGAAAATCCTTGAAGAAAAGCGGCTCGAAGAACCTGATGAGATCGAGGAAGAAGAGTTAATCGAAGGCGAAGGTGGAAGTGTCTCGGCGGGCGGCAAGGGAGATGGCTCGGTCAGCGGTGCGATCAACAACCGCAAGGACGCGTTGAGACGGCTGGGCGAGATCGCTGCATTCTTTCACAAGACGGAGCCGCACAGCCCGGTCTCATATCTTGTACAGCGTGCCGTAAAGTGGGGTAATATGGGGCTTGAAACGTGGCTACAGGAAGTGATCAAGGACCAGTCGGTTCTTTACCAGCTTCGCGAAACGCTTGGCGTTGACGCAGGCGGTGGCGGTGGCGGTGGCGGTGATATTTCAGGCGGTTCGGCAGGCGGCGATGACCCGTGGGCACAACAGAGCTAAGTTATCCGAGTCCGTTGTGCCGATAAAGACTAATATTTAGGAAAAAAGTTAAAAAGCGAAAGGAGAAAAGCAAATGCCTAAGAAGGAAAGTATACAACATAAAATCGACCGTATTCGCCCCCCGCGAGTACAGATCACGTATGATGTAGAGATCGGTGGAGCTCTCGAACTGAAAGAGTTGCCGTTCGTCGTCGGCGTACTCGGTGATTTTGTCGGGAAACCCGAAGAACCGCTTCCCGGCGTAAAGCAGCGTAAATTTGTTGAGGTAGATCGTGATAATTTCGATCAGGTGCTGTCGGGCATGAAACCGCGTCTGGCCTTCACGACCGAAAACAAACTGCAGGATGACGGCAGTAAAATGGGAGTCGAGCTGAAGTTCAACAGCATTGAAGACTTTGAGCCGGACAATGTCGTGCAGCAGGTTGATCCGTTGCGTAAACTTGTCGATGCACGTCAAAAGCTTTCCGATTTGCTCTCGAAAATGGACGGCAACGATAAATTAGAAACACTTTTGAACGAAGTCGTCGCCAATGCTGACAAACAAAAAGAACTGAGTGACTCTCTGGGTCTCGAAGGAAAGGAGAATTAATTTATGGCTAGCCAAAAAGAAAAAGAAGCTGTCGTACAAACAGCCGAAGCGGCTCAGGAAGGCAGTCTTCTTGACAAAATATTGACCGACGGCCGGATGAACCGCGACGATTTGCAGACGCAGCGGGCGAAGGACATGATCGGCGAGTTCGTTGGCCAGGTTATGGCCGGAACGATGACAATGTCCAAAAACATGGACCTGACGATCAATTCGCGCATTGCGGAGATCGATCGCCTTATTTCGGCGCAGTTGAATGAGATCATGCACCACGATGATTTTCAAAAGCTCGAAGGTTCGTGGCGCGGACTTCATCAAATGGTGATGAACAGCGAAACAAGTACGCAACTCAAAATCCGGGTGATGAGCGTCAACAAAAAAGACCTTCTGAAGGATTTCGAACGCGCGCTTGAATTCGACCAATCGGCGCTGTTTAAGAAGATATACGAGGACGAATACGGAACATTCGGCGGATCGCCTTACGGTGCTTTGATCGGGGATTACGAGTTTGGCAATCACCCGCAGGACATGGCCCTGCTTGAAAAGATGTCGCAGGTTGCGGCCGCCGCCCACGCTCCATTCCTGAGCGCCGCGTCAGCTGATCTGTTCGGCTGGGAGACGTTCTCGGAAATGACCGAGGTCCGCGACATTTCGAAGATCTTCGATCGTTTGGAATACGCCAAATGGCGCAGCTTCCGCGAGTCGGAAGATTCGCGATACGTCGGCCTAACATTGCCGCACACTCTTGCCCGAGTTCCTTATGGAGCAGCGACAAAACCGACTGAATCGTTCCGCTTTGAAGAAGATGTAGACGGCAGGGACCACAAGAAATATCTTTGGAGCAATGCGGCTTATGCTTTGGGTACGCGCTTGACCGAGGCATTTGCAATGCACGGCTGGTGCGTGGCAATCCGCGGCGTTGAAGGCGGCGGCCTCGTTGACGGCCTGCCAACGCATACCTTCGCAACGGATGAAGGCGAGGTCGCCGAAAAATGTCCGACCGAAGTAGCAATCACCGACCGTCGGGAAAAAGAATTCGCCGACAACGGCTTTATTCCGCTTGTTCATTGCAAGGGCACGGACTATGCCGCATTCTTCGCCACGCAGTCATGCAACAAAGCGAAAAAGTACGACACCGATGCTGCAAATGCTAACGCACGGCTCTCGACGCAGCTTCAATATCTGTTTGCGGTATCTCGATTTGCTCATTATTTGAAATCGATGGTCCGCGATAAGATCGGAAGTTTTATGTCGCGTGCGGATGCGGAAATCTTTCTGAATCGCTGGATCATGAACTACGTAACGCCGGACGATACGGCGTCGCAGGCCATCAAATCGAAGTTCCCGCTTCGCGAGGCTCGTGTCGACGTGGCGGAAATCCCAGGCAAGCCCGGATGCTACCGCGCAGTCGCGTTCCTCCGGCCGCACTTCCAGCTTGATGAACTTTCGGTTTCGTTGAGACTTGTTGCGGATCTACCGGCGCAGGCCAAAGCGTAATTTGCTTATTCCCTTTTCTTCGCGGCTCAGTTAAAATAATTGGGCCCCGAAGAAATATTAAGATTGCAGAGTTATTTCTGCAAAAATCCCCTAAGCGATGCGTCGTATACATGTGGCGAAATAAAGAGTCGCTATTTGAAAGCAACCGCTGATTTTGATAAGCCAAGAGGCTTTAGAAATAAGCAAGGAATTATTAGCAGAAAACGTTTGAAATAAAAAGGAGATAAAGATATGCCTTCGATGATAGATGCTTTTTTGAAGATTGACGAGATCCCGGGCGAAAGCCAGGACGAGACACACAAGGGCGAATTTGACCTACAGAATTTTTCATTTAATGTTTCCCAGTCAGGTTCGATGGCAACCGGCGGTGGTGGTGGTACGGGACAGGCAAGCTTTGGCGATATTCCGATCATGACATATGTCGGCAAATCGTCACCGGAACTTATGCTCCGTTGCGCAACCGGCAAGCACTTTCCTAAAGCTGAGATCATTTGCCGCAAGGCCGGTGACACGCCGTTCGAATACCTCAAGATCACGCTTGAAGACGTACTTGTAACCAGCTACAACGTGAGCCCGGGAAGCGGTGGCGAACTCGCATTCGAAAACTGGTCGCTGAACTACGCAAAGATCAGCTACGCTTACAATCCGCAGAAAAAAGACGGAACAGGCGAAGGCTGGATCACCAAGTTCTACGACGTCAAGACCAACGCCAAGGGCTAAGGTTCTAGATCCAAATATCGTCGCGGCAATATCAAAAAAGCGACGCTTTCTTCAAATTCACGGCTGAAACGATTTCGACTAAAAACCGAGATCGTTTCAGCCGCTGAATTAGTATGGTTACCTTTTCTCATGTCACGCACGGACCACGAAATTCGCATAACACCTTCAGTTCTCGACCGCTTGCTGGACTACGAACCGCGCGAATCGAGGGAAGCTCCAAAATCACATTCAAAAACATTGGCGGAACTGAAGCAATCGGTCAAACGTGACTTGGAATGGCTTTTAAATACTCGGCATAATGGCGTCGAGATCGCGGAAACGCTGGAAGAAGTAAATCAATCTCTGGCGGTTTACGGCCTACCGGACCTGACAAGTTTGAGTGCACGCAACCCAAATGAGCAAAGCCGCCTTGCAAAGGCGCTCGAAACGGCTTTACGTATTTTCGAACCGCGATTTATTAACGTGAGGGTTTCGCTCGAACCGATAGACAATACAGATCGGCAACTAAAATTTCATATCGAGGCTCACCTCGATATCGAACCGGTACCGGAACCGATAAGTTTCGATACGGTTTTATCAGTCGGCAGCGGCGAATTTTCGGTCAATGCAAAATAGACTGCTCTGACCTGAGATCAAGTTCAAGCTAGTAAAATCAGATGGCCGAATGTTGAGCGCGATTAACCGCAGGCTCCGTCGGTCGATCACAAAAAACTAAAGTGTTCCAAATATGCGCGATGAACTTTTAGGCTACTACGAGCGTGAGCTAATATTTTTGCGCCGCATGGGCGCGGAGTTTGCAAATAAGTATCCTAAAATCGCCGCCCGGCTTCAGCTAGATGAAGACAAGATCGAAGATCCGCACGTCGAGCGGATGATTGAGGCATTTGCCTTTTTGAGCGGTCGCATAGGTCTCAAAATCGACGACGAACTTCCGGAAATAACGGAATCGTTCATAAACCTGCTTTATCCGCATTATCTGGCTCCGATCCCATCGATGGCGATCGCTCAGTTTTCTTTCGGCTCTCCGAACGACAAGATTACGTCCGTCCAAAAGCTGGAACGCGGAGCCAAACTCAATTCGCGGCCCGTCGACGGAACGCCGTGCAGGTTTCGAACCACTTACGACGTCGAGCTTGCACCGATCGAATTGGAGTCGGCCGCTCTGGAATCACCAGCACCAAAAGATGCCAGGGGCAAATATGCGGACAGTTACATTCGCCTCAGTATGCGTTGCTTCGGCGATGCAAATCTCAGCGAATACACGGTAGGAGACACCAACAAGCCGCCAAAGTCCCTGCGTTTTCATATAAATGGTGACCCTCAGTTGATCTTCCCGCTTTATGAGATCATCTTCAATCACGCAACCTCTGTGGAGTTTCGCCCAAAGGAAGCTCCTTTCAATAGTAAGACGCTCAAATCGCTCACCAATATAAGTTTGAAACTTCCCGAGCCGGTGTTCGTGCCGGCGGAAGAAGCGATCAAGCAGGTTGGATTTGACGAGAACGAAGCGGTTCTCCCCTTTACTAAACGGTCGTTCATGGGCTACCGGCTTTTGTCGGAATACTTCGCGTTTCCCTACAAATTTCTGTTCTTCGATCTTTTCGGCCTTGATAAAGCGATCGATCAAAAATTCGGCAGCCATTTTGACATCCTGATCCACCTGAAGGATGTCACTCCGCCCATCGCCCCGGTTGTGGCCGATACATTTCGGATGGGCTGCACGCCAATTGTGAACCTGTTTGCACGCCTGACCGACCCAATATATCTATCGCAGCAGAAATATGAATATCATGTGATCCCGGATGTTCATCGCCAGTCGACGACAGAGATATATTCCATCGATGGTGTAGTGTCGAGCGATCCAAGGACGAATACCACTCGGGAATTCGCCCCTTTCTATTCGCTGAAACACGCTTACGGTGAACAAATGGAAAAGGCTTTCTGGTATGCCGCACGGCGTGATTCGCAGCGTCCGAACGATGAAGGAACTGAGATGTACATGTCGCTGGTCGATATGAACTTCAATCCGCGTGTGCCGGCCGTCGATGTGCTCAACGTTAGGGCCACGTGCACGAATCGTGACCTGCCGGCCCGTCTGCCCTTTGGCGGAAAAGAAGGTGATTTTGAGGTCGAAGGAACTGCCTTGCTTTCGCGTGTTCGGTGTCTTACAAAGCCGACCGAAACTATCCGCCCGCCACAACGCAGGGCAGCACAGTGGCGCCTGATCTCGCATCTGAATCTAAATTATTTATCATTGGTAAGCGGTGAAACGGTCATTCCGGAAGCTCTTCAGGAGATCCTGCATCTTTATAATTTTAACGATTCATCCGTGACGCGAAAGCAGATTCTCGGCATTACCGGGATTTCCTCCCGTAAGGTAATCAGGAAGATCGGCGGTCGGGTCGGGGCCGGATTTGTTCGCGGCATGGAGACGACGGTCACGTTCGACGAAGAGCAGTTTGTAGGCAGCGGAATGTTTTTATTTGCATGCGTGCTGGAGAGGTTTCTCGGACTGTATGCGTCGCTTAACTCATTTAATCAAATGGTTTTGCGGACCGAGCAGCGGGAAGAAGACGTCAAACAATTCCCCGCCCGTGCGGGCGAACAGGATCTTTTGTGATTGTTTTCTTACAGGGCAGACGCACGCAAAATACTCTGTGCCTTTGTGGTGAAATTTCTTTATGCCAGAAAAACCGCTAAATCAGGAATTGTTCGATGAGCCCTATCGGTTCGAGTTTTTTCAGGCAGTGCGGCTGCTTGAAAAAATCTTTCCGGAGAAGCGGCCGGTCGGACGCAAAGCGATGCCTGGTGAGGAAGTTGTGCGCTTTCGTTCGCGCGTCGCTCTTGATTTTCCGGCTAGCGAAATTCATGAGATTGTGGAATCAATCGATGAAAAGACGGAAGAGACGAAAAGAGAAATGCACGTGAACTTTATGGGCATGGTCGGTGTCAGCGGCATACTGCCCATGCCTTACACGGAGCTTGTCCTCGACCGTATCCGCCACCGGGATACCTCAATGTGGTCCTTTCTGGACATTTTTACGCACCGTTCGGTATCGATATTCTACCGTGCCTGGTGCAAATACCGATTTCCCATCGGATACGAACGAGGCAGCGACGATTTTACCGCTTACTTATACGACATTGGCGGTTTGGGCACAAAAGGCCTGCGCGGACGGATGAGCCTGGCGGACGAATCGCTTCTACCGTACATCGGTCTTATCGCTCAAAAGCCGCACTCATGCAACGCTCTTGAAAACATTCTGTCCGATTATTTCGGTACAAAAGCAAAAATCAGACAGTTTTTCGGTCAATGGTTAGCGCTTGACAGAGCAGACTATACTAGATTAGGTGAAAAAAACAGTTCGCTCGGTGTAAGTGCGATCGTTGGAACAAAGATCTGGGAACAGCAATCCAAGTTTCGGGTTCGTATGGGTCCGCTCACGTTCAAGCAGTTTCAGGATTTCTTACCGAATGGTTCCGCACACCAGCCATTAAAGTCGATTATTCGCTTTATGGTTGGAGTGGAATTCGATTTTGACGTCCAACTGTTACTGAAAAAAAAGCAGGTCCCGAGCTCGATCCTGACCACTCGTGCCCAGCGGCGGCCAATGCTTGGCTGGACAACATTTTTGAAGACAAAGCCTTTCAAGGCGGACGATGAGCAAGTCGTGCTGCAAATGGATTCGTAGGCCTAAAGTGAGTTTCTTATTGGAGAAAAACAATGAATGTAAATCTGAAAAGTTTGGTAGGCAGGTTGAACGATGTTTCGCGAGGTGCGCTCGAAGGCGGAGCGGGCCTCTGCCTTTCACGGACGAATTATGACGTCGAGATCGAGCATTTGCTCGCAAAAATCCTCGAACAGGACGACACCGATCTGCACAAGATTTGTGCTCACTTCGAGGTAAACAGCGACCGTTTGACCAAGGATGTGAGCGTCGCTTTGGATAGGCTAAAAAGCGGTAATTCGCGGACACCGGGCCTGAGCGACCGCATACCGCTTTGGATACAGGATGCGTGGCTGCTGGCGTCGGTCGATTTCGGAGCGGCACGCGTGCGGACCGGTCATATGATCCTTGCACTCCTCGCAAATGAACGTTTTGCCCGAATCGCCCGCGAGATCTCCAAAGAATTCGACCACATTTCGGTCGAGAAGCTACAGACCGATTTGCCCACCATAACAGCTGACTCGGCAGAGGCCCGCGATGCTGTTGCTCTAGGCGAAACAGGTGGAGTTTCGGACGGTTCGCCGGTTGCGTCCGGCGTTCCCGGAAAGACCAAATCTCTCGATCAATATACTGAAGACCTTACGGCAAAGGCTGCCGCCGGAAAGATCGACCCGGTTCTGGGCCGCGATTTTGAGGTTCGACAGATCATCGATATTTTAACTCGACGACGTCAGAACAACCCGATTCTTACAGGTGAAGCAGGCGTAGGTAAAACCGCCGTAGTCGAAGGATTTGCCTTGCGTATCTTCCAGGGCGACGTGCCCGATCCGCTCAAGAATGTGTCGGTCCGCACGCTCGATCTAGGTTTGCTGCAAGCCGGTGCAGGCATCAAGGGCGAGTTCGAAAATCGGTTGAAATCGGTGATCGAGGAAGTAAAGTCTTCGCCGCAGCCGATAATCATGTTTATCGACGAAGCTCACACGATGATCGGTGCGGGCGGTGCCGCCGGACAAAATGACGCGGCCAATCTGCTCAAACCCGCGTTAGCTCGAGGTGAGTTGCGTACGATCGCGGCAACGACCTGGGCAGAATACAAGAAGTATTTTGAAAAGGACGCGGCATTGGCGAGGCGTTTTCAGGTCGTAAAGATCGATGAGCCCGACGAACTGAAAGCCATCGACATGATGCGCGGTATCGCGGACAAGATGGAAGGCCATCACAACGTCCGCATTTTGGATGAAGCGATCGTCGAATGCGTTAAGCTTTCGAACCGCTATATAACTGGCCGTCAACTGCCAGATAAATCGGTATCGGTTCTCGATACCGCATGTGCGAAGGTTGCCATCGGCCAGGGAGCGACGCCCGCTTCGGTTGAAGATGCGACCAGGCGTATTCAGAATTTAAGCGCCGAGATCGAAGCTCTCGAACGCGAACAAGTGACCGGTGCCGCGCACGAAGACCGCCTCGCCGAACTGACAGCGAAACGTGCCGAGACAGAGGCGGAACTGACAAAACTGAATGAGCAGTGGGAAAAGGAAAAGGATCTGACAACGCAAATCAGGAATATTCGGGTCAAGCTCGAAATGACACGGCTCGACGGCAAAATCGACGCCCTCGCCGCGGCAGAAGCCATTACGGCACCGGAATCCGCCGCCGCCGCAACAGCCGAAACCGATGCGTCAGCCGGTGATGATTCTTCCGGCACGGCCGCGGCAACGGCTCCCGAAGCGACAAAACCGCTCGACACCGAATTTCTTAAAGCGGAGCTAAAGAGACTCAATGCCGAGTTGAAGCAGGTCCAGGGCGAAGATCCGCTTATGCAGCCGGTAGTTAACGGCCAGTCAGTAGCCGAGGTTATCTCGGGCTGGACGGGCATTCCGATCGGCAAGATGGTCGCCGATGAGATCAATGCCGTGCTGAATTTACACGAAACGCTTGGCGAGCGCGTGCTTGGACAAGATCATGCTCTTGAAGCCATCTCTCAGCGAATTCGAACATCGCGTGCGGGACTTACCGATCCGAAACGTCCGATCGGCGTCTTCATGCTTGTCGGAACGTCCGGCGTCGGTAAAACGGAAACCGCGCTTGCATTGGCCGAATCGCTTTACGGCGGCGAACGCAACCTGATCACTATCAACATGAGCGAATATCAGGAAGCTCACACTGTTTCCAGCCTCAAAGGATCGCCTCCGGGATACGTCGGGTACGGCGAAGGCGGCGTGCTGACAGAAGCCGTGCGACGCAAACCATATTCGGTTGTGCTGCTCGATGAGGTGGAAAAGGCCCATCCTGATGTCATGGAACTTTTCTTCCAGGTCTTTGATAAAGGCATGCTGGAAGACGGCGAAGGTCGCGAGATCGATTTCAAAAATTGCATCATCCTGCTGACATCGAACATCGGGACCGATACGATCATGAAACTCTGTGCCGACCCGGACACGACCCCAGACCCGGACGGACTGGTCGCGGCCGTCAAACCTGATCTGTTAAAGGCATTTAAGCCGGCATTGCTCGGACGCATGGTCACAGTTCCCTATTATCCAATCACGGACGAAATACTGCGTCTTATCATCAAACTGCAACTCGGTAAGATCAAAAACCGCATCATGGACAATCACGGTGCGCAATTTTCATACGATGACTCCGTCATATCTACAGTTGCGGAACGCTGTACCGACGTGGACAGCGGGGCCCGGAATGTTTACAACATTCTGACCGGAACGCTGCTGCCGGAAATGAGCGGCGAGGTATTGTCGCGAATGGCAAGCGGCGAGGGTATTAAGAGCGTACATGTGACCGTCGGCGAGGGCGGCAATTTCGCTTACGATATATCGTGATCTTATGGCAAAGAAGGTGACAGTTTACGACACCCGGCTGGAGGGCAGAACGCCTCTTGGGTCAACCTCCTTCATCAGCTTGAAGGTTAATGAAGGAACACTGTTAAATGAGTTCTTCGACCAGATACAGTTCATAGCCCAACAGAACAATGGGATCTCCACGCTTTTTCTGATGACGCAGATTGTGACAAGCGGATTAGGCGGAGCTGGAGATGCCGGACTTCTATTTTGCAAGGAAGGTGTCCATGTCGATAACGTGCAGCAATTTGCACGTCTCATCGGTTGGGTAGATCACATCGTCATTTTTCAGTGCGCCGATGCTCCGAACGAGTTCGATGTGGAACACGCGGATGTGATCCATCCTGAACTTTCCAAAACGTTTCACGGTGATGGTGATGACGTGTGCAAGTCGATCGCCGTTTACTCGGGAATAAAGGTCACGGTCGTTCGGGAATCTTTGGCTTATGTCGCCAACGAAAACCTCACGACTTATTCCGGTTATGAGCTTTATTGCGAATCTGGTGCGATCGACTATTCGGATTGGGAAGGCTCCGTTATCTCGTTTGACGAAAATGGGAACATTCTCGACGAAATCACAAATCCGATGTCGTGGCGGGATTCACACGGACTCATCCATGACCCAAGATTAGAGCCAGAACCGTAAAGCTCGCAAAAATCCCGGCGTCGAACGTCTAGTTTTGCGTCACTTTTTGAATGACAGCTTGAAAAGATATGGCAACCACACAAGACCGACGATCCATACAACTTTCGACTCCGCTTGCGAAGGACTTTTTGCTTATTAAGCGAATGCGGTGCCGCGAAGGGTTAAATCAGCTATTTCGCATCGAAGTCGAAATGCTTCATGAAGAAGAAACTGATGGTTTTATGCCCACGGTCGTAGACCCTAAGAAACTGCTCGGCAACCCGATGATCATTTCGGCTCATCAAGCCGGCCCAATCGAGCGCTTCTTTCACGGGGTTTGTATAAACTTCACTCAGGGCAGCCGAAACGCACGCTTTTCAAAGTATCGCGCGGAGCTCGTCCCAAAAGTGTGGATGCTGACACAGATATCACAGAGCCGCATCTTTCAGAATAAAACTGTCCCGCAAATACTCGAAGAAGTGCTTGATGGCTACGAGTTTGATAATGAGATCAAAGGGATAGACAAGCCGCGAAACTATTGCGTTCAATATCGTGAAAGCGACTGGGATTTTGCTTCGCGGATAATGGAAGAAGAAGGTATCTTTTACTATTTCGAGCATACAAAGGACAGCCATCGCCTTATAATGGCGAACACGCCGCCCTCGCATAGACCTTGTCCATCGGAATCAAATATAACGTTTGCCCTGGAGAGGTCCGAACTTGCGGATCAATGGATTCCGGCAATTCATTCGTGGCGTGTCGATAACAAAATGCTCACGGGCAAATACGAGCTTCGCGATTTCCATTTTCAATTACCGACTAATGACCTGCTGGCGACGCAGAACAGTCTTTTCGACATCGGTAAGAATAGGGATCTGGAGCATTACGACTGGCCGGGCGGCTATGCCAAACGGTTTGACGCGATTGATCCGGGCGGAACAGAGAACACGGCAAGACTGAACCCCATTTTCGACGACCGTGAACGAACTGTGAAAATCCGGCAAGAGGAATTGGACGTTGCTTACAAAAGCATCTACGGCACCGCGGATTGCTGCTCATTAACTGCTGGCTACAAATTTGACCTGAAGGACCATCCCGTTAGGGAAAACAATATAAGCCATGTGCTGGTCAATGTTCAGCACGAGGCGGTGCAGTCGCCGAGCTATATTTCAGACGACGCTGTTTCAAACGCCTACATGGTGAATTTCGTTTGTATCCCGCATGGCGGTGGTTTTGCCCCGTTCCGGCCGTTGAGAAAAACGCCGAAGCCGGTGGTACACGGCAGCCAGACGGCGAAAGTCGTCGGCAACCCGGACGACGAGATCTTTACTGATAAGTACGGTCGTGTAAAGGTCCATTTTCACTGGGACCGTTCCGATAACAACGACCAAAAAGCATCGGCATGGATACGCGTCGGAAATCTGTTTGCCGGCAACAAATGGGGTTCGATGTTCACGCCACGTGTCGGCCATGAAGTTATCGTCGATTTTCTCGAAGGCGACCCGGACCAGCCGATAATCGTCGGCTCGGTTTACAATGCAGAAAACATGCCGCATTACGAGCTTCCGAAATATAAGACGCTCTCGTATATCAAAACGCACAGCACGACCAAGGCTCAGGGTTTTAATGAGCTGCGGTTTGAGGACAAGGCTAAAAAGGAACAGGTATTTATCCATTCCCAGAAGCGTTACGACCTGCGTGTCCGCGGCTCGATGTATGAGACTTGCGGCGGAAGTCGAAGTGAGGTCATCGGCCTCAAAGATCCCGACAATCCGGGCGGCAATCTAACGGTGACGGTCGCGGGCTGCCACGACTTTCACGTCAAGGAAGCCGAGTATATCGGCATCGACCAGAAGCGTAATGAAGCAGTAAAGGGCGAGGTGGTCGAGGACTACCAGAGCAGTCAGTTCACGCTGGTAGCGACGAAAAGGTCTCTTAACGCGCAAGAGATCATCATGGAGGCTAAGACAAAGATCAGCCTCAAGGTTGGCGCGAGCTGTATCGTGATCGAACCCAGCCTTATCACGATCGCCGCGGCGATGGTCAAGATCAATTCGGGCGGCTTCGGCACGGAGACCGGCGATCCTTCGATCGACGATCCGATGGATGCCGAGATGTCAGACAACGGAGAACCGGGCTATCTCGATCGTCCGCGGACCGGCGGAGGAAGGGGTGGAAGAAATCGTCGTCAGCTGAAATCGCAGCATCACGCATACCCGCCGCGCAAGGACGAGAGTGCCGCCTTCACCGCGATGCGGAACCGGCTGAACACCTCGGCCCAGGGGCGTCACGCTCTCGAAGTGTTTGAGCGTAACAATATTCAGGTCACTAACAATCCCGGGGCCGTGGAATTCGACCCCGCCAATAACTCGGTCAACCTTAATCCGACGCCCGACGCCTCTTCGGCAGGGGACTTCGTTCACGAGATGGGCCACGGCGAGGCCGTTAACGGCGGCACGAGGCCGGACGTTACCAACCCCGATCGGGCCGCCTATATCGACCAGGAGCTTCGCGAGGACGCTAACGCCGAACGACGAGCCTACGAAGCCGAAGAGCAAATGAACGCCGCGGGCGGATCGGAGCAATACAACAGTATCACCCGCACCACGTACCAGAATGCCCTCGCCGCCGAACGGGCCCGATTGCGGGCCGCGGAACCCGGCATATCCGACGAGGAACTCAACCGGCGATCGCATGACGCGGCCGAAGCAGCGATCCTCCAGGATTACCGGGCCGGCAACGTGCCGACCGGCAACACCACGCCTCCGCAGTCGTATGTTGATTATTGGGGCAGTAATTGGGACGCCAATCATCCGGCCCCTCCTGCGGGCCCATGACCTGCGAGGCACGCGCACGCTCACTATGAGGCGAAGTATGAAAGACATGACTAGACAAAAACCTAGGCACCGGGCCGTTCATAGTGGGCGTCCAGAACATCCTAAACTATACGGCGACAGCACATGGGGCAAAGATAGAATATGAATGAACGATCTGATTTTTTGGGGTTTGTTGTTTCAGGCAAGAAAGGAGAATTAGTATGGAACGAAACACTATCGGCGGCTTTGTCGGCTATATCGTATTGTTCACTATTATGTTCATCACGTGCACGATCGCGTACGTTGCTATGGCGGCGGATGCCCCAGACCCGAGCGGCTCGCTCACTAGAGGAGGCCTCATAATGACAGACTTGACTCGACAAGAACTTACGCAGAGAGCCGCTCGCCTTGGGCCTCCCGTCCTGACTGCGTTGGAGAAGCCTGAAACGGTGGTGGAACGTGTTCCGACCGCCTTCTTTTCAAGCGGCGGCATCTATCGCGTCTCGACGCGGCCGCCGGCCCGACCGCGACTTTACGTCCTCGGCGTTTGGGGCAAGGATGGGATCAAAGTGCTTAACAATGACCCGGAGGGCTTCTTCGAACTCGCCGCGAACAGCGGTCTGAAGCTGACTTCGAGCAACGACTATATCGGGTACGTGACCGCCTTTCTCGAATCCACACGCGACTACAAAAGCGGGCCGCAGATTCTGAAAACAATCGAGGAATCCTGGTGGCGCCCCAGCCCGACGCCCGACGACGCCCGTCAGCGCGAGGAAGTGACCGCAAAATACACAAAGGTGGTCGAATCCCCGCGGCTTTCTCGCGAATCAGGCACGACGGTGGTCGTGTACCTTATCCGCGACCGTGCCCTCATTCGCATGCACGCAAAAGTCGAGAGCAACGGTCGCATCCAGATCAGCGAAAACGTGCTTGAGCCCCAAATGCCTACGGTTATGTAGCGATAGGATTCAAGTTGTTATAGGAGAAAGTCATCATGCCGCCAGCCGCCCGAATTACAGACACAGTTGCACATCCGCTTCCGCCCGTTTTGACGGGCGGGCCGACCGCCATCACAGTCCAGATCGGATTCCTGATGGCGTGGCGCGGGGTTAGTCCTGCCGTTGCAGCGGCGATGCAGGCGGCAAAGGCCATTTCAGACGCCGCCATAAAAACGGCGGAAGCCGCGACTGTGGCGGCGGCCGGAACACCTGGTGCACCCGCGGCTAAAACGGCTGAAGAGCTGGTCAAAGCCGGTGCCGCAGCCGCAATGGGAAGTGCGATCACAGCCGCCGCGGGCGGGTCGGATATTCACGCGTGCGCGACTCCATTACCGATACCACCGCATGGACCCGGTATTGTTATTACCCCCTCCAAAACGGTTATGATCGCGCTGTTTCCAGCGGCCCGTCAGGGCGACACGATACTCGAAGCAGTAGGACCGCCGAACAAGATCACAAAAGGCGAGATGACGGTATTAATCGGCGGTTAGCTGTCCGGCACGTCGAAATGTTTTGACCTTTAGCCCATACGGCCGGCCGGTTATTTCGCGTTAACCTATTCCATTTTTTTTTGTAGATAGAATTCACGCTTGCCCGTTGTTCTCACCGCATGGTGAGAATATATTGCGGGTCGTCTTGGATTCGTGAACGATCTGGAATATTCTCTACTAAACGACGAAACAGGTGTAATCGCGCGATTCGCGGCTTGATTGATAACGCTGGCCTAGCGCCCGTCAATCCGAGATTGGTATTTGGGGGGAACGGAAACAGCCGCCTGTTTCTTCAAATTCTGAATAATGTCTTGAAAAAATATGGCAACCACACAAGACGAACGATCCTTGCAGCTTACGACACCGCTGGCGAAAGACTATCTTCTGATCAAACGCCTTCGCTGCCGTGAAGGGCTGAACCAGCTATTTCGCATCGAAGTCGAAATGCTGCACGAAGAGGAAGTTGACGGCTTTGAGCCGACCGCCATCGATCCAAAGAAACTGATCGGAAATCCGATGATCGTTGCCGCTATTCAGGGGCAAACGAGCGAAACGAAAATTGAACGGTACTTTCACGGGATATGCATTAATTTCACACAAGGCAGCCGAAATGCCCGCTTCTCGAAATACCGGGCGGAACTGGTTCCACAAGTCTGGATGCTGACCCAAGTCTCGCAAAGCCGGATCTTTCAGAATAAATCGGTCCCGGACATACTCCAGGAAGTCCTCGCCGGATTCAACTTCGGGGTAGAGTTACAGGGCACGTTCGAACCCAGAAACTATTGCGTTCAATACCGTGAGAGCGATTGGGACTTTGCTTCGCGGATGATGGAAGAGGAAGGTATCTATTACTATTTTGAGCATACGTCGGACAATCACAAGCTGATTCTGGCAAATACCCCGGCGTCACACCGGCCTTGTCCCAGTCTGTCGACTGTGACGTTCGCGTTAGAAAGATCGGAGTTTAAAGATACGTGGATCCCGGCCATCCATTCGTGGCGTATTGATAATAAAATGCGTACCGGCAAATACGAGCTTAGGGATTTTAATTTTCAGTTGCCTACGAAAAGCCTTGAGGCGAAGCATACGAGCGTGTTTGACGTGGGCGGAAACAAACGGCTTGAGCATTACGACTGGCCCGGTGGATATGCAAAGCGTTTCGACGGGATCGATCAGGGAGGCGGTGAGCAACCCGGAGAACTGAATAAAGTTTTCGACGACCGCGAGCGGACCGTTCATATACGGCAGGAGGAGATCGACGTTGCCTACAGGAACATTTACGGCACGGCGGACTGCTGTTCGCTGACCGCAGGCTACAAATTTGAATTGAAAGATCATCCCACCGGGGAAAACAACATAAATCACGTGCTGGTCAACGTCCAGCACGAAGTGGTCCAATCGCCTAGCTATATTTCCGATGACGCGGTTTCGAACGCCTACATGGTGAATTTCGTCTGTATTCCTCACGGCGGCGGCCATGCGAAGTTCCGGCCGTTGAGAAAGACGCCGAAACCGGTGGTGCTAGGGAGCCAGACCGCCTTTGTTGTCGGCCCCGCTGGAGAAGAGATCTTTACCGATAAATACGGTCGCGTTAAAGTTCACTTCCACTGGGACAGGTCCAGAGACATGGATTCGCGCAGTTCGTGCTGGCTGCGCGTGGCCCAGATATGGGCGGGAAACAGTTGGGGATCGATGTTCATTCCGCGCGTCGGAATGGAAGTTCTGGTGAATTTTCTCGAGGGCGACCCGGATCAGCCGATCATTGCCGGCTGTGTTTATAACCCGGAAAACATGCCGCCGTACACGCTGCCCGATAATAAAACCCGATCGACTATAAAGTCCGATTCCAGCAAAGGCGGCGGTGGGTTTAATGAAATTCGATTCGAAGATAAGAAAGGCTCGGAGCAGATCTTTATTCATGCCGAGAAAGATCTCGATATCCGTGTCAAACACGACAGAAAGGAAATTGTACAAAACGACCGGCATTTGATCGTTCAAAATAACCAGTTTTCGGAAGGAAAGGGAGATTCGCACTCGAAGCTTACCGGCGATAAAAATGAAGAAATCGGCGGATCGGCGTCGCTCGATGTTAAGGGGGATATTGATGTAAAAGCGGCTGGCAGCGTGGCGGTATGCGCCGGCACGGAAATTCATATCAAGGCGGGTGTAAAGGTCATCATAGAAGCTCCTCAGGTTTCATTGAAAGGTGCCGGGGGGTTCGTCGACGTCGGCCCAGCCGGAGTTACGATCCAGGGAACCATGGTGCTGATAAACAGCGGCGGAGCGGCCGGCTCTGGCAGCGGCTGCAGTACCACTGCTCCAACAGCTCCCAAAGAAGCCGATAAGGCCGACGCCGGAAAAACCGTTAAACCGCCGCAAGCACCTCCGCCACCACCGGCAAAAAACGGCCCGGATGCTGCCGCGCTCGAATCGGCCGCAAAGAAAGGAACGCCGTTCCCGGGTCCGGCTCCCGGGGGCAGCCCGCCACCTGCGGAGGCGGCGAAAAAGGAGCCCGAATTACATGTAGTTGGGCCAGACGGAAAGGAGATACCACGCGACGATCCAAGACATCCACAGTTCAAGCCCGTTACCGAGGTTTGACGGCTACCCAGCGACGTCGGAGAAAATATTTTTGATCGATGAAAACGGAAAAACTTCAGCAATATCTTATAAATGACACGACGCGGCTGTACTGTGTTTTGGACGGAGCATCGGTGCTGAACCTTCCGATGCGGCTGTTCGAAACCGGAGCGAGGAACTTCTGCTTGTTCAAGGGTGACCTGAAGCCTGATATGCTGTACATGGCGCCATACGTGGTTCAGTTGAAGCCGGACAATAAGCTGACCGACTGGGTCTTAAGTGAAGGCTTTGGCAAGCACTGGGGAATTTTCTTACATTCGCGCCATAAAATTGCGGAAATGCGCCGTCATTTCCGTTCGCTCGTAAAGGTGTATGACGAGCGGGCCAACTCGATGACCTTCCGGTTTTACGACCCGCGGGTGCTGCGCCGTTTTTTGCCAACCTGCACACCACAGGAGCTTGAAACTTTTTTTGGAAAAGTGGATACTTTTTTTGCCGAAGCCGAGGACGGTGAAAATCTTTTGAGTTTCAAGTTGGAAAATGGTGCTTTGAAACAAACGGAGCTGAATTAAAAAGGAGAAACCTTATGCCGCCGGCCTCAAGATTAGGAGATATGCACGTCTGCCCAAAGGTAGAACCAGGCCCAGTGCCGCACGTGGGCGGACCTATTTTGCCTCCGTGCTGCCCGAAGGTGATGATCGGTTTTATGCCCGCCGCCCGGATTATGGATATGGCGGTGTGCGTAGGGCCGCCGGATACTATAGCAAAGGGATCGCCGACGGTTTTGATCGGAAGCATGATGGCGGCCCGAATTGGTGATATGACTCAACACGGCGGCGTTATAGTCCAGGGCCTCCCGACCGTAATGATCGGTGAAGTTGGCGGACCCGGATGATCCATTCGAGTTGAAAACCTTGATGTTATGAATCGCATTCAAACTATATTTGTCTAAATGCTGGTTATACGAAGAGAACAGATCCAAGAGTTTATAGCCCGTGACGAAACGGAGTTGACCGACGTCGTGCGCGAGGCGATCCGGAAGGCAAACGGCGAACGGATCAGAGATTACGGCGACGACGAACTCGACGCAATGATCGGGATCGGCATCGGCCGGGCAAAATCGCACGGGTTGACATGCGCCGAGGACATCGCATACTTTGTCTCCATTATGTTTGAGGTTGCCCCGCGCTTTGACGAACAAACGGATATCCGCAAAGTGCTGGAAGACACCAAGTTTCCGCCCGACATCAGGTTGGAGCAGCTATTCACGTGTGTGGATGACGCCGCCTGGATCGAGGCAGGCAGACTTTACGAAGATTCGTTTTGGTTCCCGGCCAAAACCATAAACGGCTAACGCATATGAAACAAGAAGCGACGGTTGAAGCTGCAAAAGCCAAAGGCCCGGTGAATTACGCTGAAAAGATCGTGGGTCAACAGGCGCTTGCCGATCGGCTCAGCGACGATTATAAAAAGAATCCGTCGCCCGAACTGGAATTGGATCTAAAGCGAAAAACGGACGCACTCCTGCATCTAAAAAATCTAATCAAAGATGATCCTAAAGCTCGCGCCAAAAAAGCAGCTCAAACCGCAAAGCTTTCCACGCTCGGTAAGGCCTATGCGTAGCCGGCAGGCATGCCGCCTCTTATCGCAACACGTCGAGTTCGGATCGGCGGTTAAGAATTTAGCAATTTAGCGGATTATTTTCGATACCCACTTTTTTTTACCCCCCTTTTATCCATTTGATGGCCGAGCTTTGACCATTGTTTTGTAAAGCATTCATAATTAGATGTGCTGCCCACACATTCGGCTGGATTTTCACATTTTGCTTGTAATCGTGAGCTAAGATGGTTATCCTCAACAATATAGGTTAACCGGTTTAATTGACGCGAATACGAGCAAACGGGTGGGGAACCGGTCAGCATCCAGCACCTTTGGGTCATACTTACTTGGAAAAACGGGAGCCCACTCGTCAAACCCGTAATAATAAAATAAACAAATATGCCAACGACACAAGACGAAAGAGCCTTAATACTTACGACGCCGCTCGCCAAGGACTACCTCATGATCAAACGAGTGCGATGCCGCGAAGGGCTGAATCAGCTTTTCCGGATAGAACTCGAAATACTGCACGAAGAAGATTCCGATGGCTTTGAGGCAACGGCTGTTGACGCGAAAAATATTGCTTGGTAACCCGATGCTCGTTGCCGTTAAGCAAGCAGGACCGGTGGAGAGGTTTTTTCATGGTATTTGCATCAACTTCACGCAGGGCAGCCGGAATGCTCGTTTTTCCAAATACCGAGCCGAATTGGTCCCAAAAGTGTGGATGCTGACGCAGATCTCGCAAAGCCGAATCTTTCAAAACAAGACGGTTCCACAAATACTGGAGAAAGTGCTCAAGGGTTACGAATTCAAAAACGAAATACAGGGAAACTTCAAACCTCGCAACTATTGTGTTCAATATCGTGAAAGCGACTGGAATTTTGCCTCTCGGATGATGGAAGAAGAAGGTATTTATTATTACTTCGAGCACACTGCGGACAACCACCGCCTCATCATAGCCAACACTCCGCCGTCACACAGGCCTTGCCCGTCGAAACCGAAAGTTACTTTTGCCCTGGACCGGTCGGAATTGGAAGATAAATGGACCCCGTCGGTTCATTCGTGGCGTATCGATAATAAAATTCGTACCGGCAAATACGAGCTTTGGGACTACAACTTCCAACTGCCGACAAATAACCTTTTGGCCGCGCAAACAAGCCTTTTCGACGTCGGAGGAAACAAGAAGCTGGAGCACTACGATTGGCCTGGCGGTTATGCGAAACGTTTCGACGGGATCGATGCGGGCGGCGGCGAAAACCCTTCTGCTCTCAGCCCTGTTTTTGAAGATCGTGAACGAACAGTTCAAATCCGGCAGGAAGAGCTCGACGTTGCGTACAAGAACATTTATGGGACGGCGGATTGCAGTTCGCTCACGGCCGGTTACCGCTTTCAATTAAAGAATCATCCGGCTAAGGAGAATAACATCAACCATGTACTTGTAAATGTTCAGCACGAAGCAATCCAGTCACCGAGCTATATTTCCGATGATTCTGTATCGAATGCTTACATGGTGAATTTTGTATGCATTCCGCACGGTGGCGGACACGCTCCGTTCCGGCCATTGAGAAAAACGCGAAAGCCTGTGGTGCATGGCAGCCAGACCGCGAAAGTTGTCGGCAGACCGGGCGACGAGATATTTACCGATAAATACGGTCGCGTAAAAGTGCAGTTTTGTTGGGATCGCGAAGGGAAAAACGACAATAAAAGCTCATGCTGGATTCGTGTCGGCACTCTTTGGGCCGGCAAGCAATGGGGCGTGATACACATTCCGCGTGTCGGCCAGGAAGTGATTGTTGATTTTATCGAGGGCGATCCTGACTGTCCGATCATAGTGGGTTCGGTTTACAACCCGGACACGATGCCGCCTTACAAGCTTCCCGATAACAAAACGCAGAGCGGTGTGAAAAGCCGTTCGAGCAAGGGCGGCTCTCCGGACAGTTTTAACGAGTTTAGATTTGAAGACTTGAAAGACAATGAAGAAATATATCTCCACGCCGAAAAAAACTGGACGATCATGGTCGAGAACGACAAGAATCAAACAGTCGGCCACGATGAAACTCTCGATGTTGTAAATAACCGCACCAAAACCGTCGGAGGTGAACAGAAAGCAACCATCACCAAGGACATGTCAACGAAAGTTACGAAGGGAAACCAGACAAACAAGGTGGAGACCGGTTTTCAGAAAAATATTGTTAAGCAAAAGATAGACATCGAATCAACCGATAACGAAATCGTGATAAAGGCAAAGACTAAAATCACGCTTCAAGTTGGTGCAAGTAAAATCAGCATTGATGACAAAGGCAATATCGTGGTCAGTGCGGCGACTTCAAACGACATCACGGCTCCAAACAACCATGTCGGAGGAATAACAAAAATCGACGGAGGCGATTGTTTCATAAACTAAGATTTTACAAGCTCGGATCGAATAGTTTTTATATGAAACCAGTTGAGAGTGTCCAAAGTTGGGAAGAACATGATGCGAAGAAAATTCGCTTCAGACGGCCTTTCAGCGAAAAATATTCGTTGACGATAGATACGGATATGCTCGCGGGCAACTTCCCTATCGAAACTAAAACGGAGATTCGATGGGCATTCCGTGTTATCGAAGCGGACCACTCCGGCCAAGCCGAAATCGAGCTGATAACCGTCGAAAATAGGTTAGTGGAAGCGAACAATCCGAATCTTCATGACATCGCTGCCCTCAGCCAGGCATTCGGCCGCATGTATTCGGAAATTCATGTCAAACTGGATTCAAAAGGCAAAGTAATCAAAATAATCAATCTTCCTACAATTCTCGGTAAGTGGGAGCAGACCAAAGCCGAAATGCAGAAAATCGAAAGCGAAATACCAGCAATGGCCGATGTCGTAAAATTGAACGACGACATTTTCGCAAGTCCAGATAAAGTAAAGCTCGCGATTGAATCCAATGAATTCTTCAACATTTATTTTCATTTAATTTACGGCGAACCGCTCCCGGCAAAGAAACTAAGGAAAACTCACCGTAACCTCTTTAATTCCGCGGATGTCGATTGGGAATTTGAAGCAAATTCAAAAAGAGTGTTGACTCCGAAAGGTCCGTTTGAGGTTGTCAAAATCACCGGACAGCCTGCTGAAGATCTTGGGCAAGTATGGATAAAACAAGCTTACGGCAACTTTCAGATGGTTGACCAAACACAAATCCAACCTAATTTAAGCGAGAGCGGTGAGTATGTATTCCACGCCGAAACAGGAAAGCTTAGAAAAGCCGTATTGATCAAAAAAGAGGTTGCTCATCCTGACTTTATACGTGGAGACATGACCTACACCATTAAGAGCGAAGGTGAATTGAACGACCCGATTGATCTGGAAAACTTACAACCGCCGGACAGAAGTATGGAGATCCCGAGGCCGGAGAATTGGGCTGAGTACTGGTAGGAAGTTAAATTTACCAGCATGGTTTTTGGTGATATGAAGATCAGCAAAAAATAAGATGAAGGGAAGACTGAAAATTCTAACGTTCAATTTAAGATTTTTTGGTCTATTGGTGCTTTTTGGAAGCCTCATTGGGTTCTATTTAGAATGGACGTTGCCTTCGTTAGCTTTATTACTCATTTGTACTGCTCTTTTACTTGTTTCTTTTAGATACAAAATAGGGTCCGTCGGAATCGATAGTCGAGTTTTAGGTCTGAATTTCTATCAATACGCATTTCTAGTTAAGCTGGCCGATTCGAACCACGAGGAATCTTCTTCATCTAAGAGCAAGAATAGAGACAAAATCCGAGTGTTTACATTCGGTCTCTTTCTACTTGCCGATAACGGCAAAATGAGAGCTGGCTTCTTGAAGCGTCATCAATTGTTGGCTAAGGCTTGGATTTAATGGGCAATAAGATAATCACTGAAGAGGATTTCTGGATCTGTACCGGCGGGGCAGTGCCAGCCCAGCTTCAAACTACCCAACTTACTACAAAACAAGTAAGTGGTCACAAATACATCACCATTAACGACAAGGCTACGAGCAGTTGGATAGATTTTGGCTGTAAGAAGCTTATGTGGATAATGGCTCTACTTGCGGCCGTCCTGGTAGTTGCCATTGTCGCAACAGGCGGAGCGGCTTTGGCAGTCATTGTTGCAGCCGGAGCAGCGGCCGGAGCAGCAGGGGCGGTGTTTGGCGCAGTGCTTGGAGCTTTGATTTGCGGGCAAAAAGCTGCTCCAGCCAGAGTTTGGAATCAAAGCAAGAGCGACTTGATAATTCAAGGGCACAAGGCCATAACTGGCGACCACACGATGACGTGTAGGTTGTTCGGCGAAACTATTCGGTTTGCTCCGAATATTAAAAACTGGTGGCAGGCCATCGCGTTGGGCGGACTAAACTACCTGACTGGAATTGTAGAGGGCGCATTGACCGGAGCTTTGATTGGACTCGGCGGAGGTGTTTTATCGGGAGCCGCCAGACTGGCACTTCCGACTCTATCAAGCATTGCTGGAAATGTTGCTGCAAGTTTTGGAGCAATCGGAGCACCCGTTCGCGTTTTGTTCGGCGCGAGTAATGCGGCTAATCAATGGGCAGTAGGTGACATCAACACAACATCGGAGATAGCCTCATCATTTGCGAATGGTGCAGTACCCGAAGCAGGAAGCGCCTACCGAATAGCCACCGGACAGGGACAGGCCTCCGATGCAATGCTTTTATTGTATTTGCTGCGTTTAAAGGCTCCAGCGTCGAAAGGCCCAGGACAAGGATCGCAAAAGCCGCCCGGAAAAGGTAACAATGGTAAGGCTTTTGAACACGGAAAAGGGACTAAACCGAAAAACTCACCTGATCCGGTGAAATGGAAAGGAAAAGGCGGAAAGGTAGAGGTTTTGGAAGATGGCACATGGCGATATACCGACAAAAATGGTAACGTTGTGGATTATAAAAACGGTTACCCAGATTTATCATCATATGAGAGACAAAGGGTTGAAATAGAGGACTTAAAGGGTAACCACAGTACAGATTTTACAAAAGCTGACAAGGCCGCTCCCAAAGGACCGAAATTGGATGAAAATACCTGGCATCATAATGAAGATATGAAAACGATGCAAGAAGTTCCTAAGGACATCCATCGAAAGTTCACTCACCGAGGAGGCGTGTCTGGAATCAAGAAGAAATGATACTGAATCGATGACGATATGGAAATTAACCGATTTGAAATTGGAAATGAGAAATCAATCAGTGAAATAGAAGGCGAATTGAATGTTTCACTACCCAATGACTATAGAGAGTTTTTGCTACAGAATAATGGTGCAAAAATCGACAACGGTTATTTCTTTGTAAAAGAATTGAATGAACACATTTTGATGGATACTTTTTTTGGTGCAAACAATTCCAAAAAAGCTCTGGATCTAATCGAAGTAAATAATGAGTTCGAGGGAGAAATACCCCCTAAGTCTATTCTTATTGGGGATGAACCCGGCGGAGGATTGATATTACTTGTTAATGATGGTGAAGATAACGGAATATATTACTATGACCACTCATATTCGTTTGAACAATCGTCAGATGAAAAGAACTCATATCTTATAAGCAATACATTTCATGATTTCATAGATATGTTAAATACTCCTCCTAAATAAAGTTGAATATAATATTACGAATATCCAACCGCTTATATTGGGCGGCTTTTTTATTTCAGATAGTATAATTTTTAGAGTGGACTTCAGTACACAGTCTATGGATGCGTCATTTCTTCGGGCTTCACTAATTCGTCAAACTTTTCTTCCGTTAGCAGGCCTAATTCTACTGCCGATTCCTTCAGAGAACTTCCCTTCTTGTGCGCGTTTTTAGCGATCTTTGCGGCGTTGTCATAGCCGACGTGTTGATTCAGGGCGGTGACAAGCATGAGCGAATCGTTCAGATATTGGTCTATCTGTGTGCGGTTTAGCTCGATGCCGTTGATACAGTAATCGACAAAGCCGTGGCACGCGTCATGGATGAGCCGGACCGAATGAAGAAAGTTGTGGATCATCACGGGCTTGAAAACATTCAGCTCAAAATTGCCCTGCGAGCCGGCAAAACCGATTGCGGCGTCGTTGCCGAAAACCTGCACCGCGACCATCGTCATCGCCTCGCTTTGCGTCGGGTTGACCTTGCCGGGCATTATCGAGCTTCCCGGCTCGTTCTCAGGCAGAGAAATTTCACCGATTCCGCATCGCGGCCCCGAAGCCAGCCAGCGAATGTCGTTCGCAATCTTCATCAGAGAACCTGCCAGCGTTTTCAAAGCACCTGAGGCAAATACGACCTCGTCGTGTGCCGAAAGAGCGGCAAATTTGTCGGGGTGCGACTTGAACGGAAGGCCTGTCAATTCGGCGATCTTTGTCGCGGCCCGATCTGCAAACTCAGGATGTGCATTCAAGCCGGTGCCAACAGCCGTGCCGCCGATGGCAAGATCAAGTAATCCAGGCAAAACCATGTTCAGCCTTTCGATGTCGCGTTTGACCAGATTCGCCCAGCCACCGAATTCCTGCCCGACCGTCACCGGCGTTGCGTCTTGCAGATGCGTGCGGCCGATCTTGACGACATCGGCGAATTCGTCTGCTTTTGCCTTGATCGCGTCATGAACTTTTTGGACTTCGGGAATCATCGCGGTCAGACGTTCGGCAGCAGCGATGTACATTGCCGTCGGAAACGTGTCATTCGACGACTGCGATTTGTTCACGTCGTCGTTCGGGTGGACCGGTGTTTTCGAACCCATCTCGCCACCGGCGATTTCAATGGCGCGGTTTGAGATGACCTCGTTGGCGTTCATGTTCGTCTGCGTGCCAGAACCTGTCTGCCAAACCCGCAGCGGAAAATGATCGTCGAGCTTGCCCTCGATAACCTCGTCGGCGGCCAGAACGATAAGCTTTAGCTTGTCGTCCGGCAGTTTGCCCAAGTCGTTATTGACGATCACCGCCGCTTTTTTCAAGATGCCGAGAGCCCGAATAACCTCACGCGGCATGATATCGAATCCAATATTGAAATGCTTCAACGACCGCTGCGTCTGCCGCTCCCCAATACGCCGTTGTCGGCACCTCAATCTCACCCATCGAATCAGTTTCAACACGGGTTTCAATTGCTTGTTTTATAGCTTCGAACATTAGAGTTTCCTGAATAATAGAATTTTGACTTCAAACAATTCTACCCGAAATCCGGCGACAATAAAATCTTGACAATCTTTCTGCCGTCGCTTTACGATTAGGAGGCAAAACTGCTTAAATCACAATTCGTCCCCGCCGACACACATGGAAAACCTGAAACTCATTTTGAAACTTTTTTACAAGCCGGCGTCAGCCATGAGCGACACCATGGACAATGGAAGCTGGCTGTTTGCGGCCATCGCGGTTCTGATTGTGTCGATGGCATTCTTTGCAACAATAGACGCCAAGCTTGAGGCCGTCTATCGCATCCCAAACTTCAACGAATTTTTTCAGCCGGATTACGACGAAGTATCCGAAGCTCAGGCGATGGCAAACTACAATCGGGCCGACGCGGCATATAAGCAAGCAATGACGGAACGCCAAACTATCCCGATTGCCGGAGACCGATTCTTTAAGTTTTTCTCTTTTGAGCCTGCGAGGTTTTATCAGCCTCTTTTGCTGCTCTCGATTTTTTATATACCCGCCTCAATCTTGCTGATGTGTCTTTTTGGCGGCATCGGAAGCTTCGGTTTGGTTCTCAGGCGTGATTTCGGAACGCTCGCCGTTTGCACTTTAAGCGCGTGGGCAGCAGCACATTTGCCGTTCGCCGTCGCTGGATTATTGCTCTACTCGCAAAACGTCGATCCGCGGATCTATCTGGCAATATGGGCGGCAAGCAGCCTGTTTTTCGGCGTTTTGATGGTATTCGCTTTGCGGACTGTCCTAGGTGCGAATTATGCAACTGCTTTCCTGGTTGTCTGCCTTGCCTGGCTTTCACTTAGCCTCGGAACTTTAATTTTCCATTATATTTCTCCGTGGCTTTTCTCACCGTTTTTGATCTTCTTCGCAGTCATGTATCTCGGCGGATCGATCGGCGGAGAAGTGCGGGGATTCGGCAATGCGATGCGGCAAAAGCAGAATTTGAAGCGTTTCCTTCACAATGCCACCGTCAATCCGAAAGATGCCGATGCCCATGTTCAACTCGGATTGATCTATCTTCAGCGGCGACAGGAATCGAAAGCTATCGAACATTTGAACAAAGCGGTAGAAATCGACGAGAACGAGATCGATGCCAATTATGAGTTAGGTAAAATCTCTCGTGCAAAGGGTGCTTTACAGAAGGCTTTGGACCATTTCACGGTCGTCGTCGAGCAAAACGATAAACATGCCCTTAGCGAAGTTTGGCGTGAAATAGGAATTACTTATTTTGCCGCGAATATGCTTAACGAGGCTCTCGAAGCGTTGGAGAAATTTGTCCATCGTCGGTCAGCCGATGTCGAAGGTCTGTATTATCTAGGCAAGGTATTAAAGGCACAAGGCGAGACGGAAAAGGCACGCGAAATCTTCGAAGAGGCGATCCAATCTGCAAATGCATCACCGGATTTTCGACGCCGCGGTATGAAACATTGGAGCAAACTGGCCCAGAAGGAAATCTAGAAAAAAATACAATAGAACTTGTTTTATTGGCTAACTTCTATCCTCGAACCGTTGCGCATTTGGACTATCTCGCCGGCCTCCTTTGTAAACGACGACAAATCGCTTCTGCTCGTCCTCTTCATCCCAAAACTCCTGAAAACCAGTTTCGATCAGGCCGTTCTCACCAAATCTCGATAGGTCTTTTCGCGACAGCGGCCATGGAAGTTCCGGCGTTTCCTCGTCGTCATCGCGGCCGCGCGTGACCACGACAAGCGTGCCTTTATCGACAACAAACGCAGCGATGGCATCTATCGTTTGCCGCCGCAATTCCAAAGGCAGCGGCTGGATAGTATAAACCTCCAAGACAAAATCAAAGGCTCCTATCCATCTACGAAACGGCTTGAATAAATCGGCTGTTTCAAATTGAATATCCGTTTCGGAATGCAGTGCTTTCGCCCATTCGATGGCCGTCGGCGAAACGTCGAAGGCAGTCACTTTGAACCCAATATCGTGGAGATATCTCGCGTCATCACCCAAACCACACCCGACAACCAATGCCTTTAGGCCTTCGCCTTTTAAATCTGTCTTTTCTGCCCACTCACGGAAAAACCGATTCGGTTCAAGGTCGGCCCACGGAATCAATTCGTTATCGCCGTTCGATTCTTTGTACAGAGCCTCAAACCAACCGAGTGCATCGCCCCGCTCTAAATACTCGGCGGCGATCTCGCGTGTTCGAGCTCGTTTATCAAATTCAGGGGTTTCCATAAAATACTTAACCAGGATGCTCAGGATTTTTTGAACGATCAGAATATCCGCTTCAATATTTTGTTAATCCTTTCTATCTTGTTTGTATGTTCTTATCCAGTCGGCGCTCTCGCATCCTCCCAAGCATGCCAACCGCCGGACATCGACCAGACATTCGTGTAGCCCATTTTATTCAGATTATCAGCAGCAAGCGCGGAGCGAAATCCGCCGCCGCAATACAGGATAAGCTCGGTGGATTTGTCGGGGAAGGTTCGCACGATGTCGCGCTCGATTATTCCACGGCCCACATATGTTTCGCTCCAGCGGCGTGAGCGGCCTCAAACTCATTATCCTCGCGAACGTCGATCAATTTGGCTCCCTGCTCAACCCGATCCCTCGTTTCGTCCACGGTAACTTCGCGAACATTCGATTTTGCGTCTTCTACAAGCTTTAGAAATTCCTGTGAGTGGTCCATGCAAAGCAGTTTACCGCAAACGCTGTGGCGTCACTAGCTTGCGGTTTGGGAAACTCCTATAATAGCCGTATAGTTTTTATTAAATTTTCATTTGAAGAGGTTTAAGGCATTGGCAGAACAATTTGACGTAACAATTATCGGATCGGGTCCGGGCGGATATGTCGCCGCCGTTCGTGCGGGACAGTTGGGTTTAAAGGTAGCGATCATAGAAAAAGAGAAAGACGCAAGGCTTGGCGGGACGTGCGGTTTGCGCGGCTGCATACCGACAAAAGCATTGCTCAACGCTGCTCATCTTTACGAAAAAGCTGGACATTTCGAAAATTTCGGCTTGAAGATCAAAGACCTTAGCTATGACTGGACCGGCGTGCAGAAATACAAATCGGATGTTGTCGCAAAGAATTCAGCCGGTGTTTCTTATTTGATGAAAAAGAATAAGATCATTGTTTTCAACGGCTTCGGAAAGATCCTTGGCAAGGGTAAGGTCGAGGTCGCACTCGATAACGGAAAAAAAGAAACCATCGAAACGAAGAACATTATTATTGCTACAGGTTCTGTGGTTCGCCCGATTCCCGGTTTTGACACGGACGGAAAACAAGTCGTCAATTCGGACCACATTCTTGAATTGACGAGCGTTCCCAAATCGATGATTGTTATGGGCTCGGGTGCAGTCGGTGTCGAATTTGCCAGCGTTTACGCACGTTTCGGCTGTGACACGACGGTCGTCGAACTACTCGACCGTATCGTACCCATCGAGGACGCCGATGTTTCAAAGGAACTGGCATCGAGCATTCAAAAAGTCCGGTATCAAGTGCGAGACCGGCATCAAAGCTCGACAAACTGACCAAAGACAAGAAAGGCGTAAAAGTTTCGGGCAAAAATGCGAAGGGCGACGCTGTGACCTTCGAAGCCGAAATGCTCCTCGTCGCCGTCGGCCGTATGCCTCTCATCGAAGACATCTTGGCCTTGAAACCACCAAGGTCGTCGTCAACCCACGCGGCACGATCAAGGTCAACGAATATTGCGAGACCGACGAGCCGAATGTCTTCGCCATCGGCGACGTCATCGACACCGCGTGGCTCGCCCATCTCGCCTCGAAAGAAGGCATCCTTGTCGTCGAAAAGATCGCCGGCAAAAAGGTCGAGCCGATCAAACAAAACCTCGTCCCGAACTGCACTTACTGCGACCCCGAAGTCGCCAGTGTCGGCCTGACCGAAGAAAAAGCAAAAGCCGCCGGTTACGACGTAAAGGTCGGCAAATTCCCCTTCTCAGCATCGCGGCAAGGCCCGCATCCTCGGCGAAACCGATGGCTTCGTTAAGATCGTCGCCGAGAAAAAATATGATGAGGTCCTCGGCGTCCACATCATCGGCCCGCACGCCACCGAACTCCTCGCCGAAGCCTGCGTCGCCATGGCCCTCGAATCCACCGCCGACGAACTCGGCCGCATCATCCACGCCCACCCAACCGTCTCCGAAGCCGTCATGGAAGCCGCCGAAGGTGTTCATGATCTGACGATTCATATGTAAGCGTTTATGTTGAAGTATCCAATATCAGGAAGAAATTCCGGCGAGAGCATCAGGGATACTGAGCGAGACAATCTGTATATCGGCTGGGATGAAGAGGATGGATTTGTAATGCTATTCACGCCGACGATGCTCAATACTGACGAGCATTACCACATCGAATTGTCGGTAGATGGAGCAACGAGGCTCAAAGCTTTTTTGGAGAAGAAGCTGGTTGAGATCATCAAAAACGACGACATTTAATTGATTTAATGAAAACAATCTCAGAATTGGAAGGCGAGATTCGCGACTTAATTAACAATCCTCGAAAACGAACCATTCTCCTTAAAGATAAAGCCGATTGGAGCAAACTTTGTAGTTCATTGGACGTAATCGGTGATACAGAGCAGGCCTTTGACTCGTATCTAACCGTTCAGGAACCAAATTCTTTCGGGGAAAAATATCTAATCCTCTACGGGGTTTTACAGGCATTATTTATTCAACAAGATGCAGTAACTCATTTGTCTGAAGCACTAGAACTGACGTATTCGGTTGACCCGCTATTGACTGAGATCCGAGAATTGAGAAACGACAGCTCAGGGCATCCGACAAAGCGCGGGGGCGGAAAGGGAAAAAAGTTTAATCACATTTCCAGAATGACCATAGAAAGACATAGGTTTCAGCTAATGACGGCCTACTCTGATGGAAATCACAAATTTACTGACGTTAATGTGGCGGACCTGATTTCAACTCAAAGAAATATTCTTCAAGCTGCACTTGGTGACGTACGTGAAAAGTTAAGGGACGAAGAAATGGGACACCGCGTAGAATTCAAAGACATTAAACTAGCAGATATTCTCACCGACTCGTTAGGATACTATTTCGAAAAGATTGGTGAGGCGATTAGTTATAGCAAGCCTGATGTGATGGGCCTATCATTCCTCAATTTGCTTCTGGAAAAAATAGTTCAGTTCCAAGCAGCGCTAGAGAAAAGAGGGGCACTGGAAGCTTATTCTGATTCTGTTGGATATTACTCAGATTTGCTGCAATATTCAATAAATAAAGTAAAAGGCTTCCTTGAAAACCGAGACGAATCGAATTTGAATGTAACCGACGCAGAGATTTACCTATTCTTCATTCGTAAGAACATGAAAACCTTATTCGAGATAGCCGAAGAAATAGATGAAGAATACTCCGCTACAATTCAATAGCTTCGATTTCCCTTAACAATTGATCTTACGGTATCGACGTTCTCGCCTCTTTCCATTTCCCTCTCGTAAAATCAGGAAACTTGACCGGCATTGAGCCTTTGGCGACGGAGATTTCGCTTAGTGGGCCGGGGGCGCTCCAGGCGGCGGCGTCATAAACGTCCATGTCGGGGACGAGGCCTTCGCGGAAGCATTGGACTAGCCGCCAGCACATCATGTAATCCATTCCGCCGTGGCCGCCGAGTTTGCGGGCTTGCTCGCCGACAACGCGCCAGAGATTGTGTTCGTATTTTTCCTTGTAGGCGTCGATCGCTTGCCATTGGTGGCCGCCTTTGTCTTTTTCGATGTAGATACGCGAAGGGTAATCGCGAAATACGCCCTTCGTGCCTTGGATCAGATTGATCCGGTCGTATGGACGCGGCGTGCTGACGTTGTGCTGAAGCATGATCGAACGGCCTTTATTGGTCTTGATCATATTAGTGTTGTAATCGCCGCATTTGTAAACCTCTTTTTGTCGAGGATCGTCAGCCTCGAGTTTCTCTTTACGATATTCCTGAAGGCCGAGACTGCCCGAACTCATCGCGACCATGTATTCAAACTTATCGCCGCGATTAATGTTCATGTAATTTGCGACCGGCCCAAGGCCGTGGGTCGGATACAAATTGCTGTCGCGTAATGTGTGATGTGTACGCCGCCAAAGGCCTTCGTCTCTTGTTTCAAAAAAGATCTCGCGAAGATCGTGATTGTACGCTCCTTCGCCGTGGACGATCTGGCCAAGCAAACCCGCTCGGACGATGTTTAAGACCAACAACTCGTCATAATCATAGCAGCAGTTCTCCATCATCATCAGATGCTTTCGCGTCTTCTCCGATGTATCGACGAGTTGCCAAAGCTCTTTCAGTGTATAAGCTGCCGGAACCTCGGTGGCGACGTGTTTACCGGCGTTCATCGCCGCAAGCGATTGCGGAACGTGCCATTCCCACGGAGTCGCGATATAAACGATGTCGATGTCGTCGCGTTTGAGCATTTCTTCGTAACCGCAATCACCTTTTATGTAAATCGCCGGAGAAAGCTGCCCCGCTTTTTCGACGATTGCCCTGCTTTCTCGGCTTTCTCGGCGACAACATCGCAAATCGCGGTAACGGTTATGCCGGGAATATTTACAACCTCGCCGAGTATGCTTTTGCCGCGAAGCCCCGTACCGATCATAGCCAATCTCACCGTTTGATGGCGTTCGAACGGTACACCAATCATCGACCTGCCTTTCGGTTCCGGTCCGGCGATCAGATTTTCCAATAGCGATTCGTTATTCTCCGCTGCCTCGACACGGTCGCCCAATAAGCTAAATCCCAGGCCTGCGAGAGCCGAGTTTCTAATCATCTCTCGCCGCGACAATTTGTTATCACTCATCAATTTTTCCTCTTAAAATCCGGTTAGGTTGTGAAGATATTATTCAAAGAGAACCGGACTGTAAACCCGAAACAACCCTTTCAGCGTCCGCCGATACCCGACCGATCATTTTCTGATATAATTACCGCTTTTATGAGAGCGACAAAGACTTCGTATCCGCGGTCAAAAATCAAGGTCCTGCTGTTGGAGAACATTTCGGATTCGGCAGTTGCCGAATTGCGTCGGGCGGCTATACGGAGATCCAGAAGATAAACGGAGCGATGAGTGAAGCGGATCTTGTGAAAGCCGTCAAGGGCGTTCACCTGATCGGGATACGTTCGAAGACGCGGATAACGGCGAATGTGATCGAGGCGGCGGACAAGTTGCTCGCGATCGGGGCGTTTTGCATTGGTGTCAATCAGGTCGATCTCAAAGCCGCTACGGAAAAAGGTGTGGCGGTTTTTAATGCTCCTTACTCGAATACGCGTTCGGTAGCCGAGTTGATCATCGGACTGTCGGTGATGCTTATTCGCAAAATCGCAGATAAGAACGCTGCGGCGCATCGCGGCGAGTGGCTGAAGGACGCGACGGGGAGTTTTGAGCTGCGGGGCAAAACGCTTGGGATTATCGGCTATGGCAATATCGGCTCGCAGGTCTCGAACATGGCCGAGGCGATGGGCATGCAGGTCATATATTACGACATCGCGACCAAGCTTCCGCACGGCAACGCGAAACAAATTCGCGATCTGAAGGAGCTGCTGAAAGAGTCGAACATCGTTACGCTGCACGTTCCGTCCGATTCGACGACGCGGAATATGATCAACGCCGACACGCTGAAATCGATGCGGAAAGGCAGCATTTTGATCAACCACAGCCGCGGCGACGTTGTCGATCTGGACGCTCTTCACAAAGCCCTAAAATCCGGTAAGCTCGCCGGTGCCGCCGTCGATGTTTTTCCCGATGAACCGGAAAAGAACGGCGACAAATTTTCGACCGTACTGCAAAATCTGCCGAACGTCATTCTTACGCCGCACATCGGCGGCTCGACCGAGGAAGCACAGGCAAATATAGGCCTCGACGTAACGGCAAAGCTGATCAAATATCTCGAACTCGGCACCAGCGAAGGCTCGCACACCGTGCCGTCAGTCAATCTGCCGCCGCAGGCCGGAACACATCGGATTCTGCATATTCATAAAAACATTCCCGGCGTGCTGGGCGAGATAAACTCACGTCTGTCGAAACATAACATCAATATCGTCGGCCAATATTTAAAGACGAACGACGACATCGGTTACGTTATCCTTGATGTCGATACTAAGATATCGAAAGAGGCGTTTGAGATTCTCAAGGACATCAAAGGAACTGTTAAGGCGAGAATGATCTACTAAATGAAAATCGTAATTCCGGGCGGCACAGGACAGGTCGGAACAATTCTCGCCCGCTCGTTTCATGCGGACGGCCACGAAGTTGTCGTTCTCGGCCGCAATCCGGGATCGCGCGAATGGCGGGTCGGATGCTGGGACGCGAAAACACTCGGCGACTGGGCGGCCGAGTTTGAAGGTGCCGATGCTGTAATCAATCTCGCGGGGCGAAATGTAAATTGCCGCTACAATCCTGAAAATCGTCGGCAGATAATGGACTCGCGTGTCGATTCTACGCTGGTCGTTGGCGAAGCGATCGCGGCGGCTTCAAATCCCCCGAAACTCTGGCTTCAGGCAAGTACGGCGACGATCTACTCTCACCGATACGACGCCGCAAATGATGATCTAACCGGAATTATCGGCGGCTCCGAGCCGGATGCACCGGAGTCATGGAAGTTTAGTATTGATGTCGCAACGGCTTGGGAAAATGCAACTAACGATGCCTATACGCCGCGTACCCGTAAGGTCTTGATGCGGTCTTCGGTGATCCTGAGTCCGGATCGCGGCGGAATCTTCGATGTGCTCTTAGGCCTCGTTCGCCGCGGGCTAGGCGGCACGTCGGGCGATGGTAAGCAGTATGTGTCGTGGCTACATGAGACGGATTTCATCCGCTCGGTAAATTGGCTGATTGAGCATGAAGATCTTTCGGGTGCCGTAAACCTAGCTTCTCCGTCTCCGATGCCAAATAAGGATTTTATGCGGATTCTCCGCGAAGCGTGGGGAACCTCTATCGGGCTTCCAGCAACCGAGTGGATGCTCGCGATCGGAGCCGTTTTTATGCAAACGGAGACCGAGCTTGTGCTGAAAAGCCGCCGTGTTGTGCCAAACCGTTTGCTCGAATCGGGTTTTGTATTCGAGTTTCCGCATTGGGAACAGGCTGCCCGTGATCTTTGCCGAAGGTGGCGGGCGGAGAACTAGGTCGTTCTTATTATGCGGAAGTCGGCACGTTAGTAAGGGCGATAGATTCAACGTGAGTGATACGCCATTGCTAACGCGCGGGCTTCTGCATCCGGTATCAACAGGACTCGATATATGCTAAAAACATTCGCTCTTTTCATAATTTCGTTGCTGATCTGCGGCACCGCAGATGCCCAGTGGATCAAACAGTCCGTTAACACTACTGCCAGCCTGCGCGGCCTTTCAGTCGTCAGCGATAAGATCATTTGGGCGAGCGGAACGGGCGGCACTGTAATAAGAACCATCGACGGCGGTAAAGCGTGGAAGGTAATGATCGTGCCGGGTGCGGAAAAGCTTGATTTTCGCGATGTCGAGGCGTTCGATGCGAAGACGGCTTACGTTCTGAGTATCGGTAACGGCGAAGATTCGCGTATTTACAAAACGGTTGATGCCGGCGAAACCTGGAAGCTACAGTTCAAGAATAAAAAAACCAAGGCTTTCTTCGATGCGATAGCGTGTTGGGACAAAGCGAATTGCATAGCGATGTCCGATCCAGTCGACGGCCACTATCTACTGATCTCGACAACGGATGGCGGCGAAACATGGAAACCTCTCGTCGGTAATAAAATGCCTGCGGCTAAAAACGGCGAAGCGGCATTTGCAGCTAGCGGAACTTGCCTGATTACGCAAGGAAAGAACAACGCGTTTATCGTATCCGGCGGAACTGATGCACGGGTATTTCGCTCGACCGACCGAGGTAAAACGTGGAATTGTCCGACACACCAATCGTCAAAGGCACCGCCGGAAGCGGTATATTTTCAATAGCAATGTTCGATGCGAAAAACGGCATTATCGTCGGCGGCAACTACGAAAAGCCAAACGAGCAAAGTACAATCAAGCGTTCACGACGGACGGCGGAAAAACGTGGAAGCTTGGAACGGGCTTAGCGGGCTATCGCTCGGCGGTCTTGCATAGCGAAACAAGTTGTTTTGTTTACTGTGGGCCAACGGCTCGGACATTTCAGCGATGGCGGAAAGAATTGGAAAAAATTGGACAATGAAAATTGCAATGCTGTCGCCGCAAAGGGAATACGAACGGTTTGGGCGGTCGGGGCAAAGGGTGTCAAGTTTAAAATATGGTTCCAGGTTACAATAAACCGACATATGCAAACTGGTACGACATTCTCGGAACGCTTGGCGTTGCGGTCATTATCGTTACGTATGTCTTGCTCCAAGCGGAGAAACTCCGCAGCGACAGTCTTTATTATTCGCTTCTCAACTCCATCGGAGCGTCGCTAATAATTGTTTCGCTCTATTTCAACTTCAACTTTCCGGCCTTCATAGTTGAATTTTTCTGGCTATTGATTAGTCTATTTGGTACTGGAAAATATCTTTTTAGAAAGTAATCGCCGCAAAGAGGCTCGAAACGTTGCAAAAAGAGAAGATCGGGTTTTGTGCTTTTTGTCCTTTTTGCGGCCAATCTAAAAATGCAGAATTTTACAAGCATTCCATTCAAATCGGACAAGCATGACGGATTGTCCGTGGTAAACGGCATCGCCAAGTTCTCAAGTGCGGGCGTTGTACTCGAATTTGAATCAAAGCTGTTCGGCCTAATCTCGGACGGCGTTAAGGAAGCTCGCATCGCCGTCAGCGATATTCTCGATATTAAGTTTAAGAAAGGTGTTTTCAAACGCGGTGCCAAAATAGAGATCCGAACTAAATCCCTGGCGGTTATGGCCGGGCTTCCCAACAAGGACGGCAAATTAGTCCTAAAGCTAAAACGCGAAGATTTCGAACGCGCTAAGGATGCCGTCGAGAAATTACAGCGAGACATGAACGAAACAGCCGCTGCATTGCCGCCGGTGCAAACGCCTGTGAGCCAGTTGTTTGAGGACGAGACTGACGATGAAACGAGACAATTGAAGTAATGTCATTCACACCAAAAACAGACACAAAGGCCGTGACGATGGTCGAGGCTATTAAGGAGGATTGGCGAGTTGTTAAGATGGAAAGGCTCGAAAGACATCCGCTGATCTCGACCTTGGTTAAGTAGTCGAGCGCAACCAATTCCTTGTCGTGCCGACAAAATTAAGCTTGGTGCTTTCTCTGATGGAAGTGTTTTTGCTTCGAAAACGCAGAGATCGCCAACAACGCTGATGTCATTGCCCTGCCGCCATTCGCGGGTCGGGTTTGGAAACAAGTTTGTATTCCTTCGGTGGTTCGGCTCCCAGCAAATTTTTTACAAAATAATCCCAGCGGCGGCGCATCATGTAGAAGCTGTCGCCGGCATAACCGTGTCTGGCGTTTGGGAAAATAATAAGGTCATAATCCTTATTGGCTTTTGTCAGGGCATCGACTACCAGCCAAGTGTTATACGGCGGAACGTTGTTGTCCATGTTGCCGTGGGCGAGCAGCAGTTTGCCTTTGAGGTTCTTGGCGTAAATTTGGTTGGCCTGGTCTTCGTAGTTGTCCTTGCCGTCCGCACCTTTAGTCAGCAGTCCGACGTAGCGTTCACCCCAGTCGTCCTCGTAACTGCGGTTTTCGTGGTTGCCGGATTCCGAGATGCCGACTTTGTAAAAATCCGGATAGCGGAACATAGCCGCCGCCGTGGCATAACCGCCGCCCGAATGACCCCAAACGCCGACACGCGTCAGATCCATATATGAATTCTTTGCAGCCAGCTCTTTCAGTCCCGCGATCTGATCTTCGAGTGTGTTGTCGGCCATATTGCCGTAACAAACGTCGTGAAACGATTTGGAGCGGTCGGGGTTACAAGTACCGTCAATGATAACAACGACAAAGCCGAGTTCGGCCAACGCCTGGTGATCGCTGCGCGATGCGGTGAACGAACGTCCGCCGACACCACCGCCCTGCGGGCCTGGATATATGTAATTGATGACTGGATATTTTTTGCCGCGGTCCAAATTCGTCGGTGAAAACATCAACCCGTAAAGGTCCCATTTCCCGTCGCGTGATTTTACCGTGATCGGCATCGGCGGTTTCCATCCGGTTGCGGCAAGCCGCGAAACATCCGCCTTTTCAAGCGGTGCGATCTGCCTTCCGGTCATATCGCGGAGCACGGCGGTCGCGGGAATATCCGGTTTCGAATAATTGTCGACAAAATAGGTCCCGTCCGGCGAAAGCGTGATCTGATGATTACCGTCTTCCGGCGTCAAAAGCTTCAGGTTGCGACCATCAAAATCGATGCGGTAAAGATGGCTGAAGTACGGATCCCGTCCAGCTTCCCTGCCATTCGCCTCGAAATAAAGCACGCGATTTGTCGCGTCCATTTTTATTAAACGCGTTACGACAAAATTGCCCTTCGTGATCTGATTCTTCGGTTTGCCGGTCGTCAGATCGTAAAGATAGAGATGTCCCCAATCGTCGCGTTCGGAATACCAAATCGCTTCATTCGTCGCGGGCAGGTATTTCCAGTTCACTTCACCCTGGCCCGATTCATATTGGGTCGGTACGACCTCTTCAAAAACCTCGCGAACCTCTCCAGTGACTGCATCGGCGATGCGGAACTTCGCCTGCTTGTGATCGCGTGAACTAGAGACGAAAGCAAGCTTCGACCCATCCGGGCTCCACTCATTATCGTCAAAACTACCCGAACACGAGATATCGTCGCAGAGTGTTCCCCGGCGGGCATCAGGCGGGATGTTCAGCTGAATCACCTTCGGCAGGTCCACGTCTATGATCACGCGCTCAATAACGATTATGCGTTTGTCGGTTGGAAGCGGATACTTCCACGCTTCGAGCTTCGGCGCACCGACATTCGTCGTGACAAGGTACATGTCGCTCACGGCCCGCTGGTCTTGTTTGAACGTTGCGATTTTCTTGGAGTCGGGCGACCACAGTAGAATCGGCCGATCGCTCCTTTTCCACCCGGCATTGTCCGTGGCGTAACCGTAATCCTTGAGGCCATCGGTCGTAAGCTGTGTTTCTCTTCCACTCGCAACGTCGCGTACCCAAAGATCGTAATCTCTAATGAATGCCGCTTTCTTGCCGTCCGGCGACGTGATCGCATTCCCGCCGCCAAATCGTCCCTGGCCAGACGCCGCAGCCGCAGTGACACCGATCTTGGCAAGGCTGTCACCGACGGTGCGCGAACCATCCGTCGGGTTGATCAACACATATTCGCTGCCAGTTGGGGTCAGTACACGGTACCAAAAACGCCCGTCTGGCAAAAACGTTGGCCGAACACCATTGCGGTCAATGAGCGGTGCCGTGCTATACGAGAGCATTTTCTCGGCCCGCGCGTAGTCAGCAGCGGTAATCGCCGGTGGAGTTTGCGCAAAAACTGACGAAGCCGCGAGAACAAAAATGAACGCAGTGTAGAGAATTGATCTTTTTTTCATAGGTTTTGGGTTATTTTAATAGAAGCCGTTTCAAAAATCGAATCCCGTTTGGGGTTCCGTCTAAAGGCGAAACCCAAACAGCGATCATCGACCCGACAAGAGCGACGTAAAATCCGAATAGTGCCCGAACCTAAACAAAATCTAGGCAAGCTCATAAGCACCCACGGGACTTCACCCGCTTACCTTCAAAGAGCAGCGATTATAGCGGTGCTATCGTTTGTGTTTTTTCTGGCGATGCTCGTCGCGTTTTATGTGCGGCAGCATATCGGATACTTTGCACTCTCGACCGCATTCCTCGTTGTTTATGTTCTGACACTGATAAGCTGGGTCATCCAGAAACGCAGCCATGTAAGCATTTATGAGAACGGTCTCAGATACAAGAGCTTCAGCGGATCGTGGGACGAGATTGAATCTGAGATTATCGTTGAAGAAAGTGCTGGCCGGAAACACATCAAGCTGCGGAAAAGGAAGCGTGAAAATGTGATCATTCCTTCGTCGATAGAGGGATTCGACCGAATTCTAGGCGTTGTAATAGAAAAGACGGTTTCTTAATTGCGCCGATCTTATAGCTTTGCTCGTCCTTTTTTTTCGACCACGTTTCTTGTATTCTTATCAATTGATATTTCTTTTTCTCAGAACGGAGATCTTATGAGCGTTGAAGTCGTAATGCCGCAAATGGGCGAGTCAATTACCGAGGGAACGGTTTCGAAATGGCTGAAAACAGTAGGCGACAAGATCGAAAAGGACGAACCGATCCTCGAAATATCGACCGATAAAGTTGATGCCGAAGTTCCAAGCCCCGGTGCGGGCATTCTGCTCGAAATACGACATCAGGAAGGCGAAACGGTTGAGGTCGGAACGGTTGTTGCGGTGATCGGCGAGGCTGGCGAGCAATCGGCAGAGGCGTCGGGCGGCAGTCAGCCGTCAGTCGTCAGTGGTCAGCCAGCAGAAATTGTCGTTGCCTCCCGAACAGGAAGCGGTGCCTGAGCCTGAAATTCAAAATGTCGTAGCCACCGTTTCAGACTCTAAAAACTCCATAAACGCTACAAACTCCGCCAACTCAACAGAAGTCGTCATGCCGCAGATGGGCGAATCCATTACCGAGGGAACCGTTTCAAAATGGCTGAAATCGGTTGGCGACAAGATCGAGAAAGGATGAGCCGTTGCTTGAAATATCTACTGATAAAGTGGACGCCGAGGTTCCATCGCCAGCGGCAGGAACGCTTTTGGAGATCAAGGTAAATGAGGGAGAAACTGTCGAGGTCGGCTCGGTCGTCGCATTGGTTGGAAGTTCGGTTGGCAGCGGGCAGGCGGCAGTTGGCAGTCAGGTTTCGGCCACGCCTCCTACTGTCGCGGTAACGCCTCAACCTGAGCCTCCGACTCCGCCTGTTTTGGCTGTTGCGGCTGGTGCCGGAACTACAAATGGTGGACAGAATGGAAATGCAACTGTCGATGAGCTTCGGCGAACCAAGTCCAGCCCGTTGGTCCGAAATATTGCAAAGGAACACGGTATAGACATTTCGCGCATCCACGGCAGCGGCATGAGCGGGCGGGTCACCAAGCAAGACATCATGTCGTTCATCGATAGCGGGGCCGCACTCCGGCCGCAAGATCTGCTCGTTCCTGGTGCTTCGACCGTCAGTGCTCCGGCGGCTGTAAGTGCACATGCTCAAACTTTTGCGGTTCCTGCTCCAGCAGTTATAGCGGTCGGTGACCGGATCGAGAAAATGTCTGTCATGCGGAAGAAGATCGCCGAGCACATGACTTTTTCGAAGCAGACCTCGGCGCATGTAACCAGCGTTTACGAGATCGACATGACGAACGTCGCAAAATTCCGCGACAAGTACAAAGCTGAGTTTCAGTCGAGTTACGGCACGAAGCTGACGTACATGCCATTCATTTTTCAGGCGGTTACGAACGCGATCCGCAAATATCCGGTTGTGAATGCACAGGTTTCGGGCGAGAACATCGTTTACAAGGGCGACATCAATCTCGGCATGGCGGTCGCTTTGGACTGGGGCCTGATCGTTCCGGTTATAAAGAAGGCCGATACGATGTCATTATCGGGCCTGGCCCTCGCTGCAAATGACCTCGCCGACCGCGCAAGAACAAAGAAGCTGAGCCCGGACGAAGCTTCGGGCGGCACTTTTACCATAACGAACCCCGGAGTTTTCGGCGGGCTTTTCGGAACGCCGATCATTAATCAGCCGCAAGTCGCGATACTTTGTGTCGGAACGATAGAAAAACGTCCGAAGGTCATCACCTCGCCTGACGGTGACGATTACATCGCTATTCGAACAATGGCCTACTTCGCTCTTACCTACGATCACCGAATTGTTGACGGAGCCGACGCCGAGCGGTTCCTCGCGTTTATAAAAGAAGTACTTGAACACGGACAGTTTAACCTATAGAAAACGCAGGATCGCCGCGCGAAAAAAAGTCTTGGCAATTTCGATCAATTTGTGTATTCTTACCGACAGTTGTTGTTTTAACGTTCGGACTTTTCATGTTATGCACTTCATTCACTGTACGAAATCAAGGCATTAACAACGTTTTAGGTTGTTGAGTGTATACAATACAGACAACAGCTATTAGACCTAATTTCCGTCTTAAATCTTCTAGAATCAATACTTACACTTATTTACATTCGCTTTTCTCTATTTTCAACACTTTGGCACACTAATTGAATAGGTTTATTTAGGCTGCAAGTTACGCCTTTATGTTTGTTGGGATACAAGACGCCTTCTGGATGAGTTTGACTGATTATGTCGGGTTAAATCCAGAACAGTTATATACGTCGCGATTGTTATCGCCACAGGTTTGAAAGGTTTTGGAGGCCGCAATACTTTGGTTGTTTTAAGTTTTAGGCATTTTATAGGTATAGGAAGGAGTTAAGATTATGATTAAAAAGCTATCAGTTTTGGTTTTATCGTTGATGATCGGTGCGGCGACCGTATTCGCTCAAGACGCTCAAGTTCGCAATTTGACCGCTGGTCAAAAGTATAAGGTCAAAGGCGTTATCGTCGCTCAAGACGATTCCAGCGTTATCGTTCGCGACTCGGTCGGCGTTGAAACAAAAGTTATGATCGCACCGGATACGAACATCAAGACGAAAGGCGGTTTCTTTGGCGGAGGCGACAGAGTTGCTTCGACCCAGTTGGTACGTGGGTTGAACCTCGAAGCGGAAGGCCGAGGTGACAACTCTGGTAGTTTGGCCGCAACTAAGATTCGTTTTGGAAAAGACGACTTCCGCGTAGCTCAATCGATCGACAGCCGCGTCGGGCCGACAGAAGCTCGCTTGACGCAGGCCGAAGAGAACGCTCAACGGGTTTCGGGTCAGATTGATGAACTCATGGCCATTTCGAATGCGGCCCGCGGTGGTGCCAAAGCTGCACAGGACACGGCGGACGCAGCTATCGCCGGCGTAAACGCAACTAATGCTCGTATCTCGGCGTTGGATGACTATGTTGTACAGTCGACCGCGACGGTTAATTTCCGCGTGAACAGTGCGATCCTTTCACCCGAAGCTAAAGCTTCGCTTGACGAAGTAGCAACTGCTGCCATGACGATGAAGGGTTATGTGATAGAAGTCACCGGTTTTGCATCGGCAGACGGAAGCACAGCAAAAAATAAGGCTTTGAGCCAGCGCCGTGCTCAGGCAGTTATTGACTACATGGTTGAAACGCACAACGTACCTCTTCGGAGAATCGGCCAATCATATGGTTTTGGTGAGTTGCAGGCAGTCGCCGATAACACAACTCGCGAAGGCCGCGAACAGAATCGCCGTGTAGAAGTTAAACTTCTCGTAAGCCGCGGTGTGAACCAGAATGTCGAGGTTCGTTCGGTATCCCCGGATGCAACCAACGACAACGAATAATTTTTCATTCTGAGTTAACGTCGGAGGGCAAGAAAGTAAAATCGGTGAAAACCTTTTTTGCTCTTTTGCCCTCTAACTTTTTAGAGACGCTTCAAATTTCTAATTCTTTTAATCCTCGCGCGTAAATTATTTATGAAATCCAAAGCAATAACTCAATTCAAGCTGTTCCTCAGTATAATTTTCTCACTAACGTGCTCTCTCTCTGCTCAAACGCCGACGCCAACGTCAACGCCGTTTATCAAGGAAGAGGACGGCGTGATCAAAGTTGATTCCAGACTGGTCGTTGTACCGGTATCTGTTGTGGATCAGAACGGCGAGCCGGTGCTTGGATTAAAGGCGGAAAATTTTCTGGTCAAAGAAGAAAATCAGCCGCAGACCATCGACAGCGTAGGAAATGCCGAAAACGTGCCGCTTGAGATAGCGTTGCTTTTCGATATTTCTGCCAGTTCGGATGCGATGTTCAAGTTTCAACAAGAAACGGCTGCAAAGTTCTTAAAGGACGTTCTACGGCCCGACGATCGCGCCACGATCTTCACCATCGGAAAGAACTCGACGCTCGTCCAGGCACGCGATACCGCGGAAATGTCCATGATCGCTGTTCGAACGATCATACCGACCAAGGAACAAACCGCATTTTATGATTCGGTCAGGGAAGCAGCGAATTATCTTGCCAAAAACGCACCGCAAGGTCGTCGTAAGGTAATCGTCATAATTTCTGACGGCGAAGACACTAATAGCGATGGTGTACTAAGGGCGATCTGGGCCGCGGAACGAAAGATCGCCGACGATGTGGTGGGTGAGAAGCTAAGAGATATTCGAGTCCGAGCTCGCGACACTGCAAAAGCCGTCGAACAGGTAAAAGTATTGAAAGCTTTGCAGGATGCCGATTCGGTGCTTTACGCAATTAATCCGGGAGGCAATTCACTTCAACTTAATAAGATGGCTGTTTTTGGTCAGGAAAATTTGCAAAAGTTTGCCGATGAAACAGGCGGCACGGCTTTCTTGCCAAAATTCCAGCCGGTTGAAACTAAGGACACGATGCAGAACTCGGTAAACATTCGAAAGAACACTGAGATGTTGGAACGAATCTTCCGTCAGCTTGCTAACGAGCTTAGGGCTCAGTATCTCGTCCAGTATTATTCGGAATCAGACTTCCCGCTCAACAAATATGTAAAGCTCGACGTCGGGCTGCAGACACCGGGGAAAGTTAGGGTTCGCGCACGTCAGGGATATTACGTTAAAAACTGATTGTGCCAGATCATAAAACGAAAAGCCGTCGGCGTTTGCTGGCGGCTTTTTTGTTATTCGCGTGTGTAGATAATTGCCGTAGCTATTGCCGAATAGATAATGTGGCTTCGGGCTTCTTTTCAGGTGTCGCTTTTGGAGTGGTGCTCGGCATCGCGGGCTTGCCCATGAGTGGCTGCGGCGTAGGCGTCGCGAATGGAATATTGAATTTCCCCACGACGTCTGCATTTTTCCGAACCAAAGCTACTGAAAATATGCCGCCCACGATTGCAATAACCAGCGAAAAAATCGCCGTCGTGCACACGGACAAACGCTGTCGGACCTTCGCCCAGCCAACCGGACAATCGGCCGTTAGTACCGTTCCGTCGCTGCGTTGAAAGTACCTAACGCAAACGCGGTCTTCGGAATTTGCGAGTAGGTTTTCGGCGTCGTTTTTAGTCATTCCCGAAAGATTGAAAACATTAAGCTTGCAGTCGCCGCAAAACCGCTTGCGTTCATCGCCGTACATTTCATCCCAATTGGCGGAACATGGGCTCGCGATCTTCAAATTGTTGAGTGGGCTGTCAAATCTGGACATAAAAAAACTCCGTAAAATAACTTCAGCAAGTTGCTGATGAGTATTGAACGGAAAAATATAAGGTTCTTGCGACGTATCTGACTAGTTTTCGCGATGCCTACTATAGATGCCTACTATATTTATGCGTGATCGGCCTTCGCCTGCCGACGCCAATAGCATTTTTCGATACGATCAGCGTTGGCGGAAGCTGCTGCCGTTTGAACTCGTTTGCCGGGTGTTCGACCTTGTTCAGCAGGCCGTAAACAAGTTCGGCGTCATTTCCTGCGGCTATGATTTCCTTGGGCGAAAGCTTCTGCTCAAAATAAAGCTGCAAGACCGGATCCATCAATTCGTACGGCGGCAGGCTGTCCTGATCGAACTGGTTTGGGGCAAGCTCGGCCGACGGTTTTTTGTCGATGATCTTGTTAGGGATGATCTCGCGTCCTGCACGTTCGTTGATGTTTCGCGCAATAGCCCATACCTCGGTCTTCAGTACGTCGCCAAGCACGGCCAGGCCACCGTTTGTGTCGCCGTAGAGCGTACAGTAGCCGACCGCAAGCTCCGATTTATTTCCGGTGGATAGAAGCAGACGGCCTTCGGCATTTGATATCGCCATCAGGATCACTCCGCGAAGCCGCGACTGTATATTCTCGGCCGCAAGACTTTCGCCACCCTTAGTCGGCTTGTGAAGATTCATCTGCTCAAGAAGCACTTCGAACGTCGCGGATATCGGCTCGATGCGGCTTTCGCAGCCGAGATTCTTTACCAGCTCTTCCGAATCCTTAATGCTTCCTTCGGACGAAAAAGGTGATGGCATCATCACACAAACCAAGTTTTCGGCTCCTATTGCTTCGGCGGCAAGTGCCGCAACGAGGCTTGAATCGATGCCGCCCGAAAGGCCCAGAACGCATTTTGTAAAGCCATTCTTTCGAGCGTAATCACGGATTCCTAAGACTAGCGCCTGATGGATCGATTCGGTTTCGCCGCCGGTGATGCCTCGTGCGTCCGGTTTGCGGACATCGAGCTCAACCGTCTCGACAAATTCCTCGAACGCCGCCGCCTGCAGAATAATATCGCCTTCCTCGTCCGCCACGAGACTCGCACCATCGAAAATTATTCCGTCGTTTCCGCCAACCAAATTTACAAAAATTACAGGCGTTTTTGTAAGTTTTGCGCGGTGCGAAACCATTTCGCAGCGAAGCTTTATCTTGCCTTTATTATAAGGCGACGCATTGATCGAGACGATGATCTCGGCCCCGTTTTGAACGACGATATCGGTCGGATCTTCGTCATAAAGCCTTTCCCTCCAAAACGTTTTATCGTTCCAGAAGTCCTCACAGACAACGACGCCGAGACGGTGGCTCTCTCCGCTCCGATCAAATATCTCGACGATGCCGTTTGGGTGAGTTTCGGGTTCAAAATATCGCGGGTCGTCGAATACGTCGTATTCGGGCAGCAAAGTTTTGTTGACGTAGCCGACCAACTTCCCGTTCGATATGACTGCCGCACAGTTATAAATACGCCGTCCATCCTTATCGTCATTCCGTCGAATCGTCCCGACAACAGCCGTAATTCCTTCGGTCACAGGAATTATCTTTTCGAGCGGTTCATGCGCATGTTCGATAATATCCGTGTCCTGAAACCAGTCCTGCGAAGTATAGCCGTGCGTTATCACCTCTGGAAATACAACAAGGTCTGATTCGTCGGCCTTTGCCTTTTCGATTGCGGCAATGATCTTCGCGACATTGCCGTAGAGATCACCGTTGGTCGAGTTAATCTGAGCGATCGTTACTCTCATACTAGAAATTATAGTCTTACGGGCGCGTTTTGCCAGAACGTCGAAGCAAAATCTGATACAGATAGACGACGAAGCATCAAACGCTCTTTCTACCAACCGTTGCTCGAAAGACTAAATAATAATCCTTTGGGGGTTTATGAACGTGAACTAGTTTTTTTCAGCCGGTTTGTGGTTAGAGCTCTTCTTGACCATGGTCAGGCGATTTCCGCGTTCGTTGTATTTCACTTCGTCCATGATGTTGTAGATAAACAGGACGCCGCGGCCGGATGTTTTGAAGAGGTTTTCGGGATCGAGCGGATCAGGGATCGAATTGATATCAAAGCCTTCGCCTTCGTCTTCAACCGTGAACGAGGCCTCTTTGTCGGACAATTCGGCAGTAATGCGGACGAGTTTCTGCGTATTGAACTTGTTGCCGTGCTTTACGGCATTAACAAATGCTTCGTCGAGAGCAACAAACAAATTAGATTGATTTGCGTCGACCACGCCTAATTTTTCAACCCGCTTAGTTAGATAATCGAGGATGGAGTGCATCGGCGAGATCGCGCTCGGGAGTTCGAATTCGATCTTCTCGTGAAGGTGTTTAACAAAAGCAACTTTGTCCACAAACTGATTCTTAAAATTCAGAACCGTTTCGACAAAATGCTTCAATTCATTCTCATCAAATTCGTCCCTTCGAAAATTTGTCGCACAGAGCTTAAATGCCTTTATGCGCTCACCCGGTTCGCCTTTAGTCGGTTCCGGCAGGCACGTTCCATTGTTGCCGTTCAAATGCGGGTCGGGTTTGGTGTTGTCTACGTCGAGGTCGGTGATGACAAGATCGAAATCGTCGATGTCATCAATCGCAACCGCATCTTCGCGGGTTTCGAGAATCTCTACTTCGTGGCCAGCTTCTGCAAAAACGGAACGAAGCGAACTTGCCAAATCGTCGTGGTCGTCAATGATCAGGATTTTTCTCTGCATGTTCGCGGCTTCCGACAGATATGATTACGAAAGTTAATTTATGGTTGTTGCAAATAATACCTTAACTTGCTACTAGTTTTCTAACTGTGTCAAAGGAATTAAACAAAGCCGACCGGCCCGCTTCGCTCACTAATTATTCATTTTTGGACCGCCTCACAATCCATCTGGCGGATTGGAGCTTCTATTTATTAATACTTTTAATCGGGCGGACAATCCGTTTTGAGGTCGATGGCTGGGAAAATTTTGAAGCGATAGAGAAAGCGGGGAAAATACCGATCTATGCTTTCTGGCACGATCGAATCTTTGCCTCGACCTATTTTTTTCGAGATAGAGGTATCGCTGTCATCACATCACAGAGCAAAGACGGCGAATATATTGCACGGTTTATTCAACGATTAGGCTATGGAGCGATACGCGGTTCGTCAACTCGGGGCGGGGTCGGAGCTCTTGTCGAAATGATCAGAACAATGCGTCAGGGCGTTCCGATGGCGTTCACGCTGGATGGCCCGAAAGGGCCGCGTTACGAGGCCAAATCCGGCGCAGTGCTTCTGGCAAAGAAAACGGGTAATCCGCTAATGCCGTTCGTCGTGGAGTGCTCGTCTTATTGGTCGGTCAATAGCTGGGATCTTTTGCAAATTTCAAAGCCGTTTACCCGTGCAAAGCTTTTTATCGGGCAGCCTATCTTAGTGCCAACAGATGCAGGTGAAAAAGAGATCGAAGATGCATGCCGGAAACTGCAAGGCTCCCTTGACGAATTGGTAATTATTGGTAAAGAATGGAGTTCTAGTCTTACAAACTGATTCAGACATTGCCCACAGCGTTTCGTCTACCGACGACAAGTCTCGTTCAGGATCGGTCGGTGCAGCTTTTCGAAAGCGATCCGAAGTATGGTCTTAAAAACTCCAGGAGGAAAACAATTATGGCTTTATTCGATTCAATTATCGGAAGCTCTATAGAAAAATTTGGCTTGAGCAAGGAAAGTGCGGGCGGCTTGTTAGCGGCCCTGGTGGGACTGATAGCCGATCCTAAAAGCGGCGGCTTTGGCGGATTTTTGGATAAGTTCAGAAATGCCGGGCTCAGTTCAGCAGTCGATTCATGGATAACGACGGGCGATAACGGTCCGCTGTCCGATAAACAGGTCGAATCCGCGCTTGGCGCAGAAGCAATCGGCAATTTCGCCGATCAGGCCGGCGTTGACCGCGGTACCGCAACGTCTGCTTTAGCCGGTATGATCCCCGGTGTCGTCGATACACTTACGCCGGACGGTGAAGTTCCGGACGAAGCCAGCTTGCTTACGCGCATCGGCGGCTTTTTGTCTGATTGGGGTGGAGCGATTGGCGGAGCCGTTGCTGGCGGAGTTGGAGCGGTCGCGGCAATGGCCGGCGGAGCCGCTGACAAGGTCGGCGATACGGCCGGAGCAGCCCGCGATAAAGTTTCTGGTGCGATTGGCGGCGTGAGCAATGCGTTTGACGCGGGTTCCGGCGATAGCGGATCGATTTTGAAGTGGCTCTTGCCGCTTCTGCTTCTCCTTTTGCTTATCGCGCTTGGCTGGATGTTCTGCGGTCGCTCATCGACCCCAACCGTACCCGCAAACGCGAATTCTAACGCAAATACAAATCGGACAAATGTAAACGTCACCGCCAAAACGCCGACCACGAACGCCTCGGCTACTACGGCGGAACCGGCAAGAACTTTAGGCGAAGTAACCCTTTCCAACGGCACAAAACTGCAAGCGTATCCCGGCGGTATTGAGGACCAACTGGTAAAATTCATCCAATCTGATGATTACAAGAAAGGAACGGCTGACCAATTGAAAGACAAATGGTTCAGCTTTGACGATTTGAATTTCAAATTCGGGACAACGGAATTGGCCCCTGAGTCAAAACGCCAACTGGACAATATTGTTGCCATTTTGAAGGCAAATCCCGATGTAAAGATCAAGATCGGCGGTTATACCGACAAGAAAGGCGATGATGCTGCAAACCTTAAACTTTCGGATAGCAGGGCGAAAGCCGTACAAGGTGCACTGCAAAAAGCAGGCGTCGGTACTCAGGTTCCGGAAGCCGAAGGTTATGGCGAGAAATTTGCGACGGTTGACGAAAATGGCAGCGATGAAGCCCGCAAGGTCGACAGGAAAACGGCAGTTCGTCTGATCAAATAGTAAGACTTAACTTTTTTCACAGTTAAATTTGAGGGCGGTTTATTCGTAGACCGCCCTTTTTATTCCATATCTGGCGAAAGCAAATTCAGTGACAGCAGAATAATAGCGATCCAAATGGCATCGGCAAGGAGCAGATGTCCGAGTTGCATCAAGATCGGCCCCAGCGTCAGCAGCGTCAATGCACCGAAAGCCAACTGAGCGATGACCAACGCCGCGAGGACATTTGACCATCGGACGACAGACCTTGACGCCGGCATCGTTCTTTTCAGCCAGCCCGTCCAAAAAATAAAAAACACGGCAGACGCGACCGCGATGATCGGGTGAAACGGCCGCAGCCGCAACAGAGTGTGTGATGTCGGGGAAAAGTCTTTCGCGATCCCTTCCGCGATCGTACCTGAGGGGAATATCATACTGCTCAACGCGGCGACCGAACCGCTCATGCCGACGAGCAGAATGAAAGCCGTTCCAAGTGCGATCCAGCCTAACTCCCGTCTCCTGCCGCGAAAGGTTATTCTCTGCCCGGTTGAAGCCGACCAAGCCGTAATCGTCAGCAAACTCAACAAGATCAGCGTGTTTATCAAATGCGCCGCCATCCAGAAAGGTCGGGCCGGCGTCAGCGTTTCGGCTGTGTTTCCTGTCAGGACTAACCCGGCCCCGATGGCTCCTTCGATTAGAACGAAAACAAACGCTCCTACAGCCATTTTCAAAATGAATGAGGCAGCTTTCGACCGGTGAACGTACCAAATACGAATCGCCCATACGAGCAGAGCGATCACGATCAGTCCGTCCAACGCGCTCGTGATCCGGTGGGAAAATTCTATAACCGTTTTCAGCTCCGGGGCCGATGGCACGACTTCGCCGTGACATGTAAGCCAATGCTGGCCGCAGCCATCACCGGATTTAGAAGCGCGAAGAAAAACTCCCCATAAAATGACGACCATGTTGTATGCCAGCACAAACCAGGCATACTTAGCGAAGGCTGACATTTTTGTTACCGGTTTCCATTCTGCTAAATTCGATCGAGGGTCGATTAAGCTCAGAATAGCATCTGATTATGCGAACCCATAACTAACGACTATTAGAGACAGTTAATGGAAATAGAACATTTTTTTACATGTCCGTATTGCTGGGAGGAGATTTCGTTCATTTTGGACGCATCGCTTGAGGGACAAACCTATATCGAAGATTGCGAGGTCTGCTGCCAACCGATACAAATCCGTTATAATGTCGAAGACCATAGAATAGTTGACTTCGAAGCAGAAGGAATCGATCAATAGCGAACGCGGCCTATAGATCGGGATCTAATGAAGAAAGAGAGGATAGACAAATTACTGCACGAATTCGGATTTGCAGATTCCCGAACGAAGGCTCAGGCATTAGTTATGGCAGGTTCCGTTCTGGTTGATGAAAAGCGCGTCGAAAAACCTTCGGAAACGTTTCTGACAGACGTCAATATTCGTATTAAAAGCGTCGGACCGGAATCGAAATTTGTGGGTCGCGGCGGATTAAAGCTTGAAAAAGCTCTACAGCATTTTAATATTCGTCCAGCCGCATATGTTTGCCTCGACGTAGGTTCATCAACAGGCGGTTTTACCGATTGTCTATTGCAAAATGGAGCCAAAAATGTCTTCGCGGTCGATGTGGGTACAAATCAACTTGTTTGGAGCTTGAGAAACGACCAGCGAGTGAAGGTTCTGGAAAACACGAATGCAAGAAATCTGCTTCCCGATGATTTCGCGGAGAAGTTTGATTTGGCCGTGATGGACGTTTCATTCATTTCCGTAACCAAACTGCTGCAGGTCTTGATACCGTTGCTAAAAGACGACGGTCGGATTGTCACACTAATCAAACCGCAGTTCGAAGTCGGCAAAGGCGAAGTTGGCAAAGGAGGAATTGTCCGCGAGTCAGAAAAGCACGAACGCGTCGTTTTCGAGATCAATCAATTCGCGGAAGAGATCGGACTGCATGTCGCCGGTACGATCGAATCACCGATACTCGGTGCGGCAGGCAATAAAGAGTTTCTGGCTTTGTATGAAAAGCAATAACGAATCTAAATCTAATGAATCAGAGCAGGAATTCGAGGAAGGTGTTGACTACTCTTTTGAAAACGGCATGATGGTTCTCACCGCACACTTCTTGCGAAAACGTGGCTACTGCTGCAATAATGGCTGCCGGAATTGTCCATATCCGAAAGATAACGAGTCACCGGTCTAGAGTAAAAATTCATCAATCTCATTATGAGCAGAATACGAATATTCGTATTCTGGCTCCTGCTCAGTTTCGGGCAACGGCAATGCAAAAGTGATCGGTGTCCTTGCGATCTGTACAAGCATTTCGGGCGAGCAGCAAACCATTTTGTATTTCTCTCGCTCCTGACGCATCTCATCCTGATCGTCCAGCCAAGTAAGCACCTCATCTAAAACTCGTTTGCCGCCGTCCGAATCAGGCTTCACTATGCTGTAATGCATCCACTTCCCTTCACGGCGGGCTTTGACTATCCCAGCGTTGCGCAAATAAGCGAGGTGGCGAGAGATCTTTGGCTGGCTGTCACCCAGCACTTCGGTAAAAAAGCACACACACACTTCTTCGGCCCGCATTAGATTTAGAAGCCGCAACCGCGTCTTGTCGGCCAAGGCCATGTAAAAAGATTCCATATATGCTAAAGCATTTTCGTCCATAGAAAAATAATAACATACGTTTGGAATTTTGTCTTGACAAAACGGAATATTGAAGATATATTTGCTTTACCATATGTGTTATGGCATATTTAATTTCAATGTTAGGAGTATAATTAGCATGTCACAGACAGCAGTAAAGACCTTAAAACCACATATCTCCCTAAACGTAAAGGACGTTTCCAAAAGCGTCGCATTCTATACAAAGCTCTTTGGCATCGAGCCTATGAAGTTCATCAAAGGAAATACAATTACGCATTCGATCGTCCGAGAGAATCTCGGTCTCGACAGCGAGAAACCTAGATTCGGTTATGCCAAATTCGACGTGCAGAATCCGCCTCTCAATTTTGTTCTCAACGAAGTGCCGTACGCTGAGGGTGGAACACTTTCACACCTTGGCATTCAGGTTGAATCCACCGACGACGTTTTAAGGACCCGCGAACGTTGGGTCGCCGACGGACTAATGACGGTTGACGAAATGAAGATCGATTGCTGTTACGCGCTACAAGATAAGACGTGGGCTCGCGATCCGGACGGCAACGAATGGGAAGTGTTCGTCGTGCTCGAAAACACCGAACCCGCCACCGATGCATGTGCCTGCGGCGACAAAGTAGAGCATAAGGAACTTTCCACCGCAGCATGTTGCACGCCGACGCAAAAGGCGTCTACCATTGCTGCGACAAATCAACCTTGCTGCTAATTTGGAGGCTCGATGGACGAACATTCATTTTTCACTTTGGCCGTTCACGCAGGTGTAGATCGCGACGGAAATTTTGGAGCGCTTTCTGTCCCGATCTATCCTGCGTCGGCCTTCGCACTTCCTGACGCCAACGATGGAATAGCGATTCACAATTACGAAAAACCCGGCTACTTTTACGGACGGCTTGGCAACCCGACGCAATCAGCACTTGAGAATGCGATGGTCGAGCTAGAGAAAGGCGAGGCCGCATTGGCGCTTGCTTCGGGAATGGCCGCGATCTCGGCGGCGGTGCTGACCGTCGCCAAATCGGGCGATCATATTGTTGCTCCTGAATCTATGTACTCGACGACGACAAATTTCTTCAGGCACATCGAAGAGAAGTTTGGGATCGCAACCACTTTCGTTGACGCGACGAACGCCGCGAACTATGCATACTCGATAAGGCCCGAGACAAAACTGTTTTGGATCGAGACGCCGTCTAACCCTCTTGTCAGCATTACCGACATCGCGCAAGTTGCAGAAATCGCAAAGGCCGCAGGCATCACGACCGTTGCGGATAATACATTCGCGACGCCGTTTAACCAGCGACCCCTTGAACTTGGCGTCGGAGCCGTGATCCACAGTGCAACAAAATACCTCGGCGGACATAGCGATCTGACGGCAGGCGTACTTGTTGGAAATGGCGACTTGGTCGAGAAGGCACGTCACGGAGCGAACAAATTCTATGGCGGAAATATAGCCCCGCAGGTCGCCTGGCTGGTTTTGCGAGGGATCAAAACGCTCGCCATCAGAATGGAGCGGCATAACTCGAACGCTTTAAAACTGGCCGGTGAATTCGCGTCGCATCCGAAAGTAGCTGCGGTTTATTATCCGGGGCTTGAGTCGCATAAAAACCATGAGGTCGCAAAGCGACAGATGAATGGCTTTGGCGGAATGATGGGACTCGACGTGGGCACCGCTGAAGCAGCGAAATCTTTCGTTAATAAGGTGAAATTATGCACTTTTGCGACCTCGCTCGGCGGTGTCGAAACGCTCGTCCAGCCGGTGGCTTTGATGACGCACGCGACACTATCGGCAGACGAAAGGGCCAGGGCCGGCATATCCGAAGGTCTTTTGAGAATTTCTGTCGGCATTGAAAATGTTGATGATATATGCCAAGACATATTTGATGCCTTAGGATCGTGAGGTATTAACCATGGAACATCCAATTATTGCCGGATTCGTTTTCTTGAACTTTTTTATGATTGTTAGCTCGGTAGATCTCTTCTATTTCCACATCTGGAAATACAAACTTCACGCTCGTCCAGAGTCGCGCTTTGAACATAACCTGCACATGACCTCTGCTTTCCTGATGCTCCCTGTCGCTTACCTTCTTTATTTCCAAAACTTTGGCGGTTATGCTCTATGGGCGGCGGTATTTTTCATAGTTGCGGGCTTCGCAACCGAAATATTCGATGTGTTTTCCGAAGGTGACAGCCGAGCATCGCTTGGTGGATTAGCGACCGGAGAATTCTCGCTTCACATCGCCGCAACAGTACTTAAAATTACGTCGTTCGCCCTTATGTTTGCTGTAAAACCGATCGGTGCGTGGAGTTTGAATTCACCAATAGTTTTGGACACTCACGGACCGATGGCCGAACTAATTGCGCTGAATGTTATGATCGGAAGTTTTCTGGTTGCAATTCTGCATCTGGTATTACTGAGTCCTAAAGTAGTGTCTTTCAATTGTCAAACAATTTGCGATTTCACCGGTTGTTCGAGATTTACCTGCTGCAAGAATTGATATGTCCTTTACTCGAAAGCTTGCCGCGGAATTTATCGGAACAGCCGGATTACTGACTATCGTCGTTGGATCGGGCATTATGGGCGAACGACTATCCAGCGGAAACTCGGCGGTTGCTCTTCTTGGAAACTCGATCGCGACCGGAGCCGGACTGATAATTCTTATATATGGCTTTAGAAATATATCGGGAGCACATTTCAACCCGGTTGTTACTTTGATGGAAGCATTTGACGGAAAGATCGGACGAATGGAGAGCTTTTGTTACATTGCCGCACAAGTTGCTGGTGCAATTCTGGGCGTAGTCATCGCAAATCTGATGTTCGAACTGCACGCGATTAATCTTTCAACGAAAACACGGGAAGGCTCTGCCCAGTTCCTCGGAGAGTTTGTCGCAACGTTCGGACTGATCGGCGTGATCCGTCTTGGGATGGCTTTCCATCCGAAACTAGTTGGAGTAATGGTCGCTTGCTATATTACAGCAGCGTATTGGTTTACAAGCTCGACTTCTTTCGCCAATCCGGCCGTAACCGTTTCCCGCTCGCTTTCGAACACATTTGCGGGCATTGCCCCATCGGGTGTTCCGATGTTCATTGCGGCACAATTTGCCGGAGCGATCACCGCGATGTTTGTGTTCAAATGGCTGCTTGCTGAAAAAGAAATTGATGAATGAAAAACCAAGAATTTTGGTTCTCTGCACAGGTAATTCTGCCCGAAGCCAGATGGCCGAAGGACTATTGAAATATACATTCGGTGATGCGTATATGATTGACAGTGCCGGCACACATCCGAGTACTGTAAGACAGGAGGCGATCAAATCTCTCGCCGAAATCGGAATCGATATTTCAAGTAACCGCTCCAAATCGGTCGATGAATTTGCTGGAGAAGATATCGAATTTGTACTAACCGTTTGTGACAATGCTAAAGAGAATTGCCCTTACTTCCCTGCTACAACAAAATTTATCCATCATGCATTCGATGATCCGGCTGTAGTTGAAGGCGATGACGAAACGCGGTTGGATGCATTTCGTCGCGCCCGCGACCAGATAGACACTTACATCAAAACCGATTTTGCCTTTATCCTTGGACAGAAATAGAACTTATCGGACACGATGTCCAACAGTCAAGAACTCGAACATGAAGGCAAAAAAAGGGGACGAACCAAATCGTCCCGCAGGGGTTTGTGAATTAACTACTTATCTAGACGTCGTTATTTTCGCCTTTTGACTTGCTCATTCCGGATGCAGCTTGTGCCTGGGGAAGCGGAATACCAACTGCATCGGACTTTGTGAGAGGCTCTTCATCAGGACTTTCACCCGTGGAATCACTGACTATCATCTTGCCGGACTGCTTCGTAAATGCTAACGCTTTCTTTTCCGTATCAAAATCGACCATTACGAAATCGCCAGTCTCGACCTGCTGTGTAGCAACCAGATTCGATAGCGGATAAACGAGGAACCGCTCGATCGAACGTTTTAGATGCCGAGCACCGTATTTGAGGTCGATGCCTTCGCTAAGCAAGAATTCTTTGGCGGTGTCGGAGCATTCGAAAACAAACTTTGTTCCGGCCGATTCCGTAATCCGGTCTTGCACAGCCCTAAGTTCGATGTCGAGGATTCGGCGGAGGTGATGTTCCTTCAAGCTGCGGAAAACAACGACCTTATCGATGCGGTTCATGAATTCCGGCGAGAATTTCCGTTTTGCCGCTTCGAGGGCCGTTCGGTATATCTTGGTGTCGATCTCGTTGTCATCTTTTTGCTTTGCGTCCGTTTTGGTTGGTGCAAAACCAATCCCGCCTGAGATCATATCGGACATTTCGCGTGCACCGAGATTCGAGGTCATGATGACAACCGTTCTGGAGAAATCGACGCGGCGGTTGTCGCCCAATGTGAGCGTAGCTTTATCGAGAATACCGAGAAGCAACTGCCACAACGAATCAGATGCTTTTTCGATCTCGTCAAAGAGAACGAAAGTTAATTTCGTATCGTCGGTGTGAGCCTTGTCGAGGTTCTCCTGCGTGAGCATCGGCGATGTTTCGCGATGTCCGAGGTATCCCGGAGGGGACCCGATAAGTTTTGCGATCTCGTGTGAATGCTGGAACTCGGCGCAATCTATTTTGACGACCGTGTGCGGCTCGCCAAACAGAACTTCCGCCGCTGCTTCGACAACTCGCGTTTTACCTGAACCGGTCGGCCCGAGAAAAAGCATCGTGCCGATCGGCCGTGACGGGTTATTCATTCCGGCTAGATAAATCTGGAAAAGGCCGCTGAGACGGCGTACGCCGCGTTCCTGTCCCACGATCAGGGCAGAAAGTTTGTCTTCAAACTCTTTCGCACGCGGACTCTTTCTTTCCGGGTCAAGCAAAATACCTTTTTCGCTGTTTCCTTTCTTATTGGCCGTTTCGCTTCTCATCCTTTTCTCCTAACCGGAACGCCTAATTGCCAAATGGCGTTACGCTAACCGATGACGTTTTTTCAAACTCGCATTTGCCCAATTTTAATACGGCAACCGCGTCGTCACTAATGATGATTTCAAAATGTTTTTCGTTGGCTGGACTTTAGACTATGGAGGGACCTGTCCAGAGGATTGTAAAACAGTCCGTAAAAAGCGAACTGCCTTTTATTTGGTAACACAAAATTACGGACCTTTGCAAGGGAAATCGTGACCGAATTTAAAATTATTCTGGATTTTGGATGCCAATCGCAATATTAGGGCATTGAAATGTCCCAAGTTACTTCGGCTAATCGAACCGATGAGTGGAACCGCCGTCTTTTCTGTTTATCTCACCCGAATAATAAAACCTGGGTACGGAATCGGAGTTGCCAGCTTTGAGAAGTGAAATCGGGTAAGAATATTTACGCTCATCTTCGGGAAACTCGATCAGGTCCAGCATCGTGGCAAAGATGTTAAAATGCGAGGCCTCAAAAGAGCTTTCCACTTTCGGCTTTGAGGTCAAGCCTGTGATCATTAGCAATGGAACGACTGCGGCTGTTCTTTGTTCCGAACAGTGCGAAACGGTTGCTCCTTCTTCGCGCAAGGTCTGTCCGTGATCCGAAGTGTACACATAGAAATCACTGTTCGCTGGCTCTCCATTCGCAAATAAGTTTGAAAAGAAACTGTCGGAATTATATGAAACGCCTGCTTCATAATTCCGTATCAAGGTTTCCCGGTCGAACCGTTCGTCATAGTCCACGTTAAATTGATCTGAGACCGTATCCTTGACCAGTTTGCGGATAGGAATCCGTGTATGGTTTGTGTACACCGAACTTGTTAACCCAGATAAAATTGCCGGTCGAACTTTGAATGATCTCGCGTATTTTTCTCGCCGCTTTGGCATCGTTATCAAATCTGTCATCTCCGCTCTCATTAAAGTCGTGTTCGCGTATCCAGACATCGGCGAAAGCCAGGTCCGCGGGTTTTCCAAACCATCTGCCTGTAACCTGGGAGTCGATGAAATAAGTACGATAATTCATTGCTTTGGCATACTGGAGAATCGTCGGCCAATGATAAACGTCATATTTCAAATCCGGAAGCTGCGAAATGCCTGTGAATAGAATGTTGTTGGAATCGGTGCTGCACGTCGCTCCGGATGCGGCAATGCCCCAATTTACTACAAATCCCTGCCGGTTTAGGCCGTCAAGAAAAGCGGTCGTAGATTTTCCGTAACCATTGATGCTCAAATAATCGCCCCTGACTGACTCGTCGACGATGAAAATTATATTGCGTTTAGGAGTATCGGACGATTTGAAATCGATCTTGTCGCGCGCAGCCCTGTAGTGAATTGCTTTAGAATCCGCGTCGTTCGTGCCGACATACCAAATTACGGGAAAACTTAGCGCCGTTCGGAACCCGGACGCAAGCGAATTGACGTAAAAAGTGTTCTTCGTGAAATATGCGGTCGCTCCGAAAAACGCGCAAACCACGAACAGAATGGAGAAAAAAGCCTTGATGCCTAAAGTCTTCTGCGAGGTAATCCAGAACAATAGCAGTCCAAAGACAACGACAGGAACAATAAAAAGCGGGTTGAAATATATAAAAGCGGAATTCAGAAGGAACCGCCAGTCTGCGGAAAAAAAGGCGACCTCTGCCATCTGGAAACGCGAAAAACCTCCAAACGCCTTGTAATGGCTATATTCTACGAATGTAACGAAAGAGAAAATTACAAAATAGACGAGTCGCAACCACTTGGAACTAACAAACGATAGAGCGATGAACAAGCCTGAGAATATGAGAGAGGCCGCCGAAAGACCAATAACTACAAGCATCCGGCCATACGTTCCCTCGGCAAAATGCCTGGAGATGGTTCCACCGCCGATAGAACTTAGAAATATCTGCTCAAAAATAAGCAATCCTAAAAAAAACAAGATCGCAACGATAACTGGCCTGCGTTCGATAGGTCTGTGTCCGCTTTTCTCCGCAGCCAACGCGTCAGTCATAATATTCCAGCCCGAGATGCGTTATCAGATCTTCGCCCTTCATGTGGCGTAAAGTGTTTTTCAATTTCATCAATTGGATAAAAAGATCGTGCTCGGGATAGAGGCCGGGAGCGGTCTGAGGTGCTTTAAAAGTAGAACGACAGCCACTCCTGAACACCTTTCATGCCCGCACGCTGAGCGAGGTCCATGAACAGCGCAAGGTCAAGAGCAAGCGGTGCGGCGAGGATCGAATCGCGGCAAAGAAAGTCGATCTTGATCTGCATCTTGTAACCCAGCCAGCCAAAAATGTCGATATTGTCCCAACCTTCTTTGTTGTCGCCACGCGGAGGATAGTAGTTAATCCTAACGACGTGCGAAAAATTGCCGTACAGATCAGGGTAAACATCTGGCTGAAAGATATGCTCAAGCACCGAAAGCTTTGATACCTCTTTCGATTTAAAGTTTTCCGGGTCGTCCAGCACCTCGCCATCGCGATTGCCAAGGATATTTGTCGAATACCAGCCATCGAGACCGAGCATTCTCGATTTTAGGCCCGGTGCCAGAATGGTTTTCATCAGCGTTTGGCCGGTCTTGAAATCTTTTCCGCAGATCGGAACCTTGTTTTGCTCGGCCAGAGCGGTGAGTGCGGGAATATCTACGGTAAGGTTTGGAGCTCCGTTCGCAAACGGCACACCCGATTTCAATGCGGCGTAAGCGTAGATCATCGACGGGGCGATCATCGGGTCGTTGTCGTACATCGCTTTTTCAAACGATTCGATCGTCGAATGGATCGCGGATTCCTCAATGTAGATCTCGGTCGAGGCTGCCCAAACCATAACGAGCCGGTCGCAATTGTTGTCCGATTTGAACTTCGCAATATCTTCGATGAGCTGCTCGGCAAGCTCCATTTTGTTCTTGCCGGTTTTTACGTTTTCGCCATGCAGCCGTTTTACATAATTTTGTTCGAACACGGCTGGCATCGGTTTTAGCGAAGCAAGCTGTTCTGAGACTTGATTTAAGAGATCTTTTTCGAGTACGCCCGCATTCATTGCTGCGTCAAAAGCACTGTCAGCAAAAATGTCCCACGCACCGAAAACGATATCGTCGAGCTCCGCAAGGGGAACGAAATCCTTGATCTGTGGCGAACGGTTCTCCGTCCGCTTTCCGAGCCTGATCGTGCCCATCTGCGTCAGACTGCCGACCGGAGAGGCCAGACCGCGCTTTATTGCTTCAACGCCGGCAACAAGCGTCGTGCTTACCGCACCGAGACCGACGAGCAGCACGCCCAATTTTCCACTTGCGGCAGCAATTTCCACGCCTTTATTTATCATCAAGAACTCCAGTAAGGCTTGGCCGCTTTATTACACTGTCGCAGCCTAAACCCGCATATTTACAAGTATCAGAATGAGAATGATAACTTCGTGCTTAGATTTAGGCAACCAATGGGAGTGATTGCAAGCTGCCAAGACTTTGTGGGAAAATTGTGTTTTCGACCGATTCAAACCCTTTATGCCCGCTGCCTAAATGATTGAAAAAACAACTCTCGTCACGCCCTACAAAGGTGATCTGGTAGATCTCGTCGTTTCCCCTGACGAACGCCCGGACCTGTTTGCACATGCTTCCGGCCTTCACTCGATACAGTTGACCCAACGCGAAACCTGCGACCTTGAGATGCTGGCGACTGGTGCGTTTTCTCCGCTTCGCGGCTTTATGGATAAGGCGGATTACACGAACGTCGTGAAAGAAATGCGGCTTGCTGACGGGACTGTTTTCCCGATCCCAATAACGCAATCGGTAAATGATCTTTCTAATATAGAAGCAGGAAAAACGATCGCTTTGCGCGATTCAAAGAACGATCTTTTGGCCTTATTGGACGTCGAGAATATTTACGAATGGGACTGCGATCGAACCGCCAGGTTCGTATTTGGCACAAACGATCTCCGTCATCCGCTCGTTTCTGAAATGCACCGCTGGGGCAAATACAATCTCGCTGGAAAGTTGAGGGTTCTGAAACTGCCGGCATATCACGACTTTCAGGATTTGCGACTTTCTCCGGCCCAAACACGTCAAAGACTTGAGGAGATAGGACGCAGCAACGTTGTTGCTTTTCAAACACGCAATCCGATCCATTACGCACACGAAATAATGACCTCACGTGCGTTGGATATGATTGACGGAACGTTGCTTTTGCATCCCGTCGTCGGAATGACAAAAGAAGGCGACATCGATTATTTTACTCGGGTTCGGACGTACAAAGCCGTCACCGAGCTTGCATTTGCAAAAGATAATGTTCTGCTCGCCCTTCTGCCGCTGGCGATGCGAATGGCCGGACCGCGGGAGGCCGTGTTGCATGCGATCATCCGGCGAAACTACGGAGCAAATCATTTGATCGTCGGTCGCGATCACGCAAGTCCCGGCGTTGATTCGCACGGCAATCCATTTTACTCGCCGTCCGCGGCCCAGGAGCTTGCGACGGAATTAAGCCCGGAGATCGGTGTCAAAATCATTTCATTTCAGGAGTTCGCTTATTTGCCCGACGCTCGAAAATACGAAGAGCTGGACAAGATTCCACCCAACAGTAAAACATTTTCCCTTTCGGGAACACAGATCCGCGAAGATTTTCTCGGTGCGGGAAAAGAGCTGCCCGAATGGTTTACCCGGCCAGAAGTGGCGGCGATTTTGTCCGAATCCTATCCGCCAAAGCACCGGCAAGGTGTTTGTATCTGGTTCACGGGCCTAAGCGGATCGGGCAAATCGACAACCGCCGAGATCTTGTCGACGCTCCTTTTAGAAGATGGACGCCAGGCGACTTTGCTTGATGGCGATGTAGTTCGGACAAATCTGTCAAAAGGCCTCGGTTTTTCAAAGGAAGATCGCGACATCAATGTCAACCGCATTGGCTTTGTTGCTTCGGAGATTGTTCGACACGGCGGAATCGCTATTTGCGCGGCCGTCAGCCCGTACCGGCAGAGCCGCAATCAGGTGCGGTTGATGTTTCAGGAAGGCAGTTTTATCGAGGTATTTGTCGATACGCCTTTAGATGAGTGCGAGCGGCGTGATTCGAAAGGCATGTATGCAAAGGCCCGTCGAGGCGAGCTTAAGGACTTTACCGGCATTAGCGATGCATATGAAGTGCCGGAAACCTCAGAAATCTCGCTCGAAACAGTTGATATGACAGCACGCGAGAATGCGCGGCTGATCCTCGAATACCTCCGCTCGCGAGGTTTTCTATCAAAAGTTGTCAACAAGTCATAAAACCTTTGATTTGCGCAAGACGGTCTGATTCCCCATAACACTTTACTTTCCATAACACGGCGATTCGCCGCATTGGCGGAAGAAAAACGGAAGAAAACTTTCACGAAAATCGAAGGATTTTCTTTTCTCCCGGTGGTAGTTTGCGAGTGTACTGCGGAAAAAGCGTACACATTGGAAGTAACCGTATCGCGGTTAATAAGCTACGCCCGTTAAAATTTTGACCTCTCTTTTTCTAAAACGTCGCGTTAATAAGTAGAAGCAAATATTTTGGCGGCAAATTTGACTAATTCGAGGAGGAAAAAGAAATGAAGGCTAAAATCGTAGACTCGATGCGTCTGAATATTCTTAGCAGCGGCGATTTGTCGCCAACGCAGCAAATTGTGGCTGCGCTCCTAAAGAAGTGGCGGCAAAAATTAGGTTATTTTTCGATCTTCGCCGGTGCAGCTTCCGTTTTTGCCGCCCAGCCGAGAGATGTCTGGGCGAGAGAGGTAAACGGAAACGACTTGCCGCCGCGAATTGCGAAGAAGGCGAAGATCGTCGCGGAGCTTAACGCAAACTGCACCAAGCCCGAATTGCTGAGGCGGCAAAGCGAGTATCGCCTGCCTCACCAAAAGGGCAGCTTTGACATGGTGGCGGTGCTTGCCGGAAACGACACCTGTCCCGGCCGCGCTGTCCCGGCGGGAACCTATACGGCCGCGGCGCCTTATACTGACTCGGGCGACACAACGGGCGCGAATGATACGGTGTCATGTTCGAGCTGCTTCTATTGCTATTACGGCGGTACTGTTGGGCCCGATCAGATTTACTCATTTACGCTTACCGCCCGGGGTGCGAATCCTCAGATACAGGTTTCCACAACATCGGGCACTTACAATCCCCTGATTTACGTTTTGAACGGCCTTACGGGTGGAAGGTGCCAGACCGGAACGGGCAATTATGCATCCAATTGTATGACTGCATCAAGTTTCGTCGGTGCCGGGGGAACCGAAACGATAAACAGCCAGCAGATGAATGAGCTTCCGCTGAATGTTCCGCTTCATTTTTTTGTTGATTCTTATTTCAACAACGTGAACGGCTCGGGTCCATATACGATACGAATACAGGACGTGACCATCGCAAACAACCCTTTACCGCCAGCAAACAACTCGCCGATGGATATGAACGGTGACGGAGGATCGGACTTCATAGTTGCGAGGAACACTGGCGGTGGAGCGTCAGGACAGATGACCTGGCACGCTCGCGCGAGCAACGACAGCTTCCCGACGCCGTCCGATTGGGGAATCGCATCCGATAAATTCCTCATGGCCGACTTTGACGCCGATGGTAAAGATGATCTTGCAGTATGGCGTCCCGGAGCTCAAGGGCGCTTTTATATTGTCCGAAGCCTTACTCAAACCATGCATATCGAGGATTTCGGTCAGACGGGAGATGACCCTTCGGTTGTGGCGGACTATACGGGCGACGGGATCGACGACTTGGCGGTTTACCGCGACGGCGCCACGCCCGGTGCGCAAAGCTTTTGGTTCTACCGCTCCATCGGATCGCCTGATTTTACGACAATAGCGTGGGGCCAGCACGGCGACAAGCCGGCACCGGGAGACTATGACGGCCAGGGACGGGCGGATTTTGTCGTCCGGCGGGCCGAGGGGGCAAACGGACGCTTCTATATCAGATCCGCCGAATGGTTCGCGGAAAGCCTCGGAACCACGATGTTGTTTGGATTGGCGAACGATATGGTCGTTCCGGGAGACTACGATGGCGACGGAAACACCGACATCGCGGTTGTTAGAGCCGGTGCGGATGGAATATTGGTTTGGGACTTTGAGCCAAGCGGAACGCCGGGCATAACGGTTGTCCGCAATTTCTGGGGAGTTGCCGCTACGGACATTATCACGCAGGGCGATTACGACGGAGACGGTAAAACGGAGTTGTCGGTCTGGCGGCCGGGTTCACCCGGAACGTTCTTCCAGAAGGACTCAACCACGGGTCAGATGAGTGCGAAGTCGTGGGGCGAAACCGGCGACACACCAATCGCCAAGTACAACACGCATTAGTGTCAATCCAACGTGCTTCGAGAAACTAGAGGTTCGGCATCGCTGCCGAGCCTTTGTTCATTTTTCCGCTGTTCGTTGCATGGGTATAACGTCTGACAATTCATGATAGGAAAGTCACTTAATAAGGTTTTCAATCCGGGTGTTTGACGCCGATTCCAGGCGTTTTTATTCCAGAATTGTTTCTGTTTTATACAAATCGAATCGTCGGATGACTGGCATTGATGCGAAAAAACCGCCTGAAAGATGGGACAGTTGGACAGTGAAACACGCGGAAAACTAAGCCGGTTGTGCCGAAAAACATTGACTACTGCGCCCTCTTATTGTAATCTGACATAGCATTTTATCTTGATACAACGAAAGACGTTAATGCAGCAGTCCCATCAAACCCTTGACGCTTCGAACTTAAATCAAAATCTCTTAAGCGCCCTGCAGCAGGAGGTTGATTTTGGAGTCCAGGAGCTAAAGCGTGGCAACGGCGATTTGGCCGTCACGTTTTTTCAAAGCGCTCTTGCCAAGGTTTCGGTCGATCAGCCGTTTTACGATCATCTTGTCCACAATCTTTTATTAGGCTACAAACTCCTGATCGAAAAATTACTGGAAAGCGGCGACACTGCAACGGCCCTGAATTTTCTGCATGCGGCACTTCGGCTTGAGATCAAGGGCGAAATGGCTGAGGATTCCGTTTTCCTAAAAAAATTCGCCGACAATTTCCAGGCTCTTGGGCTCATTTTTTTTCAAAACACGCGTTTTGAAGAAAGCCTGTTGTGCTGCCGGAAAGCGATTGCGGTTTGTCCGGGCCCCGACTCATACGTAAATTTGACCAATTCGCTGACGGCCACGCGCCAGCAGGCCAAACTTTCGGATTTTACGACGGATATAACAGAGGAGCAGCTTGGGCGGCATATTTTCATCGCCTGCGTGCCAAAAAGTGCCTCGACATTTCTCAAGAATCTCCTCGTAAACCTGACTGGCTATCGCGATCTGTTCACCGTTTACGCGGCGGGACAAAATGAACACGAACTTTATCTGCCTACGCTTCGAGAGTCTGCTCATCTCGATACGGTTACACAGCAGCACTGCCGTGCATCGGACGCAAATGTCCATATGATGCAGGCATTCGGCGTCAGGCCGATCGTTCTGGTACGCAATATTTACGATTCGGTAATTAGTCTTCTGGATTTTTATAACAATCAAGGGGCTTATTTTAATACGTATTTTCGTGCCGATTTCGCGGGCTTGGACGAAGAGACAAAGATCGATCTGCTGATCGACAACGTGGTGCCATGGTATATGCAATTCGTTGCATCATGGGACCTTGTCGAAAAGCAAAAGCGGCTGGAGATTAGTTGGCTGCGTTATGAAGATCTTATCTCGGACAAACCTGCCGCGATTCAACAGGTCTTGAACTTTTACGGCCTCGGTGCCCAGCAAAAGGCGGTTGAGGCTAAGATCAGGGAAACCGAATCGGAAGCACGGAAGATACGGTTTAACAAGGGCGTTGCCGGACGCGGAACTACCGGCCTCAGTGATCAGCAAAAGGAGCGTATCCGTCGGTTCTCCAAATATTATCCTACGACGGATTTCGGTCGTATCGGTTTGTAATTATTGTAATTTGAGGAGGAAATGGAATGAAAGCTGGAAACGCGGACTCAAAGCGTTTAGATATTCTTGGAAGCATGAAAGCTTCTCAGACACGGGAAATTGAGGCCCTGGCCTTAAAGCTGTGGCAGCAAAAAATCGGTTATTTTTCTTTGTTCGCGGGAATTACCACGATCTTTGCCGCTCAGGCCCAGGACGTATCGGCAAAAGAATCCGACAAAACAATTCCACCGCGTGTCGCTCAACGGGCTGCTGAAATCGTTCAAAAACTCAATTCAGCTTGCAGCAAGCCGGAACTACTTAGGCGGCAAAGCAACTACAGGCTGCCGCATCAAAAGGGCGAGTTTAATATGATTGAGCTTCTAGCTGGAGGCGATAATTGTCCGGGTGTCGCGATTCCGGCCGCAACCTATACAGCTGGAGCTCCATTCACAGACACTGGTACCACGGTGGGAGCTAACAGCACGGCAAGTTTTGTTCAAGTCGGTTGCAGTGATTATAGTCAAGTTGCTGGACCGGACCATATTTACTCGTTCAAGATCAGTGCCCGAGGAGCAGCTCCGCAGATTAGGTTTACAACTGCTTCGCCGGCGTACGATGGGGCGATATATATTTTGGACGGCTCCACCGGTGCAATGTGCCCTGTTAGCCCTGGTACGTAACACCAGCCCGCTTACGAATTGCCTACAGGGTTCCGACTCAGGCATTGCGGGAGTGGCGGAAACAATAACGACAGCAGAGATGAACACGCTTCCGCTGAACACTCAGCTTTATCTTTTCGTTGACTCATTCTACACCACGGGAGCGATCAGTGCCGGAGCCTACACGATAACGATGCAGGACGTGACGGTTCAGGGTGCTGTACAGCCCCCGGCCAATGACGCTCCGGTCGATATCAACGGTGATGGCAAAACCGACTTCACGGTTATCAGAAATACGGGCGGCGGAATTAATGGCCAGGCAACGTGGTGGACGTCGTTCCAGGACGGTTTCCCGACATTGTCGACGGATTGGGGCATCGCATCCGACGAGTTCATTCCGGCGGATTATGACGGTGACGGCAAGGATGATTTTGCCGTTTTCCGGCCCGGTCCTCAGGGCGTATTCTATATCGTTCGAAGCGCAACACAGACCCTCTTTAGTGAGCCCTTCGGCATAACCGGTGACGACGCAACGGTCGTCGGTGATTATACCGGTGACAACATAGACGATCTGGCCGTATATCGTTCAGGTGCCACTACTGGAGCTCAAAGCTTCTGGTTTTATCGCTCAATCGGGTCGCCTCCGGGAGTCCAGACCGTTGAGTGGGGACAAGGCGGCGACTTCCCGGCACCAGGTGATTACGATGGTGACGGCAAGTACGATTTTGTGATTCAACGCGCGGATCCTAACGGCGTGAATGGACGCTTCTTTATCCGCGAGGCCGACGGCCCTCAAAGGTCGGAGCTTTTCGGGCTCAAGACTGACGTGATTGTCCCGGGAGACTATGACGACGATGGCAAGACCGACCTTGCCGTTCTTAGAGATGATGCCGGATTCCTTCGTTGGGAATTTGAACCGAGCGGAACCGCCGGAAACACCGTCGTATCCGACACATGGGGTGTATCGGCTGACCGACTTCGTTGCACAGGGTGACTATGACGGAGACGGCAAGACTGATTATGCCGTTTAGCGTCCGGGTAATCCCGGCACATTCTTCGTGATGACCGTTGGCACCAGGCTTATCACTAATAAACCGTGTTGGGGGTTGACTGACGCCACTGACTTCCCGGTTGCTAATTACAACGACACATTAATTCAACAGCGAATTAAATTAACAAGAGGTTGGGAAGCGATTCCCGACCTCTTTTTTCGTACATCGAATTGTTTGCTGAAATTAAGTTCGATATACGCGATAATCGATTTCCTGAAAAATATTATCGCGGCCCTTAATTTCGTTGAAAAGATCTCTGATCGATATTGCCGGACTGAAGCATTTTCGCCAGCAGATCGAAGCGGTGAATGTGCGATCGAAACCGCAGCGATGAGTATTCGACGGTGGTTCCCTGATATATCTGAAACGCCCAATCGCTTGACTGTGCGAGGACAAGTTCACGAGCAAGCTGGTTCAATAGCTGTGTTTCAATCTCGCTTGGCTCCGCGAATCTGTTCGCCAATTCGGTCATGCGTTTTTCCGCATCGTGCTGGTATGGGTACATCCACGAGTTCAGATCGTTAAGCCAAACCTTGTAGTAGCCATTCTCGCCCCAGGACGAAGCCGTCGGCTGCTGTATCTGTATCGGAATTCCCGAATCGAGAAAATCGCCCGGCGTAATAGCTTCGATCTCGGATTGATCGAAGTGAAGCTTCTTGAAAAAGAAGTCGATAAACTGCGGCCCCTCGTACCACCAATGCCCGTAAAGCTCCGCATCGTAGGGCGAAACGACCAGCGGCGGGTGACCCTCAAAAGCATCGCGAAGTATGTAAGCCTGTTTTATCCGCTCGCCGATAAAATGCGAGGCATTCTCCGCGACCTTTTCCCTTGCCAATGCCGGAATGTAAGGCTGTTTCAATTGCTGCGGCACATCGCGGCCGGTGATGCGGTGGTATTTCAGCCCCAGGTGTTTTCGTTTGCCATCGGTGTCGAGATACGGCTTCAGGAAATCGAGTGGAGCATCCCAGCCAATGTCGCGATAAAACTCGCGATAAACATCGTTTCCCGGATATCCGACCTCCGCGCTCCAAACCTGCTGGCTTGTCTCGACATCGCGTGCAAAAACAGCAGTCCCATTCTCACAGGCGACCGGTGCGTGGACGCCGTATTTCGGACGTGGATCGCCATACAAAATGGCATGCGTATCGCTGATAAAATATTCGATCCCGGCGTCTTTCAGGAGCTTCTCGATTCCTGGCTCATACGCGCATTCCGCCAACCATATGCCGCGCGGCTGGCGTCCAAAGTGTTTTTTGTAATTGGTTACCGCGATCTGGACCTGTGCCCGCCGTGCTTCGGGCGTAGAGATCAGCGGCATAAATCCGTGTGTCGCACCGCAGGTGATGATCTCCAGCACGCCTTCTTCCTGTAGCTCGCGAAAGGCGTTTATCAGATTTCGCCCGTACCGGTTGTTCCACAGGTCGAGCGACGCACTCAGCGTTTCGACATACATCCGGGCCGCCTCGATAAACTCGGGCGATTCGCGTTCCGAGCGTTCGAGTTCCTTTTGGGCAAGCTCCAGCAGCCTTTCAAGATGGGCAGTATATCTTTCTTCGAGCAGCTTGTCGGCCAGCATTTCGCACAGCGGCGGCGAGATGTTCATCGCCAGCCGCGGCTTCACACCGGCCTCGTGGAGATTCTGAAGAATAAAAATTATCGGAAGGTAAACTTCCGTTATCGCCTCGTAAAGCCAGTCTTCTTCGAGAAATGATGGGTATTCCGGATGCCGGACAAACGGCAAGTGAGCGTGGAGAATCAGGCTAAAGTAACCAACTGGCATAGATGGATTGTAGATGAAAGACCGGTAGACGCAAGGATGCACCGCCGGAATTTTTGCCGCCTACGACTAGCGCTCAAAAATTGTCAGTAAAACACGGGCAGCCGTCCGCCCTATTCGACGGGTCGGATTGAGTCACACTCAACAAGTGACTCATCGGCGACTCCGGCTAATCCCCGAAATCGGAGGGCCAGCTGCTTATATCATTTGCGATCATTCATGATTACTGAGAAGTATTACGTCGCTGTCAAAGCTCCCCCGGGAAAGGGCAAGACGGCTCCCATCCTGGGAGTAAGCGAAGTTAAAGATACGGCCCGTATCGAAACTCGTTACTTCAATAGGCGAGCCGCCATCAATATTCTGCCGCCATAGGTTGGAAACACCATCCTTGAGACCAACATAAGTGATAGCGGTTCCGTCCGAATTCCATTGCAAGTTTGCCTTTGTAGATAGGGGAGCAATTTCGATATCAACATCAAAGGTCTTGACTGGGCTCTCGCCCGTAATGGGTGCAACAGTTAGTTGGCTGCGCTGTCCAGCTTTCCATTGGAAAAAGGCTATCTTAGTTCCATCTGGAGAAACGGTTGGGCAAAGTCCGTTGGCGGCTATGATCATCGTGGGTTCCCCCCCCTCTATGGGCACTCGGAAAAGAGCAATTTGTTGATGGTAACCGGTATAAACTACCCATTTGCTGTCAGGTGAGAATGAGGCCCAAACATCCGCTTCTTTCGTCAACTGCCGTTCAACGCCTTCCTGCAAATCGCTGACCCACAAACCCATGCTGGCCGTCGAGCTTTTTTGATAAACAAGATATCGGCCGTCCGGCGACGCGGCTTGGGCGAATATATCTTGTAATTGTCTGCGATGTCCGCTCCCCGTCGAATCAGTGATCCAAAATGAATTTTTGCCGTTTTGCGTAGAATCATAAACAATTCTCTCATCGCTCAACCATCCCAGACTCAAAACGCCATCGAACTTTTCAAAGCCAACTGTCAATTGCTTAAAATCCTTTAAATCGCGGTCTTCCGCAGCCCAAATTTGTGCAACAGGCTCTGAGCGGACAGCCGCCAATTTCAGGCCGTCGGACGTAACGCTAACAGTTTCATAATTATTAGAATCGGTCGTGATCCGACTTGCATCTCCAGTCGGGTATAATACTTGCCAAACCTGACGCAGCGACAATTGAGAATCAGATAGGCCTTTGCCCACAACAAAGAGGCCCCTGGAATCTGGCATCCACGTAAAATATCCAACGTTCGGCCATCCATCTCCCAAAAGTTTTGTGACCGTTCCATCGCTAACTTTGACAACGGCAATGTTTTGGCGGCCGGACTCGATCGACCAACAGGCGATTGCAGTTCGGTCGGGCGACCACGTCGGGTTGAGCCCGAGCCTTATCGGAGGTTCGAATTGTGTAATTTGTTTCTCCATCGTTCCATCCGGGCTTGAAACAACAAGAGTCGTGCCACCGGTATCCTTGCGACGTAAAAATGCAATCTGCATACCGTCAGGCGAAAACCCGATGAAACTGCTGGCCGAAAGACTCTTCACGTCAGAGATCTTCGTGAAATTACCCCCGAGGGCGGGAATTCTAAAAAGTGACCCGTCGGGACCATTGTAATCAACACTATCGCCGTCGGCGGAGATCCTCAGCCCATTGTATGGGACGAAAGCGGGAGCCGCGATCTGCACGCTGCTCTCACTGCCGATATGCTCAAGCCATAAGCTTTCCTGTCCTTTGTTTTCTCGTAGCGAATAGACTATGAACTTTCCGTCCGGAGAAACTGCCGCGCTTCGGACTTTGCCATTAGAAGTTAATCTCGTCGAGTGCACAGACTCGAAAACAAGTGGGCTGCGGGGCCCACTAAAATACCGGTATAAACCGTAACTCCCTCCCAGGAACAGGAGAACAGATACTACGCTGGTTGCGGCGATAATCGACGACTTGCGTATTTTTCCAAGAAAAGTTTGGGTTGTTTCGTCCTTATTGTCCCTGGATTCGAAGAATATTGATGCATCCGTGTCTTTAATCTTCCTCGGAAGCGATCCAGTCAACGCCGCTGCTCTGCTGGTTATTCTCACGTCCCGAACTTCCGCAATCTGCGTATTTGGCCCATGCGATCTCGGTGGGGGTTGACTAAAGCCACCATTCGTACTCGACGCACTCGACTCTGTCTCTAAAGTCACTACTTCCGCGACAAACCGATACCCCTTTTTCGGGACAGTTTCGATAAATGTTTTTCCTTTTTTGTCTTGCCCAATACCCGGCGGAGGTCTGGACGATCCGCGCGAGATTCCCTTCTTCCACAAACGAATCCGTCCAGATGGACTGCATCAATTCTTCTTTTTCTATCAGATGGCCGGAGCGTTCGACCAAATAAACGAGGGTGTCAAAGGATTTCGGAGTAAGCGGAATGAGTTTGTCCGCATCCAGCAGCTGCCGCTCCGCCACGTTGAGGGTAAAGGACTTAAACCGGTAGCTATGCGTCTTGTTGCCGTTCATTTCAGCCCCGGAGAAAAACCGAAGAAAATTCGAAGAATTTTTCAAAGACATGACTCGCCTCCAAACGATATTTTTGTTCACGAAGAAACAATTATCGCCGGCTGCTTGTAACGTCTGGTCAATGTCTAAGAAGCTTTGCCCGCATTATATAGCAACCGGCGTCCAAAACAAACAAAAAGTTACCAAGACTTCCGTTCGTCCCACGAAACGGATCACGAGAGGAGAAAAAATGAACAAGCACACTTTTTTAGCACTTTGCATTTTCGCGGTTACGTTGATGGCTGAAACCACATCTGTCGCCCAAAGGCCAAACCGTAATCCCGTTCTGGTATATGACGAAGTCCGGGGCGGGGCATGCAGCACGACGGACGCCGGCGTCGGCGTCATCACGGCAGCTACGCCTCAGGGCACGCTGTTGTTTAACCGAACATTTGTCGGACAGCCAAACCCGAATTTCTGCACACCGGTAATAAACCCCGACGGCAGCCAGATGAGTCTCAGCCAGTTTAGCCGCGCGTCCGGAAGAGCAGTCGTCAGCTGCACGGCCGGTGGCACTTTCACTTTCCTCAGTTTCAACGGACTAAGGCCAAACGGCGTGTATTCGGTTTGGGTATTCAGCCTCGGGGCGACTCCCGGTCCGCCCATAGGCATCGGCTCGCTTGGCCGTCGGGCCCTCGGCGAAGGAGCTTTCGAAGCCGACGCCGATGGCAACGGGTCGATCGCAAGAACAACGCCCGAACAGAACCTATCGATGTTTGGCCAAGTCGGGCCGTGCATGCTGAATCCGCCATTTTTCCTTAGATTGGCTTATCACTCCGATGGCCTGACGCACGGGGCCGATCCCGGACTGCCGGAAGCCAGCGTTGCAAACTTGGACTTCATTTTCCAGTAAATCGGGCGAATCAGAACGCAGCGGGTCGGTCTGCAAAGGCCGACCCGACAGGCCAATGTGGCAAATAGCAAAGTTTTTTGGAGGACATCATGAGATTCAACGCTTCGAACATTGCACTAATTCTCGCTATCGTTCTTACCTTCTTCAAATATGACGCGCAAGCCGCTCCGACGCTTCGCTCCAACGGCAAGATTGCCTTCACCAGCGACCGCGACGGCAATTCGGAAATTTACTTGATGAACGCCGACGGCACAGGACAAACGCGGCTTACCAACAATTCGGTGAGAGATGATTACCCAACCTGGTCGCCCGATGGAAGCAAAATCGCGTTTATCAGACAAAACGGAAGCGTATTATCAATCAACCTGATGAATGCCGACAGCACAAATGCCGCAGAGCTTACGACGTTCACCATTTTCGGCGAATCGCCTTATCCGTTTCCATACGAGCGATTTGGCATGGACTGGTCGCCCGATGGTTCGAAGATCGTTTTTCTCGATTCGACCGATATTTTTACCATCAATGTTACCACTAGAAATCGGGTAAATTTAACCGGTGGTCAATTCGTCAACTACGAACCGGCGTGGTCGCCGGACGGCTCGCGGATTGCTTTCGCCCGTTCTATTTATTCCCACGGTTACTACCCGGATGTTTATACGATGAATGCTGACGGCAGCAATGTAATGCGAATAACCACCCGCACCATATGGTGAAAACAGGTCGCCGGATTGGTCGCCGGATGGCGGACGAATTGCCGTTGACGACAATGGACAAGACGACGCATACATTACGTTGGTTAATCCCGATGGTACAAGTCCGCAACATAATCCCTGGGGAGCAAAACCAAAGTGGTCACCTGACGGAACGAAGATCGTCTTTTATGAGAGTTACTATCCCGCCCCTCCCATTTCTCAAATATGGGTGATGAATAGGAATGGCAGTGGGTTGACTCAACTGACCAATACTTCTCCCAATAATTTTCATCCCGATTGGCAGCCGCTCGTGGTGAATGTTGCCAATATCGAGGAATTTTATTCGGCTATCAATAATCAACAAAATGTGGGAATGCAAATTATTATTGCGCCCGGCGTTTATATGCTTTCTGTAAATGACCCGAACGGAGCGGCGAGACCAAATAGCGGAAGGATTGAACTTCAGGAAAACATGTCGCTGCAAGGTGTTGTGGGTGATCGCGGCGCTGTGATTATTGACGCGATGAATTTGCCCTTGAGTTCATTCAACAGCGCTCCGCCGGTTACGCTTACCGCACCGATCAGAATGGGCAGAGGTACTAACTCAATCGAATGGCTAACCGTGAGAAATGCAGTCAACGGAAATGCAAACATCGGAACCGATCTCGCTTCGACAGCGACTAACGTTCGCGTCGCGCATGTTGCCTCAACCAACAGTCAGCGCGGATTAGATGTCCGAAATTTCGGAGCGGCCCAGGCAGGTCGCGTCATCAATGCGGAAATCATTGATAACGACTTCTATAACAACAGAATCGGCATGGTGGGAGCAGGAATGCGTATCGTCAACAATCAAGGAGCGACCGGCGGTATCATCAACGCTACTCTTACCGGCAATCGTAGCTACTCCAACTACGCCGGAATTCTTGTGGAAAATAACAGATCGAACAACGCCGTTTCGACGGTTATTTCTTCGGGCAATCGATTCTTTGAAAATGGTGCCGGAGCGATCGTGGGCGGCGGACTCGGTGGAACTGCAAATGGAAATACGGTCAGTTTCAAGTCTTACGGCGACGTTTTTGAAAACAATAACGGTTTTAACAATTTCGATTTTGGCGGTCTGATCATCCCCGGCGGTGAAAACACTACGATGCCGAACGGGACGTCGAACAATACGGTGAACGTCGAACTGCGCAACTGCCGTTTCAGTAACAATCAATTACACGACCTCGCCGCCTTCGGAGCGCGTTCGTCTCCCTCTTCCATCGGATTGCCCGGTACAAACAATCGCGTAAGCGTAAGGTTATACAGTACGGGGGTGCCGGTTTTAGTGACCGACGACAGCATCCCAGACTCTCCCGGCGGTATGAATTCCGTGGTCGTGAGCCGGCCTTCTCTCGATTTTGACCACGACGGGCGTACCGAACTATCGATATTCCGTCCATCCGACCGAACCTGGTATCTGCAGGGAGGCCCAGGTGGATTTACGGCGATGCAGTTTGGCGAGGCGGGTGATCTGATTGCTCCGGCGGATTATGACGGTGATGGGAAGACGGATGTGGCGGTTTTCAGGCCTTCGAACGGGACATGGTACATCTTTAATTCCGGCAGCCAGTCATTCACAACAATTGGCTGGGGTGCGAACGGCGACTTGCCCGTTCCGGCGGATCACGACGGTGACGGAAAGGCTGATCTGGTCTTGTTTAGGCCTTCGACGAACACGTGGTACACGCGGTTTGCTAACGGGATGTTCTCGACAACGTCGTTTGGCGTTGCGGGCGACAAGCCGGTGGTCGGTGATTTTGACGGCGACGGTAAATCTGACATTGCTTTGTACAGGCCGTCGGATAGCAACTGGTACATCTTAAAAACGGGCTTCGGCTTCTTTGTCCAGAGCTGGGGCGCAGTGGGAGACATTCCCACTCCTGCCGACTACGACGGAGACGGCAAGACCGATCTAGCTGTGTTTCGGCCTTCAACCGGTCAGTGGTTTAGAGCACTGAGTGCTGCCGGAGCCGATACGCTGTCTTGGGGTGTGAAAGGCGACAAGCCTATTCCGGCCGATTATGACGGGGACGGCAAATCTGACGTGGCTGTATTCAGGCCATCTAACTCGACGTGGTACATCGTCGGGTCGAAAGCGGGCTTGATGATCCAGAACTACGGAGTGAACGGCGATGTGCCGACGCAGGGAGCTTTTATCTATTAGTTCGAACTCCCGCTCTAGCAGGCCCCTGTTGCACAGAGGCCACTGATGCGGATGCAGTTTTAAACAGAAGAAAATTACGCTCGGACGGGCGGCTAAGAAAAACACGAACACAAATTGAAAAAACGCGGCTCAAACCGGGCTGAGTTAATGACTTTAGTGCAAACACGTGCGCGTTTTTGAATCCGCAGCCGGATTGTGATCGAAGGCTATTTATACCAGTGAAGAACGTAAAGAAGCAAAACCTGCCTGAGAAAATTTGCGTTGCGTGTAATCGTCCGTTCATGTGGCGAAAGAAATGGGAAAAGGTTTGGGAAGCGGTCAAATATTGCAGTGACAATTGCAGAAAGGCTAGAAAATGAAAAAACGGATTGTGATAGTCGGGGCAAGCAAAGGAATCGGGTACGCGCTCGCGCGAAACTTGTTGCACGGCGGGCATTCGATAACGGCTCTCAGCCGAAGCGAAGGAGATCTGGCCGGGCTAGATAATGTGACCTACCATTCCTTCGACACGACAAGTTCCGAGGAATTTCCAGAGATCGGTGGCGTTGTCGATGGCGTCGTTTATTGTCCCGGCAGCATCAATCTCAAGCCTTTTCATCGTTTGACTGAAAAGGATTTTGCTGACGATCTGAGCATCAATTTGCTCGGAGCCGTCAAAACTATCCAAAAACTTCTGCCGAATTTGAAAGAAGCGGACGAGCCTTCGATCGTGCTTTTCAGCACCGTCGCGGTCCAGACCGGAATGGGATTTCACGCTTCAGTTTCGGCGGCAAAAGGTGCGGTCGAAGGTCTAACGCGGTCGCTGGCTGCTGAATTTGCTCCCAAGATCAGGGTAAACTGCATCGCGCCATCCCTTACCGACACTCCACTTGCAGAAAAGCTTTTGAACTCGCCTGAAAAGCGCGATGCTTCGGCAGCGCGTCATCCACTAAAGAAGATCGGTACTGCCGACGACATCGCCGCGATGGCGGAATTTTTATTGACCGGAAGCTCCGGATGGATAACCGGACAGATTCTTCACGTTGACGGCGGAATGGGTTCTGTACGCTAAACCGCGTCTAACTCAAAACCTAATATCACTCTGGTTTAGGCAAGCTAAACGAGCTGAAGGGCGCGAGTTCGGATAGTTTGCGGTTACGTTTTAGCTTACGCGGGAAGTTGACGAGGCTTGAGCCATAGACGGCAGAGCCGATCTCTTCGTCTTCTTCGATGTCGTCGGCTTCGAAATCAAACTGAGCTTTTAGCGCGGCGAGAGCGTCTTCGCTGTTAAGATTTGCGATGCTTGCCTCGAGAAGCGCGAAAAGAGCTGGGCTTATTCGCCCTTGCAGGCTTGAAAGCGGATGCCCGGCGGCCAGAGCGAGCATAGCGAACCTTATTTCTTCTGCTCCGATATCCTCGAATTCAGACTGCGGCTTGCCGGTATATTGCGAGAATGCCGACATGGTCGCGATCGCCGATGCATCCCAATCTTCGCCTGCGAGTGCAACATCAAAGGCGTCACGCGAGAAACCGGCAATATCCAGCACACGTGCGAACCTGTCGGAGGAAACCGTCCATTGGGACGAATCGGCTGAACGCGGCGACGGGCTTTTTCGCGGCGTGCCTATAATGTTGGAGTACATGATCCGAACATACGGCCGATTGGTTGCGTAAAAACCGATCTCGGCCCGGTATTCCGTGTCGGCCTCGACGTCGAACCACCAGGAGCCTGCTTCATCGACGGCGTGCATCTGATCCGTATCGTTTTTCAAATTTGTGAGCTTTAGAATAAGTGTGTAACTGCCTGTCTGGCCGATCGCACGATTGAGAGTGTGAAACGGATTTTTGCCGACCGACCAATAAAAATAAAGCCTGTTCGGCGACTGCATGAGCAGTTTTGCTCGGTTTTCCTTTGGGAGAGCTGGCAGTTTGGGCTCGGCAAGCTCGAGAAATGCGGGAGAATATTTCTCGGTCAAGGGCTCGTCGGCATCAACGGCTTCCTGAGGCTCCACAGAATGTGGAACACCACCGGCGACTCTGACCATTGAGGATGACGATACGGCAACATCGTCCGACAAAACAAATTCGACAAAATCGTCGCTTTTCGCGTCAATCGCCTTGGATAATCTCTTTGTAACTTTCTCAGCCATAAAACACCACTTGAACCTGTTTCAAGAAACAAGATTATGCGGTGTTTTGGGCAAAGTTACAAATTTTGATTTGAATTTGCGGACGGACAACCGATCAGGGTCTGATATTTTTTGCCGTCTTTAGTTTGATCTCTATCCTGCCGATTGAGGTGTTCACCTGTGAGCGAATGGGTATGCGCCGTGCATCGTCAGTGATCCAGATGATCATGCTTCCCTCTTTTTCGATCAGGTCTGTCTGGCCCGAAAACGTCCGGCTCAACGCGAAAGCACCAGACGTTTCCAAGTACCGACTTCTGCTTTACCCTGGCTGTAACCTTGACCGGAATTTTATAAACGAGGCCGGAATCGCTGACTTCCAGCTCGAACGATTTGCCGATGGCGAGCGGCAAAAGCCGCAGGCTGTAAAGACCGGAGACGAGATCGTGAGCTTCGAGGCCGATCTCCGAAGCGATCTTGCGCGGCGGTCGCATGGGCTGCTTCGGATCGGTTTCGACGTAGGTTACGCGCTTCTTTGTTGTAATCGAAGACCGCCTCGCTATCACGAACACGGTCCTTTTGCGTATCGCGTTTTACTGTCTTATTGGCGCGAAATTCAGTGTCGCCGATGGTCGAATCGATCTGGTAGAGAAAGCTGTAACGAAAGAGTTTTATGAGCGTTCCTTTTGATCTTGCATCCGCTTTAATTGTGTAATCGCCGTCAGGAGCCGGCTGATTGATCGTGAAAGTAAGATCGGCGATGGCAATGCCGCGAATAATGTTTTTGCTGACCTTGCCCTCGTAAGTGAGAGTTTCGCCATCGACAAAGGGCATCGACTTTGGGTCGGCTTTCCCGCCATTCTGAGCCGCGGCCTGTAACCGCGAACACGACCGCAAATGTCAAAAACAATACGAATTTATGCAACAGATCTTTCATTTTTCGAAGAGGAAGGGGTTCCAGTCTAAGTGGTGCTTTCAGTCGCATTATGACTCACAATTTTCAAATATTATAACCCAGCAAAACGATTTCCTACCTGTTTTTTTAAACCGCCGTCGATTTGATAATTCGACGTCTGCACCGGACAAATAGATGTCCGATCGTAACTCAGCCGTTGCCGAGTCTTTTTTGGACGGCTTGAAACACGGTTTCGACCGTTATGTCCATGCAGATCCAGTTCGAACAAGTGCGGCGATGGCAATCGACGCGGCAGCCGATATCGAAGCGTTCGACACAAATGTCGGCTGGGTTCGGACTGCCGTTTCGCCACCATTCGGTTGGGCCAAAAATGCCGACAACCGGTGCTCCGGCGGCTATCGCGAGATGCGTCGGACCGGTGTCGCCGCCAACGTAAATTTTCGCCGATCTCGCCAGTTCGAAAAAACCTTTCAGGCTCGGCTGTGCGGGCAGAATTTTGCCGGATTTGCTGGCGGCAACGACAACGTCGGACAATTCGGATTCGCCCGGGCCGTTCGCGACTATCGACGTCAGCCGGTTCGATTCCCAAAGCATGTCAGCCAAACGGCCATATTTCTCGGCGTACCAAAGCTTTGTTACCCAACCGCCAGCCGGGTTGAGGATCGCAAAATTTTGGCCCGCAGCTTCGATCAGACGAATGCTTTCGAGCTTATGCTCCATTTCCGTGGAGATCGGAAACGCGAAGTTATCTTGCGGCACCTCGATCTCAAGAGCCTTTTCGGCAAGCGTCAGGTTCTTGCGGATGATGTGCGTTTGCGGCGGAATATCAACGCTGCGGTTAAGAAAGATGCGGCTTGCGGGTTCGCGAAGGTTGTCTTTATCAAAGCCGTACCGGACCTTCGCCCCGGCGAGTTTTGCTATCGCCGCCGACTTTAGCAGACCTTGAAAATCGAGAGCAATGTCGAACTTAAATCTTCGAAGATCACGAAACTGCGACCTTATTCCGGCAAGAATGCCTTCGACAACTTTTCCGCTCCGCAGCGAACGTGTATCGACCTCGATCAGCCGGTCGATCATCGGATTGCCCCGCAGTATCTCCGCCGAACGTTTTTCCACCGCCCAGCTTATCTCGGCCTCCGGCATCGCCGCACGTATCGCCGCAAGCGCCGGAAGTGTATGGATGATGTCACCAATACTGCCGAGTTTAACGATAAGGATCTTCACTTCGACAATAGTAAAGGTTTAGCGGTGGATAGCTCAATGGCAGTTGTCTGAAAGCATGAAAACGCGTACGGTGCATGCGAATAGATAAACGCTAAACCTGCTAGCCGCCTTGTTAACTCAAAAAACTGTGGAAATTTCTATTCTGAATAAGTTATCCTATTAATCAGAGTCATTTTGTCCCCACCGCATGCCTCGATTCGACTTCCTATGCAAAAAGTAAAGCGTCAAAATCGCGACTTGCGGCCCGCACTTGTGTTCCTAACGGGCGAGCTTATCGCCGTGCCGATTCCGCTTGAGCGCGAAGAAGTTATCCTTGGGCGCGAACTGGGTTCGGACGTCCGCATTAACGACTTCAAAGTTTCGCGGAGGCACGCAAAGATTTGCAAAACCATTAACCTCGAAACGCAGGACGTCGAGTATATTCTTACGGATTTCGGGTCGAGAAATGGCACGTTGCTGAACGGCGAGCGGGTCATTATGGATACACTTCAGAATGGCGACAAGATCACTCTGGGCGACCAGATGCTCCGTTTCGACCTGCTTGATGAGATAGACCGCGAATACCAAATGCAGATACACCGCCTGATCTCGCATGACGATCTGACCGGACTGCTTTCAAGCCGCTCCTTCTTTTCGGAATTAAGGCGTGAAGTGGAGCGGGCAAAGCTCGAAAAACGCGGTTTTTGCGTTTTGATGATGGATATCGATCATTTTAAGCTCGTAAATGACACTTACGGGCATCTAACCGGAAGCAAGACGATTGAGCAGATCGGTGAGTGTATCATCAATTGCCTGCGAACGGGCGACGCGGCCGCCAGGTTCGGTGGCGAAGAGTTTGCGGCTTTTTTGCTTGAGGCCGAGATTGGCCAGGCTCTTGTCGCGGCGGAAAGAATTCGTAAAGAGGTCGAGAACCGTGCATTTAGCATTATGCGGCACGAAGGACCGTCTGAAACGCACCATGTCACGATAAGCATTGGCGTAGCTTCATTTCCGGACGACTCCAGCGATCCGATACAGCTTGTTGAAATGGCCGATTCCGCACTTTACCGTGCAAAACGCGAAGGAAGAAACCGTGTGGCCGCGTACCGCGACTTGAGCAAAGAAGAGCTTAAAGCTCAACTCATGCCACGTCAAGAGTTCGTTTAGTTAATTTTGCAACTTTTCCTTTGTGCCCTTCGTGAAAGACTTTGAAATTTATTTCTGTTAAAATTCTGGTTTTGCCGGGGTTTCGGCAGAATATTCCTAACTGTTTTAATAATCGTGATAACCAAACTCAATCTTTCCAGTAAGCCATTCCGCAACCGGACGACGCCATACTTGTTGTCGCTTTTGCTGCTTGCTCTTGCCGTTTCAGGCGCGGTGGTTAGCTTTGCCCGCCTGCGAGAGAACTCAAAGATCAACGAATTGACCGCCGGCCAGTTAAAGCAAATGGAGGCCGAGGTCAGCCGGCTTAAAGGCGAGGGTGTGAAAATTCAACAGCAATTGACGCCGGAACAGCGTGATCTGCTTGTCGCTTCGCATAAGCTGGTGGCAAATAAATCGTTTGGCTGGTCGAGGCTGTTTGCCGATCTCGAATCGATCTTGCCGGGAAGCGTCAGCGCGTCGCGAATCGTGGTCGAAAATGTCTATAAAGAGGGCGACCGCGTTAAGGCCGAGCTTGAATTCGGCGTTTTGAGCCGCGACTACGCCGCCGTTATGTCGATGATCGAAAGCATGAATAACTCCGGCCTATTTCAGGCCGAGCTTCGCGGCCAGGACTTGCAGAAAAACGAGCGCATGACCTACACGGAGTACACGCTCCGGCTTATCTACACGCCTGCTTACGGAAACGCAGTCGCGCCGTCTGCCGATGTTGCCCAATCCGGACAAGGAGGCAACCAGCAATGAGCGAAAAAGATTTTGACAAGACACTGGCTCAGGATGGGCAGAACGATGCCGAACCGAAGATCCTCGTAAATGAGACCGGGCAGGCTGTCGATCCGACCGTGGTCATTGACGAAGCCGACCGCACAGTTCTGTTAACCGAAAACGAAACGATCGTTATCGAAAAAGAACAGCGGATCGATATCGCTCCGAAAAACCGTCCGAGAAAGGTTTATGGCGGAATGTGGGGGCCGATAGAGCTAGCAACCGCCGGAGCCGCTCTGCTGGCTTTAATCGCATCGATTCTGTTGTACGTTTTTGCTGTCGTCCCATCGAACAACGAAGTTGAGAGCAACCGCGTGCGGCTTTCCTCGCTCGAAAAGGAAATGATCTCGGCACGGGAGAAATACGGCAACATCTCGAACACGGAAACCGAGGTCGCAAAGCTGCTTTCGAGCGTCGGCGATTTTGAATCCAATTATCTTCCGGTCGCGGCAAACGGGCGTACCGCTCTTTACCAGCGAGTCAACGGGTTGATCGCGAGTTACGGCCTCGTCAATACGACGGGCCCGGATTATGCTCCGCTGGAGATCGCCGACCAGGGCCAGGGCAATCAGGTGGAAGAAGAACGCGGAAAATCGAAATTCAAGAGCATTTTCCCTGGCGTGTACGTGACGACGACGCTCGAAGGCCCGTATCAAAACCTCCGACGGTTTATACGCGAGATCGAGACAGCCAACGAATTTGTGGTCATAAGCGCGGTCGAGCTTGAACCGTCCGAAGCCGAACAGAAGACCGATCAAAAGGTTAATCCGACGCAGGCCGGCATACCGAACGGCGGTTTTACAGATCCTACTCGCGGCGGCTTCCCTGGCGCCAATACTTCGGGTTTGATACAGCCTGTGGCGCAATCAGGTTTGCCAAACAAAGCAGGCGGACGAACGCACGGAGCAACCGTTCGGCTGCGTTTGGAAATGGCCGCTTATTTTCGTCGTCCTAATGCCGCACCGCCGACAACAGAGGGCGTTCCTCAGTAGTTTTTGAGTAATGAAATTGTTTGAAGGAAAATCGAAGACCGAGCGAAATAAGCTCATTGCGGCAATAGTGCTGGGACTAATGTGCCTCGTCGTTTTCTACTTTGCTTTTGGTCGAGGTTTATTCGGCGGCAGTTCGACGACAGCCACTATAAAACCTTCGCCGTCTCCGAAAACGAACTCAGTCCGCAGCAACGATAATAACCGGGATAATCAGATGCCCAGCCAGGGCGATCAGGATTTTACGTATCAGACGACAGCCGATCGCTTACCGGCCCGATAACTTTTGGCGCACCCGATCACGGGCAGAAATATTTTTGCGTTTTACGAGCCGCCGGTTCCGACGCCTTATGTTCCAACACCGTTTGTCGAAAAGACCTTGCAACCTGCGACACCGGCACCGACGCCTTTTGTACAGATCGCCTTCTTAAATCCTCAGAGTGTTTATGCTGGTTCGAAAGGATTTCGACTTGAGCTCGCCGGTGATCTTTTCACACCGGAGATGGGCGTCTATTTTGGCCAACAGCTTATGCCGACAACGTTCGTCAGTGCACAGCGCATGACGGCGGATATTCCGGGAGTTCTGATCGCGGGTGACGGAGCGAAACCGGTCATCGTACAAACGGCTGACGGCAAGCTTTATTCCAATCAGGTGATGCTTGAGGTCCAGCCGGCACCTAAGCCGCAGTGGCAATACATAGGTATGATCGCCCGAAAGCGAAGCAATAACGACACTGCCTATTTTCTGGAATCGGGTAAACCTGTGCCGGTAGGTTTCCGTTTGAACGATGTGATCGAAGGACGATTTCGGCTGTTGAGCATCTCCGAAAAAGAAACACTTTTGGAAGACATAAATCTCGGCTTTAAACACAGGGTGCCGCTTTTCACGCCGCCGGCCGGAACCGTAACGTCGCCGGTTCCCGGAAGGCCAGGCTTCCCGTCGCGCGAATCCCGCGAAACTTACGTCCCGTACAATCCACCGCCTCCGGCCAGCACGAATTCGAGAATACCGGGAATTCCGGATAATATTCCGCGCTACGTGCCGCCGTCGAACTCGAACCGGCTTCCGGCAAACACCAAAAAAGACGTTGATGACGACGAAGACACCGACAACTAGCGAATCGGGCATGACCCTGCTTGCCGTCATGGCTTTCATGGCGGTTTTTGCCGTCGCATTGCTGGCGGTTGCCCCGTCCGTGCAGATCGATGTTCAGCGTGAAAAGGAACTTGAGTCGATCCGCCGCGGCGAAGAGATCGCAAATGCGATCAAAGAATATATGATCTTTAATCGCGGCACGAAGCTTCCAAGCTCTCTCGACGACCTGCTAGAAGGATTGCCGCAAGGTACAAAGAAACGGCAAATACTTCGCCGCTCGGCAACTACCGATCCGCTTAGCGAGGACGGAAAATGGCGGTTGATAGGCCCCGATCCGAAAGTCATCGCCGCCTTTGCAAAGCGCGTTCAGGCATACAATAACGGTCAATTGCCTTTATCAGACCCAAAGGAAATTCTTGATAAATACGCCGTTAGCCTGGCTAACGTACTCAATACGGAAACCGAGGGCGAAGCCGACGATGCCGAGGACGAGGTTTTTAGCGTGGTGACGGACAATAATCCGTTTATCGGCGTCGCCAGCCAAAGCCGCAGCAAATCGGTCCTGGCTTATTACGGTGTTGAAAATCATTCAAAATGGATATTCACACCGCTCTTTCGTGGAAACGGCGCAAGCTCCATCCGATTTCAAATACTCGCTAGTCCGAGCGCCAACACCGCGCGAAAGTGACGAGCCTGGAGATTCGGACACGGCCGATTTGTTCACGGAAGTTTGGAATAGTATCGACAAATTATTGCGGTTTGTGGAAGCTCATAATCAGGCTTAATGTAGAAAAAGAACGCGAATATCACTTACAGTTCGGAAATTGCCAAAAAACCGTATTGTAAGTGATATTCGCGTCTTATCTATTTGACGTAGTCAAATACAATATTTGCGAAAGCTTTTACGCCGACGTCCAAACGGCTGTCGTCGAGGAAGAAATCAGGCGTATGATGTGGTGCGGCGTCCTTGACGTTTTTGCCTTTTGGCATTCCGCCAACCATGAAGAAAAACGCTGGGGCCTTTTGACCAAAAAACGAAAAATCCTCGGCTCCTGTTACCCATTCCGACTCCAGAACATTTTCTGCACCTGCCGCTTTTTGTAATGAAGGCAGCATTTTCTTCACAAGCTCCGGCGTGTTGTACGTAACGAGTGTTTTTGTATCGATCGACACTTCGGCGACGGCTCCCATGCTTTCGGCGATCTTGGTCGCTGTTTGCCTGATTTTCTGGTGAACGTCTTTCTGCATTTCCGAATCAAGCGTGCGGATCGTCCCGGCCATCGTTAACTCTTCGGGAATAATGTTCTCGCGGACACCGGCGTTTATTTTGCCGACTGTAATAACTACTGGAGCTTTTGGAAGATCGGACTGACGGGCGACGATCATTTGCAGGCCGGTGTAAATTTGGGTTGCGACGGCGATCGGGTCGGTGCCGAGCCAAGGATAAGCACCGTGTGTTTGGCGGCCCTTGACCTTGATCTGAAACCAATCGCTCGAAGCCATCGCAGCACCGGATTTGTATTTTATCTTGCCTATCTCGGTCTGGGAATTTACATGAATGCCAAAGATCGCATCTATCTTCGGGTTGTCCATCACGCCTTCCTTTATCATTAGCGGTGCTCCGCCTTCTTCACCGGCAGGCGGGCCTTCTTCGGCGGGTTGGAAGATAAACACGACTGTTCCCTTAATCTTGCTCCTTCATCCCGGCGAGCACTTCGGCCGCGCCCATAAGCATCGCGACATGCGTGTCATGACCGCAGGCGTGCATGACGCCGACAGTCTGGTTGTTAAATTCGGCTTTTTCTTTTGACGCAAACGGCAGCGAGTTTCGCTCCGTGACTGGAAGGCCGTCCATATCCGCGCGAAGTCCGATCACAGATCCCATCTGGCTTCCCTTCAAAATGCCGACAACGCCGGTCTTTGCAACGCCGGTCTTAACCTCGATACCGAGTTTGCGCAAATGCGCTTCGATGTATTTCGCAGTCTTGAATTCGCGATTGCCGAGCTCAGGATTCTGGTGAATATGCCGCCGCCATTCGACGACTTGCGGCATTATCTTAGCGGTCGCCGCCTCGATCTCTCGGCTCATGTCGACGGCGAATACGGGCGTACAAATTGAAACAAGAAGACAGAAGGACACAATAGTTTTTCGCATTGATTTGATCTCCGGAAATAAGGTGGCTCAATTGTAACCGGAGATGGTTGAATTGCAAAAAAGAAGGTTGAGTTAACAGGCTAAATGCGAAAAGACTCAAAGTAAACCCAGGGTATCTTATTGTCTGGGCGGCTCATTTCTTCTTAGCGTAAATAAAGTCGAACGATGTAGTCCACGTTTTCCCGTCATCGGTCGAGTTCTCGCCATGCTGGCGGACATCGCCGCTCGGCAATTTAGAGAATGTCATTTTAGCCAGAGTCTTTTTGCTGGAAATAACGGTGTCGGCAACCACGACCATTTTTCCGTCAACAAGACCGCCGACATAGTGAGTAAATGTTCCCTTATCATCGACCCATGTCTGGTGCCATTTCTTATCGTTGATGTCGTAGATATTGAAGCTCTTGCCGTTTGTTCCGCTGCCGCCGCTCCAGTTTTCAAAGATGATGCACGTGCCGAGAATTAGCTGGACGCTGCTTGAACCCGAAAGAACCCCCTGCGGATTTTTAACATCCCATTCGCCGATCCAAAAGTCAAACTCGCGGAATGACTGGCTCGCCTTACACGGATTGACGGCAATGTCCGAGCGTTTGACGACCTCCGTGAAACGCGGCTCACCCTTGATCGCGCCAAAATCGCCCTCGGAATTCAGCGAGTCCGGCGAGATACCTCCGAGCGTAATGCTCTTTTCGATCGTTTCGTACACCTTTTCTTTCGCACCATTGCGTGCATACGCTCGTGCTAGTGCAAGAGCGAAGACTGGATTTGGCGACACGGCAAAAACATTTTCAAGTTGTGTCTGAGCCTCGGCATTGCGATTTGAACCGAGCAGCGAAATGCCATATCGATATCTCGCCCCAACATTCTTTTCCTCAAGCTTTACGATCTTCTCGTATGCGGCGGCGGCAGCTTTCCAATCTTGTTTTTGAAACGCATCATTAGCGGCGGTACGCATCTCCGGTGTTGCACCGGATCCGGACTGGCCTTGCGAATATTCCGCAACCGTCGCCGACAAGACTAAAAGGACAAGAATTAATGACTTCATTTAGCAAGAACTCCTCGATGTTTTTTCCCCTCAGATGCGGCTCAGGCAAAGTCCGTTGCCGCCGTGACATATGTTCCTAAATCCGCCGACTCAATTTGCTGCTTTCGGAAGCTTTGCTAAGACCGCTTGAAAACACGGATCGCTGCGTATTTTGTTTTCATAAAAAATTCCATTCTACTTTTTCCCTTTCGGCAAAAACTCTTTTGGAATCTTTCTTACTGGATATTCTTGGTCCCAACTGACGGCAGAAATCCACCAACGAGTGCCGTCAAAATAAAGTTCGATGCTGTTCACTCCACGTCCTGACATTTTCTTGTCTTCGGTCCACCATTCGTAGGTGGAAAAAACATGTGCGATATTTCCGAATCTGCGAAAAATCCGATTTATTTCACGCTCGGTAAAACCCTCTTGAACGAAAAAATCATTTGAGCCATTGATGTATTGATTGTGACTCATTAAAGTTGCACGAATCTTTCCGTCATCCATATCCATTGCCACAAAACGAACATCCGGCATATACAAGGTCATGTCGCGTGCCCATTGGCGTTTCACGCCTTTACTGCCCGAAATAGTTTCGTAGAAGGCTTTGATAATGCCGTCGATTGTGGAAACATCTTTTGAATTGGCTTCGATTTTGGGAATCGCTACCGCTTTCAAATCTCTGTCGCATTGAAACTCTAAGGTCGAAGCACCATTTGCAATGCGCCACCCCGTTTCAGTTCGCACTAGATTAAAAGTATTCGTTCCGCAATGCGAAAATTTATCGCCGACATAAAAGGTGTAGCGTCCGGTTACGAGCGCCATATCGCCCGAAACACGCGCCTCAGGCGACGGCATCGTCTCGATAAAATCGCCGCCTTTCGCCTCAGAGATCATCTTGGCAAAAGCCTCGCCTGTGAAAAGGCGGGTTTTCGATAAACCTTTGCCGTCACGCGGTTTATCGATGGCCACAAGCTGACCTTCCGTCGCAAAGGCGGCATTGATTTGCTCGGCGCTTTTCGCTTTCATTCCGGCGAAAAGTCGGTTGACGACGTCTATTGCCGCCGACTTGTCGTCAGTCTGGGCAATCGTCGATATGGAGAAAATGGAGATCAGAATGAATGCGATAATGAGTGTCTTCATAATTTTATTTGTGTTCGATGTATGAGTTTGCGATCTTTGGCGCGATCTCGTTGAGCCAACGCATTAGTTCTGCCTGCGCGTACCACCTGCCCTTGAGCATCACGCCATTGCGTTTTTGTGTGTTTGTTATGTCGTCGAGCGGATTCGCGTCGAGCAGGATCAGGTCGGCTCGTTGTCCCTTTTGAATCGTGCCAACTTTGTCGAGCGTTCCAAAAAACTCGTGCGCATTGCGCGTGCCGGCGGCGAGCACGGCGTAATTCGACAATCCGGCGTCTTTGAGAGCTTTCAATTCGTGATGCAGCCCAAAACCGTATAGCCACAAAAACTCAGGTGTGTCCGAGCCGGCCATCAGTTTGCCGCCCGCGTCGTGGATCGCCTTAATCAATTTCTCGCGAAGCTCGACCCAGCGTGCCCGCTTATCGAGCGGCACGGTGTTGAGCATCCGATTGCGTTTGTAAAAATCGAGCCATTGCTGCTGAACCTTTGGCGGATAGAATTTGAAATCTGGCTGCGCTCGAATCTCGTCCTCCGTCCGCAAACGACCAAACGAGTTTTTCATAAAATGTTGCGTTGGATTTACGAACGGATTAGATGCGACCGTCTTTTTGGCGACTTCGGCGATCTTGTTTTCGTCAACGTAATCGAAACTCTTCCAATTATCCGGATTGTAAATGTAAAGATCCGAGATCGAATATTTTATCGGCGAGTCGGGCCGCAGCAAGAGCTCCATATAACCATCGAGATGCTCGATCTGCTGCCCGGCCTTCCACGCACGCTCAACACCGACAAAGCGGCTGTCTGCGTGACCGACGACACGAATCTTTTGAATACGCGCCTCGTCAACGGCAGCCTCGTAAATCAGCGAAGGAACGAATGTCGTTACCTTTATGAAGTCATAGCCTGCGGCTTTTGATTTGCGCACCGCGTCGCGCGCTTCGTCCGGCGTTTTGACGAGATAATTGTTACCCTGCTCGCGGCCGGTTAGGTGTGGACTCGCGACATAGATCGTCGGCGCGGCGATTTCGCCCGCCGCTGATCGCGAACGCAATTTCAGTAGTTCGGGCGTGCCGATCATAAACCGCACGGTCGTAACGCCATTCGCGACCATCACGCGCAATTCGTCCGTAGCGATCGAGTCAGGATACTCGTCGCTGTCCGACAACAGATGCGTGTGCATATCGACGAGGCCGGGGACGAGGTACTTGCCTTTGCCGTCAATTTGAATCGCGTCCTTCGGCACTTTCACTTTCGCCGCATCGCCGATCTCTACGATCACGCCGTTTCGCACGATCACGGTTTGGTTCGCGACGACGCGCTCGCGATCCATGGGGACCACATTGACGTTGACGAACGCGGTAACCTGACCGGATGCCCAAACCGCGCAGCCAACAAACATGATCATTAACAATGCCAGTGATGAGAAAGATTTTGTCATATGAGTTGTCATTTAGCCGCCGGCGTTATTTTTAGATTCGCAAAATCGCCGCCCGAATTGTCAGCGACGTAAAATCCGACCCAGCCTTTTTTGCGTTTGTTCAATTGTTCGACGACCAGACTCGGCTCGCTCGCGTCGTTTACGAAAACGCTGATTTTCGGATAGACAACGACAATGCGAGCGTGAAACCAACCGGTCGGATCTGGCGGGGGTTGGACTGGTTTTTCATACTTTCCCGGACTTTCCTCGCGCAGTTTTCGCCAGGTAAATTCGGGATGGGAAATATATTGAACGGCGCGCAGACGGCGTGCCGGGTCTTCGTGCTTGAAGTTGAACGGGCGAAAATAAATTGCGTCGTACGTATTTTCGTCAACCCCGTGAAAACCGATCCCGACAAAACTGCGGAAAAGTTCGTCCTTGCCGCGAACGTCAAATTCAATCGTTCCGTCGGCAAACTCGAAATTCTCCAGCCACGCCACACCATGAGTCGTCGGTTGAAAATCGAACCGCACGCCTTTTTTATCGCCATCCTTGAGACGGCTCACGCTACGATTGACAACTTTCCAGCCTTTAGCTTGCGCGAGTTTGTCTAGTTTCGGCTTAATTGTCTTTTGAGCGTCGCTCGAAGCGGTTGTCAGGAGCGCGATTACCATGGCGCAACCTAAAAGCTTGAAAGCATTTCGGTGGATGGAAAACCATGGCAACGATTTTTTCATTTCGACCCCTTTTATTCATTTCCCTTCAATTGGAAGCGGTTTATCAACTTTTGGCCGGGTCGCGCGATTTGCGAGTTCCCAACCGGTTGCCATGATCGTCTTCGCAACCTTTTCCATCTGTGCAAAATCGATCTTCTCAACTGAGTCGGTCACTTGATGATAGTCAGCGTGATCGCCGTCCATATAGAAAATGATCGGAATTCCTTTTCGGGCGTAATTGAAATGATCGGACCGGTAAAAGTATTGTTCCGGATCGTTCGGATCGTCGTACTTGTAATTAAATCCGAGGTTCAGGAATGCCTTATTCGTTGCCTCGCTTACCTCGCCAAGCTCGGTGCTCATCAGTTTGGAGCCAATGAGAAAAACCTCGTTCTGTTTTGGCAAAAGTTTATTTTTAGGATTGTCATCGCCCGCCTGCTGGTAACGGCCGATCATGTCGATGTTCAAGCCAGTGATAATCGATCCGATCGGAACGGTCGGGTTATCGGTAAAATATTCGCTGCCCCACAAACCTTTTTCCTCGCCAGCGTGCCATATAAAAAGAATTGAGCGTTTTGGACGCTGGCGTTGGAAAAAGGCTTCAGCGATTGCCATCACGGACACGGTTCCCGAACCGTCGTCGTCCGCTCCGTTCCATATTTTGTCCTTGCCGGCCGCAAACGGGTTAACGCCAACGTGATCGTAATGAGCGCCGATCGCTACGTATTCATTCTTCAGAACCGGATCTGAGCCTTCGAGAATGCCGACGACATTTTGCGTGTGAATGTTCTCCTTCTTTAATCCGACACTTATACCGGCCTTTTTCTCAGGCTTTAGGTCGAACGATTCAAGAGTCTCGGACGCATACGTTTTATTGAAGATATTCGTCGCACTGAACTTTTCACCGCTAAACAATGTGGCAAGCAACCGCGGTGATGCCGTGATTGTCGGTATCTTGATCGGCGATTGCTGCGAGCCGAATTCGACGATGCCCTTGTCGCTCTGTGTCCAGCGAGAACCTTCCCAATTGGCCAGATTGCCGAACGTCGGAAAATTTATCACCGCCTTGGCTCCGTGCGTTTGAGCATAATAGACCGGCGAAGACCAGTCGGCTCCGGGCGGGCCTTTTAGATCGCCATTCGTAATGCCTTTAGGAAGACTGTTTACAACCACGACGATCTTGTCCTTAACATCGATGCCCTGATACGCATCGATATTCTTGGACTTTATCACCCAACCATACCCGGCAAAAACTATTCGCGTGTCTGAAGAATTAGCGGCGATACCGCTCGAAAGAAAGTCTTTCCCATATTCGAACGTCTGCTCGTCAAATTGGAATCTTGTGTCTTGCTGGACAATTTTTGTATGCCGCAGCGGGACTTTTTGAAAATAAGTGCCGTTGTCACCGGCTGGCTTAATTCCCCAGCTCGACAGATGTTGTGCGATATACATCGCCGCTATGTCGAGGCCGCGCGAGGGAGTATCGCGGCCCTCAAGTTCGTCGGATGCAATAAATGTCAAATAATCCTTTAACTGTTGGGCCGTAATACCGTTTACATTGCCGAAGGTTGGGGCCGCAGCCGACACCTTGCCATTCTTTTTTTGTGCATTTGTGGAAGCGGGCACGCCGAGAATAAAAGTAAAAAGAAGGGCAGCCGCGGCAAATTGTTTGATTGCTTTTGTCATGATTTATAGTTATCTATGTCCGCTTGATGTTGAGTGTTTTCATCTTTGTACATAGTGTGCTTGTCCGTAAATTAAGCAGTTTGGCTGCGCGATTTTGGCGGCCGCCAGCTACTTCGAGTGCCGATTCGATCAATTGAATTTCGAACCGTTCAACGTTTTCATAAAAGTCTATTCCCTTTTCGGGATCGATGTTCACGGGCTGTGAAGTAACTGCCACTTCATGCAAAAGAGACCGGAGCGTCGATCGAAGGGAGTCCAGTTTGTTACCAAATTCCGAGTTGTGTCTGCGAGTCATTATTTGGGTTGCCATACGTAATGCCATAATCGTTGCAATCCTCAGTTGTTATTACATACCCGCCACGGCAATTCCATCGGGAACTTTCCCGGTCTCGATCCGGCCCGTGACCTCGCCGGTTTCCAAATTTACCTTTAGCACGACGTCCGGCCCGCCGGCGGAAACGAAGGCCGTTTTGCCGTCAGCCGAGAACACAATGCCCAGAGGCGTGCTGTCGAGCTTGATTCGCTTAACTTCCTTTCGTGTCGCTGCGTCGATAATCAAGATCTCTTTTGTCGGGATCATCGTGCAGACAACGAACTTGCCGTCTGGAGTGAACTTCACGCGGTATGGACGGCCGTTGATGTTGATCTTTTCTTTCGATTTGTATGCGGCTGTGTCGACGATCTCGACCATGCCTTCGACATTCAGTCCGGTCCAGACCTCTTTTCCGTCAGGTGAAAGGTCTATTGCCTCAGGCTGTTTGCCAACCGGTATGTGCGTTATCTTTGACGCTGCCGGCGGAACGTTTTGAAACTCAAACGACGTCACACTATCGGAGCCAATGTTGGCTGTGTAGAATTTTTTCTGATCGGCGCTTCCGGCGATCATGTGCGACCCGTTCTGCCCGGTTCCCATCATCCAGTCGACCTTGTTCGCGGCAGGATCGTAGCGAGCAATAATTCGATTTGTTTCAGCGGTGAAGTATAATTTGCCGTCTATTACCTGAAGCCCGTGCGGACGCATCAACGGAGCAAGATCTACGCGCCGGATTTCTTTCAGCGTCGCTACGTCGATCACAGACAGCGAGCTTCCGGGAGTTTGCGCGCCGTAGTTGGCGACAAAGGCCGTCTTGCCGTCTGCCGACAAGACGACCTCGTGCGGGCTGTCGCAGGTCGGGACCTTGCCCACAAGCTTCATATTAGCCGGATCTATGATTGCCAAAGTTGCGTCCGCTTTATTCAAGACGACAAGCACCGGCTTCACGGTTTGTCCGATAACGATTACATAGTCCCTGAAAACGATGACTATGCCTAAGGCTAAGAATAAAAGGACTCTTAGTTTTGCGTTTCTGAGCATTCGATCTCCATCAATAGAGGTTTCTTCATATTGAAATATACGAATTCTACATCGAAAATGTGAACGTATTTGTGATGAAATGCAAACGGGTGTGATGAACGGTTGTTAGAGGTGTTTAACCACAGAGGCTTGAAGTAAAAAGGCAAAACGTACATTTCCTTTTACCTTTTTACTTTCCTAAGCTTCGTTTTCGAAAAGCTCCAGGAATCTTTCGCGGTAGTTGCGGCTTAAAGCAAGCTCGGTACCGTTTCTTAAAATGACGGCATAATCGCCGCTGAACATCGGGTGAAGTTCCTTGATGCGGTCGATGTGAACGACGGTCGAACGATGGATACGGAGGAATTTATCAGGGTTAAGTTTTGCTTCGATGCCGTTCATCGTTTCGCGGATCATGTGCGATTCTTTGCCGGTGTGCAGCTTGACGTAATTTCCGGCGGCCTCGATCCAATCGATCTCGTCTGTCTTTAGAAAGAAAACACGTCCGACCGATTTTACGACAAGCCTTTCGAGATACTTCTTTTCGCCGCGAATGTCCGCGATCAGCGAGGCGAGCCGCTCGTCAATATTGCCCAGATTTTTGTGCTCGATATGCTCGCGAGCGTGAGACACCGCTCGATGCAGCCGTTCCCGGTTGAACGGTTTCAGAAGATAATCGAGAGCGTGGACATCAAATGCCTGAAGCGCGTATTGGTCATAGGCCGTCACGAAAATTATTGACGGCATCGACTTCGGATCGAGCGCTTTGACAACCTCGAAACCGTTTTTTTCCGGCATTTGGATGTCGAGAAATACAAGGTCGGGCTTGTGCTCGTTGATAGCCTCGATCGCTTCTGCTCCGTTGCCGAATTCGCCGATGATCTTAATGTCGCTCTCATCGCGCAGAAACCGCTTTACGCGCTCGCGCGCAAGGGGTTCATCGTCGACAATGAGGGTTTTGATCTTCATCGCACAGTGTCGAAGGCTCCTGAAAGGTTTTCCGCTTTCACCTTTGCGCCATCGCGGAGTTCTTTGAAAGGAATTGTAAGATCAACGACAAGTCCGGAATTGACTGCATTGTTTAGACTGAAGCTATGTCCTTCGCCATACAAATGTCGCAGGCGGCGGCGCGTGTTTGAGATGCCAACACCTTCGTTTAGATTTTCGACATCGCCGAACGGCACGCCAAGACCGTTATCGCTGACGGTTAGCTGCAAATGTCCATTGTGACGTACAGCCCCAATATTAATCTGCCCGCCTTCGGACCGCGGCCCGATGCCGTGTTTGATAGCATTTTCGACCAGCGGCTGTAGGATCATGTTCGGTACACTTGCATCCAAAGTATCGGGAGCTATTTGCATTTCAACCTTCAGCCGGTCATGAAAACGCATCTGCTCAATCTCCAGATATTTCTCAAGAAACTCCAGTTCCTGTTTAAGCGGAATCTCCTGCACTTCCAAATTTTCAAACGACATCCGCAGCAGATCGCTGAGATCGGAGATCATTCTTTCAGCTGATTCGGCATCACGATAGATCAGCTCGGAGATCGCGTTCAAGGTGTTGAAAAGAAAATGCGGATGAAGTTGCATCTTCAAAACCTGAAGCCGTGACGTCGCCAGCCGTGCTTCAAGCTGCGAGGTCCGCAATTCACGTTCGCGGTATTTCCGGTAGTACTTTATCGCCTGCTGAACTCCAAGCACGCCCCAATAGATTGCGACTCCAAAATGGACATTGACCAGCAGAAAGATCTTGAATATCTGAAAGTACGTGGCCGTTTCGTATCGTCGCATATAGCCGAGCTTCGGCAGCACGTAAGCGTCGATGGCTAGCTGTACGACCGCAATTACAAGGCTCGCCGTGAAATGGATCGGAATGCTCGTCTTCCATCGACCGTCTTCAAATACAAATCTCTTGCCCAGCCAAAGAATAACCGGGCTGATAGCGAACCAAACGTAACCCGAAAAAAGCTGCCACGACAAAACGCGCCAAAACGACGGCTGATTCTCCGAAAGCTGGCTTTGCATTTGCAACGCCACCTGGCTCGCAAAAAAGAAGGCGAAGAGCGTCCAAACGCCCCAAATCGCAGCCCATTTTACATATTTTCTATTCAGTGCCGATTCGAGATTCATCTATCGTATATTTAGCACCAAAACGAGCGTTTCTCCAACAGTGCTGTGATGAAACGATATTTAACGTTGACCACAAGATATATTCGAAAGATGCTTTGGGTGCGAGCCAAGCCGACGCGGTATAATTTATCGAACACTTCAAGAAGAGGAATACCTATGAAAGACACAAACATATCGAAGGAACATCTGGAAAAACGGCGGGATGAGATTAATGCTCAACTCGGAGATGTGAGCATGGGTGAACGGATCGAGCTTGACCCGGACATGGAAGAACAAGCCATTCAGATGGAACAGCACGAGGTTTCGGTCGCAATGGTCGATAATCTTCGCCGGGAATTAGCAGACATTGAGGATAGGCTGTTGCGGGCAGACACTTAGAAACGCAGCTCAGATGGCCACGCTTTTGATCAAATATCATCGTCATTTATCAGTCTATCGACCGGCGTGCTTTCGCGCGATGCAAAGGCATCGAAATCAGCATTAGCCGCTGCTTCGGCCAGCTGTCCTAAACTTGACGCGATGGGAAGGTTCAACATCTGAACGTCCGGTTCATGCCGCCACACGCGAGGCACGATCCAGAACCATTGCACCAGGCCGAGCACAAAGAGCACAAACAAGTTCACGTACATTCCCTGGATGGAGTTCGGGTCGACGCTGAGCGCATAATCGACGACGACCAATAGCGGAACGCCAAAAAGACTGCTTGGAAAAGAGAGGATGAACATTGTAGCGGTCGCCGTGCCGATCACATTTGCCGCCGTATTCCCGGAAAAGGCATTTGATGGCAGGAAAACAGGCAGGAGCAAAGAGAAAAGACTCACAATCAGCCACATTCCGCTCAAGGATAATTTGAATCGCTCGGTCATCGTCGGCCTCCTTATTGTTGTATTTATTTAGATACCGGCCCTTCGCATTTTGTTCCCGAAGTTAGAAAATTTATTCGTGATATTATCGACTAAGCCCTAAATTTGACCTGTCATTTTATGGATTCACAAACCGATATCCTAACCGGGACCGTAAAAGGGCCCGGGCTTCTTCCGCACGAGTATCTTTTTATCACTCGCGACAATAATCGCACGCGAATCGGCGAGTTTGTTTATTACGAGGCGTCGATCGGAGATGAACGACGCTCAATCGTCGGTACGATAAACTCGCGCAAGCTTGTCCGCAATCTGCCGGACGCTTTTTTGGCCGATCCCGGTACACCGCCATCAGCCGTCGCTTCATTGATCGGAATAAATGGCGATCTGGAGATATATGAGATTGCCGTCGAAACGATTGGCTATTTTAGCCGCCAGCTCAACGATTTCGTCAATCCACGTATCCCGCCACAGCCGGGCGACCCGATCTATCTGGCGTCGAGCGAAACGCTGTCGCAGATGCTCAGCCCGCGAAAACAGGCGGAAACCGGCTCGGCTCACATTGGAAGCTTGCTGACCCGCGAACCGGGTGACGTTCCGGTCGTTTTGTCGGTCAAAGACGTTGTCTCGACTCATCTCGCCATACTCGCTTCGACCGGTGCGGGAAAATCATACACAGCGGGCGTCTTGGTAGAAGAGCTGATGCAGCCATACAACCGAGCGTCGGTGCTGATCGTCGATCCGCACGGCGAATATCACACGATGTCTTCGATACAAGGCGATGTTCAGTTTGCCGCGCCGGACGGCTACAAGCCGGAAGTGAAAATTTTCACGCCGGACAAGATAAAGGTCCGCTTCTCGTCGCTTACCGAAGGCGATGTCAAATACCTTTTGCCCGAAGGAACGTCCGACAAAATGCTGCACTTTCTGCGGCAGGCGTTTAGAAGCCTGACAGATCGATTGAAGGCCGAAGGCAAACGCGATTATCTTTACAGCTATTTCGACCTGCGGGACGAGGTGCAGAAACAGCAATACGGCAAAGACGACAAAGACTCAGGCGACGGCGGAAATGTGTCATCGATACAAGGGCTGCTGTGGCGACTCGATTCGCGGTTCGACCGGCCCGACAGCATCTTTCATGCTCACGAGCACATCGAGCTTAACGATCTGTACCGCCCGGGCAGATGCACGATCCTACAACTTTCGGAGATCGAACAAACCGAACAGCAAGTCATTGTCGGGACGCTTTTGCGGCGTGTGAACAAGGCTCGCGAACTGACTGTCGGGAAGCACGTCGATAAGGGCGATAACTTTCTCGATTATCCGGTGTTCACATTATTGGAAGAAGCTCACCGTTTTGCACCGGCCGGGGCCAGCGTCGTCTCGACAAATGTTCTCAAACAGATCCTGAGCGAGGGCCGCAAGTTTGGCGTCGGTATCGGGCTGATCACGCAGCGGCCCGGCAAGCTCGATCAGGACGTCCTTTCGCAATGCATGACGCAGATCATCATGCGCATCGTCAACCCGATCGACCAGCAAACCGTCGCCCAATCGGTGGAAGGAGCCGGCCGTGCAATGCTCGCCGAGCTTCCCGCTTTGACCAAAGGCCAGGCAATAATCTCCGGCGTTGGCATCAACACACCAGTCATGTGCCGCATACGCCCACGAATAACAAAACACGGCGGCGAAACCTTCGACGCACCGTCCGAATGGATGAAATGGCATTCAAGCGGCGAAACCGCGAAACGCGAACAAGACGAAGCACCTTACCTGAAACCGAGTTCGGACAAGAAACCGGAGAAGGTGGGGAATGTTAGGATTTGATTTGCTTGTGGCAATTTGCCACTCCTTGTGTTAAGCTTTTAATGAGGTGAGGAAAATGCCATCTATCGAAGTTAAAACTAATGATGCGGCCCGTCTGAATTTTAGATTGCCAACGGATATAAAGAAAAGAATTGAGAATGCCGCCCTTATTTCAGGCATAACCGTCACCGATTTTGCCATAGCTGCCTTGGCAAACTCTGCTGATGAGGTGCTTCATAAACACCATAGCCGCAAGCTATCTAACCGCGACCGCGACCTGTTTTTAGCAATGATTGAAAATCCGCCAGAGCCGAACGAGGCTTTGCGTAGGGCGGCAAGAAATTACAACAAGCAAATTAAGAAATGAGATCTGATTTTGTTGTGGAACCGCTTGGCAGAAAGCATAAGCGTGAGACATTCGACTGCGGTGAAGAAAGCCTTAATTTATTTCTAAAGAATTACGCTCGCCAAAATAGCGAACGCGGTTTAGGGAAGACTTTCGTTGCCGTTCGTCCCGGCGAAACAATAATCTGCGGCTATTATACGCTCTCCTCCGGAAGCGTTTCATTCGAAAGCATGCCGGAAAACCTTCCTCGATATCCAATTCCGGTTGTTCATCTCGGACGGCTGGCCGTCGATTCTAACTTGAATGGAAACAGGCTTGGTGAGTTTTTGTTGTTGGATGCTCTTCGCAGAACTCTTTTGATTTCTGACCAGCTTGGCATTTATGCGGTCGAGTTATTCGCTCTAAATTTAACCGTGAAAACCTTCTATTCAAAGTATGGGTTTCTGGAATTCAAAGACGACGATAAACACCTTTATTTACCGTTAGCGACGCTAAAGAAACTCGGATTGGCTTAAATTATTGGGAGACAAGGCAAGAGATACTAGAGAATGAATGACCTCAACTATTATGTCCTGCTAATATTCGCCCCGCTGCTGATCTTGGTCGGCATACTGGGCTTTGTCATCCCGCAGAATAAAAGCCTTACGAGCGGAGCTCCGGCTTACAATGTTTTTCACATTATCTTTGGGCTGATCGGGATCGTCATCGTTTATTGCAACCATGATCCGTGCGTTCGTGCGTTCAATATTGGTTTCGGGCTGATCGATCTTTACCAGGCCATGGCGAGTTTTGCTCATATTTTCCCGGAAAAGCATTTCAGGTGGACGCGGGTCGATGACGTTTTGCATATTGTCATCGGAGCGGCTCTGGTTATCGTCGGAGTCTTCGGCTAGTTCGGATTCCGCAGTTTATAAAGCTCTTTTGCATTTGCGTCCGCCAGGTCGTTTCGGACCAATAGAACTAGATCTACGCCAGGTCGCAGCGGATAGATGCCTTCATACTTATAGTTGGCGGAATACTTGGTGATCACATCGCGGTCCTGATCGCCTTTTTTGGCGACTATCATCTCCGCGTTACTGCTATCGATCATCCTGCCGTGGAAAACGGCTTTCGGATAATTTCTGACATTCCACACCATCGGCCAATAATCGGGTGAAACGATGTCAACCTGTGTGTCAGTTCCTTTGCCGCTTTTCGCCGCATAGCCTTCGATCTTGGCCATCATATCGAGAAATTCGCGCTTGGTGTGGGCATAAACATACGGCCGGTCGTCTTTGTCATAGCGTACAAAATTCAGGTCGTAAGCTTGATAAGCCAGAACCGCCGTTGCAGACACCGCCAACAATCCGGCGGCGGCCGTTAGGCTCGTGTTCTTCATTCGGATCATCTCGTTAATGCCATATCCCGCGATGATACCCATCGGCAAAAGGAAGCTCAACGCAAGCCACGGAGTCTTATACGGAATAATCGAGTATGCCGCGAACAGCCCAAACGCCCACAAGCCGATGAACATAGCGACGCGATGGCGGGATTTGAAAAACGCGATAAGAATTCCGAGTGCTGAAAGTAGAAGTATCGGGGCCTCGATCTCCATTCCCCATTTCAGATATCCCCAAGTGCCATTCTGCGTGTGGTCTTTGCTGCCGGTTTTGGTCCAGATGGTGTAGGCGTCGAGCGCTTTTTGTATGCCTTCGGGATAGGTGAAGAAAGACGTGAAAAATAGTACAGAGACATATAAAAACACTGCCGCGACCGCCGCAACAATGAGCAAAAGGTCGCTGCCTTCGCCAAGCGCATTACGAAAATTCGTCCAGTTTATTCTGTCATCCGAAAGCTGCTCGGCCTCGCCTTCAGCCGGGCGCGGCTTATAGATCTTTTGCCAAATCCATAGCGAACCGCATGCGATCAGAAACGTGCCAATTGTAATGAACGCAGTTTCTTTGGTCGCGAACATCAATGCGACGGACGCCGACGCGAGCAATAAATATATTGGCCGGCCATTGTTCCACGCCAGCAGCATTCGCGTGACAAGAAACACAAGTACGGCTTCGACAATAAAAAATCCGAGCCGAAATGCCCAAACCGCCGTCGTGTTATCACCACCGACATAACCGGCCAAGATCAACGCGGACGGCAAGAAGCAAATCAGGAGAAGAAGAACCATCCAGCCGATCGCAAACGGCCCAGCCTTTGGTTTCTCAATGAAAAAAAGGACCGATACAACAATCGCAAGGCTTAGGAAAACAAAAAAGATCTCATGAATAAAATAACGAGATATAAAAACCATTCCGGGCGAGAGAGCTATAAAAAGTCCGGCGGCAAGGCTTCCGATTTTGCCGATATAATTTTTTAGAAAGAAAATCAAGACGACCGTCAGAACCCCAAAAACTGCAACGCTTGCACGAACCGAGAACGTCTCAAGCCCGAAAACCTTCGCAAAAGCAAGCGAGATGTAATAAAGAGTAGGGCCGTGATAATTGGCAGGATCGTATTTGTAAACACCATCACGAAATAACGTGTTCAGGAAAAAGCCGTTGACGCCCTCGTCATGGTGAAACGGCTTGAGCGAAAGGGCAAAAAATCTTATGAACGCCGCCACCGCCGTCACTAGGCCGCAATTCAGCAGCCACATGTAATCAATTTTTCGTTGTTCGTTTTCTATATTATCTTCCATCACAGAGTGCTTTTGACTAAGACACACTCCCAACTGGTCGTGTTTCCGCCTGTCATTTTACCTTATAAACTTTATACTGCCCGGCCTCGGCTATCACCGAAAATTTCTTGAAAAACTGCTCGTTGGCGGCCACCGAACTTCGCTCTTCGGGCGAGATCAGTACATATTCGATGCCGTATTTTCGCATTAATTCGTCGGCGTTTGCACCACCCGAATAGATACTTTTTACATCCCTTTCGCGTACCGCGTAGTCGATCCCATGCGAGCCGAGATGGCCGGGATAACGCATTAGCGATTGACGGCCTGTCAAAACAATTGCCGAATTATAGGTCGGAGCATTCAAAATCAATGCGTGCGGAGGCGTCGCTCTCTTTATCCTTTCGGCGACCATAACGGCTTCCGAATCGAAAACCCGCGATTTGATCTGCCCCGAAACCGTTCGCCAAACATCGAGCGAACCGGAAAATATTAGAACGACAAAACACGCGGCTGCAATGATTTTTGCAGCGGTCGCTTTTCGCCACATCCACGAAACCGCAAATGCGACAAACGGTATCGAACCAACGTACCAATAGATCAAAACCTTGATATTATCCCATTCCCAAGGTGCAAGCTTCGCGACGTTCGAGATAAGAAACAGAAATGCGAATGGCAGGTAGAATAGAAAAAGGGATGAGGGATGAGGGATGAGGGATGAGTCGGCTCCTTTCACCTTTTCACTTTTGCCCGTTTCATTCCCCGCGTCTTCGTGTCTCTGCGTTGAGTAAACGCTGTAAATCCCAAAAGCTAGTAGAGGAAACAACAGACCCGTATTCTTTATCCAAAACCAAACAAAATTTGCGTCGCCGGAATCCCATCCAAAGTGCCAGTCGAAAAATTTTGTCGTTTCGGTCGCACTTCCCGATATCGACCATAACAGTTGCGGAATCGCCATAAGGCAGACGCCGATACCAAATCCGATCCAGTCGCGCCATTTCTCCATTCTGAAAAAAAACAAAAATGCCGTCACGACAAACAAGACGACCAGACTGTGTAGATGTATGAGCGGAAGCAGACCTGCGATGAGGCCAACGATGAAAGTGGAAAATGGAAAATGGAAAATGGAAAACTCCGTCTCTCCGTCTCTCCGCGGCTCTGAGTTAAAAATCCTCCACAAACTACAAATCGCTATCAATGTTATCGGCATTCCGAGCAGCAAACTCCGCTGTGTCATAAACAGCGTTATCAGCGAATTTCCCCAACGGAAATCCTGCCCGATTGTGTAATCCTTCGGTAACTGTCCGATGAATTCGAACAAGCCTTTCGCCTGAGCACCGAAATCACCAAAAAACCAAATAAATCCGAGACCGCCGCTAAAAAACAAAAGTGCCGGTGCCAGTTTGCTTGCGAGCCGGTCGTTCGTCAGCTTAAAAACGAATCTCTCAAGTATCACCAACAGTGAAAACGCCCACGCCACATTCTGCACAAACATTGCGTCCCTGACGCCGATTCCGAGCTTCATAAACGCAGCCGTCACAAAATCCGCGATGAATGGATAAGAGAATCGTGCTCCAGCAAACGACGGATTCTGCGGCGGGAAATTCGAGCCGTCTGTAAAACTGAATATAGCTCCCAGATGAAAGGGCAGATCGCCCAAATTGTTCGAACCGCCGGTCAAAATTCCCTGGTCGGTTTCGATCATCGTCCGGTCGAAAAAGAAAACAAAAAGTAATAAGAACACCGCGTAATAGCTGCAACGAAAGGCCTTCGCCCAATTCGCCCCCTGTAGTTTTCCCTTAGCTTTGGCCCAGTCGTGCTGAAACGTCTTTCGCCTGTCACCGCTTAGTATTAATTTGAGAGGAATCAGTGTGACGGCTAGAGACGCCAAAACCGTAGCTGCATTCAAACCAAAAAACATCGCCAACACAAAACTAAGCGTACCGAAAACGGCCGAGCCGATAACGGTCCCAGCCGCAACGCGCCAAAGAAAGGGCTCGTCGTTCTCGATAAGATACGTAAGAGCGAACCCGCCAGCCGCGATAACGAAAATTAACAGCAAAGAAAGAAGCATATGAACGGTTTAGTTAACTCTCGAATAACTTAACCCAATTTGCCTGTCAGTTAAAGTTTTGCGTGGCTTATCCTGTTTTTCTGGCAAAACACATCACGCTAGGCTATACTTTCGTACAAATCCATCAGTCATTCGAATACTCACGCGTTCGAGGTACAAATGAAAAAAATACTTTTTCTTGCTGTTCTAGCATTTTCGATTTACGGTTCGGCTAATGTGTTTGCACAAAACGGATTGGACTTTACGCTCGCCTTCGGGAATACATCTCGACATCTCAAATTTACATATCAAGAACCGCAATTTCTGGAAACCCACGATTCAACGATCAAAGACATCGTTGTGTTCAGTGACGAATCGGGACTGGTGTTTACTTCAGATATGCTGTTCCGCACGGACAATGGCGGCCAAACATGGAGCACATTACCAGGGCCTAAATCGGCTGGTCAAAGAATTACATCGGTTTTGTTTGATAACGAACATGAAGGCATTGCGTTGATAACCGCTGTGAAAACGTCGAGCTTTGAGGTTGCCCGCACATCGGATGGTGGCGCGACCTGGACAAAGGACGCGGCCTATCTCGAAGGTGCGGCGGCCCTCGAACTAGATATTGAAAGTGCTTTACTAACGGGCTCATCCAATGGACTAATTGAGCTATCAGTACGAATCCCGACGAGTTCAAACTTTACCGGACGAGCCGTATATCAATCGGCCGATGGCGGGCGATCTTGGCAATTCGTCAGCCGCTCGATTGAACTTCGACGCGAAATTGAAGCATCGGCAAAGGTTCAAAAGGGTAGCTGGGTTCTTGAAACCGTCGGCGAATGCTCTGGATTTAAGACCGGTTGTCTGCAACAAACAAAACTGTTCATATCTGGCAAAGAAGTAGCTCCGCCGCAATTGATCGAACTTGTAAAACGCGAAAAGGAAAAAGCAAAGAAAGAATTGGCGAAGACACAGATGTTCGCCATGCCGCCGGGCGGTTCGACGCGGATAAGTCTGAATCGCGGGTTTGATAAATGCACGGCGGCTCCGGCTTCGCAGATGCAGCTTTGGTGGGACAATTCATATTTTCAGGACGCTAATATCTACATCAGCGGAAGAAATCGCGGCTGTACGCAAGCGCAGTTGAACGCCGCCTGGGTCAACCAGGTTTCGGCAATGGGCTGGGGACTCATACCGACGATCGTCGGCTACCAGTCTCCGTGTTCGGTTTGCACAACGTGTCAAAAACACAGTTCGGATGCGGCCACTGCCGAAACTCAAGGCCGTGGCGAAGCGGACATCGCGATCACGGATGCGAACAATCTTGGCCTGACGACCGGTACGGTGCTTTATTACGACATGGAGCGCTACGACGAAACGGTCAGTACTCCGGGCTGCCGAACGTCTTCGACGGCATTTCTGAAGGGCTGGACCGAACGGGTAAAAGAGCTCGGCTATATATCGGGCGTTTATGGCTCGCCGCGAAATGCGATCGACGATTGGCAGTTCATGCCGCCAGGCAGCCGGATGGACGCGGTGTGGATGGCACGTTGGGATAATGTGCTGTCCGTCTGGACCTACGTGTCGTTTGCCACGTTTCCGACAAATATTTGGAACAACCACCAGCGGATCAAACAATGGCAGGCTCCGCACAACGAGACTTGGGGCGGCGTGACGTTCAATATTGATGGCAATATCGCCGACGGGCCGGTGGCGGGTGTGCAAATACCAAAAAACAAAGTTGCGGATTTTGATGGCGACGGCAAAACCGATATCAGCGTTTTCCGTCCAAGCACCGGGCAATGGTTCATTTCAGGAACGCTGGGGCCTACGTTTAGTATTTACGAGTTTGGCGTAACGACGGACATCCTCACTCCGGGCGATTTTGACGGCGACGGCAAGACCGATTTTGCGGTATTTCGGCCAAGCGATGGGACCTGGTATTTCCGTACAAAGGGTGGAACTTTCAGTGCTCGGCAGTTTGGAGTAACGGGCGATATTCCGGCGGCTGCCGATTATAACGGCGACGGCAAAACGGACATTGCTGTATTTCGTCCATCGACCGGGCTTTGGTACATCGCTTACAGCGACAGTCTCAATAGTTTTGCGACTGTCCCATTTGGCGAAAACGGAGACAAGCCTGTTGTTGCCGACTACGACGGCGATGGCAAGGCAGATATCGCGGTCTGGCGCCCATCGAACGGTACATGGTATGTCCAGGGAAGTGCCGGAAATTACTTTACGGCGATATGGGGAATTGCGACCGACCTTCCTGCCCAAGCCGATTACGACGGTGATGGAAAGGCTGATTTCGCGGTCTTTCGCAGCGGCACGTGGTATTTGCTGCGGGCAACCAACGAGATATCAGTGCAGCAATTCGGTGTCGAAGGTGATGTTCCGGCAACCGGTGATTTTGATGGTGACGGACGCTACGATATCGCTATTTTTCGACCGTCGAACGGCACATGGCACATGAGTCAAAGCCAGAATGGCTACTCAGTGCGGGAGTTCGGCGTCTTGAACGATAAGCCGATAACTAACGCTTACTTGCCGCAATAACTGATAGTATTAAAAACTTAGCCATCGAAAGGAGCGAGCGTCGGTTCGCTCTTTTCGTTTCACATATGCCGGATAATTGGATACAATTACAGTTTTGGCTTCGGCCTGTATTTTGAACCTTTGATCGGAACTAATTTATGCTGCAAGCGGGAATCGTTGGGCTGCCCAACGTCGGAAAATCTACACTTTTTAACGCTCTGACGGCGCAGGAATCGGCTCTTGCGGCGAACTATCCATTTGCGACGATCGAACCGAACGTCGGCATCGTTTCCGTTCCCGACGAACGCCTCGCCGTTCTCGAAAAGATGAACAAGGCGCAAAAGACAATACCGGCAACCGTGGAGTTTGTGGACATTGCCGGGCTTGTTCGTGGAGCTTCGAAAGGTGAGGGCCTCGGCAACCAGTTTCTTGCAAATATTCGCGAAACCGACGCCGTAATTCAGGTCGTCAGATGTTTTGACGACGACAATATTGTCCACGTCGAGGGTTCGGTCAATCCGATTCGCGATATCGAAACGATTCAGATCGAGCTCGCACTCGCCGATCTCACCTCGGCTGAAAAGCGTCGCGACAAAGCTGCTCGTGCGGTAAAAGCTTCGGGTGACAAGGATGCCAAACGCGAGCTTGAGATACTCGACAAGATCATGCCGCTGCTGGAAGAAGGCCGCCCGGCACGCGCCGCCGACCTGACGGACGACGAGCGGGCGATCGTAAAGACCTGGTTTTTTCTATCGACCAAGCCGACGATCTATGCCGCAAATGTTGATGAAGCAACGCTTGCCGACCCAAACTCAAATCAGCATGTCGCTGACGTCATCCAGCACGCCGAAAGTGAGAAAGCCGATGTTGTCGTAATTTGTGCCAAGCTCGAAGCCGAACTCGTCGCTCTCGATCCGGCTGAACGCGACGAATATTTGAAGGACCTCGGCCTTAGTTCGAGCGGTGTCGATAAGCTTATCAAAGCCGCCTATCACATGCTCGGACTGATGAGCTTTCTGACGGCTGGTGAAAAGGAAGTGCGTGCGTGGACGATCCCGATCGGAACAAAAGCACCGCAGGCAGCGGGCGAGATTCACACCGATATCGAACGCGGCTTTATCCGGGCTGAGATCGTTTCATACGACCACATAACCGCATGTGGCTCGCATAACGCCGCTAAAGAAAAAGGGCTTGTCCGGCTCGAAGGCAAGGAGTACATTATGCAGGAAGGCGATATCGTCAATTTTCGATTCAATGTTTAGAGGATTCTATTTTGCCATGAGATTGTTTGTAATAATCATAGCTACGGTTTTGTTAACCCTTTCGGCTAATTCACAAACGCCGAAAAGCGTGAAACTGAAAGGTCAAGTCGTTTGCTCGGTCTGCTGGTTCGAGGCACCGGATCGCAAGAAAACGCCATACGGAAACGCCGCTGACATTAAATGCGCCGCCGATTGTTCGGATGAGGGACTGCCGCAGGCGATCGCTGTCGAGGACGCAAAAGGCTTCACGCTCTTCACGATGGAGAAAGGCTCATTCAAAACATCCGGCAAGGATTTTCTCGATATTGTGCCGAACATGGTTGAGGTCGAAGGCATTGTCCGAATCGAAAAAGACAAACGGTTCATCAAGGTAAATTCGCTCAAAGTTCTCGACGAAAAAACCGTAAAGCCTGTTCCGGTTTCTGACGACGCCGTGCTTGCTTTAAAGGATTTGACCGGTGCAAACCAAGGCCTCGCCGGCTATCGCGGACGCGTTGTCGTATTGAATTTCTGGGCGACCTGGTGCGAACCCTGCAAAAAAGAAATGCCCGATCTTTCGGCGATTCAGAACGATTATGCTCCTCTCGGAGTTCAGGTGATCGGAGCTGCGGGCGATGAAGCAGGTGAATCGGCGAAGGTTTTGAAATTCATCCGCGAATTCAAAGTGAATTTCCCTGTGTGGGTCGGAGCATCAACGACCGATATGGAGCGCTTTGGCGTCGGCACCGTTCTCCCGGCAACCATTATAATCGACCGCGAGGGGAAAATCGTTTGGCGTGAGATTGGCATTATCAAGCCGGATATTCTGCGAAAGGAACTCGACAAACTGCTGCTGCCGAAAGTGGCTGAAGCAACCAAAGTCGCAAAGTTGGAAAAATCGAAGACCAGGAATTCATCACTTGTTCCTGCATGACCTGTCTGACCGGGCGAAGGCCTGGCTGTCCGGGGGACGGCCGATAACCCAAAGAAATTCACCGCCGGTATACGGCTGCTGCCTGGCCAGGTCGATCGGGCCGCAGTGCGCGCGACGCTGATTTACCGCTGGCATCCGCGTGTTCACTTCGGCGTCGAGTACAATCCGAAAGTGGGCGAGGTGCGTCCGCTGCTCACGTTAATTCCCGTAACTGAAACGAAAAATCGTCCGGCGATAATCTTCGGCATCAGCTCAGACCGCATCGGCACGCCTGAAGGCACATCGCGTCTACCTGACCGCCAGTAAGGACCTTGAACATTGGACAGGCCTCCCAATTGCTCCGTATGGCGGAGTCGTTTACGGCACCTATGAACACAGGTGGCGGGCGATCGGCGGGCTGAGTATCCGCATCAGAGACAACCTGACATCGCTTATTCAGTTCGACGGCGTTAAAGTGCATCCGGGAATCACTTACTCATTCAACAATTCGCACGGGTTGACGTTTCTGATGATCCGCGGAACACGCCCGGGCGTGACTTACACCTATTCGTTCTAATAAGGGGAACTTCTTAATTTGGGCAATTTACGATAATTATTATTATGAGCCAGACACTTACAAAGATTCAGACACAGGTTCCAACCAACAAGCCGACAGTTCCCGTAATGTAACAGGATGCCAAAAACCCACAATGGCGGAACCCAAAATGGTGGTTCTGGTCGGGCGTTATGTTTGTCCTCTTTCTGCACCGTAATCCTGTTTATCGTATGTCGCTATTACATAGGCTGGCCTCAAGATACTCCGAGTTTCATAACTGGCTTTTTGGGCATTTTGACGCTCGCCGTTATAGCCTTTCAAGCGTTCATTTATTGGGAACAATTTCGCAATCTCATGCAGAACCAATGGCGAGCAATGAAAAGGGTAATAGATGTCTGAGTTTGACTCGAAGAAACGTTTTATCTCAGCGAACGGGCTTATATGTGCATTAAAGAAATAAAAATGACTGCCGGAACGTTGAGACCCGACCTTAAATCAATACCTTTGACTTTGTATCGCCTCATAACGGAGGCCGAACGCTTCAGCGTTTCAACATACGTGTTTTCTAGCACTCAAGCGGGCACGAACCAACCCATTGACGCCGTAGTGAACGACATTGAGACCGCACTTCACCAAAACAAAAGCATTGAAAGTCTTATTCTCGCGGGACAGGGCGAACCAATTAGTTACACACCCGGACTTTTTCACTGAGCGAGCTGATGATTCTTGATTTGTGGAAAATTTGTAGGGGAGATTCATTCGTAAGAATATTTATCTCCCGCGTCAAACTTGAATACGAAGTTATGTCCATAGGGACACCCAAAGCCTGATTTATTGGTATGAGTTTACTAAGGATCGCGGATTTAGTATTAATAAACTGCCCGGTGTTTTGACTGTAAATAAAACAAAAACCGTTAAGCAGAGAGCAGAAAAGCGGAGGCAGAATCCGGACGTTTAATTAGGACTCTACCCTAATAAGCTAAAACTTGCAATTAAGGAAAATCTGGGTGAAAATTATTTTCTGTTCATTGGGACGGGCGAGCGTGTCGTCTATCGGTTAGGATGGCGAGGTTCTCAACCTTTCGAAAGAGGGGTTCATACTCCCCTCCGCGCTACCAATATTTTGCACAATAATCCTTCCGGCTACCGCGAACGATAACGCTCAAGAAAATGGCCGATTCGTGATATCGCATCGCGCGAGGTCGTCAACATTCGGCAGAAAGACCATCCGAAAATGGTCAGGCTGCTTCCAGTTAAACCCGCTTCCCTGCACGATCAACACTTTTTCTTCGCTAAGCAGTTCGCAGGCAAATTGCTGGTCGTCCTTGATTGGATACATCGTTGGGTCAAGACGCGGAAACATATAGAGCGCCGCCTTTGGTTTGACCACCGACACTCCCGGAATTTTCGACAATAGGTCGTAAGCTCGGTCACGCTGGCGGCAAAGGCGTCCGCCGGGAGCGACTAGATCATCAATGCTTTGATAGCCGCCGAGAGCCGTTTGGATCGCAAGCTGCCCCGGCGTGTTCGAACAAAGCCGCATCGACGCCAGCATGTTCAGCCCCTCGATGTAGTCGCTCGCATGGCTCTTGTCGCCCGAAACTATCATCCATCCAGCCCGATAGCCGCACGAGCGGTAATTTTTGCTCAAGCCGTTAAACGTCACAAAAAAAACGTCTTCGGCCAGTGAGGCAATACTGGTGTGCGTGTGTCCGTCATACAGTGTCTTGTCGTAAATTTCATCGGCAAACACGATGAGTTGGTGCTCGCGTGCGATCTCGACAATGCCTTGCAGACATTCAGGCGGGTACAATGCACCGGTCGGATTATTCGGATTGATAACGACGATGCCGCGGGTCCGTGGCGTGATCTTGGAGCGAATATCGGCAAGATCGGGCAGCCATTCGCTTGCCTCATCGCAAATATAATGCACCGGCCGCCCGCCGGAAAGCGACACCGAACCCGTCCAGAGCGGGTAATCGGGAGCCGGAACAAGTATCTCGTCGCCCGCATCGAGCAGAGCGTTTAGCGACATCGTTATCAACTCCGACGCTCCATTGCCCAGATAGACATCCTCTACAGTTACGCCGTGTATATGCTTTTCCTGGCTGTAATGCACGACCGCCTTGCGCGGAGCGAATAAGCCCTTGCTGTCCGTGTATCCGGCCGCGTGCGGAAGATTTAGGATCATGTCCCGCACGATCTCGTCAGGCGGTTCAAGGCCGAATGCCGCCAGGTTGCCGATGTTCAGCTTGATGATGTGCTGGCCCTCGTCTTCCATTCGCTGGGCCATTTCCAGCACCGGGCCGCGAATGTCATAAAACACATCGGCGAGCTTGCTTGATTTATTGATCGGTTTCAAAAGGAATCCTCCGGAATTTAGCGTCAGGCGGGATCGGAATTATAGAAGAAGTAAAAGTATGCCCTCGGTAGGATTCGAACCTACAGCCAACAGATTATGAGTCTGCTGCTCTAACCGTTGAGCTACAAGGGCAAGAATAGTTAGTTTAGATAAAACCAGACCGGAGCGCAAGGTCGGTCTTTTGCAATCAACTCGATAAGCTCAGGTAATCAGTTGTCATTTTCACCGGCAAAAATCGGCTTGAATATTGACGCGTCTTTGATCTTAGCGATCATCGCGTCGAGGCCGGCCAGCATGCTCGCGGCTTTTTCCTGCGAATAATCTCTTCCCACGGCGGCGCGAATTTCCGCGTTTGTCGCTCCAGCCAGCAGGTTTTCAAAAACAAACAGATCGGACTCGTCAAAGGCGTCGATCCCAAGAGCGTTTTGGGCATCTGTTCCGGCGATCCGCGTGTGGGCAAGGTCGTACACCCAATCGAGTAATTTTTCAGCCGGTTCGGCTTCTGGAAAGCGCTGTTTGATCAACGAAAAGATATTCTCCCGTCCTTCGACATTGAGTAAAAGCGCAAAAAAGAAGCGGTGTTCCGGGTTGGTGACGTAGCTTCGGCGGCGAACTATTTCCTTCAGGAATTCCCGGTGCTCAATTACTTTCGCGAACACATCTCCTTTTTCACCGTGTTGTTTACGTGCGACGGCAACAAAGTCGCCGAATCGTTTCGTCTTTTCCTTGACATCGAACATTTCCTCAAGCTTGTTCGATTGAAGGCTTCCATGCAGCATTGAAAGTATCGCAAATGTAGTTTGAAAGTCGCTCGCTTCGATCAGTTGAGCAATCAATCGATCCGAGTAAGGTCGGTCGGCACGAAGCAAAGCCGTGACGCATTGAAGCTTTTTCGTCGTTGTCTCGTCCTCAAAAAACGGGTCGAGGGCAAGAAATGGTTTGTGATAAGAGAACTGCGGCTGAAATTGCGGGCATTTGTCTGTGCGGACAACAATTGTCACCGACGGGTGATCAAGGTGAAAAAGCGAGTGAATATATTGCCGTCCGGGCCTGATCTCCTGCACGTCGCCGATATTCAAGATCTCGCAGACCTTCAGATTAATGTTCCCGATCTCGGTATACGCATTGATCGCGGTATCGCGTTCAAACTCGTACCAGCTGTGAATGCTTGAGCCGTGCAAAACCTGAAACGCTCCGCAAAATGCGTGCTGATGGATCTCTGTCGTCCCGTCAAACCAAAAATATACGTCGATATAAAACCGTGGACCGGTAAAAACGGTGATCGGCGGATCGCCGAAATTTGCGTAAACGTCCTTCTGTTTTGGAAGGCGAGTTTGCGTCAGCACCCATTCGATAATTTCCCAAGCTGAAACTTTTCCGGGCAGACCGGCTCGTTTTAGAGCATCGGCAGCGAGTGCCGGAAATAGTTCTTCGCTATAGTTTTGATCCCGCCAGAGATCTTCGATCTCTTGCCCCAAGATCGCTGAATAAATTCATATTTTATCTTTCAAAACGCGGCTTTTTGCTGCTCGCCTTTTTGTATGTGCCGTCAGCGGTAACGTTGTGTCCGAACCCGCAATCCGAACCTCCTTCCTGACTTACTTTGATCGTTCCGGGCTTTACAAACTTTATCGTAATTCTGCACAACCCATACTCTTCCGACGAATAAACAGCCGTGTCGCCGGTGATATTTGCAATTCCGGTCAATGCTCCCATATTCGCCGAAAGTTCGCCTGTACCGTCCGTGAACGGATAGATAAGGTCCATCTCAATTTTCAGCTTCCCGCCGCCTAAGGCAAGAATCTTGATCTGGCTGGACGATCCTTTGTATTTACCTTGGAAATACGAGCGAAAAGTGCCGTTCACTTCGCTTGCGGGAACACTTGCACGAGCGGCTTGAGCAGACAAATTTACCGAACAAAAAACGGTAATAATAATTGCCGCAGAAATAGACAAAAGTTGTTTCATCATAATATTTCCTTTTCGTTACAAAAATTATCTGTTATATTTTCGTCTAACTCTTCCGTAATTTCCAACAAACAAAGGTGAAAACTTAAATGAGTGCAAATGCTGAGACTTTCAACGCCGTGGCTCACGGCGGCAACGTAGCAAAACATCCAAAAGGGCTTTACGTCCTTTTTGGAACGGAAATGTGGGAACGGTTTAGTTTCTACTCGATGCTTTCATTGTTTGTTCTTTATTTGCGCGATTCGACGCCAGGAGGCGGATTTGGCTGGACAGCGACGGAGGCTACCTCGCTTTACTCAAATTACCTTGCTTTCGTTTACCTGAGCCCGCTGGTCGGCGGCTTTATCGCGGACAGATTCACCGGTTATCGCAAGGCTGTGATGATCGGCGGTTTCTTCTTTATGGCCGGCCACGGCCTGCTTTCTATACCGGCGATATGGGCCGTTTATCTTGCCCTGACGTGTCTTGTTATCGGAAACGGATTCTTCAAACCGAACGTCTCGACGATGGTCGGCAACCTCTATCCCGAGGGCAGCCACCTCAAGGATCGAGCCTATAACATCTTTTACATGGGCATCAACGTCGGAGCCTTTCTGGCGCCGATCGTGATGGAAATCGTCAGGTCGTATTCCGGATTTCACGCCGCGTTTGCCGTGGCGGCATTCGGAATGGTCATCTCGGTTTCCATCCTTTGGTATTTCCGCAGTCTCGTTGAAGATCCTAATGCCCTGGCCGCCCGACAAAAGGCACGTGCCGATAAGGCGGCCGGCGTTGCCGACTCGGCAGCGACCGCCGTGGACGCTCCGCCGCACGGCGTCAGCCATCAGGACGAAGGCAGCGACGCGGCCCATGCCCGAAATAAGCAGACCTTAATGGATTCGGTTCCAAACTCAAAACGCATCATCGCTCTGATCGTGATCTTTATCATCGTTATCGTCTTCTGGATGGTATTTCACCAAAATGGCTCAACGCTGACGTATTGGGCTGACGACAACACGGATTGGAACGTCACCGGAACGATCTCCAATTCGATAAATGCCTTCTGGGTCCTGGCTCTGACATTTCCCTTAGTCTGGTTCTGGGGTTTCCTGGACAGGCGCGGCAAAGAGCCTTCGACGCCGACAAAAATGGCGTTCGGGATGACGCTGACCGGGCTCTCATTTCTGGTGCTGTATTTAGGTGCGTCATTTGGCGAAGGTGCTCCGAAATCGCAGGCTCAGTTTTCGACCGGCGCTTTTCGTGTAAATGAACGCGTAATTACGAATCTTGCAACGGCGGGCGTGCCAAAAGATGTTCTGGATAAAATCGTCGCCGCGAAAGCCGCCGACGGGAAGAATACGATCTTCGGCGTAAAATTCGAGCCGAAGACCGATGAAGCGACAAAAGTCACTACATCCGGCGAGCAGCAGCTAGTCGCCGCCATCAACGCCGTCGCCCCCGGACAGGGTGATGCTCACAAATCCGCGATATTGCAGAACGCATACCTTTTCCGGGTATCGGCTTTTTGGCTGATCATCGCTTACGGGATCGTAACGCTAGGCGAACTGATGCTCTCGCCGATGGGCCTGTCTCTCGTATCAAAAGTTGCCCCGATCAGCGTTCGCGGCCTGATGATGGGCGGCTGGTTTGTCGCGACAGCGATCGGCAACAAGCTGACCCAGATCGGCATTTTCTGGGACATCTGGCTGCAATCCACTTTCTTTCTGGTGCTTGCATTAATGGCACTGTTTATGGCGGTCGTGCTGTTCTTCCTGCTCAAGCCGCTGAAGAAGGCAATGCCAGGAGTTTGAGGAAGACAGGAGACAAGAGAAAGGAGAAGGGAGATGATTAACCGATCATTTCCCTTTCTTCGTATCCGGGAATTTCAGAATCCATTTTTCAGGCTTGTTGGCCATTGAAACGAGCATCGAGATAATTTCCTCATATTCCAGAAATAAAGTTTTCGCACTTTCGCGTTCGACATAACCGCAACGAACAGCGACTTCCAACCAAGTCTGGGTTTCGGCGGCCTCGCCTTCGGCATCATTCAGTTTGCTTATGAACGCAGCGACATAACGTCTCTTTCGCCAAGCCTCGGCAATGTTGGCCGGAACTGACCGCGAAGAACGGCGGATTTGATCCGTGAGAGAGTATGTCTCTTCCTTCGGAAACGATTTGCTTATCTCAAATATCCGCATCGCCGCTTCAAAAGCTTTTCGATAAACGATCAAATCCTGATGCCGTAAAATCTTCTCGCCCATTTCTACTGACTCCAGTCTCTCGTCTCCGGTCTCCTATCTCCCGTCTCGGCCGCGAAACGCGGCCATCGCCTCCGCTGCTCCGGCGTGCATTATCTCCGGTTTGTGATATTTCCAGTATTTTTCAAACTCTTCTTCCGGCATCTCGGGCATTTCGCCGCGGGTCTTTTCTTTAAGGTAACTTTCCGCCCAGGCACGCGTATCCATATTCGTATTCAACGCGGTTCGGGCTCCGTGCATCAAATTGTCTCGTTCCATAGTTTTTATCTCCGTATGGTAGATTAAACTTCGGGCCGAGTAAGAGCAAGGGCCGATTTGATTACGAACGCAACTTAGTCTTGGAGTTTTAAGTGAAATATTCTTTATTTGTCTCGCTGATCGTCATATCGCTTTTTTCAAACTCGATATTCTCACAGGCAGTTAAACCGGCCGCTACAAAAAAAACCGCTGCAATAGCAAAACCGGTTGATAAAAAACCTGAATATGCCGTTCCGTTTGTGAGCAAAACGCTTCCAAACGGCCTAGAGGTGATCGTGCTGCAGGACGCATCCGTTCCGCTGGTTACGGTCGAGCTTGCCGTCCGTAATGGTTCGTTTACCGAATCACCGGAGTTTCACGGCCTGTCGCATCTTTATGAACACATGTTCTTCAAGCCGAATTTCGCCATGGCAATTCGCGAGTGCGAAGCAGCGGGCAGCCGCTTTTCGCTGCCGCCGCTGTGTTCAGCCGCGATGTCCTTAAAGCCAAAGATCGGCGACGTTTCATACCTGAAAGACGCGAATAAGGTAAGCATCTATAACGGAACCACGCGCGAGGAGATCGTAAACTATTACTTCACGTCTACCAGCCAGTACCTTTCCACGGCGATCCGCTATATTAACGATTCGGTCCGCTTCCCCGCGTTTGACGAGACAAAGTTCGAAGAAGAAAAGCGTGTCGTGATCGGCGAGATCGATCGCCGCGAAGCCAATCCCTTCGGCTATCTCGATGTAGCATTGAAGCAGAAGCTTTTCTACAAATACCCGACGCGAAAGGATCCGCAAGGTACGCGCGAATCGGTTTCGACCGCCACGCTCGATAAAATGCGGACCATCCAGACTCGTTATTACGTGCCTAACAACGCGGCTTTGGTCGTTACAGGCGATGCGAAACCCGAGGAAGTTTTTCGGCTAGCCGAGCAAATAATGGGAAGCTGGGAACGCAGGGCCGTCGATCCATTTAAGGAATTTCCGTTGGTCGAACATCCGCCGCTGACAAAAAGCGAGGCGGTAATAATCGAAAAAAATGTCGAAGCAGACGCGGACAGCTCAGGCGGTCAGAATCTTTTTGCTGAGATCGGATGGCACGGCCCGTCGATCGGCAAAGACGACGCATGCAACTTATGCCGCCGACGTTTTTTCTTACATAATTTCACAGCCGGACTCGCGTTTTCAGCGAAATCTGATCGATTCCGGTTTGGCTGCTTCGGTCGGTTTCGGTTATTACACCCAGCGAAACGTCGGCCCGATAAATCTTGTCATGAGCACGCGTCCCGATAAAGCAAAAGCTGCTTTCAAGAGCCGCTTATGCCGAAATCGCGCAGTTTACCAGCCCCGATTATTTCTCCGACGCCGAACTTGAAAGTGCCAAAACGATAATGGAAACGAACGATCTTTTCGAACGCGAAAAAGCGAGTGAATACGGGCACACGCTCGGCTTTTGGTGGTCATCGACAGGCGTCGAGTATTTTCGCGGCTATCACGCAAAGCTGCGTGCTGTCTCGCGAGCAGACATTAATCGCTACATAAAAACCTATATTCAGGGCAAGAATCATGTTGTCGTCGTCGCTCGTTTCGCCAGAAGGAAAGAAGGAAGCCGGACTAACCGAGCAAGACCTGATCGGAGGTGTTCGATGAGCTTGAAAACACTTGTAAAAGTCTTTATTTTGCCTGTCTTGCTGTTCTCGGTTTTTGTGGCTAACGGGCAGGAATCAAAGCTCGACAATTTTGCGACCCAGGCCGCACAGGTTACTGAATTCGACGTCAACGGGCTTAAAGTCATCGTCAAGCGCAGAGCATCGTCACCAACTATTGCGGGCGGGCTTTTCATTCGTGGCGGTGCGAGAAATATCAACGAAAAGAATGCGGGCATTGAAAGCCTGATGCTTTCGACAGCAATCGACGCCGGCAAAACTCTGCCACGACAAACCGTCCGGCGTGAACTTGCGAGCATGGGCAGTGCCTTCGGTGCTTCCGTCACAAACGATTTCAGCGTCGTCAGCTTTGGCTCGACACGGCAGAATTTCGACCGGGCGTGGGAAATTTATTCTGAAGTGCTTTTGAATCCCGCTTTTGCTGAAGACGATATTAAACGCAACCGTGAGCAAATCCTGACGGGTTTGCGCGAGGCGGGAACGGTGCCGGAAGGCGCGCTTGAAACACTTCAGGACCGCGTAATCTATGCCGGCCATCCTTACGCGAACGACGTTAACGGAACGATCTCGACCATTGGATCGCTGACCGCCGCCGATCTTCGCGCTTATCACAAGAACTTAATGGAAACGTCACGGCTTTTGCTTGTGTTCGTTGGCGATCTGGACGCTGATCAATTGAAAACAAAGATCGCCGCTACGTTCGGAAGGCTGCCGCGCGGCGCTTATAAAGAAACTCCTTATCCGGCTCTGGATTTTTCCAAGGGTACACTCGACGTTGCGCAACGGGCATTGCCGACGAATTACGTTAAAGGCACATTTGCTGCTCCCTCGCCCGGCAATCCGGATTATTACGCGATGCGTGTTGCAATGGCGATTCTTCAAACGTTGGTTTATCAGGAAGTGCGAGGCAGGCTTCAGCTTTCGTATGCACCTGATGCCGATATGAACAATTTCGCCGCCAACACTGCGAATATCTCCGTTTCGACAAATGACGCAAATCAATCCATCGCAGTGATGCGAGCGCAGATAAAGTTTCTGCGGGAGCGCACTTTGAATGAAGAGATCATTGATGAGATCGCCTCGTTTTTTCTTACGCGGCATTATATCGGCCAGGAAACAAGCGGAGCCCAGGTGGGTGAACTCGCCCGCTATGAACTGGTCGGCGGCGGCTGGCGAAACTCGTTTGAGTTTTTGAATGGTGTCCGTGCCGTTACTGCACGCGACATACAAAGCGTGGCAAATAAGTACATGAAGAACCTTCGGTTTACTTACATCGGAAACACGACCGACATCAACCGAGCGGTCTACGTTCCATAAATAAAGAGGCGGCCAACCGACCGCCTCCATTTTTCAATTCACCTGTAAATTATCCGTCCTTCGATTTTCTCGAGGGAGATGGTTCCGATTTCGTCGGCTCGCTCTTTGACGGAGGCGGGTCGTTTCTCGGCGGCGGATCATTTCTAGGTGGAGGTTCGCTTCGAGTCGGCGGATCATTTCTGGGCGGAGGTTCGCTTCGGATGGGATCGTCGCGCTGTTTTTGCGGAGCATCAACACGCGGCTGCCTCACCGGTTCGTTTTGCCGGTCTTCCTTGGGTTTGGTCGTCCGTGTTTCCGGCGGCGCGGCTCTGATCGGGTCGTCGCCGCTGTCGTCTCTTTGTTTCACCGTCCGTGTTTGTCGCTCAGGTCGAACCGGCGGGTTTTCCGTATCGGTCCCTGTCGGACGCGTAACGGCACCGGTCTTTCGCCTTTCAGGCTCGGCTCCCGGTTCGGCCCTTATTTGAACAGGCTTGCGGTCACCGAATATCTTAGTGTTTTGCAGCGTCTGGTCGAGCGGGCCATCTCCGTTTCTGATCATCGCACCGGTTTGAGGCTTTGTAGTTGCGATGATGTTACGCGGTTTCTCGCTCTTGATCTCCGAGCTGACCTTTCCATTCAACTCCTGAAAAGTCGGCAGGATTCGTACCGGATCGCTTGTCGCCAGTTTTGTAGACAGCACCTCTCTTGCGTCTGGTGCCGTCTTGAAGTCTCTGGTCACGCGGCCGAATGAACTGAGTGGCGTCGAGACCACACCACTCGGTGGCACACGAAGTAGTGGAGGCGTCGCAAACCATGCGCGTCTCTGATCGTTATTCGCAAAAACAGACGGCCCGCCCTGCGGATATGTCAACGGATACCACCAGGCGTTGGCGAAGGCGTCGGGCCACCGTTGTGACCGCCATTGTTATTGCCGCCATGGTTATTTCCGCCGTTGTTATGACCTCCTCGGGGACGGCCACCGCCGTAGTTACCATAATAATGATTGTAATTGTAGTAACCGTAATTATACGGAAGCGGATACCAGCAAATATTGTTATTGACGATAAGCAGTCCGACAAGGGCCGGATACCACCAACTGCGGCTGGTTCGATATTGGCCATACGGAGTCCAATACCAGGTGCGGTCATCATAAATCCATCGGCCATGGTGATACGTGGCCCAGCCCCACGGCTCGTCGTTCACCCACGTCCAGCCAAAAGGCGGTATCCAACGCCAATGACCGTAACGATATGGCGACCAGTCGGCATATTGGCTTGTCGAGCTGCGATACGGTCGCCAGACATAACCGTATTTTCGAGTGTGAACCCACTCACCGTAATCGTTGAGGTCATCGGCGCCGTACACGTCGCGGTCGTAATATTTGTCGTAATAGGAATCTCTCAATCGCTTGGCGATAGTTACGTCACGCTCTAGCGACCAGGCGTCAAATTCGTCCGCGTAGCGCGAAGCATCGGCCGCCTCCCACTCACCGGCATACTGTCCGTCGATCTTTATCGTTGCCGTCCGCCCGTCCTTGAGCATAAAACCCGTGTTATCCGAATAGACCCTGGCCTCGCCGTTATTTGTCACGGTCACACGGACTTCAGAATCGCCTTGCTTCCCGGCGTCGACGCGATACATTCCTGCCCTCTGCACGGCGATCGTTGTTTTCGGCGCATCGATCTCAAAAAACGAAGCGTCCTTATCGAATTTTGTAAAACGTGCGTTTAGCGTACCTTCGGGAAGGCTCAACGCGATCGCACCGTCTTTCAACCCGACTATCTTCAAATAGGAATTTTCAGCCACGCGGACGTGCGTGTAGCTGTTGAACTGTATCTCGAATCGCCCGCTAGCATCGGTCGTTATCTCGTCACCCTCGACGACGGGCAGGTTCTGAACCGCTTTCTCCCAGTCCTGGCTTCCCTCACGACGAACCTGAACGTCACCGCGAATAAATGTAAACCGCGCGACGCGGGCCTTCACATCAGGGATCGTATCCTCAACATCATCGGCAAATACAGCAGTGCCGAAAATAAAAGGCATTGTTAAAAGAACTGCCCAAAGGATCTTTTTCGTGGATCGCATATGCTTTCCCTCCTAAATTTTCTACGTTGTCTTTTGAGAAGAGTGGCCGGACCGTACTGCACCGACGTTTGTCCGGCTTATAAGCAAAAATCATACCCTGAATATTGAAAAACGGAGTGTAAAGAAAACCGTGCGTTTGTAAAGTTTTACAAAGTAAATCTAACCAAATCGTGCAATCACATTTTTCCGCTGACGATATCGTGTAAGAATTGCAATTGTTTTTCCGGGCGGAATACAATTAAAGCCTGGGGGTATCTAAAGTAAGATCGATTTTATAATACTTGCGGAGGAATAATGCGAAAATCTCTATTTTTAATGGTTGTGGCTGCTATCTGCAGCACTTTTGCTTACGCCCAAGAGGGCAAAATGGCAAAAGACTCAATGAAAGAAGGTTCAAAAATGTTCGTATCTGCGGAGGATGCGGCAAAAAAGGCTTTGAATGTAGGTGCCAAAATGCCTTCTTTTACCTTGAACGATTCGCTCGGCAAACCTGTAAACAGTGCCGATCTGCTGAAACAAGGTCATCTGGTGGTGGTGTTTTATCGTGGAGCGTGGTGCCCATTCTGTAACGCATACCTGCACAAACTGCAAAAAAATCTGCCGCAGATAAGGGAGAACGGCGGGAATCTCGTGGCGATCTCGGTTGAAAATGCCGACCGGTCGATGGCCGTCGCGAAGAAAAACGAGCTGAATTTTACCGTTTTGAGCGACCCAAATCTGAACGTCGCCCGATCCTTCGGCATCGTGTATCAGCTCTCTGATGAAACCAACGAGAAATACAAGGGATACGGAATCGACCTAGTGAAATATAACCAAACCGAAAAGCCCGACCTTCCGATCTCGGCGACATACGTTGTCAGCAAAAAAGGCGAGATCGTCTACGCGTTCATCGAGGCGGATTACCAAAAGCGTGCCGAGCCGGAAGCGATTCTGCAAGCTTTGGCAAAACTAAAGAAATAATAGCCGGTGGTGTTCCTTATCGATTGCGATTGTACTTGTCAGTGAAAGTTTTTTGATTATAAACTCTCTACGGTACGCAATTTATTCAAGAGGTTGATAATAATGAAAAAACTTGCACTTTGTGTTGTATTCATTTCGATCTTCGCATTCTCCGTATTCGGCCAAAAGGCTGCTGCCGCTGCAAAGACCGACCCGTCGAAGGGCGTTCGCGAAGCGTTTGAGCGCCTCATCGAAGGTATCAAACAGGTTGACGCCGCGAAAGTAATGAGCATTTACGAAAAAAGCGGCCGCACTTTGTTTTTCAATAACAACGGCTCGGCAACGATCGGCTGGGAAACCATGAAAACGAACCGCGAGTCCAGCTACGCAAAGACCAAGGATGTCATGCTGGACGTTACCGGGCTTCGGGTGGAAATGCTGGGCAAGACTTCGGCTTATGTATCCTGTAAATGGAAGCAGTCTCAGGTCTTTGACGGAAAACTGGAGAACGCTTCGGGAAGAATGACGCTTGTGTTCAAATTGATCGGTAAGGATTGGAAGGCCGTCCACCTTCACACCTCGCCGGATAATATACAAGGCACGCGCCCGCTTCTCGACTCAGAAAAAGAAAAGCCGACGAATTGATCGCCGGCTAGTATCTACTTTTTATACTCTATGATTTGGGTCGTTTAGACCAAAACCTTCGCTCCCGGATAGCTTGCTCCGAGCTTCACGTCTTCGCCTTCGGCAAGTGAATTGACCAATTCATAGTGGAAATAATCAAACCGCATCGCCACCGGCTCCTGGACACGTTTGTCGTACATGTCCCGTGAACGATCTATCGCCTCACGCAATCTGTCGTAAAGATCACCCGATTGACGGCCATCACTGACCTTTTGCTCGTTATAGAGTTTTATCTCCGAAACAAGCAAGCGGGCAAATCGCCGTGCATCGTTGTGTAAACGTCTTTCGTCATCGGCAACTTCAATCGGCAGATCGACGGTTCGATCGCGGTAACGCGTTCTTGCCGCTTGCGCTGTTGCCACTTCGGTCAGCGGCTCAGCATATGTCTGCGATCCGGCACCATTAGTGTGTCCACCTTGCGGTTCAAATTCTTCCGATACAGTTTCGACTACTTCGACTTCGGGTTCCGCTACGGCTTCGAATGGGTTACTAGACTCAAATTCCGTATCAGGGACCGATTCCGTAAACTCAGATTCTTTAACTTCCTCGATCTCTTCGACCGGCTCGAAATAAGTGACTTCCTCAACTTCAGGAGTCAATTCGGCGGTCGTTTCGACGGGGGCCGTTTCTTCAGGAGTTATTACTCCGTAATCCGAATAATCTGACGTTTCTTCAATCGCGGGTTCTTCAGCTACATGTTCTTCAACCTCAGCTTCTTCAAAATAAGCTTCCTCGACTTCAGGTTCCGCAACTACGAAATCCGTAACCTCGGTTTCCTCAACTTCCGTTTCTTCAAACGAAACCTCCCCGGTATATTCTTCGACCGTCTCAACTTCGGGTTCTTCCTGTGCAGCTACTTCTTCAAACGAAGCAACGGGCGATTCGACATGTTCTTCCGTGATCTCTTCTTCAACAAACTTTGCTTCAGAGATCGCTTCGTCATCGGCATAGCCTACAGCGACGGTTTCAGTTACCGGCTCAGTTTCCTGCACGGCCTGCTGCTCGCTGACTTCTGGCTGAACCGGAGCGGGTTGGGCGGCAGCCGCTGCTATTAATTCGACCGTCAATCCGGCGACTCTGACGAGAGTTTCAAGAGCTTCCGCATTTAGTCTGACACCTTCGGTTCCGTAATCGGCGTACAGAACGGCAACACCACGGCCTCGTGCCGTCAAAGGAATCGCATACATTCTGTCCGGCTTACCGAATTCAAGCGGATCGAGAAACACCGTATCTTCAGCATGGCCGCCTGACGCAGCGGTCATCGTGCTAAGCGACGAGACAGCTTCTGCCAAAACGGTGTCGGCCGATAGCGGAAACTGAATATTTCGGACCGTGACTTCGTCCGCAGCAGCCTCGTCACCGAACACCTTCCAGCCGACAAATTGTTCATTCTTAACAATGAAAAATGCTCCGCGTGGGGTGAAATGCGCGGCGTAATCGACGAGAGATTTAAGAATCTCGGATTGCGACGTCTTTCGGCTAATCTCGTTAATGCCGTCGCGGAGCTTGTCAAAATCTGCCGCGGGCGCAGATGCTTGGGTAAGCTTTTCGGCTTCATCCATGGCAGCCGCGGTGATCGTGGCTCCCTCATCGCGAGCCAACCGGAGATGTTCTAAAACTGACTCGTTGAACGATTGGTCAAACTCGAGGTTGGATTCGAAACGTTTGGCGAGATCTCGGAATGCTTCATCCGTTTGGGCTTTATGTTTTTCGAACTCAGCCTCAAAGTTCTTTTGAAACTCCGAAACGTCCTGCCGCAGGCCGGCAAGAACTCCTTTGAGATAACTCTCGAATTCAGTTCTCAAACTTAGTTCGAGTTCTTCACTATTCACTTGGGTTTCTCCTCCAATTCTTGAAAATACAGTTAAGTTAAGGAATGACTATGGCGGGCGGTTATAGGTAGAAAGTTGTGTTCTGTGGGCGAAATGACAGTGTGCGTAAATCGCCGCCAACAAAAGTATGACGAATTTTACAGTGCTGTGTCAAGAAATAACTTCGGACGAATATTGATTCACTAGAAAAGAAAGATGATAACCAACCGTCGAAAGCCTAGATGGCCACTACCTGAATCTCCGGATCGATCTCTTCTTTGATCATATTTTCGATCGCCATAAGTGTTCCTGTTAATGAACTTGGGCAGCTGCCACAAGCTCCTTCGTAGCGGATTTTTAGCGTCGAATCTTCAAGCCCTATCACCTCAAGCCAACCGCCGTCCCCGGCAAGATACGGACGAATACGCTCGTCAAGCAGCTCATTGATCTGTGCAATTTTCGGATCGTCGCTTGCGGCTGCGGCGATCGCACCGCCGACGGAAGCAGCCGCTCCCTTTGAATTGCCGTTCGTAGATTTGACGGCCTCGGCCGCCCGGATCGGCACGGCAAGTGTCGGAAGGATCTCGTCCCAATCGATGTTATCCGTCTTTTCGACGGTTATCATTTTGTCCATGTAAAAAACGGACGCAACATCACCTACTTCAAAAAGCGATCTGGCTAGACTGTCATCTCGCAGCAGCCGCCTCATCCTTGAACGAATGCGAAGTACCGTGCGATACCGGTTCCTTCAAAATGAATTTGACGGCGTTGGGATTTGGCGTTTCCTGTATGTCTGCTATTTTAGGCATGTTCTGTAAAACTCTTTTCTTTAAAGCAATTACAAGGTTAATGGAAACCTTACATTTTAGTCAACATTATAGCGTATATTCCGCCAACAATTCATTTGGCAAAATGCCTTTCCAAAATAAAAAACGGGCGCCAAACACCGCAAAGCATTCGGAACACACCGTTTACTGTCTAACGCGAACCGTCATAAAGACGGTCTTTTTTTGTCAACCGCGTTCAAAAATCTCCACAAAGTCACTCTGTGATGTGGATTTCCTCGGTCTTGTTCATCTTTCCCGAAAGGAAAAGAGCGCCAAAAAGAAGCGTTAGAATCAAGAAGACAATCACGCCGATCAAATACATCGTGCTGCCTTCGCTGTTTCTGTAAAAATAAAAAGATCCCGCCGTCAAAACGAGCGAAACTACGGCCAATAAACCATTAAGCGTACCCTTCACAAAAATCACCTCCGATTGTCGAAAAAAGGTTCGAACTTACCAAGTTTTTCTGGTTTTTTGCGACGCCAATTGGCTACTAATAAAAAGGCGACCCAAGTATACCCGTAAGCTTTTCAAACTGTATGTTAAAACGAGCCTATAGTAACTCCATTCGTCACAAAAAGGCAAGCTACTTTCTTATATGCCTATAATTGTTACGATGTGTCATTCCAAATGTTTCATCAAGCGAGAACAGCGCAAACCATCCGCGGTATCGCCTGAAAATCTGGAAAGATCTCAATCGACCGCCAAAGATCCGGATCGAACATCACTCTTACTGCCCCGGCCTGGCCAATCCCAATCTCCATTACAAGCAGACTGCCCGATTTTAAGAACCTCGGAGACTCACAGATGATCTTCTCGATTACTGAAAGGCCTCCCGCACCGTCCGTTAATGCAAGATGAGGTTCGAAATCCTTTACTTCAGGCTGCAGCCCGGCAATATCTTCGACAGGAATGTACGGCGGATTTGAAACTATCAGATCGAAGCTTTGATGCTTCAACCCGCTAAAAATATCTGAGTGAAAAAGACTTAGGCGTTCCTGAACATCATGATTTGTCGCGTTTCGGCTGGCAATAGCAACTGCCGCTTCTGAAATATCGAGTCCGACGGCGGTCGCAGGCAATACGTGGTGCAGAATCGAGATCGCGATACAACCAGATCCCACACCTATCTCGCAAAATACCGGTTTATCAATCAGGCTGAGGATATTAATACTTTTTGCGACTAGCATTTCAGTCTCGGGCCTTGGGATCAAAACATCCGGCGACACGATAAAATCGAGGCCGTAAAACTCTTTCACGCCGGTAATGTGATGAAACGGCTCTCTGTCGGCCCTGCGTTTCACTACTGAATCAAACAACTCGGCTTCATCACGATTTAACTCATATTCCGGGTGTGCGATTAGAAATGTTCGATCTTTTCCGAGAGCGAAACAGAGCAACGATGTCGCCTCACGTCGCGGATCGGCGATTTCGGCAGAGAGCAAAACGGCCGCGGCTTTATTTAGGCTTTCAGCAATGTTGGACATCAGTATTCGGTAGTGGTGTCCTAATTTGCGTTGCTGCCAAGCAAGGCTCGTTTTGCTTTGCTATCATTGCGGATTGAACTTTTCGTTAAATTCTTTTTCAACCGCAAAGGACGCAAAGTTTTTCGCAAAGTTCGCGAAGTAAATTATCGAACAACACAAACTGGGACGCTATCTATTCAGTCGTTATCTGGCACCATCTCCTCGCAAAACCGCGGGCAACGTTAAAAGAATAATTTTTAGGTCGAGCCACAACGACCAGTTCTCGATGTAAAAAAGGTCGATCTTCACCATTTCCTCGAACGTCAACCGGTTTCTGCCCGAAACCTGCCAAAGCCCGGTGATTCCTGGTTTCATATCGAGCCTCTTTCTGTGCCAGATATCGTATTCTTCAACCTCATACGCAATAGGCGGTCGCGGACCGACGATACTCATATCGCCTTTGAGGACGTTCAGAAGCTGTGGCAGTTCGTCGAAACTCGACCTCCGCAGGCGCTTGCCAAGCCGCGTCACGCGTGGGTCGTCCTTTACCTTTCCGAAAACCGGTTCGTCCACGTCACCAGCATTGGCATCCGAATCGCCGCCGATATTTTTCTGGTATGCCTCACGGTGAAGAAGATCGTCGGCATTTGCCGCCATTGTTCGAAACTTGTAGCAAAGAAAAATGCGGCCATCCATCCCAACGCGTTCCTGACGAAACAGCACTGCTCCCTTGGAGTCAAGCTTTATCAGTATTGAAACTATCAGCCAGACCGGCGACAAAACCAGGATCGCAATCGTCGAGATCACGATGTCTGACAATCTTTTTATGAATCTTTCAATTTCCGAAAGCGGCTCGCGAAACAGCCGCACCATCGGCAATATCCCGATCTGCTCGACGCTGGTTTTCTGAGGCAAAAGATTGAAAAGACTCGGTGCAAAACGAAACTCGACCTTCTGCTTACGGTTAATTTGGAGCATTGCCTCAAACAAATGTTCGCTTGCGATCGTGTTGTCGGTAATTATAACTTCTTGAATTTCGAGGTCGCGGATCAGACTTGGAAGCTGGTCGATGCAGCCCACAATTGCGGTTTCAGCAAACTCGAATTTCTCCGCGTCGCCGTTTACCCGTATCTCCGCGTCACTTCGGACAACGCCGATCACGCGATAACCAAGATCGCGGCGTTCGCGCAATTCCTTGATAGTCTGACTAGCTTCCGCATTCGTGCCGACGACGAGCGTTGGCAGTAAATTTATCTCGCGGTCGCGAAACTTCGACTGCACGTAACGCAACGCAAGGTGAAATCCGCCAAAAAATACAATCGCAAACAAAAAATCAACAACGAAAACAGCCCTTGAGTAAGAGAATTCGCGAAATGCAAATCCGCCTCTGAAAAGAAACGCCCACGCAATTGTCAGCAGCGAGCTCACGGCCGTGGCTTTAAAGATTTTTATTGCTTCCCGAGTGTACGAGAACGCCCCTCTGTATTTGTAGACTCTTTGATACAGCAGCATTGCCAGCCGCATCGGGACCGCAAAAAACAAAACTCCTGCATACGGAACAAACTCCTTCGACCATGCCCAAGCGGTTGAGGACAGAACGGCATCGCCCGATCGCATCTTGAATGCGAGTACAAAACACAAAACCGCGAGCATCGCATCAGCCGCGAAGATCGCTGCTTTGGTCACGGGCATGACCCAAACCGGTGCACGGTTCTCTGCCTTAGCGGTTAGTGGTCTTGTTTCGATTGCGGTTTCGGCTTTCATTGTTCCACTACTTTATTAAGCCAATCGACCGCTACTTTGCAACCCGCCGTCCGTTTGCCTGCCTGACAAAGGCCGATTCTTGAGCTATTCTTTTCGCTTGCCGATGAAAATAGTTATCACAGCACCGAGCCTCGATGAACACCGGAATGTCAGCGGAATTTCGACGATTGTCCGCCAGATAATCGAGCACAGCGGCTTTCAATACGCCCATTTCACGGCCGGAAGAGAGGATGGCGAAAAAGCCGGGGCATCTTGGATGTTGAAACAGGCGGCGTTGCCGGTCCGTTTTTTTTCGCGCATTTTGAATGAGAAGACCGACCTGGTTCATATAAACACCGCGTTGACCGATCTCTCGATCTGGCGCGACGCTGCATTAACCTATGCCGCGAAACTCAGCCGCCGTCCGATCGTTCTAACAATTCATGGCGGCAAGTTTCTGACGAACGACTTTGAAAGTCTACGGCTGGACCGCGCTACTGAGCGTATGCTTCGCCGGGCAAAAGCAATCGTCGTTTTAAGCGATCATGAAAAGCACGAGGTTGAAAAACGTTGGAGCGGCCTGAATATAAGAGTACTGCCGAATGCAATTCCTTCACCGCCTCAGGCAGCCGCGATTCGCAATAACTCAAAACCTGTAATTATTTTCTTCGGCCGCCTGCACGAATCAAAGGGCTTGGACGAGATCGTCAAAGCCTGTCGGACATTGCGAAATGACGCAGTCGATTTTCAATTCAACTGTTTCGGTGACGGGCCGATGAAAGAAGCCTTTCTCTCTCAAATGCGGGAATTGCTAGGCGATAATTTCCACTATGGCGGCGTTGTAACCAGCAGCGAAAAATGGCAGCAGTTTGCGGAGGCCGATATTTTTCTGCTCCCGTCTATTTATGGCGAGGGCCTGCCGATGGCGATTCTTGAAGCAATGGCCGCGGGCTGCGTTGTCGTCGCATCGGAAATGGCGTCGGTGGCATCTGTAATAGAAGACGGCGTCAACGGCTACCTTGTCGAACCACGCAACACGGGGCAATTGATAAAGACACTCAAGACAATTCTCGAAAACCGTTCGGAGTGGAAACCGGTTCAGGACGCCGCTGTCAAAACCGTTCGCGAAAAATTTGCCATATCTGATTACATTGAAAACCTGGAAAGCATTTACAAAGAAGTTGCAGCCTGAATCGATAAAAAACCAGAGCATTGACCGGCGGGACCGCGTTCGCGTGGTGAGTCTTGACGCGGATGTTTGCGATCACAACTCCGCGATCGAACGCATCGCCGCGCTCGCCGCATCCGGCGAAGGAACATACGTCTGTTTCGGAACCGTCCACATGATTATGGAATCGCACGATTCGCCCGAGTTCGGTGCGAAAGTAAATTCAGCCGACATGATCGTGCCGGACGGAATGCCTCTCGTCTGGATGCAGCGTCTGCGCGGACGCAAAAACGCAACTCGCGTCCGCGCAAACGATCTGATGATAATGCTTTGCGAATATGCCGAAAAGCACGGCCTTCGTGTCGGCTTTTACGGCGGCAAACAGGAAGTGATCGATGGAATAATTGAGCGGGCTGCGAAAGATTTTCCGGCATTGAATATCACCTATGCCTACTCTCCGCCGTTTCGTCCTTTGACCGAAGAAGAAGACGCTGAGATCACCGCGAGCATAACCGAATCCAAAACGCAGATCTTGTTCTTGGGCCTCGGCTGTCCGAAACAGGAAAATTGGATGGCAGCACATAAACCGAAACTGAAATGCGTCATGCTCGGCGTCGGTGCTTCGTTCGATTTCTACGCTGGAAACGTTAAAGAAAGTCCCGAATGGCTTGGCAAACTCGGACTTGAATGGCTTTACCGATTGACGCAGGAACCGAAGCGTTTGTGGAAGCGATATCTGATACTTAACCCGCGTTTCTTGATGCTGGCAACGATCCAGTTTTTTCGTGGGAGAGAACCGAAGCGTTAACTTCGCATAAACGGCCCGATTTAATGCCCACAAGACTCGACGTCTCTTTTGCCCTTTTTTCCAAAAAGCTACATAATAACGACATATTTACCCGGCGGATTTATGAAGTTTTTATCCGACATTCGTCTACTTTTGTTGACCATTTGGCTTGGTGCCGCCTGCTTTTTTATTGCGGTCGCACAAAGCGCGTTTGCTGTGCTCCCGGCTCGTGAAATGGCTGGAGCTGTTGTAAACCGGACACTTTTAGTGCTCAATTACAGCGGTTTGGCGATCGCAGTTGTTTTGCTTCTGACCTCGCTTATAGTACGCAAGAATGCAAACAAGTTTTTGGTGTGGGCAGAGCGGTTTTTGCTTCTTTTGATTGCGGCGGCGTGTGCCGTCGGGCAATTTGTCATTGGCCTTATGCTTTTGTCGTTGCGGGCCCAGATGGGCAAACCGATCGACGAAATTGCGGTTGACGATCCGCTTCGCATTCAATTCAACAATCTGCACGAGTATTCGGTTTGGGTCCTGATGGCCGGAATGGCGGCTGCTTTGATCACCTTTTTCATAATCGCAAACCGCAAATTTGTAGCGACAGAGAGTAAGACGACAACTGACCCATTCGACTTCAGCAAAGAATTTACAAAAAAATAGAGTTTATGGAAATTATCGAAAACCTGTCGGGATTTACAAAAAGATTTGCAGCTTGGAGGGGCGACGAGAGGCTCGCCGGTTATCCGTTCGTCGAAAATATTCATACGCCGTTCACACCGGTCCGCAGGGCTTTGCCGATGATGAATCTCGCGTTGATAACGTCAGCCGGAGCTTATATCGACGGCACCGAGCCTTTCGATACGGCATCGCGCGATGGCGATGTAAACTTTCGCGAGATTCCGGTTGAGATCGAAGCGGCCGACCTCCGATACGCGGCCCGCGGATATGATATCGCTGCGGTTCAGAAAGACCGGAACTCGCAGATTCCTATCGACAGACTTCGTGAGTACGAAGAAAATGCAGTTATCGGCAAACTCAACAGCGCCTGGTGGAGCCTGAGCAGCTATATTCCAAACGCACAAGCGGTCGCCGAGAAACTCGCTCCAAAGCTTGCCGAGCGGCTTGCCCGTTATGAAATTAACGCCGCGATCCTCATTCCCAGCTTCTCGGCTCTGTCATCAAACCTTGGGAATCATAGCCCGAAATATTGAGCAAAACGGCATTCCAACGATCGTTGTTTCGGTTGATAAAATGATGACCGAACTTGCCCGCCCGCCGCGCACCGCCTATTACGACGGCGAACTTGGCTCCGTTGTCGGCCCAGCGGATTGGCCCGAATTTCAGCGACGCGTTTTGGATGAAACTCTGCGGACGATGGAAACATATGACCAACCGGGAGCCAGAAAACTCGGTGTTCATATGGAATCGAAAGTTGAAGCGGCGCGCGGTGAAAGGTAGCGAAAAGAGTTTCAGAAGAGCAATCTGAGACTTTAAACCCCTAACTGCCAATGCTTGATCGCATCCAGCGGATAGATCAACATAATGATATTTATCAAAAGACTATCGCGGATCCACAAAAGCAGGCACAATTCCATTAATACAAAAAAGATCAACGAACGCCACCAACCAACTTTGTAAGCGATCCAAAATCCGGCCGAGCAAGCTAAAACGTCGCCGACGGAATTCATTATCGAATCGCCGAAATAATCAAGCGATGCCGTGTTTGCTCGATATTTTTCGATGATAAAGCTTGAGTTTTCAAACACTTCCCACGCCACTTCGGCGCACACCGCTGTCGAGGACCGCCACTGGATACTCAGCTTTGAAAAGATCAGGCCAGTTAACCAAAAAAATAAAACACCGTGTAAAATGTGCGTAAAAGTATATGGATCAAACAAATGCTGAGACGTGTGGCTGCTGTTCCAGGCTTGATTGATATAGATAGCCAAGTCGCCCGATTTGCACCACCAAATGCGGCCTTGCCCCCACAACACCAGCGCCATCACAACGGTAACTACCACACCTACTATTACAGGCACCAGACCGGTTTTTCCCGAGGTTATTTTCTCTTCGTTTCTCATGCAATCAATCTTCTTAATTATCAATTCTACATTGTCAATTATAAATATAAATTGGTCTCCATAGATCGGTTATCGAAAATCAATTGATAACTTGGTAATCTACACTTGGTAATTTTCGAAGTGGAACGCGATCTTTGCTAACTCCGCAGCTTTCGGTAAGAATCTTCAAAGGATGAACCGCGAAAATATTATCGAACTTGTCCGAAACCGCCAAACTCCATGGGACATCATCGTCATTGGCGGCGGTGCGACAGGCGTTGGATGTGCGGTCGATGCTGCCTCGCGCGGTTTTGAAGTTCTGCTTTTGGAACAGCACGATTTCGGTAAAGGCACATCGAGCCGCAGTACAAAGCTTGTTCACGGCGGCGTTCGATATCTGGCACAGGGCAATATTTCGCTGGTTCGTGAGGCCCTCAAAGAACGCGGCATTTTGCTAAACAATGCTCCGCATGTTGTTCACAAACAAGCATTTATCGTCCCGTGTTACAGCCTTTGGCAAAAGATATTTTACGGCACGGGATTGAAAATCTACGATCTGCTGTCTGGCAAATACAGCCTAGGGAAATCGAGGATTTTGTCAAAAAGTGAAACGCTCAATTACTTGCCGTCGATCAAATCTGAGGGCCTGTCGGGTGGCGTTCTTTATTACGATGGACAATTCGACGACACGCGGCTGCTGATTGACCTGGTCAAAACTGCGCACAAACATGGTGCGGCTATTTTGAATTATGCTCGTGTCAGCAAGTTTGAGAAAGACACGGACGGACGGATTTTTGGTGTGGAATTTGAAGACGCCGAAAGCGGCGAAACGTTTTCAGTAAAAGCAAAAATCGTTATCAATGCGACCGGTGCGTTTTGTGATTCGGTTCGTAAAATGGCGGATCAAAACGTTGAGCCTGTGATTACGTACAGCCAGGGAATTCACCTTGTTTTCGACAAGGAATTTCTCAGTAGCGATACGGCGTTGGTGATTCCGAAAACGAGCGACGGCCGCGTACTTTTTTGCATTCCATGGCACGATCATTTGCTAGTCGGCACAACCGATACGCCGATCGAGACGCCGTCGCTAGAGCCAAAAGCAATAGAAGCAGAAATCGATTTTGTTCTTGAAACGGCCGGGCAATATCTTGAGGCGAAGCCAACTCGCGATGATATTCTCAGTGTTTTCGCAGGAATCCGCCCGCTCGTAAGGCCAGGGAAATCTGCAAAGACATCCGCCATGTCGCGTGGGCACGACCTTTTTGTCGAGGATTCGGGCCTGATAACAATCACCGGTGGAAAGTGGACGACGTATCGCCGGATGGCTGAAGATGCAGTCGATAAAGCCGTTGAAATATCGAACCTGGAATCTCGGCTGGCCGTTACGGAAAGTTTAGCAATAACAGGAAAAGATACTCCAACATCTGAAGAATTATTGCATCCCGATCTGCCTTACACGCACGAAGACGTGGTCCGTTCCGTCCGTGAAGAAATGGCCCGAACGGTCGAAGACGTTCTAGCCCGCCGCACACGCGCTCTTTTTCTAAACGCACAGGCTGCGATTGAAATTGCACCGAGTGTTGCCAAAATCATGGCCGAGGAGCTTGGAAAACATGAAACGTGGATCGAGGAGCAGATTGAAAAATTCAACACAACGGCGGAAAGTTATGCTAAAAATTGAAACCGCACACAGATACAAACAGCGCTCAGATCTGTGTTTATCCGCGTCCATCTGCGGCTAATTTCTCTCATTCCGTCGAAACAACATCTTCGCCGCGAAGGGCCGCATTCAAAGTGTGCCAACTCAACGAAGCGCATTTTACGCGGGCGGGAAACTCTAAAACCCCGGCAAATATCTTCAGTTTACCGAGATCATTTTCGTCGGTTTCAACATCGAGATCGCCTGTAACCATACCGTGAAATTCACCAAAGATCGCTTCGGCTTCATCTTTCGTTTTGCCCTTAACGGCCTGCGTCATCATCGACGCCGAAGCCTTCGAAATAGCACACCCGGAGCCTTTGAACGCAACATCCGTCACCGTGTCGCCATCCAAAGAAACATATACGCGCAACGCATCGCCGCACAGCGGATTCTTGCCATCGGCATATTGATCGGCATCCGCGATCTCACGAAAGTTTCGCGGATTTTTGTTGTGTTCTAAAATTACTTCCTGATACAGGTCACTCAATTCGGACATACTCTTATTCTAATATTTCGGACAGGCTAAACCTAGTTAGAACAGTCCAACAACATTGCCGTTTTCGTCAATGTCCACACGTTCGGCCGCCGGGTGCTCCGGCAAAGCGGGCATCGTTCGCATATCACCGCAAACGGGATAGATAAATCCGGCACCAACGCTGGCACGAACTTCGCGCACCGGAAAGGTAAAGTCCGTCGGAGCGCCTTTCAAGGTCGGGTCGTGGCTCAAACTGAGATGTGTTTTCGCCATGCAGATCGGCAACCCGCCGAAACCGTTTGCCTCGTAAGTCTTTATCTGCTCATCGGCCTGCGCCGAATAGCTGACGTCTTTCGCACCGTAGATCCTCGTCGCGATCGTCTCGATCTTTGCCTTGATCGGCTGGTCGAGTTCATAGAGAAACTTGAATTCACTTGGCTCGTCGGCCGCAGCGATCACCATTTCGGCAAGCTCGATTGCTCCTTTGCCGCCTTCGGCCCAGTGCCGCGAAACCGCCGCTCCGAGCGCACCCGATTCGACGGCGATGCGTTTCACCGCCTCGATCTCCTCCGCGTGATCGGTTTCGAACGCGTTTATCGCAACAACCGGTGTTACGCCGTGGAGCTTCACATTCTCAATCTGCTTTCTAAGGTTCGATGCCCCCGCTTCGACATCCGCGACGCTGTTTTCGAGCATTTCCGGCGGAAGTGCTTTCCCGGCGACGACCTTGTATTTTACGCTATGGGATTTAAGTGCCCGAATGGTCGCGACGATCACACATGCGTCGGGTTTCAGGCCGCTGTAACGGCATTTGATGTTAAAGAACTTCTCGGCCCCGATGTCCGCTCCAAAGCCGGATTCGGTCATCAGGTAATCGGCTGTCTTTATGCCGATCAGGTCAGCCAAAATACTGCTGTTGCCGTGTGCCACATTCGCAAACGGCCCTGCGTGCACAAGAGCCGGAGTGTTCTCAAGCGTCTGCATAATCGTCGGCCGAATGGCGTCACGCATCAACACGGTCATCGCACCGGCCGCACCGATCTCCTCCGCTGTCACGGGTTTCTTATCGTGCGTCATTCCGACGACGATACGGCCAAACCGCTTTCGCATATCCTGCAGCGACGTCGTCAACGCGAGTATCGCCATCACCTCGGACGCGACCGTGATGTCGAAACCGGTTTCGCGCGGAATGCCGCCCTCCATCCTTCCGCCGAGGCCGATGATGATCTTTCTGAGCGCTCGGTCGTTGGTATCGACGACGCGTTTCCACGTGATGCTGTGGGGATTGATATTGAGCGGATTGCCGCGGAGCAATTTATTGTCGACCATGGCGGCAAGCAGATTGTTCGCCGCCGTAACGGCATGGATATCACCCGTGAGATTGAGATTAAACGTCTCCATCGGTACGACCTGCGAATAACCGCCGCCGGCCGCTCCGCCCTTGATGCCGAACGTCGGCCCTTGTGATGGCTGCCGGAGCGTAATGACGGCACGCTTGCCAAGTTGCGTCATTGCCTCGCCGAGCCCAATCAGTGTCGTGGATTTTCCTTCGCCGAGCGGTGTCGGAGTGATCGCGGAAACGTCAATGTATTTTGCGTTCGGCCGATCTTTTAACCGACTCAGGGAATCAAGCCTGATCTTGGCAATGAAAGGGCTTCCGTAAACATCAAAGTCATCCGCGTTCAATCCTAATTGTTCGGCAATTTCCAGGATCGGGCGTAGTTTGGCGTGTTGTGCAATGTAGAGATCTGAGTCCATGATCGGATTATCGCGATTCTCAAATAAAAAAGAAGTGATGAAACTCACAAACCAAGGTGCAACGCATTCCTTTCAGGCAAATACCTCAATCACTTTCTGCACCGCATCGGCCAATTTATCGACCTCTTCTTTCGTATTATAAAACGCAAAGCTCGCCCTCGCCGTTGCCGGCACGTCAAAAAATTCCATCACAGGCTGTGCGCAATGGTGGCCGGCACGGATGGCGATGCCTTGTTGGTCGAGGATCGTGCCGATGTCGTGCGGGTGAATGCCTTCGATAGTGAACGATAGGACGGATGCTTTTTCGGCAGCGGTACCGATGATTTTTACGCCGGGGATGTCGGCCAGGCGTTTGGTAGCGTATTCGAGCAGTTCGTTTTCGTAAGCGGCGGCGGCTTCGAAATCGACCGAGTTTATGTAATCGATCGCCGCCCCTAAGCCGATGCCTGCGGCGATCGCGGGCGTTCCGGCTTCGAACTTGTCGGGGATCGGAGCAAACGTTGTTCCATCGAAACTGACCGTGCGGATCATCCCGCCGCCAGTTTGATACGGTGGCATTTTGTCGAGCCATTCGCGCTTGCCGTAAAGCACGCCACTGCCGGTCGGGGCGAACATCTTGTGTCCCGAAAAGACAAAAAAATCGGCGTCGAGATCCTGAACATTGACCGGAAAATGCGGTACGCTCTGCGCCGCGTCAACGCACACCGGCACACCGAATTTGTGCGCGGTTGCGATCATTTCCTTGAGCGGATTGACCGTGCCGAGCGAATTAGAAACATGCGTCACGGCGACCATCTTCGTCCGTTCATTGAGCAGATTTTCGTATTCATCGATGATCAGCTCGCCCTTTTCATTGATCGGAATCATCACGACGCGAGCACCTTTTTCTTCCGCGATCATCTGCCACGGAATGATATTCGAATGATGCTCCATCTGCGAAACAAGGATCTCGTCGCCCTCACCGATAAACTTTCGTCCATACGAATACGCAACCAGATTCACGCCCTCGGTTGTGCCGCGAACGAAGATACATTCCTTCACATCGGGAGCGTTGATAAAGCGTTTTACCTTCTCGCGTGCCGCCTCGTATGCGGTCGTCGCGTGTTGCGAAAGGTAATGCACGCCGCGATGAATGTTCGAATGTTCCTCCGCCAGATACTTCGAACCGCGGTCGATCACGATCTGCGGCACCTGCGACGATGCTCCGTTGTCCAGATAAACAAGCGGCTTCCCGTTCACCGTCTGCGACAGAACCGGAAAATCTTTACGAACTTTTTCAACATCCCAATTGCTCATTTCTTTTGCGGCTTTCATATCTGTGTTACCTATCAGCCATTTGTGTTGCCTATCAGCTAAGTGACAAAACGATTATAAAAGGATGGATTGCTAGATATTGCCCGTTGCATTTTTTCTGTTAGAACATCGTGTTGACCAATCTTAAAAAACACATCCTCGACATCCAGTCTAGCAAATGTCCAGGCCGGCAATTCTCCCTTGACTCGGTTGTAGTGTTCCCCGATTACTTTTTGAAGAAGCTTTAAAAGCTTATCAGTATCATCAAGAGTTAAGTGGTTATTCTTCCATAGTTTCCAAGGATCGTTGATCGAACTCACATCACGATGTGCAAAGTACTTATCTCGATATTTCTTCAATTTTTGGCTGTGGGCTCTCGCTGCCCCCAACTCGTTTATCTGTACATCCAATTCATCGTCTGAGAACTGGCCTCCGTTCTCAAATACTGTTTGGCTTCCTCTCATTTTCTCTAAATGCCACCACAGCGGCCGCTCTGCATTGTCTGCCAATATCTCATGCAAGCCTAGTACGAGGTGACTAATAAGCGAATGCAAAGTGATATTGAAGAAATTGGGAGCCACTCGCAATACCTTCTTAAAATTCTCGTCTTCGCTGTTCTTCTTAATGAACTCCAGAATTTTCTGAACCTCTGCAAGTTCTAGAACTTCTAAATAGAATCGTTCAAGCGATTTGTTAATTTCTTCAATTGAATTCTGCATTCCTCAATAGCCCTATGTGTATTAATCCGTGCTCAACCGATTTTAGGGTCCCTGTTTTTAATGCAGTCATGGTATTTATTAAGCCTCCTGGTTTTATCTTTTGCCCGACACCGCGGCCTTTGCTTTGACATCAGACGCCGGATTCTTGCTTGCCTTCTTTTTCTCGCGGGCAATAAATTCACGCAAAGCGGTTTCGATAGTCGCCGCACGACGCACCTTCTCGCCGGCTATCTCGTCGATCTGTGCCAATAACACTTCATCCAATATTAACGATGCTCTTACTCTCATAATTTTTACACTTCCAATTTCGTATTCAGCCGATTCAGAACGGCCTCATCGAGTTCCTTCTTGATAGATTCAATACCGATCTTATTAATAATCTCCTCTGCAAAACCATACGTTAGCAGATTTCTCGCCAACGTTTCCGGCAAGCCGCGTGTCAGCAGATAAAACAATTCTTCTTCCTCAAGCTGCCCGACTGTCGCCCCGTGCGAGCACTTCACGTCGTCATTAAAAATCTCAAGCTGCGGTTTTGTATCGACACGTGCGTCATTCGACAGCAGCAGATTTTTGTTCGACTGCTGTGCGTCCGTACCGTGTGCGTTTTCGCGAACAAATACCTTACCGTTAAAAACCGCGCGCGATTTATCGTTCATCACACCTTTGTAAGTTCTGATGCGAGGTGCAGTTCGGCACTTGGTGATCGATGATCGAATGCGTGTCACTATGCTGCGATCCGTTCAGCATATAAAGGCCATCGACAAACGCCTCGCCGCCTTCGGCAGTAAACTTTACGTCAATATCGTGCCGCGACAACGCACCGCCAAGATTGATATTTGTTGAATTATAAATACTTCCACGATTCAAACTGACCTCGGTGACACCGTAATGAAATGCATCGGGCGATTCTTTTTGCACGCGATAATGCGTGAGATTCGCGTTGTCTTCAACAACGATCTGAATCGCCGCGTTGGTAAAACCTCTCGCCGTCGAAGCGTAAGTTTCTACGATCGTCGCCTTGCTACCGGCTTCAGCGATAACCACAACATGCGGAAAAATCGCAGTGCCTTCGTCAGCCGCAAACGACAACTCAATCGGCTTTTCTGTCACCGATTCTTTTGGAATTCTGATCACTTGAAACTCGCCAAATGCCAGATTCAACCCCGTAAAGCCATTACGCTGATACTCAAAGGCGGAAACACGACCTGTAGAGAGTGTGCCGTTCGAGTTTGAATCCGCAATCCGCAACCTGAAATCCGCAATCGGGAACGAAGCAGCATTTGTGTACTTCCAGTCTTCGTGCTTCGGCGTTGGAAAGCCGTTTTCGGCAAAGTACGCAAACGCCGATTCGCGCAAACGACGAATCGACGCGTCGTTTTCCGTCGCGATCAACTTCTTAAAATCTTCCGTAAATTGTGTTTCCATTACGGCAGTCGTTAAAACCATTTCTTAAAATACCTTTACCAAACTAAACTTTTCGTCCGCACGGACTGTGTTCGCCTTGTCCAAAATAAATTCCTTTGCGATCCGCAATTTTGCTTCGTTCTCGGTACGCGACTTTTTGTCATCGACCAGCGTCGATCTATCGTAATCAAACAAAAAGTCGTGCCGCGTCAATACATATTGGATGCCCATCACGGAGGCTTTGGTGCGCAATTCCTGCACGCTTTGTGATTCCCATATCAACTTTCGCAGCGTCCAATCTTCAAACAAATAATCCGAAAAATATGGACGGTCGAGGTTGTAAGTATCCCGCCGCATATTTATCAGCCAAACTTTCGCGTCCGCCGGCGTATCCGTATTCAGAGTCTGGTAATACGGATAATAATCCAGGTTCCGCGTCAAATATTGGTCACGCGATTCGCCGCCGAGCACGACACGGAGCGGTGCTTTCTGTAAAAACCACGCTGCTGTCGTCAACAAACCGCAGACGGCAGCGATCGAGATCGAATACTTTGCCGTAACGTAAAGCGGGCTTCGCTTTTCGGCGATCCGTTCGATCGCAACCACAATGCCAATGGCCAGCACCGGCAAAATCGGCAGCAGATACCGAAGCTGCTGGCTCGAAAAAAGCCAGAACAAAAAGATCACCGCAGCAACGCCGACGCCGATCTTTGCCTCTACCGGAAGATCAAGTTTCCAAAGAGCCCAGATCAAAAATGGCAGCCCGAAAAGAAACGCGACACCCAAAACGCCGTCGAAATTGGCGGCCTGCTCCGGTTGCGCAATCACCGACAAATTCCACGGAGCTGCGAGGTAATCAAGCGGCGTTTTTGCGTCGCCGCCGTACTGCGAATTCATCGCCTGAAACAAATTCGATCGCTCCACATCCCAGCCCGGAGCCTCGCCCGGCCAGACGCTCATGTAAAAAGGAAAGACCGGGCTGTCCGTTTGCTGCCACGTCCGCAAATACCACGGTGCCGCGATCAATCCCGCTAAAATTAAAGCCGCAAATCCGCTGACCAATATTTTGACCAAGCTGTCCGGTTCGGTGTCTTTCGCTTTGCGCACACGAAGCAAAACGATCAACGCAAAAGTCGCAATCGCAAAAAGCGTCGTCAATTTTGCCGACAACGCGGCTCCCAAAAAGATCGCGATCAATATCAGCCATCCGTTTTCAAGTGTCTTCCACCAACACGTCAACGAATAGATCGCGAGCGTTACGTACAACGCCAAAGCAATATCAATGTAAGCACTCGCAGCAACGTGATAAGTCGTCGGCACCGAAGCGACCATCACCACCGCTATCAAAGACCAGCGCAGCGAAATACCGATCTCTCTCGCCCAGCCGAATATTGCCGCTAGCAACAGTGGAAAAAAGAGCCAGATCGTTGCACCGGCTGCCGCTTCTGCCGCCCGCTCGCTCCACGATTCGCCGAGCAGCATCGCCCAAACCGTATGCATCTCGGTTCCGAGCGCAAGATAGCTGGCGATATTGCCTTCAATAAACGCATTGCTGCCCTGAGCGATGAAAGCCTTTGGCACAGCAAAGTGATAAAGCAGCGTGTCCTTCGCCGTCGGCGGAGCAAGCGACGCGATAAACGCAAGCGTGACCGGAATCGCGATCAACAGCAGCAAGGCTTTATCGAATCCGGAAGCCTTCTCTGGCACGCGGCTTTCCTCTTTTGCTTCCTTCGCTCTGCGAATTCCCAACACCGCCAACGTAAGTCCGACCATTGTCGCAACAATCGCCGTCGTGCCGCTATACGCTCCGGCGACGCCGAGAAAGAACCATGTCAAAGACCAGATCGCCGCACCGACGGCCGTTTTCATCGCAAGTTCGAGAACATGCGAATGATTTGCGCTTTTCGCTATCTTGATGAACGACGCTGCAAAATTGCCGACACCGAACCACACAATAACTATCAAAAGAGCGGCGATCGAACCAACAATACTGTCAAGAATTCCGGCTCCAGCCAGCAACCCGCCGCCGAGATTGCCGATCAGCTTTTGCAGTTGGCCAACATCCGATCCGCGATTCGACAAAAAAGCAATGAGCAATACTACTGCCCACAAAGCTGCAATGATCGCGGGCAGCCCGAACGAGCTTTTGTTTTCAATAGGTTCTCTCGCCATCCGAAGTAGTTATCTCGAGTTCGCAGCTCCTTTCACCCAATCGTAACCCTTTTCTTCTAACTCAAGAGCAAGTTCCTTGCCCCCTTCCTTTACGATCCTGCCGTTCGCCAAAACGTGAACCATATCCGGCACGATGAAGTTCAAAAGCCGTTGATAATGCGTAACCAAAATGATCGCGTTCTCAGGGCTGCGGAGTTTGTTCACGCCTTCGGCGACGATCCGCAAAGCATCTATATCGAGGCCCGAATCGGTCTCGTCCAGAACGGCTAGCTTCGGTTCGAGCACGGCCATCTGCAAAATCTCGTTTCGTTTTTTCTCGCCGCCGGAAAAGCCTTCGTTAACGGAGCGCTTGAAAAACTGCGGGTCCATATCGACGATTTTCGCTTTCTCTTTCAGATAATCGTTGAACTCCAATGGGTCGAGTTCTTCCAGGCCGTGATGCTTCATTTTCTCGTTGTAAGCGAGCCGAAGAAACTGCGAATTCGATACGCCCGGCACCTCGACCGGATATTGAAAAGCCATGAAAACGCCTTCGCGGGCACGTTCGTCCGGTTCGAGTTTGAGGAGATTCTCGCCTTCGTAAAGCACTTCGCCGGAAATGACTTCATACGATGGATGACCGGCGAGCACCTTCGACAACGTCGATTTGCCCGAGCCGTTCGGTCCCATAATCGCATGAACCTCGCCCTTTTTAACCTGTAAATTCAGGCCTTTCAGTATTTCCTTGCCGTCAATTCCGGCATGTAAATTCTTAACTTCCAACAACATTTCTCTTCTTCCCTTCTAACTTTTTATCCATTTCGAGACCCGCGACGCCATACCACTCGTTCGCAGTCGTGTCGCGAACCCATTTAAAACCGTGCTTTTCATAAAGCTCTTTCGCACCTGCCGAAAAATTCGTCGTGTACAAAAATATTCTTTCAAAATCTGTCCCGTTGGCATATTCGTCGATCGCATCGAGCAGCTTGTGACCGATTCCGTGTCCTTGTGCCTGCGGCCTGACAGCCATGCTGCGAATGTAAAGTCTCTCGTCTTCAACCGTGACGGAAACCGTTCCGACGATCTCGCCGTCTAATGTCGCAACCCACTGCGGCCCTTCGTCAAATCTTGCTCGTATTTCATCCGGCGGTGGCGTCACAACCTCAAACGCTTCGGGTGTATACTCCTCGCGATAAACTCCAAAAGCCTCGCGAATCACCTCGGATATCGCGTCTGCATCTTTACGATCTGCAATACGAATCTCGATCATTTTACGCACCGGCCGAACTCCGTTCGCCAGCCTCAACATAGATTTCGCCGGTCAAATACAGCACCGCGTGGCCGCCGATTTTTACGCGGTCTCCCGCAAGTTCGCAGAAAAGCTCGCCGCCGCGAGCCGAAACCTGCCTTGCAAACAACTTGGTTTTGCCAAGCTGCTCAGCCCAATACGGAATCAGCGAGCAGTGTATCGCGCCTGTCACTGGATCTTCGGGAATGCCAATCCTCGGGGCAAACATCCGCGACACAAAATCGCAATCATCGCCTTTCGCGGTGATGATGATCTCGTCATAAGGCAACGTAGCGACATGCTGCATATCCGGCTCCAGTGTGGCTACTTCCTCCTGGCTTCGGAGCAGCATCATCAACATATTGCCTTGCGTTTCCCAGCTTTGCAGCGGCGGCACCTCGACATCGACAAGCTGCGGCAGCGTTGCAATCTCGGTGATCGGATAAGCAGGAAAATCGAGAACAAACTTATCGCCGTCTTTCGTCACGCCTAGCTCGCCGCTGCGATGCGAGTGAAAACGAATCTTCTCGTCCTCCAACTTCAGCACGTTAAAAATGACGTACGCGCTCGCAAGCGTCGCGTGACCGCAAAGGTTGACTTCCGTCTTTGGCGTAAACCAGCGAAGCTCATAAACATCACCGCTTTTTACAAAGAACGCAGTTTCCGCGAGGTTGTTCTCTGCCGCAATATTGAGCATCGTCTCGTCCTGCAGCCAGGCGTCCAAAGGTACAACAGCCGCTGGATTGCCGCTAAACGGTTTCGAAGCAAACGCATCTACTTGAAAAATTTCCAATTTCATAACATCAAATCCGCCCGTGCCTCGCGTCGCCACTTTATCCAACCGCGAACGTGCAGCGAAAAGAACACCCCGCTCCCCAATATCAAAGCCAAACTCTGGATCATAAACCCGACCGTCATCCAACTAAGGCTCGCGATCATCATTATCAGAAAACCAAATTTGTTCTTGTTCCCGATCAGGTATACGCCCGTCAGTCCGGCAACCGTTGCGACCCAATCTATTCCGAAATATTGCATATCCTCTAGCTCCCCTCCTTAGAAGGAGGGGTGGCGGATCCATCGCATTTTGATGGATCTGACGGGGTGGTTCTCGCCGCTCCCGATAATTCGCTACTTCTCTCGGTCGCTACCGCTCCCGGTTCTGACAAGAGCAACTGCCTCAATCTCGACCTTCGCATCACGCGGCAATCTCGCGACTTGAACCGTTGACCTTGCCGGAAAAGGAACTTTGAAACGCTTGCCGTAAACCTCGTTCATCTTTGCAAAATCGTTCAAATCAACAAGGAACACCGTCGTCTTTACCACCGCTTCAAGGCTGCTTCCAGATGCTTTCAAAACAGCTTCCAGATTTTTCAAAGCCTGCTCGGTCTGCTCGGCAATGCCGCCTTCGACAAGCGTACTGGTTTTAGGATCTGTTCCAATTCGGCCCGCCGTAAAAACAAAGCCATTAGCAATTATCGCCTGCGAATACGGCCCAATGGCTTTAGGCGCATCAGGAGTTTCCACCGCGTTTACTTTTCACTTGGGCGTTTGCCGTTGAAAAGAAAGCGAAAAATAAGGCGGCAAAACCCGCCATTATAAAGAACCTGATTGACGAATCCATCACCTAGCTCTCCTTCACCGCCGCGATCGCCTGTATCTCGATCTTAGTATCGAAATGCAGGTCCTTGACCGGAACAATCGCTCTTGCAGGTTTATGTTCACCCAAAATTCGCTTGTAAACTTCGTTCACCTTGCCCCAATCTTCCATATCAGAAATGTAAATCGTCATTTGCAAAACATTATTCAAATCACTGCCCGCCGCACGCAAAACCGCCTCGACATTCCGCAACGCAAGCTCCGTCTGCGTCTCAATATCGCCTGCAAACGGCTCGCGTGTAACCAGATCCATCGGCAGTTGCCCGGAAACATAAACGAATCCGTTATGAACAATTCCCGGCGAATAATGCCCCTTGGGCTGAGGTTGATTTTGTGGTTGAACCTGTTCCATATTCAATTTGCCGCACCTGCAAATTTCACCGCCAGGATCGTGAGATCGTCGTTTCGTGACGCGGAGCCGCGAAACGTCTCGACCGCCGCGACACAATTGCGAACAAGCCCTGAAGGCCCGTCCGCATATGAGCCATTTAACGATTCCAGCAACCTCGCGATCCCAAATTCCGCCTCAGTGTGATCGTTCGCCTCGGTTACGCCATCGGTATAAAGAACCAGCGTTTCGCCCGCTTCGAGCCGAAAGCAACGAGCTGCAAAATTACTGTCGCAAAACAAGCCAAGCGGCAAACCGGCCGCATCGAGAGTAATATTCTCACCATCTTTGACGACGATCGGCGGCAGATGGCCCGCGTTGCATATCTCGACCTCGCCCTTCGTACTTATCTTTCCAAAAACAAGCGTCGCGTACTGGTTTGATAGCGTACTCTCGCAAAACATGTGATTTGCCCTGCCCATCAACTCATGCAACGGCAGTCCAAGCGGCACTAGCGAATGGAACATCGCGTGCAGATTCGACATCAGCAGCGAGGCCGCCATGCCCTTTCCCGAGACATCGCCGAGTATGAAATAAAGCTCGCCGTCATGAGCGATCACGTCGCAATAATCGCCGCTGACGATCCCGGCCGGCTGGTAATGAAAATCGACCTGCCAAAATTCCGATCCGAGATTCGTTTTTGGCAGGAGCGCGTTTTGGATAGATGAAGCAAGCTGTAGGTCATCTTCGAGCGCGTGCCGCTGCCTGTCCGTCAGATCGCCGAGACATACCCGAACCAACGGATCAGCCAGCAATCGCTCAGACTCGATCGGGTCATGGCACTCTTCGCAAAGCCCATACGTGCCCTTTTCAAAACGCATCAACGCCGCATCGACTTCGCTCAGCAATCGTGAGAAATCCGGATCGAGACCGTTCCGCGATTTTGCGACCTGCAATCGTTCGCGCCGATCAACAAGCTGCTCATGCAGCACCGCATCAAATTCCACTCCCGCCGGAGCCAATCCTACTTGTACGCCGTCCATAGCCTATAAATCCTCCGGTTTTATTCCGGTTTTCTTCGCGATTCGCGACATCATTTTTGAACCTATCTCGTCGCCTTCGTGAAAAGCAAATACGTAATCCGGCCAACCATCACGCGATAGAGTTTTGTGCGAACCTTTTTGCCGTTTCACTCGCCAGCCAATTTTTTCAAGTGCTCCAAAAACGCGCTTCGCTTTGGCGGATTTCCAGTTACTCATGCCGCTTCGAAAAGGAGACTCTCAATTTGCTTAGGTAAACTTTCGCCATTTTCGAGTCTGTCGGCGATGACGCGCAACGCCAAGGTTTTAACTTTACGAATTGCATCCTCACGGGTTTCTCCGTAAACCACGACACCGTTAAGATCGTCGATTTCAGCGATCCAACGACCGTCATCTTCTTGTTCGAGTTCAATTGCTAAATTCATAACCTAATCGAATTTCAATGAATCCAAAATTATTTGGAACTGGCTATTTGTTGCTTCCCAATTTTTATCAGTATTTTGAATTGCCAATACCGCAATTTTCTTACTTCTTCTAACCAAAAATATATCTTGCGTATGAGCTGTATCAGCGAATAAGAACCGGTGTCTAATTCCTTTGGTCGGCTCAAGTAACACGCTGGCAGCTATTTCGCTTGTCTGTACGTCTTTTGCCTTCGACTCCCACTCACTTTTCATCTCGTCTGCGTACTCGCCCAATTCTAGCGGAATCTCCGCAGGGAAGAGTGAAATCATAAAAACCCCATCCTTCGCGTCGGCAACAGATACAAATCTACCAAGTTCGCGATAAACTTCGTCTTTAGTAATTCTCCAATTACTCGGGTATGAAAAACTCAATCCGTCTTTGGCATAATGCTGAGTCTCAGAAATGTTTCGCGTTTTGTGTGACTCATTCTCGGCGGCTTTACAAGAACTCGCCGAAAAATAAATGAGTGAAACGAATAGAAAAATAAACTTCATCATTAACCAACACTTCCTTCCAGCTTCAATCCCAACAACTTCGTCGCCTCCACCGCATATTCCATCGGCAGCTCACGGAAGACCTCTTTGCAAAAACCGTTAATAATTAGCGAAACAGCATCTTCCTGCGAAATGCCGCGTTGTTGCAGATAAAAGAGCTGATCTTCGCTGATCTTCGACGTCGTCGCTTCGTGCTCGACCTTTGCGGTGTTGTTCATCACCTCGATGTACGGGAACGTGTTCGCCTCGGATTTGCCGCCGATCAGCATCGAATCGCACTGTGTGTAGTTTCGCGCGCCATCGGCTTTCGGCATTATTTTGACGAGACCGCGATACGAGTTATTAGATTTTCCGGCCGAGATTCCCTTCGAGATGATCGTCGATTTCGTATTCTTGCCGAGATGGATCATCTTTGTGCCCGTGTCGGCGATCTGGGCGTTGTTGGTTAGCGCGACCGAGTAGAATTCACCGATCGAATTGTCGCCCTGCAAGATCACGCTTGGATATTTCCAAGTGATTGCACTTCCTGTTTCGACCTGCGTCCAAGAAATTTTTGAATTAACGCCGCGGCACGCTCCGCGTTTGGTCACAAAGTTATAAATACCGCCTTTGCCGTTCTCATCACCGGCGTACCAGTTCTGGACTGTCGAATATTTGATCTCCGCGTCGTCAAGAGCCACGAGTTCTACAACAGCCGCGTGTAGCTGATTCGTATCGAACTGCGGTGCCGTGCAGCCTTCGTTATAGGCGACGTAACCGCCTTCCTCAGCCACGATCAGCGTGCGTTCGAATTGGCCGGCTTCCTGAGTGTTGATGCGGAAATAAGTAGAAAGCTCCATCGGACATCGGACGCCTTTTGGGATAAAGACGAAGGAACCATCGGAGAAAACCGCCGAGTTCAACGCCGCGTAATAGTTGTCATTAACCGGCACAACCGAGCCGAGATATTTCTTGATCTTATCGGGATAAAGCTCGACGGCCTCGGTGAAAGAGCAAAATATCACGCCAGCCTCAAGCAGCTTTTTCTTGTACGTTGTCGCGACCGAAACCGAATCGAAAACCGCATCGACCGCCACATTTGCAAGCATCTTCTGCTCGGTTATTGGGATACCGAGCTTTTCGAAAGTCCTGATCAACTCAGGATCAACCTCATCCAAGCTCGCTTTCTTGGCCTTCTCTTTCGGCGCCGAGTAATACGAAATATTCTGAAAGTCGATATTCGGATAATCGAAATTTGCCCAGTTATCCGGCTGCGTCATCTTCAGCCATTGACGGAAGGCTTTGAGCCGAAACTCGAGCATCCATTCCGGCTCGTTCTTTTTCAACGAAATAAGGCGAACTGTGTCTTCGGACAGACCCTTGGCAATAGTCTCCGTTTCGATGTCGGTAACGAAGCCGTATTTGTATTCCCGATTTGTTAGTAATTCTGCTGCTGTTGACATTTTAATTTTTTTGCCGCAGATCAACGCGGATAACGCCGATCAACCAATCTGATTTCTTATCCGCGTCATCCGTTTAATACGCGGCCAAACCTCTTCTAAACTCTTTGCGGCTCTATGGTGCGATGAATTCCCTGTATCTTATGGAACATCGCGTCCACCGAGCTTTCCGTGCCGACAAGCTGTGCCAGCGTGATCCTAGACAAAGCATTCTCGACGATCTCGTGCAACCCGACGATGACCGGCCTGATGCCGCAATCGCCGTGGTGCACGCACGAATCGAGCACGCCCGTGTAGCTGTCGCAGTGCTTGTTCATCACATCTTCGTCAAGCACCTTTATGATCTCGTTAAGATGAATTTCGCCCGCCGGACGCGACAGAAAATAGCCGCCCTTCGTGCCGCGCGTCGAATTGACGAATCCGGCTTTGTTCAAAAGCCACATCAGCTTACCGGCATTCGCCGCCGAAATCCCTTCGCGTTCGGCGATCTGCGGCAACGTCAGCGATTCGCCCGCCCGCAAATTAGCAAGCTGCACCAGACATCGCAGCCCGTATTCCTCTTGTGCTGAAATCTTCATAAGCTAAACTCGTCTAAGGGATTAAGCAACCATTAGACAGATTATCGCAAATCATTACTTTTTGGTCAAGATTGACGGAAAGAGATTTTAGCCGCAGATTAGCTCAGATAACGCGGATAAGAAATCGATAAATAATTGGTCGATCTGCTTCATCCGCGTTTGTCTGCGCCTAATTTCTTCCGTATTTGCTGCGAATTTTAACCGCGCGTTCGATCAGGTCGACATTCTCAAGAATTTTCAGCCGCAGGTCTTTGTCGAGGTTCGGATTGTCGGTAAGGAATTTGTTGACGATGTTTAGCGCTTCCGCGCTCCGCTGGCCGCCGATAAATGACGCAAGCCAACCATTAACGAAGAATATCTTCCGGCTGCTTTTATGATTCGGCAGTTCTTTTAACGCCCGTTCGAGATAAGGCAGAGTGAGATCGGCATGTCGTGTTGAATTAAACGGCCCGAACGCCGCTTCTATCCAGCTTTCTGATATTTCTTTATTCGCTGTGAAATCGTTCCAGTATTTGGCTTTGTTCTCGGCCGTCCCGATACCGGCTTTGGCGGCGTATGCGTATCGTTTGGCATCGTCGCTCGTCTCGGTTTTCTCAAGCTCAGCGAGTAAATTCGCCGCATCCGGATCACCGAGTATCGCGAGCCGCGTAACGATGTCGAACTTGTCTTTCGTCTTTATTGGAAGGGTTCGTATCGCTGCTTCAAACTTGGCGATCCGCTCCGCATCTTCGTTAGACATCATGCCCACGAACCCAGGAGAGTTGCGCTCATCCCGCTTATTTGAGGCTAAGATCGCTCTAAGAACTCCTTGTGCTTCCTTCGACGCGGCGATATTTAGAAGCGCCCTGTAATAAGTGATCCGCTGCCCGAGCGTCGGGGCGTTTTGCATGCGGTCGATGAGGATGGTCTCGAGCCGGGCACCGAGGGCAGAACCGCCCGCGTGAGCGGGCGGCGTTGACGCGGGTTGTCCGGACGTTGACTTCGCGCTCGGCTTCTTGCCACCTGCTAACGCAGGCGGTTCAGCCTGTCCGGTTGGCAGATAGTAGGTCATCGTCGTCGAGACGCGTCCAAGGAGAGTTGCGATAGTGCTCTCATCAGACTCCCCTCCTTGATTAGGAGGGGTGGACGACGCCGCGGCGGACGGGGTGGTAGATAAGTTTTTTATGACCAGCTCGACATACTCCTTCGGATCAAGCTCGCCCTCGCGGACGCTGTCCCAGAGGCTGCCCCACATCATTGTGCGAAGAAAATCGTCCTTTTCGTTCTGGATATTTTTGAGAACGTAATCGCGGCTTTTATCGTCAAGAAGGAAGATGCCGTAGCCGTAGTCTTGATAGTTGGGGAAAATGAAAAGTGGCTTTTTGTCTTCCTCAGCATATAACGTGATTCCGGCAGTCATTCTCTGAATTTCTACAACCCTTTCTTGCGATTCTCCATTTCGGTAACTAATCATAAACTTGATCCGAGATCCCCACCGAATGTCACCGCCTAAAATACTGTTTTGATTAAAATCAAGCGAATACTCCTCTGGCTTAGGTTTGTTTGGATCAATACCTAGTAAAATTTTCTGCTTTCGCGACAAACGGATATTACTTTTATGGACACCGAATGGAGGCGAAGAATAAATACCCATCCCGCGTTTCGTCACCCAATCATCAGCCCATACCTTCAAATTCTGCCCACTCGCCGTTTCAAAGTCCTTCACCAGATCTTCCCACCCCGCATTCGCGAACTCATGCTTCTTCAAAAACCCGCGGACGGCGGTTTGGAATTTGTCTTCGCCTAGGTAGAACTCGGCTTGGCGGAGGAACGAAGGGGCTTTGCGGTAGACGATGTTGCCGTAGGCGCTTTTGGCGGAATTTAGGTTGGCGATCTCCTGGTAGATGGGCGTGGTGCCTTTGGTGGAGTCGGTGAGGTAGGCGGCCTGTTTGTTGCGTTCGTAGAAGACCTTCCGGGCGTTGTATTCGGGCATGACCGCCTCCAGCGTCTTGTAGGCCATGAACTCGGCAAAGCCCTCTTTTAGCCACAGGTCGTCGAACCATTTCATCGTCACCGTGTCGCCAAACCACTGGTGCGCCGCTTCGTGAAAGATGACGTTGGCACGCGAAATGTAGTCGTTCTTCGTCGGCTCCTGCGGAAAGATGACGGACGCCTCACGCAAAAACGTCGCCCCGGCATGCTCCATCCCGCCAAACGGAAACTCGGGGATCAGCACAATATCGTACTTCGGGAACGGGAATTTGTAGTCGAAATAGGTTTCGAGGTATTTAATGCCCTCACGGTTAAGCCGAAATACCTCGGCAGCGTGGGGTTTGAACTTGGCGGCCTGGGACTTGCGGACGTACACGCTCATCTCGAACGCATCCGCACCCTTCGGGCGTTTGAAGTAGGTTTCGTCCGCGCTCTTCATCACATCCCCGTACTGATATGAATGCTGTGTGAACGGCCCGGCCGCGAATGCGAAGACGTATGTGCTGATGGGTTTGGTTGCGGCAAATTCCACGCCGTCAAAACATGGCTTGTCCACGTCGCACCAGCCTTTCCATGTTTTTTCAATTGGGGTGTTTGACACTGCCGTCCAACCATTCTCGACCTTTACGCTTAGCTGAAATCTCGCCTTCAGATCCGGCTGGTCGAAGACTGGGAACGCCGTGCTGGCGTCGCTGGGCACGAAGAGCGAATAGATGTATTCCGCTCCGTCCTCTTTATCCACATACCGCGTTATCGCCGACCCGCTGGTCAGTATCGGCGACGTGAAATCGAGCTTGATGACGTTCTCGCCCGCGACGACACCATCGCGGAAGATGAGGTGCTCGTTGTGCTCAAAGGCAGAACCGTCCGCGTTAGCGGGCGGCGAGGAGCTAACCACCACAGCCTTTCCATTAACGATGACATTGTTGATCGTCGAGCGTTCTTCAAAATCCTTGATCTTCCGCCAGTCAAAAATGATAGGAGGCACATTTCCTACCGGTCGTGTTTCCGCCGGTGCCGTTCCACCACCTGCTGACGCAGGCGGTTCTGCCTGTGACGTCACCTTTACTCTTATCTCTATAGTGCCCTTCAGCACTGGCGACATCTTTTCGAGCTTTAGGTTTAGTTTATATCGGACATCGCTGTAGCGAGCGGCCCGCCATTTGGCTAGCGTCTGCGAAACGCCCGGCTCGACCGGCGGAACCTGCGTAAATACCGTCATAGACAACATAAAAACGAAAAGAAGGCTTCGGTGCAACATATTTTATCTACAGGGATGAAGAGGATAAAAGGGATCGAAATTTGATCTGGGGCGACACAAAATATCCTGTTCATCCCTTTTATCCATGTGCAAGTTCTAATCTAAAACATTAGGCGGCAACACTTACGAAAAGGTTGCCGCCCGCTTGTAGATCGATCTCATTAAAAAACTTATAGTGAGAAGTTGAAGTTCACAAATCCGGTCGCACGGACTGGCTGTCCGTCGCGGACGAATGGCTTGAATTTCCATTTACGGACGGCGTCTCTCGCGGCAGTTTGCAATAATGATGGGCCGCTTGTTTTTTGCACTTCGGATACGGCGCCTGATTCGTCCACGGTTACTTCGACCTTAACTACTCCGCTTGCCCGCATGTTTCTCGCTGCTGGCGGATAGACAGGCGAGGTCTGTTTGGTCGCGTATCCGATCAGGGATCCGACCTCAATCGGCCCTGATTCCTTTGTTGTGGCAGCGTCACTTTGCGATCCGACATTCTGCTTTGCAGGTTCGTCAGTCGGCTTTGGAGAATTTGTAATCACAAGCGTTCCGCGCGGCTCTTCAAGCTTTTTCGTGTCTTCAACGACCAGTTTCTGGTTTGTCGCAAAAAGAGTATCGGACGGCTTGTTTGATATTTCGACCGGCGGCTTAACGACCGCATTCAAATCAGGCGTTTTCAAATTAACAACCGGAGTGGAATCAGGCATTGTCGCTCCGCTCGTCGGGGTTTCCTGCAACGTTGAGGTGCTCGCGGCAATTGTAGACGCGGGAATCGCGGTTGGAAGTGTTGTTCCATCAACCGCATTTGTGATCACGCTTCGCGAGTTTGCAAGCTGCTCGCGCGAATCTGCAACCTCGTCCTTCCACCGGCGTGCATCGTAATCGTCACGGGCAAGTGCTCCGCGTGAGTTGGTCGCTTCTTCAAGCAGTGCCATCGCTGTGTTCGACTTGGCCTTGTCTTTGCTGATTTCCTTTGTTTGCGTAATGACGACTTCGAGCGTTTCGCGCATTCGCTCGACATCGTTTACGGCCTCAAGCGGCAGATTTCGGTCGGCGACCATCAGGCCCAAGGCACGATAACGCTCGACCTTTGTACGTGCGCCCTTGATCACCTGTCCCGCAATAGCGTTGTAAAGATCGGAAGCGTAGGGCTTTGTCGTTTTTTGGACATTGAAGGCCTCGGTGAGAAAATCCTGTGCCCGCTTATAATCGCCCTGCTCAATGTAGCTGTTCATCAGCAAAACGTTCGTCACGCCCTGTACCGAAAAATCGCTGGTTTCACGGCGAATATTCTCAAGCTCGTAGATTGCGGCGTTGTAATTGCGAACGGCGATGTACGCTTTTGCCTTTGAAATGCGGTCGCGCATTATCTCGGCCGAGGTCGGTGCTTTGATTGTGTTGATTAATTGCGGTGCGGGAGTTTGCGGCGCCGGAGATGGTGTTTGAGAAACGGTTTGGGCACTCGTAAACGCAATAAGGCCGAATAAAATCAGTAAAACCGAAGTGTATAACCTTCTGACATTTAGCGGCATTTTCAGTCCTCCTAATGACTTAAATTTTCCGTAAAGGCCAAGCGAACTACATAAATTGAAGGCTCACTTTTAACGACCCGCCATATCTAATAAACGTCCATTCGCCCGAAAAATCATATTCCGACACGGCCTGTCAGCTGGGAATTCATTTAGACAAACTATTGATGATTTTTCTACGGTATGCGTTTGCGTCTCTTTTTATAGCACTTTCGTTCAATGTGAGCAACCTCCGGTCAAGCATCACGACACGGCCGTTAATGATGACGGTGCTGACATCTGACGACTTTGTGGCGTAAACAAGGTGCGAATAGATGTTGTAAAGCGGCGTCTGATGAAGGCCGTCGAGACCGACGATAGCAATGTCAGCGAGCTTTCCTTCTTCGATCGAACCGATCGTTTTTTCCATGTGAAGAGCGTGGGCGCCGCCGATAGTCGCCATCGCGAAGGCCTGCTCGGCCGATAAAGTTTTCGGGTCGCCGGAGACGAGTTTGTGCAGCTTTGCGGCCGTGTCCATCTCTTCCCACATGCTCAGATCGTTGTTCGATGCGGCTCCATCTGTTCCAAGCCCGACGCGGATTCCTTTACGCAGCATCGACGGAACTGGCGCCGTGCCCGCCGCAAGCTTCATGTTCGATTGTGGACAATGCGCGACACCGACATCGTGCTTCTTCAGGAGGTCAAGCTCGGCGTCGTTTGCCTGGATTACGTGAGCAGCGATTGTACGGTCGTTAAAGAATCCGATCTTTTCGACAAACTCGACCGGCCGCATTCCCTGATGTTTTTGCTGGATGAACTCGGTTTCGGTATTGGCTTCGGCTAGGTGAATTACAAGCGGCGCCTTCAATCGGTTTGAAAGATCGCGGGCCTGCAGTAGGTGTTCCTGCGAAACGGTGTACGGCGCGTGCGGTGCAACCGCCGGGACGATTAGCGGATCGTTCTGCCACTTTTTGATAAACCGCTCGGTGTAAGCGAGTCCCTCTGCCCAAGTCTTATTGTCAGGTACAGGAAAGTCGATTATCGTCTCGCCAAGAACGCCGCGCATTCCGGCCTTTTTTGTCTCGTCGGCGATCGCATCCTCGAAATAATACATGTCGCAGTACGTAGTTGTCCCGCCGCGGATCATCTCCGCAAGTCCGAGCCGAGTGCCTGCACGCACGAACGCCTCATCAACGTTTTTTGCCTCAGCCGGAAAAATGTATTTTGTCAGCCACTCCTGTAAATCGAGGTCGTCCGCGATACCCCGAAACAGCGACATCGGCACATGAGTGTGCGTGTTGATAAGGCCGGGAATGACGACTTTGCCCGTTGCGTTTATTGTCTGCCGCGCCGTCCGATTTCGCGTAACCTGCGCTCGCGTTCCGACCGCGACGATCTTGCCGTCTTTGATCGCAACCGCTCCGTTTTCGATCACGCGTCGGTCTTTGTCCATCGTTACGACCGTTCCGCCGAGGATCAGCAGATCGGCCTGAATGGCCACCCTGCTTTGGCTGAAAAGCGAAAACGGCAGCAGCATAATAATCGAGATCGTGATTGCAATTGTTCGATACATAAAACTAATAGTTTCTTTCCTTAAGTTTCTCGACGTCCAGCAGATCCTGTAGCCTCCCCACATCTTCTTTATTCGAGATTAGATCTCCTAAAGAAATTACGTTGATAATAATATCTTCAACGGTCGTCTGAAGGCGTCGCGAATATGCACTCTGAAAATCAACTCCATTAAGATAATTCAATATTTCGATCTTCATCGGCTCAACACCCATTCGAACTACGTTCTTCTCGGCCGAGGTTAACGCCCTCTTAAGTTCTGCGCCGCCGAAGCCGAAATCGTCAAGGGCGTCCAGGCATCTGGCGATATTCTCGGGATCATTAGACACCACAACGTCGATGTCGTTTGTGTTTCGAACGTAGCCGTGAATAATAACCGCGTAACCGCCGATGAGGAGGTATTCAACGCCCTTCGCGTTTAACGATCTGAAGAGTTCTTTGAAGTCTTGCGGTAGCTCTAGGTCCATATGCGATGCGCCTTAGGCGTTCGGCGTGTTGTAGACGCTCTTTGATATTAGTGTTTCTCCAATACTCGATTTCGTCCGAATCGTCGTCGACCGACACGACTTTTAGCTTGGTCTTGTCCAACCGAAGTTCGGGAATGTCTTTTCGTTCGCTCATCCTTTTACAAGTCGTCCGAATCGGGTTGTTTAACCTCGAAACTTATTAAAACCTATTTTTGCTTTTCTAAGTTTTGGAGCATGCCTCCCGGCGGCGCCGATCGGTCCTCAACCCCACCGATTAACTCTACACCAACATCGTAACCGGAAAAATTGATCCGAGGTTCTAAAAGATCAGACGAGCGGGTGGATAGATATTCTATCCGTAATCGATCTTTAGACGGCCAACTTAGATTCGCTCCATAAGCCTGTTCATTTCGGGATGCTCCGTATAACGATGCAACGATATATTTATCATCTCTTTCCGTGAGCTTCACTCCCTTTGGGACAACGAAAACTAAGTAACCAAAGGATGTTGTAGCACCGCCGTTTGTTTCTACTAGAATTGCATCGGCTCGACCGTCCGGCGAAGATTTTCTTGTCACTTCGTCAAAGCTGGCGTCACCGACGATCGAAAGGCAAGAAGACGTAATGCCAATCAAGAGGAGCGCGGCCAGCAAAGTAGTACTTTTTCTCATTTCAAAAACTTAGTATCAAACGCCCGCGGCAGCAGGTCTTTCATCTGCACTGTTTCCACCTTTCCCTTGAGGTTCGCCATGATGACCGGGATATCGCCGCCGAATTCCCAGATGATCTGGCGGCAGACGCCGCACGGTGGCGTTAATTCTTCGGTGTCGGCGACGACGGCGATGTGCTTGATCTTGCGTTTGCCTTCGGAGATCGCCTTCCAGATAGCGACGCGTTCGGCGCAGACCGTCAGGCCGTAGCTGGCGGATTCAACGTTGCATCCGTCGATGATCTGGCCGTCATCGGTTTCGATTGCGGAGCCGACTCGAAAGTTCGAAAACGGTGCATACGAATTTTCGCGGACTTTCGTGGCCGCGTCAATAAGTTCTTTTTCGGAATGTTCCATCTGTTAACTCAAAACATGTTCCGCGTTTAGCTTCTCGCGAACCATGCTGCACAAAAATTCAACACTGATCCCGGTCTGCGCTCCTTCGGGAATAATTACATCCGCATGCCGTTTTGACGGCTCGACAAACTCGAAGTGCATCGGTCGAATCGTGCGTTCGTATTGATCCAGAGTGCGTTCGAATGAGCGGCTCGCGTTCGTGTACATCACGCTTTAGCCGCCGCATCAGCCGCACATCATCCGGCGTATCGACGAAGACGCGAAAATCGAGCAGGTCCAAAACCCGCGGCTCGGCAAATATAAGTATGCCCTCGATTATCACGACCGGCTTTGGCTCGATCAGCTCAGTTTCGTCGTAACGCGTGTGCGTCACCATGTCATAGATCGGCATATCGACCGAATCGCCCGCCTTCAAACGTTTGATGTGATTGACGAGCAGGTCGCTGTCGATTGCGTCAGGGTGATCGAAATTTGCCTGGTGGCGTTCGTCAAGCGGCATGTCTGCAAGGTTTCGGTAATACGAATCTTGCTCAATAAGCACAACTCTTTTTTCACCGACAGTCTCCACAATCTTTCGCGCGATTGTCGTTTTTCCCGAACCTGTTCCGCCGCAAATGCCAATTATCATAAAATGCAGTTTAACAGGATAGACAGGATTCTCAGGATAAAATGCACGATATCCTGTTTACCATGTGAATCCTGTTCTAGTTCAACTTCGAAATTGTCCTCGCTAGGAGTTCCTTAAATACTTCCGCGACGCGAGCGCCGGTTTCCATCACTTCTTCGTGGTTGATCGCTTCGTCGGTCATACCTGCCGCGAAGTTCGTTATGCACGATATTCCGAGAACTTTCATTCCTTGATGTCGGGCGACAATAGCTTCCGGCACCGTGGACATACCGACCGCGTCGGCTCCAAGCAAACGATATAAGCGAACTTCGGCAGGCGTCTCATACGTCGGGCCTGAAAGCGCACAGTAAACCCCTCGATGCAGGAAATCGGTCAGTTTTTCATCATGCCCTTTTTCGAATCGCTCTCTTGCGATAGATTCGGCCTCATGAACAACGATCTCCTGAAAATCCCTCGCGTAAACCTCGGTCATATCTGGAAATCTCGGCCCGAACCGCTCGTCATTTCGCCCCCGCAGCGGGTTCACGCCCATCATGTTTATGTGATCCGAGATCAGCATCAGACTGCCGGGCGTCATTTCAGTGCTCGTACTTCCAGCGGCGTTTGTAAGAATCGCATTTGTTATCCCCATCACGCCGAATGTTCGCATCGGAAATGTGACCTGCTCCATTTCATAGCCTTCGTAATAATGAAAACGGCCCTGCTGAACGGCAACCGGAATGCCTTCGACCTCACCCAACACAAGCTGCCCGGCATGCCCTTCAACCGTCGAGCGGGCGAAGTGCGGTATTGTTTCGTAGGGAATCTTTACCGCATTCTCGATTCCGTCAGCAAAAGCTCCTAAGCCGCTACCCAGCACGACAACGGTGTCTATATTTTTTGCGTATTTCGATTTAATAAAGTCGGCCGCTTCCACGGCGTTTTCGTATGTCATTTTTGAGTTAAACAGTATTGGCGCATTAGTTCTTCCTGTATGGCATTCCAAGAGCCTTGGGTGCGCGGGATAGACCGATAAACCCGGCGAGCACGATGATCGTCAGTACATAAGGAATTATCTGGATAAACTGCACTGGAATGTTTTCACCCGACGGCAGTTTGACGACGCCTTGGATCTGCACGGTCAACGCTTCCATAAAACCAAAAAACAAGCACGCAAGCATAACGGGCACGGGTTTCCATTTGGCAAGGATCAGAGCTGCAAGGGCGATAAAACCGCGGCCGGCCGTCATTCCCTTTGTGAAAAGAGAAGATTGTCCGGTGGATAAGTATGCTCCGCCTGCCGCAGCCAACAGGCCCGAGATCACAACAGCGATATATCTTAGCCTGACAACGTTCACACCGGCCGCATCCGCAGCTTCGGGATTTTCACCGGTCGCTCGCAAACGCAAGCCGAAAGGCGTTTTATAAAGCACGTACCAACAGATCGGAACTAGTGCAAAGGCAAGAATCGAAGCAAACGAAATACTATTGAAGTAATTTGGCAGCAGGTCAGCCTTATCGATCTGCGGTGTCGATCCGGTTGAATCGTAGATAACGCCGCTGATTAGGGCCGGAAGTCCGATCATTAGAAAGTTGATCGCCATGCCCGCGACCACCTGATCGGCCTCGAATTTTATACACGCGACCGCATAAAGCAACGCGAGCAAGCCGCCCGAAACAACTCCACAAAGCAAACCGAGATATGGGTTGCCGGTCTGGTAGGTAACGACGGCAGATGTGAAAGCTCCGGCCAGCATTAGGCCCTCAAGTGCGATGTTGATAACGCCCGAACGCTCCGAAAAAAGGCCGCCGAGAGCCGCAAAGATCAAAGGCGTTGCCGAACGGACCGCCGCGAAAAGCAATGCAAATGTTAAAACCTCGCTCATACTTTTGCCCTCGCTCCCTTACCTTTCGAATATATTTGGAAGCATGCCACGAAGAGAATTATTATCGCCTGCAAAACCCAACCCAGATCTTTCGAAACCTTTGGCGTAAATGCGTCCACAAAGATCTCGCCGCGCAACAGAACGCCAAAGAAAATAGCTGCGATCAGTACACCAAGCGGATGGTTTCGGCCCAGCAGCGCAACAGCAATTCCCAGAAATCCCCAATCAGCCGAAAAAGCATCGTAATAGTTGTACCGTGTGCCCATTACTTCACCGATCGCAACCATTCCGGCCAGTGCTCCGGAGATCGTCATCGCGACGATAATCTGTTTTTTTGGTGAAATCCCGCCGTATTCCGCCGCGCTCGGATTTTCGCCGACCGCGCGCAATTCGTATCCCCATTTGGTCTTCCACAAAAACACGTACACCAAAACACACATCAACAGAGCAAGCAAAAATGCGATGTTGAGCGGCACGTCCGCTGGAATGAACGGCAAAAATTGATCGAGTTGAGGAATTCGTCCAGCTTCGCCGATCGGAGCGGTTTCGAGAATCGCGCCGGGATTTTTGTAGTGATACTGCGTGAAATAGCTGACCATCGCGATTGCGATAAAGTTCAGCATGATCGTATTGATAACCTCGTGCGAACCGAACTTTGCCTTCAAAACACCTGGTATCGCCCCCCAAATACCGCCCGCAACAATCGCTGTCACCATACATAGCGGAATAAGCAAAATCGCCGGGCAGACTTGTCCATGACCAGTTTTCCGTCCCAACAATGGTTCCGCCAAACTTGATTCCGACCCACGCGGTTGCAAACGCAGCGACGTAAAGCTGCCCTTCCGCACCGATATTCAACAATCCACACCGAAACGCGACCGCCACCGCAAGACCGGTAAAAATCAAAGGCGTCGCGTAATGCAGCGTCCAGCCGATGTCCTTTATCGAGCCGAACGAACTCGACAGCAGCAAGCTGTATGCCGTTAGCGGGTTATCGCCAAGGATCAGGATTATGATCCCGCCTACGACAAACGCGGCCAGCACGGCGATCAAAGGCCAAAGAATTTCGCGGATAATTCTCATCTGTATTCAAACGGATTTGCGTCGTTCAGTTGTTTGGAAGATGCGACGTTAAATATAACCGACAAAAGCCAAAAGTGTCACGAATAAAAGGCAAAAAATGCAAATTAAGAAATTTTATGCCGCCAGCGAATTTGAACTTGACAATCTAACACTCAAGTTTTATTATGCTCATAGACTAAGTAAATTAGTCATTAATCTAAATCAACCGGTAACTTTTTTGGAGGAAATGATTATGAACATTGTGAGATATGACCCTTTCAGGGAATTACGCAACTTACAGGATGAGATGACGCGACTTTTTACAGGCGTTGCGCCCTGGGGATCAATCGTGAGGAAATGACCCATGGGGCTTGGAATCCGAATGTGGATATTTACGAGGACAAGGAAAACCTTGTGCTCGAAGCAGAGCTTCCGGGCATGAACCGAGAAGATTTTGAGCTCTCGATCGAAAACAACGTGATCACGCTTAGAGGCGACAGAAAATGGGAGAATAAGACCGAGGGTGACAACTACCATCGTATCGAAAGAAGCTATGGATCGTTCACTCGGGCTTTCACTTTGCCGCAGTCGGTGACCGCTGATGGGGCCAAAGCTGATTACAGCAACGGCGTTTTGAGCGTTAGCTTGCCTAAGCGCGAGGAAACCAAGGCTCGAAAGATCGAGATAACGGGTGGCGATGCTGCCCCGAAAACGATCGAAACGAACGCTAAGGCGGAATCGGCCAAGGGCTAATTTCGATCCGCAACTTTTTGAACGGTGAATGGTGAGTGAAAACATTCATCATTCACCGCTTCTCGTTTACAATAGATAACTATGAGATTTGACAGGTTTACGATTCGCGGACAAGAGGCAGTGCAGGCAGCTATCGGAGTTGCCGAGAAGAATGGTAACCAGCAGGTTGAGCCGGAACATGTACTTTCTGCAATGCTTGAGCAAAAAGAGGGCGTTGTACGCCCGATACTCGGAAAGATCGGGGCAAATCTGCCGCCTGTCCTAAGCGAACTCCAAGACTCGATAGAAAAACTGCCGAAAGTTACGGGCGGCCAGCAATACTTTAGCTCGCGGACGAATACGATCTTTCAAGACGTGCAGAAGATCGCCGAGAAAATGGAGGATGAGTATATCTCGACCGAGCATTTACTCATTGCTATCGCAGCGGAAAAGGCGGGAGACGCGGGACGAATACTACGTTCGAACGGAATCACGAGCGAGGACGTTGAGAAGGTAATTACAGAGATGCGCGGAGGTTCGCGTATCATGGACCAAAATGCCGAAGAGAATTTTCAGGCGCTAGAGAAATATGCTCAGGATCTGACGGAACGGGCGAGAAAAGGGAAGCTCGATCCAGTTATCGGTCGTGATGAAGAGATCAGACGGACTATCCAGATACTTTCGCGCCGCACCAAGAACAATCCCGTATTGATCGGCGAACCAGGCGTAGGTAAAACTGCCATCGTTGAAGGTTTGGCACAGCGAATTGTCTCTGGCGATGTCCCGGAAACGCTCAAAAACAAACGGCTTGTGTCGCTTGATCTTGGTGCGATGCTTGCGGGTGCAAAATATCGCGGCGAATTTGAAGATCGGCTCAAGGCCGTTCTGAAAGAAGTGGAAAAGGCCGAAGGGCAAATTATTTTATTCATTGACGAGCTTCATACGCTTGTCGGTGCCGGCGCGTCTGAGGGCTCGATCGATGCTTCGAACATGCTAAAGCCTGCACTTGCCCGTGGCACACTTCGTTCTGTTGGTGCGACGACTTTGGCCGAGTATCAAAAATACATCGAGAAGGACAAAGCACTTGAGCGTCGATTCCAACAGGTTTATATTGGCGAGCCGACGGTCGAGGACACGATCGCGATTCTTCGCGGCCTCAAAGAACGTTATGAGGTCCATCACGGTGTTCGTATAAAGGATTCGGCGATCGTTGCGGCGGCAACTCTCTCGCACCGCTACATCACCGACCGTTTTTTACCCGACAAAGCTATCGACCTTATCGATGAAGCCGCGAGCAAGCTTCGCATCGAGATCGATTCGATGCCGCAGGAGATCGACATTCTTGAACGCGAGATTCTCCAGCTTGAGATCGAACGGCAAGCTCTTTCCCGCGAAACGGACGAAAAATCGAAACAACGGCTCGAAGATATAGAAAAGCGCATTGCCGATCTGAACGAAAAGTCTTCAGCGATGAAGGCCAAGTGGCAGTCGGAAAAAGAAGAAATCGAAAAGATGCGGACGCTCAAGGAGCAGCTTGATGAAGCTAAGACCGAGCTTGAGCGGGCAAGGCAGCAAGGTGATCTGAATAAGGCGGCTGAGCTTCAATACGGCAAAATCCCTGAGGTTGAAAAGCTGCTCGAAATTGAACAAAAGCGGCTTGAGGAACTGCAATCGGACGGTGTTTACTTGAAGGAAGAGGTAGATGAAGAGGACATTGCCGAGGTCGTAGCCAAGTGGACAGGCGTTCCGGTTTCGAAAATGCTCGAAGGCGAAATGCAAAAGCTGGTGCAGATGGAAGAAAAACTTCGCACGCGGGTAATTGGTCAGGACGAAGCGTTGGAGGCCGTTGCGAATGCGGTTCGACGCGCACGTGCTGGTTTGCAGGACCCGAATCGCCCGGTTGGTTCGTTTATTTTCCTCGGTCCAACCGGCGTTGGGAAGACCGAAACCGCTCGTGCTTTGGCAGAGTTTTTGTTTGATGACGAGCGTTCAATGATTCGGCTCGACATGTCCGAGTACATGGAAAAGCACGCCGTCGCCCGCATGATCGGGGCACCTCCCGGATACGTCGGTTATGACGAAGGCGGCCAGCTTACCGAAGCGGTCCGGCGGCGTCCTTATTCGGTCGTTCTGTTTGACGAGATCGAAAAGGCACATCCCGACGTATTCAATGTGCTGCTTCAGATTCTGGATGACGGTCGTTTGACCGATTCAAAAGGACGTGTGGTCGATTTCAAGAACACGGTTTTGATCATGACGTCGAATCTCGGCTCGCGTGAAATCCAATCAGCTACCGTTAACCCGCTTGTTGACAGGGATATCAAAACTGACATCTTGCAGGTGCTGCGAGATCATTTTAAGCCCGAATTCCTGAACCGAATCGATGACATCGTCGTATTCGAACAGTTAAGCAGGGACGAGATCGCAAAGATCATCGACATTCAGCTTGAGAAATTGCGAAAGAATCTTGACGAACGCGGCATTATGCTTGAATTGGACGACACGGCGAGAGAACTGATAATTCAGGAAGGCTACGATCCGGTTTACGGCGCACGTCCGTTAAAACGTGCGATCCAGACGCTGATCCAAAATCCGCTTGCAGTCAAACTGCTGAAATCGGAGATCGGCAGCGGACAGATTGTAAAGGTTTTGGCCGAAAACGGCGAGATCATTTTCGCCACAACCGATGGTGAACAGAAAGCGGCCGGCAAGTAGAATTTGTTTTGGCAAACTTAGATCGTAGAACCGCGACTGCTTTTATTATCGCGGTCTACGATTTACAATTTAGCAAACATGTTTAAGAGAAAAGTAATGAACGAAACCGATCCGATACCAGAAGAAGTTTTTGATGAAGAAACTCCGGAGCTGCGAACGACGGACAAACGAAGATTTAACCAGCAAGGCGAGCGTGTTAAGGGCATCCTCGACGAGCCAACAATCCCTATCAAGTCTCACACGGAGATCGAACTTGAAGCGAAGTTAAAGGCTGAAACCGAGCGGCGCGAAGCGGCCGAAGCAAAGCTTATCGGCGTGCAGATAAAGTTCGAAGAAGCAAAGGCGGGCCTAGAAAAAGAAACCGCCGACATGCGAGCGCGTCTGATGAAAACGCTTGAGGATCGTGCACAACAGGCGGCAGTTTAATTTTCTGACGACGCTTTTGCCGGTTTTGGACAATCTGAATCTCGCTATCGCGGCGAGTGAGAAAGATTCTTCACCTGAAGTGCTTTTGGGTGGCGTAAAAGGGACGGCTCGTTCGTTCGAGCAGGCATTGATAAGCGTTGGCGTGGAAGCGGTGCCTTCGATCGGGGCTGATTTTGACCCGGAGGTTCACGAAGCCATCGACATGACGGACGTCGACGCCGAGAACGAGGGAAAAGTAACTGCGGAGTATTCGCGAGGTTATAAATTTGGCGACCGGCTGCTTCGTCCTGCTCGGGTGCAAGTGGGAAAAGCACATGCACAATCGGCCGGCGAGTAGCAGAAAATCGATAGGACGACCGAAGGCATTTTTCGCGAGATCTATAAAAGTTCTTTTGAAGAACTTTTCGAAGTGTTATAGTGAGAATTGGGGTAACTGACTACCCAAGACCTGCATCCAACTTTCCGGCAAACAAAAAGGGTTTTATGGCAGATATAGACGCATATAAAGACAAATTCAGCGACAGCGGGCGCCGTGTTTTGGAATCCGCCTTAGATGAATCGAAGAAGCGCGACCAGAATTACGTCGCGATCGAACACATTTTGCATGCCGTTGCTAATGAGGAAGACGAGCTTTTCACATCGACGATGCGGGACCTCGCGGTCGATCCGCGTTCCGTCAAACTGTTGATCGAAAAGCGGATGGCAAGCGGCCGCCAGCATACCGGAAAGGGCTATCGGATTGCCCCGGAAACAACCGAGCTTTTCAAACGTGCGATGGACCGTGCTCGCTCGCAGGGCGACGCGTTATCGAAGGCAGCGATATTTTTTATGTATTGTCGAATGACGAACGAAGTATTTTGAATGATGTGCTGCAGAATCTTGGCGTTCCGTCGGATGAGGTTGCTCAAACAGCACGCACGCGAATCCGCAAGCGGAAAAGGAAGAAGAGCGTTCACGACAGAAATACGAACTGCCGTCGTTCCTGAGACATTTTGGTGTGTCGATGAATAAGCTGGCGCGCGAGGACAAATTTCCGCCGACGATCGGCCGTGAAAAAGAGATCCTCCAAATGCTGGAGATTCTTTCGCATCGGGAACGGTCTAATTCGCCCATGCTTGTCGGCGAACCTGGAGTAGGTAAAACTGCGGTTGTCGAAGGCTTGGCGAGGCTTATCGAGCTCGAACCCGAAAAAGTTCCAGCTAGATTGCGTGACGCACATATCGTTCAGCTTCAGATGGGTGGACTTGTCGCTGGAACGATGCTTCGCGGAATGTTCGAGGAACGCATTAAGGGCATCATCGACGAGGTGAAGGAAAAAACTCACATCATTCTTTTCATTGACGAAGCCCATTCGATTATCGGAGCCGGAGCGGCAATGGGAACGTCAAGCGACGCTGCGAACATGTTCAAATCCAGTCTGGCCCGCGGCGAACTTCGCATTATCGGTGCGACGACGATGACCGAGTACAAAGAATATATCGCCGAAGACGAAGCTCTTTCACGACGCTTCCGTCTTGTTACCGTTGAAGAACCGACCATCGATCAAACAAAGGAGATCCTTTTGGGCTTGCGTCCGCGGCTTGAAAAGAATTATTCGGTGACCATATCGGATGAAGCGATCAATACTGCTCTGGAAATGTCGCCGAAGTATATTCGTAATCTACATCTGCCGGACAAAGCGATCGGCTGGCTCGATACCGCTTCGGTCAAGGTTGAGATCAATGAACCGACCGGATTGACCGTTCTGCCCGAACATATTATCGATGTCATCTCGCAGGAATCGCGTATTCCGAAGGACATGATCTATCGCGACACGTCCGACAGGTTTTCGGCAATGGAAACCGATCTGGCAAACCGCGTTATCGGACAAAAAGATGCCGTTCGGCTGTTGCCGAAAGGCTTCGGCTCAACAAAGGCCCGCTCAAGGAAAATCATTATGCACCGGACGGCGTTTTGCTGTTTCTCGGTCCGACCGGCGTTGGCAAAACTGAGCTTGCAAAAGCGGTTGCAGAATTCATGTTCGGTGACGAGCAAAAGATGATCCGCATCGACATGAGCGAATACGGCGACGGAACAGTCGGCATCGAAAAGCTGATCGGCATGCCGCGCGGCATTGTCGGATCGGAACGCGGCGGTATTCTTACAGAACAGCTTCGCGACAATCCGTATACTGTTTTGCTGTTGGATGAAGTCGAAAAAGCCTCGCCGTATCTGATGAATATCTTTCTTCAGGCATTTGACGAAGGCTGGATGACGGACGGACGCGGAAAGAAGGTTTACCTTTCGGACGCTATCGTCATCATGACTTCAAACCTCGGCTCGGAGAATTTCAAGCGTTACGAAAAACCGCTTGGTTTCGGGCAAAAAACGCTTGGCGATGTTATCCAGATCAAAGGCGACGTGATGAAAGCGGCCGAAACACGCTTTACGCCGGAATTCCGTAATCGAATCGACGAGATAATCATCTTCTCGCCGCTGACGATGGACGAAGTTCGCGATATCGCGAAGATCTATCTTGGCAAACTGAAACGCAAGATGGAATCGCAGGGCAAGCTGGTCGAAGTTTCGGACGCTGCACTCGACCTTTTGACCGAAAAAGGCTTTTCGCCTGCCTACGGCGCACGTTTCCTTAAACGACATATCGACCAAAAGGTAAAACTGCCGATCACAAACGAATGGAAAATGGGCATGCGGTTCGTCGTCGAGGCCGAAGACGGCGAGATCGTCGTCAAACCGATGGACGCATTTAGCTTGAACTAAACCCAAACGGAAATTTTGGCATCAAAGGCTTCGATGATATTATTTCGTCGAAGCCCTTTATATATGAGACCGTACCTATTTCGACCATTCGAACCGATCTTTCCTATTTCACTTTTTGCATTTTGCATTTCAGCTTATTCACAAGACAACGGGGTTAGACCCGACTTGAAGAAAGCCGAAGCAGTCCTCCAAAAAGCTATCAAAAATCTGGGCGGCGACAAATATCTGCAGGTAAAAACGCAGATCGGACGGGGAAAATTTAGCATTATGCGCGAAGGCACCGTCATTTCGTTTCAATCGTTTATTGACGTAATCGTTTTCCCGGACAAGGAAAGGACCGAATTCAAAGGCGGCGGCGTGAAAAGCGTACAGACGAACGTAGGCGGCACCGGTTGGACTTTTGATGGCGACGCCGAGCTGATCAAGATTCAGGACGAAAAACAAGTCGAGGATTTCAAACGCGGAGTACGCGTGAGCCTCGACCATCTTC
>CAVXVF010000017.1:0-776774 GCA_963765045.1 Blastocatellia bacterium | reverse complement strand
TCGATGATATCGGGCGTGTCCAAATCGCGTTATTCATCGACCGCTTATCGGTGATGCTGACTAAGAGATGAGAGTTTTAGTTTTAACAATTTTACTAAGCATAACCAGCGTCATGCGTGCGTATGCCCAGAATCCGACGCCGACGCCGACGCCTACACCGATCCCGCGGCCGTCAGCAGTAGTTCCCAACAGCGGAGCCTTTCTGCCGCCCGAACCGCCGCCGATCGCACCTAATTTTCAAGCTCCGGCCCGTCCGCTGCCGAGTGCCGAACGCGTCGGCGTTGATCTCGCAAACCACCTCACACTGACGCTCGAAGAAGCAATCGAGCTGGCGTTAAAAAACAACAACGACATCGACACATCGCGAAACGACGTGCAGATCGCCGAATTCAACTTTCGAGGAGTACGCGGCATTTACGATCCGGTCATCGGCTCCGAAAGCTATTACGAAAGCCGCACGACGCCGACCGCATCGACCATCGGCGGTGCGACGAACGGCTCGGTCACGCAACGCCAGTTTTTCGGCAACGCAGGTGTGACCGGATTTTCGCCCTTTCACGGCGGCAATTATTCAGCCGGTTTTACATCGTCGCGAACGAATACGTCAAATCTAAACGCCACGCTCAATCCGCAATACCCGACTGATTTCACGTTTCGCTACACCCAGCCGCTGTTCCGGGGCCGTCGTTTTGACATCAACCGCCGGAACATCGAGATCGCCCGCAAGAATCTGAGCATGACCGATTCGCAGTTCCGCCAGCGGGCAATCGAGATCATTGCTCTCGTCGAACAGGCATATTGGAATCTGGCCTTCGCCCTCCGCAATCTACAGGTGCAGATCGACGCCGTAAAGCAGGCCCGTCTGCAGCTCGAAAGCAACCAGCGGCTCGTCGCCAAGGGCGTTCTTGCCCCGATCGATGTTGTCGCCGCGACTGCGGAGATCACTACGTTTGAACAGGGTGTTTACACCGTTCAGGAAGACGTGACGCGTGCCGAAAACACCTTGAAAACGTTGCTGCTTGCAGACCGCACGGCCGATATTTGGGGCCGTCCGATCACGCCGGTTTCGCCGATCACGCTCGACCCGCCGCATGTCGGCCTAGAGGTCGCCGTTGCGGACGCGCTGAAAAATCGGCCCGAGCTGACACAGCTTGCCGCCAGCGAAGAGATCAACAAGATCGACCAGCGTTATTATCGCGACCAGACCAAGCCGCAGATCGACCTTGTCGGCTCATACACCGCCACTGGGCTCGCCGGTGCGGCGACACCGCCGCGAACGACCGCGCCGTCCGCGCTGACGACGCGCGTCAACGATCTATCCTTGCTTGCCGGGTTGCCGGTGCTCCCGACCGGCACAACGACGAGCACGGTTCCGCCAAATCTGGTCGGTGGCTATTTCAATTCGCTCGGTAATTTGCTAGTGCAGGATTATCCGACTTATCGCGTCGGCCTGAGCATCTCGCTGCCGTGGGGAAATACGACCGCCAAGGCAAATCTCGGCCGGACGCTCGTCGAATCGAATCGCATTGCGAACCAGCGTGCTCAAACCGAAAATGTGATTGAGGCTGAGGTTCGAAATTCGCTGCAAGCATTGCGTTCCGCTGAAGCACGTCTGGCGTCGGCTCTCGCCGCCCGTATTTCCGCCGAACAACTTTCCGAGAGCGAACAGCGCCAATTTCGTGCCGGTACGACGACGCTCTATCTTGTCCTCCAACGCCAAAATGAAATGCTCGCCGCCCGCGGCCGCGAGCTTCAGGCGCAGACCGACCTCAACAAGGCAATCTCCGAATTCCAGCGTGCCACCGGAACCACCCTGACCGCCAACAATGTCACCGTCTCGACGTCCGGCAACCGCGACCTGACCGTTAACACGAAGGTTTCCCGTATCTTCAAATGACTGGAGCGCAAGCGTCTCGCTTGCAAGGCCGCAAAGCGGTCTCAAACTTTTAGCATGTCGCTACGTTGATTTTAGTAGTTTGTGAACGCGGAAGCCGCATTCATGCAAGCGGGACGCTTGCACTCCAGTCGTGCTATACTCTTCGCCAAATCGCATGCCGGATTACAACTTTAAACCCAAAACCGAATCTTCGAAACATGGATGGTACAGCCGCGGATATATTCCTCATTTTGATGGTGGTGAGACAGCACAATTTATAACATTTCGCTTATCCGACTCGATGCCGCAGAATGTTCTCGAAAAATGGCGCAACGAGGGCAAATCCGATGCCGAATTTCGCAAAAGGGTCGAGGAATATCTTGATGCTGGTTACGGTGAATGCTGACTGCGGGATCACAAAGTTGCCAAAATTGTTCAGGATGTACTTTTCTTTCACGCTGGCAAAACCTGCAAACTAACCGCATGGGTCATCATGCCTAATCACGTGCATATTCTGATTACTCCGAATGCCGCACAAGAGCTTTCGGATATTCTTCATTCGATAAAATCCTTCACGGCCCACGAAGCCAATAAGCTTCTGGATCGAACTGGCCAATTCTGGCAGCGCGAATCCTTTGACAGGTACATTCGAAATCACAAGCATTATTTGAATGTCATCAATTACATCGAAAAAAACCCAGTGAAAGCAGGACTTTGTAAAACGCCAAGCGAATGGAAATTCAGTGGCGCTCATAAATGACTGGAGATCAAGCTCGCTTGAATGCACAAAACGACTGGACCGCAAGCGTCCCGCTTGCCATGAACGCGTCCGCGTTCACAAACCTCTACGTAAATACAACATTATCTGACCCCAAAACGTTTGAGACCGCTATCGCGATCTATGCAAGCGGGACGCTTGTCGCTCCAGTCAAAATCTCAATTTACAAACTTCCAAAATCTTTGGTGAGCTTCTTTGGAGCAGTAATCCTCCACGCCGCGTTCAATGCCGGGCGGGCGGTAGTTTCGTCGGCGTTGGCGAAGGTGACCATTGTTGAGCCGTTGAGCCCCCGGGCTCCGCTGGCGGGTTCGAATGCAGTCGGTTCAGTGCGGGTCAGAATCGCCTGCTGTTCAGGTGTGAGTTTTACCATCCCACGCTCGCCGTCCGGGGCGATGGTAGCGAAGATCTTCCCACCGACGCGAAAATCAGGATGGTCCATGTGGGAACGTTCCTCGGTTTCCGGGAAGCTTAATGCTAGTTGGCGAAATTGATCTGCAGTCATACAAAGCCACGTGCCGCATGTGTGTCTAGTGTACTGTCAAGTTTACAAGTGGTCCAAGCTAGTAAATAAAAGCTCCCTGTGTCGGCAGATCACCGGTCATGCCGTAGTTCTGGATCAGTTGCCCCGATGTCGAGCCGACGATGTACCACGTCGCTTTCGATTCCCTGAATACCGCGACGTCCGATTTGCCGTCGCCGTCGTAGTCCGCCGGGATAGGCTGATCTCCGTTCACGCCCCAGTTGACCGTATCGAACCCAGCCGTACTTTGTATCCTGAACCACTGTCCGGTTGATGGCCTGAAAACTGCAACATCGGTCGCGCCGTCGCCGTCATAGTCCGCCGGAACGGGAATATCTCCAGCCTGGCCCCACGTCTGCACGAAGAACCCGAAGCCAGTCTTCAAAATGTACCAGTTGTTGTCCGACGGCCTGTACAGACCGATATCGGCCTTTCCGTCATCATCGAAATCTCCGACAACAGGCTTGTCCCCCGCCACGCCGAACAACGTCGTCGAGAATGTCCCGTTTGCGAACCTCGTGTACCACGTGTTCGTCGAAGGCCTGAACACGACAAGATCGGCACGACCATCGCCATCGTGGTCAGCCGGAACAGGCAAGTCTCCGTTCGCTCCCCAGCCAGTTGTTGTGAATGACTGGCTCTGCGAATTAAAGGTGTACCACGTGCCGTTTGAAGGTCTGAACACACAGACATCGGTCTTCCCGTCACCATCATAATCCGCCGGTGCCATCAGATCGCCCGCTACACCAAAGGTCATCACCATGTACCCCGCACCGTTAAGTATGTACCAATTGTCATCCGACGGCCGCCGGACAGAAAGATCCGCCTGCCCGTCTCCGTCATAGTCATACAACCTAGCGTTACCGATCAGGGTCACAATGTTATCCGAACTGCTTGACTGAGTACTAGGATTTCCAATCGCATCCGCGACAGCTCCCGGGATTACGTTTACCTTCACCTGCCCGCTTGACCGGATGTTAGTAACGCTGACGTTGTACACATTTCCGGAACCGCTTACTACAATCTGTGCCAACGCGACGTCAGCCGTAGAGCCGGACAATGAAACGTCTGCCGCCGTAAATCCTGCGACAGGTTCATCAAACACTACCGTAAAGTTGATGGGCTGTGATGATGCCGGATCTGGTTGTGCAACTGCCTGCTCCACGGTTACCGATGGGCCGATGTTGTCAAGGGTGATCTCGTTATCTGAGCTGGTCGAGTTGGGGTTCAAATTTCCCGCTGCGTCAAATACCGCGCCTTCCCCCACGGATGCCCTCAGGACGCCCCCGTTTGAGGAGATATTGCTGACGCGCAGCTCAAACTGCGTATCGATGCCTTGAAAACTAAGGGCGGCGGCGGCGGTATTTACCGTCCCATTCAGTACGAAGTCCGTCAATGCAAGCCCATAGATCGGCTCGCTGGCCTGGACTGAAAATTTGAGAGGTAGAACTTTTGTCGGATCGCCTTGTCCCGACGCCTGGTTAACCGTTACGTTTGGGGCGGTGCTATCGATCGTGACGGTCAGGGCCGGCCCAAGCAAAGTAAATCCCGAAGCGGGGCTGCTTCTGCAGCTATACGAAAATATGCCGTCTGCCGGTAGATCAGTGTCTGTGAAAGTAAATGTCGAGCCGGCAGAATTTGAACTGGCAACGAGCACTCCATCGCGAAAACACTCGACCCTTTGAACGCTGACCCCGACACTTATTGGCAAGGTCCGCAACCGGGTTAAGTTATCGTTGTTTGCGAGCCCGGTGTCGGCCGCCGGCTGAAGATCCGGCAAGCGTGGGGTGCCCGACACTTCTTCGACCGTCGCCTCGAAAGAGCCAATATCCACTATGGGATTGTTATCCCTTACCCCGTCGTTCGAACGCGGAAGCCCGCGCTGATCCGTAAGCAGATTCTGGCCGAGGCAGCCGCCGTTCGCTGGCGTGAGGACCACACAGTTGTCGCCGCGATCGATCACCGGACTGTCAACGCGCGGAGCGTGAGTCCAGGTTGGCCCCATGCTTTCCCGAAGTCCGGGATCGAGACGAGGGTCCTGCCCAAGGATATTGCCGGTCGTTGTCCCGTTGATCACCAGGCCGGACGTGTTCTCAAAAAGGTTGTAGCCTTGCGAACTGACAATACCTAAGATGTCGGGACCGCTAGTTGCGGCTGCGTTATCAGCAACAATAGTATTCCTTGTATTTACCGCGCCTTGGTTGTTGAGGCCCCCGCCGTTAACGGCCGTATTTCGGACGATCGTGCTGTTCGTCGCGGTGAGAACTCCTTCCCCGCTGTTTATATACAGTCCGCCGCCGTATATGGCCGAATTGCCACTAACGGTCGAATTCGTAAGGCTGAGCTGCCCATAATTATATAGACCGCCGCCTTGATCCAAGCTTTGGTTGCCGCTGACCGTGGACTCCACGACCGCCATTACGCCGCCGTTGGCGGAATTGTAGATGCCGCCGCCATCGCCCCCGGCCGTGTTACCCGCTACGGTCGAACGGTAGATATTCACGGTGCCGCCCGCGTTCTTCAATCCGCCCCCTTCTCCTGTCGCCGAATTACCGCTGACGATGGACGATTCGATAGTAACGCTTCCGAAGAAGTTGCAAAGACCGCCGCCGTCGGCCGCAAAGCCGCTTGTCCTATTACCGCTTATCACCGATCGGTTTATGGTCAAACTCGCGTTTTGGTTATAGATCGCGCCTTTGCTGTCGTTCGCCGTATTGCCGGTAATACGAGAGTCGTTTATGGTCAGCGTCGCCCCGTCCTGATTGTTGACGGCCAAGCCCGACCAACCGCCTGTGACTCCGGTGATGACGATGTCGCTCAGCGTCATCGTGTCAAAGTTGACAACCGCGCTAGAAGTCGAGCCGGTCAATCTCATCCCGCTCAGGGTAAGCGTAGAATTGTTGTCGCCGTTGACAAATATCCCCGACACGCCGCTTCCTACCAGCGACAAAGCACCCGAGCCCGGCCCCGTGACGGATAATTTTCCGTTCCGGAAGATGTTCAGAAAGCTACCGGTTAGCGTTATCGTCTTAGGCTCATGAAAAATTTCCGAGAACAATATCGCCTGATTGCCCGGTGCGGGATTTGCAGCGGCTATCGCCTCTCGCAAACTGCAATCAGCGTCACAAACCCCATCGGACGTATCGGCGATCTTGGTGACGATCCTGGCACCAGACTCGATAGCTCCAATATCGGGAGTAAACGTACCGTTCCCATCCCCGTCCAACGGGCGAGCTGCCGCCCAGCTGATCAAACCCGGGATGCTCGGCCGGGTCGCCTCCATCGATCGCGGGGCTGCCGGCCAGAAGAGCGTAGCTTTGAGTGGAACCACCGTTATAACCGAGTGTTCCCAGCTTCGGGTCCTGTCCCAGGACGTTGCCGGTCGTGTTTCCCGCGATCGTCGCACCCGAGGAATTCCTGATCAGGTTATATCCAAGCGAAGTCAGGTTACCCGAGAAATCTGGCCCTGAAGACGAAGAGGTGTTATTGGCAATTATGGTGTTCTTTAGTTTTGTTGTTGTGCCGTTAAAGGCATTATAGATGCCGCCGCCTTCCTCGACCGCGCTGTTATATGCTACTGTCACGTTCGTCAAAGTGGCGACGCCAAACAAGTTTCGAATGCCGCCGCCCTGGCCGCCGGTCGAATTGCCGGATATCGTCGAGTTTTCAATAGTGAGAAGGGTCGGATTTATCTCGCTGGCAGATCCGCCGAAGAAAATGGCTCCTCCGGTGTTCGAGGAGAGCAAGGAATCCCTGATGATCAAATCCCCCAGGCTTGTATAAATCGCTCCGTTTCCGGCGCAGTTCCGCACCACCACCCGCTCTATCTTAAGAATACCGTCATCCTGGTGAATGCAGCCCCCGCCGCTAGTAGTTCTCCCGGATGCGATGGTCAGATCGCTCAAGATGATCTCGTATGGAGGATAGTTATCGAAGTAAATATCAAAGATACGGCTCTGAAGGTTTGAACTAATGGTCAGCCGAGCCGCACCCGGGCCTTTAATATGTAAATTCCCCTTACTGGTCAGATAGACGGGACCACCTGTCAAAACAATTGTCTGAGGGCCGGCGAACGCGACAGGGTCGAATGTAATGACATCAGGTGCAAGTGATGCGTTCGCCGTTGCGGCCGCCTCTCGAAGACTGCAGTCCGCATCGCAGACACCATCGTTCGTATCGGCAGTTTTTGTTACTACGAAGGTTGCGGCATTTGTGAATGCTGCCATACATGAAATTAGGAAAAATCCGAACAATGACTTTGTGAAAAGGCTTCGATGTTGTGAAAAGCCTTTGAAGAATGCGGATTTGTCACTTGATGCACTTGGGCGCGAGACGATTGATGAGTGGGTTTTCATGGGACGGCTACTACCTCTTAAATATTTATCGCAAATTAGCTACTTCTCGATTTGGTGAGTTGGAAGAGTTTAGCTTTATTTGCATGATTTTACTTTGATAGCAGACAATACACAAGGAAAACTTGTTTTCGAAAAAGTGAAATGGAAAGCATCCGTATCTGAAAAAGAAAAAAGACGGCGAAAAGTCTTTGCCGTCTTTGAATTTGTTCTACTGCATATATCAAATCTCAAACCCGCCGCGTTTCAGCATTGTTTCGAAGCTCGTTTTATCGACGGCCTTGAGGTAAGCATCGCGAGGTTCGACTATGCCTTTTTGGACCAGGTCGAAGAGGGAATCGTTGAGCAGGACCATTCCGTGGGATTTTCCGGTTTGCATCGCCGAGGCGATCTGGAAGGTTTTGCCTTCGCGGATGAGGTTGCTGATGGCGGGCGTGATGATCAATATTTCGAGTGCCGCGACGCGTCCGCCGCCGATCTTTGGCACTGCTTTTAGGTATGCATCGCGGGGTTCGACAATCTTTTTCTCGACCAGGTCGTACAGCGAATCGTTTAGGAGCATCATGCCGTGCGACTTGCCGGTCTGCATGGCCGAGGCGATCTGAAATGTCTTACCTTCGCGGATGAGGTTGCTGATGGCTGGTGTGATGATCAATATTTCGAGTGCCGCGACGCGTCCGCCGCCGATCTTTGGCAGCAGCGTCTGGGCGACAACTCCTTTTAACGATTCACTTAGCATCACGCGGATCTGCTGTTGGCGGTCGGCAGGGAACTGGTCGATGATGCGGTCAACGGTGGATGGAGCAGTCGTCGTGTGGAGCGTTCCGAAGACGAGATGGCCTGTTTCGGCGGTTTCGATGGCGATGGCGATGGTCTCGAGATCACGCATTTCGCCGACCAGGATAATGTCCGGGTCTTCGCGAAGTGCGGCACGCAGAGCGTCTTTGAAAGACGACGTGTGGTTGTGGACCTCACGCTGATTGACCAGACATTTCTGGTTTTCGTGGACGAATTCGATCGGGTCTTCGATGGTAATGATGTGGTCTTCCCGCTGCGAGTTGATGTGGTTTACCATTGCGCACAACGTTGTGGATTTGCCCGAACCGGTCGGGCCGGTGACGACGACAAGGCCTTTGTTAAGCTCGCACATGCCAAGGATCGAAGGCGGAAGTCCGAGGTCTTCGGCAGTCGTCATCTTTGCCGGGATGATGCGGAAAACGCCGCCCATGCCCTTGCGGTCCATGAAAATATTGCATCGAAAACGGGCGAGGCCGGGAATTTCATAAGCAAAATCGCTGTCCTTTCGCTCGGCAAACTCGTCGCGGTTCCGCTCGGGCATGATCGACATTATCAGGCCCTTCATCGTATCCGTGGTCAGAACGGTCTCGTCGCATTCGATACTCTGGATCTTGCCGTCTTTGCGGACCATCGGCGGCATATCGACCGAAAGATGCAGGTCCGATGCCCCGAACTCACTCATTTTATAGAACAAGGCTTCCATTCTGTTCTTGAAGTCGGCGTTGTTCGCGAGCCGTTCGTCGGCCCTGCGATCGACAATCGGCATTTTAATTACTTTCTCGGCTTCGACGTGTTTTGGCTCGCTGTCGGTTTCCTCAACCGGCGGCTCGTACATCTGGGCCGGGGCCAGATCTTCGACCTATATTTCATTAAAGCCGGATGTTTCTGCTTTTTGAAAGCCGTTTGATGAGTCAACATTTGGCAACGCATCAGCATTAAATTCGGGCTGACCAGCCTGTAAATCATTGTAAACAGGATTATTTTCCAGATCCGCCGTCATCTGGTCCATCATCTCCTCCGTAATCGCAGGCGTATCGGACGACGGCAGCTCAACTTTTTCAAGTGGTCATCCCATTTGTTGTCAAAGGTTTTATGGTCACGTTGAATCCCGCCGGGGATTTCTGCACGGTAAAGTCGAATTCACCCAAATTGCTGGGGTGAACGAACTGGATTTCGGGTTGATTAGGCAAGTCCTGCTTGATGTCCGCCGGAATTAACGGGAACACCATCAAGCTGATCTGTGATCCGAGAAGCGGTGCGTTTGCGACATCCGTGTTGCCATTGGCTGAAACGATGTACGGATTCGTATTCGGCTCAAGGTGAAGAGCGTAACTTGATGTAGAAATAAGTTCTTGCAGGTATTCGTTTAACTGGTCCATAGCTTGGTCGGATGGCTTGATTTATGTGGAACGGCGGGACGAGCGGAAAAGCTCAACATAGATATTAACATTAGTAAACAACGTTTGTCACTATTTTAGTTGAGTGCGGCAGCGGTCAAAATCGTAGAGTCGATAGCGAACTTTGCGCTAAAAATAACTTTTAAACGCAAAGGGCGCGAAGTTTTTCGCAGAGTTCGCAAAGCAGAACATTTGCTGTCACTGAAAGCGGATTAAACCGTAACCGCTTCGCGATATTCGCCCCAGACGGTCCGCAGCCGACCGCTGATCTCGCCGACCGTGACCGAACTTTCGACGCATTCGAGAATTCTTGGGGAGCAGGTTTTCCGTGCCTTTTGCGGCATCTTCCAATGCGTTCAAAGTACTTTCGGCCTTGGCGGCGTCGCGACGAGCACGCAATGCCTGCAAACGCTGGACTTGATCTTTCTCGATCTGAGCATCAATCCGCATGATCGGAATCGTGCTGGTTTCGTCGCTTTGAAATTTATTGACGCCGACGACGATGGCATCGTCCGTCTCGACCGCCCGCTGGTAATCGTACGCCGCTTCCTGAATCTCGCGTTGGACGTAGCCGGTTTCTATCGCCTTGAGCATTCCGCCCATGTCGTCGATCTTCGCGATATAATCCTCGGCCATTTCTTCGAGCCTGGTCGTAAGCTCTTCTATTGCATAACTTCCGGCAAACGGATCGACCGTATCGGCAACGCCCGATTCGTGTGCGATCACCTGCTGCGTGCGGAGAGCGATGCGAGCGGCGGATTCGGTCGGAAGCGAAAGAGCCTCGTCCATTGAGTTTGTGTGGAGGCTTTGCGTGCCGCCAAGCACGGCGGCGAGGGCCTGAATTGTCGTGCGGACGATGTTCACTTCTGGCTGCTGTGCTGTCAGCGTCGATCCGGCCGTTTGCGTGTGAAATCGGAGCATCAAAGACCGCTTGTCCTGAGCTTTAAAGCGAGAACGCATGATCTTTGCCCACAATCTCCGGGCGGCGCGGAATTTAGCGATCTCCTCCAGTAAATTGTTGTGAGCATTGAAGAAAAACGAAAGCCTCGGAGCAAATTTGTCCACATCCAGACCGACGTCGATAGCCGATTGCACGTAACAGATCGCGTCAGCCAGCGTGAATGCAAGTTCCTGTGCGGCGGTCGAACCGGCCTCGCGGATGTGATAGCCGGAGATCGAGATCGTATTCCAATTCGGCACCTCGGCGGCACAAAAAGCGAACGTGTCGGTGATCAGGCGAAGGCTTGGTTTTGGTGGATAAATGTACGTGCCGCGGGCGATGTACTCCTTCAAAATATCGTTCTGGATCGTTCCGCTGACTTTATCGAAAGGCACGTTTTGCTTTTTTGCAACCGCCAGATAAAGACACAAAAGTATTGATGCCGTTGCGTTTATCGTCATCGACGTTGAGACTTTATCGAGCGGAATGCCGTCCAAAAGCGCAGACATGTCATCGACACTGTCGATGGCGACGCCGACCTTTCCGACCTCGCCCATCGCGAGCGGTTCGTCCGAATCGAGACCGATCTGCGTCGGCAAATCGAAGGCGACGCTCAAACCGGTCGTGCCTTGCGAAAGTAGATATTTGTAACGCTCGTTCGATTCCTGTGCGGTGGCGAAACCGGCGTATTGACGCATCGTCCAAAACTTACCGCGATACATGTTTTTGCGGACGCCGCGCGTGTACGGAAACTCACCCGGATCGGCGAGATCAGCAGCGTAATCTATTTGTTTTGTGTTAGTTGGATTAAAATCGCTTGCCAACTCGATGCCCGAGGAAGTCTCGAATTTTTCGCGTCGCTCATCTGCCATAATGCCGATAGATTAACATATCCGCCCGCGATTTTTGACTTCGCGAACTTCGTTGCGTAGCATTTTGATAGACGAAATGGAACTAGACGACAGAGCAAAAAATGCTTCCCGCGAACTTGGCGATGCCTTAAATGCGGCGCTCGAGTCGAACAGCCGCGTTCGCGACGCGATCGACCATCTCCGCGAGATCGGTTTCGAACCTAATCTGTCGCTGCGGCTGGAGCTTTCGCGTACCAAACCGGACAATGAAGGCAATGGGAGATCGAGTTACAGCTTAGCGAAGAAGACCTGCGAACTCTGCGGAAAATGAAGATCCGGTTTGAATAACCTGCACCCTTGAACTACTACAATTACTACACCGAAATTGAGGAGACATTCGTTCGCCGCCGTGGCAAGAATCTGCTGCTGAGTCCGATAGATTGGGCGATGATCGAGAGCTGGCAGGAACGCGGAATCCCGCTTCATGTGGCGTTGCGGGCGATAGAAAATGTGTTCGACGGCTTCGACAAAAAGCCCGGTCCGCGAACGATCAAAGGCCTGCTCTATTGCCGCGAAGAGATCGAAGCACAATACGAAGAATGGCTGCGTTCGCAAACCGGGAAGGCGGACGAAACGTCGGAAAATGCTGCGGCTGACTCGTTTTCAAGCGAAACCGTCATCGGCACATATTCACGCAATCATCGATCATCTCAAAAACTCCGCCAACGAGAACATGCGGGACGATTTCGACCGAGCGATCGCCCGGCTCGAAGAACTGTTGGCAAATTTCAGCGAAGATTTCGAGCTTGTCGACAAATCGCTTTCGGACATCGAAACATTTCTTGATAAGGCATTGCTGACAAATTCAGATAAGGTGCATCTAAAGAATTTGGAGAAAGAAATTAACGGTCAGCTAAAGGCCTACAAAGCGGGAATGGAAGCGGACGTTTACAAAAAGACGTTCGATCTTGATGCTGCTAAAACGTCTGCGTGAGGACGAAGGCATTCCTCGGCTAAGCCTGTTTTATTTATGAAGAAAAGTTTTACCAGTTTTTTAGTGCTATTTACCTGCTCGCGTCTGTCGGTTTCGCTCAAGTCAAAAAGGCCAGTGCCGCTCCACGCGGCGTTCCGATCAAAAGTATCCCGAAAAAAGAAGTCGCCGCCCCCAAATCGACAGGAAAAACATACACGAATGACGAACTGAAATTTGAGATTACGCTGCCTGACACATGGCTGATCGCGGACAGCGAATTCAATAAAAAGATTAGTGAGCAGGGAATCGACCTGGCGTTAAAAGCTCCGGACGATTTGAGTAAAGTGAGCCAGGTGCAGATAAATCGGGCACTTGATCGCGTGACTATACTTCTGACCGCGTACCGTCCGACATTTACGACCGAAGAAAGCTCGTTGATACGTATTTCGCGAGAGGATCTTACTCCGCTGCCGGAGGTGCGTGACGCGGTCGATTACTTCGATCTGATGCGCGGCCAATTTAATATGATGACGCTTCCGCCAAAGTTTACTTATTCGGAAACACAGGCAGAGAAACTGGGGCAGAGGCAATTTGCTTACATCGATGTCGCAAGCGATGCAGGAAAAAAGCGGCTCTACGCGACCGTAAAGAATCGTTATGCAATACTATTCACGGTTTCTTACAAAGACGAGCGCGATCTTCAAACCTTGAGACAGATATTGTCCGTGGGGAATTTTGCTCTGAAGTAGACCAAAACCTACTCGGGTTCTTCACGAGGCTTGCATCGTTCCTGGTGTATAGTAAGAACACCTAATTCAGAAAACACTGCAGGGAAAACTTAAATGAATAAGATTAAAATTCGTAAACTCGGTATATTGTCGGTCGCTAAAATTTATTCGGTAATGATGCTGGTCTTGAGTCTTTTGATCAGTATTCCGTATGGGCTGATAATTATTATGTACGCTCTTTTTGGAGCAGGCATGATGGGCGGAGATGCCGCCTTCGCGGTTGGCGGTGGCGGGGTTTTGCTTGGAATCGGAATCATGATCGGCCTTACCGATTTTTTACGCCGTAATAGGATTCATCGGCGGAGCATTGGCTGCTTTGGTTTATAACATTTTCTCTGGAATTGTCGGCGGTGTCGAGATGGAAGTTGAGAGTATTAATTGAAAACAGAATATAAGATTGGCGACCGGTTGGAAGTCGCGATCCAGAAGATAGTTCCCCAGGGCCTCGGACTGGCATTTGCCGAAAACCTGACCGTATTCGTGCCGTTGTCGGCAGCGGGCGATAAACTGTCCGTCAAGATTTTTCAATTGAAAGGGAAGACGGCGTTCGCGGAGATCGAAGCAGTCATCGAGCCGTCACCGCTGCGGATCGAGCCGACGTGCAAGTACTTCGGCAAATGCGGTGGCTGCGACTTTCAGCAGATGACGTACGCAGCGCAACTCTCGGCAAAGCTCGACATGATCCGCGACTCGCTCAAGCGTATCGGGAAGATTGAGTTTGAGAATGATATTCCGATAATCGCGAGTCCAGAAGCCGTTCGAATATCGTTCGCGGGCACAATGGCATCTCGAAACGCGGCAAAAAAAGATTGGGTATTTCAAACGCAATTCGCACGATATTATTGATATCGAGCATTGTCCGATCCTTGACCCGACGCTCGACAATACTCTCAAAGATCTACGCAACACGCTGAACTGGGACGGCTTTTGGGCAAACCGAGCCGAGATCGAAGCGGCCTGTGGATCGGACGGCAGCGTTTCGCTTTTCTCGCCTGAGATAATGGAGCCGACCAAGGATATTTCGTTTACGGCGGGCGATTTCAAATATTCATATTCCGCACAAAGCTTTTTCCAAGGCAATCAATCGTTGATCGAGCAGCTTTTGGAAACGGCTCTGTCTGGTGCGAGCGGCGAACGAGCGCTTGATCTGTACTGCGGCGTCGGGCTGTTCACGCTGCCTTTGGCAAAGAAGTTTTCGCAAGTGATCGGGGTCGAGGGAAATGAGCGTGCTATCGAGTTTGCAACGCGCAACGCGGAGAATGCACGGCTCGAAAACGTAAGTTTTGCGGCAGAAAGCGTCGGCGAGTTTCTTGCCGGACACCAACTCGATGGTACCGATTTTGTGTTGCTCGATCCGCCGCGGACCGGCACGGAAAAGGACGTAATCAATAAAATCATTAAACTCCGCCCTCAAAATATCTCGTATGTTGCCTGCGATCCGTCGATGCTTGCACGCGATTTACGGCAATTGATCGATGGCGGTTACATGATTGTATCGATCACGGCGCTCGACCTTTTTCCGCAGACGCATCATGTCGAAACGGTTGTCAGGCTAAGTAGTTCATAAATAAAACTTTTTGCAGGTATGTGTCGTTTAACTCATCAGGCACCGACGGTTTGAACAATTGCGAGCGAGTTTCATCCTAAACTTATTTTATGGCAAAGAAAAAAGCTGACTCTGAAGGTGAATCGACCGCAGTTGCAAAGGGAAATTTTGTTCGCTGCCGCTATTGCGGGCAGAAAAACGCGGTCAAGGCTGATTACAAAAATAATTCGGCAAATTGCGGCAAGTGCAAGATGCCGCTCTCGAACGAACCGCATAAAAAGTTCGCCGATCTCTCAAAACACGATTACATTCATCCGCTAGACAGCAAAGCCCTGGCGGCTTTGCGTGCGATCCCGGGCATCGACAGCGCTTTGAAAAAACTGATCGAGGTAACAGGAGAATCGGCTGTTCGCGTGATGCTGATGGCAGGGTCTGTGCAAGTGACGGCCAAGCAGTGTCCGGATCTTCACGCCAAGCTGCAGATCGCGTGTACGACGCTGGCCGTCGATATGCCCGATATGTTTATACAGCAAAACCCGATAGTCAATGCATTTACTACCGGCGTTACAAAGCCTGTCATTGTGCTGCATTCGGGGCTGCTCGAACGCTTGAGCGAAGACGAAACGCTGGCGGTGATCGCGCATGAGGTCGGTCATATCCATGCCGAACACGTTTTGTATCTGACAGCGGCGAGGATTTTGGAGCTTCTGATGAATGCCTCTGTCGCCAAGCTTCTGCCGGGGTCGGAAATCGTCAAATTGATCATTCAAATGGGCATCGGCAGTGCTTTGCTCGCGTGGGCACGCCGTGCCGAGCTTTCATGCGACCGGGCCGCCTTGCTCGTCACGCAAGACCCGCACGCAGTCGGCAGGACGATGATGAAACTCGCCGGCGGTACCTTTGCGTCGAAGATCGATTACGAATTATTCCTCGAACAGGGCCGGGAATTCCAAAAGAATTACGATGAAAAGGGCCTTGATAAATTCTGGGCAAACATCATTAACGCGGGCATGTCGCATCCGTTGCCCGTGTGGCGCGTCGCAGAGATTCTCGAATGGGTCGATAGCGGGCAGTACGCGGATTTAATGAAGAAATAGGTCTAGAATGTCTGTCCTTGTTGTCTTGACAACGGTTTCGTCGAATGAGGAGGCGGAAGCTCTGGCCCGACAGATCGTTGGCGAAAAGCTAGCTGCTTGCGTGCAGATATTGCCGAAGATGACGTCGGTTTATTTCTGGGAGGGCGAGGTTCGGAGTGAGGCGGAACATCTTCTGCTGATAAAGACGCTTCCTGAGAAGTTTGACGCACTTGAGGCTTTTATCAAGGCAAATCACAGTTACAACGTGCCGGAGATCGTGGCCGTCCAGTCCGAGAGAGTTTTGGACGAGTATTTTGATTGGATGAAGGAATCTTTAAGATGATCCTCTCGTTCCCGCTTCGTTCTTCTTGTTCGGTGGTTCAAATCTTTTCACCACGGACCAGGAAGGAACAAAGACTGAACAAGATGAAAAGACACGGCAGAGCTCTGTCTTTCAGGGTAAGTAAAATACAATGTGAACGACACCTACCCGGCACTTGAAGTTTTAATAATAAAATCGACCGCGTCCTTCGGTGAATCGGTGAGGTGGATAAGCCCAAGATCTTCTTCGTTGATATTTTTTTCGTTGAGCATCGTGGAGGTTATCCACGACAAAAGTCCACGCCAGTATTGCGATCCGAACAGAACGACCGGGAAATTTCGTATCTTACGCGTCTGGATCAGCGTTAAAGCCTCAAACAATTCGTCCATCGTTCCGAAACCGCCGGGAAAAATTATGTAGGCGTTGCTGTATTTGATAAACATCGTCTTGCGGACCATGAAATACTTGAAGGTCAGCGATTTTGTCAGATAAGGGTTCGGGACCTGCTCGAACGGCAGTTCGATGTTGCACCCGACCGAGACCTTTCCTGCCTCAAACGCACCTTTATTTGCCGCTTCCATTATTCCAGGGCCGCCGCCGGTTATGATTTCAAAGCCGTCATCGGCAAGCAGACGCGCTGTTTCCTGAGCGGCCAGATACATCGGATCGTCAGGATGAGTGCGGGCCGAACCGAAGATCGACACGCCACGCGTTATCGTCGCAAGATCGTCAAACCCTCCGACAAATTCTCCCAAAATACGGAAAACACGCCATGAGTCGGATGTTTTAAATTCATCTTCCGGTGAGGGAGAGCGCAGCAAAACTTCGTCATCGGTAAGCTGCCAGTAGTCCGGCACTTTTTCAAGCTGCTTTGCCTCGGCCACCGTTTTCGGCTCGGCCGGCTTACGTTTGTCTTTCTTCTTGATCGGTTTATTCGCGTCTGTTTCAGCCATTAGTTAGATTTGCGATTTGCGATTGCCGATTTGCGATTGTTCGTACTGGGAAAGAGCTCTTCCAATCGAAAATCGAAAATCCCAAATTCCTAGACTCCCATGATGTTATATCCGCAATCGACGTAGATCGTCTCACCCGTGATGCCGGTCGCGAGATCGCTGACCAGAAACAATGCGGTGTTCCCGACTTCGCTCGCCTGCACGTTGCGTTTAAGCGGCGACCTTTCCGCAACATAGCCGAGCAGCGAGCCCATTCCTTTCACGCCTCGGGCAGAAAGTGTATTTATCGGGCCTGCGCTTATTGCGTTTACACGAATATTCTGTTTGCCAAGGTCAGCGGCGAGATATCGTGTCGAAGCTTCGAGTGCGGCTTTTGCAACGCCCATGACGTTGTAATTCATCACCACTTTCTCGGCCCCGTAATAGCTCATGGTGACGATGCTGCCACCATCCTTCATCAGTGGCGAAGCAGCGAGAGCAATCTGCGTTAGCGAAAACGCGCTGATCTCAAGCGCAGTTGTAAACGCCTCGCGAGTCGTGGTTACGAACTCGCCTTCGAGGGCTTCCTTCGGGGCAAAGGCAATTGAATGTACGACGAAATCGAGCTTGCCGTATTTCTCGCCGACCGCCGCAAAAGCCGCATCAACGTCCGCCTGATTCGTCACATCGCACGGAACGACCAGCGAATCCGGCAGTTCGCCCGCCAGCTTTTCCACGTTCTCTTTCAGCCGTTCGCCCTGATAAGTAAACGCCATCTTCGCGCCGTGTTCGGCACACGCCGACGCACACGCCCAGGCGATCGAGCGTTTGTTTGCGACTCCAAAGATCATTCCTACTTTGTTTTCAAGCATATAATCATCGTGTCAGAACCCTGAGCGGTAGCGATGGCCTCTTTTTCTTACAAACAGAGGACGGTCGCTATTGCTCCCTGTTCTGACTTAATCCGTCACGTATATTCTTTGCAGCGACTCAAAATCGAGCAATCTGATATCGATATCAACCGGAGTTTCCGCAAACCGCTTCGAGTTTAACATTGAACGAAGCTGATCTTCGCCTTCGGGCGTAAGCTGCGTCACCAGTACCAACATAAGTCTGACTTTCATTCGAATCCGCATCTCACCGAATGTCTTTTTTACAAGAGCGATCTTCCGCATCATGGCGTCGACCCTCTCCTGCCGCATGTCCGGAGCGACCAAAAAGGCGACCTCTATGCAGTTAATCACATCGTTTTTGATCAGGACCGCTTCGAATGGAGCTTTACCAAGCATTACATGCCGTATCAGCGGGACATTCTCTTCCTGTTGAATCTGCCGCAACGCCAGATCCTCAGCAACGATATAAGCGGATTGCAGATCGCTGATCTGACTCGGTTCGACTTTGAGAATCTTTGAAAGCTCAAGGACTTCGATATTCAGATTCTGCCGCTGAATTTCAGGCATTGCAGTTTCCCAATCGAAACGTTTTTTTTCCGTCTTGCGGGATTGGAGTATGCTTTTGACCGAAAATAGTGCGACCACCACGAGCGAGATCAGAAGTAGCGCGAGCAGCAACCAGTTACCAGCAGTAATCGCAAGAACAATTCCGACTGCGAGACAAACGACAGCTACAAGCGGAAGAACGACCCAAACAACGGCCGATTCCGGCTGGGCAAAGGTTTCAAATGATGTTTCGATCTGTTTTGCCAACGCAATTAGACTGCTGTCGTCGAACGTTCAAACGGAATGTCGTCGAAATGCGTCATTCGCTTGAAATCCCTGAACCGCTGGTTGATCTCTGAATATTCAAGTGCATCGACGCGTTCGGTGCCAAATTTCTCAACGTTGAACGATGCCATCACCGAGCCATAAACCATCGCCCGGCGAAGCGTTTCGTCCGTAATTTCTTTTTGTGCCGCGAGATATCCCATGAATCCACCGGCAAAAGTATCGCCCGCGCCGGTCGGGTCAAAAACGCTTTCGAGCGGGTAAGCAGGGGCCGCGAAATAGCCGTCTTTGGTAAAGAGCGTCGCGCCGTATTCTCCCCGTTTTATAACGACGGCTTTCAGGCCGAAGTCCATTATCGCATTGGCGGCTTTGTAGATGCTCGGCTCGTCGGTCAGTTGGCGGGCCTCGGCGTCGTTGATGATTATGCAGTCGACAACCTTGATCGTCTCAATGACCGCTTCCTTCATCGACGAGATCCAGAAATTCATCGTATCCATCGCCACGAATTCCGCATTCTCACACTGCTCGCGCACCTGCTTTTGAAGCATCGGCAGAATATTCGCAAGGAACAAAAGTTTTGCGGTTTTCGAATTATCCGAAAGCTTCGGGTCGAAGGTCTCGAACACGTTCAACTGCGTGTCGAGCGTGTGGGCCGTGTTCATATCGTACTCGTAACGGCCGCTCCAAAAGAACGTTTTGCCGTCAGGCACGATCTCAATGTCGCTCGTGTTGATCGCGTGACGCTTAAAAACCGCCCACTCTTCGTCGCCAAAATCGCCGCCGACAACGCCGACAGCGTTTACCTGCGTAAAAAAACTTGCCGAAAGCCCAAAGTGCGTCGCCGCACCGCCAAGAACTTTGTCGCGTTTACCAAACGGCGTTTCAAGCGCGTCGAACGCGACAGATCCAACTACTGTTAAAGACATGTGTTAAAAGAATCTCCAAAAAAAGGTTCGAAATACGTAAAGGATTATTTTACACGCCAGGGCGGATTTTTGCGATTGTCGGCGGCATAAAAAAGGCAGATATTGTTGCCGTTCGGGTCTTTTAAGTAAGCCTCGCGCCAGAGCCATTCGCGGTCAGTTGGCCCTTCGTCAAAGACAAGGCCTTTCAATTTGAGTTCTTCGACAGTTGCGTCGAAGTGTTCGCACTCAAAATAAAGCACGATGTTGTTGGTGATAACCACGTCCTCGGCAATGTGAACGGAAAGTGTAGATTCGCCGTCGGGGCATTCGAGACGGGCATAACGAGGCAGGGAATCGACAATAATTCTCAACCCGAGCTTTTGGAAAAACTCGACTGTTTCGACGGGTTTTTCCGAGTAAATGGTGACTTGATTGAGGTTCATTATCCTTCGCGAACTTTGCGAAAAACTTTGCGTACTTTGCGGTCGAAAAGGAGTTTAACGCAAATTAGCAAAGGGAAGCCCGCAAAGATCGCAAAGCAAAACTTCTTCTATTTGATGCTTTTCAACTCTGTCAGAACCTTTTCGGCTTCGCTTTTGTATTGGCTTTGTGGATTTTTCTCAAGCATCAGCGAAAGGTAAGCGGCGGCATCTTCGCGTAGCTTTTCCGGTGCGAATTTTTCTTTTTCCTTATCCAGTTTGAGGTTTACCTTTTGCTTGCCCTCGTTTTTCGACAAGTAATAACTGCTCATTCCTGCGAGGTAGAGAAACTCTTCGATCTTTGAAAACATCGGGTACGCTGCATAAGTCTCTTCGAACCGCATGATGACACCCTTGTAAGCCTTTTTCAACCGAAACGCCTGCCAGGCCACGTCGAGATTGTGCTTTGCGTCCAGTTCAAGAATTGGGTCTTTATCGATCGCCGGCGTTACATTTCGCTGAGCAAATACCGGGACACCCAAGATCATCAATAACGCGAATACGAAGGAAAAAGATAAAATTACTTTTTTCATGACAAGTTAAAGATGTTCGAAGACGGCGGAAAGTTGGTTTTGAGTTCCTGCTTTAGCAGGCTCTTGCCAACACAAGGCTGCCTGAAGGCGGAACTCCAAACTTATTTCGGGGCGTATTTCCCGATTATCGCGTCGAGTTTCTTCGCCGTTTCCACCGGCCAGTGTTCAGGAGCCGTAAAGATCGCATTCTTTATTGCGTCGTGATATTGGTTCGGCGTTTCCTTGGCAGCGACGCGTTTTACGGCGTCTTTTAATATCAATTGAGCGTTGCGGACATTCTTGTTCAGATATTCGATGACCATATCGACCGTCACGTCGTCGTGGCCTTCGTACCAGCAGTCGTAATCGGTGACAAGGGCGAGCGTAGCATATGCAATCTCGGCTTCGCGGGCGAGTTTGGCTTCCTGCAAATTGGTCATTCCGATAATGTCCATTCCCCATTGGCGATAGACGTTGCTTTCTGCTTTGGTCGAAAATGCCGGGCCTTCCATGCAAATGTAAGTGCCGCCTCGATGTGTTTTCACGCCGACCGAATTGCAAGACGCTTCGAGAATGTCGCCAAGCTCGCTGCAAACTGGATGAGCAAACGTTACGTGCCCGACGATTCCCTCGCCGAAAAAGGTCGATTCCTTTGCCCTCGCACGCGTCCGGTCGAAAAATTGGTCGGGAATAACCATATCCGTCGGAGCGTATTTCTCCTGCAAAGAGCCGACGGCCGAAACCGAGAGAATATACTCGATTCCGAGTAGCTTCATCGCGTATATGTTCGCGCGGTAGGGAACTTCGGTCGGCAAAAACTTATGCCCACGGGCATGACGCGGCAAAAAAGCGACCTTCACGCCTTCTAGTTCGCCCACGATAAAAGCATCCGACGGCTTTCCGAATGGCGTATCAACCTCGATCTCTCTTACATTCTGTAGCTCCGGCATCTGATAAAGCCCGCTGCCGCCTATGATTCCTATGTTTACTTGTTCCATTCTTAATATTTGCAGTCGCCTAACAAGTCGAGGGACGACACTGGAATCGCCCCTCGCTGATTTTATTCTCTTATTGATCGATTAACTATTTACCTGTTTTCGGAGCGGGCTTCGCAGCGGGTTTAGCTCCACTCTTTGCCGGTGGCGGCGGTGGTGCACCTGCTCCCGGAGGAAGCTGCTGACCATCTGGAGACATTGGCGGCATCTGATTTTGCTGCTGCTGCTTTTTCATCATCTCCTGGATCTGCTCTTCCGAAACCTCGGGAACCGTAAAGTCTTCCGGCACCTGAACGTTATTGTTTTTAATTATTTCTTCAAGCACCTGCTTTTCCTTTTCCGTTTCAAGCTTGTTTTTAACATAAGCCTTTACCGGCATATCTCGTCCTTCAGGATCCGCCGGATCCTTGTAGGTAGTAGAAAAAAGAATGTGCCTGACGTCATAGGTCTCTGCTGGCTGACCGGAGGCGTCTTTGCCTTCGCCCTTCTTTTCGAGCTTGATAATGTGATATCCAAAGTCGGATTCGACGAGATTGGGCGAAACCTGTCCCGGTTCAAGGGCAAGGGCGGCTTCTTCAAATGGCTTGACCATTTTGCCCTTGGTTACATCTTTGTAAATTCCGCCTTGAGCGACGCCTTTCGGGTCCTTGTTACCAGGATCTTCCGAAAATTCATTTGCCAACGCAGAAAAATCCTCGCCTGATTTTGCACGGTTTAAAATCTCTTCAGCCTTAGCTTTCTTTTCCGAATTACTCAGTTCGGGGTGTTCCGAAATGTATTTCGCAACATCCTCGTCGGTTACTTTAACCTTATCTTTCTGTGTATCAGAGAAAATCTTTGCTAAAAACTGCGACTGCTGAAGTTTGATCTGAAGATTGGTCTTTTCTACGAACTCCTTCGAAAGCTCGCCCGAGCTGGCTTTGTCTTCATACTCTTTTTCGTAAATCTCGATCTTGGCGAAAAAATCCCGAGCCTGTGTTTTTTCTTCTTCCGTGACCTCGCGGTCTTTCATCTGAGGATTGTTGCTTTTGAGGACATTTATCTTCGAATCGAGAAATTTTTGAAATGCCACTTCACGGTTTTCCTCGCCCATGCCCATTTTGTCCTTGAGCGAAGCGAAAAATCCTTTTACCGGTTGCTCGCCTTCTCCCCAGAAGGCTTTAATCTGGTCCTCGGTGATGAAACCGAACGGCGGCATTGGTCCTTTGTCCTTGTTGATCTCTTTATCGTAATTGACGGCGATCACTTCGGCTCGTATGTTGTCGAGTTCCTGCCGGTTATTCGGATCGAGGGTAAGGCCATCTTTCTGGGCCTGGCTTGCAAACGCGAGCAGCTGCTTCAGGCTGTCGAGCTGCTGCTTTTTCATTTCTGGATCTTGCGAGAACCGCTTCAAAGCCATTGGATTGACCTTCGCCAAATCCGACAAAAGCAGTTCGACCTCTTCCTTACTGATGCTATTGAAGGGCCCCGCAGCATGGCTGCTGCCACCAACCTTGTTTTTCCAAACGACAAGGCCAGCTCCTATTCCGAGAATGACCAATAATAAGATCAGTCCTTTTGTTAAATTACTCAATTTCTAAATCCTCACTTGTGATAAATCTATCCAGATAACTCTGCAAAATTCTCAAACAGGCATAATACCAAAATCCGCCCAAAACATCCAACTGATTTTCGTCGCATCAGAAATGTGATCCGGTTATTAAGGCTTTGTTTGGACTAGTTCCAGCAAAACGCCGTTTGCCGAGCTTGGATGGACAAACGCGACTAAACAACCTTCGGCTCCAATGCGCGGGCTCTCGTCGATTAAACGCATACCTTGCTCTTTTAGTTTCGCGAGCGACGCTTCGATGTCCTCCACCTCGACAGCGATGTGATGTATCCCGCCACCTCGTTTTTCAATAAATTTCGATATCGGCGAATCTTCGCTCGTTGGTTCCAGAAGCTCAATGCGGCTTTCGCCAATCGGCAGTATGGCCACGCGGACCTTCTGATCTTCGACAACTTCGGTATGCACGTTCTCCAATCCGAGGGCATCACCCCAAAATTTCATAGCTTCTTCAATACCTTTCGTTGCAATGCCGAGATGATTAATTTTCATACTTTTGCTAAAGCCCGCGTATAAACAAGGGCGTAACACTCAACGCGACTTGCGAGTTGCGCCCTTGCTTACGCGCGGGCTTCTGCAATTAGAACCTCAACGGCAGAATATGGATCGTTTTTCTTCTCAGCGATCTCAAGTGCCATGTTATCAAGTTTTTCGTTTGTACCGTTTTGGTTCATCAAATCGGATAAGAGCCGTTCCTGCAAAAGCTCCAACAACCGCCATTTTGCTATCGCTTTTTTTCGCTCAAGGCTCGCATCGCCCTGTTTCTGAAACACATTGTAGCTTTCGATGGCAGCCGCAAGGTCTTCGATGCCTTTGTTTTCGGTTGCGGTCGTCTTAACAATTGGCGGATCCCAGAGATCGGGCCGGTGAGCCAAACCCAGGAGCGATTCCAACTCCTTTTGGGTTCGCAACACGCCTTCGCGATCGGCTTTGTTTATGACAAAAACGTCACCGATCTCCATAATTCCGGCCTTAATCGCCTGAATGTCATCGCCCATTCCCGGAACCAGAACGACAACGGACACATCCGCTGTTTTTACGATCTCAACCTCATCCTGGCCGACACCAACCGTTTCGACGATCACGATATCAAAGCCCGCCGCGTCCAGAATCGCGACTGCATCGACCGTCGCACGCGATATTCCACCAAGATTTCCGCGCGTTGCCATCGAACGGATAAAAACGTTTTTGTCCAACCCGAGCGTCGCCATTCGGATGCGGTCGCCTAGAATTGCTCCACCAGAAAATGGGCTTGATGGATCAACACAGATTATTCCGACTCGGGATCCATTGTCTTTATAATGAAGAGCTAACTTATCGACAAGCGAGGATTTCCCGGCCCCTGGAGAACCTGTGATGCCGACGATCAGGGCATTTCCGGTGTTCGGAAATATCGCCTTCATCAAAGCAGCGGCCTCAGCGGATCCGCTTTCGACCTTAGTAATCGCTCGAGCAACGGATCGCGGGTCGCCGGTGAAGACTTTTTCAATATCAATCATTACTGGGCGATTGGACGTGAAAGACCTGCAACATTATTTGTCCTGCAAAAGCATCGACGAATTACCAAAAACCAGCGTGCCGTTATGTTGCCGCCATTCAGCGGCGATCTCTTTTTGAAGTTCTAATTTGCGTATTTCGAGTAAGGCCGGATTCGCGTAAGTTTGAGCTTCCACTTTCTTTTGTTCCGCGTTTACTTTTGCGGCCTCTAGTCCGGCCTGGGCAGCCTCTTTCAGCTTCTGATTAGCGACAACCTGCGAGGCGGCCTGTTCAATGCGATCATCCAGAAAATCCGGGCGGCCGATTATTTGCACCGATTCGAGTTCCAGATACATCTGGTTCGTGAATAGTGGTAAAAGTTTCTCTCGAATCTTGATTTGAATGGCTTCTTGATTTGCAAGGATTCCGTAAGCATCGAACTCCGCGACCGCATTTTTTGTTTCCGTATTCACCTGGCCCTTCAGAATTTGAGACAAGCGCGTTTCTCTTTCCTCCGCACCCAGGCCAAACTTACGGACGTACGCCTCGATCGCTTCATTGGAAGTCGCGGTGTGATATGTAACTGAAACTTTCAGCGTGAGTGCGGCATTATCTTTACTCGACGCTGTTACATCGATCTCGGTGGTTTTAGCCTGAAGCGATACCTGATAGTACTGATCCCACCAAACATTCCACGAATAGACACCGCCTGAGTCTGGCCGAATGATTAGATCAATCTTGTCATTAATCGTTCTAACCTGCACCGTACCTTCCTGCGCTGTTACCCAACACGCTGTCTGCGTCGCGATAACACAAGTCAAGATCAGGAAAACTTTCGTAAATTTCACCATACTTATCTCCTTTTGATTGCTTACTGTGCCCCGTGCATGGTCTTACGAATTATGGGTACGTTAAGTTCATTTTCACATTATCTGGGATTTCTTACAATTTCAAACAAAAAAGGCGGGAATGGCTCTCGCCTCTCTCGCCTTCAAAAAGTCAGTAAATCTATTTTTACATTTGCCCTTCGTCAGCGGACGGCCCATAGATCGACGGCACTGGAATGTCGTTGAGTCGAAGATAGACCGACAATTGGCCGCGATGATGGACGATATGGTTCATCACAAATGTTCGCATTACGGCAACCTTCGGAAAAGTGAAATACACCTGTTCGCCGTTACGCATTGTCCAGTCGGTCATGAACGTCTCGTCCGCAGTCTCGCCCAAAATTATCTTGGCTTTGGCGACGTGATCGTCAAAAAACGCGAGCAATTCTTCGGTAGATTTCGGTTCAAACGGCGTCATGTCAGCCGTCGCAAAATCTAAAACGTCCTGCGTCAACGTCTCTTTGGTCCAACCAAACATCTCGGCGCAGTGAACCGCCAGCCGGCCAAAGGTCATGGATTTTTCATGTGGTTTCCAGTCAAATTTTTCCGCCGGAACACGTTCGAGACAATTGCGCGTAACCTTGGCTTCGTTTTCTAACTCTGCTAAAAAGGCCGATGCGAGACGGCCGGAACTCGTAGCTGTACTTGTACTCATACTCTTTCTCCTGTGATTAAATTTGGACTTCGATTATACTAAAATGTTTCACAAATGCAACGTGAAACACGTATTTACACAAAAATTGACCGTAATTAAACAATACGCGATCGAATCCGAACGGGTTTCGCAAAGTAAATCGCAATCTACATGGATTTAAGAAGATGTTTTGCGATCACCATTCGCTGAATCTCGCTTGTACCTTCGCCAATCGTGCAAAGCTTCGAATCACGCCAATATTTTTCCGCCGGATAATCTTTTGTATAGCCGTAACCGCCATGAATCTGAACGCTTTCTTCGGAGACGCGAACGGCTGTTTCTGATGCATAAAGCTTTGCCATCGCTGATTTTTGCGTCACAGGTTTCCCGGCATCCTTCATGGCGGCTGCCTGTTGTGTAAGCAGGCGTGAACATTCGATCTGCGTTGCCATGTCGGCAAGCTTGAATTGTATCGCCTGAAACTCAGCTATCGGCTTGCCGAACTGCTGCCGTTCTTTTGCATATTTTACGGCCGCTTCGTAGGCTCCCTGAGCGATGCCTACAGAAAGTGCCGCGATCGAGATACGCCCGCCGTCGAGAACCTTCATTGCCTGCAAAAACCCTTCGCCCTCGTTGCCAAGGCGGTTTTCATCCGGGACGTAGCAATCTTCAAAAACGACTGAAGCCGTTTCCGATGCTCGCATTCCAACCTTGTTTTCTTTCTTGTCCGAACGGAATCCTTCCATCGATTTATCAAAGATGAACGCCGAGATTCCGCGATTTCCTTTTTCTTTGTCAGTAACCGCGACAGCTACGAGCGTTTCACATGCAATAGCGTGTGTGATGAAATTTTTCGATCCGTTCACTTTCCATCCGCCATTCGAGCGGATCGCGTTCGTCCGCGTTCCTGACGCGTCGGAGCCTGCCTGAGACTCAGTTAAACCCCAAGCTCCGAACGATTCACCTTTCGCCAACGGAACAAGATATTTTTGCTTCTGATCTTCGCTGCCGAACGTATAGATGTGATTTGAGCAAAGCGAATTATGCGCCGCAACCGACAATCCAACCGAGCCGCAGACACGTCCGAGTTCTTCAATGATCGTCGCGTATTCGACATAGCCCATGCCCGAGCCGCCGTATTCTTCGGGAAAAAGGATACCCAGAAGCCCAAGCTCGGCCAGCTTTGGCCTAAGCTCGACGGGAAAGTGCTGGGCCTCGTCCCATTCCATCACATGCGGACGTATCTCGCTCTCGGCAAATTCGCGCACACTAAATTTGATCTGCTGCTGCTCTTCGGTTAGTTCAAAGTTCATAATTATTTCAATATAAGAAGATATTATCCTTTCATAATCGGAAAGCCAATTCAAGCATTTGGCTGCGGATTCGTTCCGATATGTTCTGATATTCGTTTCGGGGCTTGTCCCGCAATTTGAACAGGCGGGCAAGCCCGCTTTTAAACGATCGATTTTTTTGAATGATTTCTGTTGTCTCAATTTATTGGTAAACTAATTTTATGAAGTGGGCCGACAATATTCTGACGACCGACGAGCAGGTGAGAGGGTTGCTTACCGGGATTAAGCGGATCGCGGTTCTTGGCATAAAGCCCGAATCACACTCGGCACAACCAGCCTTTTATGTACCGAAGTATATGGCCGACGCCGGATGCGAGATCATTCCGGTTCCGGTTTATTATCCGGAAGTGACGGAAATTTTGGGTCAAAAGGTGTACCGAAGCCTGACTGATGTTCCCGGCGACATCGATATGGTCAATGTTTTTCGACGCTCGGACGACATTCGCAAACACACGATGGAGATACTCGCAAAAAAACCTGAGTCGGTCTGGTTTCAGTTGGGTATTAGGAACGATGAAGCTGCGGAAATGTTTGCACGGGCTGGGATCAAGGTAGTGCAGGACCTTTGTCTTATGGTCGAGCACCGCACGCTTGTGATTAATTAAAGCTTCGTTTCGGTTTCTTTGCTTTTGTTACCCTTGTTGGGCGCCTTGGTTTCTTTACTGCGGCATCATTCATTTGCGTGCGTGCCGGTTTTGCCGGCGGCTTTTTGAATTCGAGCAAACTTTTTATCTCATCCTCGTCCAGCTTCCTAGCTGTGCCTGCAAGCGAATTATTATCCCGAATATTGCCGATTGCGATCCGGCGAAGTTTTACGACCGAATGTCCGATCGAATCGAACATTTTGCGAATTTGCTGGTTATGGCCTTCACGCAGTACCACTTCGTACCAGCCATTTTTGTCGGTCGCCTGAAGCTCTTGTATCTCGGCAGGAGCGGTCTTAAACCCATCTTCCAGACGAACGCCGCGACGCAATTTGTTGATCGCAACACCTGTGGGCAGGCCCTTAACCTTAACTTCATAGACCTTTGGAATGCGCTTTGAAGAGGCGACAATATTGGTAAAGTCGCCGTCATTCGTAAGTATTATCAGGCCTTCGGTGTTGTAATCGAGTCGCCCGACTGGGTGAAGTTTGCCGTAACCCTTGACGAGATCGGTGACAAGTTTCCTGCCTTCGGGGTCGGACGCACTCGACAAATAACCCTTCGGCTTGTTCAAAAGAATATAGGTTTTCTCTCGCCGTTCTAGGCTTGGGTTGATCAGCTTTCCACCTACCTTGATGTGGTCGGTCTCGGGATCGGCTTTCGTGCCGAGTGTGGTCACGACCTTGCCGTTAACGGTAACGTCGCCCGCGGTAATCAATTCCTCAGCGTGCCGCCGTGATGCGATGCCAGCTTGAGCGATAAGCTTTTGTAGTCTTTCCTGCATTAAAAGAATTTATCACATAGGCGGAGAGACGAGGAGTTGGAATAATTACAAAAATCTCTGGGCCTTCGCGTCTCTGTGGTGAAATTTATTGAACGAGGTCTTCGAAATCTTCGATGCTTGGCAGCTCAGTCAAATCTTTTAGGCCAAAATGGATGAGGAAATCCTTTGAAGTGCCATATTGCATTGGCCGCCCAACGGTTTCCTTGTGACCCTTGGTGACGATAAGGCGTTTTTCGAGTAGTGTTTTTATTGCTGAAGCAGATTGAACCCCGCGAATTTCGAGAATTTCCGGCACGGTCACTGGCTGTTTATACGCAATTACCGCAAGCGTTTCGAGAGAAGCAAGCGAGAGTTTAGCCGAAGGTCGTGTTTTTAGGAATTGGCGGACTTCTTCGTGATATTCGGTGCGAGTCGATATTTGCCAGCCGCCGGCGATGGCACGCAATTGAAGGCCACTTTCACGCTCATCGTACAGGCTTTTAAGCGATTCCACTGCTGTCTCGACAGCTCCGCGATCTTCGCCCAGAATCTCCGACAGAAGCTTTGTCGGAATCGGCTCGTCGGCAACAAATATCAACGCCTCGACGATTGCCGCTAGTCTTTCCGCACTTCGCTTTTCTTTTGCCTCTGCAGCCTGTTCCATCTCTAAACCTTCTTCAAAATAATATCGCCAAACGTCTTTCGCTGCATCAATTTAACCGTTTCAGTACGAACAATTTCGAGCACTGCCATGAACGCCGTCACCAGTTCGCGTTTGGTGTGCAGATCTTCAAAAAAACTGACCAGATTCAATTCCAACTCTTCGAAGATGCGGCGTTTTAGATTTTTGATCATATCTGCAAGCGAAATTTCTTCACGGTGAATCTCCATCGTAACCACTTCTTTATGCCGGACGAGAATTTTCTCGAAGACCGTCAGGAGATCAAAAACCGTGGCACTTATCTCGGCGTTGTTATCGTCCGATTCGATCTTGCCACGTGCAAAAACGGCCTGTTCGATCGTCGTGCGCTCATAAAGGATTTCGGCCGCGGCCTTAAACTTCTCGTATTCGAGCAGCCGGTCGACGAGCTCTTTTCGCGGGTCTTCTATCTCATCTTCGGCCTCGGTTGAGACCTCACGAGGAAGCAGCATCTTCGATTTGATCTCGATCAGCGTCGCGGCCATTACCAGAAAATCCGCTGCGACCGATATGTCGAGCCGCTTCATAAGCCGGATGTAGCGGACATATTCGTCTGTTATCTTCGCAATCGGGATGTCAAAGATATTCGCCTGTTCCTGCCTGATGAGAAACAAAAGAAGGTCAAGCGGCCCCGCGAATTCGCCCATTTGCAGCCGTAGTTCGTCACCGGAACCGGCGGCGATCTGCGCGGTTTCGGTTTTGAAATCAAAGCTAAATTGTTCGGGCTGCTGCGTTTCCATCTAAACGTACTTTGTCTCTCGCAAATAGATAATGTAATCGATCGTTGGCGGCTGAAAGCCTTCTTCGCGAAGCTTTAGCATGATGTTTCCGCGATGCGTCGAAGAATGTATTAAAACATGTGAAAGCAATTCACGGAAAGTGTTCTCACACGGAATTCCTTCGCTTGTCTTATACTTTACATAAAGCCCGATTGCTTCGTCATCAAACCGCTTCAAAAGTTTCTCATACCGCGCAGCGTTATCCTTTGCGAGAGTTGAACATTCCTGAATACTCATTTTCGGCCAGAAATCGAAGCCGGTCGAGTCTTTGCCGTACAGACGCTCGAAATATTCCTTCTCGGTGATTAACGAATGAGCCATTACTTCAAGCCCTCGCTGCGAAACATTTTCCTTTAGCGAAACAATCATCCGACGGTTTGCCCAGTCGTTGTATTCAAAAAGATGACGAAGATGGTCGGCCGTGTACATCTTTAACTTTCCCGATACGCGAATTGCTGAAGATGTTCGAGCGGGATCACCTTCAGAACCGATTCATGGCAGGCCTCCAGAATAACCTGCGGAGCCATTCCGTTTTCGAACGCTTCACGCCAACGCAGCATGCAAAGACACCATTTGTCGCCTTCTTTGACGCCCGGAAAAGCATATTGCGGCATCGGGGTCGAAAGGTCGTTGCCGACGTCTTTTGAATACTCAAGGAACTCGTCGGTGGCGATAATACAAACCGTGTGACGGCCCTTGTCGTCGGCACCGGTCCGGCAATAACCATCGCGGTAAAAGCCGGTCATCGGGTCTGTGCAGCACGATTTCAGTTCGCCGCCAAGTACATTTTTAGGCTTTGGCTTGTGGCCATTGCCGTTTCCGTTTGTATAGCTCATTTCACCTATTCTAACCACAGAGAACACGGAGCGCACGGAGCAAAGAAGGTTTTTTCGGGCAGGGAATAACTCCATCTCCTCCGTGGCGAATCTTCGTCAAAGCAATTCGAGAGCTTTCTCGATCGGACGAGCGATTATAGCTCGGTTGCCGACTTCGACGATCGGGCGATTGAGCAGTCCGGGGTTGGAGACGATCGCCGCGATGATCTCGTCGTCCGAAGAGTTTTCGGACAGGCTGAGTTCCTTGAACTGCGGCTCTTTTTTGCGGAGGAGGTCGAAAGCCGGAATGCCGAGCTTCTTTAAAAGCTCACTTAGCTTAGCGACGGTCAGGGGCTCAGCGAAATAATTGACTTTGTCGTAATCGATGCCGTTTTCACGAAACAGCGTGGCCAGATTCCGGCAAGTCGTTCAGGTAGGTTTTTCGTAAACTGTTATTTTGTTTGGCATAAAGTTCTATCCTGAAGCCTGCACGTGAGCAAGGGCGTAATACTCAAGCTGGATATTACGCGCGAGCCTCTGCAGCGTCACCCGAATGAGTTTCGATCAGGTTTTGTGACTCTTCGTAAGTGAAAACCCGCGATTTTGTAACAAAACGCACGCCGAGCGGTATCTCGAGCGAAAAGCTGGCACCGCGGCCGGGGACGACGTCGATGGTCAGCTCGGTGTGCTGCCAGAATTCGAACTGGTCCTTTGCCATAAAAAAATCGCACCCTGCGATCTCGCCAAGCCAGAGATCGCTTGAGCCTACAATGAAATCACCCTTTTCAAAACACATTGGCGAAGACCCGTCACAGCAGCCACCGCTTTGGTGAAACATCAGCTCGCCGTGCTTTTCACGGAGTCGTTCGACGACTTTTTCAGCATCGGGCGTTATTTTTACTCTGGGAATTACTTTCATTGAAAATAATACATTTTACCGCAGATAAACGCGGACGAACACAGATGATTTTTATTTTCTTATCTGTGTTTATCTGCGTCCATCCGCGGCTAATTACTTCTTAAAAGAACCCCATCGCCTTTTTATCGTAAGAGATAAGCATATTCTTATTGTTCCGGTAATGGTCGAGCATCATTTTGTGATTCTCGCGTCCGAAGCCGGATTTTTTGTAGCCGCCGAACGGGGCGTGGGCGGGGTAATTGTGGTAGCAATTTACCCAGACGCGACCGGCTTTGATAGCACGCGGGACCTGGTAGAGCTGGTGCGCGTCGCGGGTCCAGACGCCGGCTCCGAGGCCGTAAAGCGTGTCGTTAGCGATCGCGATGGCGTCGGCTTCATCCTTGAATGTGGTGACGGACGCGACCGGGCCGAAGATCTCTTCCTGGAAGACTCGCATCTTGTTGTGGCCTTTGAGCAGGGTCGGCTCGACGTAGAAACCGTCTTCGAGGCCGTCCGGATTCTTATGTGCCTTGCCGCCGCAAAGGACCTCGGCACCTTCGTCCTTGCCGATTTGGATGTAGTTGAGGATCTTTTCCCACTGGTCTTGGCTCGCCTGTGCTCCGATCATCGTTTCAGGATCGAGCGGATGGCCCATCTTGATCGCTTTTGTTCGTTCGATGACGCGGGCGATGAATTTATCGGCAATTGCTTTCCTGTACCAGAATTCGTGACGGGCAGGTGCAGACCTCGCCCTGATTCAGAGCGAACAAAGCTGCTCCTTCAAGGCATTTGTCAAAGAATTCGTCGTCGTGGTCCATCACGCTTTCAAAGAATACGTTGGGTGATTTGCCGCCAAGCTCGAGCGTTACGGGGATCAGGTTCTGTGACGCGTACTGCATTATCAGGCGGCCGGTCGTCGTTTCGCCGGTGAAGGCGACCTTTGCGACCCGTTCGGATGTGGCAAGCGGCTTTCCGGCTTCGGGGCCGAAACCATTGACGATGTTTAGAACTCCCGGCGGCAAGATGTCCTGGATCAGTTCCATCAAAACCATGATGCTTGCCGGTGTTTGCTCGGCCGGTTTGACGATCGTGCAGTTTCCGGCCGCGAGGGCCGGTGCCATCTTCCAAGTCGCCATCAAAATCGGGAAGTTCCACGGGATGATCTGCGCGACGACGCCAAGCGGTTCCTTGATATTTACGGACAGCGTGTTCGAATCAAGCTCGGTTGCTCCGCCTTCTTCGGCACGAATTACGCCGGCAAAATAGCGGAAATGATCGATCGCCAGCGGCAGATCGGCGGCCATCGTTTCGCGAATCGGCTTGCCGTTGTCCCACGTCTCGGCTCGGGCAAGCAGTTCGAGGTTCTCTTCCATTTTGTCGGCGATCTTCCACAGCAAATTGCTGCGCGTTGTCGGCGAAGCATTGTTCCATTCGGGAGCGGCTTTGTGCGCCGCATCGAGAGCTAGATTGATGTCCTCTTCAGTTGAACGGGCGACTTTCGTAAAAGCCTTCCCGTCGACAGGCGAGATATTGTCAAAATACTCGCCACCCTTCGGCGCGACCCATTCGCCGCCGATGAAGTTTTCGTACTGTTCCTTGAATTTCGGAATATCGTAAGATTTTTTAGCTGCGTTCATACTGCCTCCTTTGGCGTGATCTGGAACCTGTGTGAAACAGGTTCTTTGGTTTTCTGATTGGATTAGATTAATTGTAGCACTGGAATGAAACGCGGCAAAAGAACTTTGAGGTGTTTTCAGGCAGCCCTCAATGCGGGCTTAGGCATTACTCGATTCCTACGCGTTGGTATACGTCTCGAAGCGTTTTGCTTGCGATGCTCCGGGCTTTTTCCGCTCCGGCTTTCAGGATTGATTTGAGCGATGCATCGTCGTAGTCCTTGACGCGTTCCTGGAACGGTCGTAAAAATTCGACTGTTGCTTCGGCAAGCTCGGTCTTGAAGTGACCGTAGCCTTTGCCTTCGAAATGTACGGTGCATTCGTCCGCAGTTTTGTCGGTCAGGAGTTGATAAATTGTCAGCAGGTTTCGGATTGCGGGGCGGTCGGGTTCGAAGTTGATCTCGGTGCCGGAATCTGTAACGGCTTTTTTGAATTTTTTGGTGATCGTGTCGGCGTCATCGAGCAGAAAGATCGAGCTGTTCGGGTTCTCATCCGATTTGGACATCTTTTTCGTTGGGTCCTGCAGCGACAGGATGTTAGCACCGACCGGCGGAATGAAAGGTTCGGGGACGACGAATGTTTCACCGAAATCACGATTAAAACGTTCGGCCAGATCGCGGGTAAGTTCCAGATGCTGTTTTTGGTCTTGGCCCACCGGGACGAGATCGGTTTGATAAAGCAGAATGTCCGAGGCCATCAATATCGGATATGTGAAAAGGCCGACGCCTGCCCGTTCGACGCTTCGATGACTACCAGCCTCACTGAACCCGACAGAGTCGCGACCGGAAACCGATCCTGCACGTGACTGTGATCCGGAACCAGATCGTGAAAATCCGCCTGCAGTTGAATGAGACCGTGATTCCCTACCTGACGTCGAAAATTTGTTACTTACTTTATCCTTAAATTGCGTCATACGTTCGAGCTCGCCCATACGAGCGATGCACGAAAGAATCCACGTCAATTCGGCGTGTTCCGGAACATCCGACTGAACAAAAATAGTTGATTTTTCGGGATCGACGCCGGCGGCGAGATATATGCGGGCCAGATCGAGCGTCTTTTGCCTCAAGGTTTTCGGGTCTTGCGGCAGCGTGATCGCGTGGAGGTTGACGATGCAGTAAAACGCTTCGTACTCATCCTGAAGCGCGACCCAGTTTTTCAAAGCTCCAAGATAGTTTCCGATATGAAGCTGACCGGTCGGCTGAGCACCGCTGAAAATGCGTTTTTTCATAAACTAGAGCGAGAGGATGTAGATCAATCCGTAATAAAACGGCGTAATGACAAGCCGGAAAACGCCGATATAAATCAATGCCATCAGGATGATAAAGCCATATTGTTCGAGCATTGCGAACACCGGACGGAAGCTTTCCGGTAAAAATGTCGATAAGATCTGGCTGCCATCAAGCGGAGGAAACGGAAGTAAATTGAAGACGAACAGAGAGAGATTAAGCGTCATCAAGTTTCCGACAAGTATCGCGAATGGATTCTGCGACTGGCCAAAGAAATCCCTAATGTCGAAGCCCTGTGATATCATTATTTTCGCGGCGACGATTCCGATTATCAGCAAAATAAGATTAGCCAACACGCCAGCAACGGAAACCATCACGTTTGCCAATTTGTAATTGGTCCACTTACGCGGATTTACAGGCGTCGGTATGCCCCAGCCGATCAACGGTATGCTACCTAAGCCTCCGCCAATTGCCCCGAAAAGAAAGCTTAATATCGGAATAAGCAAGGTGCCGATAGGATCGGTGTGCTTAACCGGATTCAGCGTCACGCGGCCAAGCATGTACGCAGTGTCATCGCCGAACTTGTACGACATCCAGGCATGGCCCGCTTCATGAGCGGAGATCGCCAGAAGCAATACGACCATGTACACGACCAAGTGACTGACCAAATTTGCAATATCGATATCGCCCATTTTTGAACCTCAAAATTCAGGATCGACAGTGCCATGCCGATTACCAAAACTAACTTGTTTATTGTCTTTACGGCTAAATTGTGCCATTCTTTTAGCACAAAATAAACCCCGTGGTGGAGAAAGTCGAATGCTGAAAAAAATACTGTTTGGAGGCGAATCGGGACTATCACCGCTCGCCAACGTCGGGTTGACCCTGCTGCGGATATTTGCCGGTGCGGCTCTGGCTTTGTCGCACGGAATCGGAAAAATGCCGCCGTCTGACGGTTTTGTAGAGGCCACGGCCAAGCTCGGATTTCCGCTTCCCGGTGTGTTTGCGTGGGCGGCGGCTTTGTCCGAGTTTCTCGGCGGAGCATTCCTCGCTCTCGGCCTTTTCACAAGAGTTTCGAGTTTTTTCATTGCGTTTACGATGCTCGTCGCTCTGCTTGGGGTGCATCGCGCAGACCCGTTTCAGAAGCAGGAACTCGCGTTTTTGTATTTCTTTATCGCGTTGGCATTTATGCTCAAAGGCTCTGGAGATTGGAGTGTTGACAGTTTTTTGAGGAAGTAGTTTGGATGCGGATATTCCGTCCGCAACCGATAAATGCGGACAAGAGTGTCCGCGTTCCGATTATGAAGCATCACATTGTTTGCATTGCAAGCGAGTTTAAGGGTAACGAGTTTTTGGATGAGTGCCAGAACGCAGGTTGGGATGTAACCCTCGTCACTCGCAAAAAGCTCCTCGATGAGGCGTGGGCTTGGACATCGCTGAACGAGGTTAAGACCGTTTCGGATGACGCATCGGCTGACGAATACGTTCGGGCGATCGTAAATGTGGAAGGCACGAAACTGATCGACAGGGTCGTTGGGTTAGACGAATTCGACGTATTGACGGCCGCAAAAGCCCGCGAACATCTACAGCTTGGCGGTATGACCAGCTCGCACGCACTGCGTTTCCGCGATAAATTGGCGATGCGAACCGTCGCTTTTGAAGCGGGAATTCCGTGTCCGTCATATGTTGGCGTTTTTCATCCAGACGCTATAAATGCTTATCTCGACAGCGGTCCCGGACCATGGGTCGTAAAACCGCGAAACGAAGTTTCGGCCTTTGGTATTCGAAAATGCGAGACAAAGGACGATGTTTGGAAAGCATTGAAGGAACTCGATTCGCGGAACACCTGGCGCGATCATCCATCGCAGTTTTTGATCGAAAAGTTTATCGCGGGCAATGTTTTTCACGTCGATTCAGTTGTCTATGGCGGCAAGGTCATGGCCTGCGGCGTCAGCCAGTACGGCACACCGCCGTTCAGCGTTTCGCATTACGGAGGAGTATTCACATCGTATATCGTCCCATACAAAGCAGCCGAGCGAACACGGCTTGAAGAGCTGAACACCGAACTGCTCAAAACATTTAAGTATCAACAGGGCGTTTCGCACGCCGAGTTTTTGCAGAGCGCCGATGACGGCAAATTCTATCTTTTGGAAGTAGCGTGTCGCGTCGGCGGTGCTTACATCGCAAATGTTCTGGAACACGCATGCAACTTTAACCTTTGGCGCGAGTGGGCGAAGCTTGAGACGGCGACGGCAGAAAATCCGTATAAGTTGCCAAAGCTCCGCAAAGATTTCGCTGGCGTTGCTCTTGCTTTGGCCAACCAAGACGCTCCCGATACCTCGCAGTATGTTGACGAAGAGATCGTCTACCGAGTCAGCAAACCGAAGCACGTTGGGTTGATTTTTTATTCGAAAAAGCAAAAGCGTCTTGAGGAGCTTTTGAGTGTTTATTCGGAACGAATAACACACGATTTTCTCGCCACGGCTCCAGCCAAAGAGCGATACGACGATTGATTTTTTAAGCAAGTTAGTTAAATGAGGCGGGCGATCCGCCTTTTATTTTGCCTGCCGATTGTCTATCCTAGAATTTTTCTATGGCCTCTCAAATCTCTTCAAACGACAGATCACCCGAAATACTCGATCACGATCTCAATCGGCATTTTCCACAGCTGCTCAAATTCGAGTCTACACCTGAAATGGAAGTGTCGGCTCTTTATAATGAAATCCGGTCTGAAGTTGAAAGTATCTTGAATGCGGTTGTTTGCGAGGATTTGTCAGAACCCGGAGCGGTAGCGATAGGCCTCCGGATTGACAGGCAGAAGAGGCCGGTCACTTCCATTCCCGGTTCTGACAAGATCACGGCACTTGCATGGAACATCGAACGCGGCTGTATTTTTGAAGGCATCATCGACGCGCTGAAAAATCACAACGATCTAAACAATAAAGATCTGCTGCTGCTGACCGAACTTGACTACGGCATGGCACGCAGCGGGAATCGCTTTGTCGCGCAGGAGATAGCGAAAGAGCTAAAGCTGCATTACGCATTTGCTCCGGTTTATATCGCGCTTCAAAAAGGAAGCGGTGTCGAATCGGAAATGGATGGCGAGAACACAAAATCTATCCATGGCCTGGCGATGTTCTCGCGTTTTCCGATGAAGAATGCTCATGCGATACCGCTTCCGAACGGCAAGGACAAGATGTGGGGAAAGGAAAAGCGGCTGGGTTATTTGCGGGCGTTGATCGCCGATATTGAGCATCCGGCGGGCGAGTTTCGGGCCGTGACCATTCACCTCGACGCACATTGTTCGCGTGCACATCGACATTTGCAGATGAAGATCATTCTCGATCATCTCGACACGCTACCGCCGCTTCCGACCGTTCTCGGCGGCGACTGGAACACGACGACATTCAACGCCCAGAGTGCCCGGCGAGCGATTCTTGGCTATTGGCGACGTGTGATGATGGGCGTTAAGAATGTCGTAAAAAACCACTACCCGCATCCGGACAGATATTTCGAAAAGCGTTTGTTCAACGAGCTCGAATCACGCGATTTCGAATACAAGACGTTGAACGAATCCGGTGCCGGAACAATTCATTACGACGTAAGCAGCATTGAGAAAAACACGAATCTTCGCGATTGGGTGCCCGAATGGTGCTTTCCATTTATCTTCTGGGCCGCAAACCGCGTCGGCGGACGCGTTTCGGGCAGACTGGACTGGTTTGCCGGAAAACGGATCGCACTTGCCGCAGGCACATCGCCAAAAACAATTGGGAATCTGGTGGATACCGAGGGAATCCCCTTATCCGATCACGATGCCATCACTTTGGACTTTGTGCTCTCAAAAGGATAAAATTGCCTTTACTCACGACCTAAGACTCTAGACTCTCGACTTATTATATGGAAGTAGCTTTTTGTCAGACATTGAGTTTCAATGCAGATACGTTTGAATTCGAGGCGGTTGCACACGAAAACGGCAACGCCACGATAATTAAATTTCCGGTTGACGACAAACAGGTCAGCCCCGGCGATGTCGTCGTCGTAGTGTCGAATGACGAGATCAGTTTTCACGGCATCATCGGCAAGATCGAAGACGGCCATGCTTTTGCGTCCGATCCGAAAGGCTCGCTGTTGCCGGCCGGTGTGCAATAAAATTGACAATTGAAAATGGAGAATTATGCTCCGTTTTTGTTTGTAATTTTCAATTCTCAATTCTAAACTATCAATTTTTCCGGGGATGTAGCTCAGTTGGCAGAGCGCTGCGTTCGCAATGCAGAGGTCAGGAGTTCGACCCTCCTCATCTCCACCAATTTATCAATAGGCGAGTCATAGGGCTCGTCTTTTTTATTTTGCTTTTCGGGAATAATCTGTGACATGCTTGGGCACTTCAATTTGATCTCGAAGCCTTGTGTCGGCAATAGCGGTTTCGTGTTGTAGTTTTAGCGGCAGCACGCCGGCCCAAACATCCATTTCATAATCTTCTTCATCGTCGACCGGGTCGCCGGTTCGGATCTTCGCGGATGCTTCTTCGATCGGCAGTTTCAAAACAGAGGTTGCTTTTAATTCAAGTTCTGTAGGCCAGCGGACTTCTGCCCAGCGGCCGGGAATTATGTGTTCGGTGAACGCTTCTAAAGCTTTGTTCTTTTCGTCCGCGTCCTCGACCAATTCGGCTTTTCCTAATATCACCACCGAGCGATAGTTCATCGAATGATGAAAAGCCGAGCGTGCGAGAACAAGGCCGTCTAGCAAAGTGACCGTAACGCATATGTCGATCCCTGACGCAATATTTCGCAGCATCCGGCTGGCGGATGAGCCGTGAATGAAGAGGTCGTCGCCGATGCGTGCGAATCCGGTCGGGATGACATAAGGCTGACCTTCGACGGCGAAACCGACGTGACAAATCAATGCTTCGTCAAGGATCGGGTAAATAGTTGCGCGGTCGAATGCTCCGCGTTTCGGCAGCCGCCGTAGCCGGGTTCTTTCGGTTTGTCCTATTACATTTTCCATTATTCTTAAACTGTCATCGAGAAGTAATGTGCTTCGATTATCATTTTCTTATCGGATTTCACAGGTTTGATATTTAGTATTTTAGCGAAGCCACAAAAAGCAAAATACTTTTCACCAAGTCTAAATTTCATGTTTTATCTTTGATTCGACTCTATCTTTCGGTATTTTTCCAACAAGGTCGCAAATTTTTCCTCATTAAGCGGCTTCAATAATTCCTCGGTTTTCGGCGGATATTTTGCCAACATCTCTTTCGGTCTTGTTGGACGTTTTTCAAAACCACCACCGCAATTCGGGCAGACATTAAACAAAACATTTTCCACACAATCGCGGCAAAACGTGCATTCAAAGGTGCAAATCATTGCTTCGGTTCTGTCGTTTGGCAAAGACTTTCCGCAGTTTTCACAAATTGGTCTGATTTCGAGCATAATTTCGATTAAAGAAGAAAAGTCGGCAATCCGTCAATACTTGTTTGATTTCGTTCCCGCCAACAGTTTTCATAAAGCCTTTTTTCAACTGATTTGGTCAAGATATCGCGTTCCGCCATATCTTCAGCAATTGGCACTCCAAAACCGCACGAAGTCATCGCTGATTCAATATGCAGAACTATAATTTGGCGTTCTCCTGAATATTTTGGAAAAAAATTGTGCAATTCGTTCCAACGAACAGAGTCTCTTTTGACAACTTCTCCACGTCCGTAAAGTCTCAAAATCAAAGGTTTTTCAGCAAAACTGCAAAACATGATCGTCAGTCGCTTATTTTCATGAACGTGGGCCGCAGTTTCGTTTCCACTTCCCGTCATATCAAGATAAGCAACTGTTTTATTGTCAAGACAACGAAAACAATCTGTGCCTTTTGGCGAAACATTTACTCGTCCTTCGATCGGAGCGGTTCCCGTAAAAAACAACATTTGCTTTCCGATAAATTCATGTAAATCCTCGTTTAATTCAGAAAATATTTTCCCCATTTATTCGTTGGACTTCATTTTACCTTTTTTGGCGTGATTATCTTGCCCGCCATGATGCAAAGCAGCTCAGCTAATCTTTCGATTACCGCTTCTGTATCGCGTCCTTAAATTGCGTTTCATATTGATTCACCGAATTCATTGCATTGGCAGCATCTTTGGATTTCACTTTCAACATCTCGAATGCGTCTTTTCCACGTGGATCGGCGAGCATTGTGATTAGCAAAATATTATTAAAAATGCCGTTGATGTCGTCCTTGGACATTGATTTTTGAATCGTTCAAAGAGTAGCGGAAACACTTTATCCGCTTTGCCCAGAGAGACAATTGTATTAACACCAAAGTTTCGATAGTCCCAGCTTGGAGGCGAACTTGGTAATCGCCAACGCGGAAACAAAGTCGCACCATCCAGCCGACAAGTTGAATATGTCCAAAACGAAGGCAATTTTCTAAAAGTCAGGCTCATTCTTGTTGCGTCAGTTGTTTCGGCTCAACCTTGATTTTATTTTGTGGAAGTTATCGCCTTAGTTTTTGCCAAAGCCGGAATATATTGAGCGGCAATTCCCTTTGAAAGTTCAGAAGGATCAACTTCAGCCAAATTTGTCAGAACGATGACCGTTATTCCATCGTTAACAAAACGGGCAAAATACGACTTAAGACCATTTAGACTTCCGCCATGACCGATTCGTTTTCTACCGTTCACTTCGTCAATTGTCCAACCTAAACCATAGTTTGAATTTTTTCCGTCGTTAAATTTGAACGGTGTCCACATCATTTTACGGGTTTCGGGTTTGAGAAAATCTTTGCCGTTCAACGCATTTTCGAGTTTTACCAAATCAGAAATTGTTGACAGAAAAGCACCACTCGGACGCAACGCCAGATAGACTTCGGAATTTGATAACTTGTTGTTTCTAAATGAATAACCGTTGGCTCGATTGGGAATAATTTCGTCAAATGTGGTGGTGCGGGTCGAATTCATTCCAAGCGGTTTAAGGATGCGTTCCGTCAGAAATTCGCTCCAAGGTTTGCCCGAAACTTTACGGATAATCTCGGCGAGCGAAAAATAACCGACATTGCAGTATTGGTATTTTTCACCGGGCGTGAAAACCAGCGGCGATTGATAAGCGGTCTTGATAACATCGGCATCCGGTTGAATTTTTGCGGGATTAAAACCGGGAGCTTCACGAATAATTCCCGAAGTATGCGAAAGCAAATGCCGAACCGTGATGTCTTTCCACGTTTCAGGCGTTCCTTCCAGGTATTTGCCGACTTTATCATCAAGCGAAATTTTGCCTTCTTCGACCAGAAGCATAATTCCCATCGCAATAATCGGCTTGCTGATCGAACCGATTTTAAAAACCGTTTCATTTGTAACAGGAGTATTTGTTTCAACGTTACTCAAACCATAACCTTTAATTTTAATAGGCTTACCGTCTTTGATAACCGCTACTGAAACGCCCGGAATATGTTGTTTCTGCATTTCCGATTTGATGAAATCATCAACTTTATCCGCTGCTTGTGCTGATGCAGACGAAATCAAAAGGAAAATGCTCAGAATAGAAAGCAAAACTCGCGTTGTGTATATATTTTTCATAGATTCTTTTAGCATAATTACTTCAATTATTTAATCTTTTGTGCGTTCACAAATTCATACAATGTGCCGTCGCCTTGATGCACAATAAATCCTGTAACCACTCCGTTTGCGTCTTTGACAAATTTAATTTGCATATCAGCGGTTTTAAGAAAAAAGTCGGTTTCCGATTCAGCGAACATCTCGGCTTTAATGAAATCGATTTCCTGAAACATCAATTTTCCGTTTTCAATTGTAATTTTATAGTTCGTCGGTGGAAACTGAGCCTGATATTCTCCGACGTATTTTTCCAAAACAGCTGAAGCAACGGCAATGGCTTTACGCTCTTTCGGAATTTCATACTTTGCACCAAAAACGATTGCCGACAAGACGTTGCTGATTTTTCCTGAAGATCCGCTTTGGTTGTTGCTCAAAACGATGACGGTCACGCGGTCGGAGGGATAACGAGCGATGTATGTTATGAAGCCGGTCGCATTGCCGCCGTGTGCCAGTTCCTGACGACTGAACTTTTGACTCGTCCACCAACCGTATGCGTAACTTTTGCCTGGATACATATCCTTATACGGAGTGAACATTTCGTCAATGGACTTTTTCGACAAGAGTTTTTCCGTGTAAAGAGCTTGATCCCAGAGCAGCAAATCTTGCGTCGTCGAGTAAATTCCGCCTGCGGAATACATGCGGATTATCTCTCTGTATGGAACATTTGTTATCCGGTCGCCCGGCAACTGTTTGTAACCGGTGGCACGGTTTTTAATGATACGGAGCGGATCTTCGTAACCCGTCCGCTTCATTCCCAACGGCGTGAAAATGTTTTCCTGCAAAAATTCGCCGTAAGATTTTCCTGATATGCGTTCAATAATCAAACCAAGCACTGTATAGCCCGCATTGAGGTATTTGAATTTTTCGCCCGGAGCGTATTCCAGAGGCTTCTTGCTGGTTACTTCATACCATTGATCCATAGGAATCGGTAACCCTCGAAGCGAACCAATTTCCAACGCACTTATGCCCGGAATTCCGTGAGTCATCGTCAAAAGATGTCGAATCGTAATCGGCTGCCACGCCGCCGGACATTCAGCTAGATATTTGCATGCGAGGTCGCTTGTGTTTAATTTTCCGCGTTCTTGCAGCATCACTATCGCCGCCGCCGTGAACTGTTTAGAAACCGATGCGAGCCGAAAAACGGTGTCCGGCGTGTTCGGTGCATCAAATTCAACATTCGCCATCCCGTAACCTTTGCTGACTATCGGCTTTCCGTCCCGGGCAATCAAAATTGTCCCGCTAAAACGTTCAAACTCGACCGCCGCCTTCATATATTCATCAACTTTCGCCTTGATTTGTCGTGCCGGCGGTGTGGATTGTGCCGAAGCCGTTTGAAAAACAAACAAGCACACGGCAACAAACATTATGAAACGATTTAAGTTATTAAAATTGATACGCATACAAATTTCTCCTTATACACCAAGAAAGCATCGAACTTTGTATTGAATTCCCGCTTTTTTTACCGAAGCATCATATAAGGCTTTTAGTTGCAGATAAAAGAAAAGTTAAATTTTATCGTCGCCAAAGTTTAATTCTTTCCGTCTGCAGTAAAAATCGCGTGTGAAATTTTTCAAACGAATTGTGAACATCTGGCGTAGCAAATTTTAATTCCCGTTTTTTGCTTCATAAACGTGGCTGAAAAGAACTGTTAAATCAAAATCTTCACCATTTTCGACGGCAAAAAAATCTACTCCTAAAATTTGATAATGTTTCCCGTTTATTTCGCTTCCCTAAACTGTGCCTCGAATTGATTAATTGCCGTCATTAAATTTGCATCATCTTTAAATTTCACTTTCAACAAATCGAAAGCCTCTTGTCCCCGCGAATCTGCCAAGGTGATGATTAACAAGACATTGTCAAAAATCCCATTCAAATCATTTTCCGCCATTGATTTTTTGAATCGTTCAAAGATTAGCGGATAGGCTTTGTCGCTTTTGCCTAAAGATTTGATGGTGTCGGCGGCAGAGTCCCGATAATCCCAAGTTGGCGGGATACTTGATAATCGCCAACGCGGTAAGCTCAAATCAGCTAAGGCTTTGTAAGCAATATCAAAGGCTCGCGGATCGCCTAATGCCTTTAAACCTGCCATTGCACTAAGCATAGTTTGACTTTTCATCGAAGGTTTGTCGGCAAGTTTGACCAATGCGTCAAAAGCTCTCGCATCTTTGGTTTTACCCAAAGCGACGGCGGCGGTATGAATGACGCGAAAACTTTCATCATTCAAGGCGTTGAGATAAATGTCTGCATATTTCGGGTCTTTGGTATTGCCCAAAAAAGCAATCGCATTTGATTTCAGCCAGGATTTATCGTTTTTGATGACGGTTAGAAGCGTCGAAATTGTCACTTCGCCGTTTGGATTTAAGCCAACAAGTTGGGTCAATGCTCCAATCCGCACCCTCCAGTATGCGTTACTTAAAACTAACTTTTGAATTGCATTGAAAACTTTTGCTTTATCTTCTGCCGAAGTTTTTGCGTCTTTGACAACTCGGACAAGCGAAAGCATTGCCGATTGACGAGCAAGAGCGTCATTGGTGTTTTGAAATTGTGCGAGCAATTCATCAAAAGTTTGTTCGTAATTCAATTCACGAATCCAAGTGTTTTCGTAGTCAAAATTAATAAACTTCGGTGGGCTTGAAAGATTGAAAGTAAGGACGTTTTCGGCTTGCGGTTTAAGCCAAACCTGTTCAATTTTGCCGTCAATTTCGATTTCAACTTTGCCTTGAAAAAATTCGCCTTGCGGATATTCGTTGTTTTTATCTATCTTCTGTGTTTGCTTAACTGTGAGCGTTAATTTGCCATTTGAATATTCTTTTGTAACTTCAAAAATCGGATGCCCCATTTTGTAAAGCCATTGGTCGAAAAACCAGTCCAATTTTTCGCCCGTTGATTCCTCAACTGCCTTTTTGAAATCCTCGGTCGTTACGGATTTATTGGCGTTTGATTTGACATAATGCCGAATCGCTTTCCACCAATTTTCGTCGCCCAAATGCTTGCGAAGCAGATTCAAAACCAAAGCACCGCGAAATGAAGGATAATTGTCGCCCGTCATTGAATAGGCATCGGCATAATTTTTTGTAACTATCGGACGGCGATTGCCCGAATTCCAGTCGAAAAAGTATGTTCCTTGGTAAAAGTTGTGAACCCACAGAAGCCATTCCGCAGTTCCGTTTTTGTGTGCAGTGTAAAGGCAGTTGAAATAACGTGCAAAACCCTTATTGAGCCAAACGTCGCTCCAATCACGAGCCGAAATATAGCCCCCAAACCATTGTCCGGCAAGAGCTTCCGCTTCCGTCAAATCCCACAGATACAAATAATCGGCGTGCGTCGGAAAGTCATCAACCATATTTTCCGTAATGGTCGAGACATTCATATTGCTTGTAAAACCGCCGATGTCTTGGACAAAAACTTGTGAATAACTTGAATAAGGATATTTCACGCCCGTTTTTTCCGAAAAGAATTTGACCATATCCGGCAGACGCTCAGTGCTGGCATCAACCCAATCTTTTTCGCGTGCGTAGCCGAAATTATTGAGTTCGATGTCTTCAAACTTTTTCTTAACATTGACAAATTCACCAACTACAAACGATGTCAGATGATTTGGATGAGGCGTGTCGGTTTTGTAATGAAAAGTTCGCGTGCCATCTGCATTGTCTTTTGTTTTCAATAATTTGCCGTTGGAAATAACCGTCAGTTTTTTATCAACCGTAGCGATAAATTCGGTCGTCCGCCAATCGTTTGGCGAATCAAACGAAGGAAACCAATAACGATTTGATTCGGGGTCGCCGATTGACCAAATTTCCCAAGGCTTGCGCGGATCATTGGAAGTCGGCTGAGAAAACCGCAAGCCTTTGCCGGTATTTCCGCCGCCGCTTAGACCGTTCGGGTCAACCTCATTCACCCAAGTGGTGCGGTAATCAATTCTAACTGTAATTTCTTCATTTGCTTGATAGTTACGGTCGAGTTTGATTTTGAGATTGTCGTTTTTATCGCCGCCATCGTAATCAAATTTCAAAGGTTTGTTGTTTAATGAAATCGAATTTATCGTCAACATTCCCGCATCAAGCGAAAGTTTATCAGTCGAATTTAACGGCGAAAGCGTTATGGAAGTCGTTCCAAACGCCTGCTTTTTCGACCAATCAAAACGCAAATCAATCGCAATATGTTTGACGTCAATTTTTCTCTCACGAGGTAAATTTACAGGCGGAAGTTTTTTAATTTGCTGCGGTTGCTGTGCTAAACCAAAGCCTAAAAACGTGAACACAATAAACAATAAGGAAGCCGATAATCCGTTACTACTAGTTCTGAATCGCATGAAATCCTCCTGATTTCACAAATGTACTATTAACAGTTGAACATAGATCAGTTGCCGCAAACATTGCAGATCTCTTATTCAAAAGCAGCCTGATCTTGCAAGTGAACGCCGGTCAGCATGAACAGTTTGGGATCAATTCCGTAACGTTTAATCTTCTCATTTAGCGTGCTTTGCTTTATTCCAAGGAGGATCGAGACTTGTTTTTGATTGCCGCGGGTTTGCCTCAGCGCATTGCAAATTAAGTTGGTTTCAAATTTCTGAACATCTTCGGCCAAGGTTACACTTCGCGAGGTGGCTGCTCCGTTGCCGTTGCCAATTTCGTCAACCAGAATAACGAGAGCCTGGATCAATGTTCGTAATAACTCGATCTTGTTTGTCGCCGCAAAAGTAGCAGTTTTGTGGACTAATGGAATAGATTTCGTTAACGATTCTATTTCTTGTATTACTTTTATATCGTTCATCTGCTGCCTCCTGATTACAAAACTACTTCAAAGGCACATAACGCTCATTGATTATTTTCAAATGGTGTTTTTGATGTCCGACAATTGTGAAACCATACGCCAGTGCGGACATTTGAACGCCATTCGCGACAATAAATCTCTGCAATGCTTCATCGCTAAACGATTCAAACAATAGAGTTGTAACTTGCCGCCTCAATTTAAGCTCATCAATAATACTGACCAAACTTCGATCTTTCGTGCTTACGTTGGCGGCTAACAGCGATTCTTCAAAACCGGGAAGTTTTGTTTTGTCGTTACGTCCGATTCGCAATGAGCGATACGCCAAAATATGTTCGGTATCAATCAAATGTTGAAAAATGTCTTTGATCGTCCATTTGCCTTCGGCATAAACGGCGTCGCCGATCTGGTTAAATTCCACCAAATCAAGCGTTTCGAGTTCGGTTATTGAATCTTTAAGTGCTTGTAAGATTTCAGTGTCCGCGGCGTGTTTGATGTATCTGTCAAAGTAGCAAGGCGGTTGGTTGATGTCTGATTTGTTCATTTTGCTAATTCCTCAATCGCTTTTTCGTCTAAATATAGCCGTGACTTTTGTCTGGAAGTCGCTCCGATGCGATGGTAAAACTTGACCGCTTTTTCATTGAATGCCGGTGTGTGCCACTGAATTTGTTTGCAATTCAATGCTTCCGCCCGTTTGGCAATTTTGCGAATAAGTTGTTCTCCGATGCCAAAGTTTCTTGCATGGGGACGAAGGAAAAGGCAATCCATGTGCATATAAAACGCGGCGTCCCAAGTTGAAAATTCCTGCATAAAAGTTGTGTATCCTAGTAACTCGCCCGCCGAATTTTCAGCGATTAGACAAAATAGTGGTGGCTGGTCGATAAACAGATATTTTGCCAATCTTTCAGCTTTTCTGACGGGTGAGTACTCCGCTTTTTCAAACTCAGCATGTTCTTCGCAGAGGTTGATTATTTCATCAATATCGTGCGGTTCGGCATACCTGATTTTATAATCCATCTTCAAACTTCCTTGCTTAGTACGTTATTGAAGTAGCCGGGAAAGTCCGGCTCATCGGCTTTTTTCAAAACATGCTCGACCCACATTGCCCGCTCAAAACTAATAACTTCCATTTCCCGCACGCAAGCCATGAAGCCGGTATCTGGTTCGGGGCGAAAAGATCCCGGTTCACCAAATTTAGTAAAGAAGGTCATGCTCCGAAGCATATTTTCTCCGGTCCACCAATTGATCAATGTCCAAACGCCATCGTTCCCCTCGTGGACTATCAAGAATGCGGCGTTGTGGGTCAATAGTCCGGGAACCTTCGAGTTTTCAAGCCAGTGCGGAATTTGGTTCACCGCCGAATTAAGTACGGCCATAGAATCAAAGTGCGACAAGGTGGTTATCGAATAAACCTTTATCTCCCAGTTGTTTATCCGCACTTTTTCCCTAAACTCGATTTTTCTTGGCTTATAAATGTCCATAAAATCCGGGCCCGAAATTGCGACCGGTGAGCACCTCAATACGATCAAATTTCCAATAGAAAAAAGACTAGACGAACCAGAGAGGGAAAATATAGAACGGATTTAACGTGGGTCGCGCTTATCTAAAGGTGTCGCGAAATGATTTTGGTGTGATCGGGCTAAATTCTCTAAAGCTTCGAATTAGATGGCTTTGGTCGGCGAAGCCACATTCGAGTGCGATCTCGGCGATCGGGAGCCTTTGATCGAGGAGCAGCGACATCGCTCGTTCAACTCTTATTTTTCTGAGGTATTGGCCAAAACTACAACGAAAATAGATCGGGAAAGCACGAGACAGATGCGCCCAGTGAACACCCAATTCGCCGGACAATTCGAGCAACGTAGGAGTTCCATTTATGTTGTCGCGCAGTATCTCGTCAATGCGGTTGACCCATGACGGAGTTTTAGAGCTGTGATTGGTTTCAACTCCCCGCAACACCTCAAAGGATTCCAAAAGAAGCGAATCGATCGCAAGGCTTGAGATTTGGCCGCGATGCTTCGATTCACGGTATAGATTGAAAAAGATCACTTTTACATGCGGATCGGTAACGACAGTTTTTAATTGAAGATCGCTGAACTCGGTCTCAAACCGACGTGACCATTGAGAGCCAATCTCGATTTGAAAACCATGGGTGATTCCAGCCGGCTTGAGGTTGAAGTGAGGCTCCTGGCAGTTGTGAAAGAGCAGTGTGCCGGTTCCGCAATCGAAGATTTCACGGCGGGTCCCTTCTTTAAAATCGCCTCTGATTGTAAAAGCAAAATGCGGGTTTTCATGATAGTGCCAATCGATAAATTCGTAATCATACTTGGTGTCGGTGACAGTGATACCGTCAAACGACACTTTTTGATCATTTTTCCCAAAGAATTTTCCGGCCGCTGCGTAGTGCATTTATAAACCTAATAATACAGACGAAAGGGAGGGTATTCCAAATACCGATGCAGACGAGAGATGTCGCGCCGACCTACGCATCGATCGAAAATACGAGCCAACCAATCTTACGGCTATTTCGCGTTCATCCAGTCGTCGCCGACGCCGATTTCGGCGATTAGCGGAACATCTAATGTCGCGGCGGCTTCCATTTCGCGTTTGATGATCTCACAGGCTTTTTCTATTTCGTTTTCCGGAGATTCAAACAAAAGCTCGTCGTGGATCTGCATTATCATTTGCGTTTTCAGGCCTTCTTTTTTCAATGCCGCATCCACCTTTAACATCGCAATTTTTACGATATCACTGGCTGTTCCCTGGATCGGCATGTTGATCGCTTCGCGTTCGGCGCGTGAGCGGACGCTGAAGTTGCGGTCGTTAATCGAAGGGAAATAGCGGCGGCGGCCGAACAGCGACTCGACGTAACCTTTTTCGCGGGCCACTTCTGGAGTGCGGTCCATGTATTCGCGTATTCCTTTGTAGGTAGCGAAATAATTGTCGATGACCTTTCTCGCTTCTGCCCTTGAGATGCCGACACGCTGTGACAGGCCAAAAGCTTCGACCGCGTAAGCTATGCCGAAATTGACGATCTTGGCCAGGCGCCGTTTTTCCTTCAGGTCCTTTTCATCAGTCGCGCCGAACACGAGGCGGGCTGTTTTCGAGTGAATGTCCTCGCCCGTTTTGTAAGCCTCAAGCATCACCGGGTCTTGAGTGATGTGCGCAAGTATCCGAAGCTCAAGCTGCGAATAATCGGCCGAGATTAGCTTGCAGCCTTTTTCGGGAATAAAAGCTTTTCGGATCCGCTGGCCGAGTTCGGTGCGGACCGGGATGTTTTGCAAATTCGGATCGGTCGAGCTTAGACGGCCCGTTGCCGCGACCGTCTGTCGAAGGCTTCCGTGAATGCGTCCGTCGGGATCGATCAATTTTGGCAGGGCATCGGCATAGGTTGCTTTGAGCTTGTCGAGTTCGCGGTATTCGATAATAAAGCGGGCGATGTCGTAATTTAGGGCAAGCTCGTCGAGAACGTCGCGGCTGGTCGAGACCTGGCCGGTCGCCGTCTTGCGTCCGGTGGAGATGTTCAGCTCTTCGAAGATCTCTCCGACTTGTTTTGGCGAACCAATGTTGAATTCGCGTCCGGAGATCTCGAATATTTTGGTCTTTAAACTTTCCAGCTCAACGGTTATGAATTCCGAAAACTCGCGTAACTGGTCGCCATCGACCTTCATACCGACGGTTTCGATCTCTGCCAACAGAGCTTCGAGCGGCAGTTCGACCTCGCTGTAGAGCTTCGTCATGCCGTCTTCGATTATCTTGTTGCGGAGGATCGGAGCCAATCGCAGCGTCCAATCGGCACGCTCGGCGGTTCGAAACGCTTGTTCTTCAAAACCTTGTGGAATTTCCTGCGGGTCGAGGTCGAGATCTGTCTGCGCAAGAAAGGGAAGAGCAAAGCTCGACCTACCGGCGTCCAGCAAATATGAAGCGAGCATCGGGTCGTCGGTAACGGCTGCCGGCTCGATACCGAGCGTTTTTAACACCGCGAGGTTTCGTTTGTAATCGTGAGCAGTTTTGTCTAGAAAGCCGTTCGAAAAAATGTCACGGAGCGGCGGCAACGAGGCTTCCTTTCCACCGGCAAAATTTTGCAGATCGATGTAATGCGACTGTCCAGCGGCGGTCGCGATCGCCAGGCCGAGCGGTTCGATTTTGTGATAGCAGCTCGATCTTTCACCCGCATTCGCATCGTTTACTTCAAAGCTCCAGAACTCCGTTTCCCATAGTTTGCGAATCAATTTGTCTAGGTCTTCACGCGTATTGATCACCGAATAGTTGGTCTTGACAGTTTCAGTATCGGATTCCTTTCGCTTTTCGAAAAGCGTCGCCGAATCGGCAAATTCGCGTGTCAACGAGTTAAATTCAAGCTCGCGGAAAAGAGCATATGCAGCGTCGCGATCGGGGTCGCGTGATTTCAGCTGATCGAGGTCGAGCTCGACGGGCACTTCGCAATGGATGGTCGCGAGTTCAAGCGATTGCCGGATTATGTCCTGATTATTTTGCAGGCTTTCGCGTTGGGTCTTGTGTTTTATTTTATCGGCATTCTCCATCGCGCCTTCAGCCGAACCCCACTCCAGAACTAGTTTCAGAGCGCCGACCGCGCCGATTCCCGGAGCACCGGGAATGTTGTCGATCGCGTCACCCATAAGTCCGAGCAGATCCACGATCTTATTGGGTGGGATACCAAATTTATTCTCGACCCATTTCTCGTCGCACCATTCAATCGCAGGGACGGGAACTTTTCGCTTTACGTTCGTCGAATTCTGCCGCATGGCGATAACGTGCGGGTCCTGAACGAGTTGGCAAAGATCCTTGTCATTCGAAACGATGACCGCCTGCAGTCCCTTGTCCGCGACTTTTTTGGCAAGTGTGCCGATAATATCGTCGGCTTCGAAACCATCGTATTTAATGATAGGTATACCGAAAACTTCGCAAACCTGGATTATGAATGGAATCTGTTTGGCCAGATCGTCCGGCATCGCTTCGCGATTCGCCTTGTAATCGGCAAATGACGCGTGACGAAACGTAGGTACGTCAGTGTCGAAAATGGCGGCAATATAATCCGGCTTTTCGTCATTGAGCAGCTTTCGCAGCATATTCGTAAACACGAATATCGCCTGCGTCACTTGCCCCTTACTGTTCCGCAAAGGGTCCTGCTTGGCTCCCATCGGAGCAAAGAACGCCCGGAAAATGTGCGACATCGAGTCGATCAAAAATACTCGTTTCATTATTCGTTTACCTGATTGATGAATGATAGATAAACATCAAGACAGTTACAAGTTGAAGCCAAGTTTGTGGAGGTTTCGAAGCAAATCGTTCAACTTAAAAAAAACTAAATGATTTATATTGCAAAAATGTTAAGATGACCCACCAATCGGGAGTATATGGAATATGAAACTTATACTAAAAACAGTCTTTATTATTCTCACAATTTTAAGCTTTACGATTATTGAACGAGCACAGAGTTCGACAAAAAATGTTGATGCTTTTGATCCTTCTGGTGACTACCACCCTGTGAATCGTCCGACGGAAGGATCGGAGAAATTTATCCAATTCGATCTACAGGTCAGACGAAAAAAAGGCAAATTGGTGGCTTGGGGAGAGGTTCGCGGTGTTCAGACTTGGTTTAAGTTTACATCTGTTTTTGTGACAGAGGAACGCCTTAAATTTTCAACTGCGACAGTAAGCGGTGTAAATTACGATTTCAATGGAAAGTTTGTTGGTAAAGGGAATTTCGCCAGTAAATCTCTTGGCAACGGGATCGTTATGTTAGAAGGCACACTGCGGAAGTTTGTCAACGGTAAGCAATCCTGGGAATTCAATACGGCTTTTATTTATTATCCGGGCTGTTGAATGCTCGGAGTGTTTCTAGGATTTCAACACACGCTTCATTGCCACTTTAGAATCGGTCGCAAAACGTTTTTGCAGCATCCGGCTTATTGGGTAGCCGAGTTGGGCAAGCGGATGACTTGGTTTTGAAAATGCGTAGAGGTCGTACCAAACTTCACTAGTTTCGGGGCGAAATTCGACTGAAAAACGTTCTTCGCCGGTTTCGCCGTGTTCGGTTAATGTTCCGTAGGCGAAACCAAATCGGTGAATTTCGGCCGTTTCTTCGATGAGGTATACGATCCGGCAGGCATTTAGCGAATAAAACCCGAAATGATTTACTAAGACGGCGACGTTTCGGCCAACTTCGATAGGAGAGTCAGGCCAGCATAGTTTGACCCAAGCCAGATCGAACATCTTCCAGCTTCGGATCGCGGCTTTTGCCTTTTCAAAGGCATCCGGGCCGTTGCCGATCTGAATACGATTGTGGTCGGTGTTGTAGTTCGGCGGGCTTCCGTTAGTGGAAAAGCCGACTTCCTTGTACGAAAGATAGTCATCTGCACACAGATCGATGAAGTTCTGAATGAAGACTTTATTTGGTTTAGTTAGAAGGAACATTTGGTGTTATGTGAAATTACGACATTATCAATATGGATCGCGGTTTGACAATGAAAAAGACGAAACGTTATTCTATCGGTTCGTTTCTTCTCACGAGAGGCGTTTTTGAAAGCTTTAGTGAGGCTTCCTTCCCAGGCTTGTTTCACATCTTGCTTATTTCTGACCGGTTCGTCTAGGGGTTAGGACACCGCCCTTTCACGGCGGCAACACGGGTTCAAATCCCGTACCGGTTACCATCTTTTATCTCGGTTTCTGCATCAAACCGCTTGAGTCGATTCGCTTGCTTATCAAGCGAATTTTTTGTTTTATAGGGGAATAATGCTGAAAAAGATTTTATTTACGCTGCTCTTTTTATCCACGTTGGCTATTTCGATCAACGCGCAGGGCAATGCCGATACCGTGATGATCCTGCCGTTCGAAAACACTTCGGGTAAGCCCGAGTTTAATTGGGTTGGCGAAAGCTTCGCACTTTCGCTCTCGGAGCTTTTGAAGCTGCCGAGCATAAATGTCGTCTCGAACGGCGAACGCAAGCTTATTCAGCAGCGGCTTCGAATACCGCTGACGAATCTTCCGAGCCTCGCGACCTCGCTGAAACTTGCCCGCGAAGGCAACGCGACGCTTCTAGTTACAGGTAAATATAATATCGTCCCGGCCCAGGGTGATACCGCCGCCACGCTGAACGTGATTGCAAAAATCATCCGCGTCAACGAAGGCAGATTCTTGAATGAAGAGCTCGACGGTCGTCGCATCACGCGAGACATAAACCTGAACGACGCACTCGGCAACTTGCAGACGATGCAGGGACAGATCGCTTATCAGATACTTTATCAACGCGACAAGGCTCTGCCGTTTTCGCAAAACCAGCTTATCGAATCCGCAAACAAAGTGCCGGGACGAGCCTTTGAAGCGTATATCAAAGGATTGCTTACCCCAGCACTGGAGGCCCGCGAGAATTATTTTAAGAACGCAATGCGTCTTTATACAGATGTCACGCCCGACGGAACCTTTGCGGATGCCGCGCTCGAACTCGGCCATCTTTACTTGAATCAACGGAAGTTTCCGGACGCGATTCAGTCTTTTGAGCGAGTTGTGGCCGGATATCAAAACTGTAAAACCGCCGCACGTAACGAGAACAAAATTTCGCAGTGCAATGACGAGAGTTTTGCGGAATCGTCATTTTACATAGGTCTTATCCAATGGCAGCAGAACAATTACGAACAAGCGTTGGCTGTTCTTCGTCCGCTTGCCGAGGACCTGAAACTGACCAGCGTTTATAACTCGCTCGGCTCAATCGCTGTCCAGGCATCGCGGGCCGAGAAGAAGAATGAAGCGAAATCCGCGGCATTGCTGAACGAAGGTCTTGATCTTCTGAAAAAAGCGAGCGAATCCGCGCCTGAGGATACGAACGTCCGGTTTAACTATGGTTTGGCCCTGTTCCTTGCCGGAAAGCTGCCCGAATCAGCCGAACAGCTTCGCAGCATCATCGCCGTTAAACCACAGGATGGCGACACGTATTATGTGCTTTCAAAAGCCCTCTCAGGTCAAAACGATGTGACGACTGCTGCTGTCGACAATCAGGCACGTACTTTTCTGACGGCTGGTAACCGTTACGCGAATCTTGAAAAAGAGTGGGTAAAATCCAAATCGTTTTCAGAGATCGTCATGCGGGTCGAGCAGCCGCAGCGGCGTGATTTTTTGAGCGTTGTGCTCAGCCGCAAATCGTCGGGAACGACGGCCACAGCAGTCAACGAAACAGAGAATCTGCTGGTGCAGGCACGGACGCAATTCAAGAACGGCAACGATGACGAGGCAATGGCGAGTCTACGGCGTGTGCTTGCGAGTGAGCCGATGAGTGCGGAGAGCTATTTGATCCTCGGCAAGATACATCTCAGACGCGGTGACCTTGACCAGGCTATAAGCTCTTTCAAGACGGCAATATTCTGGGACAACCGTCAGATCGACGCACATGTCTCGCTTGGCAAGATATATTTGGAAAAAAGTGACTGTTTGCAGGTAAAAAACTACTCTGCATCTGCAATGGAGATCAATCCGGAGAATCAGGATGCACTCGCTTTGAAGCGGCAAGCTGACCGATGTTCCAAATAGTGTAACTCGGGAGTCCAAGGTCCAAAGTCTAAAGTCCAAAGTTTTTGTCAGCTGTCCTTATTCGGATTGGCTGAAAAGGCCTGTAGCTAAAGGGTTGCGCGGTACTTTGGACTTTGGACTTTGGACTTTAGACCTTGGACTCAAACTGTGGCACGGAACGTGCATTAGGGAAAGCGGCTAGCTTGATGAAGTTAATCGAGACCCCGCCGCCACCACTTCTTAGAGCGCGGTTTGCCACTGTGCTTGATCACCTTCCGAGCGTTCCTACAGTTGTCCTTCCCTTTTTGAGTCCGGTCGATAGCGACCGGGCTCTATCACTTTTAAATCACTGAATATAAGGTTTAATTGGGTTTAGCCCGATTTTCGATCATTTTGAACATCCCGGATACAGCAGACTTGTGGAAACATTCATTTTGACAGGCGCAATTCGAGAATACGCCAGATTAGGCTGGAAATGACAAAATTCGTCATATCAGCTATGACAAATTTTGTGCGGGCAAAACGGTTGACCGATCATCTTGAAAGAAAAGGTTTCAGAGTGACTGCTACGGGATTGGTTTTGTTAAACTGTGGAAATGAAGTTCATTCGAGTGCGGTCAATATTACCTGATTGGAAGAACGCCATGGCCGCATTGGCTTCGGCAATACTGCTGATCGGTGCTTTTCCCGATTTTGAGTTCTGGTTTCTAGCCTGGTTCGCACTCGTGCCGCTGCTGTGGGCGGTTGAGCGGGAAAAGGAATCGGTGGTGAAGTCACTCATGCTGGGCTGGATCTTCGGAACCGTATTTTTTTTCGGCACTTGCTGGTGGCTTACCTTTGCTCCGATCACCTACGCGGGATTTCCGCCAGCGTTGGCTTACTTGCTGATGTTTGGCGTTACGGGGATAGTCGGGGTTTTTCCCGGTATATTCGGCGTGGTTCTCGCGGTTTTGCTCAAGCGATTCGGACCGAAGGCGTTTCTTGCCGCCCCGTTTGTGTGGGTGTGCACCGAGTTTTTGAGGTATTGGCTGACTGGGAATAACTGGAATGCAATCGGGTATTCGCAAGCGTTTTCAACGAAGATGATACAGGCAGCATCATGCGGCGGAGTCTACTCCGTTGGGTTCCTGGTTGTGATGGGCGCCTCGATCTTGATGTGCAGAATAAGAATCCAGGGTAACTCAAGACTGTCAATAGGTTTTACGGTCGTTGTGACGTCGCTTGCTTTACTATCACTTTTCAATCTGTTTTGGAGTCGTTCGCTCGAAGATCATGCTATGCGTCCCTCGGCGAACGTAGTGTCGCTACAGCCCAACGTCCCGATGTCGGGTCTGGCGCTTGAGAAATGGCGAGAGCTTCGACTTCGCCACGTCCAACTGGCAGAATCAGCTCTCGACAGAATTCAGTCAAATCCGCAATCCGCAATCCGCAATCCTCAGTCCGTCGTCGTCATTTTTCCCGAATCGCCAATGAATTTCATGTACGAGGACGATCCGGAGACACAGGAGTTCATAAATTCGTTCGCGGCGAAGAACAACGTGTCGGTCCTTTTTAATTCAGCCGAGCCTGATAAATCCAACGGGAAGTTTTTCAATTCGGCGGTGATGGTTGGGCCGGAAGGTAACGAGATCGTACAGTATGATAAAATTTATCTCGTGCCCTTTGGTGAATCCGTGCCCGCTCCGCTACAAAATATTGTTCCTGCATTTGTTGGAAGCTTTTCGTATGGAAGGGAGTACGATTTATTTCCGCTCGGCGATGCGAAAGCCGGCGTGATGATCTGTTTCGAATCGCATTTCGGACAGCTTTCACGCGAGTACGTCCGAAACGGTGCGGATGTGATTATTGAAATGACGAACGACGGCTACCTCGGCCCGACGCCGGTTTTGCGGCAGCATCTTGCAAACGCGGTTTTTCGTGCGGTCGAGACAAACCGGCCTTTGCTTCGCGTAACGAACGTCGGCATCACGGCTTATATAAATGAACGCGGTGAGGTACTCGATCCGGCGGCATCGTACACGGAAGATACGCGGGTTTGGTCGGTTTCGAAATCGGACGGTGGGCAAACGTTTTATGTGAAGTACGGCGATTGGTTTGCGTGGTTGTGTTCGATAGTGACAGTGGGACTGTTGTTGCTTGGGTTCTTTAGGAAACGCCGTGATCTGTCAGAACCACCTGCGGTAGCGGGTGGTTGAAGTCCGGCATTCAGTACGCTCGTTTACACTCGCGTTGCTGCCCGATCAGGTCGGCCTATTGAGATGGATTCTCGATCACATATTCACGAAGAATTGTTCGATGCGTCGGCGGACGAGATGTTCGATCTGCTGATCACACCCTCGGCGATCCGAGGTTGGTGGGGCGCGTCTGCGAAGCGAATCATTGATTTACGTGAAGATGGTATTTGGACGGCGGCGTGGAGCGATGAGGACGTATTCGGATTACATCTCGACGGCGACGTTGGTCGAATTCGACCCTCCCCGGAAATTGGCGATGAAATATGGAAGGTACTTTGCGAAGATCCAGGCCCGTACCGTTCGAATTTGCCGAGGATGCTAATGACAGTTTTTAGAGTAGAACCAAGTGGTGACGGCTGGGTAGAGAAATAGCGTCGTTGTCGTGTAGAGCAAACCGCGTTTTCCGTGGATGCGGTTGCGGATGAGTTTTACGCAGCGTGCGAAACTGGTTGGATGGAACATCGTTTGAACGGTGATAAGGGCATTTTTGCAAGATGGGTACTACTAGAAGATGAGATTCTACCGTCGAGATCCGCCACTGACACCCCATGAGGAATATCTCGTTTCGCAAGCTCACGGTAGAGCAAGTAGAAGAAATTGATCAGGCACTTCTCGCCAATTCAAGTATTCAATGGCGAAAGGTTGCACGATGTCGCCGGAGGTGCGATGTGTGACCTTAATGATCGAGTAGTCGGAATACCGGATATCTATTACGCATGGCGAATCCGCAAGTTGATTGGTGCACGAGCTGTTGGAGGTCTCGGGAGAATATTGACTACATCAGATATTGCGAGATACGATCTGCTTGGGTGCGGGACAGGAAGGATAGTGGAAGGAAGATGGAACTAACAGAACTACAAACAAAACACGAACAGATAAAAGATAAAGTTACACAACTTGGGAGGTTTCTTTGACGCTCCCGCAAAACGTGCTGAACTTGAGAGATCGGAAAAGGTGATCTCGGAGCCGGGGTTCTGGGACGATCAGGAGAAGGCCCAGAAGGTAGTTCAGCAGCGAAGCCGGATAGAAAGGGCATTGAAGCAACAGGCAGATTTTGAAACCGGTGTTTCGGACGCCGAGGTGCTTTTTGAATTTGCGGCTGAAGATGCCGATTCGGCGAAAGAGCTTCAGTCGCTGATCGAGAGACTTGACACCCAGGTTTCCGAGGCAGAAACGCAGAGTTTGCTCTCGGGCGACACCGATGCAAACAACGCGATCTGCTCGATCCAGGCAGGTGCCGGGGGCACGGACGCGCAGGACTTTGCACAGATGCTTCTGCGGATGTATCTGCGGTGGGCGGAGCGGAAAGGGTTCAAGGTCGATTTGATCGACGAGCAGTCCGGCGGCGAAGCGGGGATAAAGTCCGCGACTTTCCGGGTCGAGGGCGATTATGCGTACGGCCTGCTTTCGACCGAGGCAGGCGTTCACCGGTTGGTTCGCATATCGCCATTCAATTCCGGCGGCAGCCGTGAAACGTCGTTTGCGTCGATGTTTGTTTCACCCGAGATCGACGAGAACATCGAGGTGAATATTGAGGACAAAGACCTGCGGATAGACACCTACCGTTCGTCAGGTGCGGGCGGACAGCACGTAAACGTTACGGACAGTGCGGTCCGCATCACGCATTTGCCGACAAATATTGTTGTGACTTGCCAGAACCAGCGTTCGCAGCTTCAGAATAAAGCAGTAGCAATGCAGGTGCTGCGTTCAAAACTTTACGAGCTTGAGATCGAAAAACGCCGTGAAGGAGCCGCCGAACTCGAAGCTACAAAGCAGGATATTTCGTTCGGCTCACAAATCCGGAACTACGTTTTACATCCTTACCGGTTGGTAAAAGACACGCGGACAAAATACGAGCAGACGAATGTCGACGCCGTGCTGGACGGCGAGATTGACGAGTTTATCAAGGAATTTCTAACATTTAAGAAAACCGGAAAGGCCGAGTAGGGAGTTTTTTGCTTGCAAACTTTGCGGAAAACTTTGCGGCCTCTGCGTCAAAAGCAGTGTTAACTGCGAAGGGCGCAAAGTAAGAACCGCAAAGTTTCGCAAAGTTGAACCTAAAACGGCTGAATCTATTCAATCAATTAATGTAGAATTTACAATTAAGAATTGATAATTTCTTTCCGATGAAGATTTGCCCGACATGCAAGAAAACGTACGACGACGACGGACTCAATTTCTGTCTCGCTGACGGAGCGACGCTTCTGAAAAAACGCGTTAGCGGAAAAAAGAATCACTCGCGTGCAAACGAGGTTTTGGCAGTCGTGCTTCTTGCGTTCGCCGTTCTGGTGTTTCTATGCCTTGTTTCATTTAATCAAAGCGATCCGACATTCAATACGGCTTCGTCGCAGAAGGTACAGAATTGGATAGGCGTCGTCGGTGCAAATTTCGCCGAACTTCTGATGACCATCGTTGGCGTGACAGCATATCTGTTGCCGGCACTGCTCGCTTTGGTCGCTTGGCGAGTTTTTCGGTCTGAAAGTTTGCGTCCAAGAGTGAGCCGCGCGATCGGCTTTGTCCTGTTTGTTGCGGCTATCTCTGGCTTGGCCAGTCTGATCGGCTGGCAAGGCGGACTTGTCGGCGGCCTTTTTTCGTACTACTCGGTTTATCTGCTGAGCAAGATCGGAGCGGGTATTTTAATGATGACGGTTCTCGTCGCCTCGACGCTCGTTATCACGAATGTTTCTTTTGCCGGGGTTATCGGTAATTTCGAAATGGCGTGGGCAAATGCGATGGTCCATTATAGAGAATGGCGGACAAAACGGCTTGGTGATCGAAGCGAGCAGATAAATCTTGCGAAAGAACGGCAGGAAAAACGACGTGGTGTCCGCGAGGAAAAATCGCTGGTAGAACCGCCGACAATTTCCGTCGGTGACACAGCCGAAGCCGTTTTGCAGAAGGCAAAAGGCGCGGCTGCTGGCACTTCTGCCTCGAATCCGTTTGTAACAGTTCAGAACCGTGCAGAGGAGCCATCGCTCCCAACCATAATAAGTACAGGGAAGCCGACAGAAGCAGATGCATTCGGTGCTGAACGGCCCGATCTGAATGGCGACGTTCTTGCAATTCCGGTCAAACCGGTTCGCACCACCACCGAGCTTGACGCCGCTGACGTTCCCGAGTTTGACGAGGAAGACGAACAGCCGCCGCTATCGGCGAAGAAGAAGCCCGCAAACTATAATGAATATGTATTGCCGCGAACGGATTTTTTGACGCCGGCTGCTCCGCGTATCGAGCAGAAAGAGGCTGAACTGCGTCAGATTGCCAACGAGCTTGCGGCAAAGACAAGCGAGTTCAACGTTGCCGGAAAGGTCGTCAACATCTGTCCCGGCCCCGTCGTTACGACGTACGAATTCAAGCCCGATCCGGGCGTTAAATATTCGCGTGTTACAGGATTGGTGGATGACCTCTGTCTCGCCCTCAAGGCCGAATCTATACGCATCGACCGCATTCCTGGCAAGGCTTTTGTCGGGATCGAAGTGCCAAACAAAAAACGCGAAGTTATCCAGCTTCGGGACGTTGTCGAATCAAAAAAATTTAAGGATTCAGAATCGCTGCTGACGCTTGCACTCGGCAAAACTATCGACGGCCTAAACTATGTCGCCGATCTCGCAAAGATGCCGCATCTTTTGATCGCCGGAGCGACAGGTGCCGGAAAGTCCGTGGGTGTGAACACGCTCGTCGTTTCGATCCTGTACAAAGCGAAGCCAGACGAAGTCAAGTTCATCATGGTCGATCCAAAGCGGCTTGAGCTTGGCGTTTATGCCGACATTCCGCATCTTGCGACGCCGATCATCACCGACCCGAAACGTGCAGCCGTTGCATTGCGATGGGCCGTTTCCGAGATGGAGCGGCGTTACAAATATCTCGCCGGTTGGGGCGTTCGGAACATCGATGGCTACAACGTCGAAGCCAAACGCCGGAACAAGGCCAAGCAGTTTGACGACAACGGCGAACCGCATCCCGGCCTGCCGTTCATTGTCATCATCATTGATGAGCTTGCCGATCTGATGATGGTGAGCGGGAAAGAGGTCGAAGAGGCAATCACGCGGCTTGCACAGATGGCACGTGCGGTCGGCATTCACCTTGTGCTGGCGACCCAGCGTCCGTCGGTCGATGTCATCACCGGCCTTATCAAAGCGAATTTCCCGGCACGTATCTCGTTCCGCGTTTCATCCAAGGTCGATTCACGCACGATCATCGACGGCAACGGTGCCGAAGGACTTCTTGGCCGTGGCGACATGCTGTTTTTGCCGCCCGCCAGTTCGCAAGTGCTTCGCGTCCACGGTGCGTTTGTCGATGAAAAAGAGATTGCCCGCATCGTCGAGCACGTCAAGGCCCAGGGCGAGGCTGTATTCGACGAAACGATCACCAAAACCGAAGAGGAACTGGACGACACCGGCGATCTGCCCGGCAAGCGTGACCCGCTATTCTGGGATGCGGTCAAGAGTGTTGTCCACGCCAAGCGTGCGTCCACATCGCTGCTCCAACGCCATCTACGCATCGGCTATGGCCGTGCCGCCGCCATCCTTGACGCAATGGTCAAGGAAGGCTACATCGGCGATATGGACGGCAGCACGCGTGCCCGCCCCGTGCTCCAAAAAGCTTACGAAGATCTTCAGGATATTTCCGAAATGGAAGACGGCTAGTTCGGTGTTGAATAGCCGCAAATATTTTCCACATCTTCTGTGGAAAAGCAGCAGATTTCCACTATGTTAAATCGTTCAAGTCTTTGTAACATGGGCACTTCTAGCATTCTGCACAAAACGATTGCATGCCTTTGATGGACATCCGTAAGCCTTTTTATTTCAACAGATCAGCGTTTGCGACGATTGTCGTGGTAGCAATCACTATGTTCGTATCCGTTGCCTGCGGTGGAAGAAACGAAGATACCAACTGCATTCTCAAACGTTAAATATTCGCCATCAGCAGCGGCGGTCAATATCAACACCGCGTCGGCGGAAGAGCTTCAGAAAATTCCTTACATCGGCGAGAAAATGGCGGGTCAAATTGTCGAGCATCGCGAGCGGTACGGACCTTTTCGCAGGGCAGAAGATTTGATACTAATTCAAGGAATCAGCGATTCGCGATTCAGAAAAATAAGGGAGCCTTGTTCGAGTCGATTGATTTTTGCATGGCCGAAAGCATCTCACCAAAGCGTTTTTCGAACTTTCCCTTGCTTTGGCTCGCGATCTGTTTTGCCGCCGGAATATTCGCTGCCCGAAATTTCCCGATCAGATTAGAACTGCTCGTCGCAATTTGTCTGTCGTCAGCAATTGCTGCGAGTGTTTTTGCGCGCCGTGAATTTGCATCGGTCTTCGTTGCGATGGCATTTTTGGCGGCTGGTTCGATGACCTATTCGCTTCATCAAGGCGGCGTGTCGGCTGATCGGTTAAAGCGAATCTACGACGAGCAGCAGATTGCTTCGGGCGAACCGGTTGAGATAGTCGGCACGTTGATCGGCAATCGAGAGGCGGCATTTGACGGTTTTTTTATAACCGTAAACACCGAACGGCTTTACTACAAAGGCAGTGAACGTATTGTCTCGGGCCGACTGCGATTATTTGCTCCTATCCAAAGCCCGGAAATGGCAGCAGATTACGCGGAGATAGATTTGCGGAGCGGTTCGAACGATTCGCGTCGCCTGCAATCCTGTTCGCGAAGAAAATTATCAAAACCCAGGCGTTCTATCCCGAAAAGAGCTGCTTGACTGGCAGGACCTGGACGCGACCGCGACGCTGAAGAGTCCGTTGCTTATTGAGAAACTTGGTGACGCATCATCATGGAATCCGACCGATGCCATTTATTCGTCGCGTCAATATCTAATTGATAAGTTCCGCGAGAAATTCAGTGTCTCGACCGCCGGAATAATGATCGCGTCGCTGCTTGGCAACAAACATTTTCTGGACAAAAGTTCAGCCGAGGTATTTCGCGAAGGCGGGACGTTTCACATCCTCGTCATCTCAGGCCTTCACATCACTTTTATCGGCGGGCTTTTATTGCTGCTGGTCAGGATATTTGCCAGAAACAAGCTGATGCAATTCGTCGTCGTTTCGTCATTTTTGTGGATATACACGATCGCGGTCGGGGCCGAAGTTCCGGTTGTGCGGGCAAGTCTGATGTTCACGATTCTGCTTTTTTCGCATGTGATCTATCGGACAAGCTCGCTCGTCAATTCGCTCGGAGCGTGTGCGTTGCTACTTTTGGTGTGGCGGCCGCAGGACCTTTTCGGTCCGTCATTTCAACTTACGTTTGTGAGCGTCGCGGCGATCGTTGTCATGGGTTTTCCGTTGATCGAGAAGCTTAGATCGATCGGAAGCTGGACGCCGACGATCGAAGCTCCATTCCCGCCGTTCGTTCCAAACTGGCTGAAGCGGCTTTGCGAAACAATTTACTGGCGTGAGGAGGCGTGGCGAATAGAGGCAAAACGACACGTGTGGTCGGCGAACCTATTCAAATCACCTTATCGAAGGATGACACGGATTCGAAGCCGTGCAGCGTTTCGCCGCATTTGTTTTCGAAGGGATATTGATCTCGATAATTGTCCAACTCTGGCTTCTTCCATTCCTGGTCGTCTATTTTCATCGGGTTTCGATCCTCTCCGTGTTCTTAAATCTTTGGGCTGGGATTTTTATTGCGTTGGAAAGTTTTTCCGCTCTCATTGCGGTTTGCTTTTCATTGATTAGCGATGCGTCTGGCTTTTCCGTTCATTAAATTAACGGAGCTTTTTAATTGGCTCTTGATCGCCTTTCCGGGCGTTTTTGTTCAGAACAACTGGGCGAGTTTTCGTCTGCCGATTTACACAGGTTGGCCGGGTTCGATCTACGCAATCTATCTCTTGCCGGTGATCGTGCTTGGTTACGCGGTTTATAACTGGAACCCGTTTGCGATGCCCGGCGAGCGAATCGCAGATTCGCCTGAATCTACGAACAATTTACGGCATTATAGCCCTCGCCGTTTTGCTTGGCGTCGTCATAATTTTTCATCCATTCACTGCTCCTCGTCCCGATGGACGCCTGCACATTGATTTTCTCGATGTCGGCCAGGGCGACGCGGCCTTGATCACTTTTCCTGACGGCAAAACCATGCTTGTCGATGGCGGCGGACGCGTTAACTACAAGCGCTCAGATAACGATGACGAATCTGAGATTTTCGAGCCTGACGTTCCGAGTATTGGCGAATCTGTAGTCTCCGAATTTTTGTGGGAAAAGGGTTATTCGAAGATCGACCATATTCTCGCGACGCACGCTGACGCCGATCATATTCAGGGGCTGGCAGATGTTGCTAAGAATTTTCAGATCGGTTCGGCTTTCATCGGGCGAAGTCCGATGAATGATCCTGACTTTGCCACATTTTCGGAAGCTCTTGCAGCGTCGCGGAATACCTGCGGAAACGATTGCTCGCGGCGAGCGTTTGAACTTTGGCGATGCTGACCGTCGAGGTGCTCTATCCACAGCATCGACCGACGACCCGGAAGCCGTGTCGGACAATGATCACTCCGTTGTAATTCGAATCGTTTACGGGAAACTCGCGTGTGTTCTTACTGACCGGTGACATCGAAACGCAAGCTGAATCGAGAACTCGCTTGTCAGCAGCGGCGGAACATTGGAGGCCGATCTGGTCAAAGTGCCGCATCACGGCAGCCGGACTTCATCGACGCAGGCGTTTGTCGACGCGACGCGTGCTCAATACGCGATCATCTCGGTCGGGCGATATTCGCCGTTTGGGCATCCGCACGCAGAAGTTGTCGAAAGATGGAAAGCAGCCGGTGCGGATGTGATGACAACCGGCACGAGCGGGACGATCTCGGTCTCGACCGACGGCAAAGACCTGAAAATAACAACGTTCGAGAAATGACTTGCGTGTTCCAACGTGGTTTCTAACGGCTTGCCAAGTAAGTTGGAACTCAGAACGCGAACGTAAACGCCGTTGATAATGCGCTGCGATTTGCCGTATTATCAACGGTATCGGTGTTTAATAAGTAGTAAGGCTCGTGTCAGTATAATGTCATGAAAAAGTATAATTTCCCGTATTCAATTACCTCACGAATGTACATATTTAATGCTAAATCACCACTGGGTGAATATTATAGATTGTTACTTGATAATCGAATATTTATAAACGATTCGCCATTCCACGAAGCTGAAGATATCAGCCAAGAGATGAAAGTTCTTGGTTTAGATCTTATCGCTGATAGACTATCTGTCTCTCTAAATGTATTAACAGTTGGCCTTGAAAGATTTTTGAACCAGTTAGATAGAAATATGTGCCTGCTGTTAAATGGAGTTGACGGTATGCGCTGGCCTCCTGCCTCTGGAAGATGGCCCCATGTACCACGATCTAAGCCATATAATTTTTTCTATTACAAAATAGACCATGTAATTAATCATTGGCATTGCATTCTTGGAATTACTATTAAGCATCAAAAGCTAAAGTTGGTAAAAGATTGCATACAATTTAGGCATGTATGGTCGCATTGTGCTGGCGTCGTATCGCAAGAAGATGTCCGAAAATTCAAATATTACAAAGTGAAAAAGGGTGTAATATTACTGCCAAGTTATGATGGTTATAATGATATGTGTATTGCACTAAAAGAATTTGCTCAAAGCGTTAATGACCAGCTTGGTATTGCTATGCTTAGTAGGCTCAGAAGGTCTGTTTTTTCATGGTCTTGGAAATCTGATAAAAAGTTATTTATTTCCATATTGGATTGTTTCTCTTGGTTTGGGGCACTGAAATGCGATCTGAGATTGGCAAAAGAGTTATATAAAAAGGTCCAGATGAACACCTATGACTTCAATCAATATTTTCAGCCTTTATAGGCGATAAAGTTATTGACATCAAGGTTTAGGCATTTGAAGCTGCTGACAAGAAATGCCTAACGTCCGTTCGACCGGAGCCGCCGCCCCTTTTCGGTTGATCCTTTTCGGAGGGCGGCGGCCCGGTCAACTCGATGTTAGGTGGCCGTAGGAGGACCTTGCCCACCGTGAGTGCGTTACTGAGCCCTATCCGTACGAACGAGCTTTCGCGGGCGATGCCTGGAGTCGTCTGCCTTCTCCTGCTCTCAGCAATCTCGCTGGGTGTTGCGCCGCTGCTCATGCCGGCGAGCTACTCGTCGGTAGCGAACACAACTAGCGAATCTGCTGCTCAGGGCGTGGAGTACGCTTGGGTCGCCCGCCTCGGGTTTCTCGCGTTCGGCCTTGCGGTGTTGTGGCTTGCCGCGGCCCTGAGACAATTGTGGGCACGCGGCGCCCAATGGCTACACATAACGTTCGGTATACTCATGACAGCCACCGCTGCATTCTCTCACCGCTCTTGGGTCGCGGGCGCACAATTCGATCCAGTTGAAGATGTCTTGCATTCGTTCACGGCCACCGCGATGGGCTTCGCATTCTCGTTTGGGGTTCTGGCGGTTTCCTGCAGCGAGGTCATAAGGGAGAACCTGGGCGTGCCCTTGATGCGGTCGCTCTGGTGGTGGCGACGGTGACTCCACTCCTGATGGTTCGCTTTGCGGGGCTCGACGGCGTGATTCAGAGGCTAATGTTCTTGGTGGCATACCTTTGGTATGCGCGGGAGTCACTACTGCTTCGGCAACGCGACGGAGGGGCACCTGATAAAAGCATGTAGCGGACGGAGCTTCGCGCCGCCCGGTCAACTCGGAAGTTAGAGATCTGGGGATCGATTCGTTCCTTGAACATTAGCAGAAAAGGCCGGAGAGTTTGCCCCGGCCCTCGTTTTTTGTCTCCACCCCATTTAGAGAAATAATCGTTGTTAACCCGCCGCGATTTGCCGTATTATCAACGGCGTTGTGTTAATAAGCAGTTGATTGCTTTCTTTGAATGAAGTAATCAACTTTGCAAACGAATATGTTATGAGAAATCTCAATCTGTTAATTGCTGTCGCTCTTCTGGCAATTCTGCTTTCGTTTCAAAATCGTGCGGCCGGCGCAAGGTTCGCCGATCGATACGACACTTGCATCTCAATACTTTCAAGAAGCTAAAGCCTTGTGCAGCCGGGACAACGGCAAACTCTGGGGCGTTTCGCTTGCGCTCCGATGCTTTTTGTTGACCACGGGACGCGCGCAGTTGTCGCTAATCAAGCCGACAAAGAAGGCGTTCTAACCAAAAACGGAGATGTTTTTGTCGGACAATTACCCGCGAATGTGAATATCGCAAACACGGCGACCGAATGGGCTGGTGTGAAATGGACGATGGTGATATTTCCATTGCCCGTAGACAAGATTCGCCGTGCGAATTTGATGGCTCACGAGATGTGGCATCGTATCCAAGACAACATCGGCTTCCCGGTTCCGGTGCGGCAAATAATCATCTGGACTCGCGGGACGGGCGTGTCTGGTTGCAGATGGAATGGCGTGCATTATCGGCGGCTCTGACGAATCGCGGCAAACAGCGTCGTCAAGCAATCGGCGATGCCGCTTTTGTTTCGAGCTTACCGAAGAACGATTTTTCCAAACGCCGCCGCTGAAGAACGCGCAATGGAGATGCACGAAGGCTTGGCGAAATACACAGGCGTGGCACTTAGCGGAAGTCCAAACTTGAATTTGTATGTAGTTTATACAGACCTCAAAGAAGTCTCGCAAGAACAAACCTTCGTGCGGTCATTTGCTTACGCTTCGGGCCCGGCTTACGGCGTTTTGCTGGACGAAACAAAAACCAGGTGGCGTAAAAATCTGAAAAAGGAAGATGATTTGGGAAATCTGCTGCAAAACAAACTCGCAATCAAATTGCCGCAGAAACTGAAACAGTCGGCTGAATTGCGGTCGAAGAACTATGATGGCGACAAGCTACAAGTGTTCGAAACAGAGCGAGAGAACAATCGCCAAAAAGTCCTTGCTGAGTATCGCGCCAAGTTAGTTGACGGCCCGGTGTTGGCGATTCCGTTGCAAAAGATGAATATGCAGTTTAATCCGGGCAATTTGGTGCCGCTTGATGGGCTCGGAACAGTCTATCCCGATATCAGAATCGTTGACGTCTGGGGCATTTTGACGGTTTCCAAAGGCGGAGCGTTGATGAATCCGACCTTTTCAACAATTTACGTTTCAGCCCCAAGCAATTTAAGCTCGTCGCCGATAAAAGGCGACGGTTGGACGCTGGAACTAAATGCAGGCTGGACGATAACCAACGGCGAACGCAAGGGCGATTACGTCGTGAAGAAATCGGAGTAGTAACTATACAACGACGCCCGACAAGGCATTGGACGCGTCGGCGAAACAGCGGCTTTGTTATCGTAAAAAGGCCGGTGCGTTGGAGCCGCGGTCCTCGTCTTTTATCTCTACCCCATTTTGAAAACCAATCGTTGATAACACGCCGCGATCTGCCGTATTATCAACCGTGCTGTTGTTAATAAGGAGTTAGTGATACAAAATGCATCCCGAAATATTTCTCCAAAAAGACCCGAGATCCGAACGCATGGCGTGCCAAGGCAGTTGCCCTTCGACACTCAGCGGATATAGTTTGGGAAGAGTTTTCAAGCCGACTACTTGAAGCTGTCGACAAGGAAACCAGGGCTTTCGATAACGACAAGTTAATGGAAGCTATCGACGTGCTTAATAATTGTCAGTTTCTTTATTCACTCGCCGCGGAATGTGCGCTTAAAGGTCTAATCATAAAACAGCAGCCGAAAGACGTTATCTTCGAAACGAGTGTCGACGGGACAGGAACGCTCATAGATGCAAGGCTCAAACAAATCGGAAAGGCGCGGATTGATACCCACAATTTAGAAAAACTGGCTGAGATTGCGGGGATGGTCGAAGCCGGAAATAATGCTGAGATTCGCGAACTCTTAGCGTTCTCGACGTTCTGTATTCACTGGATTGGCCGATATCCGGTGCCGTTAGACACTAAGTTTGACTTCACGCTTCGCGGCAAACTTCCCGCCGCTTCATTCGGCCATTACTACCGTGATTTGATGGACCCTTTCCTTGATCTTGTATTGGCGGCCATGGACCACGCGTAACGTCGCCGCCCATTCAACACAACAGTTATGGACCTGGAGATCGGGACATTCGTGTCCTGATTGCCAACAAAAAAGGCCGGAGCGAATAAACCCCGGCCCTCGCATTTTTCTTCGTAAGTACGCCATTTTGAAACACAATCGTTGATAACACGCCGCGATCTGGCGTATCATCGACGGTGCCGGTGTTAATAAGTAGTCAGCAGGATTTGAAGGCAGTGATTCTTCGTGCGTTCGTCGTTTGGGTCGTGATTATTGCCGTCGAGACGATTCATGGGGTCATTAGACAGACATTTATAGCGCCCGCAGTAGGGGATTTGCCGGCAAGACAAATCGGTGTTTTTGTCGGCTCCGTTCTGATACTCGTAATTGCTTGGCTATTCGCAGATTGGCTTCGGGCGAATTCGTTCAAATCCAGACTGGTTGTTGGTCTCCTTTGGGGTTTATTGACCCTTGCATTCGAATTGTTGCTCGGCCTAGCGCTTGGTTATAGCGCACAAAGGATAATTGCAGATTACGATCTAGGCCAAGGCGGCTTTATGCTCTTTGGCATGATTGTTCTGGCGTTTTCTCTCGTGATTGTTTCGAAGTTTCGTGCGCTTAAAATATCGATCGTCGCGTCAGGACTAGGTACTCGAATTCCGGTTTGACGTCTGGAGTTCATATGCAGCTGCCATTTAGTTCTGAGCAATTCTTCGAGGTCTTCGGCTCTTACAACACAGCTGTATGGCCGGCTCAAGTTCTCCTGGTTGCGCTCGCCGTAGCGGCAATCGTCCTTGTATTCGTTCCATGGTGCGGGTCAAGTGTGGCCATTTCGGCAATCCTCGCGTGCCTCTGGGGCTGGATTGGTTTGGTCTATCACCTTGGCTTCTTTGTGTCCATCAATCCGCTTGCTTACGCGTTTGCCGTACTCTCGATCGCCGGAGCAGGTGTCTTTGTCTGGCAGGGCGTCATTCGGGGCCGCCTCAAGTTCAATTGGACCGTAAGCGCTGCGTTCGATACGCCGGCGTCATTCTCGTGCTGTACTCGCTGGTTGTATATCCCGCAATTTCTACTTTGTCCGGCCATGGTTATCCTGCATTGCCCACATTCGGTCTGCCGTGCCCAACCACGTTGTTCACCCTGGGTTTGTGCGGTTTTCTCGCGGGGCCGTATCCCCGCGGTCCGCTCGTTGTGCCGGTGCTCTGGTGTTTTGTCGGCGCTCAGGCCGCATTCCTGCTTGGCGTGCAAGCCGACCTCGGTCTTGTTGTCGCCGGCATCTTTGGCATAGTCCTGCTGGCAAGGCCGGGGGGCCTCAGCCAATCGGCCTGCGCCGCATGGTGAAACAGACGGCTCAAGCGGAACGATCTCGGTTTCGACAGATGGGAGCGACCTGAGATTAGCTGCATTCCAACAGTGAAAAAACGTCGTTGATATTGCGCCGCGATCTGCCGGTGCGACATTCAGCCGCAGCTACGCAACTTACGAGGGCTTCAGAGTTTGCCCGCGCAAACCTCTAAGATCTGGTACGGAGGTTTTTGAATGCGGGGTCATGCGACGGCACCGGCCGTCCAATAGTTATTAACAAGCTTCCCTCGCGTCCGCAATCGGGTCCCGTCATTGTAAATACGCGTCCGGCGGCACGTTTTTTCGCAGCCCTAACTGATGAATGAGTGTCCGTATGCCATGAGCCGGCGTCCGGCACGCGTTCTTGCGCGTCCGGCGCTCGTTTTTTCACAGCCCTAACTGATGAATGAGTGTCCGTATTCCATGAGCCGGCGTCCGGCACGCGTTCTTGCGCGTCTGGCGCGCGTTTTTTCGCAGCCCTGCCTGATGAATGCTCGTCCGTATGCCATGATCCGGCGTCCGGCACGCGTTCTTGCGCGTCCGCGGTGCTCGTTTTTTCACAGCCCTAACTGATGAATGAGTGTCCGTATTCCATGAGCCGGCGTCCGGCACGCGTTCTTGTGCGTCCGGCGTGCGTTTTTTCGCAGCCTTAACTGATGAATGCTCGTCCGTATGCCATGATCCGGCGTCCGGCACGCGTTCTTGCGTAGCCTTAACTGACCAAGGCGTGTCCGGGTGCTATAAATCTACTTACCGAAGCTGTGAATCTGCGTTCGAGCATCGTGAATACTCGTCCGCGCTGTGCGAATCTGCATTCGATCGTTGCGAGTGCCTGCCCGTGCGTTGTGGATGCGCGTCCGAGCGAGCTTTCACAACCGGCGAGAACGGAATGATCTCGGTCTCGACCGACGGCAAAGATCTGAAAATAAATAAATTCCATCAGTGAAAGGGTGTTGTTGATAACGCGCCGCGACTGGGCGTATTATCGACGGTGTTTGGTGCGAGCAAGTAGTTGGCCTTACCAAGTGCTTGATCGAGGGTCGCGAATGGAAAATCGTTCACCGCTATGGCGTTGCCCCGCTTGTCGGCGCGCCTTTGCAAACCGCAATCAGTCTCACGCTTGCGGGCTGTATTCGCTCGCCCACCATTTTGAAGGAAAACCCCCGGAGATGCGCGCCCTCTTCGACGCGGTCGTCGCCGCCATTCGGCAGATCGGTCCGGTTCGCGTGCTTCCAGAGAAGACGCGGATCGCGTTTCAGGTGCGGATGTCGTTCGCCCAGGTGACGCCGCGTCAACAATGGCTTGACGGCCATGTCGTGCTGTCACGTCGCCTGGAAAGCACCAGGTTTCGTAGGATCGAGACGTTCTCGCCGCGCAATCACGTTCATGCATTCCGGCTCAGTGACCTAAGCGAGATCGATGATGAGTTCCGGGCGTGGCTGATCGAGGCGTATCGGGTGGGCGAGCAAAAGCACCTTAGAAGCCCGGTCGCTGGAGCCTAAAAACGGGGTGCAGCGGACGAAGCTTTCGCACCGCGCCCCGATTTGCCGTATTATCAACCGTACCGGTGTTAATGAGTCGTTGGGCGGCTACTCGTATGGTATGGAAAGCGTATCAGAACTGAAGATTGAACAAGATGAAGGCTCACCGAGTGTTGAGCCTGTTTCGCGTTCATCTGTGAACGAAGCAGCAATCATTCTGGCTGTGATCGTCGCACTTGCCGCGTTTATGGTATTGCCGCGAACAGTGGCGGTTTGGATAGTTTGGGTAACGGCGTTTCTCGCCGTCTTAGCAATCGTTACCCGTTCCGTTCAGGCTATTCACATTTCGCTGTTTAGTTTGCTCTGGATTGGTTTGCCTTTTGTTTTTTCCGTCTTACATTTTTACCCGCTAACTTTACTTGTTCCGCTCGTCGTTTATGGCATAACGACGGCGGCGTTTCCAAGTCTTCGCCATTCTATGCGGTGGCTGCGGGCAGGCAAGTTAAATTCCGATGCTCTGGTTTTGGTGTTGGCAACCGCCGTCGTTTCTGGTTTGGGTCTTGTCGGATGGTATTTATTGCTCAAGCCCGATATAAGTCCACACTTGGCGCAGATGCCGAAGTTGTCGGTTTGGGCGTTGCCTTTCGTGGCGGTGGGATTTGCATTGCTTAACGCGGCGATGGAGGAATTTGTTTTTCGCGGTATCGTTATGCAATCTCTCGATAGTGCTGTCGGTGTCGGTTATGCATCCATTACCATCCAAGCAATTTTATTTGGTCTTTTTCATTATGTCGCGGGTTTTCCGAATGGCGCATTGGGATTAGTGATGGCTTGCGTGTTTGGCTTTATGTTAGGAGTGTTACGCCGTCGCTCAGAAGGTCTGTTGGCGGCTTGGATGGCGCACGTTCTAGCTGACATCGTGATTTTTGCCATCCTCGCTATCATACTTGTCGCTGGCTAACCGCCGCATCCACATGGACGCGGAGAAGCCGCGCGCCGCTGATGCTGGCCGTTAGAGACTTGGCGATCGGGACATTCGTTCCGTGAACGATAGCAAAAAAGGCCGGAGCGAATAAGCCCCGGCCCTCGCCTTTATCTCTACCCCATTTTGAAAACCAATCGTTGATAACCCGCCGCGATCAGGAATCCCGACGCGTAGGGGCAACGGCTTAATTTCCTTGCGCTAATCCGCCGAGGCGATGTATTGTTTTCATATGATCGAGTGGTCAGCATGTCCTGAGGTCGAGCAAAATCCGAGGAAGGTCAGCGGCGCCTGGATCTTCCGCGGTTCTCGCGTACCGGTCACCGCCCTGTTCGAAAACCTCGAAGCGGGAGCGTCAATCGATGACTTTCTATCGTGGTTTCCCGGGTGAGAAAAGTGGCAGGTCGAGGCCGTTCTTGAATACACTATTTCGAGCCTCGAATCGGAGCGTTTGGCGGCTTAGCGATGATCCTTTTGTTCGATCAGGGAACCCCATTGCCGCTGCGCACTCACCTGGCGGACCACACCGTGGTCTCAGCCTTTGAAAAAGGTTGGGGTGAACTCGAAAATGGCGAGTTGCTCACCGTTGCCGAGGCCGAAGGCTTTGACGCAATTATCACCACCGATCAAAACCTCCGATATCAACAGAATCTTGCCGGAAGAAGAATCGCCGTCGTCGTCCTGCTAACGACAAACTCGCCACGGATCGAGAGAAATATCTCTATTGTCCTCGACGCTATCAACAATGTCGCCGTAGGCACCTACCTAGAAGTTTCCTTCCCCGACAATTAAAAAATAAATTAGCAAAAAAGGCCGGAGCGAATAAGCCCAGGCCTTGCTCGGTACGAACGAATTCGTTTAGCTCGTTATTGCGAAACGCCCATGCCAAAGGCTTGTTTCCAGGCATCGCCTTCTTTTGAATAGATGCTGACATACCACTCGGTCATTATCGGCTGGCCTTCGCATGTGCCTTCGCCGCCGCCTTTGTAGGTGAGCATCGTAACGTCCTTGGCGATCGACGCCGACATCGCGTCCGAGAGCGTGAAGCTCTTGACCTCGCACTTACTCTCGGTTGCCCATTCTTTGATTATGGTGGCACGGTCCCTGCGACCCTGACCGCCGGTGAACATAAAGTCCTTTGCCAGGACACCTTCGAGAGCCTTGGCGTCTTTAGCTTTCCATGCTTCCCAGATCTTCTTTTCGACCGCAAGGACAGCTTCGGTGGCGGCGTCGGGTTTGGCTTCCTCTTTCTTTGCCTCGTCCTTCTTGGCAGGTGCGGCCGGTTTTGCAGGCGGAGCCTTGGGATCTACGACAGGAGTCTCGGCATAGAACGCCGCTTTCCATTTGTCGCCTTCGCGGACGTAGATGCTTGCCGAGTTGACATTAGCCGGGCCCTTCTTTCCGTCGCATGTGTAATCCTGAGCACTCTTAAAGGTCAGCACCGCGACGTCGGGGCCGACCATTTGCATCTGATCGTCCGATAGCGAGTAGCTCTTGATCTCGCATTTCTGTTCCGTGTATGACTTGACTGCGGCGGCTTTGTCCATACGGCCGGTGGATGAAAACCCGACATATTTATCCGTCGCGTTATCCACGGTCCACTTGCCATCTCGATTCTTCCATGCCTCCCAACCGGCTTTCTCCATCGTCATCAGAGCTTCCTTGGTTGGGGCCGCGGGTGCGGGTTTGGCGGCTGTATTAGCCGCGGTTGTGTTGTTTGCCGCCGGTTTGTTGTCGGCGGGTGCTCCGCAAGCCGCCAAAAAGGCTGCGAAGGCGAGCATTAGCAAAATAAAAGTAATACGTTTCATATTAGTTTTTCTCCTCTTAAGAAACCGATGATCCAATTGAACCGACGACGACGTTGATACATACTGCCGTGGGTTCCCATGATGGTCTATTCTGTAATTCTGAATTCACCATCACTATACACTCATATCCTATTCCCGCAACCGGACTACCGACAAAAAAAGCCGCAACCCATTGAAGGATCGCGGCCGTAATTATCTACCGAATTCAAAAGCCTACATCGCAGGCGATTCAAACATGAAAGCAAGCTTCCATGCGTTGCCTTCCTTTACGTAAACGCGCAGACTGGTAAAGCGGGCCGTTCTTTTGTCCGTCGCATGTACCGTCGGCGGTGCCCTTGAGCGTGAGAAGCTCAACCGTCGGTGACAAAGCAGTGGCAAAACCGTCCGATACGCTGACCTTGGTGATGCCTTCGCATTTCATTGTTTCGGTCCACTGCTTAACAATATTAGCCTTGCCCGTCATCCAGCCGCCAAGCGGATTGACGAGAGACGCGTTCGCGGTCAGCATCTCCTCAAACTTCTTTGCGTCCTTTGCCTTGAATGCTTCCCAGCCAGATGTGTGGAGTTTCACGAGAGCATCGGTGTTGGCACTCGGAGTCGGTTTAGCCGGTTCTGCTTTCGAGGCGTTGCTGTTCGAAGCGGTCTTGTCGTCTTTCTTAGGCTCTTCTTTCTTAGGTTCGGTTTTTGCCGGCGGTGGAGGCGGAGCTTTCGGATCGATGATCAAAGTTTCACTATGGAAAGCCCCTTTCCATGTGTCACCGCTGCGAACATAAACGCTGGCCGCACGCATCGGGCTAGGCAGCTTTTCTGCCTTTGCCGTCCGCGCCGGTGCATGTGCCGTCGAAAGTGCCCTTATAACTCACGACGTAGGTATCCGCGTCGATCTTTTCCATCTGTGGATCATCGAGCGACCAGGTTTTAACATCGCATTTAAACGAGCCGATCATCTGGAGCAGTTCGGCCCTGGTCATCCGCTGGCCGCGTTCGAACGATACAAACTTATCCGAGAGAAAGCCTTCGAAATAAGCCTTGTCTCCCTTGATCCAAGCTTCGTTGGCCTTTTTGTCCATCTCGAACAGGGCTTCCTTAGTCGGAGCAGCCGCGGTCGGTTTGGCTGCGTTTGTATTGGCATTTGTGTTGCCGGTATTAGCCGGCGTGTTTGTCGCTGGTGCCCCGCACGCCGCGATAAATACTGCGATAAACAACAATACGAGCGTTAATAGTGTTCGTTTCATATCTGTTCTCCCCAAAAGAAATTCTGTCCCAAAAACACAAAACACCCGTTGGATTTCGGTTCGTTAAAAATCCCTCGAGCGTTCCTACAGTCGTCTTAATTACATAATATTTTACCTATTCAGAATCAAAAGTCAAGCATTATTTAAAGTAAAATATTACTAAACAGTGTTTAATTGTTGTCTGCCTAGTGTTTAAAGTGCCGAACGCCTGTAAATACCATAATAATGCCGTGTTCGTCGGCAGCGGCGATGGATTCGTCGTCTTTTATCGACCCGCCAGGCTGGATTATAGCTGAAATGCCCAGTTTTGCTGCCTCATCGACGTTATCGCGGAAGGGAAAGAAGGCGTCAGAGGCAAGTGCGGAACCTTTTACAGGCAGATCGAACCTTTCGGCGCGGATGGCGGCGATGCGGAGCGAATCGACGCGGTTCATCTGGCCAGAACCGACGCCGATTGTCTGCTTGTCGTTCGAGAACACAATAGCATTCGATTTGACGTGTTTACAGACCCTCCAGGCAAGTAGCATTGCCTTTATATCATCGTCGGAGGGCAGCTTTTTGCTGACCGTTCTGAGATCGGCGGCTGAAACGCGGTAATCGTCTTTTGTCTGGACAAGCATTCCGCCGGAGATTGGTTTGTATTCCAGGCTCGGTTCGGCTGGCTCGTTAACACTCGGGTTTCTGCCTGTATCAGCCGCCTTCAATACTCGAAGATTTTTCTTTGTCTTGAAGATTTCCAATGCATCTTCGTCGAAATCGGGAGCGATGACAACCTCTGTAAATACTCCGTTTACAGACCTTGCAGCCTCGGCATCAACTTTTCGATTGAATGCCACGATACCGCCGAAAGCCGACACAGGATCGGTCGAAAGTGCCCTTCGATAGGCTTCTTCATTGTTCTGACCGATACCGACGCCGCTCGGGTTGGTGTGTTTTATAATCGCCACCGCCAATTCGTTAAAGTCCTGTACCAAATTCCAGGCGGCTTCTGCATCGACATAATTGTTGAACGACATTTCCTTACCATGCAGCTGTTCGGCTTTAGCGATGCCGCCGGATTCTGAAGTGTCGTAGAGAGCGGCTTTTTGGTGAGGATTTTCACCGTAGCGGAGGTCGGCGACTTTGGCTAATTGGATGTCGATGGATATTGGCAAATGTTCTGGGAGGCCGGTCGCTACCGCTTCCGGTTCTGACATCGTGTCGATGTCTTCCGACTCGATAAACACAAGATCGCCAAGCGGATTCAGCGGTTCGAGAAATTCGAGGTCATCGTGTGAAAGCTGTTTTGCGAGATATGAGGAGATCGCAAGGTCGTAAGATGCCGTGCTTGTGTAGGCGAGTGCGGCGAGACGCTGACGAGTGTTAAGAGACAAAGAACAGTCGGTTTCACGCAATTCATTCAGGATACCATCGTATAATTTTGGATCGGTGACAACGGCAACGTCACGCCAGTTTTTCGAGGCCGAGCGGATCATCGCCGGGCCGCCGATGTCGATATTCTCAACTGCTTCTTCGACGCTAACATCTTCTTTCGCAACGGTTTGTTCAAACGGATAAAGATTTATCACGACGAGGTCGATCGGCTCGATGCCGTGCGACTGCATTGCTTCGAGATGATCGGCGTTGTCACGAAGAGCAAGGAAAGCACCGTGGATTTTAGGATGAAGCGTTTTAACACGGCCGTCCATCATTTCTGGAAAGCCGGTCACTTCGGAGACGTCGGTTACCGGAATACCACTTTCGCGAAGCGTTTTTGCGGTGCCGCCGGTTGAAATTATGGCTATACCCAAATCGGTCAACGCTCGTGCAAAATCCACCGCTCCGCTTTTATCCGAAAGGCTAATCAAGGCCTTTTTTACCTGTCTCAAACCGCTCATAAATATTTGCCACTCAAACGAAAAAAGCGGCCTGAAGCGACCGCTTTCGATTTAATTCGATCAATCAAACAGTAATCCAGATAACGCTGCGTGCGTAAATCTGCATCCCGCGTCGAAAAATTCCATAAAGCCGCCATCTTAGAAGAAATAGCGTCCAAGGAAAAGGAGCCCAAGCAATAAAATCAGGGCGTAAACTACGATTTTGATAAGACTCATGAAATTCTTTATCCTGCTAGTTACGAGTCTAGAATTACGTACGATAAACAACTATTTTAGTTCCGATCCAATTTCGATGTCAAAAGTAAGCAACGTCTTTTTCATTTTGTCCTTCGTTTTTTCTTTTGTTGTTTTAACGGCCGGAAATTCGTTTTCGCAAAATGTTGACGTGACCATTAAGTTAGACGTAAAAGTAGCCAAGCTGAGCGTTAGCGGAAGGGATAAGAAGCTAACTAAAAATCTCTCGTTTCTTACATCCAGTATCGGAGCGGCAGACCTCGCAGACCGAATATCGAATTTAGAAATAACGGATCAAAACGGAAAGCCGGTTTCGTATAAACGATTTAGCGCTGGTGAGTATGTAGCGGACGCGGTTTTTTCAGGTTGGAGTTATGTCGTCGGCATCGAAGCTCCCAAGGATCCGCGTGCGTCAGCACACATATCGTGGCTAACTGATAACACCGGCGTGTTCATGCTTGACGATCTACTTCCGCAGTCGCCGAAGTCGGCTGTGCAGCCGACCGCGCGAGTCGCCTTTGAAGTTCCGGTTGGTTGGAGAATTGTTTCCTCTGAGAAAATTATCTCTACAGGTATTTATGAGGTTTCAAATATCCATAAGGCTATATTTCTGATCGGAACGGACATTCGAGAAACGAAAGCAACCATCGGAAATTCAAGTTTGAATATCGCGTTATCGGGGCAATGGCTTTTTACTGACGCCGAGTCGGCCAGGATCGCTGAGGATATGTTCAGGGAATACTCCGGTTTGTTTGGTTTCGGTCCGGCAGGAGATTTACAAATTCTGATCGTTCCGTTTCCTCAAAAAAATATTCAAAAAGGTACTTGGGAAGCCGAAACTCGCGGACGGACGGTTTCGCTCGTTTCGGCGGACATGCCATTCAAAACGCAGTCGCTTCAGCGGCTTCATGAGCAGATGCGGCATGAAATATTTCACCTATGGCTGCCGAACGGAGTAAATCTGAGCGGCAATTATGATTGGTTTTACGAAGGGTTTGCTATGTACCAGGCTCTAAAGACCGGCGTGGAATTGAATCAAATTCGTTTCGAAGACTTTCTCGACACGCTCTCGCGGGCCCATAATATTGATTCCATGCAAACCCGTACATTGTCGCTGATAGATTCTTCGCAAAATCGCTTGAGCGGAGATGATACGCGAATTTACGCACGTGGAATGCTCGTCGCTTTTCTTTGCGATCTGTCGCTGCTGCAAAGCTCGAAGGGTAAAAACACGGTCAGCGATATTTATCGCAAGCTTTATGCGGCTCATAAGCCGCCGAGTCCCGCGAGCGACGCAAACACCGCCATCAATAAAGTCTTCGCGAGTTATCCGCAGCTTGCGTCCGTGGTCGTAGACTACATTGAAGGTTCGCAGAAGATCGATTGGCGGGCCCGATTGGAGTGGGCCGGTATCGAGAACGAACCGGGCGGTTCGCGCACGAACCTGCGAGTAAAGACAAAGCTGAGCGGTAGCCAAAAAGCACTATTAAACAAATTGGGTTATAATAATTGGCGAAAATTGACCCGGAAATCATGACAAAAATGAGAGTTTTTTCTGCCTTTATACTTTTTGCGTTTATTGCCGTTCAATCCGGCTGCAGTTTGTTCGACAGCACTGTTGGTGGCGTTTCGAAGGTGTTCGGATTGAGCGATACGGCGACGGTGATCTCCAAGACCGCCCAGATCCGAACGTCTTATGCTGTTGTAGCCGCCGATCTTCTCGAAGTAAAACGAGGCGAAAAGCTCGACGTGCTTGACCAAATCGATTTCGAAAAAATCTTATGGTATCGGGTCAGGGCGCACGACGAAGCAACCACCGAGGGCTGGATCGAGGCTCAGCACGTTATTACCAACGAGGTGCTTGAAAAATCGAAAAAGCTATCGGAAGAATTTGCTAACCTGTCGCCGCAAGCCGCCGGACAGCTTCGTGCCGCTTCCAATTTGAGACTTGCTCCGGATATGAGCCCCGAGAATGTTCTTTTCAAACTCGCTAACGGATCTACGTTCGAGATTATGGATTGGAAGTTTGTGCCAAAAGCGGAAGTGCCGGACGTTGATGACGCGACCAAAGGTCAGCCGAATCAAAAGAAGCGTACAAAAAATGAAGAGCTTGAGGCCGCAAAGGAAGCTGGTGAGCCTGAAAAGATAGAAGACAAATACGACATCTGGTATCAAGTGAGAATGGACCCGTCCATTTCACCCGCTCCCGCCGGCTGGCTCTTTGGCCGGCAGGTCGAACTGCAGGTGCCGAGTGAAATTGTCTTTTTCCAACAGAACAATCGTAAATTCGTGACGTGGCAGCGGCTTGATACAGACAGCCCGGACAAAGTCGGACTGAAGGAAAAGGTAGGGTCGCCCGGAAATTGGGTGATCCTGTCGCGGACAAACCAGGTTAAGGAGATCGACGGTGTTGAACCTGATTTTGACGGTATCCTGGTGCTCGCATTCGATAAATACGACCAGAGTTTCTATACCGTTTGGAGAACGACCGGGGACGTATGGGGCGTGCTGCCGCTTCAGGTTGAAGGTGTTGGCGATAACAAGACGTTCACAATGAAGCTTCGACATCCAGAGGGCCGGATGGATGACAAACGTTTCGTCGTTTTCAAGGATAAAAACCGTGTGAAGGTAACTCCACCCGAAGACGTCGCCCAGTATCAGCAGGGAAAATCAAGATAAGATGACGAACGACGCACTCGCGGATTCAGAGAGTCCGTTTCCAGAACCGGTCGAGCTTGAGATCACTGATTCTATTGACTTGCACGCGTTTCGCCCAAAAGATGTTAAGGCGGTGCTGGAAAGCTATTTGATGGAGGCTCGCACAAAGGGTTTTCGATTCGTGAGGATAATTCACGGCAAGGGAATCGGTGTCCAGCGAGAGATTGCAAGAAAGGTTTTGAGTGAGACCGAGTTTGTAAAAGAATTTAAATCAGGGGACGAATTTTCCGGCGGTTGGGGAGCGACAATCGTCCAATTCAAATAAGTCAGCTAACTTTCCTCGAGAACATCCGCCCAGGCTTCTTCGCCATAACCGTTATAAATCTCGAATCCTTCGATGATCTCATCCTGATTCGCAATTTTATTTTCCGCTTCGACAAGTCTTGAGGAAAGATCTTTACACCGATGTTCGAGTTCGACGAGCCGTTTCTTACGTTCGCGGTCCAACCGGTCAAGGTAAAACATGTACATGAATTGAAATCCGGCAACTCCCACCAGAGCAAGACACAGACCGATCAAAATAACGTAAAGCATGTTTATTCCAGATTCAGACCGAGGAACAAAAGTAATTCTAATGGCTGAAAATTCAGAAAGAGAAACTCAACGCTCCTTCCTGTTTCGTTCAAAATTCCAAAATCGTGAATCTGAAAACTAATTATACTCTTGACCAACGACAAAGGAAAAGTAAGAATCGAATGCAACAGAACTTTTGAAGGATTTTTATGGAACAGGATATCGTGAAATCCGGTACGGATTCGGTATTTGTAGATGAAGCTATATGATGGAAACACAAAATTTAACACTCAGATATACGCTGTTGTGTGACGACGTTCGCATTGAGATGGGAAACAAAATCTCGCTGATGGGCATATTTCAAAATATAATGGTGGAGAAATTACCCGTTTCGCTAATAAAGTTTGCTGTGATCAATCACTGGATGGGCGAAGGCAGTCATGAGACGGAAGTGCGGATACTTTCGCCCGACAGATCAAATCTCGTCGTGTCCTCACAGGCAACGCCGATCGATCTAGCGCCCGGCGGATTTACGGACAATGTCAGCTTCTTTGTAAATGTTGTGTTTCCGAGTGCCGGAACTTATTGGGTACAAACGCTGGCGGACACAATTGTTCTTGAAGAATTCCCGCTGATCGTGGCAGACGCCCATGACATTCAGCAGGTACAGCAAGCGGATGAGGTATCGGAAACTATAAACTAGGACGTGCGGCGATTATTTATCCGATCTTGAAACGTCAAGCGTGATCGCCAAGCGGTAGACGGCAGCATTATCTACCTGAATCTCTTTAGTTCCCGACACGCCTTTATAAGATGCAGTCACGCGAAATTTTGCTGCAGTATCGGGCTGGCGGATCGTGAATTCGCCGCTGACATTGGTATAAGTGCTGCCAAGACGTTTTGTCGAACCGTCTGATTCGATCCGTTCCAACTCAATTTTCGCTCCTGTGACACTGGTTCCTTCGCGAAAGAAAACGCTGCCTTTCAAGATAACCTGTGTTCCCTGATCGATATTTAGCATCAACCTGTCACCAAGATCACGAACTTTATCTTTCTTGACCTCAACGTTGTAAAGGACGCCGGAGTTGTATCCCTTTGCGTCCATCACGAGGTTGTAGGTGCCGGGCTCGATGCCTTTGATCACGAAATTGCCGCTGCTGTCGGCATTTGTGCTTTTTAGGTCTTTTCCGTCCTTTCGAACAGTAACGCTAGCATTTGCGATGCCGTTACCGCTGTTTGTTCGCACCTTACCTTTTAATCCGCCTGTTTGAGCCCAAACGCCGGAAGCCAGGCACAGAAATATCAGCGGCAAGAAAAGTGACTTCAAGGGCGAGATCTTTATCGAATTAGTTGGCAACATTTTTTGATTGGGCCGCAGAGTCTTTTCTAAACTCCGCCGCTACATCATTGATGATGTCATCGAGCGTTCGGGTTGGCTTATAACCTACCAATCTTGCTGCTTTTTCAAGACTTGGCACACGCCGCTTCATATCCTCAAACCCCTCGCCGTAAGCTTCCGCATAGGGCACAAACCGGATATTGCTGCTGCTGCCGGCTAAAGCGATCGCTTTGTCAGCAAGCTGTTTTATCGTGACTTCTTCGTCATTGCCAAGGTTAATGACCTGGCCGAAGCACTCCGGATTGTCGAGCAGGCTGGTCAATCCCTCGACGATATCGAGTACATGGCCGAAGCATCTGGATTGGGTTCCATCGCCGTGAACTTCGATCGTTTCATTCTTCAAGGCGGCTTCGACGAAACGCGGCACGACCATTCCATACTGGCCGGTTTGACGCGGGCCAACGGTATTGAAAAGTCGAACAACGACTACCGGCAAGCGCGTTTCCTTCCAGTGTGCGAGAGCGAGAAACTCGTCCAACGTTTTTGCGCAAGCATAAGCCCATCGGTGTTTATCGGTCGCACCGGTGAGAAGGTCGTCATCTTCCTTAAAAGGGACTGTCGCGGATTTGCCGTAAACTTCTGAGGTGCTTGGGATTAACACGCGTTTACGGTATCGGGAGCAGAAACCGAGGACCACATCAGTGCCGCGAAAGATCGTTTCGATCGTCTTCACAGGGTGGTCCATTATCAGCCTCACACCGACGGCGCTCGCCATGTGGTAAACGTGATCCGTTTCGCGGATCAGTTCTTCCATCAGCTTTTCGTTCAGAACTGTGTCGATGATTAAGCGAAAACGATCCGTGCCCTCAAGGTGAGCGACATTCGAATAGCGGCCTGTAGACAGATCGTCAATGACCGTAATGTCATGTCCCTGTCCTATCAATTTATCGGCGAGATGGCTTCCAACGAAACCTGCTCCGCCCGTGATCAGAATCTTCATAAACCTTTATTTGTTAACAACTTCTTGGAAATATTTTACTGTTTTTGCCAAGCCTTCGGCAAGCGGAACTTTTGGCGTCCAACCTAAAAGTGTTTTCGCTCGTTCAATGTTCGGCTGCCGCTGTTTCGGGTCGTCCGCAGGCAGTACAAGGTGTTTCACACGTATCTCCGTACCTATCGTTTTACCGATTTCCTCGGCTAGCTCGTTCATTGTGAACTCACCGGGATTACCGATGTTGACCGGCATGTGAATATCGTCCGCCTTTGCGTTCATCAGTTTGATCAAGCCATTGACCAGATCGCTGACATAGCAAAACGAACGCGTCTGCGAACCGTCGCCGTAGATCGTCAACTCTTCGCCGCGGAGGGCTTGAACGATGAAATTGGACACGACGCGTCCGTCATTCTCCATCATCCGCTCGCCGTAAGTGTTGAAAATGCGAACGATGCGAGTATCGACGTTGTTTTGACGGTGATAGTCCATCATCAGCGTTTCGGCGACACGCTTGCCTTCATCGTAACAGCTTCGAAGGCCGATCGGATTGACGTTGCCGAAATAATCTTCGGTCTGCGGATGAACAAGCGGATCGCCGTAAACCTCGGACGTTGACGCCTGAAGTATCCGCGCCTTCACACGTTTCGCCATGCCAAGCATGTTGATCGTGCCCATTACACTGGTCTTTACGGTCTTCACCGGATTGTACTGGTAATGAACTGGCGAAGCCGGGCAGGCCAGATTGTAGATCTGATCGACCTCCAATAGGATCGGCTCGGTAACATCATGGCGAATAAGCTCGAAGCTTTTGTTGTCCAAAAGATGAAGGATATTCGCCTTGCTGCCGGTAAAAAAATTGTCGAGACACACGACCTCGTGCCCTTCCGCAAGAAGCCTTTCGCAAAGATGCGAGCCAATGAATCCGGCACCGCCGGTGACGAGTATTCTCATAAGAGTTAAACCGCAGAGACGCGGAGACGGAGAGGAAGCAATAGCAACGCTTGCCATTGCATGGTTTGCACTGGCTTGAAGACATACATTGTCTGTGAATCTCCTCTTCTTCTCTGTGTCTCCGCGTCTCGGCGGTGAATAATCATTTTAGATTCTTTTCGAAGAAAGCGAAAATCCTCTCATATTCGTCCGTCCAGCTTTCCGGCCGGACGAAGCCATGATTTTCCGAAGGATAGAGCATAGCTTCGAAATATTTTGTTTTGCCGAGCCTGATAAGCTTTTCTATCATCTGCACCGAATCCTGCACATGGACATTATCATCGGACATTCCGTGCAAAATCAATAACGGACGTTCGAGTTTATCAGCGTACGATATCGGCGAACTGCGTTTGTATGCCTCCGGGTTCTTGTCTGGAAATCCCAGCCGCTGGGCGGTGTAAGTCGGGATTTGCAGCGTAATAATTCTTCCAATCCATTACAGGCCGGAGTGCGGCAGCCGCCGCGATCTTGTCCGGGGCACGCGTCGCAAGCATCGCGGCCATAAAGCCGCCGTAACTGCCACCATACACACCGATTTTGGACTGATTCACACGCATAGTTCTTGACCATGAAATCGATGGCTGTCGATGTGATCGTCGTAATCCTTGCCGCCGAAGAAAATCGTAAACATCCGTCCGCCAATCGCGTCCGTAACCCGCCGATCCGCGATAGTCGATGTCCAGAACAACATAGCCTTTTTGCGTCAGCATCTCGTTGAACATAAACTCGCGATAATAATTGTTCCAGCCGTTGATGACGTTTTGCAGGTAACCCGCACCGTGGACGAAGATCACCATTGGATATTTTTGTTTCGCGTTATGCCCGGGCGGAAGATAGATTTTGGCCGAATTTTTTTGCCATCGCGGGACGGAATGTCGATGAATTTTGGCTCGGACCACCTGATCGAGTTGAAACGCTTCGGGAACTGTATTGGTGATGCTTGAAAATTCGGGACCGTATTCACATCTGATAACAAAGGCTCTTTTGGGCATTACAGCTCGCCAGGGCGATTCCAGTTGCCGATGATTCATACAGCAAGACAGGTTCATCCGCTGATCTCTCGAAATCTGGAGACTCGGTTTTCATTCCACTAGTTTCTATCGTATTTCTCGATAACCTTCGCCTTCAGGTATTCTGATCAATCGCCGAAGAACCTGCGTTCAGACGTCCCGCCTCGCGTTGACACATAAATAATCTGTTTCTCGTGCCGCAGTACTTCGCCCATTCAACTTGCCAGTTTCCTTTTGTAAGCTGCTCGATCTTTACGTTGTGATGAAAAACCGGGACTGCCTTCGGCGACTCTTGCTTTGTCATCCGGCACACTCGCTACCGCCTGTGTTTCGAGTGTTGCGAGATATAAATGGTTATAGCCGTCGCGTTCCGAGCCAAAGAAAAGCTGAGCGGGGTTCTTCGGGTTCGGTTCGAAGATAACGGACAGCGACGCCTGCCATTTGTCGTCGGTTTCTTCGGTCACGAGAATTATCTGCTCTGCTTTGCTGCCGACATTGTGGACATAAAAAAGCTGACGACGTTTCGTGTCTTTATCGACGCGGTCGACGATCAGGCTTTGCCCGTCGGCAGTCCACACCATCCGGCGAAAGTTACTTACGCCTTCGGGTTTCGGAAGCTTGATCTCAAACGGCGTATCGCGGATGCCGTCCGCGGACGTGACAAATAACTTTCTGCTCCGACCAGCCGCGACGCGGGCCGCCGCTGGTGACATATTCGGGAACGAAATTCGGTACGACCAACTGCCGCTGCTTCGAACTGTCCGACACTACATACGCGATCATCGAGCCTTGTTTGTTTGGCACGACACCGCCAACCGAAACAAAACCTTGCGGATTTGCTTCACGTGTAAGCTGCGTCAACGTCGCGTCAACGGTATTCAGGACAAACCAATGCCCGCTCTGCGAAAACAATATACGGTCGTTGTCGAGAAACCGGGCACCCGACTCAGGCGACTGCGTTCTTGTAAAGCGTTTAGGCTTAGACCGCTGTAGCCAGTCGTTGTGATCCATTCGGGCGACATTGAGACGATTCTGTGTGCCAAGAAACTCTTCGAACTTTTCGATGACCTGTTTCGTCGATGAAAACCCTCTGGACGGTACTTTCAAAGGGAATATCTGCTCTATTGTTTCTCCCAATGACCTGGCAGAATTAACAATATCGTCCGCATTGCTGCCCGAAGCCTTTGATCGCAAAACTGAGTTCTCCTCACGCAGGCGATCAAACCTCTCTCTGTAGTCGCTCGGAATTGTGCCGACACGAGTAAAAATCTCTGCAACAACGTTCGACATACGAATGGCTGCGTCCTGAAGATTCTCAAGATATCGTGTTGGAGAACTCGGAGTCTCGGCGTTCATCACATATATGTCGCCACCATACGTAAACACAAGCTTTCTTGAATCAGACGACCACTCGAATCCGCCGAGCGGATTTTCACGCACTTTCACAAACTCGTCGCGAACCTCAACACCATAATCTAATTTATTTTCAGGCTGCGGCGTCGCGTCGGTTTGGGAGATCACTCTGCCTCAAGATGATCTGCGGCGTCCCGCCACCAGTCGAAACAAGATAAAGATCGCGCGGCATCTTGCCCTCGGCGTTCCAAAGATAAACTACCTTCGAGCCGTCTGGTGACAACTTCTCGCCCTCAACACGCTGCCCCGCAATCGACGGCTCGGCCATTATGTCGCGAACGGTAAGGTTCTGGGCTAGCGTTGTTACCGCAAGGAAAACAACGGTAATTATTGCAATAAAAGATGAAGTTTTTTTCATTTCGGTTTACGGCTTAGATCCCATGCTGGATAGTGATCATAATTTATTCCTGCAGGCATGAGCCTCATTCAAAAGCCGGTCGTGTTTTTTTAGTCTTTCGGCGGGAGTCAATTTCCAAATGGCTGTCAATTCCTCCATATCGATTCCAAACTCTTTAGCTTCAAATGCCTTGCTGCCAGGAGGCGGATTTCCCAAATATTCTTCCCAATTGTTTTGAAGTTTCATTTCACATCGTTGCTACGGCAATTCCATTGCGGTCGCACGTTTTACCCGGGTACTTCGTGCTGAAGTCTTTTTCGGTCTCATAAAGCAAGATTTGGCGATCAGAATTCGAATCGATTATAAATTAAGTATGCCAAAAACACCGAAGGAAGATAGCAAAGAATTCAACGAAACTGAAGAACCGCCCGATAAGGACCTGTTGGAGCGAGGATCAGAAAGAGCGATCGTATTACTACGACGACGCTCACGGCTATGAGAAATACGTGGAAGATGAGGACGATGATGCAGAAGCCAGCACGTAAGTAAGGACATATCGTTCTGCTCAAGTAATACTCTTTCTATTTACGTGCGGGCTTCTGCAATTATTTCTTTATTTCTTTGGCCGCTCGTTGGCTTTTAGCACACGTTTGCGTAAGCGGATCGCTTTTGGCGTTACCTCGATCAGTTCGTCGTCCGCTATAAATTCCAACGCCCGTTCAAGCGACATTTCGCGAACCGGGACTAGACGCATAGCTTCGTCGGCGCTCGTTGTACGCATGTTTGAAAGCTTCTTTTCCTTTATCGCGTTAACGTCAAGATCGACCGCACGAGCGTTTTCGCCGACGATCATTCCTTCATAGACCTTAATTTGCGGTTTGACGAAAAGAGTGCCGCGTTCCTGGAGGTTGTACAGAGCGTAGGTGTTGGTTTCGCCCATTCTGTCCGCAACGAGCGAGCCGGTCTGTCGCATTTTCATGTCGCCCTGCCATTTGTCGAACCTCAGGAAAAGCGTATTGAGCAGGCCGGTGCCCTTTGTTTCCGTCAGAAATTCACCTCTGAAGCCGATCAGTCCGCGCGAAGGAACCTCGTATTCAAGCCGCACACGGCCCGAACCGTTGTTGATCATCTTGGTCATTGCACCCTTTCGGCGGCCGAGAGCTTCGGTGACGACGCCGATAAATTCTTCCGGCACATCAATTACGACCTGTTCAATCGGCTCGAGCAGTTCGCCTGTTTTCTCGTCTTTCTTCGTGATGACTTCGGGCTTTGATACCTGAACTTCATAACCTTCGCGCCGCATCATCTCGATAAGAATCGCCAATTGAAGCTCGCCTCGACCGGAAACTTTAAATTGCTCTGCCGCTTCGGTTTCGGCCACGCGGAGTGAAACGTTGCCGAGCAATTCTCTTTCAAGCCGGTCCTTGATCTGCCGCGATGTAACGAATTTTCCGTCGATGCCCGAGAACGGCGAAGTATTTACCCCAAAGATCATAGCGATCGTCGGTTCGTCCACCGCGATTACCGGCAGCGGACGCGGATTTTCGACCAGCGTAATCGTCTCGCCGATGTTGATGTCGTCAAAACCCGCAAGTGCGACGATCTCGCCGACACCGGCCGAATCGACAGGCGTGCGGTCGAGCCCTTCGAACACGAAAAGCTCCTTAACACGAGTCTTCTGCGTCGAGCCGTCGATCTTTGCGACGATGACTTCTTGGTTCTTCGAGATCTGACCCGAAAACATTCTGCCAATCGCGAGCCGTCCGACGAACGGGTTGTAATCGATGTTCGCAACCAGAAGCTGGAGTGAATCGTCGCGAATTGCGTGCGGTGCCGGGATCGTCTCGATCACCTGATCGAAAAGCGGACGAAGGCTGGTCGATTCATCTGTCAGGTTCTTTTTGGCGATTCCGTCACGCGAGATCGAGTAAAGGATCGGAAACTCGATCTGCTGGTCGTTTGCTCCAAGATCGATAAAAAGGTCGTAAATTTCGTTGACGACTTCTTCGGGTCGAGCGTCCTGGCGGTCGATTTTGTTGACCAACGCGATGCAGGGAAGTTTTAGTTCAAGAGCTTTACGCAGCACAAAACGCGTTTGCGGCAAACAGCCTTCGGCGGAATCGACGAGCAGCACAATCCCGTCAACCATCTTCAAAACACGTTCGACCTCTCCGCCAAAATCGGCGTGGCCCGGCGTATCGACGATATTAATTTTGTAATCGCCGTAACGCACCGACGTGTTCTTCGCCATGATGGTGATGCCGCGTTCGCGTTCGAGGTCCATCGAATCCATCACGCGCTCGACAACCGTTTCGTTGTCGCGGTATGTGCCTGACTGCTGGAGCATTGCATCGACCAGAGTGGTCTTGCCGTGGTCAACGTGTGCGATGATTGCGATATTGCGTATATTTTCTTTCGGTATCATAGTTGTAAAAATGCCGCAGAAGGCAAACAAATATAATGACTCATTCAGAAAGGAAAGGCAATTTACCCAATTTGAAGGTAGTGCATCAGTTTGAAAATTAAGAAATTCTAAAAGTCTGCTCAAGCATGACATAATAGCCGCATGGCGAATCCTAAGCGACCACGCGACACAAACCAATTAGCTAAATTCATTGTTGATCTCACAACGGGTGACGAAGTTGAACCGGAATTATCTGTTAAGGCGAAGGCCGGACGGCTAGGCGGTTTGAAGGGTGGTAAGGCTCGCGCCGAAAAACTAACTCCGCAAGAACGATCTGCAATCGCAAAGAAAGCGGCAACGAGCCGCTGGAAGAAAAATTTATAGTTTTCTCTTGTTTAGTGGTTCCACCTGTGGTACCGTCTTGTCTTGGGATTGCTATGGCAAGCTGCGACAAGATACTCGACAAAGCCAGACGATCTCCGAACAACCTGACTTTTACTGAAATATGTAAGCTTGCAGCTTGTCACGGGTGGATCGAGCGCCCCGAAAATGGATCCTCGCACGCGGTTTTTATTCATCCCAAACTAGGAAAGGCCGCAAGCGCTTTGATGAATTTTCAAAGCAGACACGGTAAAGCTAAACCATACCAGGTTAAGCAATTACTAAATGCAATTGACGGTTTAGAGTAGATATGCAATACAAATACCCCTTTAACATTACTTGGAGCGAAGAGGACGAAGAATACATTGCTACCTGTGAGGCGTTTCCGGGTCTTTCAGCTCTAGGTGAAACAGAAGAAGAAGCCCTGAAAGAAGGCAAGATTGCACTCAAGCTTTTTATAGACGCTTGCATTGAAGAAGGTATACCCCTACCAAGCGCGAAGGTGATTCAAGAATATAGCGGACAGTGGCGAGTACGTACACCTAAAAGCTTACATCGCAGAGCAGTATATATGGCAGAAGAGGAAGGTGTAAGTTTAAATCAATATACGAATTATGCTCTGTCCGAAAAGGTTGCGGCAGATGAAAATGCTAGCAAAATTCATAAAAGGTTAGAAGGAACGTTACGTGATCTTAAAATGCGACAAATACATATGACCGACAGGGCGGCGTATTCGTCACAACCACCGACACATGTAATTAAAGAGAAAATAGTTCGTGAACCAAAGGAAGTAACTACTTCTGAGATGAATGAAACGGAGTGGAATAATTAAAATGGCAGAAACAAAAATGATTTCGTTTAGTTACCAAGAGCTAGCGACCATATTAATTAAAGAGCAGGGCATCCACAAAGGAATTTGGGGCCTCTATCTCAAGTTCGGAATTGCCGCCACAAATATTGAGGACGCTGACAGCAAAATGCTAGTACCGGCGGCGATTATTCCCGTGCCCGAAATTGGCCTTCAACAATTTCCGAAGGAAAATAACTTAACAGTAGATGCCGCCAAGATAAATCCGGCGAATGGAGGCAAAAAACCGAAGGCATAAAAACCAAAAGCGATGGTGCAGATTCGAGGCTGCTTCCATCGCATTTGATTTACTAATTAGGGGCTGGCGTGGTGCGCCGCTGGCTTTCCATTCTGGTCGGCAGGGGATCGCGCCCCTCAGAACTGCCCAGCCAAATGGCTCGAAAATCAGAAGTTCAGTTTATCTGGCTCGTCCGTTATCCACGACAAGATTGTTTGTTACGCTAAACACATTGGACACGCCATTAGCGAGAATGTTCATGGAGTTGTAATCGCCCTTAGTCGACACAAAACCTTCAAGAGTCACTTTTCCACGGTCAACGACGAGCCTTACCGAAGGGTTGTTCGCGTATAAATAACGATACAATCCGCCCGATCTTGCAAGCGTTCGATACAGATTTCTCCGAATCGATTCATCAAAGCTGCCAAGCGGCAAAACCTCGATATTGTTAACAACCTTAGTAACTCCGTCGATCCTTTTTACGACATTCTTTGCGTCAGATTTGTTGATCGCGTTTCTCACCTTTCCGTAAAGCGTAACCGTCCCACCATCAACCGAGAATGCGATATGGTCGAAAACTTCATATCGCGGCAATCGCAGAATTTGTTTGTAGACATTCTGTTCTATCGTTCTGGCCGATTTAGTATCGGAAAAACTTTGAGCATTTGTATCAATGAATGAAAATGCCAAAATTGCGAAGGTCACTGCTATAAAACTAGTAAATTTTTTCATCACCCAAGCTTCTCCTTAGAATAAAATAGTCACGTTTAAGCGACGGAGTTTGGACGATAAATTTGCTTAGTGCGATGCCCGAAAAAATGCACACGGGTTTGCTGACTGTAGTCAGTTTTGCGGCGTTCCAATCTGCCGTAACGCCTCATACAATACAATTCCGACGCTGTTTGCCAGATTCAGGCTTCGGACGCTCGGATTCGGCATTGGGATCGTGAGGCAGCGTTCGGCGTTGGCGTTGAGAAGTTCTTCAGGCAGTCCACGCGTTTCGCGGCCGAAGATCAAACAGTCATTCTGCTTAAATTGCCAGTCGGAGTAGCTTCGCTTTGTTTTGGTGGTGATGTATAGAAAACGGGAGTCAGGCAAGCTCTCGTAGAGGCGGTCTAAGTCGATGTGGCGGTGAAGTTTAACGTCGTCCCAATAATCCAACCCGGCGCGTTTTAATGTTCGATCATCCATGCGGAAGCCCGTCACGCCGACAATATGCAGGTCCGTAAATGTCGCCGCGCACAGCCGCGCGATGTTTCCTGTATTTGGCGGTATTTCTGGTTCGACTAACGCAACATGCAGCATCCCCGAAGATATTATTACGTAATAACCATGCAGCAAAGACTTAGGTGCATCTTTTTTTAGCGGAAGATCATCAATTTACACTGATTGCAGCCATTTTGTGCCGATTCCAATCGACTATGCTACAATCGCCAATTGTGCGTTTTACCAAGTTCTAAGGAGATCCTATTCGTGTCTTTGCGCTCTAAATTTTTAACCGCCGGATTTTTGTTGATTGTTGCAGCTGGACTGTCGGTTTCTGCTCAGCTGCCGGTGACGACTGATACGAAAAAGGCCGAGGCGACTCAAACGCCTGTGGCGACACCGATCCCTTTGGTTTCCGCAAAGGAGGCCGCGAAAAATCCTACCGCCGAGCAGATCGCCGAAACCTCGATATTTCTCTATGGACTGGGCGGTGGCAGAGCGACGCTAAATCAGATCCGCAAAACAGCTATCGAGCGCGGAAAAATTAGTGTCGTAAACGCCGAAGGAAAGATGGAGCAAGCCAGCTACCAGCGGTTTACGACGCGGGGCGACACTTTGGGAAAAGATAAGATCAGGCTCGATCAAGAGCTTCCAACCGCACGATTTTCGCTTGTTTTCTCTGATGAGAAGATCTTCGGAATTTTCAATGACGCAGTATTCACACCGCGCGATGACGCTTCGAGAGCATTCCAGAACCAGATCATGTACGGGGTTGAAACCCTCCTGCGTTACAAGGAAAATGAATCTAAATTGGGGCTTGTCGGGAAAGAAAAGATCGGCGGTGTCGAAATGCATATTATCGACGTCACCGACAAACAAAATCGAAAGACGCGATTTTACCTTAGTGCTAAAAGCTTCCGTGTCATGATGCTTGAATACGAAGACGAAGGCATCAAATATCGCCGGAAGTTTTACGACTACAATATTGCACAGGGCACTCTCTTCGCTTTTCGCACCGTTCTTTACGCAGGCGACAAGATCGTCGAAGAGACCGATATCGGCACCGTCACCTACGGCCAGAAAATCGACGACGGCCTGTATTCCGCTAACTGATATTTTTTTGCAACTTTGTTTCGGTCATTGAGTGGTTAGCTTTGCATTTCCCAAATTTTGCAAGGAGAACTACTAATGAACTCGCAGAAACGAATCTTTTCACTTCTATCCCTCGCCTCGATCTTCCTAATCTGCACAGCCTCGGCCTTCGGTCAAGGTGAAGCAAAGCTTCAGGCTGAACCGAACTACGACGCGATCCTTCACGTCGTCGCCAGCTCATCCGAGCCGGGCCCGGCGGAAGCTCTGCCCCAATCACTTTCATCGGTTTCAAAGCAGCTTCGAAACGATTTTGGTGCTGCTAACCTGAAACTTCTCAACACTTACGTCGGTCGGATGACAAATTCGGGAAGCCTCGAATACAAAGGCGTGTCAAATGCTTATGCTCCGGCGCCCGAAAGCGATCCGCTGACATTTCTGGAATGGAACCTCACTGGTTTGAAAAATCTCCAAAACGCAGCCGGGCAAAACGCTTTTCAATTCCAAACATTTAGATTTGGTGCACGTGTACCGATAAAAGTATTAAATTATCGCGATGAAACGGGCAAGGTTCCGGCGGTTTACAATTACGAATCCATCGGGCTTACGCTTAGCCGTATGAGTGTACTTGAGAATGTTCCTACGCTTATCGGTACGCTTTCACAGCCAAGAACCAACGGTACGCTGTTCCTGATACTGACAGTAAAGAATGCGGCAAAATAACATTCCGGAAACATTTCGCAACCTTTCGGGCCGCCCGGCGTGAATCAAATCGTAGGGCGGCTTTTGTTCGGACAGAAAATTTGCTGTAAAAAAGTATGAGTGTATGGCATTGGACAAAATCGAATCTCACGCTACGGGGGCATACGCAACAGCTGTGTCTGAAGAGATTCAATCCGACCACGCCCTTATCGAGGCGACCAAGAACGGCGACGAAGCCGCGTTCGCTTCTATCGTCAGCAAATATCGCGGGCCGCTGACGAACTATTTATATAGATTTTTGAATGATTACGAAGAAGCTGTCGATCTGACGCAGGAGACATTTGTTCGCGTTTATTTTGCGATCGACCGTTACCATACGGAATATGCTTTTTCGACATATATTTACCGGATCGCCACGAATTTGGCGATTAGCGAGATTCGCAAGCGGAAACGGCGGACGATCTTGTCGCTGACGGGTTTGTTTCAAACCGATGCGGAGGACACGACAGAGTTTCAGCCGCCCGACGAACGCTCGCTGCCGGACCAGGATCTGATCGAAGACGAGCGGGATAAGGTGATATCGAGGGCGATCGTCGCATTGCCAACTAAATATCGCGTACCGATAATTTTGCGCGATATCGAAGGTAAAACTTACGACGAGATTGCTGAGATTCTCGAACTCGGTCTGGGAACCACGAAATCTCGCATCAGCCGGGCAAGAGGCCTGCTGAAAGAGAAGTTGAAACATTATTTTTAGAAACGATGAGTTACGAAAAAGAAAAAAAAATAGCCGGCGAGACGGAAATGCTTAGCTCCGACGAGCAAAATGTGTCGCGGTTGCTTTCGAACCTGAAAAGAGTAGATGCGCCGAAGGATTTCGACTTCCACCTCAAGGCGCGGCTCGCAAATGCTTCGCCCGGCGATTACCGGCCCGTCAGGCTTTTTCCAGTTTTGAAGTACGCTTTGCCCCTGGCACTTTTTCTGCTTGTTGGTGCGGGGTTAATTTTGACGAATTCTTACAGCTCATGGAATGTGCCGCCGGTAGCGGATGTTCGCCAGACACTTCCTTCGTCGCTCATTACGGATCCGCCACCTGATCGAAAAACTAGCGGAGCGGAAATACAGCCTCCGATATCTGGCAGTCGGATGGCGGAGGTTCCGCAAAATGACCGAAGATTTCCTGTCGAACCTCAAAATGATCCTCGACCTACCCGGTCCGTTAGACCGGCGTTTCGCAATAGGCCGTCCGGTGGTTCGATGGATTTTGGGGGCGGTGATAAGGGTGGGAACACGAATGTTGCCTCGGTCCTACAAGTGGATAATTCGAACAGACAAAACCGCGAGCGACCTTCGATCCCTCTGCAATTTCGTGAGATTTTCATGTCGATCGGCGTTGATGCTGCGGAATCCGGTGAAAAGACGTGGAAGGTAATGGGCTTGAGGAAAGATGGCATCGCCGAACGTTCCGGCCTTAAGATTGGCGATTTGATGGAGGCGATCGACGACAAGCCGATTGACCCGCTTTACAAAGGAAGTTTCAGCGTCAAATCTATCAGCGTTCGTCGTGACGACAAGGTGGTCAAGATCGACATACAACCAAATAAGCCCTAAGGTTTTTTCTGCTCATCGACCTTCGCGTCGGTCACCTCAGTTACGAATTTTCGGTAGTCGTATGATTTGATCTGCTGATTCAGATCAATACCTTTTACCAGCAGCACGCGAATCGAGAGATTGATATCGGCCAGCGAAGGCAGCCAGATTTCGTCATTCAGGCGCTCTTGTTCCAATGTGAACGAGGCTCCTTTTTTCAATTTTGCGAGCACGCCGCCACCGACATTGTAGTTATCAAACAGCGTCGCCTCGATCCGTGCGACCTGCTTATCTTTTTCGTCTATCCACATCACGCCCGCTGTTTTGCCGAAAAACTTGAGCATGCTTTTTGCATTCTTGTAGTCGAAACCCGGATCTGGCTCGAAATCGAAAACTATTACATCACGCCCGCGAAATCGCTCACGACGAGGATTTGTTAATTTCGATGCACGCAAAACCTCGGCGATTGAAACGCGGCGTCCTTCTTCGGATGGCGGCCCGCTTTTCGACTTCGACTCGTTCTTTGCGATCTGTTTTTCGATTTCGTCAACGCGTTTCGCGGCGTCTTTGTCGGCGTTTTCCTGATCGTTTTTGCTCAGCGGTTTGCCGTTCTTTTCGATTAGGCGGCGGATACGATTGCCTTTATAAAATGACAATTGGTAGGTTTCCGATTCCTTATCGCGAAGCACGCCGTCTTTTCCGATCTCTCGTCTGGTCGAACGCTGAACGTAAGAATAGGAATCCAAAAGTTTTTCGACTCCATCCTCATTTGACTGCAATTCTGAAAGCAATTTTGCGACCTCCGGCAGCGGATCTCCTGAAACCTTTGGAAAATCGAAGGTTGTCCGTGCGAGTTGTGCGTCCGGTTTGATTTCGGCAAATTCGACAACGCATGATTCGCCGCCGAATTCCATTTTTACTCGGAAAGGCTGCCGCGTGCCGTTCACATCGCGGTAATCGTCATAAACAAAAGCTTCCGACAACGTCACCCGAAACTATATCTTCGCGGAGCGAGCAGATTGGTAACAGCGTCGAAATACAATTTGATTTCAACCCCTTTTGCCGTGTTCAAAAGCACGACATTCGCTGCTTTGCCTTCAACCGTTGATTTGCCACCTGCGACAATTTTGGATTTTTCTTTTTTGTAGTTGAACCAGTATGAATTACGAAAAACCGCTTCTGCCTGCTGGGCTAGGCTGGCATTGCCGGTCAGCGTTCTCAAACCAGAGCGCGAATCGCGCTCCCAGCCGGATTTTCCGTTGTAGCCGGATTCGATCTCAAAGCCGTCAAGATCGAAGGCTGTGTGATAGAGATTCGGCTGCGCGGTCTCCGATCTGAACTTTCCCTTTGAACCGGTTTTCACATTTGTGATCGTCCCCGATCTGGTCCACGCTCGAGCAGCTTGAAATGTCTTCGCCCCGCCGATCGCCTTTTCAGCACGCTTGAGTATCGACGCCGGTGATTGGGCGGCGACGTTTATCGACAATAACGAAACTAGAATTAGAAACAGTTTGAAATTCATTTATTTAATTTGTTAAGACGCAAAGACCGCGGCAAAATAAGCAGGCCGATGAAATATAGCAAAACCGCGAAAAATTGAATATAACCGGTTCCCGCCGAATACTTCGGCAAAGCCAATATCCACGTAAATGCCTCTTGTGCCGGATTCTCGATCATTCCACGCAGCCAGCTTTCGCTCGCCGGTGCGGTTAAATTTGCCAGGACCAAATACTTTGCAACGAAAGGCGAAGCCGAAAAGGGCAACAATGCTTCGCAGAAGTTTTTTGTTGTCAAAATCGGCGAAAAGGTTGTTCCAAAGTGTCCAGAGAAAGCAAAATGCGACGACCCAGAACGGCAGTCCTTGTTCCGGCATGACCGAATTGAATATTTGTGCTGAAGCCGCGAACAGCGTCACCAAAACAACGGAATTCGCGATGTTTGTCAGTATCGGAAATTGCTCGTTGACCCATTCGTCGAGTGCGATCAAACCGCCGCGAACAAACAGGACAAGCAATACCAACGCAAAAATAAGGCACAGCAGTGCCGGCTTTAGAAAGACGAATGAATTATCCGGCGACGCAAGCCGGAGCCCGCCGAGCAGCGTAACGGTCAGGAAAATAAAAGGTACAAGCAAATAAAGTCTGAACTGCTTCTGCCGGTTTTGATCGGCTGCGGACGCGCTACTATTTTTAACCGGTTCCAGCTCGGTATACGAAACGACGTCGATGACATCGGCAACTTTATCGTCCAGTTCGGGAGTATGATTTTTTAGATACAGTCATCTATTTACTTTCGCTCCCTGAATGCTTTTAACGGATTGAAATCATCGGACGTGACCCGCAGGCCTTCTTCGAGTTCATTGCGAAGCTCGGCTGGCGTTTTCATGAGCAAGCTTGCATCTTTTGACGAGAAATCGTGGTCAAGCGTCGTCACGCGATTCACGGCTTCCACGCCCGATTTGAAAAGCGCGTCATCATTCGAGAATCGCCCCCAGCCCTGCCTATAATATGTGTAAGCAATATAAAACTGTGTGTTGGCATCACGCTTTTCCGGGTCCGCCCGTTCAAAACTATCGCGGGCCAACACAAAATTTTCCGCCCTGAATGCCGCTCAGTCCCTCGTTGAACTTCGCCTTGTCGATCTCGTAGGTTCCCGTTAAAACCTGTCCTTTCGTGACGGTGTTTTCGACGGCTGATTGGGCCTTTGTCGGGATTTCCTCCAGCGTTCGCGGTTCTGCCGCATACAGGAAAATGATAAAAACCCCGTAAATTGCCGAAACCAGCAGGCCTAAAATTTGGATATATTTTTCCTTCACTGATACAATTGTCTGACTCACTTTTAAGAATACAATTTCTCAGAACCAATTTCATATGAAAAAGATTGCTGCAATTTTCACAGCTGTTTTATTCACGGCATGCTCTGGACTAATCGTGGAATGGCCAAACATTGGCGGCCGACCTTGTCGTGGTGAATGCAAATATTCACACCATCGATTCAAAACGCCCAACGGCAAGATCTATCGCCGTGCTTGGCGACAAGATCATAGCGGTCGGCTCTGATGCTGACACAAAGCCGCTGATCGGGCCAAAAACGAAGGTCATTGACGCAAAAGGGAAGCTTGTTATTCCGGGCTTTAATGACGCTCACGTGCATTTTCTGGAAACCGGATCGCAACTTTCATCGGTCGATCTGCGCGATGCGAAGACGCCGCAGGAATTTGTCGAGCGTATAAAGGCGTTCGCGGCAAAATTGCCGAAAGGAAGATGGATTCTCGGCGGCAAATGGGACCATGAGAATTGGACGCCGAACAATTTACCGACCGCTGCGATGATCGATGCCGCTACGCCGGACAATCCGGTGTTTATTGACCGGCTCGATGGGCACATGGCTCTTGCCAACAGCCTGGCAATGAAATTGGCGAGCGTTAATAAAGACACGAAAGATGTCGAAGGCGGCGAGATAGTTCGTGACGCGAGCGGCAATCCGACTGGTGTTTTTAAAGACGCAGCAATGAATTATGTCGCGAAAATTATCCCTGATTTTTCGTTTGAACAAAAGCTCGAAGCCGCACAGGCCGCGACCGATCATGCCGCTTCGCTCGGCGTTACAAGCGTTCAGGATATGTCCGCCGGGACGGATGTCGGTGTTTATCAGGAATTACTGCGTCGCGGAACGCTGAAAACGAGGGTTTACGCGTGTTCAACGCTGTCGGATTATAAACGATGGCAGAACACAGGCGTGCATCACGCGTTTGGCGACGCGATGCTGCGTGTCGGTTGTTTGAAAGGCTATTCGGATGGCAGTCTCGGCTCGACCACCGCCTGGTTCTTTGATCCTTACAAAGACGATCCGAAGACGAGCGGCCTGGCGTCGGATGAAATTCCGAAAATGCCCGAAATGATCGTCGCCGCGGACAAAGCGGGCTTGCAGATCATGATCCACGCCATCGGCGACCGTGCCAACGCAACCGTGCTCGACAATTTCAGCAAAGCGGAACAGGCAAACGGCAACCGTGACCGGCGTTTTAGAATCGAACATTCGCAGCATCTTCGGCAGGAAGATATTAAAAGATTTGGCACACAAAAAGTCGTCGCGTCGATGCAGCCGTTCCACATCATCGACGATGGCCGCTGGGCTTGGAAACGGCTTGACGAAAAGCGTTTGAAGGGAACTTATGCCTTCCGCACTTTGCTCGATTCGGGCGGCGTTCTAGCGTTCGGATCCGATTCCCCAGTTGCCCCATTGAACCCGATCTGGGGCGTTTACGCCGCCGTAACGCGTCGCACGCTCGATGATAAAAATCCGAACGGCTGGCTTCCCGAACAAAAGATTTCAGTTGAAGAAACTGTTCGAGCATTTACGTGGGGATCAGCATATGCCGAGTTTCAGGAGAATGTTAAGGGAACAATCGAAGTAGGGAAATTGGCTGATTTTGTAATTTTATCAGATGACATTTTCACGATTGATCCGGTGAAGATTCGCGACGCGAAAGTTACGCACACTGTCGTCAACGGAAGAGTGGTTTACGAATCGAAATGATCTTGTCTATCATTTGTTGACGAAAAGTCGGTTTATCGGTCAAACTATCTGATGCAAGTTAGGCTTAAAAGGAAAGTAATATATGAAAAATCTTATTAAATTGTTTGCAATCGTCTTGGTATTTTCGTACGCAGTTGTTGCCCAGCAGGAACTGAACAGCAAAGGCGAGCCGGTTGTTAAAAGCAAGGACAATGCCCCGGTAGAATTGAAGGCCGGTGAGAAGATCACTCGCGGAGATGCTTTGGTTGCCGGCACGAAAAAAGTCTCGGTTGAAAAGGTGCTGAAAAGCCCGGACAAATACGCCGATAAGACTGTCACGGTCAAGGGTGTGATCGTCCGTTCGTGCAAAAAGGAAGGCTGCTGGATGGAAATGGCCGATAAGGTCAACGGCAAATCGGTTCGCGTCACCTTTGGCGACCACAAATTCTTTATCCCGCTAAACGCCGCCGGAATGAGCGTCAAAGCCCAGGGCGTTTTCAAAACAAAAGTGCTGCCGAAAGATCATGTCGATCATTTGATCAACGATGACGGAGCGAAATTCGACAGTCGTAACGCCGACGGGACCGTCACCGAGGTTTCGTTTGATGCAACCGGCGTAGAACTCACAAAAACGAAGTAGGGAAGAATTGCCAGCGAAATGAAGCGAAAAGACGCGAAAAATATTCTTGGTGTTTCGCATGCTTTTCCAGATCCTTGTAGCTGATTTGTTTCCTGCCGAAAAAGCGAAAATAGCCCGCGGGATTTGCTCTACATTCGAAAAGCCAAAAGGTTTTTCGTATGTTTTGCGTATTTCGCGGGCAATTCTTTTTTCTCGGATTAAGTTCTAAAACTTAAATCTCGACCTAAGTTGTGCTTATCGAGGTCTCGCGAAAAGCACCCAGTCAGTCTTAGAACTTCAACCTGATTGAAAGCTGAAGTTGTCTTGGGTCACCGATACCTTGCCGCAAAAAGCCATCGAAGTTAAACAAGCTAGGTGCGGTGACAGAGTTTTGATTTCCCGCCCCCGAGAGTGAGTTGATGAAATTATCGTTGTTGAATGTATTGAACATTTCAATTTGCGGGATCAACTCAACGGTCTCGGTGAGATTGAACACGCGCGAAAGGCGCCAATCGAACGAGAAATACTTATTGTCCTTTCGCAGCGTGTTACGATTCGTTGCGGTACGCGTGGCGGGCGTGGCCGGTTGCCCTGTACGCGCCTGCACGCGCGGCGTGAATTCAAATTTCCATGGAAGCTCAAAATGAGCGAAAAAGTTGAACTTGTTCCGAATATCCCGGTCCGACAGTGCGTAATCGAGTCCGGGATTATTTACATCAAACGAACGGTCTGTAAATGGGTCCCGCTCATTTGAATCGTCGTCCTTATCCCTCGACAAAACATAATTTGCTTCCAGTTGAAACTTCCGGCTGAAACGCTTTCTAATCCCGGCCGTGAAACCACTGTATTTAGATCTGCCGATGGAAGTAGTGACCATCGTCTCATCCAAATACGGTTGAACAAATCCCTTTCGGCCGAAATTCAAAAAGCGGGTCAGATGAATGCCTCTTGAATATGTGAAATCGAAGTACAAGGCCCAATCGGGAGCGATCTCCTGCTCGAATGCAAAATTAGCCGTATAGATGTCTGGGTTTTCATAATCGCGGTCAAAGACGCGGACGCCTGAAAAACAAGGGAACGGATTTGTGCCGCGGGAACCTGTGCATGAACTTGCTGCCGGAGTAAGAAGGCCGGGCCAGACTGGAGCCGCTGTGAATCCCTGTCTGATATTGTCCGTGTTCGCGAACAGCGTTTGCTGCTGCACGCCGTTCGTCGTGATCGAACCAACCTGCGACAACATGTTTTGACGTGCATTGTAGATGCCATAACTTGCCCGCAAAACGGATTTTCCATTGCTGGCAATGTCCCAGGCAAAGCCTAAACGAGGCTGAAACATCTTCTTGTCACTTGGCAATGTGCCATCGGACGGGAATCTTGGGTCGCTCAAAAATATCCCATAAGCGGTGTCTTGCGGATTCACAATTGGTTTAGGAAATATTTGCGCTTCCCAACGCAAGCCGTAGTTCAAAGTAAAGTTAGGCCAAATTTGCCACTTGTCCTGTGCAAAAAGAGCGTAGTCCTCGTTGGTTATGTTGGAAGCACCTGCCGCGTCGGTCGCCGCCCCCGCCCTGCCCGCGCCTTGCAAGTACAAAAGAAGCGGGCCACCTGTCGTAGTTGTGCCTACAGGGCACGTAGCGGGAAGGGTGACGTAGGTTCCGTTCGAACAGCCGACGGTTCGCGGACCGAACCCGCCCGCTGCGGCCGGAGACGCATATCTCAAAAAACCCGTTACGCTGTCGAAGATGTAACGTCCGGTAAAGAAACCGCGAAACACCTGGTCGTTCAAACTGTGAATCCATTCGCCGCCGAACTTAATCGTGTGGCGACCCGAAACGATCGAGAAATGGTCACGAATTTGGGTACGCCAAAAAGTTTCGTCAACTCCCGGTTGCAGGAAGAACGGATTGCCGAAACGGAATGTAGTCCCAAAGCCCATGGCTGTGTCGGCCGGAACATTTGAAGGCGTAGCCGCTCGCGGACGTTCTTCACGCGAATATGTGAAGTGTGCTTCGTTTAACATGGTCGGCGAGATGGTGCTGTAGAGGTTTACGTTCGCGACATTTATTTTTGAAGGTCCTTCTGTTCCATTTGCCGAACTGCCAAAAGTTGGGACATCAAATGTTTGATTCGTATTCTTTGAGTAATCGAAATTGTATGAGGCACTGAGTTTGTTGTTTTCCGTCAAGGTCCAATCGATCTTTCCCAGAAGCGCGGAGTTTTTGATCTTACGGTCTATAGGCAATCCTTCGTCCTGATTGCGTGTTGTCTGGAAGAAAGTAAGCAAGGCGCGTCTCTGACAATCGGGACTGCCATTGATTAAAGCCTCGTTCGCCTGCACCGTGGGTGTCTGCACTGAGCACGGTGTTCCTATTGCTTCGCTCAAGTTTGGCCGCGTGAGATTTTCTAAGATCTGTTCAAACGCAATGAAATAAAATACTTTGTCTTTCTTAATTGGTCCGCCGATAGTTCCGCCGAATTGTTCACGATGAAAATCGGTCAATGGTTTTCCGTCGGATGTATTTGAACTCAAGGCCTCAAGGCGTTGGTTGTAAAAAAAGCTTCCACCTACCCTGTTTGTACCTGATTTTGTAATGACGTTAATAATCCCGCCTGCCGTGCGCCCGTATTCAGCTCCTGCGCCCGTCGCAATCACTTGAAACTCTTTAACGGCATCGAGCGCGATGTCGGCAGCGGCACGCTGGCCACCTGCCTGTTCGCCAAAGAACCCATTGTTGTAATCGCCCCCGTCAAGACTGACGTTGTTGAATATACCCCGTTGACCTGAAAAGTTGATCTCATCACCGTCCGGCCCTTGCGTAATGCTAACGCCGGGGGTCAATGTAAGCAGGTCTTCAAATTTTCTCCCTAAAATAGGGGTGTTTTCGATAGATTTCTCGTTAAGGGTGGTGCTTGCTTCCGTCTTTACGGTATCGATTGTGGGGGTGGTGGTAATCGTCACTTCTCCGCTTACACCGGAAACCTTTAACCCGAGATTTAACGAGATCGATCTTCCGACCGTGAGTTCGACATTCTCTTGATTTAATTTTGCGAATCCCTGTTTTGTAATTGAGACAATGTATTTTCCCGGAGGCATTGACAGAAGAGTAAAACGCCCGTCGGAACCCGTCGTAAAGACACGGGTAAAATTAGTTTCGACATTTTTTGCCTCAACTGTTGCACCAGCGACGACCGCCCCTTGCTCGTCTGTTACTGTTCCCTGAATTGTTCCCGACGTGATGTCTTGAGCTAACGCGCTCATTGACCACATTGACAAAAGCACCAAGCAAAATCCTATTCGCAAGCACCAGGCCGTTAGCTTCGTATGTATACCATTTAACATGATTGTTCTCCTCTGACAGATTTTTGAAAAACAAGACGAGCACGCAATTGCTCCAATTACAAGATTTGGTGAAATTCTTTCGGAGGCCGACATCGCATTTACAGAGCGACAGCCCTCCGGATTTCCCAGAGCCTCGAAACACTAATACACTCTGAAAATCGATATTACAAAAATCAAAACTATCGGATTATAAGTCCGATTCTCCAGCAAAAACAAATGAAGACATGTTAAATTTAAAGACTTTTGTTCAAGGCCACCAAGAAGGATTACCGAATGGGTCAGGGACATCTGTGTTAACCTATTTTTGTTGACGTTTTGCGGATCTGATGATTTACGAATAAAATCCAGCCAATATTATCGGAGAGTAAACTATGGTGTGGAAAATTGTTTTAGTTATAGGAATTTTGGGCGTGTTGTTCGGCTTGGCCGTCACGGGAATCTCCGTAGCGTTACCGATCGCGACTGACGGACGCACGAGTTGGGACGAAGCACTGCTCGGAATAATTCCCGGAGCCGTGGTGCTGGTTTTGTCCTTTTTTATTTTTGTGTTGGGGCTCATCTTCGTAATTAAGAATCGTAAGAAAGCCTGATTATTTAGATGAAGCCGTTCAAAATTAGAAATATCGATATCAACCCGCCGCTAATCCTGTCACCGATGGCGGGCGTAACGGACTATACTTTCCGCCGTCTTATTAAGCGGCGTGGCGGCGTTGGTTTGGTTGTTTCGGAATTTATCTCGGTCGAGGGACTCACGAGGCACAATCCGAAATCGAAGCGGCAAATGCATTTTGACGAGGAAGAGCGGCCGTATGCAGTGCAGATCTTCGGCGGGCAGGCTCCGCGAATGGCGATGGGAGCCGAGATGGCCGAGGAGATCGGTGCCGATATTCTTGATGTTAATTGCGGCTGCCCGGCGCCGAAAGTTGTCAAGAATGGCGGTGGTTCGGGACTTCTCAAAGACATGCCGCGGCTTGAAGAGATCCTCAAAGAGATCAAAAAGGCCATCACGATCCCGCTTACGTTAAAGGTTCGCACCGGTTTTTCCGATGCGACTATAAACGTTGTCGATGTTGCGAAAATGGCTGAGCAGTGCGGCGTTGAGCACATCCAGGTCCATGGCCGCACGCGTGAGCAGGGCTACAAAGGCCTTGCGAATTGGGACCTTATAAAACAGGTGAAAGAAGCGGTGCAAATTCCGGTGTCAGGCAACGGAGATATTACGACGATTGAATACGGCTTGCAGCGTTGGCGGGAATCCGGCACCGATGGTATTTTGATCGGACGCGGTGCGATGCAGAATCCGTGGATATTTCGCCAGATGCACGACGCGATGGAAGGCCGCGAGCGTTACCAGCCTGATTTGACGGAAAAGAAAGCCGTGCTTCTCGAGTTTTTCGAGATGCTTCAAGCCGAGATGCCCGAGATTGTCGCGCTTGGCAAAATGAAACAGCTCGCAGGACAATTTACAAAAGGCCTGGTCGGTGGGGCACAGTTTCGACAGACGCTTTATCATTCGCATTCAGCCGTCGAAATACTTGATAATATTACGATCTACTTTGAAAATCTGTCGGCTGGCAACGGATACGGCGATGGAATAATCGAAGCAGAAGCACCGTTGATCGATTCGTGCGATGCATTTGCCGATAGTTTAGTTTTGCAAGCCAGTTAGAATTGGCACTCGACTTTTTTCACGTTTGAGAAAAAAAGATCCTGCCTGATGAACGCCATGACCCAAATACCTTTATTTATTGCGGCGATCCTTGTTTTCTCCGGATTTGCCAACGGCCAGATACCGAAAGCCGCAGCCGCTAGCAAAACATCCGTTGCTGATTCCGCGTTGAAACCTCAATCCTCACCTGCTTACGCCGAGGTTTTGCTAAAGCGGACCGAGCTTCAGTCTGATCTGGAATCGCTCATTCTCGAATACACGGAAGACTATCCGAAGGTCAAGGAGCTTCGTTATACGCTTGGGCTGATTCAAAAAGAGACTCAGAGGATCATCGCGGTAAAGCCGGCCGAGACTGCGAAACTGACACTCGCTCTCGGCAAACTGATGGTGAAAAAGGTAGAGCTTGAAACGGAGCTTTGGGGATTGCAGGCAAATTACAAGGACGATCATCCCGACGTAAAAAGGGCAAAGCGAAAGGTCGAGATCTACGAAACCGCGATAAAGGAAATCTTAGGATAGCGGGTCCTTCTCCGCTATTGCTTCTTCCGCGACGATTTTATAAAGATCTTCCGCGCCTGCTTTCGACATCTGTTTCTTATCCGGCACCTGCAGCACGGCCACCGTCGTTACACGGTTCCGCCGTCGAATCTCGATCTCGTCCCCAACCTTCACTTCCTTCGAAGACTTCGCCGCCATCCCGTTAACGCTAACAACCCCAGCATCACAAAACTCCTGTGCCAAACTTCGCCTGACAATAAGACGGCTAATTTTTAAAAACAGATCAAGACGCATGCTTTTTAGATTAAGTTCAAAATCGGATTACCGCAATAAGCCGGTTACCCTTGTCAGTATTGCGATCAAAAGGTGTATTTCGCGGCGAGTTGAATTATCCTGGGGTTGTTGCTGGTCGAAATGATCTTGCCGAAGTCGCCGGCGTTATTGACGATGCGTCCGGTGTTTGGATCGATCGTCCCGCCGGACTGTGTTACGGCGTTGATGTTGCTGATGGGATTGGCAAAGTTGACGTTGTTCAAAAGGTTGAACGCTTCGACGCGAAGCTCAAGATTTTTCGATTCGCTAAAGCGAACGCTCCTCGTAAGGGAGATATCCACGTTGAATTGTTTCGGCCCTCGGAGCGGATTGCTACCGCGCTTCTCACGTCAGTGGAGAATGCCTGCCCAATCACCGGACACCTAAGCCGGCTAGAGACCTGTTCGGTTAAAAGTTAATTCTGATCATCAAATCGATAAGGCGTCCGCCCGGATCGTTGGTCGTCGAGGTGTCCTGGTATGCCGAACCGCTAAGAAGCTGACCGAAGGTCGGACTGGCACCGGTGGCCGAGGCCGGGACTATATCGCCGGCCCAGCCGCTGATCCGGAAGCTTGGCTTGTTGAGCAAATCGAGAACAGTCGCCCGCAGATCGAGACTGCGTTTTTCGCCGAGCCTGATCTTTTTGGATAGAGTCGCGTCAAACTTGAAAAAGTGCGGTCCGTAAAGAACGAGATTGTTGATGCCACATTCGCCCACGTAGCGTGTATGACAGTTGCCGTAACCAGATGACGCGATGAACCTTCCAGTCGGCGGGCCGCCGAATGTATTTCCATATCCGCCCGGCCCGCTGACGCTTATGTCGAACGCGCGCTGCGTGTTGAGGATAATGTCGTCCGGTAACCACGTCACGGCATTCGGACCCTTGCGGACTCTTACTTCTCGCTGCAACTCTCTGGCTGTCATGCCAACCAATTGAACGGGTCCAAACGCGAACGGCGAGCCGCTCTGCCATCGAATGACAGGCAGGATGCTCCAGCCGCTGACGAGAGAATTGACGTACCGGTTCGCCTTCGACAAGAATCGTTCGCCCCGGCCGAACGGCAGGTCATAGGTCGCGTCGAATTTGAACTGATGGCGGATATCAAACACCGCAACGTTTTTGGCGAGTTTGCGGCCAAAATCGCGATGAACAAAGTTTGCCAGAATGTCTGCGTTCGACTGAAACGAATCGGACAGCGCCTTTGAAAATATGTAACTCGCCTGGACGCGAAGTCCATTCGAAAGTCGCCTTCTGAGCTCGACTACGCCCGCGTCATACGAGCTTTCGGAACTGTTATCGACTATGAATGCGCCACCCGGGCCTGTTGCCGGATTGACATAAAAAAAGTTCGCCGGCCTGCCGTTCGCGATACCCCTTCCATGCCGCGTCGAATCCGACGCGAAAAAGGTCGCGAAGGCGATCGGCTGCGGATAATTGACGGACAGCTGGGAAACGAGATTTGAGTTCGTGAAATTCAAGGAACCATACCTTGCCGGATTAGAAGGATCATAGTTCGCGGCAATGTTGAAATAGGAGAGGATTATCGGGAGTTGATTTGTGCCCGTTCCAGGTCCGAAGTAGGCAAAGCTGGCGCCGCGGCCCTCCGCGATGTTTGCGTAAAGGTTCTGCTGCGCCAGACGAAACTCAGCGGCGAAACCGTTCTCGATAGTATTGACCTCGTTGATATTATGCTGCCGCCACAGCTTAATGCCCCGGTTGCCCATGTAGCGAACTTCGACGACAGTATTTCGGTCTATCTCGCGTTGATAGCCAAAGCTGAATGATGCAACCGAGCCGGTCTTTATCTTCGGATCGAAAACATTTGCCAGTGAGCTGGCAAACGTGAACGTAAGCGGATAAGAAGGGACGTTTGGAAAAGGGGCGGCCGTCAGGTTGGGGTTATTCGGGTCACGCAGATTCGTTCCGATGGTCAGATTGGCAATCTGTACGTTTCGCGAAACATTCAGAATCGGGCCCGGGTTCAGACCGAATATGCTGTGTATGAGCGAGGTTCCTTCGCGAACAAATGAAAGCGAATAGCCCGCTCGAAATACACTCTTTCCCGGGCCGCCGAGAATGTTTCGGAGCAGGCCTTTCTTCTCGAATCCAGGGCTCCAGACCAGACCGGCAGTCGGTGCAAAGTTGTTGTAATCATCGGCAAAACCTTTCTCGCCTCGCTTCATCCCGACGACGGTAGGTATTCTGCCGGTCATTATTCCCGGGCGAAAGATGTTTCCGGGACCCGATACGCCGTAGATGTCGTCGAAACTCGACATCTGCGTATAGTTCCTGCTGAGCATAACGAAAGCGCCATGCGGCTGCCATCGAAGCCCATAGTTCAGCGTCAGGTTTGGCCTGATCTTCCAGCTGTCCTGTGCCCACAGACCGAATGTATCTTGTTGATTCTCCTGGGCGAACCGGGCATTTAGGTTATACGTGCCATCTTCGGTAAGGAACGCGAATGCTCCATAGCCGATGATCCGTCCAATCAGTGTTGAATATAACGCTCGAGCCTCTGTTAGTTGGGCCGCAGAAGCCCCAGGCAGTGTGGTCGCGTTGAAGATACCAAACGCCTCGTCCGATGAGTCAATGCCGAAGTTTACCTGCTGTACGACAAAACCGAGGGGATACCGCAAAAGCTTGACCCGTTTGTACTGGCTGCCAAAGTTGAACGTGTTCGACCCGCTGATCCACGTAACCGAGTCTGTAAAGTCAGCGACGGGCGAGTTTCTGTCGCCCGTCATGTTTGCCGACGTCGCCGTTGTGATCGCCGCTGAAGCGATATTTAAGTTGTATCGGCCCTGAAATGCAAAATCCGCCGCCGAGATACCGGTGGTCGTAAGAAGGCGGCCGGTCGAAAGCGCGTATCTCGCTTCATTTACAATTTTTTCGGACAAAGTCGACCGAACCGCCGATGAATACGAGTACTGATTTGACGTCTGGCCGTATGAAGGAAAGCCGGGAAACCGTTCCTCAATTCCATTGACAAATTCTTTTTCGGAGACTGATCGTTGTCGATTGAGGATGAATTCAAACGAGTGGTTTTTAGTAACATTAACATCGAAACGCAGTGTCAAATACTTCTGCGTCACGTTTCCAGCCGGAGCAAAGTCGTATAACAGACGATTGGGATCCGAAACCGCGCCGGCCGAGTTGACTATCGGGCGAACGGAACCGGTGGTCGCAACCGCCGCTCTAATGCGGGCCAGAACCGACGCGATCGTCGGATCCGGCGTTGCAAGTTGGTTGTTGGCCGCCGCAATGTTATACAGATTTACTGTTTGTGTTTGTCCCCCGGTTATGTAACTGAACATGCCTGATTGAGCGGCCGGCGTAAGGATCGTCCGCGTCCGGGCCAGCGACTCGGGCAGGCGAAATTGTTCATAATTGAAAAAAACGAATGCCCGATTTTTTCCCGATGAGAAATACGGGCCGCCGCCGTCGCCAAATCGCGGAAGCGGGATCGGGCCGCCAAGGTTCGCGCCGTACTGATGCAGACGGATCTTTTGCCGGAGGGCCTTGCCGTTTTCGTCAACACCTAGGCTCCGGTCGCGGTTGACGAACCAGTAATTTGAATTGAGCGCTTCGTTACGGTGCTGGTAGAACAAGCTGCCTTTATATTCATTCGTGCCCCTCTTGGTTACGAATCTTATCTGAATCGCACCGTCGCGGCCGCTTTCCGAACCTGGATTTGAGGTGGAAAGGGTGACTTCTTCAATACTGTCGATACGAGGGACGATTCGAGCAAGGTAGCCCTCGAAAGAGCGTTGAAAATTGTCCTGAACATCAACGCCGTCTATCGTGATGCTCAGCGTGCCTTTAGGCAGCCCGTTCACAGAGGCATTGCGGGGACGTCCGACTGTTGCGGTTCCGGGCAGCATCGAGATCAGGTCCATTGCGTTACGCGACGGAATAGGAGTTTCGATGATCTGGCGTCCGGTTATTGTTGACCCGACGGTTGCGGTCTCGCGTTGCAGCACTTCGGCTCCGCTGTCTATCGTAACCGTCTCGTTTACGCTGCCCACCTCAAGTGCAACGTTCACGCTCGCGGGCATATCTACATCGATCTTTACATTCTCGACAACAACGGTCTTAAATCCCGATGAACTGACGGTAACCGTATAAATGCCGTTGCTGAGAGCAGGAATACGAAATGTTCCGCTGTCGGTTGTGACGGCTTTGAAAACTTGTCCGGCTTGGTTTGTTACGGAGATGTTCGCTCCCGGAATGACGGCCCGATTCGCATCCACTACAATTCCAGCTATCGAACCGGTCGTTTGCGAGTAAACAAACATCGTGCCGACAGCCGCGAGCAGACAGACACAAAGCAAATGGACAGCCCTCATCTTCAAAACAACACCTACTTTTCCGAAAAATCCAGCTTCTCGGAAAAAAACGCGAACACACGCGTTTCCAAACGCTCTTTGACTTTATTGCGATGATCGCCGCCCGCGTAAATCTCGAAGCTGTGCGGGATGCCGCGTTCTGCCAGAGCTTTTGAGAACAGCGACGTAGCGATGCGGATATGCGTGAACTGCTCGTTTTGTCCGTAATCCAAAAATATGCCGCGCAAGGCGAGAAGATTCGATTTATATTCATCAACCAGATAAATTAGCATTTTCGCTTTCCATCTGGCGGCGACGGCTTCGTTTCGCAGGAGTTTTCCGTCTTCTTCGCGGTATAAAAAATCACTGTAAAACAGCTTGTTTTCCGGGTTTGGGGCAAAGGCGGCGGACAGTCCCACAAAAATAAATGTGTAAACATTGTCGGGCGTTGGCGGTAATTTGTGAAACTCTTCTTTTGTAATTCTCAACACTCGCGTCCAAGCCGGATGCGGTTCGAGAAATTCTCCCTCCATTCCCATACAACACGGACTCAGGGCATAAATCGCGCTGAAAACGTCTGGGTGCTTCATTCCGAGCGAAACCGCTCCGAAACCGCCCATCGAATTCCCGGCGATGCCGCGACTCGAAGCACGCGCCAGCGTCCGGTAGTTGGCATCAACGTAAGCCACCACATCACGAAAAATGTAATCTTCCCAATTGCCCGTGACCGGCGAGTTAAGATAGAAACTACCGCCAAAACGATTGTTCGCGGTTGGCGCGACGACAATCATCTCACGCGCTTTGCCGCCGTTAATCAAGGCATCCAAAATCGGCGGAAAATTGAAACCCGCATCGGCTGTCCAAATTTTATTAGTGCCTCCGAAGCCGTGCAGCAAATAAATGACCGGATAGCGTTTTGTCGGCGCGGCATCGTAACCCGGCGGCAGATAGACGGAAACCTCCCGCTCAGTGACATCGCTCAAAATATTTCCCTTCAGCGATGGCGTGGGGATTTTGATTTCGACAAGTTTTCCCGCCGCCATTTGTTTCGCGGTTTGCTGCGCTTCGGACGGAACCGCGAACAAAACGTAAATGATTAAAACAACGACGAATCCTGATATTTTTTGAACTGACATAAACTTGATTTCTTCCGTCTGTTTTTACCTGCTCAAATGAACAGCACGACATTGTTATTCACCGGTCCACGATGCGAAAAAGAGTTGTTTGCCATCGCGCGACCACGCGAATGACCTCTAATGTTTTCGGCTTCGGATTTGCTGAGAGACCAGTACCTGCGGCTCGCCGCCGTCGAGCGGTTGGTTGAAAATCTGGTCGATCCCGTTATTTATTGTTTTGTAGGTGATGGCTTTGCCGTCGGGCGTCCATTGATTATGGCTCCATACCGGATTCTCAATCATCGTATGAACTTTCAAGCGGCTCACCGCCGTCGAACGGAATTATTCTCAGAATCGGTTTTCGGCCGATGAACTTCTTGTCTGATAGGCAATCAATTTCCCGTCCGGCGAAACCGACGGATGATACGCCGCATGGTCGGTCAATCGGATCGGCTCGCCGCCGTCTGACGATATTTTCCACATTGACCATTTATCTTTGGGCTTGGTATAAAAGATCCAATTCCCGTCCGGCGAGTAAGTCGGGAACATTCCGCCGTCGGTCAATTGTTTCCGATTCGTGCCGTCCATATCCATCTTCCATAAACCTTTCCCGCCGAGATGAAAAAGAATCTGGCGGCTATCGGGCGAAACTTTTACCAAAGCCTCCATCAGCGTATCGTTGGTCACTTGCTTTTGATTGCCGCCGTCCGCGTCCATGATCCATAAATCACGCGAGCCGCCAACTCTTTGAGTCGCATAATAACTTTGCCGTCCGGTGTCGTGTCCATTCCCCAATAACCATCTTCCGTCCTGTTCCGAAAGTTACCTGTCTGGCGGCAGCCGGTTCGTCTTGAAGTCTGATTGACCCAAATGTTTGAGTCCGACTCACGCCGCACGCTGACAAGCGAGCCGGATTTGCCAGACAAGCTTATTGTGTCATACTCATTATCGTCATTGTAGATTCTCTGCGGCTCGCCATTCGGATAGGAAACGTGCCAGATCTGCCTTGTCGCATCCATTCCATTGTCCTTGGCGTTCATCAGCAAGCCGCTGCCGTCTGCGAGCCACGACATTTGGATTATCGCGTTCCACCGCTTGGCGGTTATCAGCCTTTGCGTTCCGTCCGCGACGCTCACGGCAATCGGATATGACTGTCCGATATCCTCCGCCGTCGCCGCCGGGACAAACAATAACTTTTCCATCCGGCGACCATGCCAGACCGGTGTTTCCTAAAACAGGTAATATGAAGAACTCGGGGAGATTTGCGAACAGTAAGCGTTTGTTCCTCGCCGGAGCCGTCGGCATTCGCCAATATCAATCTTTGCTCTCCCTCCTGTCCGCCGCGCACGAAAGCTAAACGCTTACCGTCGGGCGAAAAAGTAACAGTGCTGCTTACCCCTTCCAAAATGTTTCTCGCCGCACCGCCAATACCGGCACCTGATAAAGCGTGCTCCGCTCTGAACGTAATAAACAAAACTGCTGTCGGGCGAGAAAGCCATCTTCCGTATCCGCCGTTGCTCGGGCGGAGCTAATCTGTCTGGGATTAACGGCGGCAACCTGCCTCACCCAGAGGCTGTTCTGACCGTTTTCATAAATGACAAAAGCGACGTAATTACCGTCGGGCGAGATAGCGGCGTTAGTTGCTTTCCCGTCGGTTGTTAGCTGTTTGATATTGACCGACCTGAAAGGCGGCCCTGTTGGTCGGCGGAGAAACACGAACACTCCATAAGCGATGCCGCTTGCGCTAAATAGGAGTGCGGTGAGAGCCAATGCCGTCACCAACTTATGCCTTTTGACTGTGCCGATCAGGGATTTTCTGCCAACGGCCAACTGCGGCTGCCCGCCGATTCTATCGCCGTGTCCGTTTGTTTCTTCCCTTTCTTCAATAACAAGATGAACGCCGGACGTTTCTTCTGTATAAACCGACGCACCGTTCTCCCTGACTTCCTTCTCAAAAATGTAACCGCGTCTCGGAACGGTCCTGATAATCGTCTGAGACTGGTCGCCCAAGGCGTTGCGAATGTCCTTCAGGCATTGAACAAGCGAATCGTCCGTCACGGCCGTTTCGCGCCAGACCGCCTCGATGATCTCGTCCTTGCTGACGAGCCGACCGCTGATTTTCCGCGAAATATTTGAGTACTTCGAATGATTTAGGGCGGAGTTTGAGTTCGTCAACGCCTCGAAACAGAGAGCCTCGCGTCATGTCGAGTTTGAACTCGTCGAAGGAATAGATTTCGTGTGCCAGCTTCTGCATACGGAAGCCTCTGACCCCTTGTAAGCAGCACGATCATGCACCTTAATTGTCGTGTCTGCCGCAAATCATAACGCTAAAAGCAATTTTCGTCAATTTTTCCTGAATATTTCCTCTGTTCTTTCGTTACTTGCCTAGGGGTTGAAAGTTAAGGTTGCACCATCTCGAAAGACGTTTGGAAACAGTTTGGAGCAATTTTTCAAACGAAATCTCAAACCTCGAATCGAGAAATAGAAAATTGGAGAAAATTTATGAATTACGAAAGAATTATGAAATCGGCAATTATCGCACTCGTGATAATCGCCATCGGCATCCTGGCTGGCACAAAGAGCTTGGTAAATGCACAAGGCGATTCGGAATTGAATCAACAACTTGCGCAAGTGCGGCGGGCAACGGCAAAATACCACGATATTAACGTGGCAATCGCAGACGGCTTTGTTCCGGTACCACTGGTACCTGCGTTGATACCCCGGACGGTACGCATGGAATTGCTTATGTCAACACCCCGCGTTTCCTCTCACCGGAAGTTGATCCGCTTGAACCCGAGATTCTAAATTATATCACCACCGGAGACGGCAATCTACGGCTAATAAATGTTGTCTATACGAATCGTGTCCTGTTTCGTGACACTCGCCCGCCGGACACACCCGGTTACCGTCCCGGTATTTTTCCGCTGCAACTGCCTGTCATCCCTCCACATTTTGAGGAAGTATCAGGCTCGTTCGCGCTCTTCGGACAACAACCTGAACGCGGTTTCTCAGGACGTTGGTTGTATTTGCTCTCGGCATGGGTTTGGTCGCCGAATCCAAGCGGAATGTTTGCCGGAGCCAATCCGCGTCTGAGTTGCACGGAAAATAATTAAAGACTGTCAACGGCTGGAGTGCGACGTGCTCGCTTGCACTTTAGTCGATTGATCTAACCTCGAGGTGAGAATGAAAAAATACAGGCGAATCGAGATCACAGCTTTCCGCCGCCGGGTAATGATCGTTTCCGGCGAGCCAATGGCTGAAACCGGCGAGGTCGACGTCTCGGTAAACGACGCCGATTCACAGGAAACGATCGAAACCGGGTCCGAGGAAGGCCAGGAGATATTGATCGAGGCCGTCCGCCTGCTGGAGGAAACGCTTTCCAAGCAGGCGGGGGCAGGAAACTGACCTAACACATTCTCCCACATGATAACTACCAATTACGCAATAAATAAGGAGATAAGGCTATGAACGCATTGAGAAGTACAAGAAGACAAATCATCGGCATATTCCTTGCCGGTTTTATGATATTCGTCGCCGACGTAAATGCGAGGCAGAACGGCAAAATCGCGTTCACCAGCGATCGCGACGGCAATGGCGAGATATATGTAATGAACGCCGACGGCAGTCACCAAACGAGGTTAACCAACAATCTATTCGACGACGGCGATGCCGCCATTTCACCCGACGGCACAAAGATCGCATTCACGAGCGATCGGGACGCGTAACCGAGAAATCTATGTGATGAACGCCGATGGAAGCAACCGGAGGGTTTGACCAACAGCACCGGAGTATGATTACTCAACCTACTGGTCGCCCGATGGCACGAAGTTAGTCTACATTGGTTACGATGGCTATAAAATCAACGTTATGAATGCCGACGGAAGCGGGCAAACGACAATCTATCAATAGCAAATGAAGTCTTCCGATTTTCTTGACCAACCGGACTGGTCGCCTGACGGCATAAGAATAGCCTTTGAACTATAATCGTGGTTCGGATTTGCAAGCGACATCGTTACGATGAATGCTGACGGCAGCAGCGTAGCACCCATTACTTCAGCTAACTTATTTTTCGAGTTCTACTAGCTCGTCCTGCGTGGTCGCCGGATGGAACGAAAATTGTATTCTCGCACGATATCTACGACTTCGTCGCCGACGCAACCATGATTGGAGGCTCGATATCGCCAATGCCGACGGGAGCAATCGGCAAACGATTGTACGAAGTGGAACTTGCGTTTAACCCTGACTGGTCGCCGGATGGTGCAAAAATAACCTTCGACGATGCAACCTTCGTGAACCCGGCAAACAGCGACATCTTACGTGTTGAACCAGAACGGTTCCGGACTGCTGAATCTGACCAACAGCGCGGCGAAAGATTACGATCCGTCGTGGGGTGCTGTGCCCCCTGCATTATTCGACTTTGATGGAGACGGCGGTTCCAATTTTTCGGTTTTCAGGCCATCGGATAATCCGATGGTACATTCTTCGCGGGACGGCGGGGTATATGATCATGGAGTTCGGCGTGGCGGGCGACCGGATCGCACCGGCGGATTATGATGGTGATGGGAAAACGGACATCGCGGTGTTCAGGCCGTCGAACGGCACGTGGTATATCTTTAGTTCGGGCAAGCCAGACATTCAAGACTCTTAATTGGGGAGCGGACGGCGATCTGCCGGTTCCGGCGGATCATGATGGTGATGGGAAGGCCGATCTGGTCGTGTTCAGGCCTTCGACGAACACGTGGTACACGAGGTTTGCTAACGGGACGTTCTCGACGACGGCGTTTGGCGTAGCGGGCGACAAGCCTGTGGTCGGTGATTTCGATGGTGACGGAAAGGCTGATATCGCTCTGTACAGATCGTCGGATAACAACTGGTATATTTTGAAGACGGGTTTTGGTTTCTTTGTCCAGACGTGGGGCGTGGCGGGAGATATTCCAGTTCCGGCGGATTACGATGGCGACGGGAAGACCGATGTTGCGGTGTTCAGGCCATCGACCGGACAGTGGTTCAGGATACAAAGCACGGCTGGATTCGATACGGTCAACTGGGGACGTGAACGGACGATCAGCCCATCCCAGCGGACTACGACGGAGACGGCAAATCGGATGTCGCGGTGTTCAGGCCGTCGAACGGCACGTGGTACGTCGTCGGCTCAACGTCCGGGCAAATCATCCAGAACTTCGGTCAGGGAGGCGACCTGCCGACGCAAGGCTGCGTTTATTTATTAGATGCTGCTTTGTCAGGATAAACAGGACATCACCTGCGATCTGTTGACGGGTTGGGAAAGAATTCCAGTTGCGGCTATTTGCGCCACTACAACAAATAAAGACAGACCTGAAGCCTGCCTTGATAATTATTTTGATTGTGAGTTGCCGATCTATTTCGATGCCTTTTCTTTGCGTTCTTCGGCGAAGAGGATCGGGGCGACGATCGGGCGGTAGTTTTCGCTGATCTTTATATACGAGTCTTCGCGGAGCGTCGACATATATTTTTTGGTTGCCTCGGGCAGTTTGTCGTTCAGGATCGCCATGCGGATTGCATTTTCGTCATAGAATGATTCGCTGCTTGCCTGTGAGCGGTCGTCGACGCGGAGAATGTTTATGCCGATCTGATCCAGTTCGATCGGGTCGGAATAACCGCCGGCTCTTAACGTTTTTTATCGCAATGGCAAACTTTTCGTCCAGGTCCTTGAGGTTCATGGTATCGACCTTACCTTTGGTCTTGGCCGCGTCCTGGCGATCTGAATTTTCGGCCACAATCTTTGCGAAATCGGCACCGCCGCGAAGCTGTGCAACGAGCTGTTTTGCTTTTTCACGGACAGCCGCTTCATCGCGGCCTGCAAAAGCAAGGAATATCTCGCTAATGGAAATGGTTTCCGGCTTGGTGAAGCGGGCCTTGTTCTTTTCAAAATAGTCTTTTAGCTGCTTGCCGCTTGATTCCCAATAAACCTTCGATTGGACCTCTTTTTGCAAAACCATGGTCCTCGTTGCCTCTTTTCGCCAGACCTCGCGGATTTCCTGCCGGATCGACGCCGGTCTTTTGCATTTCCTCATAAAGGGCATCAAGGCTCTTCATGTTGTACTGCTTCATGATCTGGAGAAAACGCTGGTTAAGGCTTGCATCGACCTCTTTATCAAGGCCAAGCTCCTTTGCTTTTTGAACCAAAAGCTCCTCATTGATGATATTTGCGATCAGCTCACCTTGTTTTTCGTCAACCATCTTTTGGGCAACATCGCGCGTTTTACCTTGCTGCACTTCGGCGTCAACGATCGCTTTCGTTTCGCGCTTGATGCGTGAAAGCGTAACTACGCCTTCATTTACCTGCGCGACGACCTCGTCAACGACGCGTTCCTGTGTTTCCTGAGCCGAGGCTGAAAAGCTTGCGAAAAGAACTGCTGCCAGTAAAAAACAAGTTGAATAAATATACTTCATCAAAATACTCCTGAATACGATCCTGCGGTTTGGATATCTAATACCTTTACTTTTGAACAAAATCTATGATGCTAAAAAACGAACAGACGTTTGTTCCGCAGCGGCAATTACCGGCTTTGGAAACAAATTCGATTGATACTTTATATATAATAACAGGTCGTTCGCGCAAACCTGCCTGCTCTAAATGAAGAATAAATGCCCGAATTGTAAGCTGGTTAACTACCCGAACGCGGAGAAATGCGCGCGATGCGGCGGTCTGTTTCGATATGGCCGGTAACGAAATTTCTGGCGATTCCGAGACACCGACGATCAAAAGGCGTGTGGTGATTTGCGTCGCTGTTTGTTTATTCACGATCGCGGGCTTTTATGTATCGATGGTTTTTTCCGCTTCGGGTCTTTCGTTCGAGCAAAAACAGTCAGTCCGAAAAGCCATCCAGATCCTTGAAGATAAAGGCTTTTCGAGCGAGGCCATGATGCTGAAACGGCTGGCGGTTTTCAGGTCAAATGATAACTGGTTCAATGCGTCGGTAGAGAAGGAAAGTGCATTTGCGGCAACTAATTTTCCGTTTGAGATCGTCACGCTCTATCCCGATTTTTTTTCTTACACCGCCGACGACACCGAGCGGGCCGCAATTTTGCTTCATGAAGCAAGGCATTTGAAGGGCGAAGACGAAAAAGAGGCATATGAATTCGTTTGGCGAAACCGAAAGAAACTCGGTTGGGCCGGCGAAGCATACGCTAATTCGACCGTCTGGACCGAAGTTCGAAAACAAACCCGCGAATATGCCCCAAATCTGTTCGTCTGCGATGTGAATTCCTTTGGTGATTGTACCGAGTCGTCGAATTAGAGCTGCCAAGCTTCGATCAAGCCCGTACAGTTTCCAAAACCAAGCGTGCGGCAGAAATAGGATTTTCGCTCTTTGTCGCAACCCGCAGAACGCCATTCGGCGAAAAAACCGCACCTTCGTTTTCCGATAGCAGCTTCATCAGATTATCCGGCGACACCTTCGCATTTTCCGTCAGTTTGATCGCGATGCCATCAGCGGTCTTATCGATCGACATCACGCGAACTTCCTCCGCAAGCTTCCGCAATCGGCCATAAGCAAACAAATTCTCGACGGATTCGGGTATCTGGCCGTAGCGGTCGCCGATCTCGGAATGTATCTGGCTAAGGGCGGCATCGGATTCAGCAGAGGAAATGCGTTTGTAAGTTCGAAGCCGCTGGCTGGTGTCCGAAATGTAGTCTTTTGGGATCGAGACATCGATGCCGAGATTTATCGAAACGCTCGTTTCATCGGCGATCTCGTCACCGCGAAGCTCGGCGATGGTGCGCTCGAGCATTTTTGTATAGAGATCGAATCCGAGAGCATCGAGGTGGCCGGATTGCTGGCCGCCGAGAATGTTTCCGGCACCGCGAAGCTCAAGATCGAGAGCGGCGATACGAAAACCCGCACCGAGATCGGAAAATTCGCGGATCGCACTCAACCGTCGTCGAGCAATTGGCGTAAGCTCGATCTCGCTCGGAATCAGCATGTACGCGTATGCTCGGCGATTCGAACGCCCGACGCGGCCACGAAGCTGATAAAGCTGCGAAAGGCCGTAATTATCGGCACGATTGATAATAATTGTGTTCGCCCGCGGAATGTCGATGCCGTTTTCGATGATCGTCGTCGCCACCAGAATGTCGTATTTGTAGTCGATAAAATCGAGCATCACCTGCTCCATCTGCTTTTCGTTCATCTGGCCGTGGCCGATCGCGATGCGGGCGTTTGGCACGATCTTTTGGACGAGAGCGGCGATTGCTTCGATAGTTTCGACGCGGTTGTGGATGAAAAACACCTGGCCGTTGCGGGCAAGTTCAAGTTCGATAGCAGAGCGAATGACGCCTTCGCCAAATTGAACGACCTGTGTATTGATGGCCAGCCTGTCTCGCGGCGGCGTTTCGATCACGGACATATCGCGCATTCCGAGCAAGCGACATGTTCAAAGTTCGCGGGATCGGCGTTGCGGAAAGCGTCAGAACATCGACTTTTTTCTTCAGATGCTTGAGTTTCTCTTTGTGAGCGACGCCGAACCGCTGCTCTTCGTCAACGACAACAAGACCGAGTTTCGGCAATTTCACGTCGTTCGACAAAATGCGGTGCGTGCCGATAACGACATCGACATCGCCTTTCTCGGCCGACTCGACAACCGCCTTTTGCTCCTTCGAACTGCGAAAACGCGAAAGCAGATCGATCTTTGCGGGAAACGCGGCGAAACGCTTTCTGAACGATTCGAAATGCTGATAGGCGAGAATGGTCGTCGGCGTTAGCACGGCGACCTGTTTGCCGTCCATCACGGCCTTGAACGCGGCACGCATCGCGACCTCGGTCTTGCCGTAGCCGACATCGCCGATTATCAGGCGGTCCATCGGTATCGCGGTTTCCATATCGCTTTTTACGTCTTCAATCGCCGCGGCCTGATCGACCGTGAGATCGAAGGGGAAAGCGTCTTCAAACTCGTGCTGCCACGGCGCATCGGGCGAGAAATGCGTAGCCCGTGACCAGCTTTCGCTCGGCGTAAAGCCGCAAAAGCTCGTCGGCCATGTCGCGCATCGCGCGTTTCGCCTTGGCCTTTGTTTTCTGCCAGCCGATTCCGCCGAGACGGTCGAGAGCAACCTCCGCAGCTTCGCCTGACGAGTAACGCGAAACGAGATCGAGCCGTTCAACGGGAACAAAAAGCTTTGAATTATCGGCGTAGATCAGCAGCATGAACTCACGCTGAGTGCCGCCGGATTCGATCGTCTGTAGGCCTTCGAAACGGCCGATGCCGTGATCGACGTGGACGACGTAATCGCCCGCTTTCAGATCGCGGAAGTCCGAGATAAACGCTGCGAGATTCGATTTTCGCGTCGTTGGCTGTGTGCGTCGGGCGGGAGCGGCGGCCTGTGTCGTTTCGCCGAATATATCGCCTTCGGTGTATACGATTAGATCGCGCGACGGCATCTCAAAGCCGCCGGACAAGTTGCCGACAATAATCGATTCGGGTGAAACTGCGACATCGTACTCGCGCAGAATCTCTTCGATACGCTCGGCCATTCCGCGCGATTGCATGACAAATAGCGGAGCTTTCGCTGTTTTGCTGCTTCGCTGTTTCGACGAAATCAACTATATTGCCGTGGAATTTACGCGTTGATCGCGAGCTAATCTCGATGTCGGTCGAGGCTTCAACCGCCGGAAAAAGAAATAGGGCGCAGCACGAGAAGCGGAAACACGACCGGTAGGAAGTGTGTTGTCTGATTTTGGATTTTGGATTTTAGATTTTGGATTTGAATCCGCATTCCGCAATCCGAAATCTGCAATCGAATCACCTTCGTGCTGAAACTGCTCGTCCGTTGCGGCAGCGGTCTTGCCCAACGCCCGCAGTTCGACCAGCCGACGCGTGCCCAGCTTTTCGCGGAGATCGGCCGCGTCTAAAAACAATTCGTCGGGACGCAATCCGACGTCGCCTGCTTCCACGAGCGAGGCAGAAATGCCTGTCGACGTCGTCATAGAATTTGCCGACGACGTTCTCGACCGTAGTCGGCTCGTCAATGACAAATATCGTGTCGTCGAGATAGTCGAAAACGCTGCTCGAAAGCGGTTTGACGAGCGGCAGAAGGAATTCCCAGCCTGAAAACGACTCGCCCTCGTCGGCAAAATCGGTGCGGTCCTTTAGATTGCGAGCAAGGTTTTCGCCCGGCCAGCGTTCGCGTGCGAAGAATGCCCAATCTTTCAAGTCAGCGGCGGATGCGGCGAATTCGCGCATCGGAGCGATGGAAATTTCTTTCAACTGTCCGGTCGAAAGCTGCGTTTCCGCGTCGAATTCGCGTATCGAATCGACCGTGTCGCCAAAAAATTCGATTCGCAACGGATTGATCGCATCAGGCGGCCAGATATCGACAATACCGCCTCGTATCGAGAATTGGCCGACGCCGTTTACTGGGTCTTCGCGAACGTAGCCGACCGCGGACAATCGCTTGATTAGCTCGTCAAGCGGGAAGTCTTCGTCGCGTTTGAGGACGGCGCCTAATTTACGCACTTCATCCGGCGAAACGGTGCGTCCGATTAGTGATCGAGCCGTCGTAACGAAAAAATCCGGCTGAGCCGATCGGTCAATTGCCACAGAGCCAACGCCCGCCGTTCCTGCGTTTCGGCGTGCGGAGAGACGCCCGAATATATGTCGGTCTCGAACGACGGCAACGTCACGATTTTGGATTTTGGATTTTCGATTTGCGATTGGAAGAACTCCAGGCCGGACTGCCAAGTTTCAAGGTCGGCGTTTGAATCCGCTACAACGGCAAATTTCTTTCCCGAAATCTTTATTAGCTCGGCGAGAACGAATGCTTTGGCCGAGACAGACGTCAGCCCGGCAATCGAGATCACCCGCGTGCCGCGTTCAAGCTCTTTCGCGAGCCTTTCCAGTTCAGAATTTGGTACAGTTGCAGTCGCCATAAACGCACGTATCCGCAGAAAACGTAGACCGGGTGGTGTCATCCGGACTTGTTTTCCTGCGGTTGCTGCTATTTTGCCACATTTCGCTGCGGTTTGCCGAGTTCGGCGCGCTTATCTATAATCAAAATTTCATTTCAATGGAGCATTTATGAGCATTCCCGCTTTTGAGGAAATAATCGAACAGAACGATCAGACCGAAGCCCGCAGCGAGCACCTTGATAAACTGCGTGAGTTGGTCGGCAATGTTTATCCGAACAAATTTGCACGCTCGGCCGTGAGCGGTGTTGAAGATACGATCACGAACATCCTCAAACACAAGCCGGTCGTCGAGATCGTCGCCGAGATAAAAGCAATCGTTGCCACGCTTGCCGAAAGAGAGCGTCCGCCAGCGGAGATCAAGGACTCGTTGAACGAGCGGTTAAAAGCTCTTGGGAATGTGCGGATCGCGGGACGGTTGACGGTTCCGCCGCGTGTTATGGGAAAAGCCGGGTTCGTACATCTTTCGGACGGTATCTCACGGTTGCAAATATACGTTCGGCGCGATGATGTGCAGGGCGTTTGGAATGGGGCGGAACCGCCTGCGTCAGCAGGTGGCACGAACGCGGAGACGAAGGACGTTGGTGAGAACTCAGAATCGTTGAACCTCGGGCCCTTGCCACCCGCTCACGCGGGCGGCTCTGCCTCCGGTTGGGAAATCTTTCAGCTTCTCGATCACGGTGATTTTATCGGCGTCGAGGGCTACCTATTTATTACGAACACGGGCGAGTTGAGCGTCCATGTCGAGAAGCTGCAGTTCCTCGCCAAAGCAATGCTGCCGATGCCCGACAAAATGCACGGTATCGCTGACGCGGAGATCCGTCAGCGACAGCGTTATTACGACCTTATCGGATCGAGCCTGCGGGTGGAGAGTCAGGAGACGGGAGACGAGAGACAGGAGCTAACTACTCGCGAGGTCTTTGAACGCCGGGCGAAGATAATTTCGTCGATGCGGCATTTTCTGGAAGATCACGGCTACATCGAGGTCGAGACGCCGATGCTCACGCCAAAGGCGACCGGTGCGGCGGCCAGGCCATTCAAGACGCATCACAACGCGCTCGACATCGACCTTTACGCCCGCATCGCTCCCGAGCTTTATCTCAAACGCCTCGTCGTCGGCGGCTTTGAAAAGGTTTACGAGCTAAACCGCAACTTCCGCAACGAAGGCATCTCGTACAAGCACAACCCGGAATTCACGATGCTCGAATTCTACTGTGCCTACATGGACGTCGAGGGCATGATGGATTTCTGCGAGGAACTCTTGCAGCTATCCGTTCAGAAAGCGACTGGCGGATTAAAGGTGAATTATGAAGGCAATGAAATAGATTTTAGTAAATTCAAGCGATTAACAATGAGGCAAGCCATTGCCGAGCGATGGTCTGAAATGGCGGTTGGAAAACTAACCGAACAAATTGATGCTAGTTGGCTGGGAAACTCAAAAAATGTTGACGATTTATTTGAAATGCACGAGTTTTGGATTCACATTAGGTTTCGTGAATACATGAAACTTGAGAAGCAAGACCGCGAATTAGAAAACATACTAGAAAAAATAACTCCAGAAACACGCCAAAAGTGGGAAGCAATAAGACAAAATGAAAATCGGAATTCCACGGAGTCCGAAACTGCTCAAAAAATCGTCGACCTTTTTGAGATTTTATGCGAACCCAACTTAATTCAACCTGTCTTTATCATTGATTTTCCCAAAGCCGTTTCGCCGCTTTCGAAAGCCTCGCCCGAGAATCCGAACATCGCCGAGCGTTTCGAGCTTTTTATCAACGGAATGGAGGTAGCGAATGGATTTAGCGAGCTGAACGATCCGAAGGAGCAGTACGAACGCTTTGTCGATCAGATGTCGGAGCGTGAACGCGGCGACGAAGAGGCGATGGTGCTGGACGAAGACTACATCCGAGCCCTCAGCTACGGCATGCCGCCCGCCGCCGGCATCGGAATCGGCATCGACCGCCTCGTAATGCTGCTCACAAACAAACACTCGATCCGCGATGTGATTCTTTTCCCGCACATGCGGCCGGAGAAAGGAAATTTCACCACAGAGGACACAGAGAGCTCAGAGGGGAATTGAGGGTTTTTCTTTACACAACCTTCGCGCTCGTCGCCTTCGCGTTCAATTCCATACTTTGCCGCCTTGCTCTGCGCGGTGAAGAAGCGGACGCGGCCGGGTTTACGGCTGTACGGCTCATCTCTGGGGCGGTCGCGTTGATCGTCATCAGCTATTTATTTGTTAGGAAGAAAGGCGGAAACCTGAGCCGTAGCGAGGGTGTCTCTTCTCGCGGCAACATGCCGGTTGGCGAGAAGGAAAACACACTCCCTACCGGTCGTGTTTCCGCCTTCGAGAATCGCGGCAGTTGGCTCTCCGCGTTTTTTCTTTTCGCTTATGCGATATGCTTTTCGTTCGCATATCTTGGTTTGACGACGGGAACGGGAGCGTTGATTCTGTTCGGCTCAGTGCAGATTACGATGATCTTTGTTGCACTGTTCAAGGGCGAACGGCCAGGAGCTTTGGAATGGCTGGGCATCGGCGTTGCTCTCGGCGGCTTGGTTTATCTCGTTTTCCCTGGGCTTTCTTCACCGCCGATCGTTAGCTCGATTTTGATGGCGGCGGCTGGAATCGCTTGGGGATTTTATACACTCCGCGGTCGGGGCAGTAACGATCCGCTTGGCGATACGACAGGGAACTTCATTCGAACGCTGCCGATGATCGCTGTCATCGCTCTGCTGTTCTTGCCAGACATCCATCTATCGAGCCGAGGTGTTGTGCTTGCGGTTTTGTCGGGGGCGTTGGCGTCAGGCGTCGGTTACACGGTGTGGTACGCGGCCTTGAAGTTTCATACATCGACGCGTGCAGCCGTGCTTCAGCTTGCCGTGCCCGTCATTGCCGCAGTCGGCGGTGTTGTCTTTTTATCGGAAACAGCGAGCAGCAGATTGGTGATTGCCGCCGCGTTGATCCTCAGCGGTATTGCCTTAACTATTGTTGGCAGAAAAACCTGAGAAACGGGTTTTCTCATTGATCAGCCTTTCCACTATAAAAACCGGACGGATTTGCTAAAGGTGTGTCCTAAACCCAGACGATCACGTGTCACCGAGTGATTTTCATCATTGCTTCGGAAGGTGCTTTGGCTTTGCCAGCCGCCGCTGTCCTGCAAAGCGGCGAATCTGATCACGTCACGCCCATATCTTAAATTCAGCTCGTCGATCGATTTGACCAGCCTGTGACGGCGTTCGAAATCTCCTTGTCCGTAGAGTCTTCGCGAAGCGGCAGCGACAGGTGCCAGTTCGCCCAAGACAACCCCGGCCCTTTTGTATTGCATGCCCGGGCGAAAAATCTTTTCCAGACAGATCGCTATCCATTGATATATCTCGCTCGTGATATCGGAATAGTAGACGGAATTATAGGAATACGCATTTGAGTAATAGCTCGGAACCGGATGAAAACGATCTGTTTGCAGAAAAACAGTAACGACCTTGGTCGTCAAATTATTCCAACGCATTTTTTCCAAAGCACGCGTCACAAAATAAAAAATGGCGTTTTTTATCTCGTGAAAACTGCTTATCGTGTGGCCGAAAGTCCGCGTGTGAGCTATGGATTTATTGTCTTTTTCGGTAACTTCCAGCGGCAGGCATTTTATCCCGTTTAGCTCCATGACGGTCCTTGCCCCAAAAACATTAAGGTAGCTGCGTACCTGCTCGGGATCGGTATTTTTCAATTCAAAGGCCGTGTTTATGCCGTGATTTTTTAGGTGAGCCGCGGAACGACGCCCGACGCCCCATACATTTCCCACATCGGTTTGCCGTAGTGCGAGGTCGGTGTATGGCGAATTGTACAGATCGAGCACGCCATCGGCTTTAACGGATGTTTTAGATATCTGATTGGCAAGTTTTGCAAGCGTTTTTGTCCTGGCAATGCCGACCGACACGGGAATCCTGGTCTTTTTCAGTATTATTCGTTTAACATGTTCGCCTAGAAACTTGAGCTTGTCGGGCGGGCCTACATCGACAAAAGCCTCGTCGATCGAATAAAGCTCTACTACATTTTTTCCCAGATCTTCGACCAATATGTTCTGTATTTGATCCGCAAAGTTCCGGTAAAGAGCATGGTTGCACGAAATTATCGCGGTGTTGTGTTTGTCGAGCAGCTCGCGCACCTGAAAGAGAGGCGCGGCCATTTGCACACCAAGTTTTTTCACCTCATTACTGCGTGAAATAATACAACCATCGTTATTGGAAAGAACCACCACGGGACGATCTTGTAGGTCTTTATTAACGGCCCTCTCGCAGGATACAAAGAAGTTGTTGCAGTCAACCAAGGCAATTGCATTTTCTTTCGGCATATTTAGCGGAAATTATGTGAAACGGCTCTCCAGTAAAGCTGGTTTATACACTTGAAAGACAAGGCTTTGAGCATTCTTTTTTCTTCAGAAATCATTCAATCTGTTGTTCTGGACTTAAAACTATATTGCATCAATGAAACGATGTCAAACATTTTTTGAGTTATAGCACAAAAAAAAGAGATGGCTTTGAACCATTCTTTAGCATTAATGATATAGTCTTGGGATTAAAAGACTAGCCTTGCACCCAAAATAATACGCCGATTTCCGCCATCGGTTCCCCATTGGTCAAGGAAGTTCGCGGCATTGACACGACCTTCGGGAACGCCAAAGTTGCGCTCGTTCAGGACGTTGAACATATCCGCACGGAGTTGCATCCGGATATTCTCCGTGATTCGGGTATTCTTAATTATTCCGAAATCAACATTAAAGTACTTTTGTGCCCTAATGATATTACGACCAGCATTTCCAACCCGCTGAAACTGCACAAGGCGAGTAAACAAATTAGGGCAGCGATTCGCAAATGTTCCAGTTGTCGGCGTCCCGCACAACGCTCTTATCTCCGGAATCGTCAGACTAGAGAGATCGGTATTGCTGGCCAGATTAGGCCGGATTGAATTTCCGACCAGTCCATCTATCCCCGAAAAAGCACCAGTCGGATCGGCGCCGTTAAGAACCGTGAACGGAGCACCGCTTTGGATGCTGAAGAATGAATTGACCTGAAATCCACCGAGGAGATGTCCTACAAAACCGCTTTGCGATTGAAAGAACGGCAATTCATAAACGAAATTGCCCGAAAGCCTGTGCGGACGGTCAAAACTGGAGCGGGCACGGTCACCTTCCAAACCGAAGGAATTCTGGGCAACAGCGACCTCAGCATTGGAGGGATTAAATGTTTCCGAAGCTGTGTCAATGAACGAGCTGTACGTGTAATTAAGTCCTGCGCTAAAGCTTCGGCTCAACCGTTTTTCGAGACTTGTTTGCAATGCATTGTAGATCGAGTTTGCCCTATTTCCGCGAAGCCGGATCACTCCGCGTGTCGGATCAACCCGTGGACAAAGCAAAAGCGGTATCGTTTGCGGACTGGTTACCACTGTATTTCCTCCTGCCGCAGGCGGTTCGAGGATTTCCGTCAACTGTTTGAAACAATCCGGTACCTCTGGTTCTTATATACCCGATTTTCAACACAGTATCGCGTGTTAACTCACGTTGAACTTCGAATGAATACTGATCGGTAGCCGGAGCACGGAAATCTTCCGCGACGACAGTTCGGGTAAGAGTGTTCGGGTTAGAAACATTCGGCGTTGTAAAATTCTGGAGATTTACGAACGCCGGCGTCGCCGCAGGCTGTCCAGCGTCACCAAATGTTATCGACGCAAGGAATGGGAACCCGCCTGCTACGTTTAGATTAAGGTTAATATAGTTCGCGTCATAAGTCCGAGAATAACCTCCGCGAAGCACCAGTTTGTCGCCGCCTGTAAAAAATCCGAGAATACCCGAATCACGCGTCCGGGGATTCCAGTTAAATCCGATACGCGGCATGAAATTGTTCTTATCGACGCCGGGAACCGGAGTCAGTGCATACCGCGGATCGTTTCCGTTTAACTCGAGAATTCGCTTGTTGGCGTCCTTCAAATAGCTAAAGGAGTCGCCCGGCCATTCGTAACGAAGTCCGAGGGTTAAAGAGAAATTGGATGATACGCGCCATTCATCTTGGACAAAGGAATAATATTCGTGCCAACGATAGAAGTTAATAATGTCACCACCCCGAAGCGGCGCATTGATTGTCGCTGTGGAAGCGATATCGTCAACAAAATTCTGCAGCGAAGAGTATGCTAGTCGTCCGCACGTCGTAGGAATGAAAAAGCTTTTTACATCAGTTCGCCGCAAGTCAACGCCAAATTTCAGCGCATGATTTCCAGTGATATAAGATAAGCTGTCGGTGATCTGATATGTATCGTTTACGCGAAACTGAGGCAAATTAACGGCCAACCCAATCGCAGTACGGCTTGCCGCAGCATTAAAGCCAGTAAGACCAAGATCTGTAATCTCTATTGAAGGTATTACGAGCGACGACGGATCAGCGGCGTTTGTAGTAGAAGAATAACGTGTCCATGATAATCTCGCCTCATTCGACACATTGCTAGTTACGACAGTGTTCAAAACTGTTGTGGCGGCCTGTGTCTTCGTGGCATTTACCGTTGTCAAGCCAGTTGGTGTAACCTGTCCTGAACCGGCAGTTGTGTTCCAGTCGAACCGGTAACGCCCATAGAGAAGATTTTTATCATTGAACCTATGATCGACTCTTACCGAACCTTGCTTGGAATCAAAAGAAAAAGCCGAAGATCCAGTTAAGTCGCCAAGTGGAACCACGTAGGTTTGTCCGTTGGCCGTGAAAGTCCGGGTCTGGCCGTTCGCCGTTCCTGCGGGTAAAAAGCGAAGAAGGGCTGCGACCTGAGGGCGAGCACCTACAGCTGATTGCAGAATTGCACGACCGGCGTCGGTGGGAGCTCCACGGAGTGTAGTGCCAGAGCCCAGCCTTCTATCGGTCCATTTTTGAAAGTCGCCAAAGAAAAATGTTTTGTCAGTACCTTTCCAAAAGTATGGATTGCCTCCGTTGCCAAACCACGGAGAAATCAACGGTCCGCCAACTGTAAATCCATATTGAAATTCTTTTCGCAATGGAGCTTTCTTGTTGGATTCGACAGTCGCAGCAGGGTTACAAAAACCAGCTCCTTTATCGAGATTACTACAAGAATTAAGATTCTCATTGTTATGGAAGATAAACCCGGAGCCATGAAATTCGTTAGTACCGGACTTGCCGACGAAGTTTACAACTGCACCGGAGTTGCGGCCGTACTCGGCCAGAAACTGGTTGGTAATGATTCGAACTTCGCCAATCGCGTCTGGATTGTTTAATCCGACCTGCCCGCCGGCGACGCTCGGGTCATTAATGTCTTGCCCGTCAAGCATAAAATTGTTTGACCGCAGGCGGCCGCCATTTGAAGAGAAACTGATTCCATTTGCGAATCCGGTCTGACCCGAACTCAACTGACTCACCCCCGGAACTGACAACAAAACATTAAAAACATTGCGATTAGTAGCAATCGGCAGTTCAGAAAGACGCCTTCCGTCAAAACGCGTGCTAACCTCTGCAGTTGTGGTGTTCAGAACCGAGGCATTCTCCGTAACGGTAACGACCTCGGCGACGCCGCCCGCCTTCAGGGCGATCTCAAGTACGGCATCCTGATTCACAACAAGTGTAATGCCCGTTTGGACGTATTTAGCGAAGTTGGTTGCTTCGATGGTGAGTTCGTAGGCCCCGATCGGGACATTAACAAACTTGAAACGTCCTTCCGCATCGGCTACCGCCGAGCGTGAGAAACCCGTATCGGTATTGCGAACCGTTACGTTAGCACCGGGAATAACGGCTTGCTTTTCGTCTGACACGGTTCCCGAAATCGAACCAGTAGACGATTGAGCCAAAATTGTCCCAAAACTACTCAAAATCAGAGCCAATATTGGCAACAACTTAAGAGCTTTGTTCATGGTCATATCCTCCAAAAATGTAAATTGAGCAAAAGCAGTTAGTTAGAAAGACTTTCAAACGAATCGACACGAATTACATATTTCTACTTTGACGCAATTTTTATTCCAACTCGCAAGTTAAGAAAATACAGCGTTTTTTGGATTCACCGGCTTAAAACGTACATGAAAACACTTTTATATTCAAAAAAATGGATACGTCTGATCGTGGTTTGCTGGAATGAATCAAACTACGAGGCTTGAGTGAGGTTCTTTTTCGAACTTTGCAATGAAAGAATAACGCCTGAAGATCGGCGTGATTGTCAGCTTGCACAGGCCATCCTTTTCCATTGATTTCAGGTGCGGCAACAGATCGTCCCAAAACTGCACGTGAAATTTTTTCAGCCAGCCCTGGAGCAGTTTTTGAAATGCCACGGGCAGACCTTTTTGATCGTAGAAATCGACGATAAACATCTCGCCGTCCGGCTTGAGATTTTTCAATGCATTTTCGATAGATTCGCGCCACGGCGGGATCATCGAAATCGAATAAGAAAAGAATATTTTGTCGAATGGCTCGGACAGATCGAATGTCTTTTCATATGAGAAACCATCGGCTAGAGCGGTTTTGAGATTGATGTTTTTTACGCCAGCCGCATCGGCTTTTGATCGTGCTGTTTCGAGCATGGCCGAGGACGCATCAAGGCCGTAGAGCATTGAATCGGGATGACGTTTAGCAAGAACGATGAGGTTTCTGGCCGTGCCGCAGCCTATTTCGAGAACTTTCTCGCCTGCCATAACATCCATTTCACGGAGAAGTTGGTCACGTCCAAGCAGATAATATTTACGAGTGAAATCGTAAAAGTATCGCTGGAGACGATACATGCGGTCCATGTTTTCGAAAGCGTCGGACATAAGGGGATTGGCCACAGAGTAAGCAGTAGATGAAGAACTTCTCACTTGCTCTGCGGCTATTTCTTTAGCTCATATAGATGAAAGCCGCCATAGATCGACGCCCTATCTTGTTTGAAAAACTCTGCGGACAGATCTTTCTCATACGAAAACCCCGACCTAAGCTCGGCGGGTAAATTTGTTTCGATCGGCGAAGCGGCGCTGGCGGTGCGGAAAATTATCCTTGAGCCAGACTCGGCTTTATCAGCGATTGCCGACCATAGTTCGGTCATGGTTTCGGCGTTCATCCAGTCCTGGGCGTCGAGAAATACGAAGCGATTGTATGTGCCCGATTTGCTCTTCTTAATTTCATCGATCACCGAACCGATCTTTGTGGTCAGCCGATCTGAGTTTGCCTTCAAAAGTTCGTAGTTTTTTTCTTTGAGATAGTCCGGCACGGCTTTTCGATTCTCGGTGTCGTACTTTCGGGCAAATGCCTGCCAGGCAAAGTAGTTTTCCTGAATCGGATAATCGCAGGCTAGCCTTTTCACGCGTTCTCGATAGACATCGATTATGGCTTTGCCTTCGGAGAGATCTTTTTTTAGCTCGTCGTATTGCTGTGGCGGAATGCCGAGGCCGAACATTGTGACGGGAAGTTTCCCGACCGTTTTTATGACGAAATTATCGAAAAAAGGATCGATATATTTCGCGTAAAGCTGTTCTTGTTCGTCAAGCGATCTTGCTTTCAAAATCTCATCCGGCTTGCAGCCGAAAAACCGCGAGAATGCATGAAACAATCGTGAGAAAATATCCATTTCTGGAGTGCTCGTAAAGGCCTGCGTTTGTAAAGAAGCTTATTCGGTTGCCGTAAATCACGCTGCCGCCAAGCGTGTTGGATTCCCAGAAGTTCCGAGTGTCCTTGTCGAGATTTTTGGCTATAAAGCGCAGGTAATTCGTTCCACAATTCTTGCCTTTGCCATTACCGAAGAAACCGAAGAAGTCTTCGTAAGACGGAAGATATTTCAACGCGGCGAGCTTTAGGTTCAGCAGATAAATATGATGTCGGTTGAGGTCTACTGGCGGTTACGGATGCGGGACTTTGAAGAAGATAATTCAACGCATTGCAGCCGCCGGAAGAGATCGTCAAAACGCGGGAATTCGAATCGAGTTCGAGTGCCTGCAGATCGACATGCGGGTCTTCCCATATCTGGTTGTAAACAAATGCGTCAAACCATACCGCGAAAAGCTTTTGCAAAAACCCCTGTTTAGAAGAAATTTTCTCGTTCCGGACGGCCGAGTGAAGTGTTGTTTCGCTCATTAACGCTCTACTCGTTTGCCATCACCTCGACCGGGTCGATTGTCGAGGCACGCCAGGCCGGATAAAGCGCACCGAACAAACTGCCGCCGATAGCGATCAGAACTGCTGTGCCAACCCAGCCGGTGCTGAATTCGAACGCCAGCTCGAACGCTTTTCCGATGCCGAAAGAAGCGGTGAAAGCGACGACCAGCCCCAACACGACTCCGAGTACGCCGATCATAAATGCCTCGCCTTCGATCGCACGAATGATGAACGCTTTTGAGGCACCGAGCGATTTCAGAATGCCGATTTCTTTGCGGCGTTCCGTCACTGTCGTGTACATCGAGAGCAGTACGAAGATCGTGCTGACAAACGCACCAAGCCCGACGAGTATTTTCAGAAATGTATTTAGAGCAGGGATCCGCTCCTGCGCGTCGATGATAAGATCACGTGTGAGATTTACCTTGTTGCCCGGCAGACGCTTCGTTGATTCGTGCGGCGACCGCATCGACATCCGCGCCGTCACGGAGCTTTACAAGTATGTAAGTGCATTTGCCAGGAGCTTCAAGAACGTCCTGCATTGCCGCGAGCGACATCTTGATCCGCGAACCCGACGGAGGTGTAAAAACACCGACGATCTTGTACTTCTTATTGCCGAATAGATCGATCGAATCGTTCAGTTTGAGCTTATCGGCGGTCATCTGCCGCTGATCAAGAATGACTTCGTCGTTAGCTTTTGGTTCGTGGCCTTCGAGCAATTGCATGCCGTTCATTGCAGCAAATGGCTGCCAATCCACGCCATCTAGTTGCTGAATGCCAAAGCGGCCTTTGGTGCTCGGCGTGATGTAGCGGCCAACGGCGACGGTCGATTCTACGCCTTCGATCTGATTAAGCCTTTCGACATAAGCCGTGCTGACGTTGAGATTGGAGCTTGTGAGGTCCATGCCGCCGGCACGCGTAAAAACGATCTCGGCCTTCCAGTTTGCAGCACGCTTGGCCATTTCATTTGTCATGCCGCGGGCGAGACCGGTAAACAAAACCACGAGCACAACGCCCAACGCAACGCCGATAACACTGATCAGCGTGCGGAATGGGCGGACTTTTAGATTTGCGAGTACGAGTTCGAGCATCAATCTAATTCTACCGCAGAGACACAGAGACGCAGAGGCGAACAATAATAAAGCTATGATACGCCGTCTTCAATTTCACTGTGTCCGGGAACCCCGCCACTTAATAATTCTTTAACAAAATCAAACTCTCTAGCCTTCGCGATGTCGGTAAACAAGTCTTTTCGGTTCTGAAAGTCTTCGTAGATGTTGTCGTAAGTCGCAAATAGTCGATCGGTCGAGGCCTCGCGGGTGTTTGCACGTGCGGTTTCGAGGGCCTTCGCGATCTTGCTTTCGCGTAGAGAGCTATTTTCTACGACTTCGCGGATCGCCTCGGCGAAGCGTTCACCAGTTGGTTCGACCAGCCAGGCGTTTTCATTTGTCGCGTAAGAAAGAATGCCGCCGGCGTTTGGAGCGACTGTCGCGACGCCCGAGGCCATTGCCTCAAGCGGAGCGATACCGAACGGTTCTTTCGGATTCGGATGCACAAAAACATCGGCATTTGCGTAGTAGTCCGCCAATGTTTCCTTTTCCAAATGCCCAAGTTGAACTATCTTGCCCGACGCGTACTTTTCGCCTTGCTGCTCTAGCCAATTGCTTTGTGGCCCATCACCGGCCACCAGCAAACGATAGTCCTGGTCACCATCGGTGGCGAGTATTTTCATTAGATCGACGAGCAGCCCGATGTTTTTTTCCGGTGAAAGCCGTCCGGCGTATAGCAGAATGACTGCGTCTTCGGGAATGCCTGACGCTGCCAGCATCTCGCGTCTGATGTCGTCCGATGTTCGGTCCGGCGTAAAGTGAACGGAATCGACGCCACGCGGGCAGACAAAGATCCGTTCATTGACCCGAACACGCGGAGCTTTGAAAAAACGCCATGACCAATTGAGAAAGCCCTCGCTTCGACCCGGATTCTTTTCCTGCGACATCGATTCGTAAAATTCTTCGGCGGTGTAGGTCGAATTCGCGATGTGGTAATCAAAGCTCGGCATCGTGTAATTACTAATAATTCTTCGTGCAAGCCATTTGCCCATCCGGCCGGTTGTCAAAAACGATGCGACATTATCGTCCATCCGCTCGCAGGAAAAATGAACGAGCATCGGGCGTCCGATTTCGTTGAATTTGTTTATACGGACCATCGCTCCGAACATACTGAGAGTGTATTTATCGGTGACCTCGATAAAATCGGGTCGCTCGGCGAGCAATATTTTTCGGATGATCGAATCCTTAGCCATGTATTGCCAAGGCATCATAACGCGGTAGCGTTTGTCGATTACCGGTGATTGTCTCGCGGAAACGTAGTAAATTTTGGCGTATTCGTTGACGTCTTCGACAGATTCTGTCTCTCCCGGAACGATCAGGCGCACGTAACGCTCATGACGCTCGGCGGCGGCCATTAAGTTATTGAACGAAGTGCTAATACCGCCGGAATTCTTGTGGTAGTAATTAGTAATGTGGACCGATTTGAGCGGCATTATGAATTAACCGAAGCGTCGCGTAAGATTCGGAGCTTATCACGTAGAGCAAAGACGGGCAAAATCAATACCTGTTGCCGAGTTTTCATAATCGAACAGATCGGGATTTTCGTTGAACTCGGCGTACATACGGTCGTAGAGTGCAAACATTGCGTCTGTTGACGATTCCCATGTGTATTTGGCAGAGGTTTTGAAAGCGGAATCGATTCGTTTTGCTCGTTCGAGAGTATCGCTGAACACTTCATGAACCGCCAACGCAAAACTCTCGCCCCCAGGTTCGGCCAGCCATGAATTTTCATTCGTAGCGTACGAGAGAATGCCGCCGGCATTTGGAGCGACGACCGGCAAGCCGGACGCCATCGCCTCGAGCGGTGTGATGCCGAATGGCTCTCGCGGATTCGGATGGACGAATGCATCGCAATTGGCGAATAGATCGGCAAGCCTTTCGCGGTCGCTGATCTGGCCGAGTATTTTGAACGAGCCGGGTGCTAAACTTTCACATTCCATAGCCAGTGTTTCAGCGGCGGGGCCGGAACCGGCGACGATAAGTTTGTAATTTCGGGTTTCGTCGCTCGCCAATTTCTGCATCATCTTCGGCAAAAGGCCGATATTTTTTTCGGGCGAAATGCGTCCGGCGTAGAGCAGGATTGTCGCGTCCGAAGGCAGATCATATTCGGCAATTAATGTTTTTCGCGTTTCTTCATTTTGACGTGAGATCGAAAACAGTTCGTTATCGACGCCGCATTGATTCACGAACAGCCGGTCCTTCAGCGCGATCTTAGGAGCCCGCAACAGGCGCCAGCAGAAATTGAAGAATGCGTTTGAGCGATTCGGATTGGTCCCTGATGAAGCAGCGTCGAGCATCTCCTGACCTGTGTAGCTCGAATTCGCAAGGTGAAAATCGAACATCGGTATGTTGTAGTTGCCCATGTAACGACGAGTGAACCAATTTATCAAACGGCCTTTCGCGATGAACGAACTAACGTTGTCATCCATCCGTTCGCAGGAAGTGTGGACGAGTATCGGGCGCTTTGGCGAGACGTTCAATATTCCTTTTCGCATCAAACCGGCCATTAGGCTCAACGTATATTTTTCGCCGATCTCGATAAGGTCGGGCTGTTCGTCGCGAAGTATTGCCTTGATCGGGGAACCGTCGGGAATGTATGCGTTCCACGGCATCATCAGACGATAGCGTTTATCGAAAACGGGCGAGTAACCCGACTTGACATAATAAATACGGCCAAATTCCCCGATTTCTTCGACGGAGGAATGTTCGCCGGGAACGATCAGACGGACGTAACGCCCACGTCGATTCGCGGCCTCAAGCAGCTTATTGTAGGCCGTGCTGATACCGCCGGAATCCTTATGGTAATAATTCGTAATGTGAACTGATTTGATATTGTTTTGATTCACGCTTGATTACTTTTGATGTTAGCTAAGCCGGGAAATATAAACGAAAAACTGACGGCAAGAGCCAGAATTATCATTCCGTCGATGCCCCAAAACCTGATTCCCTCGATCATTTGACCGTTGTTATAGGTCCAGAATAATTTATTTGTCACACCCCAGACTATCATTTCCGAAAAGATACCGAACGCTATAAAACTCAAGATCGTTGACATAACCGCCCGGCGTCGGATCATTGCGGCGACTTCGTTTGGGATGAACATGACGAATTCAAAGATCAGAAAAGGGATGTGGACGATGTCGCTCCACAGGGATTTGCTTTCAGCCTCGCCGACTATCATCACATTACGACGCATAATAAACAGGGCAAACAGAACTGAGATAATCGAAACGCATACCGAACGAAGAATCGCCTGATTTGTATGATCGGCGGTTGAAGTGACGTATACGAAAGCGACTTGCAGGCCATACTCAAGAAGGTGGCTGATTAACGGCACGAACAAAAGGATCGATGCGGTTGCCTTCCATGCTGGTTCGACGCGGCGAAATGATTGGATCAATGCACCGCTGATACCCGCAAAAAAGAATCTGAAAACAAATTGTACAAACGCGGCGGCAAGTGCCAATTTCAAGCTCTCACGACTTATCAGATAGGTTATCAAAAAAATCGGAGCACGCAGGGCACCGCTGAGGATCGCGCCTTTGTAATTCCAGTGACGGATAAACTGAGCAGGGTCGCGGACGACACTTGTCCAAGCCTCACTAACGGTGCTCAATGGGACAACGAGCGGCTGTTCATCAAATACGATTTCTTTCATCGGCGGTACAGGTCAAAACTTTTATTGTATCCAATTTATTCCGGCGTCGAAATGGCTCAAAGTCGAAAGCGGAGTGATTACGTAGATTGGCAAGATAGATTTGCTGCTGTAGACACCGATTCTTTTTGCTAGGCCCGGACATTCTTTTTGTAATTCGAACAAGTACGGTAATAGTCGTAGGTTTTATTAAATATCGCGTCCCACGAATGTTCTTCGGCAAACTTGCGTGCCGCGAGTCTCATTGGTTCCAGCACTTGCGGTGCTTTAATAATATCCGCGATCTTTTGGGCGAGATATTCTTCGGTGTCCGTAACAAAACCGCTCACGTTATTTTCGATCAGGAACTTTGGCCCGCCGACCGGGAATGCGATCGCCGGAACGCCGGACGCCATCGATTCGAGAACGACATTAGCGAAAGCGTCGGTGAGTGACGGGAATACAAACAAGTCCATGTTGGCAAATGCCTCAGCCACGGAGCTTCCGCGGATCTCGCCCGTGAATTCCGCGTTTATCAGGTTCTTTTCAAGCCACGGGCGTTCATCACCTTCGCCAACGATGAGAAACTTATAGTTGCTAACACCGGCCGCTTTGAGAGAGGCGTCGAGGCGGCCAAGGGCCCGTACATTTTTCTCTGGCCGCAGCCGACCGACAAATCCAAGGACGAATTGTTTGTCCTCGCGGCGCCGGGTTCGTTTTTCGGGCGACAGACTGTCAATGTCAACGCCGCGCCGCAGAAGAAAAGACGGACGCTTCGTCATGCGTCCAATTTCATCGACGAGGTCCTGATTAGGTGCAAGCTGCATTTGAGCCAGAAAATAAAGCCGCATCAAACCGAACATTGTTACTCGTTCCAAGGCATGGCCGATCTTTTTGCGAAACGTTTCAGGCAGCCACCGGCAGAGACACAAAAGGCGTTCGGCGGCGTATTCGTGGGTGTTTGTGTGCCATGTCGCGACGGCGGGGATCTTCATGAAATGAGCGTGGACAAATCCGAACTGGCTGATATCGTTCAACCCGGTCAGATGAATTACATCGGCCCCGAAATCTTTTAGCGTCTTTTTTACCAGATGGCGGTTTCGCCAGAGCAGCGGATCGTATTTCAAATCGCCATCAATCGGGATCGAGGCCCGGTTGCGTTTAAGGTCCAAAAACTGGACTGAACCTTCCGTGGTTAATTTTGTTTCGGCGCCTGACCTGACACACAAAAACGGACGGTCGTTTTCCTTCGCAAACGCCGTCAGGCGCCGTAGAAAGTTCGCGGCACCGTTAATTTCATTATATGTGTCGGCAAAAAGAGCTACCCGAGGCGATACATTCATTTGAAACGCTAGAACTCTATATTAACTTTGTGGTAACGCCAAATCCTGCGAGATCTATTCCGACGGTCTCTTTTTGGATTTTCGCCAGGTCCAGATAAGCGGGAACGAAATGAACTCAAAAGCGATCCAGGGCATTCGGCTCAGGTCGCGCCAAATCGATTGTTGGCTCTCATCTTTCACAAGCAAGGCCCCGCGACGCATCGCGAAGAGATTGAATACCGCGGATATCGCCGAAACCAGGACTGATATTGCGATCGCTTTGCCCTTACCGTTCACGCCGGTCTGGTTGTCATAAACGGTTTGTACGCCAAATTCGACGAGATGACTAAACGTCGCTAGCACAATCGGAACGGTCAAAACCGCGTGCCACGCGGGGGTGACCTTGCTAAAAGACTGAATTATGGCTCCATTCATTCCGCCGAATATAAAACGAAACACCGATTGTACAATCGCGGCGCCGATAGCCAACTTCAGGCCGTCCTTCTTGAACAGGTAAGCAAAGAAAAAAATGGGCGCGCGAAGCAGGGAACTGAGCACGGCAGCCTTCCAGTTCCAACGCAGAACAAGCGTCTCTATCGGATGCTGCAAAAGGTGGACAAGAACCTCGAAAACACGCGTTCGGCCTCCGGCTATCGGATCTGCAACAATTTGTTCGGATTCAAGCATTTTTCTTTGCTGCCTTAGCCAGATTTTCGAGCCTTATCGTTTCATGGTAACCGTCATAGACGCTTTCAAAGATGGAATCCCACGACCGTGACATAGCGTTTTCACGTGAGGTCGCCTTCATTTTATTGAGCTTCTCACGGTCATCGTATAGTTCGATCGAGTATTTAACAAAATCCGCAAAGTTCTTGGCGACAAAACCTGTTTCGCCCTGGCGTACGATGTATTTCGGGCCGCCTTTGTCAGATACGATCGCCGGAACGCCGGATGAGTGGGCCTCCTGAGCAACGTTTCCAAACGTATCTGTCTCGGACGGAAACACGAAAACGTCCATGTTAGCATACGCCTCGGCCAATTGTTCTCCATCGATAAACCCTGTAAATTCAGCCGTTTTCATGTTGGCTTCTAAATATTCACGTTCGTTGCCTTCACCGACAACCAGGAATTTGATATTGGTTCGTCCGGATTCGATCATGGCCTTTTCGAGATCGATCAGCATCCGCACATTCTTTTCGGCACGAAGGCGACCGACGGAGCCGAACCGGAAAACATTATCTTTCACTGTGCGTTTTTCAGGGCTAAATACCTCGGTATCAACTCCGCGGCCCATGAAACGGGATTCGCGACCGGTCCGGCGGTGAAGTTCCTCGACAAGTTCCTTGTTCGGCGAAAGGATCACCTTCGGCATTTTGTAATACAAACCCGACCCATCCATTATCTTCCGCTCGGCAAAGCTAGTGATGGCTGACAACGTGGATTTTGGCAAAAAGCGGAATTTCCGTTCGATGCGGCTGGCAGCAAATTCGTGTATGTTCGTATGCCATGAGCCGAGAAGCGGCAATTGGAGCTTCCACGCAAGATAGCAGCCGATGATGCTGACGTCATTGAGGCCAGTGATATGCAGCACGTCTGGCTTGAATTCGAGTATTTGGCGAAGCACCCGGTTTACATGACGCTGAAAGAACGGATCGTAGGCGAGATCTTCGTCAAGGCTGAACGAAAGCGGCGAGCGTTTCAGGGCAAGGTGCGTGACGCTGCCTTCGGTCGATAAACCAGACTTGGGTCCAGCGTGTATACACAAGAACGGGAATTGATTGCGACCGGCGTATTTGACCAGTCTCCTGCATGTCATCGCCGCGCCATTAACTTCTAGATATGAATCGGGAAAGAAGGCGACGCGTAATTTTTTCTCCACAAAAACCCCGTGAAACTACGAATGGCGGGCAAGCCCGCCAAATCGGTAAGCAGGCTGACCGCCCGCTGTAAATAAAGAACGATAAAACAGGCCGAAAAACCCGTTAGCTGACATCAGAAACCGTGCCTGATGTAAGACTGCGGGAAAGATCGTCCAGATCGATGATCTCGAAATTTGTTTTTTCAGCATCCCGCGGCACGCGGTCTTTTCTGTTTCTCGCAACGCGAAATGCCGGACGCATATGCGGTCCGCCGAGAAAGCCGAGGGTCCAGATCGCCACCCGAAGCCACGCCGGCCCGCCGAAACGCCAGCCGTGCGACGCGAGCGATATAGCTCCTCTCTCGTCACCATTATCAAAAAAGACACGCTCAAACCACTTCTGTCGGCCCTCGATAAAATCCGGATAGTGTTTCAAAATCTCCGAGAAAGATTGAAGCTGACGTGAATGAAGCGGCTGAGAATACTCGGGCATCAGCACAACCTCGCTCTTTTTCTCAACCCGTATCTCATGAACGAATTCCTCGAAAGTATCAGCGTTTGAAAGATTAATAACCGTATTCGGTTTGCAGCCATGCCGGTCGCCGCCGGTCGCAATCGGGATGCCGAGAGCTTCGGCCATTTCGATAACGCGCTTGTTTTCCGACCACGATCGAAAACCGTTTATCTCAAAAGCGTGGATCCATCGTCCGTGAGTTTTGATGAAATCCTTGAGAAGCAGCTCGTGCTTTTCCGGCCCTACCAATTCGATGTCCCAGATCGGATGATTAAGGATAACCAGTACGCCGGACAATTCATGCAGCATCGCGAACATCTCTTGCAGCTTCTCGTTCGAGTGGTTTTCCTTTACAAAAGTGTAATCTAAAAGCGTTTTGGTTATCTCGACCGCTCTATCGGGTGGGAGATTGTGAACGCCGACGTGAAAAAAGCCATATTCGAACGGCACTGTCCATTCAAGCGAGATCGGTGCTCGAGCATCTGCATGCCTTTGATTGACCTGAATGCCCGCGTCGATGCAGTCGTGATCTGTGATCGAAACAATGGCTTCCAGCCCGACATTTGTTATCTGCTGCTTTTCAATTTCGTAAACCGATTGGCCGGTCATCGGCGGTGACCAATAAGAAGTCGAAAAATCGACAGCCTTGCCTTCTCTTTCTTGATATTTCTTTTGTTCTTTGCGCCAAAAATACGCAATTATCGGAAGCTTGTCGGCATAATGCGGGATAAAATCCAGCATTTCCTTGGAATGTTCGGTGTGACAATGGAGAGAGATCCCGGTTTTGGCCTTCGAAGCTAAACTTTCCGCACCTTGCAAAATATGCAGCCGCGTTTGTTTTAAATTCATTGCATCCTCCGTTTTCCCCTAGCCTACTAAGCCTTATAACCTACCAAATAGGCAGTAAGATGTAAATTCCCCGCGTCAAGTTGGGTGATTGGATGGTATTTTCTGATGAAACTTAAAGCACGCGTCTCCGACGGCAGGCCGATGATGTACCTGATGGCTGAAGAAGGGAATTTGCCGTTTAATACTACCCTGTTTGCCCTAATCGCGAAAAAGATTGCAGATCGCGGCGTCGGTAATTACTGTGGCTGAGGTCAAAAAAGATCGTTCACTATCAAATCATCAAATCCATCCCGCTTCCTTATTAGCTCGACTTCTCCATTTTCCCGGATCAAAACCACAGGCGGCAGGAATCTTCCGTTGTATTGCGATGCTTGTGCGAGCGAGTACGCTCCACAATTAAGCAATGCGAGGACCTCGCCGGGCTGAACATCTTTGGGCAGCAGGCGATAAGGTGGCAAGCGGTTTTCGCCCTCGATATCAAAATAAACATCGCCTCCATCGCATAGCGGGCCGGCAACCTTGTATGGAAAGCTATGCGACTTGTCGGTGCGTTCGGCAGAGATCAAGTGGTAGTACCATTTATAGGTTTCCATCGAGAGCAGGATGTTGAAACCAGCGTCGGTAAGGAGCCAAACGTCGTTTGGCAGGGATGAGGGATGAGGGATGAGGGATGAGCCGGAAACAGGCCTTTGTTTCTTATTGCGAACTGTCGTCAGGCAAATTCCTGCATCGGAAATCACGCTGCGACCGGGTTCCAGAAGAAGGGAAAAATTTTCCAGTAGGTGCGATGTGTTCGAATCTACGGCACCGGCTTTGACTTCACTCCATGCGTGACGGATTGCGTCCACCGGCTCGAAATCGGCGGAAAACATCTCGCGCTGTTCGGCGGGAAATGTCGTTCCAAGGGAATTGTCACTTAGATAATTTACCGGGAATCCGCCGCCGAGGTTGATGTGTTTAAGTCTGATCCCGCTCTCGGTGAAAATTCGAAGCATGCTGTCGAACAGCAGCGCGAGAGCTTCCGAATAAACTATCGGATCTGGATTTTGCGAACCGATGTGCAGGTGAATGCCGCACAGATCAAGATGCGGAGAGTCTCTGAAAGTGTGAAACGCGGAAAATGCTTCGTCGGGCATCATTCCGAACTTTGACGTTAGCAACGCGGTTTGCAGTCCCGAGTGAGTTCCTGTTTCGATCTCAGGTACGAGGCGAAGGCTAACATTCGCTTTTTTGCCGAGGCGTTTTGCGGTTTCTTCAATTAATGACAGTTCGAATAGCGAATCGACTTGGATCGCGTAAATATCAGCATTTATCGCGTTTTCGAGTTCCCAAACTTCCTTGCTCGTGCCGTTAAAAATTATCTGATCGCCGGTGAAACCAATTTTCAAAGCTTTCCACAGTTCGCCGCCGGAATTGACTTCGATATCGCTGCCGGCTTCTTTTACCGTTCGCAGGATCGCCATCGTCGAGTTTGCTTTTGCGGCGTAGCAGAGCTTGAGCGGACAGTCTATAACATCGGCGGCCTTCTTCAATCTGTCGATGTTATGGCGGATGCGCGATTCGCTGAAAACGAACAGCGGCGTTCCGTGCTCGCGGGCGAGTTCGACGGCGTTGACACCGCTGACATGAAGCTGGCCATCGCGGACTTCGAGAAAGTTTTCGATCTCCCAGGGTTGAGTCATAATGGAGCGCGGACACTCTTGTCCGCATGAGTGCGAAGCACGAAAAAAAACCTGAATCAGTCAGCTTTGAGTTTCGAAGTTCCATGCCGCCCAAAAACGGCGGCCTTGCGGACAGGAGTGTCCGCGTTCCGTTGTATTCCCGTACCCCGCGGATGCAGGCCGGGAAGCGTGATCGGCAGTTTACCGGTAATGTCCTGCGTTCCGAGAATAGCTCGGGCCGAGGCACGCTGAAGGCTCGGCATGTCGCCGTATGCGACGATATACGTTTTAATTTCGGGGAACGACGAAAGAATGTATGGGTTGCCGAAGCTGATTCCGATAACCTTCTTACCGGCCGCGAGAGCTTCACGCAGAATCGCGGCGCCGTTTTCTGGAATGCCGACGCTGTTTTTTGCACCCGAACGCACGCGGCCATAAAGGCCAACAACGACAACGTCGGCCTCGCTCACCGCCTTTCGCGCGGCTGCGATCTGTTCGGCGGTCGAGTTTTCCTGGAGATATGCCTGAGCAAATCTTACTCCACCAGCACGAAGCGACGAGACGAGGCTTCCCATTGTCAAAGGGCCGTCGAAGCCATTTGAAACACCAAGCACGGCCATCTTTGCGTTTTTATCGAGTGGCAATGCACCGCCGTTATTGCGAACTAGCGTAATGGCTTTTGTAGCGATCTCGTCGGTCAAAGTGATCGTGTCCGTGCCAGACACGATGCGGTCAATCTGATCAAGCGGCGTTATTTTTTGCTTGAATAAACCGAGTTCATATTTCCACGCAAGCTGTCGGCGGACGGAATCATCAAGCCGTTCCATTGGTATGCGGCCGCTTTTTACCGCATCGCGCAGGCCGCGGATCATCGCATCGACGTCGGACGGTTTTTCGAGAATATCCGTTCCCGCAAGAAACGCTCTAACGCCAGCCTCTTGCTGGGTGAAATAGATTGTCAGCCCGCTCATCGACATCGCGTCCGACACGATCAGGCCCTTAAAACCCATTTCTTTGCGAAGCAGGTCGGTCTGCACTTTTGCCGAAAGAGTCGCCGGAATCGTCGCCTTTTGCATGACGATCTCGGAACCGGCTTCGGCATCGCCGCCGCGATATTCGGTCAGCGGCTTGACCTCTTCGCCGTCGATCTGCGGCAGTGCGATATGGGCGATCATAATCGAGCCGATACCGGCATCGACCGCTTTGCGAAATGGAACAAGCTCGGTTTTGTTTAAGCTTTCCTTTGAATGATCGATGATTGGCAGGCCGCGGTGCGAATCGACCGCCGTGTCGCCGTGGCCGGGAAAATGTTTGGCGGTGGCGATCACTTTTTGGCTTTGAACTCCATCGGCGAAAGCAATGCCAAAACTTGCAACATCGTCGGCGTGCTCACCAAAGCTGCGGACATTTATTACAGGATTCGCGGCGTTATTGTTTACATCCAAAACCGGAGCATATACGTGCTGAATGCCGATCACACGAGCTTCCCGGCCAGTTATAACACCCATCCGACGAGCAAATTCGGGAGTCCCGGTGGCGGCCACAGCCATTGCCCAGGGGAAATTTGTCGCGTCCTCGAACCGCATTCCGATGCCCGTTTCGGCGTCGAGCGACATCAGCAGCGGAACGTTTGCGGCTTCCTGCATGCGGTTGGCAAGATGAGTCGTTTCGTAAATTGGGGCACCAAAAAAAATGATCCCGCCGATCTTATTCTCGACGACGTGTCGCTTCAGATCTTTAAAGAAAGGACTTTCCTGATTGACGAATTTTGCGTTAACGCCAACGTGAACAAGCTGGCCGACTTTTTCATCGACTGACATTTTCTTTAGCTGTTTCGCCGCGAAATCCCAAGCTTTTTTCGAGGGCTCAAATTTTTGCGACTGAGCGGGAATTTTCACCGCCGAGACGCTGAGACGCGAAGATGCAAAAGAGAGAGAAAGAAAGCTTATTAAAACGAATGTAAGAAACCTAATCAATGACTTCATTATTTTTAGATGAAATAGCAAAACTTGCGACCCACGCGACAAAAAATGTTGTGACGCTGCCGATCAGTACATACCAGGGGAATGCGACCGGTGTGTAAAAACGAATGTAAAACATTAGCCCGATACTGACCAACATCCCGATCAACGCTGGAATCTCCGTCACGCGTTTTAGAAATGTGCCAATCAGAAAAACGCCAAGCACAGGCCCATTGAAGAGCGACGCAATGGACAGCGCCTGATCGAGAGCCGAACGCTGCTGACGCATGACGAGCAATGCTACCGCGATTTGTACGATGCCGAAAACGAGCGTCAATATGTGCGAAACTCTTAGAAAATGCTTATCGTCCTTTGCCGGTTTGAAGGGTTTGTAAAGGTCGTTGACGAAGGTTGCTGCAATTGAATTTAGTGAGCTTGAAAGGGCCGCCGCGAAGATCGCCGCGACGACTAGACCGGAGATTCCGCTCGGCATAAATTTCGTGATGAAATCAGGAAAAACCTTGTCGCCGCCAGTGAACGGAACGTGAGCCGGAACGCCTGACCCCGCGACTCCGGCCTGCGCATATTCGGTCAAATTGTACGGAGCATAAAAAGCGAAAAGCAGTACGCCGATGAACAGAAATCCAATGAATTGGCCGAGAACAACCGCTCCGCTTGAGAGCAACGCGAATGATGCGCGGCTCGCTTTATCGGTACATAAATAACGCTGGACGAGATATTGATCGGTGCCGTGCGTGGACATTGTCAGGAAACATCCGCCGATCAGTCCGGCCCAGAAGGTGTAAGTTTTTGTGAAATCCCAGGTGAAATCGAACACGTCGAATTTATCGAACTGCCGTCCAATCTCAATCGCACCGGCAAAGCCGCCTTCGATCTGGTTTGCAATTACGACCGCCGCGGCAATCGCACCACCAACGTAGATGCCGAGCTGCACGACCTCGATCCAAATCACGGCTTCCATTCCGCCGTAATATGTGAAAACGATCATCACCAAACCGAGGAGAATTATCGATGCGATCGTGACCGTCGTTACGTCCGCACCGGGTTGAAATGCAACGTAAACTGCGGCCAAAACAATTGCCGTCAGCAGAAGGCGTATGCCGTCAGCGATGTTTCGCATGACGACAAAGAGGCTGGAGGCAAGCATCTTGACCTTTGAGCCAAAACGTTCGCCGAGGAGTTGATAGACAGTTTGCAGCTCGCCTTTGAAATATAGCGGAATGAAGATAAGCGAGATGACTACACGGCCAAGCATGTAGCCAAACACGAGCTGCAAAAACTGAAAATTGCCGTTCCTTGCAAACGCGATCCCAGGTACTGAGATAAACGTGATCGTGCTTGTCTCGGTAGCGACGATCGACATCGCGATCGCCCACCACGGCACTGACCGGTCGCCGACAAAATAGTCCTCGGTCGTTTCCTGTTTGCCCGAAAACCAAATGCCAAAGACAGTGATGCCGATCAGGTAGCCGAAGATGATGATAAGGTCTAGTGTTTGCATTTATTGCGTCGCGCTAAAATCTCACTTTGGCGGAAAAGGCCTCAACTTAATGAAGGCCCTCCTATCAACCTGTTGAACCGATTCAAAGTCTGAAATATAACCCTTACCACCTGATTCAATACTCCTCGGGTCTTTTCTCGGGTCAAATCTGGCGGCTGCGGTGTATACGTATTTCTCGTCACGGACGCTTTCCGCCAGACTAGTGCCGTCGATCATAGCGTTTTCAACTCGGGTCTGCACATAAGCGAAACCACAGTTTCTAGTCCCGTTCAATTCCTCAGCAAGAACGCGCGAAAAAATGATTTCAATTTCGGTCTTACCGTTGGTAAGGTCGAAACTCGCTGAAAAGCCGCAGTCCTCATTGGCTCGGAAAACCGAGCAGGAGGTGAGAAGCACCGTAGAGGCTGCAACGAAAATGGCAGCGATAGTCTTCAAACTTGTCATTTAAACCCTTGGACTTGGCATGGGTTCGATTGCGGATAGCCCCCACTGATAACCAAGTCGAGTGATTGCATAAATTCAGGGCCAGAGCATTCTGGATCTGTCTTAGCCGGCGGGACGCATAGTAACCCTTGTCATAGAATTGGGCTTGCCGGTTAGCACTACGGTTCCGGTATAAGAGCGTCCCGCGAACGAGGCGCTGATCTCATTTTCCTTTTTCGCGTCGTTGCCCTTGACCTTGAAGATCGGCTCGCCTGCGGCGTCGGTTTCCCGCGTCATCGCGACACCGTTAAGCGAAGCGTTTTCGACTTCAACGACTGTCTTTGCCGTTACATTTTGCAGACTGCCATTTGATGGCCCGTAAGTGTATTGGTAAAACGTGAATTCAACAACTGGCCCCTTTTCTGCCTGCTGACGAACAACGTCCACCTGAAGCTCGGCCTGTCCCGTTTTGTTTGAATTCGTCGCGTCTGAATCCGTTTTGGCTCCGGAGCATCCCGCTGCCAGACCAAGTACTACGATCAATAAAATCAATTTCATTTAGAGGTCTCCTTTAAACTAGAAAGAGCTGCGTCCACAACAAACGCGGCTTCGGCCAAAGCCTTTTCGGCCTCGTCTCTTTCTGTGCGACTGCCAAACATTACCAATGCGACCCGGAGATCGCCTTCTGCTTTGTCCAACAAAACATTTGCCGCCGATTCGTCCAAATCAGTTTCTGCCATAAGGATACGCACACTGCGATCCTTTAGTTTGAGGTTGGATGATTTCATATTCGTCATCCGATTGCCGTGGACGTATCCGAGGCGAATCATCGCGACGGTCGAGATCATGTTCAGCACAAGCTTTTGCGCCGTGCCGGCCTTCATCCGCGTTGAGCCGGTGATGGCCTCAGGCCCGACGACAGGAACGATAGCAATATCGACCGCTTTCGTAAGAGCCGATTGAGGATTGCAGACAATGGCAACAGTGAGGCAACCGATCGATTTTGCATACTCGACTGCGCCGATGGTGTATGGCGTGCGGCCCGATGCGGCGATGCCGACAACGGCGTCCTTTGCCGTCAATCCGCGCGATTGGAGATCTTTGATTCCTGCTTCCGGGTTGTCCTCGCTCGATTCAGTCGCTTTGTAAAGGGCTTCGTAACCGCCGGCGATTACGCCCTGCACCAAATCGTAAGAAACGCCGTAGGTCGGCGGGATTTCCGACGCGTCGAGAACGCCAAGCCGTCCACTCGTGCCTGTTCCTACATAAAAAAGCCGCCCGCCGTTTTGCAGCCGTTCAACTATTTTGTCGGTTGCGTCCTCAATTTCAGGCAACACCTTTTCAATCGCCAATGCGACGAGCTGATCTTCACTATTGATCAGCCGTAGGGCGTCGAGCGTCGAAACTGTGTCGATCGCGGCGGTGTTTGGATTTTCCTGTTCGGTTATCGGGAGCATCAGATTTTTCCGGTACCGTTCTTGCCGGTCTGGCCATTTCGCATAGCCATCAAGGCCGCGGCGTGGGCGGGCGGCATTAGCGGTTCGGCAAGGAATGCGTTCGGAGCGATTTTTCGCACTGTTCCGAGCATCGGTTCTGTCAAAATTTTCCCGGCTTTGAAAATGCTGCCGACGCAGCCGATCGGGACCTTATCATTCTGCAATTTGAGTTTTGTGATAACGGCAACGGCGGCGATGCCCAATTCGTGTCCGGCGTCACGTAATATATCAACTGCGATCTTATCACCATCGAGCGCCGATTCGACGACGAGCCTTGCAAAACCTGCGATACGCGTGTTGTCGACCTGCGGAGAATATATCGCAACGATCAGGTTTTCCGGCCCGGAGGCCCTGAAATATTCAGATGCACGTTCGCTGAGTTCGGTCGCCTTGCCGCGGCCGTCGGAGGCTTTGGCTACCGCATGAAGAGCTTCACGTGCAATACCGACTCCGCCGCCTTCGTCGCCCGCAAGCGGCCCCCATCCGCCCGAAATCGCGATCTTTCCTTCGTCGTTTTTACCTAGGCAGACCGAGCCGGTTCCGGCAATTACGACCAGACCGCTTTTACCGAGCGTCGTTGCATACAGCGCGATCTCGGCGTCAGTGACGACGAGTACGTTTTTGACGCCGAGCCGCTTGATAAAACTTTCACGAATTGCTTGTCGAAGATCGGCACGACGAACACCGGCGAGACCTAAAGTCGCCGCGACGATGTCGCCACGCGATACGCTGCCCTGATCGCAAGCTTCGTTCGTGGCTTTAAGTATATTATCGACAGCGGTTTCGACGCCGACACGAAGCGGATTCGACGGTCCGGCGAATCCTTCGCATTTGACCTTGCCTGCGGGGTTGATCAACGCAATATGCGTTTTCGTGCCGCCGCCATCGACGCCCATAAAGAGTTGGTGCGACTTGCCGTTGCGAGGGGATTTTGCCGGTTTGTCAGCCATACGAAAACATTTTTCGTCAAAAAACTGTTCTATACATAAGCTAAACTTGACATATAATCAAATTTAACAGATTTTATGTATTCAATAAGTATATTTGATACACCAGTATCGGGCCGTCCGGCCACTTAACAAAAACCTAGTTCTTTTTACAAGTGTTTTATGGAAATCAGACAGCTCAAAGCCTTTCTTGCGATTGCTGAAGCAAAGACCTTTACGGCCGGAGCACGTCGTGTGAATGTAACGCAAGCGGCGATCTCGATGCAGATCAAACAGCTCGAGGACGAGGTCGGCCTGCCGATATTTACACGCACGCCGCGCCGCGTCATATTGACGGAAGCGGGCGAATATTTGCTCGAACGGGCGCGAAAGATTTTGCGTGAACACGATTCCGCGCTAGCCGAGATTGCCGAGGTCGCCGGTGCCGAGTATGGACGGCTCCGCATCGGCTCGGCGTCCGGCACATTCGCGATGAACCAACTGCCCTTGATAATGAGCGGGCTGCGTGAAAAATTTCCACACGCCGAACTCACTGTGTCCGCCGGAACGAGCGAGAAGCTTGTCGATAAAATGATGCACGGCGAGATCGATACTGCGTTCGTTTCGCTGCCGGTCGATAACCTGAATGTCACCACCGAATCTTTATTTTCAGACGAGATCGTTGCTATCGCACACCCGAAGCATCCGCTCGCGAAAGAAAAATACATCAGCGCGGCGACGCTTGCGGGCGAAAAGCTGATCCTCGGCGAACGCGGCGGGAATACGCGGCGAATGATCGATGAATTCTTTAACGCGGCAAACGTCCGGCCGAATATCGCGATGGAGCTTTCGCGACAGGAAGCGATCAATGTAATGGTCGAAAATAATCTAGGTGTCGGAATGGCCGGAGCGAAGTCAGTCGCGCGCGAAATACGCGACGGAAAACTGATCTCGTGGTTTATCGAAGGAGCGGAGATCAAATGGGAACTCGGACTGGCACGGCTTCGCGGTGGGCATTTTTCGCCGATCGGCAAGGAGTTTGTGCGGTTGTGTAAGGAGAGTTTTACCGAAAGGGAAAAGGGGTTAAAGGCGAGAAGGTAAAAGTAAAAAGGACAAAGAAGAGTTGATCAGAAAGATGTTACTTAGTGTGCCGAAATTGAATGTGGATCTCGAAAGGTTGGTTTTGGCTTTTGCCTTTTTATTTTTTACTTTTTACTTTGCCAATGCACAGGGATTACCGGTCGCCGCGCCGCAGTCGGTCGGGATGAATGCGGCGAAGTTGAATCAGATCGACGCTCTGGTCGAGGCTGACATCGCTGCCAAAAAGCTGCCCGGAGCTGTCGTTTTGGTTGGGCATAAAGGCAAGATCGTTTTTCGCAAGGCGTACGGCAATCGCTCGCTCGTGCCGACCGTCGAGCCGATGACCGTCGATACGATCTTTGACGTTGCTTCGCTGACAAAACCAATTGCGACAGCGACTTCGATAATGATCCTCGTCGAGCAGGGAAAGCTGCGGCTTTCGGACACAATCGGCAAATTCATACCTGACATCGACGACGAAAACGCCAAAAAGGTCACTATTCAACAGCTTCTCACGCACACCTCCGGCTATCGCCCCGATTTTGACCTCGGCGAAAAATGGACCGGTCGCGACGGAATGCTCGCCGCTCTCAAAAAAGAAAAATTGCGAACACCGTCCGGAACGAAGTTTGTTTACTCGGATATTGGGTTTATTGTGCTGGGGGAAATTGTTGAACGAATATCCAAAGGGTATTTGTTTGATTTCGCCGCATCGAACGTTTTTGAGCCAAATCTTCAGGGGGAAACTAGATTCTTCGCAGCCGGGAAGACGGTTGCGGATCAGCAGGCTACGCCGGTTTGGGCCGAGACAGTACTTACTTTCCTAGAGTTAAAGAAACGAATTGCACCAACAGAGAATGTGCGCGGCCAGAGTAGTTACCTTGGTATGACCTACGAAGGGAACGGCACATCCGCAAACGAAATACTGCGCGGTCAAGTTCACGACCCTACGTCATTCCGCATGGGCGGCGTCGCAGGTCACGCCGGACTTTTCTCGACAGCTGACGATCTCGCCCGATACTGCCAAATGCTCCTGAACGGCGGGACGCTTAATGGAAAGCGGGTGATGTCGGCTCAAACGATCGCGCGAATGACCGCGCCTTACGTCGTTTCCGAAGACGGTGCGACGCGCGGGCTGGGCTGGGACATGAACACTTCGTTTTCGCAAAATCGCGGCGAGCTTTTTCCGCTTGGGTCGTTTGGGCATACGGGTTTTACCGGTACGGGTGTTTGGATCGACCGGGTTTCGCAGACGTTCGTCGTCTTCCTCTCGAACCGCGTTCACCCCGACGGCAAAGGCGATGTCGGGCCACTTCGGGCGAAAGTTTCGACCGTCGTTGCGTCAGCGATCGAAGACACGCCGATTGAAAAATACAAACAGGCCGAGGCCGAATACAATGCGGCGGTTGCGGCGCAGATACCGAAATTCATTAGCAGTCAGCGGTCAGCAGTCAGCAGTCAGCAAAGCGCGAGTGTCAGTAGCCCGACCGTAAGGGAGGGCTCAACGCTGAATGGAGTAGACGTTTTAGAACGCGACAAATTCGAACGGCTCGACGGCATGAAGATCGGCCTCGTTACAAACCACACAGGCCGCAATCTCGCCGGGAAGCAGACGATCGACATTTTAAAAGAAGCTCCGAATGTGAAACTCGTCGCGCTGTTTGCGCCGGAACACGGAATTCGCGGGCTGCTCGACGACAAAGTTTCAGACGAGGTCGATGCGAAGACCGGCCTACCGATCTATTCGCTTTACGGCGAAACGCGGCGGCCAATGCCTGAGCAATTAAAGGACCTTGACGCCATCGTCTATGACATTCAGGACATCGGCACGCGGTTTTATACGTACACCGCGACGCTGAAAAATGTGTTGGAGGAGGCCGCGAAGGCCGGAAAACCGGTGTTTGTGCTCGACCGGCCAAATCCGATAAACGGCTCGTCTGTCGAAGGCCCGTTTGCCGACGAGTCGCAGTTGTCATTCATCGCGGCCCACACGACGCCGGTTCGTTACGGCCTGACGATCGGCGAATTGGGCATGATGATGAACATGGAGCGCAAGATCGGGGCGGATTTAAAAGTTATCAAGATGGAAGGCTGGTCGCGCTCGATGTGGTTCGATGAGACAGGACAGACTTGGGTAAATCCAAGCCCAAATATGCGTTCGCTTACCGAAGCGACGCTTTATCCCGGAATCGGCTTGCTCGAAACTACAAATTTATCCGTCGGTCGTGGTACGGACACGCCGTTCGAGGTCGTCGGCTCTCCGTGGCTCGACGGACAGAAGCTGGCTAAATATTTGAACGAGCGAAACCTGAAAGGCGTCCGATTCGTACCAATTCGCTATAAACCGAACGCATCCGTATTCAAGGATGAACAGTTGGGCGGCGTGAATATCGTCATTACAGAACGTAGTTCGTTCCAAACTGTCCGAACGGGCATTGAGATCGCGACTGCTTTGCGTAAGCTTTATCCGGCAGACTGGCAGGTAGATAAGTACGCTAGACTGCTTGTAAATGCCGAGATACTGGATATGGTCAAACGCGGCGAGACGCCGGAGAATATAGAAAAAGTCATGCAGAAGCATGTGGACGATTTTGCGAAGCGTCGGGCATCATTTTTGCTTTACAAGTAGTCAGATTTCAGGTTATAACTTTTTCAGAATTAACAGTTTGGTAACAACCCTTATGTTTTCAAGGATTTCCGTAAATCCTACGCTTTTTCTCCGTGAGAAACGATAACGAAAATTTGGATAAACTTCCAAAAACGTAAATTATTCTTATGGATTGTAATCTTGAATTTAATTTTTTGATGGAATGAGGAAGAAGAATATGAGCAAAAAAACACTGAGTTCGATTTTGTTCGCAATCGCGATCTCTATCTGCCTTACCGGAATGGTGATTGGACAGGAAATAACCGGTTCCATCGTCGGCAGGGTCCGGGACGCTAACGGAGCTGCCGTACCCGGCGCAACCGTGACTATCACTGACCCATCAAAAGACAACCTCGTTGTCCGAACGATGACGACAAACGACGACGGTGAATTTTCGGCACCCAACTTGGGCATTAGTACGTATACAGTTGCGATCGAGGCCTCAAACTTCAAAAAATCCCTGAATACGGGCGTCAAGGTTGATGTAGGTCAGCGGCGCTCCGTCGATGTCACGCTTGAGGCCGGTCGTGTTGAAGAAGTTGTTACCGTCGAGGCCGATCCGATTTCAGTAGATCTGACTTCACCTACCAGCGGCACTGTTATTAGCGGCGATCAGGTGCGCGAACTCTCGATTAATAACCGAAATTGGATACAACTCGTAACTCTCGCTCCCGGGGTTTCTTCCAATCTTGCGGACCAAGTTTACGTCGGAAACTTTAATCCTGAGGGCCAGGCGAACACGGTCAATATATCGGTCAACGGAGCCCGTTCAAGTCAGAACACCTTTACGGTAGATGGAGCGGACATTACAGACCGCGGCTCCAATCTAACAATCCAAACCTTCCCGAGTATTGATTCCATTGGCGAGTTTAAAGTCCTTCGGTCTCTATACCCGGCTGAGTCCGGTCGCAGCGGCGGAGGTCAGGTAAACGTCGTCACCCGTAGCGGCACCGACCAGTTCCATGGTTCTTTCTTCGAGTTTGTCCGTAACGAAAAATTCAACGCAAACTCGTACCTTAACAATCAGAACGCAGCAAGCCGAGATGAAAACGGCAAGGCCATTAGGGCGCCATTTCGTTACAATAACTATGGCTTTACGATTGGTGGCCCGGTTTACTTTCTGCGATTTGGAGAACGCGGCCCGGACGAAAGTTATTTTCACAAGTGGCCAAAAACGTATTTCTTCTTTTCGGAAGAACAGCGCCGTGACAGACGGTCCGTCAATGTGGGCGGTCCCGCAACAGTACCCACTGCCGGAATGAGGAACGGGACTTTTTCGTTTCCGATTTGTTTAAGCGGCACGATTTCAGGAACTACGCGAACTTGCAATCAAATACTCCCGGCTGGAACTTCGATCTCAACACTTGCAGCAGTCAATCCTGTTGCGGCGTCCTATGTTTCGAACATTTTTAACAAACTTCCTCTGCCGAACGTCGGCACATACGGACTTCGAACAGGAGTGCCTTACCAAGCTGACTTTCAACAGGAGATTATTAAGATCGATACGGCCTTCACGAACGACTGGACCGCATATTATCGATATCAGCGCGACAAGATTCCTACATCGGAAGTCAACTCAATTTTCGGTAGTGGTTCTGGAGTACCGTTTGTATCGAATGCTAACGTGAATTCGCCGGGACGTGCTCACACTTTCCAGACCACTTATGTCATAAGTCCAAACTTAATTGCCGAAGGCCGCTTCACTTACAGCTACGGTGCTATCCTTCTCGAGAACACGGGTTTGATCGCAAGACAGAACTCGCCGGTCAGCGTGTCCCTGCCGTACGGGTCGGGCGATGCCCGCGTGCCAAATCTAGGGGTGTCGGGTTTGAATACCCTTACGGCATTTGGAGATTACGACAATTTCTCGGACAAGAATGATTACAGTGGAAACCTAACCTGGATATTTGGAAACCATACCGCAAAATTCGGTGGCGGTTTTTCGAAGTATCGTAAATTCGAGAATCAGCTTGGTGGCACACCCCAAGGATCGTTCACCGGTTTTAATAACACGACGGTGGCGAGTCCGACTCAAGGACTCGTATGCATCAGTCCCACAACCGGTTTACCTATCGCGTGTGCTGGTAACCAAAATATTGAGCAGAGTTTTGCTAATTTTCTCCTTGGGAATAACGTCGCCTTTACGCAGTCTAAACTGGACATCACTGCTGACTTCCGGCAGCGGAACTTCGAAGCTTTCGCTCAGGATGAATTCCGGGCGACTCGCGGACTAACTCTTTATATGGGGGTTCGCTACTCATTTTTCGGGTCGCCTTGGGACAAAAATGGAGCTATGTCAAACTTCGATCCGCTCGCATTTAATCCTTCCGCAGCTCCCACCGTGCGTGGCAACGGAACTCGTGTTTCTGGTACTGGGAATTTCTGCAACGGGATCGTAGTAAACGCTCAGAATTACACTACAGGACCTGCATCGTATAACTGCACCCCGCTCGCATCGCCGTACGGGAAGTTTATTGTTAAGTCGCCTAAGAGGAATTTCGCTCCGCGTGTCGGGCTCGCTTGGGACCCTTTCGGCAAAGGAGACATGGTGATCAGAACCGGGTATGGGATATATCATGAGCAGACTCTGATTGGGTTCTTTGAACAGAATTTGGGCGTTAACCCGCCATATCAGGAAACAATTACAGTAAGCGGCACCCGTTTGGACCAACCGATACCTGTCGGATCGACACCGGCGGTGGTCGCCTCCGAAAATCCTCCAAATCTTATCCGCGGAGTTGATCGTGACTTTAAAACACCCTATATGCAGCATTGGTCACTCGACGTTCAGAAGACTTTGGACAGAAAGACACTTGTTTCGGTCGGCTACTACGGCTCGAAAGGCACCAATCTGATTGGCATTATGGACATCAATAATCTGGCTCCAGGTGACGCGTTGACCCGTCAATGTGCCACGGGTACGTCCACGACGCCGACTGTTCCGTGTCAGGCTGTTTCTGCAACCACTAATTTACCCGTGGTATTTACAGGTGCGGCAGCAGAACTTATCCTCGATCAGATTCGTCCCTATAAAGGCTGGCGTGGTATCTCAATGCTCCAGCCGCGTTACAATTCGAACTATCATAGCCTCCAGGTGTCGGCTACTCGCCGATTTGCTGGTGCGTCTCAGGTGCAGCTCGCTTACACTTGGTCCAAGAATCTGACCGACAACCAGACCGATCGTGCGACAGCTCCTCAGGATTCGTATAACATCGCCGGCGAATATGGACGTGCAACGCTTGATCGTCGCCACATTACAACGATCAACTATGTCTACGAAATGCCTTGGTATAGCAAACAGCAGGGACTGACCGGTAAGTTGCTAGGCGGTTGGCAGGTTTCAGGAATCGTTACTTACCAGACTGGATTGCCGTTCACCATCACCTATGGTGCATTTGATCCGGCGGGCATCGGGTTCTTGAACGCAAATTCACCTGCTGGAGGGCGAGCATACGTAATTAGTAATCCGAATGTTGGCGGAGCTCAGACTCAGCAGCAATGGTTCAATACCGCCGCATTCCTAGGTTTACCGGCTCCGACTAGCTTTGCAGCGTTGCCGGGAACTTCGTCACGCGGTTTGGTCGAGGGGCCGCCAACCTTCCGCGTAGACTTCACTTTGACGAAGAACATTCGATTTAGCGAATCGATTCGAGTTCAGCTACGCGGTGAGGCATTCAACGTGTTAAACCGAACCAACTTCACCACGTTTGGTACCGCTGTTACAACACCCGGGACTTTCGGGGTGATCACCGGTACGCGGGATCCGCGTGTGATACAACTTGGTGCAAAGTTTTACTTTTAAGCCCGCCAATGATTAAGTAAATGCCCGCGTTTTGCTATTAGCGACGCGGGCATTTTTCTTTGTTAATATCGAGATATGTCCACTACCATGCTGAAAAATGGGTTTGTTGTGTTGGCTGACCGGTTGCTTGAAAATGCTTCCGTTCGGATCGACGAAGGGTTGATAGAAGGCATTATTGAGGACGGAAATGCAGTGCCGGCGGATCACGAAATCGATGCAGGTGGGCTACAACTTTTTCCGGGGTTTATTGACGTACATATTCACGGGGCGGTCGGGGTTGATGTCAATGCGGCGGATACGGAAGGGCTGGTGGAGATCGCAAAATTTTTGGCGGCGAACGGAGTGACGGCGTGGGTGCCGACGCTGGTGCCGGATTCGGATGAGAACTATGCGCGGGTGATTGATGCGATCGACCGTTTGATGGCGATTCAGGACGGAATGCCGATTGCTCAGGCGGTCGGCGTGCATTACGAAGGCGTTTTTGCGAATGAAAAGATGTGCGGGGCTTTGCGCCCTGAATTTTTTAAGAGGTTTACGGGCGACCACTCCGTCGCTCCCACCACCCCGTCAGCCGAAGCGGCTGCCACCCCTCCTCAGGCAGGAGGGGAGATTTTGCTGACACACCTCCTTCGTAAGAAGGGGAGCCAAGAGATCGGATTGCCAAGATTAAAAAGCGGCGTCCACATGATGACGCTCGCACCTGAGGTGGATGGCGGAATCGAATTGATCCGCGAGTTGCGGCGACAATCGTGGGTAGTTTCTATCGGGCATACAAAGGCTGATGTTGATACTCTGGATGCCGCGTTTGCTGTCGGGGCGAAGCATCTTACGCATTTTTATAATGCGATGACCGGACTACATCATCGCGATGTCGGAGTTGTCGGCTGGGCGTTGACGAATGATGACGTGACGTTCGATATTATCGCCGACGGCATTCATGTTCATCCAAAGATGCTCGAATTTGCCTGCCAGAGCAAATCGCCGGATAACGTATCGCTAATCAGCGATTCGGTCTCGCCAATGGGATTGGGCGATGGCGAATATGAGATCTGGGGCGAGAAGGTGTCGGTTGTAAACGGCCGCACTAAAAATGAGCGTGGAAGCATTGCCGGTTCGGTAATATCTATGCAAGATGCGGTGAAGCGGATGTTGTCGCTCGGATTCTCGGCGGTCGAGGTTGCAAAAATGGCGTCGCTTAATCCGGCGAGGTTGTTGGGGATCGATAAGAATTATGGTTCGATCGAGGTCGGCAAGCGGGCTGATCTTGTGGGAATGGATAAGGATGGAAACGTGAAACTGGTTATCGTTGGCGGGGAAGTTGTCTTTGATGGACTGGTCAATGGTTGATCTTTCTAGGCCCTTCTTATTCAAGCGGTTAAGAAAATCCAAACCAAGAGACCACAGAACAAGAGAAACAATAAAAGTTAAAAAAAAGGCCTTGCGGCGACGCGCAAAGCCTTTTCCTTTCCCCTTGTTCCCCCTTGATGACTGACCTATTTACAAGTCCGAAGCGGCGGGGGCGACACCGGATTCTTCGTCCTTCATTTTGCCTTTGAAGCGTTCTTGCATTTTAGACTTCATCTCGGCGGCTTTTGTCTTTTGCTCGGCAGTCAACAAAGCGAAAATCTGAGATTTTACACGCACTCTTTCAATTGTCATCTGTGCGGATAGATTTCCTTTTTCGGTCGCAATGGCCGAAACGGCCGCTTCATCAAACGCACCGTTTGCCGTCAATTCGTCCATCTTCAGGCGATTTGCCTTTAGTGATTCACGAATCGGCTGCGTTTTTGTTTTGCCTGCCTCGACAATCTGTTTAACCTGGGCCTTCTGCTCATCGGTCAGGTCAAGACCCCGAAGGGCCATTCCGATACCGCGATGATGCCCGCCGCCATGTTTGCCCCAACCGCCCATTTTGCCATCGCCCGAACGCTGTGCAACCGCGAACAATACACCGGTTGCCAATGCGGCAAAAGCTATAATTGCAATTATTACCTTTTTCATTATTTTCTCCCTGGATAACATATAACCTCGGCGGCTTTTCCGCCATTGCAAGGTTTAACGAAAAAGGTGAAGTTTCGTTCGTGTGTTTTTCGTCATATTGTGTAAAGAATTGTAAAAGTTGATCGCTGGCGTTGGTTTTGCCGTAGAATCGGTTTGGTATGAGCAAGGTACTGATAATTGACGATGACGAGGAGCTGTGCGAGCTTGTGTCCGAGTATTTAGCCGTCGAAGGGTTTGAGACCGAGGCTGTGCATGACGGTGAAAGTGGCTTGCAAAGCGCGATATCGGGCGATTACGATATGGCGATCCTGGACGTGATGATGCCGAAGATGAACGGGTTCGACGTGCTGAGAAATCTGCGGGAGAAATCGACATTGCCGGTGTTGATGCTGACGGCGCGGGGCGAAGACATGGAACGCATCGTCGGGTTGGAGATCGGAGCGGATGATTATTTGCCCAAACCATTTAATCCGAGAGAGCTTGTCGCGCGGCTGCGAGCGATACTCCGCCGTGTTAACAATGATAATGGCGACGACGCGACGAATGAAAAACTGCATGTTGAGGATTTGGAGATAACGGCTTCGTCGCGTTCGGCGAAATTGGACGGCGTCGAGATCGGGCTCACATCGGTCGAATTCGACTTGCTGACGGCATTGGTCCGCGAAGCCGGAAAGATAGTAAAGAAGGAAGACCTGAGCGAGAAAGTGCTTGAACGCAGCCTTTCGCCATACGACCGCAGCCTCGATATGCACATCAGCAATCTGCGCAAGAAACTCGGCCTCCGCGCGGACGGCAGCGAAAGAATTAAGACCGTACGCTCGGTCGGATACATCTATACATTCGTATGAACTTGTTTCTCAAGATCTTTCTTTGGTTTCTGGCCGCGATCGCTTTGATGGTCGGCGTAGTCGTGTTTCTGAATTGGACGGTGCAAACCGAGCCGGTGGTTAGCCGCTGGCGGATATCGGTGCGTAACCAGACGAACATTTATGCGGACACGGCGGCACAAATATATACAACGCAGGGCGAAAAAGGATTGAACGAATTTCTTGAACGGATACGCCGGGCCGAAACCGTAGGTGAAGTCGACATCATTGGCGAGAACGGCAAGACATGGCTTTCCGATGGCGTCAATGCTGACAATTACCGCGAATACGTTGGCAGGGCATTGGCGAGCGACGCAGTGGAGATCGAGCTTGTCCAACCGGAGACAGCGTTGTCCACGCGGCAATTTGTTTTGCCGAATGGTGAACGATATGTTTTGGTCGTAGCATGGGAGCGTCCGCGGATGACTGCTTTCTTCGGGGACTCACCGCTCAGATATGTCCGTTATGGCGCGCTTTTGCTGACGGCCTTGCTGCTTTGTTGGGCACTTGCGCGGTATCTATCTTCGCCGATCGGAAAGCTGCGGAAAGCCACGCAGAAACTTGCCGCCGGTGATCTTACGGCCCGGGTTGCCGACCAGGTGGGAAATCGCCATGACGAACTGGCGTCTTTGGCAAAGGATTTTGACGTGATGGCCGAGCGGATCGAATCGCTGATCACGTCGCAGCAGCGTTTATCACGCGATGTTTCGCACGAACTGCGTTCGCCGCTGGCGCGTATGAACGTCGCTCTCGAAATTGCGAAACAGAAATCGAACGGCGAGAATGCATCGGTTTTTCAGCGAATCGAAACCGAATCAAATCGTCTGAATGCTATGATCTCAAGCCTTTTGACATTGTCTAAGCTTGAAACTGGTTCGCAGGATTTCGACCAGCCGCGAATTGAATCTAAAAAGTTTGGTCGAGCAGGTTGCTGCGGACGCAGATTTTGAGGCGAATGCAAATGGCAAGTCGGTGAAGATAAAGCAGGCCGTCGATTGCCGCGTTGTTGGCAGCGAAAGCCTGATAAGAAGCGCGGTCGAGAATGTTTTGCGCAACGCTGTTCGATATACGAAAGAGGGAACCGATGTCGAAGTTTCGCTGTCAAATGGCGGCGGAAATACTCTTTTACAAGTGCTCGATCACGGCGGCGGCGTGCCGGAGACGGAACTGAGCAATCTTTTCCGGCCGTTTTATCGCGTCGGCGAGGCACGTGACAGAGGTTCGGGCGGCACCGGACTCGGCCTTGCAATTGCCGAGCAGGCGATTCGCGCTCATAAAGGTAAGATAACCGCAAAAAATACGGCCGACGGATTAGTCGTCGAAATCACGCTGGCCTGCCAGAACAGCGAGCGGTAGCGACCGTATTCTTTTCCTTTTTACTCCGAGCCTCGTTCTCGACGAGCCGCAGCGAATGATCTGATCGCCAGGATGATAAACGCAAGGCATACGATCGCGGTCAATGCCTGAGACAAAACCGCCGGCGAAGCCGAAAGTTCGCTTATCTTTGAAACTAGGCGGCCCGCAGTCGCGATAAATCCGAGTAACGCAACAACTACCGCCGCGTGCATAAGATGCTTACGCCAGCCTTCCTTCATGCCCGCCAGCCCGCCGAGCAAACCTATCACAACGCCGATGAACGCTGGTATCAGGGCAGTGACGCTGGCCTTTTCATTCATTACTCCGTGAACATATCCGGCCAATCCAATGAGGATTAACAGGGACCCGCAAATAATCGAAGAGTTTGTCATAGTGTGTTCCTTCGGATTAGAGTATTCGCGGCCAGTAAGAGTCCGTTACCTCTTTCGTGCCAGCCGCTTCAACGGTGTTTTCGGCGCGACCGCGTTTATTTTTAGCAAAAGCCTGGCGGCCATTTCCGCATTCAAAAGCTGCAAAGCCGTCTGCTGCTTACGAGCCAGCACCAGATTCTTTTGCTCTACATAAACTTCGCCAAGGCCGTTAACCGCATCGGGGTTCTTTGCGTCAAGGACGATGGCCGCATTGTATGAGCTGATCGCCGGATCGTATTGTTTCATTTTCAGGTAAGCGTGTCCCAAATACAAATGAGCGGTGAACAAATCCGGACTCAATTCCGCAGCCTTTTTGTAATGCGGTATCGATTCGGCAAATTGACTGTCATCGTAGTAAACGGCGCCGAGTCCGAGGTGCGCCCATGCGTAATCCGGCTGTATTCCGATCGCGGTGTTAAATTCTGCGATCGCTTCGGAACTTCGATTATTTCGAGAATAGATATTTCCGAGCGCAGTGTGAGCCACGAGCGAATTTGGCCGCAGTCTGATCAACTCCCGATACGCTACTTCGGCTTCGTCGTATCGCTTCAGGTTATTGAGAAGCGTGGCAAGGTTGGAATGAGCGTGTTCATAGTCCTTATCCGACCGGATCGCGGCTTTATACATCGCGACCGCTTCCGTTTTGCGGTCAAGCTTTTCGTAGCAAAGCCCGAGATTGTTTAGTGCATTCGTATATTTCGGATCAAGAGCAATGGACCTTTGATAGGCGTCCGCTGCGGCCGTATAGTTTTTCTGAGTGTAATGTGCAACGCCGATCTCGTAATAAGCACCCGCATTCTTCGGGTCGTATTCAAGAGCCTTCATGTAGGCGGCAATGGCCTCGTTATAACGCTTCAAATAATCGAGTGAATTGCCGAGATAGATATGAGCCTCGACATAGTCCGGCTTTTGGCGTATCGCTTCCTTGTATGCGGCAACGGCTTCCTCGTATCGCGCCAATTCATAATACGAGCTGCCCAGCCATCGATGGGCATGAGTGTAATCGGCCTTGATCCGGACCGCATCCTTGAACGCCGATATCGAATCTTCGTACCGTTTCATGTTGAAGTAACAGAGTCCGATGTTGTAGTAGGCAGCGGAATCATTGGGTACCTTCGTTAGGTATTGCCGGTAACTTCCAATCGAAGCATCGTACTGTTTCGCCGAATATTGTACTGATCCCTGGTCGAATATTGCTTTGGCATCCTGCGCGGAAACGCAGACCGCGAAGAGCGCGATCGCCATGCAGCAAAGTAAAAAGTTTTTCATTTTGTTTCTCCGGGAAGTGGAATGTTGACAGGAGGGAGAAAAGAATCGCGTCAACATTATCGCAGATTATTTAGCAAAAGTGCGCAAAATAATCGCGGAGGCGTTCCGGCCGCCAAAGTATATCCGCTGGGTTGCTTTCTGAAAATCCTTTTGTGTCGCAAGTTTGTAATTCGGGACGAACTTTTGCGGATTTCTGGCAACTAGCGGGAACCATGTGCTTTGAATTTGCACCATTATGCGATGGCCTTTTTTGAAAGTGTGAGCGACGCCGGGCATCGTGAACGCAAGTTTTGTGACCGCGTTGGGAACCAAAGGCTGCGGTTTTTCGAAGCTGTTTCTAAATCGTGCAGGCATCGGCTCGCCGCGAAGAAGCATTTCATATCCGCCTGGTTGAAACACGCTCCAGGCCGAATTCTGTGGCGGCTTTATGCCTTCGGGAAACGTGTAATTATCTGGAAAAACATCGATCAGCTTGACGATGAAATCGGAATCCGTTCCGCTCGACGAAATAAAGAGGCTCGGTTTGATGTCACCTGTAACGGTTATGTCGTCGGTCAGAGCGTCGGTCTGGTAGACAAGCACATCAGGCCGAGTAGAAGCAAACCGCTGATCTTCGGTCATAAAATCGCGCGGATAATTTCGCGTGATCTTCTGCGTGTAAGGAACCGGTGTCATCGGGTCTGAAGTGTATTGATCGGAACCAGCAGGGCCTTTTGGCATGTCGAATGAAAGCCCGCCGTTTGCCGTCAGATACAACGCCTTATCAGTGCCGTCCGGTCGGTTCGTATTGCTCGAATGATCTCCATTCGTGCGAGCCGGTATCATAAAGATTTACTTCCTTGATGGCGGCGATATCGCCCTGGCCTTTCAGAAAGTGATTAAAGAATGGAACTTCGAGACGCGAGCGGTAATATTCGCCGGTCTTTTGGCCGAAGTACGCAGTGCCGAGCCAGTCACCATCGGCTCGCGACCAGCCTCCGTGATCCCATGGCCCGACGACGAGCACGTTGAAAATGCCCGGATTTTGTTTCTCAATATGCTGGTAAGTTTTCAGTGCACCGTAGAGGTCTTCGTTGTCATACCAACCGCCGACGGTCATCGTCGCGCATTTTATGTTTTTGAGTTTTGGGAGAATATTACGGTCCTTCCAAAACTGATCGTAGTTTGGATGCTCCATCATTTCATCCCAAAACTTTATCCGCGTACCCGAGCGCCGTCTGGTAATAATCCGAGACCTCTTTTAAGCCTCCCAGCTTTATATAAAAATTGTAGCCGTCCTGCGTGTTCGCGGCCCTTCCACGGCTTTATGTAGTCGTTGGTTGAAGTCGGAAGCACACGGGTTTGCCCAAATCCGGTAAAGAACGAGTAGTTTTGAGCGAGGAACAAAGCTCCGTTGTGATGCATGTCATCGCCATTGAACCAGTCGGAGACGGGAGCTTGCGGCGAGCAAGCCTTTAGTGCCGGGTGCGAATCGATGGAACCGGCTGAGGCGTAGAAGCCGGGATAAGAGATGCCGTAGATGCCTACGTTTCCGTTGTTGTTCTGGACGTTTTTAAGAAGCCACTCGATGGTGTCGTATGTGTCGGTAGATTCGTCAGTCTGTTGCGGATTGTTATTTACGATGTCGGGCCGTACGTCTTCAAATCGCCCCTCGCTCATCCACCGCCCGCGAACGTCCTGATAAACAAAAATATAGCCTTCGCGCGCAAACAGAGCATTGGGTCCGAGCCTGTCCTTAAATTGATCCTTGCCCTCCTTGTCCTTGCCGTAAGGCGCCACAGTATACGGAGTGCGATTGAGAAGTATCGGATATTTCTCCGACCGCTTTTCAGGCGTGTAGATCGACGTAAACAGCTTCACGCCGTCACGCATCTGGACCATAACCTCACGCTTGTCGTAATTTTCGCGAATGTAATCGGCAAGCTCCTTTTGCTCGGCGGTTTGTTGAGCGAAAACGGAAAGGGTGGTAATATAAGAGAAGGCAGAGCACCGAAAAGAAGATTCTGGTTTTCATACGTTGTGAGCAAAAAAAAGATGCTGGCTAGATCAGACTTATTTTCGCTTAATTCTTGCCGGAGTTCCAGCGGTGACGGTAAATATTCCCAAAGTGACAAAGCCTGTCAGTGGGTCACAGTCACTGATAAAATCCAGCGAAACATAAACCTATGGTAAAATCCAATGTCTAGCTTCAGAGTTCACTTTCATTCATATGGCAAAACACTTCGAAGGGCCCAAAACGTCTGTGCGAACTTCAACATGGTTCGGAACAATAATTATTCGCTTATACTAATTGTCGGCCTTGCGCTCCTAATTCTCTCAGAAAACCTGCCGAGGCATGCGACCGAACAAAAAATAGAAGGTACCGACAAGATTATTCAATTTCAGGAAAAGAGCAGGCTTGCCGAGATAACACAACTTCTTGGAGAGGTGCTTTTGATAGTTGGCGGCCTTCATGGCGTTTTTGAGTTATTCTTGAAGCCAAAATTATTTGCTGAAACAGCGGAACGAACGTTGTCCACAATCAAAGATGGACTTATTGAAGAATTTAAAACAAAAGCTCTGAAGGACGAGTTGTTTGAGGATTTTGTTTCTAGGTCGATCAAACCTGAACACGTTGCAAATTGTGGAATTGTTGACTTTGTTGACGACTCGAAGAAAGTCCAGTATGAAGAAATGGTCTTAACATCGAATGCTTTGATTGTTGGTGTTATGCACAGTCCTCGACTGCTACGAGATAACTTCGAAGCCTTTTCTTTGCGGGCTCAAGCAGGTAAGTCAACAACGTTGCTAATTCTTGATAAGGCATCTTACGGTTGGACTTATGAAACTGAACATTTCGAATATGCTAGTTTAATTGGGCCAAATTTAGATACGGTTGAAGCTGAAGTGAAGAACATCAATGCGTCATGTCCCAACGCCATCGAGATCAGGCGACACAGTGTGGTTTTGAGATATTCCTTTGTATTTTCCGAAAACGAGATATGGATAAAGTTTTATCGAAGCAGTAAAGGAAACGGAAGAATTCCGGCTTTCCTAGTCAAAAAAGACTCTCCGTTGTATGCTTTCTACAAGAAAGATATAGAATCGATTGTAAAGGATTCGCACCGGTAATACTGCTATGGAAAATTCAACAAGTGATCTAATTGACCGATATATAAAGATGTTTGGCACGGATACCCTTGAGGAAGAGTTGTTACGTCAAATCGAAACTGAGGAACGCGGCGAAAACGTTCTTACCATCGTCGCTAACGAAGGCGTTCACCCCCTGCCAGAGAATTTCATTATGGGAGAGATATTCACCGTAACACATGGCAATCTGGACTATTCCAGCCCCGAAATTATTAAGTCCCAATTTAGAGACGCTTTGTCATTGCTTTCTGTAAAATTACGATCGCAGAACTGGAACCGCGTTTTCTTAATGCCATTTGGTCCATCTGTTTTGTCGATGCAGATAAAGCTACTTGTTTATCGCATAAATGGGATTGAAACTGTCGATTTATTTCACGTTGCGCGGGCGAACATTTTTATTTTCAATTGCCGTTGAGGAAACTTATTGTTGAGTCTACGTCTCATGTTTCGGGGCGGTGCAACATATTGCCAATAGGCAAATTTAACTCGGAAAGAAAGATTCAATTCCTCATTTCTGCGATCATTGCCGCGATTGTTTGTTTAAGGTGAGCGGTGACCGCCTCGTATTGCTGGTCGTTGGTTGTAAGTTGTTCGTTGTTCATTGAAGAGCCGCTGGCAACTGACAACTGTCGACTGACCACTTCTTTTGCATAGAAAGCTTCACCGAAACGGACCTTTACTTTGCCGGGCCGGATACGCATCGTTTTGCGGGCCCAGACTTTGTAGAGGCCGTCGATGGCGACGGGGACGATGGGTAGATCGAGTTCCGCTGCGAGGATGGCGGCGCCTTTTTTGAAGTCGTGCAGTTCGCCGTCGTATGCTCGTTCGCCTTCGGGATATATGTTTAGGATCTTGCCGTGCTTAAGGCCGATCGCACCGGCCTTCATCGCTTTCATAAGCTGCGTATCGGGATCGACGGGCACGATCTGAAGCATTCTGGCAATCCAGCCCATCAACCGGCTTTCAAAAAACTCGCTGGCACCGACGTGAAATGTATTTTTGAAAAAATCGTACGGATACGTTGAGCAGATGACGAACGGATCGAGAAAACTTTGATGATTCGGGCAAATAAGGAACGGGCGTTTCATCGTCCTGAACTGCTCCGCACCTTTTACTTCAAGCTGCAGAAAGATCTTGAAGATCAGATTAAATATTTTGTAGCTTGAAAACGCGAAAATTGAAAACACTGGCTGATTTTTCAGCACCTGCTGCACTTCAGGAAGATCGTCACTGGTTTCAGTCAGGATCTTTGGCCCAATTTAGATCGGTCGAAACTAACCGTCCTTCGGGCGAACCGCCGTGTTTTTCGATCAAAGCGATGGCGTCGCGAACGGTCAGAGCTTTGGCGGCTTCGTCACCTTCGAATTCGGTTGAGAAGGCGTGTTCGAGAGCGGCGAAAGTTTCGGCTCGTGCGAGCGAATCGAGACCGAGGTCAATCTCAAGATTCATGTCGGGATGGATTGTCTCTGCTTCTTTTGCGTTTTGTTTGATCGCCGAAATCACGGCCTTTGCGGTGTTCGTTTCAAGCAGGGAAGTGTCGTCTTTCGAGAACGTCCATGCTTTAGCTTCACTGGCGGTGCCCGCGATCGTGCCCGCTTCGATAGCTTTTTTCAATTCGAAGCGTTTTATCTTTCGCGTTGCGGTTCGCGGCAGCGGTTCGACGCGGATGATGTAATCACGGACGCGTTGATATTCGGGCAACTCACGTCCGAGATCGTCGAGAGCGTAACGGATCGCCTCTTTTGAATTCGCGATCTTCGAAAGCTTTAAATACTCAAAGTCAGGAACTACAACAGCCGCAAGCCGCTCGGCCCCGGCACGCTGCTCGCTCTCATCCTTTATGCCGACGATTGCCAGTTCTTCAACAAGCGGCGATTTTAGATAATGTACCTCGAGATCTTCTGGGTGAACATTCTTGCCCGAGGGCAGCACGATGACATCCTTTGCACGCCCGACGATATAGAGATGCCCGTCGTTATCGAGTTTGCCGAGATCGCCCGAACGGAACCAGCCGTCTTCGGTAAACGCTTCGGCGGTTGCCGCGTTATTGCGATAGTAGCCTTTAAAAACTACGCCGCCGCGGATCAGAACTTCGCCTACGCCTTCCTTATCCGGATCCCCGATCTTTATCTCCGTGCCGGGCATCGGCTTGCCGACGGAGCCGACGCGGTTGTCATCTTCGAAAGTCGCGGTCGCGGCCCCGCTTGTTTCAGTTAGGCCGTAGCCTTGCAAAATCGTGAAGCCGAGTTTGTGAAAATCTACAGCGACTTCTTCGTCAAAACGCGAGCCGGCGGAGATAGCGATACGCAGGTTTCCGCCAAATGATTCGTGCATCGCACCGAAAAACTTCCTTCCGAGGTTCATTCCGAACGTATCCCGTGCAAGGCCGTTTGCCGCGAGCATCGCCCGGAATAGCCGCTGAACCATTTTTGGCTTTGCTTCAACCGCATCGAAGATCTTTTTATGAAACAGATACCAAAGCCTCGGCACGGTCGTAAGTATCGTCGGCTTAAAGCTCTTCATCGCGTCGCCAAGCTCGGCGGGCGTAAGCTCTTTCAGATAACCGACTTCGGCTCCGACGGTAGTTGCGACCCAAAGATTGACGATTTGCAGATAGGCGTGAAAAAGCGGCAACAGGCTGAGGATCTTTTCGTCGTTTCGAAACCTTAAAACTTCGTCAATGCCGATAAGCTCGGCAATGATGTTGCCGTGCGTCAGCGGAACACCTTTCGGCGTGCCCGTCGTGCCGCTTGTGTACATCAACAGGGCGTTGTCGTTGTCATTGATATCGGGAATCTCGGTGGCAAAGGCAGCGGGAAACTCGGTTGCGGACCAATCCTCGAATTGTTGAAAGCCGTTTGTCGAATTTTCCAGGTTCCAAACGACGGTCGGAATATGGCGGCCGAGCCGTTCTTCGATCTCCTGAAACTTGCCGGTCATGTCCGGCGAAATGAACGTAACTTTTGCCTCCGAGTTTTCGAGGAAGTTTGTGATTGTCTCGATCTCGCCGTGTGGATCGAGCGGTACGCAAACAGCACCGTGATAGAGCGTCCCGAGATACGCAATCGCCCAGCAGGGATGGTTCTCGCCGATGAGGGCAACGCGGTCGCCTTTGCCGACGTTTTCCTGTCCGAGCCTGTATGCAATTGACCGAATTTTGCTCAGGCTTTCGCCAAACGTATGAACTTCGCTGTCGTCACCGACAATGCGCATTGCGACCTTATCGGAGCACGTGTCAAACGTGCTGATCAATCGCTTTATGTAAGAATCTGACATAAGAAGGCTGTTCCGAAAGCAAAGTGCGGGGCGAGGTCATGCGTCTGAGCATTTCGGAGATTTCACCATTCTTGCCGACAACCAAGCTGTTTGGCAAGCATGGCATTCAATAATTACGGCTGAGCTACTCGGACGCGCAAGGCTGAGGGGACGACTTCGAAAACAGCGGGCAGCTTACCGGGTAGCTCGCCGTCCGTTTCGATATGAATTTCTACATCTTTCGATGCGGGCGATACCTCAACTTTTTTCGCAAGCGTGCTTCTTACTTCCTGCAGGTCGAGATGAGTTCCGTTATATAAAGTATAGGCGTTTAGCAGGATCTTTGCGGTACGGATGTCGCCGATGTTTATTATGTCTAGAAAACCGTCGTTTATTTTCGCGTCGGGAGCGATCTTCATCCCGCCGCCAAAATAACGGGCGTTTGCGACGCAGAAGTTTATTGTGTTGAGCAGCTTTTCATCGCCGCTGTCGATCTTTACTTTGACGGTGACAACGCCGAGCCCGACAACTTCCTGGAGCGTTGAAAGAGCGAAACTTGCCCGTCCCCGAACATTTCCGAGCGGGAGCCAGTCGAGAGCTTTGTTCGATTTGACGCGTTCGATGATCGATGCGGCGAGGCCGAACGATGAGACGTTTAGAAAATAGCGACTGATAGTTTCGTTGTTGTGACTCTGGAATGTCACGCGGCCGACATCTATGTGCTTTGTTTTACCGTCGCGAAGTGCTCGTGCCGCTTCGCGCGGAGATTGCGGCATCTCCAAAGTCCTTCGGAAGTCGCCGCCCGTGCCCGAAGGCATCACGCCAAGTTCAACGTCAACGCCGCTCTGCAAAATTCCGTTCGCGACTTCGTTGATCGTGCCGTCGCCGCCGCACGCAATGATAAAACTTCTGCCCGATTCGCACGCTTGTTTTGCGAGAGAGGTCCCGTCACCGGCTGCCTTTGTAAACGCAACATTGTAAGCGCCGAAATGTGCTCGCAGATCGCTGGCGATGCCCGCCCAAATATCTTTCGTCGAGCCGCCGGCGGATTTTGGATTGACAATTACCAGCGGCAGATTTCCGCCATTCGTCGAGGGTGTATCGTCTTGTTTTGGCACTACCTTACTTTTCGCAAAGCCGAACCACGACTGTCATGCTCGCGTTTGGGCTCATAACGTTACTGATCAAATTTCATGCGTTTCATCAAATCGATAAATCTCGGTTCGGACCGCAAATTGTTCCATTTCGGATCAACCTTTAAAAATACCATTTTAGGATCGTGTTGTTCGAATGCCTGTTCAAGCCAGTCTAATGCTTTCTCCGTTTCTCCAAGCCCATTATAAGTCTGTGCAATATGACCAGGCGGAACAAAACGCTCGGCTGACCTTTTCAGCAGCTTGTCGAGCAACGCTTGAGCTTCATCATGTTTGCCGAGCTTTGATTGCGCGTAACTTTCATTGACGATTGAATTCGTCTGAGATGGCGAAAGGTCGGTCGCCTTACGCGCTTCGGCGATGGCTTCAGCGTACATTCCTTTTTCGATATAAGCACTCGAAGCAAAGAGGTGCGGCATCCAGAATGTCGGGGCCAGATCAAAAGTTTTCTGCAGTCTGACTAGAGCCTCGTCGGTTCGGCCGGCGTGAAACAGAAATTGCCCTTCGAGTGCACCGGCAAACGGAAAAAGTGGGTCGAGTTCTCTCGAGAGCTTAACCTCTGCAAGTGCTTCGGTGTGCCGCCCCGTGTTTGAAAGAATGTGGGCATAAAACAGGTGGGCCGTTGCGTCGTTCGGGTTGAGTTCCAAAGCTCTTTTTAATTGGGCTTCCGAACCAACCCAATCCCATTCTCCCCAAAATATCGTCATGCCAAGGCCAGTGTGGCCTTCGGATAATGAGTCGTCGATCTCTATCGATCTGACTCCCGCTATTTTTGATTTCGCCAAATTTTCAACCGGCGGCATCTCGCTGCCGATCGCGAGCGAACGGTACGCATCCGAAAGTCCCGCGTAGGCAAGAGCGTAGTTGGGGTCCATCTCTATCGCCTGTTGAAAATAAGATATTCCAAGCTCGATCTCCGGCGGCGTCAGTTTGAAAACATGGAACCGCCCTCTTTGATATAGCTGCCATGCCTCGGCATTTTCTGTATAACGCTTATTGAGAAGCTGGGTCTCGGTCGCAGTCAGTTTTAAGCGAAGATTCTGAACGACGGCCTGAGCGATCTCGCTTTGGGCGGTGAGAATGTCGGTCGTTGGTCTAACATATTGATTTCCCCAAATCTGCGATTCGTCCTTTGCGTCGATAAGCCGAACATTTATGACCAGTTTGTCGCCCAACTGTTTAATATCGCCGGTTACAAGCGCTTCGACGCCCAGCTGCGAAGCGATATTTTTCACATCTGCCTGATCTCTCTTAAAGCGAAACGCCGAATTTCGCGGCATCACCCGAAGGCTCGCAAGCTGCGACAGATTATTAATGATGCTTTCCGTGATCCCGTCCGACAGATGTTCCGCGTTCGGGTCTTGGGTGGCGTTTACAAATGGCAAAACGGCGAGCGATTTCTTGCCCTCCGACCCAGTCTTTCTTACCGATAGCAGATAGTAGCCGGTACTGACAGCGGCAATGAGCAAGGCGACGACGACGAGAGCCGAAATGGAATTGACGCGGTTGGCCCGGCGGGCCGTGTTGTTACTCGTTTCACCGGTTCGATTGCTAACGTTGCCCGTGGTGGCCGGCAAAATCGCGGTTGCATTTTTATCGTCGGACGAATGCGATCTTTCCAGCCTCTCGTCAAAATGGAGATCTTCGCGAAGGGCCTTCAAATCCGCGAGCAAACCTTTCATCGTTTGATAACGGTCGTCTTTGTTCTTTCGCAGTGTTTTCGAAACGATCCGCTGCAACTCATCCTGGACATTCGAAGCATATCGCGAAAGGGGCTGCGGATCGATCTTTATGAGATTAGCAAACGTTTCGGACATCGAATTACCCTGAAACGGAGTTCTGCCGGCGATGAGTTCGTAGATTACGGCACCCAGGCTGAAAATATCAGTGCGCTGGTCGACCTTTTCACCTTTGGCTTGTTCAGGGGACATGTAGTTGACCGTGCCCATGATTAGACCCTTCGCCGTCTGGTTCTGCTTCGCCGTCGCCTCTTCGAGACCAACCGCATTTTGCTGTATAAGCTTTGCGAGGCCGAAGTCCAAAACTTTCACATAACCGTCAGGGCGGACTACGACATTTTCAGGTTTGATGTCGCGATGGACTATATTTGCACCGTGAGCCGCGGCCAACGCTCCAGATATCTGGATTGCTATATCCAACATCTCCGATGGCTTCAAATTAGACGTTCGTATCACGTCGCGAAGCGTTTTGCCTTCGACAAACTCGCTAACGATATAATTAGCGTCGTCACCGACGTTGATCTCGTGAATTACTAGAATGTTCGGGTGATTTAGCGATGACGCAGCTTTTGCTTCCTGGATGAATCTTTGGACGTGCGATTCATGACGGCTGAATTCTTCGTTAAGGAGCTTGATCGCCACCACGCGGTCAAGTTTTTCGTCCGTGGCTAAATACACTTCGCCCATTCCGCCAGCACCGATCAGCCGCAAAATTTCATAATGAGCAAATCTTTGTCCGGTTTTAAGCGTTTTCGATTCTATGATAAGGCTTGCGAATTCGCTTGCGGCGGGTTCTTCGATGAAGCTTTCCGCGTTCTCAAATGAATTTAGAAGCTTGTTGACCTCGGCGAGCAGTTCTGGATCGTCGACACAGGCATCTGCGACATAAACGGACCGTTTTGCCGGATCGAGTTCTCGCGCGGTATCAAAAACGGACTTAATTTTTTGCCAGCGTTCTGCGTCCATTGTCAATTATTTAGTGATCTCGCTATGCAGCCACGCTTTGGCAGAATTCCACTCGCGCTTTACCGTGGCTATTGAGATGTGGAGGGTTTCACCAATCTCTTCGATCGAAAATCCCGCAAAGAACTTGAGCTCGACGATACTCGCCTGTCTTGCGTCGAATTCCGATAACCTCGTTAAAGCCGCGTCCAGAGCAATCAAGTCGACACTTTTTTCACCGGAAACGACAAATCGGGCCTCGTCCAAAGGTATATTTTCTGCCGCCCCGCCGCGTTTTTCCCGATGTCTTGCCTTTGCGTAATCGAGCAAGATCCGCTTCATCGCCTGTGCGGCAATACCAAAAAAATGTGCTCGATTTTGCCAATCGACATTTCGCTGATCGACCAGTTTCAGATAAGTTTCGTGAATCAGCGCCGTTGTTTGCAGCGTATGCCCTGGCCGCTCGCGGCGCAGATACCGGGCGGCCTGCCGCCGGAGTTCATCATAAACAAGCGGCATAAGTTCCTCTGACGCCTCTTTTCGGCCTTCTCCCCATTCATGAAGAATTCGTGAAATTTCCTGCGGTTTTGCGGTATCGGATCTCATGTAAATTGAACCTGATGATACGCTCGTGGGCATTGTGCAGTCAATGTTTTCAGCCGAAAGGCGATTTCCTCGAATCACACGGAAAATTTTATTGAGCCGATTTTGCATATTCCGTCGCGTTATATTCCGTGGCACAAACAATCGAAGACACAAAAATCTTTGTTCGTCGCGCCACGGGACACAACGAATTTCGAGTAAAAATAAAAGAGAGGACAAAATGAAAAATAAATTCGCAAAAACGGTCGGCTTTGGATGGCTAACACTTATTTTATTTATCGCGACAGCCCAGATTTCGGTTATGGGTCAGGAAATAGAACAGACTGGAGAGGCTCAAAGGGCTTCCGGCAGCAGCCAGAATCAGTTACTTAATCGTATCGTCGGTGTGTGGGAAACAACAATTACGCCACGTAACTGTCAGACCGGCGAGCCGGCCGGGCCCGCTTTTATAGGGTTGATCACTTTTCACAAGGGCGGAACGCTGTCGGAATACGGCGCAAATCCAGCGACGCCCTTCCGAACTCCCGGTCACGGCATCTGGCAGCGCGGCTACCGCGGCGAGGACAGCTATTTGATGAATTTTACGTTTATCCCTTTAACTCCGGCAGGCGTGCCAGTCGGAAGGCTTAAGGTAAGTCAAACCCTCGAATACGAAAGATACCTGGATCAGGGCTCGACAATGGGCGGCTTTCAACTCTTTAACACAAGCGGCGCTGTGATCGCCTCAGGCTGCTCGACTTCCACAGCCATAAGATTTAGGTGAAGAAACGAGTTCTAAGTCAATAACCTGGAGGCGGTCAATGACTGCCTCTCAATTACAATTCAATCTTATTAAAGGGGTAAAGGCTAATAGGCTCCGTTGCGAGCTTGACCGATGAAGATATTCGACAGCACCGGGCGATTAACGGCAGTATAAGCAAATTCCTTCGGGGCTTTTGCCATGAAAGCTTCGATCTCGTCAATCTTACGCGGAAGCTGTTTTGTCATCCACTCGACGCCGGTCGGGGTAACGAGCATGTCGTCTTCGATGCGGACTCCAATGCCTCGATACTTTTCATAAACCGGTCGCACTTTTGCCAAAAAAGCCCGATTGTCCGGCGTGTCGGCCAAATAATCGAGAGCGTCTTCGCGGAGATAGATGCCGGGTTCGTTCGTGAAAACCATTCCCGCTTTTAGTGGAGCCGTGTAATCGCCAACATCGTGGACATTCATTCCAAGCCAGTGCGAATTTCCGTGCATGAACCAAAGGCGATGCTGCGAGATTTTCATCGGCTGACCGTTAAAAGTAGCGTCGTATGTTCCGTCCAAAGATGTGATAAGGCCAAGCTTTAATAGCCCAGCTTTAACCGTGTCCATCGACGTCTTTTCTATGGTGCTCATTTTAGCTTCCGGTTTCGTGACCGATGCAACTGCTTCCTGCGCGTCGTAAACTATTTGATAGATCGCAGCCTGCTCTTTTGTGAACTTGCCGTTGACCGGATATGTTCGCGTGACATCGGCGGTGTAATGATCGTATTCGGCACCGACATCCATCAGCATCAGATCGCCCTGTTTTACACTGCCTTGCGATTCGACATAATGAAGCGTTGTCGCGTTCGCACCACATCCGACGATGGACGGATATCCCCAATAATCGGCATTGCGGCGGCGGAAAGTATATTCAACCTCGGCATGCACTTCGTATTCCATCTTTGCACGTCCAACCATTGCCATCGAGCGCATTTGAGCCTCGGTCGTGATGTCGATCGCGTGCTGCAAAAGCTTTAATTCGATCGGCGATTTGATCGAGCGAAGCTCGGAGAATATCAGCCGGGCATTTACAACTTTATAACTGGACACCATCTTCGAAAAGCTGCTCTCACGGCTGAATTCAGCGGTTCCGTTTGCATCGCGTTCGCCGTTCGGAAGCAACAGATAAAGATTCTCAGCCGAGGCCGGAACGGTAATGCCGCCTTTTGAGGCAAACGTTTCTTTCTTTCCAAGAGCGGTGAAATATGCGGTCTGCTCTTCGGAATCTATCACGTTTTTCACGCCAGAGATGCGCGTCGCGTCTTCGTTCGAATACATCTTGCCGTTCCATGTTTCGAATTGCGGGTTGCGTTTCGGCATGAACAAATACTCGGAAATGCTGTCGCCGTTTTTTGCGATGACAAGCGTTGCCTCGCCCTGCTTCATATTTGTGAGGTAATAGAGATTATTCTCCTGGCGATAATAAAAATCTACATCGCCGGCATAATTTCTCGGCTCTGAGCTCCAGAGGATCAGGATGCTGTTCGGAGCCATGCGTTTTGCGACAGCAGCCCGGCGTCTTGCAAGTTCCGATTGTCGTTCCGCGTCGGTGAATTTCGGAGCCGCAGGTGCGGTCTTGATGCCGCCAGGACCAGTGGTCACATCAGCCATCATGACCGCGGCCAAACCCGACAAAACAAAAGCGATGAGCAGTACCCATGTTATTACTCGTTTCATTGTGTTACCTCAATAGAAATATCTTTAGAAATAATGTTGCCAAAATAATCCGCCGCGAATGCCCGTAGTACAAACTCGCCATTTCCTAACGCAGCCGTGTCGAGAAAACCTTCGTCGAATGAAATCCCGCTGACCTTGTTTGTGACGATGTATTTGAAAATCGTCTCGCCGGTCGCCCCCGAATGACTGCCCTGTGCGTAGGCAAACTTGACGGCTTCCGGGTCAGGGTTACGGTCAAAACTGATGTTCCAATCGATCTCGCTTGCTGGCGACAAATCTTTTTTCAAGACCTGATAGCCCAAACGAAATACGCCCAGACGCCTTCGCTCAGGATTTCCGTCCATCCTGTCAAACGCACGGACAACGATGCGGGTCTTTCCTGTCAGCTTTATACGTTTAGCCGCAGGTTCGGTTTCAATAGGACGCCAATTTTCGTCAAACAGGGTTACTTCTTCTATTACGGGCGGAGTTTTGTCCGTAACATACGGCAAGATCAACGCGTCAAGAGCGTTCATTTCGTCACCGCTCGGTCCGGCGATCAGATGAACATGATTCATCGCGTTGAGCGTGCCGATCAGGTCGCCGGCCTTAAATTGAGTGCCTCGCCGAATACGCACGGCGGTCATGTCTGGATTGAACTGAAATCTAGAGTCATCGAAAGTTTTATTCGCAGCATCGCGGCCAAGACGCAGATGAATGTAGCCGAGCGTGGGAAGGCGGATCAATTCACGCAACGTCCCGAAGTTTTCCGCAGCCAAAGGATTGAGCACTTTTTCGTCGCGGATGAAATAAGCCTTTTCACCGTAATTGCCCGCAATGTCGAGTCCGTTGTGAAACCAGACCTGCGAATTTGCATCAATTATTTCACCGCGAATCTCGCCGAGCGTTCCGGCAATGTCGCGTTTCGCGTCGAACGGTTCGTAAGGCCAACGAGCTGCTTGCCGTGTTCGGAACTCGGATGCATCAGACCGTTTTGTTTGAATTGTTTTTGTCTTTCGCTCCTTTGAAATCTGGTCAGAAGAGAGCACACGCACCGCCGCGTTATCGCTATCGGCCAAAATTAGGTTTTGGTTGTTGTCGAAGGCGATTCCCGATATACGGTTGAAGGTTGAAACAGATGGCGGGCCGTCGATAAAACCACGACGAGGTTTCGAGATGGTTTCGACGAAAGGAAATGAGCGGTTCCTGACAGCTCGCACCGTATCTCGGTCGGCGATAAATATTTCGCCGTTCGAGCTGATCGCTATCGCGGAAGGTCTGTAAAATGTCGCCGCAGACAATGTTCCATCGAGTGTATCCACATTGCCGCTTCCAGCGAGTGTCCATGTCGTGCCATCGGGTTCGAGGACGCGGATACGCGAATTCAAAGTGTCGGCAACGACGATGCGACCATCCTGCCACACAGCAAGGGAACACGGCGTGTTGAATTTTGCATTCGTCGGCGATCCATCGTTAAAACCCTGGCTCGAGCCAGCTAGTGTCGTAACTACGCCATCAGCGATTACTTTTACCTTATCGTTGTAAGTGTCTGCGACGACGATTGCTCCGTCATCGCGGATCGCGACGCCAACCGGCGCATTAAACTTTGCCGAAAGAGCGTCGCCGTCCACATCGCCGAATTGCCCGTCAGTGCCGGCAACGATGGAAATTTCGCCGCTGCGGTCGATTCGTTTTATCGTGTGCGAACCTGTATCGGCAACTATCAGATCGCCGTTTTTGTCGAATGCAATCGAAGATGGTGTTTCAAAACCCAAAGCGAATTCAACCGGCGGAGTATTCTCCACGACTCGCCAGATTTTGCCGTTGTCGCCATCGGAAACGTAAGTTTCGCCATTCTTGACGGCGACACCGAAAGGCTCTCCAAATTCACCCTTTAGTCCTGCAATCGTTCGAACATTTGTGTACGGTCGATTCGACACATCAAAGCACGCGCAGAGAGTGAAATAAAGCGTCGCGAGAACAGACAAAAACAGAAAGCCTATAATTGCTGCGACCAAAATAAAAGGTATTACGAAGCGGCGTTTGCCCATTTGAAATTTTTGTTTTGCGTTGCGAAGTCTGTTACTATATTCGCACAGAATTAAAACCATCAGGAAGGAGAAAATCTTATGTTTTCACTACAAGATCTGCTTGGACAAGAGCAGGGAACCCAGGCCGTCGATCAGATCAGCCAAAATGTCGGTGCCGAATCGTCAATGGTAAACTCCGCGATACAGGCTGCGCTGCCGATGATATTGGGCGGGCTGGCAAACAACGCCGCAACGCCGACGGGCGCAGAGAGCCTGAACAGTGCTTTGGACCGCGATCATGATGGCGGACTGCTCGGTAATCTTGGCGGTCTTGGCAGTATGATTTTCGGCAGACAACAAGCCGCACCGCCGCCGCGACAAGCCGATGCGGGTGGCATTCTTGGCCACATTTTTGGCAACAATCAGGGACAGGTCGCACAGGAAGTGAGTAACAAATCCGGCTTGAGCATTTCGCAGGTCGCTCCGATTCTGATGATGCTTGCGCCAATCGTGATGAGCTATCTTGGCCAGCAGAAACAGCAGCAGAATGTCGGCGCCGATGGCCTCGGTGGGCTGCTTGGCGGATTGCTTGGCGGCGGACAGGCACAGGCGGCACCGCAGTCATCCGGCAACCCGATGATGGACATGGCGTCAAACATGCTCGACAGCGACCGCGACGGCAGCGCAATGGACGACATCGCGTCGGTGGCTTTCAAATATATGACCGGTAAGTAAAGTCTAACGAGTTTTTAGAGTTCGTAGAGTATACGATGTTCAGGTTGACTCGATACTCTTAACTCGCTAAACTCATAACTAGTTTATGTGGTGAGTTAGGGCGACTTGCGACCACAATAAAAATCGCTAAAAAGCTAAGAGTTTTAACTGAATATTTTTTTAAGAAACTCTGTGCTTATGTGGCGCAGAGTTTTTTTGATTTATGGAACTTCCTGTGCAAAAAGAGGCAGGCATTGAACCCTGATCCAAAAGCTAATTAATCGCTTTGGCAGATCTAACCTCGCGTTCACTAATGACTGGGATGCCAATTCGAGCGGGTTCGGAGTTAAGAATGCCTTCGACGGCGGGTTTCTCTTTTTTATCTCTACGCTCTGCGCTCAAGAGAATCGTTACTTTGTTGAGGTCGAAGATGCCAACCGGGACGTAGTTTTGAACGGGTATACAAACGGGGAACTTAATGAGCTGGATTTCGAAGAACTTTCTGATCTGATAATTAAATATCTTCGACTAAAGCCACTATATGAAAAGTGAATTTCTCAACTTATTAAAAGAAAAGATCGTCATCTTTGACGGTGCGATGGGCACTTACCTGCAAGCGTTGAATCTTTCGATCGACGATTGGGGCGGGGCGAATTTTGAGAACTGCTCGGAGAATCTGCTGTACACACGGCCGGATGCGATCGAGCAGGTGCATACAAGCTTTCTTGAGGTCGGCTGCGATGTGATCGAAACGAACAGCTTTGGCGGGAGCGAGGTGGTGCTGTCGGAGTTTGGGATCGTAGAGAAGACGTATGACGTAAATTTCCGAGCGGCTGCATTGGCGAAGCGGGTTGCGAGCGATTTTTCGACTCCGGCGAAACTGAGATTTGTTGCGGGTTCGATCGGGCCGGGGACGAAGCTGCCGACGCTCGGGCATATCGGGTATGTCGATCTGAAGAATGCTTATGTCGAGCAGGTCCGCGGTTTGATGGACGGCGGCAGCGATCTGCTGATCGTCGAAACTTGCCAGGACCTTTTGCAGACGAAGGCGGCTTTGTCGGCGATATTCGATTACTTTAAAAAGAACAAGGTCCGCGTTCCGGTGATCGCACAGGTGACGATCGAGACGTTTGGGACGATGCTGAACGGGACCGAGATCGCGGCGGCCCTGACCGCGCTCGATCCGTTTCCGATAGACGTTATCGGGATGAACTGCGGCACCGGACCGAAGCAGATGGCCGAGAGCCTGAAATATTTGTGCGAAAGCTCGACGCTGCCGGTGTCGGTGCTGCCGAACGCCGGGCTGCCCGAGGTGAAGGACGGCAAGCAGCATTACGACGAAACGCCGGAGAGCTTTGCCGCACAAGTGGAACATTTTGCAAAGGACTACGGTGCGAATATTGTCGGCGGTTGCTGCGGAACTTCGCCGGAGCATTTGAAGATGGTCGTCGAGCGGCTCGAAGGGATTTCGCCAAAGGTCCGCGATCCGAAACGAACGCCGGCGGCTTCGTCGATATATTTCCAACAGCCTTATTCTCAGGACGCTTCGTTCCTGATCGTCGGTGAGCGGGTGAATGCTTCCGGGTCGAAGAAGATGCGTGATCTGCTAGAAGCGGAGAACTGGGACGGGCTGGTCAATCTCGCAAAATCGCAGGAGAAGGAAGGTGCTCACATCCTGGACGTGAACGTCGATTTTGTCGGGCGTGACGGCGTCGCCGATATGAACGAGCTTGTCTCGCGGCTGGTGACAAACGTCAAGATCCCGATAATGCTCGATTCGACCGAATGGGAAAAGATGGAGGCCGGCCTGCAGCATGCGGGCGGCAAATGTTTGCTCAACTCGACCAATTATGAGGACGGCGAACCGCGTTTTCTGAAAGTTTTGGAGCTGGCGAAGGAATATGGAGCCGGGATCGTCGTTGGTTTGATCGATGAAGCGGGAATGGCGAGGACCTTCGACGATAAGGTGCGGATCGCTCTGCGTGCTTATCAGCAGGCGACGGAATTTGGCATCGAGGCACACGATATTTTCTTCGATCCGCTCGCGTTGCCGATCTCGACCGGGATCGAGGAAGACCGCAGAAATGCCGACCAGACGATTGCGGCGATCAAGGAAATCCACGCACAGATGCCGGACGCGAATATTATCCTGGGCGTTTCGAATATTTCGTTCGGGCTCAATCCGGCGTCGCGTATCGTGCTGAATTCGATATTTCTGCACGAATGTGTCGAGGCGGGAATGAATTCAGCGATTGTAAATGCGTCGAAGATATTGCCGCTGAACCGCTTTAGCGAGCAGGAGATCGAGGTCGCTCTCGATTTGATTTACGACAGGCGAAAGTTTGACGGCGACATTTGCATTTACGATCCGCTGACGGAATTTACAACGCTGTTTGAAGGCAAGACTGCGACTTCGATGAAGCCGGATATTGCCAATCTGCCGATCGAAGACAGGCTGAAGCATCACATCATCGACGGCGAAAAGATCGGACTGGAAGATTCGCTTAAGGTCGCTCTCGAAACTTATCCGCCGCTGGAAATTATCAATACAATTCTGCTCGACGGCATGAAAACGGTTGGTGATCTGTTCGGCAGCGGGCAGATGCAACTGCCGTTCGTGCTGCAATCGGCCGAAGCGATGAAGAGCGCGGTCAAGTTTCTTGAGCCTTTTATGGAGAAGGCCGATTCGACCAACAAGGGCACGCTTGTGCTGGCGACGGTCAAGGGCGATGTGCATGACATCGGCAAAAATCTGGTAGATATTATCTTGACCAACAACGGTTATAAGGTCGTAAATCTAGGCATTAAACAGCCGATCGACAGTATTTTGGAATCGCTTGCCGCGACGAAAGCTGATGCGGTTGGAATGAGCGGACTGCTGGTGAAATCGACGCTCGTCATGCGCGACAACCTGGAAATAATGAACGAGCGGGGAATTAATATTCCGGTCATTCTGGGTGGTGCGGCGTTGAATCGCAGGTATGTCGATAATGATCTGATACCGCTTTATAAGGGCGACCTTTTCTACGCACGCGATGCGTTTGACGGGCTGCATACCATGGACAAGCTCACCCAAGGTGAGCAGTCCAAGGTCCAAAGTCCAAAGTCTAAAGTCGCGGCGGTGGGGAACGGGTCAGAACCGGGAACGGTAGCGACCGGCCTCTTGTCAGAACCGCCTGCGTCAGCGGGTGGCTTGACCGATCACATCGAAACTGTTACCGATGCCGAAGACCTTGTTGGCGAGGACGCTAAACTCGGGAAGGCGGCGGCACGTGTTTCGACAAGAACCACCGGCGATTCGACGCACACGACGCAATCTGATGTTTCGACAGATATTGCGATTCCGACAGCTCCATTCTATGGATCGAAGGTTGTTGAGATCACCGATCTAAATAAGGTGTTTTCGTTCATCAACGAGACCGCTTTGTTCAAAGGCCAGTGGCAATACAAGCAAGGCAAGCGGTCGAAGGAAGAGTACGACGCGATATTACAGGAGACTGTTTATCCAAAATTTGCCGAAATCAAAGCACAGGCAATTCGCGAAAAACTGCTTGAGGCGAAGCTCGTTTACGGCTATTTTCCGTGCCAGTCGAGCGGGAACTATCTGATCATTTTTCAGGATGACGAGAAGACGGAACGGATGCGGTTTACGTTTCCACGTCAGCCGCTCGATCAGCGCGGCGGAAAGAATTTGTGCCTGGCGGATTATTTTGCGCCGGTCGATTCGGGGCGCATCGATGTCGTTGCGTTCGATCTCGTGACGATGGGCCGAAAAGCCAGCGAGCATTCGGCAAAGCTATTCAAGTCTGACAACTACACCGATTACTTGTTATTCCACGGCCTCTCCGTCGAAGCCGCCGAGGCGTTGGCCGAGATGTGGCACAAACGAATCCGCACGGAGCTTGGCTTTGCGGACAAAGACGCTGTTGAATTGGCAAAGCTGTTTCACCAGAGCTATCAAGGTTCGCGTTACAGCTTTGGCTATCCGGCCTGCCCCCGGCTTGAAGATCAGGAGAAGTTGTTCGAACTGCTTCAGCCGGAAAGAATCGGTGTCGAACTTACCGAGGAATTCCAGCTCGATCCGGAGCAATCAACGTCGGCGATCATCGTGCATCACCCGGACGCGAAATATTTCAATATCGAATAAATACGTGCAAAAAGCGGAAGACTCGATGAGCCTACCGCCTTCTTTCCGAATCGGACTTACATCCGACTAATTTACCGTAAAGTTAACGTCCGTTGCCGCTGCGTTGTGGTTGCGGACGATGTTCGTTGGACTGAACGTTTTTCCCTTTCGCGGAGCAGGGGTGATGGTAAACGTCTGTGCAAACGAGACCGTCTCGAATTGGTAGTATCCGAACGCATTGGTGATCGCGACACGGGGCGTCGCCAGGTCGCCGCCGGACAAGGTAACGTAGACTCTTGCGAGGCCGCGTCCGCCTGCTGTCGCAATTCTGCCGGCAATAAGTCCGTTCATCGCCGCCGTGTTCGAGATGATAAAGTTTTCGCTTACGTCGAAGAAAATGTTCCCAACTGGCTCCACGCGGATACGGGCAGTGCTTGAATTCAGGTTCGGCGATACAACCGCTTCTGACCCATCGTTCGGAGTGCTTGCGTTAAGGACCGTCGGGAAGGTAGCTCCGCCGTCTGTTGAAAGCAAAATACGAACGTTTGCCGCGCTAATCGGGGCACCTTCCGAACCTCCCGTGCTCCATGTTACGACCGGATTCGAATTCAGAAACCAGGTCGTGCTCGAGCTCGGAGCAGTAACCGCGAAGGGCCCGGTGCCAGCAACGACAACACTGACGGTCGCCGTGTTAATGCCGCCGCCGCCCGCACGGTTGTCACGAGCGATGACTTGGAAGTTCATCGTCCTCGCAATAGATGGAAGAAGCTCGCCCGTCAAGAAGCCGCCTGTCGTGTTTGGGGGAACGTTTGCGTTCGCAAGAATGTACTGATTTGAAGGAAATGTTCGTGACGGGTTCGTTGTAGGACTATATGGCCTGAAGATCGGCTTTGCGCTTCCATCAGAATCTGTGTTAGGTACGGATGAAGTTTGCGGACCCAGATCATATTCCTGCCAATCGTATGTCACCGTGTCACCGTTTGCGTCGGTTGACGCCGCCGTCAATGTAAACGGAGTCAGTCGTGGAATATTAAAGGTTGTTCCACCGGGACTGCTCACCGTTGGAGGAGTGTTTCCGTTTGTCGTCGTTGCGGCACAAGTGTTGCCATTTCCGGTTTGGCTGTACGCGACAATATCCTCAAGGCTTTTAACATGGAAAGAATCGATGCTGTTTCCGGCGAGGTCCTGGCTGCCGCAGATACCGGCATAGCCCATGATCGTAATACCGCTTCCGGGTTCGTACGCACTGCCGGCAGTGCGGTTACCGCCGCTGCAATTTCCGGTTCCGCCGTTGAACGTGTGGAGAGCTCCCCACTGATGGCCTATCTCGTGGGCTACAAAATCGATTGCGAAAGCGTCACCGACCGGATTCGAAAGTCCCGTCACGCCGCGTGCCTTGCTTGCTCCACACGGTACGCCAACGCCCGCAACACCACCGCCGCCCGTGCTGAAAACGTGTCCGATATCGTAGTTGGCCACGCCGATCACGGCATCAACCTTGGTCTGGTTTTGAGCCAGCATCGTGACACCGTCGTTGTTGGTATACGGATCGTTCGCGGTTGTGCAAGCCTCGTTGTTAGCTGCACCGCAAGTCAGATTATCAGCAGCAAAAACAATCAAATTGTTGTTGCCGACGATAACCATTCTTATTGCCAGATCACGCTCGTACACGCCATTTACACGGTTCATAATGAGCACTTGAGCGGCCAGAGTTCCAGCAATCGCGTTGCCTCCAACGGCGGCTGCATATTCATTGTTTCCCGCCAGGGCGAGGCGATATGTTCTCAATTGCGTGCCGGAAGTAACTTCAGGGGCGGCAGATGCGAAATCCGGGATGAATTCTCGCAAACTGGACTTTTTCGGCTTGGAGATCGATTCGATAGCGTGCTGAGTATCGACGTCACACGAGAAACCCGTAGTGCGGGAAACGTCACGTTTGTAATAACTGATGTAATTGGCCGTGTCGCCCTTTGAGTACGGATCGACCATCACGGTGCCGCGGGGCGAGAGAATCATCGAATGAAAACCGCTCGGGAGCAGGTCTAATCGAACCGTCGCCGTTGGATCGTCAATGCCCTGGCCGCGAAACGTCGCACCGAGTTCGGGATACTTCTTCAGCAATAGAGGCTCGACGACAAGAGAATGTTGTATTCGAAACCGCTCAAAGCCGCCGTCCGGCATTGGAAGCGTTATGATGGCATTCGACATTCCGTATGGGTCAGAAAGTTCTTCCGGTGCGGAATCAAGAACCGTACGGAGCAGAGTTTTATCGAGATGAAACGTCTTGTATTTTGCAGGTACGATCTGACGTTCGGCCGAACGCATTGATGCGGCGGAGTCGTCGATCTCTCTCCAGAGACCGTCGCCGGAACTTTTTGTCTGGCCGAAGCCGACAATCGTTAACGTGAGAATCAAGAATAAGAAAAGCGGGTGATTGGACCTCTTAAACATGGGGAAATCTCCTTGAGAATGTTGAAAAATGTTAACAGAGTAAGCAGCAATTTAAGATTCGAGGAATGCCGGAGAGCCATTCAGGCGAATAAATTGTACAAAAACAGATCAAGTGTCAATCGGCTTCGAAAAACATAATGATATCGAAAAAAATGTCCAATGTCTATCATTTTCCAAGGCTGCACGAGTTCAACTGACTGCCCACGAATGCTAATATATCCTTTTTGTTTATGCAGAACGAGATCGCTCCGGCGACACAAACAAGTAATCTGGCGGTAAGAACCGATAATCCCGCTCCGACGGCGGAGGAGATCGAAGTGCTCGGGCCGCTCGAACGTGCCGGGTTTCGGCTCGTGCGAAAGATGAATCGTGGACGCTGGAAAAAGTTCTGGACGTTCTGTCAGCGTCACATTGGATCGCTTTGGATATTTATTGCGACATACAACCTGATGAATGTTCGCGGGTTGGAAAATGTCGAGCAAACCGATGCTGAACGTCCGTTGATACTGGTCGCAAATCATCGTTCGTTCTTTGATATGTACACGGTTTCGAGCGTGCTTTTTCGCCGGACGACACGCCCGATCACGCTCTTTTTTCCTGTGCGGGCCAAGTTTTTTTATGATAATCCGATCGGATGGTTCGTAAATCTCGTAATGGGCTGGTGGGCGATGTACCCGCCTTTTTTTCGCGAGGAGAAAGAGGCAAACAAACGGGCTTTCGATAAATTTTCGGTTCGTGAGCTGATCCATATTTGCCGGTTCGGAAGTGGCCACGTAATTGGTTTTCATCCAGAGGGAAAGCGAAATCTGGATGACGATTCCTACAACTTTCTGCCCGCACAGCCGGGAATCGGCAAGGTGATATACGAAGCGCAGCCGCAGGTAGTGCCCGTTTTTATTACCGGACTGCGAAATGAGTTGGCAAAACAGGTTTTGGGAAACTGGGCCGGCGGTGAGAAGGTGAGGATATGGTTTGGCGAGCCGATCGAATTGACGGAGTTTTACTCGAAGCGAGATTCAGTACGAACGCACAAGGAGATCTCGGATTTTTTGATGACGAAGATCGGCGAGCTTGGTGAAAAGGATCGAGCAGAATTTGTGGATCGTCATTGAGTATTAGTCTTCTTATTCGGTTTTCGTTCCTCTTCATCTGTGGTTAAAAGATTTAAGAAGACCACGGAAGAAGATGAATAAGACTGAACAAGAAGAACTAATCATAGCCGGACAAACTAACATGAAGTCCGCGACCAGCCAGTTGTATAACTACTCACGTTTTCCGAGTTCTACAGCACGTTTGTAAGCTCCGTAAATTGCTTTGGACAAAACAGTTCGCAGAGCGCCTTTTTCCATCTGGTAGATAGCTTCGGCGGACGTGCCGCCCGGTGATGTAACCATGTTGCGGAGTTCGGCGGGGTGTTTTTGGGATTCGATGGCGAATTGCACTGAGCCGAGCATTGTTTGCTGCACCAGCTCCTTTGAAATTTCACGCGAAAATCCGAGATGCACGCCAGCGTCGGTCATCGCTTCCATGACCATAAAAATATACGTCGGGCCAGTTGCGCTCAAGCTAGTTGCCATGTCAATCATGTTTTCAGTTTCGACAAAAAGTTCCTTGCCCAAGGCAGAAAACATGATCTTGACCTGCGTTTTATGATATTCATCAACGTCCGGCGAGCACGTCCACGCGGTCATTCCGGCCCCGATTTGCGAAGGCGTATTCGGCATCGCTCGAACCACGAGGTGGTTGTTCAATGTTTCCGAAATAGTTTCGATTCCGGCACCGGCAACGATCGAGATAACAAGCTGGTCGGGTTTGATCGCGCCTGCCAAATCCTTCAGCACGCTGCGAAAACGCTGCGGTTTAACGCACAGAATTACAACCGATTCAGAATCCGGGAATGCATTTGCGGCAGCGGCATTGTCAGCGAAAGCCCTGATTCCGTGCTTCGTTTCAAGCTCACCACGCCGGTCGGCTCGCGGATGGCTGGCCGCGATTTGCGATGGAGAAACGATCTCTTCACGCAGAAGCCCGGCAACCATCGATTCGGCCATCACTCCGCAGCCGATAAACGAAAGACTTGTTTTTTCGGACAACTTGTTGGTCATGATATTGAAGTGATGAATTTAGCATACATCATCACTCTAAACGAAAAATGCTTGTGGTTACTCGTAACTCAACGCTTCGACGGCATCGAGCCGGGCCGCCCGCATTGCAGGATAAAGGCCGCCGATCGCTCCGCCGATGAGTCCGACGACGAACACGATAGAGATAACGAGCGGGCTCAATTCGACTTCGAGCGTCGCAAATTTGCGGATGACGAAACGCAGAACGACCGTCAACACGATTCCCAAAATAATCCCAAAAAGGCTTATCAACAAAGCTTCCTGCGTGATCGTCCAGCCAATTTTCGGGTTGCTCATGCCGAGAGATTTCATGATGCCGATCTGCCGCGTGCGTTCGGTGACGGTCGTGTACATCGTCAGCAAAATGACAAGAGCGCTGATTACGGCGGCGACACCGATGAAGACATTCAGAAAAATATTGAGAGCGGGGAAGCCGGCCATGTAAAGCTCTTCGAGATCACGGGTGAGGACGATCTGGTTATCAGGAAAGGCATCCTGCAAATTTTGTGCGACCTGATCAACGGTGAAACCGGGCTTCACGGCAATGAGTACCGACGAAACCTTACCTTCACTACCGATCTGGGTCTGCATCGTCGAAAGCGGAATCTTGAGCCGGGCACCGCCGGCCGGTTCATATACGCCGACGACGGTGAACTGGCGTTCGTACAACGGAATAGTATTGCCTAACTTAAAGTTTTTTTGTGTTTGCCACGCGGTGTCGATGATCGTTTCGTCCGCTCCATTTTGAAACGCACGGCCCTCGACCAATCGCAGCCCGGAAATCGCCGCGTATTCGTCAAAATTTACGCCGTCCACCAGGCGTTTGCCGGAATTACTGTCCGTGGCATCGACCGAATTCTGCCCGATCGCAACTGCCGACCGAACGCCTTCTACCTTTAAAACATCCGTGGCCATTGAAACGGGAAGCCGAAATGACTCGGAGCCGCTCATGCCGATCGAACCGGAGGCGCGAAAGAATATCTCCGCACCGACATTCGCTTCACGGCTCGCCTGCTCACGAATTGTGCCGTTCGCCAACCCGACCGTGAAGACAATCAGCAGCACGCCGATGGCGATGCCAAAAATACTGACAAACGTCCGGGCCGGTCGGTGAAGCATGTTTGAAAAGACAAGTCCGTCCATAAGTTATTACGGTTTCGAGCGCTCCGACCGACGTATTCGAATTCGTGTTTGCAACCTGATTCAATTGATTCGCGTCCTGCTGCAGTTCTTCGGCGGTTTTCCAACCTGCTTTTCGCAGCATATCGATCGCAAAACGGATCGGGATCGCCATGTTTGCCGCGGTATTTTCCGTAAACACACCGAAATTAACGCCGATCACTTTGCCGGTCTGCCCGAAAAGCGGAGCACCGGAGCCACCCTCGGCGGTTTTGGCGTCGTGGACAATGCGGCGTGTGTCGAGATCGGTGATCGCTCCCTGCGTAGTGAGCGGGACGATCTTACGCGATTGGGCGAGGAAATTGATTAGATTTTGCCGCGAATTGCCGAAACGCTGGTTGATTGATTTCGCTTCGTCGTCATCGACCATCGCCAGCAATCGATCCGGGCCGCTCGGATAACCCATTGTCACGACAGTCTTGCCAATAGTCGAAGCCTCGGAATCCGTTTCAAGCGGCAGGACCGGGACTTCGGCGGGAAGCTGGGTAGCATCGACAGTCGCTACGGCCAGATCTTCACGCCCGCTTGTATCACGGACCTTCAGCACAAAAGGCTGTGGGAAATTCGGGAAATAGATGACAAGCCGTTTGATGCGGGCACGTCCGTTCGAATCGCGGATCATCTGTTTGACGATGTCGTCTTCCGTCCACGGCTGAAGCACATGACGATTCGTAACAATGTAGCCGCCCCCGACATGAAATCCGGTGCCTATGAAATCGTACTCGACCGGACTGCCGCTTCCTTCGGTTGTCAGCCCTGTCGGAGGTGCGTTGTTCGGCTTAGACGCGTCTTCGGAAGGTGCCGGTTCGTAAGGGCTTTGACGAAATGCCTGCGGGTCCGGATACTTTAAAGTCTTTCCGGATTGTCGGTCAACAAGATCGTAAACTCCGATTATCAGGCAGACGCCGCTGCCATAATCGACACGAAGATTCTGGGCAAGCGAAACGGTTTTGATAATGTCCTTATTGGTTTTGTCGAGTTCGCCGAGTTGGTTACTTGTCTCGCCCAATGTTTTTTCGAGACGTTCAATAATACCGGCCTGTCGTTCGGCAACCTCGCGGCTTTCCTTCAATTCGCGATTGACGGCGTAGCCCAAATACAGAACTCCCGTCAAAAATCCGATCGTCAAAACAAGTGTGATCAGCTTCGAGGTCAGCGAAACCTCACGCAGCAACTCGCGAGTAAATTCGCGAAGAAATGTCTTGGCGTCATCACGCTTTGGCGAGGTGGCGGATTCGAGTGCGGCTTCTTCGATAAATTGGGCGATGTGGGGCTGATCGCGGTTTGTCGTGATCAGCGACGGCTTTTCGGTCAGCGAAAAGAACGAAAAGGAAATGTCAGTCTTCTCGATCTTCAGCACGTCGCCGTCCGAGATCGCGATAAATCGGCGAAGCGGTTTTTCGTTTATCGAGAACTTTAATTCCGGGTCGAATTTTGTAACGCGAAACACACCATCGCTGTTCTCCAATTCCACCCAAACGCCAGCTGCTTCGAGCTGTTGGGTATGAATTTGAAGATCGCTGTTTTCATCCGAACCGATACTAAGACGGTCTTCGGAGAAAAACTCGGTTCGCTTTTCCGACCCGACCGAGATGTGAATGATGATGCCAACTGCCATAAACTAGTCGAGAGACTTGAGTGTAGAGTCTTGAGTCGGAATTCTTGCTTGCACCGGAGTTCCTCACTCACGGTCCACGACCTCACTCGAACGGAGATTTTATCATAAACACAAGTTTCTTCGATGCTAAACACCTGAGTTTCGTGGCAAAATAGAAAGAATGGCCGAAAAGAAATTCATAACCGACCGCGAACATCTGGAAAAGCTGGCTCCAATGCTCAAGGCACCGATCAAACGGCAGGTTTTTGTCTGCACGGGCAAATCATGTTCTGCCGTTGGTGGGCAGGAAGTGATGGCCGAATTTTCACGAATTCTCACCGAGAAAGGCCTGCGTCAAGGCAAAGAATCCAAGGGCCGAAATCCGCTCGGCGAGATCGTCCTGACCGAATGCCATTCCATCGGCTTCTGCACCATCGGCACCGCCGTCATGGTCTATCCAGACGGCACAATCTACGGCCAAATCCAGCCGGAAGACGTGGCGGAAATTGTTGAGGAGCATTTGGAGAAGGGAAACGTCGTCGAAAGATTGGCGTTGATGGAATTGTCCTCGGGAGGTGAGAAAAAATGAACGAACATCACGAAGACAGTTTCAGAGAATGCAAGGTCGAAAATGATATTAGGGATGTTCCGAAGACGCTAGTTGCTTTTGCAAACAGTTTGCCGTCCGGAGAGACCGCAACACTTATAATTGATGAAAAAGATTGATGGAACCATTCAAGGAGTGAAAAATTTTGAGTCTACTCAGAAAAAGATCAAAGACTACATTAAGAAAATCTATCCTCCAATCATCTACCGAACTCGAAAATTTACTAAAGGTAAAGAAAACTCTTTTGAAATCTCATTTGCCAAACGCTCAACGTGCCAACAAACTAAGAGTTAAGTGATGAAATTTTTCAGACAAGTCTTATTGATCGTAGGTCGTCAAAGACGTATTTGCTTCAAATAACATTTGGGCAGACAAGTAAGTATTCGTAGTCGATGAGGGATCGCTTCAATTAGGAATTGAAAGCGGGGCCTTATTACTCTCAGCGGGAATTTCGGCTGGTAAATTCAGTTTGCCATGACGTGGGTCTCTATTCGGCACTGCCACATTGCACTGACGTTAATCGGTTTTGGCTCACAGTTAAAAACGATGACGGTGAATCGCGTTCGTGTCCGCTGGAAGTAAGGTCTTGCTCAGTTATGATGAAAATGCCGATCAACTAGTTATCATCATCATATTCTCTTCGAATGTTTAGATCTCCTCGACCTAGCTCATTGCCATGAACTGCGAGAAAGGAAATTGTAGTCAAAAGACTGGCGTTGATGAAGGTCGGTAAGGATGAAGAATAAATTATGTCGGAAGTAGGGATCAGACTGGGCGGGCCGGATCGCGGTTTCAATGCGATTGCTGGAAGAATGGCCAAACGGTCTTTGTCTGAGTCCGCTCATAAAACATCCATCTGCAAAATCTCACCGATTTTTTAATCAAACAATACTTTGAGAACGGTGCCGCTTTATTTGGGCGGGAGTCGTCCTACGAAATCGAACTGGTTCGTGAGACCGTTGGCGGGGCGTTTGCAGGTCTCGACGTTCCTGAAATCACTCGGATAGTTCAATACTACGTTCAACGTGACACGCAACTATGCTCACATCGAAACTCTAACGCAAGGGATGATCTGCAAGGCAAGGATCGTCGGTTCGGGTGACGGTTGCGTTGGATCGTGACGGGCAAATCGTCTCAATCGTTGACGCGATGAGTTGGGTGAAGTGGTTGCAACAATCTCTGAGCTATGAGGAATATGGATACAGGGTTTATGGGAAGGATCAAATTTTTCCGCCGTTTGATTTGGAGTGCACTTGTCGGTTGGAGGGAGTTATTCCGGGTGTTAGATTAATCTCGCCGTATCCGTCCGGAATCCGCCGTTTGCCTGCGAACCGACTATGTCCCGTTCTTCATCGCAGGTTTTTTTTAACTCCGCATCGCCGTCAATATCTCATCGACCACTTTCTTTGCATCACCAAATAGCATCAGCGTGTTGTCTTTGTAGAACAGCGGATTATCGACTCCGGCGTAGCCGCTGGCCATGCCGCGTTTCATGACGATCGTGTCGCGGGCCTCCCAGCAGTGGAGGACGGGCATGCCGGCGATGGGCGAGCCGGGGTCGTCCATGGCGGAGGGATTGACGATGTCGTTGGCACCGATGACCCAGGCGACGTCCGTTCCGCTGAATTCGTCGTTGACCTCGTCCATTTCAAAGACAATGTCGTACGGAATATTCGCTTCGGCGAGCAGGACGTTCATGTGGCCGGGCAGGCGGCCGGCGACGGGGTGAATAGCGAATTTTACCCCGACATTTTTAGCTTTGAGGATCTTGACGACCTCGGCGAGCGAATGCTGAGCCTGTGCGACCGCGAGGCCGTAGCCGGGAATGATGATGATCTTGCGGGCATTCAGGAGCAGATCGGCCGCTGCCGGTGACTCAATCGAATGGACCTCGCCTGCGGGAGCCGCTGCCGAACTTGAGCTTGAACTGCTATCGGTTCCAAATCCGCCGAGCATGACGCTGACGAACGAGCGGTTCATGCCCTGGCACATGATGTAGCTGAGGATCGCACCGCTTGAGCCGACGAGGGCACCGGTGATGATCAGCAGGTCATTGCCGAGCATAAAGCCAGCCGCCGCTGCCGCCCAGCCCGAATAGCTGTTGAGCATCGACACGACCACAGGCATATCGGCCCCGCCGATCGCCATGATGAAATGAACGCCGAGAATTCCGGTCAGCACAGTCGCAATGATCAGCGGCCATTGCCCGGTCTGCGAATCAGGCGACATCAGAAATGCGGCCGCGAGGCCAATTGTGCCAAGGAGCATGATAAGGTTGATCACATGCCGTCCGGGCAACATAAACGGCTTGCCGCCGATCGATCCGCGAAGTTTAAGAAATGCAATGACCGAGCCCGTAAACGTAACCGAACCGATAATGACGCCGAGAAAGATCTCGACCAGATGCAAAGTATGCTCGCCCGACGACATCTGCTTATGCGGCCCGAGATAGGTCGCAAAACCAACTAAAACAGCCGCCAAACCCACAAAACTGTGCAGCATCGCGACCAGCTCAGGCATCGACGTCATCTGCACGCGTGCGGCAAGGATCGCACCGATCACCAGACCGGGTACCAACGCCGCTGCCAACATAGGCAGCCCGCCAACCTGCATTCCGGCCGCCGTCGCTACGAGAGCGATCAGCATTCCCAAAATGCCGTATAGATTCCCACGCCTCGCGGTCGTCTGCTGAGACAATCCGCCAAGACTCAAAATAAACAACGCACTCGCGGCGATGTAGGCGATTGTGATTAGGCTTTGTTGCATTAAGCTCTTTATAAATTGCCTCCGCCTTTAGGTTGAGGACACGAAGCATTGTGGAACAGCTTTAGCCGAATTGTCCAAAACGAAACTTCCTAGTGGCCTAAGTCCAGATCCTTCAAAAGATCCCCGCAAATGAAGTATTAATTTATCTTCAAGGCCAAGTCTTCGGCTTCCTTGCGTGACAAGGCTTTTTCCGAAACTTTCAAGGTCACGGCCGTTTCAAGCAGAAACCGACGGACAGCCTCTTCATTCACCGTGGATGTTACCGCACCATTCAACACTAGAACTGATTCGCCTTTTGTAACAGATAAAAAGATTTGTTTTTTCACTTCACCTTTAACGTTTTTAGGAACCATGAAGCTCCAAAGCAACGCATTCTTACTGTTCGATAGCTTGATATGCTCCGAATCGATCTTTAAATTTTCACCGAGTACCTGTCCTAAGTAGTTTGATTCCCAATCACCGTGAGTCGTAAGAATAGCTTTCTCATCCAGTTTTTCCTTTCGTTGATCTTCCGCAAGAAAATCTCTGTTGAACGCAGAGGTGATCTGTAAGAACTTTCCATCAACCAAAAAAGCGATATTTTTGTTCGGAACCCTTTCAAAATCTTTTCCTTTAACCTCAAGCGTGAAGTTATTCTTTGGTTCATTCCAAACTATTAACAAACCCGATTTCGTCTCTACAGCTCCTCGTACCTTCTCGTCTTGAGCAAAGGAAGTAATCGGAAATAAAACTAAAAATAGGAATGCAACAAATTTATTAACTCGCATATAACTAAGTGTATTCTTTCCGACTGCCGAGCTTACTTCCTAAACATCGCCAGCATCCGATTGGTCACCAAAAATCCGCCCGCGATGTTGATGGCGGCGACGAGGACGGCGATGGCGCCGAGGATCGTGGTTACGCTCAGGTCGGTGCCTACAAGTTGGAGCATGCCGCCGACGAGGATGATGCCGCTGATGGCGTTGGTGACGCTCATGAGCGGGGTGTGGAGGGCCGGTTTGACGCTCCAGACGACCTGAAAACCAACAAAACACGCGAGAATAAACACCGTCAGATGGCTAAGCGTATCTCCGCCGGCGGTCTTGACCTCGGACGGCACCAGGAAACCGATGCCAAATAACACAATGCCGGCGACGGCAAGAACGAACGGATTGATGCCGTTGCTTTCGCCGTGTCCGTGGCTGTTTGACGCGGCTTTTACAGCAACGCTGGCCGAGCTCTTTGTTGGCACACCAGGTTCGGGCGGTGCTGCCGGTGTTGGCGGAGCGGGCGGCGGCCACATCATTTTGCCTTCGTGCAGCACGATGGCACCGCGGACCACTTCATCGTCGAGGTCAACGTGCAGTTGTGCAGTCTGTTTAGCCTTGTCTGTATCCGCCGCAGAGCCCTTACTTACGTGCGGGCTACTGACATCGTGCGGGCTTCTGCATAGATCGTCGATCAGAGCAACGATAGTCGAGCCGTAAAGCTGGCTGGACATGCTCGACATCCGCGACGGCAGATCGGTGTAGCCGATAATCGCGACGCCTTTGTGATGAACGATTTTGCCGGGATCGGTGAGGACGCAGTTGCCGCCTTGCTCCGCCGCGAGATCGACAATGACGCTGCCGGGTTTCATCGATTCGACCATGCCTTGTGTGATAAGTTTTGGCGCGGGCTTGCCGGGAATAAGCGCGGTCGTGACGATAATATCGACCTGCATCGCCTGCTGCGGCAAACAGCGCCATCTCGGCTTTGAGAAAGTCGTCGGACATCTGCTTTGCATAGCCGCCCTTGCCCTCGCCTTCTTCCTCGACATTTAATTCGAGAAACTCGGCACCCATCGACGCGACTTGATCTTTGCAAGCCGAACGCGGGTCAAATGCCCGCACAATAGCTCCGAGAGCTCGGGCCGCGCCGATCGCCGAAAGGCCCGCGACACCGGCACCGATGACCATTACTTTTGCCGGATCGATGCGCCCGGCAGCGGTGATCTGCCCGCCAAAAAAACGCGGGAAATTGTTCGCGGCCTCGATAACGGCGCGATATCCGGCGATATTCGCCATCGCCGAGAGCGTGTCCATCTTCTGTGCGCGAGTGATACGCGGAACGCAGTCCATCGCGAAAACGGTGGCTTTGCGTTTGCCGAGACGGTCGAGAAGTTCGCGGTTCTGTGCCGGCCACATAAAGCCGATCAGCCATCCGCCTTCCTTCATCAGATCGGCTTCGTGGACGCCGACTTCAGCATTTTGCTCAGGCGGACGCACTTTGAGTATCACATCCGATGTTGCCCACAGCTCCTTCGGCGTGTCAACGATCTCCGCACCGGCCTCGCGAAATTCGCTGTCAGAACAGTTGATACCGTGACCGGCGTTTGTCTCGACCGCGACCTCAAAGCCAAGTTTCTTTAGCTTCAAAATAGTCTGCGGCGTGGCCGCGACACGCTTTTCGCCGGGGTGGATCTCTTTTGGGATTCCGATGGTAACCATAATTTTGACAATACTATACAGGAGATATACGAGGAGTGTAAATCACAGGGAGCGGTGATTTTGAGAAAGGTTGAAAAGCTGCTGCCGGATCAGTTTTCCTTCGCCATTTTCTGTAACGTTATAATGACGATCGCGTCATCGCCACCGGTACGCGAATACGAGATCCAGAAACCGACCTTTGGGTATTGAACCGTTTTTTGTATACTGCCATCGGGTTTGGGCGGGACATCGGTTCCAACGATCGCCTTCGGTGGCGGGGCCAATTTCAGGTCGCCGGTGAACATGATCGAGATCACCCGGACGGTTTTCTTTTCATCGTAAAACACGCGAGCCGATTCGGTTTCTGAAAATGTGAAATCGTCCTCGGCGTCGGATTCGTCAGTTGGTTTACCGAGCTTTGTCCTTACATCCGCGGTGGGCATGCCGATAGTGATACCTTTGTACGAGTCATAAGGGGGCTTTGTTTGCCTCTCGGAAGCAGCCGGAGCTCGAATTGGACAAATAGCCGCGACACCGTAAGGTCCACTAAACAGTAGCAATACCAAAAACAGTATAGAGATCTTCATATTCTAGCCTCCGCTGAAATACGTGGTTCGAATTGCACGGGCCGGTTCTTTAGCGTCTTGCTTCAAACACACGATTAAAGGGCGTTTCGGTCGCACGTCGAAACTGGGTAAAGCCACCGGACATAACGGTTTCGCGCAAAGCGTCCTCGCTTGCGACTGCACCAAGTGCCGAGCCGCCTAATGCCATTGCATTTGCCGTGCAGCAAAGAGTTGATGCGCCGGAAAATGTTCTGCCGACGGGATTGAAATTTTCTTCGACGGTATTGCCCGCCATCGGCTCGACGAGCATGACGCTGCCGTCGGCATCGAGCGTTTCGAATGCACGTTTTGCTGCACCACGCGGATCGCCCATGTCATGCAGGCAATCGAAGAACGCGATCAGGTCGAAGCCTTCATTCGGAAAATCCTGTGCGTTTGCAATCGCGAATTTTACTCGGTCTGACACTCCTGCTTTTTCGGCTTTTTTACGGGCATTATTTATGGACGCTTCATGATTGTCGAAGCCGAAGAACCGCGATTCGGGATATGCCTCGGCAAGAATAATGGTTGAGGCTCCGTGACCGCAGCCGACGTCGGCAACCTTTGCACCGGCCTTCAATTTGGCTTCAATGCCAGTCATCGCGGGTATCCATTCGGCGACCAAATGGGCCTGATAACCGGGCCTGAAAAACCTTTCCGTACCGACAAAAAGATCAGGGTCGTTATCGCCCCATAAAAGGCCCCCGCCGGTTTTGAATGCTTCGGCGATCCGCGGCTGGGCATTTGCCATTGCCTTGACGACATAGAATCCACCGCCTATATAAAATGGGCTCGTCTCATCCGTCAGAGCAACTTTCTGTTCTGACAGCAGCGAATATTTACCGGTTTGCGGGTCGTAATGGACGTATTCGCCGGCTGCCTGGTTGATGAGCCATTCCCGGATGTAACGCTCATTCGTTCCGCTTTTTTCGGCAAGCTCAGCGGGTGTCATCGCACCATTGTCCGCCAGCGTTTCGTATAGGCCCAATTTCACGCCGATGTACGCGAGAACCGAGCTAAGCGAGGCGCCCAAATCTCCGACAACTTTGCCGAGAAACTCGCCCATTTTTTCTTCATTTATTTGTTGCGCTTGAGCTGTTGTTGACATAAATCCTCCGTTGTCAAAACTGCGGGGAGAGTGTGAATAAGTACTGCCGGTGAGGAATGCGCGGGATTATATATTTAAAAGTAAACCCGCGCAATCGCGGTGGAGCAATTACGCGGGCAGAGGTAATTTTAAGCTTAACGATCAACTATTGTTTTTCGAGAATCGTCTTGAGGCTTGCGAGGCCTTCGCCGAAGTCCTTGCCGACTTCTTTGTCCATATCCATGACTAAAAGCATGATGTTCATCGGTCTTGGCATTGATCCGGTAAAGCCCCACTTTACTTTGGTTTGATTCTCACCGGCCGCATCGGTTGTGAGGTATGCATCGGCCTTAGATTCGAACGGGCGTTTGAAGCGAAGCTCGGTTTCGATGCGTTCGCCCTCGACGATCCGTTTGATCTCTTGTTCGCCTTCGCCGACCTCTTGTTTCGTTCCGTTCCAATACGATGTGAATCCGACCGTTCCGTCAGTGCCGCGAAACTCCTGCTTCATAGTCGGCTCTTTTTTATGCCACGGTCCCCAATCGTTTTGGTTCTTCAGCATTTTTGCATATGCAAAAACTTCGCTTTTGGGTTTATTGATCGTTACCTCGCGTTCTACTTTGAAATCGGTCGGTGCCATTAGAGCCGCGACGACGACAACGCCGATCAGCAAAACAGCTATAACTACCAATGCAATAATTATCTTCTTTATCATTTTTTCAACTCCTTGCGGGCAAAGCCGCTTTCATTTTGAATCATCGTATCGAAACCGTCAGCCGGTATGACGCGTTGCCGCGCGTCCCGCCGACAATGATGCGGTAATCACCGTTATCGGGCAGCGTTACGGAAACGCTGGCGGCATCGTCCGTTTCGCCCGCACCTTCCAGATATTCACCCTGCGGGCCTTCGATCTGAAATACCGCGTTATTTTCGAGAGCCCTGACGCGGACGGTCATCCTTTGCCCGGCCTTTGCTCTGAGAATATAGGTATCGCGGTCGCCGCGAACGACTGCATTTGAGAAGGTAGCCGAGTTCTTTCCCTTGGCAAATTTAACGCGTTTTGTGATTCCGTCGCGTGCGGCAACCCCGCCCGCTCCGAGAACAAACAGCACGATAAGAAACGCAAGCCCGAACTTTTTAATCATTTGACTTTCTCCAAACTGTGTTTTGTGCGCCAAATGTAAACGAAAACCGCGAAATTTCAAAGAGAAAAATCGCGGTCTGGGTTTTATCACCCGGATTATTGTCTGGGATCAGGAAGCGATCTTCAGATCGCGCTCAGCCATCAACGCGAATGAATCGAAATAGTTTACCTCGATCCTTTCGCCTTTAAATCGAAAATGATACTTAGTTCCGGAACTAACTCCCCGCAGGATCAGACCGCCGTTTCCGACATATTCAAACACCTTCGGGTTTGCTTCGGCTTCGGACTGCGGTTCCATATCTTTCACTGAGTAATCATCGAATGACCTATTCACTTCCTTTTCCCATTCTCTTCTTTTTTGTCCACAACAACTCATACAATACCTCACCCAGCGTTTTTAGAATTCTTTTCCGTTAGTTTGAATAAAGATGCTGGCTCCGCCCGAAAGAGCCAGCCAGACAATAATCCATTCTTTCCATTCCCGGCCCAGCCACACTGCGAATGGAATTGAAATCCAGACGCTCAGGCAGTAAAAGCAGTCGAGCAGGTTTCCGAAGAAACCATGCCCGAACAGCTTTCTGAACCTGACTACCATGTCAAATGGGCCGTCTTCCTGCGACAGCAAATGGCATAGCCGCCAAACTGCCAGCACGCAAAGAAGAAACGACAATGGATCGATCGAGGTCATGGATTTAACTTCTCCATCATGAGCTGGCCCGTATTATGATACGTTCCGCTCAATCCCGAATTGTAGCCGTTTGTCACGCGTTTCTGGGCGGTCAGAGAGAAGGAATAGACCGTGAAATATTCACCGGCTTTTATCCAACCGTCTTCGGCCACGGCCGGTGTTAGAGTGACGGGAATCATTCCCGCGCCAAACTCGTCCAAAGTCCCGGTGTAGCCATCACAATCGTGACGAACGCTCGCCGAAACTCCACCTGCAAGAACAGTAGCACCAGCCGCCGTATCGGGCATCGGCGCCGCCTGAAGGGCGATCGTCGGAGCCGGGCAGCGTCCCATAGTGAGCGAGTAATTGTCCACGAATCCATAAGGATCGTTTGCCATAAACGACAACGCCATGGGCGTATCGTTCTGCGCGTCCGTCAGACGATACAATCCGCATCCGGCGTTTAAGACCGATGGATCCGTAAGGTTCGGACCTGCAAATCCGAAGTTCAAATCCCTGTTATGAATGAACAAGGCGATCATATCCGTTTCTCCGGGCACCGGATTTCCGGCAGCATCGTATCCGTCGATTCTCAGATAAAATTTTCCCGGAGTATGGGCGCCGCCGACAATGTCGTATATCGACGTGTGCAGTTGCATCAGCCGGTCGATATGAGCATTTTCCCAATCGGTATTCGGGCCGCCTGTATGCAGCTCAGCCCGGATATTTTTGTAGGCTGGCCTGACGACGGCGGGCGAAACCCCGTCGATTTTGAGCGATGTGGGAAACGGTCCGACATCATCTCCGGTGTAATTTGGTAAATTTCGTTTGTGAAACAGCGGATGCTTGTAGTTTTCGCTGACGAATTCCCAGCCTGGTGTTCCGGCCCTTCTGATTCGAATGGTATACCAACGGATCTTGTTAGCGGACAACGGCTTGGTTACATCGTAAATGCAGCCGAATATGTCGATCATCCCGCCCCACGACGAGCATTCCACCCCGAATCCCGCCAACGAGCTGTGTACGGAAACGACTCCGGTTTCTTCAAAGAAGTTATTGTTTCCGTATCTTCTCAACGCGGCGGCACTGAATGAGGCGGTTGAATTCTGATTGCCACCGACAAAAACATTTCCAAGACTGCCGATCAGATTACCGTTTTGACACGACGAAGTTATACGAACTGTCGATCTTGGCAGGCAAAGGTTGATTCTCTTCAGATTGGGAATGTTGTAGTAAGGAGCGCTTTCATAAAGCACGTCCCATGACGCCACGCCGGTTACTTTGACGATTACATCGGGGTAAGCGTACACGTCTGCGGTTTGTCCGGGGAATGAATCGGCTGCATCTTCCAGGCCCGGAAACGTCATATCGAATCTGAACCGGAATATGTAGTTGCCGAACATATCGGTTATCGTGTCGCCCAGCAATCGACGGTTACCGGTTCCCGTATAAGGGCCGCCCGCTTGTTCGGCGACTGTCCGGTCGTATTCTTCGAAGGTCAGGGTCAGTCCCGATCCAGCCTCAACATTGCAGGGACGGAAAAACACGTCGATGGCTTTGGCTATTTCAAGCTTGTTTGCCACCAGTGAAGATTCGGCGGCGATGCTTCTCCGGGAAGTGGAGGTCGTGATATCGAAATTTGAGATCGCATTTTCCGAAGACAAGTCTTCTTTTCCTTTCGATTTAGTGGGTTTGGCAACATCTTCCTTTCGGGCGAAATTCAGCAGCGTTTTAGGCTGCATCGCTTCGCCGTAGAGATCGATCACAACCGGCGGAAAATAACTAAGCGGGTCGGGCGGGTTTGGATCGATTATGAAAGGCGGTATTCGCTCAGGATAAAGCTTTTCCAGGACCTCGCGAAGAAGTGGGTTTTTCAAAGCCTGCGACAATGCATATGGCGTTTCGAGGACAAAAATGTCTCTTCTGCAGGGGTTAAATACACAGCGGCCGCTGTAAAGGGAGACGTTGCCGTAAACTACGAAATCGTTTACGTTTGCCGGGGTCGAACAAGTGAGGATCAGATCATCAAAGTCCTGATCCGCTCCGCTGTCGTTCGACTGGATGTCGAATTTGTAATTTAATCCGATCTGTTGCGGGAACTTGAGTTTTGTGTCTGAAAGCTGAAATCCCGTTCCAGGGTTGTGCTGAATGGCAATGGTCCATTGTGTACCGGTCACATTTACAGCGGGTGTAGCTACGACGCCATTATATGTTCCGTTTCCGGTCGCTGCGCCGGAAATAATAAACCGCTGGGGGAAAGCGGCATTCTTGGACTTCACGCTGACAGTCCAATTTCCTTGCATTGTAATGATCATATTATTTTTCGCTTACTCTTCCTCAGATTTTCGGCAACCTCCATTTAATTTCTGTTAATTCCGGCTTTGCCTCACTGCTCGTCCACATAGAAGATTTGTGTAAAATTCGGCAAACCGTATATTTACGGACTGCACGCGGATAAAAATGCCGACTAGCTTGGCCGATCTGTAAACAATGGCAACAAATAAGGCAATGCCTGGTTACCCAGCCGATCCGAAAAAGGAAAGACCGGGATGATAGTTCAATTGCCAAGGGCAGACATCTCTATAATTGAGCGACGGCAAGACTCGTATTGTTTTGCTTTATTAAATAATGTTTTGGAAAATAAAAAAGCCGCTCAGATTGCGGCTCCGGTAACGGACGGGCATTTTTGGGGAATTTAAGCGGTTTTCGTTAGGGATTCCATGTTTTCCCGCCAGCGAAGCAAGGGTTTTCTGGCGGCGGCTGCTTCATCCAAACGCCCGATTCTAGTTGAATGCGGAGCGTCGATAACGAGTTGTGGGTTTTCTTGGGCTTCGCGGTCGATGTCCTTCATGGCTTCGACAAAGGCGTCGAGGTCCTGACGGCCGACTGATTCGGTCGGTTCGATAAGCATCGCGCCTTCGACGACGAGCGGGAAGTAGATCGTCATCGGGTGAAAGCCGTAATCGATTAAACGCTTTGCAATGTCGAGCGTGACGACGCCTTTCTTCGACTGGTTTTTGTGCGAAAAAACGACTTCGTGCATCGGGTCGGCGGCGAAGGGTTTATCAAAAAGCTCGCTTAACGAATGCGAAACATAACGTGCGTTCAAAACTGCGGCTTGGGTCGCTTCCTTCAAGCCGTCGGCTCCGTGTGTGTAGATATACGACAATGCACGGATCATCATTCCAAAATTGCCGTAGAATGCTTTGACGCGGCCGATCGATTTTGGATAGTCGGAGTTGAGCCGAAAAAAGAAGCCCGTCGCTACCGCTTCGGGTTCCGACAATTTCTCGACACGCGGAACCGGCAGAAACGGCATCAATTCTGCTGAACAAAGACACGGGCCGCAGCCGGGGCCGCCGCCACCATGCGGGGTGGAAAATGTTTTATGTAAATTTAAATGAATAACGTCAACGCCCATGTCGCCGGGACGCGCGATGCCGACGAGTGCGTTCATATTCGCGCCGTCCATGTAAACCAGCCCGCCGGTGGCGTGGATCATTTTACAGATCTCTTTGATATTCGTTTCGAAGATGCCGACCGTGTTCGGATTCGTCAACATCAACCCAGCGACTCCGCCTTCGTCACATAGCTGTTTGAGATGCTCCATGTCGGTGAGGCCTTCGGAAGTCGAGCGAATCGTCTTAACGGTGAAGCCGGACATCGCGGCAGACGCCGGATTTGTGCCATGAGCCGAATCGGGAATCAGCATCACGCGGCGATTTTTTGACTCTTCGCCGTCACGCTGATCAAGGAAAGCACGAATGAGCATGACGCCCGTCATCTCGCCCTGAGCACCGGCGGCAGGCTGCAGCGAAACGCCGGGCAGTCCTGTTATCTCCGCGAGATCTTTCTGCAATTCGTAGATCAGCTCAAGAGCACCTTGCGATTCTTCTTCGGGTGCGAGCGGGTGCAGACCTGCAAAACCCGCGATGCGGGCGACCTTTTCGTTGAGCCGCGAATTGTATTTCATCGTACATGAGCCAAGCGGATACATACCGAGATCGATCGAATAATTCCATGTCGAGATCCGCGTAAAATGACGGATAACATCGACTTCCGAAACTTCGGGCACGCCGTCAAGATCGTCCGTCCGTCGCAGTTCCTCCGGCAGCAACTCATCGAGGCTGATCTCATCGACATCCAATTTCGGCAGACGATAGCCGACGCGGCCAGTCTGTGACCGCTCAAATATCAACGACTCGTTCTGTGAAGGATGCTGTGTGACTTTCGTAATACTCATAAAATTCTTATGCTTTTGGTAAACCATTTTTCGCCACCGAACCGACGACATCGCAGAACCTGTCAAGCTCCCAAAGCGTCGTGTAAACGTTCGGCGTGATGCGGATGCCGGTAAATTCTTCGTGGACGATCGGCGTCGTGAAAATTTTGTGTTTCGACATCAGATAACCGCCGATCGCGACCGGGTCGATGCCGTCGATTTTGAAATTGGCGATCGCGCACGACTGTTTCGGATCGAACGATGTGTTAAATCCGACCTTTGGAATGTCTTTGAGCTTGTTCATCCAATATCGCGAAAGATAGCGCAGCCGCTCTTCTTTTCGCTTGCCGCCAATAGCATTGTGAAACAGAACTGCTTCACCAATCGCCAGTCGCATTGCCGCCGAGTGCGTTCCGATCTCCTCAAATTTGCGGATGTCGTTCTTGTTCTGATTTTCAGAAGCCATCAACGCCCAGATCTTCGAAATTTTGTCTTTTTTGACGTAGAGCATGCCCGTGCCTTTCGGTGCATAAATCCATTTATGCAGGGAGGTGCCGAAGTAATCGCAGCCAAGATCATCGCGTTTGAAATCGAACTGGGCGAACGAATGTGCTCCATCGACTATTGTTTCGACTCCTTTCGATCTAGCCATTTCGCAAATTTTCTTTACCGGGTTGATCTGGCCGGTCAGGTTGATCTGATGTGAAACGAGGATCAGTTTAGTCTTTGGCGTGATCGCCTTTTCATAAGCGGTCGCGACGTCGTCGATGTTCGAGGGTGCGACCGGTATCTTGATGAGATTAAGCTTTAACCCTTCGCGAAGTTCACGCTGTTTTAGAGTCGTGATCATTCGCGGATAATCCTGCGTCGACGTTAGTATTTCGTCGCCGGATTTCAGATCGAGGCCCATTAACAGAATTTCGAGCGATTCCGAAGCGTTTCGTGTGATCGCGATTTCTTCTGGTGAGCAGCCGAAGACTTCAGCCAATCCAGTCCGGATCGTTTCTGATTGCGGTTCAAGCAACTGCCACATCGTGTAAGCGGTCGCGTCTTCCTGCTGCCACGTGTAGCGGACAAATGCCTCCGTGACCATTCGCGGGCTTGGCGAAACACCGCCGTTATTGAGATTGACGATGCCGCGTGTCACCGAAAACGCCTGCTGTATCGTTGCCCAGTAATCTTCGTCCATTGCCGCGTCTATCGGCGAAAGATGCTCGATCCGCCTTCCCGCTGCCTGCATACTCGAAAACAACGAACCGACCGCGGCCGACGACAAAGCCATCAGGCCTAATCCTTTACCGACATTCGACAAAAATCGTCGGCGACCCAAAACGTCTTTTTCAAATTCATGCACGGGTAAAGTCATATAGCTCCTTGCGGCAGAAACGACATAAATACGCTTCCGGATTCAACATCTTTCGGCAGTACGGACATTCTCGAAGGCCACGGTTTCTTTCCCTACGCTCTAGCGAAACATTCTGCACGAACAATCCGACGCCGATAGTGAAGACAACCAGCATAAACGGAACGAGACAAAGCAAAATTTCCAGTGGCCCGAAAATCATTTGTTTAACTCATAGAGGCAAGCCCCTCAACAAATTTATCGATCTGTTCCTTTTTCATTGTTTCGGTAACGCAGACCAAAAACTCGTTCGGCCGATCCGCGTAATATCGCGACAACGCGAGCCCGCCAACGATTCCGTTTTGCTCGCGGAGTTTCGTCATAATCTCGTCCGCTGGTTTGGAAGCCCGGACGACAAACTCATTGAATGTCGGAGCCGAAAATGCTATCTCGAAACCGTCAATGGCAGCGATCTGCTTTGCAGCATAAGCCGCTTTTTGTGCGTTTTGCATTGCGACTTCCTGCAAGCCTTTTTTGCCCATCGTTTCCATGTAGATAGTCGCGGCGAGAGCGATCAGACCCTGGTTTGTGCAGATGTTCGACGTCGCTTTTTCGCGGCGGATATGCTGTTCGCGGGTCGATAAAGTCAGCACAAAGCCGCGATTTCCGTTTTTGTCATAAGCGACACCGCAGAGGCGGCCTGGCATTTGGCGGACGAATTTTTCCTGGGTTGCAAACAGGCCGAGATGCGGGCCGCCAAAGCTCATCGGAATTCCGAACGACTGGCCTTCGCCGACGACGATATCGGCGCCGCATTCGCCGGGCGATTTGAGCAAGCCGAACGAGATCGCTTCAGTCACGACGACGATCAGCAATGCTCCGACGGCATGAGCGGCACTAGCAAGTCTTTCGAGATTTTCGATGCAGCCGAAGAAGTTGGGTGATTGCACGACGAGGGCAGCCGTCTTATCGTCCAACACGGAAAGGTCCGAGACACGCCCGGTCGCTGCGTCAAAACCCACCGTGACAATTTCCGCCGCTCCGTGCTGCGTATAGCTTCGGGCAACCTCGCGGTATTCGGGATGAACGCTGTCGGCGACTACGATCTTGTCCCGCCGTGTCACACGCTGTGCCATCAGATATGCCTCGGCCATCGCGGTCGATCCGTCATACATCGAGGCGTTCGCGACTTCCATGCCGGTCAATTGGCAGACGAGCGTTTGAAATTCGAATATGTATTGCAGCGTGCCTTGAGCGATCTCGGGCTGATACGGTGTGTAGGAGGTGAAAAACTCCGAACGCTGGATAAGATGATCAACCACCGTTGGCGAAAAATGTGAGTAAACGCCCGCACCTAGAAACGAAGGCTTGGACGCTGCCGTGTTCTTTGCAGCGAAACCTTCCATCGCCGCGATCACTTCGGATTCGGCGAGCGGGTCGGTCACTTTCAGGGCACGATTTAGTTGAACATCGCTAGGAATCGAACGAAAAAGCTCATCAGCGGAGCCGAGTCCGACAGCTTCGAGCATCTCCTGACGCTCTTCGGGTGAATTTGGAATATAACGCATAAATTAATGGTGAATGGTGAGTGATGAGTGGTGAATTAAGATCTGAAACTCACCATTCACAGTTCACCATTATGCATTGGCTGAAAGGTATTCCTCGTATTCTTCTCCTGAGAGCATTGCATCGGCTTCGCCAGGGTTATCCATTTTTACTTTGATGAACCACGCTTCGCCGTATGGATCGTTGTTCACTTTTTCGGGTGTATCGTTAAGGCCGTCATTAACTTCGACAATCTCGCCGGCGACGGGTGTAAATATCTCCGAAACGGCTTTAACAGACTCGACCGAACCGAATGATTCGTGCGAGGCCAGCTTGTCTCCGACACGGGGCATATCGATGTAAACCACGTCGCCGAGCGAGTGCTGGGCGTAATCTGTTATGCCGATGCTGGCGACATCGCCGTCAACCAAAACCCATTCGTGATCTTTGCTGTAACGTAAATTTTCCGGAATGTTTGACATATTTTTCAATTAAAATTCGCGTGCAATGTTCTATTTTTGACGCCTGTAAAACGGAGTCGCTACAACTTCAGCCGCCAGATGTTTTCCGCGTACATCAATTTTAATTTCTTGACCGATATTTGCAAACTCGACGGGCAAAAAAGCGAGACCGATGTTTTTCTTTAGGAACGGGGCGGGGCTGCCGGACGTGACATAGCCGACTTTTTCGTCATTTATATAGATTTCAAAACCATCACGGGCAATTCCGCGGTCGGTCATCTCGAAGCCGACAAGCTTACGCTTCAGGCCTTGTTCTTTCGACGCGGCAAGTTTGTCACGGCCTATAAAATCGCCCTTTTGCAGCTTTGTGATCCAGCCGAGGCCGGCTTCGAGTGGCGTGATGTCGTCGTCGAGTTCGTGGCCGTAAAGCGACATTGCCGATTCAAGTCGCAGCGTGTTTCTAGCGGCTAATCCGGCAGGTAAAATGCCGTCGGCATTGCCGTAACGTCCAGTTTCGAGAAGCTTGTTCCAGAGCTGAACGGCAAACTTTGGGTCCGCGTAAACTTCAAATCCGTCCTCGCCCGTATAACCGGTCCGCGAGATTATCGCCTCGACGCCATCAACGCGGCCGGTCGTGAACCAATAATATTTGATCTCGTCAAGATTCGTTTCGGTAAGCTGCTGCAGAATTCCTACAGCTTTCGGGCCCTGGACAGCGATCTGACAAAATTCCTTGCTTGCGTTTCGCAGCGAAAAGCTTCCGTCTGCCGCTTCCGCCGAATCAGAACTCTGCAATCCGCAATCCGCATTCTTAACGATCCACGCCCAATCCTTTTCGGTCGTTCCGGCGTTGACGACGAGGAGCAGTTTGTCTTCGGCAAAGCGATAAACGAGCAGATCGTCTACCACGCCACCATTTTCATTGGTGAAGGCAGAATAATGAGCCTGGCCGTCGACCAGCTTTGTGACATCATTTGTCGTCAGCCGGTTAACGAATGCGATCGCGTTCGGGCCCTCGACCCAGATCTCGCCCATGTGAGAAACGTCAAAAAGACCGGCGGCAGTTCGTGTCCGTAGATGTTCTTCGATCACGCCCGCCGTATATTGCACCGGCATATCCCAGCCGCCAAAATCGACCATCTTTCCGCCGAGTTCGCGGTGAGCTTCATTTAGCGGCGTTTTCTTTTAAATCTTCTGAGGACATAGGTTTTCCGTGCTGTCCATTAACCGGACAAGATCGCTGATGTTTTGACTAATGTAAATGACGAAATGCCCACACTCAAGTTGCGGGCGTAGAAACAATTGGAATTAATTATATAAGCTGAGAGTGCGTTTCAGTTTTTAGCCTTTTTAACTTCCGGTGGAAGTTTGCCGACGGCTTCGATTATCTGGTCGCACAGATCGATGGCGTCGAGGATCGGGCCTTTTTCTTTTTCTTCGGTGGTTTTGTCGAGCTCGCTTTTGAGCGGAGCAAGATAACGACCGGCAGCCGTTGCGAGATAGCGGACGGCATTCCCAAATCTCTCAGGATCTTTCTTTGCACGCTTGTCGCCTTTATCACGGATCGGTGCCGCGTCGGGATTTGATGCAAGATTATCGATGTCATCAATTGCTTTTTGAAGCAGTTTTTTGACGTCGGAGAGTAGTTCCAGGCGTGTCCCTTTCGGCAATTCGCCCCAGATATCGGATTGCTTACGCACATCCTTCCAGCCGTTAACTTCAATATTTAGCACGGCGAACCGGCGGTCGATCATGCGAGTAAGGGACTCGATACGAGCATCTATATCCTGAGCGTCGCGAATTATCTCGATCTCTTCTTCGGTGACGAAATCGCGACGTTGAGCGGATGCCTCTGATGAGAACGCGGCTAAGCTGGCCACAACGGCCAATAAAATAATCACGGAGCGAAATGGATTTGAAAAAAATGATCTCATGGTTTTGATCTTGGCAAGACGGTGTCGCTGAACATGGGTTCGACCGCTTTTGTTCTCGCGTCACGGATGTAGATTATGAGATTGCGGACATAAAGTTCGTATCGCAGCGGAAGATCGCGGCGGATCAATTCAAGTCTGGGCCGGTATTCACGGAGTCCGATCTCGAAACGTTTGTAATTATTGAGTACCTTGCCTCTGTCTTTTTCGCTGCCGTCTAAAAAAGCAAGCGTGTTGTCCATCAGTCCGTGGAAACGGCCGAGCTGTTTGAACATATCGTCATATTGTTCGCCGGTGTGCAAGGTTTCGGCCTGTTTCAAACTTCCCGTCATGAGTTCAAGTGCCAGCTTAGTCCGTTTCTTAACATCGGGCACGGCATTGAGTTGGGTCAGATCTTCTTTTGATACAAATTTCAGCGGCGGTGGAGCGATGTCCTGATCATCAGGTTGGCCATAAACCGCGACGGAACCGAATTGCAGCGAGATCAAAATTAAGGCAAGGAGTAATAACACACGATAACTCGATGCCGCACGCCCGGAGCGTGATTCCGCCAAAATTTTTGCTGTGGTGACGAAACTCATTTTACGTTCCTTTACCTTTTTTGTCCTTTATCTGCTTGTGTAAAGCCGGAAGCCTCAAATTTACCTTTTCAATTTCCAGTTTGTTCTTGTCGGCGTCCGCGATCCGCAAAAACTGCTGATAATTTGCCATCGCATCCAGATATTCTGCAAGGTAATCGTGCGTTATGGCAAGAAAATAAAATGCTATCGGTATCGTCGGTTGTTTTTCCGTGATCCATTGATACTCCAACTTGGCCTCCGGGAACCGTTTTAGCTGAAAAAGAGCGGTGGCCAAATTTGCCCTGACCGTCACATTATCAGGCGTGATCGTCTGCAGTTTGCGAAGAAGGGCAATGGCTTCGACAAACATCTTGGCCTGCACGAGTGCCGCTCCGTATCCGATTGCCGGACTCAAATTTTGCGGGTCGGCTTCCGAGGCTCTCCGACACCTATCGAGAGCTTTTACCGGGTCTGATGTGCGAAAAAGACTACACAATTTGCCCAAAATAAATGGGTCCGAAGGATTCTTTTCGAGCTGTTTCTCAAGCTCGCCAATATTTTCAGAACTGCTTAGGACGATCTTATCACGAATAGCAACGATGTCAGCCGACGGATTTTCGATCAAATTCAGTATCGCGACCGCTTCCACGCCTTTGCCTAACGCGAACAAGAGTCTCGCACGAAGCACTTTGATGTTCGTAGATTTTGGATTGATGGTTTCGAGCGTCTTTATTATCGCTTCGGCACCGGCCGTATCGCCTTCGTCCAAAACAAAGCCCGCCTTTTCGGCAAGTGCGAATTGATTCTTGGCGTCCAACTCGAGGGAACGGTCGAAACTGATTTTGGCGGACTTCTTTTCGCCTAGTGCATTTTCAACTGCTCCGCGAGCCGCCCAGACCGACGCGGTTGTCTTTGCCTTGCCGGTTAATATCTCCAAACGAACGAGCAATTCGCGTAAAACATCAGGTTTTGCTTTTGTCTTTAACCGTAATTCCGTCAAAGCCGTGTAAGCCAGGAAGTTGATCTCATCGAGCGAAACTGACTTTAACAACAATTTTTCGGCCTCAGGAAATTGCCCCTTGCCGACCAGCAACGAGCCGAGGCTGGACAGTGCGAGAGTCCATTCGCCGCGAAGCTCGACTGCCCGGCGAAATGCTTTTTCCGCGTCATCTACCCGGCCGAGCGACAGAAAAGCATTACCACGCTGGACCTCGGCTTCGGGAAATTCTGGAATGATCGCAATCGCTTTATCGTAAAGACTTATCGCAGCGGCGAGTTCTCCTTTTTCGTGCGAGTCCTGACCTTTTTGGAACAGCTCGATCGCCTCTGCCGACCTGTCAACTTCTTCGTCCTGGGCCAGGCTGTTATGAGCAAGACCGAATATCGCGACGGCGACAAGAAAAACGCCCATCGCGGTAAGCCGGATCGATCTCAGTCTGGAAACAAAACTATCGTTCATCGTTCAATGTATTATGCTCCAATCGTATCACTGGATCGTAAATAGTTCTAACTTTTCCAGGAGATATCCGCGTCAAAGTTTTTCGATCTCAGTGGTTTGCGTTCTAACTTGAGCGTAAGTTAAGATTTTCAAATTGTGCGAAGTCCTAAGTACACAATATTCCAGGCGGAAAATGATTGCTGCACCGCAAAAACAGCTGAACATCACGATATTGACTTTTGCCGCTGAAAAAGAACTTGAGCTGCGTCGTTTGATGCGCGAAATGAAGCGGGTGTTGGTTGCCTACTCGGGTGGAGTCGACAGCTCTTATTTGGCCTTGATTGCTACTCAGGAACTTGGCCCGGATGCCTTGTGCGTGATGGGACTCTCGCCAAGTGTTTCAGAATTTCAGCGTCAGGAAGCAAAGAAAACGGCGCTTGCCGGCTCATTCAATTACCGTACTGTCTATACCGACGAGCTTGACATGCCGGACTATAGGGCCAATCCACAAAACCGTTGCTATTTTTGCAAGTCCGAGCTTTACGATAAGCTCGCGGTAATTGCCGCTGCAGAGAAGATCGAATTTGTACTCGACGGCACCAATGCGGACGACACGGGCGATCATCGTCCCGGACGAGCCGCTGCCGAAGAACGAAAAGTGAGCAGCCCGTTGGTCGAGATCGGCCTGACTAAGGAAGATATTCGACGATTGAGCAAGCTTCACGGCCTTTCAAGCTGGGACAAACCAGCGAGCCCGTGCCTCTCGTCGCGAATTGCCTATGGCATTCCCGTGACGATCGAACGCCTATCCCAGGTCGAACGAGGCGAGATATTGTTGCGTTTGGAAGGGTTTACGGAATTTCGCGTTCGTGTTCACGGCGACCTCGTTCGAATTGAGATTGCCCGGATTGAATTCGAACGGGCGATGGACCTTGTGATGTTCGATCGTCTGACAAACGCTTTTAAGAAATTAGGCTTCAAATACGTCACGCTCGATCTGGAAGGTTTTCGTTCCGGAGCGATGAATGTTGAGCCTGCGATAAGAAGATGCGATAAGAAGATTTAAAGATAAAGGACAATTGGAGAAACTATAAAATGGCAAATCCGATGGCCGACGAAATGCGGCGTTTTAAAGGAAGCGACGAAAAGAACCCTTTTGAGGCTATGAGCGAACGGTTTGATCGGGCTGCTCAACTGCTTGGATTGGAAGAGGACCTTTATGCTGTGATGAGGGTTCCGAGCCGCGAGATCAAGGTTTATGTTCCGGTCAGGATGGATACCGGACATATACAGGTTTTTGAGGGCTTCCGCGTTCAGCACAACTTTGCCCGCGGGCCGGCAAAGGGCGGTATCCGTTATGCACCAGACGTATCGCTCGACGAAGTAAAAGCTCTTTCGGCATGGATGACATGGAAATGCGCAGTCGTCAACGTTCCGTTTGGCGGAGGAAAAGGCGGAATTATATGCAATCCGCAGCAAATGTCGCTCGGCGAGCTTGAGCGGCTGACTCGCAGGTATACCGCGGAACTGATCGATTTTATCGGTCCTGACAAGGACGTTCCAGCCCCGGACATGAACACCAACGAGCAGACGATGGCCTGGATCATGGATACATATTCCATGCATGCCCGGCATACGGTGACCGCTGTCGTAACGGGCAAACCAGTTGCTCTTGGTGGATCGCTCGGGCGGCGCGAGGCTACGGGGCGCGGCGTTTTGTTCTGCGTAAACGAAGCGATCAAACGATTTGACTTGCGACCTCACGAGACCTCCGTCGTTGTTCAGGGATCAGGCAACGTCGGCGGCATCGGTGCGCAGTTGATGTTCGAACATGGCTACAAAATTGTTGCTATTTCGGATGTCGGAGGAGGCATTCACAACCCGAACGGACTCGAAATTCCTAAGGTTCTGGAATATCTTCAGAAAAATAGGACACTTGAAGGATATCCGGATGCCGAACAAGTCAGCAATAAGGACCTGTTGGAGATCCCGTGTGACGTACTTGCACCGTGTGCGACCGAAAACCAGATCACATCCGAGAACGCGGATCGTATTAAATGTAAGATTCTAGCCGAGGGAGCAAACGGTCCGACGACGCCGAAAGCCGATAAGATATTGCATGATAAGGGGATATTCGTTATTCCGGACATTCTTGCAAATGCGGGCGGCGTCACCGTTTCATACTTCGAATGGGTGCAGGACCGAATGGGTTATTTTTGGCAGGAAAGCCAGGTAAACGCTCGCTTAGAGGAAAAAATGGTTGCGAGTTTTAATGAACTTTGCCATTTTGCCACCAAACACGATGTCGATACTCGTACCGCCGCATACATGCTGGCGATCGACCGAGTCGCGTATGACACCCGAATGCGCGGTATTTACGCTTAAAGAAAAATCGCGTAATATGCTAAAAACGCTTGATTTTGCGGAATACTTACGTTAAGGTCTTAAAAAGGTCAACCATGTCATGGCTTGATTTAAGGCCAAGCACATGTGATTGCCACATCAATTTGTAAGAATTGAACCATTTTTTGCAATACGCCGAATTTTTTCAAGCTGATTACGTTGGCAAGAATTTTGGTGTTATGCAATAATTGCGTAGCATATCGAAACACAAATTTTTTCTATTTGTAGCTACGAACTGAAATTTAATTTATTATCACGGCGGAGGAAAATGATGAAACTCGCTTATAGAGTATATATTGCTACGCTGGTCTTATTAACATTCGTATTTGCGGCTTCGGCGCAGGATGTTAAGAATGCCAGATCAGCTAAGGACGACAGAAATACGGCACCCACTGTCGGAACAGGAGGTCCGGTTGGAGGTCCGACGGGGCTATTCACTGTTTATGACGGACAGACCTTGAGAAAAGGCGAGTTCACATTCAGTGCTGCCTACAGTAATTTTGATCGCGATCCGGGAAATGTTGATCTAACAGAAATTCCTGTCAGCTTTCAGGTTGGATTGACGGACAATTTTGAATTGTTCTTTAACACCGACGCTTATCGGGCGGTCAAGGTCAACTCACCTCGAAACATTTCCGGCTTTTACCTACCCAATTCGCGAGTTTTCGTGAATGGGGCACTACAAAGCGGCCCGGCGATCATCCTCGCTCCTTCAGGACCCGGCGCAGGTCCGCTTGAGGGACGGGCTGTTTTCCGTCCGGCAGGCTCTCAGCCGTTTAGCCAATTTCCATATGTAGGCGGATCGTCCGGCACGTTCGGTCTTCCATTCTCGGGCCCGGCATTTGGTTTCCCGGCAAGTACCAACGCTACAATGGGACCACCCACGGCTGGCGGTAACGGTGCGGACAACTTCCCTGGTATCGGATCGGTTTACGGAAGCATCCTTCCCGGCTTTGCGTTGACTACTGTATGTAGCACCGGTGCAGCAACTTGTGCTCAGATCGCAACGGCACCTGGTGTTCTAACATCGGCTCCGTCTTATCTGCCGGATGCTCCGCTCCTGAACCGTACTTTCGGTGAATCAGCTTTCAACACCTATACGGTAGGCGGAAAATGGCGCTTCACGGGTGTTAACAACCCTGTTGGATTCGGAGTGATCGGCTATTACAAATTCTATGCTGACAGTGCAAATGACTTCAGCGGATTCAATCAACTCCAGCGTGGAGCAAGCCCAGGCGGCAATCGCGGCGATTTTGGCGGTGCATTGTTCTTGGACGCTCGAGTCGCCAAATGGATGAACGTTTCGGGTAACGTTGGATACAACTACAACAGCAGCATCAAGGGTGATTTCCCTGGTGGTACATTTACACTGTTGGATAGACCGGATGAGCTGCTTATCTCAGCTGGGGCGGACTTTCCCGTTAACAATTACTTTCAACCTATCCTCGAGTTCCGATCGCTTAATTACATTGGCAGCCGAACACCAAACGCATTCGAAAACGATCCGATGGATGGTCTCGCCGGGTTCCGTGTTTTTCCGGCTCGCTGGTTTGGCTTTGGTTTCGCATATCGCTACCACTTGAATCAACAGGATCGCGATAGCTTTGACGAAGATAATTTGCAGACAAGCTCGGCTCTTCTTCCATGTCGAACTAGTACAATTAACGGTACTTCTGGAGAGGGTATTAATTGCGTCCCGGTTACGATTGTTTCAAGCTTCCGTGGCGTACCGGCTGGATTTGACACTTCGAGCAACCCCCACGGTGCCATCATTCAAGCTTTCGCCGGCAGACGCAACAAGCGTCAGGATGAGGTTGCTAACATTCCCGCGAATGTGACGGCCCTTACACTTAGCGATAGCGAGATCGTTTTGCCTTGCCCAGCTGGATTCAAGTCGACTTCGGGTGGTTGCAACGACAGTTCAACGATTAGCGTTGCTACTACCGCGAGCGATCAGGAAAATGACGTTCTCACCTATAACTACACGGTTTCAGGTGGCCGTATTACAGGATCTGGTGCAAATGTCTCCTGGGATTTGAGCGGAGCTCAACCAGGAAGCTACACGATTACGGCTGGCGTCGATGACGGTTGCGGATTGTGCGGCAAGACACAGACACAGACGGTCAATATTAAGCCGTGTCCGGACTGCGTACAGGATTGCGTATGTGCCGAGCTTTCGGTTAGCGGCCCGGCCGGTATCACCGAGCCTGGCAGCACAATGACGTTTACTGCAAATGTCAGCGGTGGAAGCCAGTCGAATGTTACATACAACTGGACAGTTTCCGCAGGAACGATCGAATCAGGTCAGGGAACACCGAGCATTGTGGTAGCAACTACACGTGAAATGGCTAACAGCAGCGTGACAGCTACTGTTAATCTTGGTGGCCTCTGTAGTGAAAGCTGCCCGAACAGCAAATCGGAAACAGGCGGCATCGCACCTCTTCCGCAGCCTGTTCTGGTTGATGAGTTTGGCAAGCTGTCGAACGATGATGTGAAAGCTAAACTTGATGCGTTCTTCATTGAGTTGCAGAATAACCCGAATAATCAGGGTTACATCATCAACTACGGAACGGATAAGGAAGTTGCTGCACGCGAAAAAGTGATCACGAGCTATATCAATATGCGTAAGTTCGATAGATCGCGGATAACTCTTGTCAGAGGCGGCGATACTGGTAGCGGCGTAAACACGAAGCTTTACCGTATACCGCCTGGAGCAGACAATCCGACTCCGTAATGACAACCTAGCTTTGCATCGAAGTTTGATGCGAACATCAAAAAAACTGATGAGGACTCCAAGTTGGGGTCCTCATTCTTTTTGCCTTTGCAAATAATTTTGCAATATTCGTCCAATTGTGTAGAATTAGGAAAACGTGCGGCCTCGTCGCCACTTTTCCCCGACATTTTGAAACTGCGTTTGCGAATGCAAACCTGATACCCGCTTTCATCATCAGAGCAACGGACAGTTGTTAATTCGCTGATCACCTTAATTCATGAAGACCCAAGGAAACAATATGATCGTTAGATTTGATCAAACACGGCATTTATTCCGAAGCTGTTTGGCCTTTTTTGTGATTCTGCTCGCGGGATTGGCGACCGTTTTGGCGGACGGAAACGTCTTTACCGATGTATCTAAACTGAGCGTCTGGTCGGTTGTAGGCCCGAGCGGTGGTGACGTTCGGGTTGTCACGATTGATCCGGCGGACAAGAATCGTCTTTATATAAGCACGCTCGACGGACAAGTTCACATTTCGGAAGACGCAGGTAAAAGCTGGCGGCTGCTTGTTAATCTGAACAAACCGCAGCTTGTGCTCGACCAATTATTCGTCGACAGCCGCGATTCCAAAGTGATCTATACCTCCGGGAACCGTGGAAAAGTTGCTGGCGGTTTCTTTAAGACTACAGACGGCGGAGCTACATGGAAGGAATCGAAGGACCTACGCAATGAGGCAATGCACGCCATGGTTCAATCGAAAGCGGATCCTAATGTGCTTTTCGTTGGTACGAAAAGTGGCGTATGGATTTCAAATGACTCTGGCGACAGTTGGTCCAAGGTCGAATCCGGGACATCACCCGTCGATGTAAACTCCATGGCGGTCGATCCAAAGAATAACGCTACGATATACGCAGGAACTAATTGGCGGCCGTATAAATCTACCGATAACGGCAAAAGCTGGCGGTTGATAAAGAACGGGATGATAGACGATTCGGATGTTTTCGCCATTACGATTGATCCCCGTAAATCTGATCATTTGATTGCGTCGGCTTGCAGCGGCATTTACGAATCGTTTAATGCGGGCGAAAAGTGGGCGAAGATACAGGGAATTCCTTCGCAGTCCCGACGTACACGGGACATCGTGCAGCATCCGTCGATAGCTGGAACTGTCTACGCTGGAACGACCGAGGGATTTTGGATGTCTACGAACGGTGGTAAAACTTGGATACTGACAACGCCACGCAATTTAGAGATAAACTCGATCGCAGTTCATCCCGACGAGCCTAATCGCGTCTTTATCGGGACAAATAATTACGGCGTCATGGTTTCAACCGATGGCGGCAGGAATTTTGTGGCGACCAATGACAATTTCACCAGCCGTTTCACTTATTCGGTTACGCCGGATTTAACAGAGAAAGATCGTCTGTATGCGACCACGCAGAACACGAGCACGAGCGGTGGCTTTTTCTTTTCGAGTTCGGATGGCGGAGCTACCTGGACCCAGGCCAAGAGCCTGGACATCAACCGCGTGTCCCCTTTTGCCGTGCTGCAGGATAGGGTCGATCAGAACAAAATGTACCTCGGCACAAATCTCGGGATCTTTCAGTCGCTTGACCGGGGAGCGACTTGGGCATTGCTTACGCTGCCGAAACCTGCTCCCGTAAAAAAGGCTCCGATAAAGAAAGTACCAGTGAAAAAGGGTGCAAAGACATCTGTTAAGCCAAAGCCAACGCCGACGCCGAAACCTGTTGTTGATGAGAAGGGACAGGAACTTATTCCGGCTATCGCGGAAAAGGTCAAGGTTTTAGCTTACACGGAGGATGAGAAGAACGGGATTTTTGCCGGAACGGACAACGGGCTTTATAGAAGCTACGATGTGAGTAAAGGTTGGGAGAAGATTACTTTTGGAGAAGGAATAAACGCAAATGTTTTCGCGATATACACGACGCCGACGATCCCCGGCACAATCTGGGTCGGGACCGCATCATCCGGGGTGATCGTTTCGAATGACGATGGAGAAACATGGAGCAAAGTTTCGGGCATTCCGGAGAATATCCCTATCAGCTCTATCGCGGCTGACCCGAAACGCCCAAATTATATATACGTCGGAAGTATACAGACCTTTTATGTGAGCCGTGATGGCGGCCGGTCGTGGGTGCGACGCGGAGGAAATTTGCCATTAGGAAACTATACGAGTATCTTGATCGACCCTAAAAACACCGATCAAATGTTTGTTTCAAGCGCCCTTGAGAATGACGGTGGCGTGTTTTATTCGACGGATGCCGGAATGAACTGGAAACGTGTCGACTCCAAGGAGATGAAGATACCGAGCCGCCGCGTGTGGATGATGGCGTTCGATCCGGCCGATTCCAATCGTATCTTTGCTGGCTCGCATTCCTCGGGCGTTTATCGCATCGACCGCAAAGTTGATGCCGCGAGCGTTGAAGGCAAACCGCCAACCGCAGTTTCAAAGAATTAGCTAGTTTGGAAAGTTTAGTAAGGCGGTGTTTCGGCACCGTCTTTTTTGTTGCCAACTTGGAAGTTAACCATTTGAACTCTATAATCTGAAGGATCGGGAGCAATAAAATTGTGATGCAAGAAAGTGGCTGTTCGGTATCGGTTGGCGTTGGCGGGTTGCGTACCGAAAGCCTTCCGTTTTTGTCCGTCCCCGGACAATCCAAACTCTTCATCGACTATCAAACTAATCCGCTTTCGCTCGCAAAATATTACCCTTCTATAGTTTCGTCACACACCGAAGTCACCGCACGCATCCCAGAAGTGCTGGCCAATTACAAAACGAACCGCGCTCAACTATGCGATGCTCTGACGCTGATGAATTCGAAGTTTGGAGCGGGAGCGAAGACGATTGAGAACATCGATCTGCTTCGTGAACATGAAACGGTCGCGGTAGTGACGGGCCAGCAGACGGGATTATTTACGGGACCGCTGTATTCGATCTACAAGGCTCTTTCCGCGATAAAGATGTCCGAGTGTCTTCGCGGACGCGGCATCAATGCGGTCCCTGTTTTTTGGATGGCGACCGAGGACCATGATCTTGAAGAGGTTTCGAACGCTTTCGTAAGTGACAACGGACAGGAATTGGCCGAATTTCGCGTTTCGGCTGATGAAGGCGAACACGGCAGATCTGTCGGACGGATAAAACTGGATAGATCGGTTTCCGTTGCAGTTGCGGAATTATTTGCGTCGTTGCCGGTAACGGAATTTACGGACGAACTCCGCCGCCAATTAGAGCTTTCATGGACGATCGGAATGCCGTTTGGCGAAGCTTTTGGGACGTTTCTGACGAGTCTTCTAGGCAAGTTTGGGTTGATAATAGTCGATCCGCTGAATGATACGTTAAAGCGGCTATCTGCCCCCATTTATTCACAAGCAGTGAAATGCAGCGGCGAAATCGTATCTGCATTGACCGCGAGAAGTGCGGAACTTGTTAGTGACGGTTATCATGCTCAGGTACTCGTCGAAAACGATTACTTTCCTTTGTTTTGGCTTACTGACGACGGCCGTCGCGTTGCGTTGCGTAGAAATTCGGACGGCCTGCTTCAGGTGAAGGGCGAAAAGACTGCGTTCACCGAAGCGGAACTCGCTGGGAGGGCTTCTTCAGAGCCCGAAAGATTCAGCCCCGGTGTGATGCTTCGCCCTGTTGTGCAGGATTATCTTTTCCCGACCGTTTGCTATTTTGGCGGCGGTGCGGAGATTGCCTATTTTGCCCAGAACAGCGAGGTTTATCGAATTCTGGATCGTCCGGTGACGCTGATATTGCACAGGCAGAATTTTACAATTGTCGAAGCAAAACACGCTCGAACGCTTGAGAAGTACGAGCTTGAGTTTGCCGATCTTTTTGCGGGCGAAACCGAACTTTTGCCGAAACTGGTCGATAAATTTATCGATCCAAACACTGCAAAGCTTTTTGCCGAGGCCGAGGAAAAAATTAACACTGAGCTGAATCGGTTGGATCAGGCATTGTCGCAAATGGATGTGACTCTAGCGAAAAACCTTGCGACGCGGCGGCGAAAGATCATCTATCATATCGGGGCTTTGCGGAAGAAATATCATTTCCGCCGTGCAGAGATGGACGAGACAATTGGCAGACGAATACGCTCGGCGTTTACGGCGCTTTTGCCGAACGGACATCTACAGGAGCGGACACTGAACGTCACGTCGTTTTTGGACAGATTCGGACCGAATTTTATTGATATGGTTTACGATTCAATCGATCTCGATGATAAGGGACATCGCATAGTTTACTTATAAGATGAACAAAATCAGCATCTTACCGGATAATTTGGCAAATCAGATCGCGGCTGGCGAGGTCGTCGAGAGGCCGGCCTCCGTGATCAAAGAGCTAGTCGAGAACGCCATCGACGCCGGTGCTAGCCGCGTTCATATAGAGATTGAACTTGGCGGGCGGAGGCTGATGCGTGTCAGCGACGACGGTTTTGGCATGCTGCGAGACGACGCGATACTTGCGTTCGAGCGGCACGCAACTTCGAAGATACGGACGCTCGAAGATCTGTCGAAGATAATGACGCTCGGTTTTCGCGGCGAAGCTCTCGCGTCTATCGCATCGGTGGCAAAAGTCGAGATGACAACAAAGATCGCAACCGATGCCGCAGCGACACGCGTTGTGATCGAAGGCGGTAAGCTGATCGATGTAAAAGACGCGGCACGCGACACGGGTACGACAATTTCGGTACGCGATCTATTCTTTAACACGCCCGCCCGACGCAAATTCATGCGGTCCGAGGCGACGGAGAATTATCATCTTGCAGGCATCGTCACGCATTACGCGTTGGCTCATCCTGAGATCGCTTTTACAATGACGAACAACGGACGCGAAGTGTTGCGAGTTTCGCCCGCAAAAGATCTCCGCGAACGGGCGTTTCAGATATTTGGCGCCGGAATGCTCGAAAGCCTTTTGCCGGTTTCCGGCGGCCGCGAGTTTGTCGCTAAAGTTTCGGGTTATGTTTCGGCACCGCGCGAACGACGAACTACTCGCGATGGACAATACTTCTTTGTGAATCAGCGGTTTGTCCGTGATAAGACGATCGCGGGCGGATTGCTCGAAGGTTTCCGTTCGGTACTTCCGCACGGTGTTTACCCGGTCGCGTTTCTGTTCGTCGATGTTCCGATCGAAGAGATTGATGTAAATGTTCACCCGGCGAAAACAGAGATTCGATTTCGGCGAAATGAGGCAGTCAAGGATGTGATCGCCGAAGCGATCAGAAATTCGCTGGCAAAAGCCGGAATCTTGCCGGAAACGGCGCTGTCGGCCTTTACCCCTGAAACTCAAAGTCAGATCGATGAACGATTTCCGACTACGGTTGAGCCGATTTCCACTGAGCAGCTTCCGATAGACTTTCAAACGGCGTCCGCGGATAGAATGAAAGTCTCCCCGTTTCGAACGGGCAGCAGACGCACGCCGCTTTATCCGGAACAGCTACAGCAAATAGTCTGACTGAGGAGAATTTCGCGGCAGAGTTTGAACAGGCTGCAGAGGTTCGCTCACTTGAGATATCTCCGTCGGGAGAAATTCCACAATCAGCAATCGGCAGTCTGCGATCCGAGATAGAAATGCCGCCCGTTAGTTCTGCGGTGAAGCTGGTGCGGGAAGTCGAAGTAGAGAGCGTCGCTTCGTCAAAGATTCGTCCTATTGCGCAACTGCATGACAGCTTTATCATCGCGGTCGATGACGAAGGCATGCTGCTCATCGATCAGCACGTGGCGCACGAGAGAATTTTATTCGATAAGTTTCGACAGAAGGAAACATCGCGAGCGATTGAATCGCAAAATCTCCTTTTGCCTGAAACGGTCGATCTGACACCTGCTCAAGCCGAGGCTTTTCGGCTGGTTGAAAACGAACTTGCCTCACTTGGTTTTGGCCTAATGCAGCTTTCCGGCCGGACGGTCGCAATTAAATCGGTGCCGACCGATCTGCCACCATCCGAGGCAAGAAATCTTTTTGCAGAAATACTCGACACCATCGAGCTCGAAAAACGTGGCAATGCGAAAGCGTCCATGCGCGACCACATCGCTGCCAGCCTTGCATGTAAAGCGGCGGTGAAAATTAACATGAAACTGACGACCGAAAAAATGCAGTGGCTGATCGACCGGCTCCTGCTGACCTCGTCACCGACGACCTGTCCGCACGGTCGGCCGGTCATACTTCGCCTTACTATGAAAGACATCGAGCGTGGATTTCATCGAACATAATAAATGCAAACCGACAAACCTGATGAAAAGCTGATCCGCGGCGTCGGCGTAACGGGAGCGACCGCTCTGAACATGATCGACATGATCGGCGTTGGGCCGTTCATCACGATGCCGCTGATAATAGCCGCTATGGGTGGGCCGCAGGCAATGATCGGCTGGATCGTTGGGGCGATCCTGGTCGCTTGCGACGGGCTGGTTTGGGCGGAGCTGGGCGCGTCCATGCCTAAATCCGGCGGGCCGTATAACTATCTCAAAGAGATCTACGGGCCCACTCGCCTTGGCCGGATGATGTCCTTTCTTTTCATCTGGCAATTGACTTTCAGCGTGCCGCTGTCGATTGCGTCGGGCAGTATCGGATTTGCCGGGTACGCGACGTATGCCTTTCCGTCTCTTAATTTCGAGTTCTTCACCCGCGAGTTAAAGCTTGCGATACCGTTGCTCGGCGATTTTACGTTAAATGTGGTGGCAACCGCTGGCACCATTGTAGCGATAGGCGTCGTTGCGTTCAGCGTTTTCCTTTTGTACCGCAAGATCACAGTCATCGAAAAATTCTCGAAGATGCTGTGGATAGCGGTCCTTCTCACTATTGTCTGGATCATCTTTGCGGGGCTGACTAATTTCGATTCGTCCTTGGCTTTCGATTTTCCGCCGAACGCGTTTGTGCTCGATCAGAACTTCTTCCTCGGGCTTGGCTCGGCGCTGCTGATAGCGGTTTACGATTACTGGGGCTATTACAACGTCAATTTCTTTGCCGGTGAGGTAAAGAATCCGGAAAAAACGATCCCACGCTCGATCATGCTCTCGATTGGCCTCATCTCGCTGATCTATATCGTGATGAATATTTCGATCCTGGGTGTGATCCCGTGGTGCGAATTTATGGAGACGGCGAACTCGGACGCCCGGCGGTATGTAATATCCGTTTTCATGGAGCGGCTGTACGGCGGTTGGGCCGGGATCTTGGCTACACTTTTGATAATGCTTACCGCGTTCGCCTCGGTGTTCTCGCTGCTGCTTGGTTATTCCCGCGTACCTTTCGCGGCGTCGTTGGACGGGAATTACTTCAAGTTCTTTCGCCATGTCCACCCGAAACATCGTTTCCCTTATGTGTCGTTGTTGATAATGGGAGGCATCGCGGCCCTCTTTTGTTTTTTCCGGCTGGCTGATGTCGTAGCCGCTCTTGTCGTGATACGGATAACCATCCAATTCCTCGCACAGATCGTCGGGCTTATGATTCTGCGGGCGACACGACCCGAGTTTCCGCGGCCGTTCAAAATGTGGCTTTACCCGGTTCCCGCTCTCGTCGCATTGTTCGGATTCCTTTATGTTCTGTTTATGCGGCCGGGTTTTCAGAAAGAGATCAAATATGCTCTGGTGCTTATCATGCTTGGATTGGTCATTTATCTTCTCCGATCATACCGACGAAAGGAATTTCCGTTTGGTAGTGAAGTAATCGCAAATGAAACCTAAAAAGAAACGCCTTAGTAGAACTGCTAACTGCTCTATTCTCCCTGGAGTATGTCTCAGCCTATTTATGATTCTGTGGTCAATTTTCCCCATAACCGCGACTGCTCAGATACGTCCGGTTTACGATCAGGGTGCATTGGGCCTTGGTCGCTTATTGAAACGACTCAACACTTCGGCCAGCGTAATGATGATAGGTGCTCATCCGGATGATGAAGACACGGCACTGCTTTCGTATCTGGCTCGCGGTGAGAATGCTCGGACTGCGTATCTTTCGCTGACGCGCGGCGATGGCGGGCAGAACATTCTGGGGACAGAGCTCGGCGAAGCTCTCGGCGTTATTCGGACCGAAGAACTTCTTCAGGCTAGAAAGCTCGACGGCGCCGAGCAATATTTTACTCGTGCGTACGATTATGGATTTTCCAAAACGCTTGCCGAGGCAAAACAGAAATGGGATGAGAAGATCATTCTATGCGACGTTGTGCGGGTGATTCGTAATTTCCGTCCGCTGGTCGTCGTATCGCAGTTTTCAGGTACACCCGCTGACGGCCACGGGCAGCACCAATATGCCGGTTACATATCGCCGCTTGCCGTCAAAGCTGCTGCTGACGCCACGCAATGCAAAGACGCAGGCGAAGTTTGGCAAGTTAAAAAATTCTACATCCGTCATCGCGGCACAGGCGAGCCAACCTTGCGCATCAATACCGGCAAATACGACGCTCTCCTCGGCCGTTCTTACTTCGAGATCGCGATGGAAGCCCGCAGCCAGCACCGATCTCAGGAACAGGGTGTTCTAGAGCTAAAAGGCGATCAGTTTTCCGGTCTGAATCTGGTTGGCGGCGACACTAAGGAAACGGGCATTTTCGATGGGCTAGATACAGCAATTTCTGGAATTTCCCAATTCGCTGAAGTAAGTAATCCAATTGTTGACAGCAATCTAAAAAAGGCTGAAACCTTGTTATCGGAAGCAGCTAGGGAATACGATCCGCATAACCCCGGTAAGCTCATCGCTAAATTGGAAGAAGCGAATAGCGCGATCGCTGGGGCGACCATATTCATAAAACCATTGCTTTCCGACGACACAATGGGACAATTAGAGCCAGGGCCGATTGGTCCCCAACCATTCAATGAGAACGCCAAATTTCTACTTCAAAAAAAAGGTGAGGAAATTGACGACGCAATCTTAAAAGCGGCTGGGATCAGGATAGATGTGCTCGCCGACAGAGAGATGGCCGTGCCCGGCGACACTGTTGGTACGACAATAAATGTTTTTTATGCGACCGACCGAAAGATACGAACACGCGGCGTTTCGGGTTGTGGAACACCGATTGAAAATGCCGGAGGCGGTGTTGACGCCCGACCGGGTGTTCGCCGGGAAATTGCAGCGGTTTCGAGAAGCTTTGAATTAAGGATCCCGTTCGATACTCCGCCGACTCAGCCTTATTGGCTCGTCGAACCGAGGAAAAAAGACCTGTTTGGCGCCGAAACGCGCAATGACTTTACGTTGCCCTTTGAAACCGCACTCAAATGCGAAATAGAACTGGAGATCGATGACTCAACTTTCTTTATCGAACGGCCCATTGAGTTCCGATATGCAGATGACACGCGTGGCGAGATAAGGCGAAACGTAGCTGTCGTTCCAGTCATTTCGGTCGAAGTCGATCAATCGCTGCTCATAGTTCCTTTCAGCAACAGGCCGCAGACAAAACAGGTTGCAGTAAGTGTTATTAACCAATCGAACAAAACTGTCAGCGGGGCTGCTTCGTTGAAAATTAATTCAGGGGCGACGTGGAAATACACCACTGCATCCGGCACGTTCGACCTTAAGAAGAAGGGCGAACGAACAACCACGGTTTTTAACGTAACGATTCCAGCCGGAACAAAGCCCGGAAATTATCAGATTGTTGGAAACGTGATGATCGGCGAAACGCTAGTCTCATCTACGATGCACACCATAGCCTATCCGCATATTCAAACGCATCGTTTTTATAGGCCAGCCGCGACTGCCGTCAGTGTCTTCGATCTGAAGGTGACGCCGGCAAGGATCGGCTACATTGCCGGAAGCGGCGATCAGATACCGGAAGCGATACGGCAGATCGGGCTTGGCGTGGAGTTGCTTGATGAAAAATATCTGTCATCCGGTGATCTTTCACGGTTTGATGTGATTGTCGCGGGGATTCGCGTTTCCGAGGTGCGGCCTGACTTTGCTGCGAACAACCAACGGCTGCTCGATTGGGTAAAAAATGGCGGCACGATGATCGTTCAATACCAAAGGCCGGTCTATCGCGCAGCAGAATCTGACACCGTTTCCGGCCCAGATGGGGCCGCGGGTTTCGGATGAAAATGCAAAGGTCACTATTCTTCAGCCGACACATCCGATCTTTAACGTTCCGAACAAGATTACCGACGCCGATTTTGAAGGTTGGGTACAGGAGAGAAACCTGTACAATTTCTCGACAATGGACGAGAAATATACCGGCCTCCTCGAATCGCACGACGCGGGCGAGCCGGAAAACAAAGGCGGACTTGTCGTTGCGGACATAGGAAAAGGGAAGTACATCTATTGCAGCTACTCGCTGTTTCGTCAGCTTCCGGCCGGAGTTCCGGGTGCGTACAGGCTGCTTGCGAACATGCTGAGTTTTCGCGGCGTGAAAGGCAGGAAAACTTGACACTCCGATTTTTTCCCTCTAAGGTTCTTGGAGCGGGAAAATCGCGCCAGATAAATGCAGACAGTTTTTATTTACAACTACAGCTATTCATATTTCACCTATCCGGTGAAACGGCTGAAACTTGGTTTGCATTAAAAAGATCTGAGAAAGATACGAACCTAAACGAAGCCGTGTAACTGTAAAAGTTCATGGCTTTTTTGATTTTTGCGGGAGAAATAATGAGGCTTGAAGAATTAAGAATTGAGACAGACGCGATCGACACCGAGATAATGGCGTTGCTAAACAAACGGGTGACATTGGCGGTTGAGATCGGCAATATTAAAGCAAAGGCCGGCGTGCCGGTTGTCGATGTCGGCAACGCTATCAGGATACTGAACCGAGTTTCCAAGATGAACGAAGGATTGATGCGTGCCGACACCGTCGAATCGATATTCCGCCCGATCCTTGAGGAATCGCGCCGGATTCAACGCGAAGCGAGCGAAAAGTCAGTAGAGAATCTTACAGTTCTTTGAAAAAATATCTGCGAACTCTGCGTCGACTCCATGATCTCCGCGTTGAATTGACGCTGATAAATCTCTAAACGCCGAGAACGCAGAGAGATTACGCGGAGTTAGCCGAGTCTATTCGATGATAGCCAGCACATCGCCCGCCGCGACGGTCGAACCTTCTTCGACGCGAATATCTTTTACTGTTCCGGCTTTTGGCGATTTCAATTCGTTCTGCATTTTCATTGCCTCGACGACCAGCACACCGTCGCCTTTTTCTACTGACGCACCTTTTTCAACCAAAATTCGCATTACCTTACCGGGCATCGCGGTTCGGATCTCGGCCGCACCGTCGCCGTGTTCGGCGTCGAGGCCGGTGCCACGCAGACGTTTGGGATCGAACAGTTTTACGTCCAATGAGTGTCGGCCGATCTGCACCTGAAACGGATCACTTGCCTTTTGCTGCGGCGAAACAAAAGCCTCAAATATCTTGCCCTCGTTTTTTAGAAGATAGATATTCGGCTCCGGCTGAGATACTTCAAGTTCGTACTCGCGTCCGTCGACCGACGCAAAAACTTTACCGTCAGCGTTTTTAATTTCGATCTCGTGTTTTTCTTCGCCGGTTTCGGCTTGGAGTTTCATAAATGTTGGCCGCAAAAAAGCGGCAAGATACGCAAGATTGAATCATTGAGTATTTTGCGCCTTTTCGCGGCAATTCACAAACTTACGAACATCTACGCACTCTGCGATTCGCCCTTAACTTTATTTGGCTGCGGCGTGATTCGCAGATATGGTTTAACTTCCTTCCAGCCGGCGGGGAATTTTTCCTTCGCGTCTTCGTTTGAAACCGTCGGGACGATGATGCAATCGTCGCCGTCCTTCCAGTTTACAGGAGTCGCGACGCTGTAATTTGCGGTGAGTTGCAGCGAGTCGATCACCCGGAGTACCTCATCGAAATTACGGCCGGTGCTCGCCGGATATGTGAGCGTTAGTTTGACCTTTTTGTCCGGGCCGACGACATAAACCGAGCGTACGGTAAAAGTGTCGCTGGCGTTCGGATGAATCATGTCGTAGAGGTCCGAGACCTTGCGGTCGGCGTCCGCGATCATCGGGAAATTGACGGCGTGTCCTTGTGTTTCCTCAATGTCCTTTTCCCAGCCTATGTGTGATTCAAGCGGATCCACGCTCAAGCCCATTATCTTGACGTTCCGCTTGTCGAATTCGGGTTTCAGCTTTGCTGCCATGCCGAGTTCGGTTGTGCAGACGGGTGTGTAGTCCTTTGGATGTGAAAACAAAATGCCCCAACTGTCGCCGAGCCAATTGTAAAAATTGATAGTTCCTTGCGTGGTTTCCGCAGTAAAGTCGGGTGCTTCGTCACCGAGTCTGATAGCCATAGTCGTGCCTCCTTTTTTGATTTATCCAAGTATATCAAATGCGAATGTCATTACAAAAAACTCCTGTACAACTCGAGATAGATAGTCCAATTTAGCAGACTCAGCGGAAAGACGGTTTCCCGCAAAGACGCGAAGGACGCAAAAGAAGAGCTTAGGATGGAAGAATAAATCTATGCGGCGGTTTTATCGATTGATTCTTTGGCTGGGTTAGAAGGCCTCAGTCGTAGAAGGCCAATTTTTTTCTCATCGGCTTGCAAAATTTCTACTTCGAGGTCGTAGACGCTAAGCTTTTCCCCGATCTTTGGGATATAACCGGCTTCGCTTGTTACAAGGCCTGCGATCGTCGTAAAATCGTCGTCCTCAATTTCGATATCGAAAAGCCGCTCGATCTTGTCGATCTCGGTTGAGCCGAGCACATCCCAATAGCCGTCATCGCCCTCGACGATCTCGATGATCTCTTCCTGTTCGGTATCCTCATCCTCGATCTCGCCGACGATCTCCTCGAGTATGTCTTCGACGGTTACGATGCCGGCGACGCCGCCATACTCGTCAATTACGATCGCGAGTTGGACATGATTGACCTGCATGCTTTTCAGTAATTCTGACGCCGATTTAGTCTCGGGAACGAAATAGGCGTCGCGTAGTATGGATTTCAACGGCTCATTTTCTTTGCCTTCGGCCCACGTCTGGAGCAGATCGCGGACATAAATAACGCCTTCGATATTGTCGATGCTATCGCGATAGACCGGCAGCCGCGAATACTTTTCTTCAATGATTAAATCGCGGGCGGCAATGATCGTGGCGTCGATAGGAAGCGCGCAGATCTCAGTTCGTGGCGTCATTATTTCACCGGCACGAGTCTCAGTAAATTCGACCATCGATTCGATCAACTCACGTTCGTCTTCCTCGATAATTCCTTCTGCCTCACCGACCTCCATCAACGCCTGAAAGTCGTCATCGTTGTCGTCGGATCTATCTTCGCCGGTGTCGGGCGTAAATGTGGCATCAAGTTTTAACTGTTCCTTTGTCTTGAACGAACTGGCGAAAGGAGCAGTTAAAAATGACGCCGCGACATAAAGCGGGCGAACTATTGGCAAAAGCATTAGAAGTTTTTTTTCAGGGTTATTTCGGACAAATAACCTGGGCAATATTTGGCGGAAAATGACTGTCGATGCCAAGCCAAAAAGCAAAGCAAAGACAAGCAACGCCGCATGGCTCTGAGCAAACCGCAACACGATCAATGTGACAAGAACAGTAACGCTGATGAGCAGTATTTGAATTGCGGATGAGAGTGCAAAACGAAACTGCGGGCGATTATCGAGGATCTCTCTTAGGAATTGAGTTGACCGGGGCTTTAACGTCTCCTCAGTTTCCGTCGCAAGCCGACGCAGACCAAGGTCTGACAAATGAGAGAACGCCATATCGACGGTTGCCAAAAAAACCAGGACAATAAGAATCAATCCGGCGATAATTATCTCAACTTCCATATTCTGTCGAACTCAAATGGTATGTTTCCCGCACTTGAAAAGCAAGCGAATCAGGCGTCCGAATTTTTCCATTTTCGTCCGTCGTTCTCAAGTAATACATCGGCTTCCTTTGGTCCCCAAGTGCCGGATGGATAATTAGGAAAGTCTCGCGGCGGGATCGCGCTCCAGACATCGAGGATAGGCGTGACGATCTTCCAACTTGCCTCGACCATGTCGGCACGCTGAAAAAGCGTTGCGTCGCCGATCATGCAGTCGAATAGCAGGCGTTCGTAGCCGGTGCTGATCTGCTCACCGAAGTGATCGACGTAATTAAAATCCATATCGACGGCGCCGACATTGACGATCGGTCCGGGAATCTTGGCTCCAAAATGGAGTGTTATTCCTTCGTCAGGCTGAATATGGATCTCGATCCGATTTGTCGTCAACCGTTCGACCGACGTGTCGCGAAATAGCACGAACGGAGCTTTTTTGAATTGGATAATTATGCTCGAATGCTTCGCAGGCATACGCTTGCCGGTTCGCACATAGAAAGGCACGTCGGCCCAACGCCAATTATCGATGGAGAGTTTTAGGCTCGCGTATGTCTCAGTTTGCGAGGCCGTTGGCACCTTTTCTTCGCTGCGGTATGCGGGAACCTTTTTCCCGGTAATATCGCCATCTCCATATTGCCCGCGAACTGCTTTGTGCAAAGCGTCCTCGGGCGAAAATGGTTGGATAGCGGCCAAAATTTTCGCCTGCTCATCGCGGACAGCGTCGGCTTCAAATGACACGGGCGGTTCCATCGCCGTCAGCGTTACGAGTTGGAAAATGTGATTAGGGATCATATCGCGCAAAGCACCGGCGGTATCGTAGTATCCGCCACGCTGCTCGACGCCGAGTTTTTCGGCAACTGTTATCTGGACATGATCGATGTAATTGCGGTTCCAGATCGGCTCAAAAATGCTGTTGCCGAAACGGAACACCAGGATGTTCTGCACCGTTTCCTTACCAAGATAATGGTCGATGCGATAGATCTGACGTTCTTTCAGGATCTTCAGCAGATCAGTATTTAGTTTCCTGGCTGATTCAAGGTCGCGACCAAACGGTTTTTCGAATATGAATCGCCGCCAGAATCCGTTTTCCTCTTTGCCCAGGCCATTCTTGACGATCTTCTGCGAAACGTTAGCGAACAGGTTGGGCGGTATCGCCATGTAATAAAAGAAATTCTCAGGGATATTATTTGCCGCACAAACATCGCGGAGCATGTCCTTTACATCCTTGAAAAGCTTTTTGTCGTCGTCAAAATCGCCGCCGGTGTAATGCGTTCGCTCGCAAAACCAATTGATCAGAGTTTCGTCAGGTTCCGGCCCGGCAAACTCCTTAAGATCCGCCATCATCTGATCGCGGAATGCTTCCGACAACATTTCCTGACGTCCAACTCCAACGATCGCGAAGTTCTCTGGCAAAAACTTTTCTTTAGCAAGGTTATAAAGCGCTGGGAAGAGTTTGCGTTTTGTCAGATCTCCGGTCGCTCCGAAAATAACCATCACGCAAGGTTCGGCGGTTTTGTGTGTATCGGCCATTGCGATCATTTTGCCACAGAGTTCACCGAGAACACAGAGGGGAAATTTAACTTGGGTCTCTATGTGTGCTCTGTGGCTAGATTCCCAGTTCTTCGCGAAGCTCCAGTTCGCGTGCATTCATCTCGCCGTTGTCCGTTTCGTGATCGTATCCGCACAAATGCAAAACGCCGTGAAGTATCAATTGCTTGATCTCGCCTTCGAGTGTCAATCCGTTTTCTTCCGCCTGTATTTGAGCTTGTTCAACTGAGATCACAATGTCGCCGAGATTGTTTTTGTCAGGATCGAATTCGTCGGGTTCATGTGGGAATGAGAGAACATCGGTTGTGGAATCTTTACCGCGAAAGAGATGATTCAGCTCCCTCATCCTACTGTCGGAAACGAACGCAACCGAGAATGTCTTGCCATTCGCTCCCTCTACCCAAGACGAAAGCTCTGTAACGAATTTTCGAAATACCTCGGTCTCAAGCTTTACCTTACGTTGGAGGTTGATGACATCGAGCATTCTCACAGCAGCCTGGCCCGCCTTGATAGGTTATTCACGACCCACGACACCAAAATGCTTGTCATCCATATTCCGAAACCGATGAATGCTCCTGCGATAAACAATAGTACTTCATCCGCAAGCAGGTCCTTCGGACGGTTAAGAGGAAAACCATGAACGTTATCGACACCGTTCAGTCGAGCAAATAGATATCCAGTTGAAAGGTTGAGTACCAGTATCGCAAAGGCAGGGGAAGCAATGATGATTAACCACGAAGGAAGAATTAATCTCTTCGCGATTGCCTTAGAGCAAGAGTAAGCAATTCCAAAAACCAGAACCGTAAGAATGAGACAAACAAATAACCATGCTGAACTTGGGAATTGGGTTTCCAAATCCTTACTCCAAAACGTACTTGATTGTGAGTAAAACAGCCAACTTCCAGATGCCGTGGCAAGGAGGGCAGTCAATCCGAAAATGATATTTTGTTGTACGTGATTCACAACGCTTCCTCACTGTTGTTTGAATGGCTTTCGTAGGCCTTGACGATCATCTGCACCAGCTTGTGTCTGACGACATCTTTATCGGTGAAATAGACAAACTCGATGCCTTCAAGGTCTTTTAAGATAATCTCGGCTTCCTTGATGCCGCTCTTTTGTCCGCGCGGAAGGTCAATCTGGGTCCTATCGCCCGTTACGACCGCTTTCGAGCCGAAACCGATACGCGTCAGGAACATTTTCATCTGTTCGCTGGTTGTGTTTTGCGCCTCGTCGAGAATGATAAATGCATCGGACAGCGTTCGGCCTCGCATAAAGGCGAGCGGAGCGATCTCGATAATGCGTTTTTCGAGCATCTTCGTGACCTTTTCCGAATCGACAAGGTCAAACAACGCATCGTACAGCGGCCGCAGATATGGATCGACCTTGTCCTGCAAATCGCCCGGTAGAAATCCAAGCCGCTCGCCGGCCTCGACGGCAGGACGCGTCAGGATGATTCGGCTGACCTGCTTTTTCATCAGAGCATCTACGGCCATCGCCACGGCTAGAAAGCTCTTTCCCGTTCCGGCCACGCCAATTCCGAAAACCAGGTCATTTGCTGCGATAGCGTCCAAATACTTTCGCTGATTCGCCGTCTTGGGCGCGACCTGCTTTTTTCCGGACGGGTTAAATCTCGCTTTTAGAAAATAATCCCGCAGCGAGTATGTTCGGTCTTCGGCAATCTGCTTGAACGCATCTCGAAGCTCTTTATCGGTAAACGTATTTCCGTCTGCAAAGAGATCGCCAAAATCACGCAGTATCTGCTCGATGGTTTTTATATCGCGCTCGTCACCGTCAATGAGAAGCTCATTGCCGCGAGCTCCGATGTTCACATCGAGGAGCGATTCCAGATACTTGATGTTTTGGTCCTGGACGCCGAAAAGCGTATTTAATCCCTGTGGCGGTAGCTCTAGTTTTCGAAGATTACTCAAATTCTGCAAGGTCCTGTCTTTTGTTGAAATTCTATAAGCTTGAGGCTACTAAAACCCTGTTTGAGTGTCAATCCAATTACCTGACTCAAGTTATGCATTTTTGGCACGCTCATTGCTCTTTATCTGAGTAAACCGTTTAAGTGTTCGAAATTGATTCAAAGGGAGCATCAAACTGCATGTTTACCAAACATAAGCACGACTATGAAATACTGCATCCGATCGTCTTGGATCCGCACGTAACCAGTCCGGGCCATGAACCAGAAGTCATTACAAGAAGGGAAGTCGAGTCAATTCATGCTGCCAGAACAAGCGAAATTTTTGACAGAGCACGAAAGATCTACGAACGAGCTAAACGTAGCGGCCGAAGGCGTACTGCGGGAATTATCTGAAATTAAGGTGCGACTTGCAGGACTAATGCATTATCGGTTGTGAAGCTAGCGAGCTTGCTGGAAGGAGATAGTAGAAAGCAGACGACGACGGCGATAGGCCAAGAAGTTCCTCGACGGTGTCGGCAGCAAGAGGTGTTGCGAAGCAATAGCCCTGGCCGTACTTGCAGCCAAGTTGTCGCAATTGGGAAAGCTGCTCGATCGTTTCGACTCCCTCGGCAATAATCTCAAGACCAAGGGAATTCGAGAGATTTACGATTGTTTTTACAATTTCGACCGGTGTTTCGGCGTCCTTAATTTGCGATACGAAAGATCGATCTATCTTCAAGGAATCAAGCGGGAAGCGGTGCAAGATACTTAAGCTGGAGAATCCCGTTCCGAAGTCGTCAATACTCAATTTAACACCTGTTTGTTTGAGTTTCTCCATCACCGAAGCGACATATTCAATATTTTCGACCATTGTGGACTCGGTGATCTCCAGTTTGAGACATCTGGGTTTGAGGCCCGTTTCCTCAAGGGCACTCGCAACGAGAGTGACAAGATCGAATTGGACAAATTGTTTGCTGGAAACATTGACGCTAACCCAAAGATCGGACGATCTGTTGGATATCATCTGCCAGGAACGCAGTTGGCGGCATGATTCCCGCAGTATCCATTCGCCGATCGGAATGATAAGGCCGGTGTCTTCTGCAATCGGAATGAATTCGGCGGGTGAAATAAATCCACGCGTCGGATGATCCCATCGGACGAGTGATTCGAAGCCCGCAAGGATTCCGGTTTCGAGCGTAACTATAGGTTGGTAAAAAAGTCTGAATTCGCCGCGTTCCAAAGCATGACGCAGATCCGTTTCCATTTGAAGGAAATCAATTGATCGCGAATGCATCTCGTCGGAGAATATCTCGTACCGGTCCCTGCCCAAACGTTTTGCCTGTTTTAGTGCGGTGTTCGCATCACGGAGAAGGAATTCGGGTGATTCGTATGTCGGCGAACCGATGGCGACGCCTACGCTTACGGTCGCGTATATCACATCGCCTTCCAGATCGAATGGCCTCGACAATTCCTGCCTTATTCTTTCGACGATCGAAAGAATTTCCTCGAAACTCCCGTCTTCTACAAAAATCGCAAACTCGTCCGCACCGAGACGGGCAACCGTGTTTGTCGCTCGCAAAATTTTCCGTAGCCGCTGAGAGGCTTGCACCAGCATTCGATCGGCGAGATGCTGGCCGAAACGATCATTGATCAATTTGAAACGATCAAAATCTACATGAAGAACTGTCAGCCGCGTATTCGGATCGCGGCGAACCCGATTTACCGCCACTTGCAATCGATCAATAAACAGAAAACGGTTCGGAAGGTCGGTCAGTAGGTCGTAGAGAGCGTTGTGCAGAAGGCGATCTTCCGTGTTTTTGCGATCGGTTATGTCTTCAAATTGAAGAATAAAGTGCGGCTGCTCGACGACTATCAATGAGGCGCTTAGACGCAGCCAGACCGTTTCACCGTTCTTTCGCAAAAAGCGCGTATCCGATTGAAAAGACTGAACGATGCCGCCCAGAAGATTCGCCAGATTCAGTTTGACCGAATCGGCGTCTTCGGGAACGACAAGCGATAACAGCCCCGTATCAAGCAGATTCTCCGCTGTCCGTCCAAAAATTTCGGAAACCGAACGGTTTACTCTAAGAAATTCGTTTTCCGGCGAAACAATAGCCATTCCGATGGCCGCGAATTCGAACGCATTTCGAAACTCTTTTTCACTCTTTTGCAGGACTTGCAAAGTCGGGCCCGGTTCGAATTGTTCATACTGCGGTTCGGAAAAAACACCATCGGGCGATGCAAATTGCTCTTCGTGACTATTTCCAGAACTAAAGAAAAACCTGTGGATAACAAAACAAAGTACTGCAGTCGCACCAAACAGTACCGCCGCCGCTAGGTCATACCTGTATGCCGCGAAAGGGGCTGTAATTATTAGTGCGAACCCAATAATCAGGGCAAGCTTTTGTGAAAGCCAGTGTCTTGTCCGCATGTTTATTTGGATTTCTGTCTCTTCAGAAAGAAGACCGTTCAAACGCCGGGTCTTTTGTTTTGTGAGTGCAAATTGCTTTTTAGAGGACTTCTTGTGGGAGTGGCACGATTGCCAACACATTATTTTAGCGTCTTGGCGGCGATTTGTGCAACAAAATAATACGGCGACAAAGATTTTACGTGAACTTGGTGTATACTATTTAGCACCAACCCCCTCGCAAGCCGGGCGTTTTCGTGAGCAAGCTTTCACGTTAGTCCGCCCGAAAATAGCACAACTAATTTGGTTTAATCGAAAAAGCAGCTAGGAGGAAGTGAACCATGCGTGGAACATCTCGCGTAGTTTTATATCCGGGTTTATTGGTATGTTTAGGATTGAATTTACTGGTCATATCCGCTCGATCCCAATCGCACAATTGGAGCTATGCGTCACGCTGGACAGTGCAGATCGAAAAACAAGCAGGCCTTGAAATGGAGGACCTGCGTTGGATGCACCTGCACAACGGCCATGACGGAGCAGACGATTCGCCAAACGTTACGCTGAAAGTATCGATTTTTGGCAGAAACGTTTACGAGGTTTTGGAACCGGCTCAAAGCGGAGTAGAGATGCGTTACACGGTGCGGGGAACGCCTGTTTCCGATTGGCTGCCGCCGCCGTTTGTTTTCACGCTTAATATTGATGATCCGGATTTGAGCGGTATACAAGATGGCTTTCACGACATCGCGGTGGATGTTCGCGGAGCAACTGCGAACGACTTCAAACCTGCTCGTGCCTTTCTTCATTTAACCCGTGGACATAACACCGCCTTTGCTCCCACCGTGCCGATCATTACCGGAACGTGGGAATCCGAAAGCGAATCTTATTTCGGCCCGGGCGTGGTTTATGTCAATCCCAACGACCGCCAAATGATTGGTAATCCGATAAATCCGCGAGTTACGCCATGGACGTTGCCTCCGCACCAAGAAGATCTCTATCAGGAGGAAATGGCTCCGCGTTCCGATCTGTTCGAGTCGATTCAAATGTGGTGGGAAGATCCGCCGCACCCCTTTAAACCTTTTGTGCGGGCATTTCGCGCAAAGCATGCCGAGGACCATCGCGGCCTGCGGGTTCAGGCAAGCCACAACCGTTTTCCTATGCGAGACGGACCGCGTGGCGTCGGTTGGACAAGCCCCTACATCAGCGGTCAAATGGATCAGCGAGGACGTTTATTCTTTGCCGAAGTTGGCGGAAGGATTGCTCGAATGGATCCTGATGGGGAAATCACCACAATTGCCGGCTGGCGGGTGAAACAGGGGCGCGATCCGATCTGGCCGACAAAACCACTGAACGTCGTCCGCCGAAACATGGAGCTTCGCGGAATGTGGGCCGAGGGCTTGTATCCCGACGGCGACGGTTTCCGCACGCCGCTGGATGTTGCGATCGACCCGAAAAATCCGAATGTTCTGTATGTTGTCGGCTATGAAGATCAGTGTGTCTGGAAAATTCAAATCCTTCCGCCCTATCGCAAGAACCGAGTAATTGTATCGGTTTTTGCCGGTGACCCGAATCATCAGGCCGGATTTCAAGACGGCAACGGTCACAATGCGCGATTTAACGGTCCGGCATCTCTGGTTTTCGATCCGGTCAGCGACGCACTCTATGTTGCCGATCAGGACAACGACTCAGTTCGTAAAATAACGCGCGATCGAACCGTAACGACGGTTTACGGAAGTCCCGGCATGGCCGCGCGGTTGCAGCAACGCGGGGTCGCAGACGTTTTTGATCAAATGGCAAATCGTGCGGCTAGCCAGTTAGAAGTGACCGCACAGCAGGCCCAGCAGGGAATAAGGCCGGAGATATATGTCCCGTCTGTCATCAGGGTCCGCAGCGACGGCGACCTCGTTTTGCTTGAACATGGTTACGGAGCGTTGCGGCGTATAAATCCGGCAACCGGCGAAACACGCAAGATCGGCGAGGTAAAGCAAAAGTTCCGCCAGTTTGACCGCGGCTGGGCGTGGTTTGATATCGACCGATGGGGCAACGCCGGGCCGCGCGACGGTATTTATTGGTGCAAAGCAGTTGGCGAGGATGTCGACGGCGAGACAACCACGCGCTTTAACGAAGTTTATGCGTGGCTTCCGCCCGAAGGTGGTTTATCTCGATGGATTTTCAACCGGTCGTTGATCATGTGGCCGAACGGCTGGGGAAAGGCGTTGGAAACGAGTCCGCCGCATTATCCCTGGTTGGTTGCTGTCGATCCGCGTGGGGCGGTTTTGCTTGCCGGTTTGGGCGAGCACGGCGTTACGCGTCTCCGAAAGCGACGGCCCAATGATCCGGTCCCGATCGATTATTACAATCGATATCAGGTTGGCCGCGATCTATGGCAATCCGGCGGAAACGGCTCGCGACTTAACTCATCGGCGTTAAAGTATGGTTGGGACGGACACAACCAGCTTGGTTTTACCGATCTGTGGTCGGTGAGAGGTGACGAAACCGATCAGCAGCTTTTAGATATGTTCGAAGCTTCGCAGGAGATCCGAAACAACACGACCGACCGCGAGAAATGGCTTGAATACGTCCGCTTTAACCGCGGCCCGATCGTAGGTAGTACGGGAAAACAGCGACAAAGACCAGTAGAATCGAGAAACAAAACAGAAGTAAAGGCTACGAAACATGCAGGGCATTAGCTGCTGAGATGCCCCAGGCTTTGCCGTCGGCTCTGCCATTGTGATATTCTTACTCCTTTGTTAAGTAACCTATTTCTTGTCTATATAGAGGAGCAATTTATAAAAAATGGCTAATGAATCAGGCGTACAGATCGGGCGTGTAGTACAGATCATCGGACCGGTCGTAGACGTTGAATTTAAAGATTATTTACCGCCAATCTATCAGGCTTTGCGTATTTCGTCCGAGGGATTTGACGTCGAAACGACTGTCGATGTTGTTGCCGAAGTGCAGCAGCATCTTGGCGAAGGCCGTGTCCGTGCGGTTTCGATGCTGCCGACCGACGGCATGGTCCGCGGGATGAAGGTCATCGACCTCGGCGGCCCGATCACGGTCCCGGTTGGCACAGCGACATTGGGACGCGTGATGAACGTAATCGGCGATCCGGTTGATGAACTTGGCCCGGTGAACAGCGAAACGAGAGCGTCGATTCACCGTCACGCACCGAGTTTTGACGAGCAGGCGACATCGCTTGAAATGTTCGAGACGGGCATTAAAGTTATCGATCTCGTCCAACCGTTTCTTCGCGGCGGAAAGATCGGACTTTTCGGCGGAGCGGGCGTTGGCAAGACGGTTTTGATCATGGAGCTGATCAATAACGTCGCGATCGGATCGGACGGATTCTCCGTGTTCGCGGGAGTCGGCGAACGCACGCGTGAAGGCAACGATCTTCTTCGCGAAATGGTCGAGTCGAAGGTTATCCGCTACGGCGATGCCTTTAACGAAAATCTCGAAAAGACCGGTGCATTCGATCTGTCAAAGGTCGATAAGGCACAAATCCCCGATTCGAAAGTGGCGCTCGTTTACGGGCAGATGACAGAGCCTCCGGGAGCGCGACTACGCGTTGCTTTGTCCGGGTTGACGGTCGCCGAATACTTCCGCGATCAAGGAAACGACGTGCTTTTCTTCGTCGATAATATTTTTAGATTCACGCAGGCCGGTTCTGAAGTGTCGGCGCTCCTAGGCCGCATGCCTTCCGCCGTGGGTTATCAGCCGACGCTCGCATCCGAGATGGGCGAGATGCAGGAACGCATCACGTCCACCAAAACCGGTGCTATCACGTCGATCCAGGCTGTTTACGTGCCTGCTGACGACTACACCGATCCGGCTCCGGCGACGACGTTTGCTCACCTCGATGCTGTTACGGCGCTTTCGCGTCAGATCGTTGAACTTGGAATTTATCCTGCGGTCGATCCGCTTGCGTCTAACTCGCGTATTCTCGATCCGCAGATCGTCGGCGACGATCATTACAACACCGCTCAGTCGGTCAAGAAGATTCTCCAGCGTTACAAGGACCTTCAGGACATCATCGCGATTCTCGGCCTCGACGAGCTTTCTGAAGACGATAAACTCACCGTCGCACGTGCCCGTAAGATCCAGCGTTTCTTCTCGCAGCCGTTCTTCGTCGGCGAGCAATTCACCGGTTTGAAGGGCGAATACGTCAAGATCGAAGACACGATCAAAGGCTTCCGCGAAATTCTCGAAGGGAAGTGCGACGACATGCCCGAGCAGTCGTTCTACATGGTCGGCACGATCGAGCAGGCGAGAGAGAAGGCGAAGAAGATGGCCGCCGCCGCATAACGAATAATGGTGAACGGTGAATGATGAATGTCGGAGACGCTCTTCGATTCACCATTCACCATTCACCATTCACCATTCACCATTCACATTCACATTCACCATTCACCATTCACCATTCACCATTACAGACATGCTTAAACTAGAAATCGTAACTCCCGAAAAACGCGTCGTTGACGAAACAGTCGATTCCGTAACAGTTCCGACATTGACTGGCGAGGCCGGTATTTTGCCGAACCACGCTCCGCTCATTTCGGCACTCAAGCCCGGTATTCTCAGTTTCACCAACAAAGGCACGACAGAGAACCTCGCGGTTGCCGGCGGATTTGTCGAGGTCAGTGCTGATAAGGTTTCAGTGATGACGGACACGGCTGAGAGTGCTGCCGATATTGATGTTGACGCTGCCCGCGTAGAAAAAGACGCGGCTGAAAAAGCTCTCGCCGCCGTAGCAAGCGGGTCGATCGAAGAAACTGAGGACGTTCGCGATCGCCTCGAACTTGCAAACGTTCGTATCCAACTAGCAACTCGCTAGTTCATTGGTGGAGCAGACAACGCGACTGCTCTTTTCCCAACCACCGACCTCCAAATCCACTCAAAAAACAAATAATTGTCGCCGCGATTGTATTTTGTGATGCTAATTGTGGTAATATCCCGCCAATTCAGCATCCTTCCCACGGTTAAAACTCCCAGAAAGTGACCCCCAAAAGTTTGAGATTGAAATATGAATACCTTCAATTACCCATTTTCGAAAAATGAGCATAGAAATAAATTCTCGTCCAAAAGGCTGATCGGTTTTGCCGCCCTAACGATCTTCATTCTATCTGTTTCGTCAGAGCGGGCATCCGCACAAACTTTTGTAAATCCGGCGGCAATTAATATAGCTGACAACGGGCCTGCGATTCCGGCGTATCCATCCACCTTAAATGTCACGGGCACGTTCGGCAGGATCACAAAGGTTGTCGTTACGCTAAATGGGTTCACCCATAGCTTTCCCGATGATGTCGGGGTATTGCTGGTCGGTCCGGCCGGTCAAAAAGTGAGGCTGATGAGCGATGTTGGCGGAAATGTCGCGGTCGTTACGCCGGTAAATATCCCTATTGATGACAGAGGAGCGGCTTTCCTTCCGGACAACGGGGCGCTTACAAACGCCATTTCCAAACCAACAGCTTGGCAGCACGGCAGGTGGCGGCAATCCTCACGCGGCCAACTTTCCCGCACCCGCACCGGCGGGCCCGTACTCGGTACTTATGTCCGATTTTATCGGAACATCGGCGAATGGAACATGGAGTTTGTACGTCGACGATGACACCGCAATAAACACCGGAACCTTCGCCAACGGCTGGACCCTTACGATTACGACAGGCGGTGTTTTCACCGATTCCGGTACGATCACGCTTAACAATAATGCTCCGGCGACACCTTATCCAACAACGGTCAGCGTAGCCGGTTTTACTGGAACAATAACAAAGGTCACGGTACGAATGAATGGGGTTAATCATCCTACGCCTGATGACATTGGGCTGCTGCTGATCAGCCCGACCGGTACGAAGGTCCGGTTGACTACGGACAACGGCGGTTCCGTTGCCGTAACAAATGCGGATATTTTGTTCGACGATACGGCGGCAAACGCCATTCCTGACGCGGGGCCGGTCTTTGCCACCTCGTGGCAGCCGACGCCGGACGGCGGCAATAGCGGCGGAAGCGCGTCGCACTCGGCCAATTTCCCGGCACCGGCACCGGCGGCGCCATATGCGGCTTTGCTTTCGGCATTCAACGGCTCGAATCCGAACGGCACATGGAGCCTGTACATTGATGACGACTCGAACTCCGACCCCGGCACCATTACCGGCGGCTGGACATTGACGATCGAAGCCGCTGCGCCTACTGCGGCTGAATCGACGATCAGCGGTCGTGCGGTAAATGCCTCCGGTCGGGGACTTGGTAACGTCCGCGTGATGCTTTACGGCGGAAACCTGCCTTATCCGATTTACACGCAAACCAATCCGTTTGGCTATTACAGATTTGAAAATATAACCGTCGGGCAGACATACGTAATGTCGGTCAGCTCAAAACGCTACAGCTTTACCAATCCTGTAAGGGTGATAAATCTCAGCGACGACCTCTTCGAACTGGACTTTTTTGCCGAGCCGTGATTTAATTCGGAAACCATCATTAACATCCTCTGCACCCGCCCCACAGCGGGTGCTTTTTTGCGTACGGCCTTTATAAAGCAGCCGTATTCAGTTATACTTTCCCATACTAAGTTTTCCAAATAATCGTTTTTACGGGGAAATCCATTCTCTTTTAAGACTCGAAGACTGGAATCAAGGAACATATGACAAACACTCGCACACACTTTCTTCTGATCGTTTTATTGTTGCTCGTTACTGCGTCCGCCTCGCAGGCACAGGTCAGCATCACCACGCTCGGGCCAGGCGGAGCATACACACAGAATTTCGACGGGTTGGGAACCGCGAACTTTAACCTCACGGACAATACGTCCATAACGGGCGTTTACGCCTTTCGGGCGGGAGGAAATGCCGTGCCGAACGTATTCAACGCCGACTCAGGAACGACTGCCAACGGCCAGTTTAAGAATTATGGCACTGCCGCTGCTACAGACCGGACGCTAGGTTCGCTCAGTTCCGGAACACCTGGAACGCTAAACTATGGCGTGCGGTTTGTAAACAACACAGGAACGGCGATCGCGTCACTACAGATAACTTACACCGGCGAGCAATGGCGAGATGTCAATGCTACGCGCCCAAGTCCTCTGCATTCGATTACCGGCAGGCAGCTACCGTTACCGATCTGACGACCGGAACTTACACCGCCAGTCTCGGCACTAAATTTTACGACGCCTGTTAACTACTGGAACTCCGCGGCGCCACTTGACGGAAACGCAGCCGGCAACCGTACCACGATAACGGCCAGTTTTCTTGTTGCGATTCCGGTCGGACAGGAGATCATGATCCGCTGGACGGATTTAAACGATGCCGGGACTGACCACGGCATCGGCATCGACGATCTTTCGGTCGTCGCCCGTGCAGCACCGACAGCCGCCAGTGCGACGCTTAGCGGGCGTGTTGCGACGGCGAACGGGCGCGGTATCAGTAAAGCATACGTCACGATTTCGGGCGGAAACCTCGCTGTCGCCGCTTCGTGTCATCACAAATCCGTTCGGCTATTACATCTTCCCGGACCTCGCGGTCGGGCAGACATACATCCTTTCGGTCAACTCGAAGCTTTTCCGCTTCACGCAGCCCTCGCGGACGGTAAGCCTTGTCCAGGACGCCGCCGCGATAGACTTCACCGCCGAACCTTAAAATAATGGCCCCGCGGACTAGACGGGGCCTTGGAGGATCGAAGATGGACGGAATGCGTCGGGAATTGCCGACCCGCCGATTCAGTTATTAAGCCATAACACTGCCCACTTCTCGTTATGCAACCCCAAGCTGCATTCAGACTCGCGCGGACTGTACTTCAAAAACAGTTCGCGAAGCCATGAATATACATCCCTGCACACCCACAGTTTATTCCACGAATTTCTTCCGAGTATGTTCCAGGAAATGTCAGTCCACGCGACGCGTTATCTAAGCGTTTAATGGCTTGACAACCATCGGCCCACGCACTAATCTTATTGAAAACGAATTTCATTTTCATAGCTGAAAGGACAAATATGATACTTGCAAAACTAAAAGAGGCAACGCGTGACCAGCACGAGGCTCTCGAAAACGTGGTTGACGTGATGAATAAGACCTTTTCGATCGACGACTACAAAGAGCTGATAACGAAGTTTTACCGTTTCTATTCGGCGATCGAGCCAAAGCTGCCCGCCGCGGAGCTTAATGCGGCAGGATTCGATATCGAACCAAGGCGTAAAACTCCGCTGCTCGAACGCGACCTTGGAACATTTAGGAGTTCTCGAAAGTGCGCGAAACGCTCCGCAATGGTCGGACATCCCGACGCTCGATACCGCCGCAAAAGCATTTGGCAGCATTTATGTAATGGAAGGTGCAACGCTCGGCGGACAAGTGATAATGCGGCAGTTAAAGGAAAATCTGGGCATTACGCCCGATAACGGCGGTGCTTTTTTTAATAGCTACGGCCACAACGTAGGACCGATGTGGAAGGAATTTGGAGCAAGCGTAACCGCGTTTTGCCGAAACAGCGAACGATGACGAATCTATCGTTAACACCGCGAGGGAAACGTTCGACAGCTTTCGTCGGTGCTTCGAACAACCCAAGGTGAGCGCAACAGAACAATTGTTCTAATAAGTTTAAAAAGCGAAGCTTACTCGCTGCTGGCTAACTGTGCTTACTTTTTTTGCTTAACCTTAGATTTGTGGTCGGCCGGGAAGCGACGAAAACGTTCAGAACTTTGACTAATTCAAAGCCGTGGGGTGTAGATTTTCGCGTTAGTTTCTTCCGACGTGAAGTATTACGCAGTCTTGATCGGGAACGTCCAATAAACACGGGCTTTTCACTGCGGCACGATCCTTGCCAATATTAGCCGCGAAGCAACGTCGTTCAGAATCTGTTTTCGACAAGCCGTAATGCGGCCAATTTTTATTTATGAATTTCTGGGCCAGATCATTGGCCATATCAATACTGAAGGAGTTTGAAAATTGTGGCTAAATCACGCCTCTTATTGCTCATTATCTTGTTGATTTATTTTTATCTCGGGCTCATTGGCTCAGTCGCCTTCTATCCGGGGCCGTGTCGAAGATCCGGCATCCGCCCCTATCGCCGGAGTGACGGTAATTCTTCGCAATAAGAAAACCGGCGCCGAGCGGGCAGGCTCTACCGACGGTCAAGGCCGTTTTTCATTTGAAAACATCGGCGATCCCGGCCAATACGAGTTGATTGTATCGTCAACCGGTTTTGGCCGGGCGATCCGCCCACTAGGCCTGTCCGACTCAGATGTCGTCCTCACGCTTAACCCGGCCGGGATCACCGAGCAGGTAACTGTGACAGCGACCCGCACCGAAATATCGACGGCCGACACAGCCGTTCCGGTAAGCGTGATCGGTAGGGAAGAGATCGAACGAAAGGCCCTTAACACCATCGGCGATATTTTCCGTACGCTGCCTGGTACCTCAACATCAAGCGAAGGCCCGTTTTCGGTCAGGCCGCGTATTCGCGGGTTGGACAGCAACCGTGTACTTATCCTTATCGACGGAGAACGATTGAACAACAGCCGCACATCGACCGGCCAATCGGGTATCGAGACTGGCCTTGTCGAAACGTCGCAGATCGAGACGGTCGAGGTAGCACGCGGAAGCGGCTCGGTACTTTATGGAACAGATGCCTTGGCAGGGACGATCAACATTATTACCCGTGATGTGCCCGCACGTCGCGACAGCGGTTTTAGATTTGGAGCTGCACTTGACACGTTTTACAGTTCGAACGAGAAAGGCCGACGAGGAAATCTGGCTGTGACAGGTTCGAGCAAATTTTTCGCGTTTCGCGTTGCTCAGTCGTTGGAACGCTTCGATAATTACTTTACCGGAAAAGCCGACGGTCAGGTTCCGGCGGACGTGCTGGCGATCGGAGGCATAACGGAAGACGCTGAGGTTTTAAATTCGCAGTCGCACGGCGGCAACACACAGGCTGTAGGCCGGTTCTTTATAACAGACACGAACACATTGCGGTTCAATTATGAACGTCGCCGGCGTGCGGCAAACATAGGCTCGCCGACGCTGGCTAACGAATTCAATGCCTATTTTCCGTTTTCGAATCGCGACAAGTTCAGCGGCCGCTTCGACTCCGTAAACATTACCGAATATCTTCAACGTGTATCGGTGAGCGGCTTTTATCAAAAGCAAAATCGCAACTTCACCAATGTCGTTACGGTTCCGCCGCCTTTGTGTTTCTGTCCGGGCGTTTATCAGTTCAGCGAAACGGTCACAAATACAAAGACCGCCGGATTCGATCTGCAAACCGACTGGAAACTCGGCGGGAGAAATCAATTGGTCGCGGGCACGAGCTTTTTCCGCGACGAAAATACCGATCAGAGATTGCTGATAACTTCTACCACGTCCTTCTCGCCAAACCGTACGATCAGGAACACGCGAAGTGTGCCAGATGCAGACCTGACGAATATTGCTGTCTTTGCACAAGACGAATTTCGTGTGAACAATCGCCTGAAACTTATCGGCGGCGTGCGATATGACCGGTTTATGACAAATGCAAAGCCGACGGCAGAGTTCACACTCGATCCCCGATTTACGCCAAGTCAGATCGAAGATCTTGGACTGCTGGGCCTGACCGATGGATTAAAGGTTAACAACACTGCGATTACAGGCGATCTCGGAGCTGTATACAGGTTAACTGATAACATCAGCGCCTCGGCAAGGATCGGACGCTCGTTTCGTACGCCTAATCTTTTTGAAAGGTTCTTTACCGATCCGGGCTCGGTCGATGGATTTCTGGTCGGAAACACTAAGCTAGTGCCCGAAACCGGTATCAATTTTGACACAAGCGTAAAATTCAACACTAGCCGCTTTGCTGGTGCCGTTACTTATTTCAACAATTATTACGAGAACTTTCTGGCTACACCGATTGCGAGAGACCGGGATGGAAATCCGATAACGCTGCCACGGCCCGGACGACCGCCGCTTGCCGTCTATCAAACGCAAAATGTAAGAAAGGCCCGCATTCAGGGCTTTGAGGCGGAGCTTGAAATACCGATCAAGATCAGTATCGGTTATCTGACACCGTACGGTAATTTCAGCTATTTGCCGCGGGGACAATTTGACTGACGGTGTTCCGCTGGATTCGATCAGTCCGTTTCGAACAAACGCGGGGTTCAGATGGCAGAACTTTTTGAAGAGTTATTTTATGGATTACAACGCACGGATCGTTGGTAAGCAAGAGCGGCTTTCACCTACATTTCTGCTTCCGGTCACGCAGGGCGGAAACGGCGGCCCGGAGCCTGGCTTTGTAACGCATAATATCAGCGGAGGATATTACTTCCGGCGAGAGAGGTTTAACTTCAATATTAATCTAGGCGTTTCAAATATATTTAACCGTTCTTACACGGAACAATTCGTATATGCACCAGCTCGCGGCCGTTCGTTTACAATCGGTACAACTTGGGAAATTAAATGAAAAAAAAGCTCCGTGGACTAGACGGAGCTATTAGAGGATTGAAGAGGGTTTACAATGGTCTGAAATTGCCGTAACAGGCCGTTTGTTGTTATTAATGCATAACGTACCGCTCTTTATTAAATGCACAGCCCCAAGCTGTACGGCCATTTTGACGCAAATTCTGTGCCGTATGTTGTCCACAATTGTTAAACGTTGTATGTACAGTGATTAGCGGCTTGTGGGTCACATTTGATGCATGTTTACTGAGTAAGATCGAGTCAGAATGTACCGAAAATAGTCAGCAGAACTTACATTTAACGTAACAAAATAAGACGCGGACCCAAATGAACCCGCGTCTTGTGCTCTGGATTGATCTCAGGTCTATTTTGACTTTACGGCTGTGAACACCATGTTCCCAAGACCGGGGACGATAAGAGTTCCGCTCATTTTATCGCCTTCGACCTTTCCGTCAAGCTCGATCTCCATCGCCTGTCCCTGAATGTCGGCTTTAACAGTAGCCTTTACATTCGTGCCGCTGACCTTGCCCTTCTCGACTGTTCCGCCACCGAGAGCCGACACCATTGCCCCGGCGAAATCCGAACCGTCCTGCTTTAGTTCAAGATCGAGCTGAACGATCTGTCCGCCCGCATCGACGGTCATGGTCCATTTACCGGAGACATTTGCTCCAGCCGCCGCCGTCATGTCAACCGGTTTTGCCAGCATTACGGTTTTAGGATCGACCGTTATCTCACCCAAACGTTTGGCAACCACCGGCGTCATCGCATCCTGATAACGTCCGCCGATGTGTTTGGCAAGAAATTTCTCTGATGACGCAATCATCGCCATGTTGTTGACCGGACGTGCAAAGCCGTGGCCTTCGTCGGGTGCGACGAGATATTCGACCGGATAATTTCGATCACGTAAAGCGATAACGATTTGATCCGATTCACGTTTGTTGACACGCGGATCGTTCGCTCCCTGCACAACGAGCAACGGAGTTTTGATTTTGTCGGCAGACGTCAGCGGTGATTGACGCTTCATCTGTGCCAATCCTTCAGGCGTGTTCGGGTCGCCCATTCGCTTATAAAAAACGGTGCGGATAGCTTCCCAATATGGCGGAATTGCTTCAAGTAGCGTTTGCAGATTTGACGGAGCGACGATCGCAACTGACGCGGCATATTCATCGGGTGTAAAGGCCACCCCGGCAAGAGCGGCATAACCACCGTAACTTCCGCCCATGATCGCCACACGTTTCGGATCGGCGATGCCCTGTTCGACGAGATATTTCTTGCCCCAGGTGATATCGTCCTGCATCTTCTGGCCCCATTCATTGTTGCCGGCGTTCAGGAACTTCTTGCCGTAACCTGTCGAAGCACGGAAATTGGGCTGCAAAACCGCGTACCCACGGTTTGCGAGAAATTGGGCGTACGAGTGATAGCCCCACGAATCGCGTCCCCATGGACCGCCGTGAATAAAAAGGACGGTAGGGAGATTCTTGCCGCTGGAACCTTTCGGGATCGTCAGGTAAGCTGGAATTTCAAGGCCATCCGAAGATTTATATCGAACTGCTTTCATTGGAGAAAGTGCATTGCGATCAAGTTTTTCACGCACCTGATAAAGCGTTTTCAGGTTTCTATATTTGCGGTCATATAGCCAAACCGTTCCCGGATCGACATCGCTCGACGAAACAACTATCCATTTGGATTCGTCTTTCGTTCCAGATTGGAAGTTAAGGTCGCGGTCGCCGATCGATTTCTTGATGTAGTTATAATCCTTCTCGAATTTCTTGTCTTTCCAGTAGATGCGGTCACGATCGTCTTCGTATGTCGTGGCTATCAATTCATCGGTCACATCCGAAAAGTTTGCACCGCCAAAATCAACTTTGCCGAGCGGATCGCTTTCGACCTTTGTCACCGCACCGGTTTCGGCATCCATCAAGACGAGTTCGATCAGGTCAAGATCGCCTTTGTTCGTCTGCATGTAGACACGTTTGTTGTCTTTGTGAAAACGCACCGGTCCGCATGTTTCAAAAGTGTTGCAGTCGTATATCTTTGTCGCTTTCCCGTCGGCTCCAATTTTGAGGATCTCCGTGTCGCCATTCTGTGCGGCACGAGTTGCAAGCCGAAGCTTGTCCATGTTATCGAAAACCATCCCTTGATAACGATCTTTATTTTCATTGATCAGCGTGCGTTCGCCGGTTGAGATTTTTACTTTGTAAAGATCGTGCCAGGCTTTGTCGCGTTCGTTAATGCCGACATAGATTGCGTCCGGGTCCGAATCCGGCACGGCCTGGATAATCGCCCGAACTCCTTTTGCGTCGGTAATGTTACGAGCAGGAGGAACGTCCGAACCGGCAGCGGATTTGTCCGCTGGATTGACGGCATAGACGTTGAAATTCTCGTCGCCGCCTTTGTCCTGAACGAACAGAATGAATTTTCCATCTCGCGACCAAAAGTAGTTTCGCACCGGCCGGGAAGTGTCAGCCGTCATCGGCCGCGCCGCTGCAAACGGTTCGTCAACGCCTTTTACCCAAACGTTCATCGTATCCTTATAAGGTTTGATGAACGATATATACTTGCCGTCCGGCGAGATCTGAGCACCGGCGTATTCCGGGTTGCCGAAAATGAGTTCACGGTCGATCAACGCCGGCTGTTGTGCCTGCGAAACTGTCGAGAATGCGGTTATGGTCACAAGAATACTTAAAGCAATAAATAGTTTTTTCATAAAGTTTGGTTTCCTTTCCCGATTGGTACGATTCGATTAAATGGATTGTTTCCGCAAAAACGCATTAGATATCACCGATCCACGCTTTTTTGCGAAACTTCGCTTCGCTCCAAAAACCTCTGATCAATTCGATCTGCGGATCTTCGCCTTTTTCCAAAAGCACGGTGATCACATCGAAGCGAAAAACGATTTCCTTTAATCCAAATATTCTACGGTAGATCCGTGCGGTCCGTGTAATTTGCCTTTGCTTGCGTCGATCGACTGCTGATAGCGGCCCTGCAAATTCAGCCGACCTTCGCGTTTTTGCCTCGATAAAACAAAGCGTTTCTTTTTCCAACGCGATCAGATCGATCTCGCCGCTGACCTGCACGCCCTTCGAATTTCTGCCGACCGGCACCATGAAATTCGATGCCACAAGCCGAAATCCATTCCGCAACAGATAATCAGCAGCCATCTGCTCACCCAAATCTCCGAGCCGCCTTGAGCTTTGCGGGCGAACTTGTTTATCCTGATTAATAACCGAAAGTATCTGATCCGACATTTTTGAGAGAGTAATTATGAAATCACATTGTATCAAAAAGTTTTCGGCAATTATAACGTTAGTATTCAGCACGGTACTTGTCGTGTGCAGCCAGGTGGTAGAACCGGCGAAGCCCATTGTATCGACTCCGCTTCCGGCAATCATGCCGTTCGAAAAGCCGATCGTAACGAGCATCGATCCTGCTTCGCTGCCAAAACCTTTTGCCACGGAAAGTGCCCGGCGAGTTTCGAAACGTGTGCCGCAGCCCGCCGATGCAAAACTTCACCTGCCAAAAGGCTTCAAGATCAATGTCTTTGCTGAAGGCGATTTCAAGGAGCCGCGTTGGATGGCGTTGGCACCGAACGGCGATGTTTTTCTTTCCGACGCACGTGCGAACTCGCTGATCGTCCTTCGTGACAAGAACAAGGACGGTGTTGCCGAAGAGCGTTTCGTATTTTCAGATGCCTTGTCGCAGCCGTTCGGCATCGCCTTTCACAAGGATTGGGTTTATGTTGCGAACACCGATTCGGTCGTGCGTTTCAAGTACAAAAGCGGTCAGACAAAAGCCGAAGGTTCGCCGGAAAGAGTCGTCGAGCTAACAGCAGGAGGCTATAACCAGCATTGGACGCGTAACGTTCTTTTCTCGCCTGATGGTAGCAAGATGTTTGTGTCCATCGGTTCTGCTACAAACGTCATCGTCGAAGCCGACCCGAAACGTGCCGCGATCTCGGTGTACGATCCAGACGGAAAGAACCATCGCATTTACGCGTCGGGATTGCGAAACCCGATCGGCCTAGCGTGGAATCCGAAAACGGGCGAACTCTGGACAGCGGTCAATGAACGCGATGGGCTAGGCGATGATCTCGTGCCGGACTATGCGACTTCGGTCAAAGAAGGCAGCTTTTACGGCTGGCCTTATTCTTATATCGGCCAAAACGAAGACCCGCGTCGAAAAGGCGAAAATCCGGAACTGGTCAAAAAAGCCATCGTCCCCGACGTCCTGTTCACCTCGCACGTGGCGGCTCTCGGCATCCAGTTCTACACCGGCAAGATGTTCCCGAAGGAATATCAGGGAGACGCCTTCGTCGCGTTTCACGGTTCATGGAACCGGCAAAAGCTCTCTGGTTACAAGATCGCCCGCATCCGATTCAAAGAACGGAAAACTCGTCGGCAATCAGTTATGAAGATTTCGTCTCCGGCTGGCTGCCCAGCGAGGACAGCAACGAAGTCTGGGGCCGACCGGTCGGACTATTGGTCGCCGCCGACGGCTCACTCCTGATCACCGACGACGGAGCCGACAAGGTCTGGCGTGTGAGCTACGGGAAGTAAATCGACCGTCGCTGAAAGCGACAAAGTCAATAGCGTAGGGTGAAGTGAAGAACGAGCGAAACCTCCCGGTTTTTATTTACTCTACACGCTTTAGCTTGTATGTAGTCGGATTTGTTGAAGGCCCGGTATTAGAGCTATCCGACACAAGCGTCATCATATTGCCATCGATCTTTACCGACTGTGTGGTAAATACGCCAGGCTGCATGTAACTCGGGCTTTTAGCAACCATCGGGCGGACGGTAAGCTTTCCTGCCTTTAGCTCATATGTGCCGGCGTTCGCGATAAACGAATCGACAAATACGTTTCGAAGCTCTTCGGCCGTCATTTTACTGGAGTCGGCGGTCGCAGAACGCGGTGCATCGCTGGAAACGTAAATTATGCTGTAGTGTTTCTTCGTAAACAGATACATGCTCGGCTGAGACATCTGCTTGGTCGATCCGCCGGCGCCCGTGGTCGTGATCTCAGTAAGGCTCCATACGCCTTCGATCTTCTGTCCGAAAGTTGAAACGCTCAAAACCATTGCGACGAAAAGAGCTATCATGCTCGTTCTCATAGTGATTTCCTCCTAAGGTAACTTGGTCTGGAAACGTGGGAGGCTTTTATTATTTGGATTCAGGCGACTTATATTCCATTTTCATTCGCTTGTCAATGCGTCTGCCGCTTCCTAAAACATCTCAACAAAATACGTCCGTTAGCTTCAGCCAACGACAAACTAGCCTTATGGTCGTCATGTGCAGGGCACTGGGCGATAAAGCCCTGCCCAACCTTCCTCACTCCGGAAAGGCTCGGGAGCAAATTCCCTAATTTCATCTTGTTTTTCTCCTTATCTCATACTTAATCTGTCCAACGAAGGTCTTAATCAATAAAACACCCGTTACACACATTAAGCCATAAGGAGTAAGGTCAGAATAAACGGCAATCCGTTCAATTCGGAAGATACGAACGATTCGCACGAAAGGAATGATTTGGATGATTTAGATGATATGCAAGGCAGATCGCCTTTGCCGAGAGGTTTGGAATGAAAGTGTAACAGTTACAGGTGTTACTACCTGTTACACTCGCTTAGCAGGCTAATGAACTGTAACACCTTGTAACGGGTGTAACTGTTACATGAAAGCCATAAATCAGTCGATCGTATGAAAAGGAATGATGAACTCATGCTTCATCATGTCCGGGCCAACGCTAATGGAGCGTACGTTAAATAGGGTGTCATGTTGTTTTGCAACCAGTTGAGCGACGTACAACCCATTACCAGACCCTTCCTTTTCCGAACTAGCCCTAACTCCCCGCTTAAAGATAGAGTCATCAAGCTGAATTGACCCTCTAGCCAGGCTGGAAACGGTTACTTGACACATATCACCGACCGTTTCAAGAAAGATCCTGATTTCGGTCCCGGGTTTGGAGTATCGATTTGCATTTTCTATCAACACAGTTGGGATAATAGGAAGAGTTTTTTCGCATGCCAATATTCTTGGGTGATAGTTGTTAGTAGAACGCATTATGAAGTTGTGATCTTCGTTCGCCATCCGATACACCCGCATACATTTGTCGAAAAGACGGTATACCTCGACTTTTGACGTAACCGGTAATTCCGCAAGTCGCTGATTTGCGAGAAGTTCCATTACCTCAAACTGATTAGACATAAGCTCAGCGGCCTTCCAAATCATCACTATTTCACTTCGGGCGGTTTCGGGATTATTGGGAGCCTCATCTCGACAAAGACGCTCGGCAGTCCTTTTGACCTTTGCATTCAACTTTCGAATTTCGTGTAACGCGAAAGAATGACGCTGAATTGTGGCGTCCTCAACCGCGGTAACATTTAGCACCAATTGGCGGAGGCCGGCAACAAGTTTCCTGACTGAGTCCGTTGAACGCTTCGTTTCAGGAAAACGTTTAGCCGCCTGCCTTTCCGCGGCTCCCCCTAACCGTGGAAAAGGCACGAAGCCGGTTAACGCATAACTCGAACCTTCGGCCTTGAAAGGGAGGCTGCTAAAGCCGAACGGACACTGAATGGGGGTTTCGGCAAACGGAGCGGCTTGCTTGGTCAAACCGAGATAATGGTTTGCACAAACGGTCCCACTTTGGTAGTGCTTTTTGCAAAGTTCGCTAAGATTTTGCAGTGAACCGTCACTTGGTTCAGCCGGATCGTCGAGGTCAACTAGAGGAAGCGGCGACAGATTGACTAAATCTTGAAATGTCGCCATTATTATCCTCCGATTACCCAACCCACAGCGGCTTCGGCTAGTTTTTCAAACGCAATTGTTGCCGCTTTTTTTGCTATTTCACCGCCTACTTCACTATTGAGTTTTGCACGGAGACTCGCCATTTTCGCGGGCTTCTTTAAGCCCCGAACATAGAGGTCCTGCCATTCGATATCTTCTTTGCTATGTGGCTTAACCCCAGCAGCATGCAGGAGTCCACGCCATAGATTTTGTACGTTCTTTGCCGTTTCCAATCCATTCTCGATCTTTTCCATCGAATCTGCGATACCCGCGTCCTTCGGGAGCACGCCATCAGTGAGCCGGAAAAAGTCGGCATGCTCGGCTGATAGGGCCTTCGATGTGTAAGCTAAAACTATCACACTGGGATTTACACGTTTTATGTGCTTCAGGAGAGACAATCCTTCATCCGACCCGAAGTACTGACCAACATTTCCGAAATCCAAAACCACTAAGTCGTAGGTCGGCCGTTCGACCATATCCAGGTTGTTTTCATCGATATCCGGTTCATAGTCTACAGAGAACCCCGCCCGCCTTAAATCCTTTATCAGGTCAGGCTCTTCATCATCAATGAAAAGGATTCTGCTTCGACGGACAAGCTCGTCCCGTGGAATGTTGCATTGCAAATCCTCAATTTTGTAGGTCGTAAATATACTCATACTGTTTAATTCTACGATATCGGTGCTCGGACGAAGAACTCCGGTAAAGAAACCCTTTTGGTGACAAGCGTAAGACCTCACAGATTGAAAACACCTGTAACTGCTTTTATAACTTTACACCATTGATGAACACCGGGAAACGCCTCTCCGCACTTAGGCGACATAGCCGGAAGAAGGACTGTAACAGCCGCAACACTGTAACAGTTTGTAACACCTGTAACTGTTACACTCACACCAAAAGACTCCTAGAAGGATTTTCCTTACGGAGATACGTCAGAACTCGGATCGTTTAGCGTAGCGGGATCAGCGGGAGTGGGGTTTAATGTTCTACTATCGGATAGATATAGGACGGCCTCAAACAAATCCTTGTTCGCCCTGATTCCCATGACCTGTTTAGGAAATCCTTCGGGTGGAGCGATTACAAGGTAGTCGGGCGTCTCTATTATCACGCTCTGAGGTTGAAGCTTTCTGCTTTCTGGATAAAAGGCGAGGCCGAGGTCAGTTATCGTGGCCACGGCCTCCTGTTTCGCAACAAGCTCTACTTTCAGGGGGCGGCCTCCTGCAAAGACCCGCGAGAGGTGCGGGTAAACATGTTCCGAGTAGAGTGAAAGCGAGAGCAGCAAGAAGACGAAATTCGCGAACAAGATGTAACCGTCACTAGATGTCGCACGCTTCGCCGAAGCACTCTTCCCGTCGAAATTCAGCGACCTTGTGATTATCCGGCCTTGGTGAATCAGGAAGAAAACAGTCGCACTGTTTAACGCGATAATTCCTATAGCTATGAAAGGGTTGATTGGCGATTCTTTGTCGGCCAGTGCGACAATCCAGCTTAGTATTATCCAAAAGCCTCCGGCGACCCAAAAGAACGATTTTAGAATCCTCTCTGCCGGTGCAATGTACGGAACAAACCACTTCTGCGGCTGCCGCCATGCACGGCGAATAAGGAACCACACGTAGAAGACAGCAATCGGAAGTCCGGCTACTAGAAAGCCCCAAACCATTCCGACCATTATGAATTCCACCTGGAGAAATCCTAGGTGAGTGCTTCCGTAGCGTCTTGAGTGCATATTCATAATAAGCAACCCAATCGCATAGCACGCACCAAAGAACACAGAACCGAACTTTGCGAACACTTCTGTTCTGTCCTTCCACTCTGCTACGTTGAAGCTCCAGCCCGCATCTGTCGGTGATTCGTTCATTCTGTACAGTCAGGCGAAGTCCTCGCCATTCGGGTTTATTATCGCTTACCTCAGAACGCCGGTTCCTCGTAAATGCCGTACACATCACGCAAAGCGACGCAGATCTCTTCGACGGTGGCGTAGGCGGCGACGGCTTCGATGATGGCGGGCATGGTGTTTTCGCTTGAGTTGGCAGCGGACTTGTTAGTTTGTCCAAAGAATTAGCGACGGCACCTTTGTCGCGGGTGGATTTTACGTGTTCCAGGCGGAGGAGCTGGTGGTCGCGGACGGATTCGTCGATCTGGAGGATGTTCATCTTCGCACCGGTTTCTTCCATCGCGTATTTGTTTACGCCGACGATGACCTGCTCTTTTCGTTCGACCGCTTTCTGATATTGGTAGGCCGATTCCTGTATCTCACGCTGCGGGAAACCGGCCTCGACCGCTTCGACCATTCCGCCGAAACCGTCTATCTTGTCGAAGTAATCGAAACAGCCGTCGATCATCTTTTGCGTCAGAGATTCGACGTAATAACTGCCGCCGAGCGGATCGACCGTATTGGCAACTCCGGTTTCCTCGGCGATGATCTGCTGTGTGCGGAGCGATATCAACGCGGCTTCGTCGGTGGGAAGTGCGAGGGCTTCGTCGTATGAATCGGTGTGGAGCGACTGAGTCCCGCCAAGAACGCCGGCGAGTGCCTGGATGGCAACGCGGGCGATGTTGTTTAGAGGCTGCTGAACGGTCAGCGAAACTCCGGCGGTCTGAGTGTGAAAACGCATCTGCATCGTGCGTGGGTTTTTCGCACCAAAACGCTCCTTCATCGTTTTTGCCCAAACGACCCGGGCGGCACGGTATTTGGCGATCTCTTCGAAGAAATCGTTGTGTGCGTTGAAGAAGAAAGAGAGACGCGGAACGAAATCGTCAACGTCCATTCCGCGATCGACGCCGTACTTTACATACTCGACCCCGTCACGCAGCGTAAACGCAAGCTCCTGCGAAGCGGTCGCTCCGGCCTCGCGAATGTGGTAGCCGGACACCGAGATCGGGTTGTATTTCGGCACGTGCTTCGAGCAATATTCGAACGTGTCAATCACCAGCTTCATCGCCGGTTTGATCGGATAGATCCACTCTTTTTGGGCGATGTATTCCTTTAGAATGTCGTTTTGCAGCGTACCGGAGATCTTACTGAAATCGGCCTTCTGCTTTTCGGCGACAACCAGGTACATCGCAAGAAAGATCGGAGCAGGGGCGTTGATGGTCTGGGAAACGGTGACGGAATCAAGCGGGATGCCGTCGAACAATACCTCGAAATCCGCAAGCGATGAAACAGCCACGCCGCATTTCCCGACCTCACCTTCCGAAAGCGGGGAATCGGCGTCCAGGCCCATCAACGCAGGCAGATCGTACGCGACGCTTAATCCCGTCTGGCCGTGTTCGAGCAAATACTTGAAACGGCGATTCGTATTCTCAGGCGAAGAAAATCCCGCGAACTGACGCATTGTCCAGAGCTTTCCGCGATAGCCGGTCGGGTGAATGCCGCGTTTGTAAGGAAACTCGCCGGGGAAGCCGATCTCGCTGATATTTTCCGCGTCCGCTTCGGTATAAAGCCGCTCCACCGGCTCCAGCGAAACGCCTTCGAACGACTGTTTTCGCTCCGCCGTCTTGTCCAGGACTTTTTGTAAAGTCTCCGCTTCCCAACGCTGCTTCTCGGCCTCTGCCGCCGTCTGTGCTTCTTTGATCTCAGGTGTCATAACTTATCTCTGTATAAAGCGAGATTTTACCATAACCGCACCGTAACCTTGTCTCACCAGTTTTCGGGCTTGCCCGCCGGTGTGCGGAAAGGCTTGCCTTTCCGAATGGCTCTAAAAAGTATTTAAGGCTAGGCCTCACTTTTTAGGCTGTTTCCATTGAAGATCTTTGATATCCACATCCAATGGCTCTGATTCTGAAAGAGAGCGGCGGTGCCAATAGCGGACGCTCGAAAACTGATACTGGTCGGGATGTTCGACGAACTGATCTTCGACCGGGTTACGGTGAATGTAATCAACCTTTTGCATAAGCATCGATTCGGTCGTGATGAGGAAGGTATTGGAATGGTGTTCCCACAACGAATATTTATATTCCTTTTTACCTTCTTCTTCCTTCTTTAACTTGTCTAGTGAAGATGTGTATCCGTTCTCCTTCAGATAGTTAATGACCCTGCGGGCTGAAATACCGTTCAGATAGCGGAGCACCTGAGAGGCCCTGAGTTGGCTGTCCGTAATGATGTGATAGTGATCCGGCATTATTACATACGCAAATATCTTGAAGCCGCCTGAGGTCCGTGCTTCGTTGAAAGCATCAGCGAGCAATTTCTTGAGTTTGTCCGTTTGAAATACCGGAAGTCTCCTGTTCGTGACAGCAGTAAGAAAGTAAAGAGGATTGTCGTTGGAGATCGGAGGCATAACCTCGAGACATTTTGGGGAAACTTTCCCGGAAAGGCAAGCCTGTTCTAGAAAAGTCTATTTTAGAGTTTGCCCACCAATTTGCCGAAAGCCTCGCTTCTTGAAAACTAGGAGTAATTTTTCTTTAGGGCTTGCCGCCCTATTTATTGAAAGGCTTAGCTTTTCCGATAGCCACTGATCTTGGACTGAGCCCTGAATGGAGGCATAGCCTAAAAGAATTTTAATTGACCGACCGGAAGGGCACAGCCCTTCCGCACATCGGACGGCATAGCCGGAAGAAGCGGCTTTGTTACATCAGGAACACTTGGTGTTACAGGTATTCCAAGAGAGACATAGTTATTTAATTTACGCCTATGAAATTGGATCGGCTATTCTTCGACAGTTGATCGCAATATCGTGCTGATCGTTTACGCAGCCGACCATCGATACATAATCAGGACTGTCGATCCTACCAGAGAACTTGATTTGCAGTGGAAAGTCTAAGTCTTCAAATACCGTCTCAGCCTCTTCGTATCCGTTCTCAACGGTGAGCTCGATACTAATGTTATTACCGACGACGGAATATTTCCCTGAGTAGCTGCCGCCAAACGGATCGTTTCCGGTCAGGAGTCCATCCTTTAATTCTAGAGTAGCCATTTCGTCTGCGTCGCCATCATCTCGACCACCGTCAACCGCGGCATACGCCGCTCGCCAAACACCATTCATATCAATCATATTGAGGTTCTCCCTTTATTTGAAGAAATTCTAGCATTTCTTACATGAAACGCGCAGATGAGACATGACACAGTGACAACTCAAATTTTTGATGAATCCCGCATCCACGCCTGCATTTTTTCGATGTCTTTTGTTGTTGTTCTCGCGGCGAGCGAGACAGAACCAAAGTCAGCACAATTCCGAGGATCGGAATGATGTACATGGCGGTGTGGAGGCCTTCGGCACGGAAGGGTTCTAGGGCGGTGTTTGTTGTTTCCATTACACCGGCGAGTTGGGCGGTGCGTTTGGTGAAAAAGTCGCTGAGGAGTCCGGTGCCGTATGGGCCGAGCGACGCTCCGAGGACGTACATCGCAAGGAAATAGACGGCCATCGCCGTTCCGCGTGATGCTGGTTCGATGATGTCCTGAATGGTCGAATAGACGGTCGAATAATAGAAGTACATCAATGCACAGGCGGCTCCCATAAGTATGAGAAACATCGTCGTGCTGCCCTTCGGAGTGCCGAGCGCGAAGTAGACGGTCGGGACGGAGAGCATGATCGCAAAGGCTCCGAGCAACATCCGTCCGTTCGTGCGTCGCTTCATCACCGCATCGCCGATAAACCCGCCAATCAGCAATCCCGGTGCTCCCATAACTCCGTAAACAAGCATCGACACAAGGTTCGCCTGTTGGATATCAAGGCCGTGATACCGCATCAGAAACGGCGTGATAAATGCCCCGATGGCGTACATGTTGAAGTTGTGGACGGCACCAGAGAGGATGATCCAACGCATTGTCGGCGAACTTTAGAACGTTCAGATAGGGTGAGCCTTCACGACGTTTGATTGCCGATGGCATGCGTTTCAGATGCACCGCGTTTTGGCTCATGGATGAACAGAACGGCTATCGCACACAGAATGCCGGGAATTCCCGCAACAAAGAATGCCGCCCGCCAGCCGTATTGCTTCGCAACCGTCCCGCTGACCGCAAAGCTCAACGCGACTCCGACCGGAAGTCCGAGCATGAAGATCGCCAGAGCCTTTGCACGCCAACTTGCTGGGAAGAGATCGCCGATAAGCGAAGTTGCCGCCGGTGCGCACGAGGCTTCGCCGACTCCGACTCCCAAACGAAGTGCGAAAATCTGCCAAAAGCTTTGTGCAAGTCCGGAACCGGCGGTAAATAAACTCCACACAAACACGCCGATCGAAAGAATGCTCTTGCGTCCGATCTTATCCGCCAAAACGCCGAGCGGAACGCCGACAAATGCATAAAGTAAGGTAAACGCCGTGCCGAGAAGTCCGAGCGATGCGTCACCAAGCCCAAACTCTTTTCGAATAGGCTCGCCAACCGCACCGATGATCTGGCGGTCGAAGAAGTTCATCGTGTTGATCGCAAACAGTACGATCAAAGCAAACCATACCGCATTCCTTTTTTCAGTCATAGGGATCGAAGTCGTGAGTCGGGTGCAGGATTTCAGACTCTTGATTCACAATTCAGGACTCTCGACTGTCTTTGCAATAGCATTTCATAGCTCCTACAATTACTAAATGCCAATGTCTAAGACAGCGATTATTCTAGCACTAATTTTTTCGATACAAATGCTCGGAGCTTGCAGCGGCCGCAGCACCAATTCGGCAAACACCGCAAACTCGAACACCGCAGCGGCAAATAATTCCGATCCGGCAGACGAAAGCGTAAAGGACAATGCCGAAGAGCTTGCCACGCTTGCCAGACTTCCGTTCGAACCCGAAGAAGTGACCTGGAAGGAAACGACCGCAGGTGATAAACGCAAGCTCCTTGCTGTCATCAGATTTACACCCGAAGATTCGAAAAAGATCGTCGAAAACGCAGCAAAAATAAAAGCAGGCGAACCCGTTTCCATCCCAAGCGAGCGATGGTTTCCCGCCGAACTGATTTCGCAGGCTGAAATGAGCGGCGACGACCAAATTACCGCAACCGCATACCCAGCTGACGAATTCTATCAGGCCCCATATTCCGAAGGCAGGCTCTCCCGCTTTCAGCAGTCCGACTTTTTTATTTTGGAATTGACCGCAAAGTAGGAGTCAGAAGTCATGAGTAAAGGGCAGGAATTCCGACTCAACACTCGTCACTCATCACTGTTAAACGCATGCATTTGGTAAAGGTAATAATTCTGGCTTTGCTCGTCGTACTATTTTTTCGCGACTCCAATGCTCAGAATACCAACCCGGTCGAGCGTCAGGTCGCGAATCCGATAACTGACACACCGAACATCAATCCGATCTCAACCGAGCAGGACATAAAAGCTCCGAAACAGAAAAAAACCAGTTTCGAACAGGAAGGTGGTGATGGCGAGGTTGTGGTTTATGCAGGCAAGACGACGGTTGAAGGAGAAGAAGGTAAACGCGTTTTGGTCTACACGGGCAATGTCGATGTCCGATTCGGCATCTACCGCCTGCAGGCCGACAAGATCACGCTTAAAGAAGCCGAGGACAAGATGTATGCCGAAGGCAGCGTGGTTTTCGATCAGGGCGATGACCAACGAATTACAGGTGCACGCGGAACGTGGAACCTTAAAACCAAGCTCGGCAATTTTGAGGACTCAACCGGCTTTACTAACCAGACAAACGACGGCACCGTAATCTATTTCACCGCTGATAAAGTCGAGCGAACGGCCCTCGACACCGTCATCGTTACAAAAGGGAAGTTCACCGCCTGTGATGAAGCGGTGCCGAAATGGTCCTTCACCGCCGATGAGGCAACGATCAAGTTCAATGACAAGGTTAAGCTAAAAAACGGCAAGTTCCGCGTAAAGGACGTTACGCTGATTCCGTTGCCGTATGCGTCGATTCCGATCAAGGAACGCGATCGCGCATCGGGCTTTTTGACGCCGACCTTCGGGTTTTCCGGCAATAAGGGCTTCCGTGTGCAGACCGCTTACTTTCAAACGCTTGGTAAATCGGCGGATGTAACGATCCGAGGGGACATTTACTCCTCACGCGGAATCGGCTACGGTCTCGATTTTCGCACGCGTGCAAACTCACGTTCGTTCTTCAACTTCGGATTCTATGCCGTCAAAGATAGAATCTTAGGTGCAAAAACCGACGCTGACCACCCCGATCAGGGCGGCTCAATTGTCTATGCCGAGGGCGTTCAATACTTCTCAAACGGTTTCACTGCCGCCGCCGACGTCCGTATTACATCGAACCTTGCGTTTCGGCAGGTGTTCTCCGATGGCGTGCAGCAGATTATCTCACCGATCGAAGTGTCGCAAGCATTTATCAATAAGAGTTGGAACAATTACACGCTAAACCTTCTAGCAAGATCTCAGGTTATTTCGATCCCGAATGTAACGATCGGCACGCGTAATTTGCCAAGCGTCCACTTCGAAAAGCGGCCGTCGATGCTCTCATTTCTCGATGGCGTCTACTTCTCATTCAAATCGAGCGTTGAGGGAGTTTCGCGGCGTGAGCAAGTAGCCGATCTCGCCGCTTATCGAGCACAGACCGGCAGCGATCCGATCGTCACACCCGCGCTCGGTCAGCGTCTGGACGTTTATCCGCAGATTACAGTTCCGCTCTACACAAAATACTTTAATTTTACCGCCACCGCCGCGATGCGGGTTACGTATTATTCGAATTCGTTCAACGACATGCGGCAAGTCGTCGGGCGTAATGCGATCCGCAAATATGGCGAGTTCGAATTCGATATCAGGCCGGTCGCACTTGCAAAAAACTACTATGGAAAGAATAACGCGTTCAAATTCCGACACGTCATAGAGCCTTTTGTTACATACAGATACATCAAAGGAGTTAATAATTTTAATAAAGTAATTCGCTTCGATCAGCTTGATACGATCACCGATACGAACGAGGTCGAATTCGGCGTTGCCAACCGCATCTACACTCGCCGCTTTGCCGAGGCCGTTACCGAAGAAGCCCAAAAGCTACTCGCGAGTCGTGATTCGGGAGCCACTATTTCTGCTCTCGACTCTCGACTCCACGACTCCCGACTCAAAGCCTCTCTCCGTCCAGCCCTACGAGATTTTTAGTCTAATTGTCCGGGGTAAGTATTTCTTTGATAAAACTTTCGGCGGTGCTCTTATACCGGGACAGAGAAACCAGATCGCACCGATCACGGCGATGAGCTTTTATACTTTTGGAGGCGTTGCACGCAGATTTTCACCGCTAAACATCGATGTTACCTATCGACCGCAGCGAACGATATTCTTTAATACGCGAATGGATGTTGGGTGTTCAGGGTGATGCGGTGAGGGCGATATCGGCAACCGTCGGATATGAAACGCCGCTCCTCAAGGTCTTTCAGACGTTCTATTACACAAGGGCCGTTAATCTTATTCCTTCACTTTCGGCGTCCTTGACTCCGCCCGGAGGCACGCCCGTGACCAAAGAACCCGGCACGCTCCGAGGCTCGCAATGGAGCCCGTCCGTCTTTGTCGGCAACCGCGACAAAGGCCTTTACGCAGGAGTCTCGCTCTTTCTCGACTTCGAAAACCGCCGTGCCCGCCGCCTGACACCCTTGATCAGCTCGCTCTATACCTTGGGCTACGCCTACGACTGCTGCTCCGTCGCCGTCCAGTTCTACACCTTCAACGTCGGGGCCCGCAACGAAAACAGACTACTTTTCAGCTTCCGCCTGAACGGCATCGGAGCCTTCGGCACCGAACAATTCGGCCAGGGGTTGCGATAAATTACGACAGGCTGTCAGCCTGTCCCACCGTGCCGCGGGCAGATTAGCTAAACCCGACTTTCCCATATTGGCATCCGCAATCTTTAGAGTTTAATCTGTGTGTAATCTAACAACTCGTTATCGGCAATTGATTCATCAAAAACTAAACTTTCTAATATAGGTTGAACAGTTTTTACGCTTCCAAAATCCAATCCGGTTAATTGTTCGATTGTTTCGATTGAAACTTGAAATGTTTTGTATTTCCCAAAAACAAAGTCAGCCTCCAAGTTAGCGATTAAATCTTTCTGACTGACTATGTAACCCGTGGCAGAGAGTTTATTGTCTTGCTTAACCATCACCGCGACTTTCCAGAATTGTTTGGGAAGTTTGACATCTCGATATTCGGCATCACTATCAGAGAAAACCGGTCCGGTAAAAACCGTTACCTTGAAGTCTTTATTATTCGCATTCTTGAGGATGTAATCTTCCAATCCTGCCCAAAGAGTTTGGCTTTGATTAAAATCCTTATGTTGCGGACTGCAATTTGCCCAATGGAAAGTATCGTCATTAGCTGTTTTCACCATTTGGTCATCATCGCCCCACGCCGGATCGAGTCTTCTGACCAAATGCCCACGGTCAAGCGAATTGTTTTCATATAATTCATTACCGCATTGCTCTTCCTTCTTAATGCGCGGGTCATAAAACCAACGATCATTTTCCCGACGCGGGCTTTTGGATTTCTTTCCGTCAATATTGACCGCCGTAAAAAATGCCAAGCGTCTTATTTTGTTCATCATCACACTGTAATGGTGATATTTCAATTCAAACGGGTTATTGTTATCTCCCATACTATTACGGGCGGCTTGGACTTTCATTGTTTCGGAAAGTAGCGGCAAGTTCACCTGCTTGTTTCCGCTACCCAAAAAATCAGCTTGATAACCCGGTCGGTTTTGATAATTAGGGTCAATACTAATCGCTTCTTCTTTATCGGCAGTAGTTGTCGGAGTCGGAACTAAGACAGGTGCCGGCCTTTCAATCGGAGCCGGGCCTTGTATTTGCGGAGTGCCAAAGCCAATCTTAACTTGCAGAGGAATTGTCCAAGTCGCTTCTCCGCTAATTTGTGGATTGTTTGGAGAATCCGATTTAATTGGGATTGGATTTGTTGAATGTTTTTCGGCGGCTTCTTTGACTTCCAACGGATTCGGAGCGTCTTTATCCAGCAATTCTTCAGCAAGCTGACGCGCCGTACTTGGTAATCCGTTTAATTTAGCTTTGATGTCTTGTACTAAACTACTGACGCGGACTCCTTCATTTGCCACCCAATCGAGATTTTTCGGGTCCATTCCTTGGGTCCAGATTGTTCCATCTTTGGCAATCAGGTTTCCCGCCGCGTCCGTCTTAGGCACTCCCGAATGATGTAAGGCGACGACTTCCCATAAATCACTAAAAACGGGTGAGCCGGACGAACCGGGTTCGGTATCGGAAGTGTAATGAGCAAACTGCGGTAATAAATCAATCAGTTTATTTTCACGCAAAACCAACTGTTTATACTCGCCTTTCGGATGTTGAATAATATTAACCGGTTGGCTAATCAGAATCTTTCCTTGATCTTCAATCAGCCGATTCCAACCGTAGAGCGAGAGGGGAATATCATTCAAAGATTTTTCGCCGACAGCGACCAAAGTGTAATCCAAAGTCGTATTGGTCAGAAAAAAGACCTCCGGTTGTAGGCGAAATGAAACAACCGGCAACAAGTTTCCGCGACGGTTAAGTTGATAATCAAATTCGATGAGCGATGGTTTAGCACTTTGTAAATTCTCTAGAACGTGATTATTGGTCAACAACAGACGGGGCGAAACCATAAAACCTGTCCCGTAGCCAACCGTTTGACCGCTGTTGTTGCGGATATTGACACGCCCGACAAATCTGCCGACGGCAATTCCGCGTTCTAAAAACTCGATGCCCATCAAATCGGAGTTGCCTATAATCCGTTCGCGGCTAATGTCATTGAGAATTGAAGCCGTCGGACGCGAAATCGAAACCGCTGGTTCATCAATAATCGCAGTCATCGCATTAACCGAATGTTTGCCTTGCTGAACTAGAGCATTAGTCATTCGCTCCAAATTCTTAGTAATCCGTTCTGGTGTTTCTACTTCCGCAAACTGATGATTCTTTAATTTTTCATTGTCGACTTTTCTTTTGCCTTGACGTTCAGTCCACCTTTGAGCCGCTTCAACCGCAATTTCATGTTCAAAATCAATTATTTCCATTGTAGTTCTCCCTAATTATTAGATTCTTTGTCATTATTTGATGTAATTCCTGAAACGCCTTTACCTGCTAAATAACCCATTTGGCTCACGCCTGTTAAAATGACTATCGTTTCAGGGACAAGCGGAAGCGATATTATGCTATCGGTAAGATTTTGCAGAAACAGCCACGAATAAATAAAAATGGCGATTATAGTCCAACCGAACATCTGAAATTTCATTAAATCCAGGTTGATTGGATTTTTGTCGTCACGGAAAAGATCGGCGAATTCATAACTTGATGTTTCTTCGGCAAGACTTAAATTAACCACGTCATTCTCTTTGAATTTTCGGAGTTCCGCGTTTAAAGCTTCAACTTCTCTATCCGCATCTCTAAAACTTTCAAGCCCGATCTTCAAATCATCAACAATTTTTTGCGCGGCCTCTCTGGCAGATTTATTAGCCTCATCATCAGGAATTTCCTTCAGTTTCGCTTCCGCATCGGACAAGGCTTTTTCTTGAACTGCTTTTGTTGTTTCAAGTTGTTTGCCCTTTGCTTCCGCCGCTTTTAATTTGTCTAATGATTTTTTTTCTTCGTCTTTGTTGGTAATAAAAGAATCCTTTAGTTGATAAGTTGATTTTCCGTTAGTTGTATCAACGATGAGAACTTTACGAACGTCCGATGTTACATCAACGATGATTTCGCTACCGTCGCTATTCCAAAAAAGTGCGGGGACAGGTTGAGAAAGTCGATAATCCTGTCCAAATCGGACATTACCTTTTTTAGTGCCAAAGTTATTTCCAACAATCCTTAAAAGATTGTTACTATCTGACACAAAGGTTTTTGGATATTTTATTGGATCATTAAAATCGGTAAAGGAAATTGCTTCGATATTTGTAATCTCAGCGGTTTGCTTTTCACCGGAAACGGCAGAAATTAAACTCGAGAAAACACCTGAACCGATGGCAATTCCTGCCAAAGCGAGAAGCGCAAGCGGTATATCAACCCATTTTTCGCTAGATGCCTTTTGTACAGCAGTTTCAGCATATTCTTTAGCAGTTTGAGCAGATTTCTCAGCCTCGCTGATAGATTTTTGAACTTCTTCCAGCTTTTTCGCGGCATTATCGAAATTGGTTGTTTTTTCAGAAAGTATTTTTTCTTCCTTATTGGCTTTTGTTTTTGCCGATTCCTTGTTTGCTAACGTAGCGGTTGCATCTGCATCTAACTTGTTAGATTCATCCTTAGCATCAGTATAGGCTTTATCAGCGATGGTTTTTTCTTGAGTTGCCGTAGCTAACTTGGTTTTTGCCAGTTCTAAATCGGTAGCTAATGATTTCACTTTATTGACAGCAATCTCTGCCTGCTTTTTCGCCGAATCAGCTTCCGCTTGAACATTTGTATTTATCGGTTCGTGAACCGCCATTGCCGCAAAGTATGAGCCAAAAATTACTAATGTCCACGCAAGCGCCTGCAATTTCGATAAACTTAACCGATTATCACTTCCGACAATCAACCCGAAAAATTTAAATTTACGCTTGTTTTTAATGCCTGCAATTAGAAATACAATCACCCATATCACTAAAGGTGCAAGAAAAAATAAAATTAATCCTAACCGAAGCGGTGTCGTTCCAAACAATGTTACCCAATCCATATTTTTATCCTCCAATTATGTTTTTATTTTTTGCAAAGGATGAGTTTATTACTCGTCCTTTATTCCGCAATAACAGCAAGGCATTGACCTTAATGAAATCCAGCTACACGCACCCTTTTGATTGTTAATGAAGTGACGGCGGTAGTGGCATTAGCGACTTTCTCTAATCACCTAGCTCAATTTGACGGGGTTCATCGCATTGCTCAAACTGTTCATAATTACTGCAACAATATCTGACGTTGCGAACTTCAAACTAAGCATTCTGCGGGTTGAAAATTGTGCTGATATTATTCAACGAGTCTATAAAAGCAAGGAGTTTTGTTTTCAAATCAACTTCGCTATCACTAATTTTTGCAACTAAAGCCTTAACTTCCGTTACAGTTTTTGTCGCTTTGTCTAAAGCGTTTTTTATTTGAGTTAATAAATTAGCGTCTTTCTCAGCTAATTCATTTTGTTCATCCAATTTTTCGGTCAAATCACTTAATGCTTTATTTCTTGCTTTAATACGTTCGATACATTTGCCGACCGTTTCCATTCCTAATGCAAAAGCTAAATCATTAGCATCTGCGATCATTCTCTTGAGAGCAGGCAGACTAGGAAGTTTGCCTATAAAATCATTCAAGATAATTTCTAACTGTTCTTTGTCATTATCTGCAGTCCCGCTCTGTAGTTTTATTTCCTGCGAGGCTCTGGAGATTTTTCCAAAGACAGCTCTAAAATCAAGACTACTGCTACCACCTTGACTCAATTTGTCAACTCTCGTTCTTAAATCGTCAAAATCTATCATTTTTGTTTCTCCTTTTTATTAATTTTCACCCTCAGGTTTTTTATCTATAATTTCCCAAATTTCGCGGACTTTGGAAACAAGTCTTGAAACGGTTAAGGGCTTTTTAGTGTTGACTACAACTCGCAAGTTGGCGTGACTATCCGTCCAAGCATCAAGAGCATTTGTGCTTGCATCTAAAAGTAAATCTAACTGTTGTTGTCTATCTTTGATTAGTTTTACCTCCGCCATTACTTGATTGTAAGTCGGAGTTATTCTCAGCAAGTCCGCATTATTTAAATCTATTCTTGCCGACAACTCTTTGTTTCTTTTTTCAATCTTGGGAGCGATAATGCTTGTTACTGCGACGAATTGGTTGGAATCTATTTTTTCGACGACGTTGGTATAAAATTGGCAAATTTGCAGACCTGCATTGGCAGCTTCTTTGCATTCGTCAAGTTGAAGCACTTCGGGAAAACTATTGAGATTTGTATCAATCAACTGCCTGGCTTTATTACATTGCCCGCCACAGTTTGAACTTCTGACTGCCGATATGATGTCGCTTGAGAGTTTCGCATCAAGAGCGGAAATTTTATCTATTTCATCTTTTAATAATCGTATCCTGCGTCCGATTGCTTCCGGGTTTGTCAGATTATTATCGTAATCTTCCTTAACAATCGTGAATAAATTAAGAAAGTTAATGATTCCTTCCTTTTCATTTTCTAAATTCGCATTATTCTCGTTTAATTGTTTGTGAAGACTGATAACGACACTATTTTTTGAGCGAAATCCCGTGTAGAGAAGACTTGAGGTGGTGGTATTTATAATCTTCAGCTCTTCAATATTGAATTTTATGAAATCAATAACACCGCATTTTTTATCTGCAACTCGTTTTTCTTTATTTGCGCCACCGTCCTTTAGAATCAGATCAATTTCACCTTTGGTCTTATCAGTGCAAGCCTTAACAAACACCGGTTTTCCGTTCGAGTCCAAAACTATTTGACCCGTGCTGTCCTGCTTTTCAACATATTCGCCCTCAACGATTTTACTGGCAATATTAACTCTTTCTTTGAAAACCTTTGCCGTTCTGAACTGCTCTGCAAGAGTTAAGAGACCGGTAGCAATATTGACCGCCGTACCTGCCAGTTTGATTCCCGCCACAGCATCAACCAAACCCGTAACGGAATTTACGACGGCACCCGAATTAACCTCACTTTTCTTATTGGCTTGGGCAAGTGCATTAAGAGCTTCAAGATAGCCATCTAATGAATCCAACGCTTTAAGAGTAGGTTTCACGGCTTTTTGATACTCCGTCAATTTAGTTTTAACCTGTGCCAGTTGCACACTTGAATACAAATCGTCTCTTATAGATAATGATTTGAAAACGCCTTCCGTATCTCTAACTCCTTTACGAATACCTCGCGTCATTTCTGCTGATTGTTCCGTGAATTTTGAAATATCAGGCACATCACAAGCTGTGAGCAATATTGAGACAATCAATAGGACCGGAACAATTCTGTAAGTTAATCTAATTTTGGTCATTTGTGAGTCTCCTTTATTTACTGGCTGTCAAAAATTGTGTTAGCAAAGAAAATGCATAAAGTTTTAAGCCGTTAGTTAATTGCCAAGGTTTGTACAGAATCCATAAACCGCTTTAATAAGGCGTTGGTTTGACAGCTAACGCCCTAGAGTCTTTGCAGATCTTCGAGGTTGCCGTTGGATTTGTCGCGGTCGTAGGGTCCGATGCCGCGGACTTGACCAGTCGAAAATTTAAGACGACAAATTTCTTGCGAAAGCTAAAATTCGCATAACCTACTCGAATCTAATAGAAACGCCCGGTGATCTAAGAGCTTTGGAAACTGGGGGAATCGGAGGTTAGTCTTGGATTGACTCAGTTTCAAGCTAAAAAGTTAAGTGCCCTAAGGTTGTGGAGAAATACCGGTTCTCCTTGAACCACGTAAAAATTAAGAAGCTACCGCTTGGTTGACCTTTGGAAACTGAGGAATCGGAGGTTAGTCCTGGGATTGACGCAGTTTCAAGCCAAAAAAGTTAAAGGCCAAGGTTTTGGGAGATCAAAATGCGATCCTCAAACCACTCAAAGTGCGAAAGTTAATGCTTGAATGCGGTGATGATATACCAGTTTCTTACAATGTCAAGGACTTTTTCGTCTAAGTTGATCAGTTGTCCAAACCGCAAAGGCCGCGAAGCAACATTTAGAACTCAAACAGATAAATTTCACTTTCTATATGTAATGACAAAAAGGCATGAAGTCTTACAAGAAATTTGAAAAAAAAGTTGAAAAAAGTTTTTTGATCGTGCGAGCGTATTCCTAGCGAAGATGGAAGCAGGCAGTGACAGATGCGAATCCGGGTGGATATAAGGCGGTATGGGAATCGAAAAAGACTATCGGCGAAGGAAAAGCGGAGATGCAGGGCTTATTGTACTAGGCTCTGCCTTTTGGAGAGTTTGGTAGAGTAAAAACAAGATGGATTTTACTCTACCAAAGTGCGTAGAAGCCTTCGGCACTGAACAATTCGGCCAGGGCCTTCGTTAAATCCCCGTATCTAAATTTCTAAGCGGTCATGAACCCAAGATTCGAGCTTGGGAAGTTTACGATGTTTGGGAAAATAACTGGAATATCAACATCAGTCAAACCAAACCAGCGTCCGAGCGTGGCGGCATATTGTTCGACGCTGGTTGTCGGCAGCCAACGGCCGCGCGGACTTGTGCCCGTATCGACATCGTCGGGTCCGCCAAGCTGCAAGGTCGGGAAGAAGTTGCCGGTGCCGTCCGGCCGAGTGCTGCCGTAAATATTGCCGCCGATCACAGACCCGCCGAGGACCATCATATGATTGCCCCATGCGTGATCCGAGCCGACGATCGAGCCGATACCAGCTGGATTGAGCGTTCGTCCGAAATCGGAAAGCGTGAACTGCGTTACTTTATCCTGTATGCCCTGCGAACCCATTTCGTCGTAAAACGCACGCATTGCCTGGCTCAATTGAGCTAACAGCACGGTTTGGCTGTTACCGCCCTGAAGCTGATTTTGGTGCGTATCGAAACCGCCAAGTTCGACAAAGAATACCTGCCGGTTTACGCTCAAATCGTTGCGTTTCTTGATTATTCGGGCGACTTGTTTGAGTTGGTTTCCAAGGTCCGTGTTCGGAAAAGTCACAGTCACTTCCTGATATGTACTCAATGCAACGCTGGCGGATTGTGCCTGATTGGTTATGTTGCTCGCGGCCGCAACAAGAGCCGAATCCAGATCGACAGTTCGCAATCCGATCACAGCGTTTTTGCGGGCGATAGTGAACGGATCAGTGCCATTCGAGCTATAAAGGACAAGCGTTTCGTTAAGCGGAGTCGTGGCATCCGACATAGCCAATGGAGTAGTGGATTGTCCAAGCGTAAAAAGTGGCGTTCCGGCGATCGAAGTTATCATCGGAACGAGTCCGTTCGGATTATTCGCAACAGTTGTGCGATCAGCTATTTTACCTGCCCAACCGAGCGGGCTTGGTCCATCGGAACGAGACGTTTGCTGCTGTGCCGCTTGATCGGAGTGCGAGAAAAGCTGGAAGGGTCTCCACGCCGGATTTTGCTGGAATTGCGTTTTTGTCATCGGGCGAATTAGATTACCCGCATTTGTAACGACGGCCAGCTTTCCCTGTGCCCACAATTCATGAATTCCATTATTGATGCCGCCCTGCTGAGGTACTGCTCCGAGGTTTGGATTAAAACCATAAGACAGATTACTCAGACGCGGAACCGTCACGGGCAGCAATTGATTTTGCGGAATCGCCAAGCCCTGAGCGCTTCGAGCAGAAGCATAGGTTTGGTAGTTGCTGATCGTGGCGTCGGAATGACGGGGGACCATCAGATTGTTTCCGTCGTTTCCGCCCGCCATTAAGATGCAGACCAACGCTCGGTAATCCGACGGGGCCGATGAACTGACCGGTGCTTTATCGTCAACCGTTTGGGCCATCGCGGTCATCATCCCGAAGTGCCGGGCCTGCGTCGCTAATGCCGCCATGCTCAAGGCACAACTCGATTTTTTTAGAAATTCTCTTCTATTCTCACTCGTCATTTTTAACCTCACCTTTGTATCTGGTACTGCGACGAACTTGCAACTAAAAAGATCGCCTGATATGCCTTATATTGAGCCGGTACGTTGAAATTAATCGCCGTTCGAATTTGATTTTTCATCGCTTCGGACATAGTTCCGTGCATCATTTTCGTATTCAAACCTTCGATCAATGTATTGCCGCTCGGGTCGGCCGTAGCCCACGCGATAGCCTCCGAATGGTCAATCGAAGTCCCGCACGGGGTCCACGGATAAGGATTTGCGGTTGTCGCCTGATCAAACCATGACCAGCCAAAAGACATTCCCATCACATAATTATTTCTCGCGAACGACGTTCCGGTATTGGCCAGTGCAAACTCTGGCCCGAGAATATCGGTTCCCGGCACATTATAATCCGGTGGAAAATAGTTAAAAACGGTCGGCGAGATCCAAATATCCTGTCCCATCAAGTGAGCATTCCAATCCTGAACGCCATCACTTCTGTTTTGGCAAGAGGCCGGCGGCGAAGTCGGGACGCCGTTGATATCGATTGGGGTTGAGGCACGAACACTGAAAGACCGGAGAAAGTTTGTAATGTACTGGAACGGCTCGCGCAATTTGCCGTAAGTAGCATCGGTTTTACGGCTGCCGCGAGCTTCCGGATCAAGCAAAATTGTCTTGATAACGGTTTTCATATCGCCGCGGACACCTGCTCCGTTGTTATTAAAAGCGGCCGCCACTCGGGACACATAGGCCGGAGACGGATCGCTCGTAACGAGATGTTGGATCAATAGTTTTCCGACAAAAGGCCCGACGTTCGGATGATAGAAAATGTTATCGAGCGTTTTGTTCAGCGACTCGGTAGCATAGGTAATACGCGCAGCATCGTTGGTGCAATTTGAACAAGCCGCTATCGTCTGATTCGGAGCTCCCGGATAATTAAACAGAGATTTTGCCGTCTGATCGTGATTATTCGGAAAAGCAAGATGCATCGGGTCGATAAAATTTGGGGCTCCGACGACCGCATTGGTACAAGCCGGGTTACTTCCATTCTCACAACGCGACCAACCCGTAAACACCTTTGTAAATTGATCGATCTTTGCCTGGTCATAAGTTGGAATACGATTTCCCTGATTGTCCAGGATCGGAGTTCCATCCTGATTTAGCATATTCAGACCGATGGTGAATAGCTGCAGAATTTCGCGGGGATAATTTTCGTTCGGATCGGTGCGCGTGCTGCGGACCATATCGAGATATTCACCCATTGCCGGGCTGCGAGTCATGTCATACATCAAGTCGCGATAATTTCCAAAAGCATTTCTATCGAGAATTTCGATATATTCCTGCAGCCAACGCTGCTGGTTGACCGTTGCCACCGATACTACCCAAATCTGAGACATGGCCCAGGACATGCGGCGGCGAAGCTGGTCATTGCCATAAAAAGCTTCCTTAAACATCCAATTTTGGTTGTTGTAAGCCCAGTAATGGTTGCGGTGGCAAAGATCTATCTCGGGGCTGGTTCCGTAAGGGCCGCATCCAACATCTCCATCAAACGATTTAAGGGGGAAGTTTGGATAGGGAATCGTCGGATAAGCTATGTTAATTTGCTCGTCTATCCAACGACGGATGCCGATTTGCCGAATGCGAAAATCCAGTGATGCATTCGGGCCAAAAGCCGCTTGCTCCATAAAACGCTTGCGGTCACCGCCGGTGGATTGACGTTGCGCAGTGTTTGGGAACTTTGATGTCGCCGGCGTCGGGACCGATCCGGGAGCGTCTTGTATTCCTCTACCGGATTTGCCCAAACGTAGCCGAACGCGGTTGCTCGTGTTGCCACGCCATGAAACCCAGATCAAAACTTCTGCATTTGGCGGCTGTCCGTTGTAACCGTTTGCATCGACAATACGCAGAGTCAAACCGTAAATCGGGTTTCGTTTCGTCCGTCTCTGAATATCTTCGACTATCAAGCGATACCGCTTGCCGGTCGTATCCTCGGCAAAAACTCGAAATGCGTTCGCCTCTTCGCCTTGCATCAGATTTACGTTTGTTACGAATACCGTCACACGAGAACCGGGCGGAAAAATTTCCGAAGTTTCCGTCGGCAGCGGATTAGCCCAGTTTTCCGGACTGATCGCAATAGCTTTAGTTGAGCTTGCCTCGCTGATCAAGACCGGTTCTGTGGACTCAAATCCCTCGTCGTCCTGTGCCGACACCGCGACGCAAAACAGAAAAACAGTCAGACAAACGAAAAAACCTTTTTGGCAGAATAGCCTCGAAATAAGGTTAAGCCTTTCCCCTTCCATATCGTTCTCCTTTCCTAAATGGGCGAATGACGTTCAATTATATTGCGTGATTGGTTGTGTCCGGCCGATAATTGCAAGTGATTTTGGAAGATTATACCCGCTTGTTTCTTCGAAAGTGTTAACTTGACGCCCGGTTCTTGATTAAAAAAACTATAAGAAAATAAATCCAATAAATCTGAGGGTAAGATTACGATACACGAACCGGACAAGGTTGTCCAACATTTTCCGCGAGCGAGGCAAGCGGATTCTTAGGCACGACTATTCAGCCAAGGGTTGCTGGTGGATTGATGAACTATTCCTCACATTTGCGGGCAGATCTTCCAGATTCACAATATTTGCTCCGCTAAAAAAAGACTCCATCATTTCGAATCCCAGCGACCGATAACTCTCAAACTGGGCTTCACTAAAAAATTGGTCTGCTGTCGTCTGATGCGGAAACTCAGAATTCTCTTTTTGATAATGCTGAATGTCAATCGGCTCGGAGCCGTCCAGGGTTGGCTTTATATATATCAAAATCCCATCTTTGGCCTCGGCACCGTCAACAGAAGAATATTTAATTGTGGCGACGGCTCCATATTTACCGTTCTCGGGTTCCTTACCTTTTTCGAAATCAATCGGGATGCCCATATCGACGCGGATTTTATGGATCGCCGAGCCTAAGTCAAAGAACGCAGGTTTTGGATCGGCTCCCGCGTCACACACGATAATCGTTCTACAGCGCCGCAAGATCATTTCGTAGAGTCCCAAGTTTTCAAACTGTCCACCGTCCGCGAGATAAATGTAGGGACGCGTGTCATCCGTCAATCCGAACGCTTCGGACAAAAATGTGCGTGGCGACCATCTAGGTGCGGACCTTCTCCAGGTATTTTTCCCGCGCCTGCCTGGATTGCCGAGCCACCAGCCAAGCCGCACATTGAGCAACACCATCAAGAATGAGACCGCCGTAGATTGGGTGAAATAACCCATATTCGGGCTTGCTGCCGCTCCCGAAATCGCAGCGGCGGTTCCAAGCGTTATTGCCTTGCTGCTTTGTGAGTTGTAGCCGTAGAATTCCGACTTGCGATAATTTCCGCTCCCGCCCATTTGAGAGCTGCCCGAATGCAGCTTAGTAGCCGTGAACGATTCCGCCTTTCGATTTTGCCAGGCCAAATTACTTGACTTGACCATATTGAGCGTCATGTTTACAACATGAAAAGGCTTTATTTTTAAGTCTTTCATTTCAGGATTGTCCGCGTCGGTATTCAATCCTGTAAAACTATTTGCCTCAGCAAGTCTATTCGGATTTGATGCCCCCAAATATGCTCGGATCAAGCGTTCGCGGTAAGTTGCATGAAAAGAAAATTTGTTGATGTTGATAAAACAGCCCATTAAACATCCGGCAATGGCCAATACAACGAACCATGCGGTTTGATTGAAGCCTGAAAGAATAGTTAAGTTTTGAGTAAGAGCAAGAGTTCCGTATGAAATCAGTATGATCAAAAAAAGAATAAATATCGGCGCCGCGATCGATGACGCGATTGTGATTAATAGGCTTGTCTTATCTTTTGCAGGCTCGCCTTCTTTGGCCGGTGTTTTACTGCTGAATCCCGAAAGAACGCTGAACACGCCAGACAATCCGGCGAATATTGCCGCGGATCGTTTGATAAATGAGTCCCATCCTCCAAACGTTTGCTGACTGAAAAGGAGCGGACCCAAAATAACGGCGCTTGAGATCACAGTCCACGCGACTATAATTTTCAATAGGATCGCTCCGAATCGCGTTACCCACTCGCGGTCATCATCGTTTGTAAACTTTACCGACAGCCCCGTAAAGATTGTTGCTCCGAGCAGAAAAATCGTCAGTATCAGGGGTACGCCAAAACACGCAAGAAAATTAGCCTTAGCGATGCCGAAAATAGTTCCCGAACCGGCTGCATCGACCGAAAAGACTTTTTGTACGACAAGGTACAGCAGAAGTCCGCCAGTCAAACCTGAGATCGCCGAGAACGCTAATTCAAAGAAACCGTGGTGCGATTTCATAGGACCTGACGCCTTATCTTTTCGCTTAAGACGGTTCCAAATTCGCACGAGCATCATAAAAACGCTGCCGAGCAAAAAGCTGCTGACAAACAAACCGACGCTGAACATTATGAAATGGTTGACGGTTATCCCGGTTGTATCTATCCAGCCCCAAACGATCGTAGTGCCGATGGCAAACAACAATACTGGCAGGGCGGCAGTAAAATGCGACCTTATTGGAAGCCAAAACGCTGCCGATATCGTCAGTGCGATAATCCTGGGTGAACCACGAATACTCTTTCAAACTCGGCCGCATCATGTTGATAAAGCAAACGCCGACAATACCAAGAAACAAAGTGATGTAAAGACACCAATCTTGAAAATCACTGTTAACTCGATAGCCGAGCAGCGACGCAAATAATTTTGGAACTAGCAGCGAAGCCGTTATCAAAGGTATTAGAACGGTCCAGTTCAGCAGCAGATTTCGCAGATAAACGGCGATCAACGTCCATGTGTCCGTGGAGAACAGGCCTGTACGGGGACTCATGAAATTGCTGTAACTGCGGAGATGGGCAATCTCGGGGGCTTCGACCTGGCCTTCTTCCAGGTGCTCACCACGCAGTTTCCGCTGGACGGTATCGAGATCGCTCCGCTTGATCCACGCCGACAGCCAACTCGCAGTATAACCGCCTCCCGAAACGCTCGAAAGATAGTGGAATTTATCGAGCAGCTCTCGTTTTGCCAGGCTTTGAATCACCCCCAAACTAAACGTCGCACTTCGAATACCGCCTCCTGAAAGACAAAGCGCGGCCACCGGTTTTGTCGCAGTCACCCGATGAAATACTTCCCGAAGTTTCGCCAAAACCTCAAACCGCCGCTTTTGCCGCAAGCCAAATTGTTCCTGTTTTTCTTTGGTTGGTAGTTTTTCTGCTTTCAGAAGGGGCTGTATCTTGTAGAACTTTCCTCGGTCGCTTCGATATGTAGTCACTTCATTGGCTTCTGAAGCGTTAAGAATCCCAAGCGATTTGTATTCTTCCAGCAAAACCTCATAAAGCATTATCGGCCTCTCGCTTTTATCTATTGCCGAATCTCCACTTTTCGATTTTTGATCTCCAAATAGCGAACCTGCGGATTTCTCATGCTCACTCATACTCTCGCTCCGTGGCTATCTAAAACTGCCGGTACAAGCTCTGGAAATTTTCTCCAGGGCCCTCTTGTCAAGGCGTTGTCAAGCTTGGGACTGGACTAGCTGACGGCTTGCAATAGCCCTCGACAGTTTTCTTCATCTCGTCCGTCATTCCCACAGTCAATCTATTGTCTGAAATCTCACAAAAGACCTCCTGCCATATTTTTTGTTTTCCAGCATCATCGGCCTTGGTGTACGCGTCTTTTCTCGTCGCAAGGAGCTTTCTGATTGCGTCGATATTACCGATGTTGGCCAATGTCGGCGTCGCATTGTAGGCATCGTCAAATCCTTTTGTCGCCCCTTCGAAATCTTTTTTGAGAAGTAGATCAAGAGCCGTTTTTTCGGGATTATTAGTTGGTTGACTTGCGGGTTTTTGGACCACAGCCGCAATTGCAGCAACATCTTTGTTCGAGACTTTATCTGCTCCATAATAAAACCCCATTATAGTCCCGAGTATGCCGACGAAAACCAACAGAATATCCTTGCCAAACGTAAAACGGTCTTTTAATTCCTCATTAGTGCCGCCGCCGAGTACGAGATATAACACGAGGAGAAGGGCAATAGCGACTGTCACAATTGCCACTGAGAATGTGATCAGCCCACGAGCTTTGGTTGAATCTTCAAAAAAATTTGCACCGGTCGCAATCACCCATACCATTCCGCCGATCGTTAACAGACCGATCAATGAGGCAACCCACTGCATAGGCGTTACGGCCTTTACAATGTCCAGTAATTCACGCAAAAATGATTTGTTTTCGTCTGGCATTGCTTGAATCCTCTTATTTACTAAGCCTTCACGATCAGCACCTGTCCGACAGTGATCAAATTTGAAGCGGTGTTCATACCGTTTAGCCGCTTTATTTCCTCGATGGTCGTTCCATACTTATTTGCGAGTGAATAAAGCGTATCGCCCGCGACGACTTTGTGTTTTGTCGGCTTGTGTTTACCGGCCGCATTGAATAGCGCGTAAAAATCGGCGAATGGGAATTGACGCGGATCGCTTCGTGAGCCGTCGGTAATGATCTTTGCGTGCGTGGTGATGTCCTCTTTTACAAGGTTGAATTTCTTACAGAGAAATGCACATAGTTCGGCCACTGACTTCACCTGCGCGCCAGGCCATAGCGGCGTCAGGCTGAGGTTCGCCTTTTGCGATATCTCGATTCCCACGGTCGCCTTGTTAACGTTTTTATTGACAAACCCCTTAAATTTAGTCGCACGTCCGGCGTGATATGTCCAATGGTTTTTAAGGTCGGGGTTTAGCTGATATATTGTTCCATCTCGCGTGATGACGAAATCAGCGGAGACTACTCGTCCGTCGCTGGGATTTGCAAGATACTTTACATCGTTGAGAGTTCCGCTGCCAGCAGTATCGTGAAGAACTATGCCAACGGGTGTGCGAGCGCCGTTGCTCATATGTGTTGCCGTGTAATCGCGTTTAATATTCAGTGCCATTTGTTTTCCCTCCAAAAGAATTTAGTTTGACCCGAGGTCTTTGTCGCAGACGAGTATCGAGTAATCATGCTCCAAAAGCCGAAGAACCAAATGTCGCCGAAATCCATTACCGACGATGATATAGAACATTTAAAGCTTATATGTTTACACCATAGGCTTCATTGAAGAAAGCTGCTTGGATGTAGGCTTCGGTCGCATATCCAAACCCTTTGTCACCCCAAGTCGTTCCCCAACTATTACGAACAATAAACCGTCCATCCGCTTTGTAGCCGACGATTGAAATGCAGTGTCCGCCGCGTACCGTATTGGGCTGAAACACATCCAGTTTGCCGTTTGTCAGACTCGCGTCGCCCCAGGTCTTATCAACACTTAATGCCGCCAGAATCGGCCCGCTCGTCGCCAGCCAGGTCCGCCATTGGTTTAAGTTCTTGAACATGTTGATATAGGCCGCGATTTTGAGTTGCGATGCAATCGCATAAAAAGTGTCTACCTCACCCTGATAAAGTTTGCCGGAGACAAAAGGCAAAACAGAATCTTTAACGACCCCGAATTTTCGAGCGATGTCGAGAGCGGATTTCAAACTCGTGCCGTCAGATTCGATAAAAGTAGTCGGGCGGGTAATAAATTCATCCGTTTCTTTTGCCGCCATCCAAACAAATCTGGGTGATAAATTATCCGTTTTTGCGATTCTGCCCGCTTTGGTAAAATGCCAACGCAGAACACCTTCGCCTGTTCCCCATCCGACACACGATCCGGTCGCTCCTTGATCGCCGATTTTCCACCACGTTTCACGCAGGTCCTTGCTTGCCGGCAAAGCCGCCGGTGCCGTCAACATCCCCGCGCCAAGCGCGTTATCCAAACCCCAATCCTGCTCCGTATCTTTTGACGGGATCACATTTAGAATTCTTTTTACTTTTTTTGTGCTTGCCATTTTTACCTCCATTTGTTTTCGGCTAATCAAATCTCTAAAGACTATTAACCGTGAAAGTTAAGACAGTGGTCGATTCTCTTGAAACTTGAGGATCAACCATCTGATAGGTGAGGTATCTTTTGATCGAAAAAGGGAGACATAATCTGACCGAAAAAAAATTATTCTTTTGCCGAAGACTTTGTAAATATTTAGTAATCCGGGCAACGACCAAGCGGAGTGCTTCAAGATTGATCAATAGATAATAAAATGGAGATCAATTCTTTATTTCCTTTTCCTTTTTTTATTTAGGTTCCAGTCGGTTTGTTTGGAGACATGTTTGAAGTTCCTTTGCCTGCTAAATAACCGACTTGACTTAAACCTGTCAAAATTGCAATCGTATCTGGCACATTCGGCAACGAATAAATTTCTGGATTTATGTTGCTAAGAAATAAGTAGACATAGATAAAAATTGCAATTACAGTCCATCCAAACATTTGGAACTTCATCAGGTCCATATTGACTGGGTTTTTATCATCACGAAAAAGGTCTGCAAATTCATAAAAGTATTTAGGATTTTCGGAGTTTAACATCCCAAGAGTCTCCGACTTTCTGCGTATCAAACTTGTAGCATAATTTACCGTTTGAAGTGTCCACAACAATTGTGTCATAAGAATCTATGGGCATATCTACAACAATTTTGTTTTCGCTCCAAAAGAAATTTGTAGCAAAATTAACTCCAAGCTTGCCCTTACCAAAACGTACCTTGCCGTCTTTCCCCAAATCCCTACCCTCAATAAAAAGCAAATTATCACTTTCGGGACGCGGGTTTAAGAGGTTGATCAGTTTTCGTTGCAAAGTCTTCTTTTTTTAAACGAGTAACTGAATCCACTTTTGCACTCTTTTCTTCACTATTAAGAGCAGAAATCAAACTTGAAAAGATATTTGAACCTATAGCAATGCCTGCCAAAGCCAATACCATTAAAGGAATTTGAACCCAATTGAGGTTTGCTACTGCATCAATTGCTTTGTTGGCTTCATCAAATTTTACTTTAGCTTCTTTGAAAGCAGTGCCTTTAGAATTAAAGTCACTTAATTTAGCAGTCTTGTTTGTTTCCGCATCTGTTAGAACCTTTTCAAGATTCGCTAAATTCGGATCAGTAGGATTCTTTCTAAAGGCTTCATCTCTCGCCTTTTTAGCATCGTCGAAAACTTTTTCATAATCCTTTTTAGCCCTTTCAGCATCATCGAAGGCTTTTTCAGCAGAATCTTTTTCCTCCGTAAATTTTGGCAATTTATCTTTAGCAGTTTTTGCTTTATCTTCATATTCTTTCATCTCTAAAGTAGAAACAGAAGGAATTTTTGAGTGAATTGCCATTGCCGCAAAAAATGAACCAAAGATTACCAACGTCCAAGCAAATGCCTGTAATCTCGAAAGACTCAGACGATTATCACTTCCCGCAATAAAAGCAAGAAGTTTTGCTGACCAACTCTCTCCACGTCTAATGCTCAACGAAACAATAAGCCATAAAAGAATCGGTACTAAAAAGACCAACCGATAGCCCCAACCTACCGGGAAATTCATAATTATTCTCCTTTACGCAGTCTTTTCGCCGCAAAAAATGATTCGGCTTCTAACCTTCGCTACTCCAATGCTTAGTCAACATCAGAGTACATCCGCCACCGTCTAATGAAATCTGATTCGTTGATTTTGTTGGCTCGGTTATCACATTTTTGCACCACTTTCCCACAATCAATTTGACCCTGTCGAATTTCCTGACAGTTCAATTGCAATGTTCAGCTCCTCATATTCATTAACTGTTTTGACTCTGACTTCCGACTTTCCCTGGTCAAATCTTTTAACTTTAAAACAATTCAAAAAAGATTTTGAAATGTCATTCTAAAAACGAAATTTCCCCTTGGTTCGCCAGCAATTACTGGCAAAGAACGTATATAACCAATCTCTGCACGTGCTAGGATTATGACGCCTTGCAAACCGCCCCCAACCGCAAAACGATAACGGCCATTTTGTTGACCGTCTCCGCCAATTTTAGCCGCATCAAGCATAATCAAAGGTTTAACCGCGAATAGATTGGCGTGCCGCGATATGAATTGCATTGTCGGCGCGATTTCTTTGCTGACAATTTCTTCGGCTCGTCTTTTCACAATCGGGACCGCTAACTGCTCCGCCTCGGCTTCGTCTAATGTCGGGTCTTTACTCATCAAATCTTCTATAATTGCATCCAACAAATTATCACCAATACCACCGATTGCAGTTCTGACGGTAAAGTTTTCCAGCATCTGATTTAATTTAATTGTGGTTCCATCGCTGAATTGAATTGTTTCATCCGGAATCAGACGACGCGACCAATGACGAATTGGGATCGTCAGATTGAAATTAGTATGCCAATATGATTTGCCGCCGATCCCTATCCCGTTCTGCGAAGCTAAAGCGGCTTGGGTTTTACCGTAACTTCGTAATAGGGGTCCCACCGGAAAACTTGTCATTGACACGGAACCGGGCGATTCATAAAGAAAATTAGCCGTGTTATTGCCGCCGAAAAAACGCGCATATGCAGGAACTGTTCCCCAGGTTTTACCGCCCCCTACAATGGCTTCGATTCCAACGGTTTGAGTGTCTTTTCCAAACTCTCCTTGATAACCGAACATACCGGCAATCCGACTATAATTACCGGGGTTATTATTTAACTTGGTTGCTTCCAACCATAAGCCGACTCTAGCGAAGCCTTTCCAGAGCCGTCCGTCAATCAATGAACGAAAATTGACTTTATTATCTCGGTCCCCTGAGATTTGTTGTCCCAGTTGTTTATAAACCCTATTGCTATTGTTACTGTATGTTCCGCCCAAATAAATAGTATTAAGAAATTCCAAACGCGGACGGAGTTTGATTTGTCCCCCCAATTGCAATCCGTTAGTAACGTAGCGCATATCGTTTAACGGCTGGGCATCTCCGCGAAAACCAGCGGTAAAATCTATTGCTTCCACAAATTTTCCAGTTTGAATTTTGGAAAAAGCCAGGTCGGTTTTTGTTTGGTAAAATCTTTTAGCGAGAGATTTGCGTCCGGTAAATTTAAATTCCACCCGGTATTCTGAGTCTGACGTTTCCTTGCCTTTCCACAAATCAGGTAATTCAAGTAAGTTGGTTGAAGTCTCTAGTGATACTTCCGGTCCGGTCTTGCGGTCATAATCGAATTTAAACTGCGGATTGAAAGAACGTAATGGAGCGGGCATTTTGTCGTAAAATGAAGGTTCTAATGAGCGTGGTATTGGAAGAATATTATTTGCTATGTTGCTAAGGTCAGCTCGTAAAAATAGAGCAGTAATTATAAAGTCTATTGACTTTGAAGCATTATCAATTTCAACGCAAGGTGTAGTGCGTAACAGGTATGCTCCGGTTATTGCAGGTGTTGCTCCGCCGATGATGCTGATTTGTTTCTCAAACGCTTTATTGGCTTCATTGCTTAATAAGTTTTCTACTTCAGCCATCGCTTGGTAGAGTAAATCACGAGAGTAGTCTTTTTCACTGAACATTTCCTGCAATTTTTTTTCAATCGCATCAACACCTCTGCGTCCGCGCACTTTGACCAAACGAATTTTTAATCCATCCGGAACAAGTCTATGGTCGAAAGGGCAAACTGTTGTAATATTATTTTGCTGACTACTTGACTGAGATTCGGCAGAAATTGTCCCCGCTAAAATAATAATCAGACTAAGAGAAAAATAAATGACGCTATGTTGTAGATTAAGTATTTTCATAACATAATCCTCCATTAGTGAGGTGTATTTTCAATACACCTCTACCTTTCACCCAAGAAATACTTGGTGGTTACTTCGCCGGAATTAATAGCGTTAACGCTAGTAAGATTTAAGCTAAACCTTTAACAAAATAGCTTTCGCCATTTCATTGTGAATTTTTGTTTTCTCAGCCGTAGTTGGTTCGTCTCCATCTTCCAAAACCTTAACGGTTGGATATACTTTCTTTCTGAAAGCTCTGCTTTGCAACAGGTTGACACCATTTTTGCTGATGTCTTCAATTGCTTTTTGCTCTTCTTTCTTCTCCGAGTCAAATTCAACGCTGACAATTTGGACAAATTCGCCATCAATTTTCTTAAATAAATTGAAAATAATAATCCATTTTGTCGGAAAACATTTTCTTTGAACTGTTACCTCAAATTTGAATCCCGATTCCGGGCTGAAAATCATTACCTTAATACGAAATTCTGTACAAGTTGCTCCGCCAGTTGCGGCGGCTATATTTGTAGGCATATTTACTCCTTTATTACGTTATTACGTGAAGGCCAAAAGATCTGCTAGAAATTTAGAAATATAACTTCGCCAAATCAGTTAGCCGTGGATTGATTGCTGTGAGTTTATTCGTATACCGCTGAATAAACTGCCAAAAATGCGATTACTTCCCTGGATTGATAGGAGCTTGAGAAACTGGGGAATCTCTGAAATACTGGGATTGACTCAGTTTCATGCCGAAAAAGTTAAGGGCCAAGGTTGGAGGATTAGAGTGCAATCCTCGAACCGCTTAAGGTCGTGAAAGTTACTGCTTGAATGCGGGGATGATACACCCGTTTCTTGCAATGTCAAGAACTTTTTCGTCGCAGCCGATTCAGTCTCTGAAATGCAAAGGCCGCGGATCAACTTCTAAATATCAAACAGAAAAATTGCACTTTCAATATGTATTGACAAAAAGGTGCGAAGTCTTACAGGAAATTTGAAAAAAAATTAAGAATATTTTTTCTGACTGGATGAGGGGAGTAGCGCGAGATGGAAATAATGCGGATTATTTTGGCTGGCGGTAAAGGCGGAGGGCTTCGGAGTTGTAGTATTCGACCGGGGCGAGGTCGTCGGTCAGGGCTGGAAGTTCGAGAGGGAAGTCGGTTGTGTAAAGATTTGAGAGTAGACGAGCGATTTCCTGGTCGGTGGATTCCAGGCAATCCGGGCATTGCGGACAAGAGTGTCCGCGTTCCGATTTAACGGCGACGATTATCAGGTTTTGAAGCTGTTCTTCGGGGCGGTCGGGGTTTACTTTGAAGAGGTAGACGTGCGGGAAGACTTGTTTGTAGGTAGCGAATTCGGCTTGGAGGAAATGGCTGCCAGGGCCTCGGATGGCGGAGCCTAGATTGAAAATTACGACGCCGTCGTCGGTTAGCACGCGGTGGATGTGACGGACGGCTTCGAGCTGTTGTTAGCTGGTATGGGACGCTGAAAAGCGAGCTAAACGCGTCCATCATCACTGCGTCGTATTTTCCGGTTTCGGTCGAATTAAAAAACGTGCGGCCGTCCTGATGGATGATCGTCAATCGCGGGTCGTCCTCCAATCTGAAGAACCGGCGGGCGATCCCGGTCATTTGCGGGTCAATCTCGACGACGTCCATACGTGCGTCTTTATATGTCCGCAGATAGTCACGCGGGAATATGTAGCCGGCACCACCGATCATCAGCGTGCGTTTGTGATCGGGTTTGAAATGCGCGATCAGGTGATAATAGCGGCTGTATTCGAAGACTGGATCGTCGCCGTCAAGGTACATCGCCGACTGAACAAAATATGGGTCGATTGCCATTGCCTGGAACTTTCGGCCATTCTTCTGGTCGGTGGTTTGGAAAACCTGAACGCGGCTGTATTCGGTGTCGATGTCATGCAAATTGTTTGCCTTAAATAAAGCATACGAGCTTATCTCGCTGCCCGCGATGCCGAGAACGAACAGCGTCAAGACCATAAAGCTAGTCCGCGTAAATACAAACGGTGCGAGCAGAATGCTAAGCACAAATAACGTCCCGGCAATCAGATAAAGCGTCCGTGTGCTGCCGACAAATGGGATCAGCACGAACCCGGCGGCGAATGTTCCTGCTATGCTCCCGATCGTAGAAAGTGCGTATAACCGCCCAACCGTTTTACCTGAATCGGCGAGTGCGGACATGCGGAGCTTAACCGCAAAAGGCGTGACAAATCCGAGCAGCACGCTGGCTGGTGCGAAAAGAAAAAGGGCGGCGATGACAGATTTGAACCCGAGTCCCACTGTAGAAGCTCCAATCATCGAAAGGATCATGTCCTTTAACAGGATCGTCATCGAGACCGCTCCACCCGCCATAAATATCGCGGATGCGAGAATCTTTATATCGGGTTTTTTATCGACAACGCGTCCGCCGATCCAATATCCCGCACTCAGCGAAGCGAGGATCACGCCGATCAGACTTGTCCAAACGTAGGTCGATGTGCCGATGAACGGTGAGACGATTCGCGAACCAATAATCTCGTAAACCATTACGAGAGCACCGCAGACAAAGACGGTCAATTCGAGTGCGAAACGGGCTAGAAAAGAAAGCATCTACCTAGCTTATCGTAAAACGGGTTGCGGGCAAGCCTCGACAGTGATGCAGAAGCCCGCGCATTAGCAAGGGCGTAATGCTCAACTCGCACATTACGCCCTTGCTTACGCGCGGGCTTCTGCAAACTAGCTTAGTTCGCCGATACGGTTTGGTTCTCGCCGCTTTCTTTTACGAATGTCAGCCAATCCGCACCATACGGAGCAGGGCGTTCGGCCAGCACGATCTTGAAAAACTCGTCTTGTAGGCGTTTGGTCATCTCACCGCGTTTGCCACTGCCAACCGTAATGCGGTCAACCGACCTTATAGGGCTGATTTCCGCTGCAGTTCCGGTAAAGAAAAGCTCATCCGCAATGTACAGCGCGGATCGCTGAATTGTTGTTTCGATCACTTCGATGCCCATTTCGCGGGCGATGTGGATCACCGAGTCGCGAGTTATGCCGGGCAATATTGCCGCTCCAAGCGGAGGCGTAACGAGCTTGCCATTGTTGACCAAAAAGATATTCTCGCCCGAACCTTCGGACACATAACCTCTGTCGTCCAAGGCAATTCCTTCGGCAAATCCGCCGAGCTTTGCTTCCATCTTGATGAGCTGCGAATTCATGTAGTTCGCACCGGCCTTCGCCATTGTCGGCAGGGAATTCGAAGTTATCCGCGTCCAGCTTGAAACGCACACGTCGATTCCGTTTTCGATCGCTTCCTCACCAAGATATTTTCCCCACTCCCAGGCGGCGATGTAGGACTCGATCGGATTGTTCAGCGGATAGACGCCAAAAGCCGGATTGTCCTCATCCAAACCGCGGAATATCACCGGGCGAAGATAGCATTCGTCCAAACCGCTTTGGCGAATAAGTTCGACGGTCGCATCGCAGAACTGCTCTCGGGTGAATTGCGAATCCATGCGGTAGATCTTTGCCGAATTGACGAGCCGCTGCATGTGCTCCGTCAAACGAAAAACGGCGGAGCCCTGCGTCGTGTTATAGCAGCGAATTCCTTCAAAAACGCTCGAACCGTAATGAACGACGTGCGACATTACATGTACGCGGGCATCGTTCCAATCGATAAATTCGCCGTTACGCCAAACCTTGGGTGAAATTTTCATCGTGATTAACTTTTCTCCTGGATCATCTTGCTAAGCTTGCTCGTACCACCCTTTTTGCCAAAGGTTAATATATTGGTGCCGCTTCCGCAATATCGCCTGTTGTTGTATTTAGATAACTTTGATTGCTTCACAAATAAAAAGGCGGGAATTTCGCCCGCCTTAACCGATCTCTAAACATCCGTTTTATAAGAAAAACAGTCGCGGTGCCGTGTCGTCGAGCCGCGACTCGAACAAAGTGCCATTGGCGTTTATCGTCACAATTACCGGCTGGTCACCCGCCATGTTCAAGCCAGACGGAAGCGTAAAGTCAACGGTGTAAACGCCCGGGTCAACAAGTATGCCGCCGGTCAAAACCTGAGAACCGGCAATAGTGGATCCTCCGATACGAATCGAGATCACAGCCGATGAAGTATTTGCAATACCAGTAATGCGAAGCCGAAGCACGGTCGGCACGCGTACTCCGCCTCTCACTCTGATCGTCGTTACCGTAAATGGTTCCGTCGTATGCACACGGTTAGTTACATTTGTTGCCAATGCCCGTCCCAATGGCGCTGGAGCGGGCAGATCGGTAAAAATATCCGGTCGTGCGGGCACGATCGTCAGATTTGTCTTGATCTCGGTTCCATTATTATTTATCACTACTGGATAAACCGTCCCGGTTGTCGTGCTGCTCAAGGCCGGTGGAGTGACGAATATGATTTGGCCCGAGCTGACGGATTTGAGGCCACATGCGACGCCGTTGATCGACATTGTCACGCCGCTCAATTGTATCGGTAAATTAAATCTCCGGCTCAACGAGCCTACAGCCGTTCGCGATATGACTGGCGGATTAGCAGCGGCAGTGTAATCAACGATTGCCAACATACCCGGCGAAATACCCAAAACCGATGCCGGCGTTACCGGTGTTGGAGAAGGAGTCGGTGTAGGCGTTGGTGTCGGCGTTCCTGTTGGCGTCGGTGTTGGTGTTGGAGTTGGTGTCGGCGTAGGAGTTGGCGTCGGTGTTGGCGTAGGAGTCGTGGTAGGACTCGGCGACACCGCAGTTACAGGCAGACGCGACGCTCCAGTTGCAAAGTTCAGTGTGGCCGTGGTTTCACCAGTCACATCGGGCTGCAGCAAGTAATAAACCTCTGATTGAAGATCGAAATTGCCCGTTCCAACCTCGGTCAATGCGAGGTTGAACGAAAAACGTTTTACCGAATCGCTCGGCAGCGGCTGAGTAGAAGCAAGGAACGAACTCGAGATAGGGAATTTCGTCAACCGTTTAAATGTGGCAGGATCGGTCAAAGGATACGAATAAATCTGCGTCGGACGGGCTTCGTCAGGGTTTAAGCCGTCGGTGGCGGTTGTCGGAATCGTGCCGTCCGGCTTAATATTCTGCCGTGTTTCCAACAGCATTGTAGACGGCGTTCCGTTCGTATCGTTATCGGTAAAGCCCGGATAATGTTGAATATCGCCGCCGACGGCTGCCGTGTCTGCCGTGCTTCGCGGTCCGATCTGACGAAACGGATTTGCCGGTGCAAGGACAGTGTCATCATAAAGGTAAAGCGCGAACGATGTTTGATTTGGCCCCGAAGCGGCCAAGTCGGCGTACGAATCAAAAGCGATATAACGTCCATCGCGGCTCATTCGTCTTGCCGAGGTCAAGCACGTTTACCGGATTGCCCGGATTCAGCGGAGTCGTTGTGGTTATCTGTCGGCCGCCGCCCGGACTTCCGTTAGCGAGATTGGCGAAAAAGATCTCCTCGTTTCTGCTAGTCGCCGGATTGCTTCCTGTGTCGAAGTTCGTCTCGCTGAGAGGGTTATCTATCGGGTCATCGCCCGTACTAGCGAAAGCGACGCGTGAGCCATTACCGGAAATTGTCGGATTTTTGTTATAGATCGGATCGATTATCGGACCGCGTATTGTCCTCGTAACCTGACTAAGAGTTCCTGATGTTCGAACGTATGTGAAAATTTCGTCATTGTCGTTGGTCGGAAATGTGTTTCCGCCGGTGACAAGGTCGCGGGTCGAAACGAACGCGATCACGCTGCCGTCGTCATTTATCGAAACGTCGTGATTGTCGTCCGCAACGAAAGCACCGGTGAACACGGATGCGGCCTGCGGCAAACGGCTCGTGACCGTATTTGTGACCCTAGTGAAATTGCCTCCGCTAAGGTTAGTGATCGCAAGCTCCTCGCCCGACGTCAGGTCCGCGGGAGCGTAGGCCGGTATCTCATAAAGCCACATTTCAAGATTCGCATCAGTTTGAAGCGGGTTGAATGGTGGTGTCGGAGTAGGACTCGGGGTTGGCGTCGGGCTTGCGGTCGGCGTCGGCGTCGGAGCAGTAAGCGCATCTGCGTCGAAACTACCAGGATTCGTCGCGTCTGGAACTGTCGGTGTCGAAGAAGTCGCGTTCGAACCAAACGCTATCCATCGGCCGTCATTGCTGATTACCGGACGTTTGTTGGCTATCTCGATGCGAATATTGCTAAAGACAGTCCCAAGTGCCCTGTCGGTCAGAACGCTTTTCGTATCGGTTATCTGAAAAATCCGCCGCTGTGCGTAATCCCACAAGAATATTTCTACATTGCCATCCGCGTTGCGCGGATTTTCGGTCGCGATATCCCCTCGTGACTCAAAAACAACAAATCGACCGTCGCCGCTCGTTGCTCCCGCAAATGATTCCGCCGGCGACGAAGTAAACTGGTCGATCAACGTATTAGGTTGGGGCAAAGGCGTCGGCGTTGGCGTCGGAGTTTGGGCCAAAGCCGTCGAAGACGATGCGAATAAACAAACCGTTAAAAATAAAGACAAGCGAAGCGTCACAAAAACTCCTCCCAATGATGTCGAAAGCTCGACACCGACCGCAGTATAAAATGTTAGAAATTTAACTCAAGCACAAAACATTGCATTTTAAAGATAAAAAACGCGTTCTGCAACCAACTGATGGATAAAGTTAACTTCCGTCCGTGAAAAACAAACCTTTTGATGCACCCTCGTTCGAAAATGGTTGTCATTTTACATTTTGTCCGATTCGTTTAACATTAAGCGTTCATTTCAGTCAGCCTCTAGATGGTTAAAGACTACAAGATAATGATTGTTGCAGGCGAAGCGTCGGGTGACGCTCATGCCGCCAAGCTCGTTCGGGCTTTGAAAGAGGCAGCTCCGGATACGAATTTCGATTTTTTCGGCTCAGCGGGCGTTCGTATGAGAGATGCCGGAGTCGAACCCGTCGTCCGCGCAGATGAGCTTGCAATCATGGGATTGCCTGAGATAGCGAAAGCATTACCGGTTTTTATTAGAGCATTTCGCTTGCTGAAAAAAGCTGCGGTTGGGCGAAAAGCTGATGCTGTCATCCTAGTAGACTTTCCCGAATTCAACCTGAAGCTTGCCAAATCGCTGAAGAAACAAGGGTTGAAGGTGATCTATTACATCTCGCCGCAGCTTTGGGGCTGGCGTAGTTATCGCTGCCGGACTATCCGCGATCACGTCGATTTGCTTTTGACGATCTTGCCGTTTGAAAAAGGCTGGTATGCCGCTCGCGGCATTACTAATGTCGAATACGTCGGCAGCCCGCTTGCCAACGAGGTCCAGCCCAGCCAATCGAAAGAAGACTTTTGCGAAAAGCACGGGCTTGATCCCGAACGCGGGATTATCGCTCTTTTACCGGGCAGCCGTCACAAAGAAATCACACGTATCCTGCCGCTGATGCTTGAGGCTGCGGCGCTGATGGCTGAACGCGATGAACAATTGCAGTTCGTTATTGCCCTTGCATCCGTTCGGAGTAGGGTTGAAGTCGAGCACGCATCCACGCAGGCCGGGCAATCGGGGATCAGGTTGCCGAAGATTTTGATCACGGTCGAGGACGAGACATACAACGCGCTGAACGCTGCGGACGCCGCCGCCGTCGCAAGCGGCACCGCGACGCTGGAAACCGGTATAATCGGCACGCCGATGGCGATTGTCTACAAAACATCAAACTTTAATTACAGATTGCTGCGGCCTTTGATTAAGGTTGAACATTTCGGCCTTATCAACCTAATCGCCGGCGAGCGCATCGCAAGGGAAATGATTCAGGACGACTTCACGCCGAAAAGACTTGCCGATGAAATGTTCAGAATTTTAAAACCAGATGTCAATGCCAGCATGAGGGAGAAACTCGGAGAAGCGGCTGAAAAGCTTGGCCACAGCGGAGCTTCGAAGCGAGCTGCCGAGGCGATCCTGCGGTTATTGAACTAGTTATTGTGTTTTATCAGCTATTGCCGCTAGTTCGGCCTTCAAAAGTTTAACCTCATCTTTAAGCCGCTCGATGCCCTTTATATGTGCGTTTTGTCGCTTATATTCACCCAGCGGCTGGATCGGCGTGCCCCACCAAACGCCGGGCCGAACGATCTTGCCGGGTAAAACACCGGCCTGTGAACCTATAACGGCTCCGCTCTGAACACGAACGTGGTCGCCAAAACCAACCTGGCCGCCAATGACGCAATCGTCCTCGATAACGACGCTGCCCGAAATGCCAGTCTGAGCGGCGATGACGCAGCGGTTGCCGATATCGACGTTGTGGCCGACTTGCACGAGATTGTCGATTTTTGTTCCCTCGCCGATACGCGTCACGCCAAGAGCACCGCGATCGACACATGAGTTTGCTCCGATCTCTACGTCATCTTCAATAACGACCGAGCCGATCTGTGGAAACTTAACGTAGTTGTTGAGAGCGTCCTTAACGTAACCAAATCCGTCACTTCCAATCACAACCCCTGCGTGCAGGATAACGCCATTTCCTACAGTACATCCATCTTCAATGAACACATTAGGATAAAGTACGCAATTGTTACCAATAGATACGTTATCTCCAATTTTTGCTCCGGTTCTGAGTTGTGTTCCATCCCCAATTTTGGAATTGTCTCCGACACAGGTAAACGCTCCGATAAACACGTCCTGACCAATTTGAGCAGTGGGTGAAATGACGGCTGAAGGGTGAATTTCAGGGTCGCGCACTTTTTGCGGATGAAGAATTGAGGTAATCCGTGCGAAGGCTAGTTTCGGGTTGTCCACGAAGACAAGGCACACACTCCCTGACGGTCGCGTTTCTGCCTGCGGAGCCGCGAATCCGGCGGGGACGATAATGCACGATGCTCTGGTCGCCGACATGTCCGAAGGCTTTTCAAAGAAGGCGATCTGGCCGCTTTTTGCATCAGCGATGCTTGCGGCCGATGTGATCTCGACATCACTTGCGCCACGCAGCTTTCCGCCAACGAATTCGGCTATTTCGATCGTTTTCATTAACTACAATGTAAATTGTTTTCGAAAAAAAGTCAGGTGCGGCGGCTATCCGGCATTTCTTTCAGCAGTATTAACGGCGGTTTGCAGGAATGTTTCAATACCTTGAATACGGACGCCAAGCTGATTATCGAGCCGACGTAGTATGCCGGCCGATTCGCTGTCGAGAAAATCGAGGTCGGCAAGATCGATTGTGACCGAAGTGTCTAATTCCGTCTGGATGTCAGATGCTATGCGTTCAAGCAGGAGTGCATCGTCCAGCATCATCTCGCCTTCAACACGCAGGATCGTTGTCTGGTGTTCGTTGTCGTCGATCTGTGTGATGTGCGTCGCCATACCTTGCTACGCGGCATTAGATGATAAAAGTGCGGTAAAAGCAAGCATTAGTTTCGGCTCGTCCCGATTTTTTTCGTCACCAGATAAACACCGGCAAAGATCAATGCGGCGGCAGTGATGAAATTCGCTCCGACACGTTCGCCCAAAAAGACGACCGCCATCAAGAATCCAATAACGGGCTGAAGATAAACAAAAACCGCGACGGTTGACGGATTAACGCGTGCAAGCGCCCACGCATTCGCCAGATAAGGCACCGCCGTCGCAATCACCGCGGCATAGAGTACGAAAACCCAGATGATCGGACGCACGGCCAAAATATTTACGCTGCGAAAGAGAATATAGTCCGAGCGGAACACAGATAGTGGCCGAAAACATGAATATCCAGGTGATTGATTTCATTGCGCCGTTTCGCAGTAGAATGTCTTTCGAGCTGGCTACATAGATCGCGTAACAAAGGGAATTGAGCACGATCATCAGGTCGCCCAAAGTTGTTTGCGATGAAAAAGACGCGTTTCGCGGATCGATCAGCAGGATCACGCCGACCGCCGCGAGAATTATTCCTGCAACCTTAACGGCTCGAAGCTTTTCAACGCCGAGGAACGCTCCGATCGAAAGCGTAAATATCGGTATCGTAACTGCGAGCAGTGAGGTATTCGAAGCTTTGGTAAGCGACAATCCGCCGACGAAAAGCAGTTGGTTGATCGTCACGCCAAAAAGGCTCAACAAAGCCAACCGCCAATAATCGCCGCTGTTTTCAAGTCTCAAGTTGCCGCGAAGCCGCTGAAAACCGAACAAAATCAGGGCCGTAATTCCGACGCGAAATCCGACAAGAGCAACGGCCGGGATCACGGTTAACACAGCTTTTCCGACAACGGGCAAAGAGCCAAACGAGAACTGCACCGCCAAAAGCGCGGCAATCGGATAAGCTTTTTCATCGATTCTTAGTCCAGCCAATTTTAAAAATGAAAAACGAATAGGTGATAATAACAGAGAAAGAGTTGGTCAACGTCCGAGTTCAGACGAAACACAGTAAATACACAATATTTAGAGAATCTGATGAAATTGTTTTCCCGTTCCGCTGCATTTCGGCGTTCGTTTGCCGCAATTTTGGTCGCCGCTTCGTTTGTGCTTCAAACATTTGCACAAGCAGCGGCACCTGTTCGTACCGCTCCCGCCCTCGCGGCATTTGAAAGTGAGCTAACTGACAAGATAACTGTTGCGTCGATTAAAGAGATGACCACGGCTTTGTCATCAGCCGACCTGGAAGGCCGCGGAACGGGACAGCCCGGCGGCGATAAGGCGGCAAACTGGATTGCCGACCGCATGAAGTCTTACGGCATGAAACCGCTTGGCGACAAAGGCACATATCTGCAAAAGGTCGAATTTAAGGAAATCGTGGCTGGGCCCGAAACGTCCTTCACATTCGGCGATCAACGCCTGGCGTTTGGAAGTGAATTTGCGTTCCTTCCGCAGAATAACGGCAATAAGAATGTTTCGGGCGAAATGGTTTTCGTTTCGTATGGTATTCAGTCAAAAAAGGCGGGCATCGACATGCTTGAAGGCGTAAACCTTTCGGGCAAAGTTGTTGTGATTCTCGAAGGGCCGCCGCCCGGCTTTCCCGAGAAAGACTGGAAAGCGCAAAAGTTTCAAATGGCAATTATTCGAACTGTCGCGATGGCTGGTGCTTCCGCCATTGTCTTTATCGGTCGCGGAGATGAAGAGCACCCCGCTGAAGAATCGATTAGCTATTTCAGCAGACGGCAGGTGACCTTGCCAAACGAATCCGGTTATCCGCCGGAGGCTCCGCCATTTATCTACGTTAGTGGAAAGGGAGCGGAGAAATTGTTTTCGAAGTCCGGAGTGACGCGTGAACAGGCTTTAGCTCGCGGAGCGACGCGTGAGTTCAAACCGATTGAGCTCAAGCAGAAAGCAAAGATCGTCGCCAAATATATTACGAGCAAGATTGCTGCAAACAACGTTATCGGTTATCTCGAAGGTTCAGATCCCAAACTGAAAGCCGAAGCCGTGCTTTTTTCGGCTCATTACGATGCATACGGCAAAGAGAACGAAAAGATCTATTTCGGTGCCGCCGACAACGCGCTTGGAACCGCGGAAATGCTTGCCGTGGCCGAGGCTTTCTCGAAAGCATCTCAGAAACCAAAGCGTTCGATGGTTTTCCTTGCGGTCACCGGTGAAGAGTATGGACTTTTCGGGTCAAAGCAGTGGGCAAAATCGCCAACTTGGGAAATTAAAAAAGTAGCGGCGAACCTAAACCTCGATGGTATCGGTTCCGAGGTTTACGGACCTGTAAAAACCATGGTTGGTTACGGAGCCGAGCATTCGTCGCTCGGCCCGATGCTGGAAACGGTCGCCAAAGCTTTTGATATAAATGTGATCCCCGATCCTATTCCAGATGAGAAGGTTTTTTATCGATCGGACCACTACTCTTTTGTCGAACGCGGCGTTCCGGCTCTGATGCTTTTGGGTGCCCCGGCGGGCGAGAAAGAAACGTGGATCAAACGGATAAAGGACTGGGAAAAGACCGACTATCACCAGCCCGGCGATGTTATTCAACCAACTTGGGCGTGGGAAGGTGCCGAGACGGTCGCCGAGGTAATGGCGATCCTCGGATGGCGTGTTTCGGAGATTGACGCAATGCCGAATTGGCTTTCGACCTCAAGGTTTGCAAAACTTGAACGCGGAAACACAAAGGAAATTGCTGAGGAGCAATAAAAGATAGTTACTAATCAAGCAATGACTTACGATGTCGGTTTAAACGGAAGTCAACAGGGCGTTTTCAACTCTTTTTGATAAAGGAACAAAAACAAAATACTTTTTGGGATACGGGTAATCTTCTCGTTCGTCGTCAATCACGCGAACATATTCGGAGCCTTCGGCTTTTTCGTCAGGCAAGACTTGATATATCTTCCTCGCTGTTAAAAGGGAATCTTCCGGTGAAACAATGCATATTGCAAACTTTTTCGACCTATCCATAAATACATTTAATCAAGACAGTGCTTGATACGCAAGGATTTTTTACCAAGACCGTGTGCATCGAACCAATGGATTTCTGCCAACCGAATTTCACCAGACCCCAGCTTAACATGGGCAATTCCTTTTAGTTTTCGCCAGCGTCCCCGTCAAAATTCTTCTTGAAGAAATGGCAAAATCCTTATTTTACCGCCAATTGCAATTATCTCGACATTTGTGACATCGCCAATAATTTGAAAGTCCATTACATCAGCATCAGTGCCGGAGTTTCGAGCATTTGCTTGAACGTTTGAAGGAATCTCGCACCCGTTGCTCCGTCAATGACGCGGTGATCGCATGACATCGTGACGTTCATTATGCTGCGGACTGTGACCTTACCGTCGCGAACGACAGGCGTCGGATTCGCTCCACCGACCGCGATGATTGCTGCTTCGGGTGGATTGATGATCGCGGTGAATTCCTTGATGCCCATCATGCCGAGGTTGCTGATCGAGAATGTTGCTCCCGTATATTCTTCGGGCTGCAGTTTTTTAGCTTTAGCCTTTGCGGCGAGGTCTTTGATCTCCGCCGATATTTCCGCAAAGCCTTTCAAATTCGCACCGCGGACGACAGGTGTGATCAGGCCTTCGTCGATTGCGACGGCAACGCCGATATCTGCCTGCTCATAAAATCGGATGGTTTTGTCCTGATAAGAGGCGTTTACGAACGGATGCTTCATCAACGACATCGCCGCGACCTTTACGATAATGTCGTTGACGCTGATCTTCGAATCATCGTCGAGATTGGCATTGATCTGCTTACGCATCGCCACAACATTGTCCATTTCGATTTCGACCGTGAGGTAGAACGTCGGGATCGGACCGAGCGATTCCGCCAATCGGCTTGCGATGACCTGCCGCATTTTCGAAGTGTTCTCTTCGCGGAACGGCGAGGCTCCGACGATTGTTGAAGGCGTAAATACTTTTGCTTCTTTGGACTTTGGACCTTGGACCATGGACTCAAGGGCTGCCTCAATATCGCGCTTGATAATGCGTCCGTTCGGTCCGCTGCCCGAGATCGAGCGAAGATCGACGCCGTTGTCCGCAGCCATTCGAGCGGCTATCGGCGAAACGATCATGCGACCGCCGTTAGATTGCGGATTTGTGATTGTGGATTGCGGAATTGCGGAGCGAGTAGTTTCCTTAGTCGCGGGCTGAATCGCCGATTTTGACGCGTCTCCGCCACCTGCTGACGCAGGCGGTTCTGCCTTCTTGCCGTTTGATCCAACTTCCTTCAACAAAGCGGAAATGTCTTCGCCCGCTTTACCCGTAATGGCGATGGCTTCGCCAAGAGCGGCGGTGTCGCCAGCGCCTTTTAAAATTTTCAAAAGCGTGCCGCCGGACAAAGCGGTCATTTCCATCGTTGCTTTGTCAGTATCAACCTCGGCAAGCGTTTCGTTTGCTTCGAACGCGTCACCCTCGTTTTTCACCCAACGGGAAATTTGTCCCTCTTCCATCGTGGGCGAAAGTTTCGGCATTAAGAATTTTTCGGCCATATTTTTGGAACGCGGACACTCATGTCCGCATCGCCGCTTTCGGCGAAAGCTGTCTTCGTGCTTTGCACTCATTGCGGACAAGAGTGTCCGTGTTCCTTACAAATAACAAACTTCCTTCACCGCCGCGACGATCTTGTCCACATCCGGCAAAGCCAATGCTTCAAGATTTTTTGCATACGGATTCGGCGCTTCTGCTGTCGAAATTCGCTTCACAGGTGCGTCGAGGTAGTCGAAGGCATGTTCCATGACTGTGTGTGAGATTTCGGCGCCGACGCTGGCAAAATAATGCGATTCTTCGGCGATGACGAGACGGTTTGTTTTCTTTACCGAATTGACGATCGTGTCGATGTCGAGCGGCTTGATCGTTCGCGGGTCGATAACCTCAACCGACACATCAAACTCTTCCTTCATCTTTTCTGCGGCCTGTATGGCAAGCGGCACCGTCATCGAACGGGCGACGATCGTGCAATCTGTTCCCTCGCGTTTTACGTCGGCGACACCAAGCGGAATCGTGAAATCCTCGTCCTCGGGCACCTCGCCTTTCAGGCCGTACATGCGTTCCTGTTCAAGGAAAAGCACTGGGTTGTTATCGCGGATCGATGATTTTAACAAGCCTTTCGCGTCAGCCGCCGTCGAAGGCATGACGACCTTCAGGCCGGGAAAATTTGCGTAAAATGCTTCCAACGCTTGTGAATGCTGCGACGAAACCTGATAGGCCGAACCGTTCGGCCCGCGAAATACGATCGGAACCTTAAACTGTCCGCCTGACATATAAAGCATCTTCGCCGCGTGATTGATGATCTGATCGGCAGCGAGAATCGAGAAGTTCCACGTCATGAACTCGATCACGGGACGTAACCCGGCCATTGCCGCACCGACACCGACAGCCGCAAAGCCAAGCTCGGTGATAGGCGTATCGACAACACGTTTGTCTCCGAATTCCTTCCACAACCCGCGCGTCACCTTGTACGCACCGTCGTATTCGGCAACCTCTTCGCCCATGACGAAAACGTTTTCGTCTCTCAAAATTTCTTCACGTAACGCCTGGTTAAGGGCGTCACGAATTGTTAATAAAGCCATTATTATTTAATCGCTCCAAGAATCAATCAGTGCCAGCTTGTATTCGACCTAAAGGCGACTTTATGCTCAGCCAATTGCTATTCAATCTCCAATTCTTTCCTTACCTCTTCGATCGTGTAAGAAGGTTCGTTTGCATTTTCTTCCCGAGCAAGTCGCAAATCGTGCAGGTCTTGCGTATCCTCAATCCATTCTTGAATTGCGACGAACTCCTGATATGGTAAGACCGCGAACTGTTTCTTGCCGTTGGCCGTCAGAAACTCCGGATGTAGTTCGATAGTTGTCATACACTAATATACCTCACGCCGATTTCGAATCCGTTGGATTACAATCGTTTTGTCCTCGATATCAGATATCAAAAAGAACCCTGTAGTCACCGATACGAAGTCGGTATTGCGGCGAATGATCGGTCAGTTTCTTTACATCGCCCTTTAAATCCTCCGCCATAATCTCGATTCGATCGACGATGCGTTTACTTAATTGTTTATCGCAGTTGACGCAAATCTTTAAGGGATCGACTTGCGAATCGCAAATCATATTTCATATTTACGTTAGCTCAAGCATAAACGTCCGTGTAAAGCTCACTCTCCTGCGGAAACGGACTTTCTTCAGCAAACTTCACAGCCCTCTCCACGGCCTCGACAGCTTCCTCTTCGACCTTCGCAAAATCCTTGTCGCCGAGGACTTTCGATTCTCGCAGGCTGTCCTTAAAAAGCACGATCGGATCGCGTTCCTGATATTTCTTGATCTCGTCGCGGGTGCGATAATTGCCCGGATCGGACATCGAGTGGCCCATAAATCTGTACGCTCGTATCTCAAGCAGCGTCGGCGAGCCGTCCTTTCTCGCCCGTTCGATCGCCCGCAGCGTTGCTTCGCGAACCGCCATCACGTCCATTCCGTCGACGAACTCGTTTGCCATTTCGAACGCTTCTGCCTTCTTAGCAATATTCCGTGTGCTCATCGCGCGTTCCTGCGAGGTGCCCATGCCGTACTGATTGTTTTCGCAGATGTATATGCAGGGAAGTTTCCAAAGTTGGGCCATGTTGAGCGACTCGTGAAAAATGCCCTGATTTACAGCCGCCTCACCAAAAAAGCAAAGCGTAACCTGACCTGAATTTTTATATTTCGCCGCGTAAGCCATGCCGGTTCCGACGCCGATCTGCCCGCCGACGATCCCATGTCCGCCGTAAAACTCAAGCTCTTTGGAGAACATATGCATCGAGCCGCCCTTGCCTTTTACGCAGCCGCCTTCCTTGCCGTAAAGCTCGGCCAAAACGCTCTCGGGCGTCATTCCTTTGATCATTGCCTGCACGTGGTCACGATACGATGTAATGACCATATCGGTCGGCTCGAGTGCCATCATCGATCCGACTCCGATGGCCTCCTGCCCAATGTAGAGATGGCAAAAACCGCCGATCTTGCCCATTCGATAAACCTCGGCGCACTTTTCCTCGAATTTGCGGCCAAGCACCATCTGGTAAAGCATCTCGCGCAGGAGTTTCTTATCGGTTTTTTTTATGGATTCTATCTGCGATTTGCGGCGTTTGAGATATTCGGTATGGGCAAGTTCTACCAATGCGAAATCCTGACCGGCATTCATCACGTCAGCTTTTACCGCCGCATTTTTGGCACCGTTGGAATTGCCGTTTTTGCTTACCGTTTCTTTCTTAGTGCTTGTCGCTGTCTTTGCCAAGATCAAATCCTCCGTAGCTCTTGTCGGCTGGAAATAAAAATCCGTCGTAAGAGCATAATTATAATAGAGATATGATTGTTTGTGCAAAACACTTTTTAGTTTTACGCCTGTTGTCGAATGACGCCCGTAATAATAGAATCAGTTTGAGTTATGCGAAAATTCTGCCCAAAACTCGCTTTATTGTTCCTGCTGCTGCCGTTGGCGGCATTGGGACAAAATCCGGCTAAATGGACCCTGGAGTCGGACGCAAAAAGCCGCAGCCTAAAATCCGGCGAATCGGTTTAAACGTCACCCTCAAGGCCGAAGTAGAGCCCGGCTGGCATCTTTATGCGTTGGATCAGCCTGATGGGCGGGCCGATTGCCACGACGATAAAGATAGCAGAAGGGCGTCCGTTTGAAATTCTGGGCGATATTCGTTCTCCAAAGCCAAAAACCGCTCCGGACCCAAATTTCATAGTTGACGGCAAACCGCTGGAAACGAAGTACTTCGAAGACCAGTGCGGCATTCGAACTGACCGCGTTAAAGGAAAGGAGCAATGTTCCGCCGAAAGTATCGCATTCGATGTTCGATATCCAGCTTTGTAACGATACATTTTGCTTGCCGCCGAGGACAAAACGTGTCTCATTTGCTGGTGAGGAAGACGTCAAAAAAAGCAGCAGTCAGTAGTCAGCAGTCACCTGTCAGCCCAGAGCAACGTGTCCTTATCAGCCGCCAACGGCGAACAGCCAGCAGCCATCCGATCTTTGGTCATTCTTATGGCTTGCGGCCACGCTCGGAGCATTATCGCTGCTCACGCCGTGCGTTTTTCCGATGATCCCGATCACGGTTTCGTATTTTACGAACCATTCATCGGGCAGTCGCTCCAAAGCTGTAAAGCTCGCAAGCATATATTCGATCGGCATTATCGCGACATTCACCTTGCTCGGAATGCTGCTAGCGATATTTGTAGGAGCGGCGGGAATAAATCTTTTCGCGGCAAACCCGTGGATCAATCTGCTGATCACAGGCATTTTTCTTTTCTTTGCTTTCAATCTTTTCGGAGCTTATGAGATCACGATCCCGGCCGGCATTTTAACAAAGCTCGATGGCTTGACCCGTTCGCACGAAGGCGAGGGAAGCGGCATTATCGGAGCTTTGCTGATGGGGCTGACGTTTACGCTGACGTCATTTACATGCACGTCGCCGTTTGTTGGAACGATCCTCGTCTCGGCGTCACAAGGCGATTGGAAGGGGCCGCTGGTCGGCATGCTCGCGTTTTCGACGGTTTTCGCATTGCCGTTTTTTATTCTGGCACTTGTTCCGCAATGGGCATCGCAATTACCGCGAGCAGGCGGCTGGATGAACTCGGTAAAGGTCGCGATGGGCTTTCTCGAAGTCGCCGCTGCTATGAAGTTCATCTCGAACGTCGATCTCGTTTGGAAGTGGGGAATTTTCACACGCGATGTAGTGCTCGCGGTCTGGATAGCCATTGGGATTATTTTGGCCGTCTATCTGCTCGGTAAATTCCAACTGTCGCACGATTCGAAACCCGAACGCATTGGAGCATTGCGGCTGACGTCTGCCATTATAAGTCTTGCGGTCGCCTTCTATCTTATAACTGGTCTTTTCGGCGCAAAACTCGGCGAACTGGAAGCATTTTTGCCACCCGATTTGAGCAATAATTCCTCACGAATGTTTGGCGACGGCGAAGAAAAGTTCCAGTGGTTAAAGGATGACTACGAAGGAGCACTTGCCAAAGCCAACACGGAGAACAAGCGTGTTTTCATCGATTTTACAGGCTACACCTGTACCAATTGCCGCTGGATGGAAGCGAATGTTTTCGTCAAACCGGAGGTCGAAGCCGAACTGAAAAAGTTTGTTCTCTCATCGCTGTACACTGACGGAGAAGGTGCGATATACGAGAAGCAGCAAAAGATGGAGCAAGACATGTTCGGCACGGTAGCTTTGCCGTTTTATGCGGTGGTTGATGCGAACGGCAAAACCATCGCGACGTTTCCCGGCCTGACCCGAAACGTTCCCGAGTTCGTTGACTTTCTAAAGAAGTCGCAGGAAAATTAGTCGCATAGCATATGCAAAAAGTTTCGGTTCACAACTTGATTGACGGTCTGCGCGAAATTCCCAATCCGGAATTCGTCTGTGACAATGTTTATGATTTTCTAAGCGAACATCCGGTCGAGGTCAATTCGATCGAGCGGTTTTTCCATTGGAGCGAGAACTTTTACACGAGAAATCTTATATATAAAGACGAGCGGTTTGAGATGATGGCGATCTGCTGGGAACGCGGGCAAGTCTCGCGCGTGCACAATCATTCCGAGCAGCGCTGTTGGATGACCGTGCCGGTCGGACGGCTTCGCGGACAAAATTTTGCAATTGCTGATATCGACGAATCGCGCGGTTATTGCAAGCTGGTTGAAACCGACACGTTCGATCTTTCCGACTGTCTCGCCGCCAAAGTCGAACTCGAAGAGCCGGTCCACCAAATTCTTAATCTCGCGGAATTCGACGGACGGGCCGTCAGCCTGCATATTTATTCGAAGCCTTACGACCGCTGTCTTTCATATTGCCGCGACACCGATACGTTCAAGGAAGTTCCGCTTTTTTACACAAGCATCGATGGCAAACTCTGCGACGGCGTAGTTCTTTAATTTTCAATTACAATTTCTAAATTGACTTTCAAAACCTGGTTGCGACTGCTATCTACTCGTGATCTTGCAAATGCCGGAACTCACAAAAAAGCAAAACGCACTCATAATCGCGTTGATCTGTGTCTTGTATGGTGCTTTTCGCATTTGGGGCATTATGGATTCGTGTCTGTGGTTTGACGAGATCTTCAGTATCCACGCCGCAGAGCATTCGTGGAATTCGATAATTTCATTCGTCGCAAAGGACCTCATCCACCCGCCGCTTTTCTACGTCTTGCTTAAACTTTGGATCGGTATCGGTGGCGAAAGTCTGTTCTGGCTGCGACTGCTGCCAGTAATTTGCTCGATTCTAGCACTTTTTCCGTTTTGGATGATTTGCAGGGAGCTGAAGCTCAAGCCTCCTGCGGCAATTGTCGCGATGAGCCTCTTCGCCGTCAACGGCTCGCTGATCAAATACGGACAGGAAGTGCGGATGTACAGCCTTTTGTTGTGCCTGTCGCTTTTCTCGATCTGGCTGTTTTCGCGATTCTACTTTCGCGGGAAGAATTTCTGGCTACTCACGGCCGTCAATATTCTGTTGGTTTACACACATTATTTCGGCTGGCTAATCGTGATCGCTGAGGTCGTTGCGATCCTCATCGCTCAGCGGATAAAAATACTGCGCATATTGTTGATGCTTGGCGTAACCATCGCGGCTTTTGTTCCGTGGATATTCGCCATTTTTCGCTTCGCCGAGCCCGGCCCCGGCGTCGAGCAAAACATCGGCTGGATCGCACGGCCAGGTTTTGCCGGCATTTTTGAATTCGCTTTCGACATCATCGAGCCATTTTACTATCAACAAAGCAGTGCCGACCCAAGCTCAATATTCGTCATCGCCATCCCGCTTTTACTGCTGATCGCGGCGGCAAAGATAATTTATCTTATCGATTTTAAAAACGCTGAAGAAAAAGATGCGATCTATTTGATGAGCGTGTTTCTCTCGTGTCCCTCTGGTATTGCCTTTTTGCAAGCTGGCTGCTGCCGGTTTCGGTTTGGGGTTCCCGGCACCTGATCGTCGTCTTTGCTGCCGATGATGATCATCGTCGCGATTTTTATAACTTCGGTCGCTATAAAACCTATAAGGTTCGCATTTATCGCTTCGGTCTATCTGCTTATCACGATCGCATTCGTCATTAGCAGATGCGTGCCGAAAAGCCGCAATTTATTTGGTGTGCGTGGGAGCAATTTGAACCGAATGGACAAATGCTCCGCTTATTAACCGAACCGAAAACGCTCTATGTATTTGAAGATCTGGTCGCTTACCATTTCTGGTTCGCTGACTCGACCGAAACAATACAGAATTTTCAAGATCGTAAAATGTTAACGGAATGCCTGAGATGACGAGGATAAGGCGTATTTTCTGCCGCGGGGTTCTGACGAGCGTGAGGAAAAGTGATGCATGGAAGCATCACCGATAGACACATTTGGATAGTCTTTCGAGCTGATAAGTTGGACGAAAAGCATCAGCCGCTTATGACTTTCAAATCATGGGTTAAATTCCGTGCCCAGCCCATCTCGATTGACGTTTGGACTCGAAAGCGCTTTTTTGATCGAGATGACGAAAGAGCCTGGAGTGTCGCTCTAACTAACGAATTGGTAATCCGCCGCAAGCGGCTTTGTTGAGCCCCATGTTTTGCTAAGCGACTGAAACGAACTCGCCGATTGTCGATCTGCATCAAATCTCAGCAGTTTAGGCGACATTTCTCAGTCTCTTGGCGTCCTGATAACCTCAGCCACGCCCTGTACGGTGCATTGCCATGCCGCCCGGCTCAGTGGTGGCAGATATCTTGCTGCCATCGCGATTATTGAGGATATAGCCCCCTTCAACGACATTTTGTACTCGTACCACGGTTTGCTCCGCCTCGCGTCTCGAGTTGGGAATCACAATTGGGGCAGAGAGTTCACCGGAGATTGTTCGGGGAATTGTCGTAGCGATTCCCATCAATGTGATCAAGAATAGGATTGAGATCCACGGCCCGTTCCACAAAATGGTGTCGAGAAGACCGACATGACCGGATCAAACGTAGCGGTAGTCCCTTCTCGCAACGCCACATCTCGTAATAGCGCCGTGAAACTGTCGACCCGCGATCGAGGAATGTGATCAAGAATACCTTCAGGACTTCCTGCTCACCGGAGTTTTTCATTGGTAAAATTGTTTCATGCTCATACGAATTGCCTAACATCATAACTCGAATCAGGTAATTCACCTTCGCTTCCACCGAACACCATCTTTTGTGTCTTCCAATACGATTCCTTTCTCAGCCAACAGGTCGCGGATCTCGTCAGATCGCGCAAAATTGCGATTGTGGCGGGCTTCCTGACGCTCTGCAACCAAGGCTTCGATCTCCGCGTCGAGAGATGTCGCTCGTCTCGGCTCACCGAAAATGCCGAGGACGGAATCGAATTTGCGATGCGTCGAGCACGGCCTCGCGGTCGTTTCTCGATCACCAAGCCACAGATTGCCGTCTTCATAACGAGGTGTTTATTTCGCGCATCAAGATCGTGAATCGCAGCAAGCGCAGCGGCGGTGTTGAAATCGTCATCCATTGCCTGCTTCGAATTCGGTCAGAGCTTTTCTTACACTAGCTTGCGACTATCATCGATGCCGAGACCTTGCTGATGAATCTTTGATCTTCGCGTTACGAGCTGTCGAAAATTCCGCAGCCGTTCGACCGTCGATTCGGCTCCTTGTAACCCTTCGAAAGTAAAATTCAACTGCTTCCGTGTCGGCACAGAGAGCAGCAAATATCGTATCGCCAACGCCGAATAGCCATGCTCGCGCAGATCGCGAAAAGTAAAGAAATTGCCCTTCGATTTGGACATCGTCACGTCGTCGATCTTCAAAAACTCGCTGTGCAGCCAGTATTTCGAGAACAGTTTTCCGGTAGCTCCTTCGCTCTGGGCGATCTCGTTTTCGTGATGCGGAAACTGCAAGTCCATTCCGCCCGCGTGCAGGTCGAAAGTCTCGCCGAGATATTTCATCGCCATCGCCGAGCACTCGATATGCCAGCCGGGCCGCCCGCGTCCGAAACGGTGCATCCCAGCCCGGCTCCTCGTCCTCGCCGACAAGCTTCCACAAGGCAAAATCGCGTGCGTCTTCCTTATCGTATTTGTCGGTGTCGATCCGCTCGCTGCCGCCAGCCTTGTTACCCGAAAAACTGATCTTCGATAGCTTGCCGTATTCGGGAAAAGCCGTGATGCGATAATATATCGAGCCTTCGGATTCGTAAGCATGGCCGTTTTCGAGCAGCTTCGCGATGATGTCGATCATCTCCGCAATATGATGCGTCGCTCGCGGTGTTACCTCCGGCCGCTCGTTGCCGAGAGCGTCGAAATCTTCCCAGAAATATTGAATATAAGGCGCTGTGAATTCGTCGATACTGATATTCCGGGCTGCGGCTTCGTTAATAATGCGGTCGTCGATGTCGGTGAGATTAAAGACGTGCGTCACTTCATAGCCTTTAAATTTAAGATAGCGCCGCAGAACGTCGCCAAAAACAAACGTGCGAAAATTGCCGATATGCGCAAAATTCCAAACCGTCGGCCCGCAGATGTACATCCGCACTTTGCCTTCTTCAAGCGGATGAAATTCTTCGATCTGTCGCGATAATGTATTGAAAAATCTGAGCATAAAGTGCTGAGGCCCGAGTGTAAGCAAGGGCGGAATCAATTATTGTATATCAAAAGCAGTATTCACAAAATTTAGCGTGGTAGATCACCATCAACAAAGCCCGCCCTTGCCTCATCCGAAAACAAATACTCGCGGCTGTAAAACTTCAGCGGATAGTCCTTATCGTATTTGGCGACCAATTCGTTCGCCTTATCCAGCAGGGAAGTTCCGTTTTTCGAAGAATTGAAGTCCGCCACGGTGCGCATCCAAAATACCGTAAGCGTTTCGTGATAAGGCATTTCTTTCGTCAGATCGACGGCAAATCCTTCGCGAAGCAGTTTGAATATTCCGTTACGCATTTTTGCCGTTGCCGTTTCGATGTCGTGCAGCGACAGATAGTGCAGAGCGACGGTCAGATGCTCGGCGTGCTTCCACGAATCCCGGTCAATAGTCGCGTCCTCAAATGATAGAACCAGAGCGTCGATCTCGCTTTCGTGTTCATATTTTCTACTCATGATTTCACTCCAAATAAAAAGACAGAATGAAACGGGCGTTTGCCGAATCATTCTGTCTTTAACTACAGTAAATGATTCTAGCCCAGTTCGCTTGATTTGTCACGCAACTGAATAGCCGACTACTCCCCGCATACAAAGTCAGAACCACCCGCAGTAGCGCGTGGTTGAACACGATAATATAAATAACTGAGAAATTTCAGGTTGTGGTGAAAATCAATCCCTCGCGCCGCGAGAGGTCAGCCGTAAACAGGTGCCCCGTAATTTCAACCTCGTGATCTTTCGTCCATTCGCGGCAGCTTCCGTTGATCGGGAAGTTCGGTACATGATAATTCTGAAGATCGTCGTCCGACAGATTCAGCACGACGGCAACGCTGTTTCCAGCGTCGTCAAAACGATGAAAACACAAAACTCCAGCCGCCTTGTCTTCGTGAAAAAACTCAATGTTTGTTGACTGAAACGCCGCGTTCGATGTTCGCAGCCCGATCAGCGTTTTGTAATAATTAAACAGATTCTTGTTCGGATCGTTTTCGAGCAGTGTCCAATTTATCTTGTTGCTTTGCTCGGACATGACTACGTGCTCGCCGAATTCCTCGCCCATCCAGATCATCGGAACGCCGACGGCCGTCATCAATATCAACGCTCCGAGTTTTGCCCGCGTATAAAGCTCGTCGTCCAAAATTCCTTTCTCGCCGAGCTTTCGAAACAGCCGGTTCTGATCGTGGTTGGCGAGATAATTTGTCACGCTGGTCACGCTTTCAAAACCCATCCGCGTCGGGTTGATCGCGTCCTTCATTTTTCGAGATTTGGCTTCTCGCCGGAAAGATATTCGACCATTGAATGCATGAAGCTGTCGTTCCAACAGCTCTCGATCGGCCCGACAGGCTCAGTAATCTCGGGCGAAGGCGGAATATATTCGGCGACGGTGAAGAATGGTTTCATGTCCGACATCTCGCGGGCATTTTTGACAAACTCGCGAAGTGCGTCGAAGCTGTCGATCTGTTTTGCTGCGTCAAATCTGATACCGTCAATTCTGTATTCGAGTATCCAAAATCTTATCGAATCGCCTATAAAAACCAGCGCCGGATTGATGCCGAGTTTTTCATCAATAAATTCGTAGTTGAATTCCGGCCCCCAGTTTTGTTCCGGGTCTTTGCCTTCGCGGCGATACCAGTAATCGTGATCGATCTGCGTCAACGCGTTCTCGGTGCTCGAATGGTTATAAACGCCATCGACAATAACGCGCATTCCAAGGCCATGACATTTATCGATCAACTCCTTCAATTCCGCCGTCGAACCGAAACTTTCTTCGGGCGTAAAATAATGTATCGGCGAATAACCCCAATTGAAATCGCCTGGATTCGATTTCAGCGGCATCAGCTCGATTGCGTTGACGCCGAGATCGGCAAGATAATTGAGCTTAGCGATCACATCCGTATATTTTCCGCGCGTGTATCCGTCTTCTTCGCCACCCGAAAAATCACCGACGTGCAGTTCGTAAATCACAAGCTTGCTGTTGACCGGCAAATGAACGTCGTCCGACTTCCATTTATATTCGTCAACGATCTTCTTGCCGTCCTTTAATTTAAGAATTGAATTCTGAGTTTCAGGATCGACATTCGTAGCGTATGGATCGGTGATCGTTCTCCATTCTTCCTCTTCGTTGAACCAGCTTTTCGAACGTATATTAAATCGATATTGATAAACGCCGTCGGCCAGTTTTTGAGTGGTGTGGAAATATCCGTCGTCGCCCTTTTGCATTACGATATCTTTCCAATCGCTAAAATCCGCGATTAAAGTCGCCGCGATATTGTTCGGAGCGAACAGACGGAATGTGTATGCATGCTTAGACATAAGGCAGAACCGCCCCGCATGAGCGGGTGATTAGAAACTTGCTACCCAGAATTTTATTGTACTGAGGAGTGTTGAATGAAACGAAGTGGATTATTTTTTGAGCGGTGTCAAAAGATGTAAAAATTCTACCACCCGCCTTCGCAGGTGGTTCTGACTATACGGCGATCATTTCCATTGCTTCCTCAGCCGCGGTCTCATCCATAAACAGATATTTCTTCCATTCCGGACGCGATTCCGCGTAGTGGCAAAGCAGGACATGATCCAAACCCAAACGCAGCAGCTTTTGCGATGTAAGCAGCGGCATTCGGGCCTGCTCCGGCGTGCGGTTTCCTTTTCGCTGATTGCATTTTACGCAAGCGGTGACGAGGTTTGCCGGGGTGCTTTCGCCGCCCTGTGCACGCGGCAGAATGTGATCGAGCGTGAGGTCTTTCGCATGTTTGTGGTCACCGCAATACTGGCAGCGGTAACGGTCGCGAATATAGACGCGGGCACGCTTCATCGTGGTTTCGCGGCGATTACGACGCACATGTACGTAATGTCGCAGGCGAATTACCGACGGCACGGGAAACGTCGTTGAAGGAGAATGAAGAACATTGTCGCCATCGTTTTCTTCGACAAAAACCGCGCCGCGAAACCACAGGCAAACCGCCCGGGCAACACCAACCGTGCCCAGCGGCTCATAGGAAAAATTCAAAAGTAAAACACGTCCTGTAAGCAAACCAATATCCTCCTCTTCATAAGTGTAATGTAATGTAAAACTTATCTTTAGGCAAGCACTATATGTTGTTGCGTAACAAAATTTTAAGACAATATGTTGATTGCGATGACTGGGCCTCAAGCATCATTGCGAGATCGCGGCCGATACGCTCAAACTGAGTGTTGTTGCTCATGCGCGGGCTTCTGTATTTTGGAGTATCGGAACCACACATCGAACTTCACTTTTATTCCTTCAAATTATTCTTAGAAATTCTATAAACGAAAATCGGTCAAATTGACGGAATGAGATGACCGAGCTGGTAATTTGCCACGCGTCGCACATCTTCCTGCAAGTCGCAAACTTATAAATTACAACAGTTAGCGTAAGGCCAATGTCTTGGCACGATGCTCGCATAGACAATAACGCCAAGTCATACTTCTTTGTATTTCTTGGCAAGAGACTGACCGGAAAACAGCAGGTATTTTTAGGAGAAGATAATGTTACATCTCACACACAAGCAAAGTTCGCTGAAGAAACTAGCATCACTCATCCTACTCTTCGCGACCACGTTCATTGTTTTGCCATTAGACAAAAAGACGAATGCAGCGTCGTCACAGACGAGCACTTCGAACGCAATGAAAAAGCTTGCACTTCCTTTGCAGCAGGTTGTAAATGGTCAGATCACAACCGAAACCTCCTGGTATAAATTAAATGCGTCCGTCCCGTTTGTGCAGGTATTTGTTCAGGCATATCCGAGCGACACGGCAGCTTTGCGGGCATCAATAACTTCCGTCGGAGGGACAGTCTGGTCGAGATATTACTCAGTAAACGCCGTAGTTGCATGGCTACCGGCCAATCGGCTAGTGGAAATCGCCAAGCGCTCCGATGTCGAACGAATGACCCCAAACTACATCGTCCATCAATCAAGCAGCTTGCTTGAAAAAGCGACCGGTGTTTTGAATCAAAGAACTTTAGACCCGGTTACCAAACAATATACGGGACCTGATGGTACCGGAATTGGGATCGCCGTTTTGGACTCGGGCGTTATGGCTACGAACAAAGGCTTTGATGACGCGACTGGCAAAAGCCGTGTCAAAGCTCAGGTCGATGTTGTGCAGCAAAACCAGTTTTTGCAAGTGATCAAAGATTTTAGTTTTTTAGATTCAATACCATTTCAAGGCCGCGACAATTCGCAATCGTACTATGACGCCTTGAAAGCCCCAGGTGTTCATTTCTTCTTCCGAAACTTTCTGCCGAATGCGGACAAGTATGGTCATGGAACTCATGTCGCCGGAATTGCAGCCGGACGCGGAAACGGCGCCGGAAATAATACGGATGTCACGGGCATCGCTCCAAACGCGAATCTAATTTCAATCAAAGTATTGGACAACGACGGCATCGGCCAAGTTTCGGATGTGATCAAAGGAATCGATTGGGCGATCCTGCACAAGGACGAATACAACATTCGAGTCATAAATTTGAGTCTCGGCGGATCGTCGACCGAAAGCTATCTGAATGATCCGCTTTGTCGTGCCGTTCGTAAGGCTTATCAAGAAGGAATTGTCGTCGTAGTTGCGGCCGGAAACTATGGGAAAGATGAAGCTGGAAACCAGATGTACGGGACAATCACCTCGCCTGCAAATGACCCGACGGTAATAACCGTTGGTTCGGCTAATACTTTTCAAACCGATTCGCGTTCCGATGACCGGATCAATACCTTCAGTTCGAGAGGCCCAACACGAAGCTTCATTCTCGATGACGACGGAGACAAAGAGTACGACAACTTGTTGAAGCCGGATTTAGTCGCTCCGGGAAACAAACTTGTTTCGCTGGAATCGACAAGCAATCTTCTTGCAGCCAACAATACCTTATTAAATATTGTCGACACGGACGCCTTATCGCCTGTAATGCAGATGAGCGGAACATCCGTTTCCGCACCGGTGGTTTCGGGAGCAGCGGCTTTAGTTCTGCAAAAAAATCCGAGCCTGACCCCAGCACTCGTAAAAGCGATATTGCAATACACCGCTCAGCAAGTTTCGGGTGCCAATCTTTCGCAGCAAGGTACAGGCCTGTTAAATATCTCAGGTGCGATAAGGCTTTCGGATGCTTTAAGACAGGACATTAACACTTCAATTAACAACGGGACTTTGAAAGTTGAAAACTCACTTTTGGCTGCCGGTAAATCAATGCCAGCCGAAAAAGACACTATCAACGGGTCAACGGTTAACTGGGGCAAATACATCTTCGCCGGCGGATCGCACATTCTTGGTGGGAACAAACTTTTTACGGAATACCAGGCATTTTACAATCCGAAAATGCTTTGGGTTAAGGATAGCGTTTTGCTTGACGGGGTAAAGGCCCCAAACCAAAAGCTTGTTTCGTCGGGCGTCTCGTCGGGAGATTTCGTTGCGACAAATAAAGTTCTGACACTCGGCAGCGATGTTCGATCACGTATGAACGGTGGTCAGGGAATAATGATTGCTGACGGCATTATGATCGCCGATGGCATAATGATAGCCGACGGCATAATGATCGCCGACGGTATAATGATCGCCGACGGTATAATGATCGCCGATGGAATAATGATCGCCGATGGCATAATGATCGCCGATGGTATAATGATCGCCGACGGCACAAATTGGTGGCAAGGAAGTTTAAAGAGCGAATTTTATCTTCTTGGAGAATAAATTCATTGACGTAAAATATTGCGTTGTTGGAGAATAGGAACAACGCAATATTTTATTGCGGCAACCTTTTCTAGAAGTAAATTGTCCAGGAAACCTCTATCCGCCTCATCTGAATGAACTTTCCTCTTGTTTGATGGAACAAATAAACAAATTTGAAGAAGACCGATTTTCTACCCGTGTTTTTCACCGGATAGTTATTTTCATTGGGGTCATTGTTTTTTTGTATTCTCTCGTTAATTTACCGTTAACACAAATGGGATGGGAGTTTTGTATTATCGGATTAGTTACCCTCGCTATTGGTTCACGAATCGCACTATATTTTGAACTCTTTAAATCAAGTATTTCAGTTGCCGATGTCTTTATCTATTTAACCGCGATCCTTTTTAGTGGAGAGGCAGCAACTGTTTTAGTTGTCTTTGAAGCTTATATTTCATCTTCACGATTTACCAAAAAAGTCGAATTTCGAGCATTTAACTCGGGAATTCTTGCAACATCGATATTCATCTCTTACAAAATTTCATGGCTGGTGTTTGGTTCGCTAACGGAACTACTCCAGAGCGGAATCACAATCAAATTGTTCGGTGCTTCGGCATTGATGATTTGTTCACATTATTTAATCAATTCTTCGGTTGTCGCTATTTCAACTGCATTAAGAACGAACAAGCCAATGTTTGAAACGTGGCGTGAATATTATGTTTGGATGTTTGTCCCATTTTTGGCGAGCGGGTCGGTTGCCCTGGTCGCGGCGAACGCCGTTCAAACGTCCGGTTTCTACGCCTTTCTTGTCATTTTGCCGATTATCGGGATCATTTACTTTAGTTACTTTAGTCAACAGGGAAAAATTCAGGCAATTACCGAGCAGGCGTCGCAGGCCAAGCGGCATTTGTTAGAAATGACCGAGAGCGAGGCTCGATTCCGTTCCGCATTCAACAACGCTCCGATTGCGATTGCCCTAATGTCGAGCGAAGGCAAATGGCTTCAGGCAAACGATTCACTTTGTCAAACTTTTGGTTGCTCGGAAGAGGAATTTCTCTCCAAAACGCTTCACGGCGTTGTTCATCCCGAAGACCTCGGGGCTTTCTTAAAGCACATCGATTACGTGCTCCATGGCGAGCGACAATCGCTTCAAACGGAAGTTCGTTTTCTCAACGATATAGGCGAAGAGCTCTGGACCCAGACCAGCCTTTCACTGCTAAATGACTCGGAAAATTTACGGCTTATTTGTCAGATTCAAGACATCACGGCGCGTCGAAGGGCAGAGGAAAAACTACGGCACGATGCATTTTACGATTCGTTGACCGACCTTGCCAACCGGACAATGCTCATTAAGGAGATTAATCGAGCAATTTCAGTTGCGAAACAGCAAGGGAGAAGTCGATTTGTTGCGATTTTTGTCGACCTTGATCGCTTTAAGCTGGTCAACGACAGCATCGGGCACAGGATCGGAGACAAATTGCTGATAGCTGTGGCGCAGAGGTTGAATAAATGTTTGCCGAGCAATTCGACATTGGCGCGCTTAGGCAGCGATGAATTTTTTATTCTGGTCGAAAACGATCAACACAGTATCGACAACATCAAAGAGCTGGTAAAAGAGATTCAAAACCAAATTGCCGCGGAGTTTTCAATCTTTGGACATCAGATAAATATTACCGGAAGTATCGGCATCGTTAGATTTGACGAGGTTCATCACACTGCCGAAGATGTATTGCGCGATGCTAATGCGGCGCTTCATTTGGCAAAAATGAAGGGTCGTTCAAAATATGTCGTATTTGACGAGCAAATGCGAAAAAAAGCGAACAATCAAATGCGGCTTGAGAAAGATCTGCAGGGAGCGGTGGAAAGAAACGAGATGTTCCTTTTGTATCAGCCGATACTTTCTCTCGAAGACAAAAGACTCGCTGGCTTTGAAGCACTTGTGCGCTGGCAGCATCCTAAACTCGGGCTGGTGTCGCCAATAGACTTTATTCCGTTGGCCGAAGAAAGCGGAGCGATCGTAAAGATCGGTGAGTTTGTTCTGGACGAAGCTTGCCGCCAGATCAAGGAATGGCAGAACGAATTTGAGACAGACATTCCGTTTACGGTAAGCGTAAACGTTTCCGCAAAACAGCTATTGCAAAAACAATTTTTCGCAAATATTGTCGACGTCGTGGAATTACATAAAGTTGAACCAAGTCAGATTAAATTAGAGATCACCGAAAGCGTTGTGGTCGAAAACAGCGATGTTGTAACCTCGATCTTGCGGCAGCTTCGCGCACTTGGAATAAAGCTCAGCATGGACGATTTCGGCACGGGCTACTCATCTTTGAGCTACCTGCACCAGTTACCGATTAGCACGTTAAAAATCGACCGTTCGTTTATCTCGCAAATGACCGAAGAAACGGAGAGTGCCGAGATTGTAAGGACCATTTTGCTTCTCGCAAAAAATCTAAATCTCGAAGTTGTCGCCGAGGGAATTGAGACCCAGACTCAACACGAAGTGCTAAACGACCTGAAGTGCGAATTCGGTCAGGGATACTACTTTTCAAAACCACTGAGCGTTGCCGACGCAGCAGAATTTATCAAAAACTCGTCCTGCGAATACAATTTCGTCGGAGCTAACGATTTAGGAATTCACTCGTCCTCCATCGAACATTGAATCGGTTTGAAGTGACCGCCTGTTGGAAATAGAGATCGTTTGCAGAAGCCCGAGCGTAAGCAAGGGCGTAATACTCAAGCTGAACATGTCGCCCTCGCTTACGCGCGGGCTTCTGTATTTTCAGGCTATGACTGTCTCGCAAATAGAGCGGCCAAGCCAAAAAAATGTAGCGGGGTAATGGATCTCTGTGTCGCCAGCGGCGACCAACATTAAAGCCTGGGATAAGAGAGTGAAACGAGCGAATCCCCAGGTTAGCCAGCGTCAGTGTTTGCGCTCCCTGAAGGGGAGTAACAATCGTTTGTTCGTCGCCTTCAGCGGCGGGGATCGTGTTTCGGTCTTTTCCTAGGGTTCCGCTTTGCTCCACCCTAGGCTTTAATATGCGTAGCCGTTGGCAACAAGAAGGTTTGGAGCATCGTGCCGGATTCGAACCGGCGTCATTTGCTTGGAGGCAAAGGTCATTGGCCAACTGGACGAACGATGCTCTCCGGAGAAAAAAGGCATTAAGTGGACTGACTCAAAGTCGCATGGCCCCAATTAACAACACCCCAGGTGGAATCGGGCATGCCCCGAAGTCCGGGTTTTCCGTCATCTGACTCATTTACGATAAGCCGAAATTGGGTTTGATTCTCTGAGATAATGCAATTGTTTTCGTAGATCAATATGACTCTGATCTCGGTTATTGCCGGACCCTCGTCAATAACTTCAAGCAACCTGAATGATTTCAGCGAATAGGTTCGGTATACTTCGCGAACGCGACCTGCCATTTTTGTGTCTGAAGCTCGAAGACATGCCCAGACGCAACGTGCCATGCCGCCGTAATTGTTCTTTTGCCAATAAGTTAGAAACTCGACAAGTTTTCTTTCAGGCGTTTGCTCTTCAAATTCGTCAACAGAACCGTTTTCAGGTAGGTCTTTACCAATTTCGATGTTTCTCGGTTTCCAACTTTGTAATTTCTTATCAAAGTCGCTCGTCCATTCATTGTGGGCACGAATCTGTTGAAAAAGCTCCCCCCAGCTCGTTTCGGATTTTGCGGGCGGTTCATTTATTTGGTTGCCTTCGACTTTTATCGCCCAATCTCTGACTGCAAATAAAGCCGCCCAAGTCTTCGCTGCGACTATTTTGTTTGCATATCCCAAGTCCATTCCGTGTAAAATTCCGTGCCTATAGGGCAGTGTGATTTCCTCAGTGCGGGTTGTCTTTCGAGACTTAAACAGTATCTGTTTTAGTGCGTTGAGTCCTTTCTCATGGGCAGTTATTGAATCCCAGGCTCTTAAATCCGAACCCTCAGCCGAAAACCCGAGATTCTCCGCTGTATTGAGTTCGTTAACCAAGCCGTCCATCAGAGCTAATACGACTGGAACGCACGCATGATATCTTTTCTCCCGATAATCGTTGAGGGCCTTTTCTGCTAAGTCCATTCTTGGACGAAACGCTCGCACTCCATGTAACATGCGCAAATAAGTTTCGACAATTTCGGGCGTATAGTAATCAATAAGAAATAAATCGGCCCGCTCGAGATCCGTTTTGGCGATTTCAACTGCCTCTCTCGCAATATCAAGATTAAGAAAGTCGTAAAGAATCCATCCTTTTGATGCAAACGTGTCATTAAAGACGTCGGGAAATTCGGATAGCGCAAGGAACTCTTTTTCGATTTCGTCTAGTTGAGTGAAGGTGGATTTAAGTTCCTTCGGATCAATGCCGACAAGTCTTAGCAGTGGACCAGTGATGGGAAGTGAACCTTTTATCAATTTAAATCCCAGCAAAGTCTGTCGCATTTTCTTAAAACTCTCTATATCTCTGATTTTCGGCTGTTCGCTCTTGCTCATAAGTTTATTTATTTCAAAAAATCTCACAATTCTATATTGGAAATTACGAAAGTTCGGAATTCAAGCTTTAGCTTGTTCTGCCGTCAGGAAGAACAAGCCTAAAGCTTGAACTCAGAACATTATCCCTTGACGCAGATGACCTGTTTCAGCTCGGCGACGACCTCAACGAGATCGCTCTGAGCACGCATGACTTCCTCGATGTCTTTGTAGGCACCGGGGATTTCGTCAACGACGCCTTTGTCTTTGCGGCATTCGACGCCCGTCGGTCTGCTTTTCCAGGTCATCACGCGTGAACTTCTGCTTCGCCTTGGTGCGGGACATCTTTCGCCCCGCACCGTGGGAGCACGAATTGAAGCTCTGCGGATTTCCGAGGCCTTTGATGATGAACGATTTCGCTCCCATCGAGCCCGGGATAATTCCGTAGCGTCCATCTTCGGCGTTGATCGCACCCTTTCGGGTAACGTAAACACTGTCACCGAAGTGCTCCTCGACCGCAACGTAATTGTGATGGCAGTTGACTGTGACCTCAGGATCGAACTCCTCTTGGTTGTTGAACATTCGGTTGAATGAACGCATCAGGCGGGTCATCATGATCTCGCGGTTCTTCATCGCGTAACGCTGTGCCCAATCCAGATCGTGCCAGTAGGCCTTAAATTCAGGCGTTCCGTACACGAAATAGGCAAGGTCAGCAGCCGGAAGCGTGTTCAGGTCGTGCAGCGACTTCGCCGTGGCGATGTGCCGTGTGGCGACCTCGTTACCGATGTTTCGCGAACCCGAATGCAGCATCAGCCAGACACGGTCTTCGGTATCGAGACAGACCTCGATAAAATGATTTCCGCCGCCCAGCGTTCCGAGTTGCTTCATCGCCTTATGCTTTCGGTCCTGCACGCCGGGATGAAGTTCCTTAAACTCGGCCCAGCGGTTCCACTCGAACGATTCATCGACCGGCTCTTTGTAATCGTTAAAGCCGACCGGAATTGCACGCTCGATCTCGTGGCGAAACTCGACCATTTTCGGTCGAGAATTCCGCTCTTGAACGGCGTCTTAACGGCCATCATTCCACAGCCGATATCTACACCGACTGTCGCCGGAATCACGGCATCCTTTGTCGCGATGACCGAACCGACCATCGAACCCTTGCCCAGATGAGCGTCCGGCATCAGAGCGACGTGCTTGTAAATGCAGGGCAGCCGCGATACGTTTCGCAGCATGTCCATCTCGTCGCTCGACATCGAATGCGTCACCCACGAGAGGACGTCTGCCGTCCCTCCGCTTATGTTTAGTTTGTTATGTGGCATAACTTCCTCCTTTATTGATTGTAAAATTAGTTTCAAATGATCCTTCGCAATTGCATGCGTCTGTTTGTAAGCAGCAAACATTTCCGTCCAGATTCGATACGCGGTTTTCGTATGGAATCGCTACAAAAAAAAGTAGTTTGTTCCGAAAACACGATATCGATAAAGCTTTTCACTTGGCATCCGAATTGCACTACCAACTTAATTGAAAGCAAAAAGTAGCCTTTCTGTCCCTCAAGCAACCACGATTGATGAAATTTATATCAAGGGAGATTATTCATGAATAAAAAATCGACTTCATTCAAATTAGAAGCCGCTGTTGCGGTTTTTGCGGGACTATTCTTAACTGTTGGTATATTTAGTGTTGGATTTGTCGGCAATACCGATAATGTTCGGGCCGAGTCCGTCGGCATTCAACAAACACCAACGCCTAAGACGAAAAATAAACCGGCACCGAGAACCGACTGCAAGTCCGACACCGTGTCCGAGCCCGGACCCTGCGGACCCGAACCCAACACCGTGTCCGCCGGCAAGCCCGACACCTACGCCGACGATGATGCCTTAAAACAGAGGCCGGCATTTACATTTGGATATCCAAAAGACGAGTTGTTTCGCAGCTCGTCTTTTTTACTTTTGATCTTTAATGGTCGCGACGGAAAGAATCGAACTTTCACCAAAGGTTTATGAGACCTTCGCTCTGCCGTTAAGCTACGTCGCAACAAAATTGGTCCGCCAAAATCCGAAATCCAAAATCTCAAATCCAAAATCAATATGGTGGGGCAAACGCGGCGGGCGGGTGACTTCAGCAGGCATTGGACAAGCAGCTTGTGTTGCTTAGAAGACAGGAATTGTCTGCCGTCCGCTGCCCTCGCATGCCCGCCACCGCGTTTGTTTTGGGTAAGACTATAAAAATTTCATTGGCGGGGCCAAACCGATCGTCCGACCCCGATTGCTCCACGCAGCAATTTAGTGAACAGCTGACAAGGCTCGAAGAAGCGGCTTTACCGCCTCGCGAGCTTCAATGTCGTGGGCTTCGATCTCCATCGCATCGCGAACCGCGTTAACCGTTCCGGCGATCTTTCGGATCTTGAACAAGCTGTTCTCCCGTTCTTCCCTCGTGCTCAGGTTGAATTCGAACGAAACCTCGTCGAAGCAGTCAGCCAACTTCAGCTCGATCTCGCCCCATTTCCATCCCTCCTCATAGCAGTCGGCCATATCACGCGTGTCTTCGACGACAGCCATCACATACGCACGCATTTCCGGCTTTTTGTTCAGAAACTCACGTTCCCGAACGTGGTATTTCTTGCTCATTTTCTTTTCCTCTAAAATTTAATTGCTGAAAATTGTGTTGATGAATATCGCGGCAAAATTTTTCAGCAAACTAGGAAAAGCTGAAAATTCACGTCGCGATCGTAATGAAGTTCTTCGGACTCTTGAACGCAACCATAGGTTTTGTCTCCTTATAATTGAAATCTGAGAAGTTGGACATTTTTGGTATTGCTCCAAGCTCTTCGGTTCTTCAAACCGACGCTAATCTGTCTCAGCTAAACGTCCGTTGGTAAAATTTGGCGGGACCGAACGGACTCGAACCGTCATCGTCTTCGTAGACAGCGAAGTGCATACTCCTTTCTGCCACGGCCCCGAAATTGGGTGGTTCGGCGGGATTTGAACCCGCATTAACCTCATTCACAGTGAGGAGCTTTGTCGGTTAAGCTACGAACCACATATACCGGAATTGAGAGTTAAGAATTGAAAGTTGAGAATAAGTAAAAATTCTCCACTATCAATTTTCAATTCTCAATTTGATTTGGAGCGGGTATCCGGATTCGAACCGGAGATGAACGGTTCTGCAAACCGCCGCCTTGACCGCTTGGCTATACCCGCGAGATAAGTCGAGAGTCTGGAGTCTGGAGTCTGGAGTCTGGAGTCTGGAGTCTGGAGTCTCGGAGTCTGGAGCCGGAGTTTATCTTCTGGCTCTTGACTCTTTACTCCAGACTCACGACCCGATCTTGCCAATGCCGGGACTCGAACCCGGAACTTTCTGTTTAGAAGACAGACGCTCTGTTCCAGTGAGCTACATCGGCGTAAAAATTGGTCCGGGCAGCAGGATTCGAACCTGCGAACACTTGTTTCCAAAACAAGCCCATATAGCCTCTGTGGAACGCCCGGTAATAATGATTTTGGCTTCGGGGAAAGGAGTCGAACCCTTATTTCCTGGTTCAGAGCCAAGCGTCCTGCCGATTAGACGACCCCGAAATGTCTTGGCAGGGAAGGCGGGACTCGAACCCGCTAGGTTCAGCTTGAAAAACTGATCGCGCGACGCTTTGCATTCATCCCCGGATTAAAAAGTGGTGAAGACGGAAGGACTCGAACCTCCAACCTGCTCGTTCGTAGCGAGCTGCTCTGATTTCCATTGAGCTACGTCCTCTTGGTTAGTGGTCGGTAGTCAGTGGTCAGTAGTCAGCAGGAAAAGGAGTTCCTAACTGAAAACTGACCACTGATAACTGACCACTGTTAAAAAGCTATTCAGTTGTCAAACATCAAAAATAAAAGGAGCGGCTACTCATGATTCCCAATGAACCGTGCGTAACCGCTCCAAAAACGTAAAACGTTCGTTTTACCTTCGATGTTTTGGGAGCGGGAACGCCGCTCCCGCTGTGTTAAGTCTTTTGTTCAGAGCGATTCATATCGTTCTGTTTTGGTTGATAGCTCAGGTTTTCGAGGCCTGCACAGACGCCGGCATCCCAGGCCGTTCCGCGCCGCAGCAATGTGCCGACGGGTAAGCCTGTAAATGTTCTCGGTGTATGTATCGAACTTCGAATCACAAAATAATCTCCAAAAAAAATTCCTTCACCATTGCGAAGAAGTTGGATTATAAGCACAGGTCAAAAATGGTTGTCAAGCGTTTTTTGAAAAGTTTTTTTGAAGCGAGGTGAAATTGTTAGAAATGACGGTAGCCTTTTGGCTCTATGATTTCAGTTTTTCCGTCGTGGATAAGCTCAATTATACCAGTATTTGCGGTTATTTCTCCGATGCGGAAAAACTCGGGCAATTCCGGGTGCGAAATTTTTTTTTCTCGTGAAGTGAAAAGCAGTTCAAAATCTTCGCCACCATTCAAAGCAAGCGCCAGTCCTTGATCTTGCGCCGCGTTAATCTCGAAAAGAGCGGAACAGATCGGGATTTCCTTCGCGTTGATGCGGGCACCGACGCTGCTTGCTGTGCATAGATGATTTAGGTCTGAAGACAGTCCATCACTAAGATCGATCATCGCGGTTGCTATTCCATGCTCCAGCAAATATTTTCCAGTTTGGATTCGCGGTATCGGCCTTAGCTGTTTCGCAATCATTTCCCGGCATCCCTTATCCGATTTACCATAGCGAAATCCCGATTCGAGCATCATCAATCCGCCCGTTGCAACACCAAGATCGCCGGTGACGAAGATTAAGTCGCCTGGCTTTGCACCGGAACGCAGAATCGCTTTTCCTTTCGGAATCTCGCCCGCTACAATCGAGTCGAAAACGATCTTTTTATGTATTCTTGAAACGTCGCCACCCACGAGTTCGACGTTGTGATGCCTAGCCAAAGTAAACCAGCCTTCATAAAAACGGTCGACAAAATCCGAGTTCCAAATATCTCTCGTAATGCCCAATGAAAGCATAGCCCACGTCGGCGTCGCACCCATTGCGGCTATATCGGAGAGCGAAACGGCGAGAGTTTTTGCGCCCAAAAGTTCTGGCGTCGTCCAATCGAGCCGAAAATCTATGTCTTCAACGAGCATATCCGCCGTGATTACCATGTCGGTTTCTTCGTCTTTGGGCATCACAGCGCAGTCGTCGCCGATCTTGGCAAGGCCATACTTATTCTTAATGTTTTGGATGAAGTCGAATTCGGATCGCATCTATTCAGTGTTGACACAACTTGATTAAATACATACAATAACGGTGTCAAAATTTATACAAAACTTTAACACAATATTATCCCGATGGGACAAACTGCTGTAGTGATACCTGAGAAAATTTATTTCAAGATCGGCGAGGTCTGTGACCTTGTCAGCGTTCAGGCGCACGTGCTTCGGTACTGGGAAACGGAGTTCCCGATGCTCTCACCGCAGAAGAACCGTTCGGGACAGCGAAGCTACCGCCGCCGCGATGTAGAGATATCGCTTCGTATAAAAGAACTGCTTTACGATGAGATGTTTACAATTGCCGGTGCAAGGAAGAAGCTACAAACGGAAATGCGTGATCCAGCAAAGCTAAGGGTCATGCCGAACGGTCTGGCCGAGGGTGGATCATCCCAAGACACCGAACCGACGCTTTTCGACGCTGAGCTCAATGCTGTAGAAATGGAGCGGTCATTGAGCACTCACGCGAACCAATTGAGCGACGAAGGTCGTGATGCACTCCGCTCACTCGCGTCACAGCTTCTCGAACTTCGCGAGATGCTCAAAACCAGCCAGACCGAGGAAGCTTCGGAACATCTGCGAAATAATTGAGTTTGACAATTGTCCGCAGCAAATCTAATCTAAAAATCGACATTTCGGGACGTAGCGCAGTCTGGTAGCGCGTTCGCTTGGGGTGCGAGAGGTCGTGAGTTCAAATCTCGCCGTCCCGACCAATAAATACGGGGCTTTCAGCGATTTCTGAAGGCCCCGTTTTTTCAACTTGGTTGCAGGTTGGTTGCACTTTTTCTTTGTCACGCCTTTTTCCGCTCAAAACGTCCGACAATTTTTCACTTCATATCACGGTGGTTCAAGAATGTTCCGACCAGGTGCATTTTTGCAAATTGTGAGAAGCAGATTCACCGAAAACCGGCTCGCGGAATTCGCCGCCAAGTGGGATGACAAATTTCCGATGATCTCGAAAAGCTGGCAGGCGAATTGGGCCCGCGTGATCCCGTTCTTTGCACATCCGCCGGAGATCAGAAAAGTGATTTACACGACCAACGCCATCGAGTCGCTGAACATGTCTTTGTAGCACATCATGACCGAATTAAGGGCGAGGCGCGGCGGCGAAAAGCATCAGGAAAAGCTATGTAAAGGGCATAGGGTTACGATAATCATACGATAATGAAAAATCATATGATAATTGCTAAAAATTGCAGCAACCTTAAGTTATTGTATTTATTGGGATAATTGGAGGCGGCGATCGGAATCGAACCGATGGATAAAGGTTTTGCAGTTTGTATCGGTGATTTCTTATGGAACGTCACCTACCGGCACAGAATGATATTTATCGACGTTTTCGACTACGCTGTTCAATCGATATCAATCAGTCATACGCAGTACATACGATAATCATACGATAATTCATCTCCGGCCCGCAAAGATCAATACCCATCTGGATCTGCAATTGACAACGCGACTTAGCCGTCCCAAAAAGCTAAGGGGCTGGGATGGCAGCAGATTCTTATCTTCCTCGACGGACGCTTTTAAGAAGAGGAATTGGGCACATAGACATCATCCGATCTGTCGAGAAAACGGAACTAGTCCGGTTGATTGATTTGTCTGTCTCCGGGGCGCTAGAACATGTGCGGACTGCCTCCAACACTTTGTCGCTATTGGCTTTAATAGTTTCAGTCCATCTGCGCATCTCGTCAAGACGCTTTGCTTCTTTCTCGATTGCGAGAATGGCAGCATCTATTGCTTCGAACTCGGCAGCTTCTGCGGTACGTTTCGATGCCTCTCGGACGCACATTGCCTTTGCAAGGCTGAGGGCAGATTTGAGAAGTACATCGCTTCCCAAAACAATCGTGCCGGTGAACGGGAATTGATCGCAACGACTCCCGATGTAGATTCTCATCCACTCCGACCGCCCAAAAATCAATGGAGCTTCGACACTTTTAGGAGTAATTGAGTTGCGGCATTAGCGGTCGGATCGCGTCTTCGATCGCCCTAACTTCTTTGTCGGTGAGTTCCGGGAATTCCCTTTGACGTTTTGTCTTTGAGAGTACTCCGTGGTTCTGCAGAATTAACCTTACAAGCAAAGATGAGCGGCGATCCGGCATGTCAACAATATCGAACACCGAAGTAAGGGCTTGATCGAAAACGGACAGGAATCCGATCTCTTCGCGGAGGTCGCGATGGATAGTTTCGCTGACACAGCTATAGAGATATTCAGCGAACCTTGTCGCGTCCCAATAGCGGTATAGATCCAAAGTTTCGTTCTCGACGGTCATGTTTCCTTGAGCGTCCAACGCAAAGTCGATGAACGGGAGTACGGATTTCGAGTAAGCCACGAGGACGCGGTCGTAGTCCGCTCGTTCGCGGAGCATTACGGCCGATACCGGAAATATCAAATTCGACGGAGCGAAACCTGTGCGTGCAAGTTCGTGATGGATCAGGAATCGATGGATGCGTCCGTTGCCGTCTTCGAAAGGATGAATGAAAACGAATCCGAACGCCATTACTGCGGCAGCCGCGACGGGATCGAGAGATGTTTCCTGAAGCCGGCGGACACAATCCATCCAGCCTTCCATTAGTGGCGATACATCCTCAGGTTTTGGGCAAACGAAATGGACGTACTGACTGTAGTCGCGCATAGTTTGCCCGACGTAGTTCTGTATTGTTCGCCAGTCTTTAGCGGCAAAGCGTTGATCGACTATCTGATTTTGCAGACCGACGAACGCGGATTTGTCGCCGGTGTCGAACTCGGCTGCGTGCTCTAAAGCCGCAACAAAACGCTCTGCTCTGGATGCGCTAGCTCGCTCGCCTTCGATCGCGAAAGATGAACGCGTCTCGCTCGTGTACAAGAAATTGATCGCACGTGCCAATATCACCGGATCGCTCTCAACAACGATCGCTCTCGCCTCTTTATCGAGCCCTGCGGCGATTGATTCTTTTAGCACATCGGTTAGGCGAACCAGGGGGCAATAATCCTTATTGCCAAGCAGATTGTCGTTGATGCGTTGCCGTCTTACGCGAACGGGATTTCCCGTCAACTGCAGTTTGGAATTCAGCAGGTCAACATATCCGGTCGGAGCAACATTCGGAATGTCCAAAATTTGACCGGTCAGAAGTTCATATAGATACCATAGCTTGCGCGCATGACTTCCCGTTGCCTCGCTCTTGACCCAGCGTTCAATCTCCCTTACATCGATCTTTGAGAATGCCTCCTTTAGCACGCCTAGGTCGATAGGCTCATAACGCATAGCGAACTTTAAATTCTCAAACAGGCCATTCGCGGCATAAGATTTAGGATACTGTTCGTTAACAGCGTCGTGTTCGACTCGTGTCTTTCGCTGGCCAGGGCCGACCGTTGAACGAACCGCCGGCGTTGGTACCTGAAGCTCAAGATCTTTTATCACGGCGACAAGTCCAACCGAATGTGGAGATTTCTTTAATTCCTCACGGGTGAGCATTTGAGTTTATTATCCTGAGCGACAATTCCTTTAAAAAGATTATCAAGTCTAGATTTTTCTTATTATTTCACACCTAGCTAGAATTCCGTTATCAAAGCTACGAAAAGCTTATCATATGAACGGGAAAGTGTAAAAACATTATCCATCGGAAAAGGCGGGAAATATGACATTTCTCAGTGCGAAATGTCATATTTCACCACATTAGAGTAATTTTGAAACGGTCGACAATCAACTATAGTGGAAGTTTTGCATACAAAGGGAAGTTTGCAGACAACGTCCCACCGAACACAGAAAGTTTTGCTACAACCCATAAACCCTTCAGATAAGTGAGCATTCCTTCGATCCCTCGGATGCTTAGCGTCCGACAAAACACTAAAATGAAATAGACTGAGTTATTCGGAAAAAATAGGTGTATTGAAAGAACGAACCTTATGAGAATGCCTTTGATCGAATTCGAACAGTTCATAGAAGCCGCAATGCTCAAGCGCGGTCGCACCTATTTTAACAAAGGGTTTGTAACACAATGCGGAGAGATAAACGAGGGAATGTATAGGGCCGTTGTGGCCGGTACGAAAGATTATGTCGTGCAGTTGAGTTTAGACAACGGGACGATAACTGAATCCGTATGTGATTGCCCGTATGACCTGAGTTCCGTCTGTAAACATATCGTCGCCGTTTGTTTTCATTTGCGACAAGACGGTCAGGATATAACAAAGGCTACAACAAAATCAGGCGGTTCCCGAAAGTCCGTCAAGCGCAAAACAAACGCCGATCAAGTAAGTGAACTGCTTGAAAAAATAACACACGACGAACTAAAGCAGTTTGTCAGTGAAATGGCGGAGAACGACCGTTCTTTTAGACAAAATTTCCAATCGACGTTTGCGGCACGAGGTCCGGGAGAGTCGAAGGCATATTACGCAAAACAAGTAAAATCAATTCTACGTTCTGCTTCTGATCGGCATGGTTTCATTGACCCGTATACTTCCGGACAAGTGTGGTCGGAGGTTGCCCGACTACTCGATTCGGCACAAAAGCATCTCGAAATAAAAAGTTACACAAGTGCCATTAATATCTGCGCGGCTGTTTTGGAACAGATGACTGCTGCCCTGCAATACGCAGATGATAGTAATGGCAGTATAGGCGACTGCGTTAGATATGCATTCGATCTCCTTTTTAGCATAGCTAACCTGCCGCTTCCAGAAGATGTCCGCCTGAATCTGATCGATTATTGCTTTAAGGCGTTTGATAAAGAGGTTTTTGAAGGATGGGACTGGCATCTCCAAATGCTGGAGCTCGCATCCGAACTATTGAAAACCGAAGAGGAGCTTCAACTCCTGCTTGGCCGGATCAGGAAGGCACGGCGTTCTGATTTTGAAGTTGAAGAAGCAGAAAGTATTACCTATCAAGCCTTTTTAAGGATTCGTGGAGAGGAAGAGGCCGAGACATACCTAACACAACACCTGGCAAATCCGAAACTCCGACGCAAAGCGATCGAAAAGTCCCTCGATACAAAGCAATATGAGAAAGCCCGTGAATATGCACTCGACGGTATAGAACTCGATAGGAAAGCCAAGCCCGGACTGGTTATGGAGTGGTACAACTGGCTGCTGAAAATTGCTCAGGCTCAAAACGATCGCGAAAACATTATAAACATTTCCCGCCTGCTTTTTATCGACGGCTTCCGCCATGAGCAGGATTATTACGACCTAATGAAACAGCACCTGCCTGCGGATGAGTGGACAGATTTTGTTGAGGGTCTTATAAAGGACGTTGACCGTAAAGGCAGGGGGTATCCTGCCGGTAGAATAGCGGATGTTTATGTCCGTGAGGGTTGGTATGCCCGTCTTTTGGAACTGATCAGGGATTCGCCTAGCTTAAAAGAACTCGAGAGGTACGAGCCACATCTCAAAAAGGATTATGCGAATGACCTGGCGATATTGTATGCAGATGCCGTCGTTAAATACGTACGCGAGAATATCGGCCGGCAACATTATAAAACTGCTGCCAAGTATTTAAGGAGAATCAAAAAACTCGGAGCTCCTGAAAAGGCCAACGAAATTGTGGAAAAGCTTCGCGTTGAGTATCCTCAGCGGCGAGCATTACAGGAAGAACTGGAACTAGTGTAACGGACCAATTTCTTCGGGCTGACATTTCGAACCTTTACGCTCGCCTCACAGACACAGATGCTCGGTAACAAGTACGATTGATTCATTGAATAAAAAATTGGTTGCGGGTTGGTTGCACTTTCCTGAATCATCGCCGATTACGAGATATAGGTGAATTGCTGTAAAGCATTGATTTAAGACGTTTTGAGCGTTTTTGACAAGACATAAAAACCACCCAAAATCGCTTGGGGTGCGAGAGGTCGTGAGTTCAAATCTCGCCGTCCCGACCAATAAAAACGGGACTTTCGATCAATTTTGGAAGCCTCGTTTTCTTGTTGATGGTTGCAGTTTCTGAAATCAACGCCTAATTCTGATAAGTATTCTTCCAAAAGGATGAATTGGCATGTCGAGAGCCTGCAGGTTTTTCGCTGGCTGAGCTGGGACGGTTCAATATCACGCGGGTGCTCGTTTGGCAGAAAAGCTTTCGATCGGGTGTTTTGCGTTAGTGTCCAAGACCTCGAACTGATCCGCCAGTCAATCATTCCGTCAACTCGGACAAAATCTGACTCGCCCGCGATGTCCAAATTACGAAGCGCCGTCTCTGGAAAAACTCATAAGCCTTCAACGCAGTCTCCTTCGTTACGTGTGTTAGCTTTTCGAACATCTTTTCGGCTTCGACAAAAATCGGCGGAAGTTCCTTCTTGAGACTCCGGTTTGTTTCCTGCCGCTTCTTTTTTTGACTGTCGCCACAGCCGTTGTTTCTTCTAGTTCATTCATATCGAACTCCTTGTTAATTAAGTAAAGCCCTAAAGCTTTCCATTAACGTTAATGGCAAAAGGCCGGTCCGCAGCCGCGCGATTCTGATGGTGTTTGTGGGAAAGAAGACGCGATTCATCGGGAGGTCCGGCAGTGAGGTTCTTGGGAATGGCCGTGAATAATTCCTAATGAAGTGCGGAATTTCTCGCGGCTAATCCAAGGTATTGAAGCAGAGGCGCAAATTGTCGCGAACCGCCACCTTATATATTGGGCTCCTAAGACCGCAGCTGTGATGGGCATACGTGTTGCGTTGCTATGGATATGGCCGAAAAATTTCAGGAAGGGAAGTTGATGAGAATTCTAATTGCGACCGACGGTTCCGAATTCAGTCTGGCGGCGGTTGAGAAGGCATGCGATGTAATCACCAAGCCGAATGAGACAGAGATTAAGGTAGTGTCCGTCTTCGAAGCGCTGACAGTCGCCACTGAACCTTTTATGGCTGCACCGGATTACTATAATGAAGTTGCCAAGGGTGTTGAGAAACTTGCGGAAAGCTACGTCGCGAGAGCCCGGACAACAATAGAAAATCGGCTTCCAAACACGCTTGTTACAAGTGAAGTAATGATGGGTAATCCTGCGGAGACCATAGTAGAAAATGCTGAGAAGTGGGGCGCCGACATGATTGTCGTAGGTTCGCACGGACGCGGCTTTTGGGGGCGCACATTACTTGGTTCCGTATCCGACGCCGTTGTTCATCACGCAGGATGCTCCGTATTTGTGGTACGAAGCCCGGACAAATGAAGAGCCGGAATGATAAGGAGTTCACGATGAACACTGGCCAACTTACTCTTAATTTTTCGGAAATCGGCATATCGGATGTAGCCCGCGTTGGCGGCAAGAACGCGTCACTCGGCGAACTTTGGAGACATCTGTCTCCAGTAGGTGTGAACGTGCTGGACGGCTTTGCCACGACCGTCGAGGGTTATCGGCGGTTTCTTAGGCACAACGATCTTGAAAACAAGCTTCGAACGATCCTGTCAGGGTTCGATCCCGAAAATACCGGCGAACTCCAGGGTCGCGGCCAAAAAGCGCGAGCAGCAATCCTCGACACCCCTTTACCTCAGCAGCTGATGGATGCATTTCTCAATGCATATCGAGAACTCAACAAGCGCCTCGGAAAGGATCCTGAACTAGCTGTTCGCTCCTCGGCAACGGCCGAAGATCTTCCCGAGGCCTCCTTTGCGGGTGCGGCGGAAACCTTTTTGAATGTGCGTGGCGAAGAGGAATTTCTGCACGCTATTCATCAATGTTACGCATCCCTTTTTACCGACCGCGCGATCAGCTACAGGAGTCGATTCGGCTACGATGATCTCAAGATCGCACTCTCGGTCGGTGTTCAGCCAATGGTCCGTTCGGATCTCGCCTGCGCCGGAGTGATTTTCACGTTGGACACAGAATCGGGTTTTCGTGATGTCGTACAGGTAACAAGTTCATACGGGCTCGGTGAATCTGTGGTTAAAGGTACTGTTACTCCCGATGAATGGATGGTTTTCAAGCCAACTCTCTCAGACCGTTCAAGGCCGATCATCAGTCGGAGGCTTGGAACAAAGGAGTCACGCCTTGTTTATGCGGACGGAAAACAAGCGACAAAACGCGAAACCGTGCCAGACAAGGACCGGCAAAAATTCTCGCTGGCTGACGAAGAGGTTCTTGAGCTTGCAAAATGGGCGTGCCAGATCGAGAAACACTATTCCGATATCGCTGGGCGTCCGCAACCGATGGACATAGAGTGGGCAAAAGACGGAATTAGCGGAAAGCTGTTTATTGTTCAGGCCCGTCCCGAAACGGTTCATTCGGCAAAGAAGAGATCATCTTTCATCGAGAGTTACAAGCTAAAAGGAAAGCCGCCCACGCCGCTGGTTGTGGGCCAGGCTGTCGGCCAGAAAATCAGCAGCGGAATGGTGCGTGTCGTACGCGATGTTGAAGAGTTGTCGAAAGTACAGGAGGGCGATGTGCTTGTGGCCCGGAATACCAATCCTGACTGGGAACCGGTTATGCGGCGTGTGTCGGCTATTGTAACCGACCAGGGAGGGAGAACGGCCCACGCAGCAATCGTTTCGCGCGAACTAGGGCTCGCCTGTATCGTTGGATGCGGCAATGCGACAGAGGCTCTCAAAGACGGTGCGGAGGTCACCATATCATGCAGCGAGGGAGCCGAAGGCCGAGTCTATCCGGGTAAACTCGCTTTTGAGATTAGCCAGGTGGACATTTCAGATGTTCGCAGGACAACGACCCAGATAATGCTGAACATCGCCGATCCTTCCCAGGCGTTTGGCCTCGCAGCATTACCCGTCGAGGGTGTCGGTCTAGCTCGAATCGAGTTTATCATTACGAACCATATCGGCATTCATCCAATGGCCATTGCAGATTTTTCAGATCTTAGAGATGAAGCCCTTAAACGTGAGATCAAAATCAGGGTCGAATCCGCCGGGTTGCCGGATCCTAGGGAGTTTTTTGTCACACGATTGGCCGAAGGTATCGGGCTTATCGCTGCGGCGTTTTATCCAAAGCCAGTGATTGTTCGCACGAGTGACTTTAAAACCAATGAATATGCGTTTCTTTTAGGCGGTGCCGATTATGAGCCGTCGGAAGGGAACCCGATGCTCGGTTGGCGAGGAGCATCGCGTTATTACGATGAAAAGTACCGCGGCAGGGTTCGCTCTGGAATGCGCCGCTTTAAAACGGGTCCGCGATGAGATGGGTCTAACTAACTTGAAAGTGATGATTCCGTTTTGCCGCACGACAAAAGAGGCAAGAAAGGTCCTGGAGGAACTGGCAACAAATGGATTAAAGCAGGGAGAGAACGGCTTTGAAATTTACGCGATGTGCGAACTGCCGTCAAATGTCGTGAGGGCTCGCGATTTTCTCGAAATCTTCGACGGCTATTCGATCGGATCTAACGATCTGACACAGCTTGTTTTGGGGATTGACCGCGATTCTGGAACAATTTCGGCTCTTTTCGACGAAGAAGATCCGGCCGTCAAAGACATGATCGCGGCTGCGATAAAGGCAGCGCATGAAGCGGGCAAGCCGATAGGAATTTGTGGTCAGGCGCCGTCGGATAAACCTGAATTTGCGGCGTGGCTTGTCTCGCAGGGGATCACTTCGATATCGCTCAACGCGGATTCGGTTTTGCGGGTTCGACAATTTATTGCCAAGGCGGAACTGGGCTTGGCGGAAACCGAGTCATCCTTGACGGCGAGCGATCTAGTTTAGGGTATGGGGGACAGTACATGGATAAAGCAATAATTGATGGAAAAAAAATGCACAACTTAGTGAAATTCATGATTACGCTAATGGCACACTGAAGAGAAAGTCGCGGTCTGAAAAAGAGAAGCACGAAAATGTCCGTTGAAGCAATAAAAAAAGGAAAAGAAAAATCCACGCCGAATCTTGAGGATTATGAGCAGTTTTGTAAGACCTTCTCTTGGAAAGCGGCACGGTCCGAGCTGGATGGTTTGCCCGGAGGCGGCGGTTTGAACATCGGCCACGAGGCGGTTGATCGCCACGCTCTTGGAGCGAAAGCCAAGCATCTAGCGATGCGTTTCTTGGGGAAAAATGGCGCAACGATCGATTACAATTATGACCGATTGGGCGAACTAACCAATAAATTCGCCAATGTTTTGATAAATCTTGGCGTTGAAAAAGGCGATCGCGTTTTCGTACTGGCGGGTAGAATTCCCGAACTTTACGTCACCGCGCTCGGAACGCTGAAAAACCGCAGCATTTTCTGTCCGCTCTTTTCCGCTTTCGGACCGGAACCCATTAAGATGCGGGCGAGCATCGGAGAGGCAAAGGTCTTAGTCACCACGAGACAACTTTACCAGCGGAAAATCGCGCCAATCCGCGCCTCGCTTTCTTTTCTAAAACACGTCATTCTCGTTGGCGAAAACGAAGTGAAAACTGATGTGCCGGACACACTTAATTTTTATGCTCTGATGGACGCCGCGAATTCGGATTTTTTGATCGGGCCGACCAGCGACAATGATATGGCGTTGCTGCATTTTACAAGTGGCACTACCGGCATGCCGAAGGGAGCGGTTCACGTTCACGGCGCCGTCATTGCTCATCATATCACCGGTAAACTTGCACTCGATTTTCACGCGGATGACATTTTCTGGTGCACGGCTGATCCAGGCTGGGTTACGGGAACGTCCTACGGCATCATTGCACCTCTTACAAACGGCATCACCAGCATCGTTGACGAAGACGAATTCGACGCCGAACGTTGGTATAAAACCCTTCAAGACGAAAAGGTTACGGTTTGGTATACCGCGCCGACGGCGATCCGGATGTTGATGAAAGCAGGCGACGAGATCATTAAAAAATACGATCTATCGAACCTGCGTTTTATGGCCAGCGTCGGCGAACCGCTCAACCCGGAAGCCGTGATCTGGAGCAAAAAAGTATTCGGCATCCCGTTTCACGACAACTGGTGGCAGACCGAAACGGGCGGCATTATGATCGCCAATTTCGCATCTATGAAAGTCAAACCCGGCTCGATGGGCAAGCCGCTGCCTGGAATTGAGGCCGCGATCGTGCAGGAAAATAAGGATGGTGAGCTTCACCCCATCGAAGAGCCTAATGTTCAAGGCGAACTCGCTCTTCGACCTAATTTTCCATCCCTATTCCGCGCATATCTTAACGAGCCCGAGCGCTATCAAAAGTGTTTTAAGTCCGATTTCTACCTAACAGGCGATCTTGCGAAGCGGGACGCCGATGGATACTTTTGGTTTGTCGGTCGAAAGGACGACGTGATCAAAACTTCGGGGCACTTAATCGGACCATTTGAAGTCGAGAGCATTTTGCTGGAGCACGAAGCCGTTGCTGAAGCCGGCGTTATCGGAAAACCTGACCCCGTCGCATTGGAGATTGTCAAGGCTTTTGTTTCGCTCAAAACGGGCTTCGAGCCAACGGACGAGCTGCGTCGTGAGTTACTCGGACACGCACGTAAACGTCTTGGAGCGGTCGTCGCTCCAAAAGAGATCGAATTCTTGCCAGCATTGCCACGAACGCGGAGCGGCAAGATCATGAGAAGGCTGCTTAAGGCCCGGGAGTTGGGCCTTCCAGAGGGGGACATTTCCACTCTCGAGCAGTCTTGAAAACGGAAGATGAAAGTAATGGTGACAGAGATGTCAGAGGTGAATACCTATAACGCTAAACTAGCCGCAAAACTTGAGGAGGTCGCAGATATCCTTAAAGTGCAGGATGCAAATCCGTTTAGGATTGGTGCATATCGGCGTGCTGCTGAGACTGTCCGTAATTCAAGCCAGCCTTTGGATGAGATTGTGCAGCAGCAGGGCATTGCAGGTCTCGACAATCTGCCCGGGATCGGCCAGAGTCTCGCCCGTTTGCTATTTCAGTTGGTAATGACTGGCCGCTTACCAATGCTCGACCGATTACGAGGCACGATAGATCCACTGCTAGCTCTCAGGTCAGTGCCGGGCGTTGGCAGAAAATTCGCGAGCGTATTGCACGACGATCTGGGCATTGATTCGCTCGAAGAACTCGAGGCGGCGGCATACGACGGGCGGCTGGCGGAAATCAAAGGTTTCGGCTCGAAACGGATCACTGGAATAAGAGATTCACTCTCTGCACGTCTTGGTCGAATTCCTAAGAATATCAGCGGCTTCCGATCAGAACAGCCACCGATTTCTGAGATCCTCGACGTGGATCGTGAATATCGAGAAAAAGCGTATGCCGACAAGCTGCATAAGATCGCTTCCCGACGCTTTAATCCAAAACACGACTTCTGGCTTCCGATACTTCATACCGTTCGGGGTGGACAGCATTACACAGTTCTTTTTTCTAACACCGCGCGGGCCCACGAGCTGCAGAAAACGGCCGATTGGGTGATTGTTTATTACGAAACGGATCATAGCCAGCGCCAATATACCGTAATCAGCTCTGAGCGCGGCACCCTTTTCGGAAAACGAATCGTACGCGGGCGCGAACCTGAGTGCCGTGAATACTACTTTGGCCAACGTGGAGTCGTACCTCCGCCAAATAAGGGTGAACGAATGAAACACGTTCCCGCTATCGGGGGTTCTTTATGACATTAACCACAGCAAGCATCGGGGCCGAGACCCGAATGGATACCGAGCATGCCTTAGGACTGCTTAAAGAAATGGTCCGAATACGACGTTTTGAGGAGAAATGCGTCGAGCTTTATAGTGCGGGCAAGATCCGCGGCTTTCTTCATCTTTACATCGGCGAAGAAGCCGTTGGTGTCGGCACGATGTGGGCTCTCAAGTTGGAAGACCGAATCATTTCAACTTACCGTGAGCATGGTCACGCACTTGCCCGCGGTATCGCCGCCGGAGCGATCATGGCCGAAATGTTTGGCAAAGCAAATGGCTGCTGTCGTGGTCGCGGCGGGTCGATGCATCTATTCGACACTTCAAAAAACTTTTTCGGCGGAAGCGCTATTGTGGGCGGCGGATTACCGCTTGCGGTCGGGCTTGCGCTCGCGGACAAAATGCAAAAAAAGAACTCCATTACGGCATGCTTTTTCGGTGACGGTGCTGTTGCCGAAGGCGAGTTTCACGAATCGATGAACCTTGCCTCTCTCTGGCAACTGCCCGTTCTTTTTATATGCGAAAACAATCTTTACGCGATGGGCACCGCTCTCTCCAGGCATCAGGCACAAACCAATATTGCGGAAAAGGCTGAAGGCTACGCGATGAAAAGCGAAACGGTCGACGGGATGGACGTCATGGCTGTTGAAGATGCTGCCAGGCGTGCGGTCGAGTTTGTGCGGTCAGAAAGTCGACCGTTCCTGCTCGTTGCTCAAACCTATCGCTTTCGCGCTCATTCGATGTACGATCCCGACCTTTATCGCCAAAAGGAAGAAATAGAGGAATGGAAGAAACGATGTCCGATCGTCAGAATGTCGAATTCATTGCTCGCTGGCCGTGTCATTGAAGGGACCGAAATGGCTCGGATTGAAAGAGAAATTGCTCTCGAGATTGACGGGGCAGTCAGTTTTGCCGAAGCGGGCGAATGGGAACCGCTTTGGGAATTGACGAAGGATGTGTATACGCCTCTTGATGCGAATAGAGGTTTTACTGAAAACTTAAATGACGAAGGTAACCAAAATGACTTACCGCGAAGCTATACGCTTCGGACTGCGTGATGCCTTGCTGGCCGAGAATAGGGTTTTTCTTATGGGCGAAGATGTCGGTAGGTATGGTGGAGCCTACGCTTGCAGTCACGGGCTTTTGGCCGAGTTCGGCGAAGAGAGAATCCGTGACACGCCGCTATCGGAGTCGGGATTTGTCGGTGCCGGAATAGGGGCAGCTTTGGGCGGGATGCGCCCCATTGTCGAAGTAATGACGGTAAATTTCAGCTTGCTCGCGCTCGACCAAATCGTCAATAACGCGGCAACGCTGCGGCACATGTCCGGCGGGCAGGTTTCGGTTCCGCTTGTCGTGCGTATGGCTACAGGCGGCGGACGGCAACTCGCCGCCCAGCATTCGCACAGTCTTGAGAATTGGTATGCACACATACCGGGGATCAAGGTTCTTACACCGGCGACTGTCACCGACGCTCGTTGGATGTTGGGAGAAGCACTGAAAGAGTCTGACCCCGTTTTTATTTTTGAACATGCACTGCTTTACCCATTGGAAAGTGAGTTGGAAGGTGAGTCGTCTGCATTCGAGATCACTAATGCGAAGATTCATCGGAGCGGCCATGACGTATCGCTCATAACCTACGGTGGCTCGCTGCATAAGTGCTTGCAGGCTGCCGAAGAACTTGCCAAAGAGGGAATTGACGCCGAGGTGGTCGATCTGCGGGTTTTGCGACCCATCGATTCGGAAACGATATTGATATCCGTCGCAAAAACACATCGTGCGGTCATCGTTGACGAAGGCTGGCGGACCGGCAGTTTCGCTGGGGAGGTAAGCGCTCAGATAATGGAGGGCGCGTTTGACGAATTGGATTTTCCGGTTCAGCGCGTCTGCAGCGAAGAGGTTCCGATCCCATATGCGAAACATCTTGAAGATGCCGCCCTGCCAAGTGCCGAAAGGATTATCAAAGCGGTGCGAGATATGTTCGGATAGGAAGCATCGCGGTTTTAGGTGTAAATTTGGAAACTCTTGGAAGGAGATTGAAGTCATGCAAAACAATCAAGTTATCGCTGAACGCAGGACGGTTGAACATATATTGAACATACGACTGGAAGAGATCGGCTGGGCTCTATTTTTGATTATGATTGGGGGCCTCTGGCTTCTTCCAGACGGGCGCATCCCGTCGCACACCTGGTTGATCGGAGCAGGGCTAATTATGCTGGGAATCAACATCGCCCGCTACTTTATGGGCATAAAGATGAGTGGCTTTACTGTATTCCTCGGCGTCGTTGCGTTGGTTGCAGGGTTGGGTGGGAGCTTTGCCGTAGATCTCCCGGTCTTCCCGGCCGTTTTTATCGTGCTCGGGTTCAGCCTATTGATGAGAGCCTTGTTTAAGAAGCGCAGCTAACATTTTAATGCAACGGCGAGAAGGAGTTATGGAGAGGACAAAGAATGGCTGAATTCGTAATGCCGAGTTTAGGCGCCGATATGACAGCCGGAACGTTGATCGCGTGGCTCAAAAAACCGGGTGACGAAGTAAAACGCGGCGACATCATCGCTGAAGTTGATACCGATAAAGGTGTCATCGAGATCGAGGTATTCGAAGACGGGGTAATCGAAAGACTGTTGGTAAAAGAGGACGAAAAAATTCCAGTCGGGACTACATTGGCGATCATCAAAGAAGCAGAACCTAAACCGATAGTGGAAGGGGTTGCTGGGGCGGAATTGCACGAGCAACTAAAACCTTCTTTTACTGGAACTGCTGACCAAGTGTTGCGTACTCACGCTTCGCCTGTTGCCAGGAAACTCGCTGAAGAGCTAGGCGTTGACCTGAAAAGCGTAAATGGAACAGGTCCGAAAGGTCGAATCCAACGCGAAGATGTCGAACGAGCGGCGAAATCGACCGTAGAGCTGAAAACCGGAGCAGAGACAATCCAAAGCAAAACCGAAATGGCGGAACCCGACCGGTACGCCCGAATGCGCACGGCGATCGCCGCCGCGATGGCACGTTCGAAGCGAGAGATTCCGCACTACTATCTCGGCACAACGATCGATGTAACGGGGGTTCTGGAGTGGCTCGAAGCTGAAAATGCTAAACGTTCAATAAAGGACCACATTTTGTACAGCGTTTTATTGCTCAAAGCCGTTGCACTTGCGCTACGCGAAACGCCGGAACTCAATGCAACCTGGGAAAACAATCAATTGAATTTGATCGACAGGATAAACATCGGTACCGCGATCTCCTTGCGACAAGGCGGACTCATCGCGCCCGCCCTCAAACAAACCGATAAGCAGAGCCTTGATGGTTTAATGAAAAACCTGCGCGACCTTGTTCATCGAACCCGTGCCGGAACGCTTCGCAGTTCGGAACTATCGGATTCGACGATTACGGTTACCAACATCGGCGAGCAGGGAGTGGAGACTGTCTACGGCGTGATCTATCCGCCGCAAGTCGCTATCGTTGGTTTCGGCAGAATTTATAAGGACGTTTCGTTTATTGAAGGACAGATGATTGGTAGTCGCAAAATAAATGCAACACTTGCAGCCGATCATCGCACTTCAGATGGTCATCGCGGCAGTTTATTTTTATCCGCCGTTGACAGACTTTTGCAGGAGCCCGAGAAATTATGACGAGAGATGATATCAAAACAAAGGTACTGGAAATTTTAGGCGAAATCGCTCCCGATGCTGATCTGCAAAACATCAAACCGGACGTAAATTTCCGCGACCAGATTGATATCGATTCTATGGATTACTTGAATTTCGTCATCGCTTTGGACGAAGGTTTTCGTGCGCAAATACCCGAACAAGACTACGCAAAATTTGTGACTTTGAACGCTTGCCTGGATCAATTGGAATCATTGTTGAAGCAAATGCCGCCGAAATCGATATCGAACGAACTGTGATGGCAAACTGGCCCTATGCGATTCTAAACCCGCCGAAGACTTTTCCGGCGGGTTTAGAGAAGTACAGCCTGTAGCATTAGACTGTCTTTAAGAAGGCAGCAATCCTCTCGCATGGGGGATCTAGGCGGCCTTCGCGCGGCTTTCCTTATTCTGTCCGGTAATTTCGAGTTTACGACCCTTTTGTTCGACCGCTGGTACCGCAACAGCCACCTCAAGCACGCCGTTTTCAAATGAAGCAGTCGCCTTATCTCTGTCAGCGCCCTCGGGAAGGGGAATACTTCGGTAAAAGCTTCCGTAACTTCGCTCGCTTCGGAAGTAACCCTCTCTTTCTTCCTTGCTTTCTTGTTTGCGTTCTCCCGATATTATAATGGAATCGTCCCTTAGCTCGATGTCAATATCCTCTTTTTTCAACCCAGGCAAATCGGCGCGTACTTTAAGCTGACCGTCGTTTTCCGTCACCTCTATCTCCGGCGCCCAAAACGTCTTTTCTAACTCGGCCGCACGCGGGAAACCCAATTCCGCGTCGAACCGCGGCATTAGAGCGAAGCCGTTGAAATCGTCAAACATCTTCTCCATGTCGTCTGTGAATCGACGCATGAAATTAAACGGCGTAAAGCCGGGAAAAGGAAAGAAGTTGCCTGAACTCCTGACCGAAACGGCTTCCTTTCTCCGCGTTACAGGCAAATTCTCAAGTTCTTGTTTTTCGTGTTTATTTTTCATTTCTTTGTTCTCCTTATCTTGAATCAGATTTAAGCCGACGTTAGAGACAATAGCTCCTCCGTAGTCGACATTTACCGATCTACTAACGCAACATGCGTACCACCGTCCTTGCTCGCATAGCTCTCAAGAATCAAGTAGAAATATGAAGCAGAGTGTGAGGAATTACACGACAGGCGCGAGCAATTTCACGTAATTGCGCCAGAACGGCGACATCGAACTAAATGAATTCAACACGTTAACCTTAGGGCTAAAAGGCATGCAGATTGCACCCAAAATAAGTTGAAACAATTGAAAAGTGCTTCGGAAACCCGCCCGCACTAGAAGAGGAGGACCAAAATGAAAATCAAAGAAATTATGACGAAGGATCCAGTCTGTGCAGTTCCGGAAAGTAAGTTGGAGGAAATTGCTCGTCTAATGGTGCAAAATGATTGTGGAGCCATTCCTATCGTGGAAAATCGCGAGAATATGATGCCAGTTGGTATTGTTACAGACCGTGACATCACATGTCGTTCTCTTGCTAATGGCAAGAATCCGATGGATTTAACGGCAAGCGATGTAATGACGACCATACTTTTAACCCTAACGCAGGAGGCAACCCTGGAGGAGTGTTGTGAGCTGATGGAAAAAAATCAAGTACGGCGCATGATTGTCGTCGATGACCAAGGTTCGTGCACCGGGATGGTTGCCCAGGCCGACATTGCTCGGACGGCGCCGGATTACGAAACGGCTGAGCTGGTAAAGGATGTTTCAAAATCTGCCTATGCGACAGCCTAGCTTTTTTTGAAAAAGCCGAGTCAAGGAGAACAAGTATGTATCAACGATTCGAAAACCGCCGCGAGGCGGGAATCCTGCTTGCAAGGAAATTGAGGAGTTTTGTCGATCAAAGCGATACGGTTGTGCTAGCACTCCCACGCGGCGGCGTTCCGGTTGCCTATGAAGTGGCAATGGCATTGCACCTTCCGCTGGATGTGTTTGTGGTACGGAAACTGGGAGCCCCAGGCCACGAAGAGTTCGCTTTGGGCTCGATCGCATCCGGTGGCATTTGTTTGATAAATGGTGCGTTCGTGAATTCGCTTCGAGTCCCTGAAACCGAACTCAAAGAGATCATTAAACGAGAACAACGTGAACTCGAGCGACGGGAGCGGCTGTATCGAGGAAACAGGCCGCCGGTAGATGTTCGTGGTAAGACGGTAATCATCGTGGACGACGGGTTGGCGACCGGACTAACAATCGCGCGCAGCCGTAGCCGCTATTAAAAAACTTGATCCGAAAGAAATAGTCGTTGCGGTTCCGGTTTGTGCTCCAAGCACGTGCGACGAGCTTCAGGATGACGTGGATGTCTGGTGTGTTTGCGTCCGAGCTCGCGAACCATTCTACGCCGTCGGACTATGGTACGAAGATTTTGAACAGACTTCCGACGAAGAGGTCGAGACTTTGTTAGCTCGTGCAGATGCTGGCGGAGTTTTTGCCAGACATGTCGTGTGAATTAGGCAGGAGCATAAAAAATGCTGCAGCCAGATGATTTGTTGATTCAAGATGTCGTTCGCCGCGAAGCGATCTCGCTGCGTCCCGATGAGATAACGGATTACGATCCGCTTCTTGATTTTATCGGTGATGCGCGGTTCGTCCTCCTCGGAGAAGCTTCTCACGGAACTCACGAATTTTATCGCGAAAGAGCACAGCTAACTAAAAGACTGATCACCGAAAAGAGCTTTTCAGCGGTTGCCGTTGAAGCCGATTTTCCCGATGCCTATCGTCTCAACCATTACGTGCGCGGAAAAGGAGAAGACGCAGAAGCGGTTGAGGCAATGGGCGGTTTTAAGCGATTTCCTGCCTGGATGTGGCGTAACGCCGATGTGCTGGACTTTATCGGTTGGCTTCGCGCTCATAACGACAAGTTGCCGGAAAAAGCTTCGAGGACGGGGTTTTATGGGCTTGATCTTTACAGTCTGCACACTTCGATCGAAGTGGTTTTGAATTACCTCGAAAAGATCGATCCGGAAGGAGCAAGACGGGCGAGGGAGCGATACGCGTGCTTCGACCACTTCGGCGAAGACACACAGGCCTATGGTTATGCGACAGGATTGGGTATTGCCGTTTCGTGCGAGGACGACGTCGTCAGCCAATTGGTGGAGCTTCACAACCGTTCTACCGAGCTCGCCCGGCTCGACGGACGCGTAGCAGCGGATGACTTTTTCTTTGCCGAGCAGAATCCGCGGCTTGTTAAGAACGCCGAGCAATACTATCGAACGATGTATCGAAGCGACGTCTCTTCGTGGAACCTTCGCGACCTCCATATGATGGAAACGCTCGTCGCTCTCGACGATCATCTTTCTGAACCAGCTAACAAAGCAAAAATCGTCGTCTGGGAGCACAATTCGCACTTGGGTGATGCCAGCGCGACGGAAATGGGCCGACGCGGCGAATGGAACGTCGGTCAACTGACACGCCGGCGTTACGCCCGCGAAGCCGTATTGATTGGATTCACAACCTATGAAGGGACGGTGACAGCGGCTTCGAATTGGGGTGGTGCGGCTGAGCGTAAGCGGGTGCGTCCGGCACTATCTGGAAGTTACGAAAACGTCTTTCATAATACGGGTTTAGAAAGGTTTTTGCTTTTAATGCCAAATGGAAGCCCTGCCCAAATCACGATGCGTGAGCCTCTTCTCGAACGTGCCATCGGTGTGATTTATCGGCCTGAAACGGAGCGTCAAAGTCATTATTTTCACGCAAGCCTGTCAAATCAATTTGATGCCGTTATTCACTTTGATGAAACACGGGCCGTCGAGCCGCTCGAACGCACTGTCGAGTGGGAAGCAGGCGAAGTGCTTGAAACATTTCCATCGGGCGTTTAGAAGGGGAAGCCCCCGGTGAAGGAGGTGTAGATCAATATGATGGTGCATGAAATCCTTAAACGCGAAGTAATAATTCCGGCTGAGTCTGTGATGCTGAGAGGCGATTTGATTATTCCTGACGGCGCGACGGGGGTCGTGTTATTCGCGCACGGATCGGGCAGCAGCCGTCATAGCCCGCGCAATAAGTTTGTGGCGGAGATCATTCGTAATTCAGATCTTGGAACGCTGCTTTTTGATTTGCTGACAGATGAAGAAGAATCGGTTGACATCTACACTCGGCATTTGCGTTTTAATATCGGTCTTCTAGCGCGACGATTGGTAGCCGCGGCCACCTGGCTTAAGAGTCTGGAAGAAACACAGCATCTGAAAATAGGATTGTTTGGCGGAAGCACCGGTGCGGCGGCAGCCCTGGTTGCAGCCGCAGAACTTGGCGAAGCGGTTGGGGCAGTTGTTTCTCGCGGAGGACGGCCCGATCTGGCGGGAGAAGCATTGGAGCAAGTCAGCTCACCGGTCTTATTGATCATCGGCGGGCTGGACGATGTTGTGATCAAGCTTAACGAGCAGGCATACGCGCAGCTTCAATGCATAAAAGAGATGAAAATCGTTTCCGGCGCTACACATCTGTTTGAAGAGCCGGGCACCCTTGAAACTGTCGCGGGGCTGGCCGCTGGCTGGTTTGAGCATTACTTGAAATAGCAAGTGGCGATCAATGACGTCGCAAGATCGTTTTACTTCCGTACTGTTGTTTACTCGCGACGTTTTGATACAAGGCGCGGAATCGTGCGGCGACGCCGTTAAAATCCGCTCTTGTCCAAACAAGAGAAGTGGAGGTTTTATGCAAACCAATCTAAAGGAAGAAATTGACGCCGACCTCGCTGAAAACTACGTCAGCATAACCGACTATATAACCGAGCAAAACCGGTACGAAATAAGTTGCGGAGAATGCGCCAAGACTCTCTTTGCAGACAAGGAAACATCCGAAAGAATCTATCGGTCAATCGAACAAGGCCTGGATAATCCGTTTCTTTGTAATGACTGTCAGCAGGAGTATGAAGTATTAGCTTACGAAAATCGTTAGGACAAGATTCGTGACAAACTGGCCTCAGCATCGAACAGTTCCATTTCGAAATCAAGAGCCATATCGCTGCTATCTGTGTTATTCCCAGGTCCTTTTGCTATGTAATTTTTCGCATTCGGCCGAGTTTTTTTGTCAGCTCAACTATCAGCACAGGAGTCAATATACATCCGAGTGTTAGGAGAATATCATTCCAATTTGGAGGGACGAGATCGAGAATACCCGCGATGGGGCTTAGGTAAAGAGCCAGGGCCTGAAGCAATACCATAACCGCTACAGCAGCAAATATGAAAAAGTTTCGGAAGAATCCTTCGAATGCGGACCGGGTGCGTGACCTGCAATTGAATAAATGTCCAATCTGCACGCCAACCAATGCAAGCAATGTTATAGTTCGAGCGTGCGTGCCCTCTCCGTATTCGTGCAGTGCCCATGCATAGGCTAATAGTGTGATCCCCGCAAGCATGATGCCTTGCCACGCAATTAGAATAAGAAAGCGGCGCGAAAGCAAAGATTCCTCGGGCGGGCGTGGGCGACGCTTCATCATCTCCGCGGAAGCAGGTTCTACGGCAAGCGCAAATGCCGGAAAAACATCAGTTACCAGATTTACCCAAAGAATTTGGAGCGGCAATAACGGAAGTGCGAATCCGGCCAATATCGACACAAAAATTACAAGCACTTCGGCGAGATTAGCTGCAAACATGAAGTGCACAAACTTAATTATGTTTGCATAAATGGTGCGTCCGCCCTCGATCGCTTTGACGATCGTCGAGAAATTGTCGTCTGTTAAAACTACGTCGGCCGCCTCCTTGGCGACTTCCGTACCTCGTTCTCCCATAGCAATTCCGATGTTCGATCGCTTGAGAGCCGGCGCATCATTGATCCCGTCGCCAGTTACGGCGACTATCTCGCCTTCCTTCTGCAGCGCTTCCACGATCCTGAGCTTGTCTTCGGGTGAAACTCGTGCGAAAACGTGCGCTCGTCTTATGGCGTCAGCCAAATATCTATCGTCGCCGTCAACAAGCTCCCTCGAATGCAGTGCAAAAATATCGCCATCATGGCTTAGATTCAGCTCGCGGGCGATGGCTTGCGCGGTGTTTACTTGGTCTCCGGTTAGCATCACAACGCGGATGCCGGCTTCATAAGCTTGCCGGATTGCCGTGGCGACCCCACTGCGAGGCGGGTCGGTCATGCCGACAAAACCTAGAAACGTAAAGCCGTCGCTGTAAGCTCCTTTTTTTGGACAATTTTCCTGAATTCCCATGTCCTTATCCGCGAACGCCAAAACCCGCAATGCGGCGTGAGCCATCTCATCATTAGTCGCTAAGAACCGATCTCGCATCGCGTCGTCCAACGCAAGAGACTGGTTTCCTTCTCCGGCGTATTGTGTGCAGGTTTTCAGGACAACGGCAGGGGCTCCTTTCATTAGCGCGAGATACGGTCCACTGTACTTGTCATGCACTATAGTGACCATTCGCCTTGAGGCCGCCTCGAATGGTTCTTCGCGCACCGTCGTAAATGCCAGACGTTCGGCTGAGGTATCAAATCCCAGTTCGTTAGCGGAAGATAGCAGAGCGGTTTCGGTAGGATCTCCGACCGCCTTTTTTTCTGGATCCTTGGGGTCAAACGCGGCCTCGTTACAAAGCACGCTTACACGCAATAATCTCTTAAGAACCGGATCTGTTTTTGTGACATCCGCGTGTGTCTCAAAATGACGCCCGCTCGCAACGTGGTATTCGCGTACGGTCATTCGATTTTCCGTGAGGGTCCCAGTCTTATCGGTACATATCACTGTTGTGCTGCCGAGGGCCTCGACCGCCGCGAGTTTACGCACGATCGCACGATTGCGGGCCATACGCAGGACTCCAAGCGCTAGGATCAGAGTCGTCATCGCGGGTAGGGCTTCAGGGACGGCAGCGACCGCCAGGCTTATAGAAATCTCCAGCATTAACCAAAGCGGATCACCTCGAAAGAGTCCTGCCAGCATAATTACCGCAGCAATTCCTAACACAAGATAAACCAGAATCCTGCCCAATGATGCCAATCTCCGTTCGAGCGGCGTTTTTTCGGATTCTGTCTTCGCGAGCAACTGGCCGATGCGGCCCATTTCCGTGTAGGATCCGGTCGTAGTTACGATCGCCAGTGCCCGGCCTGCAACGATTATCGTTCCTAAATAGAGCATCGAACGCCGCTCCGCAAGGATTGAGGAAAAAGAAACTGATTCGATCGATTTTTCAGCGGAAGTGCTTTCGCCCGTAAGCGTAGACTCATCCGTTCGTAAATTAGCGGCTTCAAGCAAGCGAGCGTCGGCCGGCACACGATCGCCGGCGGTCAAAGCAATAATGTCTCCAACGACGAGCTCGGTGGCATTAACAACTTTTTCGCGGCCGGTTCGCCTAACTCGGGCGAACGTCGGCGTTTCGCGACGCAGGGCGTTCAAAGCCTGTCCCGCCCGCCATTCGATAGCGAATCCGATACCGGCATTTAGAATGAGCACGGTGAGAATCGCGATCGCTTCCGGCACGCCGTTCGTAAACCACGCGACCGCGGCAGCAACAAGAAGCAGCCACACCACAATACTCGAAAACTGTCTGATGAAAACCCGCCACCACGCGAGACGTGTCTCTTGGCTAAGAGCATTCAGGCCGTTTCGTTTCAGCCGTAACGTTGCCTCTTCATCCGACAGGCCTTTTCCAATGTCGGCCCCGAGTGCTTCAGCGATAATGTCTCCGTGATGGCTGTATGCGAGATCCACCACCTTGGTGGGGCTCATCTTCGCAGATTCATTTGATCCAGCGGTTTTGCACTCAAGCGGACCTGTATTTGATCGATCAAGTTCCTTTACCATGATTGTTCGGAAGCATCATTAGAAATATTAGATTGCAAACGGCGTTCCGAATTCTAAATAAGTTCTGTTTGTCGTCTGAATCCGTTCGTTCCGGCTTTACCTCTACCGCCTAAACGAATAACGCGAGATCCCTATTAACAATTACGGGCAAACATACCCTATTTTTTCGAAGTGGCCGGATTACTTGCCGCGAATAAATTCGCACCAATTGTGGAGATTTCGCCCTTAATGTTCTACCGCCAAAAGAATGTTGGCTTTCTGTTGTATGTTTTCCCTTGATATTGACTCAGGCTGCGTGGCACTTTAATTGCAATTCGAATTCCAAGAAAGAAACTAGTGAAAGCATGCATACTTCAAACACCGTCGCCCGTTGAGAATCGCCCTTTGAACTACACGGATGTTGATCTTCCTGTTCCGCGAAGCTACGAACTGCGAATAAAAGTCACTGCTTGTGGCGTTTGCAGAACAGATCTTCATGTTACAGAAGGAGAATTAGCTCCGCGCCTTCGCCCAGTCATTCCCGGCCATCAAATTGTTGGCGTGGTGGAAAAAGTCGGTGTAAGGGTTCAAGAGTTTTCCAAAGGTCAAAGAGTTGGGGTTGCGTGGCTTCATTCGACGTGTGGAAGTTGCGGCTTTTGTCTGTCCGCACGCGAAAATTTGTGCGAAAGGGCCGAATTTACGGGCTGGACGCGTAATAGCGGATTCGCTGAATACGCGATCGCACGAGCCGATTTTGTGTATCCGATCCCCGACGGTTTCGAGGACATTCAGGCGGCTCCGCTTCTATGCGCCGGTATCATCGGATATAGGGCGCTAAAGCTAGCTGGCGTCAACAAATGGAGCGGCGCTCGGCTAGGTATTTACGGTTTCGGAGCGGCCGGCCATGTTTGTATCCAGATAGCTCGATTTCGCGGAGCCGAGGTCTTCGTCGCCACGCGCGATCGTGCAAAACATCAAGCACTTGCTGAAGAGCTCGGAGCCACTTGGGTCGGTGACACGTTCGCCGAACCGCCAGCCAAACTTGATGCTGCCATTATCTTCGCACCGGCGGGCGAAATCGTCCCTGCGGCGCTAAAAAGCCTTGAAAAGGGAGCGACACTAGTGCTCGGGGGAATCCACATGAGCCCGATACCAGAACTGGAATACAAGTTGATCTATGGCGAGCGCATTGTGCGAAGCGTGGCAAACAATACTCGCGAAGACGGTAGGCAGTTCCTGGCTGAGGCGGCAGCGATTCCGGTAAAAACTTCCGTACAGACCTTTGGACTTAAAGAGGCCAACGAAGCCTTGATCGCATTGAAGCATGACGCCATAAAAGGCGGGGGGTGTTTTAGTAATTTAGCCTGCAGTTTGGTTTTGCAGACTTATTCTTGTGTGTATACGACAATTACTGAACTTCTGTCCGTTACTTAGTCGCGATGCCAGTTTACTCTCGCAACCTTATTTTCGTGCGAGAAGTCGTACGATACCTCACCTGCATATGCTTTCTTCAACGAATGGCCCAACCGCTGAGCCAGATGCTCCGTCGTCGTTTCGATTATCAACCGATCAACTTTCTCCCGAAGGTTCATGACCCTTGAAAGCGGATTGTCTTCAAGAGTCCGTCCCGCCTCGTTTTCGATAAGATTGTGAATCTCAGTTCGGTGCTCCTTCAGAAAATTGCCACTAATTGAAACATAACCGCCAACCGTCCCGTTTTCGATTTGTTTACAGGCTGGACAAGTCGTCGGATTTGCCGGCCGCCAATGCTTGTGTTTGGCGTTCTCCTGAGCGATTCCTTCGGTAACCCACCGCCCGTCGCTATAAACCGAATTACATTTGTGACAGAATGCAGGCTCCTCTAGCTTGTGAGCCGTCCGGTGTAAGCCGCCTTCGTGATCCACTCGCTTCTTAAAAGTTTGTGTCGTATATCGTTTATTGCTTTTCATAAAACTTGCCTCACATGACGAAAACGTGAAGAGAAATCGACGGCCTAAATTTCTTGGATCGAACCGCTGATTTGTCGCAGGGCGTTCAGGCTTGCCTCTGACCATAACTCGATGCGGGTCCACCCAAGGCAACAATGCCGTCATCGACTCCGACATCGATTTTTTGATTCCAAGTTCGCGTGTCCCACGACAGCTCTCTTATTCTTCATGTTTGATTTCATCATCTGTCTTCTTTTGCATAGTAATTTCTTTACTCCCTCCCTTGAATATAGCAAGGAATATGCCGTAAGTGTTGGTGCCCGCCAGCCGATAAAGGCGGGTTTTTGGTGGCCTAAACGACCTTTAGTCAGCGCAAACTGCGAACGATTTCACGTTACAGTGCGGGTTTCTTCGCGGACAAAAAGAGAATGTGAAGAAATTCTTATTGCGGTTCACGAGCAGGGATTTGTTCTTTGATTCTTAATAAGACGTAGAGCGTCGCGGGTGATCAAGAGTTCTTCATTTGACGCGACAACGAAGAGTTTTAACCTCGATTTGGCGGAACCGATCAAACCAAGGCAGAGCCGACGGACGTTTCGTCTTCTACCAAATGCGCGGTCGGTGATGCCGAGGGTTTCGCGGACTTTATGGTCGGTGATGAAGATGCCGATTCGCTACTTGTTAAACTTTCGTGTTATTCGTGGCTCAACTTTTTTGGATTTGGCCGTCTTCGCTCTGAGCGGCGGCGAGGCTTTTGGCGATATTGCGGGCGAGATTTTTAGCGAGTGATCCCCACGAGGTGGTTTCGCCCGCAGCCTATGACGGCTCCGCTGCGGCGGTCGTATATGCGGAAGACGTAGCGGTGAGTGAGCACCGAACCGTGAACGAATCCGATCTCGACGTAGATGTCGGCTGAATCTTTATAGCGTGTGAGCGTCAGATTCAGTGATTTGAACTCCGGACGTTTCAACAACTCTTTTTCGAGCGCCTGTCGTGATGGCTGGAGCGAAGATTTTTCGAACGCGATCGTCTTTGCCGTTGCAAGCAGGTTTTTCTTTGTCGGTGGAGCGTCAGGCGTCGATACAAAAGTGTTTGGTGTTGTGCCGCTTTCGGAATAAGCGGGCACGCTCCCCGGTTTTTCGTTCGGCGGCAAAAGTTCTTGCCGGTCGATCATCGCCGTTATTACTGCATCGGTTACATCTGCTTTTTTCAATCCAATCAGACCTATGGCCGACACATCGAACTTTGTATTAGACGTGCGTATTTTTCGCAGGACGATCTCGGGCGAGAGTCCGGCTTTTGTCATCTCTGCAATGTCTGCGTTCGTTAATGTTTCGGACTGAGCGAATGCTCCCATTGCAAAACACATGATAATGATAAGCAGAACAGTTTTTGACATAAGAGTTTTTTTACTTTTCAAACCAGCCTCAGGTGTGGACAAAATTATTTCTCGTCTCCGACCGGAACGATTCTGACCGAAGTGCGGGTCTCAAAGGACGGAATAAATAATTTTCGAATGCTTTTGCTTATCTTCAGCACGGCAAAGTCGTCGCCGGTACGGATTGTTACCCAATGACGCCGGTGTTTTGAAAATCCTAGCGGTAACGCGATTAACAGCAGCGGCGGAAAGATAAACGACGCGGCTCCGAGGCCAAGACCGGTTTTCCAACGCGGCTTTTTAGTGTATGAATATTCGGCTCCGGTGATGTCGGCGTAACTCCATTTTTTTATGACCGCTCCGGTTTTTATGGATTCGATCTCGAACGCGTCAGCAGTAAACCGGACACGGACATTTGTTTCGCGAATAATTTTGCCGTCCGGCTGCAGCAGCTCAATCTTTTCGAATACTGCGACATTCGACTGAGCTGCCGTTCGGATTGGGAGAATTACAATAAGCGAAGCGATAAAAATTAAAACAAATATTTTCGTAAAAGTTTTCATTTTGATAGTATTCGACGGTATCTCTCATACTCTTTTTATTACTCCTGTTCTTCGCGGTCTGCGGTCAAAAGCCGAACCGCTGAATAGGAAGAACAGGAATGAACAAGAAGACACGGAAAGATGTTGCACGGATTGATTGGAACACGCTTCGCCAGAACGATGTTACGGAGTGTGACACTAATTAAACTGTCACAATCGGAGCTGGAAGTTCCGCGATTTAAAGATTAATAAAGTATCGATTCGAACGCGGCTCGGATGTTGAGGCGGTGAACGGTCAGGCGTTCGAAAAGTTCTCCGGCGGAACCCGAATGCATTCTGGCGGCGATGCGTTCAAGCGCGGATTGATTTGCACGCGGCAGGCGCGATACGCGGCCGATCATCAGCCGGATATTGTGGTCCAGTTCGGACAAGAATGCGTAACCTTCGCTTAGATTAGCGAAATTTTCGGCCGAAAGTTCTCCATTGGCATACAATTCTTCAAGCTTTGCGGCGGTCGAACGGCTGACTTCGTTATTTCCGGTCTTACTGCGTAAATGCAGATAACGGACGACGAAATAAACGTCAAGCAAACCACCTGCACCGAACTTAATATCGATATTCTTGCCGCTGCGTTCGGTGGAATGCTGTTCTTCGAGCTTTAATCGGATGCGTTTTGATTCAAGGCGGAGTTCGTCTGGATTTTCCCGGGCAGCACGGCTGCGGATCGTATTCCCGATCTCATTCTCCGCCATTTTTGCGAGATCGATATCGCCGGACACTGCGCGAATCTGAACATACGCGAGCATTTCCCAGATAGACGCTTCGCGTTCAATGTATTCAACGAACGCGCTTTTTGTGGAAATACTTGGGCCGTTTTTTCCGTGCGGACGCAGGCGAAGATCGACGCGATACAAATTTCCGTCGCGCGTCATGCTGGAAAGAATCGTGACAAAAATCTCGATCGCGCGGCTGAAAAATTCCGCGTTTGTATAATCGCTAATGATCGTCGGTTGATTATCGTCATAGATCAGGACGAGATCGAGGTCCGAATCGTAATCGATCGTACCGCTGCCGAGTTTTCCGAGGGCGAGAACGGCAATCGGAAGCGTTTTTATATCTACCGACAGCCGCTGCGAGATTTCTTTTCGCGTCGCGTCCAATGCGATCTCGATGCTCGCTTCGGCAAGTTTGGTTTGCAAGTGTTTTATTTCGCGGGCAGGAAGTTTTTCAAAAATGTCGTGGACCGCGATCTCCAGAAGTAGCTGAGACCAGGTCGTTCGCACTGCCGCGAGCATTGTACCGAGATCGTCAGCAGTTTTTAGAGCTTCCATGAATATTGCACGATAGTCGCGTTCGGGAAAAGTGCTGCCCGGCATTATAAGGCTATTTAAAAGGTGCGGTTTTGCAGTCAGCAATTCCGTGAACTTTGGCGAGACTTCGGCAATTTTATCTATTACCGATAGTCTCTCGGGCGTCAATTTGGGTCTCACGTTGGACTTTTCGATTGATGCAAAAAGCTGAGTTTGAAGGATATTCGGATTATCCGGGATGTTTTCCGGCCCATGCTGTATATCCGGGTTCGCGGTTGTGTCGATGGACGCATTTTTCCCATCGGCCACGGCATTTTCACCAAATACACGAACAAAAGCGCGGCGAACATTATCCGTATTTGCGGTCAACGCCTGCTCGAATTCGACAAGTTCGGCGAACCTCATCCGTTTTGCGATGAATAGGCGTTTGTCGGGATCGTTTGGCAGCGAATGAGTCTGCAAACCGTTTTCCATCTGTAGAATATGTTCGAGATGGCGTAGAAAATCATACGCTTCGAACAAGCCCGTCAATTCTGTCTCGCTTAAAAGGCCGCGGTCGGCCAGCCGCGAAATACTGATAAGCGTGTGCGGTGCACGAAGCCATTTATCCTTTCCGGCGTATGAAAGCTGCAAAGCCTGTGCGATAAATTCGATCTCGCGAATGCCGCCGCCTCCCAGTTTTACATCGAACTCTTTATCCGATCGATGTTCAAAATCTATCTGTTCTTTTGACCGGTAGACGTTTCGGAGAGCGGTTGCCACATCTTCTGTCGCGGAAAATACTTCGTTTTCGACTGCATCGAAGAAGATTTTGAACAGCCGCGATTTACCAGAGCTCGAACGCGAACGGATAAGAACCTGTCGTTCCCAACTTTGGGCTTCCGTTTTGTAATAGCGGATCGTTTCTTTTACAGAGAGAGCTAACGCACCGACTCTGCCATGCGGACGCAAACGGAGATCTACGCGATACGCCGCTCCTTCGCCTGTTTGCCGGCCGACAAGTTTTGTTATCGATTCGGCAAGTTTTACAAAATATTCACGGTTTGTGATCTCACCACGAGAGCCGTTGCCGGTCGTCGAACCTTCGGCTGAATAAATAAACAAAAGATCGATATCGGATGAATAATTGAGTTCTTTTGAACCGAGTTTTCCAAGCGAAACAATGCAGATATCAGACGGACGCCTGCGGCCCTTGGCGTCGATCTCAAAAGGCGAGCCAAAGCGATTGTCCAGTTCCTGCCGCGCAATGCGAAGCGCGTTTTCGAGAATCGCATCCGCGAGATTAGATATCTCTTCGGTGATCTCAGCTATGGTTCCGAGACGGCGAATGTCGCGGAGAAAGATGCGCAAAAGCTCGCGGCGGCGAAATCTGGTAAAAAGCACATTCGGCTCGATCTGAGAATTCGTAAGCGAAAAGCGAGCGAGCGATTCGAGCAATTCTTCTTTGTTACGGACGCTTGATTCGGCCCGTTTTCTATTCAGCCACCAGAGATAATCGGGATTCTGGATGAGAGTCGCCGCAAATAATGGGCTGAAGGACGCAAGCGTCAAAGCATCGGACAAAAGACCTTCATTTTTTTGAAGCTTCGTGATTTTAGACGGGTGTCGTTCGGTGAATTGTTTTAGAAAACGCGTCGCCGATTCTGCGTCGGGCAAATCTTTTACTAATGAATCCAGCTTATTCATCTGCGAAACCGCGAGGCATCAATTCCGTACTTCTTTATTTTATAACCGAGTATACGCTCAGTAGAATCAAGCATTTTCGCCGCCTTCGCAACGTTGCCCTGCGTCGATTTCAACGAATCCTGGATCATATCGCGTTCAAAAGCCTCGACTGCGGACGCGAGCGACATATCCGTGACGGTTCCGGAAACCTCCGCTGTCTGCAAAGTCGGCGGCAGATGATGGCCGTGAACCACGTTCGAATCGCAAACCAAAACGGCACGCTCAATTGCATTTTCAAGTTCGCGAACGTTTCCGGGAAAGTGATAGCTCATCAGCATGTCGATCGCGGGAGTAGAAATGCGTCGGATACGCTTTCCGTGTTCGGTTTCGTATTTTTCGAGGAAATGTTCGGCCAAAAGCAGAATGTCGGATTTGCGTTCGCGCAGCGGCGGAAGAAAAATCGTAAAAACATTTAAACGATAATAAAGATCTTCACGAAATTCGCCCGCGGCTATTGCTTCTTCGAGATTTTTATTCGTGGCGGTGATAAGGCGAATGTTGGTCTTGATCGTTTCCGTCCCGCCAAGACGCTCAAACTCGCGTTCCTGCAATACGCGAAGAAGTTTTATCTGAGTTTGAAGCGGCAGATCACCGATTTCGTCAAGAAATAGCGTTCCGCCATCGGCCATTTCAAAGCGTCCGCGCTTAAATCTGTCTGCACCGGTAAATGCGCCCTTCTCGTGTCCAAATAATTCCGCTTCGATCAGAGTATCGGGCAATGCGGCACAATTTATTTTTATAAACGGCCGCTTGCTGCGAAGACTGTTGTAATGAATCGCGTTAGCGATCATTTCCTTGCCGGTGCCGCTCTCGCCGCGAAGCAAAACCGTGGCATTTGATTTTGCGACCTGCGTTATCTGATCGTAAACCTGCTTCATCGGGTGCGAATTCCCAACGATGTGCGAAAATTCGTACTTTTCTTTTAGCTCTTGCTTTAAGTGCGAGTTTTCCTCGATCAATTTTTGACGCTCGCCGAGAACCGCGTGTTCGACCCGAAGAGTTTGAGCCAGCATCGATGCGATCAGAGAAAGAAATCGTGTCAGCTCAACGGAATTGTCAGCGTCCTCGGCCGGGAACTCGGCACACAAAACTCCGAGAGGCTTTTTGGCAAGCCGGATAATCACGGCAATAAGGCATCGGCCATCGCTCGCGTTTAAATAATCAAGAGTCGGCTCGGCGGAAACATCTTTAAGAAACAGCGGAGCGGATTCGTCAAAAACTTTGCGAAGAATGCTGTTATCCGCACGCATTTCCAGTTTGCGAAAGTCCGCGACGCCCAATCCGTGAGACGCAACCGGGATTAATTTGTCCGTTTCAGGCTGCATTAACAGCATAAAACTGCTGGCGGCGCTCGCTTCGGACGTGATCAGTTCCATCACGAAGTTATAGCTTGACGCAGAACCCGCTGCCGATGCCAGAGCATCGCTAATTTTGGAGATTGCATCAAGAGAATCAAAAGACATAGCTACAATAATGTAGTTTTTATCTGAAAAATACCACCAATAATAACACAAATACTAGAATTGTGCTTTCCGGAATCGGTAAGGTTTGGACAGTGCGCACGAAAATGTAGATAGAGATATTTATTTCCTACAAAAATGTCATTACACGAGGAATTAACTCGAGTAGTATAAATAACTGGTTACCTGTAAGTTGTTGTCAGTCATTTATTTAAGCGAATGGTAATACCTTTGGCACAATGAATGCATAGCCAGACGTTGACGATCAAAATAAAAACTATTCAGGAGCTTAATTTTTGATGAAGCTTAATCATTGGTTTAGATGTCTCTCAATTGTATCCATTATCGCTATGCTGCCTTTGCTGGCCATTGCGGACGAGGTTGGGGACCGCATTGCGAAACTCGAAACGGCCGCGGCGGGTGCACAATCAAGCGCGGACAACGCGTTCATTCTTCTGTGTTCCGCTCTCGTTCTTCTGATGACAATTCCGGGTCTCGCCCTCTTTTACGGAGGACTTGTCCGGCAGAAAAACGTGCTTTCGACGATGCTGAAGAGCATGATTTCGGTCGGGATCGTTACTTTATTATGGGCATTTGTCGGATATAGTCTGGTTTTCTCGGAAGGGAACGCATTTATAGGAGGTTTGGATTTTGCATTCCTTCGGGGTGTCGGATCTGAGCCGAACGCGGATTATTCGACGACGCTTCCGCAGCAAACTTTCATGATCTTCCAATTAATGTTTGCGATCATCACGCCGGCTTTGATTACGGGAGCTTTTGCCGAGCGTATCAAATTCATTTCGAAATTAGCTTTTACAACGCTTTGGATGCTGCTGGTCTATTTTCCCCTGGCACACATCGTTTGGGGAAAAGGCGGATATTTAAATGCTGTTTTGGGCGGAGCGATTCCGGCCCTCGATTTCGCGGGCGGAACCGTTGTTCACATTTCTTCAGGCGTATCGGCATTGGTTTGTGCACTCTACCTCGGACGGAGAATTGACTATAACAATGAGCCGACCGCACCACACAACACTGTTTTGAGCCTTATCGGAGCAGGATTATTGTGGTTCGGATGGTTTGGATTTAACGCCGGAAGCGCACTTTCGGCCAGCGGATTGGCGACGAACGCTTTTGTAACGACGCATTTTGCTGCTGCCACCGCAATGCTTACCTGGGTGTTGATAGATTGGCTGAGAAACGGCAAACCGACGGTGATCGGCGCAATTTCCGGAGCTGTGGCGGGACTGGTTTGCATTACACCGGCCGCCGGATTCGTCTCGCCACTTTCAGCGATCGCGATCGGCGCAGTTGCGGGCACGGCTTGTTACATAATGGTTTGCGAAGTGAAAAAACGTTTTGGTTACGACGATACTTTGGATGTTTTCGGCATTCACGGCATCGGCGGAATATTTGGAGCGATCCTGACGGGAGTTCTGGCCACGAGTGCCGTTAATCCTATCTTTAAAGATGCTTCCGGCGGCATTCTGCCGGTCGGGTTGATCGAAGGAAATGCGACGCAGGTCGTTAACCAATTGATCGGCGTCGGAATAACGATAGCATTGGCTGGAATTGGATCGCTTGTGATCCTAAAGTTTGTAGATCTCGTCATCGGTCTTCGCGTCACCGAGTCAGACGAAAATACTGGGCTGGATTTCTCACAGCATGGCGAAACGGCATATGTTTTCGATCGAATTACAGAAACCTCGATCCCGCCGGATATTACTCCGGCAACCGGTGGCGAATTGACGACGCCGGAGTTGGTTCTGGAATAGCCAAAAAGTACGTCTAAACACTGGCGTGAAGTGACTGGTGGCTGCCGGCCGTTTCTTCACGCCCTTTTTCTTTAGCGTTTCAACACATTAAGGGGAAACATTAACCGATGAGAGTTCGAGCTTTCACCGCGGGCGAAGCTCTATTTTAAATACGAGGAGAACTATGAAAAATAAAACTGTAACAATATCGTTATTTTTGCTGTCATTTTCGACGGCGGTATTCGGCCAGCAGACGATCTTTAACGTGCCGTCTTCGGACATTCTGGACAAAGGAAAGGTTTATCTCGAACTCGACGCGACTTTCAAAGTAAACAGCCAGAACGGATTGGGCCGGTTCTCATCGTTTGTTCCGCGAATTGTGGTCGGTGTCGGCGGGGACGTTGAGGTCGGGGTAGATTTCAATGGAAATATCCAGCCCGGATTGGATTCCACCACGGTCGTCCCTCACGTGAAATGGAAAGTCTATAACGGCAAGGACAACGGCTGGTCTGTCGTCGTGGGCGACGGCGTTTATATTCCGGTGCGAAACAGGTCCTACAATATCGGCAATTATGCCTACACGCAGGTCAGCAAGACTTTCAAATCAGGGACACGGATCACGGCCGGCGGATATCATTTCACAAAAAACGTCGTCGCGGCGAATGCCGACCGGGCCGGAGGACAATTCGGTTTTGAGCAGCCGATAAATAAGTATCTGAACTTCAACACCGACTGGTACACCGGCAAACACGCCGCCGGCTATTTCACTCCGGGCTTTGCGTTCAAAATTCACCCGAAGGTAACCGGATACGCCGGATATTCGATCGGAAATGCAGGTGCTAGCAGCGGAAATCACTTTTTTTATACGGCGATCGGTTGGAATTTGAATTAAGGTTTCGCTGGCGCGTTTTTAATTTAGAAGTTTGTCCAAGTCTTCGGGTTTCTTCCTTCTTCGTTCCTCTTATTCCTCTTGTTCTGTGGTTAAAGGCTCGGACCACGGAATAAGAAGAACAAGAAAGAAGAATGGCGCGAATAAGAAAGGAGCCTGTCGTTAATTTAGTCTATGATTTTTTAGGTTCAAACACCCTCTTTTTTCCTTTCATAAGTTAAAATCTTGAACGTGGACGAAAGGATTGAGCTGTTGGCGGCGCCGGCAGAGAACAGGATGCGGTTGGAGGATTTTTTGCTAGACCAGTTTCGGGGCCTGAGCAAGATCTATCTGCGCGAGATAGTAAAAACCGAGCGGTGCGAGGTAAACGGGCGGAACGAGAACATCGGCTACCGACTGCGGGCGAATGATTTTATCGAGATCGAGCTTGACCCGACCCGCGAGAACTCGATGGTCCCGCAGGACATCCCGCTCGACATTATTTTCGAAGACGAACATCTGATCGTCGTAAATAAACCGATCGGAATGCTTGTCCATCCATCGCACCGCGACAAAACCGGCACGCTCCTAAACGCCCTGGCCTTTCACGTAAACCGGCAGGGAATTGACCCGCACATTCGCCCAGGCCTGATCCACCGTTTGGATAAGGAAACCTCCGGCCTGATCGTCGCGGCAAAAAACGCCCGAACACACCGCATTCTCGCTACGCATTTTGAGAAAAAGCTTGTCGAAAAGCGTTACCTCGCTCTCGTTGACGGAATCGTGGCCGCTGACGAAGGAACTATTACAGGAGCGATCGGCCGTTATGTAGAAGAGAAACGCTGGGGATTAAAAGAGGACGGCCGCGAAGCCGAAACACGTTTTCGAGTCCGCGAAAGGTCCGGAAATAAGACGCTGATAGAGCTGGAACCTGTAACCGGACGCACAAATCAGCTCCGCATCCATTGCGAAACGATCGGCCACCCGATCGTCGGCGACACCGCCCGCGGCGGCAGCAATTTCCCCCGCCTCTGTCTCCACGCCCACAAACTAGCCTTCCGCCACCCCACCACCCGCGAACGAATGGAATTCGCGTCCGCCCCCGCCTTTCATCTCTGATCTTGTCACCGATTCCCGCCCAAATTTATCTAAATTTCCCCAAATCCGCCATTTATTCGTTCAAGAAAATGGGAGATTTATACGGAAAAATCAAAGATTCGCGCAATATTTCGCCGATTCGGACAGTATCTTCCTGTTGTTGGCTCAAACACTTTATCCCGAAGAGAACAAATTTTGGAATCATCAATAGATCGAATAGACATATTCGAACACTTTGACCTGCGTTATCGGCACGCCATCAACCTGGGCCGGCTCGAATTCGATCTTCTTCGCGGCGCGAATCGCTCCCTGGTCGAACGAAGCGCACCCAGACGATTTTATCTGCACCACGTCTGTAACGGCACCGGATTTATCAAGGGTAACCTTCAACCGGGCACGACCCGACATTCCCCTCTGACACCCCCGGGCGCTCGAATGAGGTTTTTTCGTAATCTTCACCGGTGTTTTTACGCCTTGCGGCTGCGGCGGCGGGTTTGTTTGTGCGGCCGCACCTATCGCGAAAGTGCCAAACAAAAGGAATAACGCAAATGTAAAGCATACTTGTCTCATAATTTCTAAACCCCCTCCACAATAGTATTGCAAAGCCGCATGATTCTTGCCAGCGTTTACCTTTAGTGATAGATTTGCCGTGTTCCCCTCTCAAACACGCATGAACGCTTTATTACGGATTCTCCGCTACAAGATAGCCTGCTCCGCCCCTACGAAGGCGAGATGGAATTCGACCAGCTCCCGGACACACTCGAACACCTTTATCCCGAAAAGAACCAGAAGTATTAGTGTCTTGCCTTGATATTTGCTTAATGCTACATTCACCCTGCATATCCCATGAACAAACTCTATTACGGCGACAATCTTGATGTGATGCGGAAGTTTATCCGTGACGAGACGGTCGATCTTTGTTATATCGATCCTCCGTTCAATTCCAAACGTAACTACAACCAGATATACAACAACATCGGCACCGAAGACCGCGCCCAGGCCCAGGCCTTCACCGACACATGGACGTGGGACGGCGCTAGCGACAAGCTCGAAAGCGATGTCTAACCAAGCGCTTTTGCTCAATGCGAACATCTCTTCGCATTCCGGTATGGAAAAAGGTGTAAAATCATGACGTGACGCAGGGCCTTTTACATTCGCTTTTTGATGACGAAGAACGGCGGCCGATGACCGTCTCGGAGCTGAACGCCGAGGTGCGCTCCGCGATCGAGCGGCAGTTTGCGTCGGTGTGGGTCGAGGGCGAGATCGTTAATTTTACGGCGGCTCGGTCCGGGCATTGGTATTTCACGCTGCATGACGGGTCGTCGCAATTGCGGGCGGCGGTTTGGAAGACCACGAATTTTCGCATACGGTTTCAGCCGTTTGACGGTTTGCAGGTGCGTGTCCGCGGACGGCTTTCGATTTATGAGCCGCGCGGCGAGTATCAGATGATCGTCGAATCGCTTGAGCCGGTCGGCGAAGGTGCGCTGGCTGTCGCGTATGAGCAGATCAAGGCAAAGCTCGAAAAAGAGGGTTTATTTGACGATAGTCTGAAACGCGCGTTGCCGAGCTTTCCAAAACGGATCGGCATTGTCACTTCGCCAACCGGAGCGGCGTATTTTGACATCCTGCATGTACTGTCGCGCCGTGCTCGCTCGATCAGCATTGTTCTGATTCCGACGCTGGTGCAGGGCGAAATGGCCGGCGAGCAGATAAGCGAGGCGATAAGGTTTGCGAACAGATATAACGACTCGGCGGCATTGATTGACAAGATCGATGTGCTGATCGTCGGACGCGGCGGCGGCTCGGCGGAAGACCTTTGGGCGTTTAACGAAGAGATCGTCGCACGGCATATACGCGGCTCGGCTATACCGGTGATTTCGGCCGTTGGGCACGAGGTTGATTTTACGATCGCCGATCTTGTCGCCGATCTGCGGGCGGCTACGCCTTCGGCTGCGGCGGAGATCGTCGCGAGGGCCGAGCAGGAGATTGTCGAGCATCTTTCGCGGCGGACGAACGATCTGACTGCAGTTGATGAGTTACAAAATGCTTCAGGCACAGACCGACCTGCAATCGCTGGCGTTATCGCCTGTGTTTACGGAATTTCCCGCGCACGTCCGCGATCTGCGGCACCGCGTGGACGCATTGGTTTTAGACGCAGAGAACGCAGTTGAAGCGGAACTGCAACGGCAATCAGACAGATTGAACGCGGTCAGCGGCCGGCTGTCACCGATCAGGCTTGCGGCAAAGGTAGCGGACAATACGCAGCGGCTGGCTTTATTGCACCAGAGGCATTCGGCGACGGGCGGCGAGCTGACGCGTGCAAGACACCAGGAATTGGAAGTGGTGATGGCCCGACTTGACGCGCTTTCGCCGCTGTCGGTGCTGAAGCGAGGTTTTTCGATTACGGAAATGGCGGACGGAGCGATTGTTCGCGATTCAAAACAGGCAAAGAAAGGTGACAAATTGAAAATCCGGTTAGCTAATGGGAAACTTGACGCAGAGGTTTTAGCATCTGAATAGCCGCATGATTGAAAGGATGAGAGATGAAGGCGGAAGGATGAAATATGTGTCGGGTGATGTGACTCATCCCACTACTAATCGCGCAAAGTACGAGCCGGAAAGTCTCGAAAGCTTTGTCAAACCCGCTGAAAAAAGTCCGTTTGTGAGCGTGTTGAAGATATCAGCAGCGGTTCTGGCGGTGATCGTGGCCGTTGCGGGAATCGGCGGTTATTTTTATTGGCAGAGTTTGAAAAGCGCTCCGCAGTATTCGCTCGCGCTTTTGATTGACGCCGCGAGAAATGACGATCAGGCAGCGATCAATGGGCTTATTGATTCGGACGCAGCGGTTGATGATTTTGTGCCGCAGGTTACGTCAAAGGCGATTGAACTTTATGGCCGAGGACTACCGCCGCAAATACTGGCCCGCATCGAACGCCTTGCCGCTCCGCTGATGCCGGCAGTGAAGGACCGGGCGAGGGAAGAACTGCCGCGGCTGATACGCGAAAAGACCACCAAGTTTGAAAATGTGCCCTTTGCGGCGATGGTCTTGGGTGCAGACAAATATCTTGAGATTGAAACGAATGGAAACGAATCGAAGGTCAAGAGCAAATTGCCCGAACACGGCTTTGAAGTGCGAATGACGAAAAGTGGTGATAGATGGAAGATCGTCGGTGTACGCGACGAAAAGCTCGCCACCGCGATCGCCCAAAAGATCGGGCAGGAAATAATCGCGATCGCGAATGACGGCGGCAACGGCACGCGTTCGGCCAGCTTTAAAGATTTTCAGGATATATTCAAAAAGGCCCAGGACATTTTCAGGTAAATTATGGAAAAGACATTCGAAGCGTCGCTCGACGAACTGGAGAAGATCGTTAGCCAACTGGAAGACGGCGATCTTCCGCTTGAGCAAAGCCTAAAGCTGTTTGAAGACGGCGTGAAGCTTTCGCGCGAATGCAAGGACCGATTAATGAAGGCCGAGCGGCGGATCGAGATATTGATGAAGGATGCCGATGGCAGCCCGTCGCTACAAGAACTTGAGCCGGACAGCCTGCGGGCGGAAAAGAAGTCATCGAGCGGAAAGCGGATCGTGTTCGAAGATAACGATGAGCCGTTTTAGCCCCGATCTTCCCGGCTTTACCTCGTCAACAGCACAGCAGCAAGCGCGGCGAACACAACTACCACCAATCCAAGACAGATCGCGCCAACGATCACCGAGTAGATCACAATGCCCGTCGTGTTGTCCTTGCCCGTCTTGCCGTTGTATTTATATCCGCAAGCGTTGCATTTGACGTGTGTCAGTATCTTTGGCCCGAGCACGCCGCCCCACCACGTGAATTTTAGTTTTTCACCGGCGGTGGCGCGGCATTTTGGGCAAGGTGCGTATGGTGTCATGGTTTCGGCTGCGGCACTGGAGTTGCCGTCTTTTTCTTCTGTAAAAGATCACAGACCTGATAGGCTCCGGTCGGGTCAATCGCCGTCCGGCCCTGCTCAACGTGTTGAATAACGCCGTCTTTGTCGATCACAAAAGTCGCACGAGTTCCATAGCCGGATGTTTCGTTATATAAACCGTAATCTTTTGTGGTCTGGCGTTTCCAATCGCTGAGCAGCGGAAACGTGACCTTGATGTCCTCGGCAAACCGCTTGTTGGCGGCGAAGCTGTCCATGCTTATGCCGAAAACCTGCGTTTCTGAAGCGTCGAATTTGGCGATATCAGCCTGATACGCCTGGAGTTCCTTCGTTCAGCCACCTGTGAAGGCAAGCACATAGAAGGCGAGCACGACGCTCTTCTTGCCTTTGTAATCGCTGAGTTTTACGGGTTTGCCCGCGGTGTCGTTGAGCGTAAAGTCTGGGGCTTTGTCGCCAACTTTGAGATGCGTTTGCGGCGGTGCGGGCGCGGTTTGGGCAATTGCCGCAAGGCAAAACAAACCGGTAAGCACGATCGCAAGTGATATTCGTTTCATTTGGTTACCTCGAAAATGAATATACCGCCGTCGGACGTAAATCCGAACCGGCGGCATAATCTTAGCGCAAATTATTAGTCCCGTGAACTAAAGATGCTCAATATATACCAGAAAAGCAGAGCAACGCTGGCAAACAAGGTCAGCGACGCGGCCACGTGCTGGTTAGTATTAAAACGGTGGAGCACGTTCGACGTTTCGTAGAGAATTGCCGTTCCGGCGAACGCTACCATCACGAACGCGAATACCGACCCTAGCGAGAATCCGAATAGAGCACTAGCAACAATAAAACCGAGTGCGGCAAAACCGCCAATCGCGAGAATCGGGCCGAGAAAGCTAAAATCGGTGCGCGTGATAAAGACGGTTGCGGTTATTCCCAGGAAAAGTCCGATCGTTACCACTCCGGCTTTGAGAAGGACCGATCCGTCGCCTGAATAATACGTCGACATCCAGATAAGCGGCACGAATATCACAGCCTCGGCGACGATAAAGAAACCGAGACCGAGATACTGCGTGACCACCGATGTTTCCGACGTTGCCCAGCGGTTTGCCAGGTAAGAAACGCCCATAAACATGCCCAAAACGAGCAGCCAGCCGATTGCCCCGCCGCTGAAAATGACGCTCGCGATCATATTCGCCGCACCCGAGGTGAACAACGCTCCCTCGACCACGACAAAGGCAAGAATGGCCGCTGCCAGCAGAATATAAGTCTTGCGGATGAACTGTGCCCGTTGTGCAGGCAACGCCTCAGCTGCGGATGTTCCGAATGTACTTGTAAAGTTTTCCATAATTCTCTTAGATTGTTTCTAACGATTTTTGTTGTCCGGTTTTTGCGTACTTGCAACCGATCAAATATAAATTTAGATTTAGCACAATATTATAACTTGTAACCGAAATTCGACAAACAAAAAAAGGCGGCTCTTTCGAATCGCCTTTTCCGTCGCATTAATTAAGGCGTAAACCATCCTTTACCTGGACTCATCATCGTCATCGTCGTCATCACGTCCTGTCACTTTCACATAACCATACATGCCCTCCTGAAAATGAGGAAGCACGGCGCATATCACCAGATACATACCGGGACGCTCGAATTGTACGGACTCGACGCGATCCTGAGCCAAAATAGCTGTCAACAGCGTCGGATCAAGACCTCGGTAGATTCTGTTCCTTGCATCGTTAATAATCGGCGGGCCGGGTCTTGGGGGTGGGACCAGAATTGTCGTATCGATGTCCGCCGGCCTTGTACCGTTGTCATAAACAGTAACTACATGGAAGCCCGACACAACAAAATTGACTGTCCCGCCAGCTTTTATCTTCGCGATCTGTGGCGTCAATGCGTGATGGTTAGAGAGTCGCGGAAACTGTGTGGCGGCATTCGCCGGGAATCTATCGACAATCGGGCACGGAGCGGGCGGATTCGGCGGAACCGCCGGACAAAGATGCGGATTTGCCATCCAGCCGCCGAAAGTGACGGTCGCGCTGGTGGCCGAGCTGCCGCTGTCGTTACTACGCTCGCCCTTAATGTGATGTTGGCTGGACACCTGGAAAAAAACAGCAAATCCCATAGCAAAAAGTGCAACGGTACACACCAATGCCAATGCTAAACGTTTCATTTTAAACCTCCTTCATAATCTCAATTCTGGAAATAAAAAAGACCATCTTCGGCTTACTTCGCCTCAGAAGATCAGTTCTGAAGCCCAAGACTCCATATACACAGTGTCAAACAGCGGCGGTTACAGACAGCGGAATACGAGTTCCGCGATCCAGGTTTGTTAGGGGTATTCGCATTACTATCACTTGAACCGGTCAAAGTCAACGTTTTTCGGATTAGAACGGGAACGTGAGCGGCATGAGATTAGAAAATAAAAAAGGCGACTCCTTCGAATCGCCTTCAAAATTGCTAATTTCACGCGGCTTTAAGCCACGGAAGATTCCGCCCTTTGGTTAGTAGCGGCTTTTGCCGCAAGAACATCGATCTTTTCGATAGACGGCCCTTCGAGCAGCAGCTCGGCGGCGTTTGCCATCAATGCGGCGGCAACTTTGCCGTTGAGATGGGCATCGCGGCCTTCGTCGCCGTCAAAGGTATCGAAAATACCGAACGTGTTTTCGCTGAATTTTATCGCGTACCACGTTACGGTCAGCGGCTCGTCATTTACCAGCGCGAGCCCGCTATTCAAAAATGCCTCGACCTCGGCTTCCTTTCCGGGTTTTGCGACCAATTTTACAAACAGTCCTTTATTTACCATGTCATAACTCCTTTATTTGAAATATTAATGCGTTTGTTGTTAAAGAATAGGCTTCAGACAAGCTTCGAAAAGCTCGATCCTAATTCTTCTTTGCTTCCGGCGGTGGTACGAATTTGATACCGTATTTCGGAGCAGCTTCGTTCATTCTGCGAATAAGCTCCTCGGTTACCGGAGGCGGCTGTGCGTTCCGGTCCTTTGTTTCAGGAAATACTTCCTTGAAAAAATTCTCCATCCCTGCTCCCACGAATGTGACAAACTGAACGGCAGTGTCGCCGCCGAGATTCTTAAACTGGTGAACCGTGCCACGCGGAATATAGACAAAATCTCCCGCCTTAGCCGTATATTTCTTATCGCCGAGAAGCATCTCGAGTTCGCCACTCACTACATAAAAGGTCTCATCTTCCTTCGAGTGGATATGCGGAGGAGGTCCGCCACCTTTTGGCACGACCGCCTCGAACTGGAAAAGAGCATTGTTGCTTTCTTCGCCAGTAACCAGCATCGTATAAAGGTCGCCGGGGCCCCAAACCGCCGGAGCGCTTCCCTTCGGCCGAAAGATAGGCTTCACACTTTTCTGCTCCAGCGCGGCTTCGTAGCCTTTGGAAAGCGGGGCCTCGATCGCGGATGCCTTTTCACCTCGAAAAAAGCTGGATAATGAAACGGCGGAGAGCAATCCAAACAACGCAAACGCAATATAATAATATCTACGTTTCATATTTACATTAACCTCACATTAATTATCGTCGCCTCGCCGCCGATCACTCTGCTTTGCTGACGGCTTTTAGAACTTCAGCCGGTTCGGGCCGCGGTGTTGCGAGGCCGAGTTCCGGAGAACGCCATAGATTCGACACCAGCAGTTCGCGGATGAACGTCATTTCCTTCGGAAGACGGTCGTAGAGTTTGAAGAAAAGGTCGTCGTGCATGGCGATCTCTTTTAGCCAGATGTCGCGGTCGAGGCTCATTACTTTTTCGAAATCCTCGCGTGAGAAATCGAGGCCGCGCCAGTCCATATCATCGTAGCGGGGCATCCAGCCGAGCGGTGTTTCGACGCCGATCGATTTGCCTTGTGCGCGTTCAACGACCCATTTCAGAACGCGCATGTTCTCGCCAAACCCTGGCCAAAGGAATTTGCCGTCCTCGCCCTTGCGGAACCAGTTGACCGAAAAGATACGCGGCGGTTCGGGGATCTGGCGGCCGAAATCGAGCCAGTGCGAAAAATAATCGCCCATGTGATAACCGGCGAAGGGAAGCATCGCAAATGGATCGCGGCGGACCTCGCCGATGTTGCCGAACGCGGCGGCTGTCATCTCGGAACCCATCGTCGCGGCCATGTAGACGCCGAACGCCCAATTAAACGATTGTTGAATTAACGGGACGACGCTGTTGCGGCGTCCGCCGAAGATAAACGCCGAGATCGGCACGCCCTTCGGATCGTTAAAACGCTCGTCGGCGACCGGGCACTGATCGATCGGTGCGGTGAAGCGGGAATTCGGATGGGCGGCGGCCTTTTCGCTTGCGGGCGTCCAGTCGTTGCCCTGCCAGTCGATGGCGTGTGCCGGAGCGTCGCCGTCCATGCCTTCCCACCAGACGTCGCCGTCATCGGTCAAAGCCACGTTCGTAAAGATCGTGTTCTCCTTGATCGATTCCATCGCGTTCGGATTTGTTTTGTAATTCGTTCCCGGAGCGACGCCGAAGAATCCGGCTTCGGGATTGATCGCGTGCAGCTTGCCGTGTTCGTCTGGCTTGATCCATGCGATGTCGTCGCCGACGGTCGTGATCTCCCAGCCTTCGTCCTGAAAGGCCTTTGGCGGAATGAGCATGGCGAAATTCGTTTTGCCGCAGGCCGACGGGAACGCCGCGCAGACATAATCCTTGCGGCCATCGGGCGATTTTACGCCGACGATCAGCATGTGCTCGGCGAGCCAACCCTGCTCGCGTCCAAGCGTGGAAGCGATGCGAAGGGCGAGACATTTCTTGCCCAAAAGAGCGTTGCCGCCGTAGCCGGAGCCATAGCTGACGATCGATCTTTCTTCGGGAAAATGGACGATGTATTTATCTTTCGGATCTGGCGAGCACGGCCACGCGACATCGGCCTGGCCCTCCGCCAAGCGGCATTCCGACCGAGTGGAGACAGTGGACAAATTCGCCATTGCCGAGAGCATCCAGAGCTATTGTGCCCATGCGGGTCATGATCTTCATGTTGACGACGACGTATGGCGAATCGGAAAGCTGGACGCCGAATTGCGAAATAGGCGAGCCGATCGGGCCCATGCAGAACGGGATGACGTACATCGTGCGGCCCTTCATCGAACCGCGGAATTTTAGGCGTCAGCAAAGCCTTCATTTCCTTCGGCGCCATCCAGTTATTGGTCGGGCCGGCGTCGCCTTTGGACAATGAACAGATGTATGTTCGGTCTTCGACGCGTGCGACGTCCGACGGATGCGAACGAGCAAGGAAGCTGTTCGGGCGCTTTTCGGCGTTAAGTTTTATAAACGTGCCGGCGTCGACCATCTCCTGGCACAGCCTGTCATATTCTGATTGCGAGCCATCGCAAAGATAGACTGATTCGGGTTCGCACAGCTCGGCCATGTCGGTTACCCAACGTTTAAGTTCTTCGTTTTTTATGTTTTCGGGAATGGTGTAGTTAGCCATATTCTTTTGAATAAAGTTTCTAAATTCGTTCGATATGTTTGAAAAAGGAAAACGGCCAAAAAAGACCGCTTGTGCTTAATATTTTCAAATGTTATCACAACATAAGCAAAAAAGTGAACGGAACTAAGCCGCAGCTAGGAAATAATTGGTAGTACCAATTAACAGTTTAGGGCTTTCCATACGTTGGCTGATTCCGCTGGTCACGAAGTCTGTAAGCGGCTTCTACCCGCATATTGTCTAATGGTATGAATCGCAATCGCTGCGATGATTATTCCACCACCGAGAAGCGCCCATTGCGACGGGCGTTCTCCGACGAAAATAAACACCCAGACCGGATTTAGAAGCGGTTCGATAAAACCGATGAGGCTTGCGTCGAGCGGGCGAGTTCCACCGCGAACGCCTTTGATAAAAAGGATGTAAGAGATACCGATCTGAAAAATGCCGAGGAACGTTACGGCAAACCAATCCATGAACGTCATCGAAGGCAGAGCGGAAATTCCGGACGGAGCGGTGAGGGCCGCAAGCAGGAAATTGCCGTAAATAACCGCGATGACCGGATTGAAACCTTCGCCTTTCGGATGCCGCAGAAGCATTATATAGAGGCCGAGAAAAATGCCGGAGAATAAGGCCGCCGTGTTGCCCTGATAGTCTTCGAGTCGGAGCTGGCCGACAAAGAAAAGGCTCATCCCGGCGAGAACGACCACGACCGTGAAGAGATCTCGCCAGTGGAATTTTTCGCCGATGACGAATGGGGCAAAAATAAGTATGTAGATCGGCGCCGTGTATTGCAGAAATATCGCGTTTGCGGCCGTCGTTTTCTTTGTCGCCCAGACGAACAGGAAGAGAAGCAGTGCATAGATGATCGATGTGAAAATGCCGAACGCATTGATCTTCAGGCCATTCTTGCGGGTCAGGATCAAAACTGTAATCGCGGCGAAAAGCGACCGAAAAAACGTCACTTGATAGGCATCAAGCGTCGTCAGTTTAATAAACAGCCCGCCGGTGCTCCATAGCAAAACGGCGATAAGTACATAAACGACAGGTGAAAGTTTTGTTTGGTCGGCGGTCACAAAAGATTTCTACCACAGATTGCACAAAGAACACAGAGCGACAAATTAATCTTTCCTCAGTGCTCTCTGTGTCTCTGTGGTGAAAACCTGCTTTTATTCGCTCGATGCCGCGGCTGCGATAGTTTCGCGAAGCTTTTTGGCAGATGTCGTCACGGGTTCAAGTTCGAGATCGTCGATGTTGCCATAGACCTTTTTGCCGAAAACTCCGTTCCACGGGGCAATGGCGATTGTCGCGTTGCCGCTTGCTTTTGCCTGGCAGCCGAGGCGGAGGAACGGTTTCTCGTCATCCGGCTGGTTGTAACCAAAAACCTTCATCGCGCGGCGTTCGCGACGTGATACATCCGAAAGCTTTTCCTGTCCGGCGACGACGCCGATCCAGCATGTGCCGCACGAAGCCGACAGGCATTCGACCGGGACCGGGCCTTCCCAGCAGCGTGAATCTTTTTCCTGCCAATTCTGCGAGCGATCGAGTGCCGAGGCACCGGCGATCTCCTGTTCGGCCGTGATCGGGAATCTCGCGTTGCTGCTGTTCTCGTCGTAGATGATCGAAAACTTCTTGTTGACTGTTTTCAGGAATCCGAAAATGCCCTGCGAATCGTCCTCGGCACGGGCCTTTACGATCTGATCGGGCGATTTCGACATCAAGCCTTTCGGTTTTTCGATGTCACCGCTCGCTGCGTTAAATGTTTCGAGACCGACTTGATTCAACGTCATCAATCCGACGGCGGTAATTCCGAAAATCAACGACGCATCGACCTTCAACTTTTCGGCGATCATAGCGGCGAGTTGTTTGATCTCGTCGGCAAGGCCGATCTCGCTGTTCTCAAACACCGTCGCCTCGGCCTCGATCGCTGCCTTTACCGTTTTCCAAAATCTGTGCCCGTACAGAAAATGGTGCGATGTGTCGATCTGCGTACTCAGATCGTAATTGCCAAGTATCGCAAATCCGTGCAGAGCCTTGTCCAGGTCTTCAGCCGCCTGCAAGTTGCGGAAAAGGCTGAGCGGATAGAACCGGAACCATATCTGCACAGCGTTGCGGTCAACCTCGTGGATCGAAGGCAGCAGCGATTCGACAGCGGCAAGCCATTCGGCTTCGGTGTGTTTTTCTAAATAAGAAGTAAATGCGTTGTTCATAGTCTTGAATACCCTGATAAATGCAAACCTGTATTTAACCAAATATGCCTGACCGAAACAAGGCGGAAACACGACCGGTGCCGCGTTCGGTGCGGCTGTAGAGAATGCGGCGGTTGAAATCGGCATATCCCAACCCACGCATCTCCCGCTCGATGCGGCTCAGGTTCCTGCCGCCAAACCTCAAATAAAGCCCAAACACGCCTCGTACCGCTCCGTCTTTACAGTCTCCATATCGTGCAGCGAAAGTTCGCCACACTCGAAACCAAACCATGCGCCGCGTTACCGGAACGGTGATTTTGAAGATAGGAACGATAGGAATGATTTGGATGATAAAGGGTGATCCGCACGATCCGAATGATTTGAAGGATAGGATTAGCATGGGAGTAGCGGAATCGCTACATGATTAATTCATCAAGCCTCGTTCTCATAAAGTTGTCAATTCCGGACTCGTCACCATTATCTCGACACTGAAGTAGACATCCAAGATCGGTGTCGTCGAGAACAATTATAAAACCATCGCGATCCTTCAGAACATCCCTACATCTTTTAATCAGCGATTCCCGGTCCTTAATCGAACGACAAACTAAAATTCCAAACATCCCACGTCTTGAACTGAAACGCATGGCGAGTTGATCAATTTCTGGATTTCCGATCTCACGGCCGTAATTTTTACATTCAGCAAAGATTTTCGGGCACGGTATACGGTAGAGGCGATTAAGCTCATCAAAAAAGCCGGCTTTGTCCGAATTGTCAAATACAATGTCTATTCGCTTACGGCCTTCATTGATTTCTTTTTCACGCACCGGATTGGAAAGTCGCACTGCGAAAACGCGTATTAAGCTATCAAACGATATTTTATGAAAATTTGTCGCTCCTTCATTACCGGGTTCGATTCCTTCTAAAATCGCGATTCGCTCGCTTGCACTGAGAATTCTTCGTTTCGTTGCTAGCGGTGGTGCGGTGGCACGTGCGGCTGCACTCTTTCGTAATGCTGATTTATATCGTTTCAAGATTTCTGGATGTTCCTTGGAAAACTCATGTAAAAAATCAGTTCCCAAAGGATATTCCTTTTTTAGGTCCATTATTTTTACGACAACTTTCCCATTCCTTAAAACTGAAGAAAGTGAATCGCCCGCGTGTTGGTGTTCCGCTTTCAAGAACTCAAGCACGTAATTTCGATAATATTTGTCTTTACTAAGCTCCGGAACGATACGAACGCTCGGAAGCGGAAGAAGTATTTTCGGGCGGGTATTAATGACGGGAAGTTCAGTATAGAAGCTTCGAAAATTAAAAGTCTCTAAGTCGAAAACGTTGCTAACTGGCACTCGACTCATAGGAATCCCTAATTTATCGCATTGCTCCTGTGTGTAAACAATCAACTGATTTTTGAGAATATTTGCGGTGATATCGGAAATTTTGTCTTGATTAATGCCTGGTATCATGAGCGCGGCAATCTGCTATGTCTCGAATATCGCCAGATTTACCCGCTTTGCTGGTTTCGAATGCGTTTTGTATTTCCCTTGCCTGCATCGATCCAACACCCCGCCCTCGCGGCTCTCCCGACGAATATCCCAATCCAATTTCATCAACCTCATGTAGAGCATCAAGGAGTCTTGCGACTCGTCGGCTATCTCCTGCTCTAATACTATCTACCAAATGTTGAAAGTAGGAACCAATCTCCAGCTCACATCGGCGTGACCAGTTTGTATTCAGTGCGGAAATACCATAAGGATCTAAAAATACCGGCATGTCGTGATTGGCGTAAATGTCCAAAAAATCTAGTTCGCTCTGATGAAGTCCGAGGTTAAAATGCTGACCAAATGTTTTCGGGGGAGGTCCAGTTTTAGTCATAATGTAATAATGGTAGCAAACAGAAGCTCACGCTAGATTGATTTTAGCTGGCAAAGAGGCGCTGTATTTCTCAAGTTTTTTGGAAACGTGATCTTGGTAGCTTTTGAAATGCGGGTCGTTTAACTCATAAATGTCACCATAACAGTCGAAGTAGATGAAACTAAGAAACTCCAAAAGTGTTTCACGAGAAATTGACCCTTCAAGCGAACTCGCTAGCGGAATCGTCATCAGCGTTAAAGGAGTTTCCCGTGTTCCTGTAGAAAGAGTGATTCGCGGCGAGGAGTAATCAAACTCTATACAGAAAGCCTTTCTGCCAAATGAACGAGCGCTTTGTTTGAAAACTGTGACTCGGGCTTTTCGCTCTGCTCTTTCTTTCCGTGTCAATCGGTTAGTGGGTCGTTCAACGTCAAAAAAGAGGTATTTACAGGAGCGTCCTTTACTTGTGAGTTCATTATGAATCGCGCTCAAAAGGGAATGAGCGGCAGACGTACGAGCCGAACGAATATTTTTGTCGATTCCGTAGTAACTTATTATCGCCTTCTCGCGTTCTGGATAGAAGTGACACAACAAAAATCCAATGACATCACTTTTGCACTTCGCGACCATTATGAAGTCCTCAGAAATATTATGGCTCACGTCTTTGCTATGATTCTGGTGTTCGATCAAATCCATTATGTCAGAGCTGCTATAGTTGCTAATCTCATTAGGAAACAAATCAACATAAAGCTCGAGGAGTTGAGGTATATCTTTGTCATTCGGATTCATTATGCGCTTGACGGATATTCTGTCGCGGATTTTTGTCTCCCAAACGTACGCAGCGATAATTGTTGCGGCGATTCCAAGAATCGCGGTCACGACTATTTCCATAAGTGCCTCCCTGAAAGATTTCGTAACAAAACTACAACAGTCCAACAAGATTGCCTAACTGCAGACCCGTACAACGACTTACCCCACACCAACACTTGACACATCACCATCAAATTTATAATATCTAAAGTTTCGGACTATAACGGTCTGGTTCCCAGGGTGGTTTGTAACATTAACTGCCGATTGATTTTTGAAAGATAAGACAGGGATTGTAGCGTAAACAGGCGTCGAACCAACGACGCTGGGCAGAATTCACGCCCTTACTAACGTGCGGGCTTCTGCAATTCAATGCCACGCCACAGCAAAGTTTTTTCTTTCAGTTAAAGGGATTCTTACACAGAATTTTTGATCATAAGTGATCTTGTGCTAACTGCTGAATTTATTCGGCAAGAGTACGGCGAGATATTTGTTTTGCTTTTTGTTAGGTGGATGCTACCACCCTAAGAAGAAGAGACCGGTCGCTACCGCTCGCGGTTCTGACTCGGTGGGGAGTTTAAGAAGAGAAGATTATGCCGACTATTAATCAATTAGTTCGCAAGGGACGCGAGAGAGTTAAATACAAAACGGCGAGTCCGGCTTTGCAGGCCAACCCGCAGAAGCGCGGCGTTTGTACGCGTGTTTATACATCGACACCGAAGAAGCCGAATTCGGCGCTTCGTAAGGTGGCTCGTGTGCGTCTGACGAACCAGATAGAGGTTACGACCTATATCCCGGGTATCGGACACAACCTGCAGGAGCACTCGATCGTGCTTATCCGCGGCGGCCGTGTAAAGGACCTTCCGGGTGTGCGTTATCACGTTATCCGCGGAACACTCGATGCGTCCGGTGTTGCGAACCGTAACCAGTCGCGTTCGAAATACGGAGCGAAGAGGCCGAAAGGGGCGAAATAGTAAAGCGTAAATCGTAAATCGATAAGAAGTTGCGATTTACGGACGATTCACGAATAGCGATTCACGATTAACGAAATTATGGCAAGAAGAAGAGTTGCAGCTAGAAGAGAAGTTTTGCCGGACCCGATATTCAACAGCGTTGTGGTGACGAAGTTCATCAACGGCATGATGTGGGAAGGCAAGAAAACGACGGCCGAAGAGATCTTTTACAAGGCGATGGACAAGATCGCCGAAAAGACCGGCGAAGAGCCGCTGAAGGTCTTTAAGAAGGCTTTGGATACGGTCGCTCCGACGCTGGAGGTCAAATCGCGTCGTATCGGCGGTGCTACTTATCAGGTGCCGCTTGAAGTGACGAAAGATCGTAGGAATACACTGGCGATCCGATGGATCGTGACAAATGCCCGCAACCGCAGCGAAAAAACGATGATGGACCGCCTCGTAGGCGAGCTTCTCGATTCGACAAGCGGACGCGGAGGAGCGGTGAAGAAAAAGGACGATGTCCACCGCATGGCCGAAGCCAATAAGGCTTTTGCACACTATAGATTTTAATAGCAGTCAGCGATCAGCATTCAGCTATCAGCCAGAAGTGGCTGGATTTGTTGACCGCCGAAAGCTGACGGCTGAAAGCTTTGAGAAATGGCAAACATTAGCTTAGACAAATTTAGAAACATCGGCATTATGGCCCATATCGACGCGGGTAAGACCACGGCGACGGAGCGCATTTTGTTCTACACGGGTGTTTCGCACAAGATCGGTGAAGTCCACGAGGGAACGGCGACGATGGACTGGATGGAGCAGGAGCAAGAGCGCGGAATTACTATTACGTCCGCCGCAACTACCTGTTTCTGGACGCGTAATAACGTCGAACACCGCATTAATATTATCGATACACCGGGACACGTTGACTTCACGATGGAAGTTGAGCGGTCCCTTCGAGTTTTGGATGGTGCGGTTTGTGTTTTTGATGGTGTAGCGGGTGTTGAGCCGCAGTCGGAAACGGTTTGGCGTCAGGCTGATAAATACGGCGTGCCGCGTATCTGCTTTATTAATAAGCTGGATCGTGCGGGTGCTTCGTTTGACAGAAGTTTTCAGTCGATCCTGCGATCGCCTCGGTGCAAACGCCGTCGCTCTTCAGATCCCGATCGGGCTTGGAAGACAAGTTCAAGGGCGTTGTCGATCTGATCACGATGAAGGCTTACATTTGGAACGATGAGGCCAAGGGAGCGAATTACGAAACGACCGATATCCCGGCTGACCTTGTCGACGCGGCGAAAGCGGCCCGCGAGAAGCTGGTCGAAGCGGTTTCGGCTATCGATGACGATCTGATGGCGAAATACCTCGAAGGCGAGGAAGTTTCTGAAGCGGAGATTCGTAAAGCACTTCGCGAAGGTACGTTGGCGATGAAGATCGTTCCGGTTGTTACCGGTTCGGCGTTCAAAAATAAAGGTGTGCAGACGCTGCTTGACGCGGTTGTCGATTTTCTTCCGAGTCCGCTGGATATTCCGGCGATCGAAGGCACGAATCCGAAAAGCGGCGAAGATCGAAAGCCGTCCGCCCGATGCAAAGGCCCCGTTCTCCGGTTTGGTCTTTAAGTTGATGGCTGACAAGCATTTAGGTCAGCTCGCATTTGTTAGAATTTACTCCGGTACGGTCTCGTCAGGTTCCTACGTCACGAACACAATTAAAGATTCGAAAGAGCGCGTCGGACGCCTTATGCTGATGCACGCCAACAAACGTGAAGACGTTGAAACGGCGAGCGCGGGTGAGATCGTTGCCATCGGTGGTATGAAAAATACCACGACGGGCGACACGGTTTCCGACGAGATCGAAGCCGATCATTCTTGGAGTCGATGGATTTCCCGGAACCGGTCGTGCGTGTCGCGGTCGAGCCGAAAACCCGTCAGGACCAGGACAAAATGGGCATCGCGCTCAATCGGCTTGCACAGGAAGACCCCAGTTTTAGAGTTAATACCGACCACGAAACCGGCCAGACGATCATCGCCGGAATGGGCGAGCTTCATCTTGAGATCATTGTCGATCGCATGAAGCGTGAGTTCGGTGTTGAAGCGAACGTCGGTAAACCGCAAGTTGCTTACCGCGAAACGATCACGGCAAGTGCTCCGGGCAAAGAGATCTATAAGAAACAATCGGGCGGCCGCGGTAAATTCGGCCACGTGGAGCTTGAGATCGAACCGGCTCCGGGTGAAGGGTTTGTCTTTGAGGACAAGATCACCGGTGGATCGATCCCGCGACAATTTATCAAGCCGACAATGGAAGGTGTTCGCGATGCGATGCAGCGTGGATATCTGGCGGGCTATGAGCTGGTGGACATCAAGGTCAGGCTTCTGTTCGGTTCGTATCACGAAGTCGATTCGGACGAAATTTCATTCAAACTGGCCGGCTCGTTCGCGTTCCAGGATGCGGTCAAGAAGGCTAAACCCGTTCTGCTCGAACCGATCATGCGTATCGAAGTCGTTACGCCTGAAGAATATATGGGTGCGGTCAACGGCGATTTGAACAGACGCCGCGGCCAAATCGACAAGATGGAACCGCGTCCGGGCAATGTTTCAATCGTGACGGCATTCGTGCCGCTGTCGGAAATGTTCGGATACACTACCGATCTTCGTTCATCGACGCAGGGACGTGCGACGTCAAGTATGCATTTCGAGCGTTACGACGAGGCTCCGCGAAACGTTGCCGAAGAGGTGATCGCGAAGATAAAGGGGACGGGAGCAAGCAGTTAGTTGTTTGTAAATTGAAACGGTTATGCCGATCATCAGCAGATTCCTGGGAATTGTAATTGCGATGTATTGGAACGACCACGCTCCGCCGCATTTTCATGCGAAATACGGAGGATACGAAGTCAAGGTTTTTATTCTTGATGGAACGATTGAAGGCGATTTTCCAAGACGAGCATTGAAGCATGTGCTGGAATGGTACGGCCTTCACCGTGACGAGCTTTTGACGGATTGGGAGCTTTGTGAAAGAAACGAAACGCCGAATCCAATAGAGCCTCTGGAGTAGAAGATGTTAGTGCTTGTTGTCGATGCAAAATATGTTGACGGATATCGAATTGAGGTTTCCTTCAACGATGGCCGAAAGGGAATAGCGGATTTGAGCGATGCTCTTCGTGGCCCTGCATTCGAAAGTTTGAAAGACGAATTTGAGTTTCAGAGGTTCGTCGTTGATAAAGAGCTGGATACTTTGGTTTGGGAAAACGGTGCCGATCTCGCCCCTGAATACCTTTATTTTCAGGCGTTTAGGCACGATAAGGATTTGCAAGAAAGATTTAAGAAGTGGGGTTACCTTAATAACTAGTATTTGAGGAACAAGAGATTATGAGCAAGGAAAAATTCGATCGATCGAAGCCGCACGTGAATATAGGGACGATTGGGCACGTGGATCATGGGAAGACGACGTTGACGGCGGCGATCACGAAGGTGATGTCGAAGCACAACGCGAAGATGACGTTTCGGTCGTTTGATTCGATCGACAACGCACCTGAAGAAAAGGCACGTGGTATTACAATCGCGACCTCGCACGTTGAGTACGAGACGGCAAACCGCCACTACGCACACGTCGATTGTCCGGGCCACGCTGATTATGTAAAGAACATGATCACGGGAGCGGCCCAGATGGACGGAGCTATTCTTGTCGTAGCAGCGACGGACGGCCCGATGCCGCAGACTAGAGAGCACATCCTGCTTGCACGTCAGGTTGGAGTACCTTCGATGGTCGTGTTCATGAACAAGGTCGATATGGTCGATGACGCCGAGATGATCGAGCTGGTCGATATGGAGATCAGAGAGCTGCTGACGAGCTATGAGTTCCCGGGCGACACGACACCGATCGTACAGGGTTCGGCCCTGAAAGCACTCGAAGGCGATGCCGCATGGGAGCCGAAGATCGATGAGCTGATGCAGGCGGTTGATGATTTCATCCCGACACCTGCCCGCGAAACGGACAAACCGTTCCTGATGCCGGTTGAGGATATCTTTACGATTCAAGGTAGAGGAACAGTTGCGACAGGCCGTATTGAAAGAGGCCAGATCAACGTCAACGAACCGGTTGAGATCGTCGGTATCAAGGACACGCGGAACTCGGTTGTGACTGGAGTTGAGATGTTCAAGAAGCTTCTCGATTCGGGAATGGCCGGAGACAATGTGGGCCTGCTGCTGAGAGGAGTTGAGCGAAAGGAGATCGAACGCGGACAGGTTATCGCAAAGCCGGGAACGATCACACCGCACACGAAGTTCAAGGCTGAGGCGTACGTGCTCACGAAAGAAGAAGGCGGCCGACACACACCGTTCTTTACGGGATATCGCCCGCAGTTCTACTTCAGAACAACGGACGTGACGGGCGTTGCACATCTTCCGGCCGGTGTTGAGATGGTCATGCCTGGAGACAACATCCAGATGGAGATCGAGCTGATCGCCCCGATCGCAATGGAAAAGGGACTGAGATTCGCCATCCGCGAAGGCGGGAGAACAGTCGGTGCCGGTACCGTGTCGGAAGTAGTTGAATAAATCAGAAGCCAGAAGCCAGAAGTCAGAATATGCTGACTGCTGACTGCTGACTGCTGACTACTGAAATTATGTTAAACGAAAAAATTCGCATTAAGCTTAAAGCCTACGATCACCGTGTTTTGGACCAGTCCACCCAGGAGATCGTCGATACAGCGAAACGAACAGGCGCGAGGATCGCGGGGCCGATCCCTCTTCCGACCATTAAGAACAAATGGACGGTATTGAGATCGCCGCACGTCGATAAGAAGTCGCGTGAGCAGTTCGAGATCAGAACGCACAAAAGGCTGATGGACATTCTCGACCCGACCGCAGAAACGGTTGACGCGTTGATGAAATTGGACCTTCCGGCCGGCGTCGATGTGGAGATCAAGGCGTTTGGGAAAAGCTAGTTGGCAGAGTTACAGGAGTTGCAGAGTCTTGAGCAGGAAGTTAACTGCTCGCAACTCAGGACTTGCGACTCAAGTCTGCAACTCGGGAAACTTTAGAATGATTAGCGGAATCATTGGTAGAAAATTAGGAATGACGCAGCTTTTTGCGGAAGATGGCACGGTTACACCGGTTACTGTCATCAAAGCGGGGCCGTGTGTCGTCGTTCAGACCAAAAGTGCGGCCGGAAGCGACGGTTATAATGCCGTCCAGCTTGGTTTTGTTGAAGACAAGCCGATCCGGTTGAAAAACGTTACGAAGCCTTTGCGCGGACACTTTGAGAAAACGGGCGGCGGACTTCCGCCGACACGTATTTTGAAGGAAATTCGGTTAACGGGCGAGCCAGATGCGACCATCGGCGATCAGATCAAGGTAGATCTGTTTGCGGATGGCGATGCGGTAGAGGTTGTCGGTAAATCGAAAGGACGCGGCTTTGCCGGTACGATCAAACGCCACAAGTTTTCACGCGGACCCGAATCGCATGGTTCGATGAACGTTCGCGAACCGGGATCGATCGGCCAGTCGGCATATCCTTCGCGTGTTATCAAGGGAACGAAGTCGTCGGGACATATGGGCGATGCCCGGGTCACGATCAAAGGTTTGACTGTCGCCAAGGTAGATGTCGAGAACAATCTATTGATGGTTCGCGGTGCTGTGCCGGGGCCGAATGGCGGTCTTGGTAATTGTAAAGAAAAGCTTAGAAGTTCGTGAGTCTTTAGTCGAGAGTCTTGAGTAGGAATAAAGAATCCTGTTCACCACTCATGACTCTCGACTTGCAGACTCGAACGGAGTGAGAAATTATGCCTACCGTAAAGGTTCGCAATTTGAAGAATAAAGAAGTCGGCGATGTTGAGCTGTCGGATGCCGTGTTCGGTGCCGAGCTTAACGAGTCGCTGATCCATTCGGCTTTGATCAATTATCAGGCGAATGGACGCCAGGGAACTTCGGCGACGAAGACCCGCGGAAATGTTTCGGGTTCGGGCCGCAAGCTCTGGAAGCAGAAAGGAACCGGTCGGGCGCGTATCGCGTCGATCCGCTCGCCTTTGTGGAAGGGCGGAGGCAACGTTCACGGGCCGCAGCCGCGCGATTGGTCATACAAAATGCCAAAGAAAATGCGTCGCGGAGCCCTGCGTTCGGCGTTGTCCGAGAGATTGCGCGAAGGGAATTTGATCATTATCGATGAATTCACATTCACCAATCCGAAGACACGAGAGTTTCTTGGAGCGATCGGCGGTTTGGGATTGACCGAGAACAAGAAGAAGCCGACAAAGACTTTGATCGTCGATTCGCTGGATAACGCGAATTTGATCCTGTCGTCGCGAAATGTCGAAAAGACAAAGGTCACGAACAGCTTCGGGCTGAATATTTACGACATTCTTTATCACGAAAAGCTTTTGATCTCGAAGTCGGCTGTTGCCGAGCTTAACGATCTGCTCGATCCGAAACGTGAAAGCAAGTCGGACGGAGAGGCTGCCGCACCAGTCGCCGAAAAAGCACCGAAGGCGAAGAAGGAAGCGAAAGAAGTAAAGGCCGAAGAAGCCAAACCGGAAGTGCCGAAAGCCAAAAAAGCCGAGCCGAAAGAAGCAAAGGCTGAGCTCCGGCAGCAGAGGAAGCCAAACCGTGAAAGCCAAAAAGGCTGAAACGGAAGTAAAGGCAGAAGATGCGAAACCGAAGAAGGTAAAGGCGGAAAAGGCTGAGAAGTTTCGGCTGAGAAGGAGGCGACTGACAATGAATAAGTTGAGTGTTTGGGACATTTTGAAGTCGCCGGTCGTTACCGAAAAGAGCGTTATCTTGAAGGAAGATTCGACCGAAGAGAACACCGACCGCGTTGCGGGACAGGTTTTGACATTTCGCGTTGACCGCAAAGCAGCAAAGCCGGACATCAAAAAAGCGATCGAAGAGATCTTTAACGTAAAGGTCGCAAAAGTCAGAACGGTCCAGTACGACGGAAAAGTAAAGAAACGCGGAAAGTTCGAAGGTCGCCGCCCGGCTTGGAAAAAAGCCTACGTTACGCTGAAGAAGGGCGAGCCGATGGTGGATTACGCGGAAGCAATTTAACAGTGGTCAGTTGTCAGTGGTCAGTGGTCAGAATAGACGAAATCACTGACCACCGACCACCGACTACTGACAACTGAAAGATTATGGGAATCAAGAGATTAAAACCGACATCGCCGGCACGCCGCTATCAGACGTATCTGACACGCGACGAATTGACGCCGGGAGCAGTACCCGAAAAATCACTGCTCGAGCCGAAGAAGAGAATTTCAGGACGCAACAGCGACGGCCGGATCACGATCCGACGACGCGGCGGAGGCCACAAGCGCCATTACCGGATAATCGATTTCAAGCGTGACAAAGCCGGAATTCCGGGGCGCGTTTCGCAGATAGAATACGATCCGAACCGCTCTGCGCACATTGCCCTAATCACTTATCTCGACGGCGAAAAGCGTTACATCATTGCACCGGTCGGGCTGAAGGTCGATACGATGGTTTTGAGCGGAGTCGATGCCGATATCTTGCCGGGCAATGCTTTGCCGATCAAGAATATCCCGCTAGGTACGGAAGTTCATAACATTGAGCTTCGTCCGGGAAAGGGCGGCCAGATGGTGCGGTCGGCGGGCGGCTTTGCACAGATCGTCGCGAAAGACGGTGATTACGCACAGCTCAGGATGCCTTCGGGGGAAGTTCGGCGAGTTCCGGTCGTCTGTATGGCAACTGTCGGACAGGTTGGCAACACGGAGCATGAGAATGTTTCGCTGGGTAAGGCGGGACGCTCACGCTGGATGGGCAGACGCCCGAAAGTTCGCGGAGTTGCGATGAACCCGGTCGATCATCCGCATGGCGGTGGTGAAGGTAAAACGTCCGGCGGACGTAACCCGGTAACTCCGTGGGGACAGCCGACGCGCGGTTACAAGACACGTCGCAATAAACGCACGAGCAATATGATCGTGAAGGACCGTAGAAGGAAATGATGAATTACGAATGATGAATGATGAATTTAATTCTGCATTCGACATTCGATATTCGAAATTAGAGAAATATGCCACGTTCATTAAAGAAAGGACCGTTTATCGATCTGAGCGTTCAGAAAACGCTCCAACGCATTCTGGATGGCGGAAAGAAGCCGCCCGCGATCAAGACTTGGTCGCGACGCTCGACGATCTCGCCGGATATGGTCGGTTTGACCTTCGGTGTCCACAACGGCAAACGGCACATCCCCGTATTCGTTACGGAAAATATGGTCGGCCACAAGTTGGGCGAGTTTTCACCGACACGCATGTTCAAAGGACATCCGGGAACGAAAGCGGAGAAGATGGCGAAGAGGAAGTAATTCGTTAATCGTAAGTCGTCAATCGGAAAATCCCGGTTCGCATACGATTTACAATTCACGATTCACGAAGATTATGGAAGCTGTAGCAAAAACAAAATATCTAAAGGGCAGCCCTCGTAAAGCGAGACTTGTGATTGATTTGATCCGCGGAGTCAACGTTTCGCGAGCACTCTCGATTCTCAAGTTTACGAACAAGCGTGCTGCCGACCCGATTGCAAAATGTCTGAGTTCGGCGATCGCCAACGCGACGTATCTCGCAGAACAACAGAACATCGCGATCGATCCGGACGGATTGTGGGTCAAGACTTGTTTCGTCGATATGGGCCCGACCAAGAATCGGCGCCGTATGCGTCCTGCTCCGCAGGGGCGTGCATACCGCGAACAGCGTCACTATTGCCATATCACGATACACGTGACGAGCGAGGAAAAGGCGAAGACCGAGCAGGAATTGAAATTGGAAGAGGCAAGAGCCGCGCGGATCGCCGCCAGAAAGGCTGAAAAGGCTCCGGCGAAAGCCGCGAAAAAGGCTGACGCTCCGAAGGCTGCTAAAAAAGCAGCCGAGCCGAAGATTGAAGAGGTCGAGACTCCGGTAGTTGAGCAGGCCGCGGCAGAGGTTGTCGAAACGCCGAACGAAGTGGCCGCTGAAGTAAACGCAGCCGCTGACGCGGAAGTAATGGACGCGAAGAACGTACAGTCGCAAACCCCGGCTGAAGCTCACGAAACCCATCGGGCGGATGAGGCTCAGCAGAAGATCAACGAGGACCTCGAGAGACAGTAAAGGTTTAATATGGGACAGAAAGTTCATCCTTACGGATTTAGAGTTGGATACAACAAAGATTGGCACTCGCACTGGTTTGCTAAACACGACTTCGCCAAGTTTCTCGCGGAAGACCTTCAGTTGAAGCGTGATCTCAAGAAGCGTTTCGGCGGCGGCGGAGTTTCGCACATCGATATCGAGCGTGCGGCGACCCGTTTGAAGATCATCATCTACACTTCGCGTCCGGGCATCATCATTGGCCGCAAGGGTTCTGAGATCGAAAAGCTGCGTGAAGATCTTTCGAGAAAAACCGGCCGCGAGGTTTTGATCTCGATCCAGGAGATCCGACATCCGGAACTGAACGCTCAGCTCCAGGCAGAGAAGATCGCCCAGCAGCTTGAGAAACGTATCGCCTTTCGCCGTGCGATGAAAAAGACGATGGAAGAATCGCAGCGTTTCGGTGCACAGGGCATCAAGGTAATGATCGCCGGACGTCTGAACGGAGCCGAGATCGCGAGAACCGAATGGTCGCTGCAAGGCCGCCTGCCGCTTCACACGCTGAGAGCCGACATCGACTACGGTTTTGCCGAGGCTCTGACCACTTTTGGAATTATCGGTATCAAAGTTTGGATATACCGCGGTGAGATACTCGATCCGAAAGCGGCAATGGCCCGCGGAACGACGAGCGATCCGGTAAACGAGGTCAAGGTCGAACGCGGAGCAGGCCGCGGAGGACGCGGCGACCGGGGACCGAGAAGGGACGACCGGGGAAGATAGTTGGCGGTAGTCAGTGGTCGGTGGTCAGTTTTATGCGACCGCTGAAAAGATTTTTAATTGAGATTGAAAGCGGGTTTTAGTTGGTGGCGGCGGCAGACAGTTGAACGGCAAGAAATACTGGCAACTGGCAACCGACCACTGACAACTGGAGAAGAGTTATGTTGCAGCCGAAAAAGGTCAAACGCCGAAGAGTAATGAAGGGACGCATGCGCGGGAAGGCAACGCGCGGCGAGAACTTGGATTTCGGTGACTTCGGACTAAAAGCATTGGAAGCAGGTTGGATCACCGACCGTCAGATCGAGGCAGCTCGTATCGCGATGACACGTCACGTAAAACGCGGCGGTAAGATCTGGATCCGCATTTTCCCCGACAAGCCGATCACGAAAAAACCGGCTGAAACGCGTATGGGAAGCGGTAAGGGAGCACCCGATCACTGGGTCGCGGTCGTGAAGCCGGGACGCGTGATGTATGAGATCCAGGGCGTCGATATGGCTTTGGCGAAAGAGGCCTTTATGCTGGCGGCTCAGAAGCTTCCGATCAAAACGAAATTCGTCAGCCGTGCAGACCTTGAAGGAGGCGTTGTTTAGAAATGAAACGCAAAGAACAGGTAGAACAACTGCGAGACATGAATATCGCGGAATTGAAAGATCAGGCTGACGCGCTGAAAGAATCGCTCTTCAGACTAAAGTTTAGAAAGACTTTGGGTATAGGCAATACGGTTAATGATATTCGTCGCGAGAAAAAGACACTTGCTCGGGTTTACACCTTGATCGGTGAAATGGGCGACGACGCGAAAAAGGGGCAAGCCAAGTAGCTTGAGACAGTAAAATGGCAAAAAAGAAAGTAGAAGAAGTCGAAGAAACGGTTGAAGCCGCGGTCGAAACGGAAGTTTCTGGAGACGCAGCAGTCGAAGCAAAAGCTGAGGAAGTAGTTACGGCTGCTGCGGAAGAAGCTCCGGCAAAAAAAGCTGCTCCGAAGAAGGCAGCCAAGGCTGAGACAGCTACGAAGAAACCGGCTAAGGCAAAAAAAGAAGCTGCACCGAAAGATGCAGATGCTGCGGACGGTTCGACGATTCATAAAGGCAAGCGAGCCGAAAAGATCGGTGTTGTTGCTTCGGACTTGATGACAAAGACCGTAACGGTTCGCGTCGACAGGCTTGTAAAGCACCCGGTATATCGCAAGTACGTCCGCAAGCGTAAGAAATTTATGGCTCATGACGAGCTTGGTGCAAAGATTGGCGACAAGGTCCGCATCGTCGAAACGACGGCCGCTGTCGGCACGTAAACGATGGCGTGTAGTTGAGATCATTCAGAAAGCGGAAAGATAGTTTTTTGAGTTATTGAGTTCGTAGAGTTTATGGAGTTAGTCGACTCGCAACTCTATGAACTTTACAAACTTGAATGGAGTGAAAAAGTTATGATTCAGATGCAGACCTCGTTAGCGGTCGCGGATAATTCAGGTGCAAAGCGTGTTGAGATGATCGCTCCGATCGGCGGATCAACCGCTAAGATTGCGAGATTGGGCGACAAAATCAAGGTGACGGTCAAAGAAGCCTCACCGGATGGCACCGCAAAAAAGGGAAAGGTTTACAGCGCTGTTATCGTTCGTACGCGAAAGGAAGTCCGACGCAAGGATGGCAGCTATATTCGCTTTGACGAAAACGCAGCGGTCCTTATCAAGGACGACGGAACGCCGGTTGGAACTCGTGTATTCGGCCCGGTTGCCAGAGAATTGCGCGAAAAGAATTTTATGAAGATCGTGAGCTTGGCGCCGGAAGTTATTTAAGTAAATTACGATACGCACGAACTGAGTATTACGCCCTTGCTAACGCGCAGGCTTCCGCATTGGGCTGGTAGAAAAGAGATGAAAACGGAAAAGACAGGAACAGTAAAAAGCAAGATCAAACGCGGCGATCAGGTTGTGTTTATCGCCGGTAAGGAATATGCGCGTTACGACAGTGCGGGTAAACGCCAGCCGTTTCGCGGACGCGTGATCGAGGTCGATGCCCGTAACGGCAAAGTTAAGGTCGAAGGAGCGATGATCGTAAAACGTCACCGCAAGCCGGTCCCGCAAATGAATCAGGAAGGCGGCATCATCCAGCAGGAAGCGTGGGTAAGCGTCTCGAACGTGGCACTTATCGATCCTGAAACCGGCAAGCCGACACGCGTTAAGTACGAAGTACGAGACGGTAAGAAGGTTCGGGTTGCGAAAAGCGGCAAGGAAATCCCGGTAACAAATGTGTTCGGCAAGAAAGAGCCGAAGAAGGACAAAGAAGAGGAAGCAACTGAAGAATAGTCGTCAGTCTGGAGTCTTAAGTCTGGAGCAGGAATCTTAAGACTCACGACTCACGACTCACGACTCACGACTTACGAAAATGGCAAGATTAAGAGATAAGTATAAGAAAGAGATCGCTTCGGCTTTAGCTAAGGAATTCGATATCAAGAATCCAATGGCGATCCCGAAGATCGATAAGATCGTCGTCAACATGGGCCTCGGCGAAGCGAGCAGCAACGCTAAAATACTTGATGTTGCGACCGAAGAATTGAAATCGATAACTGGCCAGAAGCCCGTGATCACGAAAGCCAAGAAATCGATTGCGGCTTTCAAGCTTCGGCAGGGAATGGCTATCGGCACGATGGTCACGCTTCGCGGCGACCGCATGTACGAATTTCTCGACCGGCTTATTTCGATCGCCTTGCCGCGTGTCCGAGACTTTCGTGGGATTTCGGGAAAAGCATTTGACGGACGTGGGAATTACACGCTTGGCATTCGCGAGCAGTTGATATTCCCGGAGATCGATTTTAATAAGGTGGATAAAACGCGCGGGATGAACATCTCGATCATTACGACCGCACGAAACGATGACGAAGCAAGATCGCTTTTGAAGTCGATGGGAATGCCTTTTAGACAGTAGTCCAAAGTCTAAAGTCTAATGTCCAAAGTTTTTGGATCGGAGTTTGACTTTAGACCTTGGACATTAGACTTTTGGACTTTTAAGTTATGGCAAAGATCAGCAAAGTAGTTAAGAACAATAAGCGTAAGGTTAAAGTTGCCCTATGGGCCGGCCGCCGCGCGGATGCGAAAAAGATCATCAACAACCCGAAGTCGACACCTGAAGAGGTTGATGCGGCGGTGGTCAAACTCCAGAAGATGCCGAGAGACGGCAGCCCGATCCGTGTGCGTAACCGATGTTCGCAGTCGGGCCGTTCGCGCGGTTATTTGAGGAAATTCGGCGTTTCGCGCATCGCACTGCGCGACCTGGCTCTCGAAGGCCAGATCCCCGGAGTTGTAAAATCAAGCTGGTAGTTTTGAATACGGCAGGCGTGATGAGCGAACCGCCGCAATACTAATACGGAGTTTAATAAGAATGACAGATCCAATAGCCGATATGCTCACGCGAGTTCGCAATGCAATTGCAGCGAACCATCCGCGCGTTGACATTCCCGGTTCAAAACTGAAACTGGAAGTCGCAAGAATCCTGAAAGAGGAAGGCTACATCAATAATTTCACCACCAAAGGCGAGGGCGTAAAATACGTTATCCGCGTGTTTTTGCGTTACGACTCGAAAGGAACTTCTTCGATCACGCATTTGTCGCGAGTTTCGCGGCCTGGCAGACGAGTATACGTCGGAGCCGGTGAAATTCCACGCGTCCTCGGCGGATACGGTATCAATATCGTCTCCACCTCACGCGGTTTGATGAGCGGAAAAAGGGCCCGCAGCGAAAATGTTGGCGGTGAGATATTGGCGGAAGTTTATTAGTAGTGAATCGTTAATCGTGAATCGATGATTCACGGAAAAATTTTGATTAACGATTGACGATTCACGGTTTTACGAAAAAGTTATGTCACGAGTAGGAAAAAAACCGATCACGATACCCGCGGGTGTTACCGTCACTATTGGCGACGCTCAGCTTGAGGTTAAAGGGCCGAAGGGAACGCTGAGTACGCCGGTTCCGAGCGGTGTGAAATTTATTCAGGAAGACGGCACGCTTACTGCGGAAAGGGCCAGCGACGACAACGCGGCATTCCACGGCTTGGCACGAGCGTTGGCGAACAACGCGGTTGTCGGTGTCACTGAGGGCTTTAAAGTCGATATGGATGTCGTCGGAGTTGGCTACAAGGCCGACGTACAAGGCAACAAAATCGTATTCGCTCTTGGCTATTCGCATCCGATCGAATATCCGCTACCGGCTGGAATTGAAGCGAAAACGGAGAGAGTCAATACAAAGACCTCGATCGTTCAGTACCAATTGACGATCTCGTTGACAGGCATTGACAAGCAAAAGCTTGGACAGGTCGCTGCGGAATTGAACAGGCTTCGCAAACCCGATGCTTACAAAGGCAAAGGCATACGTTACGCGAACAAGACTTATAAATTGAAACCGGGCAAAACCGGGAAATAGTTTGTTGAGTTCGTGGAGTTATAGAGTTCATGGAGTTTTTGAAAATCACCTAACTCTAAAAACTCTAAAACTCCATAAACACTATAAACTCAAAGATTATGGCACAGAAAAGCAGAGCAGATATTCGTCGCGGGGTTCACAGCCGGATTCGCAAGAAAGTACGCGGGTCGGCGGAAAGACCGCGTCTTGCGGTGTTTCGAAGTTTGAACCACATTTACGCACAGCTTATCGATGACGACAGCGGCAAAACGCTGGCGACCGCCTCGACTGCCGAGAAGACGCTTGCCGGTAAAACCGGTGGGAACATCGAAGCGGCCAAGACTATCGGCAAGGCAATTGCAGAACGTGCGATTAAGGCAGGCGTTTCGAACGTAGTTTACGACCGCGGTGGATATGTTTACCATGGCCGTGTAAAAGCCTTGTTGGATGCAACTCGCGAAGCCGGACTGAACAAAAATGAGTCGGCCGAAAAGCCGGTAAAGGAAGAGAGTAAGGATAATGCATAAACAGAGAATTAATCCGAACGGCCTTTTATTGAAGGACCAGCTAATTTCGATCAATCGCGTCACCAAGGTTGTTAAGGGCGGCAAGAACATGTCGTTCGCGGCATTGGTCGTTATTGGCGACGAAGCGGGCCACGTTGGTTTCGGGACAGGCAAGGCAAAGGAAGTTCCGAACGCGATCAAGAAGGCGGTCGAAGCTGCGAAGAATAATCTTATCCGGGTGCCGCTGATCGATGGAACGCTTCCGCACGAACTGATCGGCGAATACGGAGCAGGACGTGTTTTGCTCAAGCCGGCCGCCGAAGGAACGGGCGTCATTGCCGGCGGTGCCGTCCGAGCTGTTCTGCAATCGCTCGGCGTGCATAACGTCCGCACGAAGATACTCGGCTCGAATAACAATCACAATGTTGTTCGGGCAACCTTCAATGGGCTTTCCAGAATGAAAGATCCGATCGAAGTGGCCAGGCTTCGTGGCAAGCAGGTGGAAGAATTAGTTTAGAGCTATCAGCCATCAGCTATCAGCAAAACGCTGAACGCTGAACGCTGAAAGCTGATTAAAGCAATGGCAAAGAAAACAGAAAATACGACGAGTGGAATGATTAAGATCCAGTATTACAAAAGTACGATCGGTTATTCCAAAAAGCAGAAAGAGATTGTTCGCAACCTTGGCATCACAAAGTTGAACCAGACGGTTACGCGTGCGGATTCGCCGGGAATGCGGGGAATAGTAAAGAAAGTACCGCATCTTTTGAGAATTGTGGATTAGTCAATTGTAAATCGCGAGTAAACACGAATCTGTATTTATGATTTATGATTAACCAAAGGAAAAGACATGGCATTAGGACTAAATAATTTAAAGCCGGCAAAAGGCTCGACACATAAAAAGAAGCGTGTTGGACGCGGTCCGGGTTCCGGGCTTGGCAAGACTGCCGGTCGCGGTCACAAGGGTCAGAAATCGCGTTCGGGCTACAGCAGCCGTCCGGGATTCGAAGGCGGACAGATGCCTTTGCAGCGTCGATTGCCGAAGCGCGGATTTACTAATATCTTCAAGAAAGAGTGGATCGAGATCAGTCTGGCAAAGATCGAAGCAAGCTTTAACGCTGGTGACGAAGTTACGCCGGAAATTCTGCATAGCCGTGGTTTGATCAAGAAAGCAAAGCATGATCTTGTAATTCTTGGTAACGGCGACGTGTCGAAGGCGTTGAAGATTTCAGCTCACCGTTTTACGAAAACCGCTAAGGATAAGATAGAGAAGGCTGGCGGTGCGGCGACGCAGATAATTAAGGCACAGGCGGCAACCACCTAAGCTCAATTCGTTTAGAGGCGGGCTTGCCCGCCATCGAAATTTACGACGGACAAGCCAATCGTCTAAACGGTCGAACACTTTTGGTAGGAATCATATGGAGAAGTTTTTTAGCGCAGTCCAGAACATGTTCAAGGTCCCGGAGCTTCGAAAGCGTATTCTTTTTACGCTTGGGCTGCTGGCGGTCTATCGTTTGGGTGCACATGTTTCGGCTCCAGGCATCAATAAAGCCCGCCTCGAACAGGTCTGGGCCGACGTTGCGGGTACTCTTCTTGGCGTTCTCGATCTCTTCTCGGGCGGGAACTTTCGCACTATCTCAGTTTTTGCTTTGGGCGTGACGCCCTATATTACCGCGTCGATCATCATGCAGCTACTGCCGGTACTCTCACCGGCGGTCAAAAAAATTCAGGAAGAAGGCGAGGTAGGCCGTCAGAAGATGAACCAATGGACGCGTTATCTGACGGTTGTATTGTGTTCGGTCCAGACATTTTTTGTCGCGACATGGCTCAGCAGGAACGGCATTATACCGGAAACATGGCCTGCAACTTTGATGGTCGTTGTTACGCTGACGACCGGTACGGTTTTCGTTATGTGGCTTGGTGAGCAGATCACGGAACGCGGTGTCGGAAACGGTATTTCTTTGCTAATCTTTGCCGGTATCGTCATCGGACTGCCGAGCGCTATCTTACAGGTTTCTGAACGTGTCCGCGCCGGTGATGCGATGCAGACACTCGGGGTTATCTTCCTGGTTGTCGTTTTGGTGGCACTGATCGCTCTTGTAGTTTACGTTGAATCGGCCCGTCGAAATATAGCGATAACTTACGCCAGCAGACGTGTGGGAAGCCAGACTTTTGCGGGGCAGGAGACAAGTTTGCCACTGAAGATAAACATGGGCGGCGTTATACCTGTGATCTTCGCTTCGTCGGTTCTGGCGATGCCGCAGACTTTGTTCTCGGCGTTTCCGCCAGATCCGGCCAACCCGACTTCCACGTGGAGCAAAGTATATGGCTTCATGCAGCAGTTTCATGGCGGCGATCCGTATTACGAACTATTTTTTATTTCGCTGATCGTATTGTTCACGTTCTTTTACATCACGATTGTTTTCAATACGGATGAGGTCGCAGACAATCTCAGAAAGCATGGTGGATTTGTCGCAGGGATTCGTCCGGGAGCACCGACCGCGGAATACCTGAATGGCATTTTGACGCGGTTGACCACTGTCGGAGCTCTCTATTTGGCATTTGTCGCGTTTGTGCCGCAGGTGCTGTTGAGTGGATTTAAGGTTGCACGACTTCCGTTCATTGGCGATAGATTGGACGCCTTTTTGACTGCAACGCCGGGATTGAGCTGGATACCAACAGGTTTGGGCTATCAGTTCTTCTTCGGGGGCACCTCGTTGCTTATTCTGGTCGGCGTTGCAATGGATACCGTGGCTCAGATCGAGGCACAGCTTGTGATGAGAAATTACGAAGGATTTTTGGGGGCCGGTTCTCGTTTGCGCGGTAGACGATCGTAAAGATTTTTGAACCGCACAGACACAGAGGCACAGAGTCATTAAAATTCTCTGTGCCTTTGTGTCTCTGTGGTAGATAACTTGATGAGTAAGATAATAGTTTTGATCGGAGCACCCGGAGCGGGAAAGGGAACTCAGGCTCGCCTCTTGGACGAGCGCAAGGGAATTCCGCAGATCTCGACCGGCGATATGTTCCGCGAGATGAAAAACTCGGACACGCCGCTTGCCCGTGAAGTTCAGGCGATCATGGCTTCCGGCAAATTGATCTCGGATGACCTGACTTACAAGATCGTCCGGGAAAGAACATCAAAGCCGGACACAGCGGGAACTTACGTTCTGGACGGCTATCCACGGACCGCGGTACAGGCAGAGCAGCTTGAAGAACTTGCAAAGGAACAAGGCAAAGAGATCGAGGCAATCGAAGTCGATGTGCCAAAAGAAGAATTGATGAAGCGTTTGACCGGACGCAGAAGTTGCCCGGTTTGCGGGGAGATCTACAATATCTATTCGAAGCCGCCGAAGACGGACGGAGTTTGTGATATTCATCCCGATGCCGAGCTTCAGCACCGGGCCGATGACGACGAAGAAAAAGTCAAAGTGCGGCTTGAGACTTATGATGAGCTGACAAAGCCTCTGCTTAACTATTACGAGAGATCCGGACGTCTTAAAAAGATCGACGGGACTGGTGAGGTTGAAGATATTTACCGCGAAATTGAGCGGTTGGTTTGAAGATCGGCCACAGAGCACACAGAGGGTGCCGAGAGTTTTTTTAACAGCTGCTCGTGTGCATCTTGTTTTTGGCTAGTTTAGTTTTTCTCTGTGATCTCTGTGGCTATATCTTTCATAAAAAGGTTGCTAGGAATTAGAATGATAATCGCAAAGTCGCAAAAAGATATGGACAAGATGCGTGCCGTCGGCGAGCTCATCGCCGAGGTTCGCGAAGCTTTGCGATTAATGGTCAAACCGGGCATCTCGACGATGGATCTCAACCGGGCGGCTGACAAAATGATCCGCGATGCGGGTGCGATCCCAACCTTTATTGGTTATCACGGTTTTCCTTTCGCGATATGTGCGTCGGTCAACGAAGAGATCGTGCATGGCTTTTCTAAAGAAGATCCGTTGAAAGAAGGCGATATCGCATCGCTCGACATGGCAGCGACCTTGAACGGATTTGTGGGCGATACGGCAACAACGATCCCGGTTGGAAAGATCAGCGAAGAACTCGAACAGCTCATTCGGGTTACGGATGAATGCCTGGCTTTGGGCATCGAGCAGTGTTACGTAAACAAGCGAGTCGGTGACATCGGCTGGGCAATACAGCAGCACGCGGAAAAGTTTGGTTACGGTATTGTTCGCGATTATACGGGTCATGGAATTGGCCGCTCAATGCACGAATCGCCGCAAATTCCGAATTACGGCCGTCAGGGTACAAAGGAAAAGATCCGTGTCGGATTTTGTTTCGCGATCGAGCCGATGCTCAACCTCGGAACACAGGAAACGCAGACTCTAGCGGATAAATGGACGGTCGTTACATTGGATGGAAAGCCGTCCGCTCATTCTGAACATACGCTTGCAATTACCGCGGACGGGCCGGAGATATTGACGCTTACTAAAGAGCAAAAGCAGTCACTGAAAATCGGTAGAGCAGAAACCGTGACCGCTTGACTTGAAAACCGGAAAGAAAACGGTTAATATTTATGGTTTGTCCAACTAATCAGCAGGTTGGCTTTAGCTACTATGTCCAAGGAAGAAGCGATAGAGGTGACTGCAACCGTGCTGGAGACTTTGCCCAACGCAATGTTCAAGGTTGCGGTTGACGGGAACGAGCACGAAGTTCTCGCCCACATATCCGGCAAAATGCGTAAGAATTTTATCCGCATCCTGCCCGGAGACAAGGTTCTGGTCGAATTGTCACCGTACGACCTGAAGCGTGGACGGATCACGTATCGCTATAAGTAGAGGCTGGAAATATTATGAAAGTTCGTCCTTCAGTAAAGAAGATGTGCGATAAGTGCAAGGTTATTCATAGAAAAGGCATTGTCCGGGTGATCTGCGAAAATCCGAAACATAAACAGCGACAAGGATAGAATAGGAGAGATATGGCTCGTGTAGCAGGAGTTGATTTACCGCCTAACAAAAGGGCTCAGATTGGTTTGACGTACATTTACGGCGTTGGGAAATCCCGCGCGACTGCCGTTTTGGCCGAGGCGGACATCAGTATCGACGCAAAGATCAAGGATCTGAATGAAGATGAATTAAATAAGATCCGTGCGATCCTTGACGCTGGCGGTAACATCGAAGGCGATCTGCGTAAGCGTATCCAAATGGATATAAAACGTCTGATGGATATCGGATGTTATCGCGGCTTACGGCACAGAAGAAGTCTTCCAGTGCGAGGCCAGCGAACATCGACAAACGCACGTACACGAAAAGGTCCGCGTAAGGCCGCCGTCGCGAAGAAGAAGGCCCCGGGCAAGAAATAGTTGACAGTCGGCGGTTATCAGTTGTCAGTAATTTTCTGATGAACTGACAACTTACGACCGACAACCTACAACTGTTAAGAATATGGCAAAAGCAGTAGCAAAAAAGAAAACTTTTAAGAAGAAAGAACGAAAGAATATTCCGCTTGGAATCGTTCATATTTCGGCTTCTTTCAATAACACGCTTATCTCGATCACCGACACGCAGGGCAATTTGGTTGCTCAGTCGTCATCTGGTGCGAGAGGCTTCAGAGGCTCGCGAAAGGGAACTCCTTTTGCTGCTCAACAGGCCGCTTCAGAAGCCGCACGAAAAGCGGTCGAAGCAGGAATGCGTGAGGTCGAGGTTCGCGTAAAAGGGCCGGGCGGCGGCCGCGAGTCGGCGATCCGCGCGGTCGCACAGGCAGGCATACGCGTAACGTCGATCCGCGACACGACGCCGATCCCGCATAATGGCTGCAGGCCGCCAAAACGCAGACGCGTGTGACGATTTTGGGTTTTTAATTTTGGATTTTGGATTGCTGTGGGTGATCCATATGAGTTTAACAATCGAAAGGACGAAGGGGAGCTATTAGTTTCCTGTAAACTTTTTCCTCAAAAATGATGGCTGGGTGTAGTTTCGTGACATTGGATAAGTCAATCCAAAATCGCAAATCCAAAATCCAAAATCATTTTTGCTGAAGGCAAAAAAATACTATGGCTAGATATAGAGATGCGGTGTGCAGGTTGTGTCGCCGCGAAGGTGGAAAGCTATTTTTGAAGGGCGATCGGTGTTTCAAACCATCGTGCGCGATCGAAAAGCGTGGAACGAATCCTCCGGGACAGCACGGTGCCGCTCGCCGCAAGATGCTTGCCGGTTACGGTGAGCAGCTTCGCGAAAAGCAGAAGGTAAAACGAATTTACTTTATTCTTGAAAAGCAATTTCGTAATTATTTCGAAAAAGCCAGAAGCCAAAAAGGCGTTACTGGTGAGAACTTGTTGTTCATGCTTGAAAAGCGTTTAGACAACGTTGTCTATCGATCTGGCTTTTCTACATCACGCCGCCAGGCACGGCAGCTCGTAAATCACGGTCATATAGAAGTCAACGGCAAGAAAGTTGACATCCCGTCGTTCCAGGTAAAGGTTGGCGACGCCATAACCGTCAAAGACAAGAGCCACAAGAATACACACGTTGAGGGAGCATGGCAGACCGCTGCGGGCCGTGGGCGTCCGGGTTGGATTGCTCCAGGCGGCAAAGATCTCAGTGTAGCGATCTCGGCATTGCCGACGCGCCAGGACATCGATGCAAATATCAACGAGCAGTTAATCGTCGAGCTTTACAGTAAGTAATAACAACAGAGTTGGCTGAAGTAGCCGGGTTCAGAAAGTTCGTTCTTGCTATCGTGACCCGGGGACAAAGCCGACTCGTAGGACTTTTAAAAGAACAAATATGACACAAAGCAATAATTGGACGGATTTCCAAATGCCGGGGCGTTTGAATGTTGAAACCGAAACTCTAACGCCACGGTACGGTAAGTTTTATGCACAGCCGTTTGAGCGCGGCTTTGGCACAACGATCGGCAACTCGATTCGCAGGGCTCTTCTGTCCGCAATTGAAGGAGCAGCGATCACGGCTGTGAAGATCGAAGGTGTCGAGCACGAATTTTCATCGATCAAGGGCGTTGTCGAAGATGCGACCGATGTAATTCTGAATCTGAAGCAGGTACCGTTTCTGCTCCACGGCACCGGACCGAAAACGCTGACCATCAGCAAAAAAGGTGCTGGCGAAGTAACGAGCGCAGATATCGAAGGCGACGGCGACCTTGAAGTTCTTGATGATGGGATTCACATCGCGACTATAAGCGGATCAGGTTCGTTCAACGTTGAAATGCGTTTGAAGCGCGGCCGCGGCTATGTTTCGGCTGAGTTCAATAATGACGAAGACCTTTCGGTTGGCTACATTCCCATCGACTCGGTTCACACGCCGATCAAGAAAGTAAATTACAACGTTGATAAGACGCGTCAAGGCTCGAACACTGAGTTCGACAAACTGACTATCGAAGTTTGGACCGACGGCTCGGTCAAGCCGGAAGATTCGATCGGCCTCGCCGCGAAGCTGGTGAAAGATCACATGTCGATCTTCATCAATTTCGAAGAGGAAGAAGAAGAATACAAATACGAAGACATCGCACGTCCGCCACTGATGAGAAACGACCTGTTGGATAAGCCGGTTGACGAGCTTGAGCTCTCTGTTCGTTCGTACAACTGCCTGAAGAACGCAGACATTCGCTCGATCCGCGATCTTATCCGCAGAAGCGAGAAAGACATGCTGAACACTAAGAATTTTGGCAAGAAATCGCTGACCGAGATCAAAGACCTGCTTCACGGTATGGGACTCGATTTTGGGATGGATTTTGACGAACAGGGAAATCCGATACCGGGATCGGGCGGACGCGATCTAGATTAGTCTAGACTCAAGACTTACGACTTTAAAGAGAATGAGACATTTAAAAGCACATCGCAAACTCGGGCGTACAACAGAGCATCGCATTTCGCTGCTTCGTAACCTCGCTACGTCTTTGATAAATGCCGAAAAAGAGCATATTGTAACAACTGTTCCGAAGGCGAAAGAACTTCGTCCGTTTGTTGAAAAAGCAATCACGTTGGCCCGCAAAGCGCAGGCTTTAACTGGTGACGACGCGAAAGTACAGGAAGTTCATCTACGCCGTCAGGCGGCCCGGTTCTTTCATGCTGGCAACAGCACGTTCAAGGCAGAACAGAGCAAATTCCGTGGGAAGAAAGGCGAGGCCAAAGACCCGATCGAACGAACCGCAGGCGTAAAGGCCGTTCAGCGGTTGTTTAGCGAGCTTGGCATTCGCTACAAAGATCGCAATGGCGGATACACACGGATCATCAAGGTGGGACGCCGCGTCGGCGATAACGCCGAATTGGCCGTGATCGAATTAGTCGATAACCCGCGCGAGTTGGCGGCAAAAGGCTAGTCTCTTTCATTAGGAGAAGCACACGATGAGTGAAAATACAGCTTCTGCGAAGGCGATGGAAAAAGAGAAACCGGATACGACAAAAAACGTTGAGCGTGGTAGCAAAAAGACGAAATTGTCGCTGGACGCATCGCTCAATATGGACGAACTTCGTGAGTTGGCTGAAATGGTCAACGAACACGGATTCACCGATTTTGAGTTTGAAAACGAAAACATACGTGTTCGCTTGAGCAAAGCGGTTGCGGCTCCAGCAAATCAGCAGTTCCAGCCAGTTTCATACGCTCCGACTGTTTCAGCACCCGTAGCCGCAACGGCTATATCAACTGAAACTCTTGCGGCCGAGCCTGCTGCTCCGGTTGAGGAAGAGCTTTTCAAGATTACGTCGCCGATCGTCGGCACTTTCTACCGTTCCGCCGGCCCCGACAAGGAGCCGTATGTTAAAGAGGGAAGCAAGGTTTCGGAGACCTCGATAGTTTGTATTGTCGAAGCGATGAAACTTATGAACGAGATCGAGGCTGAAGTGAGCGGGGAAGTTGTTAAAATCTACGTTGAGAACGGCCAGCCAGTCGAATACGGCCAGCCTCTCTTTGGTATCAGGAAATAGATGTTTACCGCAGAGACGCGGAGACGCAGAGAATAATTAGGAAATGTTCACAAGCTCCATCCTGATTTTTCCATCTCTGCGGCTTGGCGTCTCGGCGGTTTAAATTGTAATGAGTGAGCGAGAAATTCGTAAAATCCTGATCGCAAATCGAGGTGAGATCGCAAACCGGATCATCTGGACGTGCAAGGAAATGGGCATCAAGACGGTCGCTGTTCATTCCGAGGCGGATCGCGAAGCTCTTCACGTGCGATACGCCGACGAGGCGGTTTGCATCGGACCAGCTCCTTCAGCACAAAGTTACCTAAACATTCCTTCGATTATCAGTGCCGCCGAAATAACAAACGTTGATGCCATTCATCCCGGCTACGGCTTTTTGGCCGAATCGGCGACATTCGCAAAGATTTGCGAAGATTGCAACATAAAATTTATCGGGCCGAAGGCAAATGTAATTGCGATGATGGGCGACAAGGTCGAGGCACGACGAACAATGGTTGCCGCAGGAGTGCCGATCCTTCCGGGTAGCCCGGACGCGATCGAATCGCTGGACGAGGCGAAGAAACTGGCGCTTGAGATCGGCTTTCCGATAATCGTCAAAGCTTCCGCCGGCGGCGGAGGCCGCGGAATGCGGATCGTCCGGAGCAAAGACGAGCTTGAAAGCCAGTTGGAATTGGCCCAGACGGAAGCACTTGCGGCTTTCAAGAACGGTGCCGTTTATATCGAACGATATGTCGAGCGTCCGCGGCATATTGAGATCCAAGTGCTGGCCGACGAGCACGGCAACTGCATTCACCTCGGCGAACGCGAATGCACGATCCAGCGTCGGCATCAGAAGCTGCTCGAAGAAGCCCCGTCACCCGTAATAACCAAAGAGCAGCGTGAAAAAATGGGTGCCGTCGCGGTCAAGGCGTGTCAGGAGATCGGCTATTCGAGCGCAGGAACATTCGAATTTTTGCTTGATGAAGACGGCAGCTTCTATTTCATGGAGATGAACACGCGTATTCAGGTCGAGCATCCGGTCACGGAGATGGTTACTCTCGCGGATATTGTGCGGAATCAGATACGCATCGCGTCGGGCGAAGATCTTCAGTACAAGCAGGAAGACGTTCAGATCGTCGGCCACTCAATCGAATGCCGCATCAATGCCGAAGACCCGAAAACATTCGTTCCGAGTCCCGGCAAGATCACTGCGTTCAACATTCCCGGCGGGCCGGGGGTACGTGTGGATACTGCGGTTTATCCGGGCTACGTCGTTCCGCCGTATTACGATTCGATGATCGCAAAACTGATCGTCCACGCACGGACACGCGAACTGGCGATCACGCGAATGCAGCGTGCGTTGGACATGATGGTCGTCGAGGGCATCAAGACGACGATACCGCTTCATAAAAAGATAATGGCGGACGAGAATTTCCAAAAGGGAAACTTCTCGACCAAGTTCATGGAAGAGTTCGATATGTCCTGATAGATTGATAATTAGGGCTTTATTGTGTAGTATTTGAAGAGATTTAACCTTCAAATTTGTTAGATCGGAAGTAAATTAATTTTCGCGGTTATCGCCGGAAATTTGGGCGAAGTTACTGCGAGCAAGGAGTGACTATTTTAAGTTAGCGTTTTATGGCAACAGTTAAAGAAGTTAAAGAAAAGATCGTAGGTGATTACAAGGTACATGCATCGGATACGGGTTCGTCGCAGGTGCAGGTAGCGCTTTTGACGCAGCGTATCAATGAGCTGACGGAGCATTTCAAGATTCACAAGAAAGACAACCATTCCCGCAGAGGCTTGCTTAAAATGGTCTCTCGCAGGCGTAAGCTGCTTGATTATCTAAAACGTGGCGATATCAACGAATATCACGAGATCATCAAGAAATTGGGATTAAGAAGGTAGAGTTTATAGAGTTCATGGAGTTTGGAGAGTTTTTAGAGTTGGGAAGCGATCTCTTTAACTCTATAAACCCCTGGAACTCTATAAACTAATATGACGCTTCGGTCATTAGATAAGAAGTTCTCACGAAGAATTTGTCGGCGGCTGCTGAACGTGACAGCGAATGGGCCACATGCAAAAGAGAACCGATCATAAAAAGAAAGAAATTTCCGGGAACGGCAGTGCTTCACGAAACAGCATCTGCCGTTTTTGTTTTTAGAGGATAAGAAATGACAAAAAAATATTTGAAAGAGTCGATCAAACTGGGAACAAAAGATTTGATCGTCGAAACAGGGAAGGTCGCAAAGCAAGCCGATGGTTCGGTAGTAATTCGTTACGGCGACACAATGATTTTGGTAACGGCCGTCAGTGCACGGACAGCGAAGGAAGGACTCGACTTTTTTCCACTGACCGTTGAATACAGGGAAGCAAGCTACTCGGCCGGACGAATTCCGGGAAACTATTTTAGACGCGAAGGACGTCCGAGCGAGAAGGAAGTTCTCACATGCCGCCTGATTGACAGGCCGGTGCGTCCGCTGTTTGCTGACGGTTATCGTTTTGAAACGCAGATCGTCGGCAGCGTTATATCGGCCGATACCGACAACGACCCCGATGTAATTACGATTACAGGTGCCTCGATGGCACTCTATCTGTCGGACATTCCGTTTGAAAACCCGATCGCGGGTGTTCGTATCGGTTTGATTGACGGCAAGTATTTGGTTAACCCGACTTACGACGAACGCCGCGAATCGCAGCTTAATTTGATCGTCGCCGGAACCGAAGAAGCGATCTGCATGGTTGAGGCCGAAGCACAGGAAGTTTCGGAAAGCATCGTTGTCGAAGCTCTGATGCTTGCACACAAAGAAATCAAACGTCTTTGCCTGTGGCAGAAGGAACTGGGCAAGGCGCTGAATATTAAGAAGCGTGAGTTTGTCGTTCCGGCGCTCGACGAGCACATCGTTGCTGATGTCGAAAAGACCTGGACGGACAAGCTTCGTACGGCGCTGGATTCGACCGGACGCGACAAGATCGCGGTTTACGCCGGACTCGATGCTCTAAAGAAAGAGGTCGTCGAAAGCTATCCTGAAAGCGATCCGGGTGCTCGCGGGACTGCGGGCAAGGCGTTCGGTAAGCTCAAGGAAAAGATCTTCCGCGAAGACATGCTCGGCAATCGCCGGCGTCCCGACGGACGTAAGTTCTCCGAGATCCGCCCGATCAACTGCGAGATCGGCTGGCTTCCGCGAGTACACGGTTCTGCCCTGTTCACACGCGGTGAAACTCAGGCGATTGTCACGACAACGCTCGGCACGAAAGTGGATGGGCAGTTCATGGACGATCTTGAGAAAGGTACGATCGATCGTCGGTTTATGCTGCATTACAACTTCCCGCCGTATTCGGTCGGCGAGGCAGGACGCTTTGGAGGAACGTCGAGACGCGAAACCGGCCATGGCAATCTTGCACGGCGTGCTATCGAAGCTGTCCTTCCCGATGACAACGATTTTCCCTACACGCTTCGCGTTGTTTCCGAAATCACAGAATCAAACGGCTCGTCATCAATGGCGTCGGTTTGCGGTGGCTGCCTGAGCCTTATGGACGCAGGTGTTCCGATCAAACGGCCGGTTGCCGGCGTGGCGATGGGACTTGTGATGGAAGGAAATCGTTACGCAATCCTTTCGGATATCGCCGGTGCCGAAGACCATTACGGCGATATGGACTTTAAGGTCACCGGCACGACCGAAGGCATCACTGCTTTGCAGATGGACATCAAGGTTGCGGGCATTAACGCGATGATCCTCCAGGAAGCATTGGAGCAGGCACGAAAAGGCCGGCTGCACATTCTTGATATCATGCAGAAGGCGATCGCCGAGCCTCGCGAAGAGATTTCGCCTTACGCACCGCGTATAATCACGCTCATGATCTCGCCGGACAAGATCCGCGATGTTATCGGGCCGGGCGGCAAGATGATCCGTTCGATCACCGAAGAAACCGGAGCTAAGATCGATATTTCCGACGACGGAACCGTGCTGATCGCGACTGCCGACGGCGAAGCGGCGCAGCTTGCTGTTGCCCGCATCAAGGCTTTGACGGCGGAAGCGGAAATCGGTGAAACCTATATGGGAACTGTCTCGCGCATCGTCGATTTCGGCGCGTTTGTCGAGATCCTACCGGGCCTCGACGGCCTGCTGCACATCTCTGAAATTTCAGACCGGCGTGTAAAAGACGTCCGCGACGAACTCAAAGAAGGCCAGCAAATCCTCGTCAAGTGTATCGGCAAGGAAGGCAACAAGGTCAAGCTTTCACGCAAGGCTATATTGTCTGAAGAGAAGGCAAAGGCAAGCGGCGGCGGGGAAGAATAGATCGGATAGGAGTAATTCTTCTTGAAAGGGCGGCTTCGGTCGCCCTATTTTGTTGCATTCGCTTGTCGATTTTTAAGCCAAAAGGCAGCTAATGCGAGGATAGTGAGAATACCTCCGACTATTCCAGCCTGTAGATGGTAAGAAGTTTTGGCCACGGTAGGTGCGATTTCTGTCGACGGTTCTCCAATTGCGGGAGGTGGCGTTAACGTGAGCGGATAGCCATACGTGTGAGCGGACGACAACACGAGGTCTCCGTGCTCCGCTGATCTCGAATGCCGGACCAAATGACTTAAATCGTATAGTAGGCTCGCGACTGCAGGGTCAGGCGGCTTTACGAACTCTGTACGCTCGTGAAGTTGGTATTCGATCGCTTTCCTAACGGTCTCAGCGTCATAAGGATCGCCGCGATCGCCAAAGACTTGTACTTTCGATAGATCGTCGCCGATCGATTCCCAGTTGATGCCAAGGATCGAATTTGTGTCTATCCATTTCGTGTTCTTCTTGATCTCCTGTTTGGCTTCAAGGATCTTAAGGTGAAGCCACTCGGTACCGAAGTGCGAGGCCGGATTTCTTTTCATACCTTCTGCGATCCACTTGTAGGCCCTTTCGTTATCTCCGATCAGTTCATAGGCGGTTCCGAGGTTCGCCGCAACATAATAGGAGCCAGGAGTCCTCTTCTCAAGCTTCTCGAGTATCTTCAGGGCTTCGTCAGTTCTGCCCAAATGTATAAGTGCGACGGCAATGCTGTTATCATCGACGGAGATAGCTCCTCTCGACTTCACCGTGGTCGCATCAGCAAGGGCAAATTCCCAATCTTGGGAAGTGAAATGTCCTGAAAGAAGTTTCTGGATATACTCCTCCGGTCCTAATTTTTCCGTGTAGAATGGCTGTCCTACTTTAGCGGGGGTATCAGGAGCATTAACGCAGCCAAGAACCGGATACATCTGTGAGATTAGCCAGACCGTAACAAAGAGCGCGGTTATTAATGAACGACACATGATTATTATGAACGACATATGATTATTATGAACGACATATGATAACGACGTATTTTAAGAGCATATCGCCAAGCATACAAGCCTTTTTTTCCATTTCATTGTAAAATCACTTTTCAAACTACGTTATGTCAGCACCAAATATCGAAACTATTGTCTCTCTCTCAAAACGCCGCGGTTTTGTTTTTCCGGCTTCCGACATTTACGGAGGTCTCGGCTGTTCGTGGGATTACGGATCGCTAGGTGTCGAACTGGCGAACAACATCAAAAAGAGCTGGTGGAACTGGCTCGTGTATGAACGTGACGATATCGAAGGGCTCGATTCGTCGATCATTCAGAACCGTCTGGTTTGGAAATACTCAGGCCACGAGGATACGTTCAGCGATCCCCTGATTGACTGCAAGAAGTGCAAAAGCAGATACCGAGAAGACAAGCTCTATGTCGAGTTTGAGATTCTCCAAAGTAAAACAGGGAAATATGTAGCTACTGCATCGAAGGATTGGGCTCAGAAGTTTGAATTTCCCTGTCCGAATTGTGGAGAAGTCGATTGGACTGAATCCCGTCCTTTTAATTTAATGTTTCGTACAACCGTCGGAGCCGCTTCTAGCGACGAAGATGAATCGGCACTTGCGTATCTTCGGCCCGAAACGGCGCAGGGGATATTTATCAATTTCAAGAATGTACTGGACACGTCGCGGCGAAAACTGCCCTTTGGCATCGCGCAGATCGGAAAGGCGTTTCGTAACGAGGTGACACCCGGGAATTTCATCTTCCGTACGCGTGAATTCGAACAGATGGAGATGGAGTATTTTTGCCGGGCAGAAGATGCGCCGCGGCTGCATCAGGAATGGATCGACGGATTTCAAAAATGGATTCAATCGCTCGGAATCTCGGCTGAAAATCTGAGTCTATATGAACAATCGAAGGAGGAACTGGCCCATTACGCGGAGCGGACGGTCGATATAATGTACCGTTATTTCCCCGAACGCGAGGACGAGGACAAGCAGTGGGACGAGCTAATGGGAATCGCCAACCGGACGAATTACGATCTGCGTGTCCATTCGAAAAAGCCCGAAGACGCCGAAGGCAAACGCATCAATCCGGATTCGACCGAGGATCTGTCGTACTTTGACGAAGCAACAAAGGAGCGGTTTTATCCATACGTGATCGAACCAGCCATCGGCGTTAACCGGACGCTTCTCGCCGTGATGATGGACGCTTACACCGAAAAGACAAACGACAAAGGCGAAACGCGCGTGATATTGAAGCTGACGCCCGAACTTGCTCCGATCAAAGTCGCCGTCCTGCCACTGGCAAAAAATAAACCCGAAATCGTCGAATTGGCAAGGAAGCTCAAAAAAGACCTTCAGCCTTCGATGCGAACTGTCTATGACGACACAGGCGGCATCGGAAAGCTTTACGCCCGGCAAGACGAAATCGGCACACCGTTCTGTGTTACGGTCGATCATGAAACTCTTGAGGATAATGCGGTAACCGTGCGAGATCGGGATACATGGGAGCAGGAAAGGGTTGGTATCGATGCGTTGAAAGTGTATTTGCAGAAACGACTTCAGTAAATGAACTTCGAAGGTATCTTTCGATCAAAGCTGTTGCGGTTTGGCATATCAATCGCGGCTGTGCTGCTGGCTACGATTGGCCTCGAACAGCTCACTGACCGTGTAAATTCGACGACCGTTGCACTTTTGCTATTGCTGATCGTCCTATCGTCAGCAACATTTTTTGGACGAAATCCGGCTTTGCTTGCATCGTTTGTAGCGATGCTTTGTTTTAATTATTTCTTTTTACCTCCGGTCCGTACATGGACGATTGCCGATCCACAAAACCTTGTTGCCTGGGCTGCATTTACCATCACGGCATTGATTGCCGGTGAGCTTTCGGCCTATGCGCGGCGGCGTGCTCGCGAGTCAGAGCGACTGTACGTGGAATTGCAGACAGCTTTCAAAAAGGCGACGCAGGCCGAAGCTTTAAAACAAAGCGAAAAACTGAAATCCGCGTTGCTCGATGCCGTGACGCACGATTTGCGGACGCCGTTGACGTCGATAAAGGCTTCGGTTACGACGCTGCTCGACAGCGAGGGTGGCCACCGTACAATTGAACTTGACAGCGAAGGCAGGGCCGAGTTTCTCGACATAATCAACGAAGAGACCGACCGCCTCAACGGCTTTATCGAGGGCATGGTCCGGCTCGCGCGGATCGAAGCAGGTTCGGTAAATGCGACAGGCACGCTCTCGAACGTCGAAGAAATCATCACCATCGCGCTTGAACGAGCCGAAAGGATCGTCGCCAACCATCACCTGACCTTTAATCTCCAAAAAGAACTTCCGCTTATCCGCGTTGATGCGCGTGCCCTCGCCGAGGTGCTTTATATTCTCGTCGAGAACGCCGCGAAATATTCACCGCCGCAAACGACGATCACGATCACTGCCGCATCGCACGGCAACGCCGTTCTGATCTCGGTCATGGACGAAGGCAAGGGAATTCCCGCGAATATGAGAGAAAAGGTATTCGAAAAATTTGTGAGGCTCGACGGCGAGCATTCTGACGGCCTTGGCCTTGGATTAGCCATTGCGCGCGGCATCGTCGCGGCACAGAATGGTAAGATCGAAATTAGATCGGGTACGAATGACGTCGGAACAAAGATAATCTTGACGCTGCCGATTGGAGAAGAATGAGCGAGCCGCAAAAAGTTTTGGTCGTCGATGATGAACCTCAAATCACGCGTGTCCTGCGGCACAGCCTGTCCGCGCATCGGTACGACGTTCGCACGGCGGCCGACGGCCTGTCGGCGCTCGACACCTTTCGCGACTGGCACCCAGACCTGATAATCACCGACCTGCAAATGCCCGAAATGGACGGCATAGAATTTTGCCGCGAGGTTAGAAAGGTTTCGAAGTTGCCGATCATAGTGCTATCGGTTCGCGGTGAAGAAAAAACGAAAGTTCAGGCTCTCGACGCGGGGGCCGATGATTATGTCACAAAGCCGTTTGGCATCGACGAACTCCTGGCTCGTGTTCGTGCAGCCCTCCGCCGCTCGCCGGAATCGCACGACGAAACCGAGACCAATTTGTCGGATGGGGACTTTCACATTGACATCGCTACTCGTGAAGTTCGCGTCAACGATGAATCTATTCATCTCACACCAAAAGAATTCGACCTGCTCGTCGTTCTATTTCGCAATCACGGCAAGGTAATTACTCACCGGGCAATTCTCACCGCGATCTGGGGTGGCAACTTTACCGAGCAGACAGAATACCTCCGCGTCTTTGTCGGCCAACTCCGCAAAAAAATCGAAAAAGATCCTTCGCAACCGCGATACATCCGCACCGAACCGTGGATTGGCTATCGATTTATCACCCAACCCGAGTCTTGAAAATCTTTACGAACTTTTTATAAAACCCTTACTCAACCCTTACTCAAACCTCGCTAATCTCTAATTGTCAGGAGCCGAAAGCGGTTTACTGGAGGGCAGCTATGATGAGAGAGGTCGAATTAAAAAGGGGCAAATTAACGACACAAAAATCCTTGCGAAAGACGTTGCTTACACCATTGGTGTGTTCGGTACTCGCAGCGTTCGGCATTTTCGGCGGTATTTCGTCGCTCTTTGTCGGGATCGTTTTTGTAATTATTCACAGCGTCGTCGTGGGTGACAGAATGTTCGACCAGATCGGAACATTTCTTTTGATCGTTGCGATACCGATGATATTAGTAGGCTCGATCTTTTTAGATGAGATCGAAGAAAAGAAATGATTAAGCAATTATTTTTCGTGGCGATCCTGTTCGGGTCGTCTGTTTTTGTCAGCGCACAGCAGACAATTTTTAATGTGCCGACGACCGATGTCCTCGGCCAGGGTAAGGTCTATGTCGAATTAGACGCATCGTTCAAAACGAACAATCAATCGGCACTTCGTCGGTTTTCGAGTTTTGTGCCGAGATTCGTCGTCGGTGTTGGCGGCAATGTCGAGGTTGGGCTCAACGTGACGGGAAACATACAGCCTGGTGCAGATTCGACGACGCTCGTGCCGACCGTAAAGTGGAAGTTTTATGAGAATGAGAAAAAAGACACTGCATTGATCGCCGGAACCAATTTCTATATTCCAGTCAGAAATCGCGGCTACCACGCCGGAACTTATTCATATCTCGCGGTGAGTAAAACGATCAATAAAACGCGGCTAACGGCCGGCGGATATGTCGCCAGCAAGAATGTATTTGCAGCGAAGGCGCTTCGCAGTGGTGGTCAGTTTGGCATCGAGCAAACGATCAACAGCAAATTTACCGTCGCCGCCGATTGGATAACGGGCCGTCACGCGAGCGGGTATTTTACGCCGGGATTTATCTATAAACCGACATCCGAAGGTGACAACCTATTTTTCTTATTCGATCGGTAACAGCCAGGCAAGACAGGGAAATCATTTTTTCCTTTTCGAGCTGGCTACAACTTTAATTGAGAGGTTTGAGAGATGCTTGATTTAATTTTTATCGCCGTAATTATCGGATTCTTTTTATTGGCCCTGATTTATATAGCGGGCTGTGATGGACTGCGGAAAGGAGGGAAAAGCGAATGAACTGGGAAACTATTTTGGCGGCTATTTGTTCGGTTTTATTGTTGATCTATTTGGTTTATGCGTTTTTGCGCCCTGAGAAATTCTAACGGCCATGACATCTAACGGATTGTTACAAATTTTTGTGTTTCTCATCGTGCTTACGCTGTTGGCAAAGCCGATGGGCGTGTTTATGCTGCGGGTGTACAACGGCGAGAAGACGTTCCTCGATTTTGTCTTTAAGCCCTTTGAGCGATTGATATACAAGATCACGCGGGTCGATCCTTCGCACGAGATGAACTGGAAACAATACGGCATCGCGATGCTTGTTTTCAGTCTCGTTTCGTCGCTTGCGCTTTACGCGATGCAGCGTTTTCAATTCTATCTTGCCGTTTGAACCCGCAGGGCTTTGCCGGGCCTTCGGCAGATTCGTCGTTCAACACTGCGGTTTCGTTTGTAACAAATACCAATTGGCAGGGCTATGTCGGTGAAACGACGATGAGCTATCTTACGCAGATGGCGGGCCTTGCGGTGCAGAATTTTATGTCGGCGGCCGTCGGAATGGCTCTGGCGATAGTGTTTATTCGCGGCATCGCTCGTTTTGAAACCGACAAGCTCGGCAACTTCTGGGTCGATCTGGTTCGCGGAACCTTGTATATTCTGCTGCCGCTTTCGTTCCTTGCGGCGATTTTCTTTGTTTCGCAAGGCGTTGTGCAGAACTTCAAGGCCTATGATACAGCGCAATTAACGGATGTTCAGACGGTCCAGGTCGATAAAAAGGACACGGACGGCAACGTCGTCAAAGACGAAAAAGGCGAAAACGTAAAGGAAGATCAGATCGTTGATACCCAGACGATCGCTCAGGGACCGGTCGCCTCGCAGCTTGCAATCAAAATGCTCGGTACCAATGGTGGCGGGTTCTTTAACGCAAACTCCGCACATCCGTTTGAAAATCCGACTCCGTTTTCCAATTTTATGCAGATGCTTTTGATCTTGCTGATCCCGGCCGGTTTTACCTACACGCTTGGACGGATGGTCAAATCGCAAGGGCATGGTTGGGCCGTGTATTCGGCAATGATGATACTTTTGATTGCCGGAGTGTTTCACTCTCTACTGTGCCGAATCGAGCGGCAATCCGCTGTATCCGGCAAATGTTGACCAAACGGTTGTCGGCGGCAATTTTGAAGGCAAGGAAACACGATTTGGCGTGGCGAATTCAGCTTTGTTTGCAACGGTCACAACCGACGCATCGTGCGGGGCGGTCAATTCGATGCACGACAGTTTTACGCCGATCGGCGGGCTTGTTCCGCTGGTCAATATTCATGCTTGGCGAGGTTATTTTCGGCGGTGTCGGAGCGGGAATGTATGGAATCCTGGTGATGATCATCCTGACCGTATTTATTGCGGGTCTGATGGTCGGACGAACGCCGGAATATCTTGGCAAAAAGATCGAGGCCTACGACATTCAGATGGCTATGCTTTACGTGTTGATATTTCCGCTGATCATTCTGGTTTCACCGCGATCTCGGCAATCTCGCCAGATTTCGGACTTACATCTCTTAATAACCAGGGAGCACATGGGCTTTCGGAGATCTTTTATGCATTTACTTCGGCGACAGGCAATAACGGTTCGGCATTTGCCGGGCATAAACGCGAATACGCTTTGGTATAACACGACGCTAGGCGTCGCAATGCTGGTCGGAAGATTCATGATGATCAGTACCGATGCTCGCGATTGCGGGAAATCTGGCCAGAAAAAAGACAGTGCCAGCAAGCCTCGGTACATTTCCGGTTAACACGGCGCTCTTCAGCGTTTTGCTTGTCAGCGTGATCTTAATCGTCGGAGCTTTGACATTCTTCCCGGTGCTGAGCCTTTCGCCGATCCTGGAGCATTTCCAGATGTATGCGGGACAAACATTTTAAAAATGGGGACTGGACGAGCAGTTCGCTCTCCAAATAAAGAAAATGAAAAAAGCAATTTCAATTTGGGACAAAAACATCATTACTCAGGCGCTGATCGATGCGATTAGAAAACTCAGCCCCCGGAAAATGCTAAAAAATCCGGTTATGTTCGTGGTCGAGGTCGGTGCCGCATTTTTGACACTCCGGATGATGGCCAATATTTTTACGCCGTCGACCGTAACCGGATTTGAACTGCAGATCACGCTGTGGCTCTGGTTCACGGTTCTTTTCGCGAACTTTGCCGAGGCAATGGCCGAAGGGCGTGGAAAAGCTCAGGCTGACACGCTTCGCAAATCGAGAACCGAAACCGATGCAAACTTGATTAAGAAAGGACGGCATCGACGGAGGCCGTGGCGGCACCAAAGCTTCGGATAGGCGACGTCGTTTATGTCGCGGCGGGCGAATTTATCCCCGGCGACGGCGAGGTCATCGAGGGCGTTGCGTCGGTTGATGAATCGGCGATCACGGGCGAATCTGCTCCTGTTATCCGCGAATCAGGCGGCGACCGTTCAGCAGTAACTGGCGGAACTCGTGTGTTTTCGGATTGGATAAAGGTAAAGATCACCTCGAATCCGGGCGAAACTTTTATCGACCGGATGATCGCCCTGGTCGAAGGTGCGTCACGGCAGAAAACGCCGAACGAGATCGCTCTCAATATTCTGCTTGCGGGACTAACGATCATCTTTTTGCTTGCCGTCGTTACATCTGCAGCCATTTGCGATCTATTCGAACGCGCCGCAGACGATCTTCGTGTTGATCTCCCTTCTGGTTTGTCTGATTCCGACGACGATCGGCGGACTGCTGTCGGCTATCGGCATCGCCGGAATGGACCGACTGATACAGCACAACGTTCTCGCGATGTCAGGCCGGGCGGTCGAGGCGGCCGGCGATGTAAATACCCTGCTTCTTGATAAAACCGGCACGATCACGCTGGGCAATCGCCAGGCGAGTGAATTTATTCCGCTGAACGGCGTGTCGGATGAAGAATTTGCCGACGCGGCCCAACTCTCGTCGCTGGCGGACGAAACGCCTGAGGGCCGCTCGATCGTTGTCTTTGCAAAAGAGAAGTACGGCCTGCGTGGACGTGAGATCAGCGAACTTGCGACCGGTAAGGCCGAATTTATCCGCTTTACCGCACAAACCCGAATGTCGGGCATGAATCTCGACGGGCGCGAGATCCGCAAAGGCGCGGTCGATGCGATCGAGAAATATGTTATCAGCGGCGGACAGCAATCGTCCGCCGAACTGCGCGAGGTCGTCGAAAGGATCGCCAAGGCGGGCGGAACGCCGCTCGTCGTTGCCGACAATCATAAGCCGCTCGGCGTGATCTATCTCAAAGATATCGTCAAAGGCGGGATGCGCGAGCGGTTCAATCAGCTTCGGCAGATGGGCATCAAGACCGTGATGATCACGGGCGATAATCCGCTGACAGCTGCTTCGATCGCGAAGGAAGCCGGTGTTGACGATTTTCTCGCGGAAGCAACGCCCGAAGACAAAATGGCTCTCATCAAACGCGAGCAGGCCGAAGGAAAGCTTGTCGCGATGACCGGCGACGGAACGAATGATGCTCCGGCCCTCGCACAGGCCGATGTCGGCGTCGCGATGAACACCGGAACGCAGGCGGCGAAAGAAGCCGGAAATATGGTCGATCTCGACAGCGATCCGACCAAGTTGATCGAGGTCGTCGAGATCGGCAAGCAACTTCTGATGACGCGCGGGGCTTTGACGACTTTTTCGATCGCGAACGATGTCGCAAAATACTTTGCGATCATCCCGGCGATGTTCGCGGCGACGTTTCCGGTCCTTGACGCTCTGAATATCATGGGCCTTCGAACGCCGCAATCGGCGATTCTTTCGGCCGTTATATTTAACGCCCTGTCATCATCGCTTTGATTCCGCTCGCTCTTCGCAGGCGTGAAATATCGCCCGATGTCGGCTCGAAACTGCTCCAGCGAAATCTGCTGATCTACGGCTTCGGCGGCATTATTGCTCCGTTCGTTGGTATCAAATGATCGATCTGACGTTGATTAGTTAACTGGCGTTAGGATTTGGCTTAATAAATATATGAAAGATCTAATTACATCCGTATTAATGATCCTGGTTTTAACCGTTTCGCTTGGCATTCTCTATCCGCTTGCGGTTTGGGGTGTCGGCCAGGTCGCTGTTTCCGCATCAGGCGAACGGTTCGCTGATCGTGAAAGGACGGTGAAAGTCGTCGGCTCCGAATTGATCGGACAGACATTTACGTCGCCGGGTATTTTCATTCTCGGCCGTCGGCCGCCGGAAATGGATACGATGCGGGAGCTTCGAGCGGCTCGAACCTAGGGCCGACGAGTCAGAAATTGATTGACCGGATAAAGGCCGACTCAGAGACTCTGCAAGTAGAAAATCCGAACGCGAAAGTTCCTGCCGATCTTGTCACGACCAGCGGCTTCGGGTCTCGATCCGCATATTTCGCCGGCCGCAGCAGAGTTTCAGATCCCGCGGGTCGCAAAGGAACGAAAAATGACCGAGGACGACGCTCAGTAAGCTTGTTCAAGAAATTCACGAGGAACGTCAGTTCGGCTTTCTTGGCGAACCACGTGTCAATGTGCTGCTGTTGAATCTCGAACTTGATAAGCAAAGAACCAATTAACGCAAATACGAGAATAAGTAAGTTATGTTTGTTGACACCGTGGTAAATCGAAACGCCGAAATCGAAAAGACGATCCGCCCGTCTCCTGAATCGCTGCTCGAAATGGTGCAGGAGAACGAACGGGCGAAGCTCCGCGTTTATGTCGGAGCGGCGGCCGGTGTTGGCAAGACGTATCAGATGCTCGAAGACGCCCATCAGTTGAAAGGAGCAGGGAATTGACGTCGTCATCGCTGTCGTCGAGACTCATGGCCGGGCCGAGACAGAGGAACAGATAAAAGATCTCGAGATCATTCCGGCCGCAAAAGATCGAATATCGCGGAAACACTTTTGAGGAAATGGACCTTACAGGCCGTCATCGATCGCCAGCCGGCAGTCGCGATCGTTGATGAGCTTGCACACACAAATATCGAGGGTGCCAAGAACGAAAAACGTTATCAAGATGTTTTGGAACTGCTGGAAAATGGCATTTCGGTCATTACTGCCGTAAATATTCAGCATATCGAATCGCTGAATGACATTGTTACCCGACGACCGGCGTTAATGTTCGCGAAACGGTGCCGGATTGTTTTTTCAATCGTGCCGATGAGGTCATCGATGTCGATGTTTCGATCGACACGCTTCGGACACGGCTCCGACAGGGAAAGATCTATTCGATCGAGAAGATCGAACAGGCTCTCAATAATTTCTTTCGAAAGGGAAATCTTGCCACGTTACGGGAACTCGCCTTGCGACACGTCGCCCAGCAGCAAGCGAACAGGGACCACGAATACCGCGAACGCGAAGGTTTGGAACATGCGGTAATACCTGAAAAGATCATGGTGTGCATGGCTTCGCGAGGAAGTGCAAAAAAGATCCTGCGAGCTGGTGCACGAATCGCTGGCCGCTTTGCCACCGAAGACTGGGCTGCCGTTTATGTCGAAACACCGGACGAAGAACCCGGCCGGATCACGCCGGAAGCCTACGCCGCTTTGCAGGAAAATATCAGGTTTGCCGAAACGCTCGGAGCAAAAGTCGTGAAGCTAAAAGGCAGAAATGTCGCCGACGAACTTCTTGATTACGCCCGCCAAAACGGCATTACCCACGTAATCTTTGGGCAATCTGCCCGCACACGCTGGGATATCTTTTGGAAAGGTTCAGTTATTAATCGCTTTCTCCGCGAAGTAAAGGATGCTGCGGTTCACGTTATTCCGATTGACGATGCCGGAGCCTAACTCGCCTGCCAAAACCAAGGACTGGGTTTGCTTCGCAATTAAAGCTCATAGCATGTGAAAGGCTCTTTCTTATTCAAGAAAGCGCTATCGGTAGGAACTCACCTTATCAGCTGAACCAATAACGCTGCTTTGATTCACAGATTCGATGTAATGCACAATGATTTTCGAGTGCGATAACCATGATGCCAAAATCGATCATTGATCTTGCCAATGCGGCGGAAGCTTCGGGCGGGCGGGCGATGCTCGTCGGCGGATGCGTGCGCGATGAGCTGATGGGTGTCGTGCCTAAGGATTGGGATGTTGAGGTTTACGGCATCCAACCCGAAAAGCTCAAAGAGCTTCTCGAATCTTTCGCCGAGACGATATCTGCGGACAAGAGTGTCCGCGTTCCAGAGGTGAATGTCGTCGGCGAGTCGTTTGCGGTATATAAAATCGGCAGCGATTTGGATGTTTCACTGCCGCGGCGGGAACGGAAGACGGGTAAAGGCCATCGCGGATTCGTTGTCGAGGGCGACCCGACCATGTCGTTCGAAGATGCGTGTTCGCGGCGGGATTTTACCGTTAATGCAATTCTCAGGGACCCGCTGACCGGTGAGATCGTCGATCCGTTTAATGGTATAGAAGACATCGAGAAGAAATTGCTTCGTCATGTTTCGAGCGAGACCTTTGCCGAGGACTCGCTTCGGGTTCTGCGTGCCGCTCAGTTTGCGGCGAGGTTTGAATTCGATATCGACGCCGAAACGGTCGAGTTATGTAAAGCAGATAGAGGTTACTGATCTGCCGAAGGAACGTATCTGGGGCGAGCTTGAAAAGCTGCTGTTGAAGCCACAACGGCCGTCGATCGGTTTGAAATGGCTTTACGATCTCGGTGTTGTCGATCAGCTTTTTCCCGAGATGAAAGCGTTTGTCGGTGTGCCGCAGGAGCCGGAATGGCATCCCGAAGGTAATGTCGATGTTCACACGCTGATGGTCGTTGACGAGGCACGCAAGTTGATCGACGATCTGCCTTATGAACGTCAGGTTGCGGTAATGCTTGGTGCTCTTGCTCACGATTTTGGAAAGCCGCCGACAACTGTTTTTATGGACGGCCGCTGGCGTTCGCATTCGCATGACGAGGCAGGTGTCGAACCGACGCTTACGTTTCTCGACACGCTTGGGATCTACACGCTGAATGGTTTTGACGTTCGGAACCAAATCGTTCAGCTTGTCCGTTATCATTTAAAACCGGGCGAATATTACAAAGCAAAATCGCCCGTCGGTGATGGTGCGTTTCGACGCTTGGCCCGAAAGGTCGAGCCCGATTTGCTTTATCGAGTCGCGAAGGCCGATTCGCTCGGCCGCAATCCGGATTGGCTGCCAAAAGAGAAGTGGTTCGGATCGGAGGCTCAGGAATGGTTTATCGAAAAGGTGCGCGAACTGCATATAGAGCGAAAGGCTCCGGGACCTATATTGATGGGCCGGCATTTAATTGAACTTGGCTTGAGGCCGTCGCCGAAGTTCAAGAAGATCCTTGACGCCGTTTACGAAATGCAGTTGGACGGGAAAGTTAGTGATCTGGAAGAAGCAATATCGGAAGCGACACGATATACAAGCTAAAGAGTGCGTCCGTTGTTAGATTTCGGCAGGGCGTTCATTTAACCCGAGTCAGCCACACGACCAAGAAGTATAAGATTGCCGCGTTCAGTAAAGCACAAACAAACGATACGCCAAGCGACAAGGAGCATGAGCTGTCCAAGTTGTCGCAGGGCACGACCATTCTCCAAGGGACCGTCAATCCCAAAGCGACAATCTCAAATAAGCCATTGAATCGCTCAGAAAGAAGAGTAATGACTAAGGTGATAGCGACATACCCGGCCGCTACCACCACGCCCGGCCTTGACTTGTACTTCTTCAGCCCGTGAAGCAAGACAGCCCCGCCAATCAGCACGAAGAAGCTGTGGATTAAGAAGCTGAATAGCATCCCTTCACCGTGGAAATAAGCGAGCGGCATAATATGATGACGTATCCTACTATGGATGTAACAAGGGAAGAAATGCGAAGCCGACGCTGCCGCCGGCTTCCTGACAGCGAAATTTGCGAACTACTGTTTGCCCTCTAAAAACGCCTTCAATCGACGCGAACGCGACGGATGACGCAGCTTTCTCAGGGCCTTCGCTTCGATCTGTCGAATGCGTTCGCGGGTGACGGCGAAGTGCTGGCCGACCTCTTCGAGCGTGTGCTCGCTGCCGGTGTTACCGAGGCCAAAACGCATCTTGATCACCTTTTCCTCACGCGGCGTCAGCGTTGCCAACACCTCGTCGGTGATCTCACGAAGATTCGAGAACGTGACCGATTCCGCAGGGTTGAGGATCGATTTGTCTTCGATGAAATCGCCGAGGTGCGAATCTTCCTCTTCACCGATCGGCGTCTCCAATGAGATTGGTTCCTGAGCGATCTTTAAGACTTTTCGCACCTTCGAGACCGGGATGTCCATCCGCTTTGCGATCTCTTCGCTGGTCGGTTCGCGGCCGAGTTCCTGGACAAGCAGGCGCGAGGTGCGGATCAGCTTGTTGATAGTTTCGATCATGTGCACCGGAATGCGGATGGTGCGGGCCTGATCGGCGATAGCACGAGTGATGGCCTGACGGATCCACCATGTCGCGTAGGTAGAGAATTTATATCCGCGCCGCCATTCGAACTTGTCGACCGCCTTCATCAAACCGATGTTGCCTTCCTGGATCAGATCGAGGAATTGCAGGCCGCGGTTCGTGTATTTCTTTGCAATCGAAACGACGAGACGGAGATTGGCCTCGACCAGCTCACGCTTGGCTTTGTTAGTTTCGTATTCGCCGACACTGATCGTTTGGTACGAACGCTTTATCTCGACCGGCGGAAGGTGAAACTTTTCTTCAATCTCGACCAGCGATTGCTTCGCCTCGGCGATCTTCGCATTCAGCTCTCTTTTCTCAGGTGCTCCGGGCTTTTTTGAAAGGCGTTCTTCGGCCTTTTTGATTGCACGGTCGGCTTTCTGTATATCTTCGACCACAACCTTGCGTATCGACGCGATCATCACCTGCATCGAATGTTCCGTCAGGTTGAGATTCTTGATCTCCTGCGCGATCTCCAGCCGCATACGAGCCGTCTGCCGCGTCAATCGCAGAAGTTTTTTGGACTTTTTAGTCTTCCCGGCTTTGATCTGGGCCTTCTGCTCGTTTCGCAGTGCGATCCAGACCTTTAGAGCACCTTCGTAGTTCTGCTTGATGTTGCCGATGCCTTCAAGCGTCCAGCGAAGGTATTCTTCAGCCTTGTCTTCTTCAAGCGAGATCTCGGCTTGTTCCGAAAACGCGACGGTTTCGCGAATGCTCGCTTTGCCTTTCGCAAGGTCGTCGCCGATTTTGATAAGGCGTTCTACGGAGATCGGCGAACGCGAGATCGACTTGCGGGTCTTGATCTGGCCGCGCTCGATGCGTTTTGCAATCGTTACTTCGCCTTCGCGTGTCAGCAGCGGCACGATGCCCATCTCGCGAAGATAGAGTCGGACGGGATCGTTCGATTTATCCAAGGCACCTGCTGACAGATCGAGATCGATGTCGTCTTCTTCGTCATCTTCGGCAGCCGGATCTTCGTCAAGAGCAAGCTGCGAAGCTTTTTCGAGAAGCTGTGCGTCGGTTTCGGCGACGGAGATATTTGCGCCTTCGAGACGGTCGAGCACATCTTCGATATCGTCCGGCGACATCATGTTCTCCGGTATCTCCCGATGAAGCTCATCGAGGCTAATAAATTTCTTTCGTTTTCCCAATGCGACCAGCCGGTCCATTAGGTCTTCTTTTTCGTCGTAGTCAGCCATAAAAAAGGGGTTTGATTAAAACGCGCTATAAATCGTTGTCAACAAAAAATACTTAATAACGGTTTGGGTAAGTAAAATCTTTCGCTTCCGGCTCAACCGTTTAAAAAGGTCATTATATCAGCTTTCGCGAATTTGATTAAGCAGCGAACGCTTTATTTTTTCAAGTTCGAGCTGTTCGAATGTAAGGCGGCTGTGAAGTTCCAGTTGGCCGGATTGTTCGGCGGCGAGTGCGTCCTGTGAAATTCCGGCAATTCGGGTGTTGATCGCCATTAACCGTAGGGCAACGACCCGTTCTTCGGCGTTGTGCAGGACGGTATCGATGACTTCGCCGGGCTCGCGTTTTGGCTCGGTCATCATCAGCAGCGGGACAAAATCGGCGGCGTTTTCGTCTTCGGCGACGAAAGGGAATATGTTTTCGAGGGTTACAGGCACTTTCTCCTTATCCAGTTCGAAAAGTGCGCGGAAGACTTCCGCAGTTGCCAGTCCTTCGTAATCAGTTTCTTCAAGCTGCGGCAGAATTCGTTCGCGAAGTTCGCTGTCGTTTATCAAAAGTTCCAACAACTGCTGTTCGGCGACAGTCAGTTTGATCTGCGTTGCACGTTTTATTTGCTGTTTTATCGAGTCCGTCGCAGCGTGGCCGGATTGTTTCACCGTTTTCCACAGATCACGGCGTAGAGCCGCATTTTCGACGCGAAAGAAATCCATCGCTTGATCGAAACTCTCGCGTTTTTGGATTGGGTTTCGCAAAATCGAAAAGACGGGCAGAACGTCTTCGATAGCGTCGGCCTTTTGCTTTGCGATGTTAAGCCGGCGCCCTTTGATCGCCGAATCGAGTACAAAATCGAGAAATGTCTGGGCCTTGCCGCGCAGATCGCTGTAAGCTTCCGTCCCATTTTGCCGCAGAAATTCGTCAGGGTCCTGACCGTTTGGTAGCACTAGTACCTTGATGTCGAAATCGTCGGCAAGCAGCGAATCGACAGCCTTTCTCGCCGCTTTAATGCCGGCGTCGTCGCCGTCGTAATTGATGACCACCTTTTTCGAAAAGCGGCTGAGAAGTTTAGATTGCTCGGGTGTGAAAGCGGTGCCTAGGCTCGCTGTGACGTTTGTGATTCCGAATTGATAGAGCGCGATCAGGTCAAGATATCCTTCGACCAAAATGACGAACTTTTTGCGGCGGATCTCTTCGCGGCTTTGGAACAGGCCATATAGATGCTGGCCCTTGACATATGCGGGAGTTTCCGGCGAATTGAGATATTTAGGCTGATCGTCGCCCATCGCACGAGCGCCGAATGCGATCGCGTTGCCGTTTACGTCCAGCACCGGGAACATTATCCGCCCTCGAAAACGGTCAAAAACACGGTCTTTTTCTTCGTTTACCGTGACAAGGCCGCTCGCTTCGATCAGCTTTTCATCCGCGCCTTTTTCTTTCAGGTAATTTAGAAGCGAATCCCAGCTATCCGGCGAAAATCCGACGTGGAATTGCTTTTGTATCTCTTCGGAGATACCTCGGGCCTCGAGATATTCGCGGGCAGCTTTTGCTTTCGGATTTTTGGCTTGCAGCTCGGCTTCCCATAAATCGAGAGCGAGCTTGTTCAGCTCGATCACCTGGTCCGAAAGCTGTTTCTTTTCCTCTTTTCGCTTTTTGTTCTTCTCGTACTGCCGGTCGTCGATCGGTTCCGGCAGCGGCACGCCGCTCATTTCGGCAACTCGTTGGATCGCCTCCGGAAAATTCAGCCCCTCCATTTCCATCAAAAACGTATAGGCATTCCCGCCCTTGCCGCAGCCGAAGCATTTGTAGAAACCCTTCGTCGGCGAAACCGAAAACGAAGGCGTCTTCTCCTGATGAAACGGGCAACACCCCATCCAGTTCGACCCCTTCTTCTTTAGCGGCGCATACGGCTCAATTATCCGCACCAGATCGGCACGGTCTTTGAGGTCATCGATAAAGTATTGGTCGTAAAGCAAGTTACCTGATCTTAGTCGGTTGTAGCCAAATCTCAATTGAAGATACTTTGGAACTCCAGTCTTTAGCTTTACCGCTTCCACCGTAGTTAATTCTAAGTCTCTTTTTTGAGATCCTGCTTTCTGAAATTGCGTCATGAAGGATAAGTCGGGACAGCTTTCGACCTTCTCGCAAACTTCTGTTGAATATGATAATTTCAGCCGTCAATATCGGGTTGGCTGATAGGATTTTTGAAAGGACGTCGAGGTTGAATTGGCTTATGCAGCCTCCTGTGCCGTACTCGAGTTTTCCCTCCAATCTGAAAACTTCAACCGAATCATCCACAAATCGCGTTCGACCGGAAATATTTGAAAGCCGATAGTCGAAGCGAAAATCGCGAATCGGAAATACTTTGTCAGCAGGACTTCTCCACAACTCAAAAGCTAGTTCGTCTCTACCCGTTGACTTGATAACGCGGATCAAAGTTTCCGGAATGCGACGGAACACTGAATTGTTTCTAACCGCCCTTTCGTACGCAACAGTCTGAAAGACATTCTTGCCGGGAAAAATAACGACGAAGGCTATCGAATTGGGATTCTTTGTAGCTTCGAACGCAAGCATATCTAACCTGCTGAGAAGATCCTCACATGTTAGAGTCTTGAACTCATCAACCAAAACCGCTTTCGACGGTTCCTGGCCTTTCGTACCGACGCCGAATGCCGGAAGCAGTATCGCGATCAAATAAATTCTGGGCAGATTCATTTCTTTGGTTTCGCACGTACGACAGGGCGTTTGGCCTGTCGATCAACGATGAGTTCACACAATTCAAAGCTGGTGAACAGACTTGGCAGTCCGTTCAACGTTTTCATTTCAGCTATTGTAGCACCGTGCCGCCCTAGTCTTGAGGGGGAAGGCGAAGTGTTCGACGAGTGGTCGTGATTTTTCTTAAAACGGCAGGGTAAATCGTAGTATTAGCCTTTTTCGCTATTCTTATTCTACTGATTCAAAACTTCAAGAAACTCGGCAGGCGAGTAAACTTGGATCGGCGATTTTAGATAATCCTTCGTGTTCCGGGTAACAATAGCGTCCAGACCTTCACCAATGGCGGACGCGCATTGTACAGCGTCTTCATAGTCGGAGAAACCCAGAGAAAAAGCATTCTCCATGATTTTTTGGTCGGCAACGCAAAACTGGACTGAGTCTAGGAGGAATCGGACAGCCTGAAAAGCAATTTCCTTGCCTTTTCGTTTTCGGATTATATAAAAGACATTGATTGGGGTTATCGATCCTACGAAAACCTCTATGACGTTTGTATTCAGATAGGTGAATATTTGCTCTGAATTATCAAAATGGCCTTCGTTTTCGAGTATGTAATCGAGAACAACATCAGTGTCCAGTAAGATTCGCACTATTTGTATTTCTCCATCAAATAGTCGGTTCTTTCCTCGCGCCATTCTTCCTTTGTCGGTGCTGGTTCTCCCTCGATTTTTGCGATTCCACGGAGTCTCTGGATAGCCTGCCTTCGTTTTTCAATTTGAGCTTCCTTTGAAATCTCTTGGGGCTCGTTATCCAGTAAATCGCGTCGTACGCTACGCGATAGTTGTTCAATAATTTCCATTCGATCAGATATAGGAAGATGAATAATTTCTTTTACAATGTCCGTTTGCATAATCGGTTCCACCCTATTTAGCGTTATCCTATCATAGCGCCATTTCTGTCATATCACCGACAAACAGTCAGTTCTAAATTTTCATTTCCGCAATTGTAGCACCATTTCCGCCCTGGTCTTGAGGGGCGAAGGCGAAGCGTTCGACCAGGTCGTGGTTTTTTAGGAAATGGTGGACGTAGTTTTTTAGCGCACCGGTGCCGAACCCGTGGATGATGCGGACGCGAGTGAGCGATGCGAGATAGGCTTCGTCGATGAAGCGGTCGAGTTCGTATTCGGCTTCGGCGGTGGTTTTGCCGATCAGGTTTAGCTCGGCGTCGGCGTCGCAGCCGTCGATGTTAATGTTCCGTGAAGACACACTCCCTACCGGTCGTGTTTCCGCCTTTGGTTCGTCGGTGACGATCTGAAGATTCTCGATCTTTTCTCGGAGGCGCATGCCGCCGACTAGGACTTCGGCGACTTCTTTGTCCAGCTTTTCGATTGTACCGATGTTGCCAAAGCTAGTTAGGACTCGGGAACCGACCGAGAAAACCATCCCGTCAGCCGAAGCGGCTGCCACCCCTCCTTTGAAAGGAGAGGAGCCTTGGAGGCCGGTAGCTACCGCTCCCGGTTCTGACTTGGATTTACCGACTTTCGACAAAACAGCCCTGTTAAATTCGGCTTTTCGGGCGGAGCGTTCCTTATCGAGCTTGTTCTTTAACGCTTTGTCTTCAAGCGTTTGCATAAACGCTTTTGACTGGCGTTCGAAATCGTCAATGGTCTGGGCAAGTTCGTTTTCGAACTGCTTTTGGCGGGCCTTTTCCTTTTTGCCAGCCACGATCTCAAGCCCGGCGTATTTCATCGCGACGACTTCGCGTTCATCTTCGAGAGCTATTCTGAGGTCTTCTGCTAGCTTGGTTTCGGTTTGCAGTTTTAGCAGATAGGCCTCTGCGTCCTGGGCGGAAATGTCGAGATTGTCCCGGGCATTTTCGATCACTTCTGTCAAAATACCGAAGCGGCTCGCGATCTGGATGCCGGACGACGCACCGGCGAGGCCAATCAATAATTTGTAAGTCGGCTGCAGCGTTTTCTCGTCGAATTCGACCGAGGCGTTTATCACTTTTTCGTCGTTGGCGGCGTAGATCTTCAGCCCGCGATAGTGCGTCGAGGCAATGACCTGAGCACCTCTTTGACGAAAATGATCGACAATAGCGACGCCAAGCGCAGAGCCCTCTTCGGGGTCGGTGCCGGTGCCTGCCTCGTCAAGCAGCACAAGCGATGGCGGCACGCATTCTCGCATCATCCCGGCGATATTCGACATATGCGATGAGAAAGTCGAGAGATTTGCCGAGAGTGATTGGTGATCGCCAATGTCCGCGAGAACCGAGCGGTAAAAGGGAATTCGGGCCTCTTTTGCCGGAACGGGCAGGCCGGAGATCGCCATCAGGCTGAGCAAACCCGCCGTTTTTAGCACTACAGTTTTACCACCAGCGTTGGCACCGGAGATGATCACGACGGATTTATCTCTCGTCAGCGTAAATGAGCTGGGAACTATTCCGTTCGAAGTAGACACACTCCCTGCCGGTCGTGTTTCTACCTTTTTCGCCGTCAATCGCAAGTTCTCTTCCAGAAGCGGATGCCGGGCGTCGATCAGTTCGAGCGTTTCGTTTTCGGATATCTGCGGCACGATCGCTTTGAATTTACGTGCAAATTCGACCTTGGCCTTAATGAAATCGAGTTCGGCGACGGCTTCGACCGCGGTTTCGATGGCCGGAAGCTGCTCGCGAAGCTGATCGGTTAACTCAAACAGGATTCGAGCGACCTCGCGTTCTTCTTTGCCTTTTAGATTCTGAAGTTCGTTGTTGGCTTCGATCGCTTCGAGCGGCTCGACAAAAACTGTTGCACCGCTCGACGAAAAGCCGTGTGCCACGCCGCCGACCTTGCCACGAAAATCGGCCTTTACGGGAATTACGAAACGGTCGTTGCGGACGGTGACGATATCGTCCTGGATCGCATCGCCGGAGTTTCGCATCACGGATTCGAGAGATTTTGTCAGCCTCGCACGCTGATTTGTTATCTCGCGGCGGAGCTTCGCAAGCTCTGGCGATGCCGAGTCGTCGATCTCGCCGCTCGGTAGAAGCTTTTTGTTGATGCGGTCGATGGCTGCAAGCAGCGTCGGCGGAATGCTTTCGACAATTTGCCAAAGCGTCGGAGCGGATTCTTTTTCGGCCTGGATGGACGAACGGGCGAATATAGCCTGATTACAGACGCGCGACAGCTCGAGCAAAATCTGCGGTTCGAGCGTCGCGTTTTTTATTTTTAGAATCGCGACTGCATCAGTTGGATCTTCAAGTCCGCTAAACGACCAGTTAACCTGCTTCTCTTCGTTCAAAACGACGGTTTCCGAGATTGCTGCGAGGTCGCTTTCTAGCTCATGTTTGCTTGTCTTCGGACGCAGATCGGCAAAACGAACTTCGCCCATCGGGGTTTGCGCGTGGCGGCTGACAAGTTCGAGCAGCTTTTCGTATTCTAATGTTTCGAGTGAGAAGCTCATAAGAATTTAGCCACAGATGAACGCGGATGGACACAGATTAAAGTTAATAATGTCCGTGTCGATCTGTGTTTATCGTTGACGAATTTTCTTATCCGACAGTGACGCCTTTCCAGAAAGCGACGTAGCCCTCGATATTTTTGGCATCGGGTTTTGTGTCCGGGTAATACCAAGCTGCATCACCATTCGTTTCGCCATTAACGACGACGTCGTAATAGCTGGCCGTACCTTTCCAGCCGCAGACGGTGTGCTTTTCGCTTGGTTGAAAGTGTTCGGTTTTGATCGAATCTTTCGGAAAATAGTGGTTTCCCTCGACGATGATCGTTTTGTCGCTTTCTGCTATCATTGTTCCGTTCCAGGTTGCTTTCATAATCTCAATTGCGGAAGCCCACGCGTAAGCAAGGGCGATAAAATCAGTTGAATGTTACGCCCTTACTAACGTGCCGGCTTCTGCATAGCTACAAAAATCTCTCTCGTATTTCGGGCGTCGGCATCATGCATGCGTCCTGTCTGCCGAACAGCCGATAACGGTATTTAGCAAACGTTCTGTAAAAAAAATCGCGTATCGGGCGCGGCACGATTTTAAGTGCGTATATCCACGACCATATGCCGTCGAGCTTTCCGGCGATCCGCAAAGCTCCGGAGGAATGCGTGTATGCCTTTTCGTCCTCGATCACAACAACCGAATCGGTGTCCGTCTTTATCAACGCCGTACTTTGCCGTAAGCTCCTCACCTATCTCCGATTGCAGCGGCGAGAATTTGAAATAACCGGCCTTGTCGTGCGCGATAATAAAATTTACCGAACCGTTGCAAAAATTACATACACCGTCGAACAAGACAATCGCACCCATATAAAAATTCTACCGCAATTTTCGGATAGATTTTAGTTGCCGAGGCCGATAAACTCAGAAACATGGACACAGAGATCTTTTGGCAGGCTGTAAAAGCGAATGATGTGAGGTTTGACGGGGCGTTCGTACTCGGCGTCAAAACAACCGGAATTTACTGCAAGCCGACATGCCGCGCAAGGCTCCCGAAGCGTGAGAACGTAACTTTTTACGATTCGTGCGAAACGGCGGAATCGAATGGTTTCAGGGCATGTTTGCGGTGCAGGCCGAAAATGGCAAACGCTACTGACCCGCAGGTTGAATCAGTTTTGCGGGCGTGCAAGCTAATCGACGAATACGAGCAGTTTTCGCTTGACGATCTAAGCACGGAACTCGATCTCAGCCCGTCGCATCTTCAGCGGACGTTCAAGGAGATCGTTGGTGTTTCACCAAAAAAATACGCGGAGGCAAAGCAAATGGAACGATTTAAGGAAGGAATACGCGGCGGCGGCGATGTCGTTACCGCAATGTACGATGCAGGTTACGGTTCGAGCAGCAGGCTTTACGAAAAGGCGTCGGAGAATTTGGGCATGACGCCGGCGACATACAAAAAGGGCGGAAAGGGAATGAAGATCGAATATACGATAGCGGATTGCGAGTTGGGGAAAATTCTGGTTGCGCGAACAAAACGAGGAATTTGCTCGGTTACTTTTGGAGACGACGCCGAGAGGATACACGAGAATTTGAATAAGGAATTTCCTAACGCAAAGATCGCGGAGGACGCGAAGAATTTGAAAAGCACGGTCGAAGAAATTCTCAAGTATCTGGCGGGCAAGAACAAGCGGCTTGTTTTACCGCTCGATCTTCAGGCGACAGCCTTTCAGATGCAGGTTTGGGACTTTCTGAAAAAGATACCGTATGGCGAAACACGATCCTACAGCGAAATTGCCGAACAGCTTGGCGACAGGAAAAAAGTCCGAGCGGTTGCTCAGGCGTGTGCGAAAAATCGCGTTGCTGTCGTTATTCCGTGTCACCGCGTGATCGCGAGCGACGGCAAGCTGAGCGGTTATCGTTGGGGAGTAGAGCGAAAAAGGGCCTTGTTGGATAAAGAGGCGTCATCTTAGCCACGCAATGTAAGTTTTTGTAAAGCTTTAAGATTGGCAGAGCTGCCGCTTTGCAATCTGAAACTTTTCGATTATTCTCTCCGTAAGCAATTTTCAAAGCAGTTCAGAATTTTTCACACCGCATCACAGATATGAAACTAAAGCTCTTTTTGTTCGCTTTAGCGGCGATTGGTTCGCTTTTCGGCTCGTCGGCTTTTGCTCAGTCTTACGCAATTACAAACGCTCGTATTGTCACAGTTTCGGGTGCGGCGATCGAGAAAGGGACCGTCGTTATTCGCGACGGGCTGATCGAATCGGTCGGCGCGGATGTAAAGGCTCCGGCTGACGCACAGATATTTGACGGCACGGGATTGACGGTTTATCCGGGGTTTATAGACGCACTGACCAATCTCGGTTTGGCGGCACCGGCGAGGCCGACAACGCCGACTGGGCCCGGTGGTGGAGGCGGGCAGGCCGCCGCCGCGGCCACACTTGCTGCGGCTCCATCATCAAACTCGAATTATCCTCCTGGCCTCCGACCGGAGGATGTGACTTTGGACGATGTTCGCTCTGGTGACGCTCAATTCGAATCGAATCGAAACGCAGGGTTCACGACCGTGTTGACGACCGGGCGAACTGGTATTTTTAACGGCCAATCGGCGTTGATCAGTTTGTCCGGCGATTCGGTCGCGGCGATGACTGTCAAGTCACCGGTCGCGCTTCACATTTCGTTCAATACGATTCCGGGCACATATCCAGGCTCGCTCTTGGGAACGTTTTCGGCTTTGCGACAGATGTTCAACGATGCCCGCAGACACGATCAATTACTCAAAATGTACGCCGCCAATCCGCGTGGGATGAAGCGGCCCGACGCAGACAAATCGCTCGAAGCACTTTTACCTGTGTTGAACCGGCAAGTGCCGGTGGTGTTTACGGCCAATCGTGAAAACGAAATAGTTCGTGCCCTCGATCTGGCAAAGGAATACAATCTGAAAGCGATCATTGCCGGCGGACAGGAAGCGGGGAAGTTTATCGGTCGTTTGAAGGCCCAGGACGTGCCCGTGCTTCTCTCGCTAAATTTTCCTAAGCGAACTGCTACGGCTTCGCCAGACGCGGATCCCGAGAGCATGGATACGCTTCGTTTTCGTGCCGAGACGCCGAAAACTGCGGGTAAGCTTGCGGGGGCCGGGGTTAAGTTTGCCTTTCAGGGCGGCGGTTCGACGAGCGTAAATGATTTTTTGGCTAATGTGGTGAAATCGACAGAAAACGGTTTGTCGAAGGATGCCGCGGTCCGTGCGATGACGTTGGGAGCAGCTGAAATCTTTGGTGTTGGTGACCGGCTAGGCTCGGTCGAGACAGGAAAGATCGCGAATCTGACTGTCGTTAAAGGTGATCTGTTTGGAGCTCAAAAGACTATTACGCACATTTTTATTGATGGGAAAGTATTCGAGCCTAAACCACCGCCACGAATGGAAGGGCCGGGTGGGCGCGGTCCGAGGCCTGGCGGTCCGCCGTCGACTGCTCTTCCCGATGTGGGCGGTGCTTATTCGATCACGATCCAGGCTCCCGGTCAGGCTTTAACCGGCACTCTGACGCTCGTACAGCAGGGATCGATTCTAACGGGAACGATGGTTACCGATTTGGGCACTTCGACGATAAAGGACGGACGCGTAACGGCCGATGGTCTTAGTTTTGGCGGAGCGGTTGTTTTCGGAGGGCAGTCGATCGATTTTACAGTCAGAGCGACGGTCACGGGAAATCAATTATCGGGCACGGTTGATTCGCCACAGGGTGCAGTTCCGATCACGGGAACGAAGAACCCATAGTAGTCGGTGGTCAGTAGCCAGTAGTCAGAAAATTGGGATCTCGAATTATGCTTCGAGTTCGTATTCTGGAAAAACATTATGAAACGTTTTTTTATTATATTTTCTTTGTTTGTTTTCCCGCTGTCTGCTTCGTATTTGGTAACCGGGCAAACAAAAGGGGAGGTTCTGATCAAGAATGCAACTGTTCTTACGGCTGCCCGTGGAACGCTTGCAGGCACGGACATACTGATCCGCGACGGCAAGATCGCGCGGATTGGCAAGGGCCTTTCGGCGGCGAGCGATGCAAAGGTGATCGACGCTACGGGAAAGTTTGTTTCGCCTGGCATCATCGATGCTCATTCACATTCGATGCTCAGTGCTATTAACGAAGGATCCCTGTCGGTCACGTCAATGACGAGGACGCGCGACATGCTTGATCCATCGGATATCGCGATCTACCGGGCTTTGGCGGGCGGTGTGACGAGCGCTCTGCTGCTGCACGGATCGGCAAATCCGATCGGCGGACAAAGCACGACCGTTAAATTAAAATGGGGCCGTCCGGTCGAGGATTATCCTATCGCCGACGCTCCAGCGGGAATAAAATTTGCCCTCGGCGAAAATGTGAAGCGGGCCAGCTTTACGCCGCAGCCTGGCCAGACGGTGCGTTATCCGCGCACACGAATGGGCACGATGGAGACTATCCGCGACGCGTTCCGGCGTGCTCGCGATTACAAGCAGGCGTGGGATGATTTTCGTGCAAAGAAAACAAAGGTGCCGCCGCGTACCGACGAAGAACTGCAGCCGCTTGTCGAAATCCTTGAGGGCAAACGCATCGTTCATTGCCACGGTTACCGTTCGGACGAGCACCTGAACATTCTACGAATGGCCGAGGAGTTCGGGTTTAAGGTCGGCACGCTTCAGCATGGGCTTGAGGCATACAAAATCGCACCGGAGATCGCGAAGCACGGTGCGGGAGTATCGATCTTTACCGATAGCTGGAGCTACAAGCTCGAAGCCTACGACGCGATCCCGTATAACGCCTACATTTTGTGGAAAAACGGCGTGAACGTTTCGATCAATTCGGACTCGGACGAACGTATGCGGCGTTTGAATCTGGATGCGGCTAAGGTCATGAAATACGGCGGTGTGCCAGAGGAAGATGCTCTGAAAATGATTACGCTAAACCCGGCGAAACAACTTGGCATCGATAAGCGGACTGGCTCAGTTGAGCAGGGCAAGGATGCCGATTTGGTGATCTGGACGGCGCATCCTTTCAGTTCTTTCTCGCGGCCTGACTTGACGATGATCGAGGGCGAGGTTTTCTTTGACCGTGCGATTGATGCGCAAAAGCGGACTGAAATGGCGAAGGAACGCGAGGCTCTTGAAAAACTTGATGTAAATAAGGCTCCGGGAAGCGGAGGCACGCCGCCGCGAATTCCGGCTGAACGGCGCAGAGGCGAACGGGACGAAGCCGAGTTCGTCATTGACGGAGACAATAGATAATGAAGGCAAAAGTAAAAAGTAAAAAGGCAAAATCGTTTCTTAATCTGTATTTATCCGTGTTCATCTGTGGACTCCTTTCAACAGCTTTTGCACAGAGCGACGGTTCACAGCAGAACAAAACCGGCCGTGCGGGAACATTTGCGATCGTCAATGCCCGTATCGTCACTGTTTCAGGCGCCGTGATTGAGAATGGAACGGTCGTTATTCAGAACGGCAAGATCACTGCGGTCGGTGCGGGAGCGTCCGTTCCATCAGGTGCTGAACGCATTGATGGCAAAGGGCTTTCGGTTTATCCGGGCATGATAGACGCGGCTACCGCTATGGGCCTGGCTGAAATCGGTCAGGGAGCCAACGCCACCCTCGATGCCGCCGAAACGGGCACCAATAATGCAAACGCAAAAGCGATCAGCGGCGTCAATCCTCATTCATCGCACATTAACGTGACGCGCGTTAACGGCATAACAACCGTGATGTCCGCACCGACCGGCGGAATAATTGCTGGCCAGGGAACTGTGATCAACCTCAATGGATCGACGCAGGCTGATATGGCGGTCGAGCCGACAGTTGCCCTCGTCATTAATTTTCCACGAATAGCTGGCGGATTTGGCGGTGGAGGCTTTGGTGGTTTTGGCGCACCGCAGCTCGATTTCAACGAGGCAGTGCGTCGCCGCGACACGCAGATCGACGATTTGAAGAAAGTTTTCACGACAGCTATTAACCATGGCCGAGCAATGGACGCCTACGCGAAAGACAAAACGCTGCCGTCTATCGCTACCAATCTCAGCCTCGAAGCCTTAGTGCCCTACGTTCGCGGCGAGAAACCGATCGTTTTCACGGCGGAACGCGAACGCGACATCAAGGCAATCGTAAAATTCGTCTCGGAGATGAAAGTTAAGGGCGTAATCGTAGGCGGCCAGGAAGCATGGAAAGTTGCCGACGATCTAAAGAAAAACAACATCGCCGTAATTTACACAAACATTTACAATTTACCGGTTAGAGGTGATGATGCTTACGATTTTCTGTTCGAATCGCCCGCGAAGCTTCAGCAAGCTGGTGTGAAATTCGCGATCGCAACGGGCGATGCGGGAGCTGAAAATCGAGACCTTCCGTATCACGCCGGACTTGCCGGAGCCTATGGATTGCCAAAAGATGAAGCGTTGAAAGCGGTAACGCTCTATCCTGCTCAGATACTTGGCGTTTCAGACCGTCTCGGCTCGATCGAAGTCGGCAAAATGGCGAACATCGTCGTCGCTGACGGAGACATTCTGGAACCGCGAACGAATATAAAATACGTTTTCATCAACGGGCGATTGATCCCACTGACAAGCCGCCATACTGAATTGTTCGATAGTTTTAAGGATCGAAAGTGAAAAGGCGGTCTAGTTTGTTTTGGGTCTTTACTTCCCCAAGTTCGTAATAAGTATCGCATCGCGCTCAAGTGTTCCTCTCGACATTGCAATCCGCTTGCCGTCTGGCGAGTAGGCGAAATTATAGAGGCGTCGATCAAGAAAAGTAGTTACTTGATACGGTGGGCTGCCGTCAATCGGCTGCCTCCAGATGTTCGAAGCGCCATCACGGTGGACGATGTAGTTGATCGCTAGCCCGTCGGGCGTCCATTGCAGAGCGTTTTTGCCGTAGCCTTGCCAAAACTGTTTCGGAAGGCTGAACAACTTGATCACTTCGCCGCCGTCAAATGGCAAAAGCGCAATTTCAGGCAAGCGATTGCGATTGATTTTCCCCCATTGAAAAGCGATGAGTCGGCCGTCGGGCGAAACCGTGGGCGTGAGCGCAAGGTCCGAAATATTAGTAAGCTTTATCGCTTCGCCGCCCTCGATTGAAATTTTCCACAACGCGACCTGTTCACCCCAACGAGTATAAACAAGCCATTTGCCGTCTGGAGAAAACGTCAACCAAACATCAACACCAGTCGTCAGACGCTTCCTTTCGCCATCGCTCAAATTCAATCGAAATAAACCCGTACCTTCGCTATCTTCGCTTTGAAAGACAATATAAGTTCCGTCCGGAGATGAGCCTGTCGAACCGGCTTCGTCCACCAACTGTTTCGAGTTTCGACCGGCTGCGTCAACCATCCAAATTTCGCCGTTGCCGTTTCGCGGCACAGTTTCGTAAAGTATGTTCCCGTCAGGCAGCCAATTAAGCCCAAAAATCCCATCATATCTATCAATTCCATGAGTTAGCTGTTTGGCTTGGCTCGCATCTTCGCCGGACATCGCCCAAATATGCGCGATTTGTTCCATTCTAACGGTAACCAAGTTGATCCCGTCCGCTGTTAAACTTACACTTTGATAATTGTTGAGATCATTTGTGATATTTCGAGCGTCGCCGGTTGGATACGAAAGCGACCAAATTTGGTGCGAAATACTGCTGCGGCCTTTTGTTGCGATCACGAACAGACCGTTGCCATCCTTCTGCCAGGCGATTTGTAAAACAATGCTCCAGCCCGGTGACGGAATTGACGAAACGGCTCCGTCGGCGACTTGCACAACGAGAACCTTCCCAACGCCCGCAACCGCAATAACTTTTCCGTCCGGCGACCAAGCCGCGGAACGCAAAAATATTTGGGGACGTTTGCTCGATGCGAGTATTCGTTCGTCCGTACCATCCGAGTTGGCGAGCACAAGAGCGGCTTCGTTTTCCGGCAATTGCCGCACAAAGGCGAATTGTTTTCCATCGGGCGAAAACGTTATCGGATTGGTTTGAACACGGGAGCCGAAATTTTGGATGACCTTTTTAGACGTGCCGCCCAGTACTGGCTGTTGATAGAGCGATTCTTTAGCAACGTAGTAGATAAAATTACCGTCAGGCGAAAACGTGAGGCTGTTGAGCTCGGTGTTCTCAGCCGGAGGCAAAATTTGTACATCGCTTCCGGCCGCGACATTTTTGAGCCAGAGGCTTTGTCGATCTTCGTCTTCCAATACATAGACGACGAATTTACCATCAGGCGAAACGGCCGCGCATTTTGTCTTGCCGTTTGAGGTAAGCCGTTCGAATTTCAGCGAGGTTCCGACAGGTGTCTTGGCGGTATAGAGCCAGAAAAAGGCCGCAAGACCAAAAATCAGGGTAGCGGCAACGCTTGACCAAACCATGTAATCCGACTTGGTGACAGGTTTTACCGCAAGCGGTCTGAGCATCTCGAACTCTCCGCTGACATCATTCTTTTCCCCTTTGACGTTCATGCCCGAATGATCGCTCAATAAGAAATCATTCCGACTGCCATTCGTTACCAATACAGCTATAAATCGATATCCGCGCCGGGGAACGGTTTCGATGAAGCGCGGTTCATGTGTATCGTCACCGAGAACTTTGCGCAATTGACGAATGCTGTACGTCAGGTTGCTTTCCTCGACAAAGCTGTCTGCCCAGACCTCTTCCATCAATTTCTCTTTTTCGACAATGTGATCGTGATTTTCGATCAGGACAAGGAGCAGTTGTAAGACTTTCGGGGCTACCGGAACAGGGGCACCGTTTCGAAAAAGTACTTTTTCCCGAGTATCGAGAACAAACTCACCGAACTCGAAGTTGTGCGTTTCCAATAACATACGCTCCCTAGGAATTAACTAGGAAATACTTCAGCGTTTCCTCGCTACTTTTTGACGCAAAACAATCTAAGGTTTGCCGTAATCAAAACTGTTGAGGGTGTTCAATTGTAAACGATTACACATGCCCTGAGCAATAGCTTCCGAAGTACCGGGACGCGTTGATTAAATAGTTAGAAAGGAAGGATATCAAAATGAAAAAGTCACTTACATCAGGCTTGGCAATTGTTTTTGTCTCGCTATTTTTGTTTTCAACAAAAGCGGTTGGCCAGGCGGGCCCGGGGAAATCAACTTTACATGTGGAAACGACCAAATCGAAACTCCCGAAAGGGGCCAAGGTAAAAAACCGGAAAATATTTGCTCTTAGTGGTTACACATTTGTCCGGGAAAACGGCACCACGGCCGCATTGCGGCAAATTAGCACCGGTTTTACGAGCGGAACGTTTACATGCGAATGCAGGAACAGCGGATCTTGCGACATAACGATTCTGCCTAACTCGATCAATTGCATCGCAAATACCTGCAGCTCGAGCTGCTTTATGACAACCACGATCAAGAGTGTGGTCATCGCCGTACACAAGAGATCGGAGAGAAAGTTTGTAGTCGGGCGTTCACAGTGCTATTGAGCTTCGATGTGTTCGCAAAAAAGGCGACCGATAAGGGAAGATAAGAAATATGGCCGACAAAATTACAATTGAGGAAGCAAACCGTTTAGGCATGGAATTGGGAGCATTTATTTCGCTCGATATTCTGGTTCGGGAACATGGACTGTCTCTGAAAAGCAAGAGCAGTATCATCTCGCGATTTTTCGAGATGCTTGGGAAGCAGGTTGAAGAAGCAGAGCGAGAAATGGAACACGTACTGAACGCGCTGCGCCGAATGAAAAACACATGCCGCAGAGGCTCACGCCAAAATACTTTTGGTCAGCCGGACTTGGAAAAAGCTTTGCTTGAGGATTTTCACCGCGATCTCTGGATTCTTGATGGCTGGACCGTCAGCTTACTCGAAACCGACTTGACGTTGGTTGGTTTTGTGTCTCCGCAATTAGCGAGGAATAAGGTTGATCAAATCAATGTTGCGATGAGCCGATTGTTTAAAGGACGCATGGAACTTCTAAGTTGGAATGCAAAGGCTCCTTCTTTATTTGAAGACTATTTCAAGTAGTGACTATCTGTCTTTCGGCAATGGGTTTTTGCGCGGCCAGATTTGATGGATATTTCCAAATAAACCAAATGGCAAAACTTGACATAATTTTTATTGGCGGAATAGGTTATCTCGGCTTTCAATCTGACCTCGACGGTAGGCAAAGGCGGTGCGAACCAGGCGGGTGACGTGATGCTGATTCAAGCGGTGTTCGCGTTTCTTAGCCGGAACCATTTGCCGTATCAGTCACGCCGGTGGGCAAACATGCCGATACCGAATGCTGACGGAAACCCGAATAACGGGGTTAAAGAAGCGATTCTGAAGTATCAGAAAGAGTTCATTAGCGACATTGTCGGCGTTAGTGAGGGGCCAATGGGCGGCCCCAACTGTCTCGAAGTACCGTCTGAGTTCAACAGACCGTATGACGGTCCGAGAGGTTTGATCGAAGCAGATGGCATCATTCATCCCGCGAATTACAAAAGGAGGAATCTGTCAGAGCTTTGGGGCACGGCGTTAATGACGATCACGAAACTCTATGCGGACGTTATTCAGCTAGTGGACGATGGGTGGAGAAACTTCAGACGGAATTCCCACAGCTGCGGCCGCATTTGCTGAACGGGACTTAGCGTAATGCAGAGAATAATTTCTAGATTTTTAGATCTGTAATCGGAGGACATTATGTACAAGTTAAAAGCCTACATGGGAAGCGGCGCGATTCTGATTTTCGCGTTGGCAATAATTCAAATAACGGCTGAATCTGCCTTCTGCCAAATCAAGATCGGCGGGATAACGATCACTTTGCCGGAAAGAGCGAAGGTTCGCAAGCCTGATAAACCGGTTGTGAAAGAGGGCAATTCGTATCCCGGAACTGTTGGAACGGATAAAGGGCAAAAGAACGCTGTTTCGAATGCGGTGCAAGACGACCATCCGGGACTCGTTTATGAACTGGAAAAAATCGAGAAAATGCGGGTTGCGGTAGAAAAGTATGCATCGGATTGGCCATATTGGCCCGAAAATACCTATAAAAACTTTATTTTGTTCGCGGTTTCGAAAAGTGAGCGCGAAAAGTATCTCAATGGATTGGAAAGGGATCTCCAAGCCGATAAGCATCGTTTGAAACTCCACGCAGCACTGGACGTTTTGGCCGCATCCGCTGCAAAAAAACTCCCTATTTACAAACCGAAACCGCAGACTTTTGCCGTCCGCAGTCCGGCGAGTGAAAAGATAATCCTGCAAAAACTAAAAGAGCGGCCCGGCATTGCCGCTACGCTGACGGTCTATAAATCCGGTTTTCAAAGCAATTGGCTGATCTATAAGGACAGCATCGGCTTGCCGCAATACCGCTTCATGCGGGGTTACATCTATGCAAAGAAACCGGGTGACGATCATCCGTACTGCCATCTGTATTACATCTCGGTTAGTCAGCAGTATTCGGGCGGCGGCACGTACGGTTCGAGTTATGCGACGTTTGAAGACGATCTTGTGTTTGGATGTCCGTGAAAACATTAATTACGCGTCGCCATCTCGGAGGACGAGATAAAAATCAGAAACCGGTTTCGGATGTAGAAATTGTTGATCTTGGTGTTCAAGGGAATAGGGAGATGGGTATGAATTGCAACTGGGAATATTTTGAGCTGAGATTGAGGGTAAAGGCAACCAAGAGTAATGGCGTCGAATTCGGAAATGTTACGTTGGACCTGGCTTCGCTGGGAATAGCTGACTTCACCGGTTCAAACTATTCGTGTAACTTCAAGCACGTTTTTGGTGAATTAGCAAAATTGAAAATAATTAGGGCCTATTTTCCCCAAGAAGTAAAAATTACTTATAGGAATACCCTTACTGTTGGTGGTATTGGTGGTGGTATTGGTATTCCTATTTTTAATACGACACCTATTAACCAAATATCAAACCTTGCGGTCTTGCAGCAGGCTGAAAAGGATGGAAAAATTCTGCATGGCGCCACCCTGTATGTTCATCGGCGTGGCCAGCCCGAGTCAGCAGGTTACCCTACAGGTGTACGGCTTTCGATGAGCGGCGTAACAGTTTTGGGAACCGCAATTACTAAAAATCTTTTCGTCCTATTAAGCGGAGACTCAGCAAAAGTTGAGCATTAGATTGAGGCCGTCGATCAATGTCACGTTTTGCATCCAGTCCCTCGAATAAAACAAGAGAGTTTCGCCGACCAGAAAGCGAGACTCCTGTGGAGTTAAAACATGAAAAAATCTACCGGCATTTTTATTGGCTGTGTAGGACTCCTGATCGTCGGTATATTTGCTGCTGCGGTTTTGGGATTTGTCGCTTATCGAAACATGAATCCGAGTCCTTCGGCGGAGGACGTTCCCGAGATTGCAGGTCGATTTAAGAAGGACGATCTTAAATACGCAAGCGGAAATCCATTTGGCACCACAAAAATACTACTGAATATTCCTCGACCGAGGGCGGTAAAAAGGCTACGCTTTTATATCTGCTCAACATTTATGCGGACGAAAACTCGGCGATTGATGGACCGCCTGCCGTGCGATTATGAGGTTAAGAAAGGGATGGTCAAGGACAAAGCGGGAAAAGAGATAGGCATCTTCCGCGTTTGCGGCCTTTCCAATCCAACCCTTCAAATGACCAATGACTATCGGTCGCTTGTGGTTATGTCCAACACGGACAAATCGCCGATATCTCTTTCGGATGTAGAGAATTTTGTTACGTCTTTGTCCTTTAATTCCAACGTCGATTTTGCCGATCTTGGCGTCACCGACAGAACGAAGTAGTTCGTCGGCCGCGAGTGTGCTTTTTCCTCCACGTCAAGAAGAAACACAACAAATTCTAAGCTCTTTAGTTGTAACGACATAAACCGCCTAATAATTTTCTAATAAATTTCTTAGGCACTTCTAACTACAATTTTGGCAAAAGGCATTATAGTTTCCGTCAGCATTTTCTCTATCATGCTAATCGAAAGCAGTAAATAGCAGAACACATTTCAGGAGTAAGAATATGAAAAAATCAATTGGAACCGAGGCAAGGGTTTTATCTACGGCAACAAGAGTCCGACGATTGAAGCTGTCGGTTTTTGCATTCTTTGTCGCTGTCGCCGCTTGCTGGTTCGGAGCAGAGAGCTTTGCCCAGTTGATCGACCGGACAAAGAATCCCAATACGATAAACGCCGGCATCGCAAAATCGTTTACTCAACAAGCGGGAGTCGGACGCGGTGATGTTATGACGCCGGATTCGTCGACGTTTATCATCAAACGTGATCCGTTTAGGTCGATACGACGAGGCCGACAATTGTTTCAGCGTAAATTTTTGCGAACTCAGGGAGCCGGGCCTATCGCTGATGATCTAATTCTGGGCGGCAACATTGAAACATCGTTAAGGATCGGAGCAGGCCTCTCGGATAGCTGCGCAAGCTGCCATGGGAGGCCACGTGGCTCGGCGGGTTTTGGCGGTGACGTCGTAACAAGGCCGGAGAGCCGCGATGCCCCGCATCTCTTTGGCTTGGGCCTCAAAGAGATGCTTGGCGACGAAATCACATCCGAACTGCGCGCGATTCGGGCGGCCGCTATTGCTCAGGCGCAACAGAGTAACCTGAATGTTACCAAGAATTTACGAAGTAAGGGGATCGATTATGGCAGGATCACCGCCCGGCCGAACGGGACTTTTGACACGGCGCAGGTATCGGGCGTGGACGCGAATCTGCGGGTCAAGCCGTTCTTTCACCACGGCGGAACACTTTCCATACGCGAATTCGTAGTCGGAGCATTTAACGACGAAATGGGGCTGCAAGCGGTGGATCCCGAGCTCCTTCAGGCACATAACGGAGCAAGAATCGAAACTCCGTCGGGCATGGTTCTGGACGGCGCAAAAGATCAGATCAGTGCACCGCTTGCAACGAGTACGGCTCACGATGAGGACGGCGATGGTATTGCTAACGAAATACCGACCAGCATCGTCGATCACATGGAGTTTTACTTGCTTAATTATTTCAAGGCCGGGACACACCGCCAATCGCACTCAACCCGAAAGGGGCTTGAAACATTCAGGGAAGTGGGCTGTGCTCAGTGTCACATTCCTAACCTTACGATTAACCGCGACAGGCGGGTGGCCGATGTAGAAACCGTTTACGATGAAACCAGAGGCAATTTCAATAACCTGTTCGCAACCGCGACGCCGTTGTTTAGCTTAGTGCCGAACAACAGCGGGTTCCCCGAAGGAAAGCGGCCGAACGGCGGCAGTTTTCTTGTCGAGAATATCTTTACCGACTTCAAACGGCACGATTTAGGGCCGAATTTCCACGAGAGAAATTATGACGGCACTTACCAGCGAATGTTTCTGACAACGCCGTTGTGGGGCGTTGGGTCGACAGGGCCATATGGGCACGACGGGCGAAGTATGACCCTGCTTGACGTCATCCTGCGGCACGGCGGCGAAGCGGAATGGGCGAGGAATGAATTTGCGACGCTGAATAGGAACAAGCAACAAGACGTTCTCGATTTTCTCAATTCGCTCATCCTGTTTCCGCCGGACGACACGGCCTCGAACCTCGATCCGGGCGACCGCAACCACCCGAATTTTCCGCAATACGGGCAGGGAAGCATAAAACTTGGGGTTCTGTTTAACAATCCGAACGATCCCGAGTAAGGGTATTCAGGATTTCTGCGGAATTTCCACGCCTTCGCCAAAAAACTCAAGCGAAGCTGAGTTCAGGCAATAACGCTGGCCGGTTGGTGGCGGGCTGTCGGGAAATACATGCCCCTGGTGGCCGGCGTGAAATTCGCGATCGCAACCGGCGACGCCGGAGCAGAGAATCGAGACCTTCCGTATCACGCCGGACTTGCCGGAGCTTATGGATTGCCGAAGGACGAAGCACTAAAAGCAGTAACGCTTTATCCTGCCCAAATACTTGGCGTTTCGGACCGAATGGGATCGATCGAAGTTGGAAAAATGGCAAACATTGTGGTCACGGACGGAGATATTTTGGAGCCGAGGACTAATATCAAATACTTATTCATCAATGGCCGCCTTTTGCCGCTGACGAGCAGGCACACCGAATTGTTCGATAGTTTCAAGGACAGAAAGTAGCGTTCTTGCTTTCTAGAGCCCGATGATTCGGCTCATTGGCGCGAAGTGTCATGTTCGGGAACTGTTGCCAAAACGATCTCGTGGCTCCATGCCCCGCGTGTAAAGGCGATTTTCGAATTGTCCGGGGAGAAATCGAAATAGAAAATGCCCTCGGAATTGTAATCAGTGACTTTCCTCTGCGGCGATCCGTCTATGGGCTGTACCCAAATGTTACTGGCGCCATTCTTCTCTTGAGCAACATAGTACAAAGCCTGTCCATCCCTCGACCAAACGATGTCATGGCTGGCAAAGAGTCCTGCTGGCAATCCGAATTCACGGATCAACTGTTTTCGATTAAGCGTTTCCAATATGAGTTTTTTTTCGCGCTCCTTTCCGACGAAATGGGCGAATTTTGTTCCGTCGGGTGAAATCGCCATTTTGTTCTCAACGTCAAACGGCATTGGCGACGGATCTCCTCCGGTAATTGGAATGCGCCAATGCTTTCCATCCGCGACAGAATTGAATACTACATATGATCCGTCAGGCGCGATTGACGGAAAGTTTTCGCCGTTTCCGCTGGTTAGGGGTACAGGGTCGGTTCCGTCCGAATTCATTCGCCAGATATTCATTTTACCTCCCCGGTCGGAGATGAAAATAACGTATCGTCCGTCAGGAGTAACGATCGGGCGGAAGTCCATGGAACTCTGAGTTGTGAGCTGCATTTGCGTTGTTCCGTCAGGAGAAACGCACCAAATATCGTCGTTGCCATTGAATGCGCTGTAAACTATATGACCTTCTGGAGTCCACGATACTCCGAGATAGGCAGATGCGATTGGACGGGCGGAATCAATGTCGGCGACTGGGGCTGAGTACAGTTTTGACGAAAGCGAATTACTGGTGATCAGTATGTTTCTCTGATCTTTGGTGACAGAGATGTGGTTCAGACTATTCTGCGTTTCGGATACTCTTTGCGCGTCGCCATTTGGGAGGTTGATCTTCCAAAGCTGTCTAGGCGAGTTAGCCGCGGAAGCCGCCGTGATAAGAAGCCCGCTACCGTCAGGCAGCCAAACAACGTCCCGGACATAGTTCCACTGTTTATCCGTTGCAGAAACTGGGGTTCCACCATCAGCCCCGATCGTGAAGATACCGAACAATTGAGTTCCTGACACAAGGACGCCGCTGGCAAAAACTACCGTCTTTCCATCAGGCGAAAACGTGCTTCCGGTGATCGCTTTTTCAGTCTCAAAAATTGTTTTTGCCTCGCTGCCGTCGGTCCGTGCTACGACCAGTGATGACTTGCGTTCCTCAGTCCGAGAAAATGCTACTAACGACGCGTCGGATGAAATGTCGAATTGTGTATCCGGACCCGTAACGATATTTGTTTGCACCACGCCCCCGAAGATCGGAACACGGTCTAGGTGTGACAGTTCAGTGCCGAATTTACGAGAGAAGTAAATGTCTTCTCCAGTATCAGAGAATTTTACACGTTGAATCTTCACTCCATTTTCCGCCGGGACTATCTCCGTGTTCTGCCCGCTTGCCAGTTGTCGAAGCCATAGACTTTGCTGGTCGTTAACAGTATTTACATACACAACATACTTTCCGTCAGGAGAAATAGAGGCCGTGGTGAACTTATCGGATTTTACTATTTGTTCGTACGAAAGATTACGAAATTCCGGCGTATCTGCACCAGGATCATTTTTCGAGTCGAAAGACCGAGTCTCGTAAGCTAAGAACCCAACGGTCAGAAGAAATGTCACCCCAACAAGTAACGCCGTAAGGAAAAAGACTGGCCTGCGGTATAGGGGTTGGTGATCGGTTGGAGGAACGCTGAGTTCGACAGTTTGTCTGGTCTGTGGTTCCGGCAGAACAGGTCCTTCTTCTCTGACTGGAGCAATAAAACGATAACCGTGACGCGGAACAGTTTTGATATAGGTTGGATGCTGTGCATGGTCGCCGAGAATCTTCCTGAGTTGGCGAATGTTGAACGTAAGATTGCTTTCTTCGACGAAGCTACCCGCCCATATCGTGGACATTAGTTCTTCCTTTTCAACCAACCTTCCGTTGTTTTCAACCAGTACTGAAAGCAGATCAAAAGCCTTTGGCGTAAGCTCAACGGGTTTATCGCCCCGCAACAATGTCCTTTCCTTCGTATCGATCAGAAACTCTCCGAATCCATATAAATGCTTTATTAATAACGACATACTGCTTCTAGGAAATATCTAGGAAAAATCTTATTCATTTCTCAGGACTATCAAATCCATTTCTACTACGCTGTGAATGACAAGCGAAATTGCAAGGTCAACTCTTCTTGATTGAACGGAAAACCCGAGTTTTGCGGCAATACATGAAAGCCAAAGACAGGAGTGTCACGATTTTCAAGATGAGCAAAATTTATACAGGAAAAAAAAACAACTATGAAATTACTCAAAAATATAGAGATGCCGTCAATCGCGTTTTGGATGTTCGCGGCGATGGTAATTCTCGTACCGTCGGCTTCGGCTCAAATTGTTAAGCGTTTCGTTTCCACGGACGGTAAAACGCACATTACTTATATTAATTCGGCAAAGCTTGGAGAAGAAGACATCTATGTTGTTAATCTCAAAAAAACCAAAGCTACAAGTTTCGCGTCGAATGGCACGGCAAAGAAGTGGTGGAAACAAGCCAAGGACTTTCAGGTTTTACGATCATTTATCCTGACGGAACAACAAAGCATTTTAATGCACAGGACGGCCATATTCAGCCCGCAATCACGGGCGATCACAAAATTATCATTTCGCCGAAGACTAAGATGACGCATTACCGTTATCGCATCACTTTCATCAATTCAAACAATTATAAGGAGACCTAAACTATGCGCATGTTCACGATTATTTTTAACCTTTTCGCTTTTTTTGTGACTGATCCTGCACAAACGCTTATGACAAATCAGTTCTTTAACGAAGGCACTAAGGCAGCTAGAAACGCACAATACGAAAAGGCAATTGAAAGTTATCAAAAAGCACTTATTTATGTGAAGAATCAAGAAACGAATGATAACTTTCTTGTCAAAATTCATTCCAACATTGGGGTTTGCCTCTATCAACTGAAACGTTATGAAGCAGCCGTTCCTGAATTCACAAAAGCCATTAATATGAGCAATCGCAAATACCAGAAGGCGTTTTACGCTCTCGGAATGACCCAAACCGAGCTAAGAAATTGGAGAGAGGCTATTTCGGCTTTTCGGGGTGCCGTAAAACTCAAGGAGGACGACGGGGAAGCATGGTTTGACCTCGCGTCTGTCCTGCTTATCGAAAATGATCTTGCCGAAGCGGAGATTGCCTTTCGAAAGTCGATTAAATACAAAAGTACTGCATCACCGTACGCACGCAACAATATTGGCGTAATACTCGCGCTAAATGGCGATATTCCTACCGCTGAAATTCAGTTTAAAGCGGCCTTGATCGAATCTAACGGTGATATGGTTGAGGCTCGAAATAACCTGCAATTTTGCAGATCTTACAAGCTGAGCACGGACAAAAAGCTTGTGGGCAACCTGGAATTCAGCACCCAAAATAAATCAAGGAGACAAATATGAAATCATTAAATCTAATAAACACTAAAAGTGTCGAATTTTCGATCGTGGCCATCATTCTAGCCATCATTCTATTGGTAATTGCACAAAGCCTTTTCGCCCAAACAAAGATCGGCGGAATCAAAATCGACGGCATTAAACTTCCTGATACGAAAGGGACAACGAAACCTAAGCCAAAGCCCGACGCAACAACTGACAATATTCAGACCACCTCGACTAACTCCCAAAACACTAAGGATGACCCGCCAGACTGGTTTCTAAACGTGATGCTCAGCGACATCGAAAAAGCTAAAGGAGAAGTTGATCTGTACACCAATCCCGAAGAAAGACTTTATTTGGTCAGCACTCCTTCAAGCCCGTGGCTGCTTCGAGCCGTTTCGGCAAAAGCCCGTGACGAATACGCCATCGACAAAAAGTTCAACGATTGGCGTAAAGCTAACGCGGGCAACAAATTCGACACGGCATTGGATGGTCTCGCTGCCTCAGCCGCCAAAAAACTACCGGCGTACATCCCTGGAGCAGATGATGAAGGCAAAGCTGAAAAATGCCGCGACGCTCAAAATTTCCAAAATCGGTATATTCAACGCCAATTGGCAAATAGAGAAAAACGATCTAGGTATTCCGGTCAATCGTTACCGCGAAGCCTTTATTTGGGGGAAAGATTCTGCTGACGACTACCAATACTGCCATTTGTACGGTTTTGTCATTCAACAGGACTATTCCGGCGGCGGAACATACGGGGCGACGTGGGTCTATCAAAACACGGATACCTTGTTTGGCTGTCCGGCAAAGTGAGGTTGATCTGTTAAGTGTTCCCGGCGTTGTGATATCAACGAAAGATACACCACGCCGGGATTTTATCAATAAGTTTTACAGAAAAACGCTGAGAAAGAGTTTGAACTAATACATAGACATTCATAAGGAGAAAAAAACAAAATGCCCGATTCAAGACCCGAACATACTACAAAAGTGACAAAACGTAATCCTAAACCAGACGTACATTATCCACGTGGTCTCTTTGCACCTCGTGGCTGGCATGCATCTCAGCACTCTCTTCCTTACCGACCCGGTGATCATCCAGTTCAAGAAGACTGGGAATCTGTCGCACAGAGATTTGACGTCGATGTGAGGGAGTTGATTCATTTCAATTACTTTACTCTTAAATCCGATGAGGTGAACTGGTACCTGTATAACCATGGCGGGTTTAGAAAAGTGAGCCCGAGCGGAAACAATTATATGTTTCACAGTGTTGCTTCTCCGGGAATCATCTATATTCCGCCGCCCGATATCATAACGATAGATTTCACGGCTGAGGAGATGTGCGTTTGGATGCCGGAGGGAATTAAGCAGTTTATGAACAGTCTGCGAGCCATCGCTCAGGGCATGTCTGGACAACAAGGAAAGCGGATTAAAAAGTTAGTGCAGGTTATCCTGCGTGTCGGATATCCTCGCTGTCTCGACCTCTGGTATTACAATGATATGGCCGTATTAATGTATGTACGATTTCATACGGATAACGCGGCACGCAGGGAAATGACGAGCGCAACGAACGGTATATATCCATTCGACGGAGATTCGGGTACGCACGGAAACTGGCGAATTTATCCAATGAAAAGTCTATTCGAAGAATTTGCCTGTGGCTTTTCTGGCGTCACCGCCTTGAAAAGGCGCCTTGAATGGATCGACGAGGAGATGTACAAAGGCTGGTATCAATTGACACTGCCGGACGCACAATCAAGCCAGGGCGGCGGCAGCGCGTTTGGCCCACTGGTGCCGCAATTCATCAATCACGTGCGTCTCCAGGCAAAGAATCGCACTCACCTATATTGGGCCTTTGGGTCTTAACCCTTTTGCGGAATTTCTTCACCCTCGGCGAAGAACTCCAAAGACGCCGAATTGAGGCAGTATCGTTGGCCGGTTGGCGGCGGGCCGTCGGGGAAGACATGTCCCTGATGGCCGTCGCATCTTGCACAGCGGATCTCGACGCGGCGCATGCCATAGCTGCTATCTTCGATGTTTCGTAGGTGTTCTTTGTCGAATGGAGCGTAGAACGACGGCCAGCCGGTGCCAGATTCGAACTTGTATTTCGACGTGAACAACGGCAGGCCGCAGAGGCGGCACGCGTAGGTTCCATCCAGTTTATTGTCCAGCAACGTGCCGCAGAATGGGGCTTCGGTGCCGTGATGGAGTAATACGCGGCTTTCTTCTTCGCTCAAGTCTTGGGCCAATCTGTCGAGCGTTTCGGCTGAGATCGGCGTGATGTCGTAGCCGCTTTCCGATAATTCTCTTCCTGTTTCTGGTTTCATAAATTTCTTCCTGACTTATGGTTACAAATCCGAAAGACAAATTCCAGAATGCAACGGATTTATTTCCTACTGATGCAAGGTTAATGCAATCCTTTTAACAGAACGGCATCGTGCTTCCATCCGCCTTGCTCAACGGCAAAACTCTTTCCGTCCGGAGCAAGAGCGAGGTGCAATATTTCTTCATCACCGCCGGCACACGCTCGACGGCAAGAAAGCGTGTCGCATCAAATTGAAATATCTTTGGGCGATACAGAACGCCCATTTGCCGGTCGTGATTTCATTAATTATTGAAACTTGCTTCCTACCGTCACGCCTTGCCATTCATCCGTCCGAAAAGGTGACGCCGGAAAGCCTTGTGAATTAAACAAATTAGCGTCGATCGGTGCATCGGACCAGGCGTATCTTACGGAGACCGGATTTTTGACTTTTTCGCTGAAAACCATAACACTGTCCCCTGCGATCTCGGCTTTTGCGTAGTAGAAAACCTTGTCGGCTCCCGCGATTTCGAAGCCTTTTAAGTAGCCGAATTTGTCCTTCGCGGTCAATCCGTCGTATGCGAATTTGAATGAGACGATCGCTTTGCCGTTTTCAAATTTTACCGAATCATACATTGGGCTGCTGTGTTGAATATCTTGAGCGTAGGTTTGCTTTAGGGCGTTTGCGGCGAGGCGCTTGGCTACGTCCTGTTTGTTGGTGGGGTGAACGTCTGTCGCGTTTCCGATGTCCGTGATCACTGCCATCCCGGTTCTTGGAAGTTTCAAAGTCATTGTTTGAGCTTCACGCAATTCCGCCCAGCCGCTGCCTTCATTGCTGCTTTGATTTGCACCGTAGCTTGATAATTGTGCGAAGTAAAAATAGAAATCGTCACCCCATTTTTTCCGCCAGTCTTCGATCATCAAACGAAACGTTTTGCGGTATTGATATGAACGTCCGGCATTGGTTTCGCCCTGATACCAAAGCACGCCACGCATCGCAAATGGGACGAGCGGTGCGATCATTCCATTGTAAATCGCCGTGCCGACGTTGTTGCTTGAATGTGCGTATCCATGTTTTTCGGCGAAAGATGGCATCAATTTCCAACTGTCTTTGCCAAGCGGAATTTTCTCGTTTTTCCCAGCCACGAAAACATCGTCTGCCGAACCCATCAAACCGAGTCCAAACCATTCGGGCTCAATGGTCTTGTTCATTTTTACAACTATCCGATTGTCGCCCGATTGCCAAGTATTTTTTGGCACAATGATCTCGCGTTTTCCTTTCAAAATACCCGCAAAAATTTGTCTGCCATTGACGTAAATCTCGTTGAAACTATAACTTTCAGCAAGCCCGAGCGTAGTTTCCTGTGCGATAAAATTCTGGGGAATCTCAACCTTTCTCGCCATAAACCCATTGCCACGCCATGCCCAGATTCCTTGCCAATCCCATTGCCACATCGGGCTTCCCGAATGCCATTTTGAAAAATCGTAATTCAAGTCCAGGTATTTCCGTTCGTCTGCGAGAGTCGGATTCGCGTTTTCGTCGCCGAGCGTTACTTTCTTCACTCGTTTTTCGAGCATCGCATCGGCTTCCTGCCAGTTGTTTGGAAGATTATGAGCGTAATCACGCAATTCGTCGGACGATGCCATTCCTTCTTTGCTGATCCAACCTTCGATTTGCGAACCGCCCCAAGATGAATGAACCAAACCGACTGGAATTTTGAGCTTTTGATAAATTTCGCGTGCGAAAAAGAAACCAACAGCCGTAAAATCGCCAACCGTATCCACCGAGCTTACTTTCCATTCGCCCGATTTCAAATCCGTTTGAGGCTCGATTTCTACATTGTGCTCAACAAAAAAATGCCGTATCTGAGGAAAGTCGGCATTTTTCTTTTCCGCTGCAAAGTTATCTGACTGCTTGACCGTCCATTCCATATTCGATTGCCCGGAGCAAAGCCAGACCTCACCAATCAAAACATCATTTACAGTCAAATTTTCGGACTTTGTCGCAACCTTAATTGTGTATGGCCCGCCTGCTTCCATCGGCTCAAATGCTGTAGCCCATTTTCCGGTTGCATCAGAGCGAACCGTCCGGGTTTGTTCGGCAAGTGAAATATTCACTGTCTCATTCGGTTCCGCAGTTCCCCATATCGGAATCGGTTTTTGCCGTTGCAAAACGACGTGATCGGAAAAAAGCAGCGACAATTTCACACCCGCGAATGCGTTTGAAAATGAAGTAAAAAAGAGACAAAAAAAGAGTGCTGCGAAAACACGCTTGAACTTGAATGCTTTGTTTGATGGGTTCATACAGAAACCATTATAAACAAGGTTTGAAGTTTTGCACCTTGCATTCATAGTCGAAAAAATGATTTTTCTTTCTTTTGCATACTGGTTATTTGTCGTTGCCAAAAGCCTGTTTTTCAAGTTTTCGGAGCCGTTGAGCCATCTCACCAAGTTTGCGATAGGCCGCCGTCGAGCGGAGCCAGTCTCGATTATCGAATGCGGGGATTCCAGAGATAACCTTGCCGTTTTCGACATCGTGCGAGGTTGCGGATTTTGCGGTGATAACGGCGTCGTCGCCGACTTTCAGATGCCCGGCGATGCCGACCTGGCCGGCGAGAATGACACGTTTGCCGATGACGGAGCTTCCCGCGAGGCCGGTTTGCGAACAGATCAACGCATCTTCATCGACTGTGCATGAATGGCCGATCTGAACAAGATTATCGATCTTTGCTCCGCGTTTGATACGCGTTTCGCCGACGGATGCGCAATCGATCGCCGTGTTTGCTCCGATTTCCACATCGTCTTCGAGCACGACGCGGCCCGTTTGCGGAATTTTGAGCCAGTGTTTATTTTCGTCCTTTGCGTAGCCGAATCCATCAGAGCCGATTGTCGAATTGTTGTGAATAGCACAGTTCTCGCCGATGACGGAGTTTTCCCGCACAGAAACACCTGAGTGAATGACAGTATTTTTGCCGATCGTAGATCCGTCGTAGATCGTCGCATTTGGGAAAATAGTCACGCCGGCATCGATGCGGCAGTCTTTTCCGATCACAACATTTGCATGAATTTCCGTCTCCGGCGAAACAACCGCGGTTTCGTCAATCACGGCGGAAGAGTGCATGAATGGACACAGTGGCCTGACAGGATGAAATATTCTCAACGCGCGAGTGTATGCAAGATAAGGGTCATTCGCGCGGAGAACGGCCAGATCGTCGCGATCCGTGGACGCATTTTCGCCGAGAAAAATCGCGCTTGCCTTTGTCTCGGCAATCTGCGGCTTGTATTTAGGATTGGCCAAAAAAGTTATCTCGCCGCTCGCGGCTATATCAAGGCCGGCAGCGGCTGTTATGTCCATATCGGGAGAGCCTTGAGCAATTTCACAAAAGGTCCTCTCGGCGAGTTCGGAAAGTTTCATAAAAATATCCTTGAAAAACTATGCTTCGATATGTAACACTATTTTTAGCAGAGAATGCTGCCCAAGCAAAGCGCCCCATTTTTAACCCACTCGCCCTGTCCGCGAAATTAATAATCCAGGAGTTAAAGTTGTATGAATGAGAAAGGCCTTGATCAATCGCTAAAAAATAGTTCAGTAGAAGATTACATTGGTTTCGAAAGGACGAGCGCCACGAAGCATGAGTTTCTTAACGGCAAAACACTTGCCCGTTCAGGATCAAACCGCTGGCACAATCTAATTGTCTCAAACACGGCGATTGCCGTCGGAAGCAAAATGCACGGGCATAAATGCGAGGTTTACATAAGCAATATGCGTGTCAGATTGGCCAGCAATTTCATTTGCTATCCTGATATCGTGATTGTGAATGGTGAGCCGAAATTTGCGGATAATAACTACGATCTGCTGCAGAATCCGACGGTCGTTGTCGAAATATTCTCCAGTCAGACGAATTCATCGGATAAGACAAAGAAGCTTGAGAGTTTTCTCGAAATGGAAAGTATCCGTGAATGCCTTTTGTTGAAGGAAGACGAAATGCGTGTCGAGCACTATGCCCGCCAAAACGCGAAACAGTGGATTTATCGAATCTACAATGAACGCGACGATGTGGTTTCCCTCGATTCCGTCAACTGCAAGATTTCCGTTGCCGAAATATATGCTCAGATCAAATTCAAGCAGGCCGAGTTTGCCTCGAAAGCGGTGAACTAAGGAATACAAACACAATTACTAAGAGGCGGGCTGCACTGATTTTGGTGCATCCCGCTTTTTTACATTAGATTAACGGGATCAATCTCTACCTGAATTATCCTTAAATCACACCCCTTGTGTTCGGCTTCTTCGATTGCAATATCCAGAACTTCGCGGAGCTTGCGGCGGTTGGCGGATTTTACGAGGATTTGCAGCCGGTACTCGCCTTTTAGCCGGGACAATGACGCGGGTGCAACGCCGAGAATCCTGCACGATTTGTCGTTATTCGCTCTGTCCAGACAGTCCTTTAACATCTGAGCGTTCTTTGACGCGATGTCTAAATCCGCGTGTTTAATCAGGATCGACGCAAGGGCGACGAACGGCGGATAGTTCAATCTCTCGCGGTAGCGGATCTCTTCGGCAAAAAAGCCCTCGAAGTCCTGGTTCACGGCGTGGCGAAGCGCGTAGTGTTCCGGATAGTACGTTTGTATCAACACGCGTCCCTGTAAATTTCCACGCCCGGCACGCCCCGCGACCTGAGTAATTAGCTGAAACGTCCGCTCGGCTGATCTGAAATCGGGTAGACCGAGGCCTGTATCGACCGAGATCACGCCGACCAGCGTCACATTGTGAAAATCGTGGCCTTTTGCGAGCATCTGAGTCCCTACGAGCATGTCGATCTCGCCTCTATCGAAGCCTGTGAGTATCTTTGCCATTTCACCGCGTTTTGTCATGGTGTCGCGGTCGATGCGAGCTATCCGCACATCGGGAAAACGCTTGTCGAGCATCGTTTCGAGCTGTTCTGTGCCCTGTCCGATAAAATAGAGAAAATCGCTTTGGCAAAACGGACACTTCTTCGGCACACCGACGCGATGACTGCAATAGTGACAGACTAATTTTGCATCGCTCTTGTGGTATGTGAGCGTGATATCGCAATTCTTGCAGCGAAGGCTTTCGCCACATGTACGGCACAGCACGAACTGCGAGAACCCGCGTCGATTCAGCAAGATTATCGACTGCTCGCCTTTTGCATGGGTTTCCTCTATCGCTTTGATCAATTGCGGCGAGAGCGTAACATCTTTGCCTGATTGACGAAAGACCTCGCGCATATCGATCAGCTCGGCCTTTGCCAACGGACGGTTTTCTATTCGATTTTGTAGTTGGAGATACTGATATTTTCCGGCTCGAGCGTTTTGGGACGATTCGAGAGAGGGCGTTGCCGAGCCAAGCACGATGGTTGCACCGGCGAGATTTGCCCGCATCACCCCAGCATCACGGGCGTTATAAAATGGAGCGTCATGCTGGCGGTAGGACGCGTCATGTTCCTCGTCGACGATGACAATGCCAATGTCCTCAAGCGGAGCAAAAACGGCTGAACGTGTTCCGATAACTACACGGGCATCTCCGCTGCGAATCCGCCGCCATTCGTCAAATCGTTCTCCGGGCGAAAGATTTGAATGAAGTATCGCAACCTGATCGCCAAAAATCGCCCGAAGTCGCCGCGAGAAGATCGGCGTCAAAGCGATCTCAGGAACAAGCATCAGTGCGGATTTGCCATGATCGAGAGCGTGACGCATCGCTCGAATGTAAACTTCCGTCTTGCCGCTGCCGGTTATGCCGTGAAGCAAAAAGCCGCGGTATTCATTGCTATCCAAGCCTTTTAGAATCTCATCGAGAGCAAACTTCTGTTCCGCGTTTAGTTTAAGGTCCTGCAGTCCGGGAAGCTCGGTATTCGCCAGCGGATCGCGCAAAACCTCGGTCGGAAATATCTCGAGAAAACCTCGTTTTGCCAGTGTATTGACCGGAGAAGCTCCGACTTGTGCTTTCTCCAGCAGATCGAGAAACATCATCTCGCCTTTATATTCGGCGAGCGTATTGAGAATGTTTTGCTGTGAATCGGTCAACGGTTTTTGCTCGCCGTCCGGTTCGGACGAAACCAAACGCACGGCCTTACGCAGTTTTGCTTTGACCTTTATCGAAACGCTGCGAATCCGGCCATCGACCTTACCTGACGCGACCAACTCATTCAACGCTCGTTTCGTTTTAGACTCGCCAAACCGCTTTTCCAAATGCCGCTGTGAGGTTTCGCCGTTTTCTGCGAGAAACGACAGAATCTCTAGACGCAAACTCGGTTTTACAGCGTTTTGTGTCAGATCGGCCCGGCCTTTTTCCGCTATAGAAATGATTTTTTCCGAGGCAGTATTTATTCCGGCGGGCAGTGAAGCTTTAAGAATATCGCCCCAAGATGAGGCGTAGTAATCCGCGACCCATTGCGTGAGCTTGAGAATTTCCGTAGTCAAAAGCGGCGTTTCGTCCAACAATTCGACGGCGTCTTTGACCGCCGAATTTTCAATCCCGAGTTCGGGATCAAGCTCCTCGCTGAGATCGACCGCGTAACCGGTCAGAACACGTTTACCGAAGGGCACCAAAAGTCGCGAACCCGGCATAATCGCATTGCGAAAACCGACCGGGATGCGGTACGTGAAAGTCCGTCGAAGCGGCAATGGAAGTGCTACTTCGACGAACTGAAACTCGGCAAGTTTAGATATTTTAGCTTCGATAGCTAAAATGATAACCTATTGGAACTTATTGCGAAAAGTGTTGTCTAACACTTGTGAATGAGAACCATGGAAGCATTTTTGGGTGAAAAAGCAGAAAAAAGAGGCCTTAATAAAGGGTTTATTATCGGCATCGTCATAGGCGTGATCGCGATAGCCGCCGATAATCGGGCTTTTGTTGTCGCTGCGTCCGTCGGTCGATGACCAGAAAGCGAAAATACTTGAAGGCCTTTCCCGAGCGGGAACGCCCGATTTTGACGCCGTGACGAAAGACATCATTATTTCAACCGATGACCGGACGGTCGAATCACCGAATGGTTTTGGACGGATCTCGATGTTCATTGTCGGCAAGATCCGCAACAAAGGCACAAAGACCATAAACGCGCTTGAGGTGAATGTCGCGGTGATCGATCAGCTTAATGCGGTCGTGAAAGAGAAAAATGTTCTGGTCATCCCCACGCAACGCGAGAAAGTTAGCCCCGGCGAGATAATCCCCATCACCCTCAGCCTCGACGGCTTTGACAAAAAAGACGATCGCGCAAATATTCGGTGGAAAGTGACGGGGCTTAGAGCTGAATAACCTAGTCAAACGCGACTTTGTTGCCGTAGGCCGGATTAAAGAATCTGGGCCGAGAATCTGTAGATTTTGCTTTTAACAGCGATGGGGCCGAACGCTTTTCTCTCAAATCCAGAGGGTAATCGATCAAGTCAAGAATGGTAGGGTAAAGGTTAAAGTGTGACGCTTTGTAACCGGTGTCAACGCTCGGATCAAGCTGGCCGATAATAAAAAGCGGGACATTCGCTTCTTCTTTTGTTTGTCCGCTGTGCGAGGCTTTTCCGTTTGCAAACAAGGTCTGCCCGTGGTCTCCGGCATAAACGATCACGGAATTGTTCGGAATGTTCGAATAATCGTCGATCAAATTCTCAAAAAAGGAATCAATATTGTACCTGAGCGAATTGTCATAAGCGTTAACGACTTCGCGCAATTGGCTGCCTGATGGTATATCGAATTCATGCTCGGTCGTGTAGCTCGGTGTCCATATTTCCTGACTTGGCGGAAAATTATTCTGGTACGGGTAATGCGAACCATGCTTGAACACAAATATGAAATTACCCGTGGATGACGAGATTATCTTATTTGCCGTTTTCGCGATGAGATTATCTGACTCCCATGATTCAAAAGGTAGTCCGTCACCGATTTCGAGTACACCCGACCAAGTATCAAAAGATTTTTGATCGTCTTCAATCCCGCCCCAGTAGGCCTTCATCTGCCCGTCAAAGAAATAGGTCGTATAGTTCATTGACTTCGCATATTGAAAAATCGTCGGCAAATAATTTGCTTTGCTTTCGCTCATGTCGGGAAAATCATCCGGTGTGAGCCCTGTAATAATTGCACCGTATGAAAAGCGACTGTTTGTACAGGCTGAGGCAGCGATCCCCCAATTATGCAACACTCCTTTACGCGAAAGTTCATCCAGAAAAGGCGTCGTCTTTCGCCTATATCCATTTAAGCTTAGATGGTCACCCCTTACTGATTCGTCGATTACAACAATCACATTGTTGCCGGGACGGTAATTTTCAGGAAGCCGGGGTTTTGGAATCGGGCGCCGATGAACAGAACGACCCGTAAGCTTAGCCCCCCATTTGCCCGTTGCTAACGGACCGTATATTAGGAATTCAACAATCGTCCGATAGAATGCATTGGTCGCGAGCGTCGGGAATTTTTCGGGTACGGTTAATGAAAAAGCTGCGAAGCTTATGATCAACAAAGCATTGGCAAATGCGAATTCTTTCGAACCAAATCTCTGCTTGTTTCTCACAAACACAAGCATTCCCAATAAAACAATGCATGGGATGACTGTCGCATAGCTCAAGTATATTGAGAGGGCAGAAAGTTTTTGCTCGGTGGTGGTAGCGAGGGCTATTTCAAGATCGGACTGCTGTGAAAATCTGCCGAGTCCCTTTTGATATCCGTATTCCACAACGAACGACAATGCAAACAACAGAAAACAGATTACTTTAACATGCCGAGAAGAAGAGAGTGCAATTACGAAGACCCGAAACAACAGCCAAAAAGAAACGATCAAGCAAACGATTGTCAAAGCAAAGAAAAATATGTTTTCTTCTTCAAAGACATATACGAAATAATTTGAATAATCGACCTTAACGACGTAGCACTCGAAAGCAAACAGAAAAAGCACGTATGCAAAAGCAATCCGGCGGATGGTTTCATCCGTTAGTTCCTTAGGGTTTCTAGTTTTGTGGAAGATAGATTTGTCTGACTTATTCATTGCTAGTTTCTTTAACAAAAAATTCTTCGAGCGACTGTTTTATCGGCTGTACAGAGAGCAGCTTTCCGCCCGCTGCGCGGATCGATTGGATAGCTGCATCAATTTCCTTTTCGCTGCTTACCTCAATGCTCAATCCGCTGGCTTTTGCGGTGACTCGTCCAACAACATCGCCCAACGCTTCTACTGAAAGGCCGGTCGCATTGACTTCAAAGGAAATCGCTTCGCCCCCGCTTGCTAAAAGGTCGTGCAATTTCCCGGTTGCGGCCAGCTTTCCGCCGCGCAATATTGCTACCTCGTCGCAAAGAGCCTCCACGTCCGACAGAATGTGCGTGGACATAAAAACGGTTGTTCCGATCTCGCGAAGCCCGGCGATCATCTCGCGGATCTCGCGACGGCCCATCGGGTCAAGGCCGCTCATCGGCTCATCGAGAAAAACGATCTCGGGGCTGTTAACAAGTGCCTGTGCAAGTCCGACGCGTTGGAGCATGCCTTTTGAGAATTTGCGAAGCTGTTTGTCCCAATCCTTTTCCGCCAGCCCGACCTTGTTCAACAAATCTTCGGTCCGACGCTTACGTTCCGCAACGTCCAGCCCGAATAACTCGCCGAAATAGTTCATCAGCTCGCGGGCGGTCAGATAATCGTAGAAATACGGATTCTCCGGGCAATAGCCGATCGATCGATGCATTTTTACATCGGAAATATCACAGCCGAGTATCTTTGCCGAGCCTGATGTCGGGAACAACAGGCTCATCAATATTTTGATCGTGGTCGTCTTGCCGGCCCCATTGCCGCCAAGAAAGCCGAATATCTGCCCGGCCTCGACCGTCAACGAAAGATCATCCAGAGCACGGACCTTTTTCTTTCGCCAAAAGCCAACTTCGTAGTCTTTAGATAAATTTGCGATCTCGATGATCGTGTTCATAAAATTAATTATTTTGCGGTCTTTTGCCGCTGAGGATCGATGGCCGCCTGGCAAGACGAACGGTCAAAAATGTATGGTGAACCACTGGGGTCAGTCAGATTTCCCGTGGCATCTACGTGAAAATCTTTGCCAAACGGTAGTTTTACCGACGATAGCTGCGGCAGTATTTCGCCGAGCGATTGCGGACATTCACCCTTCCTTTCGGAATAGGTTTTTAGTACGGCTTGGATGGCCTTTAGCTCTTCCACCGTATCGAATTCCATCAGGCGGTACTCGGCGTTGTTTCGAGTTTGCTGGTCATCGGCTTGTTCGTACATTTGCTGGTATATGGCTCTTGCCGTTTCAGGGCTGCCGGCCTCGTTTGTCATCGATGCCGCCATCAGCTTCATAAACGGCGGTGCATCGGCCAGCTTGGCACCTCGCTGATAAACCTCGGCCGCTTGATCGTATTTGCCGAGTTTCCAGTAGATATAGCCTAGGTATTGATAAAGCCTGAATTTGTCGGGATTATTTGCGATACCTTTTTCGGTGAGAAGGATCGCCTTTTCAGGATCGACCGCGGGCAAAATGGTGGCTCCGAATGAATACGCTGGTAAAAAATGCGGATCGAATTCCGTCGCGTTTTCAAGGTATGGATACAGAAGACGTGGATTTAGCGAGCCCAGATTTTCCACATTTATATAGTCGGAGTCGCTGTTTTGAATCTTGTCACCAAGATATTGAAGCGACTGCATCCAGTACCAATCGGCAAACAGGCCGTCAGCCCCAAGCACGAAGCCCTTCAGATGCTTTCCCTGAACCGCGAGATCGGCGTCTTCATAACCGTCTGGCAACGCAGGCCGGTTCCGCTCGAGAAAGTTGCTTAAAGCAAAGATCAGTCCGAAGCCGCCCGCGACGGCGATGAGAGCGAAAGCTGTCTTTAGATTTAATCCTTTCATTTCTCTGTGCAGAAGCCCGCGTCTCTGTGCAGAAGCCTGAGCGTAAGCAAGGGCGTAACACGCAAGTTGAGCGTATCGCCCTTGCTTACGCGCGGGCCTCTGCACTTATTTAAAGTTTCGCCTCGTGAATATCAATATCGCGATAATAAGCAATATCGCGGAATATATGACAGCATATGCAAATCCTCCCGCGAGCATCGCGGACGAAGGCACCATTCCGACGGCTGCTTCGCCACGAAAACTGAAATTTGCCAGATTGGGGAACAGGTAGTAAATGATCTCGAAAACTATGACCGCTACGCGCGATCCCAAACCCTCAGCAAGGTCGCGAAGGGAAGCGCTAAGATGGCCGATAATAAAGATCAGAAACGTCAGCAGTGCCGAAAGCGACGGCGAGGAAAATGTGGAAAACACTATCGCTACCGCCGTCAGAATCGTTAATTCAAGAAATATCAGTGCGATTCCGCCCCAGATGGTCACAGCCAAATTGCCCTGGCCTACATAAAGCACGGCTAGCGAAACGCCGAGGCCCATAATCACAATGTTTACCAAAAGCGTCAAACACAGCCCGAAATACTTTCCGATAATGAACTCGGTTCGTGAAACAGGTTTTGCGAAAATAGCGTAAACGGTCCGTTTCTCGATCTCTTTCGAAACAAGGCCTACTCCGACAAAGATCGCGATAAAGACGCCGAAGAGCAGCATCGCGTTTAACCCAAAGTTGACGATCGTTCGCCCTTCCTGTCCGTCGGTAAGGTCGCCAAGAAGCACGGCGCTAGCCGTGATAATGATCACGAAAAGTACAAGATTGTACAGCACTTTGTCCCTGATCGCTTCACGGAAAGTATTTTTGGCAATTACAAGGATTCGATGAAATAGATTGTTCTTTTCAACTGAAGGCATGAATAATAATTGGATCTTAAAGAAATTAGCTTTCGACAAGGACTGTCAAGAATATTATAACACGACTGAGAATTATCGGTAAACGTCGCGCCTGTCGCCGACTTTGACAACAACGACAATTAACACCTTATCGTGAATTTCATAAACAACGCGATAGTTTCCAGTGTCAATCCGGTGAAAGTCCTTTAGCTTGCCATGAAGCTTCTTAGAGCCATGTGGCCGGGGGCTTTCAGCGAGACCGTCAATGACATTTTGCACTTGCGTTTGAGCGGCGGGCGGAAGTTTCTTGAACTGGCGTAGGGCCGACGGGATGAACTCGACTGTGTAGCGGTTCATAGGCCAAGTTCAGCTTTAATGTCTTCCCATTTATAGGTTTTCCCGGTGCGGCGGTATTCGGCCAGTCCTCGCTCGATGTCGAGTACATCTTCTATATACTCCAATTCTTCGACCGAAGCTTGTTTGTCTTTAACGCGAATTGCAGAGTCGTCAAGAGAGGCGAGTAATTCGGCGGTTCTTATCTTGTCGGTAAGAACATATCGTCTATTGGCTTTAGTCGGAATGTCGATCACTATCTGTCCCATAGCACTTTAATATAGCACATACCGATATACCGGAAAACAAAAAAAAGAGGCAGGAGACAACTTAATGCCTCCTGCCGTTATGACTTCTTGCGAAGTGCGTAGTTTAGTTCTCCAACGCTCTGCAAGCAGCGGTCGGAAGGGCCACCATACAAGTTCCGACGCCAGCGAAATCGAACGCCGTTGCGTTTGTGGCGTCATCAGCTTCGGCAATAAGAACACCTGCTGTTTCGATTCCGAATCTACGCGTACCGGTTTTGGTTAAGCCGGTTGCGCTCGACGGATTAGACGAGAAGAAGAAGGTTGCCGGTGATCCGGTCGGTCCCGGAATATACATGCCGCGTTCGCCGACGAAATTGAAGCCTCCCTTTGTTCCAGCACCAAGCACATTGTCGACAAGGTTGATACCGACTGCTGAAAGCTGCGTGAGTGGCACAACTGTACCAGCGCCAGCCGCTGCTACGGCTGTAACACCTGCAAACTGACGGTTGCCACTTGTTGCAGCGTACGTCATCTGAGCACCGTGAAGGGTGCGGAGTGAAGCGATTGCCGAACTTTCGTTAGCAGCACGACGTGCGGCCAACAGATTCGGGATAGCGATTGCGGCGATAATGCCGATGATAACAACGACGATCAAAAGTTCGATCAGTGAGAAACCTTTTTGATTTTTCATTTCTAATTCACAAGCTCCTAAAGTAATTTAATAACTGTCTACCTTTCCCAGGCTGCTTTGGTTAATACAAGTCTTGTGCCAAAGGCGAAGTTGGGAGTCTGGAGTCTGGAGTCTGGGGTCGGAAGTAAAGCAATAACAAGGTTTAGCGTTAAAGAGACAAATTTTAAACGCAGAGAATATTTCGAAAAAAGCGTAAAGTTCGGGGCGTAAAATTACAGTTTTTGGTAATCTGCCTATGACAAAAAGTGTCAGGGGATGTCTGGAGTCTGGAGTCCACTGATCAATTTCAGCTCAAAGGAGAGAAAACAATGGCAGGTTTTAGAAAGTTTGAAGATATTGTCGCTTGGCAAAAAGCCAGAGAAACCAACAAGCTTATTTATGAAATTACTACTGAAGGCAGCTTTTCTAAGGATTTCGATTTAAGAAGTCAGATTCGCCGTGCATCAACCTCGATCATGGCGAATATCGCGGAAGGGTTCGGCAGACGTTCCGATAAGGAATTCGCGAACTTTCTAAATATTGCTCATGCGTCTACTTATGAAGTTCAATCTCACTTGTATATTGCTCTTGATCTGAATTACGTCAGCAAATCCGATTTTGCGGATATGTATTCAAGACTAGAAGAAATTTGCCGAATGACGCATGCTCTAGGACAAAAACTGCGAAGTTAAGGAGATTCTCCTTTCCCCAGACTCCAGACTTCCGACTCCAGACTATTCCCCACTCCGCATTTGAGCGGACAAATTCCTAATACTATGTTTGTCCAGGAGATGCCGGAGCGAGCGGACTTGCATTTGGAGCAGGTCGGCGGCCTTGGTTTGGTTGCCGGCGGTCAGCCGCAGGGCTTCGATGACGTAGGTTTTTTCGAGATTTTCGAGATGGGCGGTGAGGTTCAGGCCATCGTCAGGAAGTTCGAACTCGGCTTTGATGCGTTCGGGGTTGTAATTTGTTATATGGTCCGGCAGCCGTTCGGGCTGGATTTCGTCGGTCCGCTCAAGGGCGACGGCCCGCTCGACGGTATGCTCCAACTCACGGACGTTGCCGCCCCACATATAGTTTTCCAGCAGCTCCATGGCTTTTGGCGATATACGGAGGATACGACCGGATTGGTCACAGAATTTGCCGATAAAATGGCTGACCAGCTCCGTGATATCTTCTTTGCGGTCGCGGAGAGGCGGCAAATGTATCGGGATTACGGAAATTCTGTAGAAAAGATCCTCGCGGAACGTGCCTTCGATCGACATTTGCTTGAGGTCGCGGTTTGTTGCGGCGATAACACGGGCGTCTATGACGATCTCTTCATGAGCACCGACCGGACGTACACGTCTTTCCTGCAGCACGCGAAGAAGCTTGACCTGCATCGCCGGTGACATCTCTCCGATTTCGTCCAGGAAGATCGTTCCCTTGTGAGCGGCCTCGAAAAGGCCCTTCCGATTGGTGTTTGCTCCGGTAAACGAGCCTTTTATGTATCCAAACAGCTCCGATTCGAGCAGTGTTTCGGTAAAAGCACCGCAGTTTATTGAAATAAAGGGCTTTTCAGCACGATCACTCAGATCGTGGATGGCTCGCGCGACCAGTTCTTTGCCGGTTCCGCTTTCGCCAGTGATCAAAATGGTCGATTGGACTTCAGCCACCGTTTCGATCATCTGAAATATAGCGTGCATCTTGCCGGAATTACCGACGATGTTCTTTAAACTGCCGCGTTCACGCTGGGCACGCTTAAAGGCACGGTTTTCGTCGATCAACGCCTGTTTCTCAAGCGTTTTGCGGACGATAAGCTTTAATTCTTCGACGTCGAACGGTTTTTGGATAAAATCGTCGGCACCTAATTTAAAAGCCTCGCGGGCGGTTTCGACCGACGCAAAGGCCGTCATAAGGATCACGCCGAGGTCTGGAAGCGTCTCGCGAACCGCCCGCAGCATCTCGATGCCGTCCATGTCCGGCATCTTTACGTCCGAAATTATCAGATCGGCTGGTTCTTCTTCCAGGGACTTCAGAGCTTCACGTCCGTTCGTGGCGGTTCGCATTGTGTGCCCGTCGCCGTCAAAAACGAGACTGAGAAGCTGCCTGTAACTTTGTTCGTCATCAACGATGAGAATGTTTGACATTGTGAAATTGTAGAATTAGTGATCGGGGCGTGAGCGCAGGCGGTGTAAATATCCGCACAATCTATTTTCACAAAATAGAGGCGTATAATTCAAGTAGAAACTTTTGATTCTTCCTTTTTCACCTTTAAAAACCCTTTTAACCTGTTTGGCGCGACCGATTCCTCAATATCTGTCGGTTCATTTGGTGTGATTCGGCGATTTTCGGACGGCAGTTCCACCGTAATAACACTGCCTTCGCCCTCGATGCTTCGGACGTTGATGGTTCCGTTGTGGTCGCGAATGATCTGATAGACGATCGATAAGCCAAGTCCGGTTCCACCCGATGTCGAATTCGAGAATGGCTCGAATAGCTGCTCAACCGCTTCGGGCGACATTCCATTTCCCGTGTCTTCAAAGACGATCCTAATGCGATGGTTTGAGGCCGATTCGAGCTTTATTGAAAGATTGCCACCGTGCGGCATCGCCTGAATTGCGTTTCGGGCAAGGTTCCAGAATATTTGTTTCAACTGCGTAGCGTCCGCCGAAATGAATACGGGCTGCGACGGGAGCTTTTCTTCGAGGTGGTGAGTACCGTTAACGTCAGGACTATGCCGCAGAAGCTTGATCGTGTCGCGAATCGCCTCACACGCGTCGACCTCGGCAAACTTGCCGACCTTTGGCCGTGCGTAACTGAGAAAGTTCGTGATTATGCTGTTCAATCGATCGGATTCGCGGAGAATTATGCCCATCAGATCAGTGTGGATCGATTCCGCCGGCATGTTGGATTCGAGCACCTGGATAGCGCCGCGCATGGCACCAAGCGGATTGCGTATCTCGTGGGCAAGCCCGGCGCCGACCCGGCCAACCGCTGCTAATCTTTCTTTTCGACGGACACTTTCTTCCATCGTGCGTATTTCCGTCAAATCCTGAAACGTGATGATGAATCCCGACACTTCATGGTCTTCGGAGAATAGTTCGGTAATGCTATAGCCGATCCGAACGTTGAAACCATCGGGCGTAATAAGGCTTGCTTCGAAGCGGGGAAGCTGCTCACCTTCTTCGACTGCCCCGAGCGATTGCTGGATCTTCAGGCCTATGTCGCCGAACAAAGACTCGATCTTCTGCCCTTGCATCGCTTCGGCCTGATATCCGGTGATCTCGGTTGCGGCTGCGTTGAATGTGTAAATATTTCCTTCGAGATCAGTTGTGATTAGTCCCGACCGGATGGATTCGATGATTCTTTCGTGAAGGGCACGCAGATTGGCAAGATTTTTTGTAGCTTCCTTCAATTCGTCGCCCGAGGACCTGCGATCCGCAAGCCGCGCGGCAAGCAATCCAACCACAAGAAACGCGACGACGTGAAAACTTATGCCTTGAGCGATCTTTGCCGGCGTCAGTACCGCTCCCGATGATTCGATGACGGAGAGGGACGTCAAAATCGTTAAAGCAGTAAACAGGCAGATGCATACTAACGCCATCAAAAGCGTAGTCAGCGGTTTAAGAAAAATGCTCGAAACGCTGATCAGCACGATGTAAAGAACGATAAAAGGAGAGGAAAGATCGCCGGTTCGCCAAATCAGCCAGGTTATCAGCAGCGCGTCGAGTGCAAACTGCATCCGAACCTGCCATCTGACCTTTTTGCTCAATCTGAGCAGAAAAAAGTAAACGATGGTCAGGCCGACGGAAACCGTAAAGCCGAGAAAAATGCTTTGCGGAAAGTCATCGATCGAGAGAGCAAGTCTTCGGCTGTACCAAAACCATGTTATGACAAACAGCAGAAAAATCAGGACCAAGCGGCCGAGAATCAGCGTCTGCACGGTCATTTGCCTGGCATTGGCGGAAAGGTATTTTTCGTTTAAACTAAACATAATTGGCCGACTCTATAAGGATATGCCTGAAAACGAAAAGATAGCCGCGATGTTCGAACAGCGCCCCTGGGGCAGCTTTACGATTTTGGACGAACGCAATAGTTTTAAAGTTAAACGGATCGAAGTGCTGCCGGGAAAACGACTCAGCTATCAGCGGCATCAAAAACGGGCCGAACACTGGTTCGTCGTTCAGGGCACTGCTAAAGTAACATTAAACGGAGCCGAAATTCTAGTCGAAACCGGCGAAGCTATTGACATCGAGACCGGAATGGCACATCGTGTTGAGAACCCCCACAGCTCACATCTATTGATATTTATCGAGACACAAACCGGAAGCTATTTCGGTGAAGACGATATAGAACGGCTCGACGACGATTTTGGACGTGCAAGCGCGTAGATCTCGGCCTGAAATTATTCAATGTCTCTGACCTTCGAACGAAAATTACCGATCATCCTCTTCTTTGTCTTCCTCATGCTGACAACAGTCGGGTTTCTTTTTTATCAGAGCACCGTTTCGATTCAGCAGGCAATTGAATGGGAAAAGCATACGCAGGAAGTTTTGTTAAAGGTAGACGAAACGAACGCTGCTTCGTTGGAAATTCAGCCGGCCGTGGTGAGTTTTCTTTATCTTGGCATCGACGCTTATCTCGATCCATTAAACCGGGCAAAACCTAAAATTGTTCAGAACATCGGCAGACTTCGGCAATTGACCGCGGGGAATCCGGCACAGGTTGAACCTTTGAATCAACTCGAAGCCCAGTTGAAAAATTATGTTGACGAAGCGGATAAAAAGATCGATATCCGCAAAAGCGGCGGTCGCGACGCGGCCATGGCCGAAATTCCTTGGCAGGCGGGAAAGGAGCTTTTAGACAGAATACGGTTGACCACCGACGAGATCAAAAGCGTCGAGATCGCGACACTTCAAGCTAAAGAGCAGTGGCTGGATCGCAGGCTCTCGTGGACCATCTGGATACTGATCGGAAGCAGTATTGCCGGCATTATCTCGCTTGGATTGGCAAACCTGGTTGTTTTATCAGAGATCAAAAAACGCCGTGTCGCGCAAAAGGACCTGATCGTGGCGAACGAGAGCCTGGAAAAGAAAGTCGGCCTGCGCACGACCGAACTGCAAGAGGTGAATGAGAAATTGAAAGATATCGGCAGCGAACGTGAGGTCATTCTTTTGAACGAGAAGAATGCTCGCAGGGAAGCCGAAATTGCCAATCGCCTTCGAGATGAATTCATGGCGACCGTTTCTCATGAGCTGCGGACACCTTTGAATTCGATCCTCGGCTGGGCCCGCCTGATGAGGGGCGGCACGCTTGACCATGCGCAGTCGGAAAAGGCGGTAAGCACGATTATCAAGAACTCCGAAACGCAGAACCGTCTCATCGAAGATCTGCTGGACGTGGCACGTGTCATTTCCGGCAAATTGCAGCTTGATATTGTCGAGATCGACGCGGTTGAAGTGGTTTCGAATGCGGTGGAAACTGTCAGGCCGATAGCTGAAGCCAAACACATAAAAATCGATCTGAATGTTGAAGCGTCGAACCAGAGCCACCCGATCAAAGGCGACCGAAACCGTTTGACACAAATCTTTACAAATTTGCTAACAAACTCGATAAAGTTTAGCTCGGATGGCTCGCCGATATTTGTTTCTTTGGGCTTTGAAAACGGCGTGGTGACGACAAGTATCAAGGACAGCGGAAAAGGTATCAGCCCTGAATTTCTACCGCTAGTATTCGAACGCTTCAGACAGGACACGACGACAGCCTCAAAAAATGGAGGATTAGGATTGGGTTTAGCGATTGTCAGAAACCTGGTCGAGATTCACGGCGGCTCGGTTAGGGCACAGAGCAAGGGAGAGAACATGGGATCGACATTTACGGTAACGCTGCCGACTGCCGGAGAGTCAGGCCTGGCGAGCGAGCAGAAGCTCGACGGCCTCCAGAAGATTGACGGCAATAATATCCGGTGACCTTTCAAGCTCCTCAACGTGGTTGGCACCATATCCCGTTTTTACCATCGCGGTCCTGATCTCGGCGTTAAAGCCGGTTTCGACATCGATCTTTTTATCGCCGATCATCCACGATCCAGTCATATCGATTTCGAAATCCCGCCGGGCAACGTTTATCATTCCCAGCGATGGCTTTCGGCATTCGCAGCCGTCGCACGGCAAGTGTGGACAGAAGTAAAACGCATCGATCAAACCACCGAGTTCATCCTGAATATGTTCATGGATGGAATGCATCGCCGTTTCGTCATAAATATTTCGGCCGATCCCCGATTGGTTTGTGACGACAATCACCAAAAAGCCGCGTTCCTTCAGCATCGAGATGGCCTTTTGTGTAAACGGGAACACGTGCAGGTCCTCGACGCGGGAAAGAAAGTTGACCTCGTCGATCAGCGTGCCATCGCGATCAATAAAAACCGCCGGCTTAATCTCAATTTGTGAACTCATTCGCTTCTTCAGCCGGTGCTAATAAATCCCGGCAAATATTAAAGACCTCGTTGACAGATATTCGCGTCATGCACCGATGATCGATCGGGCAATCGCGAAGCATGCACGGCGAACATTCTACATTATGCCTGACGACTACCGCATTTTGTGAAAACGGTCTGGTCGTAACCGGATTGGTCGGCCCGAAGATAACCGCTGTTTTGGTTCCGACCGCCGGAGCGATGTGAGCAAGGCCCATGTCGTTCGAAACAAGCAGATCGATAACGCTTAGTATCGCCGCTGCTTCAGCCAGATCTGTTTTCCCCGTCATGTCGATCGGCGGCGACTTTGAAAGCTTAATAACCTCGGCCGCTATTTCCGATTCGTCCGCCGATCCAACCAGAATCACGTTTACGTCCAGTGCATTCCGCAGCAGATCATTCAGCTCTGCATAAGCGCCCACGCCCCATCGTTTAGCCCTTGAATTTGTCGAACCGGTGCCAAGGGCCACCAGTTTTTTTGTTAAATCAACGCCAGAAGTCGTCAGTATCCGCCGGGCTTCCGCTTTTCTCTCGTCTGAAATTTCCAGCGTCGAATCAGGCTCGCTGCAAAGCACCGTGCTGGTCCCAACAAAGCGTTTTTCGGCCTCGGCGATTAGATTGAGGAAATAATGGACCTCATGCCTTTTCGCCTTCCATTCCGGCACCGCAATCGGATCGGTCAAAAGCAGCCCGCGAAGATCTTTATTATAGCCGATACGTTTTGGTATTCCGGCCAGCCGAGCGGTAAGTGCCGACTCAAACGAATTCGGCAAAAGTATCGCCAAATCGAAAGCTTGTTCACGCAGAATATCGGATTGAGCGATAGCGTCCTTTATCTTCCATTTGGCCGGTTCGAAAGTAATTATCCGGTCTAGAAAATTCGCATCCCTAAAAATTCCTTCGGCCCACCGCCGCGTGTGCAGAACGATCTCTGCTTCGGGGAAAACTCCCGAAAGCTCCCGCAATGCAGGAATCGTCATTATCGAGTCGCCGACCCAGTTTGTGCCGCGCACGACTATTGAGTTTATGGAGTTTATGGAGTCTTGGAGTTCATTGAGTTCCAGAGTTTGATTCTACGCGATCAACTCGACAAACTACGAACTCAACCTACCTTCGAACTCCATAAACTCTGACTCATGAACCAAAAAGACTTCTGAGCCCGTTCTCCAAAGTGATTTGGGGTTTCCAGCCAAGCTCCTGCTGCAAAAGCGTAAGATCCGAAACGTAATTCATCGGAACCGGTGCAGGGGCTGGGTTTTGCTCATCGACTATTGCCTGTAGACCTGAAACTTCCTCAAGCTTCCCAACCAGATCGCTCAAGCGGACAGCGTTCTCTCGCCCGCCGCCGAGATTGTACAACCCGTGGCGGATGACGGAATCGGCAAAGGCAGAACACGCCGCGGACAAGTCGTCGACATGGAGCAAGTCTCGTATCGGAGCACCGCCGCCCGGCATTCGAATTCGCTCGCCTTTGTTGATCGCATCGGCAAAATGCCCAACGAAATTTGGCTCGTTGCCCTCGCTCATCGGAGCATAAACCGTCGATAGCCTGAAAATGCATGAGCGAAACCCGTTCTGATTCGCGTGATACTCCACGTATCGCTCGGCGATCAGCTTCGACCACTCGAGAGCCGATTGACCGGCATACAACGTCTGACACGTCTCGGGAACATCTGGCGTAATTATCCGCAAACCTGCCGTAAACATCCTTTGTCGAAGCGAAAACGAAGATCGAATCCTTTCGCATGTGGTGTAGAACATTGATCGTTCCCTCAACATTTGTCAGGAAAACCTGACTTGCTGCCTGCGGATCTTTGTTGAGTTGAGCGGCGAGGTGGATCACCATGTCGTAGTCCGCCGCTTTCGTTACGTCGTTGAGATTTAGAATGTCGAGATTCGAGCGCCGCGATAGATCGTCCGCGCCGAAGAACTTTACGACATGTGTACCCAAATAGCCGCTGCCGCCGGTAACTAAAACCTTCATTTTCTACGCGCCTTGATAAGCTCCTGCACGGTTTCCGCCTTGCCGATGACTATCAGCAGATCGCCTTCATTAATAAGCGTATCGCCCTTTGGCTGGAATGCCAATTCGCCGTCTTTTCTACGAATGGCGACAACGATTACACTGAGCTCGCTTAAAAGATTAGTGTCCCTGATGTAATTACCCGCGTATGGCGAAGCTGAATCGATCGCTATTTCCTCGAATACAAGATCAAGCGTTTCAGCCACTATCGAATCCATAAAATCCGCGATCGCCGGTCTCAGCAATGCTCTCGCCATCGAGTGGCTGCCAATGATCGTCGGCGCAACGACGCGGCTCGCCCCGGCGCGGATCAGGGTCGGTTCGGCTTGCTCTTCCACGGCACGGGCAACTATATGCAGGTTTGGATTCAGCCCGCGGGCGGTCAAAACAACGTAGACGTTGGCGGCATCGTCCGCGAGGCATGTGGCCAGGCCGCGAGCGTTCTTGACGCCGGCTTCGATAAGATTTGCCTCGGATGTGGCATCGCCGATAATAAAATGCGATCCGTCGGGTTCGAGTTCGCTTAGTCTTGCCTCATTTCTTTCGATTATCACGTGCGGCAATTTCTGCTCCCGAAGGCTGTGGATTATCCTACGCCCGACCCGGCCCGCGCCGCATACAACAAAATGCCCTTCCAATTTTTTCATCTCCTTTTTCTTACGGCGCTCATCAAACAGTTCGACAATCTCGGATTGAACGACCGACTGTGCCAATACTGTAAGGGCGTAAAGAACCGTGCCGACGCCGGTTAACATTAATAGAATAGCGAACATGCGGCCCGCTGCTGTCGTCGGGGCAAGATCGCCATAACCGACCGTCGTCACGGTCTGCGTGGATGTATAAATGCTGTCAAGCCAGCTAAATTCCTCAAAGTATCTGAATCCGGACGCTCCGATCAGGATCATAAGAACGACAATAATTGCCGCGAAGACCAGTCTGCGGCGGGTTAAACGGGCAAGATCGGATAAGATACCAGTGGCCATTACCTATAATTTGTTCGACATTATCATTCAAAACTATATAAAATATAACCGGCCCTTCGCTTGAGACGATAATCTCACTAAAGTCGCAGTATTTCCAACCGTTAAATGCAGGATAATTTGCCAAAAAAAAGCACGAGATCGAAGTCGCCGCCGAAAGGCTGGTTGAAAGCTAAAAGAATCTCGGCTTACAAGGCCCCGCCGCCTTCGCGTGTGCGTAGAATTGTCCGCTGGGTTGTTAATCCGTGGACGATCTCGCTCGGTCTACTGGCTGTGCTGGGGACTTTTTTGACGCTTACTTACTATTGGTTTGATTTTTCAGACCGTATCGACCGCCGATTATTGAGCGGGGAAGTGTTCACTCCATCTGCCGGTATTTACTCCGCTCCAAAGACCTTAAGAGTGGGCGAGAACATGTCCCGGCAGGAACTAGTCGATTATCTGAAGTCAGCCGGTTACATCGATAAGAACAATAAAGCCGACCTTTCGCGAAGCCGTTACGCGATGGACGAAAAAGGAATAACGATCGAGCCTGGAATAACCGGCGTGATCGATGGGGCCAAAGTCTTTTCCGCTCTCTCCGTGGCATTTGGCAAAGACGGAAAATCCGTCGCGAAAATAGTCGACACAGAATCGGGCAGCGAAGTTCCCAAGGCCCAGCTTGAACCCAAACAACTCAGCACTATCGCGGCGGAGGGCGACGGACTACGGAAGACGGTCACGTTTAACGATCTGCCGCCGCATTTGGTCAAAGCCATTACGGTAACGGAAGATCGTGCATTCTTTGAACACTACGGCGTTAACCTTCGGGGCATCGCCCGTGCGCTGTGGCGGCGTTACGAGGGCGAAGAAAACACGCCGCTCTCAAACCAGGGCGGATCGTCGATCACCCAGCAGCTCGTAAAAAATCTTCTGCTGACAAACGAGCCTACGCTGGAACGCAAAATAACGGAGGCGTACATGTCCGTTATCCTTGAAACGCGTCTAACAAAGCAGGAAATATTCACGCTCTACGCCAATCAGATTTATCTCGGACAACAATCAGGTGTTTCGATTTACGGCGTCGGCGAAGCGTCGAACGCATATTTTGGAAAAGATGTCACCCAGCTTACGTTGCCCGAAGCCGCTTTTATTGCCGGAATCATCCGCAGCCCGAACCGTTACAATCCTTTTAAAAATCCAGAAAAGGTTAGAGAGCGACGCAATCAGGTACTACAGTCGATGCTCGAGGCAGGCGAAATTTCGGAACAGCTTTATTCGCAAGCGTATTCAATCCCAATTGAACTGAGAGAGATAACTCGCTCTAAAGACCTTCAGGGAATGCCGTATTTTTCGCAGTACGCGATCGAAGAATTACCGAACATCGTCAGCGATCCCGAGGCACTACAGCATCTTCGAGTGTACACTTCGATCGATCCCGACCTACAGAAGATTGCCTACGAAACGGTTATTGAACGTCTCGACAAACTCGATAAATATTTTCCAAAAAAACCGAAGGGAAGCCTGAACGCCTCGCTTGTAGCCATTCGTCCAAAGACCGGCGAGATCGTCGCGATGGTCGGCGGTCGTAATTATCTTGAGAATCAGTTCAACCGCGCAACGATGGCGATGCGACAGCCGGGATCGGTCTTCAAACCTTTCGTATACGCGGCGGCCTTGAACTCGGCGTATGACGGAGGTCGTGTACTTACCGCGGCGACCGTGATGAAGGACGAGAAAAAGATCTTTACCTTCGGTCAGGACAGCTATTCGCCGAATAATTACGGCGACACATTTTCGGGTAAGGAAACGACGATTCGCGATGCTCTGGTGAAGAGCAAAAACGTCATTACCGTCGATTTAGGAATGCAGGTGAACATCGGCAAGGTGATGAACTTCGCAAATAAAGCTGGCTTTCCGAAGGTCGATAAAGCATATCCGTCAATGGCACTTGGCACCGCCGAAGCCACGCCGCTTCAGGTCGCGACTGCATATACGATGTTCGCAAACGTCGGCGACCGTGTTTTGCCGAGGCCGATCACAAAGGTCACGGCGGGCGACGGTAAAACGATTTCTGCACCGGCTCCCGATCGAAAAAATGTTCTTCGCCCCGATGTCGCCTACATCGCGGACGACATTATGAAAGATGTCATAAATCGCGGAACGGCGGCTCAGGCACAGGCCTGGGGATTTAGAAATGTTCCCGGCAAAAGTGCATTTGCGGGCAAGACTGGAACGTCACGCGACGGTTGGTTCGCGGGTTTCACCCCTGAAATCGTTTGCGTTGTTTACGTCGGCTTTGATGACGGCGACGATTTGGGAATGAAAGGCAGCGATTCGGCGATGCCGATCTGGGCCGATTTTATGCAGGCTGCGCTAAAACTCCACCCGGAATGGAACGCCGATTGGCAAATGCCTGCAGGCATTAGAAAAGCCGAGATCGATATCCGCAACGGCTCGCTTATCCGATTAATCGACGACATTGAGCAGGCCTCCGGTTCGCCAAGCCCGACGCCGACACCGACTCCCAAAGTGGCTAACGACGATCCCAATGCCGCCGCTTGGGAAACTGACGAACCACCGCCGCCACAGGAAGTTTTTGTCACGGACGTCCCGGCCGAATTCCGGCGGATTGAGCTTTTTATCAGCGGAACCACCCCGAACAAGGCGATGCTGCCGCTCGATGAAGACGGGTTTCCAATCGAAGATACTCCCAGCGAACCGAACCCGACTCCATCGCAGACGCCAATAACAGGAACGTGGCAGGAAACTCTGGAGGACCCGCGAAGCAGCACAAACCAATCATCGCGAAACCGTCAGCGTTCGCCGGATGGCATGGGTTTCGTGACCGTCGTCGTGTGCCCGATCACCGGAATGCGTGCCACATCGAATTGTCCTCGCCGCGAAGCGAAGTCATTGCGCTCCGGCACCGAGCCGAAGGAATTTTGTTCAATTCATACCAAAGCTCCTGAGTGATCTGTGGAGAAATGAAACGAGCTGGATCAAATGACCCAGCTCGTCGCCGTTTTAAAGAAGTAACGCAGAACTTTTACTTCATATTTACTCCCAGACTTTTTATAAGAAAGCCATAAATATCGGCCTGTTCCTGAATTTGCTTTGTAGTCGGCTTGCCTGCACCGTGGCCGGCTTTGGTTTCGATGCGGATTAGGACTGGAGCGTCTCCGCCTTGGGCTTCCTGCAACGCGGCGGCGTATTTGAAGCTGTGGGCAGGGAAGACGCGGTCGTCTGTGTCGGCGGTCGTTACCATCGTTGCCGGATATTTGGTGCCAGCCTTGATGTTGTGCAACGGCGAGTATGCGTACAGGGCCTTGAACTCATCCGGTTTGTCGGGCGAGCCGTAATCGGAAGTCCACGCCCAGCCGATGGTGAATTTGTGAAAGCGGACCATGTCCATTACGCCGACGGCGGGCAGGGCCGCTCCGAAAAGATCGGGACGCTGGTTGAGCACGGCTCCGACAAGCAAGCCGCCGTTCGATCCGCCCTGAATCGCCAGCTTTTTATTCGTCGTATATTTATTCGCGATCAGCCATTCGCCAGCAGCGATGAAATCGTCGAACACGTTCTGCTTTTTGAGCTTTGCTCCGTTCGCCCACCATTCCTTGCCGTATTCGCTTCCGCCGCGAATGCAAGCGACCGCGTAAATGCCGCCCATTTCAAGCCACGGCAATCGGGCAACTGAAAATCCGGGAGTCTGCGGAATATTGAAACCGCCATAGCCGTAAAGTAGCGTCGGGTTTTTGCTGTTTAGCTTCAAGCCTTTTTTGTGGACGATAAACATCGGCACGCGTGTCCCGTCTTTCGAGTTATAGAAAATCTGCTTTACCTCAATAGTTGACGGGTCGAACTTGACCTTTGCCTGACGGAACAGCGAACTGCTGCCGGACTTCATATCGTAACGATAGATGGTCGGCGGTGCGTTGTAGCTGGAATAGCTGTAAAACGTTTCGGTATCCGCACGTTGGCCGCCAAATCCGCCAGCCGAGCCGATGCCGGGAAGTTCGACATCGCGAACGAATTTACCGTCGGTCTCGTAGATTTTGATCTTTGTGTAAGCGTCCTTCATGTAATTCAGGACGAACTGATTGTTGACGAATTGAACGCCGTTGAGCGTTTCGGCGGATTCCGGGATCACGTCTTTCCACGTCAGGTTGGCTTCGAGGGCGTTTACCGATACGACCTTGCCGCGTTGTGCGTCCTTGTCCGTTCGGAAATAGAACGTCGCTCCGTCATTGCCGATGAACGAAAAACTGTTTTTGAGATCGGTTACAAGCGGAAGAATACCTGCCCTTTCCATCGTCAGATTCTTGAAATAGACCATGTTCATCCGCTCGGTGCCTTTGCCAACGTTGATGATAAGCCAGTTGCCGTCTTCCGTAACTCCACCGCCGACAAAATATTCCTTGTTATCGGGCCGCTCGTAAACTACGTAGTCTTCCGACTGTGGCGTGCCAAGTTTGTGAAAATAGAGCTTCTGAAAGTAGGTCGTTGTCTTCAGTTCCTGACCTTTCTCCGCCGGTGGATAGCTGCTGTAATAAAAGCCTGAATTGTCGTTAAGCCACGAAATGCCTCCCTGACGGTTCGGCGAAAGAGTATCGGAAAGATGCTCGCCGGTCGCTACGTTCATCACTTTCCATTCAGTCCGGTCGGAACCGGATTTTGCGATGCCGTAAGCCCAAAGCTTTCCATCGTCGGTAAAAGACGAGCCACTCAACGCCGCTGTGCCGTCGGCAGTTAGTTTGTTTGGGTCAAAGAAAATCTTGCCCGGATCGCTTATCGAAGTTGTCTGGTACAAAACGCTCTGGTTTTGCAGGCCATCGTTCTTTGAATAAATATAAAAACCATCGGTGATCTTGGCCGGAGCCGAATAACGCTCGTAATTCCAAAGCTCGGTGAGACGTGCTTTGATCGTTTCGCGTTCGGGGATCGTCGCAAGGTACGAATTGGTCAATTGGTTCTGCGATTCGATCCAGGCCGAAGTCTCCGCGTTCAGCGGAGCCTCTTCCATCCACCGGTAAGGATCGCGGACCATCGTGCCGTGATAATTGTCGACCTGATCGACCTTTTTAGGCTTTGGATATTCGAACTTGGTTTGAGCGGGAATGCTCGCGACTACAAAAGAAAAAAGCAGCAAAAGAAGAGATAGTTTTCTTAACATCGTGCTCGGTTCACCTCATCGAAAAGATTTTCAATAAGTATAGAACGCCTGCGATGTATTACAAAACGGCTCCGTGCTTCGCGGCTTAATGAAGCGACAAACTGTCGTTGTTGGATATATTTTTTGCGTGTGGCTATCGCTTGTTCAAGGTTGTCGGACGGCAGCCAATTCGGTCGCTTGTATAAAAGGTCTTCGGTCTCTTCGCGCGGCTTCGGTTTTGCAATTAGGTAACCCTGCCCGAAATCACATCCAAGGTTTTGAAGCACGGCGAGCTGGGCTATAGTTTCGATACCTTCCGCGATGACCCGCATTTTCAGGTTCTTCGCGAGCGAGATGACCGTCTGTAATACCTCGGAATGCTCGCCGTTGTCGCCAACGCGGCTAACAAACGATCTATCTATTTTAAGTGTATCGAAGGGAAGTCTGTGCAGGTGGCTTAGCGAAGAGTAGCCAGTGCCAAAGTCGTCAATGCTCAACTGGACGCCGATTTCCTTGAGCTTATTGAGAATGAAGATCGTGTGTTCCGCATTCTCCATTGCAACGCTTTCCGTTATCTCAAGCTTGAGCGTGTGCGGGGCGATCCGCGATTGCTTCAGCGCACCCAAAACGTCATCGAGCAGGTCGTCCTTGGCCAGGTGCTTGCCGGAGATATTTACGCTGACGATCAGGTCTTTATACTCAGGCTGATATCTGCTGCCATTTTGCCAACTGCTGGCAGGTTTGACCAAGTATCCAGACAGTGATCGGCTGGATCAACCCGGAGTCCTCGGCGATCGGAATAAACTTAAACGGTGGGATCATGCCAAACTCAGGATGATGCCATCGGAGCAGTGCTTCGAAACCAACCAGCGTTCCATCGCTTAGAGAAACGATTGGCTGATAGTGCATTTCCAGCTCGTTTCGATCGACAGCGTGGCGGAGGTCCATTTCTAATCGCACGCGTTCCAGAAATCGTGACCGCAGCTCTTTTGTAAACAACGCAGGCCCGTCGCTTTTTTCTTTCGCGTAATGCATGGCAATGTCCGCATCGCGCAATATTTCTTCCGGTGTGTCGTATTCGGGGTCGCACGGAGCGATCCCGATATTCAGATCGATCGTGATATTGTTTCCGCTCAAAGAAAAAGGCTGGGTCAGGCTATTGTGGATTCTTCTCGCGATCTTCTGTGCCTTGGCGACCGTCGACAAGTCTTTAAGTATGACCGCAAATTCGTCTCCCCCGATCCTTGCCACTGTGTCGGTTGCGTTAATTATACGTACAAAGCGTTTTGCGGCGATGACCAGCACCTTGTCGCCGATTGTATGGCCGAGCGAGTCGTTAATATTTTTGAAGCTTCGAATGTCGAGAAAAAGAACGTGGAAATTGGTCGACGGATCTTTTTTGTATTGAGCGATCAGCTCACGCAAAATGTCGCCGAACTGTTTTCGGTTCGCCAGTCCGGTCAGCGAATCATGCAAGGCCGCGTGTTGAAAATCTTTTTCGCTTTTACGAAGAGCAGCGTTCGCCAGCTCTTCTTTTTTTAATGAAACACCGAGTTGCGACGCATGTTTCTCGGCTTCGACGCGACGCTCTCGCTCGGTTTCGGCCTTTGCTCGTTCGGCATCTTCTACCTGCGTCATCGCGGCATTTACTTCTGTGATCGATTGCCTGTAATTCACATAAGCAACAGTCAGGCCGGTGAACGCAATTAAAGCCGTTACGAGATCGCCGTAATTGATAAGTTTATAGATTATCCCGGCCAATCCTGCTCCGACGATCTGTGCCATTGAAATTGAGAAACAACCACTTTTCCAAGTCGTCCATAAATTAGCCCCGTCATTGATAGACTGAAATACAGCCGCAAGGATAGACGACACAAAAAACTGTGAGAGTGCGAGAAATCCTAAAAGTGTTATTAGGTGCTGGGTTTTCGAAGCGTCAAGCGAAAGGCCCGTTAATTGTGGGATAAGAAGTAAAAGGCCGAAAGTACACGCAGTGTATATTGCGTTGACCGAAAAGTTGTAGAAAATCATCAACCGTCCGAATCTAAATCCGGTTGATTTGAGGTATACACAGTGAGCCAACATTTCCAATCCAGCCAATACGATTGCAGCCTCGCCGCCATAGATCAAAAACGAGAGGAAAATCAAAGCGTCGGAAAAAGTAAGTGCAAACCTGGATTTAGGAATCGTAAGGCTTAAACGCGGTGCAATGACTATCGAAAAAAACAGGACGAAAATGTATCCCCAACTAAAAGCTGCGTCCGGAAGATTACCTAGCCGCGAATCCGAAACATGCCGCGCCCATCACGATAACGCCCGCTTTTATAAGGTTCGAAAATCGTTCGCGGTTCATCATCGATGATATTTCGGTGGAAGTGGTGGCGGCCATTTGAAACGGTTTGTAGAAAGTTTGTGAGAATAATGCGAAGTGTAAACTACACAAAACATAGTTTAACATTAAGCCATCGCAAATTACCAGCAAAAAGTTGAGTTGGCAGTGGGTCTTCCGCGGACTATGCGTCTTTCTCCTCCGCGTTTGAAACGATTTTAACGCGGAGTTCGCCAAGATTTCAAAGAGAACACTGAGAGGGAGTGGTTCCTGCTTTCTTTGTGGTCTTTGTTGGTTTTGCTTAGTGGTCTTTGTGTTAAGGTTCGTTTTTCGACACAAAGAACACAAAGTTCTCACAAAGAACACAGAGAAATGTTCAGCAACACAAATTAGGACGCAACCCCTGAAAGATAGGAATGACGCTTTTAGGGACGGCCAAAATGTTCTCACCACGCCTTCACGCAAAACTGCACTTGCATCTTCGGTATACAGAGCTGCCCACCCTACTTTGTGCATTTACTACCCGAAAACGTAAATGAAACAATATAAAGACTTAAAGTAAAAATGTAAACAAAATATACAGTCTCAAAATATTTAAAATTAGCGGGTGGAGAAAAAAAATGATTGCGTAAACCTAGATATTACAATCAGTTAGAGTTTTGGAACACTCGCCATAATTCTGTGGCACGGCGGTTGTAATGTAGATGGCATCACGAGGCGAGAGGGCTTCAAACTTAAAAAAGAATCAGGAGATCAAAAAAATGAAAAACATGAGAAACATCGTCGCAGCAATCGTTATGGCAACAATCTTGAGCGTCAGCACAACATTCGCGGATGGCGTTGTTGTTGGTGGCAAGTCAGGCGTTGTTGTTGGTGGCAAGACACAAGTAGGCTGTTCTGAAACCAAATCTGGTGTTGTTTCAACCATAACAGGAATTCTTATCAGCGGTTTCACAGGCATTCTGGTTTTTGACCGATCTGGCATCATGATCGCCGACAGAAGCAGCTGCGATCAGTCAAGAGACGGCATCATGATCGCTGACTAAGATTGCATCCTCATCGCCTACTAGTTTTACGTGGAGTAATTTTCTTGGGATGAGTCATCATCGAATTCGGCCCGTCGAGAAATCGGCGGGCCATTTTTTTCTAACAAAATAAAATGACGGCAAACGAGATGAGTTACGTTTCGCAAGTTGCAGATTTTATACTCACACACACAAACTGCGTGTCGGTACTTGGTCCCGAGATTTATACAGCTATCGCCGAATGGGAAAAGAAGGAGATACCATTTTCGTTAGTGATCGAATCGATCGACGAGGTTTGCGGAGACAAACGAGAAGCAGCCAGCACTGTTGAATCGATAGAGAAGCTACAGGCCGTGGTCAACGAAAACTTTAGGATTTGGCTTGTAAGCCGTAATGCGAAGAATTTAGTAGGGATTTAAGCAGCCGAAGTTTTCTTGTAGAGCGGCGATAGGCGTCTGAGATTCTCAACTGATTTTGGAAGGATGTCCAACACGCGATCGACGTCATCGGCAGTGTTGCCAACGCCGAAGCTAAAACGGATCGCACCTCTGGCAAGCTCGTCGTTGCGGCCGAGAGCGCGAATTACCGGTGATGGTTCGAGCGAACCGGACGAGCAGGCTGAGCCGGTCGATACGGCGACGCCCTGCATGTCGAGATTTATTAGCAAGCCTTCGCCTTCGATGCCGCTGAAGGAAATGTTTGAGATGTTCGGCAGGCGATGCCCGGCGTCCCCGTTTAAGGTCATGTCCGGCACCTGTTCGGCAACGCCTTGTTCGAAACGGTCGCGCAACTCAACCAATCGCTCCGAGCTTTCACTTAGCCTTTCTTTCGCCAATTCACACGCCTTGCCGAACGCTGCAATGAACGGCACCGACTCGGTCCCGCCTCTGCGTTCGCGTTCCTGGTGCCCGCCGATGTTCTGCGGGTGAAGACGTACGCCGCGACGAACGTAAAGTGCTCCGATGCCTTTGGGCGCATAGATTTTATGAGCCGACATCGAAAGCAGATCGCAGCCAATCTCCTCGACATCCACTTCTATTTTCCCGACGGCCTGAACTGCGTCAGTATGAAACCAGATTTTCTTTCCGTTCGCTCGAAGCTCCTTAACAAATTTTCCGATCTGATGAACCGGCTGTAACGTGCCAATCTCGTTGTTGGCGGTCATGATCGAGATCAATACCGTGTCGTCATTGATAGCCGCTTCGACATCTTCAATGCGGACGATGCCGTTCTCGTAAACCGGTAGATACGTGACCGCGAAGCCGCGTTTTTCCAAATCTTCGCATGTGTTTTTGACGGCAGAGTGTTCTATCGAGCTTGTTATTATATGTGGAACGCGGACACTCTTGTCCGCATCGCTGTCTGCGGCGACGGACGTTCGGCCTTCGGCCTCATTGCGGACAAGAGTGTCCGCGTTCCGGTTGAGAAGGCCGCGGATTGCGAGATTGTTCGCCTCGGTGCCGCCTGAAGTAAATACGATCTCGTTAGGACGTGCGTTAATTAGATTCGCGACTTGATGCCGAGCTTTATCGACTGCGGCCTTTGCCTCCTGCCCGAAAAAATGGATGCTCGACGCATTACCGAACTTTTCAGTTAAGTAGGGCAGCATAGCTTCCACGACATCTTTGTCTACAGGAGTCGTTGCGCTGTTATCGAGATAGATCCTCCGAAACATTCTTATATTCTATTGCATCGGAAACCGTCGGGGAAATAAGAAGAGGACAAAGATCTTTAGACCTTTGTCCTCGTGGGCCTTCAGGATTTGTGAAGGCCGATTAGTCATTCATCTTTAAGGCCAGTCTCTTTCTAAAAGAACTGGAAATTCACGGTTCTTGTGGTTCCGTCATTTAGTGCAACCGATAATTGCCGACAGCTGCCGGTCCACGTGGCGTCGGTTTGCCAATAGAAGGTGTATTGGCCACCGAAAAACTGCAATCCGAAAGGCAGGTTTGCCGGTGTGCTCGCACCAATCGGAGTGCCGGTCATGCAATTGACCTGTTGGGATGACGGTGAACCAGCCGCAAAGATATTCAGTCCCTTGTCACCGCTCAAGCTGAATCCAACGGGAATCGTATTTCCGGCGAAGACATAATTAACCGTCGGAGGATTAACTACACGACCGGTGAATCCCGAAAAGTTGTAGATCACCTGATAATTCGCGTTCGCACCAGCCGAGTTGCCGGCAACGTCGGTCGCGATGCAGGCCACCACTTTGAAACCAACCGTTGACGTAACCACTGGTGCACAAGACTGCGAAGCGATACCCGACAAAGCATCGGCTGCATTTGCCGCTACCGTAGCCGAAGCGTTCAATATCACCGGATTGGGCGTCACGACCGGAGCAAGCGTCGGCGCTGTCTTGTCGATCTTGATCCCAGTCTGCGTGTTCGACGCGGAGTTGCCCGCAACATCGGAACAAGTGCCGGTCGAGCTAAGGTTAGCGCCTTCGACGGTCAAGAGCTGACTTGTGGTTGGGCTGGTTGCACCAGAGAGAGCGTCGGCACAGTTCCAGTTGACCGTCACGTTCGTGTTGTTCCATCCGGCCGCGTTCGGGGCCGTGCGTGAGGCAAACGTGATCGTTGGAGCGGTCTTGTCGATCTTGATGCCGCTCTGAGTATTGGACGCGGAGTTGCCAGCTACATCGGAACAAGTTCCGGTCGAGCTGAGGTTCGCTCCTTCGACGGTCAAGAGCTGACTTGTGGTTGGGCTGGTTGCACCAGAGAGAGCGTCGGCGCAGTTCCAGTTGACGGTTACGTTCGTGTTGTTCCACCCTGCGGCGTTGGGTGCCGGCGTACGGTTGTTGAAAGTGATAGAAGGAGCGGTCTTGTCGATCTTAATTCCGCTACGAGTGTTTGAGGAATTGTTGCCAGCAACATCCGTGCATGTGCCGGTCGCGCTCAAATTGGATCCTTCGGTCGTCAGGGTTTGGCTGACGGTCGAATTGACCGGGCCGGAAACGGCGTCGGTGCAGTTCCAGTTAACGGTTACGTTTGTATTGTTCCAGCCTGCTGCGTTGGGCGCCGGTGTTTGCGAGGCGAACACTGTGTTCGGTGCAGTTTTGTCGATGTTGATGCCGCTTCGGGTGTTCGTCGATGTATTGCCGGCATTGTCGGTGCAAGTGCCAGTCGTGCTTTGGTTCGCGCCTTCGGTGCTGACGATGTTGGTCGTGTTCGGCGTTGTCGCGCCCGAAAGAGCATCCGAACAGTTCCACTGGACCGCCACGTTCGTGTTATTCCAACCGGCCGCATTCGGTGTCGTTTGCGAGGCAAAGGTGATGGTCGGTGCTGTTGCATCGCGTTTGATCGTAACGCTCTGAGTGGAACTTCCGCCCAGACTCGTTGCCGAGCAGGTAAAGGTTACGCCCGAAGTGTCGGTCGTAACAGTTTGTGTCGCGCAGCCGGTTTGAGTTGAGATGAATGTTTCATCGTCCACAACTGACCACGAAACTTGCACGTTGGAACTGTACCAGCCGTTATTGCCCAGAGTTCCGGTGACGATTGGCGTGATCACAGGCGGCGTTGAATCCACTAATTCGGATGATTGCAGTTCGAACGAACCGATGTCGGAAGCGTCCGAGACATTGGCGATGGAAGGCAGATCAACCGGACGCGGAAATCCGCGCTGGTCGGACGAACAGCCGCCGCAGTCGCCTTTGTCCAGAGCCGGTGAGTTTCCCCTTAAGCGATGCGTCGGCATCGTACCGCCATTATCGGCAAGCGGCAGAAGACGCGGGTCTAGCGGCGCGGTCGCGTTGCCGGTTTGGTCGCCGGTCTGAATGAAAACCGTTTCCCCGCCGACGTTGCCGATCAGGTTGTAGCCTTGTGACGCGAATACGCCGCCATCAGTTCCGCGGACGTCGGGCGTTGTAGTGTTTGCACAAAGTGCGTTGGTTGTGCGCGTGCAATTTCCGGCGATGATGCTGTTGCGGACGGAGACCGTACCCGGTTGGAAGCGTATCAAAACGCCCCCTGCGCTGTTACTGCCCGCCGTTTCATTGTCCGTGATCGTCGAGTTAGTGATAACGGCGGAGCTTCCGCGAACGTAAATACCGCCGCCATCAAATTGGTCACCGTTCGGCACGCGATTGCCGCTGATGGTCGAGTTGGTTATTGTCAGTGTCGTCCCGTCCGAGTAATCGGATATGCCGCCACCCGCCGCTGAGGCGTTATTATTGGCGGTATTGTTGCTGATGGTGCTGTTGATGACGGTCAGCGAACCGGCACCGATAGTGTTGAAAATACCGCCGCCGTTGAAACCGGCGGTGTTGCCGGTGAGGTGAACCGCCGTTAGCGTTAAAGTTCCGAACGACCTAATGCCGCCGCCATCGCCGGTACTAGAACCACCCGTGATGGTCAAGCCGGAAATGCTGACCGTGCCGGATAAAATTTGGAAGACTCTAAATTGCGCGGCGGCTTGCGGGCTGCGGCGCACGGTCGTCAGATGCGCGCCCTTGCCCGTAACCGTGAGATTTTTATCTATGACGAGTTGTTGAAAGCCCGCTGCTTCCGACAAAGTTATGACCTGCGGCGAGTCAAAAAGCGGCGAAGCGAAATCAATCGTGTCGCCTGCCGTCGCTCCTGCGATCGCCCCGCGTAAGCTGCAATCGTCAGGCGCTGCCGTGCAAGCCGACAACCCGCCGGCGTCCGAAACGGTATCCACCGTCCGCGTCGGCGGCGCACCGCAGGCGTCGTTGATCGCGACAGTATATGTCCATGGCAACGCTGCATCTTCGTTGAAGGTTACCGGAGTGTTAGCAAATGACGTAAGAACCGCTGTGTAGGAACCGGCAGCGAGAGTACCCGAGATGATACGAGCACGGCGGTTCGTATTAATGTTTATATCGTCACTATCAAGTAAACAATTAGTGAGGGGGGACGCCGGATTAAATCCGCCGGGGCCATAGAGGACCATGTACGAATCTGGCCCGATACCGGAGGCGCCGTTCGGGGTTATCGATCCACCGTCGGCGACCTCGGTGCTGATCGTAACCGATGTCGGACATGCAAGCGTTACAGGTATCGCGTCGTAATGAACGGCTGTGCCTGTAGCTGACAGTAAGCCGCAATTCGCCGGGCGATTAAAGGTCGGGTCGGCGAGTGTAAGCGTGCCGGGTACGGTTGTGTTTGTTGTGGGGGCAGCAATTAAGCTGAATCTACTATTCTGAAGCTCATTTATGCGTGCCCAGATCGATTCGTACTTTACCAGATCATCGCCGGACATCCCAGTGCCAAGCGTTTCCTTCATTTCGGATGCCGCGGCTTCGAGCCTGCTCAATTCATCGGCATCGCCATCCTGCTTCTGTGCCCTGCTGTGCCAGGCAAAAACACCAAACACACCAAAGCTCAACACAACGGCGAGCAACAACAGCGTTCCACGATTCAAAGCGATAAACGACTCGACGGATTTTCTCATGATAGTTTTCACCTCTCCCTTTAATTTAAGAATTAAGACCCGACGACAGATCACCGCTCGTCCAACACGGCAACCTTTATACAGATCACCCAGCTTGATGTTTCCGGCATTCTAAACTTCAGATTCACAAGAGGCCACTATGTTCCTATAGTACAGCGTGCTAAACAGTTATTTCTCTTTATGTTGGCAGCACATAATATGTCCGGTGTATGTAGCAAATGAGATTTCCGCGACGCTCTCACCGGTAAACGACGGCCACCGGAATTTCGCCGCCGAGCCACACTCCGCCGCGCCGCAAATCGCGCCGCGCAAACTGCAATCGTCAGGAGCCGCCGTGCAAGCCGACAACCCGCCGGCGTCCGAAACTGTGTCCACCGTCCGCGTCGCCCCCGAGGCCGCAATGGCCTGGCAGGTGACCATCGGCGGCAGGCGCGATGAAAATTCCGTAAGGTTCGCTTGCTTGATGCCTTCTTGTGTTCGATCTACTGAATCGAAATACGGCCGGGTTTTCCGCATGGCCGCCTGCCTTCTCCCGTGAGCACCCGGCCGCTTGGTCAATCGGCTAATTAACCGCCGCTTTGTAGGCCTTGCGGTAGTTGTCATACGCCGATTTGAAATTTCCGGCGGCTTTGTCGGCGTTTGCTTGTGTTAAGAATGACTGCGCATTGCCGATACTGCCTCCCGCTGCCGTTATATTCGCCAGAGTTAGCGTGACAATTTGCTGGACAAGATCGAGCTTCCCGCCGTTCGCCGTCGGTGTCATATACCAACCGACTTTGACAGCGTTGCTTTCGGTAGCCAGATCAGCTTCGATTTGCGAACGCAGGATCAAATCGTTCAACGCCATCGTATTGGTATTGCTATTGTTAATGATCAGCGTACGATTCGTATTGTCGTTGTTGACGATGTTGGTCGTGTTTGTATTATCGTTGGCGATAATCGTATTCCTGGCGTTCGTCAGGTTAGTATTTAGCGTCAGAGCGTTGGAGTTATCGTTATTGACGATCGACGTCCGGTTGCTGTTGTCGTTGTTGACGATCGCCGTCTGAGCGTTTGTGATCGCCGTGGTTATTGCCGTCGAACTGGCGTTGGTAGTGTTGTTGATCGACGTTTGTGCGTTGGTGATTGCCGTCGTCAACATTGTCTTGTTGCTGTTGTCGTTGTTGATGACCTCGTTCTTTGAGTTCGTGATGTTATTGTTGATCGATGTCGTGCTGGAAGAAAGACTGTTCAGAACCGTGTCTTTGTTTGAGTTATCGTTGTTGATGATCTCGGTTTTTGCTCCGTCAACTATTGTCTGAACATCGGATGCTCCTAAACCGTGACAATCATCGTACTGACTTCTCAAAGTTACCTCCGCTAAAACGGCTGCCTTTAATCCGGCCCTGATGCCAACCGGGATCAACCGGGCGACAATCGTTAAACCGTCCGTCGGAAACCCTTCCATTACGGCATCGGAGGCTATCTGAAAACCTTCGGTGATAGCGATGTCCGCAAAACTAGGAGTGCCGGACAAGTCGGGGCAGGCATCGGGAGTAATGACGTTAGAGACATCGCCGCCCGACTTTTTACCGGCGATGCGCTGCTGTTTCGTTTTTTCGTCCGGGTTAATTATTGAATTGAGGACGCGCGGACCTTCACGCCAACCCGGAAATTTAGCATATACCGCCCGCATTCTCGCCAAATCTTCGGATGATAAATCGGCAAGCCCGGCTTTGGCATTTCGCAAAGCACCAATCGGGTCGAGACCGTCTTTGTCGAATTGCCGGCTGACGGCGGGCATTTTCTCAAATTGCTCCAGAACGTTTTCCAGTTCTGTTAGATAATTGAACATCTCCGTGCGAAATTCTTCCACATTCGCGTTCGGCTTCATTACGGCCGCAAGACGCTCACGTTCGAATTCCCGGTTATAATTTTGCGCCGATGCTGGTGAAACAAATGCAATCTGCAAAACAAACAGCAGAGCGATTAAACCGATAAATATACTCCGTAGATTTTTCATAATTTTCTCCTCTTCGTCATAGCTGTTTTCAGCCGTTGTTGAAATTTGTCTTATCGTCATTGGTCACGCAGATAAATCTTCGCGCGCTTCCAGAAAGTGAATGCCAGCCGTTCGCCGACTCTGGCCGAAAGAGCTTTATTACTTTCGCTCGCTCGGTCTCGAACTGGCGGTTCTTCCGGTCGCCGGTTGGGGCGAGACAGATGCAACCCGCTTCGACCGGAAGAAATCAAAATAGTCGTCAGCAAAAACGATCACGGTCATAACGTCATGTCTTGCGTGCGTTCCGGTTGCCGTGCCGATGAAGGCGAACTTTTGCTGGAGGATATTCTTTCGGTGACCGCGGCTTTTTTCGCCGTCGTCGATGAGCAGGCCGATGACTATATCACGCGGAGTATGACGTCCGAAGTTAATATTCTCTCCGATATTGTTCTGCCAGATGCCGTAGCGGCTTAGTCTTACCGCAGCCAAACTGCCGTCCGTGCCTTTGTGATCCATAAGGCCTTTTCCGCCCTGGTCCGCGACGTGATCCGTTGCGGCTTTGGACATGCCTTCGGAAAAGCGCAAAGCGGGAAGAGGGCTGGTGGCCTGCAGTGCCTGAATCGCTTCATCAACGGCCGTCACGCCTTCGAACGTAGCGATCCGTTCTTCAGTAGGCGAGACATAAACCGATACTTTGTAGTTTTTCTTTACCGCCTCAAGATTTTCAGCGTAGGCAGCTGGGTTCGAGCGAACGAGATTTATTTCCTCGATAACGCCCGCCGCGATGCGGTTGTGCTGTTCCGTAACCATCGTGCCGGAAACCTGAGCGAATGCTCTCGCCGTAAAGATCAAGTTAAAAACTGCGATCAAATGTATGTACTGCCTTTTCATAATGAGACGGTTACCTCTTCGTGCAGATTGGTCAGCAGCTTCCGCAACTCCATCAAATCGTCCTTTGAAACAAACCCGTATATGCCCGCTTCGTCCGCCGCTGCCCGAAGTTCGGCGTCGTTGTATTGCGTGAACATCACGATCTTCGCGTTCGGATAACCGGAAATGATTTTACGGGCTGCCGTCAGGCCGTCCATTCGCTTCATTTGCCAATCCATCAGAACCCAGTCGGGCCTGAAATCGGCATACGCCATAAATGCGTCCGCGCCGTCTTCGCATTCGCGGATTTCATTCGCCATATCCTGCAAATAAAACCGCGTCATTTTGCGCACAGCCGGATTGTCGTCAACGATCAAAATGTTGATTTTCGAAATCATGCTGAGAAATATAGCGGAGATTGAAAGGCTTGAAAATCCGTGCTGCCACGCAAAGTTGACTACGTATAAACACACGATTGTGCCTACGTGGGAACACTTAGAAAGACCCAAAACTATTTATTTGGCTAATTTAGAGTTCGGATTTATGCGTCACGGCAAATTTGACTAGGGCGAGTGAGCCGTGCAGATCGAGTTTGCGGCAGATGTTCGTGCGGTGTGTTTCGACCGTGCGATAGCTGATAAAAAGCAGTTCGCCGATTTCTTTTGAAGTCTTGTCTTCGGCTATGAGTTTTAGAATTTTGAATTCGGTCGGCGAAAGCAAATGAAGTCCCGGTTGTTCCTTTTCAAGATCATCGACCCGGCGGCGGCGATTTAGTAAAAGTGCGGAAAGCGATGGGCTGATAAATGGCCGACCGTCCGCGACCACCTTGATGCTGTTGACTATATCGGTCGTAGCACTGTCTTTCAAAACATATCCTTTCACGCCCAGATCCATCGCCGCCTGAAAAATTTCTTCCTCTCCATGCATTGTCAGAAAAACGATTTCAATCTCGATCTTCTTTCGCCGCAATTCGCGCAAAACCTGAAAGCCGTCCATCTTTGGCATATCGACATCCAAAACGGCAACATCCGGCCGATGCTCTTCGATCAGTTCAAGCGCCGATTTCCCATCGCCAGCCTGAGCGATAATTTGCAGAGATTTGTCGGCCTCGATCATCAGCCGCAAACCCTGCCGCACGATCGGATGATCGTCTGCGGTTATGACTTTGATTTCGGATTCAGTAACCATTTTCCTTTGCCGCGGATAAACGCTGATAGGGCGGATACATTTTTTGATCTAATTGCCTTTTTCCGTTTTCATCCGAGTCCGATCTTCCGGGCCCGGCACTTTCAGGTTGATTTTGATAGTCGTACCTTTGCCGGTCTCCGATTCAATCGTTTGTGTTCCGCCTAACATTTTTATCCGTTCTGCCATTCCGAGCAAGCCGAAGCCGAGCTTTTCGCCCGCCCTTGTCGAATGGATATCAGATCTTGCCTGGCGGGAATCAAAACCTCGGCCGTTATCTTCGATTCTAATAGTGACAATGCGGTCGTTTTTCACCATTGAGACTTTTGCCTCACTCGCTTCAGAATGTTTTAGAATATTGTTCAAGCTTTCTTGCAAAATACGATAGATGCTCATTTCAGTTTCGGCGGGGAAAATTCCGTCAACATCGTCGATCTCGGAACTGACGTCCATCGCGCCGACTTCGGAAATTTTGTTGAGCATTGATTTTACCGCTTTCGTCAAACCTAAGCGGTCAAGCAAATACGGACGTAGGTTATACGAGATCTCACGAACTTCGCTGATTGCCTGAGCCGATTGATTTGAAATTCTTTCGAACTGCTCCTTGGCCGATTCCAAATCGTTGGCCGTCTGCGAGCTGAAAACTGCCTGGTTTTTTATGATCGCAAGCGACTGCCCAATCGAGTCATGTAGTTCGGCCGCGATCCGCCGCCGCTCGGCCTCATGGGCGTCTATTAAGCGTCGCGAAAATTCCTCCTGGGCAAGACGCGCGTTTTCCAGTTGATCGACGCGCTTTTTGTAAATCAAAAAAGCAATACCTCCGACCGCGAATACGCATAAAGCAACGAACCACCAGCGGCGATAGAACGGCGGCAAAACCTGAATGCTGATCTGGGCAGCTTGTTCGCTCCAGACGTTATCGCTGTTTGCAGCCATGACGCGAAAGACATAATCGCCGGGCGGCAGATACGGATAATAAACATCGCGTCTATTCGCCGCGTCGGTCCAATCTTCGTCCAGGCCTTCGAGCATATGGCGAAAACGCATTTGCTCCGGCTTGATAAAGCTCAATCCGGTGTAATTGATTTGAAGACTGTTTTGTCCGGTTTCTATCACAATAGTGGATTTGAGATCGTTGAACGGTTTATTTTCGACGGCGACGCTTTCTATCACGACCGGCGGCGGCAATGGATTAAACTGCACGGCTTCGGGATCGACGATCGCGGCTCCGTCCTGCGTCGCAAACCAAAGCCGCCCATCGCTTGCTCGAATCCCAGCCGGCTGCCGTCCGCCGTTGCACTCGGTCGAGAGCATACCGTCGGATTTGTTGTAAGCGATTGAAACTACGGCAGGCAGTTTTCTGTCGGCAAAATCTACCAGATGCTGGCGGCTTACTCGATAAATTCCCTGATTGCTTGACATCCAAAAATTGCCTCGCGAGTCAGGCAGGATAGCAAACACACCGTTGCTGAACAGCCCGTTTTTGGCAGCGATCTCGGTAAATTTGCCATCGCGGTAAAGCGATAGACCGCTGTCGTAGCTTCCGAACCAGAGCAACCCTTCGTCGTCTTCGTAAATCGAGCGAGTGAAGTTTCCCGCCAGGCCGTCTTTTTCAGTGAACGAAACAAACTGACCGTCTTTTAAATGCGCAACACCGCCGGCCGTGCCGAACCAGAGCGAGCCATCGCGCGTTTCGTAGATGATCTTTACATCGTTGCTGGGCAAACCGTCTTTGTCCGTAAAGAGCGTTGTCGCTCCGTTTTGATAGCGAAACAAACCGTTTTCGGTCGCAAACCACATGGCACCATCGCTTGTTTGATGAATGTCCCAAAAGTTAGGCACACCGATATCCAAGCCCAGCTTTTCGGTAAAATCAACTAGCTTTCCGTTTTCAAATCGCTGCACGCCGCCGATGCTCCCAACCCACATTGTGCCGTCGCGGTCTTCAAACAAAGACTGCACGAAGTCATAAAGCAGGCCGTTTTGCTTTGTATAATTGACGACTTTCCCGTCTGCGTATTTAGACAAAGCGCCAAACGAGCCAAGCCAGAATGTACCGGATCGGTCTTCCAAAATAGGGTAAACATTCACCGCAGCCAAGCCTTTGGCAGCGGAGAATGGTTCTATAATTTGCCGGGTAACGCGATTGATGCCCGCATTGTTTGTAGCAAGCCAAAGGGTGTTTTCGCGGTCGAGAAAAATATGTGTAATATCGTTGCTCGACAATCCATCAGCGGTGTCGAAGCACTTAAAGCGGTCGGCGACAAGGCGGCACGTGGTTTCGTGATGTGAAGGCGGTAAATTCGCCGTTTTGCATCCGGAACAATTTGCCCTCGGCCCCAAACCACAACGCTCCCGTCTTATCCTCATACAACGACATCATGGTATTGAAATCAAAGGTTTCGTCAAATTGGGCAGGCTTTGGTTCAAAGGGCAGCCTGAACCGCTCCATTTGTCCGTCGCTGCGTGAAGCAAAAAGTCCGTCGTTACTTATCTCCCATATAACACGGGACGGCCCAACATAAGTTTTAAACTCTCTAAAATCGCGGTGGCGCCCGTTTGTGAACGATGCACCATTGTCGGTCGTTCTGCTTATGCCGTCAGAAGTAATAATCAGCAAACCGCCTGGCGGGTTTTTTTGAACATTCAGAATATTGTTCGTGGGCAAACCATCGGCCGTTGTAAACGTCCTGAACTGGTTATTTTGAAAACGTGCCAATCCGGCATTTTCGGTCGAGATCCACAGCGTACCATCTTCCTGAACAAAGATATTTCTCAGCCGATTAGTTGTCAGATTGTCCGAGTTGCTTTTGTTGTACACCTTGAACTTAACGCCGTCAAAACGTACCAGTCCATCCAGTGTCGGGAACCACATATAGCCGTCCGGCGTTTGAGTAATCGAATAGACCGAATTCTGCGGCAGACCCTTGTCGGTAGTCCAGGAATCAAAGCGGTATTGGGCCGCCGCGATGATCGGCAGAAATAGTGTGAAAAAGAAGATATTACAGCGAGCTATGAGCATACTTGTCAAAAAGACCTATTAGGAATGTGGGTTATATAAGGATTGCATAAGGAATCTAACTTGCGGAAAGCACGTTTGGCAAGTTAAATTAAGGGTGGTATGCAGTTTTGGGGATAAATAATGGATTTTACAACAAAAGAGATTTTTAAGCGTTATGCCAGCATTCTGGTTGGCAAGCCGATCTCGCCGGTGTTTTTGAACATCCTGGTGACAAGCGTTTGCGACATGCGTTGTACGCACTGCTTTTTTACAGAAGAGCTGGATGACAGGCCGCGTAAAAAACTTCAGATGAAGGCGGACGAGATAGCTAAGATTTCGGAAACGTTGGGCGGCAATCTCGGCGTGCTTGTACTCGCGGGCGGCGAGCCGTTTACGCGAAAGGATCTGCCAGAGATCGTTCGATCTTTTTACGAAAACAACAAGCTCGATTCGGTTTATCTGATGTCGAACGGACAAATCCATCAGCGGATTTTTCCGGATGTGACGCGCATCATGGAAGAATGTCCGAATCTGAACGTGACGGTCGCTCTCGGGATTGACGGCATGCAGGTCGCGCACGAAAAGATCCGTCGCAAAGAGGGAAGTTGGGATAAGGCAATCCACACCGCACGGACGCTGCAGCAAATGAAAGCAGAGCAGTTTCCGCAACTCGATATTCAGACTTGCACATGTGTTATGCGTTCGAACGAAGACACGATCTTCGACTGGTACGATTTTTTGAAATACGATCTGAAACCAGACAAAGTAAATATCAATTACATTCGCCCTCCTTCGGCCGATCCGACAGAGCTTGATTTTGACCATAAACGCTACGGACAACTGTCGCAAATGATACTGGACGACACAAAAAATGCGGCTTTGAAGAACAGCTATGGGGGAAAATCCGGATTTTTCAAGGCAGCCGTTGATCTTTACATGCACGACCTGATCACAAAGACGAAAGAGGAAGAAAAAGCGCAGTTGAAGTGCTACGCCGGAAGTGCCGGAGCTGTTATCTATGACAACGGAGCGCTTTCGTCGTGTGAAAACAAACCGGACGTTTTGAATTTGCGGGACTACGATTGGGATTTCCAGGCCGCCTGGAAAACCGGAGCGATGAATGACCGCCGCAAGGAAGCTGGTGCGGGATGTTACTGCACGCATGAATCGAACTGCTATTACCCGTCGCTGCCGTTCAACGCCGGACATCTGATCAAGATCAAAAAGCTTGAGAAGCAAATGAAAAAAGCCTCACAGGAAATGGCCATAAAGGCTTAGGAACGAAATTAGGCGATGCCAAACACCCCCAAAATTTTGATCATTTCCTCCGATACCGGAGGCGGGCATCGCTCGGCGGCTCAGGCTGTGGCCGAAGGCTTTGAGAAAATTTGGAAGGGTGATTCGCCCGTCGTTCGTATCGTAAAAGCGGTAGAAGAATCGCATCACATTACCGACAGACTGGTAAATTCCTATAACTGGGTGCTACGAAATAAGCAGCACTGGATGAAATACGTTTATTGGGCGGTCAACAGATTTCGTCCCGAAACGCGGGAATTTTTTCACAAGCGGTGCATGGGCTTTCTTAAGATTCAGTTTGAGAAGTGGTGTCCGCATGTCGTCGTTAGCGTACATCCGCTAACTCAACACATTTTTGCTCGCGTCCTTCGCGAGCTTAATCTAAGCTCACAAATCCCGCTTGTCACGATCGTTACCGATCCGTGCTACGGCTTCTGGAAGGGCTGGGCCTGTGACGACGTTTCTCTCTATCTAGTAGCAAATGAAGATGCCAGACAGCAGCTTTTAGACTACGGCGTCTCATCAGAAAAGATCAAAATATCAGGCTTGCCGCTTCATCCGAAATTTTGCGAGGTTGATGAAACATCTGCGCAAGATGCTCGCCGGGCCTTCGGATTGGACCCGGATAAGTTCACAGTATTTGTGAACGCGGGCTGGATCGGCGGTGGAAATATTCCGAAGATCTTTAAGGAATTGGTTGCGGGCGAACTGGATGTTCAGGCTATTTTTCTTGCAGGCAAGAACGAGGAACTTCGCAGGGAAGCGGAAGAAATGGCAAAGCACGCGAAGTTTCCAGTCAAGGTAATCGGCTATTCGGACGAGATCGAAAAGCTAATGCAATCCGCAAATGTCATGATCTCAAAGCTTGGCGGCCTTACCACGTTCGAGGCTCTGGCGTGCAGATTGCCGATAATCGCGGATGCAACTACGCCGCCAATGCCGCAAGAAGCAGGCACAGTTAGCCTTCTTGCCAAACGCGGAGCAGGTATTCTTTTAAAGAAAGCATCGGATGTTGTGCCCATGATTCAGTCGCTGATAGGCAATTCGCGTCGTTACACCGATATGAAAGCCGCGACCGCAGGAATGACGATGCCCGATTCAAGAGATCAGATAATCCGTGAGATCACGGCGTTGCTTCCCGCTAGTTCGAAGGTGCCGGAACCTGGGATTGTTCCCGCCAGAGCCTAGTTTTCTATTTTGCGACTTGTCAGATTTCTGCTATTTCTTTAACCTTTTCTATTGATCACAAAGTCTTTATTCATTTTGGAGAGATCATTTTGAGCCTTTTGCTAGAAGGAAAACGTGCTTTTGTTTCAGGCGGAACGCGCGGCATTGGAGCCGCGATCTGTGAGGTCTTTGCCCGCGAGGGTGCCGACGTGGCATTTAATTATCATTCGCGCGAAGATCTTGCGGAAGAGGTAAAGGCCAAGATCGAGGCCCACGGCAGAAAGGCACTGTCATTTAAGGTTTCTGTCACCGACCGGTACGGGATGAAGCATGTTGCCCGCGAGATCCTGGAGGCCTGGGGGCCGATAAATGTTCTGGTAAATAACGCGGCGGTAAACAAGGGCGACAATTTTGCGACGACGACCGATAAGTCGTGGGATTGGGTGGTCGATACGAATGTCGGCAGCCTGTTTGCCGTAACCAAACCATTCTACAAACAAATGATCCGGGCAAAATTGGGCTCGATCCTGAACATCACATCTGTCGGAGCGATCCGCAGTTTGCCCACTTCGGTTCACTACGCAACATCTAAAGCCGCGATGATCGGCTTTACAAAATGCCTTTCCCGCGAGGCCGCAAATTTCGGCATCTCGGTCAACGCCATCGCCGCCGGTATTTTCAACACCGACCTCGGCATACACCTTGCCCGAACGATTGCTGCAAATGCACGATTTCTGGGTCTCAAAAGGCCGCCTCGGCAGACCCGAGGAACTCGCCGAATACGCTGCCTTCATGGTCAGCGACCGCAACAGCTTTATGAACGGCGAGGTCGTCATCGTCGATGGCGGAGCGATTACATAATCGTACGCTCTCAGGCCTGCATAAGAAGAATTTGCGGAGCTCAGCGTACTGTGTTGGCGGCAATTTGATGAATGTACGGGGTAAGAGCATTTTCGAATCGTACCATTGCTTCAATCATCTTTTCTTGCAGTGCTGGCCAAACTTCTTCGCCTCCCTTGTAACCTCCATTCTCCATTGGATAAGATATTCGGCATGACCGCTTGTCATCGAGTCTTTGCCAGAATAACTCGCCTCCGAAGTCGCTTTCGATCTCGGCCTTGTGGGAATAAAGTTCATCAAAGACTTTCTTGTTATTCTCAACGCCACCACCATCGATATAAGCCTCGACGCGACTGCGATATTGGCTGACGACATAGTAAAACGTCAATGCGGATATAGCCGATCTCGACCCCATCCAAGGCTTGGTTGAAGGCGACATTTTTGCCGTCAAATTTGACTTCGGCAGCTCTAACGCCAGTAATCCTTCCCAAAATTTCGGCATTCGCTGATCGGTTGATTTGGTCTTTCGGTCTTTACGTTCTTTTTGTTCTTTTTCTCTTATTTGAATCTGGTAATCAGCAACCTCCGGTAGTGGTATTATCTGCTGAACGTCCAAAAGAACACGTCCGTTATCCTGATATGGAATTACGCGAACGCAGCTTATGTCTAAATCGCGCTTATTAAGCCACATCACGGCTGTGGTCAATTCTTTTGAAAAATTTGAGGAGATCAGCAGTATCTTAACGTCTTGGGCAAAAGTCTCTTCATCGGGTTCGTCGAGTTCCAGAAATTCCAAGATTCGGCTTTTTGCATCGACTTCGCGAACGCCTTCATTTCTTAGAAATTTTTCATAGACCGCAACCACGCCTTCAAACGTCATTGTCGAAACCATTGCCGCATAACGAATCGCTTGCAACTCCATGTGCCCGCCATCTTCCGTGCGCTTGAGTTCGATGACAACAAGATTGCCCTCACGGTCAATTCCCAAAAGATCTATTCTCCGTCGAGATTCATCCCACTCTCCAAATTCCTCGCTGACAATCAAAATATCCGGCAGGATTACATCGATCTGTTTTTTAAGCAATCGCTGCAAGTCACCACGCTCGTAGAGGCCACTTTGGCCGAATGTTGTTTGCTCGATCTTGTTGAGATTATTCGGAGTTATTTCGTAGAGAGCCATCTGTGCCTTCCGTCTGGCTACTTCTCCAGCCTTTCCTTCGCCCGGTTGATAAAAACCCTGATCATTTCCGTGATCTTCTTGGTCATCTCATTGCTGATGATGCTTTCGCCAGCGAGTCCGGCCAGCATATGCAGATCGCGTGCGGATTTGCGCCGAAGTTCGACCATCTGCGAGAAATGGACAAGCGTAATATTTCTTGCCTTTTCGAGAAAGTCGGCCGAATAACGCAGGAAGTTCTGGGTTTCGATCGCAACCGGGAACCATTCGATTCGTTCGTCATTATTCTCGGCCAATTCGACGGTGAATTTTTGAGTCATCGAGCCAACGTAGGGAATTTCGGCCTCGATTTTCCAGTGAGCGACTCCATTTGCATCGATATGAATGCTTGCGATGCCAGGCATCAGATCCGCAAAATTTTTCATGTCACCGAAAAACTCACGAACTTTTTCGATGCTTGATTTAACCTCAATGTCGTCGCTGTAACCAGCTTTTATGGTGAACATAAAATTAATGGAAAATTGAAAATGGAGAATGGAAGATGTTTCTTGGCCAATGGCTAGCAGGCTCAACGATCCTTCGATTTCGAGTTCTCAATTCTCAACTACCAATTGTCAGAATACTCCATTAAATAATATCGAATTAAAGAAGGGTCGGGTGTTCGCCCGCGTCATTCCGCGAAAGAAAGGGTCTTCGGCAAAGAGAACGACGTTTCCAGAACCCATCGACTCGCCTATGACGTATGCCGTCCCTTTTAACAGACGTTCCGTGTTTCCTTCCCAAACAAAGCCTGAGATGGTGAGAGGCTTTTTCGGGTTAGCGTCAAAAACCAAGGCGTTCGTCCCTTCTTTAGAGTATCGGAAAAAATACCCGCTTGCCAAGAGCACAGGCATTTCGTTGCGGTCCACTCCATAGGTGAGGTATGTGGTGCGATCGACGGTCGCACGCATTATCGAACCCGGCAAAGCCTCCGGCACCTTATTCGCATTTGCCGACGGCGATGCGATTGGCGGAAGGCTCTGTGCAATGCCGTCAGTACGATCTGAAGTTATTTCAACCGGCGCAGGCTCGTCCGTTTTTACACCAGGTTTCGGAGACGGAGTTGGTGACGGATCTTTCTTATCTTCGTCGCCAGTCTTGCCTTTTTGCTCGTCATCGTCGCTGCCGACCAGTTTTGTTGAGGTCAGGCCAACGTCCTTGAGAGCCGCAAAGACGGACGCCCCGCTTATCGTAACGATCGTTCCGCCGCCCGACGCAAATTCCTTCAGTGCCGATACACCGCCTGCTCCGAACGAACTCATGTACCGTCCGGCAGAGCCTTCGGGAATAATAAGCACGTTGTAATTTTTCAATCCGCCTCCGCGAATTGTACCGATAGTCATGGGTGTGAACTTGACGCCGTGTTTATCAAACGTCCACCAAATAGCGCCGTAAGATTCCTGCGTCACACCTTCATCGGCAGCGATCGCGATCTTTGGTTCACGAAGGCTTATCACCGCCTCGCCGCCAACACTTGTATCACCTTCCTCTGAATAACCGGAATTAACAGCGGTCACATTTACTCCCATTTCAGCGGCGTATTTCGCGATCGTGTCGTGTATTGTGGCCGGATTGCGCGAGACGCGGATGACAAACGTGCCTGCCTTCCAATTTCTGCCACCGGCGTTCAATGGCCTAGTCGCAACCGCAACTTTAAATCCACCCTGGAGCAGACGCATCACCATCGCGCTTGTCGAATCAGTTTCGTAGGGAATGACGTACGAGATAGTTGCACGTCCAGACACACTGCCGCGCCTGGCGTTCTCGAGATATGCGGCATCGACCATCGATCCCGCAACATTCGCGGATTCTTCGGTCCAATACGCGTCTACGCCAAACGACAGCGGCAGCGACCATGCCGTGATGTCGTAAAAGCCGTAATCTTCCTTCGGCTGCCCCTTGCCGCGCATCTGATTGCGCTTGAAGCGGGCCATATTGTCGTCGACGAACGCTTTGTCCTGCGGCGTATCCTGTTCGAGAATCGCCTTTATAAAGATCCGCTGGGGCTGGTCGAGATCGATGATGTATGAACCGGCAGGGAACGTTTTGGACGTGGCCTTTGCGTCTTTTTCCATGTACGTATGGGCCGTCGGCGATGTGAACGAAGCCGAAGCTGCCTTGACCTCGATATTCGAAAGTCGGAGGACTTCGATCATCTCGGCAGCCTTAACGCGGTCGCTGGTCGGATCGATGACGACCCGTTTCATTTTTGCACGGGCATGGTCCGCCATTCCCTTAGCACGGAATTCGTAAAAATCCTTCAGTCGCTCGACCTTGTTCCTGGCGTTCGTTTCCAGCGTGGTCATCGACGCGACGTAATGCTTGGCGATGGACGAGCGAAACGTAACGATGGTGCCGTCTTCTCGTGTCCAGTTCAGGCCCTTGGGGCCGCCGCCGTCGGTTTCGTATGTCATGCCGGTCGCTCCGTTAAGCGACGGATACATGTCCCAATAACCCGGATAGAACGCATCGAAAATGTCACGGATGTAATAATCCCAGTTATTCCGGTCAAAGGCGGCAGCGTTTGCCCGCCCATATCGGTCTTCCCATTTCGCAGTCACGGGCTGCGGAAGGTTTGGGTTGGTCGGAAGGCCGGTCGGCGGAAAGAAATACTGCGACGGCTGGCCGTGATGATCGACTGCGAGCTGCGGATTCCATTCCATGTAGGCCTTCTGCATGTTGCGTGATTCTTTTTGCGAGAAGGTAAGCGTGTCGCGATTAAGATTAAAACGGTAATGATTAACGCGGCCCCAGATTGCCCACGGTTCGCGGTGCTCGATAGCGTTCCGGTCCGGGCTGCCGACTGCGACCGAGTTGTACCAGGTCGCGAATCGCTCATGACCGTCCGGGTTCTCACCCGTCACAACCAAAACGATAGTATTCTTCAAAATATCGAGCGTCGCCGGTTCGTTTGAGGCGGCAAGTTGGTAAATAACCTGCATCATTGCTTCGAACGACGACGATTCATTTCCGTGAATTGTGTAGGCCATCCAGGCGATCGTCGGGTTGTTCTGGGCGATCGTAGCCGCTTCTGCCGCGGAGGTTTTTCGCGGATCAGTCAGACGAGCGTTGTTCGCTCGGATTTCGTCGATGCGGGCGATATTCTCCGGTGAAGAGATCGCCACCACATGCTGCATCCGATGCTCGTTGGTCGTTCCGATGTCGTAAACTTTTACCCGGTCGGGCGCGGCCTTAGCGATGTCATCGACTACCTTCTCCATCTGAGCGTAGGTCGTGTGATGATCGCCGACGTCGAAGCGAAGACTGGCCTGCGGACGAGGCACGTTTGAGCGATACTCGCCGCGTGTGTAAAAATCGAATTTAGGTTCTGTTTGAGCGAATGAGGAGAATACGAACGAAAGACAGAAAAAGACAGCGGACAGAAGCGATTTTATTTTCATCTTAAAGTGATTGTGTTTGAGATTTATCCGACCGTAAGATATTAAACTTAAATAGCTTAAACGCAAAAACGCGATGGAAAGTTTACAGCCGGATAATCAATGCCCTAAATGTCATTTTCATAGAATGACGGCGTGGAACGACCTGCTCGATGACGAAAAAATGATCGCCAAGCTTGCTCCCACGTCCGCCAACTTTTCGGCCAGGGAATTGGAGTTGATGACATTTTGTGTTCGCTGCTGGTATGTTCGGCATTCACGAAAAGAGACGCTTGCATAAAGCGATTCGTAATCAGAGATAACGTCTCAGCCAGGCGACAGCGTCTTCCGTGTTATCGAAAACATGTGAGCGAAGGCCGGCATTTTCCGCCATCGTCACGCCTATCTTCGTCGGGTCGATCAAATCGCGATTTGCAACAAGTGCAACGGCGACTTCAGTCTCAGCGGCTTTTGCCCAATCCTGCGTATACCAGAACTTATCCGCTACTGACGGATTTTTCAGCCCGATGACACCGCGCACATCGACGATAAGTCCCCGTACATTTTTCGACCGGCAGTATGTGATCGTTTGGGTCACAAAATCAATACCAGTATGAAGGTCCATCGCTCCTTCCGGAGCAAATACCGCGTATTCTTTATCGAAGGATACAAGATCGAGAATCGACTTTTCTGTAATCGTTGAGCTGGCCATATCTATTTCGCTCGCAAGACAGATTATTATCTTTCTTATAACGGTATAAGTATAAACCTCCTTGTAATCAAATGCACCAATTCAGTAGCGGCGCATAGAAAAAAGCACCGCTTTTATGAGCGATGCTTTTTGAGGAAATGGAACTAAGAACTGAGCAAGCCTAAGGTGTCATCATCACTCCGAAGTCGAAGAACTTGGAGCCGACTCCGGCTGCGGTGTTGGAATTGCCGGAATTGACCAGCATAAAGCCGTATTCGCCTTTTTTAAGATCGATTGAGGGCGTTACCTTGAAGATGCCATTGCCCATATCTTCGGCCTTGAAATTGACTACATACTCGTCTGATAGGCCGCCCTTCGCTCCAAAAGCATTTGATTTTCCTATCGTTACTTCGCGGTTGTCGCTGCGCTGGTTGAAGCGAACAAGCGTAAATTCCTTCGGATCGGACGGAACGCCGCTGGCCGTGTTAAGGCCGCCGCTTGTAATATCGAGGTAAAAATAGAAGGTTGGCAACGTAGCCTGTAGTTGCAGGTCAGCATTTCGCCCGGGCAAGTTGGTTTTAGTCTTTACCTTTCCGATTCCATATGTCAATGACGAAGTAAATAGGCCGCCCGTGCGGTTCTGCGCCGAGACGTTTGCCTTGAGCGGGGTCATCTTTCGGGCTCCGTCTTTCTCTTCGTAAAGATAGATACCGTAATTGTGCTTCGCCATCGGATCATTCGGATCGCCGAGAGCTCCGGGGCTTGCAGCACCCGTCGAATTAACACTCGGTGTCGAACTGACCGATTTACCGCTCTTTGCTTCGAGCATCGCCGCGACAATGTCGTCTGAAACGCCTGCCTTTTTCAAAGCGATTAGCGAATCGGTTGAAAGACTGAAGTTCGACTTCGACGTTCTGATCTTTCCAATGATCAGCGACGGGTTAAGTCCCGCCTTTGAAAGGCTTATTACCTCGTCATTCGTCATTGTCTCCTGGGCGGTTGCGTCAGTTACCGAGACGGCAAACATTGCGACGGCCAAAAAGCACATTAGAAAAAAGTGTGGTTTTTTCATTAAATTATCTCCTAGGGCAAATTATGATAAGTGTTGGAAAATGCGGCGTCCCGCGTCTAATTTTTTAACGCCTTGAGTAACTGTCCCGTGCGCGAATTTTCAGATCGGGGCGATAAACGCGAACCTTAATATTGAAGGATGCACCGCTTTCCCGGTCGCTGTTAGGATAATACCCCAAACTGTAAGTTTTGCGAAGCTCATTTGCGATGTTTGCAAAGGCCTTGTCGAGGTTTGTCGTCGATTTTACGTTGTATAAATGCCCGCCGGTTTTCTCCGCCGCCGAGCTCAAAAACTCTTTCGCCGTTTCGTAATCACCTTCGCGCTCTCCTTTGACCGGACGGGCATCGACCGTGTACGGCTTGTCGTCATCGTCGTACTGGATCGGTGCCGTCGTCCGCCGGCTTTGTTGAACGTCGTCGTAAGTGTTGTATCTGATCGGATATATCAGCACGTCAGATTCGGTAATGTCCCGGGCGACGCTGACGGCGGTTTCAAAAACACTCGTCGTGTCGACCCCATCACTGAGCAGCACAATAGCCTTGCGTCCCGGGATCGGCTTCAGCTTTTCCTTGAGCACCACATCGAGAGTCGTATAAAGGCTCGTGCCGGAACCGATGCGTGAGCCTTCGATGGCAATATTCAGTATTTTCCTATCGTTCGTTGCTTCGCACAGAACAATTGGTTTCTCGGCAAACGACACGACCATTACCTTATCGCCCGACCGCAGTTGTGCGACAAATTTCTTTGCGGCGTCCTGAATTTCAGCAAGTTTGAAAACGCTCGAATAGCTCATGTCGAGCACTAACGCGACGGTGAACGGCTGCTCCACATCCGAAAAGTAAGCGATCTCTTTTTCGACGCCGTTTTCGAAAATCTTAAACTCTTCCTTCGTGATATTCGGGATCGGCCGGCCACCCTTGTCGCTGACGCGGACCGGGATAACAACAAGGTCGGTTTCGATGCGAATTACCTCAGGCTCACCCGGATCGGAAAGCGGCTGCGGCTCCGCGATGACTGCCGTCTTCGGCTTCTCGTTCTTTACCGAACTTTCCGAATAACTCTTCGTCCGCCCCGACTGCGCCGGAGCGTAAGCGAGCATCGAAAGAACGATTACATTTAATAACAAAAACCGCCGCATAACACTTTTGTAATTATACGCGATTCAACGACATACGAAAATAGCCCGCGAATGTACCTGCTCGAACTTTTCTGTGTAAGCATTCCATGAAATTGTACAAATAGGAAGTAGAGTTTCAGCATATTTACCAATGGTTAACTCACTACAGCGTGAACCGCTCGCCAAGATACAGCCGCCGGACGTCTTCGTCCTGGACCAGTTCATTAGGCTGGCCGGAGCGGAGTATCTTACCTTCGGCCATGATGTAGGCTCGGTCGGTGATGCCGAGGGTTTCGCGGACGTTGTGGTCGGTGATGAAGATGCCGATTCTCTGCTCGTTATATTTCGTGTTACTCGTGGCTCAACTTTTTTGGGTCTGGCCTTCTTCGCTCTGAGCGGCGGCGAGGCTTTTTGCGATGTTACGGGCGAGGTTTTTGGCGAGCGATCCCCACGAGGTTGTTTCGCCAGCGCCTATCACGGCGCCGCTGCGGCGGTCGTAAATGCGGAAGACATAGCGGTGAGTAAGCACAGAACCGTGAACAAATCCGATCTCGACGTAGATGTCGGCTGAATCTTTGTATCTTGTGAGCGTCAGATTCAGTGATTTAAACTCCGGGCGTTTCAACAACTCTTTTTCGAGAGCCTGCCGCGACGGTTGGACGCGGTTCGCGGACGAGATGGTTCTCTGTAAGTGCCGATCGCTTCAGTTTTAAAGGGCTAATTTATGCAGGCCAAAAAAATGGTCGCGATTGGAGTGCTTGACGGTGCATTAAATCGCTTCGGTTTTGCACTAGAAGCTGAATGTTTGGTAATATTTGCCATTATTAAGCTAACCGCTTCGCTCCATTGTCACAACCGGTCTTCTCGTACCAATTGAATGTAAGAAATCGAAATAGGAAAATCATATGAGCAAATTTACACAATTGTTCGCATTGATGCTGGCGGCATTTATAGCGTTCGCCGCCAACGCCGCCAAAGCGCAGTCGGAGTACTTTGGAAAATGGCCGGCAGGTACTTCACCAGTGAATGATCGGGAAGCGGTTGGCTGAGAACTGGGAAAAACGCGATTTTGAGTTTCAGAGCGGAAAGCGTCAATTCCTGATCTACCCTGAGATATGCACCTGGTACGGAGCTTTGAACGTGGCGAAATCGACCAAAGGCAGCGCTCTAGGATTAAAGCTCAGGTCGAAGTTTGACCGTTTTCTGACGCAGGAAGGTAGCAAGAATATATCCACCGCAGCTCACGTCGATTATCGCGTGATCGGTGTTGTGCCGCTCGAGATCTACTTACAAACCAAGCAAAGCCGCTATCTTGATTTTGGCAAGGCCTTGGCCGACAAACAGTGGGACAAAACTACCCCGGACGGCATTACGGCTGAGGCACGTTATTGGATCGACGACATGTATATGATCACTGCGGTCCAAATACAGGCATATCGGGCCACGGGCGACACCAAATATCTCGATCGCTCGGCAAAAACGATGGTTGCATATCTGGATAAACTTCAGCAGCCCAACGGCCTATTTTTCCACGCTCCGGACGCACAGTTTTACTGGGGACGCGGAAACGGTTGGCAGGCGGCTGGAATGTCAGAGCTATTATTATCTCTGCCGAAAAAACATCCGTTGCGGCCAAGGATCGTTAAAGGTTACAACCTGATGATGGAATCTCTTTTGAAGTATCAGACGGAAGACGGGTTGTGGCGACAGCTTTTGGATAATCCGGAATCGTGGGCAGAAACGTCTGGAACGGGAATGTTCACGTTTGCATTCGTAACCGGCGTCAAGCAAGGCTGGCTGGACAAGAAAAAATACGGCCCGGCGGCTCGCAAAGCGTGGCTCGGTCTTGTGAAACACATTAATGCCGACGGCAATGTGACCGATGTCTGCGTCGGAACGAATAAAGGATTTACGGTTCAATACTATTTGGACCGGGCTCGCGCGACAGGCGATCTGCATGGGCAGGCCGCGGCATTATGGAGCGCCATGGCATTGCTGAGATAGGTTGAATTGAAGACAGAAAAAAAATCCGCGAGTTGTGAACGTGTCCACGAATCCTTTCAATTGTATTTTCTTACACCAACGATTTTTGCTTAGTCCGACCAAGGTGCCGGCTTGCGTACCCACCGATGTTCGCGCAGTTTGGCGAGCACGTCTGCATCCAAAGGACCGGCGTCGCTCGCCGACATATTTGAATCAACATTTTTGAGCTTGCGCATTCCAGGAATTATCGTGCTGACGGCCGGATGGCTGAGAATAAATCGAAGAGCTAGTTCTGCCATAGAAGTTCCTTCTGGAATCAGCGGCCTTAGTGCGTCGGCGCGATCGACGCTCGGGATCAAGTTTTCAGGTGTGAAATAATTGCTGCGCCAATCGTCGGCCGGAAACGTGGTTTCTTTGGTAAGGGTTCCGGTCAGTGTGCCTTCGTCAAACGGTACTCGCGCGATGACTGCCACGTCCATCTCTTCGCACGCGGGAAACAACTGATCCTCGGGATTCTGATCGAAAATGTTGTAAATGACCTGTACCGAGTCGATCTTGCCGCTGCGGACGGCCTTGACGCCGTTCCAGGGTTCCCATCGATTTATAGAGATGCCGCAGGCACCGATCAGGCCTTGCCCCTTGAGCGAATCAAGCAGTTCCGACCAGCCGTTTTCGTCCGTCCAATCGTCGTTCCATGTATGCAATTGTAGCAGATCGAAACGCTCCAAACCGGCATTCTTCAGGCTTTTATGAAGAAATTCCTCGATATGATCGGGCGGATAACAGTCGTCCAACGTAAACTCTGGTAGGGTTGGATACTGCATATTTTTTGGCGGTATCTTTGTCGCCGTGTATATTCGTTTGTCAGAGTTTGCACGAACCAGTTTACCGAGCAGGTTTTCGCTGCGGCCGTTTCCGTAAACAAAAGCAGTATCGAAAAAGTTGCAGCCAAGATCGACCGCTCGCTGAAGGGAATTGAGCGATTCGTCATCGTCCGAACCCGTCCAGCCGCCCATTCCCCACATTCCGTAACCAATGTCGCTGACCTGCCATCCCGTTTTTCCGAATTTTCTATATTGCATCATTTTATTTATTTGTAATGTCGCGGGCACACCTAAAGCCAAGGTTATTTAGTCCGGAATCAGGAGTTGAGCGGCTGCGTCCTGCCACACGGTAATTTGAGCAGAAATTCTCGGCACAGAGAAATGATCCGCCGCGAATCACTCGTTCGTCACCTGTTGCAGGACCTTTCGGCTCACGCCGCGGCGAGTTTTGATAGTAATCGTCGCCAAACCGGTCACTGCACCATTCCCAAACGTTTCCGGTCATGTCGTACAAACCGTAACCGTTTGCCGGAAAACTCTCGACCGGCGCACGGCTCAAAAATCCGTCTTCATTCGTGTTTTTTTCGGGAAATATTCCTTGCCACCAGTTAGCCGCCGGTTTTCCGTCTGGCCTTAGCTCGTCGCCCCACGCATATTCTTTACCGATCAGGCCGCCTCGGGCCGCGAATTCAAACTCGGCCTCGGTCGGCAGTCGTTTGCCGACCCATTTTGCGTACTCGTTCGCGTCGTTCCACGAGATCTGACAGACGGGTTCATTCGGAGTCGCGGCTGAATTTCCGCCCTCGGGATGACGCCAATCGGCCCCGGCGACGCGTTTCCATTCTCCTGATGCAAAATCAAACACTCCCGACCATCCATATCGCTCGGCTTCGGTCCTGTATCCGGTAGCTTTAACAAATTCGTCAAACTGGTCAACCGTGACCTCGTGTTTGTCAATAAAGAAGGGATTCAATTCCACTGTATGAACAGGGCCTTCAAAGGGCATTCCGTTCCCGGTTCCCATCTGAAAACTCCCACCTTTGATCAGAATCATTCCCTCGGGAGCCTCGCTTTGAGAGTCGTTCCGTACTTGGGGCCGACAAGCTAGCAACGACACAAATATAGCCACAGACGACGAAAAAATCAGAAGATCGCGAAATGCTATTCTCATTTTTAGACGAAATAGATATTATTATTCTACCGAAAGTTAAGCAATTTGCCGATCAAACATCGCAAGGCTCGAAACATCATGAGGACTTTACCGCATAAGTTGTTTGCCGTGACCGCTATTCTGGCTATTTTTCCGATAATTGGGCCCGGCTCAGCCGCACAAACCACTAAGAAAAAGCCGAAATACAATGTACTGTTTATTTCGTCTGACGACCTGCGCCCAGAACTGGGAGCTTATGGCGTGAAGGGTATAAAAACACCCAACGTCGATAAGATCGCGGCACGCGGGATGCGGTTTGATCGCGCTTATGCTCAATATCCGGTCTGCAATCCTTCGCGGGCTTCGCTGTTGACTGGCCGTTATCCGACCGAGACGAAAGTGATGAACAACAACGATTACTTTCGTCGGATCGACCCATCGACTGTGACGCTGCCGCAGCATTTTAAGAACAACGGTTACGTCTCGCTCCGTAGTGGAAAGATATTTCACGGCGGCATTGACGACCAGGTTTCGTGGACCGAGGGCGGTGAGCCAACCGACCCGAACATCACCGAACGTGGAAACCCAAATTTCAGGCCGACGAGGCCCGCAAATTCCGACCCTGCGCAGGCACAAGCTCAAACCGCAGGTGTGAATATTGCCGACTCAAACTCAGACCGGATCATTGTTCTCGATAGCGATGGCGAGAATCACGGCGATTATAGGACGGCGACGCGGGCGATAAATTTTATTGAGAAATACAAAGATCGGCCGTTTTTTCTCGCGGTCGGATTTGTAAAACCGCACTCGCCGCCAACGGCGCCAAAGAAGTTTTTCGATCTTTACGACGTCAAAAAGATCCCGCTGCCTGTCGATTTTGGCACTACGCCAAAGGCCCTTGCCGGTGCGCCGGAAATATCCATCTCGCCGCGTAATTCCGACCTTTTCATCGGCCGCGAATCGACGCCCGAGCTTTCGCGTGAGATGAAGCGGGCCTATTGGGCGTCAACCAGTTTTATGGACGCACAGGTCGGCCGCGTGATCGACTCGTTGGAAAAGGCCGGTCTCAAGGACAATACGATCATCGTTTTTTTTGGCGATCACGGCTATCATCTAGGTGAAAAAGGGAAATGGTCAAAGGCGTATTCGCTGTATGAATTGGGCTTACGTGTACCGTTGCTGATTGCAATGCCAAATCAGAAAGCGCGATCGACAACCCGCATTGTAGAACTTGTTGACCTATACCCAACGCTTGCCGAGCTCTGCGGATTGCCAACGCCGACGAATATCTCGGGCGACAGCCTCGCGCCATTGCTCAAAAATCCCAATGCCGCGTGGGGCCGGCCGGCATACAGCGTCACGCAATATCGCCAGTCGCTTGGAAGATCGATACGAACCTCCCGCTGGCATTACGTTGAGTGGGACGAAGGGAAATCGGGTGCGATGCTGTACGCCACCGAGAAAGACCCGCACGAGCTGAAGAATCTTTCAAGTGATCCGAAATACGCGAAAACTATAGCCGAGATGAAACAGCTTTTGGCAAAAATGCCTGTAATACCTTAAAGACTAAGACAAGGTAACTAGTTACCTTCCGACAACGCGAATCCCTGACAACAAGAATCCCTGGACGCGGCGGCGGCTTCATGCCGTCACGCAACTTTTTTCATATTGTTTTGATCAAACCAACGTAATGCTTAGTTTCGTAACGGAGGTCGGAGAAAAATTGAAAACTATGGAGCCTTCGGCCTTAATCGGTTTCTCTCTGGGGCGAACGTTACTCGGGTTTTCAAAAGTGTTATGTGACTGACCGTCTTTTGCGAAAAGGACCGTTGCATGGATCGCTCGGCTTTTTGCTTTGTCGAGCAAAATTTCCGTAGAACGCATTTCCGTTGGATGCGGATTCGTAACCGTTAAGGTCAACTCTTTCCCGTTCCTTGAGGCTGAACCTTGTAGTCCCCAGAAACTAGCCGGTTTAGAGTTTCGTTCGTATTGGATCGATGGAGAAGAAAAAACTGTCCGAACCGATTCCGCACCGATGTGCGACGCAAACATCTCAAAAACGTAATAAGTTGGCGTGAGTAGGAATTTGTCGCCATCGGCGAGAAAAAGCGACTGAAGGCAATTGACCAACTGAGCGATATTGGCCATCACGACTTTGTCTGCGTGGCGGTTAAAAATATCTAGCGAAAGCGACGCCAGTAAAGCGTCACGCATCGTATTTTGCTGGCCCAAAAGGTGTTCGGGCTTTAGCTCCGTGCCCGGCGCATGCCACGATCCCCATTCATCGACGATGATCTTTGCCCGATGAGTCGTGTCGTATTCGCCCATTACCGCCCAGTGTTTTTTGATCAGATCATCGAGATCGTTGCCTTGATTTAGTAGTTCAAAATACTGTTCACGGTCGAACTTGAGAGCGTCGCCCTTACCTTTGACCCAGTCGGTTGTCCTGCCGCCTGAGACGTTCCACGAATAATGATGTATTCCCCAGCCATACAATTTACTGAAAATGGACTCACCTTTTTCCCTCATTTTCGAGAAGAAACCGCGTGTCCAATTCATATCGTAGCTTTCCGCTCCGGCGCCGATGAACTTTAGCGGAACGCCATAAGTAGCTACCGCAGCCGTAAAACGCCTGAATTCCTGAGCGTATTCGTCGGGTGTGAGATTGCCGCCGCAACCCCAGGTTTCGTTCCCAATTCCCCAAAACGAGACGTTGAAGGGTTTTTCGCTCCCAAGATTCCCTTTTGCGCGCATTTCGGCATAGGTTGTTGTTCCCGCAGGCGAGTTACAATATTCCACCCATTCGTTGAATGCCTGTGCCGGTAAACTGCGAAGGTTCGCAGCCAGGTAAGGCTCGGCACCGGTTAGCTGGCAAAACTTAATGAATTCGTTCGTTCCGAACGTATTTGGCTCGAAGCGTGAGGTCGAGTTTGCAGGAACTTCTTTAGGATTAATATCCTGCCAAAAATTGGTTCGTCGCGGGCGTTTGGCCTGGTCCCCAATACCATCGCGCCAATCGTAGCTATCGGCAAAACAGCCGCCGGGATAGCGAATGACTGGAGCCTTGATCCGCTTTAGAGCGTCCACCAGATCTTTCCGAATGCCGAAATAATTTGGGATCTTTGAATTCTCTCCGACCCAAATTCCGTCGTAAACAACGGCCCCCAGATGTTCGACAAAATGTCCGTAAATATTGGGATTTATGGTTCCGATCGGCTCATTTAGCAGTATCTCTATCTTGGAATCGGTCGCCCGCGACGAACGCTAGCCAACAACGGCAAACCTGCGGTCGCTAAAACCGCGTTTCCGAGAAATTGCCTTCTAGTAAAATTTCCCATTTCGTCAAATGCTCCTCAATATTTTCTCGTCAAAACCCTCAGATCGCACCGTCCACGAACCGTCCTTCGGAAAGCCGGGAGCGTTGCCTTTCGGAGCGTCTTTCCAACCGGCGGCCATCATTGCAATTGCGTAAAGTAGCCCGCCGTTGCCAGGTAAATAGAGCGGCAGATTTGGGCGTTGATAATTGTGGCCATTTGCTGAATAGCGGTTCTTTGGCGTATTGATCATCAGGGCGTCGATCGCGATCGCACCTTCGCCGAGCCGAGCGGCCGTCATCGCGATCATCGGGTAATCCCAGCCCCAAGTCTCCGGCCAGCTCCATTCCTTAATTACTTTTTTTAGGGTCCGCCGCATCGTTTCGTGGTCGACCATTTCGCCGGTCAGAATGCCGAGGGCGGCAAGCATCGACGGATGATCTTTGTTGCGTTCGGTGAATGTTTGCGGGCAATTCTCGTGGGCCATGTAGACACCGTCAACGACTGGAAGTTTTGACAGTTTATTGATGACCGTGTCCCACTCGGGACGTCGCGGCATGCCGAGACGTTCGCGCCATTTCTGGGCGGTTTTTAGGCCGTAGCGCCAGTATTCGAGTTCGTAGGTTGGGTTCCACGTTTCGCGTGCCGGATGATTTTCCTGCGCCGGGATCGCCGGCGGGCCGAGAACGTAGCGGTCCTTTGCCTTGTCGTAATGAGCGTAGTCGGCCATCCACTCGGCTGATTCCTCGACGATGTTTTGAAAGCGAGTGAGCATCGCCTTCGTCGGGCGATTTAGATAAGCAAGCTCAGCATAAAATATCGGATGCGGCTGCTGCCAGATGAGCAGAGTGCCGACAGGCGAAGGGCTGTCGCGGCCGGTCCCATCGGTCATCTTTGCCCAGCGAGCACCCGTGTAGCCTTGCTGTTGGGCACGCTCTTTCGCACTCGGCAACACATCGTTGTACCAATCGAGGCTGCGGTCGAGCAGCGGGAATCGGTTCCAAAGGCGAATTGAGCCGCGTGCCACCAGTGCATTTCAAGATGGATATTTGCCGTACCAGCTATTTGTGGTCAGCCCCGTTTCCTGCGGCGGCAGCGAGCCGGAACATTGGATGGCGGTCACGTATTGCGAGAGCACGACGCGGCGTTCGAGTTCCGGAGCACGTTTGTCTTTGCTTCCGGTGAAATCGACGGCAGCTCCGTTTGTCCAGAAGTTTTTCCAGTGGCTCTCGCTCGCGGCGATTGCAGCGGCGGCGGCCGGTCTCGGCTTATTCGAAAATGCGTAGGTGAAATGAGTTACGAAATCGATCTTATTTGTGCCAGTCGCTGAGAGTAAAAATTGGTGTGGTTTTTCTATGGCAAATTTTGCGGAGCCGTTCCAATTTACATCAACGAAATATTCGTCGTTATCGAGATTTCGTCGAATGCATGCTCTATTTTCTGTTTGGGTTGCGATCCTCGACTGATGTCGATCAGGCGAATTCCAATCGGCTGCTTGCATCGTCTGCGAACCATATGGAAAAGCAAAGTGGATTGATAATTTACCATCGGCGACCAATTGAGATTCGACACTGACTGCCAAAAGATCGAGTGTCGGATGAGCGGACGTACTGACGGTGACGATTTTTCCTTCGAACTTAAAATTGCTATTAATTGTTCCGCTCCAGAGGTTCAGCTTTTGTTCGATGTCCGTTATGTCGGAGGCTGCGGCTACAATTCCGTTGGCCTTTAACAGCCGAAAACCTATCCGACCCAAATGGAGCCGGTGCGGATTTTCGCGGAGCCAGTCGAAAAGCTCTTCCTGGCCGGTTTTTGTAGTCATATAACCGACCTTTCGGCCATTAGTCTCGTATTCCGTGAGCTTTAGCTCTTTGCCTTTGAGATGTTCGGGCAGCGGCTTTGTGTGCCAGCCCCATTGCGACATTGTGCAGAGCGGCATCGCGTTCGCGTATTCTTCGGGGAAAGTTTGCAGGCCGGTGACATCGCAGGTGAACGCAAATTCGCCGTTGCCGACCGAAAGCGGCGAGAGCGGATCGAGTTTTCGCATTACAGGGTTATGCCGCGAGACAAGCGCGTAGCGGTCGATCTTCGCCGGCGGCTCCGACGATCCGAATCCAGGTTTAGCCAAAAGTCCTGCGGCCGTGACCCCGCCAATGAATTCACGTCGTGTGATCTTAGAGTTTTTCATTTAAGTATCGATGAATAGAATTCTGCCTCCACAATCCCCAATTTCGTTGTACCACCCCGATTTGCTGCTGAATTTGGATCGGGAGTGCCGGTAATCTCGATAATATTGCCGAAAGCATCGCGGTTGCTTGCCGTGCCGGTCAGCTCGATCCTGATCGTCCTGCCAAGCGTCGGCGGGAAGCTAAACGTCACATAGCCGAGACTGCGTTCGGTAATGCCTTTCCAAACAATCTTACCGTCGACCGAGATCTGGATCGGATAGCTCTGCGTTCGCCAGCCGACGAGTTTAAGCAATACCTGATCGATATTCTCGGTCTGCGCGAAGCCGTATTTAATCCAGGCCGTGTCCGCTTTGCCGTCGCTGATCCAATCGGTAAGTTCGTTGTCGTCGAAGCTGTTCTTAGCCTTTTCATTTTCTGATCCGGCGACTACGCTGGCGACATCGAGCGTTCGACGCGACGTGGTGAACGACTCGCCGCGCGGCGTCGGGCCGCGGCTCAGATTCACTGGCAGGCCATCTGCAAGGAATGACGTTGAAAGGCCGTTCGTGCTGCTCGACGGTTTTGAATCGATAATGGACATGCTGCCGCCCAGCCCGTCTGAAAGAGCCGACAGCTCGATCTTTCCAGCTTTCGCCGTTGAACGAATCATGACGCGGTTGATGCCGCCTTCGACCGGGAGGCTTTTTGCCAGGACGTAATTGTCCGGCCCTTGCGCGATACCGCCGCGCCATTCGGCTTCGCCGGTTAGCGTGAAATCGATCATATCGAGAGCGGTCGGGCAGCGATCGCCTTGCTTATCGACGATTTCGACGTCAAACAAAGCAACGTCGGAACCATCGGCAACGAGGCCGTTTGGCGATTTTATCTGCGTCAAACGAACCGCGAAAGGCTCGCCTGCGGTGCGTTTTACGTCGTTTGAAACCTCTTTTCCGCTCGCGTCAAAACTTACTGCTTTGATCGTGCCGCTTTGCCAATCGATGTTTTTGAATGTGTAGAGAAATCGGCTCGATTGCTCGCCAAAGCCAATCGACCTGCCGTTAACGAACAACTCGACCTTTTCGCCGCTCGAAACGACATAGACGTTTTTCTTGACGCCGGCTTTGTAGTTCCAATGCCCGATGACGTGCGTTCGCGGCCGTTCGACATCGACCCAGCCGTCCCACATCACTCGATGTGCGAAGAAGCCGTCTTTCGGGATGCGCATTGCATCGACCTCGCCGCTGCGGCGGTAGTTTTCGGCGCCGCGATAATGCGTGTTGGTGTCTGAGAAGATGATGTTGACGCCGCCCGAACTGACGCGTTTTCCTGTGCCGGGACGGGCTTCCCAGTAGTCGAACCATCGTTTAACGTTCTCGATGGCGTGCGAGTCCTGATTGCGGTTGTAGTCGTTGGCCGGGGCGTTTCGATAGAGCGGGCCGTCGCCGTCTTTGTGATATGGGGGCGAATATTCGTCCCAATATTTACGGAGGCCTTCGTCGCGGGAATATTCGGTCGCCCACATGGGCAGTCTCGCACTCTTATTGATATACAGCATCTCGCCGCCGTATTCGGCGACCTTGCTGTCGAGCATTTCACGTGAACCAGCGGCTCGGCCTCCGTGCGGATCGTATTTGTCGCGAATATCCTTCATCTCCTGCATGTGTTTCTCGGAAATGCTCTCGTTGCCTGATTCGTAAAAGATGATACTCGGGTTGTTTCGGTTGTAGATGATAGCGTCTCGCATTACCTCGACACGCTGCTGCCAGCGGCGGCCTTCGACATCGCGTTCGGCGTCACCGGCCGGCATTGCCTGCAGCAGGCCGACGCGGTCGCAGGATTCGACGTCCTGCTTCCACGGCGTGATGTGCATCCAGCGGACGAGATTTGCGTTCGATTCGACCATCAAACGGTTGCTGTAATCGCTCACCCACGGCGGCACGGCGTTGCCGAGAGCCGGCCATTCGTTTGAAGTACGTTGCGCGTAGCCCTTTAGTTGGAGCGTGCGGTCGTTAAGTTTGAACATGCCGTTCGCAAACTCGGTCTTGCGAAATCCAGTGCGGGTTTTGACCGAATCGACCACCTTTCCGTCAACTTTCAGATTGGTATGAACAGTGTATAAATAACCGTAACCCCAGCTCCAGAAATTAAGGTTATTCAGTTTCTCCGACGCCGAAATTGTTTTCGTTTCATTTGCGGCGAGAGTGACTTTTCCTCCGTCGATTTTCTTAACAACCTTTTTGTTGAGGTCTTCGATGACGATCTCATAACCGACAGTTTTTGCTGCCGGATGTTCATTTTTTATCTGCGTTTCAGCCGTGATCCTGGCCGTCCGGTTTTTTATATCGAAGTCGGTCGCGTACACGTAAACTCCGGTTGTTTGCAGATTCGAGTAGATCGGTAATGTCTGATAGATCTTATCAGTGACGTGCAGCCAAACGTTCTTATTTATCCCGCCGTAATTGGCGTTGAAATTTTTGTCGTTCCACTGATAAGCCGAGCCGGATGACTTTTTCCTTGTAATCCCACGAGTTATCGATGCGAGCGGCGATGACGTTTTCGCCAGGAACGATCATGTCGGTCACGTCGAATCCGAACGCCATCACACCGTTATCGCTACGGCCAATCGGTTTGCCGTTTAAGTAGAACTCGCCGCCAAAACGTATTCCTTCAAACTCGACAAAGACCTTTTTGTCCGTGCTGTTCGCGGGCAATGTGAAATGCTTGCGATACCACGCAATGCCGGTCGAAAGGTCTCTTATATCTTTGCGGAATGCATCGTCTTCGTTCCACGCCCGCGGAGTCGTCACGCCCTTCCAACTCGAATCGTCAAAATCAACCTTTTCCGCTCCCGCCGGATCGCCGACGAGTAGCTTCCAATCGGAATTGAAGTTGTACTTTCCACGCGGGTCTTTTTGAGCGGCGACAAGCGACGAAAATGCGATCGCAAACGCCAAAACAAAGATCAAATATTTAGACATTCCTTTCATAAAAATTCTCTCTGTTCGTTCCCCGTGGCTCCTTATGGGCCGTTGTTATTAGCTTCCGAGCGGCTTCAGATCGGTCACTGCCGGACTTGCCGGTATTACAAAGCTCTTCGGATCGTCCGGCTTTTTCGCATCGAATTTTGGCAGTCCTTTCACCAAAAACTTCGCGAGAGGCAGCTTTTGATCGCGGATCGACTGGACGATGCATTTTGCGAGTTCGTAAGCACCAAAATTGCTGTGATGCGTGCCGTCGCCTTCTTTGAACAACACGCCTGAGCCGTCTTTGCCGAGGGCTTCGTAGAGGTCTTTGCTCATCGCGTGCAAGTCGATGAACGGCACGTTTTCTTCCTTTGCCGCCTGACGAACGGCCTCGGGATAATCGCCGTGTGAATTGTGTGATTTTTCCGTCGGCGATCGAAGGTGCGGCGGTGCATCGGGTTGATGAGGATCACGGACGCTCCTTTTGCTTTCGCGGCTTGCACGTATTGCTTGAGGCTCGCTTTGTAGCTTGTGAAGGCTCCGATGCCGTCGCCCTTTTCTTTCATGTCGTTATGGCCGTATTGGATGAGTAAATAGTCGCCGCGTTTCATCAGGCTCACAACCTTTTCAAGACGTTTTGCTCCGAACGAGCTTTTTAGCGATTCGCCTGATTCGGCATGATTTGCGACCGCGACCTTGTCGCCGAAAAATCGTGTTATCATCTGTCCCCAACTCGCATACGGCTCGCCCGGCTGGTCGCAGACGGTCGAATCGCCGAGGAGGAAAACCGTCGGAACATCGATTTTTTCGATCTCGATCGCATTGACGGCCGGGCGTTTACCGTTGAATTCAAGAGTCAATTTTTCGTCCCACGCCCAGCTGTTCACTGAGTCTTTTCACGGTCCTTTAGCTTAACTTCGCCGCCGGTTGAGATCTGCGGTGTTCGGACATTTACGATGAAGCTTTTCGATTCAAATTTGCCGGGTTTCGTCGCATCGACGCTTTCAAGCATCAGACGGCGAAGTTCGGCCTTTACGACAGTTCGATGTCGCTATTTCGCGATCACCGAATCGAATCGTAATGCGATAATTTCCTTCGGGCACGGCGACTGAAAAGTAGAATGGTTTTTCAGACTTACAGTTGCCGTTTTTCCGGCTGGTACCTTTCCAGCAAACGATATTTGTACCGGGCTCAAATCCGTAACCCTTGCTGGTCGAGTAAACGTCCGTTCCGAGGACGGTTGTAATTCCGGCGTTTGCCGTTTCAGGGCCGAACTCGTAAACGCGCTCTTGAGCAAAGGCAATGCTTACGGAGCCGAACACGGCGACGAATATCAACCAAGAAATAATGCCCTTAAAGTCTAATCGCATCTTCAATTTATCGTCCTTTTAAATTCGATCCTATCCAAGATCACACCTGTATCGACCGCGAAGACCCGCAGAAAATAGGAGCCTTTCTCGAGTCTGACCTTGCCGGTTGCGACAGTTGTCTGGTTCAAAACATTTAGCGACCATTTCCGCGACGAAACTTCCGTATCTTTATCTGCCGCAATAGTTTGCCTGGTCTGGTCATCGACCGAAAAAGCAATTTGCAAACCGTTTCCCGGTACTAAAGGCTGGGTTGGGATCAGGAAAAAACTCACATCGAATTCGCCGGAATTTTCGACCTGAAATTTATATTCCAAACTTGGCGAATCAGAAGAGAATGTTCTTGCAATATTTGGAAAGACCGACACTGAATCTCCGGTTTTGCCAAGGCCTTTGATCACTTGCCAGGCAAAGCCGCCAGCCGAAATTTTTCGGGTAAAGTTTTCGGCTTCGAACGAAATCACGTTGGCAATATTTCGCCTGCTAATTGGTTCTGAATTTACCTGTTTTGCATTTTCAAAGCTCGCCAGATCGATCTTTGGCGGTGTGGTCCGCATACTCGGCCATTGTCCCTTATTCATTTCCGGCGACATCATATTTCGCCATTTTCCGCCCGCTAATTCTTCGTTGAAATACTTGGTCTCTTTGGTTATCCCGGCGTCGGCATTGAGCGAACGCCTTGCCCAACATATCGCATCATTTCGACCTTGCTGTTTGTGGCTCTCGGCAAGCTCCGCGGCGAAATATCTTTCATTTGCCAACGCGGCCGAGCGAACCGGATAAAGAACCAGTTCATAAAATGCGTCCTTTTTGCTGGGTGAAATTCGGATGTAAATTGCTTCGGCTCGTTTTCTTAGATCCGAATAGTCGCCAAGCCTTGACAGTGTTTCAGTTTCCGTTAGGTCGCTCTTTCTCGGTGTTTCAGTGGGTAGATGCCATTGCAGGTGTTCCGGTTTTCGCTGAAAACCGAGACGATAGTATTTGTCCATTATCGCGGAAATCTCAGCAGAATCCCGTTCGCCGAATTCGCGTTGTGCCCATTCGCGGAGATATAGATGTTGATTGTCGATCTTCCAACGTTTGGCGTCGTATGCCATTTGGAGGAAGAATTCCATGCCGATCTCGCCGGGTTTTATGTCACCGACATTAACTATCCACAGATCACGCATGCCGTTCTCATAAGCTTTGTACATTTCCTGCCAGATCAGCGACGGCGGAGTCGTGTTTAGCCAAAGATACGATAGCGGACGGCCAAGGTACGAGATGTGATAGTAAACCCCGAAGCCGCCCTTTCGTTGGCGTTCCTCTGCGTTTGGGAATTGGCGAATGTAGCCGAAATTATCGTCGGGAAAAACTATCGTAACGTCGTCCGGCACCTTTAAACCCGCTCGATAATCGGCAAGCACTTCTTTATATGGACAAAAGATCTGCGGAACTTTTTCAACATCTGAATTCACGTATTTACTCAATAGTCCGCGTTGAACTGAAAATATTTTTTCGAGCAGCGGAATACGCTCAGCCTGTGACTTTGTTCCCAATATCGGGCTGTCGTGAATGCCACGCATACCGATCGTGTAGACGTTTTCGAACTTACCATTCTCTCTTGCACGCTGTTCCCAATATTGAGTCACGCCCATCGGATTCGTGACAAAGTTGAAATCGTCCTTGTTTGCTTTCCATTCGCCGACATTGTTGCGAAGCATCGGCTCGGCGTGCGATGAGCCCATAACGATCGCATAATCGTCAGCGATCTGACGATTTGCGGGGATCGAGTTGAACGGTTTTGTGACCTCGTGCATCGCCGGCCAAAGCGTGTTGGCTTTCAGGCGAAGCAGCAGTTCGAACATTTTCGCGTAAGTTTTCGGGCCGATGTCGCCGGTTTCGGGTTCGAAGGTTTTCGCCGCCCACGGCTGTAGGCCCCAATCTTCGTCATTGAGAAAAATGCCGCGATATTTGACTGACGGCTCACCGCCGATCTTTGTGCCTTGTGAAATGATCAGATCACTTTTACATTCCGGCGTTGCTTCGGCCCACCAGTGCCACGGCGAAACGCCGATCATCTGCGACAATTCGTAAACGCCAAACGCCGTCCCGCGGCGGTCGCTGCCGACGACAACCAGAGCAGATTCGACATTCGGCAAAGGGTTTTTCACTGTCGTGATTAGAAAGCTCTCCCATTTGCCGCGAATCTGTGACACGTCCAATCTTCCGCTTTTCGTCAAACTGTCAACAACAGGACCTTTGCCAAGCGTTCCGATTATCACGACATTTGATAAAGCTCCGTGCGTTTCATTTACAATTGTCGGCTTTATTCCAGTGACACGCTCCACGTCCGAGGCGAAATCACCGGCAGCAATTCGCACGACCGTGTAATCATCGGGTGAAACCAGGATATCTGCGGTTTGTCTGTTAGAGACAAGTTTGAAATCACCCTTTTGGAATCGTGATTTGACCGAAATGCCTTGAGCTGAGATAAAAGCGCAAAGTAACAAGCACATCAATGCCACTTTCGGCAATGACGTGTTCGATAGCGATTCGGAAGATCGGGTTGAATGTCTCATTATTCCCCGGCTCACGCTTCAGAGAAAGGAAAGTGGTTTTCTGCTTGTTTTCTCCGGAAAAATATTGTAGAAATGACTACAATAAATCGTCCGCTGAGTTTCTAATCCGTAACAAAATTTTCGTGGTTGATGTCTTGGTAGCTGTTTGAGGCAATATAACAGGTCATTTTCCGAAAAGCTAGTTAAGCGGTTTTCTTGCGGCGATTTCATTTCTTTTCAGCGAGTCCTTGCTGACACAGGAGCCGGAACGGACTAACAAAATTGGAGTTGGGATATGAAGATTGAAAGGTGCGATTTCTTGAAAAATCTTACGTTGGCTGGGACTGCCGCTGTGCTTGCACCGCGTGCGATGTATTCGCAAGCTGCCGATTCGAGGGTCGAGATCTTGATCAACGAACCGATCGGTACGGTTAACCCGAATCTGTACAGTCATTTCGTGGAGCATCTCGGAGGCGTTGTTTATGATGGGATCTGGGTTGGAGAAAAATCAAAGATTCCGAATATTGGCGGAATACGAAAAGATCTCGTCGATCAACTCGCAAAGCTCAAGCCCGGTGTGATCAGATACCCGGGCGGATGTTTCGCCGATCAGTACGATTGGCGCGATGGATTAGGGCCGCGCGAGAAACGTCCCACGCGGGTAAATTTTTGGGCCGATACAGGTTACAAAGCACCAGATTCGTACAAAGCAGTGAATTCCGGCCCGCAGAAATATGAACCGAATTGGTTCGGCACGGATGAGTTTCTAAAGTTCTGTAGGCTGGTCGGCGCTCAGCCGTATCTTGCCGCAAACTTGCGCAGTCTTGGTGTTTCGGAATTTATGCAGTGGTTGGAATACTGCAATGCTCCAGCAGGTCTGACGACACTTTCCAGTCAGCGGGCAGCGAACGCGAGTAAGGATCCTTACAATGTGGAGTTCTGGGGTGTCGGCAACGAATCGTGGGGTTGCGGCGGCGAGTTTACCCCGGAAGAATACGCGACCGAGTATAGAAGATTTTCGGCGTGGCTACCGACGTATGGAACTAAATTGAAACTGATCGGTGCGGGACCTAATGGAGGCGATACAGGTTGGACACGAAAGTTCTTTGCCAAACTGACCGAAAAGGGCATTGGCCAGCTAAATAGAATGTACGGCTGGGCCTTGCATTTTTATTCTGGTTCAACCGGCAAACAGATCGCCAACGTATACAATGAGAATGAATGGTACGACCTGATAGCGCGGTCGGACCGCATGGACGGCCTCGTTCGCGAACATTGGCAGGTGATGGGCGAGATCGATCGCGAACACAAGGTTAAACTTGTCGTTGACGAATGGGGTGCGTGGCATTGGCAAGACGCGGATGTGCCGCCGGCATATCTTTATGCCTACGCCGGAACGCTGCGCGATGCTCTTATTTCAGGCTTGAATCTGGACACCTTCCAGCGGCACGCGGACAAGGTTGTGATGGCGAATCCGGCACAGCTTGTGAACACTATTCATTCGCTGTTTCATACATACGAGGATAAATTCGTCACCACGCCGAATTACCATGTGTTTGAAATGTACATGCCGCATGCCGGGGCGACGGCGGTTCGAACGGAATTCGTCTCGCCTCGCGTTTCATACACCCGATTCGATGCAGCCCGAAAAGAGATTCCGGCAAATTTCTGGGGCCTAAATGGCTCGGCGTCGATCAATGGCAAGACCGTGACGCTGACCGCTGTAAACCCAGATTCTAAAAATGCGAGAGAAGCAGAAATCAACATCGGCGGAGCAAGGATCGTTTCGGCAAACGCGCGCGTGCTTTCATCGAACAACATTCACGCACGCAACAGTTTTGAAAATCCGAATGGCCTTATACCAAGAAACGAAAATGTCACAGTCGGTTCGGGCGGAAGAGTAGTTTACAAATTTGCACCTGCTTCTGTTACAAGATTGCAGCTTACGATCGCTTAGAAAATATGAAGATCAAAGTTTTTCTTTTAGTTTCATTATTATTCACACAAACTGTTTTGCCTCAAACCGATGCTACGACGCCGCTGCATCTTTTAAAGCCGGATTACCCGATACCATACGGCATTCCAAAGCAGGAAGAGGTGCAAGCCGTCCTGAATCGCGTTCATGGCATATTTAAATGGCGTTACACCTCTGGCGTTCGTCAACGAAAAGACCGGCGAGGCCTTTACGGACGCAACAAAAATCGATGCGAACACCATACTGCAGCGGGGCGATTTCCGTATCGTCTCGTATGAGTGGGGTGTTACCTATGCGGGAATGCTTCTTGCGAGTGAGGCAACGGGTGATCCTAAGTATCGTGATTATGTAGAAAAGCGTCTTGCATTTATTGCGGAGTCGGCAGCCGCGTTCAGGCGTCCTTCGGCAAACTACGAAGAGTGGGAAGGCCGGATGCCGCTGCGAAATTTGCTGAACCCGCGGACACTGGACGATACCGGTGCTATGTCCGCTGCGATGATAAAAGCGAAGCGTGCGGGGAGCAAAGCCGATGTACAGCCGATCTTTGAACGCGGACTGAATCATATAATGACCGGCCAGCACCGGCTTGCGGATGGAACGTTCGGGCGCAATCGCCCTCAGCCGAATACCCTATGGCTCGACGATATGTTCATGGGCGTACCCGCGATGGCCCAAATGGGAAAATTAACGGGCGATAATAAGTATTTCGACGAATCAACGAAGCAAGTTCTCAGTTTTGCAAAGAAGATGTTCAACCGCGAGAAGGGTGTGTATATGCATGGCTGGGTCGAAGGGATGACTGAACATCCTGAGTTCCATTGGGCCCGGGCGAATGGCTGGGCATTTATGACCGAGGTCGAATTGCTGGAAGTCCTGCCGGAAAATCACCCACAACGTCCGCAAATCTTAAAGCTGCTGCAAGAGCACGCGAAAGGCCTGGCTTCTTATCAATCGGGAACTGGGTTTTGGCATCAGCTACTCGACCGTCCTGATTCGTATCTTGAAACCTCGGCGACCGCGATCTACACGTACTCCTTCGCACGTGCTATCAACCGCGGCTGGATCGACGCAAAAGCCTACGCACCGGCAACGCTGCTCGCCTGGAATGCGGTTTCGACAAAGGTTAACGCGAAAGGACAAGTCGAAGGAACCTGCGTCGGGACAGGAATGGCGTTTGATCCAGCGTTCTACTATCATCGCCCGATCAGCCCATTTGCGGCACATGGTTACGGCCCTGTTCTTTTGGCGGGGGCCGAAGTGCTGACGCTTTTAAAAAGTAGAAAGTTTGAGATCAACGACAGCTCTGTTCAGCTCTTAGACAAATGATCCGAAAGGCATTTTTAATGAATGTAAATGCAGACTCCCACGAAGAATACGAGCGTCGGCACAAACCCATTTGGGACGATCTGAACGTAGTGCTGAAAGAGCATGGCGTTTCGAACTATTCGATTTTTCTTGATAGCGAATCCAGCCAACTCTTCGGATACGCAGAGATCGAATCGGAAGATCTGTGGGCCAAAATTGCTGAAACCGATGAATGTAAACGCTGGTGGGCGTTCATGAAGGATATTATGCAGACGAACGCAGACAACAGCCCTATAAGCGTTGACCTTCGAGAAGTATTTCACTTGGACTAACAGGCGGAACCACCTGCATAAGCGGGTGGTATTGCTCCGAGCGTTAAAGCAACTTTGTAAAATGAATGCAAATTTAGATATCTACAAAACCCGACGTCGAACCTCAACGAGTTCCGGCCACCCGCTCACGCAGGTGGTTCTGACCTTCCTCATCGTTGCGTTTTGTAGTGCTGCCCACGCTGCCGGAATTGACGATCTTCGGAAAAGTTTTGAGAATCCGCCCGATGAGGCGCGGATCATGATGCGCTGGTGGTGGTTCGGGCCGTCGGTCACAAAGGCTGAGCTTGAGCGCGAACTACGTGTGATGAAGGATGGTGGCATCGGCGGTGTTGAGGTTCAGCCGGTTTACCCGCTTTTGCCTGACGATTCTGTGACCGGGCACAAGAACCTGCCTTATCTATCCGACGAATTTCTCGACATGCTCAAGTTCGCTGCTCAAAAATCAAGGGAATTGGGCATGCGTTTTGATCTTACTTTGGGAAGCGGCTGGTCTTTTGGTGGTGCGAAAACGCCAATTACGGAGGCAGCCGGGCAATTACGCGTCGAGCGAGTGAAGTTGGATATCGCAACAAAACAAGTTCCGGTCCCCTCAATGATACCGGCCGAAAAGTTGCTCGGTGTCTTTCTTTCCTCAACCGGCGGCAACACCATTGCTGAAAGCGATCTCGTTGAATTGGCTCAGATCAAGGACGGTAACGTTTTGCTTTCGCCTCGTACGGCATCGGAAGGAGAAGTCTTATTTTTTATCTCTGGCAAGAGCGGTATGCAGGTAAAACGTCCGTCGTTCGGTGCCGAAGGTTACGTTTTGAATCATCTCGACAAACCTTCGGTAGACAACTATCTGAAAAACACCGGCGACCGTATATTCCAGGCGTTCGACAAATCCACGATTCCTTATTCGATTTTCTGCGACAGTCTCGAAGTCTACAACCAGGACTGGACCGACGGCTTTTTAGAAGAATTCAAAAAACGCCGCGGTTATGATCTAAAGCCTTATTTGCCTGCTCTAGTTGCCGACATTGGGCCGAAAACCGCCGATATAAGGTATGACTGGGGACGGACGATAACTGAGCTTTTTAACGACCGGTTTATGATTCCGATGCAGGCGTGGTCAAAACAGAACGGCACTCGCTTTCGCATTCAGGGCTACGGTCTGCCGCCGGCCGCGATTTCTAGTAATAAGTGGGCAGACATATCCGATGGCGAAGGTGCTCAGTGGAAAGTTGTTCGCGCCGCCCGATGGGCGTCATCGGCTAATCACATTTACGGCCGCAATGTAACATCTTCTGAAACATGGACATGGCTGCACTCGCCCGTATTTCGGGCCACGCCGCTCGATTTGAAGGCCGAAGCTGACATCCATTTTTTGCAGGGGATCAACCAGCTTATCGGTCACGGTTGGGGTTATACGCCGCCGGAAGTTGAGTATCCAGGCTGGCGATTTTACGCAGCCGGAGCGTATTCCGAACAAAATCCGTGGTGGATCGTCATGCCGGATCTCGCCAAATACCTCCAGCGGATGAGCTATTTAATGCGGCAGGGAACTCCGCAGAATGATGTTGCTCTATACCTGCCGAATGCCGATGCTTACGCACATTTTACGGCGGGCAAAGTTCACCTGATCGACGCCGAGCGCGAACTCGTAGGCGAAAAGATAATGCCGGCTATCTTTGAAGCAGGTTATAACCTCGATTTTTTCGATGATGAAATGCTCAAAACCGTCGGCAAAGTTGAGAAGGGAAATCTGGTATTAGGCTCCAGCCGGCACAGGATAGTGGTTTTGCCCGGAATCGAGCGCATGCCACTCGATTCGCTAAGGAGATTGGATGGCTTTGTGAAGAACGGGGGAATTCTAATCGCTACGAGACGATTACCGGCAATCGCTCCGGGTTTATCGACGACGGAGACTGAGCGTGCGGAATTCACGGCAATTGTTCAGAAACTCTTTGGAGGAACTAATCAGGCCGTAAAATTTGTCGAAAAAGACGAAGATCTAGCAGGCACGCTAAGTAAATTGCTCCAACCCGACGCGAAAATTTCTCCGTCAGCCGAGGACTTCGGGGTCGTGCATCGTAAAACCGAAGATTCAGAAATATATTTTGTTGCGAATACTTCAAACCAAAAGCAGCAGGTTCAAATCGAGTTTCGGTCCAGAGGCGAGCAGGTTGAAGTATGGGATGCTATCAGCGGAAAAGGATTCGCCGCCAATATTTCAACGCAATCAACAGCGTCAACGACCGTCAGCCTTGATTTCGAACCGTATCAGTCGCACGTTGTGGTTTTTTCAAATGGTAAATCGCCGATGCCGAAACAGCCGATGAAGCCCGAAGTTGCTTCGTCGCTCGACATCAGTTCGGATTGGCAAATAACATTCGGACAGAATGCACCGGCTTCAATAAAACAGTTTGGTTCCTGGACCGACGACGAAACAAAACGGTACTTTTCCGGCACGGCAACTTACACGAGATCTTTTGAAGTGCTTGGAAATTCCATCGGGGCCACCGCTGTTCTTGACTTCGGTGAAGGCAAGGCTTTGGAGGTACAGCAAACGCGAAACGGCATGCAAACCTGGTTCGACCCGCCGATTCGCGAAGCCGCCGTTATCTACATTAATGGCCAGAGGGCAGGTTCGCTTTGGTGCCCGCCTTACAGGCTGGACGTAACGCGGCTATTGAAAAACGGCCGTAACGACATTCGTATTGTGGTTGGCAACACCGCCATGAACTACATGGCCGGTCGTAAACTTCCTGATTATAAACTGCTGAATCTTCGATACGGCGAACGTTTTCAACCGCAGGATATGGATAAAATCCGGCCGCTTCCGTCCGGTCTAACGGGCAAACTTACTCTTGCTTTTGAGAAATGAGAGTCTGACTTCGACTATTGGTTTCATAAACAAGCAAGATTAAAGCATAATCGGCGTAGTGGTATTACCAATACAACTAAAAACCGTTTTTGCCGAATATCGGCCCGGACTCTCTTTTACTATGTCAGGATGTCTAGTTGGGAAAATTGCAAAATCTACCGCAAATAACTCAACCATCGATTATCTCGGCCTTCAGAGTTTCGCGGCGTTTCTACTGGGATTGCCCAGCACGCAGCAGATAGTGCGCCGGTCGCTACTCTGAATACTCAAAAACGTACGGCTTCTTCTTTCAGGACGACTGGAAGGTAAACCGCAAACTTTCGCTGAATCTGGGTCTTCGTTACGAGGTAGAGACTGAGCTGCTCGAGCGTCAGGACAAGAGTGTATCGGGCTTTGAGTTCGATTTCACCCAAACCAGCGGTACGGGCGTTGAGTTTAACGGACAGGGCTCGGAGAACTACACGATCAAATCCGGGGGCAGCCCGTTTCACGGGACGGGGTTTGAATACCTGCGAAATACCGCTTTTAACGCAAGAGGCTTCTTTCCGACAGTTCGTCCTGTCGAGCATCAAAACGAATTCGGGTTCACGTTTGGCGGCCCGATCATGAATGTCAGCGAAAAAATATTGGTAAAACCAACTTTCTTCTAGACAGAGTTTTATTGAAATGTTATCTTTTCATCAAATAGTTCTTTTTTTTACCCAGTTTCAAGTGAATTCATTACAAAGCATCAAATGCATTTCTTTTTTGCTTTTGTGAGTTAAGCGGTTTTCTGGCCGTGTTTTGTCATTCGTTCCGGTATTCGTTAAAGAGTTTTGCGAGTTGGAGGTTTTTATGCGATTAGTTCAAATTTTGTTCTTAGTTCTTGTTTTGAGTTTGATGGTATTTGGTCAAACCAACCGAGGCGGTATCACAGGAACCGTCACGGATTCTAACGGAGCGATCGTTCCGGGGGCGAAAGTAACGATAACAAATGTCGGGACGAATCAATCCACTACGGTAACCACGTCGAGCTCAGGCGCGTATATTGCGAATACGCTCGACCCGTCCCTTTACAGCGTAATGGTTGAGGCTCCCAATTTCAAAAAGGTCCTGATCCAAAATGTAAAAGTGAACACTGCATCGGTGTCGACTGTGAACGTCGTGATCGAGGTGGGGAACGTAGACGAATCCGTGACCATCCAGGCGGATGCCCAGCTTGTCAGTGCTGATTCCGGCACTCTTTCCCAGACCATCACGGAGCGACAGCTGCGCGATCTTCCCCTGAACAATCGCAGCGTTCTCGATCTCGCGCTCACGATGCCGAATGTTTCCGGTGACGCGGGCAGCGAGGATGTTGATTCGGGCGTCATCACGCCGTCACCCGGCTTTAACCTGAGCGTAAATGGCGGCCGGCCGGGCAGCACACTGATGCTTGCCGATGGGGTTAACAATACCGGCGTTGGGATTGCTCGAGCGGTCGTCAGCTTTACGCCCGAGACGGTGCAGGAATTCGCTGTGCAGAGCTCGGCTTATTCGGCCGAGTTCGGCACGACCGGCGGCGGTGTCATCAACATAACGACCAAATCCGGCCGGAAAGATATTTTCGGAACGGCGCTTTGGTATCATCGCAATCCGCAAACCAACGCCCGGGCCTGGAACCAGGGCACAGCTCCGCGTCCGGCAAACAACCTTCGCAGCAACCAAGCTTCGTTCACGGTCGGCGGGCCAATAATGTTTCCGAACTTTGGCGACGATGGGCCGGCGATCTACGACGGACGCAAGCGTGGATCATTCTTCTTCTTTGCCTGGGAGCCGCGTTGGCGTAACGACTTCACGCAGGGCGTGGCGCTAGTGCCTACTGCGGCTGAACGCTCGGGCAATTTCCGCGACCTGGTGCTTACGACGAACAGTGGATGGCTGCCGAGATCTGTAGCCACGCAATTCGGCCAAACGCTCGTAGCCGGAGCGGATAACAATATCTATCAGCAGTTCACGCTCGGGGCTGGCGGCACACTTGTCCCGATCGTTGTTCCGGCGGTATCCGGAAACCAATATTGTCCTTTTGGCTGGTCAGCGGCGATTGGAGTCTCAACTAACCCCCAGGGTCAGCCATACTGCACTGCCGCCCAAGCTCAGGCTCAGATCGCGAACGCGGCAAATAATCCGGCGCTTAACGTTGTTCCCAGGGAATTTATGGATCCGACAACTTTAAAGCTGTTGGAGTTCATGAACCCTGCCGGGAGTTATTTTCTTGATAACGGAGCCGTTCGCAACCTCTTCACTGTTCGAGCAGCAACGCAGAACGAAGATCGCTTCACGGTCCGTATCGACCACAATATTACCGAAAAGGCGAAGGCCACGTTCCGCTGGACCAAAACTCCGGCCGTGGGGATTCGCGCTTCGAACGGCAGCGACATAAACGGTAACCAGGGAATTTACAGCGATGCCGTACAGTATCTCGGCACGCTAAACTACATAATCTCGCCCACCATGATCAATGAGGCGCGATTCAACTACACCCAGGGCACTTTTAGCGAGGACTACTCACCCGAGTTCTCGATATTGAGCGGGAGAAATCTTTCGACCGAATTGGGGATCAGAAGCCTGACGACCGGCGGCTTACCGCTGATTACGGCATTTGGCACCGATAACCAATACGCGGCGCCCGACATCGGTTCCAGTTTGAGTACGAACAACTTTAACGAAGAGAACCGGTACGATTTTAGCGACACGTTCTATTTGAACACCGGCAATATGGGTTGGAAGATCGGCGGCAATATTAACCGAGCCCGTCTGGCTGTAACTCCATTTTTTGCGGGATCGGGCGGCCGCTGGAATTTCCGCCGGCTCGCGACCAATAATAGCCCGGCCGGTGTCCCTAATAACAACAACCTGAATACGGTCGGTAATGGGGGAAATACTTTAGCCAGCTTCCTACTCGGTGTTCCACTCTCGGTGGATTATCGTCCGGCACTGTTCAATTACAATTACCAGTGGGACAGCTACGCCGCTTTTGTCCAGAACGATTGGAAGCTGAGGCCGAATTTCACGCTTAATCTCGGTCTCCGCTACTCGGTCCAGATGCCTCGGACCGAGGACAATAATTTGCAGGGCGTTTTCCGTCCGGACCTTGCGGTCGATCAGGCACTGACCGACACGCAACGCCGAGCGATCGCGACCGCGGCGGGCGTCCTGGCAGCCGACCCAATACCGTCGTATGTTCCGACTTCGGCCAAGGTCCTGCCTTTCGCGTTCTCGGGCCGTGGAGGAAGGTCGGCGCATATCGTACCGGTCGACTACGGAGCTATCGAGCCAAGGTTCGGTTTTGCGTGGAGCCCGAAGATGAAGGTTTTCGGCTTCGATACCGAGAAGAACAGCCTTGTTATCCGCGGAGGTTTTGGTGTTTCGCATGTCCCAATCAATGGGAACAACCGCGGCGCGAATCCTGATTTCGGAGGATTCACAACGGCCAGCACGCTCAAGCCGACGATAACTATTGTAAACGGCGTCTCAGTAACTTCTCCCGCATCGAGCAACACGAATTTTCCTTCGCTGCCGGTTAGATTTTCGGGCAATAATGCGATTCAGGGTTCATCGGTGCCACTGGATACCCTCCTAGGAACCGACGCTAACGGTCTCGTTTTTCAGAAATCGATCGCCATTCCAGGCATCGCCATCGATGTTAACGATCCGAATTATGGCAAGGTGCCATATTCGCAGAGCTGGAATCTTGCGTTGCAGTTCGCGCCTTTCAGTAATTCGACCATCGAGATCGCCTATGCGGCCAATCGAGGCGTTGCCCTGTACACACCGCAGATCAACATCAACCAGCGCAACACCGACGTCATCGGGACCCTGACCGCGAATAACATCAACCCGACGGGCAACGCCAACGACCCGCTTGGCCGCACAACACTGCTCGGAGGAGCGATCACAACATCAGTCGCAGGTTTGTTCTCCAACTACGTCGGTTTCGAGGTCCTGAACAAGTTCTTCAATGCAAACTCGCGGAGCATCCGGCACGCGGGCTACGTTGACTTCCGACGCCGAATGGCCACCGGACTCAGCCTTACGGCAAATTACACATTTGCAAAGTCCATGGACGATTCTTCAGACTCGAGCCCGGACGTCCGCGTTCTGACAAGCGGCTCCGTGAGAGGTCAGGTCGCGCTGGGCGGCACGCTTGAGAATGATTTCGCTCTCTCTGCCTTTGATGTAAAGCATGCGTTCTCCTCAACCTTTACCTGGGATCTACCGTTCGGCAAAGGACGGAGTTTCTTCAGTGCTGCTCCGTGGTACCTGAACGGCCCGCTTGGCGGATGGACCCTATCGGGTGTTGCCAGGATCGTGAGCGGCAATCCTTATCAGCCGTTCCTTACGGACCCGAATCTCCTCGGCGGTGCCGGGTTTAACCGCGTCATCCGCCCGGACATCGTGTCGGGCGTGCCGCTCAAGAATCCCCTTTGGGATCCGAGTTGCAAAGTCGGAACTGGAGTTGGGACCAATAGTTTCCAGGTCTGTGAGCCATATGTAAACCCGGCCGCCTTTATGCGTCCGGCAAAGGGCCAGCTTGGCAATGCACCGCGAACACTTAGCATCCGTGAGCCTTTACGAAAGTATTTCGACCTTTCTATCCAAAAGGATTTCCCGATGCCATGGATCGGCGGGGAAGGCAAGCGTAAGATCAACTTCAGGATCGATGCTCTGAATCTGTTCAACATTCCTAACTTCTACTTCAACAGCCGAGGCAACACTCCGTTCGGTTTCGGCGGTTTTCCGGCTGAGATCACGACCGAAACGGTTGGCGGGGTCGCACAGCCGATAACGGCGGCTGAGTATAATAGCTGGGCTATTTTTAACAATCAGCCCCAAGCTACGGCCACGGGCGTGGCGGGCACGACTGAGGGTAATGCTCAACTCGCCGCCATTAGGCAAACGGTTAATGCAGTCCGCCTGCCGCCCCGCCCGGGATCAACAAGCGGTGCGCTGCCAAACAACTTTTTCTCCGTCCCGGTGCCGCAAGGGTTCGCGACAAGGAACCCCCTGGCCTATGACATCAGGACATTAGAGGGATTTAAGCTGTGGCGTCTAAGGAACGCTTATGAAGCGAATTTCGGCAGTCTTACCAGCGGCGCGGTAGGAAATTCGTTCGGAAGCCCTAATCCAGGAACCAGTTCACGATACCTCCAGTTTGGTATCCGGCTGATCTTCTAAGGTAGTGTTTTGTGGGTTGTTTGATAACCTCAGCCTCGTTGCCACATCAACGAGGCTGAAGATTTTTTGATCGATCTTGAAAACCCAGGGGGCAAAATATGAAGAATGTTCTCTTGATGATCTTTACGCTTACGTCAATTGTCTCATCTCAGGCACAAGACCTGCCGCACGACTGGGTCGATGCCGACACGGGGCACCGTATTGTGCGGCTTTCGAACGATGCGAACAGCTCCTCTTTCTATTTTCACCAAAACGGCTACACGGGTGACAAGCTTGTTTTTTCGACACGCAGCGGGCTTTCGACCTACGACTTCAAGACAAAAAAGATCGAGCAGATCGTCGAAGGCCGTACCGGCGGTGTTGTCGTCGGGAAAAAGACGGGCAAGGTGTTTTATTTTAAAGGCGAATCGGTTTATGAGACCGACGTCAATACAAAAGGGACGCGCGAGATCGTAAAGAACGGAAAGCTTCGCACCGGCTCCGGTTTTGGTTTGAATGCCGATGAAACGCTGCTTGCGGGCAGCATGGTCGTCGGTGAACTCCCGCAGGAATTTCGCCCGCAGCCCGCGGCAACACCGACGCCGACTCCAAATCCGAACGCACCCGCCGGACAAGTTCCGGCACGCGACAGTTATCCGGGCAAGGGCGACATGATGGAACGCCGCCTGGCCGCGAAAGTCCCGATGTCGCTTTACACCGTCAACATAAAGAGCGGCGAGGTAAAGACCTTTCACCCCGCAACTGACTGGCTGAATCATGTTCAGATGTCGCCGACCGACCCGACGCTGATCATGTTTTGTCACGAAGGCCCGTGGCATAAGGTTGATCGCATCTGGACGATTCGTACCGATGGCACCGATCTGAAGAAGATCCACACCCGCGACAATGGACATGGAGATCGCGGGCCACGAATTTTTTGGGCAGGATGGCAAACATATCTACTACGACCTGCAGACGCCGAAAGGACAGGTCTTTTGGTTAGCCGAGTACGACATTAAGACGGGCAAGATGATCAAATACGGCATGGAGAAACGCGAATGGTCGGTTCACTTTGGTGTTTCGCCCGACGGCAAGTCTTTCCTGGGCGATGGCGGAGGTCCGAACAGCGTTGCAAAAGGTGATAACGGGCAGTGGATATATTTGTTCAAGCCGGAGAATGGCAAATTTAAGTCCGAGAAACTGGTCAATCTTGCAAAACACGATTACTCGCTCGAACCAAACGCAACCTTCACGCCGGATGGTAAATGGATCGTCTTTCGCTCAAATATGCTGGGGCCAACCCATGTTTACGCGGTCGAGGTGAAAAAATCGAAGTGATATTCTCTCGGCGTTCTCCGCGAAAGCTCGGGGTGCTCAGCGTTAAAGATCTATTCAACGTAGAGACCGCTGATTAAGACGCCTAGTGCGCCGAGAAACGAACCGGAGATTAAAATGAAGTCGTTCCCTCTGTTCTTAGCGCTGCTATTGGCGCTGTCTGCTACAATCTTTACCCAAACCAAAGACGATGCCCGCCCGGTCGTCGATGATTCAAAATCAAAGACCGAAACCGTCATTAATCCTAAACTGCCGACGCTTTTCATCGTCGGTGATTCGACACTGAACAGCAACGCTCCGCTGCGTGGTTGGGGACAGGAACTTGCACAGTTTTTTGATTTGTCAAAGATCAACGTCGTCAACCGTGCGATCGGCGGTCGCAGCAGCAGGACGTTTCAGTACGAGGGGCGTTGGGACCGCTTGCTTGCCGAACTAAAGAAAGGCGATGTTGTGCTCATCCAGTTTGGCCACAACGATGTCGGAAAATACAACGATCCCGCCGCCAAAGACCGTCCCGCTCTCCACAGCGAAGACGACGCAACCGCCGAGGTTACACGTCTCGATGGCAAACAGGAACTCGTCCGCACCTTCGGCTGGTACATGCGGAAATACGGCAACGACGTGAAAGCCAAAGGAGCGACCGCGATATTCTGCTCGATGGTGCCTCACAAAGACTGGCAGGACGGCAAGATCGTTCGGAAAGAGAGCGAGACATTCGTCAAATGGACCGCCAACGCCGCAAAGGCCACTGGAGCCGCATTCCTAAACCTCAACGAGATCATCGCCCTCGAATTCGAACGCCTCGGTCCCGAGAAGGTCGAGCCACTATTCGGCGACAAGCGCACACATTCAAGTCAGGCTGGAGCATTGTTGAATGCAAAGATGGTCATTGCAGCGGTCAAAACGCTCAAAGATCCTGGCATCAAAAAGTACCTCTCAGGAGTAGCCAAATCACTAAAATCAGCGTCATCTGTACATGTTTTTTCGGCAAGATAGCCGCTCTGGTATATAGATGCAAATCGGGGTAACAATAGCCACTTAACGCAGAGACCCGCATTTCATAGATCAACTAAATGCTTCCCATTGAGCCAATTGCCGGCTTAGCATTGATCGAGATGGCTTTAGTGCCGAGTCTTGCGTGTTTCGCTGTCACCCTTATCAAACCGGCCTTTGCGGTTGATCTGATCCAGATCGCGCCGCAGCCGCCGACTAGGGCGAATGGGTTGTCGCCGATAATCTCACCATTTTCGACCGTGAACTGGATCGCTCCCTGAGCAAACTGACGGACGTTGCCGAATTCGTCGGCGACCTTGAAAACTACGCGAGTCATATCTATGCCGTCTGCGTTAATTTCAGCGTCGTCGGCTTTAACGATCAGTTGCTGGTCGACGCCCTTGGCTGAGAAATTTTTCTCGATGACGACCTTTCCGCCGATGAAGCCTTCGATTCGGAGGTCTTCCCAGCCTGCGCTGATCGCAGCGTGGAGATTGGTACGAAACGGTGCGTATTTCAGATTTGGATACGTTTTGCGGTCTGGTTCGACCTCGGCAATCATGCGGCTGCCGACGTAGTACCGCAGCTTCTCGCAATTCGAACAAACCAGAGCATCCGTAAATTGCTCGTTCTGGTCACCGCGAGCCCAGTCGAAACCGGGTTCGAGGACGATCTCTTCGGTTGGGTCGCATTGCGATTTGTAGAAACCGGCGGCCGGTTTTGGAATTCGGTAGATGTCCGAAACGCCGTGATAACAGATGCGGTCGCCGGAGCCGAAATAGTCATGCGTGTTGTAATCGAACGCACACCAACCGAGGCCACCAGCGTATTTTACTTCGCCTGCGATCTGATCGTGAACGCGGGCATGGCGGTGTGTGTGTTCGCGGATGCGTTCGACGTTGTCTGCACGCTTGGTCGGGTACATATGGCCGTTAAACTCGGTAATGAGATACAGCGGATGATTTGCCGGACGCAGCGGCCAGCCGAAATCGTTCATCGTGTAAACGTCTTCGAGCCGCTCGGAATTGTAACGAAAACGCACGCCGCCGGTCTGCCGCGAATCGTCGAGTTCGTGGGCGAGCTTGTTTGTTCTGGTGTAAAGTTCTGTATTGTCGGGTGACTCGTTTACGCGAACGCCCCAGAGAATGATCGACGGATGATTCCAGTCGCGTTCGATCATCGCACGTACCTGTTCTACCGCCAGGTTTTGCCACGCCTTGTCGCCGATATGCTGCCAGCCGGGAATCTCCTCGAAGACCAGGAGGCCAAGCTCGTCACAGGCATCTAGAAAATGCGGTGACTGCTGATAGTGCGAAGTGCGTACGATGTTACATTTGAGTTCGTTTTTGAGGATCTGAGCATCGCGACGCTGTCCGCGAGCCGGCATCGCCTGGCCAACGATAAGGATATGTTTGGTGGCGATTGAGGCCGCGAAGCTTCAAGTGCTTGCCGTTGAGATAAAAGCCTTCGGGCGTGAATTTAGCTTCGCGGAAGCCGATCCGGGTTTCGTAGTGGTCGAGCGTTTAGTCAGCTCATTTAATGTCACCCGGACACCGTAAAGCTTTGGCGTTTTCAGGTTCCAAAGACGATTTGAGCAGAGATTTTCTTTTAGTCGATCTCCTCGAAGTTCGAGACCATGCCGAACGGGATGAAGGTCTTCTGATCGTCACTGCTGACGACCTTGTCGCCATCGAGTAATTCTGCCTTTAGAACGTAACCAGTCGACGAAGTTCGAACGCTGCCATCGGTTTGCAGATCCGACGTTGATCTTTACTGACGGGTTGGTTTGAGAACGTCTACGAGTTTTGCGAAAACGTTTGAAATGAACGTCGTCGGCACCGCCCGGATCTGCACGTCGCGATAGATGCCACCAAAAGTAAGGTAATCGACCATGTTGCCGAACGGCGGGATGTCTTTTCGCTCGGTCGAATCGACCTCGACCGCTAGAACATTGTCTGCATTCCATTTGATATCGTTTGTCAGCTCGAATGAAAAAGGCGTGTAACCGCCTTTATATTCGCCGAGATTCTTGTCGTTGATAAAGACCTTTGCAGCGGTCATAACAGCGCCAAAATCGATAAAGATGCGATGGTCTTTTAGTTCTTTCGGCAGCCGGAAATGACGACGGTACGCCGAGACGAATGTATATTCCTTTTCATCAAAACCGTTCGCCGGGAGCATTCTATTGGTATGCGGGATCGTGACCTTGGTCCAGGTTTTGTCGTTAAAATTTGCCTGCATCGCCGCAGGTGACGCTTTCTCGCTGTAAAGCCATTTGTGATTGAGCGGGATGATGTGCCGCCGCGAAACGCTTTCGGGCAGCACGAACGGTGCTTCAGCGGCATCCGCGGTCGAATTTGCAATCAACGAAAGCCCGGCGGCACCGACGGCGGTTGTCTTTAGAAAATTACGGCGATCTAGTTTTGGTTCCTTCATTTTGTTATCGTGCTAAGTTTTGATTTGATAAATCCGTGAAGCCCGAGCCAATCCGCACATCTGCCGACCCAACTTGCTAGATATGGATTTGTCGGAGCGAGGCCGACGCCGTGCGAGCCTTGTTCATATAAATGAAACTCGAACGGAACTCGGTTTTTCCGCAGAGCTGCAGCGAAAGACATACTATTTTCAACGGGAACTCCGGCGTCGGTCATGGTGTGCATCAAAAAGGTTGGCGGTGTCTCTTTTGAAACTTGAAGTTCGCTGGAGTAAAGCTTTACTAGTTCGGGTGTAGGCTTGTCACCGAGTAGGTTTTTCTTCGATCCTGCGTGTGTGTATTCGCCCATCGTAATTACGGGATATAGCAGGATCATCAGGTCCGGCCGCGAACTCATGCGTTCGATCTCGTCCTTTGAATCGGGTTTTCCGGCGTCAAATTTTGTCCCAAGCGTCGAAGCCAGATGCCCTCCGGCTGAAAAGCCGAGGATCGCGATACGGTTAGCGTCCACATTCCACTCTTTTGCGCGATGTCGAACTGTCCGTATTGCACGGGCCGCATCAAGCATCGGAGTAGGCTGATTGTATCGCGGGCCGAGGCGGTATTTGAGTATGAATGCGGAAATGCCTAGTGAATTCAACCATTTAGCGACATCGCTGCCTTCTTTCACATCCGACAGACGGGCATATCCGCCGCCCGGCAGGACGAGGACGGCTGCACCCGTGGCCGTTTCTTTAGTAGCAGGAAATGGCGTGATAGTAGGGATGTCTTGCGGCTCATTTCCGACCGCGTTCGGTGCTCCAATTTCCCACAAGGGAATCGGCGCGGATTGAGCTTTGCTGCTTGCAGCCAGAGCGATCAGCATTAGTAGGACGCAAAATAAATGTTGGCTCATAATCTATTTCGTAGCGCGTGCGGCTTGTCTTTGCCGCAAAAGCTGGTCAGCAATTACGCCGATCAGGATCACGGCGCCCATGACCGCGAAATTAAGCGAACTTGGAATGCCAAGCAGATTCACCAGATTCTGCAAGACCTGGAGCAATGCGGTGCCGATCAAAATGCCGATGATCGAGCCTTCGCCGCCGCGCAGGGAACAGCCGCCAAGAACGGCCGCGGCAATGCCGTATAATTCGTAAAAATTTCCGTGTGACGACGGCGAAACCGAGTTTGTATAAAAAGCGAGTAGGACACCGGCTATTCCGGCCATTAAACCACAGAAAACATATGCGCTTGTGGTGACGGCGTTTGCGTTTATGCCTGAATATCTAGCGGCGGTTTCGTTACGGCCAACGGCGAATAAATACCTGCCATAAACCGAGCGATGCAGAACGATCCAGATTACTACGCTGATCAAAACAAGAATTATGAACGGCGTCGGAATGCCAAGGACGCTTCCCGTCGCCATGCTTTGCAATGTCTCGAAACCCGAAGCGGCTCCGAAGCCTTTTGTCTCATCGCTTGCGACAAAGCGTGCAAGCCCGCGATAGAAAAGCAACCCGCAAAGAGTAACGATAAACGGCTGGATCTTTACACGCGTTATCAAGAATCCATTTATCAAACCGAGAAACGTTGCGATCAACACGACTGAAAATACGGCGACTGCGGCGGGCAATTGCCATTCGACCAAAAAGATCGAAAGCAGGACACCAAGCAAGGCAAATACCGAACCGACCGAGAGATCGATGCCGCCGGTAATGATGACCAGGCCCAGCCCGATGCTGAAAACGCCATAAATGCCGATAAGCCTGGCCAAGTTTTGTAAATTGGCAGAACTGAGAAAACTCGGGTTTAGGATCGCGAGAACGACGCATAGGACGACAAGAAGTACGAAGGTTCCGAGTTCCTTTCTCATAAGATCTAAGCTCTCCTTCTGGTTTGAGGAGTAGTGGATGCCACTTCGGCAGACTGTGCGATCTGTCCAACCGCCAATTTCATAATCGCCTCTTCGCTGGCATCTGCCCGCTCGAGAATGCCTGTGATCGTGCCTTCATGCATAACGGCAATGCGGTCGCTTTCTCCCAATATCTCTTCCATATCGCTTGAGATCATAATTATCGCAACGCCGCTTTCTGCAAGTTCCCGCATCAATTCGTAGATCTCCGCTTTTGCGCCGACATCGATGCCGCGCGTCGGTTCGTCAAAGATCAGGAGCTTTGGGTTCAAAGAAAGCCATTTTGCGAGCACAACCTTTTGCTGGTTTCCGCCGCTTAGATTGGCAGCGTTGGTCTCGATCGATGGGGCTTTTACGTTTAGCTTTTCACACATCTCGGCGGCCCTTTTGCTTTCGCGTTTGCGGCTCACTAATCCAGCAGAGGCATATCGGGTAAGTGCTGGCAGCGTTATGTTCGCACGGATCGGAATGTCCACGATCAGCCCTGCAGTACGACGATCTTCGGGTACGAGATAGATGCCGCTATTTATGGCATCGCGAGCATTCTTGATGGTGACGAGTTTGCCGTCAAGGTGAATACCCCCGGCCAACGCACTATCGACTCCAAATATGGCCTGAGCGGCTTCGGACCGGCCAGAGCCGACAAGTCCCGCGAAACCGAGGATCTCTCCTGCACGGACGTCGAATGAATTAGAGCAGGCAGGGAAGCGTCGTGTGCGAAGATCCTGAATAGTTGCGAAGGGCTTGGTTTCGACAGGAGCTTCATGTCTGTGGAATGTTTGCAGATCGCGGCCGACCATTAGTGAGACGATCGCGGCGTGGTTGATCTCAGCTCGATGTATGGTTCCGGCATTCCTGCCGTCGCGAAGCACGACTACCCGGTCTGCGATCTGCTTTATTTCGCCTAGCCGATGCGAGATATAAATTAGGCTTACACCCTGTGAACGGAGTTCGCTGATGACAGACAAAAGCCGATCGGTTTCCGTGAGCGTAAGGCTGGATGTGGGCTCGTCCATGATGACGATGCGGGCATTCTGCGATAGTGCCTTTGCGATCTCCACCATTTGCTGTTGCGCGATGGATAATTCGAGAAGAGGCGTGCGCGGCGAAATATCCAAGCCCAGGCGTTTCAAATATACATCCGAATCGGAATTTAATTTCGTACGGTCGATCAGGAATTTTGCGCGACGCGGTTCGCGGCCCAGGTAGATGTTTTCCGCGACAGTGAGATTGTCTAGTACATTCAACTCCTGGTGAACGAATCCAATGCCACTATCAGTTGCGTCCGAAACAGAGCCGATAACGGTCTTTGTCCCTTCGATGTAGATCGCTCCGCTCTCGGGCTGATAAATACCGCCAAGGACCTTCATTAGCGTCGATTTGCCAGCACCATTCTCACCAGCAAGAGCGACGACTTCGCCGGGAAACACATCAAGGTCAACCGCATCAAGAGCGAGAACGCCTGGGAAGCGTTTGCTGATCTTTTGCATTTCGAGGATCGCTACGCTCATAAATTAAGAAAAAAGAACCGCAGATAGACGCGGATAAACGCCACTAAGATAAGGAGCAGAAAAAATCTTATTTATATTTATCTGCGTTCATTCGTAATTAGTAACTAATTTCTGCCGCGGAGACCATTGATCTTTTTCGTGAATTCTTCGACCGAATCTTTTTTGATCACGAGCGTCGGAACATTGATCTGCTTGTTAGCTGGTATCGCGGATTTGTCGCCTTTGAGGATCTGGGCCATGAGCTTTACCGATTGGTAACCGAATTCGTAAGGCTGTTGGACGACGGTCGCAAAGATCGCACCGTCTTTGACTCCAGCGAGTGTTTCGTCCTCTTCGTCAAAGCAGATGATCTTTACCTGACCGACCTTGTTGGCGTCTTTGACGGCGTTTAGGATTGCGGGGCCGTTATAGCTCCACAGGCCGACGAGTGCGGAAATATCAGAGTATTTGACGAGCGTGTCGGCAGCGTTGGTTTTGGCCCGCGCTCGGTCAGTGTCGTCTGTTCGAATGTCGATGATCTCGACCTTTGAACCTTGCAACGCTTCTTTCAATCCTTGGTAACGTTCAGCCGCATTTCTCGCGTCACTCTTGCCGACAAATACCATTATTTTGCCGCCGTTCGGCAGAGCTTCTTTGACGAGTTCACCTGCCTGCCTGCCCGCGGCGACATTGTCTGTCCCGATGTAAAGAGCACGATCGCTGTTTGGAGCGTCGGAATCCTGCGTAATGACAAGAGCTTTTTTTGCGGTGTCGTTGATAAGTTGGGTCTGATTATCGGGGTCAACAGGACTCATTGCAATACCGCTGATGCCGGTGGAGATGAGATCATCGATAATGCGTTTTTGCTCAGCCGCTGTTCCCTCGCCGGGAAGCTTGAATTCGACGATCACATCCGTAAGTTCAGCATCAGCTTTCTCGACGCCTTTGCGAGCGATCGTCCAGTAGTCGGATGCGTTATTCGTAACAAAGGCTAACTTAAGCTCCTTTGCGGTGGATGTTGCTCCAGTGTTGTTCGCACCGTTGGTGCCTGGTGTAGCTGTCGGGCCGCACGACAATGTGGAAAGTGCAGACAAAGAGAGAGCGCATAGTACAAAAAGTCGATGACTCATATTTTCTCCAACTCAAATAATTGTGGGCCGAAAGAAGTCGCGCGTTAGTTAACCGCTTTTCCGGCCGTTACCGCAATTAACGCAAGTGCGTTCTTTTTCGAGAGATCGAATATCAATTGACCTGTAAGATCGATAATCGGAAATATACCTGTAATACACAGTTTCGGCAACTATTAGTTGCCAATATAACGCAAACACAGATTGCCAAAGGCCGAGCATCCGAGCGAAGAGCCGTGAAAAATATACGGCGTTCGTCCGGTTTTGGCTGCGTAATTCTTCGCTATCTTCTCTATTGAGTCGCGAGAACCGGTTCTGCTTAGGACGGTAACGGTTCCGCCGCTGCCTCCGCCGGTTATCCGTCCGCCGAAAATTCCTTCTTCTTTACTTTCGCGAACCATTTCCACGATCAGATCGGTGCCGATTTCATTCAGGCCGCAGGACGCATATCCGGCGTGCGACGCAAACATCAGCTCACCTAATTTTTCCAAAGTCGCATCGTCGATCGGCTTTTTTAGAAGACTCGCGAATTGATTCACGCGATAGTTTTCATATATCCCGTGTTCTGTCGGAGGCTTAATCGCGTAAGATCTTTCCGGATCTATAGCAGCAACGGTGTCCGTGGTTCCGATGTATTTCTCTAAGAACTCTCGTCCAGTCATTGAGAAAGGGATTCGACCTGCAAGCTCGCGCTCGTATTCGTCCGGCGTTACGTTCGAAAGATAGCCGTTCCACAAGTCATCGTTAATCTTTATTATTCCGTCACAAATCCTTTCGAATGTTAGCCCGGCGAGATCAGTGATGATTCGATAACCCATAAAAGCAGCGACGCGGACGGACGAATAGTCCGAGCCGACGACGGCGTGACGCACACCGGAATCGATTCCCCAAACTTCCAGACCATCTGGAAGCGGTACCGGCTCACCGATCGATGCCGGTTGACACACTAGCGAAACCAACGAATTTGCGACTCCGCTATGAACCGCGATCTGATCCATAATGCCGCAGGCCGCACCGACTATTTTGTTCTCGACCAACTGGCACATGATCGCCATATTTCGCGGTTCGATCTCAATTTCGAAGGCGGCACACACCGCCTGCATAGTACTAACTTCAAGAGCCGCAGACGAACTAACGCCTTTTCCGATCGGAACATCGGAACTGATGAGAACTCGTGCACCGGTTTGAAAGTCAATGCCAAGTTCGGCTTGCAGAGCAAAGAATGCTCCGGCTATGTAGGATGCCCAATGATCGTCGTCGGCGAACCAACGCCGGACATTTTCATAGCCGTCGGCGGCAAGGCCGAGGTCGGAAATATTCATTAAAAAGCGGCGGGTGTTTCCATCGCCCGCCAGGCTGATGATCTTGATCGAACTATCTGAATTTTTTTGGACTGCGGCAAAAGTTGCCTCGGCGATGGGCATCGGCATTACGAGCGAGCCTGAATAATCGGCAATTCCGCCCATTACGTCAAGGCGACCCGGAGCACGGGCGATTAATATGTCTGCTGAGGAATCGAAGAAACCTGCGACTGAATTAGGAGGATCATTTATTAGCTCGACGAATGCTTCGACATCCTTTAGGGCGTGCGTATTTCCCTCGACGATCTGGAACATAAGTATCAGGTGATAAGATCGCGTTTACGAAGCGCGTTTTGCATTGCTGGTTCGATCTGCTCACGAATCGAAGGATTTGCGTAGCCGAGCCAGGAAACATCAGTATCTACGTCCAACGGTGCGTTCAGACGGCCGCCATTCTCGCTGGTAATGATTGCGCCTAGTTCGCGTGCGATCAGCTCGGTGCAAAGATCGTAAGGATGACAGCATATGCTGAGGTCAAGTCCGCGTTCGGTCATCGTTTTTTGCATGAGTGGCCTGATGTCTGCGACGAACCGATCATGTCCGGCCATCAGTTCGTAAAGCTGTCCGCCGGTGGAAATGTATTGATCCTCGAAACATTGAGCCTTCCCGTGTTTCGGCTTGCCCAGAGTTGCTGTAATTATTTCTTCGTCGATCTCCGCAAGTACATCACGAGCACCGGGAAAGAAACGCGAGATCATTGCGAAACCCTGTTCTATGGTGGCAGTACGCGACGGCGTGAGCGGGTGTTGGCTGCTTGCGTCTTTTATACGGTCGTATCGTTCGGCTTTGGCTCCCTCGCTGTTAAAGGCCCAGACCGTATCCGAAAGGTGCTGTTTTACAAGCGGAATCTCGGTCTGAATCGCAAACTCTATATCCGACAAATTGGTTTCTTCGCCGCGGTTCGGTGCGACGCCGGTCAGTATCCACGCGCTTCGTTTTTGATACATCAGGCCGCGTGTGCCGTCTATCGGATCGACGATTATGCGCCACACGGCATCAGATTCGTTTGCTCCACGAGGCAGAATAACTTTGCCGTGTTCCAGGCCCTCAGCGATCAGAACTATCGGAGTTTTGGCCGCGATCTCACGCTCGACGAACTTGATCAATAGTTCTTCGCTGATGCGGTCGACCGCAAATATCGTATCGCCCTCGCCGTCTGCTACGATCGACGAAAGCTGTTCGACGGGGCTGCGTTCGCAGGCTTTGACGACGTGAGACCTTATCGTTTCATGGAGCGACTTGATCGGGGCAAAGAGCGACTTGATGTCGTTCATAAATTCGCCTCCGACTTGTAGTGAATATCGGAAGCGGATATTAGCTCAGCGGCTTTTTCTTCCGGTGACGTGTCGCTCAAAAAGTTTCCGCCGCCGATCTCGGGACCGGCGAGATATTTGAGTAAATTCGGTTTTCGCAGCGGCGGGTGAAACTCGATATGAAAATGAAACGCCTCGTAGTTACCGCCGTCGGTCGGTGCCTGATGGATTGGCATAACATAGGGAAAAGGCATCTTCCAAAGATTGTCGAATTTTACTAATACCGTTTTTAGAACCGCTGCGAGATCAACCTTTTCGTTTCGTGAAAGGCTGGCTATGCTGGGATGCGATTCTTTGGGAGCGGCGAAAACTTCGTAAGCATAACGAGCGAAATACGGAAGAAAAGCGATAGCGGAATCGTTCTCGGCGATGATCCGGCGTCCGTCGTTTTTTTCGGCTTGAATAATATCTTGAAACAGAGTTCTGCCGGTTTGAGCGAAGTGCTTCTGGCTTACGCGAGCTTCATTTTCAATGGTCTTGAATACGAAATTATTCGCGTAGACCTGACAATGCGGATGTGGATTGGAAACGCCGACGGCTTCACCTTTATTTTCGAAGATCAATACATGCTCGATCTCCGACCGGGAACCGAGATCGGTGTATTGCTCCTGCCAGACGCCCATAAGTTCTACAATCTCGGGAAGGTTCAGTTCCGTGAGTGTGAGGTCATGTCGCGGGCTGTAACAGACGACGCGGGAAATGCCGGTGGCAGGCCGCACTTTGTAAATAGCTGACGGTGGTTCATCATTCTGCGGAGCCTTGATATCGACGCTCGGATGGTCGTTATCGAAGACGAAGATCTGGTCATAGTCAGGATTGGTTTTGCCGCTTACACGTGTGTTTCCGGGGCAGAGATAGCAGTCGGAAAGATATTGCGGCAATTTTATTTGTTCGCCCGCGACCGTCCCGCCGCTCCACGGGCGGTTCTGACGATGAGCCGCTATCACAACCCACTCTTCGCGCAAAGGATGCCAGCGTTCTTCCCAAGTCATAGATTTTGCGACCGATACATTTGCGGAAAACAACTCAAACTTTACCCTAAGCAGGTGAAACGGGCAATGCCAGTTAATCGGTTAAATCAGTCTTTCGATTTTTGATTGCCCTGTGCTAAGGTTGAAGTAAAGCTTTACCAATTTGTTTTGCTTCGGATATCTCCTTTTTCCGAACGCTATTTCGTTAACAAAAAGTTGCCCGTTTGACAAGATCTATGATGGGAAAAAGCATCTTTATTGAAGTGATGATGATTGTGTGCGGAATTACGGCTGCCGCAAAACAATTTTCTACTCGACAACTTCCGTGATGAAGTTTCGGGTTGGTTTTGTTTTTCAAATGTGCAATGGCCCGCGGCGGTTTTGAAGGTGGAAAACATGTCGCTGCCATTTAACTTGAGGTTCACGACATCGAAAAAGTAGCCGAATGATTCGAATGAGACTAAAGCTTCTATTTTACTTGGGCATTGTCTCGGTATTTGCCGGCGGAGCAGTTGCGCAAACTGCACGCGTAACGACTCAGTCCGATTCCGATTGGCGTTTTACGAAAGGCGATCCGGCGAACGCGGAGCACTCAAGCTTTGACGATTCGGCGTGGCGGCGATTGGATGTTCCGCATGACTGGAGTATCGAAGGGCCGTTCGATGCCCAGAATAAAACCGGCGGTGCGGGCGGTTTTTTGCCGTCTGGTATTGGCTGGTACAGAAAGAGCTTTTCGCTGAAGGCAGGTCAGAGGACGCGTCGGGTCTTTATCGAATTCGACGGCGTGATGGCGAACAGCGAGGTTTGGATAAATGGCATCTCGCTTGGAAAACGGCCCTATGGCTATGTGAGTTTCGGGTATGAACTGACCGATCACATCAATTTTGGCAGGGACAATGTGATAGCTGTGCGGGCCGATAATGCGGGTCAACCCGCGTCACGTTGGTATACGGGTGCAGGTATTTACCGTCATGTGCGGCTGGTTGTTACGGACGCGGTCTATATTCAACAATGGGGAACTTTTGTGACGACACCGAAGGTTGCCGCCGATCAAGCGACGATAAACGTACAAAGCACGGTCGTGAATGCGTCGAAGTCGCTGCAGATGATTTCACTGCAAATTACGCTGATCGGCCCCAATGAAAAGGCTGTTGGAACGGCGGAGACAAGCATCAATTCGATTCAGCCGGGACAAACTTTTAATTTTCAAACGGACGTTTCAGTTAAGAATCCGATCCGATGGAGCCTCGAAAATCCCGCTTTGTATAAGGCGATTATCAAAGTGCGTCGCGATGGGAAAAAGGCGGTTGACGAAGATGTGGTATCTTTCGGGATCCGCGAATTTCAATTCGTTCCGGCAACGGGTTTTTGGCTGAACGGAAAGAATTTCAAGTTGAAAGGCGCTTGTTTGCATCACGATGGCAGTGCATTTGGCGCGGCTGTGCCGGATGCGGTTTGGGAGCATCGATTGAACGAATTGCGAAAACTGGGCGTGAATGCGATCCGAACGGCGCATAATCCGCCATCGCCCGACTTTCTCGCTCTGACAGACCGAATGGGTTTTCTCGTCATGGATGAGCTTTTCGACCAATGGACGCGGGCGAAAAATCCATTCGACTATCACAAGGATTTCAATGAGTGGGCGAAGATCGATATTCGCGACACGGTTCGCCGCGACCGCAATCATCCGAGCGTCATCATTTACAGCGCCGGGAACGAGATCCGCGACAATCACGCCGACCAGGAAAAGGCAAAGCAGACGCTAAGAGGCCTGGTCGAGACTTTCCATGAGAATGATCCGACACGGCCCGTCACACAGGCGCTTTTTCGTCCAAACATCGAAGGAGCGAGGGACTACGATAACGGCCTCGCGGAAATGCTCGATGTGGTCGGTCAGAATTACCGCGAAAAGGAAATTCTCGCGGCCTACAAACAAAACCCGAAGCGAAAGATCTTAGGAACAGAAAATACGCACGACTTGAATCAATGGCTTGCGATGCGTGACAATCCTGAATATTCAGGACAATTCATCTGGGTCGGTATCGACTATCTTGGTGAATCTGCTGCCTGGCCGAATTACGCTTATGGCAAAGGGCTGCTAGACCGTACAGCCACGCCGCGACCGGTAGGCTTTCAGCGACAAAGCTGGTGGAGCGACAAGCCGATGGTTTATATGGCGAGGCGGGTGGCACCCGCAACGGCTTCGCCAACAGATCCGGGTTACGAGGTCGCGGAACAGCGGCGCACGCAAACTTTATTCGGCGATTGGACTCCCAAGAATTTGTCGCCTCACGAAGAGAATGTCGAGGTCTACAGCAACTGTGACGAGGTCGAATTGTTTATAAACGGCAGGTCCCTCGGAGCGAAATCCAAGCCTGAGAACGACAGCCCGCGAAACTGGAAGGTGGGTTTTGAAGCCGGAACCATAAAAGCGGTTGGAAGGAATGCCGGCAAAGCTGTTGCCGAATTTGAATTGAAAACCGCCGGAGAACCGGCGCGGATCGCCCTGACTGCGGACAAAGCGAAGGTCGCTAACGACTGGAACGATGTTGTTTTCGTGACAGCGAAAGTCGTTGATGCGAATGGCGTGATCGTTCCATCGGCGAGTGATTTGATCACTTTCGAGGTGGTTGGTTCGGGTGTCGTCGCGGCCGTAGACAGCGGTGACAACGCCGATCACGACGCGTTTCAATATAAAAAAAGGAAAGCATTTCAGGGAATATGTATTGCTTTGGTAAAGGCAAATAAAGGCAGCGGTAAGATCAACATTACTGCGAGAGCAGCTGGGCTAAGGAACGGTAAGATCGCGATCCGAGTTGGCAGATAATTCAAGGTCGCGTCATTGGGAAAATTATATGAAAAACGTTTCAGTAATCGTTACGGTTTTAGTCACATTCATTTTCTGCGGAACATCTGATGCCCAGATCGGCAAAAGATTTCCTTCGGAACGGAAGGTCGTCAAAGATCCCGTAACGGGCACGATGCTTACGTTCCTGACGAGTACGCCGAACGGTGATTCGAAGATATATCAGACGCACAACCAATGGACCTCGGACGGCACGTGGCTGATTTTTCGCTCCGGTCGCGTTCGTGGCGAGGCGATGGCTGTGAACGAAAAGACCGGCGATCTGGTTCAGGTCACTGAGGGCGGATACACGGGAATGCTGAGTATTGCCCGGTCTTCGATGAAGCTCTATTTCATGCGAGATCCGAATCGTCCCACAACGCCGCCTGCCCTGCCAACGCCGGGAGCAACGCGCGGGCCGCGACCGCAGCAGTCTACTTCACTTCAGATCATAGAGGTCGATCTTGAAAAGCTGTTTGCGGACAGCAAAGCGGGCAAAATGCAACCCGCCGATCATTACCAAAAGGTTATGGGAACGACGCCGGTCGAGATACAGGCAGGGGGCGATATGGCGCTCGATGCGGATGAGAAATGGGTCTATTTCCGTGTCGGCCGTGACGAAGCAGCACGGCATTTGCCGCCGGAAGCGAAGATCGAAAACAATTTCGGGCCACGAAATATGGGTGCCGGACCTTCGGGCATCGCGGCGATGGAGCTCGCGACCGGTAAATTCAAGCACGTTGTTTCAGTACCGTTTCAAGTCGGACATATTCAGACAAACGGGTGGATGCCTGGCGAGCTTTTATTTTGTTGGGAAACGGGCGGCAAATCTCCGCAGCGAATGTGGACGGTGAAGGCCGACGGCAGCGGGCTGAGGCCCGTCTATCCGGAACCGGCAACTGATTGGGTGACGCATGAGGTGGTTATTTCCAAAGACGAGGTTGCATTCGCGATTATGGGCCACCGCAAAATTCCGGGCGGTCTGAAGGACGTAGGCGAACCGACTGCGGTGGGCGGAGCCAATCCCGGCCAGGAACCTGAATGGGGACCATCGGGTACACGCGAAAAGCCGACCGGACTTGGAATTGTAAACTTGCGTACGCGTGAAATGGTCATTGCAGGGCAAACGCCGAGCGGCAGCGGACTGTGGCATGTGAGCGGTTCGCCAGACGGACGTTGGGCGGTCGGCGATGATTTTTCGCGAAGTATTTATCTAATCGACCGAAAGACGAGTGAGATGATCCTGCTCTCGACCGGCCACAAACCGACCGCGCAGGACCACCCGCATCCGACGATGAGCCCTGATGGAACTAAAATCCAGATACAGTCCGCGATGCTTTCGGAAGACGGACGGTCGATGAACATCTGCATCATTCCTGTGCCGGAAGAATGGCTGAAACGAAAATAAAGCCTATTCGAATTTACATGAGAAATATTCCTGCGATTTTTGTTGCATTACTTTTCGTTTTTGGTTTTGCGCCTGTGGCGGTTGATGCCCAAAGAAAGACCTTCGCGAGAAAGGCGTTTTACAACGTCAGAGATTATCGTGCTGTCGGCGACGGCAAGGCTCTCGACACTCTCGCCATCAACAAGGCCATCGACGCGGCTGCTTTGGCTGGTGGCGGAACAGTATATTTTCCCGCTGGAACATACCTCAGTTTTTCGATTCATCTGAAAAGCAATATCACTCTTTACTTGGACAACGGAGCTACGATCCTCGCTGCCGACCCCGCCGTTCACAAAGGTAGTTACGATCTGCCCGAACCGAATGCGTTCGATATGTATCAGGATTTCGGGCATTCGCATTGGCAGAACAGTTTGATATGGGGAATCGGTATTGAAAACGTTGCCATAATCGGTCAGGGAAGGATCGACGGTAACGGTCTTTCGAGGCGGAGCCCCGGACCACGACGGCCGAGGACGGAAGGCGAAACGCCAGCGAGTATGGCGAACAACGTTTCACCGCTCGGCGAAACATCGGATGTGAAGGAGATGAACGGTCTGGGAACAAAGGCCATTGCGCTGAAACTTTCGCGAAACGTCACGCTAAAAGATTTCACAATATTTCGAGGCGGGCATTTCGCTTTGCTAGCCACCGGTGTCGACAATCTGACGATCGATAATCTGCGTGTCGATACGAATCGTGACGGATTCGATATCGACGCCTGCAGAAACGTTCGAATCACTAACTCTTATGTGAACTCGCCGAATGATGACGCGATCGTTCTGAAAAGCAGCTACGCTCTCGGCTTTAACCGGGCGACTGAGAACGTGACGATCACAAATTCGCAGGTATCGGGCTTCGATCTCGGAACATTTCTTGACGGAACGTTCAAAACGACGCAGGAGTTTGCACCCGACCGCGACCGCGTGACTGGACGCATAAAATTTGGTACTGAATCAAACGGCGGTTTCAAGAACATCACGATCTCGAACATTAATTTCGTTCACTGTCGCGGCCTCGCCATTGAAACTGTGGACGGTGGTTATATCGAGGATGTTTCTATTTCAAATATCACGATGCGTGACATAACAACCGCACCGATTTTTATCCGCCTGGGCAAACGCCAGCGAGCGCCGGACGGGACACCGGTCGCAAAGATCAGGCGGGTGATAATAGATAACATTGTCGTTTCGGATGCCGATTCGTATTATGCTTCGATAATCGCCGGTTTGGCGGAAAGCCCGATCGAAGACGTGCGTTTGAGCAATATACGTATCCAATATAAAGGCGGCGGCACAAAAGAAGATGCCCTGCGTGTGGTGCCTGAGAACGAGAAAAGCTATCCCGAACCGAGCATGTTTGGCAAGATTCCGGCCTATGGATTTTACATCAGGCATGCGAAGGGAATTACTTTTGACAATGTCGAGGTGAGTTTTGAGAGTGAAGATGCTCGCCCGGCTTTTGTGTTGGACGATGTCAGCTCCGCATCATTTTTTCGCATTAAAGCTCAGACGACGCCCGGCGTTAAGACTTTCAGCCTAACCAATGTATCGGACTTTGGAATCTGGCAAAGCTGGAAAATAAAGGACACGCAGATCGAACGAGCCGAGAAGCAAGAGTTTTAGCCTTGAGTATTGCTGTTAAACGGTTAAATGTTGAATAACCGTTAAGGTAATACAATCGAAATTATATGAAAAGCCTTTTGAGTCTATTTTTGCTTTTTACAGCGATTCAGGCTGTGTCGGCGGACGTCCGATTGCCGGATGTGCTGGCGAGTTCGATGGTTTTGCAGCAGAAGCAAGCGGTCCCGGTCTGGGGAACTGCTGAGCCAGGCGAATCAATCACCGTTGAGTTCGCAGGACTAAAGCGGAATACGGTCGCCGACGCGACCGGCAAATGGCGGGTCGATCTCGGCAAGCTAGCCGCGAGTTCCACGCCGCAGACGATGACGATCTCGGGCAAGAATCGCATCGAGCTAACGAACATTCTTGTCGGCGAGGTTTGGTTAGTTTCAGGCCAGTCGAACATGCAATGGCGGTTGCCAGAATCAATGGGCGGCAAAGCTGCGACCGCTGCAGCGAATCATCCGAATATTCGTCTTTTCAACGTGAACCGCGAAGTCGCGTTCAAGAAAAAGGCAGGAAAGCTCGGGGAGTGGGCTGCATGTACGCCGGAAACCGTTAAAGAGTTTTCGGCCGTCGGATATTATTTTGGCGTTGATCTACACAAAGAACTGAAGGTTCCGGTTGGCTTGATCAATTCTTCCTACGGCGGATCTCAGGCCGAGGCTTGGACGCCGGTCGATTATCTGATCGCATCGCCCGATCTCAAACCGACCGTTGACCGGACAAAGATCTGGGAAGCCGAGCGTGAAAAAGTTCGAGTAGATTACACCGAGGCGATCAAGAAATGGCGCGAGGATCAGGATAAAGCTCGTGCCGCCGGAGCGAGGCCATCGCCATCGCCTGGTGTGCCTGACGCTCTTCGCGACTATCGGATTGCTTCTTCAATTTACGATAGAATGATCGAGCCGCTGATGCCTTTTGCGATCCGCGGAGCGGCTTGGTATCAGGGCGAATCGAATGAGGCTCGTGCCGAGCAGTACAATTTACTGATGCCCATGATGATCAAAGCCTGGCGGGAACGCTGGGGGCAGGGAAATTTCCCGTTCGGTATTATCCAGCTTCCGAATTACCGTTCGGTAAAACCCGCACCGGAGGAATCCGCCTGGAGCTTTATCCGCGAAGCACATCGGCAGACGGCCCTTAACACTCCAAATACAGGTCTGATCGTTATCATTGATATCGGCGAAGCCAACGACATTCATCCCAAAAACAAGGTCGATGTCGGCAGCAGAATTGCCCGATGGGCTCTTAAAGACGTTTATGGCCGCAAGATATCCAATTCACCGGTGTTGAAAAGATCGGAGATCAAAGGCTCTAAAATCGTGCTGACATTTGACGATGTCGGCACCGGGCTCAAAATCAGAAAAGGCGATAAGCTCGACGAGTTTGCCATCACCGGAGCCGACAAAAAATGGATCTGGGCGGATGCTAAGATCGTGGGAAAAAATAAGATCGAGGTCTGGTCGCCGAATATTTCGCAGCCGTTGGCAGTTCGGTACGCCTTTAACAGCAACCCGAAAAATCCAAATCTAACAAACAATTCCGGTCTTCCGGCGTCACCGTTTCGTACCGACAATTGGCCTGATCCTACCGCTGGAAAACGATAGTAGCTTATTGCTTAGTCGCAGAGACGCAAGGAAATTAAATGTTTGACCTTAACGAACATTCGCATCGCCGCTTTAACCCGCTGACGGGCGAGTGGATAATTGTGTCTCCGCACCGCACAAAGCGTCCTTGGCAAGGGCAGACCGAAGAGCCGAAAGTCGAGACGCTTGCCGAATACGATCCGGAATGTTATCTCTGTCCGGGAAATAAACGTGCTGGTGATAAGGTCAATCCGGCCTACCAGGGCGTTTTTGTTTTTGACAATGATTTTGCTGCCTTAATGCCGGATGTTCCTGAAGGCGGATTGAATGAGAAAGGATTGCTCGTCGCGGAACCGGAACGCGGCGTTTCCCGCGTCGTGTGCTTTTCGCCGAACCACAGTCTGACGATTGCACTGATGGACATTGCGGATATTCGCTTCGTAGTCGATAAATGGGCTGACGAATATCTCGCACTCGGGAGCCGGGATTTTATCAATCACGTGCAGATATTCGAGAATCGCGGCGCGATGATGGGAGCGAGCAATCTGCATCCGCATTGCCAGATATGGGCGAGCGAGAGTGTCCCAAACGAACCAGCAAAAGAGTTACGAGCACAGCGTGAATACAAGGAGAAGAATGGAACGTGCCTGCTCTGCGATTATTGTGAATTGGAAAGGAACAAAGCTGAACGAATTGTTTGTGAAAATGAATACTTCGTGGCTATCGTTCCGTTTTGGGCCGTTTACCCTTTTGAAGTAATGATAATTGGCAAAGATCATTGCGGGTCTATCGATCAGTTCGACGATCAGGAAAGAACAGCTTTTGCCGATGTATTGAAACGGGTTACAACGCGCTATGATAACCTGTTTATCACGCCTTTTCCTTATTCGATGGGCTTTCATCAAAGGCCTACTGACGGTGCTGATTACGAGTACGCTCATTTTCACGCACATTTTTATCCACCGCTTCTGCGTTCTGCGATGGTTCGTAAATTTTTTGTCGGTTTTGAAATACTTGGCAGTCCACAACGTGATATAACGCCCGAATGCGCCGCCGCAAACCTTCGCGAATTGAGCGAAGCTCATTACCTGGAAACATTGTGATCGATCTCACCCAGCTCCGATCAAAATTTCGAGCTAAATACGGCACCGAGCCACGAATCTTTAAGGCTCCCGGCCGCGTGAACATAATCGGCGAACATACCGATTACAACGATGGCTTTGTTCTTCCCTGCGCGATCGATTTTGCAACCTATGTTGCCGGACGTCGCGCGACCGGACAGGAACATAAGGGCGGCATCGCTGAATGTCGAAAACGCACTTGAATTCGATCTCGACAGTATTAATGAGCCGCAAGCGAAGACCTGGACAAAATTTGTTCAAGGCGTCGCGATAATACTGGAGCGTTTACGTTTCAGGCTTGGTGGAGCCGATCTTCTGATCGAAAGTGATGTTCCGATCGGGGCGGGATTAAGTTCGTCCGCAGCTCTCGTAATATCGGCTGCGTATGCGCTTGCTTCGCTCTCCGGACATGTAGTTGAGGGGATGGAATTGGCGCAAATCGGTCAGGCAGCCGAGAACGAATTTGCCGGCGTGGGTAGTGGGATAATGGACCAGTTTGCTTCTGTCTTCGGCCAAAAAGGCCACGCTCTTTTTCTTGATTGCCGATCGCTCGAATGGTCGGCCGTACCTGTGTCGGCGGTCAAATTTGTTATCTGTAACACGAAAACAAAGCACGATCTGGCGGACGGCGAATACAACAAACGTCGTGCCGAATGCGAGTCGGCCGCTGGTTTTCTTGGGAAAGCGTCACTTCGCGATGTGACACTCGATGAACTTAACCAGGCCGCTGATATGCCTGAAACGCCGAGAAAACGTGCCCGGCACGTGGTTACCGAAAATACACGCGTTTTGGCAGCGGTCGCAGCTCTTCGCGACAGTGATCTAGAAGCAGTGGGCAAGCTAATAAACGAGTCGCATGAAAGCCTGCGGGACGATTTCGAGACTAGCTGCGAAGAACTTGATCTAATGGTGAATCTTGCTCGTCAACAATCTGGCGTTTTGGGTGCTCGAATGTTGGGCGGCGGATTTGGAGGATGTACCATTAACCTTTTTCGGCCGGGCGAAAATCGGGATTTTGCCTCTAAAATTGCGGAGCTTTACGAGCGGGAGACAGGAATCGTTCCCGATATATACGAATGCAAAGCCGCAAATGGCTCCTGCGAATTGAAATGATTATTGGACTGACCAATAGTTTTTCTGCAATCGTTGCCTTTTGCGAAAAATATTGATATTCTTCATGTATTACAACGGTTAAGCGGTTTTCTTTAAACAACACTCTGCGAAAATATCAAAAAATAAGTAATGAGTAATCAAGTTACAACTGAACTGGAATTTAAGTTCGTCAAGTATCTTTGGAGCGATGAAGAAGCTGATAAGCTCACCGGTGTCGACAGACTCGTTTATCGTTCTAACAAACTGGGTGAAGACCTGACCCTTACAAACACAGGCGGCGGTAATACATCATCCAAGCTTCCGGAAACCGATCCGTTAACGGGCGAAGATGTGGAAGTTCTTTGGCTGAAAGGCTCCGGCGGCGATCTGCGGACGGCGAAACGCGACGAATTTGCATCGCTTTACCTGGAAAAGGTGCGAGCTATGCGGACGCTTTATGAAAACGCGCCGGAAAATGGAGCAAAAACGCCGATCGAAGATGCGATGTACCCGATGTATTCGCACTGTGTTTTCAATCTGAATCCGCGTGCCTGCTCGATCGACACGCCGCTGCATACGCTGGTCCCTTTCAAACATGTAGATCATCTTCATCCGAATTCAGTCATCGCAATCGCCGCATCCGTGAATCAGGAACGGCTGACGAAAGAAATCTATGGCGAAGACGTAGTTTATGTGCCCTGGCAGCGTCCTGGCTTTGACATCGGCTTGAAGATCGAGCAGTTGATCAAGGACAATCCGCAAGCAAAAGGCATTTTGCTTGGCCATCACGGGATGAGTTCGTGGGACAACAGCGACAAGACATGCTACGAAACGGCGCTTGAGATCATCGACCGTGCCGCACAGTATATCGAATCGCACGACCGCGGCGAGAAGACGTTCGGTGGACAGAAATGTAAAGATCTGGATGAAACAACTCGTCAAAAACTACAGACCGAGATCATTCCGTTTATTCGCGGTCAGATTTCTGTTAGTCGCCGATTTGTAGGTACGGTTCAGGACGATACGAAGATGTTACGCTTTGTAAACAGCGTAGACGGCCCACGACTTGCCGAGCTGGGAACGTCATGCCCGGACCACTTCCTGCGGACAAAGATCAAGCCGCTTTTCGTAAACTGGAACCCGGAAACCGGCGACATCAACGGGCTCAAGACGGCGATCTCGGAAGGCCTCGTTCAGTACCGCATAGATTACGCCGAATATTACGAACGCTGCAAACATCCCGATTCCCCCGCGATGCGCGACCCGAATCCGACCGTTTGTTTGATACCGGGACTTGGAATGATCGCCTGGGGCAAAAATAAGAGCGAATCGCGCGTGACTGGCGAGTTTTATAACTGCGCAATCGAAGTGATGCGTGGTGCTGAAGCGATCGATCAATACGAGGCGATGGACCAGCAGGAAGCGTTCGATATCGAATACTGGCCGCTCGAAGAGGCCAAGCTTCAACGTATGCCGCCTGAAAAGGAACTAGACCGCCAGATCCATGTAATTATTGGAGCCGGTGCGGGCATAGGCCGCGAAACTGCTCACCGCGTTGTCAAAGAAGGTGCTCACGTAGTCTGTGTCGATCTTGACGAAACAACTGCAAAGGCAACTGCCGCCGAGATAATCGCACAATACGGCGCTGGCATCGGCGTTTCCGGGACTGGCATATCGAATTGCGGCGTCGCCATCGGCCTCGGATGCGACATGACTGACCGCGAATCGGTCGCTAAATTGTTCGAAAATGTTATGCTTGCCTACGGCGGCATCGACGCTGTGATTGTCACAGCCGGAGTCTTTGTTCCGCCGGACAAAGCTGGTCATATCGAAGACAAAATGTGGGATTTCACCTTCGGCATTAACGTCAAAGGCTCATACATTGTCGCCGACGAAGCTCACAAAGTGTTCAAAAAACAAGGGCTTACAGGTAATATTATTTTGACCACAAGCGCAAACGCAGTCGTGGCGAAAAAAGGAAGCCTCGCATACGATACGAGTAAAGCCGCTGCAAACCATCTTGTCCGCGAACTCGCGATTGAAATGTCGCCGCTGCTTCGCGTCAACGCCGTTGCCCCGGCGACTGTTGTTAAAGGAAGCACAATGTTCCCGCGTGACCGCGTGATTGCCTCGCTCGCAAAATACGATATCGCGTTTGACGAGGTGGAAGAAACCGACGCATTGACCGAGAAATTATCGAACTTTTACGCAAAACGTTCGCTGACGCAAACGCCTATCGAACCCGCAGACCAGGCAGAGGCGATTTTTTTGCTATTGTCGAAGCGGCTTGGCAAAACTACCGGACATATAATTCCGGTCGACGGCGGGCTGCAAGACGGTTTTATGAGATAGACTGGAACGCACGCGTTCCACCGGAGCTTGAGTTCCAGTCGGAGGATAAATATGGCGGCTAATTTTGAGATCGAACAGGATTTTATCGCTGAACAAAACAAGGCGAAGAGCTCCTGGCTTTCCGAAGACCTCGAATATCTCGGCAAAAAACTTGGCCGCCGCGGCGTCGATGTCGAAACGCTGATCGAAAAAACACGAACGCTCACGGTTGCGGTACCGTCGTGGGGCGTCGGCACGGGCGGGACCCGTTTTGCCAGATTCCCGGAACCGGGCGAACCGCGCGGTATTTACGAAAAACTGGAAGATTGCTCGACCATAAACAAGCTGGTTCGCTCCACATCTGCCGTCTCGCTGCACATTCCATGGGACAAGCCAGATGATTTGGGTAACCTGGTGAGCATTGCTGCGCAGCATGGTTTGACATTTGATGCGATGAATTCGAATACGTTTCAGGACCAACCTGGGCAGAAGGAATCATATAAATACGGCAGTCTTTCGCACGCAGATGCTGCAGTCCGTAAGCAGGCGATCGAGCATAACATCGAATGTATAGATATCGGCAAAAAGGTCGGCTCGAAAGCGTTGACCGTTTGGGTCGGCGACGGCAGCAACTTTGCCGGGCAGACGAATTTTCGAGTTTCACTCGAGCGTTACATCGAGTCGATGCGCGAAATTTATGCTGCTGTTCCGGACGACTGGCGTCTTTTTATAGAACACAAATTCTTCGAACCGGCGTTTTATTCTTCCGTGATAAATGACTGGGGAACAAGCTACATTTGCGCGAGGGAACTTGGCGATAAGGCGTCCTGCCTTGTCGACCTTGGCCACCATGCTCCTAATGTGAATATCGAACAGATCGTTTCGCGTCTTATACAGTTTCAAAAACTCGGCGGCTTTCATTTTAACGACAGCAAGTATGGAGACGACGATCTTGACGCAGGCTCGATCAAGCCGTTTCAGTTGTTCCTGATATTTAATGAACTTGTCGATGCTGAGCTTAGCGGCGTTGACGGTTTCGAACCGTCATATATGCTAGATCAGTCGCACAATGTAACTGACCCGATCGAATCGTTAGTGACTAGCTCGATCGAGATCTCGAGGGCATATATTCAAGCCCATCTTGTCGATCGCGAAAAGCTTGTTGAGGCGCAGATCTCCGGCGACGCCATTGCCGCTCTGGCAATCTTAAAGGAAGCCTTTACCACTGATGTTTCGGCGATCTTGGCGGCGGCACGCGAACGCGACGGCGGCGCGATCGATCCGATCCATACCTATCGGAAAAGCGGATACCGTGTGAGAAAGGCGAAGGAACGTCCGGCCCAAATGGGCATCTCTGCGGGCATTATTTAGTTACGAGGTCCGACAAGTTTCGATTGCCGAATCAACACTATCGATGCCAGGCCCTCTTTACATAGCGGTTGATCTTGGTGCCGGCAGCGGAAGAGTTTTCCTTGCCGGGGTCGATCCGAACGAATTGCTTCTTGAAGAGATCCATCGTTTTTATTACCCACCGGTAGAAAAGGACGGACACTTGCGATGGGATTTCGCTCACATTCTTGCGGAAGTTAAGTCGGGTTTGCGCATCGCGGGAGTTCGCGGACGTGTGTTAGGACGCACGATAGAAAGTATTGGAGTCGATACCTGGGCGGTTGATTACGGGTTGCTAAATGCGGATGGAGACCTGATAGCCGATCCAGTCTGTTATCGAGACGGCCGCACGAAGCGAGCAATGGAGGAGGTTTTCACCAAAGTTCCGCGTGCAGAGATATTTGAAAAAACGGGCATCCAGTTTCAGAGGTTCAACACGTTATTTCAGCTATATTCTGAGACGACTCAGATTGCACAGGCGGACAAGCTGTTGTTGTTGCCTGATTTAGTGAATTTTTTTCTGACAGGAATTTCTATCGCCGAATACACAAACGCGACGACGACGCAGATGGTCAATGCGGCTAGCGCTGACTGGGATCTTGATCTTCTCAACCGGTTAAAATTACCTTCCCACTTTTTACCAAAGATCGCTCCCGCCGGCACCATTATTGGAGTGCTAAAGCCGGAGATAGCAGCGGAGATCGAACTCGTCGGAGTGAGGGTTATCGCGCCCGCCACTCACGACACTGCAAGTGCGGTTGCGGGTTCGCCGCTGGCTAAAAATTGGGCATATATTTCTTCCGGCACTTGGTCATTGATAGGTGTTGAAAATGATAAAGTTCTGATAAACGATCAGGTTGGTCGACACAATTTTACAAATGAGGGCGGAGCATTCGAAACCTTCAGACTGCTGAAGAATGTAATGGGGCTATGGATCTTTGAGTCCTGCCGGCGAGAATGGCAGGCGAGAGGCCTAGATGTCAATTACGATATGATTCTTCAAGAGGTCGCAGGTGCAAATGAGTTTTCTGGGTTCATTTTTCCGGATGATGAGCGCTTTTTGAATCCGCCTAGTATGATCGAAGCCATCGAGGCACAACTCCGCGAAACTGGTCAGGAGTTTGACGGAAAACCGGTGGCTGTAGCAAAAATAATTCTTGATTCGCTCGCTTTTAGGTATGCAAGCGTTTTGCGAATGATCGAATCGCTTACAGGAAATAGACTCGAAGGCATACAAGTCTTAGGCGGCGGCGGTCGTAATTATTATTTGAATCGGATGACGGCAAATGCCAGCGGCATAAAAGTGTTGGCTGGCTTAACGGAGGCCACGGTCGTCGGGAATGTTCTGGTGCAGGCGATTTCGAATGGCCGATTTTCGTCGCTCAGCGAAGCTCGGGAGCATGTCGCAGCAAACTTTAGTTTTGAAGAATTTTCGCCTAACCGGTCTCCAGAGTTGGAAGAGGCGGCTGGTCGGTACGCGCAGATCGAATCAAGATTTATAACTTAAGTGAGAGTCTCTCTTTTTATCACATGTCTCGTTGACCAACTTTGCCCAAATGTCGGCGTGAGCATGGTAAAGGTCTTACGGCGTTTAGGATGCGAGCTAGTTTTTGACGAACGCCAAACTTGTTGTGGTCAACCTGCGTTCAACACAGGATACCGCAACGAAGCACGGAAGTTTGCAAAGCGGTTTATCGAGATCTTTGAGGAATCGGAAGCGGAGGCGATCGTCAGTCCATCGGGTTCCTGCACAGCGATGGTTAAGCATTTTCACGAGCTGTTTCCCGACGATGAAAAATGGCGTGAGCGGGCAGAAAAGATAGCAGCTAAAACTCACGAATTTGGCGGATTTCTCGTGAATGTTTTGAGGGTCGAGGATGTCGGAGCTTCAGCGTCAGGGCGTATTACCTGGCACGATGCATGTCACGGGCTTCGCGATCTTAACCTTCGCGACGAACCACGAAAGCTATTGAATAATGTGAAAGGCATCGAGTTTGTCGAGATGCAGAACGCAGATGTTTGCTGTGGTTTTGGCGGGACATTTTCAGTTAAGTATCCGGAAATATCGGCTGGGATTCTGGACAACAAGATCGAATCGATCGAAAAAGCAGCCGTTTGCGCAGTGGTCTCTGGCGACGCGAGTTGTCTGATGCAGATCGGCGGCCGCCTTTCCCGGCTCAATTCAAAAGTAAAGACTATGCACTTGGCGGAGATATTGGCCTCTCAGGAGTAATTTACCCGCGAAATGAGCGAAAATTGTTTTCGGCATTTTTCTTGACCAAACTGTTTCGATAGTACTTTCACGTATTTCACGGCCAGAAAATTTTGATGCAGCATTTGACCGCAGAAACTTTCGATCAAAACGCCCGAAATGCTATGGGCGATCTGGTGCTTCACGGAGCGCTTCGAAACCTTGCGGATAATTTTGGCGAGCGTCGAAAGGTTGCCATGGAATCGATTGACGATTGGGAAGGTCTTCGCGAAAACGCTCGATCCATAAAGGAAGAAACGCTGCTTCATCTCGATCAATATCTTTTGCAATTTGTAGAGAACGCGGAGAAGGCTGGGACAAAAATTCACTGGGCACGCGATGCGAAAGAAGCCTGCCGGATCGTGCTCGGTCTGGTCAATGAGCGTGGTGCGAAAATGGTCGTCAAATCGAAGAGTATGGCGACGGAGGAAATCCATCTTAACTACGCGCTCGAAGCGGAAGGTATCGAACCGATCGAAACCGATCTCGGCGAATGGATCATTCAGCTTGCCGGCGAAACGCCATCGCATATAGTTGTTCCGGCGATCCACAAGACGAAGGAGCAGATCGCAGATCTTTTTGTCATAAAAGTTGGTATAGAAAAAACGGCGGATGTAGATGTTCTTACCAAAACTGCACGTCGAATATTGCGTGAGCGTTTTGCTAAAGCCGAGGTCGGAATTAGTGGAGTCAATTTTGGCATTGCAGAAACAGGCACGATTCTGATCCTTGAAAACGAAGGCAACGTCCGGATGACGACGAGTTTGCCCAAGACGCATGTTGCCGTGATGGGCATCGAAAAGATCATTCCAAAGTTTGCCGACCTGGACGTTTTTCTAAAATTGCTTCCACGTTCGGGAACTGGCCAACGGCTTACGGCATATCAATCGCTGATAACCGGAGTTAAGAAAAATACTGATGACGAAGGCCCGGACGAGGTACACATCGTTTTAATGGACAATGGCCGCTCGCGAATGCTGTCACATCCCGTTACACGGCAAAGCCTTGCGTGCATACGCTGCGGAGCCTGTCTGAATGCTTGCCCGGTCTATCAGCAGGTCGGCGGCCACGCTTACGGCTCGGTTTATCCCGGACCGATAGGCGCCGTCATCACGCCGCAGCTTATCGGCATTTCGAAGTCGAAACAGTTGCCGTATGCATCAAGTCTCTGTGGAGCATGCCGCGAAGTTTGCCCAGTAAAGATCGATATTCCCGAATTGCTGCTGCATCTGCGGGCGGAAATTACGGATGGTTCTGCGGGCGGTGGTGAGACAAATCCGCAGAGGAAAAAGAAGTTTACCGAGAGTCTTGCGTTCAAGCTATACGGATATGCCTGGTCGAACCAATTTTCTTACGGATTGGGAATGAAGGCCGCGCGCGTTATGCAAAAACTCGTCGTCCGTAGCGGTAAGATCGGCAAGGCGAGCGGATTTATGGCAAAACTGTTGCCGCCGCTTGGAGCATGGACCGCGTGGCGCGATGCTCCGGCGGTTGCATCCACGTCTTTTCGGGATGAATGGCGAACACATTTGAAATCGAATGACTGAGACGAGGGCCAGTAAAAATGATGTTGCTCGCGATGCGATCCTTGCGTCGATCCGTAGCAGCCTGGGGGCGAGTAAGCCTTTTGATGTGGAACATCAAAAGCATCACAGGCATAGAGCTGCATTTCGAAGCAAAGTACATCACGAATTGTTGACCAGGGAATTGATAAATAATTTCAAAAAGAACCTCGAATCAGTTGGTGGGCTTTGCGCAGTTGTCTCAAACGAGATCGAAGCAACGAAATATGTCGAAACCATAGTCGAAAAGATCGTGGCGAAAAACGTCGCTATCTCCGATTCAGACCTAGTGTATCTGCTAACTGAGACCTTAGATGGCATCGATATAATTCAGAACGCTACGAAGGATATCCTTTTTGATTGCGATCTGGGTGTAACATCTGCACAATGGGCGATCGCGGAAACCGGCACGCTTGTTTTGGAATCCGACAGGGAGAGCCACAGGCTGACGTCGCTTGTACCGCCGGTGCACATTTGTATTTTGAGAGCGGATGTAATCCGTCAGACTTTAGGCGAGATCCTTGAATTGACCAGCAAGGAGTTGAGCAGAACGATCACGTTCATTACGGGTGCGTCGCGAACGTCGGACATCGAACTAACACTGGCGATCGGCGTCCATGGCCCTGGGGAATTGCATGTGATTGTCATCGCGGATCAATAGTTATGGCTGAGACTGCGCTTCTAAAAGCGGTAAATATTTCGAAAAGCTACGCTGGCGTTCATGCACTGCAGGATGCTGCGTTCACGCTGAAGGCGGGCGAGGTGCACGCTTTAGTCGGTGAAAATGGCGCCGGAAAATCGACGCTAATCAAGATAATCACCGGAGCGGTTTTGCAGGACGACGGCTTGATCGTTTTAAATGGCGAAGCGATAGTCAATAATTCTCCGGCGTTGTCCAAGTCGCTCGGCATTGCCGCTATTTATCAGCAGCCGGCTTTGTTTCCGGAACTGACCGTCGCCGAAAACATTGCGATCGGTCGTGAACGCCTTGGGCCGTTCGGTATTATCGATTGGAAAGAAAGGCGAAATACGGCGAAGACACTGTTGGAGCGAGTAAGAGCTCGGATCGATACGGAGACGATTGCAGCGGACCTTTCGATGCCGCAGCAGCAGCTTGTCGAGGTTGCAAGGGCACTCGGAGCCGATGCAAAGGTTCTGATCTTTGACGAACCTACGGCTTCGCTGTCGGAAGAAGATACGCAAAATCTCTTCAAGGTAATTCGTGAGCTTCGGGCAGACGGTGTCGGCATAATTTATATTTCGCATCGGCTCGAAGAGCTACCGGTGATTGCTGACCGCGTCACGGTCTTGCGCGACGGACGAACCATCGAAACACAGGAGATGGCAGATGTTACGACCGAACAATTGATTCGTCTTATGGTCGGTCGCGAGCTTACCGCAGTGTTCCCGAAACGGGAAGTCGAGTGTGGTGACGTTATTTTCGAACTAAAGAATTTCGGCTCGCGAACAGCCGGAATTAGTGGAATCAATCTCGCTGTCAGAGCAGGAGAGATTGTCGGTGTTGCCGGCCTGATCGGTGCCGGGCGAACAGAACTCGCAAAGACGATCTTCGGTCTGGAATCCCCCGACTCAGGTGACATTCTGATAAAGGGGAAACCGATACGAATCGGCCATCCAAGCGAAGCGATTGAATATGGAATCGCTTACCTTCCAGAAGACCGTCGAAAACACGGCGTTGTTCTGGATTTTCCGATCAGCGCTAATATCACGCTTGCTTCTCTAAAAAAACTTTCTGGCTTTGCGGGGTTGAATTTTGGATTTGGAAAAGAAAAAGAGATCGCCGCAGATTATACACGTCGTCTTGGTGTAAAAACACCAGCGATCTTTAATGCAGTCTCCACGCTGTCAGGTGGCAACCAGCAAAAGGTTGCGTTGAGTCGTTGGCTAATGACAAAACCGTCCGTTCTCATTCTGGACGAACCGACACAGGGAATCGACGTAGGTGCGAAAGCGGAAATTCACGAGCTAATGATGGAGCTTGCGGAGCAAGGTGTCGCCATACTTATGATCTCATCGGAACTGCCGGAGGTATTAGGTATGAGTGACCGCATCGCTGTGATGAGCGGTGGAACGATTGTAAATATCTTTGACCGCGAGGACGCGACTCAGGACAAAATCCTTTCCGTCGCACTCGGGCATCTGGAGTTGGCGGCGACAAGATGAAATTTAGCGGATACAAACGAGAGATCTCCGCGGCCATTGCTTTTATGGTGCTTCTTGTCGTTGTCGGAATCACGGCACCGAACTTCTACAGTGCCGGAAATCTGCGCGATCTGGTGATCAATAATGCGCCGACCCTTCTGATCGCGATCGGGATGACTCTAGTGATCCTCGTCGGTCAGATCGATATTTCGGTTGGTTCGCAATTCGCAGTTTGCAGCATTGCCGCCGGTTTTCTTGCGAAGACGGGAATGCCGACACCGCTCTTATTTATTTGTGTTTTATTGGCCGGAGCCGCTTTGGGAGCATTGAACGGTGCTTTGATAGGCTGGCTTCGCTTGCCATCGATTATTGTTACGCTCGCGATGCTTGTAATGTGGCGTGACGCACTTCGTTTGGTGACCGAAGGTGCGTGGGTGCAGAACCTGCCCGAAAACTTTCAATGGTTCGGGTTAGGGCAAACAGGCGGCGAATTTCTCATCGTAATTATCACATTAGCTCTATTCGGTTTCTTCACATGGTCGTTACGAGATTTGTCCGCTGCTCGAAATGTTTATGCCGTCGGTTCGGATCCTGAAGCGGCACGGCTTGCGGGCATAAGCTCGCCGAGTGTTGTATTTTGGGTTTTTGTGATCATGGGAGGCTTGGTAGGAATAGCGGCGTTGCTGAATGCTGTCCGGTTTTCCGCTATACCCGGAAACTCCGGCGTCGGACTGGAGCTAAAAGCGATCGCTGCAGTGGTTGTCGGCGGAGCAGCGATCTCCGGCGGACGAGCCACTCTGATAGGCACGTTGATCGGCGTCGCTTTGCTTGGGACGATCGGCACGGCACTGACATTTGTTGGTATAAATCCTTTTTGGGAAAAGGCGATTCAAGGCGCGATCATATTGGCCGCCTTGGTTTCGGACGTGGCGCTGGGACGTTTGGAAAGGAATGGAAAGTTCAATCTCGCTGGAGCAAAAGCCGCTTGAGACCGAGCAGGCTTGGCACGATCGTTTATTCCCTAATAACGAATGGATATTGCTGATCGTTTTGGTCAGTGAATGTCTTATTTTCAGCGTTATTGGAAACAATTTTCTGACTTCGGGCAATGCCTTTGAGATCACAAGGCTTGCGGTCGAGATCGGATTGCTCGCCCTTGTCATGACGCCTATCATCATCACGGGCGGTATCGATCTATCCGTGGGTTCGATGATGGGGCTTTCTGCAGTCGTAATGGGCGGGCTTTGGCGTGACGCCGGTGTGTCAATGCCGATTGCGATTGCGTTAACGCTGTTGGTCGGCTTGCTCGGCGGAGCATTAAACGCTGGGATGATCACCAAGCTTAAGGCTCCGCCCCTGATCATTACGCTTGGTACATTTTCGCTTTTTCGCGGTATTGCCGAAGGGCTTACACGCGGGATAGAAAATTATTCGGGTTTTTCGCCGTCGTTTTTGTTTCTCGGCCAAGGATATGTTTTCGGAGTTATTCCTACACAGCTCTTTATTCTCGTTCCAGCTATAATTGCTGTCTGGTGGTGGCTGCACCGCACGGCATTCGGACGGAGTTTTTACGCGATCGGCTTCTCGCAGGAAGGCTCCCGGTATGCGGGGATAAAAGTGCGCCGTCGGCTGAATTTTATTTATTGCTTGTCAGGACTTGCGGCAAGCCTTGCAGCCGTGATCTATGTCGCCCATCTAGGCCAGGCAAAATCGGATGCGGGAACGGGTTATGAATTGACGGCTATTGCCGCCGTCGTGCTCGGAGGCGCGTCGATCTTTGGCGGTCGCGGAACAGTCCTTGGAACAGTCCTGGGATTGTTCGCGATCATTATCCTGCAAAACGGACTCAGATTGAGCGGGCAAGCGACCGAACTCGCCGGTGTACTGACGGGCGTTTTGCTGGTTGTAACCATAATGCTCGACCGTTTGTCGCGGTACAGCGAGGCAAAGCCCTCGCATGGGATTTCTTTGGAGGAATTTGAAGTGAAAAATGGGCAGATCGGAGTTTTGAGCGGAGTGATTTTAGCCGCCGCGTTGATCGTCGCCGGCAGTAACTGGCTGCTGGTACGCTCTATCAAAGATGAAAAAGTAGCCGCAGGGCCGATTCAAACTCAGGCCGCAACGCCGGCAAGTGTGAAAAAAAGCGTCATCGCCATGATGCCGAAGGCCAAGGGTGATCCATATTTCATTAGCTGTAAGTTGGGTGCCGAGGAAGCCGCTAAAGAACTCGGAGCCGAATTGCTTTGGGATGGTCCGACCGATCTTGATCCGGCAAAACAGAATGAGGTCGTTGAGGCGTGGATCACACGCGGCGTCGATGTCATTGCAGTCAGCGTCGAAAATAAAGAAGGCATTTCTACTGTACTTCGCAAGGCGCGTGCAAAAGGGATCAAGGTCGTAACCTGGGACGCCGATGCCGAGAAGGATGCTCGTGACTTCCTGATAAATCAAGCCACGCCGCAGGGAATCGGCGAAACCCTGACAGATGAAGCCGCACGGATAATGGGAGGGAAGGGCGAATTCGCTATCATCACTGCAAGCTTGAGCGCTGCAAATCAGAATGAATGGATCAAATACATCAGGCAGCGGTTGGCGGAAAAATACCCTGAGATGAAACTGGTCGCCATCCAGCCTAGCGAAGGCGACCGCGACCGTGCCTTTCAGGAAACACAGAATGTATTAAAGGTATATCCAGAAGTAAAACTTGTAATGGGAATCGCGGCCCCGGCGGTTCCGGGAATTGCCGAGGCCGTAAAACAGTCGAATCGAAAAGACGTAAAGGTGACCGGCCTTTCGCTGCCTAATATGTGCAAGTCTTACATTAAGGAAGGCATCGTCGACAGCATAGTTCTGTGGAACACTGCCGATCTTGGTTACCTGACCGTTTTCGCTTCGAACGCGCTCAGTAACGGTACATTCAAAAGCGGCGACAAGAATCTTGCGGCGGGGCGCTTAGACGAAATTGAAGTAGTTGACGATGAAGTTAGGCTCGGCAAGCCGTTCATTTTCAATAAAGAGAATATCGATAAATTCAATTTTTAGGCTTCAAAGCATGACTGCGTTCTGGATTCGCAGAACATATTCAATTAATGTCTAACTTATGCGAATAAAAGACATCGCTCGCGAAGCCGGTGTTTCGACGGCGACAGTTTCACACGTAATAAACAAAACGAAATACGTGTCCGACCCGACGCGCGAAAAAGTCGAGAAGGCGATAAAGCAGTTCAATTATCACCCCAATGCCCACGCTCAGAGCCTTGCTCTTGGGCGCAGCAAGATGATAGGACTGCTGGTATCCGATATTTCTAATCCTTTTTTCCCTGAGATCATAAAAAGCGTCGAGGCGGCAGTGTTTGCAAGCGGCTATTCGCTTATCTTGCTGAACACCAATTACGAAAAAGACCGGGCGGTCGAGTATGTGCAGCGGCTGATCCAGATGAAGGTTGCGGGGATTATATTGATGACAGCCGAGTTTGACCAGGAATTAATAAACGAGGCGAAGAAAAAAAAGACGAGCATTGTTTTTCATGACCTCGGGATTGTAGGCGAACGGATGAGCAACATAATTCTGGACTACGCCGTTGGTATCGACGAAGCAGTCCGACATCTTGTCTCGCTTGGGCATAAACGGATAGCGCATATTGCGGGTTCGCATGAGATACATTCCGCGGTAATTCGCAGGCAAGCTTTTTTGGATTCAATGAAACTACTCTTGCCGAAGACTGAACCGCCAAAGATCTATGAGGGTGATTTTCGTTTTGAAGGCGGCCGTCGTGCGGCAAGCCAGGTGTTGGCAGAGAAAGTTTTGCCGACGGCTGTTGTCGTTGCAAACGATCTTATGGCACTCGGTGCGATGCAGGAATTTAAGGCGGCTGGCTTAAAGATTCCGCAGGACATTTCGATCATTGGTTTCGACGATATTTCATTCGCCAGCCTGTCGGAGCCTGCATTGACTACTGTCTGTTCTCCGCGGGTCGAGATCGGACGCAGAGCAGTCGAGGCTCTAATGCTTACGGTTGACAAACCGTATCAAGAAGGCGTTGAAGTTATCATTCCTACATATTTGATCAAACGCAACTCAACTGCCCCTCCGGGAAGTGGAGGCGATCCGCGACTCAAATAGACCGATGTATTCTTTTGGCAAAGATCTTAGAACCGGTCTAGCCGTCCTGACCAAAAAAAGGCTTTGCTTAGTGGCAAGCCTTTTCTCTTTTTCGTGCGATGTCACGCTTCTTCACTCGAATTGACTACAGAAACTTCTTCGTCAGTATTCGCCGGCTCTATTTTTTCTGGAAACATCCGTTCGCGAAGTCTAACTCCCACGAACTGATTCGTGTAAACAACTACAGCGGCTGCTGCACAAAAGATAACTGCCGCGACCGGTGCTAACGAAAATCCGCCTTCCCAAAGGCCGTTTGATTTTTTGTATTGAAAAAACGCCTGTTCCAGCACGACATACCGGATGACTACAAAGACGGCAAAATAGACAAATGTCACCCACATCGCCCAAGATCTGCGGTACTTTCCGAGCACGAAATTTGCAATTATCAGCAAAGCAATCGACGAGATCCAAAGAAACATCCAGGAGAGTTCCGAATGATACTGATACCCTTCGACGGCTGCCGGTGGCGACCCGATGCTTTTAAGCCAACTCCATGAATAATAAGAGAAAAATACCATCGTTGCCACGCAAATGGCGAGAGCGGCTAAGTATATTCGATTCCACATAATCCGGGAGTTTAGCACAAGATACGTTTGGAGTTCCTGCTTTAGCAGGCCAAAAGCCAACTAAAGTGGAACTCCAAACCATTAACTCTGAACTTATGGCTATTTCGTCCTGACCGTCAAATAAATAACCTGACTGCCCCGTGCTATCAATAACAAAATCGGTCTGTCTCCGGCACTATTCAATGCGGATTGCACGGCGTCAACTGTTGCTACCGGCTTGCGGTTAATTTCAATGACGACATCGCCGCGGGCGATCCCTGCTTCAGCCGCAACACCTGTGGGATCAACCTCCGTTACGACCAATCCTTCGGTTCCAGCCGGAACATTGAGCTGCCGTGAGGTTTCAGGAGTCAGCGGTTGAAGGCTCAGTCCGAGTTTGCCGTTCTGGCCTGTTTTTGCGGTTTCGTCGCTGTCATCACCTTTCTGGTCAGCGTTTTTGGCGTTACTATCCGTATCGAATTCTTCGAGCGTTGCGGTCAAATCTTGCGGGTTGCCGTCACGTAATACAGATAACTTGATCTCGGTCCCGGGCATCGTCCCGGCAACTTTGTTACGCAAAACGTTGCTATCTTCGATCTTTTCGCCGTTTATCGCGGTAATTATGTCGCCGCGTTTAACTCCGGCTTTGTCAGCGGAGCTTCCGGCCCGCACATTGCTGACCAAAACACCGGCCGTGTCTTTAAGATCGAGTGCTTTTGCCGTGTCGTCAGTAATATTTTGAATATTGACGCCGAGCATGCCACGTCGGACGCGACCATCTTTCAGAAGCTGTTCCATTACGGATTTCGCCATGTTCGAAGGGATCGAAAAGCCGATTCCGATATTTCCGCCTGACGGGCCGCCAGACAATATCTGTGAATTGATGCCAATCAGCTCGCTGTTCAGATTGACGAGAGCACCACCCGAATTACCGCGGTTAATTGGAGCATCGGTCTGCAAAAAATCTTCAAAGCTCTGTCCGTCGCTCAATCCGGTGCGGCGACCTTTGGCCGAAATAATTCCGGCGGTAACTGATTGCCCGATGCCGAGTGGATTGCCAATTGCGAGCACAATATCGCCGACCCGAACGTTATCGGAATTGCCGAGAGTGAGAAACGGCATGTTCTGGGCCTCGATCTTCAAAACAGCCAGATCGCTCGGCTTATCGGTACCAATCAGCTTTGCTTCGAATGTTTTGTTATCGGCCATCAATACGGTTATTTTTTCCGCCCCGTCGATAACGTGTGCGTTGGTAAGGATGCTGCCGTCCGCGCTAACGACAACGCCGGAACCCAAACCTCTCTGGATCTGAGGCCTCTGGCCACCCTGTGGCCCTCGAAAACGCTTGAAGAAATCGTCATCCAACGGTGATTCCTGAGATTGAGGTTTTGATTTAACTTCGGCTTCGATTCGAACGACAGCAGACGAGGTGTTTTCGACAACATCGGCGTAAGACGTTCGAACGCCCTCGACAACCAGCGGTGCAGCCGGAGCGGCCGGCTCGCTCGGAGCGACGGGTACATCCTGACCAAATAAACCGGTCTTGCAGCTGGACGCCAGCAAACCGGACGAAATTAATATGATTACAGCGAATTTATTGCTAAACATCAGAATTCTCCTAAGGGTTTCTCTACGCAAATTTTACTTCAATCAAACTGATATTGAAAGAGACAGATTTTATACGAAGGCAAGCGGGCGTAAGTTCGAAAAGTTGAATACACCTTTCAAAATAAGATGATAAAAGTCCGCAGTAGATCCAATTTCAGATAGAACGCAATACCTTTTTGGAAATGTTAATTTTTTGCCTTTGCCGGTTTTATTTCCCATAGCACGTTCACGATCACCCATTTACCGTTGGATTTCGCGATATGCATGTAGTCGACCCAATCGCGCATTTCGAGCTTAACGGTAGCGGCTCCGCCGGTGACGTCGAGGACCGTCACATCTTTTTGCTGTTCGTCTTTTCCCGTCTGTTTGCCATAGCCCGTTCGTGTGCCCTGTACCAGGCTCATCGCGCTCATCTGGTCGAGGCGTGTCTGACCCTTGTCATTTGTCCGGGCGATACGTTTGGCAAGGTCCGGATGCAGAGCACTTTCCATCTTGTCCGCGTTGCCCTCGTACCAGCCCTCGGCGTAGTTCAAAGCGGTGCGTTTGATGGCTTCCCGTTCGGCGTCAACTTGGGCGAAGGTAGAAACGGAAAATATGAAAAACAGAAAAACGGCAATAGATGCAGATCTTTTCATTAAAGCGTACTCCTATGGTCTTTGACAATTGGAAGTTCCGGTCATTATAAACGAACGAGGATGGAAAATTGTTTCCTCTGGATGAGGAAAAAGAGTAACGAAGGCGTCGGCAAATTAAGCAGCACCTGTGACCTTTGGGGTTTCGCCATTGAATATATACGCGAGCGATTTGTAGACCAGTTTAGCGCAGAGGAAGGCCGGCGAATCGTAGTTTTCAAAATAGGAATATTCGACCAGATCCATCCCGACGATACGTTTTTTCTCGGCAAGTTTTCTTATCAGAGTCAGCGTTTCGTACCATCCGAGGCCGCCCGGCTCAGGTGTTCCGGTTGTGGGAACAATGCTCGGATCGAGGCCGTCGATGTCGATCGTGAGATAGACGTTATCGGTCAATGAATCGATTGCATCGTCGATCCAATCAGTGCGTCCGGCTATATCTCTCGCCCAAAAGATCTTGGTGGGCAGCCCGGTCTCAATTAGCCGAACTTCGTCCGCCGAGATCGATCTTATGCCGACCTGAACCGAAGGAATGCGAAGGTCCTTAACTACGCGGGCCATTATAGAAGCATGCGAATGCGGCGTTCCGTCATATGTGTCACGGAGATCGGCGTGGGCGTCGATCTGTAGCACGCTCATGTCGTGATATTGCTCGGAATGGGCCTTAATTATTGGGGCCGAAACTGAGTGCTCGCCGCCGAGCATGCAAACGAATTTGCCGGATTTTACGAGGTCTTTCGAATAGTCATACAGAGTTTGCATCATCGCTTCCGGCGTGGAGCGCGGCAGGAACTCCTTCAGCGTATGAATGCCGAGCTTATAAACTTCCGAGTCGGTTTCCTCTTCGTACAATTCCATGTTCCGCGAGGCATTTACGATTGCCATCGCTCCGGCCCCAGTTCCAGTCCCGTACGAGACCGTACCTTCGTAGGAAACGGGAAGTATCAGGATCCGAGCAGGATCGAATGAGCAAAATTCTTCCTCATCGATACCGCCGAAGTTCATTGGAAGCTGTGCTGATTGACTCATGCAATTTGGATTCGTTTAGAGCTTGCCCGGCCTAAATGCGTAAGAGAAGGGCGGGCAAGCCCCTCTAAACGATTTTAAGGTACGTCGATCGTCAGGTCCTTGCCCGCAAAACTAAAGGTCGGACGCTTTCGCCCCTTCATAAATTTTGCGGCAGTTTGAGATAAAGCTGTAATGATCATCGGCAGTGCGATCGACGGATCAGCCGGAACATAAGCTGTAGTCGCTCCGCGGAGCAGTTTTCCGAAAAGTGCGGTGTGATTTCCGGCGAACGATGGTGTGCGAGTTTCGAGCGGCACCGAATCAGTCGTTATCGAAATAGCGTATTTGTGGCCGCGCGGTGTTGTTCGCGTGATGTAAGAGGAAATCTCCGCCATGTTCACCATGTTCTGGCTTGAAGTGCTGCCGAGTGTGATGATGCCGGAATTGCGCGTCTTCTGGGCAATCTGCATCATGTCCATCGTGTCCTGCGTAGTGTCGAACGTGAACTGCGACTTCTTTTCAAAACGTGCGCGTGCAATGCCGATCGAAAGCTCAGAGCCGATCAAATCAGGGCAGAAAACCGGTATCCGCGATTTGAACGCGGCGGTCATAATGCCGTCTTCGTGGGCGATTTCGGCGAGTTCGCGCCCCATCAAGTGCAGAAATTCACGCGTCGAATACGCTCGCGTCAAATCAAGCTGGTTGATGACGCTGCCGATCCACTCGTCGGCCTCCTGATATTCTTCGCTATTCGCGAGCGTGTCGCCCATACGGACGACGTCCGCTGCTTCAAGCTCTTCATCGCTCATGCTCGGGTGGGCCTGAAAATGATTCCGTCCCAGCGTTTCGTGAATATCCTGATAGAGTACCGTTCCCGACATGACGATGACATCGACAAATCGATTTTTGATGACGTAGGCCAACAACCGTCTCATTCCCGACGGGATCAGGTTGCCCGAACCGCACACGTATATGGTCGAATTGTCGTCCAGCATATCAAGCCAAATGCGGTGCGATTCCGCCAACTGTTTTGCACCAAAGCCCGCGCCTTCCATTTTTTCCAAGAGTCCCGCAACTGAACGGTCGCGATCGATAGGCACGGGCCTCGTCGGAACGGTTAAAAACTTCGAAGACTTTGATTTCTGTTTAGCCACCATCTTTAATTTTCTCCAGGTCGATTAAATTGTAAATTTGTTAAATATCAGCTTGTTCGGTCGTATAAAATTCAAGGCGTCCGCAATCGGAGCAACGGTATGCATCCACGCTGTAAGTATTTCTGTCCTTAGTCTTTACACCGGACCAGAAAGATCGTTCGGGTTCGCCTTCTACCCAAACCTGCTGTTCTTTGTGCTCATAATGACCGCGGTCGAAGATAAAACCTTTAAGCATCTTGCCGCCGCATTTGGAGCATTCGATTTCCGTTACCATTAAGTTCAGCTTCCGTTCGGCGTGAGATATGTATAACTCTCTGCCTGATTCTCATAAAACTCGATCAGGTCGTTGCCTTCTTTCGTCGAAAGCTGTCCATCCTTGATCCTTGCCATTACCGAGCGTCGAAATTGATCGTGCAATTGCACGGCGTCGAAGCGAACGGCCATCAGTGCGTCCGCTAGTGTTGCACCGTAGATCACCTTCTTGATGATATGCCCGTCTTCGCCAATAAAAATATGAGCCTCATGCGGAACTCCGAACAGATTATGGTTGTTTCCCATAACCTCCTGGTATGCTCCGACCAGCATCATCGCAAGATAATAAGGTTCATTTTTAACCAGCTTGTGAAGTTCAAGCACGGGTTTGACATCGTGAAGATCCACGAATTTATCAACAATACCGTCAGAATCACAGGTGATGTCACATAGCGTAGCATATTCCGTCGGCTTTTTGTTGAGTTTATGTATTGGGAGAATAGGAAAGAGCTGCTCGAGGGCCCAATTGTCCGGCATCGACCTGAAAACAGAGAAGTTAGCCAGATATTTAGCGCACATAAGCCGACGCAATTCGTCGAATTCCTCGGCGACGTATTTTTTCAACTGGGCATACTGATCAGCCTTTTCGCACACATCCCAAAACAAGACCTCGCCTTTTCCCTTGTCTTCAAGCGTGATCAGACCGAGGTTGAACATCGTGAAGAGTTCTTCCCGGTTTTCGATCGCGTCATGATAGTACTCGCGGTAATTTTTGGCGTTAATAGTCTCGCGTAGGTCGTGCAATTCGCGGACGACTTGCGGATCGTCTTTGTTTATCTCAATAGGTGTCAAGTCTTCGACGATGGTTTCAATTTCATCCTGAATATTTGTGACGAGGATTGCGTGGTAGGCCGATAAATATCTGCCCGATTCCTGAATGATCGTAGGATGCGGAACGTTTTCATCATCGCAGACGGTTTTTATGACGTAGATAACATCGTTGGCAAACTCGCGAGCGTTGTAATTCGCCGACGATTCGAACGATGTTCGTGAACCGTCGTAATCAACCGCCATGCCGCCGCCAACATCGAGATAATCGATCGGAATCCCCATCTGACGAATCTTTGAATAAGTTCGGGCCGCTTCTTTCATCGCGTTCTTTATCCGCTTTATGTCGGTCAACTGCGAGCCGATATGAAAATGCAGAAGCTTTAGCATGTCGATCCGGCCCGCTTCCTGAAGCTGGCGGATGACATCGAGTATTTCCGTCGTCGTTAGTCCAAATTTCGCCGCCTCGCCACCCGATTTTTCCCACTTGCCTGAGCCTTTCGAATAAAGCTTTACGCGTACACCGAGCATCGGTAGGGCAGCATCGGGATTTTCAGCCGTCACTTCGTCAATCAGACTGAATGTATGCTCAAGCTCGCTCATTTTCTCGATCACGATAACGACATTTTTGCCTGCACTGGCACCGGCAAATGCAAGTTTGACGAAATCGCGGTCCTTGAAGCCATTAAGAATCAACAGGCTGTCCTTCGATTGCTCAAGGGCCAAAGCTGCGTAAAGTTCCGCCTTCGATCCGGCCTCAAGCCCGAAGTTATAGCGTGAGCCTTCACGAAGGTATTCTTCAATAACAGCACGGTTCTGATTTACCTTCATTGGATAAACGCAAAGATGGCCGCCTTCGTAATCGAATTCTTTAATCGATTTTTTGAATGCAGTCTGAAGCTTGCGGATTTGCCCGAAAAGAAGCTGGGGAAATCGGAGCAGAACCGGCGTGTTGATGCCGCGTTTGCGGAGATCGTCGATTATTTCTTTGAGATCGGCGGTGAGATTCTCGTTTTCCGGTGATTTTACAACCAGGTTGCCCTTGCGGTTTACCCCGAAATATCCGGCTCCCCAATCGTCAATGCCGTATGTTTCGGCGGTCTGCTCGATGACTGAACTCAATTTGCAATTCTCCAGTTGTGAGATCGGAACATATTACGCATCAGCAAAAACCTAAAGTGTAATAAAAATTTAGCAAAAAACAAAACGCAGTACAACCGGGTGTTTTTTATCTGTAAACGAAAGGCGATCAATTTGTTACGGTTGTGGCATAAACCTTGCTAACAAAGTGGACGGGAGTCCGTGACAGACAATTGCTGGCTCCTTAACCCTTGAATTTACAGGCTTTTCGTAAATATTAAAGGTTCTTACCCCGGCAAATTGCCAAAAAGTGGTGTCATAATTTGTCACTCGCAATAAAAACTCCCGAAAAATTGAGGTGAACTTATGAAAATGAGCAATGAAAAAGGTTTTTCTCTCATTGAATTGTTAGTAGTCGTTGTCATTATTGGCATTGTTGCAGCACTTGCAGTACCCGCCTTTCAGCGTGCAATATCCGCAGCCGAAAACCGCAGCGTTCAAGCAACTATGAAAACGATGAGTTCAGGTCAGGCCATGTTTTTCTCACAAAATAAGCGATTTGCACGCTTGGATGAGCTCAACAGTATTCATTCTAACGGCCTTGGGACGATTGTGGTTGAGCGGATGCTACGAAACAAATTTACATTCGAAATGGAGCCGCTTGTCCCGACCGACGCCGAACTTCGTGAGGGCTATACAATTGCAGCTTACAGGGATGTGAACGGCATTGCCTATCGGTTTCAGTTAACGAATGCGGGAGTCGTTCGAACACTTCCAGATGCAGAAAGTGATTTTTAAGTAAATTGCGCCGGTAAACTACTGAAGAGCGGGAAAAAACAATGACTGTTTTTGAAGATCTGATAGAAGAGTTAAAGGAAGAAAATCTGCTCGAAGACACATTCTTCGATAAGCAGTTTGCTGATGCCGAGCCTGAAAATGAGTTTAAGAATGATAGAGAACCTGCCGCTTCCGAAACAGATTTAGACGACAGCGAAGCCTTAACCACCCCGTTGGCTGACGCCGTTGCTGAAGAAATACTTGAGACAGATCTTCCGCAAATAGAAAAACCGGCGGACGAACGCGACTTTTTCCGTAAACGAGCAATGGACGAGGTATCGAGCCTGCAAATGGTCGAGCACGTTTTCTCGGGTGTCGAACGCGAGCACATGAAAATGTCTCCCGTTTCGTATGACGATCTTGAGGCCAAAAAAGCTCTTCACAAATTTTTGCAGGTCTCAGGTAACTTAAAGTCTCCCGAACACGCCGAGGCGGAGTATGCGCTCCGCAATGAAACGGAAAGCTGGAGCTTTGCGTTATTCGAGCGTGACCAAAAAATATCGGTTGCCAATATTCGCCGGTTTTGCGAGGAGTCGCGACCGGTTCTCAGCTCTCAAGCACTGATCTCGCTTGCTCGTTTTTACCGCAATTCTCCATATTCCGAAGACGTCCGCGGCAAATTCGATTTCGTAATGACACGCCTGTTTTCGCGTGATACCGAAGAAGGAACGCGGCGGTTGCTGTTTCCGCACGAGGACATGATCGGGCATATCAGCACGCTCTACGAAAATTGGTCCAGCATCTCACTTTATTCGCGAGAAGAAGATCAGATTGAGATATCGTTTCTGGTCACTCGTCTTAACGAATTCAGCTCGGACGTAGAAAACGCAGAGACTTTTGACGAATTACTCGAAGATAATTTCTTCAACAAGGCGCGACTATTCAAAGAAGGCGCGGACGAGATGTTCTTCGTTCCGGAAGTTGCCGCTGCTGCGATCGCCTGTAACCTCAGCATTGGCAATAAATACCTCGAACTGATTAGGCGCGAACGGGCAAAACATGACCCAAATGCAATCGAAGAAAAATATGGCCTAACATACGATCAAATAGTTTCGAATGCCGCAGGGAAAACGCTGCTTCTTGCTGACCTACTACAGATGGAGCCGCTCACCGACGAAGTTATGGAGTCGGTGCCCGCTTTACTTCCTGAGTCAAAGCCAGCCGCAGAAGTTAAAAAGCCGAAGGAAAAATCAGAGAGAAGGTTTGATTTATTTGGAATCAACAAATGGCTTGTTGCCGTAGGTTTGGTCTGCATTGCCGTTAGCGGTGGATTCTATTTGTGGGCGGGCAAATCGGCCGTGATTGATTCTTCGATAGCAGTTGCAACACCTGTTAAGGTCGAAGACGCAGAAGTAAAGAAGCATCTACGAAGTTTGCGGTCTAGCAGCGAGACGCTTTATGCCGTGACACAACCAAGTTACGAACTTCTTAACGAAACAGAACAAAAGGAGTTTTTGCAAAAGCTTCTTACGGTTGCGAACCAGAAGAATCTGCGAAAAGTAAATCTTCTCAATTCCAAAGGCCGCTCGGTTGCGTTCGCATCGAAGGATAGACTCGAACTGATCGCGCAATAACACAATTTTATCCTCACCCCTCGAGCACGCGTTACCCTAAATTGGGCCGCGTGCTTTTTTTCCTTTTATCTGGATACTGCAAAAATGTAGTGATGCCCAATATTTCATACAAAAATGTCGGCTAAACTAAACCGAAGAGGCTAATTGCTAACAAGATTAATTTTAGTAAGTATATTAGATAAGTGATTTAGGTCGCCCATGCTCCAACGGCACGCTGGTTGCATAAATCGACAATTATAAGGAATTCAAAAATTCTTTATATTAGAAATTATTGCAGCAAAACCGACGGACAATGATTCCGGCGGTTTTAATATTGTCTATTCGCATAGAACAAACGTATTGCTATTACTAAACTTAGGAGAACTAATGAACGCCAAATCAATTTTAAGTTATGCCGCGGAACATGAGGCGAAATTCGTGTCAGTCCGCTTTACGGACCTTCCGGGAGCCTGGCATCATCTGACTTACCCAATCCACAATCTGACGGAAGATACGTTCGAGGACGGTTTCGGCTTCGATGCTTCCAGCCTTCGTGGATGGGCCGCGATCAATGAATCGGACATGCTTCTGATACCTGATCCTTCGAGGGTCTGGGTTGATCCGTTTGCCGAAGAAACGACGATCTGCCTTATCGCAAACGTTGTTGAGCCGATCACAAAAGAAGGTTACGGACTTGATCCTCGGTCGGTTGCTATTCGCGCGGAGAGCTATCTTCGCTTTACAGGTATTGCAGATACGATAAATGTCGGTCCAGAGGCCGAGTTTTTTGTATTCGACAGAGCTGAGTTTCATAATAATCAAAACTCGGCCGGTTTCACGATCGATTCCGAAGAAGGTCACTGGAATTCCGGCCGTGCAAGTTCCGAATCAAATCCAAATCAGGGCTATCACATTCGCGCAAAAGAAGGCTATGTACCTGTCGCTCCGATGGACTCGCTAATCGATCTGAGAAATGCGATCTCGATGGTTCTGGGTGACGTGGGTATTGATGTTGAATGTCATCATCACGAGGTATCCACGGCAGGGCAGTGCGAGATCGACTTCAAATACGCGAATCTGCTTCATACTGCCGACAACGTAATGCTCTTTAAGAACGTGGTAAAAAACACGGCGTTCATGCACGGGAAATCCGCAACCTTTATGCCAAAGCCGCTTTATGGCGATAATGGCTCCGGCATGCACTGTCATCAATCGCTGTGGAAGGACGGCAGTCCACTTTTCGCAGGCGAAGAATATGCCGGGCTTTCCGAAATGGCGAAGTTCTATATCGGCGGACTTTTGAAGCATGCTCCGGCCCTCGTTGCGTTTGCGGCTCCAACAACCAATAGCTATAAGCGCCTTGTTCCGGGCTTCGAAGCTCCGGTAAATCTGGCTTATTCGGCTCGAAATCGTTCGGCCGCCGTTCGTATTCCGATGTTCTCACCGTCTCCGAAAGCAAAGCGCCTTGAATTTCGTCCGCCTGATCCAAGCTGCAATCCTTATATAACTTTTGCCGCATTGCTTATGGCTGGCCTTGACGGTGTGCAGAACCGAATCGATCCAGGTGCGCCGCTCGATAAGGACATTTACGATCTTCCGCCGGAAGAATTAGCAAATGTTCCGTCGCTTCCCGGGTCGTTAGACGAGGCATTAACCGCTCTCGAAAACGATTACGAATTCCTCCTCAAAGGTGACGTTTTTACGCGTTCGATGATCGATAAATGGATTGCCTACAAACGCGAAAAAGAAATCACGCCGCTGCGTCTGCGTCCGCATCCGCTCGAATTTTCGATGTATTACGATACCTAAGCGAGCAGCATCGTGCGACAATCATTGTGGGCAGAACTTTGGTGTCTGCTCACTTTTTTCTTTTAAAGTTTAGGTTATGAAAATTGAACCCGTTGTTTTGAAGGGAGACCGCGTTGAGCTTGAGCCGCTCAGTCTCGATCATGTTGGCCCGCTTTGCGAATTCGGTTTTAAAGAGGATGTCTGGCGGTGGACTGTTAATAAGATAACGACGGGAGATCAAATGCGTGCGTATGTTGAAAGTGCTTTAAATGATCAAAGCAAAGGCCTTGCCCTTCCGTTCGCAAGCAAATTATCCGACAGTCACAAAATTGTAAGCTCGACGCGGTTCGGCAATATCGATGTGTCGAACCGGAAAGCAGAAATCGGTTGGACGTGGGTCGACCCGGCGTGGCAGCGAAGTTTCGTTAACACGGAGGCCAAGCTTCTCATGCTTACTCATGCATTCAAGGTCTGGGGCTGCGTACGTGTGGAGTTGAAGACGGACGCGTTAAACGAAAAGTATCGGAATGCAATTTTACGGCTCGGAGCTGCTGAAGAGGAAATTTTTCGTAATCATATGATCACGGACGACGGACGGTTTCGCAATACAGTCTATTTCAGTATCATTGATACAGAATGGGAGCAGGTGAAAGCCGGCCTTGTTCAAAAACTGAGGAGTTATCAATGAGATCGTTCTATCTTTCAATCTTGATTATTTTACTAAGCTTATCTCTCACCGCATGTTCGAGCGCGGATGAAAAGCCCACGAATAAAAACGCGGGCATGAACCGATCGGCGAACTCGGCCCCCATCAGTTCGACGAACGCCGCCGAGCCCGCAAATAAAGAAACTACAGGCGTAGTAGAAAATGAGGTTGTTTCCGACGACCCAATTGGCAATATCAGAAAAAGCAAGATGGAGGCAATGCGTAAGGAAGCGGAAAATTCGACCGAGCCCAAAGCCGATATTGAAACATTGCTAAAACGATCTGCCAGACCTGCTCCGGAAAACTCGGAATTTTCAGCCGCCCTTACGGATATCGTTTTCGAACGACGTACGTTTAAGGCACATCCGCAGCTTCTAAAAGTCGAGAAAATTACCAAGGGCGAGAAAAAGACAGTCAAAGTGTATCTTCTAGACGGCAAAGTGATTGAACTGCCGGGCGAGAGCGTGCCGTTTATCTCGACCGCTCCATCCTCAGCTATTTTACAGGCCGCCGGTCTAAGCGTGCCTTCTTCGGCGTCGAAAAAGCCGAATGCAAAAACGGAAGATCGTTAGTGTCATATTCTATGCTGGATAGTGTATAATTTTGCTTGGTATGGAACGATTTACCGTCATTTGCCCATGCTGCGAAGCAACTCTTACCATCGACGGTCAAACCGGATCGATCTTATCTCATGCCGAAAAAAAGAAGATACTCGGATCTTTTGACGACCTGAAAGGCGAGTTGGGCAAACAGAAAGAAATCCGCGACAGTCTTTTTAATCAGGAAATGTCGTCAATGAAGGATCGCGAACGTCTTTTGGATGAGAAGTTCAAAGAAGCGATGAAGCGAGCCGATATCGACAAAGATAAACCATTCAGAAATCCGCTAGACATGGATTAGGAAAAAACCCGCGACCGATCATAGCTTTCAAACTCTTCAAATGACCGATCCTCGCAGAGTACCAAAACAATTGCCCAATTCAAGCGAAAAACTCATAGTCGCCCTCGACGTTGATTCTGCCGATGTCGCGAGAGGTCTTGTGGCCGATCTATCAGATGTGGTCGGTACCTTTAAACTCGGTCTACAATTGTTCTCCGCCGCGGGCGGTTCATTCGTTCGCGAGCTTGTCGAAAGTGGCTCACGCGTGTTTCTGGATTTGAAATTTCACGATATTCCCAACACCGTTTCCCGGGCCGGGATCGAAGCGGCACGGCTTGGCGTCTGGATGTTCAATGTTCACGCATCGGGCGGCAGTGAGATGATGAAACGCACTGTTGGTGACGTCGGCGAATTCTGTTCAAAGAGCAACCTGGCAATGCCGCGAATCATCGGTGTAACTGTTCTGACGAGTTCCAATCAGGATACGCTGCGTGAGATTGGAGTTGAAGGGACGGTTGATGAACAGGTCGCACGGTTAGCTTTATTAACAGCGGAGTCGGGACTGCATGGCGTGGTCGCATCGCCGAACGAGGTGAAGGTAATTCGTAAAGTCGTTAGTGATCCGAAATTTTTGATCGTCACTCCTGGTATTCGACCATTGTCTGCAACAAATGACGATCAAAAGCGTGTAATGACACCAGATGAGGCGATTTCCCAAGGAGCGACTTATCTCGTCATTGGCCGTCCGATTGTTGCTGCACCTGATCCGCGTGGTGAAGCAATGAGAATAATCGAGGAGATTAACAGCGTCCTGCAATAGTCTGATCCGAATTTTTATATTGTGAAAAGATTGAACCTAAATCGCTCAACGGCAATACTCATGCACTTTCTTTTATTGATGGTTTGCACTGTCATCTGCCTAGGACAGACGGCGGCGACTACTGCATCTGACACGACGTTCAAAGTCGGCGAAAGACTTACCTACACGGTTGGGTTCGAGAAGTTTACAAACGTTGCGTTCGCTGAATTGCAGACCGTTTCGCGTGGCAAGATAGGCGACCTTGACGCCGTCGAGCTTCGATCCAAAGTCAAAACCCTGGAGTTTCTAAGCGCCGCATTTTATCTCGTTGACGAATCGAGAACAGTTTTTGCTTCACCCGATTCTGGACTTCCGCTTTATGTGAGTAAAACGCAGAATATCGGTGGCTTGCCAAAGGAATCAATTCAGAGCTACCTGACTGCACCAACCCAGAATTTCGATCTGGTCACGATGATTTACAAGATCCGGCATTCGAATGGTTCCGGTACTATAAACATTCAGGAAGGCGAAAAAACTTATGCAGTGATCTTCCAGACCACGCTTAGTGAGAAAGTTAAAACCGATGCGGGTGAGTACGATACGTCCGTCGTCACTATTCAAAGCGACTATTTGACAGAGAATGGACTTAAAGAATTCCGCATAAATTTTAGCACTGACGAAGCACGGCTGCCGGTATCGATAAGGTTTAGAACCGCAAAAGGTGAATTTCGAGCCAGATTGGCAAGCGTCCAGAATCTTGAGCCGCAGGTCGATCCGCTACCGACGCCGTCACCAGTTCAGACTCCCAAACCGACGCCTGCTCCTACCCAGACGCCAAGGTCATATATCGATAATCAAGCGTTGGGAACGGATCTGTCCTTCGAGTTAGGCGAGACGCTTGAGTATAAGCTTTCGTCTGGCGGTCAGCCGCTCGCAACATTTATTCTTCAGGCAAAAGAACGCAAACAGGTGCAGGGACTCGACAGTCTTTTGCTTGCTGCGACGGTCACTGAAGTCACTTCTCCAAACGGGTTGGTGAATGTGAATGATGGCATCAAGGCTCAGGTCAATCCGGAATCGCTCGGCCCGCGCCGATTGGATATATCTTTCACCGGAACGCTCAATAGCTTTAATCAGGTCGTCACGTTCGATGAAAAGACGAGCTTGATCAGCTTTAACGGCACTAATCAAGTGGAATCGCCCGTCGGTACGCACAGCATTCTTTCGTTGGTTTACGCCATCCGCTCTTTTAACTTAAAGCTCAGCAAGGATATAACCAACCCGATTAACGACACCCGCGTGGCGGTTTTTTGGGAGGCAAAGCCTTATATTTTTACACTTCGCCCATCGACTGCGGAGCTTATAACCTTTCAAGGTGAAAAGATCTCCGCTCAGATCATCGCTATTAATACCGGCAACCCGCAACTTGATAGCCTGAATTTGAAAGTATGGCTGTCTAATGACGTCCGCCGTATCCCGCTGCGATTTTCAGCCGGAACATTCCAGGCCGATTTGATTTCCGATAAGATCATCCAGCCAAAGTAAGTTAACAGCAGAAAATTTGTCCTAATTGAAATTGAAATCTATTTTCAATTGGGATACACTTGCGTTTAGGTAGTTCTATTATTTCGATGTCTGAAGCAACAACAATGAATCTATCGAACATGCCAGTAGGTGTGCAGGCGCGAGTAAAAGCAGTCAGGGGCGAGGGTTTTATTACAAGACGTCTGATGGAAATGGGCGTCATTCCTGGCGTTTCCCTGAGACTTGTGAAATCGGCACCGTTTGGCGATCCGATTGAGGTTAGGCTTTTAGGTTACAGCCTTGCTATTCGTAAAAAGGAAGCCGAGGCAATCGAGGTTGAATTGTAGCTGCGTTGAAGATGGATGAAGGATCAAACCCCAACCTAACAATCGCGCTCGCCGGAAACCCCAATGCCGGCAAGACGACGCTGTTCAATTTTCTCACTGGCCTAAACCAAAAGGTCACAAATTATCCCGGCGTTACAGTAGAAAGAAAGGCAGGCTTCTGGAGGATCGGCGAAATGACCGCAAGCCTGATCGATCTGCCGGGACTGTACAGTCTCGAAACAACCTCACTTGACGAATCCATAGCGCGAGACGTTTTGACCGGCGAAGTTGAGGGCGTGCCGCGTCCGGACGTGATTGTCGCTGTAGTAGATGCGACGAATCTTGAGCGTAATTTATACCTCGTGACACAGCTTTTCGAATTCGGAATTCCGGTGATCGTCGCACTGACGATGATCGACGTGTTTGAGAAACTAAAGCACCAGATCGACACTCGTAAACTGTCTGAACTGCTTCAAACACCTGTGGTTGAAGTTAACGTAAAAAGCGGAAGAGGTAAGGCTGAACTCGTCGAAAGCGTCAACAAAATCGCCGGCTCAAAACCAACTATTCCTTTCGTAGCTGAGGCTAGCTCCGAGAACGGCAACGGTAAGATATTTGCCCGCTATAATTTTATCTCGGATGTCGTTCAGCAATCGGTAAAGCACAACGACCGGGAAGCACACCAGATCTCCGAAAAGATCGACCGCGTTCTGACGCACAAATTCTTTGGTCTTGTCATCCTAATCGCCATTCTTTTATTGGTGTTTCAAACAATTTTTTCCTGGGCGACGCTTCCGATGGATTTGCTTGAAAAAGGTTTCGGCGGGCTTGGCGATCTGGTCAGATCGCAGATGTCCGAGGGAATTCTGACCGATTTGCTGGTGGATGGAATAATAGCCGGTGTCGGCGGCATCATGATATTCCTGCCTCAGATACTTCTGCTGTTCCTTTTTATTTCAATATTGGAAGATACGGGTTATCTCGCCAGGGCAGCATTTTTGCTCGACAAATTAATGAGCCGCGTTGGTCTGCACGGTCGTGCGTTTTTACCTTTAATGAGCAGTTTTGCGTGCGCGATTCCGGGCATCATGGCGACTAGGACGATCGAAGACAGACGTGACCGGTTCGCTACAATTCTGATCGCACCGTTGATGAGCTGTTCGGCCAGATTGCCGGTTTACACGCTGATGATCGGCGCGTTTTTCGCTGGACAAACCGTTTTCGGATTTCTTTCGCTCGGGGCAGTTCTAATGCTGGCGATGTATATGCTCGGAATATTTGCGGCCATCATTGTCGCGTTTGTGTTAAAACGAACAATATTAAAGGCACGTCCGGCGCCTTTTGTAATGGAGCTGCCGCCTTACCGGCTTCCTAATATTCGTACAATTTTCCAGAACATGCTGACGCGTGCGTGGCTGTTTGTAAAACGTGCCGGTACTGTCATCCTTGCGATCTCGATCGTCCTTTGGGCATTGATGTATTTTCCGAGAAGTCAGCAGTCAGCAGTCAGCGATCAGCAGTCAACGCAGCCAACTCAGGTCGCAGAGATTGCGTCTTCCGATCTCGCGCCCGATAGCCAACAGCTCCAGAACAGTTACGCCGGAAAGCTTGGGCATGTGATCGAACCGGTTATTCGCCCGCTCGGTTTTGACTGGAAAATTGGCGTAGCTTTAATTGCGAGTTTTGCCGCACGCGAGGTTCTGGTTTCGACGCTGAGCATAATTTACAATGTCGGCAAGGACGAGAACGAGGAATCCGAGACCTTGATTTCCGCGATCAGAAATGCAAAAAAAACTGACGGCAGCATTGTGTGGACGCCTTTGACGGCCGTTACGCTAATGGTATTTTTCGTGCTTGCTATGCAGTGCATGTCAACCGTCGCGGTCGTCCGCCGCGAGACGAACTCGTGGGCATGGACGCTTTTTATGGTAGTTTATATGACGGTTCTCGCTTACGCGGCAGCTTTTGTAACCTATCAGGGCGGTAAGTTTTTGGGCTTTAGTTGATGAATATACAAGAGATCATAGTTTTAGTATTCGTCTTCGCGGCGGCGATATACGTCGCCTCGATGATTTACAAAAAAACACGTTCGTTCTCGTCGAAGTCTGGCTGCTCAAATGACTGCGGCTGCTCCGCCAAAACCAAAGAACCACACACAGCGGCTTGAATAACGATAACGCATTTCTTACCGCCGGCGTCAGAGCGATGTTTTTGTCAACGCTCGCGTTCTCTCTTGCCAATGTCTTAGTTAAAAAAGTCTCGCACATTCCGGCGATGGAGGTTGTCTTTTTTCGCTGTTCGATAGCGACGATCTTCTGTTTTTATGGTATCTATCGGGCAAAAGCCGATTGGCGCGGCTCGAACCGAAAAATGCTTTTCTTGCGCGGTTTGTTCGGCACGACCGCACTCTACTTTTTCTTCACGACGGTGCAGAACATCCCGCTCGCGTCGGCGATGACGATCCAATATCTCTCACCGATATTTACGAGCATAATTGCGATATTCGTCCTGAGTGAAAAAGTTCGTTCCCTTCAATGGGTGTTTTATGCGATAGCTTTTTCAGGTGTACTTTTGATCGAACGCTTTGATCCCCGCATTTCGCCTTTCTATTTAACCATCGGCATAATCTCGGCGTTTTGTTCGGGCGTGGCGTACAACCTTGTCCGAAACCTTCGCGGAAGGGAACATCCGTTGACTGTGGTGCTGCATTTCCAATTGGTCGGTGCGGTCGCCGGTTTTGTCAGTCTATTTTTTGCATGGCAAATGCCGACGGGTTGGGATTGGCTCTATCTATTTCTCATCGCCGTCTTTTCACAATTGGGACAAATCTTCCTGACAAGCGCTTTGCAGAAAGAAGCGGTCGCCGGCGTCGCTATCGTCAATTACACTGGCTTGATCTATGCGCTGTTGATCGGATCGCTGTGGTTTGGCGAGGTTCAATCGACCGAGTCTTTTTCCGGAATGCTACTGGTAGTTTTCGGCGTTTTGCTGAGCGTGGTTTATAGTAGAAGAATGCGCGATCTCGAAAAGATCGAATCAACCGTGAGTTAGCAAAATATGCCAAACACGCCGATAAAAGCAGTCGTCGTCAGCGTCAGCGACACGCGGAACGAAGACAATGACGTGTCCGGCATAACGCTCGTTGGACTTTTGCTTGCGATGAAAGCCGAGGTTCTGGAAAAGATAATCGTGTCAGACGATCTTGACGAATTAAAAGACAAATTGATTGCGTTGAGCGACAGGAAAGATGTGAACCTGATCGTGACGACCGGCGGCACCGGTCTTTCCCATCGCGACAACACGCCCGAAGCTACCCGAGCAGTAATCGAACGCGAGGCTCCCGGAATTGCAGAAGCGATGAGACGTGAATCATGTAAAACGACTCCAAAAGCAATGCTCTCGCGAGCTGTTTGCGGCAATCGCGGAAACACACTGATAATCAATCTGCCAGGCTCACCAAACGGTGTATTAGAGTGTTTCGAGGTGATCGAACCTGTTCTGCAACATGCCGTCGATTTACTGGCCGGTAATACAAAACACTGAATTTACGACGCAATGAGGAATTCGATTCGTTTATTTTTACTGCTTGCCACGATTTGTTTTTCGTCCGAACTGAGCTTACCTCAAGCTCCTGCTCCTGCACGTAGCGCGGTTGTTAACGCCAAGAAATTTCTCCGAACTGAGCTTTATTTCGGTCGCTCAAAGCCGGATGGAACTATCGTTTCAGATGAAGATTGGAACAAGTTTTTGGTGGAAATTGTTACACCGCGTTTTCCTAATGGATTTACGGTTCTAAAAGCGTCGGGACAATATCGCGATAAAAGCGGGAAGATCATCAGGGAGCCGAGCGAGGTTCTAATATTTCTCTATGACCGGAATTCGCGTATCTCCAGCCGCAGGAAGATCGAAGAAATCCGCAGTGCCTACATGAAACAATTCAGCCAGGAATCCGTGTTGCGGATGGATATGCCAAAATCAGTCAGCGTCTACTTTTAGCTCTTACCCAAACGAATCTGATGTTTCTTTTTAAACGCGGAGACCACTGTGATCGCAGAGAGAATGCATGAGAGGTGACAATTTCATCGCAGAAAAAATGCCTTACTCGGCGTCCTCTGCGATCTCTGCGTTTAAGGTTCTCAATTCTTCAACGACCGTTGAATAAAACTCGCAGCCGTCGCCGTTGTAAAATCGCTCGATCTCGCCGTAGGTCGGCTCTTCTTCGGTCCAGTTTCCAAGCGGCCATTGGGTCGCGTCATAGATTTCGGCGTAGTTTACTTTTCCACGCTTCACCTCGCGTCCGTCGCCGTTATAGAAACGATGAATAGTGCCGTAGCTGCTACTGTAGTTGTCGCTGACGTGATGCTTTATCAAAAGTCCGCGGGCATCATACGTCGAGGTCGCCGGGTCGTCAGGCGTGGCTGACTGTGTAACGCGGCCGTCAGCATCGTAAGTCCAGCCCGTATTGGTTATCCGATTATTTTGATAGGTGTAACTCAGATTGTTGTTCTGCCCGTACCAACTGTCGATACCCCAATGCAGATTATTCCGGGCGGTCATATTATTGAACTCATTAAAAGCATAGCTCTGACGGTATGGAAGATCGGTGCTTTGATTTGTCGTAACTGAGCCTCCCCGTGCACTAGCTTTGCTCCTACTTAGCTCTAGACGCCTTAAGGATAACGCCGTCGCTTCCTACAAAAATAAACCCATTTTCACCCTGCTTTGCCATCTTATTGAACGAGCATCCGAGTTTGCAGTCCCCGGACTCCTTGTGCAGTAAACTCCAATTTATCAGGTCTTTAGTTACCACAATCACACCATCCGGTCCTCCGGAGAAATCATTGTAAAGACCGCATGTGACTATTTCGCCGGATCTCGAAACATCCATGTCCTTAAGAAATGTTCCCGCCAAAGTACTTTCCTTTGCTTCAGTCCCTGCAAACGACGTGAACGACGACCATACTCCCTCAGGTACATTTGATCCGCTCATCGCAACGAAGCTCGAATCATTCGTTTCCAATAGCTTAGAGAATCCTTCTGAGTGCTCACGATTCAAATAGATTGTACTCCGAATAGTCCAAGAGTCGCCAGAATCACTTGAATACAGTACCTTCCCTCCTTTCAGGAGTAAGAATACGCTGGACCCTTTGTCGAAGTAAATGTCAGCCAACTCGTCACCACCCGAAGGACTAATTGATATGGTTTCGTTTTTATCACCAATGGCAGAGTGAGGGGTTACGTCTTCCCACGATTTACCAAAGTCGCGAGTGCGAAGCAGTACGTTAGCTCGGTCGTAAGAGTACCTTGCTTCGGCCCTAATGCCGGTTACCCACCCTTCACCTTTATCATTAAACCGAATTTTTGAAGCAATAGTTTTAGCGGCACTAAATCCAGGCTTCCACGTCTTGCCCGCGTTTGAAGTCTCCAAAATCTGGAGCTTCGTGATCTCACCTCCAAGTGTTTGGATCAAAACCAAGGCTCTACTTTCGTCAAACAGCCAGATATGGGAGATGAATGAGTTGTCAGGCAACCGTAACGGAACCCGTTCCCAACTTTTCCCACCATTCGCGGTCCTAAAAACGTTCCCGCCCAGTGGGACCAAGTTATCGCCCTTAATACTAACAATCCATCCAGTATCAGCGTTGACAAACGAAACATCGATCCAGTCGTCCTGACCAAGACGACGCTTCAAAATCTTCCAGCCCACAGCCGACTCACTGATAAGCTTAGCCCGTGGGGGTGTCGCTTTGTCCAAAATGTCGCCCTGCTCCTTACGAGATTCCGATATCCGGTTCGCCGAAGCTGTAAGATTTTCCTGGTCCTGACTGCCAGATCTACAACTCAACAAGGCCAAATTAAACAAAACAAATAATTTAAGGATTTGAATAAACCACATGATAACTCCCAGATTTAGGGATTGTAACTCCCAGGCTTAAGGATTTCTGCAAAGACACAGTCCTGAAAATTCCTTCCCCATTCCGTAGGCGAAGGTACCGTATTTCCATTTGCATCTTTCGTCCATCCGCCGTCATAGACCCCACCGAGGTTATTGGCAATGGAATGCCCGTCTTCATGTATCTGACGCGAATAGTTAATACCCAACAAGCCCTCTAAAGGATGCCCACTACCCCCAGCGTTATAGCCGATGTAATTAGCTCTTCTACCATCGTTTGAGTAAGTTCGTCCACTTACAACAAATGTGCCGGATGTCCTGGAAGGCGTGAAGCCACCGGCGACGCCACCGATCACCTGAAGCGGGAATGTATCGTCCACATATCCAGCGGAACGGCTCCACGCAACCTGGATTTGAGAGATATTAAACGCTGTCCCGGTGGCAATAGAAAAAGCTCCAGCCGAATTCGTCAAGTCAAGGCGTCCATCGCTTCCTTTACCACCAGCCGCAACGATGTCAGTTGCTGTCAGTTTCTGCGCTTTGAAAACTTTCTTAATACACTCATTGATCGCTGCCAAAATCTTCTCCTTTGAAGGCTTTCTAGCCGCGGAGAAAGACTTACCTCCCCCTGCTTCTAGATCGACCGCCGGCTGGCTTTGCGGTGGCTGTATTTGCGGCCCCCAAAATGAGCCGCTGAAAAAGTACTCATAGCCGAGAAAGCGTCGTTCGACTGTCTGTATCGTAAAAGGAGCATTAGGATCAGGCGCTGGCGAGTCATCAACATAATCTTCATAACTCTGTACGGCAAAAATGCCCAATTGACTTAGAACCCATGAGCTGGTATTTGCAAAATCGATGTCCGCCGAATGGCCGAGCATGCTAAAAGCCGAACTGCAGCCGATCGACATTCCGTCAAGGGTGCATGATACCTGCTGGCCGTTGACATACATCGGCGAATCTCCAAAGTTTTGGAAAAATGGAAAGAGTTCGGATGGCGGCGGCGGCTGTATAAGCTGCTCGATGTATGGCGTCGCAAGCCCCGCGTTTCCACCCAACGGGTCGAATTCCGCCGGAGCACCGTCGAACTGCCCATCGGCGGTAACGGCATCCCCTGTAGATGTGCTCGAACGGTAACTCATTCCGGCAGCGTCGTTGTGGTCGAAGGAAACCGACTCGGTCGTATTAGTGAAATATGTATATTCCGACTGCGTGGCGATCTTCGCACCAGCCGCCAGCACGAATGTTTTCTTTTTGCCGCCGTTGCCGTAAGTCTCGCTGACGACCTCGCCACCGAGCACGCTTGAACGGATGTAGTAGGTCGGTTCTTCTTCGCTCCAAGTTCCAAGCGGCCATTGGGTCGCGTCATAGATTTCGGCGTAGTTTACTTTTCCACGCTTCACCTCGCGTCCGTCGCCGTTATAGAAACGTTGGATCGTACCATAGCTGCTGCTGAAGTTGTCGTTGACATGATGCTTGATCAACAGTCCACGAGCATCATAAGTCGATGTCGCCCAATCGTCGGGCGGGAATGACTGCGTCACACGGCCGTCCGCGTCATGCTGCCAACCCGTGTTGGTTATCCGATTGTTTTGATAGGTATAACTCAAATTATTCGCCTGCCCGTACCAATTCTCGGTCCCCCAATGCAGATTATTCCGGGCCGTCATATTGTTGAACTCATTAAAAGCGTAGCTTTGACGGTAAGGAAGATCGGTGCTCTGATTTGTCGTCACGCTTCCTCCTCGTGCCTCAAGCCCGGTCTTGCCTTCTTTGATGCGGCCGAGCTGATCGTAGATGTTCAGCCGGTCGAATTTGTCGTTAAGCTGGTCTTGCAGATATTTTAACTTGCCGTCCGGGTTGTACTGATAGTTCTTCTTCATTACATCCGTCGTGCCCTTTTTCAGCTCGTAATGATCTGGCAGCAACCGGTTATTAAAAGTCGAACTCATCGTAACGCCGTTTCCGTAAGACAACCCACTCAAACCGCCCCACGCCCGATAATGCGCATTGTCGGCATAGTCGGTCACCCCGCCATACGTGCTTCCGGTCACCTCATCGAGCCTTCCGGTTTTGTCGTAGCCGTAATTTATTTCCTCTCCGAACGGGTCTTTTAGCGATTTCAAAGCACCGGATAGATCGTAAGTATATTCCAGCTTAAAGCGGTTATTGGACAATGGAGCTGCGGACAGCGTGTCGTTGAAAGCACGAGTTTCCGCAGTTAGTTGAGACAATGAGTTGTAAACGTATTCCGTAGAACCCGACGAATCTGTCATCGATATCCTGTTGCCGATATTATCGTAAGTGTACTCCACCTCGGTGTTTACCGGCGGCGGCGTGTCTGGTCCCCAGGCTTCGACCTCTATGATCCGGCTGTAACCCACAAGAGAGCCGGTGACAAATACCCTGATCTTTGTCGTCGTTACCGGAGAAAATTGAAACTTGCGCCATACCTTATTGTTTCCCGAAACCGACCCGCCAGTTACGGCAGTCCAATTTGTTCCGTCCCAATATTCAACGGAATAATCGGTAAGGCCTCCCTGAGTAAATGTAGTGCTTTCGGTCGGCTCGCCTGCTGTCGCGATGTTGTCCTGGACAGTAAAAACACTTATCTCATCGATGGTTTTGCTCCGGCTGAACTGTACTTGCAGCCAATCCGGGTAGTTGTATTGCGAACCGTCGTTCCAACCACCGTTACTTGCCCAATTATTTCCTTTGCGATCTCCATTTACGGCTCCCCATACTGAAAAGTTGTCGCTGTGCTGCGAGGAAGCCGTCGCCGTCGAGCCATTTTCAGCAAGAGCAAAGTTTTTTCTGTTTGATTGAGCGGGAGCTCCTGGCCACTCATTTTCCACACCGGTGAGCAGTCCACGATTGTCATAGGTCATCGTGCTGGTCGCTCCGCGGGCATCCGTCTTGACGTGAAGCCGGTCATCCGCGTAGTAATCGAAAATGGTGTTGGTATTAGCTGACTGCTGCGGCACATGCTGCGTCTTTAACCGCCCATGACCGTCGTAAGTTGCAATGGTGCTCTGATGCGTCGTGCTTGTGACCGGCCCTGCGTAATGTATCGACTCGATGACCTGATCCCGGCCATTAAATTTTTGTTCGGTTGACGTGTAGACATTTGTTCCGTCCCAGTTCAGAGCTTCGGATTTGAATGTCCTGCCCTGAATGTCCTCATAAACTTTCTGTATTCTACGAGCGGAATACGACTGGCCCGGTACAGGTACTTTTTCGCTTTCGACAGTCGTGATCTGTCCGCCGGCACAGCCGCAGCCTTCATACGAAATCAGCACATCCGAGTCGTTGAGCGTCGATGAATCGGTTCCGTCTGTGTTTATCTTCCTTACCACGCGTCCCTTCCAGTCGTATTTCTGACGTGTCCATAGGAAGTCGTGACCTGCGTCATCACCTGCCGGAGTCCAGCTGGAATTGACCTCGGTCGGAACAGACTGAGCCGTTGGCCGGCCGATGATGTCGTACTCTATCTTAGTGCCCGCCCACGTTGCCGTCGTCCCGCCAGAAAACGTGTGAGGAACTCTAGACTTGAGAACCCGTCCGGCTCCGTCAGTCCAACTCTCGCTCAGAACCTCGTCGCCCGCGTCTGCGCCGACTGTACCGCCGTCGATGATGGTTGAATAAACCTTCGAATGAATCCCGCTTGTCGGATATTCGTAACGCGTGTAGGCACCGTTATTGACTACTGTATTTTTTGAAAGTCGTCCATAAGTGTCGTACAATCTTTCGGTTTCCTTGCCGGATGTCGTTGAATTGATGTCAGGCGATTGTGCCCAAATATTTGTTCCGATGTCGTAGCGATATTTGACCGTTGACGAAAAACCCGCCGGATCGGTAAGGGTAGTCGGATAGGCGTAGGTCGCTACGCTTGGCGTAGAATTAAAATTGTCCGTGTATTCGATCTTTACGGTTCGCGTATTCGTCCCGTCCCACGGCGTGATCTGGGCCACGGGAGAACCGGCCGTGTTGTACTTTATACTTGAAGTTACAGCAAGTGCTTCATTAGTGGAATTCACAACGTCCCATCGCTTAGTCGAAGTCAGATTTCCACGACCCGTTATAAAGGAAGTTCCAAAACTTGAGTCGTGTTGGATAGGAGAAATATTCTGGCTGAGTGACGAATCGCCGAAGTTGCCCTCGTCATAGACATACGTCATCTTCGACATCAGATTCAGCCCCGAAGTTTCGCGACCATACAACTCTGTTTTTACCGGCAAACCTAATAGCCGACGAGAAGTGTAAGCTGTTCCATCCTCGTATTCAGTCTTGACCTTCTTCAAAATCGTCGTCAAGTCAGTATCATAAACTCGCATTTCACTGGCACGGCCATATTTGGCGATCGTCGTGTTCGGATACAGATAATAGTCGACAGCGGTCTTTTTTATGTTTGTCGAATCGCCGACACGGGACTCGATGCCGCGCGGGTTGAGAGGATAGGCCAGTGCAACATCGTCTTGAGTGTAGTTGGTCCAGGTCCAGCGTTCCTTTGTCCAACCGCTCGTACTTGACGTCCAATCCTCAGTTGCGACCGGCAGGCCCTCGCGCCAGCCCGATTCGGCAACAAAGGTTCTTGAAAGCAGATTGTTCGGATGGCCGGTTATCCACACGTCAATCTTTGTTGCGGTTCCCGTTATGCTGCCAGGCAGCGAATAGCTTTGGCCGGTTGTCAAAGAATTGTTTATCACAACCTCATTCTCGGCGTTGAAGTCCTTCGCCCACGTGCGCGTTTACCGGAACGGGTATATCGCCCGTGCCGCCAGCACTATACGGTATTACTGCGCTGTTTGTGCTTTGGCGAACCCACCATGTATTGGTCGAAGGTCTGATTATGGAAAAATCTGTTGCTCCATCGCCGTCATAGTCCGCCGCCATTGGGATGTCGCCAGCCTGTCCGAAGGTGACAGGATCTGCAAAACCTTCGATTGTCCATGTTCCTGCATTGAAAACCGCCGCATCGGTCGTTCCATCGTCATCATAATCGCCTGGAGCGGCTTTTGCCGAGGAAGAAGAACCAATTACCTCTGTCACAAACGATCCGTCTGTGCTCTTTTTTATCTTGAATTCCTTTGTCGCCGGATGCCACCGGCCGATATCGGTCATTCCATCACCGTCGAAGTCGAAATTCACCGGTCCAGCCGGTGGAGGCAATGCGGCTTCAGACCGTGACAACATTGGGTTTTCTTTCGCCTCGGTGACAACTCTCGCCAGTGGCAGCCGACCGATTTGAGCAAAAGAACCAAGACCGACAAGAACCGCAAACAAAGATATACAGCAACCATACAAAAGCCTTCGACGGCTTTCCGGTCTAAAATTCGACATCAGAGGCATGGGATTCTCCTATTGTAAAATCAAATTGTAAAAGTTATCGGGAACGGAAATTACGAAAAGTCTACAGTTTTAGATTCCGGCTTGTCAAGAAAATTAAAAAGCTCGGTCGAGTTCTACTATTAAGTAAATCATCACTCATTGTCGATTGTGATTTCCGCGTTTAAGGTTCTCAATTCTTCAACGACCGTTGAATAAAGCTCGTTGCGTCGTCCTTCAATTTCTTCAGCGAATTCTTCTCGATATACATCATGTGCCCGGCTTCGTAGTATGAGAACGAAATATTCTTCCGGAGCGTTGGGTCGAGATTCATTGCAGAGACGGTGTATTCGGCGGCGTAAAAAGGCGTCGCCATGTCATAGTAACCCTGGGCGAGGAACACTTTCATATACGGGTTTTTCGCCATCGCGTCTTTCAGCGGAATGCTCGTGTCCGCATAGCTGTTGTTGACGTTCCAATTCCACGGCGACGAAATCCCGCCGCCGAGAATGTAGTATTCCGTGTCCGACTTGAAACCCAAGCTGCCTCGTACATAGCTGTTAAAAGCAGCCGTGTATGGCGCTCTGATAGCGGACATGCTCGGGTCCATATCTGGCCCTGTGCTTGCGGCGTCACGGTCGATGCCTTTGAATCGGCTGTCCAAACGGCCAGTTGAGCGGCGGTCGCTCCTTAGCAATTCCTTGTTAAATTCACCCAGCTCGACACGAAAATTATTCCGCTCGACGAAATCGCGGCTTAGTCCGGTCATAGAACTGAATTTTTCGGCGAGAGTCGCGCGTTCTGCACTTGTAAGATTGTCTATCCGCAGCATCGCAGGCATGTACTCGTTTGCCGCAAAACTGCGAGCCTCTTGCGCGACCTGCTCAACCGATTTGCTTTGCATCGCGGGCGAAAGGCGTTTGTGATACCACGCCGTCGCCGTGTACGAAGGCAGTATTAACACGAGCGGCATGTCGTTGTTATCGGCAAATCTGATCGTCTGAAAATTCAGCACCGTCGAGACGAGTAATATGCCGTTAAGTCCGATCCCTCGTTCGAATAAATGATTTGAAAGCCCGGCGGCACGTGTTGTCCCGTAGCTTTCACCGACGAGAAATAACGGCGACGACCAGCGTTCATTGCGGCCGAGGTACATGCGGATAAACTCGCCGACTGATTCTATATCGCCGTTGACGCCAAAGAATTTGCTTGCCAGCTCGGGCTTTGCCGCACGCGAATAACCGGTGCCGACCGGATCGATAAAGACCAAATCGGTTTCCGTCAGCCACGTCTGATCGTTGTCGACAAGTTCATACGGTGGTGGCGGCATCAAGCCGTCGTCAAGCATCTTCACACGCTTTGGCCCCAACGCTCCGAGATGCAGCCACACTGACGCCGAGCCCGGCCCGCCGTTGAATGAGAACATCAGCGGCCTGCCAGCGGGCGGGTTGTCCATCGTGTATGCCATGAAGAAAATGCGTGCCTCGGTGTCGCCGGACAGGGCATTCTTTATCGGCATAAAGCCTGTCGTTACGGTATAACTGAGCGTCCGTGGACCAACGCGGATCGAATGCTTCGTTACCACCGGCGAATCTTCTTTCTGTTGAGATGTTTCCGCCGGTTTTGGTGTCTCGACCGGACGCGGCGTCGTGCCAGGCGTTTGAAATAACAAAAGGAACGGAAGAAAAACACTTGCAAGCATATTTTTTTACCTGACGATTTCGCTGACGACGGTTCCGTTGATTATGGTGCCCGTGCAGTGCGATGTGAATTCGAACGGGTCGCCGTCGTACATTGCGATGTCAGCATCTTTGCCTTTTTCGAGAGAACCGGTCTGTTTGTCGATGCCTAGAATTTTCGCGGCGTCGATAGTGATCAGGGCGAGCGCATCGTTTCGGCTTAAACCATTTGCGGCGGCCATCGCCGCTTCGAAAAGCACGACACGGGTTTTTGGAACATAGCCTTCATAACCGCTTTGGAGTGCGACGGGAATACCCACTGCCTTGAGTTTCGACGCTGTGGTCAGCGAGAGACTTTCGGTATCGCCGCCGGCACGGGCCATTGTCGCATGAACGATTACAGGGAAGCCGGAAGCCTTGATTTCATTGAGAAGCATGTGTGCTTCCGAAACGCCGTCCAGCACGATGCGAATGTTGAATTCTTTTGCAAGTCGCAGCGCGGACATGATGTCCTGAGCCTTGTTTGCGGTAATGAGCAGTGGGATTTCGCGTTTAATCACCTTCACCATTATTTCGGACTTCAGATCTTTTGGTGCATCGGTTTTCTTTGAATTTTCCAATGCTTTGATCAATTCAGCTCGCAGCATTGCGATCTGCTTTGCCCTTGTGCCCGGAGATTTTCCGGCACCGGCGATCCCGCTTTGGCCCAGCGTGACAGCGATCATGGCGGTTGGTACTATCGTCGCTTCGTCAACATTTTTCCCGATTGTTTTCGCGATCATCGTTTGCCCGGAGATCAGTGCCGACGGCTGGTGGCCGGTGTGAATTGTCGTTACCCCAAAGCTGCGCACCCATTCGATCAATTTTTCTTCGGCGTTATAAGCGTCAGTTGCCCGAAGCTCAGGCTGGATAGAGTTGCTGCCTTCAAGCGCCATCTGATCGTGCGGCTGATTAAGATAGCCATTGAGACCGATAACCGTGTGAGCGTCGATCAAACCGGGTGTAACTACCTTCGCCGATATCACCCGATAGTTCGACGGAATATTAACGCTGGCCGCCGGTCCGACAGCTTCGATCTTGCCATTATTTACTAGCACGACGCCGTTTGAGATCGGTTCACCAGCCATCGTCCATACCGTCTCGCCCTTTACGGCCAGTTGGCCGTAAACGGTATGCAGTAGGCAGCAAGTGACGAGTAGTAGACAAAAAGAAATCCGCAATCCGCATTCTGCAATCCGCATTATTGTTGGCCTCCTATATCTCCGTCAAAGCAATCGATGTGCATATCACCGTCCGATCCGGCACCGTGGCCGCCGACGGCGATCAAATAGTCTTTCGGGTCGGAACGGTCAAATACCTTTTTACCTTCGACCCAGGTCTGAAGAACGTGAGAGTAAACGCTGAGCGGATCGCCCGAAAGCACAACAAAATCCGCATCCTTACCGACTTCAAGCGAACCTACACGAGACTCCAAATTGAGCATGATGGCATTCGCCATTGTCATCGCATACAGTGCTTTTTCCCGCGACATGCCCGCTCGGACGGCAAGTCCGGCTGATCGCAAAAACCACCGCGAATCCGTTATTCCGTCATCCGTGTGGAAGCCGACTAACGCTCCCGCTTTTTCCAAAGCGGCGCCATTCTCAAACTTGATGTCCGTGGTTTCGAGCTTTCCGCCCGGTGAGTCGATCATGATAATCGAGGCCGGAATCTTGGCTTTTGCGATCTCATCGGCCACCTTCCATGCTTCGGATACATGTTGAAGAACGGCCTTGAATCCAAACTCCTTCTGGAGACGCAAAGCGGTCAATATATCGTCATGGCGATGCGTGTGAAAATGAACGACGCGCTTACCGTCCAAGACCTCGATAAGGGCTTCCATCCCAAGGTCGCGGGCGGGAAGTTTCGACGCATCGCTTCCGGCCTTTGTGATCTTGTCGCGGTATTCCCGGGCTTTAATGAATTGATCGCGAACCAACGCAGCCGATTTAGCGCGTGTGCCGGGAAATGTTCCGCCGCCTGCACGGATTGAGTTCGTGCCGTTTGCAAATTTGATCCCGCCGGCGTATTTGCCGTTTGTGTCGAAGATGAGCAGATCGTCGATCTTAACTGCATTATCACGAAGTTTTAAGTACAAGGTTTGCCCGCTGTCCAGATGTCCGGAACCCGGCATCACATTCACTGTTGTTATTCCCCCGGCTTGTGCTCGCTGCAGACTCGCCGCTCTCGCATTTATTCCATCGAGTAGACGCACGTCCGGCTGGATCGGCCCTGAGGCATCGGCGCCCGAACCACTTCCGACGTGGCTATGCGTATCGACTAACCCCGGCATGATGACTTTTCCAGCCAAATCGACGAGTTGGACATCAGCCGACAGTTTTATGGTCCGGGCGTCCGCGACAGCAACGATCTTTCCGTTTTTAACCAGCAAAACGCCTTGTTCGATCGGTTGACCGCTGATCGGGATGATCCTTGCATTAATAAAGGCCGTTGATCGTTCCTGTCCTAAAATCGAACAAACCAAAAGGAACATCACCGCAGTGACACCAAAAATTTGTTTTGTCATTATTTCCTCTGTTTTTTTCGCAAAAACTCAATAGTGGAGTGTGTATTGATAAGTTGCAACGAAACGGTGCTTGTGTCAAGAGAATCTACACGAATTGCCGCAGGCATCATTTAACGGCACTTGCGATCATTTTGACAATATTTAAGGAACAATCGGGCAATATGAGCGTATTTATATATGAACGAATTTTAATGTGTTCAATACCGCAGGCAATCCAATACGAAAATTTGCTGTAAATATTTATGCAAAAAGCATATTAGTCACACGTCAAAGTTTAGGCACGGAGATTGCTAACAGTATATATGGGTGAAAATTATCCCCCAAAAGTAATCTGTAACTGAACAGATCAAGGAGGAGTGCAATAATGACAGGCAAAATTAAGATTATCAAACGAAACGCTGCCGCCGTAGCGGAAAAACCGGTCAAGGCCGAACATAAGACGAAGCGTCAGGCTGCGCGTGATGCCGTTTCAACGGTGACAAACTGGGTTAACGACTTTCAGGCACGCAAACGCGATGAGACCAAAGCAGCTTTTGAGACACTTCTTGCCGCAAAGGCACAACCAAGCGAATCATAAGTTTCGATCCTAATTTAATTGGATCTCGCATTAATACCAAATCGATATAATTGAGGCAGCTTTTCACGGCTGCCTTTTCTCGTTTTCCACGCTGATGTTTGGCAGAAATTTGTTTTCGCTGTTATTCTAACCCAAAAGAATTTAGGACGATTTTAACGGATGAAAGAAAAGGTTGCCGTAGTTACAGGTGCAAGCAGCGGGATCGGTCGCGCGACGGCTTTGCTGTTTGCAAAAAATGGAGCGCATGTTGTCGCCGTGGGCAGAATTCAAAGCGAACTTGGCAGTTTGCGCGACGATGCTCGGCAGGCCGATGGAACCGTAAGAACCCATTTGGTCGATATTACGGAGGTGTCGCAGGTTGATCGCCTAATGATCGAAACCATTGAGCATTTTGGCAAGATCGACGTACTTGTAAACTCGGCAGGCATCATCAAGAACGGCTCGATCGAGGACACGACTTTAGACGATTGGGACAAGATGATGAATGTTAATTTGCGATCTATGTTTTATTTGATGCAAAAATGTGTTCCTTTTCTCGTCGAGTCGAAAGGAAATATTGTTAACGTGTCCAGTGTTACCGGAATGCGGGCGTTTCCGAACGTTTTGGCATATTGTGTATCGAAAGCGGCCACGGATCAGCTTACCAGATGTACAGCGCTTGAGTTGGCGCCGAAAGGAGTCCGCGTAAACGCAGTGAATCCAGGTGTTGTGATCACAAATCTGCATAAGCGGGGCGGTATGACTGATGACAATTATGTGAAATTTGTCGATAACGCAAAAAATACACATCCGCTGGGCCGAGCTGGTACGCCGGAGGAAGTCGCGGAATTGATAATGTTTCTAGCGTCGGATAAGGCCAGCTGGGTCACCGGGGCAACTTATGCGATTGACGGTGGACGCGGACAGACATGCGCGAGATAGCTTTCCATTCAGGAAGATAAAACGGTGAAACTCCAGTTATTGCCAAGCACATTTAACGAAAACGGTACTGCCTCACCAGGGCAGCATCTTACGTGTTTCGTGGTGGACGATTCAGTTGCGTTTGACGCCGGTAGTCTCGCAATGGCCAGCAACGCGCTTCAGAAAAAAAGCATCCGCGACATAGTAATAAGCCACGCACACCTCGATCACATAGCCGGACTGCCGTTATTTATTGACGATTTGTTCGCCACGCTCACCGAACCGATTCGAATCCATGCCACGGCAGAGGTTATCGAGGTTCTTGAGCGAGACATTTTTAACTGGAGCATTTACCCGCGCTTTTCCGAGTTGTCCAATCAACACAGCCCTGTACAGGAATACCGCACCTTAAAAACGGGCTCAAACTTCAACGTCGCTCACCTTTCGGTTTTGCCCGTCGGCGTAAATCACAAAGTGCCGAGCTCTGGATTCATCATTGCAAACGGCTCAACTACGATTGCGCTTACAGGCGACACAGCCGCTACCGATGGGTTCTGGACAACTGTGAATGAGACAGAGGGTTTGGCTGCCGTGTTAATAGAATGTGCGTTTCCAAATGAATTGGACGAGCTGGCGGTTCTATCTCATCACCTTACTCCCGCCGGTCTGGAAAAAGAACTTGCCAAACTGGAGCGAAGCGATTGCGATATATTCGTGGTTAATGTTAAGCCCGCTTACCGCGACGAGACTATTAGGCAGATCGCGGCCCTGGACATTAAGAATCTGAGTATTCTAGAAGTTGGAAAGGTTTATGAGTGGTGAGCTTATTTGACCGTATCGCGAAGAAAATTGAGAGGCTCGAAAGCACCTTTTCTATGCTCGCCGGTAAAATCGTGTAAAATCACGCGGCCGTTTGAGCGGACGCTCTTGATGCGAAAAGTTCTTTCCTCTCGTGTCCGTCCGGGCATAATTTCTGCTTTGAACGTAACTGCCATTTCCGGCCTCGCCCAAACATTTGGATCCGCGGAAGTATCTTTTTGCTTTTTCTTATTAAAGATCGCCATCTAAGTTTTTTGGGTCCGATTTCTTTTTATGCTTTGCTTTTCTTCGCGATGGATGAGCTAACTCGTCCGGTTTTTCTTCGCCAAAAGTTCGCGAAGGCGGAGCCGTCGGCTTCCGTATGGAATTGAAGATCTTGCGATCGTCTTTTTTGCGTTTCGGGTTATTCACCGTGATAAATTATAGCAGACGATTTAATAGCTGCTGCCAAACCACCAATTATCTTTATACACATAAAGTTTGACAAATTTCGGCAAAATATTCACTATGAAGTGCGTTTGGAGTGCAATTTCCCAACTCGCTTGAGCGTGTTCATCAATGTTTCAAAGGACAAATAACTCTGGCACAATGCACCAATTCCGTAATGGACTAAGCAAATCTCGGCCCCCGTTTTGGGTTCCGGCATCAAACTATTACTTATTTACGGCTGCGGTATCCGCGTCTCTCTTCTTCGTCATTCTGGGAATCTTGCATGACGGTATCGATGATCTTCCGTGGATAATTGGAGGAATTGCATCGGTTCTATTAGTAGTTGTCGCCGTTTTTGTTCGGGAAGTGATATTGCGCAACGCTCGCGACCGATTTTTGTCCGCCAAACGGCTCGACAACAGCGTTCGGCAGATCGCAAAGCGGAGGTACGATCTGCGTGAGCCGACAAAGCTGACGCTCGAACGAAACGAGATCATTCTGCGTGAGATACGAAAGAAATCCGAAGCGGCGAAGGTACTCGGTAAGTTTTCAGAAGCGCACAAAGAGGTTGTAGACCTGTGCGAGGATTATTTAAGTGTTGCGGCAAATGAACTTGCAACAGCTCGGATCGGCTCGCCGCGTATACCGGCGATACGCAAAGGCAGCGGATTGGCGAGCGATAGACATAGATATCACATGCTTCAGTGGGCTGAGATCGAAGCTCGTGCCCTTACACAGGAGGCAAAGTCGCGTGATAAGATCAACGAAAAACTCGACACTGCCCAAAAAGCACTTGGAGTAGTCGATCACGCACTCCGATCTTATCCTCACGAGTCCAGTTTGGTCGATTCGCAGGAAGTTTTGCAGGATTTTCTTACGTCGATTCGGGTCTCGAATACGATAGAAAAAGCTGAGCGGGCCTTTTTCAAAGGCAATCACAAACGTGCGATCAGCCTTTATCAGGATGCGCTATTCGATCTTCGACGTTTCGATATTCCAAACCCGGAGCGCGAGATAGCCGCCGAAAAGATCGATCTGGAGATCAGCAGAATCAAGGAGTTGCAGAAACGAAGCTAAGACAATTTGGCCAATGCATCGTATAGTCGGACATCGTCGGAAGTTTAAGAAATGATATCGCAGAAATGTCCCAAATGTCGGAGTACGCGAATCCGTCGTGGCTATCGTCCGACGCCGATCTGGTCAAAGATCGTCTTCCGGTACAATCTTCTCTGTGACAGTTGTAATCTCGAATTCAAAGGATTCGCCTTTTTGGTCTCATCGAAACCTAAACATCGCCGTAAACCCCGAAAGCAGGTTGGAACCGAACCGATTGACTGAAGCCCGGCACACAATGATTGCACGGCGGCCCCAACGCATTGAAGTTAAAGACCTTTGGCTGAGGTTGTTGGTCCTGACTGCGATATTTTTTGCTTGCTCGATTTACGTTCAATCCCAAACAAATGCAAATTTAGTTCATTTTGGCGACTTGATCGACGTGGATGTTGTCGGAAGTTTCGAATACGACTGGCGTGGCCGATTGAATCCCGAAGGATTTCTGGACGGCCTGGACAGGATCGAGAAACAGATTTATGGGCTTTGCAGGAGCGAGAGCGAAATTGCCGACGCAATTTCGAAGGAATACCGTGTTAATCTGCGGAATCCGGTCGTTGTCGTAAAAATTCTTGACCGCTCGAATCGTGCCGTTTCCTTCCTCGATGGAGCAGTTAAATTTCCACAACGTTTCCAGATTCGCCGCCGCGTAAAGTTAAATGAACTGCTCATCCTGTCCGGCGGCATCACCGACAGATCGAGCGGCGAGATCAGCATTTTCCGGCCGCAAAGCCAAAACTGCGAACAGAAAACATCGGGCGTTCCCCTCGAAAAAGTGTCCCAAAACATAACCGTGAAGATTGCGGATCTGCTTGCCGGATCGGAAACCGCAAACCCGCCGATATTTAGCGGCGATATCGTTACAGTTGTCGAAGCAGCCCCGGTTTTCCTCATCGGCGGCGTGAACGCCCCGAAACAGATATCGTTACGCGTTGAAACGACGCTGTCGCGGGCGATAGCTAGTGCCGGCGGAATCTCTAAAGAAGGCTTAGAGGGCAAAATTCGGATCTTCCGGCGCAATGGAAAGGAAAGCAAAGTGATCGATGCAGACTTGAAAAAGATTTTGGCCAAAGAGGCGGAGGATCCATTACTTCATCCATATGACGTAGTGGAAGTGGAGCAAAAGGGCCGAGGTCCGAGAAGATTATCACCGGTTTCCGAATCAAGATCAGCCGCAAATGACAGGCTGGCAAAATTGCCGCTCCGAATTATCGATTGAACAACCTGTTGGGTGACAACGTGCATCGTATGCGTATTCACGGACCAAATGTTACTTAAAACACTAAATTCTTGTTAAAAATCCGGAACTTTGCTTCAATAGAGAGTGTTTTAATCGTATACTTCCTCTTTGAACTAAAATGAAGAATCAACAAAAGAAATTTAGCCGTCGGATGATTGCCATATTCTGGCTCGCGGTGGTTGGCATAATCATCACCACACTTATTGCCTTTGAGCAGATCGCGGTTCTATACGTACTTGCTACGCTTTCCATTGTAGTATTGCTTCTGATCGTTGCATTTGCGGATTTGGAGAATGTCGGATCAGATAGTTCAGGCGGGTTTTCCCGAGAGTAGAATAGCTTTACATAGATGTTGTATTTTTTAAGGATTGGACTGGTTTTCGGATTGATAGCCTCTCAGGCTTTTGCAGCCTTTGGCGACGCAATTGCTGGTGTCCCGGAACGTCCCGATCCAACCTTCAAATGGCGAACAAAGTCTATCCCGATCGCTTTCTCGGCCTCGTTACTGAGGCAATCTTCGAATATAAAATACGGCAGCGACCTACTTGGAGCAGTCAGGCGAAGTCTTCGTACCTGGGAAGAAGCCGCCGGTATCGAATTCAAGGAAACCTACACGGATAAACAGAATGTGAGCCCGCAAGGCATCGCTGGAGACGGCATCAGCCTGATCACTATTGCCCCAAGTGCGGAAAACGCAGTTCTTTTTGCAAAAAACCCGGAAGATGTCGCCGCAACGACAAGAGTCTTTTTCGATGGCCGCGGACGGATAACCGAGGCTGATATCGTCCTTAACCCATACCAGCAATTTTCGACCGACGGCACATTCGGCACGTTCGACCTGCAATCAACATTAACGCACGAGATTGGCCACTTGCTCGGACTGGCCCATTCGCCAATGCGCGGCTCTTCTATGCACGAGAGCTTTGCAAAAAACGGCGTGTTTGGCCTTCATGGCTTTAGTCTGCGGACGTTGGCCGAACTTGACCGCACGGCTATTCGTGCGAAGTATGGCCCTACGGAATTCAACCCTGAATGCTGCGGTTCCATTTCAGGAAAGCTTCAGACGCCGGACGGACGGCCTGCGTCCGCGATCGATGTGTGGGTTGAGAACGCTGAAACCGGCAAGATTTTTGCTCAGACTACTACTGGCACAGATGGATCGCTTCAAGTTGATGGTCTCGAACCTGGTTCCTACACTCTGTTCTCGCAGCGCAAATCACGTACAAAAAACTCGCTGCCCGCACAGGAGATCGGGAATGTGACGGTTGAAGCAGGCGAAACCTCGGCTTTGACAAAACGGTTAAACTCGGCACCCGACGACATTGACGTAAAATATGTCGGATTCAATGGTCAAATCTCCGGTTCGGTTATTCCGGTAAACGCTGGAAAAACGTACACCATTTATCTCGGCGGTAAAAATTTATCCGCAAAGACGACTTCGATTTTCTTCAGCACTCCACACCTGACGATTGTCGCTAACTCAGTGACGACGCACGATTTCGGTGGCGATTTTTCGGTGATTAGTTTCGAGATGAATGCAGACGCGAAAACACCGGTTGGTGAGTACAGCGTTTTCGTTGACTCGCCTGGTGGCGGAAGAGGAGCGATAGTTGGCGGCATTGCCATTCGCACGTTCTCAAATCCGTTTAGTACATTTGTTCTAGCCGGCGAGTAGCCACGTCCAAAAAGTAGTTTGCAAATTGAATAGTAATATGCATAATCGGATTGTTCACCTCCCCGGTGAACATCCGGTCACGAGGGGTGAGGACTTGTGACCAAATCGGGCGACGGAGTGGGAGACGTCGCCCATTATTGTGCCTGCGTTTAGATCACTTAATTTCTGAAGTAGTATTTTGAGGAACCAAATCAGAGGTTTGTCGCTTGATATTGTCGCGGGTCGCAGGTATATTTTGGGTTTTGACAATATAGTTGTCTAAGTCGTTACGGTTAACGACGCGGGGGAACCAATTTCGGGGCGAAGCATTTGCGGAACACTTCCATGTTCAAGCCCGGCAGCTAACCTCGTAGACTTATTGGAAGACAAGGCATTTGAAACCGGTAGATTATACTGGCCACGGACGTGATGACTTGCGAATGTGGCCCGCTTTATTTTAAATATGCCCAACAAAGAACGGGGTTGGTTCTCAAAGTGGTTGTACCAGGGTGTTGCGGAGGTTGAAGGGCCGCACGAACCGGAAGGGAAACATCACACGCACTCCTGGTGGAAGGTGATGTGCCTGACCGGCGTCGATTATTTTTCCACCCTCGGTTATCAGCCCGGTATCGCATTTCTTGCGGCCGGAGTTCTCTCTCCCATAGCTACATTTATTCTCGTTCTTCTAACGCTATTTGGCGCCCTTCCAATTTACAGCCGCGTAGCAAAAGAGAGTCCGCACGGCGAAGGTTCGATCGCAATGCTCGAAGCTCTCTTGTCTCGATGGAAGGGTAAGCTTTTTGTGCTGGTCCTACTTGGGTTTGTGGCCACGGATTTTGTTATCACCATCACATTGTCGGCGGCAGACGCAACGGCCCACGTACTTGAAAATCCATTTGTTAAAGAAACGCTGCCTTTTCTTGAGCATCCCGTGATTGTCACACTCGTCTTGGTTGCTTTTCTCGGAGCCGTGTTTTTGAGGGGGTTTGGAGAAGCTATCGGCATCGCTGTGGTTCTTGTCGCGGTTTATCTGCTGCTGAACCTGGTAACGATCGGCGTCGGAATTTATGAAGCCGCAACCCATCCAGAACTATTCAACGATTGGAAAACAGCGCTTTGGAGTACGAAAACTGCTGGCGGATATAGCGGTATTTTTGTGGTTATCGGTCTTTCGCTGCTAGTCTTTCCAAAACTTGCGCTAGGTCTTTCCGGTTTCGAAACCGGTGTGGCGGTCATGCCGCTTGTTAAAAGTCCGAATCGAATTACCAATACCCGTAAACTGCTTATGTCGGCGGCTCTGATAATGAGCTTTATGCTGATCTTGAGCAGTTTTGTGACGAGCATTCTTATCCCTCGTTCTGACTATTGCCCTCGTGTTGATTGCGGATTGGCCAACCAGAAACACGATGTACCCGAGTTTTGCCCATGTACGCAGTCCGAGATCGAAGGGAAGATCGTTAAGGAACCCGGAAAGGCGAACGGACGTGCATTGGCGTTTATTGCGCACAAATATCTCGGCGACGTGTTTGGAACGATTTACGATCTGAGTACGATCCTGATCCTCTGGTTTGCCGGTGCATCGGCGATGGCCGGGCTGTTGAATATCGTTCCCCGGTATCTGCCGCGTTATGGCATGGCACCTGACTGGGCACGAGCTACGCGCCCGTTGGTTCTGGTGTTTACCGTGATATGTTTTGCCGTAACCATCTGGTTCGAAGCCGATGTTGATGCTCAGGGCGGAGCTTACGCAACCGGTGTTCTGTTCCTGATGTCGTCCGCTGCCGTCGCTGTAACTCTGTCGGCATTCCGCCGCAAAAGCAACTGGAAATGGGCGTTCTCCGCGATTGCCGTTGTTTTTGCATACACCACTCTTACAAACATATTCGAAAGGCCAGACGGGATAAAAATCGCATCGTTCTTTATATTTGCGATCATCGCCTCATCATTTATATCGAGAGTTATGCGATCCACGGAAGTTCGCATCGACAAGATCGAACTGGATGAGACCGCACAGAGTTTTATCGATGAGTTGAACTCCGAGGGTGAAATAAGGATCGTCACCAATCGCCGTGAGACGGGTGATATGGCCGAGTATCGATTCAAGGAACACGAAAAGAGGATTGATAACCACATACCGTCGACTGATCCGATTGTCTTTTATGAGATCGAAACGGGAGACGCGTCCGAGTTCAAGGGTAAATTGCGTATTAGAGGTTATGATGTTGACGGTTATCGCGTGCTTCGCACGGAAGCACCGGCCGTACCAAACGCGATCGCCGCGTTTCTGTTGTATTTACAGGAAAAAACGGGAAAGACACCTCACGTATATTTTGGCTGGAGCGAGGGCAATCCGCTAATATACCTTGCCAGATATATTCTATTTGGAGAGGGCGATACAGCACCCGTTACCAGAGAAATTCTGCGGCAGGCAAAGTCCGATCCGGAAGACAGGCCAAACGTTCACGTGGGCGGATAATATTGCGGAGGTCTACTGGATTGTGCCGCCGTTCAGGATCGACGGGTTGAGTTCAAGGTAACAGGACCGGCAAAACACCGGTCTGCCTTGCGATGGATAAAATGGCACCGTCGTCGTTTCACCGCACCGGGCACAATTTACCGAAACTTCGATTCTTTGACGTACTCCTGAAGCCTGTGCCGCCGCGATGGCCGCAAGCCGTTCGTTTTTGGCCTGCTTACACGCTTTGCAGCGTTTTGGAGGGTTTTGGAGATTCTTATCGCGAAAGAAAGTCTGCTCACCAACGGTCCAGATAAAATTCGTGCCGCAGTCACCGCACAATATCGGGCGATCGACAAGCTCACTGTCATCCACCGGTCCGGCAGAAGCGTTAATAAATTCGTTCACCGACATTTGCGCCCTCCTTGTCAGTTTTATAGCTGGCTTAATTCTGAAATCACTAATGAGCCGCAACTTTCAAAACCAATAAGATCACCGTAGCCGGAGAATACAAATCGATTTTGGAACCTTTTCATCGTAAATTGTACGTATCAAGAATACGCATATGGGTTCGCTCGTACTCGGATAGCTTTAATTGTCGAACTTATTACTATTGAATTAAGGTGTCAAGCATGTGCTGTTTTTCAATTGTATTACATTCCGGCAGTTTTATAAAAACTTATGAATATTTTAGTGATCGGTTCAGGCGGGCGGGAACATGCGATCTGTGCGGCATTTGCACGAAGCAGCCGCGTAACGAAGATTTTTTGCCGCTCCGGGCAACGCGGGAATCGCCGAGATTGCGGAGTGTGTTGCGATCAAGGCGGACGATGTTGTGGGATTGGTTACGTATGCATCGGAGAACGCTCTTGATCTGACATTCGTCGGCGGCGAGACTTCGCTTGCACTTGGCATCGTTGATGAGTTCGAATCGCGTGGCTTGAAGATCATCGGGCCGAACAAAAAGGCTGCGCAGCTCGAAGCAAGCAAATCCTTCGCTAAAGACTTCATGGCCCGTCACGGCGTGCCGACGGCGAAATATGTCACCGCACATTCGCCGGCTTTTGCCGTGCTTGAGCTTGAAAGCGGTGATTTTGGCGATGAAAACACGCCAGTTGTTGTCAAAGCTGACGGTCTCGCGGCCGGGAAAGGAGTTGTCGTCGCGGCAAACCGTTCCGAGGCAATCGCCGCGATCAACGAGATGGCTGCGCTCGTCGGTGCGGATGCGGCGGAGAAGATCATCCTCGAAGAATGTCTCGTTGGCAAAGAGGTTTCGCTGTTGATGTTCGCGGATGGCGAGAACTTCGCACTGATGCCGCCGACCCGCGACTATAAACGCATTGGCGAAGGCGATACCGGCCCAAACACCGGCGGCATGGGAACGTTCACGGATTATTCGCTGCTGAACGACGAGCAGCTTGATGCAGTTATCGAGACGATCATCAAGCCCACTCTCCACGGCTGTGTCGGCGAAGGGTTTCCGTTTCGCGGGATTCTGTTTTTAGGAATCATGATGGCCGAATGCAGAAGCCCGCACGTAAGTAAGGGCGTAACACACGACGTCGCTAGTAACGCCCTTGCTAACGAGCAGGTCAGCGTACCGATGCTTCTCGAATACAACGTCCGCTTTGGCGACCCCGAAACGCAATCGATATTGGTTCGCCTGGAAACAGATTTCGTTGACATCTGCGAAGCGATGCTTTCCGAAAATCGTGTCAGTAGCCCGACCGGGAGGGAGGGCTCATCGTTAGCCGAACTTGAAATCAAATGGAAGCCAGGCAATTCCGCAACCATTGTCCTCGCTTCAAAAGGCTATCTGGAAAAACCACAAATCGGAGACGTGATCCACGGACTCGCAAACGCGCAAACCCGAGAAGATACATCGATCTTTCACGCCGGAACCTCAATTAATACAGACGGCGAGTTAGTTACATCGGGCGGAAGAGGACTCGGCGTGACCGCGACAGCAGATAATTTGCAGGAAGCTCTCGATAAAGCTTACGAGGCGGTTGACGATATTTCGTGGGACGGAATGCAATATCGCAGAGATATAGGTAGTTAATCTTATAAACCTTCTTTTGCCGGTACTCCCGCAATAACTTCTGCTTAAAACCAAAGTATAATTGCAACAGCTACCGCGACCAGCCATGCAGCTAAGTGAATTCCTATGAATGCTAAGATTCCGAGAGAGCCTCTGAGTCCACGCGTTTTAAACAAATGATATGGAACTATCACTGGCCACGCCGCAAACAAGAACATCCCGAGATCGAGTGGCCAGCTCACACCGGCGCGTCTGCTATCGTCTCTGATCCACCAACAAATAAACCCAATCGAAGCGAATTGATTAAGGAACTCGAAAAGAGCCGGAAGTGCTGCCTCACGAGCAGAATACAAAACGCTTACGAACTGTACGACGAATGTAAACGCGAACAAGGCTATTGTTGGTGTCGCGAATCGTACGCGATCGGAGTTTTCAAGCATACTATCTAGGCAATTCGTACGCCTTCGACCAATTAACAAACGCCTTCAGCTTCGTGTCATTTTCGGTGAGCCACTTCAAGGCTTCCTGATTTCCTGCTTGATAATGGACGAGATAAGCAAAGGCTGTGGTATGTCCCTGTTTTTTCATTTCAGACAAGAAAGGCACGTAATTCTTTCCGACAAATGTAGATTTCAGTTTCTTGTCTTCACTCAAAAGCGCGATAAACGTATCGACGGCTTCGGCGAAGAGCTGATGCTCGGTTTTACCCTTATCTTCTTTTTCATCCGCGATCATCAGCGTTCCGAGCATTAGGTCATACATTCCGAAGTCGCCCTCGTCTTTTGGCGCGTCAAAATCCATGAAAATATTAATGTTGCCAGTTTTATCATCCTTCTTCGGAGACTTCAGGTTGCTGGCGAATATAGCCGAAGATTGTTTCGTTCGCTGAGAATTGATCTCTAACGATATCAGGCGGGCGGCTGATAACATGGCGGGAACTTTGTACTTCGTGCCATTGTAAACCACCGCCAAAAGGTAATGCGGGCTTGCACTTGTTGTTGTACTCAACGGCCTTCTTCAACTCCACGCCGGCTTCATTGTACTTTTTCTGTCGGACATAAGTGACGCCGAGGTTGTAATACAGACTCGATAAATGGCCGTCGTGTCTTTTATCATCGAGCATCTTAATTGCGTCTCGATATATTTTGATAGCCTCATCGGGTTTGCCTACGTCGTCAATCGCGTTTGCCATGATTCCGTAAAACAGGGGTAACTGCTCTGAGTCGTACTTGGCTCCTCGATGGCGGTTTCCATCGCCCTAACCCTGTCGCCCTTTGTATAAAACGTCATCGCCAACTCGTAGATCGCGAGAGTGCAGTCAGGGTTTTCAGTTAGCACCTGTTCGTACTTGGCGGCCGCTTCGTCATATTTCTTGGCATCGTGTAGAGCGATGCCCTGTTTGATTAGCTCCGTTTGAGTTTCGGTTGCAGGTTTCGGGGTAAGCGTAGGCCTAGCTATTTTCTGAGCTGAACCGGCGACGCTGACCAAGGCGATCACTAATGCGAGCTTTAAGGTTTTATTCACGAATATTTTTCTCCTAAACAAAAATCGAGGCAGATCAATATATTGGATGCCCAAATCAGGAAAAGGTTCCCGGTGAGTGAACTCTAATATTCCCGAAGTGAGACCATGTAAGACTCGAAGTTACTTTGCATCTCGTCAATAGAATCTCCGCCGAACTTTTCGCGAAGGGAATTTGCCAGGACGATCGTCAGCATTGCTTCGCCGATGACACCGGCGGCGGGGACGGCGGTGATGTCGGAGCGTTCGAAGGCTGCGAGGTCGTCGGCTTTGGTGTCGATATCGACGGAATGGAGAGGTTTTCGGAGCGTTGAGATCGGTTTTAGGTAGCCGCGGACACGAAGCTCTTCCCCGTTCGTGATGCCGCCTTCGAGGCCGCCGGCTCGATTCGTCCTGCGAACAAATCCAGACGAGAGACTAGAGCCGGGAGCCTGGAGATTCGTTTGTTCTCCTGTCTCTTGTCTCTTGTCTCCCGTCTCAAAGTAGATTTCATCGTGGACTTCGGAGCCGGGCTTACTGGCATTCTCGACGCCGGTTCCCAACTCGACGGCTTTTACGGCCTGGATCGACATGAAGGCTTGTGCGATGCGGCCGTCGAGCTTTTCATACCACGATGTGTGCGAGCCGAGACCGACGACGACGTTTTTGGCGACGACCTCAAAGATACCGCCGAGCGTGTCGCCGTTTTCCTTTGCCTGATTGATCAGTGCCATCATCTCCTTTTCGGCTGAACTATCGGCACAATTGAGCAGGGAATCGACAGGAATTGCCGCTATCTCCTCCCACGGTCGTGACATGGGCGATACGGAAACGCTGCCTAGCTGAATGACATGGCTTTTTACCTCCATTCCGAATGCGGCGAGAAGCTGTTTTGCCAATGCACCGCAAGCGACGCGCGAAGCCGTTTCGCGGGCGGATGCACGTTCGAGAATATCGCGAAGGTCGCGTGTCTGGAATTTCTGGCCGCCGGCAAGATCGGCGTGGCCGGGACGAGGGCGTTTGACGAGACGCGGATTTTTCGGCTGCGTTTCAAGCTCAGTGTCGGACATAACCTCCTGCCAATGGACAAAGTCGCGGTTCTCGATCTTTAAGGCGATGGGCGAGCCGAGAGCCTTGCCGTGACGGACGCCGGAGAGAAACTCTATGGTGTCGCTCTCGATCTTCATCCGGCCGCCGCGGCCATAGCCTTGCTGACGGCGCCAAAGCTCGTGATTGATGGCGTCAACGTTTATCGGAAGCCCAGATGGAAGGCCCTCGACGATAGAGACTAGAGCCTTGCCGTGCGATTCGCCGGAGGTTGTAAATTTAAAGAACATAAGTTTTATTTGACCGCAGAGACGCTGAGACGCAGAGGAAGAAATTTTTTGCCGCTGATAAACGCGGATACACGGGATCAGATTTCCTTAAAAACTATTTTGCTTTATCCCTGCGTCTTCGCGTCTCGGCGGTTCAATTTCCCCGGTCGCTACCGGTCGCGATACTGACCTTCGACGAAAGACGATCAGGCCTATGCTGACCAGGATCAGCAAGCCCCCGGCGAGCGTTTGCGGCGGCAGCGTTTCGCCCAGCACTATCGCACCGATTACGACCGCGATCAGCGGCGTGACGAGCGAGATCATCATCGCCTTTGTCGATTCGATTCTACTCAAAAGCCAGTAATAAAGCCAAAATGCCGCGATCGTTCCGGCGACCGTTAGATACGCAACGCAGAGGATCGCACGCCACGTCCATTGAAACGACAAGGGATTTCCCTCGGCGATCAGGGCGTAAATTATAATCGGTGGAAGCCCGCAGAGCATCTGGGCAAAAACCAAACTTGCGGGATGAAGCGAGCTTCCTTTTGCTTTGATCAGGATCGAAGCTTGTGCTGCGGCGTAGGCACCGACAACAATTGCAACGCAGCCGGCGAACGCCCATCCATCATCGATCTTCAACTGTTCAAGAAAGATAACCGCAACGCCGACGATTCCGAGACACACGGCAAAAACCTTCAACTGCGTGATCTTTTCTGATGGCAGAAAAATCCATGCCAGCAATAGCCCGAAAACAGTAATCGTCGCCTGCAGGACAGCGGCCAATCCTGACGAGATGTACTGCTCGCTCCAGAAAACCATGCTGTAGTTTATTGAAAACTGGAGAAAACCGGTGAGGGCGATCAGTTTCCATTCTCTCGATGTGCGAGGAAGCGGAAGTTTCCAGATTGCGATTATCGGCACGAGTACGATGACGGCCAGAAGGAACCGCGCCGTCGCGAATGTTATCGGCGGAAGGTCCTGAAGCCCGATCTTTATGAAGATCCACGTCGTTCCCCAGATTAGACACAGCAGCAGCCATACGAAAATCTTCATTCAATTTCGCTCGTAGAAACTAAGGGACGAATCACCCTGCTTTAATAACCGCCAGCGGCGGATAAGTCCGATGGCATCCGGCACCATTTTTTTAGAATGGTGTTCGACGACAAGCACGCCGTTCTCATTCAATAATGTGCTTTCAGCAAGTCCGAAATCGAAAAGAACGGTCGAGTAATCGACATCGTAGGGTGGATCGAAGAAAACAATGTCCCAACCTGTTTGGCGTTCTCTGCCGGTAAATGTCTCAGCGGCAAGACAGACTATTTCGGTTTGCGTTTCCGGAATTTCCAGGTGGTCGAGATTGTCTTCGATAAGCGCGCAAGCCTTTCGGGATTTATCGACAAAGGTCGTAAAGGCGGCTCCGCGAGATATTGCCTCAATGCCGATCGCACCCGTGCCTGCGCAAAGGTCAAGGAACCGAGAGGTGTCGTCAATTCGTGGTGCAAGCACGTTAAAAAGGGTCTCTCGCAGGCGGTCCGAGGTCGGCCGCGTTTTGATGTCCGCCGGGCTTTTCAAACTTCGTCCGCGATAGTGTCCGGCAATTATACGCATATAATTCATTCGAAACTATGCTCTAAGATTAGCCTAGCTCTGGATTTTGCGACAAGGAAGCTATTGATTTTGTGGCCAGGGAAAAGTGGACTGCTTTTTTTGTTCTTCCTGTTCGTTCTTTTTCATCTTGGTTTGCGGTTAAGATTTAAATCCGGCCACGGATGAAGAGGAATAAAAAGGAACAAGAGGAAGCCGCAGTTGCGTTCTATCCGATCCCGGCGAGGCCAAATCGCGGGTCGCTTTTAACTCTTTCGATCAATACGGAAGTTTCGCGAGTTAGGCGTTTTTCGGTCAGGTAGTACTCGGCTTCATTTTTCGCGGCTTCGAGAATTTCAAGATCGCGGATAATGTTGGCTATTTTGAACGATTGAATTCCGGATTGACGCGTGCCGAAAATCTCGCCCTGACCGCGGATCTCAAGGTCTTTTTCCGCGATGCGAAAACCGTCGTTCGTTTCTTCCATAATGCCGAGGCGTTCCTTAGCGACGGCGGTTTTCTTGTCGCCGGTAAGCAGTACGCAAAAGCTTTGTTCGGCACCGCGTCCGACACGTCCGCGAAGCTGATGAAGCTGTGAAAGTCCAAACCGCTCGGCATGTTCGATGACCATCAGCGATGCGTTCGGGACATCGACCCCGACCTCGATGACGGTGGTTGAGACGAGAATGTTCAATTCACCCGAAACGAACTGCCGCATAATCTCGTCCTTGTCGGCACTTTTCATTTTGCCGTGGAGAAGGCCGACGAGTCGCTTTGGAAAGACTTTATCGCGAAGCTCTTCGAACATTATGGTGGCCGCCTTTAGGTCGAGTTTTTCGGATTCTTCAATCAGCGGATAAACGATATAAATCTGACGGCCGAGGCCGATCTCACGCTCGATGCCCTTGTAGACGCCTGCTCGCTGATCTTCACCAAGTACAACGGTCTTTACCGGTGTGCGTCCCGGCGGCAACTCATCAACGACAGAAACATCTAGATCGCCATAGACGGTCATTGCGAGCGAACGCGGAATCGGCGTCGCGGTCATCACGAGAATATCCGGGTTGTAGCCCATCGCACGGAGCTGTGAACGCTGAAGAACGCCGAAGCGATGCTGCTCATCGATGACGGCGAAACCGAGTTTGTCGAACGCGACGCCGTCCTGGATTATCGCGTGCGTGCCGATGATCGCCTGAGTTTCGCCCGATTCGATATCAGCGAGGACTTTGCGTTTTTCGGCGGCTTTGAGGCTCCCGGTGAGAAGCGAGACGCGGTAGGCCGTGTTGTCAAAAAGCTCTCGGGCGTTTCGGGCATGCTGCTCGGCGAGAATCTCGGTTGGGGCCATCAATGCCGCCTGGTAGCCGTTCTCCATCGCGGCGAACATCGCAAGGAAGGCAATTATCGTTTTGCCGCTGCCGACATCGCCCTGAATAAGGCGGTTCATAGGTTCGCCGGAAGTCATGTCGGCAAAGATTCGCTGAATGACACGCTCCTGGGCACCGGTTAGCTTGAACGGCAGCAGCGATTCGATCCGTTTAGTGACGCTTGACGAAATTTCGATGATCGAGCCTTTCGCTTCCTTTTTTCGCTCGCCGCGGGTCAACTGCAACGCGAATGAGAGCCAGAAAAATTCGTCGAAGATTAGGCGAACCTGAGCCGGGCTTTGAAATCTTTCGTAATCGGAAATGGCGGCGTTCTCCGGAGGAAAATGAATCTCTTCGATCGCCTGGTGCCGCGGAATCAGTTTTTGACGCTTTATTAGGTCAGCCGGAAGATTTTCGGTTATGGACGAGCGGTCAAGATTTTGCAAAACCGCAAAGATTATCTCGCGAAGACGCTTTGTTTGAAATGGGCCGAACTTTCGGTAGACGGGAACGCAGCGACCGGTGTGGACCATAGCGAATTCGGGGTGATCTACGTCTTCGAGCAGTTCGGAGTCGGTTTCGTCGGAGACCTTTTCGCTCGTCGTCGCTGCCTCGGAAAAGGAGAGCGGTTCCGATTCATCAAGCGGTGGGAGCATTTCGAGCTCGTCCGGCTTGTTTAATTTGAGGGCGAATGTGTTGCGACGTCCGTCCCATTCCCATCTGCCGTAAGCGACGAATCGCGAACCGCGTTTGAAGCGCTGATTGTAGTAACTGATTATCGACTGCGACGCCTTACCTGAAATGAACCAGAAAACGACCACGGGTTTTCGCGTCCGTTCGCGGTCGTTGCCGCTGATCTCGTAAATATAAAGCTGCGGCTGCTTTGGCCCGCGGTTTTTCCCTACGCGGAAGCCGCCCGAAACCCGCGTGTAAATTTCGACCGACGCTTCGAGGCCATGGTAAAGTTTGTCTATCCCGATAAAGTTTGAGCGGTCTTCGTATCGTGTGGGGAAGTAGTTAAGCAGGTCTCCCACATTAGCGTCGTTGACATCGCTTTTTGCGGTGTGGATCGCGACAGCGGCCGCAAGCTTTCGCGACATCGCCGACGAGAGATTGGTGATCCCGTGCTCGTGCAGTTTAGCGATCGGTGTGTTGAGAGAAACAGCCATTCGATTCGAATCAGGTTTCGAGTGAGAAAGGATTGAAGTCCGTGTCGCGGTCGTAATAATCCTCGTGCTCAGCTTTTTTAAGCCAATTGACGAACACATATGTAAAAGGAGTTGCTACCACCTCCCACAAAACTTTTATGAAATAATTGCCGATCATTACGCTGATGAGCTGTTCGTTCGACCAGATGCCGAAGAATGCGACAGGATAAAAGATGAGCGAGTCGGCGATCTCGCCCAGAACGGTTGAACCGATAGTTCGTATCCAGAGAAAGCGGCCGGTTGTGAGCAGCTTCATCTTTGCAATTACGAAGGAATTAACGAATTCTCCCGCCCAAAACCCAAGCAAGGAAGCCAGCACGATGCGGGGTGTTTGCCCGAAGATAACGTTAACCGCCGTCTGCTGCTCGGCAGACATTGTTTTCGCAACTGGAAGATTTGTGACGACATAGGCCATCAGTGAAGCGAAGATCAAGGCTCCGAAACCGGCCCAAATCACGCGTCGCGAACGCTTGTAGCCGTAAACTTCCGTAAGAATATCGCCGAAAAGATAGCTAATCGGAAAGAACAAGACGCCCGCACCATAGATGTATTCACCGTAGAACGGCAGCGTCACGTATGAGACTTTATGGACGCCGATCAGATTCGAGCACAAAAGCACGGCGACGAACGCCGCCATCAGAAGGTCGAAATACTTGTAGTTTCTCGGTGAGGTCAAACGGCTCTCCAATCAAAATTCAATTGAATATTAGCAAATTGAAACTAACTTGCAATCAAAAAAAGGCGGATGCAAACCGCTTGGGCCGCATCCGCTAGATAAAGGAGAAAACTACGATGTACTAGGTGGAAAGCCGTTATGACAAATTCGCGACGTGCTTGGTCAAACGCGATTTGTGACGGGCAGCGGTATTCTTGTGAATAAGCCCTTTGTTGACTGCCTTGTCGATCAAAGAAACCGTCGGGTTAAGCAGCTCGGTGCTCTGAGCCTTGTCCGTATGCGTCAAAGCACTTCGCAGGCTCTTGATCTGAGTGCGAAGCTTGCTTCGGTTGCTTCTGTTGATCAGGTTCCGCTTTTCGTTCTGTCGAACCCGTTTTTCCGCTGATTTATGATTTGCCATTCAAATTCTTAACTAAAAAATAAAAACCTTATTTAATACGAACTTTACACTATATGCACTGGCCAAAAAGTTGTCAAGAGGGACCGCTATCAATCTACCCGCAAAGCAAAGGTATGAACGAGATCGACGAACAGGACAAAGATCGGTGGGTAGAAGACAAACTCGGCCCCCAATCTTGGCGAAAACATCGATGGCATCGTTATCGAAACGAAATCGACATAATTTCCGATCAAAATACCGGCACCGAGTGAGGCCAGAAATCCGACAATGAGAAACGCTGCCGCCGTCATTCGAGTGTACGGTTTAACCACCGGTTCATTTTCGTCCAGTATCGATTCGTGGACGTCATCCGCATTATAGGTGTATTTTTCCATCGCCTCGCGAATGCGTCCAATGAGGTGGATTACGCCCGCCACGAAGAGAGAAACCAATATTATTTTTCCAATAATTGCCGAATTTACAAAGATCTGCGGCTTGAAAATGCCGACGACGAGGGCCGATACGAACAATGCGACGGTCGGGAAGATTATCTTCTGCAACGCCATGGATTCGCGGCGTTCTTCCGCGATCATCCGGTCTATTATCTCGTTGTAGCGATGTTCATAAACCATCTGGCGCCAGCGTTTGGCATGGCTGTTCGACGACGCGAACACGGAATCCCCGTTCGTTGAGCTTGTGTACTGAGCCTGCAGCAGCTTTTGATCGTACTTCGCCCTTTCCGTTGAATTTCCGAGTATTTCGTAAGCTTCGGCAATGATCGCGAAGGCTCGTGCGGTCTCTTCGGAGCCGTTGTTCTTGTCCGGGTGCAGTTTTCGGGCAAGACGGCGGTAAGCCGACTTAATTTCGCTGGTCGAGGCCCTTTGCGAAACTTTTAGTGTTTCGTAGTAATTAACCATCCACGCGATATGCCGAAAGGAGAGTAGTCCGAGCGGGCGTAGCCGGGTTTGCTCGCCTCACGGCAAAATAATATCACAGAGCTTCGCGAGACTTCCAGATTTTTTGTCGAGTTTTAGTTCAAATCATCGATCTGAAGAGCTATCGGATCGGCTCCGGAAGCCTTGACGGCATCTACCACCTTTGCCACGCTCCCGTAATCAAGTCCTCGCGGAGCCTTTATAAATACGGCAGTGTGAGTATCTTGGCTGCCATCGGTATTTACACCGTAAGAAATTTTTCTCTGATCGAACACATTTTTGAGCCGGTCTACCATTTTTTGCGGCTCGTTGACCGATCCGAGGCCGGTTTCGCGATTAATACCGAGCAGAGACGTGCTGTCAACGGTCACGATCAGGGTTTCGGGATTAGTAACTACGCTAGGATCTTTGTCCGGTTCGCTTGGAACTTTGGTTTTAAAACTGCTCGGCTTCATCGGCGACACAACCATAAAAATTATCAGCAGGACTAGAAGCACGTCGATAAGAGGCGTGACATTGATTCGCGGATTTTGCATATTTCCTCCTTTTTCACGGGTCTGCATACTTGGACACCGAAAAAAGAAAAATGTTCCCGCATGTCATTAAGAATTTGTCCGCGAATTACGCAAATTGACGCGAATTTTTTTCTTTTATTCGCGTTCATTTGTGTAATTCGCGGACAAAAAGTTTTTTTGATCTAAAAAATATTTAGCGGGAACTAAGGGCGGTTAGCAGAGCTTTTGCCTTCAAGATCGATTCGTCGTATTCGCTTTGAGGATCGCTGTCGATGACGATGCCTCCCCCGACATTGAACACAGCTTTTCCGTCGCGAACCACCATCGTTCGGATCGCAACGCTCATTTCGAACACGGGAGGCAATCCGAACACATCTTCGGGAATTCGGCAGCCGATTGCACCCATCGATAAGCCGCGATCAGCGTTTTCGATCTCCTCGATTATCTGCATGGTGCGTACCTTTGGCGCACCCGTGATCGAGCCGCAGGGAAATATTGCCTTGATGATGTCCGAATGTGCAGTTCCATCCCTGAGTGTTCCATTTACCGTAGAGACGAGATGAAAGAGAGACGGGTGTTCTTCGAGCTTACAAAGCGAGTCGACGCGGACGCTGCCATATTCGCAGATTCTTCCGAGATCGTTTCGCATGAGGTCGACGATCATCGTATTTTCGGCCCGGTCTTTTTGGCTGTTAAGCAGGTCGACCCGCAGAAGTTCGTCTTCTTCAACAGAATTTCCACGTCGCCGCGTGCCTTTTATTGGCGATGCTGAAATCGTCTCGTAGCCCGTTTGCTCTCCCGACACTCGAACAAATCGCTCCGGGGATGCGGAAACGACCTTTGACGCTCCGCGGTCAATGTAGGCCGCGAATGGAGCGGGATGGTCTCGACGTAGACGGCGGAATACTTCGGCGGCCGTCAAATCATTTGAAACCTCGACCGTAAGCTGTTGCGTAAGGTTGGTTTGATAAGTGTCGCCTGAGCGTATCAGTTTCTTGATCGTATTTATTGCATCAAAATACCCGGATTGAGCGAAGTTCGAATGAAAGTGAGCTTTTTGAGACGACGCAAGCATGGATGGTGAATCTTGAGGTAGGGAATCGACCAATTCTTTCTCGATCTGATCGAATTTTGCGGGGTTGCCTGAAAGAAAAGTTTGGCCGTTAGCGTAATTGTGAATTATTAGACAATCAAACAAAACGAGATAAATATCGGGTTCCGCGTGTGAAATACTGCTTTTCGGATGACGGTCAATATGCTGAAGCTTCAGCCCGAAATCGTATGAGATCGTGAATATGGCCGCCAGATTTCTGCTGCCGAGCTTTTCGTCAAAAATGCGAAGTGTTTCGATCGCGTTGTCGTTTGAGATCTCGAGCACTTCGACCGGATCGATTCCGGCGATTAGAAGATTTGCATCGGCGCGGCCGACTCCGCAGCTATCCAGAATGGCAACATTTTTAATTTCAGCGACCTTCAATAAGCTTGAGACAAGCCCGTCTGCCGTAATTTCGATCTTTCTCACGTCGCCAATCTTAGCACGGATGATTATTTCACTTAGCCGGCGTTTTCGCGTAAGATGTTGCAAATCAAATCGATAACCTGATCACACCGAAAATCTATGGTTTTGAATGCAGACGACAAATATAAATTGATCCGCGGCCTGGGCCTGCTCGCCGCGATTTCCGTCATTATCGGCAACGTAATCGGCACGGGCGTATTTTTGAAAGCTCGAGTAATGACGTGCAATGTCGGCACCCCGACGTGGGTTATCGTCGCGTGGATCGCCGCCGGATTGCTCTCGTTGGCCGGGGCATTGACTTACGCCGAACTCACGGCAATGAAACCGCAAGCTGCCGGGCCATACGTTTTCCTGCGTGATTCATACGGCCGTCTGTCGAGCTTTCTTTTCGGTTGGATGCAAATGTTCATCGCCAGAACGGGCTCGCAGGCGAGCGTTGCGGTCGTGTTTGCGATCGCGCTGAACGATTACCTTGGTGGCGGCTTGAAGCAGACGATCCTTCAAACCAGCATTTTTGGATATCCTTATGAAATTACGTCGCTGCAGATTATCGCCGTTGTTCTCATCGCCATCTTTACGACTCTAAATTGCCTTTCCGTGAGCCTCAGCGGCCAGATCGCAACTGCGCTTACGCTAATCAAGATCGCGTTGGTGGTTTTTGTCGGACTTGGAGCGTTCATATTTGTTACGGGCGGCAGTTTCGATAACTTCTCGCTGATGAGCACCGGCGGAACCTGCGAAGGCGTATCCGAATCGGTCCGTTTCGGTTCGGCGGAATATACCTTCCTGGCGGGCTTTGGCGCGGCGATGTTGGCCGCTCTGTGGGGTTATGACGGCTGGGACAATCTTTCTTTTGTTGCCGGCGAAGTTAAAGACCCGAACCGCAATATACCTATCGCGATAATCGGAAGCGTGTTGCTTGTAATACTGCTTTACGTTGCGGCTCATATCGCATACTTTTACGTTCTTGATCCAACCGCGATCGCTTCCGTTTCAAAGGATTCGTCGGTAGCAAAGGTCGTCGTCAGCAAGTTCTTCGGCGGTGATATTGCAAGCCTCGCGACCGGTGTCGCGGTTGCCATTTTTACGGTCGGACTTATGCTGTCGTCGCTCGGCACACTGCACACGTCGATTCTGGGAGCTTCGCGCATTCCTTACGCGATGGCGAAAGACGGGATGATGTTCAAGACGTTCGAGAAAACATCGGTAAATGCAGTGCCGGTCTATGGCGTTTTGTTTCAGGGCGTTTGGTCAAGCATCCTGGCACTTTCGGGTTCGTTCGACACATTGACGGATTACGTGATCTTCGGCTCATGGATATTTTACGCACTTGTCACTTCGTCCATATTTGTCTTCCGCAGAAAATATCCGAATGCTGAAAGACCTTATAAAGCCTGGGGTTATCCGGTCGTGCCGGTTGTTTTCCTGTTGGTGTCGGGATGGCTTTTGGTCAGCACGATGATCAATACACCGAAGCAGTCATTTATCGGAATTTTGCTGATTATTCTGGGATTACCGGTCTATTACTACTTAAATTATAAAGCAGATAAAAACGGAAATGCCGAACAGCGCGGTTCGAATGATAATGACGGATAGAAGAAGCGGCCTCGAGCGTCGTGCGATTATTCGCAGCCAGGTTTCTCTCGATGTGGAATGGGAGAACCTTTCCGGTCGTTATTCCGGCACGCTCAGCGATATCAGCGAGTTGGGTTGTTTTGTTTTAAGTTCCGGGGATATCAACGAGGGCGACACATTGAGATTGTTGCTGCCGGTTGGCGATGGAATGAAGGTCCAGCTTATGGGTGAAGTAAAGAACCACGCATTCGAGATCGGATTCGCCCTCCGGTTCATAAATCTCACCGTAGCTCAAAAGACAGTTCTCCGGGACTTTATCGCAAAACACCGTCTTGATTAATTAAAGAGCTAATCTTCTCTCATTTCTTCCAGGGCCTCTGAAGCTATTTTTCGATCGTCAAAATCAAACTTGTCGTCGCCGATTATCTGATAGTTTTCGTGGCCTTTGCCAGCTATCAAAACAACGTCGCTCGTTTTAGCTTTCTTTAGGGCCTGAAAAATTGCATCGCGCCTGTCGGAAACGATCTGATATTCACAATCCGTCTTTTGAACGCCAACCTCGATCTCTTCAATTATTTTCAAAGGGTTTTCGGTTCGTGGATTATCTGATGTAATTATCACAAAATCGCTGTTTCGCCCGGCAACCTCGCCCATAGGCCCGCGTTTTGTCTTGTCACGATCACCGCCGCAGCCGAATACCGTAATGATTTTTCCACTGGTTAGCTCGCGTGCCGTTTTTAGAACATTTAATAAAGCATCGTCTGAGTGGGCGTAATCGACAACGACCGCGAAGTCGCCGTCATGCGGAACTCGTTCGAACCTTCCTGGTGCCCCGACGCACTTTTCAAGTCCGGCCTGAATAGCGTCAAGACTATAGCCAATCTCAAGCGATGCCGCAGTTGCTGCAAGCATGTTGTAAACGTGAGGTTTGCCGACGAGCGGCGAGTTGATCTGCCGTTCACCGCTCGGTGTTGAAAGCCTGAACGACGTTCCCTTTATCAGCGACACCGAAATGTCATTTGCTGTGAGATTCGCTTCTTTTTCAAGCGAAAAAGTCACGACACGCTGGCCCGCCGCTTTTAATTCGTCAACAAGCTTCCGGCCCCATTCGTCGTCAATGTTTATTACCGAAGAAGCAGGCTTCCCACCCAGCCGTCCGTCAAATAATTTCTTCTTCGCGTCGAAATAGCTTTCCATAGTCAGGTGGTAATCCAGATGATCGCGCGTGAGATTAGTAAAGATCGCGACCTTGAATCTCAGCCAGTCGCAGCGGTGCAGATCGATCGCCTGCGAGGATGTTTCCATGACGGCCATCGAGCATCCGGCATCAACCGCTTCGAGTAGGAATCTGTTTGTGTCGGATGCTTCGGGTGTTGTGCGAACTGCCGGAACACTTTTATCGCCGATGCGATACTCGACGGTCGTAAGCATTGCTCCTTTTTGAGCAGCGGCTTCGGCCAAGGCCAAACAAAGATAGGTGGTCGTCGTTTTGCCGTTGGTGCCTGTGATTCCGACGAGATCGAGTTCGTGCGACGGATCTCCATTAATGACGGCAGCTGCCTTCGCCAGAGCTTCTCGGGCATCGTTTACCTTCAACCAAACGCCTTGAAAATCTGCGGGCGGATCATATTCCGAGATTATTCCCACCGCGCCTCGCCTGATAACGTCATTGACAAATCGATGTCCGTCCATCGTTGCTCCACGGATTGCGACGAAAAGCGTGCCTTCGCGGGCTTGCCTCGAATCGTGTGTTACATCTGTGACAAGCGAATCGGCATCGCCGGAAATCTTTGCGTTCAATGCAGAAGCGACCGTTTCTATATTTGGTGTTTCGAAACTCAAAAAGCCATCCTTGCTACCTTAATTTATTGTTTCGGATTATACGACAACCCAAAAATTTGCACGAACAAAGAAGATTGAAATCCGTATAGTAAAAATACACGGAGGTTTTTGGCGATGAATATTATCAAACTTATTTTGGCAATTCTTGGAATTATGTTCGGCGTAATGATTTTCTTTTGGCTGTTCGGGCTGATCACGTCGCTGCTTTGGTACGGTCTCGTGATCGGTGTGATCGGGGCGATCGGTTATGGCGGTTACAGGCTTTTCAGAAAGGCCGAGGACAAATATGTCGGCGACGGAGCAATGGGCGGATACATCGACGACCGCGACTATGACTCGTCTTGGGACGAATACAAGCAGAAGTATTTGTCCAAATAGCCCGCTAGACATTATTTGCTCGATTCGGTAATTTAATTGGTAAGGGTTGCCGTAGACATCACGCGTAAACGCGTAACTCTTTTATGCTGAGGTGGCGTAATTGGCAGCCGCGCTAGACTTAGGATCTAGTGCCGAAAGGCGTGCGAGTTCGAGTCTCGCCCTCAGTACCATTCAACAGTTGTCGGTAGCCGGTGTCAGTTGTCAGTTATCTCGACAACCCTAAACTGACGACCGACAACTAGCTACTGACAACCAACCTTCATTCGACATTTCTTTACCGCTTCGCTATCCTTTTTTTAACGATCCGAGAGAATAAGAATCTTAAATGAAAACAGAACTGATAGAAGTTTCTCCGACACAAAAGGAGATCAAGATCGAGGTTGAGGCCGAAGCGATAAAAGACGTTTACGCGAAGGTCAGCCAGAAATACGCGAAGGGAGCCAGTATTCCGGGGTTTCGCAAGGGTTTTGCTCCACTCGATATCGTGCGTCTGCGTTATAAAGAAGAGATCAAGAATGATGTGCTGCAGCAGGTTTTGCCCGCGAAAGTTGCCGAAGCTATCCAAGAGCATGAGCTTCAACCTCTTACGGAACCGAACCTGCATATCGAAGACGTCGAAAATCTTGTTGTTAACGGTTCAAAGCCGATTGGACTGCACGTTCATGTCGAGGTAATGCCTGACATTCCGGCACCGAAGTACAAAGACCTGGAAGTAACACGCAGGCGAAAGCCGGTCGAAGATGCGGAAGTCGAAGGCCTTATCGCGAACCGCCTGAAAGAACATGCCGCGCTGATCCCGGTTGAGGACCGCAGATCTAAGCTCGGAGATACAGTAATTGCGGATCTCGCGGGGACTTTTGATGACGATCCCGATGGTGAGCCGATAACGGCTGACAATTTGGAAGTGGTTCTCGGCGATGAAGTGATTGAAAAGGCGTTCACGGAAAATCTTATCGGTGTAAAACCCGATGAAGATAAGGACTTTACCGTTACCTATCCCGAGGAATTTTCGTCCGCTGCTCTGGCAGGGAAGACTCTGCATTACAAAGCCAGGATAAAAACGGTCGGGACGATGGAAGTGCCAGAGCTGAACGACGAATGGGCAAAAAGCCTCGACGAAGGTTATGAATCGCTTGCCGATTTGCGAACGAAATTGAAAGGCGATCTTGAAAGCTACGCCGATTCGGATGCCGACGCCCGTGTTCGAAACGATGCCATCGCAAAACTGATCGCGGAAAACGCGTTCGAAGTTCCGGGTACATTGATTGAAAATCAGGCACGCAATCTGCTGAATAATTTTGCGCAGGATCTTCAGCAGCGTGGCGTCGATCTCAACAAAGTCGAGAACGATTTTGTCACTTTGGCATTTGAACAGATGAAGTCGCAGGCCGAACGGGACGTCCGCGGTGCGATGCTTCTGGACAAGATCGGCGAAGCTGAAAAGGTTGTTGTGTCCGAATCCGAAGTGGACGAAGAGATCGGTAAGATGGCGGAACACTACCGGTCAACGCCGGAAGAGATTCGCCTTTCGCTCGAACGACAGGGCGGAACAGGCACTATCCATAATAATTTGCGGACGCGCAAGTCTATCGAGGCAATGATCGCAAAGGCGAAAGTCGTTGAGGGTGAGTGGATAGACGAAGCGGCAAATGCAATCGCCGAGGCCGCCGAGGAAAAACCGAAGAAGGCGGCAAAGGCGAAGTCTTCGGAACCGAAGGAAGCTAAAAAGAAAACCGCTAAGTCAAAGGCTTAGTTATTGGAACGTTTAGAGGCGGGCTGGCCCCGCCAAGTTAGCAAATCGTCGTCAGAAACAATTGATTATTTTGACAATCGAATTGGGATCGTTTCCGCTTGCATTTTCAAAAGAAACGTGTAGAATCGGAATCCGACTCGGCAATAGCCTTAGAATCAACGATTTATCGCCGCTCAATTCACCCGATACTTAAACTCGTAATATCAAGAGAGAAATAATATGGCTTTAGTACCAATGGTCGTCGAACAAACCTCGCGTGGAGAACGGGCGTTCGATATTTACTCGCGGCTTTTGAAGGACAGCATCATTTTTATCGGTACGCCGATCGATGATCAGATCGCGAATCTCCTTGTCGCTCAGCTTTTGTTTCTCGAAGCCGAAGACCCCGAACGCGATATCAATCTTTATATAAATAGCCCGGGCGGATCGATCACGGCGGGCATGGCCATCTATGACACGATGCAGTTCATCAAAAACGATGTGACTACGATCTGTGTTGGCCAATGCGCCTCGATGGGAGCATTGCTGCTCTGTGCCGGAGCTCCGAAGAAGAGGTTTTCGCTGCCGAATGCACGCGTGTTGATCCATCAGCCGTCGGGCGGCGCATCCGGACAGGCTACGGACGTTCGGCTTATGGCCGAGGAGATCATCCGTATGCGTACTTTGACATCGAAGATCATTGCACAGCACAGTGGACAGTCGTTTGAGCAGGTAGAGATCGACGTCGAACGCGACCGCATTCTCACGCCTATTCAGGCTAAAGAATACGGTTTGATCGACGAAGTAATCGAGCACCGTGAAAAATAAGTGATGAGTCTGGAGTCTTGAGCAGGAAACTGCTGATAAACTTTTTAATCAGTCCGCCGAAGTCGGCAGAATGCTGAATGGATTGTCGAAGTCGCTGATGCAACCAAAATCCGACAACTGACAACTGATAACCGACCACTGTTTTATGGCACAATTCCGACGACCAGAAGAACTTCTTTGCTGTTCATTTTGCGGTAAATCGCAAAACGATGTGCGTAAGCTAATCGCCGGTCCAGGTGTCTATGTTTGTAACGAATGCATTGATATCTGCAATGAGATAATCAATGACGACGAGCAAACCGAATCTTCGGCATCGCGGACTACGATCCCGAAACCGCAGGAAATAAAGAGTTTCCTGGACGAATACGTGATTGGCCAGGACGAATCGAAGAAGCGTCTCTCGGTTGCGGTTTATCAGCATTACAAGCGTCTTGAGCTTGCGAAACGTCGCTCGGATATCGAGCTTCAAAAGTCCAATATTTTATTGATCGGGCCGACGGGAACCGGTAAAACACTGCTTGCTCAGACTCTCGCAAGGGTGCTCAGCGTTCCGTTTTGTATTGTCGATGCGACCAGCCTGACCGAAGCCGGTTATGTTGGCGAGGACGTTGAAAACATTCTGCTTCGGCTCTTGCAGTCGGCCGGGAATGATGTCGAAAAAGCCCAATCCGGCATTATATATATCGACGAGATCGACAAGATCTGCCGCAAGGACGACAACCCTTCGATCACCCGCGATGTTTCGGGCGAGGGCGTCCAGCAGGCTCTTCTAAAAATTCTTGAGGGCACGACCGCGAACATCCCAACCGGCGGTGGCCGCAAGCATCCGCAGCAGGATTTTATCCAGCTCGATACGACCAATATTTTATTCATTTGCGGCGGTGCATTTATCGGACTGGAGAAGGTAATCGACAAGCGATTCCGCAATAAATCACTCGGCTTCCAGGCGGATATTAAATCTAGCAGCCAGCGGCAGAACGAAGCTTTTGCAAAGCTCGAGCCTGAAGACTTGATCCACTACGGATTGATACCCGAATTTGTTGGGCGGCTGCCAGTTGTCGGCACCCTGCATGAGCTTGATGCGGCGGCCCTCATCAGAATTTTGACCGAGCCAAAAAACGCGCTTGTTCGGCAGTATCAGCGTAAGTTTGAGTTTGATAATATCGGCCTCAAATTTACTGAGGAAGCTTTGCACGCCATTGCCCATGAAGCGCATAAACGCAAGGTCGGTGCCCGCGGGCTGATGATGATCATGGAAGAGATCCTGCTCGAATCGATGTACGTCCTGCCGTCGGAAAAGAAGGTCAAGGACATTCTTGTGACCAAAGAAATGATCGAGAAAAAACGGCCGGTTTTCGACGTCATCGCTCCTCGTATAGAAGAAGCGGCGTAGAATAGTCGGGAGTGTTGAGTTAATAGTCGTGAGTATGAAGAAGTGCGTTTCCCGATTGCGGGAAGCGTGATTTTTTTGTTTTTGCGCACGATTGGTTCGTGATTATTTATTCTTTTTAGGTTTCAGTTTTATTGTGGTTAGCTCGATCTGTTTTACAAAATCGAGTTCAGCCTCGCTTAGGTCGTTTTTGTGTAATTCCTTATACTTTTCGTATTCTCTGGTCGCTTTTTCGACCGCTTGCTGGTGGCTGATCGTGCCCGCATGGTCTAGAGCATTGCTGCCGGTCATTTCCAGAAAGTCGTCCAGCCGTTCGATCCAATCGTTCATGTACATTGGCGTGCGATTCAGGGCCTGAAGTTCGGCCAGTTCCAAATAGGCCGTAACCATCCTGTTGAGTATTTTTAGTTCTTCTTCATTGAGATAGTTTTTAGCAATCTCGGTTTCCTGTTTTGTTGGTTGAGAACCCTTAAAATTGGTCAAGCCCAGATTTGGCTTCGCTGCATCAATGCGTTTGTAAATGACCTCAGCGGCGGTGTTTCCGTGCGCCGCCCAATGCATCTTGTTTTGAACAGTTTGAAAAAACTGCACCGTGATTTCAAGTTTCGGGTCATAGTCGATGCTGGTTGCGTAGATGTCCAAAACCTTTCGCCAAAATACCTTTTCAGACGAGCGAATATCGCGTATTCGCTCCAGCAGCTCGTCAAAATAGTTGCCGCCGCCAGCCTGTTTCAGCAACTCGTCGTTCATCGTAAATCCCTTTACTATGTATTCTCGCAGCCGCTGTGTGGCCCAAATGCGAAATCGAGTTGCTATCAGACTCTTAACCCGATATCCGACGGAAAGGATCATGTCGAGGTTGTAGTGTGCAAGCTCGCGTTGCACTTCGCGGCTACCCTCCAAGCGAACTAACAAGAAATCCTTGTGAGTTGACTCCGGCGTCAATTCGCCTTCCTCGTAAATATTCTGTATGTGCTGACTTATGTTCTGCTGTGTGGTTTGAAACAGTTCCGCCATCATCGGCTGGGTAAGCCAGACGGTCTCGTTTTCGAGCCGCGTTTCGATCAGCGTCCGACCGTCGTCGGTTTGATAGATTATCAACTCGCTTTTATCTGCTTTCATGCTTTATGTTATGCTCTCCAGTTATCTTCTGCTCCTTTGACGTGATGGTGAAGAGCTTAGAGAAAAGATTGTCCATCCGCCGGTGATTCCGGCGTCAGTCAGTAAGATCAATGCGATCTATCTCTTTCATAAGCCTGTCAGTCTCGGTGAGGGCAACGATTATTTTTTGGTAGTGTTGGATCTCGTCATAGCCAAGGTGGCGGCCTTTGCGGTCTTTTAGCCATTTTTGTGCAGGTTGGTAGCCGCCGATGTAAAAGTTCCAGGCGATCTCGGGGACGTTGGCGAAATATTGAGTGTCGTTGAAATAGACGCTTCCGTTTTTGTATTCAGGTTTCTCTACGATGTTATCGCCGCCGACGTTGAAGCTCGTGATAAAGCGGCTAACGACGGGCGATTCCAGCAGATGTATTTGGCGAAGCTCGCCGCCTAACGCGACGAGTTCCCAAAACATTGCGGCGTCCTTTGGATATGGCACACGCGGAAAGTCGATCTTTAGAAACTCTTTGTACTTCTCTCGGTAACGCGGGCTGTGCAGAACAGCGTAGATGTAATCGAGAATATCTATCGGAGCAAACGTGCCGTCGGTCTCCTCCTTTTCATTCGTGAATGTCAGGCCGATGGCAGCGGCGATTTTATCGACGATCTCGGAGTTGATATTCGGAACCCGCTCCGTTCTGCCGTCAAGAGTCGGCTGGGCGTTGTCATTCTGATAGCAATAAATCGGTGCGATGTAACTAATTCCGGCTCCTGCACTCTTATTGCCGGCTGAACATTGATCGGAAATTGTGTTGGCAATAAAGATAGAAAACTCGTACTTGGAACTCATTGGACGAATCCAATTTAAACCTACGTTTCCTTCGGCGTGCTTGCTTAGGAAATGCTTCATGAGATTTTCCCGAGTGTGTTCGATCAGCTTTGTGTCGTAATAAATTACTCTCTCATCAAATGGCCTATACGCGATGGGCTCGACCGAAGATTCCAACGGCGTGATCTGGTAATAGTCGGTCACGTTCTCCAACAGTCCATTTCGCTCAAAGTTAACAAGTGTGCCGTCATTCGCCGAAACAACACCGACGTTGTTTAAGGGATAGAGATCAACTATCGAAAATCCTTTATTAAAGACAACCTCAAGAGCGAAGTCTTTTGGCATGATGAAGTAATTTGGAGCAACATTCGGTAGATGTTTGAAACCGCTCGTCTCAAGGTCACTCGAGGAAAGAAATTCATACTTAGCTTCGCGTTTCCCGTAAACGTCTGCGTGGAAAAGCTGACCAAGATCGGTCTTCGGCTTTCGTCCAGTCTTTACAAGGATGTTAATTGAGACGCCCTGCTGAATATCGAATACATTTTCATCTTTCGAACCATCGGGACTGGTTTCGCCTTTTTTGCTGTTGCCATGAAGATCAAGGACATAAATTTTGTCGTAAGTCTTCAAGAGATGCCAACGCATTCCACGAAATGTCGGATTATCGAGAAAGCCGTGAGGATTAATGAACGCGAGAATGCCTTCGCCGTTCTTTTCGATAAAATACTGGCCGTAGCGAAGGAATTTTACATAATCGTCATTGATCCATTTCGGATTTCGTTCCTTTAGCTTCTCAACGCCGCCGGGTTCTTTCTTATAGTCGTCCATCAGCGACATTATCCATTCGCCTTTGTTCGCACTCTCGCCGCTGTAAGGCGGATTGCCGATAACGACCATTACAGGCGTGTCGCGTTTGATGTGGTTGGCTTCGTTTGCTTCGGTGCTGAGCCAACTGGCAAAGAGTGTGCCTGTGTCAGGGTGATATTCTTCGAGGGCGTTGGTCAGATATATCTGAAAGCGTTTGTCCTTGTCCTCTTTGTAACCTGTCTCGCTCAAAAGCAGATCAAGTTTGAGATGAGCCATCGCGTATGAGGCCATGAGAAGCTCGAAACCGTTGAGGCGCGGGATGAGATGTTCGTCGACATATTGGTTCCAGACGCCTTGCTGGTTCTCGAAGCCTTTGTAAATGTGTTTGATGACCGTCGCGAGGAAAGTTCCCGTTCCCGTCGCGGGATCGAGGATTTGGACTTTGTGAACCTCTTTCTCATCCTCGCGAAAACCACTAACAGTTCTTTCGTCTCGCACAGTCGATCTAACCTTTATCTTTGTTTTCGACGTGTCGGCGAGACCGTTCGGCAGGTTGAATTCTGTTTTGAGGATGTCATCGACCGCTCGAACAATAAAATCAACCACAGGCTCAGGCGTGTAAAAAACACCGCGAGATTTGCGAAGCTTTGGGTCGTATTCGGCAAGAAACGTCTCATAGAAATGCATGATCGGATCATGCGTCTGCGTGCTCTTGCCAAAGTTTTTGAGGATCGCCGCAATATCAGTCGCACGAAACAGATCGGCAAGCGCATCTACGATCCAGTCAATACGAGTGTCGAGGTCAAATGCCGCAATAAACTGAAACAGCTTGCGAAGAAATGGATTTGTCTTAGGAATTTTGTCAGCCGCTTCCTGACGCGAGAAAGTATCAAGATCTTTGTCATGAAGGCGTGCCGCAAACATTCCGTAAGCGATCGTTTGCGCATAAATGTCCGCAAATGATTTAGCGTCGATATCGTGGATGAGAATATCTTTGAACGCCTTCATCTGATTTGTCAGATCGGTGACCGCTCCGGCAGCGATGTCTTCGTCAAGTGCGTTTTTGATGATATAGGCAAGTATCTTCGCTTTCTCTGCCATCATCTCCGCCAGCTTTTTCGAACTCTTGATTGTCTGCGGCGAGCGTGAGCAGAACTCTTTTATCAGCGAAGCGAACTGTTCGAAGTTTTCGGGCAGCGGAACGATGCGGCCGTTTTGTATCTCCGCGATCTTGACTCTTGTCGTTTGCTCGCCGTTTAGATAGAAGCGGAAATCCAGATAATCAGTGAAAACCAAATTGTCGAGAGCGTCGCGGTAACGGTCGAACTGCTCTTTGAGATTTTTGCCGTCAAGATCAACACCGAGGTCCTTTGCCTCGATGTATCCAACAGGAATGTCCTTGCGGGTAATAACGTAGTCCGGTGCACCACATTCGATGCGTTTCGGTTCGTTAGTGGCCGCAATTTCGGGGATAAGTTCCTCGATCAAGGTTTTCAAGGCCGGACGAAAAGTATGCTCAGTTGCAATTCCGCGAACGTAGTCTTTCGCGATGTTTTCGATATAGGAGTGTATCGTCATTCGGGTTGTTCAGTCGTCGCTGACGCGATGAGTTATTTGTCGGTGCTTAGTGCAGTGGGTTGAAACCCACGGCTACATTCAAGCATATAGCTGACGCGACACCAAATCCGAAGAGCGGGAGCCGCAATGGAGAATGAAGAATGGCGATGACAATGGACAATGGGGAACCCCCTCACTTATGTGTGGGCCGCTCCACATAATTCTAAAATGTTGCGGTCAATCGGCGTATAAGTAAGCAGTGCGTTAAAACGGCGGGTTTTTGTTGCAATTGGGCGTTGATTTTGCGTTAATGGAATTAACCCTAAATACTCGACGTAAAACACAATTTAGTAAAGTCGATTTCCCCCATACATATGCAAGAATTTACAGACCAAATGCCTTCGGATATTAAGCGTTACCCGATGGTGCCCATACGTGACGTTGTAATTTTTCCGTACACGAAAGTTGCGTTCAAGATCGGCCGTCCAAGCTCTGTGCGGGCTTTGGAAGAGGCGATGACGGGCGACCGGGACATATTTTTGGCGACGCAGCACGATGCGACTGTGGACGAGCCGCAGGCCGACCAGATTTATAAGGTCGGGACGCTCGGGCGCATTTTGCAGGCACAGCGGCAGGAGAACGGGCAGATAAAGGTTGTGGTCGAAGGACGCGACCGCGGGGAATCTGTAAGGGTCGAGCAGGACGCGGACGGGATGTTCTATGCACATGTACGGAAAATCGTTTCGAGCGATGAGTCCGGATTCCGCACCGACGGGCTGTTGCAAAAAATTCACACTTTGGTCGAGCAATTTTTACGCGTTTCGCCTGATGCTTATACCGACGCTTTGCATGCAAGTTTACGAGGAATATCGGCGGCACAGATTTCGGATGCGATGAGCTCGCATCTGCGGATCAGCGTTGAGGAAAAGCAGGCTTTGCTTGAGACTGTTTCTGTTCAGGAGCGGCTGCAAAAGCTGGCCGACGTGCTTGAAGCGGAGATCGAAAAACGGCAGCTTGACCGGTCCATCCATTCGCGGACGAAGAAGCAGATGGACAAGCATCAGCGTGAGTACTATCTGAACGAGCAGATCAAGGCCATCCACAAAGAGCTTGGAAGAAAGGACGACAAGGCCGAGCTGGACGATCTGAAGAAGAAGATCGAGGAAGCCGGAATGAGCGAAGAGGCCAAGGACAAGGCGATGCAGGAGTTTTCGCGGCTTGAGGCGATGCCGCCGATGTCCGCCGAAAGCACCGTTTCACGCACGTATCTGGACTGGCTGATCAATGTGCCGTGGAAGGACAGATCGGATGAGATCGAAGACCTGACCGAGGCGGAAAAGACTTTGAACGCCGATCATCACGGACTGGAGAAGATAAAGGAACGCATACTGGAATTTCTCGCCGTGCGGCAATTGGTCAAGAATCCGAAGGGAACTATTTTGTGTTTTGTCGGAGCTCCCGGTGTGGGTAAGACCTCGCTAGGGCAGTCGATCGCAAGAGCTACCGGACGCAAGTTTATGCGGCTGGCTCTCGGCGGCGTGCATGATGAGGCGGAAATTCGAGGCCATCGACGCACATACATCGGAGCATTGCCGGGACAGATCGTACAACTGATGAAGCGTGCGGGGACGATTAATCCGGTAATTTTATTGGACGAAGTCGATAAGCTTGGACGTGATTTCCGAGGCGATCCAAGTTCGGCATTACTGGAAGTTTTGGACCCGGAGCAGAACAATACGTTCCGCGATCATTATCTTGATGTCGATTACGACCTGTCAAACGTGTTTTTTATCGCGACTGCGAACGTTCTGCACACCATCCCGGCACCGTTGCAGGACAGGCTGGAGATATTGCAGCTTTCCGGCTATACCGAACGCGAAAAACTTGAGATCGCAAAGCAGCATTTGATCGAAAAATCAGCCGAGAATAATGGTATCGACGCCGAGAAGGTTAAGTTTACCGACGACGGCATTCTCGAGATTATCCGGCATTATACTCGGGAAGCGGGCGTTCGAAACCTTGAGCGCGAGATCGGCTCGTGTCTGAGGAAGATTGCTCGAAAGTTTGTAGTTTCGGATGCAAAGGATGATTTCCGCGTCGTCGTCGATGCTGAGAAGGTACGTGAGCTTTTGGGCACTATCCGATTCCGTAAACAGGACATAGCACGCAAGAGCGAGATCGGATTGGTCAACGGCTTGGCGTGGACCGAAGTCGGCGGCGATGTATTACAGGTTGAAGCGACGCTGGTCGAAGGCAAGGGTGAGGTTACGCTGACAGGAAAACTGGGTGAGGTCATGCAGGAATCTGCGAGAGCGGCGTTAACGTGCGTCCGGTCGCGGGCCGAATCGCTCGGCATCAATCCGAAAGACTTTCGCGAGAAAGACCTCCATATCCACGTACCCGAAGGAGCGATTCCGAAAGACGGACCGAGTGCCGGCATCACCATAGCGACCGCGATGGTCTCGGCACTGACAAAGAAATGCGCTCGGCACGATGTAGCGATGACGGGTGAGATAACGCTCCGAGGCAAGGTTTTGCCGATCGGCGGTGTTAAGGAAAAGATGCTTGCGGCCCACCGGTTTGGGCTGAGGACGCTCATATTGTCCAAAGAGAACGAAAAGGATCTGGCCGATATTCCCGAAGAAGTACGCGAAGATCTCACGATTCATCTAGTCGATACGATCGATGAGGTGCTCAAATTTGCTCTCGAACCTTTGAAGAGCGAGACAGCGATCGAAACACCGCAATTATGGAACGCGGATGCACCATCGGCGGATATTACAACGTCGGTTGAGTAAAAGGCAGAAGGCTTTTTAGTTTGTCAAAGCGGAGCCCTTCCTAACAGTCCGGCTTCTGCCACTTTTCGATGAAGGTAACCTCTGCCGAGTTTGTTAAGAGCGCATTCGACCGGACGCATTGGATCAACGATCAGCGGCCTGAGATCGCATTTTTAGGGCGTTCGAATGTGGGGAAGTCGTCGCTGCTGAACTCGCTGCTGAACCGCAAGGGACTTGCACGCACTTCCAATACGCCGGGGCGGACGCAGAGCCTTAATTACTTTCTGATCAACAACACGTTTTATTTTGTCGATCTTCCGGGTTACGGTTATGCAAAGGTTTCAAAGGCGATGCGTGCGGATTGGGGCTTTATGGCGAGGGAATACCTAACGGACAGGCCAGAGCTGGTGCTTTTTATACAATTGGTCGATTCGCGGCATTTGCCAACGGAACTTGATAAGCAACTAAACGACTGGCTGATAGTTAACGACAAAGAGCATATTGTTGTCGCTACGAAATCGGACAAGTCTTCGAGTAACCAATTGCAAAAACAAATTGTTCAGATAAAAAAAACATTGCCGGAGAGCAAAATACTCACCTATTCCGCGTCAACGGGTAAAGGCCGTGACGAACTGTGGTCTGAGATCGATTCAGCCCTGAAAAAAAACTGAAATATCATTTGCTTTATCGGTTTACTTGTAGTAATACTTTATAAATCCCGAATAAATTGAGGAAGCTTTGAGCTGTCTCAGCTGTTTTACTACATTTTAATCCATACGATTTTCTCCACCTTTATATTTCAAGTCACCAGGTAAGACTTTGTAATAATCACTGTGAACTGTAAAGCGTTGGATCGTCACAACGTAAACCCGGTATAAACCGAAATAACATGGCAACTAAAACCACACCCACCCGTAGATCAAAGGCCGACAAGGCCGAAGAAAAACCCAACGAGATCGAAGTGACCGAGCGCATTACGGAGGATGCTGAGCGTCCCGCCGAGACGGAAGAAGGCAATAATTCGAAACCGTCTAACTCTGCTCCGAAAAACGACCTTCTCAATCTGGCCGATCTGAAAGACATGTCGATCAGCGAGCTGACGCATATCGCAAAAGAAATGGGCATCGAAGGAGCTTCGGGGCTGCGAAAGCAGGAACTGATCTTTAAGCTTCTCGCCGCTCAGACCGAGAAAAGCGGCCTTATCTTTTCGGAAGGCGTGCTCGAAACGCTGCCGGACGGCTTTGGGTTTCTACGTGCCCCGGAATACAACTATCTGCCTGGCCCTGACGATATTTACGTCAGCCCGTCGCAGATCCGCAAATTTGATCTTCGCACCGGCGACACCGTTTCAGGCCAGATCCGTCCGCCGAAGGAAGGCGAGCGTTACTTTGCGTTGATCAAGGTCGAGGCGATCAATTTCGAAGCGCCTGAGCAGTCGCGAGAGAAGGTATTTTTTGACAATCTGACGCCGCTCTATCCGGACGAAATGCTCTCGATGGAGATCGGCCCGGACAACATCGCGGCCCGTGTGATGGACCTCGTTACGCCGATCGGAAAAGGCCAGCGTGCCTTGATCGTCGCTCCGCCGCGAACCGGTAAAACGGTCCTGCTGCAGACGATCGCGAATTCGATCACTGAAAACCATCCCGAAGTTACGCTGATCGTTCTGCTTATCGACGAGCGTCCCGAAGAAGTTACGGACATGCAGCGTTCGGTTAAGGGCGAAGTTATCAGCTCGACATTCGACGAACCGCCGACACGGCACGTGCAAGTTGCTGACATGGTTATCGAAAAGGCGAAACGGCTTGTCGAACACAAACGCGATGTCGTTATCCTGCTCGATTCGATCACGCGTCTGGCTCGTGCTCATAACGCTGTTGTTCCGCCGTCAGGCAAGATCCTTTCAGGTGGTATCGATTCGAATGCCCTCCAGCGTCCGAAGAGATTCTTTGGTGCCGCGAGAAATATCGAAGAAGGCGGCAGCTTGACGATCATCGCGACGGCCTTGATCGACACCGGTTCGCGAATGGACGACGTTATCTTTGAGGAATTCAAGGGAACCGGTAACTCCGAAATTCATCTCGACCGCAGACTGTCGGACAAACGTCTGTTCCCGGCGATCGACCTCCAGCGTTCCGGCACGCGAAAGGAAGAACTTCTGATCAGCAAAGAAGACCTCAACCGCATCTGGGTAATGCGCCGCGTGCTCAATCCGCTATCACCAGTCGAGCAAATGGAAGTCGTCCTCGAACGCCTCTCCAAGACAAAAACGAACGCCGAATTTCTGGCGTCGATGCAGACCTAATTATGATACTGTTTCAGAAATAAATCTTTTAAATCGATAAGGCGTCGCAGCTATCAAGCTGCGACGCCTTTTTTATAGCGCATGTTCGGTAACAACTCGTGTCAAGTAAAAAATTCAAAATCTCGAATTTTTTATCGAGAAATGAAATTACTGAATTTGACAAGAACAGTTTGTTTAGCGGCTCTAATCGCAACATAATCAACGGTTGCAGTCGACGAAAAGTGCAGGCATAACAATTGCCTTAATCGACTAGTTATTTCTCTTCACACATATAGCTTTAATATCCTAGACACTCAGGTGTTCTCTCGCTTAGCATGTACCGCCTTTATTCATTTTGAATTTAGTTTTGATGGTTGAAACTTTTCTTGGAGGAGCAAGAGTTATGAAAGAAAGAGTGTTACGTTTAGTGGCTTTCAGCGTTTTGCTGATAGCTTCTCAAGTTGTGGTATTCGGTCAGACAACAGGATCCATTTCGGGCACGGTTTCGGATCCGAACGGTGCTGTTGTGGCCGGTGCAAATGTCACATTGAAGAATAATGCGACGGGGGCCGAGCGCACCGCGGTCGCTAAGGACAATGGTTCCTTCAGCTTCACCGCACCTTCAACCAGGCAGCTACACCGTGACGGTTGAAGCGTCGGGCTTCAAGCGGACGGTAGCACCGGACGTTGGTGTTTCGGTTTCAATACAGGCTCAGGTGACGATCACGCTGGAGGTCGGCCTCGCGGGTGAAACAGTTACGGTCACGGCAACCCAGGACGTGATCAATTCGTCAAGCCCAAGTCTTACTAACGTCATCAACACGAGGCAGGTGGTTGATCTTCCGCTTGGTGGTCGAAACCCCCTGGAGCTTGCCGCTTTACAGGCGGGTATCGCTGTGATCGGAACGGACGTACGCGGTGCCTCGGTAGGCGGCCTGCGACAAACTGCCGTCAACGTATCACAGGATGGTATCAACGCGATGGACAATTTCGTAAAGACGAGTTCGTTCTTCGCAATTAGTACTCCGTCGCTGAATTCCACGGCAGAGTTCAGCATTACTACGGGAACCGTAGGTTCCGACGCGGGACGCGGTGCCGCACAGGTCAACTTGGTGACAAAAGGCGGTTCGAACGATTTCCATGGCGGCGGCTTCCTTCAACTCGTCAACGAATGGGCTAACGCCAATACCTATTTTAACAATTTCAACGGCACGGTGAAACCCAAGCTGCGGCAGCATTTCTACGGTTTCGACATTGGCGGTCCCGTCCACTTCCTCGGATTTGGCGAGGGTGTGCCGGCGCATTGGAACGGAAAAGACAAAGCTTTCTTTTTCTTCTCCTACGAAAGATTTGCCCAAATTCGGGCCGCGAGCCGGAACCGCAATGGTGTTTTAACGGCTTCTGCACGAAACGGCATGTTTAGCTATAACAGAACCTGCCCTACAAATCCTGTTAATCCGGCCTGCACACCGGGAGTTCAAACGGTTAATCTGATAACGCTCAGTACCAGAGGCTTTCCGATTAGCCCGCTGATGACAGCGCACCTTAACCAGATACCGCTTCCCAATAACTTCAACTGCACAGCCAGCGATGGTTTCAATATCGGCTGCTACACTTTTAATGTCCCGGAGAATACCACGAACGATAAATACGTTGGAAGGTATGACCACCAGCTTATAAAAGACTCGCCGTTCGGTGCACACAAACTTGAGTTTGTTTACAGCCGCGTCGATACTGAGACGTTCCCCGATGTTTTCACGAACGGAGTCGAAGCTCCTTTCCCGGGCGGCGTTAATGCGTATCAGTACTCAACACGAAATCTCGTCACGCCTGCTCTGGTTTCGACATTTGGAAATAGCGTGACAAATGTTCTCCGGTACGGCCGTCAATGGGCTCCGGTTGTATTTGATCGTGATAGTCCCCCGACAGGTCCATTTCTTTCGCTGCCTGGGGTCCTGATTAACTATGACAACGGTAACATGCCCCAGCCCCGAGAAACGATCGTTAATCAGTGGACCGATACGCTCTCGTGGGCCAGCGGTAATCATCTGTGGAAGTTTGGAGCTGATTATCAGAAGGTGCTTACCCAGAGCTTTAACTCCGCCGGTATCAACCAAACGATCCAGTTGGGGGGAACCAATGGCGTTAATAATGCGGGATTCGTACAGGCTAACCTGCCATTCGCTTCCAGCACCAATCTGACAGGTGCGGTGACCACTTACGCCGCGATTACGGGCCTCTTAAGTACTTCCAGCCAGACTTTGAATGTTACGAGCCCAACGTCCGGGTTTGTCCCCGGGGCTTTGCGTTTCAGGGATTTCCAGGCACAAGACTTGGCACTCTTTGCACAAGATCAATGGCGTTTGAGAAGTAACTTTACGATGAGCTACGGCCTGCGATGGGACTTCCTGGGTGTTCCGACCGTTCCCAGCGGTCTCTCGATCCAACCGAGGTATGAGGACATATTTGGCATCTCGGGCTTTGGGAATCTCTTTAACCCGACCGCCCCCGCGGGAGTTCCTGCTGCCGTCGCAACTCAGCAGTTCGTCAGCGGCGACACGGGCAAACCGCTTTTCAATGATGATTGGAATAACTTCGCACCGTACCTTGGTTTTGCATATTCGCCAAATTTTAAATCGGGGCCGCTCCACTTTTTGTTTGGCGACGAGGGTCAAAGTTCGATCCGCGCGGGTTACTCGATAAGCTATCTTCGTGATGGCCTTACGACCATAAGTAACGCTTTGGGAACCGGAACCACCAATCCCGGACTGATCCAGACTGCTAACATCTCAGCGATTACCGGCAGTTCTAATCTGACTGGTGTGCTGACCGCCGCGGGCGTGCCCTTGGTGACGCCATCTTTTGTAATGCCGATCACCGACAGGCAGAATATCCTGTCTAACGTACTTAACGGAATATGGGCATTCGATCCGAACCTCGTAACCCCTTACGTCCAACAGTGGAACGTCGGTTTCGAGCGCGAGATCTTTAAGGGCACGGCTATCGAAATCCGATACCAGGGCAACCGTGCCTTAAAGGTATGGAGAGCCGTTGACTACAATGAGGTCAATATTTTCGAAAATGGTTTCCTGCAAGAGTTCCTCAACGCCCAAAGGAACCTTACGGCGCGAGGAGGCACAAGCTTTGCTCCAAATAGCGCGGCTTCCCCATGTGCGACTTGTGTGGCTTTGCCGATTTTTGACAGGTTTTTTGGTCTGACGCCCGGCGGAATAGCGGTGGCGAATGCTAGTGCATATGGGAGCGCCGCATTCATCGGGAACCTCAACACAAACCAGGCAGGTGCCCTGGCGAGCACGCTTGCTTTTAATACTGCCTACAGGACCAATCGCGAAAGTGCAACAGTCGGACTCCCGGCGAACTTTTTCGTCGCAAATCCGAACGCCGCGTTTGCGAGGGTCTTGTCTAATGATGCGAATTCCAACTATCACGCGCTGGAGATCGAGGTTCGCCGCCGGTTCACAAACGGACTACAGTTCCAAGCGGACTACACCTTTAGCAAGGCACTTGGCAACGCCGTCGATGCGCAAGGGAACAACCAGAGCGACCTTGTAAGTTGGAGAACCCTGCGGAATAAAAAACTGGATTATCGCCGATCGACACAGGATCAAACGATGCGGTTCGTGGCAAATGCCGTGTACGATCTTCCGTTCGGCAATGGTAAGCCGTTTCTGAGCGGCTCGAACGGTTTGGTCGACAGGATTGTTGGTGGCTGGACAGTCGGGGCAATAACGACATGGGCGACGGGAGTGCCCTTTTTCGTAGCTTCGGGAAGAGCGACCTTCAACAGCTTTAACGCGGGCAATAATCCGGCGCAGCTGGTGGGTATTAGTTTTGAAGAATTCAAGAAGAACGTCGGGCTGTTCAAGACACCGGGCGGTGTTCTATTCATCAATCCGGATCTCCTGGACATCACTTACACTCCGGCCGGCAAAATTGCAACCTCAAGGCTTAAAGCCGGCTTGCTGGGGTCTCCGGCACCGGGTACGTTTGGAAACTTCCCGTTGAACAGTCTCAACGGGCCGAGTTACTTCAACCTCGACGTGAGCGTGACCAAGAGGATCCCGATCACGGAACGGGTCCGGTTTGAGATCAAGCTTACGTCCATCAACGTTTTGAACTACGCGAATTTCATATATGGCGCTCAGAATTTTGATTCGACCACCTTCGGTCTCATCACCACGCAGCGTGGTGACGCACGTGGTATGAACGTCATCGGTCAGTTGAGGTTCTAGTTCGACTAAGCTGATAACGGCTGAACCTGCCTCCGAGGTTCGATCCATTCAGGGCGTTGTCGGAGAATTTCGGCAACGCCTTTTTTTATTTGTCATCATAATGATGTCCGATGCCGCCCTAAGTCAGACATGCTACGATGTCAAAAAGCCCAAAATCTTCTAATCGGATGAGCGGAAGCTGCGATTGAGGTAGATACTATGTTAGAGAGAAAATTACTTGAACCACTGTCCGTCGTTTTATTTGCCCTGTGCTTTGTCGTTCCAGTAAAGGCTCAGTTGATACCGCCTGGACCATCCGATACCGGTCTGGGCGGGGCGAACTCGATTACGTGGGATGGTGCTTGTATCAAACGGGCAGCGTCTCGAACGGTCCGTTTCCATTCGTTTACAAACAATGACCAGGGGCGATCGCGTGGTAATGACCGACGAATACGGAAAATTTGCCTTTCGAGGCCTTGTGTCGGGCGATTACGCTCTTATTATTGAGAAGGAAAAGGAATTCGAACCTTACTCGCAAACCGTGTCCGTTATCCAGATACGCGGTTTCCCTGCCCAGACGTACAACCTCAGCATCAGATTAGTTCCAAAACGTAGCACGAACGCTAAACCCGCAGTAGTCAATACGGATTTTGCCAACATACCCAAGAGCACACTGGCGCTATACGAAAAAGCGATAGAACTGGCGAAAACAGGAGACCGAAAAGCGGCTATTGAGCGGTTACAAAACGCCATTTCCGAGCACCCAGCCTTTATGCTTGCCTACAATGAAATGGGTGTCCAATATCTCCGGCTCAACGAGCTGGAAAAAGCCGACGAAGCTCTCCAATCTGCCCTGAAACTAGATCCAAAGGCTTATATGCCGCTAATGAATCGGGGAATCGTGCTGTTCACCATGAAACGTTATGCTGAAGCCGAACCGCTGCTGCGTGACGCGGTCAAAATGAAGGATCAGCAGGCAGTCGGGCACTATTTCCTTGGGCAAACATTGGCATATTTGGGCCGCTTTGACGAGGCCGAGAAGGAACTCATCTCCGCCGTAAGCTTGGGAGGCGATGAGATGAAGGAAGCTCATCGATTGCTGGCGATCATCTATGGCTCTCAGGGGGATAAGAAGCGTGCCGCTGGCGAATTAGAAACGTACCTTCGCTTGGCTCCTAAGGCCCCGGATGCCGAGCAACTTCGTCAGCTCATTCTCCAACTCAAAGGTTTGGCGGCACCGGCACCGGCAACTTCGTCCAACACTAAACCGTCTAATTGATCTCATCCTGAGTCAATTGCGCCTGAGCGGTCGATGGCTCTGTGCAATTCTAGACGCGCTCGGGACCCCTTAAAGCTTTATCCATGGCGATTTCGAGATTTCGAACTCGCCGAGTTTCTGGGCTACGGTCAAACTGATTGCCTCCGTCCAGTTTGGAGGCAGAGTTGACGAACGAAACAATTCACGATTTACTATTTACGATTCATCTAAGTATGCGTGTAGCCGTAATATCTGCGGAAGCAGTACCTTATTCAAAGACCGGTGGGTTGGGCGATGTCGCCGGGGCTTTGCCGAAGGCGTTGAAGCAGGTTGGTGTTGATTCTGTTCTCATCACACCTTGTTACCTTCAAACCAAAGGTGAATATCTCTGGAAGACAGCGATTGAAGATCTTTGGGTCGATTGGCGCGGACGTTCGTTTAAGGCAAAGGCATTTTTTAGTGAGGCCAATGGTTCGCCGACCTTTCTTATCGACGCTCCCGGAATATTTTCATCGCGATTCGATCTACGGCTATCGTGAAGACCACGAGCGGTTCGCTTTTTTTAACCACGCCGCGTTAGTTCTTCTTCAAAGGATCGGTGCCGCCGCCGGATATTGTTCATTTAAATGATTGGCATTGCGGATTTGCGGCGGCCGAGATAGCGTCCAGAAGGTTTTGGGATAGCTATTGGCGAAATACGCGGACTGTATTTTCGATCCATAACATGGCTTACCAGGGCGTTTTTGGAACGGAAGAGTTATGGAAGTTCGGCTTTGGCGGCGATCTTGAAAGGAATGCGTTTCTTTCGAATGGAGCCGCGTCCGCCATGAAGGCCGGGCTTTCGCTTTCCGATACGCTTTCTACTGTTTCAAGAAGTTACGCTCTCGAAATCCAGATGCCTGAGAACGGATATGGCCTCGATTGGCTTGTTCGCCAACGAGCGAAACGGTTGATCGGTATTACGAATGGTGTCGATTACGATGTTTGGAATCCGCAAACGGACGCTGAGTTAAAACATCACTTTAACATCGGCGACATGGACGGTAAGCGGGAATGTAAACGCTCGCTGCTTGAAGAATTCTCGCTTCCGGTCAAAATTGACCGTCCGATCTTTGCCAACATCACGCGGTTGACTGCTCAGAAAGGCATCGATCTGATGATGCAGGTAGCCGCTGAGATACTTGCAACCGGTTCATACATTATATCGCTCGGCTCGGGCGAAAAGCGTTACGAAGATTTCTGGCAAAGCCTTCGCGATTACGCTCCGCAGCAGGTAGGAGTCTTACCGTGGTTATAACGAAAGCCTGGCGCACAAGATCGAGGCCGGAGCCGATATGTTTCTGATGCCGTCGAAATTCGAGCCGTGCGGATTGAATCAAATGTACAGTTTGCGTTATGGAACCGTGCCTATCGTCCGCGCCGTTGGCGGTTTGGATGATACGGTCCAGAATTACGACGCGGTAAATGCAAACGGCAATGGTTTCAAATTCGGTTCGTACAGAGCTGATAAGTTTTTGGAGAAGATCTACGAAGCACTTTTTGCATATGCAGATCCGGACACCTGGCGCAAGATTCAGCATAACGGTATGTCCGAGGACAATTCGTGGGAGAACGCGGCGAGGAAATACGTGGAGCTGTACAATTGGACGCTTCGCTAGTGCAAAATGCACATTGCCGATGCACAATGAAAAACGTGGCGCATTGTGCACTAAATATTTTGCATTGAAAGGACTTTATGATAATCGTGATTATAGGCGCCCAGTGGGGCGACGAAGGGAAAGGTAAGGTTGTTGATCTGCTCGCGGATCGATTCGATATTGTTGCCCGCTATCAGGGCGGGCATAATGCCGGGCACAGCGTTTATGTAGGCGACAAGGCTTTTGTTTTGAGGCTTTTGCCGTCGGGGATCATTCATCCGGACAAGACGTGTGTGCTTGGGAACGGGATGGTTATCGATCCGAAGGCTTTCTTCGAAGAGGTCGATCAGATAAAGGAAAAGGGAATCGAGGTTTCGCCCGAACGGCTAAAGGTTTCTAGCCGGGCTCATTTAATAATGCCCTATCACAGGGCACTCGATCACACATCTGAGGAGCGCCTCGGCAATGAAAAGATCGGCACGACGTTGCGCGGTATCGGTCCGGCATACGAAGACAAGGCAGGCCGGCGGGGAATCCGCGTCGCCGATGCGATGTCACCGGACATCCTTAAATTGAGGATCGAGCGAAATCTGGAAGAAGCAAACCGCATTATCGTCTTGTATGGCAATCAGCCGCTTCGGGCGGACGAAATCCTGGCCGAGATCACTCCACTTGTTGAGAGGCTGCGGCCGTTTGTTTGCGAAACATCGCATTTTCTTGCCGAATCTCGAAAGCAAAGCAAGAAGATCCTTCTCGAAGGAGCACAGGCCACCCTTCTTGATGTCGATCATGGCACTTATCCTTACGTCACATCTTCGAACCCGACCGCGGGTGGAGCGGCCGTCGGTGCCGGCATACCACCTCATCACATTACCGGCGTCCTCGGCATTGTAAGAACTTACGCAACCCGCGTCGGCGAAGGGCCGTTTCCGACGGAGATGCTCGACGCCGAAGAAGATATGGCGAATTTGATCCGTCAGCGTGGCAATGAATACGGATCCGTCACTAAAAGACCGCGGCGATGTGGTTGGTTCGACGCCGTCGCGACGAGATATGCGGCGGAGCTCAACGGATTTGATTCGATCGCGCTCACCAAACTCGACGTGCTGGACGAATTGAACGAGATTAAGGTGTGTATCGGCTATGAGATCGACGGTAAAAGGAGCGTTACGTTCCCGGCGGTTTCAACCGACCTGCGGAAGATCAAACCTGTTTACGAAAGCTTGCCAGGCTGGCGGAGCGAAACCCTCGGAATCACTAACTTCGCGGATCTGCCCGAAAATGCCCGCAAATATGTAGAGTTTCTCTCGGATTCGGTCGGCGTCGAGATCGGTCTAATATCCACCGGGCCTGAACGCGATCAAACGATTATTCTTCAAGATTCGGTAATGGAGAGCTGGTTTGGCAATTAGTTAGTATGACCGCGGAGTATGAGATTCAGATCGTGCAGTTCGATGAAGCGTATGCAAAGGCATTTGCGGATCTGAATTACGAATGGATAGAAAAGGCTTACACGGTCGAGGACCACGACCGTGAAGTGCTGGATCATCCTGTCAAACAGATCATCGAGCCAGGCGGGCAGATATTTTTTGCTTTGGTAGACGACAAGCCCGCCGGAACGGTTGCTTTGATCGAGATGGGCGATGATGCCTTTGAGCTTGCAAAAATGGCGGTCTCGCCGGAGTTTCGCGGCCACGGGCTAAGTAACAAACTTATGGCCGCCTGCATTGATCATTCGAAGGCGAATGGCAAACGCCGCATTGTTCTCGAATCCAATACAAAACAAGCCGCCGCGATCCAGCTTTACCGGAAGTTTGGCTTTGTCGAGACACCGCTTGATCCAAATTCGCATTTTGTCCGTGCTAATATCCGCATGGAACTTGCCATATAGTATCCCAAAATGTAAGATCGTAAATTCGGCTTGCAATTGCCCTCACTTATGTGCTGGCTAATGACAGGCCGCGTGGTCCGATAGCTCAGTCGGTAGAGCAAGTGGCTTTTAACCACTGGGTCGCAGGTTCGAGTCCTGCTCGGATCACCAGTTTCGAATCACTCATCGGATGCCTCTTCTGGCATCCTTTTTTTTCGGAATGTTTCGGGCTTTGTCTCTGTAGTCTTTTCATGTTATAAGATTTCTATTCTCTTCCGGCGAATGAGCCGAGTCTCATTCAAATCCGCGTTTTTTATATTTCGCGGATTGTATGGCAGCATACAGACTGCTTTGCGTCTTCTGCCATAAGCTACTTCAAAATTGCCAAACCTGAAGACGAAGTTTGTTTTCAACGTTGACGTTTTTTGTTGCGAATTATCGTAACAGAAGCGTAGTTTGGGAGAATTACGGCATTTCGGTCGTGTAGGGCTCCCAGAAACACTAAGGACTCGAAAAAAACAATGGAGGATTCGAAGATGGACGAGATCACAAGAAATGTCCCCAAGACATTTGATCGCGTGAGCAGGAAGTTAGTTTACTTCTTCGTGCTCACAGCCCTGGTAGCAACGGCTGCCGTGGGATACACATTTTTACCTGAAGCCGAAGTCTCGGCACAGGAAAGAGACACAAAACCGGGCGTAGAAGCCGATGCACCTGAGGTGGCAACACGGGCAATGATTGATTTTTCAATCGGAGCTTTGAGTTCGGCATCGGAATACACGGTATACGCCGAGAGAGGAATCAACGACAAGGGCGGCTCGACAGTACGCGGAACGCAAGGGCGACGCGTTACGCAGTGCGGAAGGCCGGAAGTCGACAAAAGCGTTGTCGAACTCGATCGACGCAATGAGACAGCTGCCATGCACGGAGATGAAGAGCTCGGACCTTTCGGGCAAGAGCTTTAATCCGGGCGTATATTGCTTGAACGCAGCTGAGCTGAACGGCGAATTGACGCTTGACAGCATGAACGACGCGACCGGAGTTTATATATTCCGCGTAGCGGGAAGCTTGAACGCAAAGAACGGATCGAGCATCCGGTTGGAGAACGGAGCCCAGGGCGGCAACGTATTCTTCGTGGCCGAAGATGCAACGATCGGAAACGACGTATCGTTCAGAGCAAATGTATTTACCAAAGGCGATATCGCGATCGGGACCGGCTCAACGGTAACGGACAAGGTAATGTCATTGGGCAAGGTCGAGATGGGCGGCAGTGCACTTCTGGGCGGCACGACCGGCACGATGGAAATCTGTAAAGAACAGCAGCTTCCGGTAACGGCAGCAAACGATCTTTCGAACCGGATCTTCCACTTTGTCGTAACTGGTGCAACAGGCATCGGAACAGCGGCAAACCCGGTAAGAGTACCGGTTGGATCATGCTCGTCACCATTTGACGTAACAGCCGGACCGCAGACGGTCACGGAGCTGAACAACGGAACGTTGATCACACCGGTAAACGGCACGTTCAGCGGCAACTTTGAGCTGATCGACGTAACAAACCTGACCCCGGCATCGACATCGAGCCTTGGCTTGGTCAATTTGGCAACGCGTGTAGCGAATGTAACGATCGTTGCAGGCGGCCCGAACACACAGTTGACACTTCAGTTCACAAACAGAAGAACGCTCACCGGCTTTATCGAGATCTGCAAACGAGCAGCAACCGGCCCAGGCCAGTTCAATCCTCCGGGAGCGAATCCGCTGTCGGGCGGCGATCCGGATGTAACGGGCTTCTTCCAGTACACGATCGAAGACGTATATTCGGTCAATCAGCAGAACCCGAACATCAAGACGCTTCAGGTCTTCACGGTACCTGTCGGACAGTGCTCAGGACCGATCGCGGTCACGAAGGGCGATCCTGCACCGTCTAATCCGGATCCGAGACAGTCACTTGCGTTCGTATCGGAACTTCCGAGAGCGGGCTTCTTCCTGGAGAGCATCGAAGTAATTCCGGCGAGCCGACGCAACAGTGCTGATATTCTCGGCTTCATCGTTGGCGTGAACAATGCTGGTGGTGATGTAGTCATCCCCGCACCGGGCGGCGGCTTCGTTGACGTCGTTGTTCAGGAATCGGACAACACGGCGGATGAGACGTTGGTGATCTTCACCAACCGTTCGAATCCGGGACGTGTCAAGGTCTGTAAGATTGCTGGCCCCGGCATTCCGATCAACACACTGTTCACCTTTACCGTAAACGGCTTTGGTGCAACAAATGCTGCAAACCCGCAGACGGCAATCTACGGACCGGTGACAAGAACGTTTGACGTTCGAGCCGGCGATCCGGCACAGGGCGGAACCTGCGAATTCGTACCCGGATTCGGAGCAAACGCACCTGGCTACAACCAATTCCAGACATTCGTAAACGGCACGCCTGTGTTCGTTTTCGAAAATGGAATTTCGGTTAACAACACGATTCCGCAGAACCCGGGCGAGCTCCGTGTTTCAAGAATCAGACAGTTCGGTTCGGCGTTCACGTCGACGGCGATTGCAGGATTTAGTCCGAATCCAAATCTGAACCCGGCGCCGGCGGCGACCCAGTCGTTCACGACTGGCAACATTGCCACGCCGATTGTCGATTTGGCTACGATTGCAATTCCGGTCAACGTACCGAATGCCGGTTTGATATCGGATGTAAACGTCAGGGTTCGCCTTGATCACACGTTCGATGCGGATCTGGATATGGCAATCAACAATCCTGCGGGACAGCAGGTTGGGCTTTCGTTCGACAACGGCGGAGCTGGTGACAACTACGGATCGGGAGCAAACTCCTGTGCCGGAACACCGACCACGTTTGACGACGAGGCCGCGACACCTATCACGGCGGGAACGGCACCATTTGCCGGATCATTCCAACCGCAAGGCTTGCTGTCAGCTTATGACGGCAACGGCATGAACGGTACATGGCAGATGTTGATCAGAGATGATCTCGGCGCGGACGTAGGAACAGTCGGCTGCGTGTCGTCTGGATATCACGAACTCGGCATTTGTCGGACGGGCAGCGGTATTCGCACGTCCCGGCGTTGTTGAAGTTGAGTTCACGAACTTCCGCTTCAACCCGACGGTCCTCAAGGTCTGTAAGATCGCTGGAAGCCCGGCTATCTTGGGTACCGATTTCACGTTTAACGTGATGTTGGTCAGCCCGGTCAGCCAGCCGGACAACGTTCCTCTGTTCCCGGCGTTTACACAATCTGTAACGGTAACGGCAGGTCCCGCCGCTCAGGGTGGTTTCTGTACATTCGTTAACGGTAGTGCATTACTCGGAGGTGCCTTTAATCAGGGATCGACGATTACCATTACTGAAGTAGCAGGTAATGTCTCTGCTATCGAATGCCCGTCATGTGGTCCAGGCGGCTTGGCCGTTGATCTTCCTGCAAGAAGAGCGACGTTAAGCGGTCCTAACGGCCTCGTGGCTGGTATCAACGCTGTTGCATTCACCAACTTGACTGCTCCTGCTCCGCAGGATCGTGCGGTACGCTTCGACTTTGACGGCGACCGTAAGTCTGATGCATCTGTGTTCACACCATCGACTGGTAAGTGGACATGGGCAGCATCGGCTCAAGGCGGCCTGCATAAGGGACGTAACTTTGGTGTTGCGACAGACAAACTGGTAGCGGCTGACTATGACGGCGACGGCATGACCGATTATGCTGTATGGCGTCCGTCGAACGGCACATGGTATCTCCAGGGATCGACCCAAATATATGAAGTACATCAGTGGGGCGAGAATGGCGATATTCCGCAGGTAGGCGACTTTGACGGTGACGGCATGTCAGACTTTGCCATCTTCCGTCCGTCTAACGGAACATGGTACGTGAAGACACGCACCAATAACTTCCGGGTCTTCCAGTTCGGAATCCCGACCGACAAACCGTATGCCGCCGACTATGACGGTGACGGAATAACTGACGCTGGTGTGTTCAGAAATGGCACCTGGTACACACAGGGATCGCAAGACGGATTCCGTGTGACTCAGTTTGGTCAGACGGGCGACATTCCGGTACCGGCAGACTATGACGGAGACGGAGCAGCAGACATCGCGGTATTCCGTGGTGGAACCTGGTACATGCTGAGTGCGACCACTTACACGGTCAAATCGCATGGTATTGCGACAGACGTACCGACACCTGCTGACTATGACGGCGACGGCAAGGCAGACCTTGCAGTATTCCGTGCGTCAGAAGGCAAATGGTACATCAAGAGGTCTGGAGCGGGCGAAGGTGCTGGTGATGACACCGTCATCCTCGGTGCGGCTACCGACCTTGCATTGCCTGCACAATAAATGAGTTGATTAGGCTGCCGGACAACCGGCGGTGAAAATAACCAACGGAAGGGGCGTGAGCGATCACGCTCCTTTTTCTTTTATGAGAAGTTGAAGCTTTTCTTTGTAGCCATTGTGGGTTTCGCTTAGTGATCTTGTGGGAAACCTTCGTGACCTTTGTGTTAGAAAAAATCATAAACACAAAGAACACAATGATTTAACAAAGATCATAGAGACGATTTCGCCGGTGATCGGGACACAAACTGACTACCACCATAAAACTAAATTGAGCAGAGATATGCAGGGACAAAGGATTTAAGGGTCTGATTTACGTGAGAGATGGGACTCTGCGAATAGTTAAGAGCCTTTAGGTTTTTGCGTCGAGCCAACAACATAACTATCGCGGGAGCGAAGCACCAAATTCGGCCGGTTGACGCGAACTTTGATCTGTTTTCTTTGGCCGGGCGCACCAGTGTCAGTCGGGATATATCCGATATTATATTGACGGCGAAGTTCTTCGGCGATACCTTCGAATGCCGCGGTTAGCCCGCCCGGAGTGGCTTCGGGCCTAAAAACTCTGCCACCGGTGTAATCGGCCAAATCGTTAAGATACTTTTTCCCCAGGGCGTAATCCTGAGGCCGCGTTCCGATCGGGTTTAGAATGCGGCCGCCTGGAAACGTGGTGCCACCGATCTGGTTGTTAGCGAATGTGTTGTAGTAGATCGGAAAAACAAGTGCGTCCGCTTCTTCAGCCAATCCCAATGTGGAATCGTATCCGGCCTTGCTCGATGTGGTATCAACGCCGTCGGTAAACAAGACGACTGCTTTACGGCCCTCGATGTTGCTGAGGCGTTTTCGGAGCGAAAAATCAACTGCGTCATAAAGCGAAGTGCCGTAACCGAAATCCGCTTTGCCGATTGCCTTATAAATCCTTGACCTGTCTCCGGTAACTTCGGTAAGGACATGTACATTTGCATCGAACTCGATGACCATCACTTTGTCTACGGATTTAAGCTGATCGACAAATGCTATGGCCGCCTGTCTGATTTCGTCGATTTTGTAATCCGTCGAAGGGCTGGTATCAATCAGCAGGATGACCGTGAACGGTTTATCGGTCGTGCCAAAATAGGCAATCTCCTGTTCTTTTCCGTCCTCAAAGATCTTGAAATCGGACTGTCTGAGGTTTGGAATGTAGAGACCGTTTCGGTCAAAGACGGAAACAGGGATCGTGATCAGATTTGTCTCGACTGAAAGAATTTCCTCACCGTTTTCGGGATCGATAAGAACCGTGGGTTCATCTGCCTTATCACTGGCGGTATTCCCGTTCGTCTGTGTTCCTGCAACACCGCGAAATGAGGGCGATAAAGTCGCGGCCCGCTGCTTATTAGGCTTTGATTCGGAATATTCAGCCGCGTCTGCAATAACTACAGGCGTTGGCGAAGGAGCAGGCTGTATTTTTCTGCCCGATTGAGCGTTGATGGCAGATGCCGCCGCAAGGATGAATAATGAAATCGAGGGAAGTTTGGCCATAGATAATTTTCCCACACCATGAAACTTTTTCGTTTTAGATGCGCGAAAATTACGAAACGCTTACTTTTTTATGGAAGTAGATCGATCAACGTGATGACGCTAAACACCGCCATAATTGCCACGACAAACCAACCGGTAAGCTGAAGAAGCAGCGGGTGTGAATATTCACCAACAATACTGCGTTTTCTGGATGCGAGAAGGACCAGCCCCAGACCTACGGGCAGAATAAAGCCATTGATCGTGCCCGCCCAAATCAGCACCGAAATTGGGCGGCCGACAAGCAAAAATATCAACGTAGACATGATAATAAACGCTACGATAACAAGGTTGCTTCGGTCTTCGACCTTAGTATTTAGCGTCTTGATAAATGAAACGGACGTGTATGCCGCCCCGATCACAGAAGTGATAGCGGCAGACCACATCACGACGCCAAAGATCCGGAAACCGACAGATCCTGCGGCATTCTGAAATACCGAGGCCGGAGGATTTGCGTCGTCAATTGTAAGGCCCATCGCGATAACGCCGAACGACGCGAGAAACAGCAAAAAGCGGATCACGGCCGTCAGCATTATTCCCGTGACCGCACTCCGATTTACCTCTGGCAGGGCTTCCTGTCCCGAAATACCGGCGTCGATCAACCGGTGAGCACCCGCAAAAGTTATGTAACCGCCGACGGTCCCACCGACGAGCGTGACGATCGCACGTGCGTCAATTTGTTCGGGAATGATCGTTCTATATGCTGCTTCGAGAAGCGGCGGTTGCGATTCAAAGACGACATACACGATCATCGCAATCATGACAATGCCGAGAAGCTTAACAACGATATCCATCGCTTTTCCAGCTTCCTTGACCAGAAAAATTCCGATGCCGATGGCGGCACTAATCAACGCCCCAACTTCGACGGGAATATCAAAAAGCACGTTTAACCCTAAGCCGCAACCCGCGATGTTTCCGATGTTAAATATCAAACCGCCGGATGCAACCAGTATCGCCAGTACGTAGCCGCTGCCTGAGATCGTCTCATTCGCAACATCCTGCGCACGCTTTCCGCTTACCGTCAGAACTCGCCATATATTAAGTTGGGCGAAGATGTCGAGAACCACAGAAAGCAAAATAACAAAGCCGAAGCTCGCCAAAAGCTGCTTTGTAAAAACGGTAGTTTGCGTCAGAAACCCAGGGCCGACCGCCGAGGTCGCCATTAAGAAGGCGGCTCCAAGGATCGCCGATGATTTCGTAGATTTTTTCATTTAGTGACAGTCGCGATAGGGCTCACGGTGCTGAGATAGAAATGTTATTCGCGATCAGTGTATTACTTATTGCTTTGGCAAATTCGATTGCGTGTTCGCCGTCGCCGTGGATGCAGATCGTGTCTGCTTTAATGTTGATAATTTCGCCATCGATCGTCGTAACTGTATTATCCTTGATCATTTGCAACGCTTGTCCGGCGGCTTTTTCAGAGCTAGTTATCAGAGCACCAGTTGTGGTTCTCGGAGTCAAACTGCCGTCACGCTGGTAGGTCCTGTCAGCGAAAGCCTCCGAGGCAGTGCGTAGGCCTAGTCTTTCGGACTCAGAAACCAGGAGGCTGCCCGAGAGGCCGTATACGATCAGGCTTTCGTCAATCTTTCTAATCGCTTCCGCGATCGAACCGGCCAGCTCTGCATTCTTTGCGGCTTGATTGTATAGTGCGCCGTGGGGTTTTACATGACGGAGCGTTGTGCCGGAGGCTTCGCAGATTCCTTTGAGAGCCGCGACCTGATAGAGCATGATATCGAAAACCTCCTGCGGCGAGAGAGACATATTGCGTCGTCCGAATCCCTGGAGATCCGGATAACTTGGATGTGCGCCGATAGCCACGCCTTTTTCGATTGCGATTTCGACCGTTTTCCGCATTGTCGAAGCATCTCCGGCGTGAAATCCACATGCTATGTTCACAGAACAGACATAGTCCATCAGATCGGCGTCGCTGCCCATTGTCCAGGCACCGAAACTCTCTCCCATATCGCAATTCAGATCGACACAAATCATAATTGTTCGAGCAAGGGTAACACAGGTTATCACCAATAACGACCGAATCGGCAGCCGATTTGTAGTAGTTGAAGATCGCGCTCGAATTGCGTGCTCACCCGTTCGGCTTCAGCGATGTCGATCAACTTGAACGCAACCTTGTCACTCGGACCGAGCTGGGCCAGCAGCGGCAGATCGACCGAAATAACATTGGCGATACGCGGATAGCCGCCGGAAGTTTGATGATCGGCCATTAGAACTATTAATTGGCCGTCGGGAAGAAGCTGGATCGTTCCAAAAGAGACGGCTGCGGAAACCATTTCTGCTATTTTGTTCGGGCTGAACGCTGGCCCTTTTAAACGAAATCCCATTCGGTTTGAATCGTTAGTGATCGCGAAATTTTCTTCGACAAGAGCCTGCTGATCTGTAACGGAAAGTAAGTCGAACTCGCCACCGGCAATGACGCGGACGGTCGGGAAACTGCTGTAAATGGGAAGCACTGAATCTGCGACACGGAGACCAGCCACAGTATTTTTGGACTCAGCATAATCGAGCCGATCGCTCTTTCTCAATCTGCGGTCACCGAATTCTGAATCATTCGATGGAGCGATTTTAAAGCCGCCCGCAACAGCCAGATAACAACGATTGCCGCGAACCTTTTGCTCGAATTTCAAAATGCTCGCTTTTTCGGAGCGTAGACACCGCCAAATTTCGACGGATTCGCCGTCTAATGACGCGTGAAAATCAGCACCGCCCAAAGCAAACATACATGCTTCTTCAAACACGATCTCGCTGGCCGGAAAATGCATTTCGATAACGGAATTGGCGTCGTCATTGCCTAGAATTAAATTGATAAGCCTCGTTGCAGTCCTGTCCATCGATCCCATCGGATTGATGCCAAAACGCTGACGGCCATATTTGCCGAGGTCTTGAACGGTGGTAAAAATACCTTCTTTTCGTATCAGAAGACTCATCGTAAATTATTGAAAAGACTTTTATTTACCGCTCAGTGACGTCTACGAAACGCACTGCATCACCAGATTGAAACAGGCAAGGAGACGCTTCGTCGGATGTGATCAGTTCGAGATCGGTTCGTCCGATTATTTGCCAGCCGCCGGGCGATTCGTTTGGATAAATACCGGTTTGCTGTCCCGCGATCCCGACGCTACCTTTGGGGACGATAAGCCGCGGCGATGTCTTTCGTGGCACCGCAATGCGTTCATCGACAATACCCATGTACGCGAAGCCGGGCAGAAAGCCAAGCATGTAAACTCTGTAAGTCTTGGAAAGAAAGATCTCGATGACCTTGTCTGTTGACAATCGACTGACCTCGGCGATGACTTGCAGGTCAAGTGAGTGTTCGACGCGAAAGCTGATCGGAACTTCTACAACTCGGGAATTTATGACCGAAATGCTGTCCGCATCTGTGAACGCATTTTTGGCGAGATGTTTTACAAACTCAAAAGCGGTTGAATTGTCAGAAAGATTTTTACGAACTTCGTGCAGCTTGTAGAAAATAGTTACCGAGGCGATAGCAGGAACGGCTTCGACAAATCCTGGAAAACGATTTTTTTCAAAATAAGCCGCAAGGCTGATGGCGGCATCGTTGAGCGGCTCCGATATCTCGTTGCCAAACTCGACGGTCACTGCATTTTCGCCAAGCGGAAAGATTCGCTTCGGTCGCATATCAAAAGGATTTTTTACCTGGTTCTTTGTTTTGGGTCGAGATATTCACGCAGACCGTCGCCGATGAAATTGAAGGCAAGAACGGTCAGCGCGATCGCGATACCCGGGACGAAAAGCACGTGCGGGTAAACGGCGAAGTAATTGCGTGCATCGTCGATCATCGATCCCCAGCTCGGAGCCGGCGGCGGAATGCCGAGACCGAGAAATGACAACGACGCCTCGGATAAAACGGCACCGGCCATTCCAAGCGATGCCTGAACGATCAGAGGCTGGATCGCATTCGGCATGATATGTGAGAAAAGTATTCGCATATTGCCCGCACCGAGGGCTTTGGCGGCCTGAACAAAATCGTACTCGCGGACCTTCAACACCTGTCCGCGCATTACTCTGGCATATCCAACCCAGCCGATTATGCACAATGCCAGAATCAGCTTTCCTAAACCCGCGCCGAGAAACGCGACCAAAGCAATAGCCAACAAAAGGCCGGGAAATGCCAGAAAAACGTTGAAGACATAGCCGGATAGAAATTTGTCGACCCATCCGCCGTAAAATCCTGCGATAGAGCCGATAAATATTCCGATAATGCCCGATACTAGAACGACAGTTATGCCTACCTGAAGCGAGATGCGTGCGCCGAAAAGTATCCGCGAATAAACGTCACGGCCAAGTCCATCTGTGCCAAACCAGTGATCGGTAGACGGCGAAGCAAAGCGAATCGCCAAATCCTGCGCGTTCACATCATGGGTCGCTAGGAATGGAGCAAAGATCGCAACAAAAATTACCATTGCTGCGATCGAAAAGCCTATGTATGTCAATCGGTTCATACTAAACTACGAAAGTCGAATTCTTGGGTCCAGTCTGCGATAAAGCATATCTGTCAGCGAGTTCGCCACAATGTAGGTGACACTGATCACAAGTACGCAGCCTTGAACCAGCCGATAATCGCGTTTAGCGATGCCGTCTTCGAGCAACAGCAGGCCGAGGCCTTGCCAGCTAAATATCTTTTCGGTGATGATCGCTCCGGCAAGCAGGACGCCGAGCTGCAAGCCGAGAATTGTTACGACGGGAATCAGGCCGTTTTTCAGAACGTGTTTGTAGACGACCTTTCGCTCGCTCAAGCCTTTGGCACGAGCCGTTCGCACGTAATCCTCGCCGAGTTCTTCGATCACGCTGGAGCGCACCATGCGCGTCAATATCGCTGAGAGAGCGGCTCCGAGCGTAACTGCGGGCAGTATTATATCTTCTGGATAAAAACTGCCGGTCGGCGAAAACCAGCCAAGTTTAACGGCGAAGATATAGACGAGAAACGGCCCGATCACAAACGTCGGCAGTGAAATGCCAAGCAGGGCAATGAACGATGAAGCGTTGTCGACCAGCTTATTTTTATTGGTGCCGGCGAGCACGCCGAGCGGTATCGCGATGCCAACCGCCACCAGCATCGCCGCCAGAGCAAGCTTTATTGTCGCCGGATAACGCTCAAGGATCATGTCCAAAACCGGCCGGTCGGTTCGGAACGATCGGCCGAGATCGCCCTGCATCAGGCCGATCCAGTAATCTGAATAGCGGTTATTCATTCCGTTCCATGCGAAACCGGATTCGGAACTGTAAGAGAAAAAGAAAGCGGGCCGGTCGAGTCCGTGTTTTTGATTAAAATTAGCGATCTGCTCGGCCGTTGCGGTTTCACCCAAAATTGTCGTCGCAGGCGAGCCTGGCACAAGCTCAATCAGCAGCGTGACCAGCGAAACCACAGTCCAGATGACCAAAAGGATCAGGGCCAATTGGCGGACAAAATTTAGAACTTTGTATTTCATGCAAACCGAGCGGGCAGAAGAATTTTATAATTTTGCAGATGATATAACAAACAAACAAGCTGGGAACGCAGGCGCCCTCGCCTGCATGAGTGCGAAGCACGAAAGAGGCTCTTGGTAAAAAATCAATTCGAACGCTAACACGTCCGTGCAGGCAAGGGTGCCTGCGTTCCCGTGGCATAGCCCGTATGGATCGCAGCGATCCCGCCAGTAAGGTTCCTGTATTCGACATTAGAAAAACCGGTGCGTTCGATCATTTCGACCAGCTTTTTCTGATCGGGAAATTTGGACACTGAATCCGGCAGATATTCGTAAGCTCCGCGTGAGCCGCTGACCATGCCGCCGATCCGCGGCAGAATTTGGGTAAAATATAGATTAAAAAGAGCTTTGAAGCCGGGAACAAGCGGTGTGGAGAATTCGAGTACGGCCAGCTTTCCGCCGGGTTTTAGAATACGCCGGAGTTCGCGCAGACCGTCCTCGAAATTCGACAGATTGCGAAGCCCAAAGGCGATCGTGACGGCGTCGAAACTGCGGTCTGCGAACGACAACTGCATTGCGTCGGCTTCGACATACGGAACAGGAAGATCGAGCTTCGCGGTCTTTTCATTTGCGATCGCAAGCATCGGTCGGCAAAAATCCGTGCCGATAACTCGAGCTTTGGCATGTTTTTGTAATTCAAGAGATAGGTCGCCGGTGCCGCAGGCTACATCCAAAACGACGGCGTTTTTATTTGCCAAAATGTCTGCCAGCTTTTCACGAACGAGTTTTCGCCAGCGTTTATCGATGTTCACGGACAGAACATGATTTAGCATGTCATACCGGCCCGCGATGCCCGAAAACATTGCACGGACGGCACGAGCGTGCTCGATCTCGTTGGCGGTTCTTTCGTTTTGCATTGAGCTAATTGCCGGGAACTGCTGGAATGTCTCCGCCGAACACGAGGACGAACGCGAACGGTTCTTTCTGAAGCTTTTCTAGAACTCTCTGAACATCCGCGATCTTCACGTTCCTTGCATTTTCGATCTCTTTGCTCGGAGCCCCGAGTTTGAAGGTGTCGATGTCCAGCCAAAGTTCTGAGTAGTTATTAAGATTGATTCCAGCAATCCATTCGCGATTGACCGAATCGAACTCCTCAAGCGTGACCGCGTCCTTCAGAAAATCGTTCTGATAACCGTCCATCACCGGCAGCGATATTGTGCTGCCTTCTTTTCGGATACGGCCGAGGTTCCATTCCGAAACGCCGAAAACATAGGAGCCGGGCAAAATATGCGGGTCGTTGCGCGAAAAGACTTTCTGCCCTTCGCGTCGTTGCACACGCCGCTCGATTATCTTCTGAAGTATCTTTGAGGCGTAAAAATCCGTGTCGTTTCTGGCGGGGCCGCGTGCGGCAAAACGAAATTCGCTTGTGTTAGCAATCGGAGAATCAAATACAGGCATACCTTCCTTTGGCGGGTCGGGCTGCTTGAATGTCGAAGGTATCTTTTTGTCAGCTTTCAGCCACGAACCAAAATACCGGCGAACCGCACGAATAGCGAGATTGGAATCGACATTGCCGCTGACGGCGAGCGTCGCGTTGTCGGCTGTAAGCAGCCTGTCCTTGGCGAATCGCAGGTCGGCGAAATCGATCTTCTGTATCGAATCGACGCTGCCCATTTGTGGACGTCCGTAAGGGAACGTGCCGAATAGCCTCTTGGCGACTGCCCGGTCGGCTACGTAAGCCGGATCTTTTTCTAATTCCTTTACCTTTGCCGTCAAAGCGGTTTTCAGTGCCGCCGTTACATCCTTGTCCAGATCGGGATTCGAGATAGCCGCCGCGACCGATTCCAACAGCCGCAGGAGATCAGACGAACGGGCGGTCGCGTTTATCTGAACGTAATCGTAATTGCAGATAACATCGAGGCTTCCGCCAAGCTCATCAACAAAAAATTCTTTCGATTCGATGTTCGGGAAAAAGCTGTCGGACAGCAGTTGCAACACACCTTCGCGGTCTTGCGGGTCAAAGGCGGAACCGCCGTGAATACGCAATTTGACCGTAACTTTGTCAGCGGCCGGATCGTTCCAAACCAGGACCTTTAAACCGTTAAGAAGCTTTTCCTGTCGCGGTGTCTTGCTTACCGCTTTCTGAGCTGACATCCCGGCGGCGAGCATCAATCCAAACGCACAAATAAGGCCAATTCTGTTAAGTACTTTGTTTATCGTCATTGTTCCAGCTAATGCAAAAAATGAATGTTATCCTTTTTAGTTGCAAAACTCCATCGAAGTGTTGTCACGCAATAGAAACGCTTTTCGATTTTTACTTGAAAAATTTTAGATTTGCACAGGCATCGCGTCAATAAATAGAAGCATCTATCCAAATTGAGCAAGCCGGTCCGCGTTGGAGGGAAAAGTTTTTATAGAAAAAGGCTTAACATCCGTGCAAAACGCGTTATAATTAACACAATGATCTGTCCGCCCCGCATTTAAGGGCAAAATAAATGGAGAGCCGAAGAGATGGTAAAAATTGTTAAGTACTGCAACTCTTGTGATGAAGGATTCGCCGAGAAGTTTGGGTTTTGTCCTAATTGCGCGGCACCGCTGCAGGCTTTCGAGATGAATCCGCTTGGTCAGGAAATTAAAAAAGAATTCCTCGTTATCAAACCGTCAGTTCCTGATGTAAAAGCGATCGATGAGATCAACCCGCTGGAATTGGTGGCTCAGACACCGGCCTACAGTGAGGTCGTCGTAGAGGAGGAAACTCCTTTGTATGTCCAAAATGCTGACGTTATCGAATACGACTTAGCTGACGATGTGGCGGTGGAGCCGGACGAAGTTCCGATAAGCGTTGCCGCTAACACGGCTGAAACCTTCCAGGCGAAAGCGGCTTCGTTCGATGAAACACCGGCCAGAAACTTTGAGCCAACTAAATACTCGCGTGACGACGATGGTGGTTATTACGTAACGGTAATTCAGGAAAAGACCCAGCAGCGGAATCTTTTGCTGCTAGGCTCTACATTTCTTGTTCTTACGGTAGCAATAGGAGCAACTATTGTTTCGCTCTTCCAAAAAGACCTCGGTATCGGTGCAATCGGTGACGAACGTTCGTTGGCTTACCTTATTGAAGAAGTTCCAATGGTCGTGGAAGAAGACCCTAAGCCGGAAAAAGATAAGGGCGGCGGCGGTGGAGGCGGCGGTCGTGAGGAAAAAGAAGAAACATCACAGGGTGATCTTGCGGATCAGTCCAAGACCCCGACGAGACCACCAAATGTAAACACTCCGAAGATGGAAAATCCAATGTTGCCTCCGCCACAGACCGAAGGCAACAGGAAATTCCCAAAAGAGTTTAACAGGTGGGGTGATCCAAATTCGAAATTCGCCGGCCTTTCTAATGGTGTAGGTTCAGGTGGTGGCCAGGGAAGCGGCAACGGAACTGGTCAAGGAAGCGGAAACGGTACTGGAGCGGGCAGTGGCAGCGGTTCGGGAAGTGGCGGCGGTAACGGAAACGGTAATGGAGACAACGATGGTAGTGGTGGCAACAACGCAAGGACAGGGCCTCCTCCTCCTCCCAAGGGCGTCACTACGGCACTTAAAATAATCTCAAAGCCCAGAGCTACCTACACTGATGCGGCTCGCACGAATAACGTACAGGGCAGTGTATTGGTCAAGGTAACGCTTTTGGCGTCGGGACAGATCGGAAGTGTAACGGCCGTACGCGGTTTGCCACACGGGCTCACGGAGCGAGCGATCGCCGCCGCCCGGCAGATCAAATTCGAACCGAAAAAGATCAACGGCATTCCGCAGACGACAATAGTTACATTTGATTACGGCTTTAATATTTATTAAGCCGACTCCAAACTAAAAAAGAGGGGATCGATTTCGATCCTCTCTTTTTGCATTCAAATTTAATCGACTTCTAAATCGAATCTTCCGAGGCCTTCGAATTCTCGTTCAGTTCATATCGGTCGCGATCGCGTTTATCGATTTTTTCAAGAATATCAAGCGGCTCATTGTCTTGGTAATCGATACCCATGGCGTGAGCGTTTTCTTCGACATCGGATTGATCGGGAGTCGGGTTATGGCCGAAAACGGATTCGGCTCCGGAGGTGTTTACCTCTTCCCAATCAGCGTCTACGTCACCGCCCGAATCCGCTGGCGAAGCAGCATGATTTTCATGAAGCCGTTCGGAAAGTTCGCCTGGAGCATGCGGAGCATGTGCGATCTCGTCTTCGATAAACGCTTTGATTTCCGCATCAGGCGGCGATTGCTTCTCGTAAAATTCCAGATCTTTCCCCCGCATGATAAACCCTCCTTAACTTACTACTTTTAGATAAATACGACAGATTGCGACGACGGAATCTCAAACCGACGTCGGCATTTCATGTTCTTGCACATCAGCTGATCGTCAACACGGACCATGTAATCGCGTGATTTGGCAAAACGAGCGCGGTCGTCTTCATTCATGTGACGAGGACCCTGCTGCTTTTTTCGCCGGGTGAGCCAACGCACATCGTAATCGTTTCGTTCACGACAATTCGGGCACGAAAAACTCGCTTTCTTTATTTCCTGACGTTCGTCAAAAATTTCACGTTCCTGCATAGATGTATTGTAACTTTTTTTTGCGTGATTTTGTTAACGGATTTTTATGGAAATAGTGCTTAGCGACCTTAGCGGAAAACTCTGCGTACTTTGCGGAAAAAAGGGATCTAAACGCAAGGTTTGCTATCCTTTGTCGGATAGCTTGCGGAGAAATGCAAAACTGAATATCCCGGTGTCGTGCCCGTCGGTGAAATGAAAATTCAAAGCATAGCGGCCGACGATCGAAATGTGACGGAACGCGAGATCGTCCGGGATCTGCGAATCGTCGAGCTGCTTTTCGCCCGTCCATTCGTTAATACAGCCAGCACAAGGGCACGCACGCCGGAGCAGTATGGCGTTGTACTTCGTCTCAACGGCGTCCGACCACCGTATCGATACTTCACTGTCGCTTTCTTCTACGATTTCTGTCGGTTCGATCATAGTTGAGTTTTGATGGCGTTATGATCGCAACCCGGCTTCAATACCGTTTGCTGTAATGCCGTAATGGGTAGCGTGATAAACGGCCTTGCCGTCTTTGATGACAAACACTTGCGGCGACTGATGGCGATGGCCCGTTCTTTCCTCCACCGCATTGGATATCGAGCGATGCAGTTGAACGACGATGACATTCACATCAGCGTCAACGTCGCCAACCTGTTCAATAATATCGGCGCTAATGCCGCAAGTATTACTGTGTTTGAAAAGGACTACAGGACGGCGGTGCGATTCTTCGAATAATGCGTCGAGAACTTCCAAAGATTCGACCGTAACAAAGTTTGCTGTCATACGAATTTTAATACGTTTGCGCGGCCGGAAAAACCTTCCGGTATGCGACAAGATTCCCGGCGGTGATAACCGGAACCACAAAATAAATGCCGACGCAAAAGGCGAGCTGGCCGAGCAAAACGATCACGAAGTTGACACCGACCAATCCGGCGATGCCGCCGATGTTCTTCATCACGGCACGGGCGCTGAGCTTTAAGGCATCAAGGCTCGATAATTTTCGGTCGACGATCAACGGAAAGCAGAAGATCATCAAGGAGTGAATACATGTCATCGCGACCGCGACGATGACGTCGACCACGATAGCGGCTAGAAACGTACCGACCAGAATGGTGGGGTCTGCACTGTTGCCCATGATCGTGGCCACAACCAGCGGCGAATATATCGTCACGAACAGGACGATTACATATATGACGATCGGCAGTACAAAAATGATCGTTACCAACGCACTTGGCCCAAGGTACGAGAAGCCAAACCAAAGGTCTTCGAACGCAACCGGTTTGGCGTCGATCTTTTTGAGGTAGCAGCCGAAGATACCGCAGATCATTGCGCCTAGCAACACGTACACCGTGAAGCTGGCGACGACGGCGCCGACCAGCGATATTGCAAAGAGCAGCCAATAGTCGTTCTTGATCAGCTCCCAGCCTTCGCGGATGCATTCGATGGGCTTTATGGCTCCGACGTTGAAATCAAGGTTTTGCATGGTTGCTACCCGCCGTTGTAGATTTTCGAAAGATAATCCCTGATCATTCTATCACTAGAAAATTGCGGCGTGAGCGTGGCGAGTGCATTTTTCATTTGGCCGATCCATTTTGCCGAAAGGCCCTGCTCATTTTTCTCGTAGTATGCAGGAACTATTTCGTTTTCCAACGTGGAATAAAGCGATTCAGCGTCCTCGGCGTCGCCGACCGCATCGTCCGGGTCGACCTCTAACTCGCCGATCGAATAACCATTTTTGCCGTTAAATCCCTCTATCCACCAGCCGTCGAGAATAGAAAAATTCAGGCCACCGTTCATCGCAGCTTTCATACCGCTTGTGCCGCTGGCTTCGTGTGGGCGGCGGGGAACGTTCATCCATACATCGACGCCCTGCACAAGGTATCTGGCGACGTCCTGATCGTAGTCTTCGACGAAAACGGCCCGGTTCTGCCAGTTCGAATCGTGATTTATGCTCATCAATTGCTGCAATATCTGCTTGGCCGTCCGGTCCTGCGGGTGAGCTTTTCCCGCAAAAACAAACTGCACGGGACGGTCAGGATCATCGACAAGGCGGAGCAATCGGTCGAGATCGGACAGAAGCAGATTCCAGCGTTTGTAAGCCGCAACACGTCTTGCAAAACCGACAGTCAACACATCCGACGAGAAAAGTTTCTTCGTGTCCTTGTGCTCGTTGATCGTATCGAGATCGCCGGTCTCCTTCGCTTTGGTCCGCTGCCGCAGATAGGCGATCAGAATCTGTTTTAGCGTTTTGTGCGTGGACCAGATCGCTTCGTCTGATATCTGATCGATCGCAAACGCCCAACCTGCAGCATCGGCCAGCGTTTCATTCCAATTTTCACCGATTGAATCGCGATAAAGTTGTTGAAACAGGGGAGCGACCCACGTTGGGGCGTGGACGCCGTTTGTCACATGTGTGATGGGCACGTCTTCAGCCTCTGTTCCATCGGGGAACATCGAAACCCATAGATCACGCGACACTTCGCCGTGCTTTTCGCTCACGCCGTTTGCCGAGCGGCACATTCTGATGGCCAGCGGCGTCATGCCAAATGCTTCGGCCTCATCGTCGGGATTTGTGCGGCCCAATGCGAAAAATTCGCCTTCAGACAGGCGCAACGCAGAGATAAAATTCGCGTCAAAGCAATCTCTTATATCCTCAGTGGAAAAGATATCGTTTCCGGCTGAAACAGGCGTATGCGTTGTGAAAACGCACTGTTCGCGTACTTTGGCGACGGCATCGACAAAATGTGCATCGGCATTTGCTTCTAGAAACTCACGCGCGAGTTCGAGCGTCAGGAACGCCGAGTGGCCTTCGTTTAGATGATAAACGGACGGCTCGACGCCAAGTTTGCGAAGCAGGCGGACGCCGCCAATGCCGAGAATCTTTTCCTGAACGATACGCGTTTCCGTGCTGCCGCCGTAAAGGTGGCCGGTGATCAGGCGATCAACTTCAGGGTTCTGCGGGACATTCGTATCAAGCAAATAAAGCGAGATACGGCCGACCTGAGCGAGCCAAGCCTGAGCAAAAACTTCGCGGCCACGGATGTGTACCATCACAAAAATACGACCGCCATCGGCGTCCAAAACTGGCTGGAGGGCAAGCTTCGAATCGAAGACGTCCAGGTAAGTTTCTTCCTGCCAGCCGTCATGCGCGATCTTCTGGCGAAAATAGCCGAAGCGATACAGCAAGCCGATTGCGGTGAGCGGAACGTTCAGATCGCTTGCCGATTTGAGATGATCGCCAGCCAATATTCCGAGGCCGCCGGAATATGTCGGCAGGGAATTATGCACGCCGTATTCGGCGCAAAAATAAGCAGCCGGTTTTGCGGCAGTGACCTTGCCGAAGGCCTTGGGTTTTTGTGCTAAATATTTATCGTGATTGGCTTTAAATCTTTGCAGGCGTTCGACATACGCACGGTCGGTCGATTTTTGCCACAGCCGCAGTTCGCTTATTTTGTCTAAAAGGAGCCGCGGATTCTGTTCGCATTTTGTCCAAAGTGCCGGATCGAGTTCGCGGAAGATCTCAGTGCCTTCTGGATTCCAAGACCAATAGAAATTACTGGATAATCCCTCCAATGCGGATAAATTATCGGGAAGCTGTCTCGATATCTCGAAACTGCTGATCGATACTTGTTCTGGCTCAAGGCCGGCTGCTGGCTGCATATTACTCAAGTTTGCGGATTCAAACTCCTTCATGTTTTGGATAATACTTTGTTGTTTAAGTGAGCAAAGTATCCAAAAACTATAAACGAATGTTGGCGGAGTATCAAATTAAAGGGTATGACGCTCTTGTGAGAGGCGTGATTTTTCCGTAAGATTCTCTTTTCGATATTGAACTATGAAGCTAAATATTATTCCCGTTAAATGGAGTGACGAAGGCGTTTTGATGCTCGATCAGCGATTGCTGCCAACCGAGGAAAAGTGGCTGACGCTTAGGACTTACAATGATGTCGCGGCCGGTATCAAAGACATGGTGGTGCGCGGAGCACCGGCGATAGGCGTTTCGGCGGCTTACGGCGTTGCGCTTGGTGCAAAGCTTTTTGTTGGCACAACCGTTGCAGATCTTGAGGACGAGCTTGAATATGTGAGTGATGTGCTTGCGGGGACGCGTCCGACGGCGGTAAACCTTTTCTGGGCAATCGACCGGATGAAGCGGACTTTTCAAAAAGCGAAAAACGATGGGAGGTCGGTCAGCGAGATCAAGCAGGTTCTTTTGGAAGACGCGAAGGCCATTCACGAGGAAGACATTGAATCGCAAAGACTTATCGCTCAATTTGGCGGCGAGTTGCTGGATGACAACTCCACGGTTCTGACGCACTGCAACGCAGGAGCCCTGGCGACGGGCGGCGTTTGGGGAACGGCTCTTGGCGTTATTCGCGGCGCGGTCGATCAGGGCAAAACGATCTCGGTCATCGCCGACGAAACGCGTCCGTATTTGCAGGGAGCACGTCTGACCGCCTGGGAACTGATGGAAGACGACATACCCGTCACGCTCATTACGGACAACATGAGCGGCCACATAATGAAAAAAGGCGGCGTCCATGCCGTCGTGGTCGGCAGCGACCGCATTGCGGCAAATGGCGATGTGGCAAACAAGATCGGCACATACATGGTCGCCGTCCTCGCTCGCCGCCACGGCATCCCGTTCTACGTCGCGGCTCCGCTCTCGACCGTCGATCTAAACTGCCCGACCGGCGACGACATCCCGATCGAGGAGCGCGACATCCGCGAGGTCACCCACATGAAAGACATCCAACTCGCCCCTGATAACGCCTTGGTCAGCAACTACGCCTTCGACGTAACGCCGAACGATCTTGTGACGGCGATCATTACAGAGAAGGGCGTCGCCCGCGCACCGTATATTGAGAGTCTAAAAGGGCAATTTGAGTCGTAAGAAATGCGTCGAAAAGTTGTTCAAATTATGATAAAATAGAGGTTGTGAAAAGTTTTGTCGCACAGGTTCGCTTGGTTTCAAATCTGCAAAAATTTGCGGAGCGTGCTTTTGTGCATAAGTTAAAAAAGAAGAATCCGTCCATGTCGCCGCAAGAGATCGTTGTCGAACTCAACCGCTGGTATATGGATCGACCCGGAGCCCCGTCGGGCGATGGAGTCGGTCAGATCGGAGATACTTCTCGATTCAAATAAATACTTCCAGCTTATCGACCATTTAGAATTACATTCCATACCGACCATAAAGAAACTACGTGATCTCGGCGCGAGGTTTGCGGTGGTCGGTGGGTTGGCGGTATCCGTCAGAACGGTCGAACGGTTTACCAAGGACCTCGATCTGGCGGTTGCCGTCCGATCTGATAACGAAGCAGAAGCCCTTGTTCTGGCACTTTCCCGATCTGGTTATTCGGTTGAAGCGGTGATAGAGCAGGATGCGGCAAAGCGTCTCTCGACGGTTCGCTTGATCTCAACAGGTGATGTGGTGATGTTCGTCGATCTATTGTTTGCGTCGTCGGGGATTGAGCCAGAGGTCGTAGCAATGGCTGAAGAAGCTGAGATATTTCCGGGAGTCACGGGGTTGGTGGCTACGATCCCGTCGCTTATTGCGCTCAAGGTTTTGTCAGCCAACACAAAGAATCGCTTACAGGACATCATCGACCTTCAGAACCTAACAAAAGACGCCACACCCGGCGAGATCGAGGAGGCGCGGGATCTGTTAAACCTAATAACAGACCGCGGCTTCAATCGAAACAAGGATCTGCAAAATGACCTTGATGGCTACTTTGAGCAATTTAGGACCTAGAATGGATCTCTTCATACGAAAAACGCGACGAACGCGAAGTGACGCACATTAAGGAAAATCAACTCGCTCCACTTGGCGTCGGCGTTTCGAACTACGTGTTTGACGTAACGCCAAATGAATTCGTCACCGCGATAATTACCGAAAAAGGAGTTGCGAGGGCACCTTATATCGAAAGCCTGAGAAAGCAACTTGCGAATAATGAGCCTGATGGTCAATGAAATGCACTTCAAACTTGTCCAACTTATTAATGAATTCAACATCAGTTTTACGCCTTTGAAGGACCTGAAGTTCAAGTTTGGCGATTTGCGACAAATATCAGTCAGATTAAGACCACCGACAGAAAGAGAGAGGGAGAAATATAAAGGCTACAAATTGTTGTTCTGCGAAGCGAGATCAAAACAGAATTTATCAAATGAAGTTCACAATATATTTAGCAGATTGTCACTTAATCAGATGCCGGAGGATTTCAGAAAGCCTATATCATTATCTCGCTATGATGAAATAGCGTATTCTTGTATAGATGACGAAGGAATTATAGAGAAAGGTGTTGTTCCATCCGTTCGTTTTTTTTCTACAGAATTTCAAGATCTTGAAGCGAAAATTCTTAATGAGCTTACGGTCTGTATAAAGAAGACAGTAAAAACCATTCGATGGAAGCTAAATCGCGGAACATCGCATGATCCGGTCAAACGCAGCTTGGGAGTCTTCTGGTCGTTTAACGGTAGAACTTGGAAAGAGATGCCGCGAGCTCTCGACTTTAGTACCAGTATTGACATAATACCCAATATCTACAGACGCTGAACTTAAGAAAATTAACAGCCTAATAAAGAACCAAGACACTGAACCATTGGGCCACGAACTTTTTCTCGAAGCTTGGGGACAACGATATGATAACCCACGAAGCTCCCTTGTGGTAGGTATCGTTTCGGCTGAAGTCGGATTGAAACAATGTATTGCTAACCTTGTTCCAGATGCTCGATGGCTTGTGGACGAGTTGCCTTCGCCACCGCTACGAAAGATGGTTGCAGAATACGTGCCGATGTTACCTGCAAGGCTGAAAATCGAAAATAAGGTGTTGGGGTTACCAAAAAAAGTCAAAAAGGCGTTAACCGACGGCGTTGAGCTAAGAAACAAGACTATTCACGTAGGTAGTGATGCTCCGTCTCGAATCGAACTTGAAGAACTATTGCTATCCGTGCTCGACCTCCTTTATTTACTTGATTATTATTGCGGCTATGAATGGGCGATAAATAATATCAGATCAGAAACCCTTGAAGCGATGAAGCAAGAATATAATTTGCGATAGCGCGTTGTGTGGACATTGGGACGGACGGTCGAGTTTTCGCTTGAGTCTGATATACTTTTTGCTTTACTGAATAGCGACTCATTATCAAAATGAGAGAATATCTCTTCTCATACGGGACACTTCAAAAGAACGAAGTTCAGTTGGAGTTGTTTGGACGGCTTTTGACTGGTACGCAAGATATTCTGAATGGGTATAAGGTATCCTCAAATGAAATTACAGATGAATCCTTTCTTTCACGTGGCGAGCAAAAGCATCAGCTAACCTTAGTTTCTTCAGGTGATAAGGAAGTTAACGTTGAAGGAACAGTATTTGAGATCACAGAAGACGAACTTCTACTGGCCGACAAGTATGAGCCGGAAGAATATAAAAGAGTTAAAGTAACGCTTGAATCCGGGAAGCAGGCTTGGGTTTATCTGGCCGCTTAATTACGCCCTTACTAACGTGCGGGCTTCTGCAAAAAGCGGAATTATCACGCCCTTACTAACGTTCGGGCTTCTGCAAAAATATGAGCGAACGCGAAAAGATCGAGATGGATGTGGTGTTTGTCGGTGCGGGACCGGCGAATCTGGCGGCGGCTTTGCATTTGAAGAACAGTATTGCCGAGCATGACGAGTTAGTCGAACATGGCCTGAGGCACGGCAATAAGGTCGGCGATATTGAGATCGGCATCGTCGAGAAAGGTGCGTATGTCGGTGCGCATATTTTGTCGGGTGCGGTGATGGACCCGATAGCGATCCGCGAGTTGATGCCCGATTTTCTTGAGCAGGGCTGTCCGGTCGATACGGTTGTGACCGAAGACGCCTTTTGGTACATGACAAAGAACAAGGCGATCACGGCTCCGATCACGCCGCCGCCCCTTAAGAATAAAGGCAAGTACATTATCAGCCTGAGCAAGATGTGTGAATGGCTGGCCGAGAAATGCGAAGAAGCCGGGATAAATATCTTTCCAGAATTTCCTGCGTCGGAAGTTTTATATGACGAGAACGAGCAAGTAATTGGCGTTCGCACCGGCGACAAGGGAATCGATAAGGAAGGGCATCAGAAAGGAAACTTCGAACCGGGCGTCGATTTGCTTGCCAAGGTAACGGTTTTAGGCGAAGGCTCACGCGGTTCACTGGCAAAACAGCTTACCGCTCGGCTCGGTTTGAACGAAGGTAAAGAAGCGCAGGTTTTTTCGCTGGGAGTAAAGGAACTTTGGGAAGTTCCGGCGGAGAATTTTGCGGAAGGTAAAGTTGTTCACACGCTTGGTTTTCCGTCCGACACAAAGACATACGGCGGCGGATGGATATATGGGCTGAAGAACAACGTGATCAGCATCGGTTATGTCACAGGGCTGGATTATCTTGATCCGACAATCGATCCGCACGCCGAGTTTCAAAAATTTAAGACGCACCCGAAAGTCGCCGAAATATTAAAGGGCGGCAAGATGCTCAAGTACGGTGCGAAGACGATAAATGCCGGCGGCTATTACACGATGCCGAAGCTTTACGCCGACGGCGTGCTGCTAGTAGGCGACTGTGCGTCGTTCCTGAACGGTCAGCGGATAAAGGGAATTCACACCGCGATGAAAAGCGGCATGCTTGCGGCCGAGACGATAATCGGTGCGTTTGAGCATGGCGATTTTACATCGAACACGTTGCGGCATTTTGAGGAAAAGGTGAATCTGAGCTGGATCTATGACGAGCTGCACCCGGTGCGAAATTTCCACGCGGCGTTTCAAAGCGGACGTTGGTCGGCGTTGATAAACACCGGCCTGCAATTCGTCACGAAGGGAATGGCGTGGGGCTTTATGCCGAAGGAACACCACGTTGCCGGGCACGAGCGGATGCAGCATATTAACGACCGGCACGGACACACCGATCATAACCGCTACGCGGATTTGAAATTCGACAAAGAGACGATCTTTGACAAAGTGACGGACGTCTTTCACGCGGGCGTCGCTCACGACGAAGACCAGCCGTCGCATCTGCGCGTGCTCGATACCGAGATATGCGCTGACGAAATGTGCCGAGGAATACGGCAATCCTTGTCAGAAATTCTGTCCGGCTGCGGTCTACGAGATGGAGTTCAATGCCAAAAGCGAGCGGCAGGAACTGAAGGTGAATTTTTCAAACTGCGTTCATTGCAAAACGTGCGATGTGGCCGATCCATATCAGATAATTAATTGGGTCACGCCCGAAGGCGGCGGCGGGCCGGATTATAAGGGAATGTAAAAGAAAAAAGGCCGTCACAAGACGGCTTTTTCAATAAATAATTTCTGAAATCAACATCTATTTCATCGGCTCCAATATCTCAAAATTTACCTTCTTTTCATTGAGTTCGCGCATCGCAACACGCGTCGGCTTGCTTTTACGGATGTCGATATCCGTCCGAGAAACTGCACCGCGTTGAAGCTGCTTGCTTCGCTGGGCGGCCAAAATTATCATCCTATATTTCGAATCAATTTCAGGAGGATCGATTATTTCTTCTTCGACCTGTTCAACTTCTTCGATTTCTTCTTCTTTCTTCGCCATAATTCGTTTATTCCCCGCTGACTTTGTGTTTCGACACATCGAAACTATCTAGAATATCCTTAATCGCCTCTGTTTGTCGAATTCGCTTTTGCCTTTCCGCAAGAATTATCGATTCCAACCGGCGGGCGGCGATCGGGATATCATCATTGACGACGACATATTCGAAATTCGTGTAACCCATCACTTCGTCGAATGAATTGCGGAGGCGTAGGGACAACTGCTCAGGAGTTTCTGTCGCCCGTGCGGTCAGCCGATGCGTCAAGGCCTCGAACGAGGGAGGCATTATGAAAATGCTGACCGCGTCCGGAGCACGGGTAAGCACCCATGCGGCTCCCTGGACGTCGATCTCAAGGATTACGTCCTTCCCGTCCCTGGTAAGAGCCTCGACAAATGTTTTCGAAGTGCCATAGTAATTTCCGTGCACTTCTGCATACTCAAGGAACTCGCCAGCAGCGATTCGAGTTTCAAATTCCTTTCTTGAAATAAAGAAATAATCGCGGCCCTCCGCTTCTCCAGACCTCTTCTCACGGGTCGTGAACGAAATCGAATAACCAATGCCGATTCCCATTCCCATCAATTCTAGGATGAGCGTTCCTTTGCCGCCGCCTGACGGGGAACTGATGATTACTAAGCTTCCTTTCATTTATTCGACATTCTGCACCTGTTCGCGTATTTTCTCAATCTCGCTTTTGATCTGTAAAGCATTTTCTTTGACGACCATGTTGTTGGTTTTTGAGGTGATCGTGTTGGCCTCTCGGTTGAGTTCCTGTGTTAGGAAATCGAGGCGTTTGCCGACCTCTTTTTCTTCGTCCATGATCGTGCGGAAATGTTCGATGTGCGTTGTCAGCCGTGCGATCTCTTCCGAAATGTCGGCACGGTCAGCGATGTAGGCGATCTCTTGTGCGAGTCGGGCTTGGTCGATCTCGATCTGCGAGTCGCTTTTGGCAAGCATTTCGACTATGCGTTTTGTCAGGCGTTGTTGATATTCTTCGCCGATCGTTGACGATTCAGTTTCGATTGCAGGTAGGCGGCGTTCGATCTCGTTTAGGCGTCCCGCCAATTCATCCTTGAGCATTCTGCCTTCGTTCTCGCGCATTCGTTCAAGGTCATCGAGAGCGGCGGTCAGAGCCTTTTCGACACCAGCGACAAATTCTTCACCGATGTCGTCCTTCTTCGGAAGCAGCACATTTGGCAGCCGTGCGACAACATTCAGGTCCGGTTCGCCGGTCAGCGAAAACTCTTCCTGCATGTCTTTCATCGCCGCTAAGAAGCCCGTGATGAGCGGACGGTTAAGTTCGTAATTTATCTCGTTCGTCCGGTCGTATTGCAGATTTACATCGACGCGGCCGCGAGACAGACGAGTGCTGATTGTGCGTTTGATCGTCGCTTCAAGCGGCTGCATTTCGCCGCTCAGTTTTAATGCCACGTCCAGAAAGCGATTGTTGACGGTTTTTAATTCGACCGTAACGGCAAATGATTGTTCGGTAACGGCCCCGCGGCCGAAGCCTGTCATTGATTTCATAAGATTTAGTTTGTCGGTTCACCCACCCGTTACCACGGGCGGTTCTGACACTTCTTCGTCGGCAAACTGCAATTCATACAGATGCTTATACTTGCCGCCGCTTTCGAGCAACTCTTTGTGCGTTCCAGTTTGAATGATCTTGCCGCGTTCCATGACGACGATCGTATCAGCTTTTCGAATAGTTGAAAGGCGATGGGCGATGACGATCGAGGTTTTGTTTTGCATCAGATTTGCCAAGGCCTTTTGCACAAGCCGTTCCGATTCGGCGTCGAGAGCGGAGGTTGCTTCGTCCAGAATCAAGACTGGAGCGTTGAGCAGCACGGCACGCGCAATAGCGATGCGCTGACGTTGGCCGCCGGAAAGCAGGATGCCGCGTTCGCCAACCAGCGTCTCGTATTTCTGCGGAAGCTCGCTGATAAAATCGTCGGCAAAGGCGATGCGAGCGGCTTCGGCAACGTCGTCGTCGCTTGCTTCCGGATTGCCGTAGGAGATGTTGTATTTTATAGATTCGTTGAACAACACCGTTTCCTGCGTAACGAGCGCGATCTGCTTTTTCAGGCTGAGGAGCTTTGCATCCCGAAGATCGATTCCGTCCCACGTGATCGAGCCTGATGTTGGATCGTAGAGCCTCTGGACAAGTTTTATCAGCGATGATTTGCCGCCGCCGCTTTCGCCGACAAGGGCGACCATCGAGCCTTTTGGAATCTCAAGACTGACGTTTTCAAGGATCTGTTTGTTCGGGTCGTTATCGTATTTGAACGACACATCACGAAGCTCGATCTTTTCCGCTAACGCAGGCAGAACGACAGCATCTGGCTTTTCAGGCATTACTTCGTTTTCGTCGAGAATGTTCCAAACGTCCTTTGCGGCGGCGAAGGCCTTCGATATCTCGTTGTGCTGCCGCGAGATGCGTCGAAGCGGATCGTAGCTTCTGAAAAGGAAGAAGAGGAAGGCAAAAAACTCGGCGGCTACCATCTGTTCGGCATTGATCGAGCGAAGACCGAAAAAGAGCAGTGTGAGTATGGCAATCGTACCGATGATATCGATCGTTGGCGGTGAGATAGCCGCGATCCGGCCTGAGCGGAGGTTTGCTTTTGCAATTACACCGGCGACGTGAGCAAAACGTGTTCGTTCTCTCGGTTCTGCGGCATATGCCTTCACTATTGTTTGATTTGCGAGAGTTTCCTGTGCCGTGTCGGTGAGCAGCTTGTTTCCCTCGAACGACTCTTCGGCGAGACGACGCAGGGATTTACTGAATTTCGTTGTCAGAACTCCGATAATTGGAGCTATTATCAATGCACCGAGCATCAGTCGCCAGTTGTAATAAAATGCGGCGCTAACAAAGGCCACCAACATAAAGCTTTCGCGAAGAACGTCACGAAGATTGGCCGAAACGGCAAACTCGATCGCCGAACAGCTTACAACGAGCCGCGAGACCAGAAAATTTGTCCGGTGTCTTTCAAAAAAATTATTCGATTGTCCAAGAAGATGATCGTAAAGCTGTTTACGAAGATCGAACACCGCGATCTGTCCGATTTTAGCCATCAGATATGACGAGAAGTATTCGGCGATGCCTTTCAGTAACGTAAAACTCAAAAGCATTACGGAAATTCTCAACCACGCCTGATACCAGTCGTTTTTGGGGATAAACCGTTGCAGATCGAAAAGCGTTTGGGCTTGCTGGCCAGGAACAGGCGAGAACTGATTAAATATCGGGACGATTAGTGCGCCTGTCGCAGTTTCGAAGACGGCGACCAAAACCATTGCGATCACCGCGAACAGAAAGGTCACCCAATGAGGGCGGACGTATTGTAAAAGCCTCGAGAATTCATTCATCAGAATGCAAAAACTTGAATATACTAAAGTTCAGCCGCCGATGTCCAAAACGCTTCAATTTGCAACGTGCCTTTAGAATATGGCATCTTTTTCAAAGTACCTCGTCTTTCGGAGAATAAAATATGAACGGTTCAAAGGCATTGATTATAACGTTAGCCCTCATTCTTGTATTTACGTCGGCGGTTACATCGTTTGCGCAGGTGGACGTTGCCCGGCGAACAACGGCGATAACGTATCCGCTTGATGATCTTGTCATCGTTCAATTTCGCGGAACGACGCGTTTTCCGCGGATGAAGGGCGAAGCTAGGATCAAACGTACCAGCCGAAACGGTAGTGAAATTGACCTTTCTGTATCGAAAATGCCGCGCCCGTTCGAACTCGGGGCCGGATATGCAACTTATGTTCTTTGGGCCATTTCGCCCGAAGGTCAGGTCGATAATCTCGGCGAGATCAAGCGACGCGGGTTTTTCGAGTTCGATTCGAAAATGAGCGTTACGACAAAGCTTCAAACATTCGCCCTGATAATTACCGCCGAGCCGCATTTTCTGGTCCGTCGGCCGAGTCAGGAGATAATGATGGAGAATTTGAGCCCTTATACAGCGTCCGGAAAGGTGATCGCGACTACTCCTTCAATCCAGTATTTTGGTAATTCGAGCGATTACTTTCGCGATTCGCGAACGCCGGAGATTGCCGAGTTAGATTATTCCAAAACGCCTTCGACAATACTTCAGGCGAAGCAGGCGGTCGCGCTTGCAAGATACGCAGGGGCTGACCGTGATGCTGTCACCGAGCTTCAGGAAGCCGAATCTCTGCTGCTCAACGCGGAAAATGCATGGCGGGCTGAACGGCCCGAAGAAACGGTAGATATATCGGCCCGGCAGGCGATCAGTTCAGCGGTAAAGGCCGAATCAATGGCGTTTGTTAGGAAAGAGGCGCGCGAAAAGCGGAACGAAAAAACCCGCTCGGACGCCGAGATTCGACTGGCCGAGAATAAGTATCAGGAAGCTTTGAACACCATCGAAGAGCTGAAGACCGAACTTGCCAACGAAACGCGAAGCAAGGAGCTTTCCGAGCGCGACGGCGTTAATTATTCTCAGCAGATCAAGGAATTGCGGGCGGAAAACGGACGGCTTCGCGAAGAACTCGGCCGTGCAAAGGTCGAAGCCGACAACTTGAAGGCAAGGCTCGAATCGGTTGAGAACGAACGGCGAGCTTCTGACGATCAGCGTGCAAGGGATGAGCGAATCAATAATCTACAAGCCGGACAGGGAGCGTTGATGCAGTCATTGCGTCCATTCGGATCGGTAGCAAGGAATGATCGCGGCATTGTTTTAACACTGCCGGAGAATTTCTGGTCATCGATACGCTCGACCGCATTTGCCCCAAGCGCCGATGCAAAATTAAGTTCGTTGGCACAGATTCTAACTTCAAACGCAGATTATCGCGTTATTATCGAGTCTCACACCGATAATCGCGGCACGGACGGAAGAACTGGCTGGCCTTACTCAACAGCGGTCTCAGGCAATTAGTGAAAGGCTTACAGGTTTTGGCGTCGCCGAATCGCGGATCGAAGCGAAAGGCCTGGCGGCGGGGATTCCGGTTGCCCCGAATACGACTAACGCCAATCGGGCCAAGAATCGCCGCGTCCAATTGATACTTGTCCCTAACATTTAAATTCGCCCGTATTTGGGCAAATAACAAAGCAAACTCTCGTCTATTTTGGTATTCCGCAGAACAGACGAGAGTTTTTTTAATTGATACGATAATTTCCGGACGAATAGGCTTGAAATTTAGTGAAATGTTGGAAAATTGTGCTAAATTGTCCTTTCTATCAATGTTCTGTACTAAATTCGAAAAGCCAGGGGAGCAGTTTTGATGAGCAGTTTCGTTAACGGCAAGCGCGTATTTACGGCGATGGTTTTAGTTCTGGCGGCACTCATAGTGTACGTGACGTTCGTCGATCGCCCTCAATTAGCGCAAAAGAAGAATGCCGATCAGAAGGACACGGCTTTCAGCAAATTTGTTGGCAGTGACCAGATCACAAACGATATTCGCAGCGAATCTAAGGAGTTTACTCGCGTAGCAGTTGCCAATCATGAGGACAGGGAAAACATAGCTGGATACGGGCGCATCGTTGCCGATTACGGCTCTTTTGTTATTGTTGCAAAGAACAAGGGTGCGGATATTTCTTCATCCCGCTTGGAGAGTCAGAAAATCGAAACGACGATAAATCTGCCTGGTGCCAGTTTCGATCCGGTCAGCTATCCACCCGCGAACTCGCTACGTCTTGGCCGCTCCGCGACCTCAAACGGCAAAGGCTACTACATACTTCAATTTGGCAGCACGGCAAAGGACGAATGGTTGGATAGCCTTCGTGCGGCCGGTATCGAAATTCTGCAATATGTGCCAAATCAGGCTTACATTGTTTACGGTGAAGGCGAGGCGATCGCAAAAGCCGCCGATCACTCGCGAGTACGCTGGATAGGAAGCTACACAGCGGATCAAAAGCTTTCGCCCGTAGTTCGGGGCCAGGTCGCGGCTGCTAAAAACAAAACTTCACTTCGAAAGGGAATTTCGCCGATCGAACTTACACAGAAAGGCACGGCCATCTTCGACGTTGCCGTTTTTGCACGTGCCGATGTTGATGCGGTCGCCGAGCGACTGAAAAGTGATTATTCTCCATCACTTAGCCGTGTAAGCCGGCTTCGAAGCAATTTTTTCAATGTTATCCGCGTCGAATTAAAGCCCGAAGACGTAGACGCTGTCGCTGCGATCCCGGATGTTTACAGCATCGATACGTATGTCAAACCAGTACGCGAGGACGAACGGTCGGCACAAATTATTGCCGGAAATTATTCGAGTGTAACTTCAGTGAACGGGCCTGGTTATAATCCGCTCGCTCAGTTCGGCGTCGATGGCACTAATGTGACTGTTTCGGTCGTTGACGACGGCGTCGGTATTCCGGGCGAAGGCGGCTTTTATGTAACACCGTCCAATGCCGTCAACGGCCCGCTTCGCGGTGCAACGACCGGTGCGAGCGGTCACGGGCATCTCAACGCGACGATAATTGCCGGTGCTGCTCCTTTTTCGGTGCTTGATAATGCTGGATATAACTACGGAATGGGTATTGCTCCGAAAGCGCACATCGTCAATATTCCGTTGCTCAAAAGCGGGTACGGTGGAACCGACGCGGACATTTTTAATGACAGCGTTTTGACGCCCGGGCCCAATGGCGTCCACGCATCGATCAGCAACAATAGCTGGGGTGCAGGGACGAACGGTAACACCTATGATGTATTGGAGGCGCAATATGATGGGTTTGTGCGTGACGCCTCGATCGATTCGGGAATCGACCCGATCTTTATTGTTTTTTCGGCTGGTAACAGCGGTACGAGCGGCTTGACGCGGCCGAAGATGGCAAAGAATATTATCTCTGTCGCAAATTCCGAAAATTTAAGGACCGAGATTGCCGGATTGAGTGCAAATAATATTGACGACTTGAGTACAACATCGAGCGTGGGACCGGCTGTTGGCCGTATTAAGCCTGAGATTTCGGCCCCTGGAAGCGGTGTAAGCGGAGGACGCTCCGGTGGGGACGCACTTTTTGGAAATATTGATGCCAACCATCGCTGGAGTAGCGGAACATCGCACGCCGCACCACAGATAGCCGGTATGGCTGCGTTGTTTTCGCAATGGTGGGTCGAAACGCGTTTTGGCGACCGGCCGAGCCCGGCTTTGCTGAAGGCAGCGATCATCAACACCAGTCAGGATATGAACGGCAATCTTTCGGGAGCCGCAATCCCAAATCCAAACGAAGGCTGGGGCCGGGCGAACATGAAGTTTATGCTCAACACCGGCGTCGGAATGAAGTACATTGATGAAGAAATACAACTGGCGAATACCGGCGACACCTTCGGCTTCTTTGCCGGATCTGTTGCCAATTCGAACAAGCCCGTTCGAGTGACTCTTGTGTGGACCGATCCTCCGGGTGCGGGCTTGATAAACAATCTCGACCTTGAAGTAACAATCGGCTCGACGGTTTACAAAGGTAACGTGCTCTCGAATGGCGTATCGACCACCGGCGGTTCGGCGGACACGGTCAACAACGTCGAAACGGTGATTCTCCCGGCGGGAATACCGGCTGGTACTTATTTTTCCGTTCAGGTGAAACCTACCGCACTGAACGGTGACGGCATTCTTAACAACGGGGATTTCACCGATCAGCACTACGCGGTCGTTGCTTACAATTACTCAAATCAGCAAGCTCCGACCTTTTACACTGTATCGGGCCGTGTCACATCACAAAGCGGCCGCGGTGTCGCGTTGGCGAAGGTGCGAATTACCGATCCTCAGAGCCAGGTACGAGAAGCGTTGACCAACCATCTGGGTTACTTCACTTTCGCAAATGTTGCGAGCGGTCAGACCCATACGATCACGATCTCGTCAAAACGCTACACGTTTTTGCCGCAGGGAATTACGGTCAACAGTAATTTGAGCAACATCAGTTTTGTTACTCAGAACGGCTCGCCGTAAACTATTTCAGTCTTTGTAGATCGCGATTCTGTCTGGCGGCAGACCAAGCATGCACTCGTCGCCGGACTTCAAGCCTACAAGCCTAAGCACAAGAACGTCCAGTTTTAGTCCGTCCGCATCCAACTCAACCAGCGTCGTTGCGCCGAGAAATTGTACTCCGGTAATCGTAGCTCTGATCAGATTGTCTTCGGGAAACGACGCACCGAACGAGATCGAGATATGCTCGGGCCTTATGCCTAACGACACATTTTGATTTAATGCGCCCAGAAATTTCTTTTCGACCTTTTGGATTGTAAGCTTATGCGAGCCTTCGATGGTTTGAAATTGCGGAGTTTCCGCTTTGCTGGAGGTCACACGCCTTGCTTCAAACAAATTGTTTCTACCCGCAATGCGGGCAACACTGTAGCAAACCGGTTCGAGATATACTTCACGCGGTGTGCCGATCTGGCTGATCTCACTGCCGGCTATGACCGCTGCCTTATCACAAAAAAGCAATATGTCGTCGAAATTGCTCGTTGCGAAAACGATCGCAAGGTTTTTCTCTCTGGTAGCTTTGCGCAAAAGGTTCATGCTATCTAGCTTTTGCATTTTGTCCATGCACGAAAACGCATCGTCAATTAACAGGACACTTTGTGCGGTTTCGACCGCATGTTTGATGGCTTCGGCTTGCTCCAAACCCGAAGGCCGGGATTTGCCGGAGCCGAAAAATTGCTTCCACGAGGGAGCCCGAATTTGACCGACATATGCAAAGTTCCGATCTGTTTTTGACTTTTCAGAAACGTCACTTGAATCCAAATTGATCGCCCCGCCATTCGATTTTTCAGAGCCGGCGAGGATGTTTAGAATCGCCGTTTTACCGCACCCAGAAGATCCAAAAAGCCCGAAAATCTCACCGCGTTCCGCTTCGAACGAAACGTCCCGGAGAATCCAATTATTATCGTAAAGCTTTGATAGATTTGAAGCTTTGAGCGACATATCCAGGCGAAATGTGGAACTTTTGTGTTTATTGAACGTGCAAACAAAAGTATGATGTTGTCATCCCAAGAAAGCAAGTATAGACTTTTTATGGTGATGGCAAACAAAAAGCACGGGCTAAAACGAAAAATTATTCATGCTGGCGGATGGCAGGTGGCGAAACGCGTAGCGAAAATGGTGCCGTTCGGCGGCACGGCAATAGCCGTTGTGTTGGTCGGAAGCGATATTAAAAAGAAGGGCGTTGTGAACGGGCTGGTTAATTCCGGTTTGGACGCGATTCCGTTCGTCGGATTGGCAAAAAACGTCGTCGAACTTTTCAGGGGCGACTTCATCGCGGACAAAGGTGAAGAAGAGGTAAATGATCGTATGAGCAAAAACATATTCGGATCGGGCAAAATCGCTGTCATCGCGTTTCTCGCGATTGGATTTTTTATCGCTGTTGCCGAAACGAACGCGCAGGGAACACGTCGAAAAAGAACTACCTCAACCGCAACTCGCACCGTGCCAGTCACGCAGAACACAGAACCGCAGATAATCAGCCGGGCTGAGGATTTTCCGGATGCGGCAACGCAGCAGCCCGTTCAGGCTAATCCGATTCCTGTAACAAGTGAGGCTGAGAACCGGACAGACGATACCTCAAAAACTATCGAAGATCTCAAAAGCCGCGTAAAGAGCCTTGAATCCGTAAAAAAAAGCGATCAGGATGAAAATCAGAAACGTTTGCTGATGAATCTTGATATTCTCATGAGAGCCGAGCAGCGTGCCGACACACTTCGAAAACAACTTTTCGAAATGATCGAAAAAGAAAGCACGATTCGAACCAAACTTGATCAGATAGAAAACAATATTCGACCCGAGACAATCGATCGCGAGGTTGCTTTTGCCGGAACGATGCGTCCTGAAGAACTCAGGAACATGCGTAAAAAGAATCTTGATATCGAACGAACAAACCTAACGGCTCTCCTCGCGGAAGTACAGAAAACAAAAGCGAACATCGATCAAAACGTACAAAGGGCGGATCTTTTGGTCGAGAGGTTTCGTGCCAAAATGGAAAAGGAGATAGACGACCTTTTGACGCTTGAGCCTACGAAACAGTAGTTCTGTTTTTGAAGATAAAAAACTTTTGACAGGGCGTTGACCTTTTTGCCCTTCCTATTCAAACTGCTGAGCAAGCGAACCCGAAGAACAATTTGCCGTGCTTAGCTGATCGTTTCTACAATTCAAATCTCCAAAACACAATTTGTTGCAAAAATATTGCAAGTCGGTGCAACGCGGGACGTTCCCTAAGTGTCAAATCAAGCGTAGTCCATTCACGCTAAGAATCATTTTTGGGGAGAGAAGTATGAAAATCAAGCATTTCGCGCTCGTTTTGGGCGTTGTTCTGGGCGGATTTGTTTCCGCGATTCCGACGCAGGCACAAGGCGTAATAGTTCCGATAATTTGCGATATCAGGCCATGCAGGCCACGGCCGTTACCTCGCCCGATGCCGCTCCCCAACGCACTTCCCGTAAAATCGATTCAACTCGACACAAAGATAAACGGGCAGGTAGCCACGACGCACGTCGAGCAGGTTTTTCGCAACGACACGCCGTACACGCTCGAAGGCACGTATTTTTTTCCGATCCCTGAGAATGCTTCGATTGTCGATTTCGCGATCTGGGAAAACGGAAAGAAACTTGTCGGAGAAGTTCGCTCACGCGAAGAAGCACGCAGAATTTATGACGAGATAGTCCGCCGCCAACGCGATCCGGGCCTTCTTGAATATGCCGGAAAAGATCTTTTTCAGGCGTCGATCTTTCCAATTCCACCCAACTCGGACAAAAAACTTGAGCTTACGTATTCGCAGATCCTGAAGGCTGAATCGGGAACGGTCGGTTACCGCTATCCGCTCGGAACAGGAAGAAATCTTTGGGGACGAGGACCGCAGAATTCTGAGATAATTCGTGGCGGCGTGCCGCAGAAATTTGGAACGGTTTCCGGGAAGATCGAGATCGTCGGTAAACAAGCCCTTCGAAATGTCTATTCGCCGTCGCATAGCATTGATGTAAAGAATTCATCTGAAAGAGCAGCGTCCGTGTCGTTTGAAACGAAGGACAACGACAACGATTTCCAATTGTTCTACGGCCTGTCGAACGAAGATTTCGGAATGTCGCTTGTCACCTATCGCGAGCCGGGCAAGGACGGCTATTTTATGCTGATGCTGTCGCCAAAGGACGATGTGTCGGAACGAGAATTGGTTAACAAGGACATTGTCTTCGTGCTCGACACGAGCGGTTCGATGGCAGATCAGGGGAAAATGGACAAGGCCCGTGCCGCGCTTTTGTTCGGCATAAGAACGCTTCGCGACGGTGACAAATTTAATGTGATCAACTTCGCAGGCGAAGAACATTTGATGGAACGCGGGCTGATATCGGCGGATGCGTCGGGTAAAAAGCGGGCTGAAGAATTCGTCGCAAAACTTCGTCCGACAGGCGGTACGAACATCAACGATTCGCTCATCGCATCGATGAAGCAATTCGATAAAAGCGATCGTCCGAAAATGCTTGTGTTTATGACGGATGGTTTGCCGACAGTCGGCGAAACGAACGTCGATAAAATAATTGCAAATCTAAAGGCGTCGAAAAGCGTGGACGTTCGCATTTTCCCGTTCGGTTTTGGCTACGACGTGAATACTACGCTTCTTGATAAATTGGGTTCGGAGAATTCGGGGATTTCCGATTACGTGCAGCCAAAGGAAGATCTCGAAATCAAGGTTTCGAATTTCTTCGCACGCGTCAGCTCGCCCGTTTTGTCGGATCTGGAACTCGACATGGGACCGGTCGAAACTGAATTTATGTACCCGCGAAAACCGGGCGACCTCTTCAAAGGCATGCAGATCGCGATGATCGGCCGCTACAAAAACGCGAGCGATATTCAAAATGTATCAATTCTTTTGCGCGGCAAAACTGGCAAAGAATCGCGAAGCTTCAGTTACGACAACCTCGATTTTCCTCTGCGAAGCGAAGGTAACGAATTTCTACCGCGCCTTTGGGCAAGCCGCCGCGTCGGGTGGCTGATCGAACAGATCCGGCTGAATGGCGAAACCAAAGAGATAAAAGATGAAGTTGTCGATTTGGGGACGCGTTACGGCATAGTCACGCCTTACACTTCTTATCTGGCGACGGACGGTAGCGTAAATGCCTCCATGGATGGTGTTCAACTGCAAGCGTTGGCACGGGCCGCACCCGCCAAGATGGCGGAACGCAGCGGAGCTGACGCGGTTCAAATGAGCGTCCAGCAAAACTCGATGCAGATGAACACTACAATCGCAAAAGATAGGAAGAAGGATGCTAGAGAGCGGGTATTGGTTGACGATTCACTGAATAACCAGTTCTTTGCAAACAAGAATTTCTTTAATCAAAGCAACGTCTGGGTCGATTCGGAATTCTCAGCCGAAGCCAGGCTGCCGGAGGTCAAAGTGAAGTTTGCAAGTGAAGAGTACTTCAAACTCGCTGCTTCAAATAGTGAGCTTGCCAGATACTTCTCGCTCGGCGAAGAGGTTGTCGTGGTTTGGAGAAATCAGGTCTATCGCGTTTCAAAATAGCCGCAAGGTAAGCAAAAACTGGGCGTGATTCACGTCGATAAAGGTGATTTGTGACGAAAAAAAGGTTATCCTATTCGTCATAGTCACCTTTTTTTAATTGCTCTGGAGGACCTTACGTGCCGCTTCTAAAAACAGTTCTCTGTGTTTGTATTGCCACATTTCTCGCGGCCGGATCTGCTCATGCACAACTAGGCTGGAGGGCTCACTCGACCGACACCAAGGGTGATCTTGTCGCTATTTACTTTACGTCGGCAACCAAGGGTTTTGTCGCGGGTGATAATGGCTACTTGGCCTCGACTAACGACGGTGGTAAATCCTGGCGGAAATATCCGCTAAACACCACTGAGAACATCAACGAGATCTACTTCCGCAATGACAAGAACGGCTATTTGGTCGCGGAAAAGAAGCTCTTTATCACAAGTGACGGCGGAAATTCGTGGCGTGAAACCGTGATCTTCAGGCCAAACGATTTTAAGAACAGCACTCCAACTTTTCTTAGTATCAGATTCGCGGACAAGAAGCTTGGACTGATCGTCGGCTCCGTGCTCAATCGCAAGGGCGATTTGGTTTTGGAATCTCTGGTGATGCGAACCGACGACGGCGGCGAGACGTGGAAGCGGATAACTGTTCCTTCAAAAATCGAGCTGTTTCATCTCGATTTTAACGGCAGCTCTCACGGCTGGATCGTCGGCGATAAGGGATTGATACTTGCGACAGTGAACGGCGGCCTGACGTGGGAAGTACAAAAGTCAAACGTCTCCAGAGCTCTATTTAACGTCGATTTCCGGGATGACGATTTCGGATTTGCGGTCGGCGGCGGCGGAACGATCCTTCGAACCGAGGATGGCGGTCGAAATTGGGAAAAGATAAACACCCGCTTTGGCGAGACCTTCAAACGAGTCGATTTTGCTGACGATAAAAACGGATGGATTGTCGGACATAAGGGAGCGATCTTGCGCTCGTCGGACAAAGGGCGAACTTGGATCAAGCAGGAAAGTAGAACCACCGACGACCTTTACGGTCTTTACATGGTCAAAAAATACGGCTGGGCGGTTGGTGCCGGCGGGCTTGTCCTTGAATATTTAAAGTAATTTTCCAATTTCATCAGAAATATCCGGCTTCTCTATTAACACTTTTGTAAAGTTGTGATATCGTACATCATAATTTCTAGTCAATAGAACCGTTTTCATCAGGGTTCGTTATATCTACAACTTTTTTTTTGGAGGAGTTAAAATGGGTAATAAACCTTTTGCAATCGCACTGGTTCTGCTAGCTCTGCTGTTTTCATTTGACCGCTCAGTTTCCGCACAAGGCACGACCTCGCGTGTAACCGGCACGGTTACTGATTCGTCCGGAGCAGCGGTTACGGGAGCAACCGTAACACTTACAAACGTAGGGAACTGGAACGAGTCTCACAACAAAAAGTGATGACGGTGGTGGCTATGTTTTCGATCTTGATCCAGCCGGGAAATTATACGGTCACGGTCGAGAAAGCAGGTTTCAAGAAATTTCTTTCTACTGACAAACGCGGTACTTGTAAACCAGCCCTCGACGGTTAATATCGCCTCTTGAAGTCGGCGACGTGTCTGCCACGTCTCCGGTCCAGGGAGCCGCAGAACAGGTTCAGACAAGTAGTTCGGGTAATTTCGGAGGAACCGTCGAGCAGAGAACAATTGAAGCCTTGCCGATAGTTGGAACGCGTGGACGAAATCCACTCGACATTCTCAACTTCCAACCAGGCGTGACTAACGGAGCAAATACGGGTGGAGGTGTTCACGTCAATGGTTCGCGTGACCGTGCATTTAATTTTACGCTTGATGGCATAGACATTAATGAATCCACTGCCGGTGGTTCTAATTTTACGCCGCTACGTCCAAATCCGGATTCGATCCAGGAATTTCAGATCGTGACGAGTGATTTTACCGCAGAACTCGGTCGAAGCAGTGGTGCTCAGGTGACATTTGTGACCCGCTCTGGTACGAACCAATTCCGCGGAAGTGTTTTTGATTACTATCAGACACCGGAGTTCCTCGCTCGAAGCTATGCTGCTAATGTAAACCGCTCCGGCAAGGAGCAATTCGTTCAGCATATCTTTGGCGGAAGTTTCAGCGGCCCGCTCTTCAACCCCGGTTTTGGTGAGGGTACAGGATTTTCACTGTTTCGGGACAAGGCGTTCTTTTTCGTAAACCTTCAAATGTTGAGGGCATACGACAGCGTTCTTCAGACAAGAACGGTATTCACGCAAACCGCTCGACAAGGCATTTTTAGATGGGTACAGGGCAGTGCGAACGGCACAGGCTCGGTCAATGCTGCGGGCAATCCGGTAAACGCCGTTTGTGCTGTAGGCCAGGTTGGCACCACCGCTTCGCCGTGTATTCAGTCCTATAATATAGCGACCGGAACGACAATCTCGCTCGATCCGGTTCTGATGAGTTACATCAATGCAATGCCGCTCCCTAATAGCTTTAGCGCTGACTGGCGATGGATTGAACATAGCGGGCTATCTCTTTAATTCTCCGCAAAATGAGAAACAGTACGATTTTGTTACGAAATTTGATTTTAAGATCAATGACGCAAACAATTTATATGTTCGATACGCTCAGGGCGAACAGAATACTTTTGGCGATGCCGCGAACGGCGGCAGGCCCCGATTTCCAGGCGTTCCTAATTTTGTAGACACCTTCCGGACACCGAAGAACCTGGCGATCAATTGGCGGTGGGCACCGACTTCCAAGTTTGTCAACGAGTTCATAGTTGGCCGCAGCCAGTTTGGGTTCAATTTCCTTACTCCGGAACCTGATCCGAATTATGCGTTTGTTTTCAACCTGCCGACTGACATCAATACGAATTTTTCGTATAACGCCCGCAGTTTTAGAACATGGCAGTTTGTCGATAATATGACATTCGATTTTTCGCCGCATGTCATCAAGGCGGGAACGAATCTAAGGCTGGGCCGTAGCACGGATGATCGTTCCGGCGTTGCAGGCGGTGCGATTGAGTTGGCGTTTAATTTCAGCCGGACGGTCAACAACAATTTTAACTTCCCGACTGCACTTCCGACAGGTGCTGCCATCAACTCGGCTGATCGGACACGTCTGGAGAGTATGATCAACGACATGCTTGGGCGTGTTGGTAACATCACACAGGCATTTGTTAACGACCCCAACAACCCCGCTGCATTCGGAGCTGCTGGAACGCGATGGCTCTTTGAAGCAAATCATCCTGAGCTCGATTTTTATGTTCAAGACACCTGGAGAATGAGACCGAACTTCACGGTCGATATCGGAGCTCGTTGGGAAATGCGATTATCTCCGACCGCAGCCGGAAGCCGCCCGATCCTCGTTCCGGATAAACCGATCACGCTGGGATCGACACCCGCAAACAACGTTCGATGGGTTGAGGGCAAGCTTTTTGATAATGAGTACGGCCTGATCTTGCCGTCGGTCGGTTTTGCATGGGATCCTTTTGGTACGGGCAAAACATCAGATCCGGGCAAACTACAGAATGGCGTCGGATCGATTCGGAACTTTTCTGTTCAGCTCGGCAATTTTTCAGAGTACGCCGGGTAACACAGCTCTCGGTTCCAATACTACATTTGGAGCGAGCGGCGGTTTGCTGAGAAACGGCCTACCCTCAGTTGTACCTACGAGTTCACCAGCAACGTTGAGTACGCCACCGGCGTTCAGTACCAATGCACTTAATGTGATGGACCCGGACCTGAAGTTCCCGCGTATTCACAACTGGAGCTTTGGATTCCAGCGAGAGGTCTTTGGTGGCAATGTAATAGAAGTCAATTATATCGGGAAAAAGGCGACTAATCTCTTTGGTTCATACAACGTGAACCAGGTGAATCTTAACGGAACGCTTCCTGGAGCAGGTAGCGAAACATTCTTACAGGCGTTCAATGCGATTAAGGGCAAGCTCTACCTATAGCAGCCCATTGATCAATCTACTTTTTACTGGCAATGCCGGCGATGCTGATGGTACGGCACGTTTCCGTGCTTTTGAATGCCACTGCTATTACACAGGGAAGTGCAGCGACTCTAGCTCTCGCGGTGTCGCAAAAAACCTGCGTTGCGGCGTGAGATTCCGTTGGGGCTTTGCACGGCTGCTCGGCGCAGGCGTGTGTTGGATGTGTGGGGATTTGGTTCGTTTTTCCAGCCATTCTCGCAATACACAGGCGGATTGTTTGTCACGGACAGCAATGACTTTTCGTTTTACAACGGCTTGGAGCTTACATTCAAACGACGCATGAGAAAAGGCTTGAGCTATCAAATTGGCTACACCTGGGCTCTGTCCAAGGATTCTCGCTCATTCGATCCGGTATTTACTACTGTGTCTACAGGGACCAACCAGTCTTCTGCCAATACTCCCTTCGACAATTCGAACCGGAAAGCAAATTACGCATGGTCCGACTTTGACCGGCGTCATTCGCTTCTCGGAACTTATGTTTATGAGTTGCCGTTTGGCAAGGACAAGATGTTTGGCAGCGGAACGCCACCAGTTCTTAACTACATCATCAGTGGCTGGCAGATTGCCGGCTCGTTGAGGGTGACATCCGGAAGGCCGTTTACAGTGTTCTCTGGACTCAATACCATTAGCCAAACGTCCGGCTCGTATGCGAACTGTAACAATTGCTCGCGAAATTTGGGCAGCTTGGTTCAGGCTGATTATGACAGTCCGGGAACAGGGCTTCGAAATTGGTGGTTCGACTCATCTGCTCGAGGTCTGTTCACACAGCCGGGACCGGGCGAGGTAGGAAATACGGGTCGAAATTTTTTCCTGACACCCGGTTATACGGAGACCGATATATCGTTGCTTAGAAAGTTCCGTTTCACAGAACGTATAAACTTCGATCTACGCATGGATGTAAAGAATCTGACTAATACTCCTAACTTTGCAGGCCCAAGTGCTGTTCTGCCCGCTGGGCTTACTCAACAAATAGCTAGTGGGCAAGGATTTGGAACAAGTATTTTCGGACGCATCAATGCGGACGTTACAAATAGTAATCGACGCATCCAGCTGTCGGGTAAGCTTAGTTTCTAGTAGTTTCTCGAATATATATTTCAGGCTCCACGGTTCGAAGAGGATCGTGGAGTCTTTTTTTCTTGACCGAGGCAACCGGTCGATTGTGACGTGCATCACTTTAATTGGGTCAGAAAGCCGTTTATGCTGTAGTTTTTAAGTTCTACGGAGCATAGTCTTTCTAATTCCTCCTGTTTCTACCTTTGCTCGTTGAGAACAAGACTCAACGAGCCTTTTTCTTTTGTTCTGTTTGCGCGGGCTTTTTGTGCGGCGATTGCGAGACGAGCGGCTTTTGGCATTGCGTCTATTGCCTGGCGGACCTCGACATCGTTTTCGATACGTGTTCTGTTCGCTCCTTCTATGCCAAACGCCACCATTGCGAGGTTGTATCTCAGCATTTTTTTGATGTAGGGCCGCTCTCGGGTAATCGTGTTCGGCGAGATCTTCCACGATCTTTCCTTTGCTACAAATTCCGCAAATTTATCGATCATGGCGTCCGAAACGGTCGGTTCACCAAATACTACCTGCTGACGAATCTGCTGATTTGCGGTTACGCCGCTTGTTTGCAGATTATCAACACGGCCATTTATTACCTCACGGGCAAAAAAGAAGAGAGGATCGAGCAGAGATATCTGAGCTGCGGTGAGTTTGTCTTCGGCTGCAATCTCATCCGGCGTAATGCCGTCACCGCCGTAGACGACACGATTAGTCACGGTTCTCGCGACGTAGGCGGACCGTTCGATCTCGGCCGAGGTATTGCGGTGGTTGAAGTAATCATAAAGGCCGACTTCCGAATAGTCCCGCTGGATCGAACGTCCCGACGGAGTGTAGTAGCGGGCCGCCGTGAGTGTTAAGCCCGAACCAAAGGGCAAGCTCAAAACACTCTGAACAAGTCCCTTGCCGAACGTTTTCTCTCCGATGATCAAAGCTCGGTCGTTGTCCTGAAAAGCGCCAGCCAAAACCTCCGATGCCGACGCGCTGTTTTCGTCGACGAGCAATACCAGCGGCATTGTTTCGTGACGCGGCTTGGCGGCTGTCCATGTGCGTGTGTCGCCGGGGTAACGTCCACGCTGCGAAACGATTTTGCTTCCCGCCTGTAAAAACTTCTCGGCGACCTTGACGGCCTGATCAAGTATTCCACCACCGTTGCCGCGAATATCAAGAATCAGTGAGGTCATCCCCTGACGATTCAGATCTTTCAGCGCGGCTTCAAGTTCGCTCATGGTCGAATAGCTGAAACCGGCTGTCAGGTCTATATACCCAACGCCGGGTTTTACGAGATAGCCACCTGAAACCGCCGGTTCATGAACCCGGTCACGCTGCAGTTCAACTATTTCGATCGATTTATTATCGGCACGCTCAATGGTCAAACGGACAAAAGTGCCCCGTTTTCCGCGAACCTTGTCGCGAACTGCGTCGGGCGTTTTGCCTGAAACGCTCTGGCCGTCAACTGCGACGATGCGGTCGCCATATCGAAGACCTGCTTTGGCGGCTGGCGAATCGGGAAAAGTCGTAACTATGTATGTTTCTAACGAGCCGTTTTTGATATAGCCCGCGATCGATGAGCCGGTGCCTGAGTATTCGCTTTCGTGCTCGCCGAGAAGGTCTTGAAATTCGGTTGGGTCGTAGTAGTTTGAATGCGGGTCAAGCGTTTTTAGCATCGAGCTGATCGCCGTGCTGTTGAGGTTTCCAGAATTGAGCCTTGCTCCGTCCACGTGATTGGCACGAATGATCTCCAGCGCAGATTGAAAATCCAAGCAAGACTCTTCTCTTTCGAGATGCCGGAGGGTTTTTTGGCCTTCGATCCTTTGGCAGAACCCGAGGCCGAGAATGAGCTTCCGGGGGTCAGCTTGAACGGGTCAGCCGTTTTTGGCATTTGCGTTAGCTTTGTCTCCTGTGCAAAGACAGGCGTAGCGGCCAGTGTACATACCAAAGTTACGAAACACAGGCATTTCCTGAACATCATAAACCTCTCCGCCGTCCTCACATAGTTAGAGCGAGGTTTTTCGGCACACCGCTCTTTCCGATCTAATTCTTTGGCCTATGAAAATTGCTAATTCGTGCCTATTTCCAGTGACAAAACTACTTTTTGTTGTATTGGTTGATAATCGCCGGAAATTGAGTGAAAATCAATGAATGACCGAGGCGAATTCAAACGAACTTCCGGCAAAGATGCAACGGTTGATCGAAATAATCGATATCGCAAATATCCTCACGGAACCCCTTACGCAGTCGATCGCGAAGCTGCTTGAGATCTCCGCAGCCGAGATAAATTCCGACGAGGCGTCTGTCCTTATTCGTGATGGAGATGAAGGCGATCTGCGGTTCCTGTCGGCGATCGGAAAAGTAGCAGAGCAATTGATCAACCTGAAGGTTCCGGCGGGGAAAGGCATTGCCGGTTTTGTGCTCTCGTCTGGCCAGCCGATGGCGGTTTCTGATGTAGGTGAAGAGTCGACATTCTATTCCGAAGTTGATAAGACCACCGGCTATTCGACCCAGATGATCCTTGCGACGCCGCTGAGCCATAACGGCGAGGTAATCGGCGTGCTGGAATACATCAACCGTCGCGGCGAACCGCCTTTTGAGCCATTTACGCCGTTAGAGATGGACCGTGCGGCCTTTTTTGCGGAGGCCGTCGCGTCGCTTGTCAACGCTTATGAATCAGCTAAACTCTTCCGCGATATGGGCGAAAAGGTCCTTGCTGGTGACAGCACTGACGATATTGCCGAAGTGCGTAAGTGGCTTCACGGCTTGCGTGATTCGGCGGAGCATCGTGAAATGATGGATCTGGCGATACTCGTGCGTGAGATCGCAAACCGCGGTGAGGCCGAACAGGCGATGTGCAGGGAGCTTCTGGAATCCATCCTGCGGTTCTCGGACAGCAAAACCGACGTCAGCTATTTAAGTCTATAAAATATGAATTCCATTTCCGGTCTCGAATCCAACTCATACAATCCGATCGAGAGCTATTTTCGGCTTGAAGAAGACTGGCGTTCATCGACGGGTAAAGGCGTGAGCGTGGCGATAGTCGACAGCGGTATTCACGCCGGACATCCTGATCTAAACGGGCGTGTATTGGAGTCGGTAGAGGCCCGCGTTGACAATAAACGTATTATCTTCGATCCGTCGGATTCCGGTGATTCCGCCGGACACGGGACGGCCTGTGCCGGAATAATCGCGAGTATCGCGCGCGATGCGGACCTTTACAGCATCAAGGTGCTTGGAGCGGCGGGATTGGGTGACGGACAGGCATTTCTGGCCGGTCTGGAATACGCGATCAAGAAAAAATATCGCGTCATAAACCTAAGCCTCGGAACGACAAAACCGCAGTTTTTCTCGCCGCTTCACGATCTGCTGGACCGCGCGTATCAAGCAGGCTGTATCGTTGTCGCCGCCGCAAATAATCTGCCGTATCCAAGTTTTCCATCCGTGTTCTCATCGTCGCTTATATCGGTCATCAAAAGCGAGGAAACGAACCCGTTGAATTTTGGCTTCCATTATGGTGAAGTTATCGAGCTAACAGCTCCCGGCGTAAACGTCCGCACGGCGTGGCTTGACGGTGGGCATCGAAATCTTACCGGGAACAGCTTTGCCTGCCCGCACATCGTCGGCGTCATCGCCCTTTTATTGGAAAAGCATCCCGACATGACACCGTTTCAGGTGAAATCCGTGCTTTATTCGATCGCCAAAGAGAACCAAGTCACCGCCCCGGTGCAAACCAGTTAGCCAAGTTTTTTCGCGGAACGTTAATCCTTAGTTTAAACGTGGAAAAGACGTTGATCGGTCCCACTACGCAACCAACGTCTTTTCCGATTTTGGGAAAGCAAGACGGGCGTCCTAATTTCCAAAAAACATCTCAACAAGTCTACGAATAAACCACCAGTCAGCCTAGGTTTAGGGGTTCGCTACGAAATCGATGCCTGTAAGACTATCCATCAGCGATATCGTTTGTGAAGGTGACGCGAACCTGTAACGTTTGTGTGCGACGTTCAGAAGGTAGAACCTGCCGACCTGTACATTGTCCACAGCGTAATAACCGAATGAATTGGTCAATGCAGTAGCGGTTTCGCCAGACGCAGCGTCGACCAGCGTTAATCTCGCACCGGAAATTGCCCTTCCGAAAGAAGTGGTAACCCGCCCGCTTATCGAACCGTCGCCCGCCGTCGGAGCGATCGAGTCAGCGTAGCAGAAGCTGAGATGGCTGATGCTCTGTTGCACGCCGGTTATGAGATCGACGTCGCGCGAAGCAAAAGGTTTGTATGGATAGACGACCGATTGATTACCGACCTTCATAATTACCGCGGTGATAAGGACTTGCGAATTCCACGAATGTACGGTCGATCCGCTCGACGAAACAGTAAGAAATTTTGATGGATATTGCGGACCTGTAATGGAAACGCCGGGAGCGGGTGCAAACGCGTAACTTCCGTTCGGCTCGCCAAAATCCAGTTTGAGCTCGTAATTGTCGATTATGTGCGAGAATGCCGAGTTCGTCGACGCATTGAGGTCTGCACAATTGATAAGGCCGTTGAATGTTATGGAGACGACCGATGCCTCAGGCTGTGCCAAACCGGGTTTGGTGTCCGAAACGCCTACCTGTGAGCTTTGCCCTAACGTCAGGTTGGAGAAAGCCGCAACTAGGGTCAGCAATGTCAAATAAAACCGAAAACTTGGGGGTATTGATAAATTCATGATTAACTCCTATTACTTAAAGTCAAAGAAATGCAACGCTCGACATTGTGTAATGGCTGTTAAACAACCAATACGAACTGTCTTCCAGACCGCTCATTCAACAAGTCCTCTAACTTGCGTTAAAAGCTTGTGATTCGTCTTTTTCTTTAACTAAATTTTTAACAGTTGTTGATGATAGAGTCAAGGAAATTAGTATCGGACGCCAAGGCGGACTTAAAGCATTGTGAATGTCGGTAGTGGGTCAGTTTGAAATCAAGAAATTCTAAAAGTCTGCTCAAGCATTCCTTTCGATGTTATATTAGCTGTAATGCGGTCTTTCCTTTTTACAGGCGTTATGTTTTGTTATCTTGTCTGGGAGTTGCCGCCGCAGACCGCAATCTACATCATCCTCATTATCACGTATGCTTTAATGGGTTATGGTGAGGCATTTTCGTATATGAACAAGAAAGACGCTCAAATAAGAATGCAATATGCCAAATCCTAAGCGACCACGACACAAACCAATTTGCGAAAATGATTGTGATCTATCAACGGGCGAAGAAGCCAAGCCGGAGCCATCAGCAAAAGCCAAAGCCGGGCACTTAGGCGGCATTATGCTTCTCGGGAACAAATTATGAAATACTTGTTTGCGCCAACTACTATGGTCGATCGAGCGAGTATTGACACGCTCAAGAGCATTCTCGAGAAAGAAGGCATTCCTTGCTTGGTCCGAAACGAAGATCTCTCAATGGCAACGGGTGAGATTCCGTTTCAAGAGTCCCTCCCGGAACTTTGGGTTATGAACGACGTGGACTATCCCAAAGCTTACGAGTTCGTCGAGGCATGGCGAAGTGCACCGGTTGAAACTCACAGCCCATGGCTCTGCACAAATTGCGGCGAAACGATTGAAGGCCAATTCACTTCATGTTGGAAGTGTGGGAAGCAACGAGAAGAAGCATAACCCTTCCTTGGACCGGAGCCCGACATGATAACCGAAGCAGTCGGCAAAGCTTCTACCACTCCGGCGGCTGGCACCGCGAGCCATACGCCCTCGCCGGACTCTGGAGCCGCTATTTCGAAGGCAGCGAGACTCGATATTCCTTCACCACCTTCACAACCGAGCCAAACGACTTCATGCGCCCGATCCACGAAAAAGCAATGCCCGTCATCTTCACCGATATCGACGAGCAAAAACTCTGGCTGACCGAAGGCGACGAATTTGGTTTCCTTTATCCTTTCGCCTTTATCCTTTCGTTGGCTCCCCGACACCCTCGAACATCCTTAATCCGGAAGAGAATCGGACGTATTAGGCCGCCAATCCGCCTCGCCGGCGACCGATTGTCGTTTGCCACTCGCCATACGTAGTGCTACATTTCCCGTGTTCACTCTAAGAGGGCATTGAGCCATGACGCTTTTTTTCGAGACAAATGAATAGACGAACTCGCCTAATTTTCCTCCTACTTTCGTTTGTGGCGCTCCTTATCGTCGGATTCTACCTTACACATTCCCTTGAATTCGTAGTAACACAGTTCTGGTTTACTTCCGGCTTATTTCTACTAATTCTGCTCTCACTCGTAGACCAGCCGAATTTCTCAAAAGACGCGAATGTTTTTGTAAATGCAGCCACGGGCTGGATGTCATTGATGGTTGTCTCGGTGGACAAACGTGACTGGGTCTGGTGGACATTTTTCGGTATCTCCACCTATCTGATTATTTCGAGTTACATATTGATTTGGGTTCGTAAGCGCGACCTGAAAACAGAGCATTGGATTGTAGCGTTTTTCACGAGAATTAATCGAGAAATTGGTAAACCCGAAGTAATCTTTTCAACTTTCTTTCTTTGGGGGGCTATTCGACAGTTTTCAATATCTAGCTTTGAATTTGATGCTCTGCTGCTTTACTGGATTGTTTTCACAATTCTAAATATGCCTGCATTTGCGACCGCACTGAATAAGTTATTTGAGCGGACGCGAAGCTCCGAAACAGAAGAAGGCGGAATTATTCAAAGACTTATCGATCCAAATGTAGCCGAAGTATCTTTGCCTACCGAATTTGAAGAAAATGTCGTGGGGCGACAGGTTGAGATCCGATCTTCCAGTCAGAAAAAGATCGGAACAGGTATTTTTTTAGAGGAGAGAATCATTTCCGGTTCACGTATTGGAAAAATTGCAATTGTGGAGACTTACGAGGGTTGGAAGGAAATTGCCGAGACCTCTAATGGCAAAAGTACAATAAAACTGGTGCCAGCCGATAGCAACGCCCAGACGAATATTCCAATTAGCGTTGTCGATAAAGGAACTACCATTGATCAACTGGTTTTTTATGTGCATCCTTCAATTAAATTGGAAGAGGGCGAAATTACCTTTGTCGAAAATGAAGATGGTCAGAAGGTTTTTTATCAAGTCGTCGCAGCAATAATAATTGAAGAACTTTCTAATGATGGCAATGCGATACAAAGTGTAAAGGTAAATGCGAGCCAGTTAGGGCTTTGGGATGATGCTTCGAAATCCTTTTCTCCTTACACATGGGTTCCAGCGTCAGGAAGACTTGTCACTCGTGGGAAAGCACTTGAAGTTGACGTCGCAGGGCTTCCTGACGAATTCTTGATTGTTGGTAAAGTCCCAAATTCAAATTTTCCCGTTCATACATGCCTTGAGGACATCGTTACCCACAATACAGCCGTAATTGGGGTAACGGGATGTGGGAAATCCTACTTGGCATTTCATTTGATCGAGGCATTGCTTGCTAAAGGTATAAAGGTGATGATTCTTGATCTTACAAGAGAACATATCTTGTATTTGCGAGACCATAATCCTCGTCAGTTGTCTCAAGTTTCTGATGTAACCACATGGTTGAATGATGGAGCCGCATCAAATTTGGGTATTCATCAATTTGCAACGTCAAAAAGCTTCCCACAAACAGCAAGCGAATTTGTCAAAGCAGCTTTTGATGTTCTTTCCCAAGCTCAACTTTCAGCCGGAAAGAATCTTCCGGCCAAGCTTTGTATCGTATTTGAAGAAGCACACTCACTCGTTCCGGAATGGAATCAGGTTTCAAACTCAGGCGATACGACTTATGTGAACCAAACGGCAAGGATGCTATTACAAGGCCGCAAGTTTGGCTTAGGTACAATTGTTATTACACAACGAACGGCAAATGTAACTAAGACCATACTAAATCAATGCAATACAATCGCGGCACTCCAGTCTTTTGACCAAACTGGCTTGGACTTCTTGAGAAATTACATGGGCGATGATTACTCGCATGCTTTATCACATCTGCCTAAAAGACAGGGCGTGCTTGTCGGTAAAGCATCATCTTCGCAACGCCCGATTATTTTCAAGATTGACGATTTCGAAAACCGGTGGAAGGAAAAGGAGCCGGCTGTCGAGAACACCCAGAATGATGGATCGAATGGGACCAAATAGTTAATGGCGGCATCAAGTTACACTACAATTACTGACTTTGGTTCAAGACGCAACCTTAAAATCGTTTTGGCGAAAAAATGCGCTTCGCCAGTTCTTACGGGGTTGTGGTATCGAAGAGACCTTCCTTTCATCTTGGAGCGGGGACGAAACAAAGCGCGAGTTTTTGTATCGGTTATTTGATGCTTTGCAGAAATCCAACGACGGCGATGCTGGAATTCGAAAAATGGCCGCCTACCTCGCTGAACAAACATCCTTCCCCGATCTTGAAAGCTGGGAGGATTCGGATCAAAAGAAAAACGCTGCCATAGCTGCGGGAAGAAAATTGCGCGAGTACCTGGCAAAGGAAAAGGAGGATGTAGTAAGCGAAAAAGAGAAGACGGCCACTCGAACGCGATTCGAAGAACTCAAGCGTCAGCGCCTTAGACAGCAGATGGATCTAAGCAAGCTGAATGACCGGCTAACTGAACTCTCAACCCGCCTCGGCACTCAACAAGCGGGCTACGACTTTCAACCTTGGTTCTATGATTTGATGGATTATTTTGAAATCGAGAGTCGCCGCCCATATGTTATCGTCGGACGGCAAATAGATGGTTCGGTGACCGTTGATGGCACAACCTATCTGGTCGAACTGAAATTTACTAGAGAACAAGCCGATGCGCCGGACATCGATACATTCTACAAGAAAGTTATTAATAAGGCCGACAATACCATGGGTCTAATGATTTCTATATCTGGCTACTCTGCGGTTGCAATGAAGGAAGCTTCATGCGACCGAACACCATTACTCTTGCTCGACTACAACCACATTTACGCGTTGCTTAACGGAACTCATACCTTCTCAGATATTGTTCGTAGAATCCGGCGGCATGCATCGCAAACAGGAAATGCCTTCTTACAACTTGCTGATTTCTGACGAATCTAAGGCGACATGAGGGAAGGCCAAAATAGAGATGATGAATATCAACAAAGAGGAGGTTCGGATTCAGTCGTTGACGTTTAACTCGCGGATTCCGGACGATAGGTTGAGGGAGCTGATGGCTCCGGCGGGGATTGTCTTTTCGGCTGTCCGGGTCTTGTCCCCGAAAGGGACGAAGATAATAGCGTAGAGTGCAACCCTGCTTCAGATCGCACCGAAAACAAGCGGAAAAGATCAACGAAGAAACTAAAGATCAGAGATCGTTGGGGTTTGATTAGTCTCGTTCACGAGGCTTTTCTTGTATAGCCATGTCGTTTACGGCGTGGTTGGGTTGGGGAGAGATATTGAGAGGGCGTTTTAACGTCCTTCTCGCTCCCGCTTTAGCATAAATGCCGGAATGGTAACGACGTTGAAACGCCGTTAGATATCATTGGCAAACCTTGACCACGCCCTAAAGGACGTGGCTATGTGCCGCAATGCGGTTTGCGGCTTGCCGCTCAATTTGCCGTGAAACTCGGCTTCACCAGGCCGCTTTCCAACTATTTTTGAGGCTGTGCCTCCGTGCGGCGGCAAAGCCCGCGATCATCATTAGGACAAGCTAACGGAAAAGCGCAGCTTTTCTGCAAATAGACGGGCAAAGCCCAAAGAAATCCCACCAAAGGCCGATAAACATTGGCTAAGACTCAATAAACGTCGGCCTCTTATGCGATGAAAGCAGCCGTTTGCAGCTCGCAGACGGCCATTTTTTTCTGACAGATAGCCGCTTGTCGATGACGGCCGGGCGATTTCATCCGAAAGATAGCTTTCGTTTAGAAAAAAGTGATTGTTATCACTATGAAATTCGTTAGCGGCAGGCAGGAAGCAGTTGCCAGTGAGCGAAACGCGTGGAATGTCGCGGGTTTTGCATTTTTCGGGGCAAAATGATTACATAAATCAAGACGAAACCCAGTCCTCGGTTCTCCTTTTATCGTCTTATTCGGTTTTCGTTCTTCTTCGTCCGTGATTGGCCTTAAATCTTTAACCACGGAACATGATGAACAGGACGAAACAAGAGAAATAAGAATAGGAATCCAGTCTCTGCTGATCCCGGTTCTGACAAGAAGGCAAAACGATTTGAATATGTCTGAAGAATTTAATCTAACTCCGCTCGATGTCGAGCAGTACAAATTGGAAAACGGCCTGCGGGTCGTGTTGAATCGCGACGATGCGGTGCCTGTTGTCGCACTGGCGGTCTATTACGACGTCGGGTCGCGTAACGAACGGGCGGACCGGACGGGTTTTGCCCATCTGTTCGAGCACATGATGTTTCAGGGATCGGAAAACGTGAAGAAGGCCGAGCATTTTCAGTACATTATGAAGGCCGGCGGCACGATGAACGGCACTACGTCGAGCGAGCGGACGAATTATTTCGAAACCTTCCGGCAAGCGAATTGCCGTTGGCGCTGTGGCTGGAATCGGACAGAATGCGTTCGCTGGCGGTGACGCAGGAGAACCTAGACAATCAGCGCGAGGCGGTGAAAGAAGAAAAGCGGCTGCGGTACGACAATCAGCCGTACGGGCAGATATTCGACCTGATCGCCGAGATGATCTATAAGAATTTCGCCAACGCGCATTCGACTATCGGTTCGATGGAGCATCTGGACGACGCTTCGGTTGAGGATGTGCAGGAATTCTTCCGCATTTATTACGCACCGAACAACGCCGTGCTCGTGCTCTCTGGCGCGTTCGATCCGCAGACGGCGAAGCAGTTGATCGAGACGTATTTCGGCGATATTCCGTCGCAGCCGCTGCCGCCGTCGCTCGATGTCAGCGAGCCGAAGGAAGTTGCGGTAAATTATAAGGAATGGGAGGACAAACTCGCTCCGTTCCCCGCGTTTTTGCTCGGATGGAAAATTCCGAAACGGCGGACGCCGGAATTCAACGCTCTTTATCTCGCCGGTAAGCTTTTGTACGATGGCGAAAGTTCGCGGTTATATCAAAAGCTGGTCAAGGGCGAAGAATCCGTTATTCAACTATTCGGTTTTACGGACGAGCGACGCGGGCCTTCCAGCATTTTTGTCGGCGCGATTCCGAAGCCGGAAAAGGACCTCGGGAAAATCCGTGAAACTATAATGGATGAGATCGTGCAGATCGCCACCAACGGACCGACGGCTGACGAAATGCAGAAGCTCGAAAATCAGTTGATAAACGACACCGTCAGAATGCGGCAGTCGTCGCAAAGCAGAGCACAGAGCATCGCCGAATACGCGCTTTATGACGGCGATCCGACGCTGATCAACACCGAACTCGAAACGCTTGATGGCGATCACGCCCGAACAGATCAAAAACGCCGTCAACGAATACCTGAACAGCGACAACCGAGCTTTGCTGGATGTCGTCCCGGCGGGGAAAGGCTGATTGGAACGCGGACACTCTTGTCCGCAAGGTTTTTACCGAATTAATGGCGGACAAGAGTGTCCGCGTTCGTTTTATGACACAAGCATCTCGCAAAACGGCGCCCGAGGCACTTGCTCCGGTTCCGTTCAACATTCCGCAGGCGTTCCAGACGACTTTGCCAAACGGCCTGCGTGTCGTGATATTCGAAGACAAGCGTCTGCCGCTTGTCAGCTATCGGCTGGCGTTTATGTCGGGTGATGTTCACGATCCGACCGATGCCGTCGGCCTGACGTCCGCGATGGCGTCGATGCTGACCGAAGGCACCGAGAATTATTCGAGCTTGGCGTTGGCCGAGAAGATCGAGCGGCTCGGCGCGAGTATTTCGACGAGTTCGTCGGATGATTTTACCGTCATCGCCGCGTCGGCTCTCGCATTATATAACTCGGAAATTTTGCATCTGATGTCGGAAATCGTCTTTCGTCCTACGTTTCCCGCGGACGAACTCGATCTGTACAAACGCAACACGATCGAGAATCTAAAGTTCCAGCGTTCGCAACCAAACTTTCTGGCAAATGAACAAACCGCTCGGCTGCTGTACGGAGCACACCCGTATTCACGCGTTTCGCCGTCGGCGAGCGACATTGAGAAACTTTCGTCGGACGCTTTGTCGCGGTTTCATAACCACAGATTCATTCCGAACAACGCAGTGCTGATCGCGGTCGGAGATGTCGAGCGTGATGAATTACTGAAGGAGATCGAAGAACATTTTGGCGATTGGGAGCAGGGAACCGCACCGACCTCGACATTTCCTATACCGCCGACACGCGAAAATGCTTCGCTGACGATTGTCGATCGCCAGGGATCGGCCCAATCCAACATCGTGCTCGCGAATCTTGCACTCAATCGCAACGACCCAGATTATTTTGCCGTGATCGTGATGAACCAGGTGCTCGGTGCGGGAGCTTCGTCGCGCGTTTTTATGAATCTGCGTGAGGAAAAAGGCTACACGTACGGAGCTTATACGCGTGTGGACATGAAAAAGCTAGCGGGTGATTTTGAAGCGACAGCCGAAGTTCGAACGGCGGTGACGGGTGATTCGCTGAAGGAGTTTTTCTATGAACTGAACCGCATCCGCGATGAAAAAGTCTCAGATAACGAACTCGCGGACGCTAAAAATTTCCTCACCGGCGTGTTCCCGATCCGTGCGGAAACGCAGGAAGGCCTGACGAATCTGATCGTGTCGCAGGAGCTTTATAACTTGCCGAAAGATTACCTGCAAACGTATCGTGATGATGTAAACGCCGTGACAATCGACGAGGTGCAGCGGGTTGCGAAGAAATACATCGCACCGGACAAGATGGCGATCATTATCGTCGGAGATGCCGAGGAGATTCATTCCGCAGGCAAAACCCTATGCCGCTAACATCGAAATATTCGACACGGACGGAAACCCGAAAGAACTTTCCGATTACGGCCAGACATCGTCGGAGCCAACCGCGGACGTCGCTGGTGAATGGGCACTGATGCTCGATTTTCAGGGACAAGAACTGCCGATAACATTAACTTTGACGCAGGACGGCGACATAGTAAGCGGGGAACTTTCAACAATGCTCGGTACCGGAAAGATCGAATCCGGCAAAGTTCGAGGCAGCAAGATCTCAGCTACCGCGAGTACGGAAATGCAGGGAAACGCGATGGAATTCGTAATCACGGGAGCCGTCGATGGAGATTCGATGAACGGGACTATCTCAGCCCCGATCGTTCCAGAGCCGCTTTCGTTTACGGGCACGCGATCAAAAAACGCCTAGTCTAATCAGTCGCGATCTTTCGTGATATGAGCGGCTGCGATCTGCCATTTCCCTGTGATTTGACCAGAACGATCGTGCATTGCTGCGGAGCCTCGGGCGGAGATCCGGGCCGGTAACCTCGGCTGGCCGGATGCGAAGCGTATATAAAGCGGTGTCGTTGTAAACAATTATCGCGTTTTCCTGATTCCGCAAGCCGGGCGATCTGCTTGACGGAGACAGAACGAATGAAGTCAGTATCGAACGGTCACGCACAACCTCGCCTTTAAGATTAGTAGCGATAAAATCCTTTGACAGATTTTTGTCCAAAGCCTTCGACAACGCGTCCGCACCCTCACTACGAGCAACCGCAATCTCATGAAAAACCGATCTGACCTGGCCTTCGGCGTCGAGATCAGTATTCGGCGGAGCTTTCGTTATTGACGCGATCGCCGCTACCGCCGTGTGAATTGGGTAGTACGGTTTCGGGTCGCAATGGAACGTAGTGACGTGACCTGCGGCAATTCGCCACGTCCCGTCCAGCTTTATCCACAATTCGGTCGCCTGTGTTCTGGTCAGGCATTTGCTTCCGCGATATCGCCAGAAGTTCTTTTTGGATATATTGACGATCGCGGTTTGACCGTAAAAATGAAACTGCGGATTTTCGCTTTCATACGAGAGAGTTTCATATTCGAGCTTTTTACCCGCTTTTAACGGCAGCGAATCGGCCTTCATCATCGCGACAAGCTGTTCCCGCGTATTGTAAACGGGCTTTCCGCGAATGCTGACGTAGTTTTCGAGGTATATTCTTAGGAAAGGTTCGGGGTCGCGGGCGACGTAGGCACGTGATATCTCCGCTATCGATCTCAGTATTTCGCTTTCATCGCTGGCCCTGTCGGGAAGACGGTTTAGCTGTGTGAAAGCGTGCGAAGACAGCGTCACCAATAAGATCACGATCAGTTTCGCCGATACCATCTGATGTTCCCCCAAAAATGTGACGGCTGAGAGACACAAATTTGCTCAGATCCGGGCAAAATCCGTCTCTACAGCCAGTTCTTCGTTGCCTTCGGGAGTAACATTATACATGACGATTCTTAACGAGTCGCCGGCGGGGATAATATCGGTCCGCCAGCCCCAGTCGGGATGGCCTTCGACCTTGTAATAACCCTTTACCGAGATCGAACCATCCTCGGCGACCTTTCCATCCGAAAGCATGAATGTGTGACTGCTGTGCCACGAGTCCGTCCAAACAGTCTGAGCTGCGTTCGATTTTGTGTCGCAGCCTAGCAAGATTATCCCTTCCTGCTGTTCGCTCTCAAAGACCCATGTGTATTCAAATGCGATAAACTGAGCGTTAGCTTTTAGCGAAACATCGAGTTTCGATTTGGATTCTTTCAAAGTCTCGGGCGTCCAGGATAGATAAAGCTTGTTTATCCCGCTCCACGATCCAGCATATTTAGCGAGGGTAGCGTTAATACTCATATTTTTCGTCCTTGTTTGCTTTGTCAGAAGAATATCATTGCGCAAATAAGTTTTGAAGCCGGGGAAGAGATTAAAAAGAGGGCGTTTTGAGTTGTGAGTGAGAGCGGATCGCTTAAAAACGGGTAGCTTTCCGTGGGAGATCACAACTCAAAACTTTTGGGTGGAACGGAAATTAGCTGACTTTTCTAAGCGGCACTGCAGCAGCGTCGCTCTGTTTTTGCATATTCTGCAGGTGCTGAATATAGGCAGACGCGGCTTTTTTTGATAATTCGCCAGTCTTGCATCTCATCAGCGCGATACATTCTTCGTCCGCATCGACGCCGATCTCGCGGGAAACCGCACGGATCATGCCTAGTTGTTTAGCTGTAACTAGATCTAAAAGGCTTGCTGCTACAGGGTCGGCAGGGAATTCGTAATACCCGGATGCCTGCACATTTCCTTCGCGTTCGATAGCATCGAACTCGCGCTTGTACAGGTCGCGTGCAATGCCGAATTTAACCGCCGCTCGTTTTAACGCGTCGTGCTCGGCCTTTTTAATTCCCATCTCGCTGTGTGCGACGCCGGTGCCGATGCCTTCGCGAGTGACGCCGTCAATGCTGATCGCGACCGTCACCGTCATGATGTCGCCGACCTGACGGATGTCTTTTACCGTGTGGGCCCAGTTCGGAGCCGTTTCGTCCAGAATGTCGGCGACCGTGTGCCATTCGACATACTCGACCATCTGCACATTACCATTTCTGTCACGCCAGCCTTCGCGTTGGCGAACAAGATGCGGGTCTACATTCTTACGCAATTCACGCAGCGTGCTGCCAAAATCCAAAACGTTGTCCGTCGCCATTTCTGCGACAGTTTTAATTCGATCGATCGATTTACTTTGTCTCATTTCTATTCTCCTTTTGGTTGACCCAACCGATCCGCTTCGACTTTTTCATCACGGCGTCTGATCTCCGTGACATATCGCTGTTGGTGTCGGTTTCTGTTCGCCGCGCATCAGACATTTTGCGACTCAGCCTGTTGGTATTTTCAAAGGATGAAACAACGAATGTATCATCTATGCAACATCGTACCAGTTAAGTTTGTATGTTGCAAGTATGAAACGTCGTGTCGGATAAAAATAATTCCGATTAGAATTGAGGAATTTAGATCGCGGAAATATTGATGAAGATTAATTGCCGCAAAAAGGCGCAAAATCACAAAATACCGCAATGCGGCAGACTTTGTGCTTTTGTGCCTTTTTTGCGGCTAAATCCTAAGCCTGGACAAACTGAATGATTGAAAAATTCGCTCCCGAAGGATCAATTACCATTGACATTCGCCCAACGCCTGGAGCATCAAAAGGCGGAACGCGAACGCTGCCGCCATTTGCGACGATCTTTTCGACGGTTTCGTCGGCATTCGTGACGGCGACGTAAGTGCTCCAATGTGAAGGCGGAGGTTCCGGACCCCAATTTTCATCGATTGCCATCATTCCGCCATGAGCTGTGCCATCTATAACGATTTCCTTATAATCCATCGGTGTGACCTTGCTTTGCTCAAGCGACCAGCCGAAAAGTTTTGAATAGAAATCCAATGCGGCGGGAAGATCTTTTGTCGCCAGCTCGCGCCAGCAGATCGTGCCGTGACTCGGTACTGTAAATTCTGCCATGTTCTTTGCTCCTTAATGTTTCATGTTGAAGGTCGCGATCATCGCGCCCGTCGGGTCTGAGATAACGCACATGCGGCCGACATTCGGGATGTCCATCGGTCCGCGGATTATGGTTGCACCCAGTTCGGTCGCCAGTTTTGCATTTTTATCGACGTCGTCAACTGCTACGTAGGTCATAAAATGCGGTGGCGGCGGGTTTCCGTCGAACCATTCGGGATCAATCTGGTACATTCCGCCGGCTGGATTACCGTCACCCGTCGAGAATTCAGTATATTCCATTCCGGCGGCCCCGCTGCTTTCCTGAAACTTCCAGCCGAAAACCGCATCATAAAACGCCTTACATTTCTCGGCATCATTGCTGGCAATCTCCGTCCATACAAACGCTCCTTGCTTTGGCATTGGCCAACCGGCCATCTCACTTGCTTGTTCTGCCATTTCAATTCTCCTTTTGTGATTTGAGAAAATGCCCTGAGTTCGTTTTTGAATAACCTTATTACGCTTACTCGCAGCCATTTGTTTACGAAAGGCCAGCCGTCAGTCTTTCAATGGATATTACAATCGAGATTGTAAAGCTTTAGTAGCGAAAAAACGTTCAAAAAATAAATTTGTTGCAAGCATGCAACTTAGTGTTGCATTCAAAAAATAACTGTGCTATGTTTTATCCGTGAAATGCAATTAGCACCTATGACACTATGCAGATCATGGATGTAGGAGGAAAATATGGCATTTAAGAATGATAATTTTATCAACACGGTTGAGCTCGGCCTGGCGATAAAACGTAGAAGGGAAGAGTTGGGACTCAGCCTTAGAGACGTGGCGGACGTGACGAACGTTTCGGCGTCAACGCTTTCGCGTATCGAGAACGGAACAGGTAAACCAGATGCCGACAACATTGCGCGGCTTACCGGCTGGCTCGATGTGCCGATCGACCGCGTTATGAATAAGCAAACCGTCGACAACGTCGAGCCGGTGATTTATTATCCGCACGAAGCGACGCCTGAGATCGTTGAGGCACACCTTCGGGCCGATAAAAAGCTTACGCCGGAAACGGCAAAGGCTTTATCGGAGCTTTTCCGCGTTGCTTACAAACAATTTAGTAAACCAGGCAAGAAATAAGTACGTCGATAAAAACTATGATGGAACTACAACAAACGCGTGTTTGGGAGACGGAAAGTCGGAGTTTTTTCGTGGTCGATACGACATTCGTTCTCTTCTTTTTGGCCGTTGATTGCGGTCAGCGGTTTACATTTGGGATAGACGGAATGTTGTCGGCTGTAACGCTTGCGATGTTCGTCGTCCTGCCTTATTTCCTGCCGTTTCAAGGCGAAAAGCCTGAATTTGAACGATGGTTATTCGGAAGAGTGGCGATCGCCGCATTAGCTATAGTTCTCGGTGCGATGTTCAGACAGGCTCTGGGCGTGATTTTGCCCGACATGTTCCAATTCGTTCCGTTAACTCTTTTGATCGTTGCTGCGATGATAAGCTGTTATATTCAATTCTACAGCCTCTTGAGATTTCGTTTGGCCAAATAGGCAAAAGGCGCCGGGCGAAAAGCAGAATCCGTGCATACATCTGGAGTGTGCACGGATTTTTTTATTTTAGAGTCTGTTATAACGTATGTTATACTAACCGCCGGAGGATTTATGACAACTACATTAAAACTCACAACTATTGGTAACTCTACGGGCGTAATTCTGCCGAAAGATATTTTGGAAAAACTTCGGGCTTCGAAAGGAGATACAATATTCGCGATTGAAACGCCAAATGGAATCGAACTCACACCTTACGACGCGAAATTTGCTCGGCAAATGGAAGTTGCAGAGCGGGTGATGCGTGAAGACCGCGACGTGTTGCGGAAACTGGCGGAGTAACGTTGTGAATGTTGTTTGGATATTAAAGGAAGCGGTGCTGGCTATCCACGGCCGTCAAATAGCAGAGCATGGCGGCAGCGACGGATTGCGGGACGAAGGCCTGCTTTTATCGGCTCTGGCGCCTCCCGAAAACCTTTTGGCGTATGGAGAAGATGTAGATATTACGGCACTTGGTGCGAGTTACGCATACGGCATCGCCAAGAACCACCCGTTCATTGACGGAAACAAGCGAACGGCACTTGTCGTTATGCGAACCTTTCTTGCGTCGAATGACATCGAGTTCGTCGCAAGCCGTGAGGAAAAATATCGGGCATTTTTGGAGCTTGCGGAAGGGAAGTTGAGCGAGGAAGAACTTGCCACATGGATTCGCAAACACATTGCAGATTGAGAATGTGGCGTACTTTGTTTGGTTACGAATAGGCCATTTCGCTCATAGCTACCAACTCGTAAATCTTTCTAACCTGATCAACTAATTCCGCGTATTGCGATAACGTCAAAGCTTGGGCTCCATCGCACAGAGCTTCTTCTGGACATGGATGAACCTCGATGATCAAACCGTCTGCACCGACGGCGACACCTGCACGGGCAAGCGGATTTACCATATAATTATGGCCGGTTCCGTGTGATGGATCGACGATTATCGGCAGATGCGTCAGACGCTGAATTGCCGGGACTATCGAAAGATCCATCGTGTTACGGGCGTGAGTTGCGAAAGTGCGGATGCCGCGTTCGCAAAGAATCACGTCATAATTGCCCTCGGCCATGATGTATTCGGCCGCAAGCATGAATTCGTCGAGCGTCGCCGACAAGCCTCGTTTCAAGAGAATCGGTTTTCGCGTCTGCCCAGCATATTTCAGAAGCGAAAAATTCTGCATATTGCGGGCACCGATCTGTATGCAATCGCCGTATTTTTCGACCAGATCGATTCCATGCTCATCCATCGCTTCAGTAACGATATTCAGCCCGAACTGATCGCGAACTTCGGCCAAAATCTTTAATCCATCCTCGCCCATGCCTTGAAAAGCGTATGGCGATGTTCTTGGCTTAAAGGCACCGCCGCGAAAGAACTTGGCACCTGATTTGGCGACTTCTTCGGCGACCTTAAACACTTGGTCGGCATTTTCGACCGCACAAGGCCCTGCAATAATAGCGAGTTCCGCCCCGCCGATTTCCGAATTGCCGACTTTTATCACCGATTTCTCAGGCCGCAGTTCCTTCGATATCAGTTTGTACGGTTTTGTTACGCGGATCGCGTCGGCAACACCTGGAAGATTTTCAAAATGGGTCGGATCGACCGAGCCTTTGTTCCCGGTGATACCGATCGCGGTACGGTTCTCACCAGGCAACGTGTGGCCGCGAAGTCCTAAAGCCTCTATTACTTCGACAACCCGGTCGATATCGGCCGGCGTAGCAGTCGGGTTTCATTACGATCAGCATATCTTCATTAACCTCTTACACTTGCAAAACCTTAACTCTAAATTTTGGTATCGCCTTTTGCAAACGAAGGCAATAATTTAGCAATAAAATCTTCGACGGCTTTCACGGCTACGCCCGGATCTTCAGCCAGCTCGATCTCCGCGACTATTGCTGAGCCGACGACGGCCGCATCGGCATATTGCCAAACCTCCGTTATCTGCTCGGCGGTTGATATCCCAAAGCCGACGGCAATTGGAAGATCGGTAAATTGTCGTGCTCGGTTTACGAGCGTCTCTGGCTGCGGAACTAGTTTCTTGCTGCGTACCGGTGACGCCTGCCCGCGATACGGCGTATATAAATCCCTTCGCATTCTCACAGATTTTTTCAAGCCGCTTCGTCAGTGGTTGTCGGTGCGATAAGCGAAATCAGGTCGATGTCGTTTTCTGCAAAGCGGTCCGAGATCGCCTGCGCCTCGTCATCGATCACATCGGTTAGCAGAACGCCATCGACCCCGGAAGCTATAGCTGCATCAATAAATTGCTCGATCCCAAAATCGCATTATCGGATTGAAATAACTGAACAGAACGATTGGTACGTCTGACCTCTTGCGAAATTCTGCGGCGAACTTCAATACATCACTAAAGTCGTCCCACCGTCCAACGCCCGCTGCGACGAACGCTGGATCGTCGGTCCGTCCGCCATCGGATCGCTGAACGGAACTCCCAAGCTCGATAACATCGGCTCCCATTTCGGCGAGTTTTATAACGATCGAAAGCGAGGTTTCAAGATCGGGGTCGCCAGCAGTAACAAAAGGAATAAAGCCCTTGTGTCCGACGTTTTGTAAGTCTTGGAATTTGGTCGCAATACGGTTCATATCTTTGCTTTGCAAAGAAGACACACTTCTTAACGGTCGTGTTTCTGCCCTAACTCCTCACGCATAGTATTTATATCCTTGTCGCCGCGGCCAGAAAGATTCACGAGCAAAATTTGATCCTTGCTCATTTCAGGTGCAATTTTTATCGCGTGGGCGATGGCATGAGACGATTCGAGAGCCGGAATGATTCCTTCGGTTTGCGAGAGCGTTTTGAATGCTTCTAAAGCTTCGTCATCAGATGCCGAGGCATATTCGACGCGTCCGATGTCATGCAGATATGCGTGTTCCGGCCCGATCGAGGCATAATCCAATCCTGCGGAAACCGAATGCGTCAACGCTATCTGACCGTCATCGTCCTGCAATAAGTAGCTCTTTGTGCCTTGCAGAACACCGACTTTGCCGCTGTTCATAAATCTTGCCGCATGCTCGCCCAAACCAGCTGCCTCGTCCGCCCGCTTCGACGCCTATCATCTTTACGCTTTCATCGTTCAAAAAATCGTGAAACAGACCGATCGAATTTGAGCCACCGCCAACGCAGGCAATCAAATAGTCGGGAAGCCGGCCTTCTTTTTCCAATATCTGCTCCCGGGCTTCCTTGCCGATGATGCGTTGAAAATCGCGGACCATCAGCGGATACGGATGTGGGCCGAGGGCTGAGCCGAGCAAATAATAGGTCGTATCGATATTCGTTACCCAATCGCGTAAAGCTTCATTTATTGCATCCTTCAAAGTCCGTGAGCCGGAATTGACTCCCCGAACTTCCGCACCCAGAAGCCGCATTCGAAAAACATTAACTTCCTGCCGACGCATATCTTCGGTGCCCATGTAAACGACGCACTCCAAACCGAAAAGAGCACAGACCGTAGCGGTTGCTACGCCGTGCTGTCCGGCGCCGGTTTCGGCAATGATGCGCTTTTTGCCCATTTGCCTCGCGAGCAGGATCTGGCCGATGCAGTTGTTTATCTTATGTGCGCCAGTATGATTCAGGTCTTCGCGTTTTAGATAAATTTTTGCTCCGCCAAGATTCTCACTAAGCCGCTGAGCGTGAAACAGCGGTGAAGGCCGCCCGACGAAGTCCTTCAACAGGGATTTGAAATTCGCTTTGAAACCCGAAGTCGTCCCGTGTCGAATAGTACGCTTCGGTCAACTCATCAAGCGGCGAGACAAGCGTTTCGGGAACAAATCGCCCGCCAAACTCACCCCAGTAGCCTTTTTCGTTTGGATCAAAACTAGTCATTACGCTTTGCCTCCGCAATAAACCGTTTCAGTAATTCAGGATCTTTCTTCCCAGGAGATGATTCAACCGAACTGCAAACATCGACCGCAAATGGGGCTACTTCGTCAATCGCTTGCCTTACGTTGTCCGATGACAGACCGCCTGCTAGGTAAATCTTCGGGAAAATCTCACGGACTTGATTAGCGATTTCCCAGTCAAACGTTTCACCAGTTCCGCCGTGCAAATTTGGCGAATAGGCATCGAGCAAAATGGCGTCGACATCGAATTGTGAAACATCTTCAGCCTTGAAAGCGTTCGAAACTCGAAAAGCTTTTATAACCGGAACGTCAATATTTTCTCTCAGCTTTTTCGCAAACTCAGCATTTTCCGAACCGTGAAGCTGGACTGCCGCAAGTCCGGTCGTATGCACAATAGTTTTGATCGTATCGATATCAGCATCGACAAAAACTCCAATGGTCAGAATATTTACAGGTAGTCGTTCAAGTATCACACGAATCTGTTCGGGACTCACATATCTTGGACTTTCCGGATAAAAGTTAAATCCGAGAGCATCAGCGCCAAGCTGTACGGAAAGCAGAGCGTCCTCGAGATTTGTAATTCCGCAGATCTTGACTTTGGTCATAAACAATTTAAGCTACAGAGTTCACAGAGAGCTGCAAAATTAAATTGATTCTGTATCAATTGCCTCTGTGGCCAGTTTTCTCAACTCCGCCTCTGGATCACCGCTCCGCATCAGTGTCTCGCCGATTAGGAACCCAGAATAGCCGAGTTCACGCAAGTCAATTAGATCGTCGCGTGTTCTAAGACCGCTTTCAGTGATCATAACGGCATCTTTCGGCGAGTGCTTTATCAACTCACGTGAAACATCAAGCGATACATTAAATGTTCGAAGGTCGCGGTTATTAACACCCATTAGCCGGACACCAATATCAATAACGCGTTTAAGTTCTTCCAAAGTATGAACTTCAACCAATGCATCAAGTCCGAGTGTAACCTCGGCCAAATGATGAAGTTCTACGAGAGCTTCATCACCCAAAATCGAGGCTATCAGTAGTATCGCGTCGGCACCGGCTTCAGCCGCTTCGTAGATTTGAAACGGGTCGAAAATAAAATCTTTTCGCAGAATCGGCAAATCGACCACATTACGGACCGATCGCAGATCGGCGAGTGAACCATCAAAAAAATCCTCTTCGGTCAGGACGGAGATCGCCGCCGCTCCGCCTTTTTTATATGCCCTAGCGATGTCGATTGCATCGACGCTGTCATTGATCGTGCCCTTCGAGGGCGAAGCACGTTTGAACTCCGCGATAATGTTCAGACGATCCGGAACTTGAAGCTCTGAGCTAAAGCGATGATTTTCACTTGAAGCACGTTTTACAGCCGCTAGTTCCATCATGCGTTCGAGGCCGATAGAGCGTTTTGCTGCCTCGACACGGATCTTCTTGGCCGCAAATATTTTGTCCAGGATCGTTTCGCTCATCTATTCGTCAACTCCGCGAGTTGCCGCAATTTTTCCGCTGCCGCTCCGCTCACGATCGATTCTTTTGCCCTTTCAAAAGCGGTTGAGATATCCAAATTGTTTGTCGCGACATGGATCGCGGCTGTAGCGTTTATCGCAACCAGATTCACGGCATCGCGGTTCTCAGATCTTCCGCTTAAAACATCACGAATCAACACCGCGCTTTCTTCCGACGTAGATACTCGAATATCAGACATGTCGGAGGGCTCGACACCAAAATCATCGTGCGACAATTCATAAACTCGCACCGATTCACCGTCGATCTCAGCAACTTTTGTCATGCCGTCCAACGTTATCTCGTCGAGCCCGTCGCTGCCGTGAACGACCCAAGACTTTTTTGTCCCGAGCCGTACAAGAACGTTTGCCGTTTTCTCCACCAAGTCTTCTTTCCATACACCGATCAACTGATGCGGTGCATTTGCCGGATTGCATAACGGGCCGAGATTGTTAAAGATCGTCGGGAAGCCGAGACCTCGACGGACTTTGCCGAGTGTCGGCGACAACGAATGAAAATTCGGTGCGAACATAAAGCAGATGCCGATCTCGTCAAGGCACTCTCCGGCTCTCGCGGAATCGACCGTTGGATTGACACCTAACGCAGACAGGACATCAGCACTGCCCGAATTACTAGTCGCTGCACGATTGCCGTGTTTGGCTACGGGAATTCCGGCTCCTGAGACGACAAACGCTGCCGCAGTCGAAACATTGAATGTTTTTGCCTTACTTCCGCCTGTGCCGACGGCATCGACAAACGTTTTGTGTTTTGTGCTTACTCGAATACAGCGTTTTCTCATAATCGAAGCAAGTGCGAATAGCTCATCCTCGGTTGTACCTTTTTGCTCCCACGCGGTCAGTACGTCTGCCAAAAGTTGCTCATCGGTTTCGGTTATCAACCCATCGAAAAACCATTCGGCATCTACCTCGGCAAGCTCTTTGCCGGATTGAAATGAACTGAGAATGCCGTGCAAAATATCCATATTCAAACGGCCTTGCCTTCTGCGATCTCGATGGCTTTCAGCAATGCACGCGCTTTATTCACCGTTTCCTCAAATTCCATCTCCGGCACGGAATCCGCAACGATGCCGGCACCGGCCTGCACCTTTGCTTCACCGTTTTCAAGCACCAGTGTGCGGATCGCGATGCACGTGTCCATATTTCCCGCGTAGTCGAAATAGCCGACCGCTCCGGCGTAAACTCCGCGTGGCGTAGGTTCTAGCTTTTGAATTATCTCAATCGCTCGTACCTTTGGCGCACCCGAAACGGTACCGGCAGGGAAGCAGGCCGCCAAGGCATCAAACCTGTCAAAACCATTGCGAAGCTCAGCCGAAAGATAGCTTACCAAATGCTGAACATGCGAATATTTCTCGACACTCATCAGGCCAGCAACCTTGACGCTGCCGAATTCGGCAACGCGGCCGAGATCGTTACGGCCGAGGTCGACAAGCATCTGGTGCTCGGCCACCTCTTTAATATCGGTCCGCATTTCCTCGGCCAATCTCGCGTCATCTTCGTCCGTCTTACCGCGGGGACGCGTCCCGGCAATTGGCCGATACTCAAGTTGCTTTCCACGGCTGCGGACAAGCATTTCGGGCGATGCACCAATGATCGAACGCTCGCCGATCTGGAGCAGAAACATATACGGCGACGGATTTAGCGACCTCATTGCACGATAGATTGAAACGGGAGAAGCTCCGGTCGGCTTTGTGAAGCACTGAGAAATAACGACCTGATAGCATTCGCCTGCGGCGATCAATTCTTTGATCTCGCGGACGGCGTTTTCAAAATTCGACTGAGTCCAATTTGAGCGAACCTCGCCGCTCTCAATACTTGTATTCGCAACGTGAATCAATATGGATTGATGTTCGAGAACATTTTTAATAACAGTGTTCGCAGACACTGCGAGGTCAAAAAGCTTTCGGAGTCCGTCGGTATCGTCATCGCCTTCATCAGTAAATACAAGGCTGATGATCTTGATCGACTGTTTTGCATGGTCGAACGCGACTATCGATCGGAAGAACATGAAGGTTGATTCGGGGATGATGCTCTCGGCTGCTGTCTTTACCGACGGCTCAAACCAGCCCGAGCATGAGAAACCGAAATATCCGATTGCTCCACCGACAAAAGAGGGCATTTCGCTGTCTTGCACTACGTTGTAATTTTGAAAATGCTCCCGCAAATACTCCCACATTGAGGTCTCGATTTCAGTCTTACCGTCGATCGAGACAGATTGTTCATTTCCACTAACCACCATTCGCGGATCGACGCCGATGAACGAATATCGTGCAAGGCTTTCGCCGCCTTCGACCGATTCGAGCAGATACGAATTTGACGAGCCTTCGGCCAGTTTTAGGTAAACACTCAATGGTGTCAAAAGATCGGCCGGCAGCGATTCGATTACCGGTATCACATTTGCCCACTCGGCTTTGCTCAAAAATTCTTCGAAAGTAATCATCGCTCTTGCAAAAACAAAAATGCCGCCCCAAAAACTAGGCGGCAACCTCATAAAATTTAGAAATCTCGATAAAACCTAATGGCAAAAACTGACTTCCACATTCTAACGGGGCACCGCACAGCAGCCAAAAAGCTGCCAGCTCCAAGCCCAACGCCAATTGTCAGAGGTCAAATTTATTGCCAAAGTCGGTTTCATCTTTACAACTTGTATCAAAATACGATTGATCGTGTCAATTACATTCTTTCTGGAACTTCGATTCCCATCGTTTGCAAAGCGGCCGTAAGAGCATTTCTTGCAAGGTCGGCGGTGACGACCAGAACTGCCTGCTTAGTAGCATTTTCTTCTACCAGTATCTTGTGATGATGATAGAAAAGGTTGAATGCCTTTGCCAGATTGAATGTGTATTTCGCAAGAATTGCTGGCTCATTTTGCAAAGCTGATTGCTGTACTGTTTCTTCAAGTCGGGACGCCAGCGTTATCAGCGACCAGATATCGTCGCCGCCGGATTCGCCAGTCAAAACTTCTGAAACTAGCTGGGAATTGCTCAGCTTCGAACGGAAGGTTTCGACCGATTCGTTTCGTTCTTCGAGCTTTCTAAATATTGAATTTGCCCGCACCGCTGAGTATTGGCAAAACGCACCCGTTTCGCCCTCGAATGAAAGAGCCTCTTTAAAGTCGAAAACGATTATCGTCGTCCGGGTAAATTTCAACAGAAAGTATCGCAAAGCTCCGACGGCAAGTTGATGTGCGACTTGCTGCTTCTGCTCAAGCGGCAGATCGCTATGTCTTGCTTCGACCTCGGCCAGAGCATTTGTCTCCAAACGGCTTATCAAATCGTCGGCCTTTACGCCTAAGCCCTTTCTCCCGCTCATCTCGATGAAAGGTTTTTTTCTGTCCTCGTCGCTGACCGCAAAGCCGAGTTCTTCGGCTGCCGCTGGTGAAAGTGCGACCATCTCATATGAAAGGTGAACGCTCGCCGCTTCTCCTTTTTCAGGATAAATGGCCGCAACTCCTTTCTTTACAACTTTTTGTGGATACGATTGCCGCGTGTCGATGACGTTGTAAACCGTCTCGCCGTGACCGAATACGGGGCCGCCATCTACATGTTCCGATTCGTTAGCCGTCGTTATCCAAACTTGTTTTCCGTCTGGATATTCAAAGAACGGCTTGTAGAAAAAATCCATTCCGAGTATCCCGAGCTTCCACATCTGATACGCGATGTCCTTGCCGGTGTACGTGACCGTCCCGTTTGAGCGGACGAGGATCTTGTCCGATTCATGCTCGTCGTTGCCGGAATGCGAATCAAAAGCCATCACCCAACAGCCCGCATTTTTGCCTTCGGTAGCGAGATGGATGACACCGCGTTCCTTCATCTGTTCGAACGCTTTGCTCCAAAAATGCAGATGCAAAATCTCCGATTCGCGCGGAAGCAGATCGTAACGGATCGAAAGCCGATCCATCGTTTTGGTTATGCATTCGACGTTTCGTGTTGCAACATAATCAGCAAGCAAAGCGGTTTCGTTATTGCCTTCTTCGATCAGATGGAGAACTTCAGCGTCGTTTCGCCTTGAGGTTTTCGTCGGTTTGGTATGCAACGCCGACTTTTGCATATAGGTCCCAACAGTAATAGTCGAACGTTTTGCCTTGATCGGTTAGCTCCGCATCGAGCGATTTGATTGCCTCTAAGTCTCTGTGCTCTATATAGATAAACCCGACAACCACATCCGCAACTTGAACTCCAGTGTTGTCAATGTAGTTTTGAACTTCAACCCGGTTTCCGTTAGCGCGAAGTATTCGTTGAAAGGTATCGCCCAGCACTGAATTCCTTACGTGGCCGATGTGCGCCGCCTTGTTCGGATTCACGGACGTATGTTCTACACAGATTTTTGGGGCATCAGCGGATTCGGACGATTTTAGCTTCGGAAGCGGATGCGAATAAGCATTTTCGACGATAAATTTCGAGCGATCGTAGAAAACATTCAAATATCCCGGACCTGCAACCTCGATACGTTCGACAAAATCGAACTTCTCAAGTTCCGCCTTAAAAGTTTCGGCGATCTCGCGCGGGTTTTTCTTTTCTCCGGTTTGCTGTTTTATCAGTTTTGCTAGCTCGAATGCAGCAGGGAAGGCGGCATCGCCAAGCTCGATCTTCGGCGGGACCTCCGAAACGACCTGGCCGAGATCGATGCCAAACGCCGACTGCGCCGTCTCACACACCTTTTGCCGCAACGTTTCCTGAAGCTCGAAAATAGTCATTCTTGTACAAGCCTTGCTAACGAAATCGAACGAAGATTATAAGGGTTCCGTTGCGGCAATGGCAAAACGCTATTCGCCGAACATGCCGTCATTTTTCATTTCCCCTCAAAAAAGACTAAACTGATCGTTCTATGAAAACGCTCTATTTCGATTGTTTCGCCGGTGCAAGCGGCAATATGATCCTCGGCGGCCTGATCGCTTTGGGCGTTGATAAAGATGACTTGGTGCGTGAGCTTCAGAGTCTTTCGACTGCTGAGTTTAACATCGAAATTAGAAAAGTCGATCGTTCAGGCATCGCCGCAACCCACGTAAAAGTAATTGTTCCGGAGGAACAGGCTCATCGTCATCTGCGGGACATTGAAAAGATAATTCATGATTCGAGCCTTTCCGATCTGGTAAAGAGCCGGTCAATCGCGATATTCTCGCGGCTAGCCGAGGCCGAGGCGAAAGTTCACGGCATCGACATTCAAAAGGTCCATTTTCACGAGGTCGGAGCAATGGACGCGATCATCGATGTCGTCGGTTCGTGCATCGGTTTTGAACAGCTTGGAATTGAGCGTTTCGTATGTTCTAAGATCCACGCTGGCAGCGGGTTTGTGCAGATGGCACATGGAAAATACCCTGTTCCACCGCCCGCCGTCGCCGAATTGCTTAGTGGTATTCCCATATATTCGACTGACGTTGAGGGAGAGATGATAACGCCCACTGGGGCAGCGATAATCAGTTCATTATGTGATAGTTACGGTGCGTTGCCTGAGATGACAGTAGAGCTTACAGGGTATGGTGCAGGAACTCGTGAATATCAGGGTTTTCCAAATGCTTTGAGACTAATGCTTGGCGAAACTGAAGCCGCTCAGCTCGTAAATGAAAAGATCACCGACAGCACGCATACCGAGCATCTCGTTCTGCTTGAAACAAATCTCGACGACATTTCTTCTCAGGTTTTGGGATTTGTAATGGAGCGCTCGCTCGACCTCGGGGCATTGGATTGCTGGTTTACGCCGATTCAGATGAAGAAGAACCGTCCGGCGACGATGCTGTCTGTTCTTTGCTCGATCGATAGAAAGCAAATAATAGCGGAGATGCTCTATTCTGAAACGACGACTTTGGGCATTCGTTTCGTGAATATAGAACGAAATTCACTGCCGAGGGAAACGGCCAAAGTTACGACCGAATTTGGAAACGTCGATGTGAAAGTAGCAAGATATGGAGATAAGATCGTAAACGTGATGCCTGAGTACGACCATGTCCGAAAGCTGGCGCTTGAGAACAACGTTCCGTTTCGGATCGTCCATGCGGCGGCCTTAGCCAGTTTCAAAGGCGTTTCGATATCTGCGGCATCTAAGTAATTTATGGCAAAGAAAGTTAAGAAAAAAGTCGATCTGAAAAAGATCGCGGCTGGCGTAAGGCTGATGTTAGAAGGCATGGGCGAAGACCCGGACCGCGAAGGGCTGCAAAAAACACCCGAACGCGTTGCGGATTTTTACCTTGAACTGACCGAAGGTATGTGGCAGGACCCGAAGGAACACGTAATGCCGCTGCCCGGTGATTCGCATGACGAAATGGTCATCGTAAAAGACATTTCCATCGCGTCTGTCTGCGAACATCACCTCGCTCCGTTTGTCGGCAAATGTCATATTGCCTATATTCCAAAGGGCGGCCGCATCGTCGGTCTTTCAAAACTGGCACGCATCGCCGAGATCTTTGCACGCCGTCTGCAAGTGCAAGAACGCCTGACGCAGCAGATCGCGAGTACGCTTTTCGACGAGCTTGAGCCGCTCGGTGTAATGGTTGTCATCGAAGCAGAGCACACGTGCATGACGCTTCGCGGCGTCAAAAAGCCGGGAGCAATTACTGTAACTTCAGCCGTGCTGGGCGGATTTAGAAAAGATTCGCGAACGCGTGCAGAGGCCATGAGCCTTATCAAAGGCTAATTACGACTTAACAAAACACTTTAACTGTCTGAATTCAGACATCTGATAAATTACTTTAACTATGAAAACAATTTCGATCCTACTTTTAATATCTGTCATCAGCGTTTCGATGGCTTTTGCACAAGATCAGTCCAGTCGTTTCAGTGCGGGCAAGTTAGTCGAACGCGTAAAACGACTTTCAGCCGATGATTTCGAAGGCCGCGGGCCTGGAACCGATGGAGGAAAGCGTGCCGCACAATATATTGCCGACGAGATGAAGGCGAGCGGCGTTAAGCCGGGCAACGGGAAAAGCTATTTTCAAAACGTCAAAATGGTCGGTGTAAAGGCCGACCCGAACACGAAACTTGAGGTCTCGGGTGTGTCGGGCACTGCCACATATAAGTTTGGTGACGAATTCGTAGCAACCACGAGTGCTCAGACGGCTGAGGTCTCGGTCGAAAGTGACCTGATCTTTGTCGGATACGGAATCGACGCTCCGCTTTACAACTGGAACGACTACAGCGGTTCGCCGGACGCGTACAAAGGAAAGATCGTCATGATTCTGGTCAACGATCCGCCCGCGACAGAAGCCGAGTCAAACCTGTTTGGCGGCAAGGCTCTTACATATTACGGCCGCTGGACATACAAGTACGAGGAAGCCGCTCGACGCGGTGCGGCGGGCGTGATTCTAGTTCACACCACCGAATCGGCAGGTTACGGATGGAATGTCGTTCGCACATCGAATGGGAATTGGCGTTACGAGATCGCCCGGACATCGACGGACGCGACTCCTTTCCTAAAGATCAAATCATGGGTGACATTCGACGCCGCTCAAAAGATCATGGCTTCGGCCAATTTGAACATAAATGAATTGACAGCCGCCGCAAGGCAGCGTGGATTCAAGCTCGTCAATACTGGTTTGAAGGTTAAATTGAATCTCAAGAGCGAGATGAAAACGTTCGATTCGCCGAATGTCGTTGGAATCGTTGAGGGAAGCGATAAGAATCTCAAAAAAGAATACGTAGTCTATACTTCACATTGGGACCATCTCGGCATCGGCGAGGCGGACGCCAGTGGCGACAAAATTTACAACGGAGCATACGACAATGCGTCTGGCGTGGCATCAGTGATCGGCATCGCCGAGGTTCTCGCTAAAATGCCGAAAAAAGAGCGTCCGAAGCGTTCGAGCCTGTTTCTTTTCCCGACTGCCGAAGAGCAAGGCCTGCTCGGTGCGGAATATTATTCACAATATCCGCTAGTTCCGCTCGCGAAAACCGCAGGGAATGTAAACATCGACGGCGTTAATTTCTTCGGCAAGGTCTCGGATTTTTCAGCTCTCGGTGCCGAGCGTTCGACGATGGACTCGATCGTCTCGGAGGTTGCAAAGGAACGTAACTTGGAGCTTGAAGGCGATATGAAACCCGAACAAGGCTTCTTCTTCCGCTCGGATCATTTTCCATTCGCAAAGGTTGGAGTGCCGGCCATTTCTCTTCGCCACGGCGACAATTTCGTTACGCCGCTAACTGGCGACTCACTGGTTTTCTTCCGCGATTACACTGCAAAGTATTACCACCAGACCTCAGACGAGTACCACGATTGGTGGGATGCGTCGGCGATGATTCAGAATGCCGAGCTTGGGTCTGGCGATAGGCATGAAACTCGCAAACGCCGCCGCAATGCCGAGGTACAAAGACAGTGACGAGTTTGCTGCGGCTGATAAAAAGCGGCTGAAATAATTTACCTTTGCGAAAATCGAAAAGTGTAGAGCGTGGATAAATTATTATTTACGGGCTACACTTTATGTTTTTGATGATGAAGACCTTTTACATAACAACCCCGATCTATTACGCCAACAGCCTGCCGCACCTTGGCCATCTTTACACGACAATCGTCGCGGACGCGATACACCGCTATAAGAAACAGCGTGGATTCGACGTATATTTTCTCACCGGGACGGACGAGCACGGCATCAACATCCAGCGTGCGGCCGAAAAAAACGGCCGAACGCCGAAGGAACAGGTCGATCATATTTCCGGCGAACTGAAACGGATGTTTCACGATTTCGGACTCGATACCGAAAATGGCGGCTACGACATTTTCATGCGGACGACCGAGCCGTTTCACTACGAAGGCGTCCAGCATCTTTGGCGCGAGATCGCGAAAAACAAAACGCCGAAGGGTAATGACAATATTTACAAGGGCTTTTACGAAGGCTGGTTTTGTGCTCCGTGTGCGGAATTTAAGACTGAAGATCGAATATTACACGCCCGAAGCCTCGGATCTTCCGTACTGTTTGATACACGAACGGCCGCTCGACAAGGTGTCGGAGGAAAGCTATTTTTTCCGCTTGTCGGATTACGATGAGTTCCTGATCGATCTGATCGAAGGCGATCCCGGACTTGTAAGGCCTGAATCTCGCCGCAATGAAGTTCTTTCGTTCGTCAAAGGCGGATTGCAGGACCTTTCGATCAGCCGGCAGAAATCGTCGGTGTCGTGGGGCGTTCCGGTTCCGGACGATGAAAATCATGTGATGTACGTCTGGCTTGACGCTCTTTCTAATTACATCACGGCCATCGGCTACGGAAATTCGCGAACGCGCGGCCGTCGGATTTGATAAATACTGGCAAAACGCGATGCATCTGGTCGGTAAGGACATTCTGCGGTTTCATACGGTCTATTGGTTCTCTTTCCTTAAAGCGGCCGGTTTTGAACTGCCCGAAAACAGTGTACGCTCACGGCATGTGGCTTGATGTCGATGGCCGGAAGATGGGCAAAACATTGGGTAATGTTATAGAAGTTGATGTATTACATGAACATTTCTCGGTTGATGCCATACGCTATTTTCTGCTTCGCGAGATGGTTTTTGGCCAGGACGGAAAGTTTGGCTACGAAAATCTGATCGAACGGGCTAATGCCGATCTTGCCAGCGGATTGGGAAATCTCGCGAGCCGCACATTTTCGATGATCACGAAATATCGCGAAGGCCTTGTCCCAAGCGGCAAGATCGCCGAGGACAACTATATCCAAGCCCGACGTGCGGGGCTCGATCCCGACGGCGGCGAGATCGTTTCGGTGCTGGAGCACGCCCGGGACGAATTTTTGCGGCGTTTTGATAACTTTCGAGTTCAGCCTCGGCCTCGAAGTTCTGTGGACCGTCATTGCTCGGATTGACAAAATGATATCTGACTGCAAGCCGTGGGTTTTGATCAAAGATGAAAATCAAGCCGAAACGCTGAATGCCGTCTTGTACAGAGCGACCGAGACGCTGCGATGGCTAAGCGTGCTGCTCTATCCGGTGATGCCCGAGGCGGCGAAGAATATTTATGCGCAGATCGGGCTTGGCGAGGACATCGAAAAACTCAGATCCCGCCGCGTTGAAATGGGGAGAATTACAGCCGGGAACCCGGATCGGTGAAACCGAAGGCGTTTTCCCGCGAATTGATAAAAATAAAGTTATGAATGAGATAAATGAGCAGTCAGCAGTCAGCAGTCAGCGGTCAGAACCATGTAGTTAGAGTGGGCAGAACAGCCTGCGTCAGAAGGTGGTGGCGATGTGAGTAGCCCGACAGTTATCGGAGGAGCTCAGATCAAAACTTCATCACCATCGACGACTTCATCAAGGTCGAACTCCGCGTTGGCGAAGTAAAGGTTGCTGAGCGCATTCCAAACGCCGATAAACTGCTGCGTTTTGAGATCGACCTCGGCGAAGAAAAACCGCGGCAGATCCTCGCCGGCCTTGCCGAATACTACGACCCGGAAAAACTCATCGGCCGCAAAGTCGTCGTCGTCGCCAACCTAAAACCCCGAAAAATGCGCGGCCTCGAATCGCAGGGCATGATCTGCGCCGCATCGTTGACCGAAGAAGATACTCCGGCGATCGCGACTTTTTTGGAGGATGTTAAGATTGGTGCGAGGTTAAAATAACGTCAGAGTGCGTATGTTTAAGTTGGACAAATCATTTCTCAAAGAATTGCACAAAAGGCTCGTGAAAGAACATCGTGAGCCTTTTGGAATCAAGATAGATGATTTTCTGGAGGATTCGGAGGCGATTCCTTCGCTTCTAGACCTAGAAGAGATTATTTCTCTCACGTTCTGGGCGAGCACAAAGTTTGAAGAAGGAAGACAACTCAAGTTTAGGGTTAATTATGCTTTGCCGTTTGACGTACAGCACGTTTCCTTAACGTTTAACCTCAATAGCATAAAAACGTTGAGTGTCGAAGAGCTAAGAAAACTTGCACCGGCAGTTGTTCCCCCAAACGGACAAATATGCGTTTTTCCTTGGTATGGAAAGCTTCGAATTTTAGGGTTGCAGACAGATTGTTTTACAGGAGTAACATTTGAAATGGTGGATTGACGCTCGAATGATTATTCGCTTGCCTTTTAGCCAACCGATTGCAGAAATAACCGGTAGCGACTCGGCGTTCATAAACACCGATTGGAACGAAGAGGGAAGTAAGCTGCTATCCATGTATCAAGGTAACTCGGAACAAGAGATGAAGAACACAGTTCTTAATTTCTTGTATCGCGACATGGCGAAAGGAATTCTGTCGCGAATACGCCTTTTGAGTCACGGAGGTACAATTATTTTCGTAGGGGACGAGAAGAAATGGAAAAGGTCCATTGAAAAGCCTTTCAATTATGAATCTCTCCACCGTTATAACGGCCTGCAGCAAATTGAAAACAGGCTGTCTAGCGGATTTGATCAATTCGAGGGGAAAAGTGAGGATTTGGTCAGGAAACGGCATTTTCTGGAATCAATAGGTTCATTGGGCAGTTACGAGAATAAGACACTTATTGGTGAAGCGGCCCGGACAGTTGCCTACTTGACGGCAGTGGATGGAGCTACAATTTTGACTAAAAACTTTGATGTGCTCGCGTTTGGCGTAAAGATCAAGGAAAAGCCTAGAGGTCGAACGCCGCAGAAAGTACAGAGTATTTTGCCATTTGAAGCGAAAGAACAAATTTCTGAAACTTCACTGACCCACGAATTTCGAGGGAAGCGACATCTTTCCGCTGCTAGATTTGTGATCGATAATCCCGATTCATGTGCTTTTGTTGTGTCGCAGGATGGCGGAATAACTGGATTTGTCGTTGATCAGGGCAATCTTTTGGCCTACAGAGGCTTGGAGCTATTTGTTTAATCTAAATTACCGTTGTTGGAAATCAAAATAAAGATATGGTTGAGCACGTCTTTGATGACGATTTGAAGCCTGAATATGATTTGACAAGCTTAAAGTTCGCAAAGTTGGTGAAGGTCGGCGAAGACTTATCGAGCTTGACGAAAACGATGATCTCCTGCCGCATTATGATTTGGACTATTCAAAAGCCAAACCTAATCGTTTTGCAGAGGCATATAAGAAAGGCGTGACTATAATAATAATTAACGAACTTGAAGATTCTGATAACGCGATTCAATCTGATGATTTGGAGATAGAGACAAAGTGATTCTCATCGATTCCCACTGCCATATTGACGGCGAGGCAGTTTGATGCTGACCGTGACGAGGTTGTTCAGCGGGCGCTAAGGATGCGGGCGTTGCGGCTGATGCTGAATATCGGCACGGGCGATCCGCACTACGGACGATTTTCGGCGGGCGGTTGCGGTTGCGGAAAAATACGTCACTGTTTACGCGTCGGTCGGTGTTCATCCGCATGATGCAAAACTTTATGACGACAAAGCCGAGCATCATCTGATCGAACTTGTAAAATCGAGCGAAAAAGTTATCGCGTGGGGCGAGATCGGTTTGGATTTTTATTACGATCACAGCCCGCGTGACGTTCAGATTGAGGTTTTTAGGCGGCAGATCACGAACGGCAAGGGAACTCGACCTGCCGATCATCATTCACAGCCGGGATGCTGATGATGAAACGGTTGAAATATTGACTGAAGAGTGGAAGCGATCAAATGCGGACAAGGGCGGTCCGGTTCGCGGGGATAATGCATTGTTTTGGCGGGACGCCGCACATGGCTGAGGCCCTGATGAAGATCGGATTTCTGATCTCGTTTGCCGGGAATGTCACTTTCAAAAAGGCCGAAAATCTTCGCGATGCCGCCCGCGTCGTGCCGCTCGAAAAGCTGTTGGTCGAGACAGATTGTCCTTTTCTAACGCCGGTTCCGTTTCGCGGCAAACGCAACGAACCGAGTTTTGTCGTTCACACGGCGAAGTTTCTGGCGGATTTTTACGGGATCGAACTTGAGAAACTCGCGCGGCAAACTACACAAAACTTTCTGGAATTTTTTAGATTGGATTTAACCACAGAGACACAGAGGTACTGAGATCATTAACACAGGAATAATCATTCGAGGCAGATCCGAATAGATTTCTTGCCTCTCCTCTGTGTCTCCGTGTCTCTGTGGTTTAATATATTCCTATGGCAAAAGAAAATTCATTCGATATTGTTTCAAAGACTGATTACGCGGAGCTAACTAACGCATTGAATCAAACAAGCAAAGAGATATCGCAGCGGTTCGATTTCAAAGGCAGTTCGGCGAAGGTTGAGTTAAAGGAAAAAGACCTTGAGCTTACGGCAGAGGACGATACGCGTCTGCGGAACATGAACGATATTTTGCAGGGCAAAATATTGAAACGCGGCATCTCGCTAAAAGCTCTTGATTATCAAAAGGTCGAGCCAGCAGCCGGCGGAACTGTTCGCCAACTGGTAAAAGTCCAGCAGGGAATCCCGATCGACAAAGCAAAAGAAGTCGTCAAGTTCATAAAGGATTCTAAGCTCAAAGTTCAGGCCTCGATCCAGGGCGAAACCGTCCGCGTCTCCGGCAAAGACCGCGACACGCTACAGGACGTTATGGCGAAACTCAAGGCAAATGACTTTGGGATCGACATGACTTTCGATAATTACCGCTCCAACTAATTTCTTCACACGAATGCAAACATTTGCAACAATAAAAAATGAAGTACTCCCGCAATTAAAGGCCCGAAAGATCTTTGGTCTTATCAAGTCCGAGATGGAACTTGTAGAGGCGGAATTCGCCCGGCAGGCAGCTTCCAATGTCCAGGTTATAAGCTATTTAGGCGAATACGTGCGTTCGTCCGGCGGAAAGCGCGTGCGGCCGGCGCTGCTGATTCTTGCAAATTACGCATCAGGCGGAAATGGCTCGGCCGAAGGCGTGATTCGTTTGGCGACGGTGATGGAAATGCTGCACACGGCTACGCTGGTGCATGACGACATCATCGATAACGCCAATACGCGGCGTAGCAAGGCCTCGGTAAACGTACGGTTCGGCAACCAGATCGCGGTTTTGATGGGCGATTGGCTTTACATGTCGGCGTTTGAAACCTCGTTGAAGGAAAAGTCGCTGGAGATACTTGAGATTCTTACGCATCTGACGCGAAAGATGACCGAGGGCGAGTTGATCCAGCTTACGATGATCGGGAATACGGATATCACAGAGGACGAGTATTTCGATATCGTTCGCCGAAAGACGGCATATCTGTTTTCGGGATGTTGTGAGATCGGTGGCATACAGGCCGGTGCAAGTCCTGAGCAGCAAGTTGCTCTGCGTGATTACGGTATGAATCTCGGTATCGCATTTCAGCTTGCCGACGATCTGCTTGATTTTACGGCAGACGAAAGGGCTTTGGGTAAAGCTGCCGGTGCCGATCTCGTTGAGGGAAAACTTACGCTTCCGCTAATCTTGCTATGCAAAAAATATCCAGAACTTAAAGTAGAACTTAAACAAATCATCGCTGACGGATCATATCTGAACGGTTCACGTGCGAAGTTAACAGAAATGCTCGAAGCAGAGCAGACTGCCGAAAAGATCCGCTCCATCGCTCTGGGCTATGCCGCGAGTGCCAGAAAAAATCTTGAAGTTTTGCCCGAAACAAAGTATTCTCTTGCATTAGGAGAGATTCCGAATTTTGTGATCGAAAGAAACAATTAGCTTTTAAGCAGGTATTTGTTCATGTTTTCGTAACTTTTTGCTTTAACCGCAGTTATATTCCGCTCCAATGTTAGACCCAAACGTAATAGCACCGCTTCAGGCCCATTTGCAGGAGTCACGCGTTAAGCAGAGCCGCTTGATCTCACGTCTGCGCGATCTTGAGAACGAAGCTGCGTTAGTGCGCGAGGAGATCGCCGAGCTCGAGAACAATGCTGACCAAATGACATCGACGATCGACACGCTTTTGGGCATGATGGGTTCTGGAGGCAGAAATGCCAAAGTGGCGGACAAAATATCGATCGAAACAGAATTTTCGCGGCTGCCCGATGCACGAGCGTCGAAGCCGCATCGTTTATCGACGCCGAGCAAGGCTGTCGGGCCCAATCGCCACAGCGGTTCGGTAACGTATCTGAATCAAAATCGCGACATCCCAAACCGAACCAACAACATGGAACCGATCAGCCATCGGTTTGCCGACCGCACTATTACGCAGGCATGCACGCTGCTGCTTCGCGAGGCTGGCGTCCCTCTTCATGTAAACGAACTTTATAATTTGTTAGTTGCCGGCGGTATGGAGTTCAAGGGTAATAATCCAACAATATCCGTTGCCGTTTCGCTTAATCGAAACCGTCGTTTCCGCAAGGTCGATCCTGGCACATTCGATCTCGTCATGCGCGAGGCAACCCAGTCACAAGCCGCTTCATAGTCTAGACGCACGAATTTTCTACTCAAGTTTTCTTCTCTATAGTATAATTGTGTCGATTTAATGAATCTAGCGATTCCGGCTTGCCGGATATCTTTTACATCCATTTCAGAAACGGATTGAGAATCGTTCACATAAATACCAATGCGAAGTTTTGCTGTTTTGGCGACATTATTTGTTCTGTTGACATGCTCTCCATTTGATACGAGCGCACAGAAAGTTCGGCTTCGGTCGCAGATCAATCCGGTCTGTGATAACGGCGGCTCGAACCTAAAATTCTCCGACATATTCGCTGATGGCAACATTGCCGTGCAGGGAAGCTACAATTGTCGCGGAGCATTTATCTACGACATATCAAATCCCGACGCTCCCGTGCTTGCCAGTCGGTACAACCCCGGCAATAACCAGCAGTTTCTGGAAGCCGTCGTCGTCGGAAACCGTGGTTATTTCGGCAGCGGCAATGGCGGCGGTGTGCATATCGTCAATCTGACAGATCCGGCCAGCCCGCAGCTTTTAGGTATCGTAAACAGCGCAAATGGAAGCGGCCATAACTCGATCCATGAAATGGTCGTCTTCAGTCAGAACGGCGTCAATTATCTGGTCGAGAATTTCAACAGCTTAAACGGTAACAAGCTCCTAAAGGTTATAAATGTCAGCGATCCGGCCGCGGCAGCCTTTGTTCGCGACATAAATCCGACCGAGCCACAATGGGTTCACGCGATGCACATTCGTGGAAACAGAATGTTCACCTCAGGCTGGGGAAATTCGGGAAATCGCGGCAGGACTGAGATTTACGACATCAGCAATATCGGCATCCAGGCCCCGACGCTCCTCGGATTTGTTCAGGACCCGACCAGCACGACCGCCGGTAACAACATGCACAGCAGTTGGTCCAGCGAAGACGGTAATTATCTTTACAGTGCCCGCGAAACCAACAATGCCACTGGCGACATTCGCGTTTACAACATTACGGATCCCGCCGTTCCGCTTCTCGTGCGAAGCATTTCGATGGCCGAATTGGGCCTGAATGCCGTAACGCCGCACAATCCGGTGGTTTTCGGCAACTATCTTTACGTTTCCTGGTATCAGGCGGGCGTGCAGGTATTCGATATTTCGTCGCCCGCAAATCCTGTCCGCGTCGGCCAATACGACACATATCAATCAACCTTTGCTCCGCCTGAACAGGAAAAACAGGCTGCTTTGGATGCCGAGCCGTGGGATATGATATGCGGAAGCGAGTACCGGCAGAATGCTCTTCCGACGACTTACGACGGCAATTGGGCAGTGTTCCCGTTTCTGGGCCAGAACAAAGTGCTCGCTGGCGATCTGACGCACGGGCTTTTTGTTCTTGACGCGAGCTGGAGTATCAACGACGCCAAAAAATCTCGTGTCCGATTTTGACGGTGACCGCCGGACGGATTTTTCGGTCTTTTCGCCTTCTACTGGCCAGTGGCAGATCAAATCCAGTTCGAATAGCTCTATTAACACATTCACATACGGCATTAGCGGCGATCAATTGATCGCGGGCGATTACGATGGCGACGGTAGTTCGGACCTCGGCGTCTGGCGCCCTTCGAACGGCACTTGGTACGTTCTGCGAAGCTCGGCCGGTTATTTGGTGCAGCAGTTTGGCGAAATTGGCGACATCCCAGTCCCGGCTGATTACGATGGCGACGGCCGGGTCGACTTGGCCGTTTGGCGGCCGACAAACGGTAACTGGTACATTCTCGAAAGTACTCTCGGCTATCGCGTTCGCGGCTGGGGTGTCAGCGGCGATAAGCCGTTTACGGCTGATCATGACGGCGATGGAAGAGCGGATCTGGTCATCTGGCGTCCGTCCAACGGGAACTGGTACACCATTCCCAGCACGTCAAGCATACCGATTCAGACGGGCTGGGGCCAGGCGGGCGACAAGCCGCTGCTCGCCGATTTTGATGGCGATGGACGTGCAGATTACACGGTTTTCCGACCGTCGACCGGTACGTGGTATGTCCGAAACTCAGTTACCGGATCCTTTTTTACCCAATCTTTCGGAGTTGACGGCGACCTCCCGATACCTGCCGATTATGACGGTGACGTGAAGGCGGACATCGCGGTCTTCAGGCCGAGCAATAGTACGTGGTACAGAATCAGCAGCGCAGGTCTGGGATACATCGTTCAGCCCTTTGGCCAGAGCGGCGATACGCCATCACCCTTGTCGGTTCAGCCGCAATAGTGGGCCGCTACTCAGAGAAAATAGCCCGAAGTCAGGCAGCAACTTGACTTTGGGCTTTTTGTTTTTATGATTGCTGTATGAAATTACTCCTGACGATAAACAGCGGTACTTTGGCCAGCCGGATCTTTGAGTTGGAGAGCGGTTTTTTGACGATCGGCAGAGGCGACAATTGCAGCGTTCGCTTCGATCCGGCAATGGAACGGATCGCCTCCAAGCAGCATGCTTTTATCGAGGCAAAAGCCGATGGTTATTACCTCACTGATAATGAGAGCACAAACGGCACGATCCTGAATGGCGAGCGGATCCAGAAAGCGAAACTAAACTCCGGCGACTCGGTCCAGTTTGGAAAGAACGGAGTGACGGCAACTATTTCGCTTCAGCAACCGCAGGTTCAGGCACCGGAGCAATTTCGCGAAGCACAGATAGAGCAGTTCAAACAGATCGCACAGCACAAGACCGCTGACAACTTCCAAAACTCGATGTCCAGCATCGGGCTCGGCCACATCGAAGTCGTCCCCGAACCGAGCAAAACCGGACGCTACGTCGGCATAGGTGTAACGATCTTTGCGATCATATTCATGTCGCTGATAGTCGGTCTGCTGATGTTTGCCAGCGTCGGTATTATCCCGGCAATAATTGCGGCCGTTGTCGCATTTACACCCGCGTTGTTCTATCTCTTTCCGCTTATCTGGCTCGACCGCTACGACCCGGAACCGTTTTGGCTGCTTGCCCTTGCGTTCGCCTGGGGAGCATTGGTAGCAGTGATTGCGTCGTTCTTGATCAACACGTTTATCGGTGTCGTCGTCACTGTCGGGGTGTCGCCGGAGGCGGGACAGATAGCCGGAGCGGTGGTCTCTGCTCCTGTTTTCGAGGAAGCCAGCAAAGGTCTCGGACTGCTCGTGCTGCTGATCTTTTTCCGTCGTTATTTTGATGACATTCTCGACGGTATCGTGTTTGCGGGAGTCATCGCCCTCGGCTTTGCTACTGTCGAAAACGTTTTGTATTACGGGCGTGCTATCGGCGACGCAGGTATCGGCGGCCTGCTCTTGTTGTTCTTTATGCGCGGCATTCTTTCACCTTTTGCACACGTGACCTTTACGGCAATGACGGGTATCGGCTGCGGCATCGCCCGCGAATCGCACAACACATTCGTTAGGGTAATTGCACCGGTCGTCGGCTATTTCTTTGCGGTTTTCCTTCATGCGCTTTGGAACGGAATGGCCGTAATTTTCGGACTTGAAGGATTTCTGCTCGGCTATCTGCTTCTTGAAATTCCTTTCTTCCTGATATTCGTCGGCTTTTCTTTCTACATTATGTGGCGTCAGAATAAGATCCTCAAGGAAATGCTGGCCATCGATATCGCTCGCGGCTTGATCCCAAAGGAACATGGCGAGACAGCCGTGTCCGCATTCAAGAGTTCAGGCTGGCTAATTGGCGGATTGTTCAACGGAAAATTTCTGCCACGCAGCCGTTACCTGCGTGCGATCGGCAAACTCGGCCTCAGCTATTGGCACATCCAGCGAGCGACCGCCGCACAGGGTCAGACGGGAAGCTTTCAGCAAAACCCGATCTTGCGTGAAGAAGTGCTTAAGTGGCGCGATCAGGTCTAAACCAATGGAAAATGGATAACTGAAAATGGATAATGGACGACGGAATAAATCAGACGTTGTCCATTTTCCACTTTCAATTATCCATTGATTTGGTAGGCCGTGCAGGGATTGAACCTGCGACCCGCGGATTAAGAGTCCGCTGCTCTACCAACTGAGCTAACGACCCAAAACTTCGCAATTATAACAACAAAGAAATTCAAAGTCCAAACTTGGAGCAGTTGTCTGTGATCAGTTGTCAGTGGTCAGTTTCAAGATTGACGAATGACGACTGTTCTTCTCATTCATCTTGTTCTGTGCTACAAAAAGAAGACGACAGAAAACGATGAATATCAAGAACAGCGCACGTTTGATTCAGTTTGATTCAGCTCTGGAATCATGAATAACTGAACATTGGCAACCGGCCACTGACAACTGCCCATGAAGGAATGCCCAAAATGCGAGCTTTGCTACCCGGATGAAGTCGCCGCCTGTCCGAGCGATCAGACGGCGACGCGGTTATCGCTGCCCGGCAACCAGTTATTGGCGGGTCGATACTTTCTCGAAAGCCGCCTCGGTCGCGGTGCGATGGGACAGGTCTATCTCGCGAAGGACAACAAGTTTGCATCCCGTAGAGTTGCGGTAAAAACGGTTCGGCAGGATATTTTGAGCAGCGAAGACCTTCAGGAAGGCGAGGCAATTGCCCGCTTTGAGCGAGAGGCCCAATCGGCCGCTTCGATCCAGCATCCGAACACCGTCAGCGTTACAGATTTTGGTGAAACGGGCGACGGCATTTTCTATCTGGTGATGGAATATGTCGAGGGCGAAACGCTTCACAAGCTGCTTCGCCGAGAGGGAACTTTGCCGGTGAAACGCGCCGTTCGCCTGCTTCGTCAGATCGCAGACGGCGTCGATGCGGCACACGATCTGAATATTCTCCACCGCGATCTGAAGCCCGCAAATATCTTCCTGATGCAGAAAGGAAAAGGCGGCGACGGGTTTATCAAGGTTGGCGATTTTGGGCTTGCAAAGATCATCAACCAGACTGTTACGGACTTCAGTTCGAACGCAACGCCGTCGTCACGCGGAATAATTGGTACGCCCGAGTTCATGTCGCCAGAGCAGATGCAGCCCGAAATGGGCGTCGATGTTCGGGCCGACATTTATGCGCTCGGAACCATCGCGTATCTGATGCTCGGCGGACGCACACCATTTTCGGGCGACATGATGCAGCTTGTTATGCAAAAGATCATGCATAAGGCTCCGCCGCTTTCGTCGATACGCACCGATATTCCCGTCGAAGTCGAACGTGTGATAATGCAGTCACTGGAAATGGAGCCGCAAAATCGGCCGCCGTCAGTGTCTGAGTGGATCACCAAACTCGAACAGGCTGCCGAAGGGTTCGATGAAGCGCAGCGTGCGGGTATCTCAAAGCTCATCGTGCTCGCACCGGTCGCGGCCGAGGTCTACATTGACGACGAGCGAAAGGGAAGCGTCGGGAGCTCGGGCCGCGTTGTTTTAAGTGACATTCCGGCTGGCCAACATATTTTACGTGTTTCAAAGGCCGGGGAACGCGACGACGAACGTGTTATCGAAATCCGCGAAGGTGCAAACGAACAGGTCATACAGGCACAGCTTAAAACTATCGCCGAGACGGGCAGCAACCCTTCGCCATCGCAGGGAAGCAGTAGCAGCGGTGTCAATTCGAGCCTCATGCCGGGGATCGTTGCTTGTTCGAACTGCAATTCTCGATTTGCCGAAGGTGTAAAATTCTGCGGCCGCTGCGGAAACCGGTCCTTTATTATGGTCAGCCCGGGCGAGTCGCCAAACTCGTTCCCGTGCCCGCGATGCTCGAACATGCTGCCCGAATTTTCACGCTTTTGCGGCCGCTGCGGCCTTAGCATCAGCTACGGCACTACCGCTGGGCTCAATCAACCGAACAGTTTTACGACAAATCCAGCGACCTTCACGCCGCAACAGGCAGAGCGTATCTGCCGCCGCTGCAACGGCTCATACCCACCAAACATCAAATTCTGCGGCCGCTGCGGCTACAGTCTTGTATGAATTCCTATCGGTGAGATTTCACGACCCAAGATTAGTCGCGTTTCGTTACGTAAATTCGTATAATATCAAAAACCCGAGTTTGTCCTCGAAGCATTAGCAGGAAAGCGATGAAAATTTGTCCAACATGCCGCAAAACGTATTCAGACGATGGCTTGAATTTTTGCCTGGAAGACGGGTCGATCTTGACGCTGGCCGCCGATCAGTTGCCCGAAACGGTGATGATCAATCAGGCAAGATATACCGACCCGAACACCGGGCTTGGTAATCAGCCGGGAATTCAGTCTTCTTACGGAAATCAGGCAGCACACACAATGCAGCCTAAAAAATCGTCGAAGGCCTGGGTTTGGGTACTTGGAATTCTCGGTGTATTGGTCTTGCTATGCGGTGGCGGCGGTGCGGCGTTTTTGGTTTATGTAGCTTCTCTTGATACAAATCGAACCGGCGGCCCAACCCCGGCTCCTACCTCAACGCGGGGGACGCCGAGCCCCTCTCCTTTCGACAGTAAAGACGTTCAGCCGATCGACCTTGCCGAATGGGTGCGAGCGGATTCGACATTCGGAAACACAGAGTTCAAAGATGGTGAGTTTTTCATGAGCTCAAAGCAGAAAGGCTATTACTATGTGGTGGCTGCTCCGGCGGAGTACAAAACGGAACTGGCAAATACGTCGGTCGTCCTGCGCAATGTAGATGATGCGAACTCAAGCCTTGGTTATGGCCTTGTTTTCCACAGCGATCCAAAGCCGCTTGAGAAGGGCTATGCTTTCATCATTGATTCGAAACGAAAGAAGTATCGCGTTGCCCGACATGCACCTGGAAAGGAAGTTGATATGCTAAATTGGACCGCATCGGCTGCAATAAACGGCGGGACGGAGGAAAACACTTTGGAAGTTCGCGACACTCCTTCGCGAGTCGAACTCTACATCAATGGCGAAATGGTCACCACGATAAAAAACACACATGGCTACAAAGGCGGCGTGGTCGGCCTTTATTCGGGCGATGCCGTGAACATTGGCTTTAAGAAACTTGAGATCGCAAAATAGCTCGCGGGCTTTGTCTGAATCGTTATGAAAAGATGTCCACGATGCGGGCAAACCTACACCGACGCTGCAATCAACTTCTGTTTAAATGACGGTGAGTTATTGAGCTATTTGGCCGATGACGAGCCGCAGACTTTATTTCAAAACACGCCGCCAAACACTCTTGATGATTCACCGCCGACAGAGTTTCTCAATTCGCCCCGCGTTACACGTGAAACAAATTGGCCGCTTCAATCTCAGCCAATGCAGCAGTATCAAAGCCCACAACAAGGTTTGCAGCAACAACAGTTTGTTCAATATCCAATGAGCGTTTCGCCCAATCAGACCTTGGCTTTCTTGTCGCTTGGATTGGGAATCGGCAGTATGACGATCGGTTGGTGCTGCTCAATGGGCTTGGTGCTTGCACCAGCAGCTTTAATAACCGGCTTTATTGCCTTGTCGCAGATTAAGAAGGACCCGGAAACAAATGGTGGCCGTGGATTCGCAATCGGCGGTATAGTGGTTGGTTCGATTTTTCTGGCGTGCTATCTGTTATATTTATTGTTTATAGTATTGATGGCAATGTTCTCTTAATCAACGTTTTGCGAGCAAAGCTCGATTCTTTCTCTGAAGATGCCTTTAGAATAGATATTTATAGCTGAATGCGTGTAACCCTACATGTCGTAGCCGGACCCCAGACCGGACGCGACTTCACATTTGAACAGCACGACACCTTTATGATAGGGCGAAGCGAAGACTCACAGTTTTGCTTGCCGCACGACCGTTTTTTCTCGCGTCATCATTGTATTCTTGAGATCGCTCCCCCGCAGTGTTTTCTTCGCGACCTAAGCTCAACTAACGGAACGTTTGTAAATGGAATCCGGGTCGAAACCGCGCATTTGAAGCACGGTGATCGTATTCAGGGCGGTGAGACCGTGCTCGAAGTTGGAGTTGCAGCCGATCAGTCCGATTTTATATCCGGTAATCTGAGTGGCGATGGAAAGACCGAGCCCTCGCTCATCACGGTTTTGTGTTTGAATTGCGGCGTTCCTTCGTCGGCGGAAGCGTCGCGGCCTGATGCGAAGCTCTCATTCGTTTGCGACGACTGCCGTGACAAGCTGCGAAAAAACCCGCAGCCGATACCAAACTACCAAATGATGCGTGTGCTTGGGCAGGGCGGAATGGGCAGCGTGATGCTCGCGCGTTCAGAACGCGATGGGCAGGCAGTTGCCATCAAAACGCTCTTGCCTGAGGTTGCCGTCAGCGACCAGTCGCTAAAACGCTTTATGCGCGAGATCGAGGTTTCTTCCTCGCTCAAGCACCAGCACATCGTCAGCTATATCGAGCACGGCACGCATAACGGCATCGTCTATCTCGTAACTGAATATGTGAGCGGCATGGATGCTTCAAAGCTCGCCAAACATCGCGGCGGCAAGCTGAGTTATCGCGAGGTTGTAAAGATAATCGAGCAAACGCTGTCGGCCCTGGATTTTGCTCACGGCAAAGGCTTTGTTCATCGCGATATCAAGGAGCAGAACATTCTGGTTGACGGCAATTTCCCGAATTACATTGCGAAACTTACCGATTTTGGTCTTTCGAAAAGCTACAAGCAGACGGGTATGAGCGGCGTAACCATGGTTGGCGATGTCGCCGGAACGATAGCGTACATGCCGCCCGAGCAGGTAAGAGACTTCAAAGAGGTGCGTCCGCCTTCCGATATTTATGCGGTCGGAATGACGGCCTACAGTCTTTTGACCGGTGCACACGCTCTGGACATAAGCCCGAACGCAGGCATTTCCGAAACCGTCAAAGCGATATTTGAAAAGCCGATAATTCCGATTGCAAATCGGGTCCCTGAAGTTCCATTAAGGGTCGCCGCTGTCTTCGAGACCGCGCTTGCAAAGCAAGTCGATCTTCGCTGGGGCACCGCTGGTGAAATGCGTGAAGCTCTCCTGAGAGCGATCTCCAGTGTGTGATCCAGCTGATTCCAAAACCTTCAAAACTAATAACTACAAAGTTTAAGCTCTAATTACAAGTATTCACTTTAACTTATCAAATAGTTTGAGTTACTTTCGTGAGCGAACGTGGTGCATCCGGGTCAAGTCCCTTGGTTTCAGAGAGATATGCCGCAAAAAGCTGAGCGGGAATGATGAATGGGATCGGAGAGAGAAATTCATCAATCCCGGCTGGCAGCATTAGGCTTCTCGACGATGCGGCGGCAATCTTCGGATCGTTTGTGATGGAAAGGCAATCGGCATGAAGTTCGTGAAGCCGCTCAAGCAGATCGAGATTGCTTTTTTGCGTCACTCCGACGGGTGCGAACAATATGACAGGAAACCGCCGTTCTATGATCGCTAACGGTCCGTGGAAAAAATCCGCTGACGAGAACCTTTCGGCGACGACGTAACAGGTCTCCATTAGTTTCAGAGCCAGTTCATACGAATTGCCATAGTTCATCCCGCGTCCGACCACCACGCAATTCTCCATAAACGCATATCGCTGAACGAGTTGCTCTACCTCGGGCTGAAGTTTTAGAGCTTGAGCGGCGTATTCCGGAATCTTGTGATAATCGAGTCTTTGATCGCCCAGAGCGGCGGCAAGCATATAGAAATGCAGCATTTGGCCAGTGTAAGTTTTTGTCGCGGCGACAGATTTCTCACGTCCGGCATGGATAAGCAAAGTCTCGTCGGCGATCTTTGCCATCGTCGAATCTGCCTCGTTCGTGATTCCCAGTGTATACGCTCCTGATTCTTTTGCACGCTCCAGAACTAAGATTGATGTCCACGCCTTCGCCGGATTGCGAAACACCGATCACAAGTGCGCGATTGAGCTTTAGCTTCGCGTTGTAGAGCGTAAAAACAGACGGAGCGGAAAGAGAAACTGGAATTCCGGTAGTCACCTCAAGCAGATATCGCCCGAAAAGCGCGGCATTATCCGAACTGCCGCGAGCCACCAGTACGATCAGGTCGATGTCTTTCTGACGCAAAAAATCGCCGAGTTTCGTAACCTTTTCGCGTTCGCCAACGATCGTGCGTTCTAAAACGTCCGGCTGTTCCGCGATCTCTTGTAGCATTAATGACATAGAATTAGGTTGAGATTATAGATGGTAAATTATCAACATGAATGGCTTAGCTGTTCTCATGAAGAGACTTCATCGATAGCTGCATCGGTTTCTAAGGAAGTTACAGCTTCCTGGGTTTCATCCGTTTTTGCCATGTCAGCCAATACGGAGTTTATTGCTCCTCCAATAAGAATCGTCGTTCCTGACAGGAACATCCAGAGCATAAGTATGATCACCGCTCCTAATGATCCGTAAGCTTTATTATAGGTATTGAAATACTGCAAGGTAGATCCTGAACCCGCCAGTAAACAAAACCCAGAGCACCATTGCAACCAAAGCTCCCGGAGTGATCCACACCCAACGAAATTTATCAAAGCAGGGCACCCAGCTATAAATGATCTCGGTCGAGAACAACAGGATGATCAGAAGCGATATCCATTGAATGCTGATCAGGATCAATGGCGATGCAACCTCAAGCCCCATCAAGCCAAGCAAATATTGAAATAACTGCCATCCTGACGATACGGCTATCAGTGCAATTGCAATAAGCAGGATGAACAAAAGCGTCAATATCAGGGATTGGAGCTTCGTGTTCCACCACGACCGGGCTTCTTTTAGTTCATAAACTGCGTTTAATGCGCTCCGAATGCTGTCTACGCCCGCTGATGCCGACCAGAGCGTGATAAAAACGCCAATTGTTAATTTACCACTTGAACTATTCTCAACGATCTCTTCAAGTGTTTTGTGTACCAAATCGAATGCCGATGGCGGCATGATCTGAAAAAGATAGCTGTAAAGCTCGCGTTTTAGATTCTCGGTGCTGCCGAGCACGATTCCGATAAGTGTTACTAAAAATAGAAGAAGCGGGAAGAACGCGAACGAGAAGTAAAACGCTACCTGGGCGGCACGATTAAACAGGTCGGTTGAATCGACTTTGTCATAAAGCTTGCGGAAAAACGTCTTCCACTGGACTGTCGTAAAAACCTGCATCGACCTTAATTAAATTTCCGCTTGCTAACCGCGAGACCGTTCAAGTAATGTCATTGACAACGCGCCGAGCAAAACCCTAACCTCGTCATCGTCGGAAAGCTGCATTAGTGCCGACATTTGGAATTTGCCTTCAAAGAATGCCGGCTGCTTTTGAAGTCTCGCCACAGGTGTTCCGTCGATCCTCGATATTAGATACGCCGGGTTGAAAAAATATCCGGTAAACATACCCACTAATGGAAGTTCACCAACAAGCGAGTCGATCACCTTGACCCAGCCATTCTCCTCGTTGATCTTCATCACCTGGTTCGAAGCGGCGTCGAAGATATCATAATTCGCACGCCATATTGACCGCATTCCTTGCCGCTTGATCGAGCCTAAATTATTTCCAGCAGCGTCGGTGAAGTTGTATTTCGCTGAAAAATCTAGCACGCGGTCGGCCTTGATATTGTATAAATGCCGCGTCTGGCTCTCGTCCGCGAATATGTTGATATCTTCCTTCAGCTTGAAAAGTTTTTGTTTGACGTAGCCAAGCAACTGGCCGTTGGCGTCGCGGATATAGATCTGGCTCGCAATTGCCAGCAGCTTGAACGATAGCTCGAGTGGATAATTCAAACGGTTTTCCTCGCTTTCTTACGATTCGGGTTACAGCAAAACTATTCTATCGCATTTGCGATGCGGCCAGTAAAATATCACGTCTAATCGACAAAGATCTTCGGCACTCGTAAATGGATTCCGCATGTGATCTCGTAAGAAATCGTGCCAGTTTCGCCTGCGAGGTCTTCGGCTTTGATCGACAAACCGTTCTGTTCGCCGATAAGCACGACGCGATCATCGACCTTTGCATTCAATACGTCGGTAACATCGACGATCGTACAGTCCATCGAAACCCGTCCGACGACCGGCGCAAATATGCCATTGATCAGAACTCGCCCGCGGTTCGAAAGAGCACGCGGATACCCGTCGTGATAGCCGATTGGGATGGTCGCGATCAGCGAATCGCGCTTAGTAGTGAAAGTCCGGCCATATCCCAAACTGTTGCCTGCGGGCACTTTTTTAATATGTGCGATTTGGGTGAATAGAGACAGTACAGGTTTCAGCTCTGGTTTCTCTATATCTTTTGGCAACACATCTCCGCCCAGGCCGTATAGCACTCCGCCAAGGCGGACCATGTTCCCGCGCGAATCTGGATGAGCGATTGCTCCGGGCGAGTTGGCCATATCTACATATCGAGGCGTAAAGCCGTTGTTTCGAAAGACGGTAACTGTCTCATTAAGCTTATGTATTTGCTCGGCAGTAAAGTCGTTCTCTGTCGGATTGTCTGCCGCAGCAAAGTGCGTCATTACGCCTTCAACATGCAGATTAGACAGCGTTTTAAGCTCCTCAACAAATTCGCCGATCTCGTCGAATCGAACGCCCATACGCCCCATGCCGGTATCGACTTTAACGTGGATATTAGCTTTTTGGCCTTTTTGTTCAGCCGCCTCATTGAGCCATTTGGCACTTTCGAGGCGATAAATTATGGGCGTCAGGTCGTGTTCAAGCAAAAGATTTTCCTGCCCGTGCCAAAAGCCGCCGAGACAGAGAATCGGTCGCTTTATGCCGGCAGTTCGCAATTCCACGCCTTCTTCAGGTAGCGCAACGCCAAACCAATCTACGCCGTCTGCCTCGAGCCGTTTTGCACATTCAATCGCTCCGTGTCCGTAGGCGTCGGCTTTGACAACTGCCATACACGCGATGTCCTGACCAATAAACTTGCGTACAGATTTAAGATTGAACGACAGATTGCCGAGATTGATCTCGGCCCACGTCGGTCGGTGTAAGGTTAGATCTGGCATTGTCGATAGATAAATGATGGAAAGTCGTTCTCAAACCGTAAGTAATACTTTAACTGTCTGTATTCCGACACTTAAAGTAAATTCTAGAGCGGAATATTGCCATGTTTTTTCGGCGGATTTGTATCGACCTTATTTTGCAGCAGCGAAAGTGCCCGAATCAGCTTCGGACGTGTCTGAGACGGTTCGATCACCTCATCGATAAAGCCTCGCTCGGCGGCGATATATGGATTAGCAAATTTTTCGGTAAATTCACTTACAAGATTTGTCCTGGTTTCTTCCGGGTTGGTTGTCTCCATGAATTCTTTTTTGTAGAGAACTCCAACGGCACCTTCGGCTCCCATCACGGCGATCTCCGCTGTCGGATATGCAAAATTAATGTCGGTTCTAATATGCTTCGAGGCCATCACGCAGTATGCTCCGCCATATGCCTTTCGCGTGATGACCGTGATCTTGGGCACGGTTGCCTCGGCAAACGCGTACAGGAGTTTCGCTCCGTGCCGGATGATGCCGAGATGTTCCTGATTTACACCGGGCAGGAATCCCGGCACGTCCTCAAATGTAATGAGCGGAATATTAAAGCAATCGCAAAAACGCACAAAACGGGCAGCTTTTACCGACGCGTCGATATCCAAAACGCCTGCGAGAAACGCAGGTTGATTCGCGACAATCCCGACCGAAAATCCGCCCAGCCTTGCAAAACCGATGACGATATTCTGAGCGTAATGCTCCTGAACCTCAAAGAAATAGGCGTCGTCAACGACATTGTGGATAATGTCACGAATATCGTATGGCTGATTTGAGGATTCGGGAATCATCGAATTCAATGCAATGTCAGCGCGATTCGATGGGTCTGATGTCGGAACAAACGGCGGATCGTCCATGTTGTTCGAAGGCACGAATGAAAGCAATTCGCGTGTTAACCGCAAAGCATGCTCATCCGAATCGGCTGCAAAATGAGCGACGCCCGATTTCGTGTTGTGTGTCATCGCGCCGCCCAACTCGTCTTTGGTTACATCTTCGTGCGTGACGGTTTTGATCACGTCCGGGCCGGTGATGAACATGTAGGACGTGTCCTTGACCATGACATTAAAGTCCGTAATGGCGGGCGAATAGACGGCACCACCCGCACATGGGCCGAGGATGCAGCTTATCTGCGGAATCACGCCGCTCGCGAGCGTATTACGCAGAAAAATGTCAGCATAACCGCCCAGCGAAACGACGCCTTCCTGTATCCTCGCACCGCCCGAATCATTCAGCCCGACGACCGGAGAACCCGTCTTCATGGCCATGTCCATTATCTTGCAGATCTTTTGGGCGTGCGTTTCCGACAGCGAACCGCCGAACACTGTAAAATCCTGAGCGAATACAAAAACCTCGCGTCCATCCACCAGTCCGTGTCCCGTAACCACGCCGTCACCGGGATATTTTTGCTTTTCGAGTCCGAAATCCGTCGAACGATGAACAACGAATTTATCGAATTCTTCAAAGCTGCCTTCGTCCAGAAAGAAATCGATCCGCTCGCGGGCCGTCATTTTTCCGGCGGCCTTTTGCTTTTCACTTCGGGCTTTCCCGCCGCCTTCTTCGGCAAGCAAAGACCTTTCTTGAAGACGCTCAAGTTTGTTTTTTACACGGGTTTCGGGTTTCATAAATGTAACGTCATTTTAGCCTAAACCTCGATAAATGTTAAAACAATGGTGCAGATGAACGAGATAACGAAAATTTCCAGCCGGGAGAACGCGAAGCTGGGCCTCGCACGCAAGGTTCGCGACGGCAAGATCGATGATCGGATCTTTATCGAAGGCCTCCGCCTTGCCGAAGAGACGATGCGATCCGGGCTATAAGTGGACGATTGTTTTGTCACACCTGCGTTTGCCGAAACGGAACGCGGCAGGGAACTGATTGAGAGACTGGACTCTGTAAATGTGAGGATATCCGAGGTCGGCGAGCATCTCTTTCGTTCTATCGCGGACACCTCTAACTCACAGGGAATTATCCTTATTGCCGAACGGCCACGCGAAGGTCGAATGGCGATAGAACGCAATCTTCAATTGAGCAGCACGCCTTTGGTTGTATTTCTTCACGAGATAAGCGATCCGTCAAATCTTGGTGCCGTGTTTAGAACGGCGGAAGCCGCGGGCGTAGCCGGGATAATTGTATCCGAGGGCTCGGCAAATGTATTTTCGCCCAAGGCATTGAGGGCTGCGATGGGAGCCAGTCTTCGCGTTCCAGTTTGGGAAAATGCCGATATGGTTGATGTGATCTCGTGGTCAGGAAACCACGGGCTTCGCGCAACCGCCGCAGACATCGGAGCTGTGTCCGCTTACACCGATATCAACTGGAGCCTGCCGCGTCTGATTATTTTTGGATCGGAAGCTCACGGTTTGAGCGAAGCAGTATTAGATTTAGTTGAAGAAAAGATTAGGATTCCAATGCAAAACGGCGTCGAAAGCCTCAATCTCGCGGTCTCGGCCGGCATAATTCTGTTCGAAGCCGTTCGGCAGAAGTCTGCTTAGAATGAGTTAGCGTATCGGCCCAGTCGTATTAGTGGTTGCATTTGCGGAAGGTGCCGAATTTGCGGCAGCAATCCCGTCTGTAAATTCCTGCGATGCTTGCGGCATTATTTATTATCGCAAGGGCCATCGCTATTTCGGTTGCCATTGTCTTGGCGTTGTTTGCTTCGGCTTGGGGAAGACGATCTTTAGCCATCCCGAAAAATCGTTTGGCATCCCACGATTTGCCTGTGAGAAGAAACGCACGAGCCAGGAGGAAATAGTCTTCTGCTACCTGCGGATTAGGATTAGCGGCAATATATTTCGCTGGGTCTTTATCAACCTCTCTACGTCCTTCTTCAAATGCTGTGAGGGAAATGTTGTTGCTCTTCTGTTCGGTAATTGTCGGTGTCGTCTGCTCTGGGGCCTTGTTCGTGCCGATTAAAAAATAACCCGCGGCCAGACCGATAAGTGATCCAGCGATCAGCAATCCAATAGTAGAGGCCGCTTTCCCAAAAAATCCGTTGCTTTCCTTGGCATGGTCATCACCATGAATCGGAATGGCCCGGCTTGGCTCAGGGTCCGCGGTTACTTCTTCCTGTGCGGGAAGGATTACGCTTGAAGATGTGTAGGTGTCCAACGGTTTCGCATCTGGGTCGTCCGCGAAGATATCTTCGGGATTCTCAAGCAGGTAAGCATCATCGTCGTTTTCTTCAACTAGAGAAGCCGCTTCAGCCAAAACAGGCTCTGCTATTTCAGGCTCAATTTCTGCCGTTTCTATCTCTTCTTCGATGTTTAATGTGTCGTGTAGAGATTCATCGACCTCGCTAGTCTCAACGACAGCATCGAACGGAGGTCGTGCGGACGCAACCGTGACATCTTCCGAATCCGCAGCAGGTTCGACCACCGGAGCTTGTTTTTCACCGGGAAACTTGACGATTATCGCCGTCAGATTGTCTTCGGCACCACGTCCGAAGCATATCTCCTTCATCTTTTCGCATATTGCCGAAGGCTCGTCGTCTGAAGCTAAAAGCGATTCGATCTCAGAATCGGTAATATGACGTGTAATGCCATCAGAGCAGAGAAGAAATGTGGTTGCGGGATGTATGATCGTGAGCTTAATGTCGGGCTCGACAATGTCTTCGGCTCCCAGCGCACGGCTAATAACGTTTCTGCTCGGGTGAACAAGCGCTTGCTCCGGTGTCATGCGGCCAGCCCTAACCTCTTCTTCGACAACGGAATGATCGTCCGTTTCGCGAAAAAGTCTACCGCTTGCGTCAACGCGATAAATACGTGAATCGCCAACATGAGCGATGGTTGCGATATCGCCGCCTACATGAAGAGCAACAAGCGTAGTCGCCATCGATGCCAATTGCGGCAAATCCCGCGACATCTGGAAGATCGCACCGTTAGCACGTTCGATCGCGATCCGCATTGTATCTTCGGGATCAGTGTCATCGCCGATATTTACAAATGCTTCGCCAATTATCTCGACGGCCATTTGCGACGCAACTTCGCCGGCCTGTGCACCTCCGACGCCATCGGCAACGGCAAATACACCATATTGCCGAAGTTCGAGGTACGAATCCTCGTTCTGTGGCCGGCTGTCATTAAGCCCTCGGTCGCTAATCGCCGCCGATTTAAACTGATCGCCATCCATTATCATCTGTTCTCCGGTCCGTTAAGAAATATTGCGATCTTATAACAGTAATAAATACTTGAAGATAAAGAAAGTGAGTTAGGGTAATGTCTGAGCATTAATTTGCCGCCTGTCAACCGAATTTCTATGTGAAAAGGCCATCAACATTCCGAGCATAACGAAGCTGGTTATCAGCGAAAAACCGCCGTGGCTTACGAACGGCAACGTGATCCCAGTCATTGGTAAAGCCCTTGTGATGCCGCCAATATTTACCAAAGCCTGAAAGCCGATAAACGCCGCCAACCCAATGCAGCAAAGCTTGCTGAACATGTCTCTGGAATCCAGTGCCGTCCGGATCCCCGCGCTCACAAACACAATTAGGGCAAAGGTTAACAACAAACCGCCGAAAAGTCCAAGTTCTTCGGCAAGTGCGGCGAAAATATAATCGGAGTCAGCGACGGGTATCAACTCGGGGTATCCGAGCCCCAAACCACGGCCGGTCGTTCCGCCGGATGCAAGCCCGAAAGTCGCCTGTGCCGGCTGGAAAGCGAGCACGTCGAACCAGGCGTCGATGTTGATCGTTTTCTGAAGGTCGGGGTCTTCTTCCAGCAATTGTGGAAGGTTCGGGTCCTTTTCGACAAGCCTTTTATAATAATCGTCGTAATCCTCTTTCCACCAGGTAGTTTCGGGCGTCGGCGGATTAAAGCCGTCAAGCCAAAGGTGAAACCGCTGTTGAATTCGATTCGGTAAAACCTGCTTTACGGGCGCGGCGATCATAGGAAGAAGCGGAATTTTTTCCTGCGTTTTTTCCGGCAGAGCTCCAACGACAAGAATCCCAACCACAAGCAGCACGCTTCCGACAAGCACGAATCGCTGCGAGAATCTGCGTACCGCGATCAGGTAAAGCGTTGCGTAAACACCGCTAAAAACCATCATCTGCCCAAAATCCTTGAGTACAAAAAACGGCACGAAGGGAAGTGCTGCCATGAAAACCAGCGGCACAACGTCTTTCGCTCGCGGCACGCCCCAATAAGTGCGGGCAAGGTTCTTATAGAGCACGGCTAAAATCGCAGCAAAGCCAATCAAAAAAGGTATCTTTGCCGGCTCCCACGGTGTCATGTTGCCGATGGATTTGCCCGCCCTTGATGTGATTGCCGCAAGGATCAGCGGTCCGAGTGTCAGCAGCACGATCAAAAACCCATTCTTTTGAAGAATATCTACAACTTTGTCTCGTTTTAACAAAAGCAATGTTAAGATCAGCCCGAAAATACCAATCAGCGGGTTTATAGTTTTGCCAGAAAAAAGTACTCCGGTCAGATCGTCGTCCGTCGCCGGACGAGGAGTTTCTTTCGAAAGATCGACGGGCGAAGGCGGCGTTGGCGGAAGTCCCATCATCTGCTTCTTCTCAGGCGAATAGTTTTCCTGGATGTAATGGAGCTGGAGCGTCTTGATCTTTTGTTGCCGAGCTTCTGCTTTGTCCTTTCGCGAGATATATTCAGGATCGCTAAACAACCTGTATTGAATGGTTAAGCCAATAGAAAATAATAAAATGGCTGAGGTATAAACCGTCCAATTTCCTTCAAACTTAGCAAACTTCTTTAAGCCAATGGGTAGAATCGCCAATAAGCTGAGCAGGCCGATATTTCGCACTGCCGTAAACCAAGACGTCTCGTACCCGCGTATCAAGCCGCCATAATAGATTGAGTAATGCGAGACCGCCGCCAAAAAGACGATCAGAACAAGTATGAAAAAATGTGATGAAGTGCGATTCTTCACTAACCAACTTCAGCCACCCGCTCGCAGGCGGTTCTGACTCATTTCCCCTTTTTCTTCGGTGGCTTTGCTGTAGGTGCTTTTGGCTTATATCTTTCACCCAAAAGACCAAGCTCCCGTGCCTTCAAAATTACGTCGGCAGCGATCGGAGCGGCAGTCGTTCCGCCGTATCCACCGCCAATATCCTCGATCACAACTGCGATTGCCAACTGCGGATTTTCAAGCGGGGCGATGCAGATAAACCAACCGTCCGTTCTCCGCCGCATAACTGTTTCTTCATATTCGATCCAGTCGCCGTTTTCGCTTTTTTTGCGTTTCTTTACAGTGATGCGTTTTCCATTTTTGTCGTAAGCCGGAACATTGTCCTTCTCTGCCGTGCCTGTTTTTCCGCCGCTAACGATGCCAGTGCCGGCCAGCTTTGCTTTTACTCTGCCGCCGGTGCCGCCGCTTTCTTCCGTTACGGTCGACATGATCTCACGCATCACGGCAGCCTGTTGTGGAGTGAGTACCTGGGCAAACATCTGTGGCGGAATGTCCGCTTCGATCTTCGGCTTCATCAGCTTTCCTTGCAGGTTCGCCGGGGCCGCCGCGATCAGGGCCATTTGAAAAGGAGTCATCTGTCCGGCCATTCCTTGACCCATTCCTTCCTGGCCGAAATCGAAAAGCGTTAGCTTTTTACCAGTCACGATCGTTGAGCGGGCGGGCGAAATTGAGTTTGCGATACGTCTGTTACTGGCGTTCCAAAAGTCGGGGAAATACCCCTGAGTCAAAGCTTCTTCCGGCGTTTCGGTTGGTGTGATGCCCAATATTCGGGCGGTTTCTGCCATCCGATCGCGTCCTAAGCCATTGGCGAGCTGGGCAAAAAACTGATTACTGGAAACTTTGTAAGCTTCTCTTAGGGGAATATTTTCGGAGCACGCATGACAACTGCCACCGGCGTCGCAAATCGGTTTCGAACCTCTAAATGGCGTATAACAATCAGGTGCCGGCCGGCCGGGAAATGTAAGATCGGTTCGTCCGGCACGAAACGCCGAGATCATCGTAAATGTTTTGAATGTCGATCCAGGAATATAAAATTCGCGGGTTGCTCGATTTAGGAGCGGCTTATTTTCCTTGTCGGCTTCGAGCTTCAAATAACCTTCGAGCGTTCCAGCCTCGGTTAAATTATAGGAAGGATTCGAGTACATCGCGAGAACATCGCCGGTCTGCGGATTTATCACGACGATTCCGCCTTTTTTTCCTTCCAACTGTTTGGCGACAAAAGCTTGCAAGTCACGGTCTATAGTTATGCGGACATCTTTTTTCTCGGGTTCAGGCTTTTTATATTTGGTAAGAATTTCCCATGCTTCGGGCATGGGATCGGCATCCATCGTGTAGAGCGTTCGTTCGAGTCCGGGTGTTCCGCGCTCGGTTCCGAGCAAATGGGCCATTTCTTTTTCGAGAGAAAACGTCCGGTCGATCTCGCCTTTGCCATTCAACTTGTAATATGCGAGCGAAGCTCCGAGATTGCCCGAACGGTCGAGCATCCAGCCGCGAAGGTTCGCCGCACTCGTTCGGCGGTTGCGAAGGTCTTTGTATGCTAGAGCCTGAAACTGCTCGTTGGAATCATCGGCATAATATGTCCAGTAAACCTGGAAGCCGAACACCGAAAAAGCAAGCAAAATAAAGACGAACTGCCAAACGCGAATGCTGCGGTTCGCAATCGTTTGCGTTAGCTTGCGAGTCACTTCACGAGGCAGGTTTTGTTCGAAAACAAATTTAGGGCGGCTGAAATTATCGAAGAATGTGAGGATTAGAAATCCGATCAAAATGCCGACGCCGATGATAAAAACAATGCTCAGGCCAGCCGGAGTGCGTTCTAAAACCTGTCCGCCAAATAAATTTTCGGGGCGATACTTATTCCAATCGATTTGTAATAGAAACCCCAGATTCATTTAGATACTGCCTTTTCATCCGGCAAATTAATGTCTATGCTCGGTTCAGTGGCCTTTGGAGAGTCAAGGCTAGCTGCTTTTAATACTGCTATCTCAGGCACTTGAACGCCCGCCACGGTTTCAGCAGGGACAATCTGTTCGGTCAAATCCTTCTTGTCGACCTTCGAGGTAAATTCAAATTCACCTACTTTGAAAGCTTCCGTAGGCGCCGGTTCCGCTTCTGGCATGATCGGTTTTTCAAGCACCTCAAATGCCAATTCTACTGTGCCGAGTCTCAGTTTTTGATCCGCCAAAAAAGTCACTGCCTTTCCGTAAGAAATACGCTCACCGTCAACGAAAGTTCCATTCGTTGAGCCAGTGTCGGCGACCACCAGATGCCGCTCAGCATTCATCATCAGTGAAGCGTGCATCTTTGAAACGCTCGTGTCGTCAACAGCCAGATCGTTCTCTTTAGTACGCCCAACGGAGAGCCTTTTTCCATCTTCAAACACTAATTCTTTTTGGTAGGTCTTACCCAGAAGTTCGAAACGTACAATAACTCGCTCTCGACCCAAAACAGGGTCCGATAAAGCCGCTCGTACCGACAAATCGTCTTTGAATCCGGGCATTGAAACATCAATCGCGGTTTCTCGCTCTTCTTCATCGGATTTTTCAAAGCCGGCAAAAAGCTTAACGCCGCTTGTGAAGTAATCCGGCTTAACCTCAAGTGTAATTGGAGAATAAGTGTAATAACGTTTGTCGTTGATGTGATCCACGAGTGCGGTCAGAAGCTCGGTTTCAAGCTTCTTCAATGAATCTTCGGAATCGGTCGAAAATTTATCCCACTGCATTTTGAGCTTTATGTTATGTGGAATAAACCTCCGGTTTCCGCCCGACTCGCGAACCTCAGAATCAACCAACTTCTTTAACTTTTCTATAAGTTCGCTTGTAGCAAGGCTGCTCGACGGTTTCCAGCCACGACCGGTCAATCGATCGAATGTGTCCCCTATCTTTGTGAGTATTCCCTGAACCAGCCAATCCGGCGAAATTCGTTTCTTTGAAGGTGAGGTCTTTTCGGTCATTCAGAAAAGGCTTTACGTCGAGCAAATCGGATTTGTTGCCATTCTATCCGAAATAATTGGTTATGAGAAGTAACAAAATGATTGCATTTAGAAGTACAACGTTGTAAAATTTTGTTGGAACTAGTTTCCCATTCCTCCTTTTCTAAATACAAGTCTCCATTATCGGAGTGCTAGACGCCATAGACCTAAGGCGGCCCCAAAAGAGACTTGACCAGCCTTAAAATCAATATGATCGCATCAAATCGACATTGCAAAAGTTTACGCGCTCGGGCTAGGGGCAAAAGCAACATTCGCGGATATTCGCTTGTTGAACTTGTCGTCGCCTTAACCATCGTTACAATTCTTACCGCAATATCAATTCCATATATGATGAGCAATCGGAGAATGTATAGATCCGAAGATCAAGCGTTAAAAATAATGGACCAGATGCGAGAGGCTGGCCAGCTCGCACTAACCAAACGAAGGGTCATGCGTATCGAGATTGATCAGAGTAATGTCGCGCTGCCTGTCATGCGGATGATCGACGAAAACGGTGTCAATCCAGATATTCTGATTAAGACGCTACCGCTATTTCCTCTTAGCGAAGTACGCATGGACGTTGCTCCCGCAGGTGTTTTACCGCCGACCCCGCCAAACTATGCGCCTGCGGCTTATGTTGCAAATGTTTGGTCAGCCCGGTTCAGAAGCGATGGCACGGTAGTAAACGCCGCTGACATTCCAGTTAGCGCCACCTTATATTCATGGCGTCCAATAAACGAAACCGGTAATCCGTTCAATATTGCTAATATGACACCTGCGCGGCTTGAGGAAGTACGTGCGGTCACGATTTTTGGCGGAAGCGGAGCAGTTCGCTATTGGAAACACAACGGCGCAACATTTTTAGGTAGTCAATAAAACGATGAGAACGATAAAAGGCAACACAGAATCAGGCTTTTCTTACATTGATGTAATGATCGCGCTCGTTATTATGAGCGTCGGGATTTTGGCGTTGGCGGCAGCAATTTCCGCGTCGCTGATGATGTCTCAAGGGCAGGAACAACAGCTCAACGCCAAGCAGTACGGCTCATCGGCGATGGAGTCCATCATGGCCGCTAAAGAAACCGCCCCCCGCGCACTTGATCCGACACCTCTTGGTTGGAATGCGATAGGTAACGTGGGCAGTAATATCGATCCTGCTACCAGCCTTCCACGCGGGATATTCGTAAACGGTTTTCAAGAGGTAAGGGCCAACGCTGGGCCTGATGAAATAATGGGTACCGCTGATGATACTGGAGCGGTCATATTCGGCCTTTCGCGTCGGATCGTTATAACGGATTTGTGCGATCCGGACAGGCCATCGGCAGTTTGCCCGACCCCGGGGTCTTTTCCGGTAAGGAACCGACAGGTCACCATCACAATAAATTATTTTTCCGGTGCGATCGCAAGACAGGAAGTTCTGACGACGGTCTTAACTGATTATGCTGTTGTCAATTAAACAAAAATTTATGCAAAGCGAAATAGTATTTCAGAATGAAAAGGCCGTCGATAGGCGTCGTGGCGAGGAAGGATTTTCGGTGTTTGAAATCATCGTCGCAATGGTGATTTTCCTGGGTGTTACTGCTTCTATCTGGGGACTACTGCGGGTAGCTCTTCTGGGCCGTGAAGCAACTAGCCAGAATACACAGCTAACCAAGACTGTGCGGCTGGGCCTTAATCTGGTCGGACGCGACACTTACAATGCCGGCCTCGGGTATCCGGTTTCCAGCACGGTAGTTTTACCAGATAACCGAATCTCGAATTTGCTTGGGATACCGGTCGACGTGGATACGTCGCGCGACACGGTTCCGCCGATCATAACTGGTAACAATATAACTCTTAATACTTTTAATACCGTTGCGGGAGTTAGGACAGATCAGGTCACATTTCTTTTTAAGGACACGACCTTTAACCTTCTTCCAAATGCTGCACCTCCGGATGAACGAGTGCCGCAGCCGTTGAGCATCAACGCCGCAACAACCACGGCTGGTATCGATGAGATCGTTCCAATTTCAGGCAGCAATACCGTATGCCGCGTAAATGACATGTACCTGATCACGGGAAACACCGGTTCAACCATAGGATTGGCAACGGCTCTCAGTGGAGCGGATAAAGTTCAGTTCTCAAACGGCGACGTGCTCGGACTGAATCAAACAGGAGCGACAGGGCCGCTGAGTGGGATTACGACTCCCGCCAGCATGCAGCGTATTCAAATGGTGACTTATTTTGTGACTGCTGACGGCACTTTGACCCGCAGACAATATGCAAATGTCCCCCCGGCCATTCCCGTGGTGGGCTGGGTTGACGAGCCTCTGGTTTACGGCGTGGAAAATTTTCAGATCCAATATGTGATGAATAACGGAACTCTTTCCGATAATCCCAGTGCGGGACCTGATGGAATCGCTGGTAACGGAGACGACACGCAGGCAAATTTGGCTGAGGTTCGACAGGTTAGATACACGATCAGCGTCAGGAGCACTGAAGAAGGTGCTGACAACCGGCCTTATCGCGAGACGATGACATCAACCTTCAGCACACGTAATTTGGGCTACGAGGCAAACTAAAATTTTTTTGTTGGAAAAAGACTATGAAGAATCCGGAAATTGAACAGAATAAGTCCACAGGTATCACGGCCGATCCGCATCAAAAGGGCACGGCTATCGTACTCGCCCTCTTTGTCTTAGCTCTTATGAGTGTTTTCGTTGCACTGGCTGTTTCCCGGACGACGTCCGAAACCGTTGCGGTTAGCAATGAGTCAAGTGAAGCTCGCACCCTATATGCGGCACAGGGAAGTTTGGAGACAATGACCAGAAATTTTAACAAGGTCTTCGAAACTAAGCTTAACCCGCTGCCGGGGGACCTTGCCATCGTTAGAGACGGCACCATAGTGCCCGGATTGTCGCAGGCCATGGGAGGACAATACACGTTCGTCCAAACGGCCGACCAGACCTCAGTACCAGGTGCGACGGTTCTTTCCGGTGGCCCTTATTCAGGGTTATACGCAATTCGGGACAATTGGCGCCTTACGCACCACCGCAACAAGTATCCAGGACGGAACGCAGATTCAGTTAACACGTAACGTTCTGAATAACCGCATTCCCATCTTTCAGTTCGGCATTTTTTACAACGACGATCTCGAGCTGTTCCGCCCGCCGCGGTTCAGCTTTGGCGGCCGGGTTCATTCAAACGGAAACTTTTTCCTGTCGCCGGGTACCGAAGGTATATATTTCGACTCGCGTGTGACCGCGACCGGTCATATCGTCACACAATCATGGCGCAACTGGAACCAGAGCGATGCCGCAAACAGCCAGACCTGGATTAAAAATGCTTCCAACACATTCGTACAATTAGTTCCGACAGCCGGAAGCGTTCTAAACACAACCTTCGGTTCAGCCAATAACGTCTTCCAATTTCCACCAGCGGCTCCGACGCCTGTCCCGACACCGAATCCGGATTTACCGCCGAGCCGGTTAAACCCGACATGGTCTGCCCAGAGCGCAGTTTTCGACGGCAATCTTCGAGCCCAAGTACCCGCACTTAACCTTCCTCTTAACGTGGGACAAGGTACGGATCTGATCGAAATGGTAAAGCGTGGTAAGGAACTTGCAACTGCCGCAGGAGGTGATCTCTTTAACAATGCGGGAGTTCTCGCGCCGGTAACGGCGGCGGCGGATGTTGACAACGTGATTCTCAGAAGTGAACGGTTTGCCAACAAAACCGGTATCCGCGTCAGTCTTGCTGACAGCAAGGCTAAATTGCCGGGTTGTGCTTCAGGCGCTGGAACAACGGCCATTGCTGGTCCTTGCGGCGTAAGGCTTGATGGCGATGCTTTGGGTCAAACCGAAGCTCCCGTGGTGCCTTCGCCTCGCGGTTATCAGCCAAAATCCATGCGGTCAGCCATTGCCGGAGCGTTCAACTATAGAGCCACGCGGGTAAACGGCGACCGTCTTTTCAACAATGGTCGTCAAGTATGGATAAAAGTCGAAACCGTGCAGACCAATGCCGTAACTCAGGCGATCGTAACCTCGGATATCACTGAAGATATACTTAGCCTTGGCATGACGGAAGAAATTCCGGCTCTGTCCGGAATCGCGATAACGGGCCCGACGGCTTATGCCGGAACACCGTCTAACAACGGAACGCCAACTGCGCCCAGCGCAAATATTACGGCGACTGTTCCACAGGTCGCTTCAACTTACCCGGACAGCCGCTCGATAATAAAAATTCAGACTTTTGCAATTTCCGGGCCGGGAATCACGACTACCGCCGCCCCAAGCAGCTTGCTGACCGCTTACACGACGGGAGCAGGGAACCCTTTCAATATCGTCCGCCGCTATACAAACGCTACAATAGCCAATTTCGGCGGCGGGACCTGTCCGGGCTGCACCGCCGACGACATCGCTCCCCCGGCTCCCGCACCCGCGAACGCGGAAAATCTTGCACACCTAAAACGGGCAACTGTGCCCGGTCCTATCGGAACTGCTAATGATGCCATTGTACCGTTTCCGATCGAGATGTTCGACACCCGCGAAGGAACATATTTCGATAACATCGCAAATACACCAGCCGCTCCGCAGGTATCGAGAAACGGCGTGATGAGCATGATCAATATCGATATTGCGAATCTGAGACGCTTTCTCCGAGGTGATTTTAACGGACTTTTTCCTGAAGGAGCGGTTGCGGACCCGAATAGCACGCCATTTTCCAGGGCGGCGGCTGGAAATCTTGGGGTAAGAGCCTGTACATTTCAAATCCCATCCCCGACCCCGTGTGACATTCCCGAGAACGGCGGCTGGGTTCTTTACGTTTCCGACCGCCGGGGTGATGGAAATTTCGATGGCGAATACGATATGGAAGACGTTTACGGAGCCAACCCGGGAAATAACAATGCTTTGGATCCCGGCGAAGATCTTGACGGGCCAACTGTGGGAGGAGTGGGATTCGTGCCGCGTTTTGGTGCCGGAGTGCTCGACACCAAATATATTGACCCGGCTAATCCTGCTAACTGTGCTCCTAGCCCAATAGTTGTCCCCGCGAATTGCGAAGCCGCTAGATATTCGCATAGTTACACAGCTGACCGAGCGGCCGTTTCGGATCATCCTTATTATCGTCGCGGCGTAAGATTAATCAACGGCACGACGGTGCCTGGCATTTACGATGCGGCCGTGTCGGCGAACACGAAAGGTTTCACGGTTTCGTCCGAAAATGGCATATACGTTCAGGGGAACTATAACGCCACTGGTGCGTCGGCGCCACCGGCACTTGGCAATACGCCGTTTAATCAATATTTTCCCCTGAACACACCGACTCACATTCCCGCATCGATCGTTGCCGATGCGGTCACGATCCTGTCCAACGGTTGGAGCGACGCCCGGAGTTTCACGTCGCCATACAGTCAGGCGAATCGAGTCGCGACCGGCACCCAAATGCGATTTGCACTTATCACGGGTGACACAATCTCCACGAGACAGAACGCTGTAAATCAGGGAAGTTCTGTTAATGGTCAAAACGAAAACGGCGGCGTTCATAACTTCAAGCGGTTTTTGGAAGTTTGGTCGGGTGTTCGCCTTGATTACAGCGGTTCGTTGATCAACCTCTTCAACTCGCGTAATAACAACGGCTCGTTCAAATGCTGCAATACAGTTTACAATCCGCCGATTCGTAACTGGGTGTTCGACAGCACGTTCCTTGATCCGGGCCGCATCCCGCCGGGAACGCCGTTCTTCCAGTACGTTCAGACGACTGGATTTGAGCGATCGACCCAGTAAGTACCAGCCTTTTCTTCCAGCCACTCGATGCTTGCCCTGAACAAGCAGCATCAGAGTTTCCTCTCGCCGAGGAAAGTAGCCTGCTTGACCGTTTTTCACGGTCGGGCAGGCTTTTTTTGTATGTGTGTTTTCCGAACTTTGAAACTATAATGACGTAATAGATACGACGGGCCGGGAGTCTGTCGGCAAGTTTGTTTTAATGAGGGAACTTTCGCTAAACAACAGCAGGCTCGATAAACGCTACGACGTTTATGCCGAACTCGGACGCGGCAGCTACGCCGAGATATTCGTTGCCCGCGATACGCTTGCGGCGCCGCAATCACCGCACAGTCATGTTGCGATCAAGGCTCTCAATGTCTTTCTTCAGGACGATCTCGACCCCGATCTTGAACGCACGCTGGTTGAGAATTTTCAAAATGAAGCCGTCGCGCTCGATCGCGTCCGCCACCCAAATATCATTAGCCGTCTCGGCCACGGCACAGCACGCGACCTGCACGGCATGATCTTTCATTATCTGGTGCTCGAATATCTCGAAGGCGGAGATCTGCAAAAGGCTTGTCGCGAAAAGCGTCTTCCAATCAAAAACGCTCTGAAATACATCGAACAGGTTTGTGCCGGACTTCGGCATGCCCACCGAAACGGCGTCATCCACCGCGATATAAAACCGCAAAATTTGCTTCTGACAAAAGACCGCGAGACCGTCAAGATCGCGGATTTTGGCGTCGCGCGGATGCATACGTCCGATGCCCCGATAACACGAGTCGGGACCAATATTTATGCCGCCCCGGAACACAGCCCGCTGAATTCAGGCAGCGATAATGTAATGACGGTACCTGTCCTCACGCCGGCGGCCGACATTTATTCGCTCGCGAAATCGGTATACGCTCTGATCACGTGCGAAGCCCCGCGTTTTTTTGCAAATCAGCAGATCACCGAGCTTCCGCTTTCGGCACGCGAAGAAGATTGGGCAACTGAATTGAAACGCGTTCTTGCAAAGGCGACGAGTCGCGAGCCGTCAATCCGCCACCAAACCGTTGACGAGTTTTGGCAGGACCTGGAAGACGTGCGTCGGATCGCCGGTGAGAACGAAACATCGACGCAAGTCCGGGCCAAGTTCAATGCGGCTCCGCAGCCGCACGTCGCTCGCGGATATACGCCGATCGCGCCTCAGCAGCCGCGTTTTGATACTTCGCGTGAGCTAAAGCTCCGTCACCAGTTCGGTCCCGCTGTCTCGGCACTTAAAGTAGATTTTGAACAAACGCCGTCTCCCAGGCATCCCGCGATCCAGCCATCCGAACGCGCTGAAGATTACTGGCCGACAATTAGCGTGGATAAAAAAGAACTTGAAGTAAGCCAACTTCAACAAAATGGTCAAGAAATATCATATAAGCCTAAGAAAAAAAGCAGGTTTGTACGGCGTCTGGTGACGCTTGCAGTTTTCCTGGTGATGTTTGCCGGAGCACTATTTGTCACTCATGCTTTTTTGCGGAACGCCGGGATACTGCCTGACTTTGCAAGCATGTTCCAATCGAAAACTGGTCGGGCGAATACGGACATAAATCTGCGGCCGTCACCGAACGCCAATAACGAACCGATCGGCCTCGTGACCAAGAATTCCAAGGTCCGAATTGTCAAATCGCAGAATAACTGGTATCAAGTTGATGTGATCGAACAAGGTCGCCAGCGCGACGATCAGCTTGAAACAAATCGCGGATGGCTGAATGGAAAGTATGTAGATTTGGATTAGGAAGGAGACGTAATTTGAGCGTGCTTGATAAAGTCAGAAAATGGATCGACGGCGAATCGGCCGAAGGCGTTTTGGAAGACGCGGCCCGCGACGCGCAGGTAAAACCGCGCAGCCAGGCCGAAGAGTTTATCGTCAAGATCGCTCGTGCGGTCGAAGAAGTCATGCAGCGGGAAATGGTTCCGCTGCCGCAGGGAACTACGATAATTCCAAGCGAATATGCGATTTTTCTCAGTGATGGTGACGACAAGGAATGGCAAGGCGTCAAACGCCGCGGCCTGGAACAGGGGCTTTATCACATACTCGCCGAACGGGCGAAGGAGATCGCCGGAAAGAAAAAGCTCGAGACAAAATCGTTTGTGATCGAGCTGCGCGTTGACGGAACGCTGGAAAAAGGCGAACTCCGCGTTCAGCATAGCTGGGAGGATTCGTCGAGCAACAAGACTGGCGTTCTTTCCCGTCCAAAATCCGTACCGCTTCCAGAACCGGCGCCGAAACCGACGACAGCGATCCCGACCAGCCCTAATTTTCGTCCTCGAGGCCCGAATCCGCCTGAATACGTTCCGCCTCCACAACAGAACCTTCCTCAGACAATCCCGCATGTCAGCATCGAACAAGCCGTTCCGCTCGCTTCCGCTTCCGGCGAACTAGAGCAGATGACAAACGTCCGCAAACGTGCGACCGAGCTGTATCGTTTGGAAGTTTGGCTAAACGGTGTGCGACAAAATGTGGTGCCGATTTATCAGAACGAGATCACCGTCGGTCGCGGGTCGAAATCTAAACCAGTCGATATCGCTCTCGCCGGCGACCCTGAGATCAGCCGCCGTCATCTGACGATCGTAACTGATGGAAAAGGAATGTACTGGGTAGTAAACGAAGGCCGCAATGCGGCCGCTATAAATAATTACGAGCTGCCGCCAGGACAGCGAATCAGCCTGTCACCCGGAATGAACCTTGCGGTTTGTAGCTACATTTTGCGCATTCAACCTCGCTAAAGAACAGTCTACTGCTCCGCCAACTCCCGTTCGATTTGCGGCAAAAAAGTTCGCCTTAGCCTCTGGACCAAAGCCTGAGCTTCGCGAACGCTATAACTCGCATCCTGTAAGTTGTTCTGGATCTGCTGCAAAACCGGCTGAAGGCTATTTCGTTCGGCCTGAAGCGTCCGCCGCTTGTTCTCTTTTATCTCCGGCGTTTGGGTTGAGCCTTCAAAAGCCAGGCTTCTATCGATACTTTGCGGATTCAGATCAAGATCGATCTGAGCCAGCCGCGAACGTATCTGGCTTTCTTTTTCAGCCATGTCGATCTGAAACTTCTGCAGTGTGGCGACTCGCTGCTCGTTTTGGATAAGCAACTGCATCCCGACAACAAGTTTCTGCTGTTTTTCGCCGAGCGAAAGTCCGTCTACCTTCGCAAACTTATCGACAAATTCCTTGAAAGTTTTTGTGAGCGTTTGAACGGAAGCCGCGATTCGCGCAACGTCATAATTCAGATTTCCCGCGTTGGGGTCGTATTGATTTGGATTGTTATTCGACGGCTGCTGCCCGGCGATAACAGCCGTCGATGCGAGTATCAGAATCGAAATCATGCAAAGTCTCAGTTTCATGGCAGACCTTCCTTTTTTGATTTTGGGTAGGACGATCTTAACACGGAACCGGCAGTGTTTTGTTGCAATGATTTTAGCGGCTGAAAGGGAATTCACGGCTTTCGATCATCGCGGTAAGTTCATCCACCGCTCTGAAGACATCTGCGCGAAGATCATCCGAAAATTCGTGCTTCACAGCATTTTCCTCAAATTCATCCGAATCGAGAATTGAATACGTCCCGTTCTGCGCAACCAATATATCGATATCGAGATCGACGTAATCAAGCACGCCGTTTTCAAAAGTCGGCGGCATGTTTATGTTGCAGTAGTAATCGCGAAACGATCCGTCCGGTTCGTGGAATTTAAAGACGTTATACCAACGGTCAAGCCAGTAATACTCATAGGAAATCGTGCCGCGTTTGACGACGCCAAGATGCTCGTGGCTGATCTCACGATCGAATACACCAACAAAAACCAGCAGATTACGGGCTTGTTCGACTAGCTCACACTTCCAGCTTTTCCCGATGCTTCCATCGAACTTGCGGGAATTGATCGTAACGATCTCGCCGCTCATCTAATCTTCCGCCGCTGTGCGAACCACCAAAACCGAGCATGGTGCATGATGGACGACCGAATCGGAAACCGACCCAAGTAAAAGCCTTTCCCAGCGGCTGTATCCGTGCGAGCCGACGACGATCAAATCGGCGTGCCATTCTTCGGCCGTTTCGACGATCCGGCTGTCGGGAGAGCCGAATAGAATGTCGGTTGAAATCGTGATCTTCCCGGCGTCGGTAAAAGCTTTGAGTTTGTCAGAAGTTTCCGCAAGAATCTTAGCCGCATTTTCACGCGCCGTTTTTTCAAATTCGGACGTGTCAGGCAAAAATCCGCCATAAATATCGATCGCCATCGGCAAAGCCATATCGACGACGCTGATAACCTTGATCTCATCGCCATCGCCGAGAGCCAAACGGTGAATCGATTCGACCGCGGCATCACACTGCTTTCCACCATCTGTCGCAAAAAGAATTTTCATCTCGATCTCCTACATATTTAGCATTTTAACCCATTTCAACGGCCAGCTTTACCAAAAGCTGTCTCAGCATCAAAGTTTCCGTGTCCGTCAGCCCGGCAATCGTCTGTTCTTCAAGCTTCTCCCATTCGTCTTCGAGACTATTTCGAACATCAAGCCCTTTCTGTGTCAAAAATATTCGCGTTGATCGGGCATCGTCTTCGTACTTCGCCCGCGTGACGAAATCATTCTCTAACAGATCCGCCAAGAATTTTATTAACCGTCGGAGCCGAAAGCCCAAGATTTGCAGCCAAGTCGATTTGTCGTTGCCCATCCGTTTTCCACAATTCGAATAGTACAAATACCTGACCGCTATGCAGCCCGGCCAACTTCACCGACTTCTGAAGAAGGTTCCGATGGATGATAGCTCACCTTCGCCAACAAAAAACTAATCGTGTTCTCAAGTTCCATAAGCATGTCATCAAGTGATCTGTGTTTAATACGCTTAACTAAGCAGTAAGCCTGACAATAAACTATCGTTAGCAGTCTAATATGCAATGATTAGCCAGCTAATAAGCTATCATTAGCCGGCTAATAAACAAAGCTTAGATCGGTATTCATAATTTAATAGCTGGTGTACTATTTAAGCATGACAAACGCTGAACTGCTTAAATCAGCCCGGAATTTACTACTTTCGCTGCATAAATCGCTTGTAGATTTCGAACGCTCGCTCTATGAAGGAATGCACGGGCCGGTGTCGAGCGGGCAGTTTTTGAATTTGCTGCTCGAAGATGACGATTTCGCATGGCTTCGTAAATTTTCTACACTTATCGTCGATATCGACGAAATGTTTGCGCAGAAAGACGGCTTCGATGATGAAGCCGTCGATACGCATCTCGCTAAATTGCGTCAAATTATTGCGATGGAAGATCATGACGAAGATTTCGTCGCTAAATATCAGGGAGCTTTGCTGCAAGACGTGGACGCCGCCGCAAAACACGGCGAACTCAAAAGCCTGCTCTGAGCAGTGGTTAAGAAATTTTGGCCGCGGATAAAAGAAGATGACGCGGATGAGAAAAGTCCTAAATCTAATCCGCGTTTATCCGTGCAAATCCGCGGCCAAAATCTTCTTTATTCCCGTCCGCTCTTTTTCCAATCGCTCAAAAACGCTTCCAGCCCTTTATCAGTCAACGGATGTTTCACAAGCTGCGTTATCACCTTGAAGGGAATCGTCGCGACATCGGCACCAACCAAAGCACAATCGACGATATGCATCGGATGTCTGATCGAAGCAGCCAAAACCTCGGTCTTAAATCCGTAATTACCATAAATCTGCACGATATCCTGGATAAGTTGTATGCCGTTCGTCGCTACGTCGTCGAGCCGTCCGATGAAGGGTGAAATGTATGCTGCACCAGCTTTTGCGGCAAGTATCGCCTGCGCGGCCGAGAAGCAAAGCGTGACGTTGACCTTCGTGCCTTCGGCGGCAAAAACGCGGGTGGCTTTCAGCCCGTCGAGCGTCAAAGGGCACTTGACGACGACATTCGGGGCGATCTTTGCCAGCTCGCGGCCTTCGCGAAGCATTCCCTCGGTGTCGAGGGCCGTCACCTCTGCTGACACGTCACCCTTCACCATCGAACAGATCTTCGCGATATGCTCCTTAAAATCGATGTCGCCTTCTTTTGCGACCAGCGTCGGATTGGTTGTTACGCCGTCGATCATGCCAAGCTCGTTCGCTTCGCGGATCTCGTCCAAATTAGCGGTATCAATAAAAAATTTCATAATTTCTCCGTTTTTGTTATCAAAATGTCATCTTCGCGGGACCAGAAATAGAATTAGATTGATCGCCAAAGCGACCAGGCTGATTATGCCTAAAGTCTTGTTTTTAGAATGTTTTACGGCAAGCAGACTTATTATCGTACCCGAGGCGAGCAGAAGCAGCCACATTAAAAAATTAGCCGAGAGAATATAGTCGGTAATGGACGAAACATACTGCTTTTCAAGGTATAACCATTGCCACCAGTTGTGAGCGAGAGCGAGCACGATCGGTGCGGTTTCTAATATCTTCGCCGTTTGCGATTGCTCCGCAATTTGCAGCGGCCCATCGTAATCGTCGGCTTTGCGTCGCCCACATTTCGAATGACGACCGTTTCCTCCGAATTCAAATTTGAAAGCGGTGCTGGCTGCTGACCAACAGTCGGGGTTTGTGGAATGGTACGTGCGGTCGTCGCTCCGGTCGACTGCGAGGCAAAGGTCAGTCGCGTGCCATCCTCCAGACAAAACTCGAGCATGTTATCAAAATAATCAGCGTTGCACTTTGGGCAGCGTTTCATTGTTCTTCAAGCTCCCTTCCTTATGAAGGAGGGGTGGTGGCGTTTCGCCGACGGGGTGGTTCTCTTTTTACTTCACGGGATTGCTTAACACGCCGATCCCTTCGATCTCAACTTCGCACACATCGCCGCTGCTTAATTTCGAAACGCCAGACGGCGTACCCGTGGCGATCACATCACCCGGCAGAAGCGTCATCATATTTGAGATGTATCGTATCAAAAAATCGACCGGGAAGACCATTTGCGATGTGAGTCCGTCCTGTTTTACGACGCCGTTGACTCGGGTCGTAACACGAATATCGGTAACGCCAAGCTCTGTTTCGATATAGGGTCCGATAGGGCAAAACGTGTCGAATGATTTGCCCCGCGTGAATTGCACATCGTTGCGTTGGATATCTCTTGCCGTCACATCGTTTAGACACGTATAGCCAAGAACATACTTTAAGGGATCGTCGTTATCAGAGAGTGATTTACAGCCGCGTCCGATAATCACAGCCAACTCGCCTTCGTGTTCGACCTGTTCGGATTGTGAGGGAATTACAATTGGTTCGCCGCTCGCGATCAGAGATGAAGGTGCCTTCAAAAACAAAAGTGGTTCCTTCGGCACCTCGTTACCCAACTCAGCCGCGTGCTCGGCATAATTGCGCCCAACGCAGACGATCTTCGAAGGCTGAGCCGGAGCAAGTATTTTCACCTCGTCCAGGTACCAAAGCTCTTGTGTTTTTCGAAGCTCCGTGTCACAAACCCAAATCTCTTCACCTTCGACGATCCCGATACGAACATTTCCGTCTTTGCTAAATCTGCAGATTTTCATCTTTGTAATTCTAATTGAGCTATGTTGCGGCACATTTGCTTAAAAGTCGTTATTGGGATGGAAAATTCTAACAGATTTGCCCGGCAAAACCACAACCACCAAGTTTTGCATCATTTCTCTAACTTTTTCGTTTATAGTATTTGGCATCAAGTCTCGAAAATTTTGCACCGGAGTTTGTTAAATATGAGTGACGCAACTGAGTCGAATTTTGATAGGAATGAGCAAGAACCTCAGCGGCCTGGTTCCTTCACACTCGGATTTTTTTTGACTGCGGGTGTTTTGCTGCCGTTGGCCGCACTGCTCGTTGAGTTATCGTCGAGATGGTGTGCCGAGGAACTTTTCGATCCCATCCCGACGTGGTGGCATGTGCTTCTGGTCGCGTTTGTACCTATCACGAATTTTCAGACGTGGCTCGCATTTAAGCGCGGGTATACAAAGCGTCCGGGCTGGCTGAGTTTTGCGAATGGCGTTTCCATATTTATTACACTGTTTTATGCAGTTATCTTCGCTCCAACCGTGCCGATCGCCATCATCGGAATAATCTTTTTCCTGATCGGCTTATTACCTTTAGCACCGCTATTTTCGCTCATTGTCGGTATCATAATGCGAGTAAAAATGCGTTGGTTATATCCGCCAACAGTAACAAAATGGTTTCAATGGAAAGCTCTCGCCGGAGGGTTTTTATTCGTTATTGCAGCAATTGGCATCGCGGAATTGAACTTCACGATTACGCGACTTGGTATTGTAAAAGCAAACTCAACCGACGTGCGAACGCAGGAAGAGGGAGTATCGCTGCTAAGAAGATTCGGCGACCGTGATTATTTACTAAGGCTAAGTTATGACGCCTCCGGAGTTGTATCGACAGATCTGATCTTACGTTTTTTATACAATGAGGAAGATCGGTCCGATAAAGATCGTTCCATGTCGGTACAGGCGCAAAATGCATATTACCGGTTGACCGGCCAGCACTACCGACAAGTCCCGATACCACGCGGCGTAAGGCACTGGGACCGAATTGATCGATGGGATGACCTTGATCCAATTGGAACATTCCGCGTAAACAAAGGACTTTCCTTAGCGGTTTCACAGATGGACGGCTCGGTGGATGCTGACGCCGCACTTGGTTATTTAGAGTGGACGCTCGTTTTTGCAAACTCTAGTGTTGGAATGCAAGAAGCCCTCGCACAGATCCAGTTGCCGCCGAATGCCGTCGTGTCTCGGCTGACATTGTGGATCAACGACGAGGAGCATGAAGCGGCGTTTGCAAAAAGCGCGAAGGTGATCGAAGCCTATAACACGGTTACAGCAAAACGTCGCGACCCCGCCCTTGTTACAGTTACGGGCAAGGATCGAATTCAGTTAAAGTGCTTTCCGGTTCCGGCTGGTGGCCAAATGAAGGTCAGGCTTGGGATCACGGTTCCTTTGGTTTTGGAGAACAGCACAACGGGCTTTTTAGCCATGCCCTATTTTCAGGACAGGAATTTTGCGGTTTCAGCGATGCATTCGATATGGGTTGAGTCGAAGCGGGAATTGGAGATCGCAAATACTAGCTTCGTACAGGAACGGCGCGAGAATCTTTTTGGTGTTCGCGGCCGTGTGACTGACGATATTTTGGTGAAGATTGGATCGCCGATAAAGGTCAGCCGTTCCGCAGAGATCAAAAATACGTGGACGAAGGATTCTCTCAACGGTGGTTTTTTTGTAAGACAGGAATTGAAGGAAATACAACGAACTCCGATCAAAAAGATGATCTTTGTAATTGACGCGTCTGCTCAAATGGCTGCGGTTCAACCCGAGATAGTTGCTGCATTGAGGAGTTTACCGAATGACACAAGTGTTTCACTTGTTCTTTCTGGAGGCAACGGCTTAAACTCCCACACAGCTGCACCAAATTCGATTGACGGAACCGCTAACGAAATTGCTGATAAGCTTGCAGCCGCAAAGTTCGAAGGCGGAACGGATCCTGTTCCGGCGATTGAAAAAGCCTGGGAATTGGCCAATGCCGTTCCCGGAAGCGCGATAGTCTGGATTCACGGGCCGCAGATCGTTGAACTCGATCCTGCGGTCAGACTTACTCAACTTTGGACTAGACGCCCAACCGAAGTGCCAATATTCTCGCTGCAAAACGGTACAGGAAGAAATGCTGTCGAGCGCGTTTTAAACGAAAGTAATGCGGTTTCTACCATACTGCGTTTTGGAGGCTTGACCGAAGATTTGACCCGTCTCTTTGAGAATCTAGACAGCCGGAAACCTTACTATTCGGCAGTACGAATCGTTGAGAGCACATCCGCGGTCGCATCCACCAATGCGAAAGAGACCTCACAGCATTTGGTAAGACTTTGGGCGAACGACGAGACTCTGCGGCTTCTGAATGCAGGAGAAAACGAAAAGGCGGTTGAAGTCGCGGTTAAGAATCAACTCGTCACGCGCGTGTCTGGGGCCGTTGTGCTTGAAAACCAGCAGCAATATGACCAATTCGGACTAAAGCCGGTCGATGCGAATAGCGTTCCGACCATACCGGAGCCGGAGGAATATCTTCTCTTCGCTATCGTTCTATTTGCCATGGGCTATGTCATTTGGAGATTTAGAAGAGCCAGGCTGAGAACGGTGTAATTATGGAAGCAGCACTTCCTTCCTGCAATCAAGGCGAACCTACTGGATCGTTTGGATCTTTGCTAAGGTCGCCGTACGTGCTTCTGATCTTGCAGCTATTGGCTTTTTGGAATGTTTGGCAATGGATCGGAGGTAGAATTACAGCGTCCGGTGATGGGGTCTGGGCTTTGTTGCCGTTACTAACGATTACTGGGCTTGCCTGGTTTATAACGCCGAAACAACATTCGCGCATTAGTTCTTTATCACTAACGTTTGCAGCATTTTTTCTCTTGGCGTATGCGGCCAGCTTCGTGTTCGCCCCGCCACTGGTCCGAAGCACGCTCGCTATTATTTCGATCACTTTTGTTCTTAGCTCCTGGCGTTTCGAAAGACTTTTCCATTTCGGCGTCTTCGCATTGTTATTGCTAAGTTTGCCGATCACTGAATCGCTGAATTTTTTCCTCGGCTATCCGATGCGTGCGGTTGTGGGAGAAGCGGTCGAGTTCCTTCTGAATATGCAGGGACTTAACGTTTTTCGCGAGGGCGTCTGCCTTCATTTTGGCGGCCAATTGATTTGGATAGACGCGCCTTGCAGCGGCGTAAAAATGCTTTGGTTCGGAATATTTTTGGCTGCAATGCTGACCGTGCTTTTTAATGTGGGATCTTCGCGATTGGTCGCCGTTTTTGGGTTGACGTTTGCGGCGATATTGTTCGGTAACATATTGCGTGCGTCAGCTCTGTTCTATGTAGAAACCGGACTGATCGTTTCACAAGAATGGATGCATTCGGCCGTCGGCGTAGTTTCGTTTGCGATCACTTCGATGCTGATCCTTGTTATCGTAAAGATAGTTTCGGGAACAAAATGGTTAAAATAGTTTTCATTCTTGCCTGTGCGATCGCGTTTTTCGCTCCTTTTGCTCTTACAAGAAGCACGACGCGACAAGCAAACAGTTCAGACTTCAAAGGCTTTACGACCGAGTTCGAAGGGCGTAAATTGCCGCGATCTCGGCTTGTCTGAACGTGAGCGGTTCTTTCTCGAAGACTTTCCGGGACAAATTGGCCGATTTAGTGATGGAAACCGTGAGATCGTAATTCGACGTGTAACCGAAGCGACTCGAAAACTGCACCCCGCAAGCGACCGCCTCGAAGCGGTTGGCTATTCGACCACGCCGCTACCAGTAAAACTAGACGAAGCCGGAAAACGTTGGGCTTGTTTCTCGGCCGTTAAAAGCGATGAAAGGCTACGCGTCTGCGAAAGGATAGAAGACGATCAGGGCGGCGCATGGACAGACGTCTCGTCTTGGTACTGGTCGGCGTGGGGAAAAGGCCAAAGCGAATGGTGGGCGTTCACGGTCGCCGAGAAGGAATAAGGATTAAAAGCGTTACTGAATGGTTTCCGACACAACTTCCGATGGCTCGCTGACGTTCCCGAATTTATCGGTAGCGGTCAGGTAATAAAAATAGGTCTTGCCGGACTCGACGTTCGTATCCTGAAAGGTGTTTGTATCCAGAAGGTTAGGTGTTATGAGTTTCCACTCAGCTTTAGCAAGGCTCGCGCCGTAGCGGCTGCCACCCCTCCTCAGACAGGAGGGGATTCTTCCGGCTCACAATGATCACTGGATCGTTTCCGACACAACTTCCGATGGCTCGCTTACGTTTCCGAATTTGTCGGTCGCGGTCAGGTAATAATAATAGGTCTTGCCGGACTCTACGTTCGTGTCCTGAAATGTATTTGTTTCCAATAAGTTGAGAGTCAAAAGCTTCCACTTTGCTTTATCAATGGCGGGGTCTTCAGAGCGATAGATTTTATAGCCCGTCACGTCGTTTTCAGGGTTTGTCGGGAAAAAGATCGAGATGGTCGTCGGACTCGCGGCTAAAGTGATCGAAGCAGGAGCACTCGGAGCGAATGTGTCTTTTGGCTTTACGGTAACGATGTTCGATTCCGAGCTTTCGATCGGCACGCCGCCCGTTCCCACCGAAACGGCACGTACAAAGTAGAAATACTCTTTATCAAATTCGAAAAAACGGTCGGGAAATTTGACCTCGGTGACTGGCGTCTTATTCAGTATTTTTCCGGCTTCTGTTTTCGACTCCGTGCGATAAACGTTATAGCCAAGAAGGTTTGCTGGCGTTGAGCCATCCGCGTTCGTTTGCGGAACGTTCCATGCGAGGCTGATCGCATCCTGCGAAATTACGGCGGAAAGGGAAGTCGGTGATCCGGCCACTTTGGCAGCAGGTTCGATTAGCAAAAAGTTAGAAAACGAAGCCTTCTGGCCTGAAGCGTTCACAAAACGAACGGCGTACCGCAACCGGGAAGGCTGGCCGGCAAATTCAAGTGTGTCTGCGTAAGACAGAGTTTTCAGAGCGAAATCGGCGTCGGTTATCGGAACGGTGGCGATCAAAACGCTGCGAGTAGCAAATTCTTCTTCCGAAAGTGTCAGCGGGGAACTCAGCGGTTCCGCAAGGCGATAAATATCAACCCGCTTTATGTTCTGTACATTATTGTCCGCCGCATTCCTGGCGGGCATCTTCCACGATAGGATCACCTGGTTGCCGCGTTGAAACCCCGTCGCCTCCGCTCGCTGAATCACCCGGCCAGTAGGCGGCAACGGCGGCTTGCGCTTACCGCAGCTTAAACCTCCGCTAAGCACAGCAAGCGCTAAAAGCACCAGTGGTGCTTTAACATCTTTATGCTTAATGAAATTGTTTAATGCCGAAAGCTTAACGGAGTGTCTTGTTAACATCTGCTTAATCTACAAAATGTACTGCCGGAGGTTTTGGTCTTGAATCAGGCCGCCGAGCCGGTGTTCGACAAACGCCGCGTCGATAAGCTGAAGCTTTTCTTCAAGTTCGTTTCCAAGAAAGCTGATCTCTTCCAAAAGCTTTTCGAGCAGCGTGTGAAGCCTTCGGGCACCAATGTTTTCAGTGCTTTTGTTGATCTCGGCAGTCATTTCGGCGAGCTTGGTGATTGCGTCCTCGGTAAATTCGAGCTGTACGCCTTCGGTGTTTAAGAGTGCCTGGTACTGCTTAATCAAAGAATTTTTCGGCTGTGTGAGAATGCGTTTAAGGTCGTCGATTGTTAAGGACTCAAGCTCGACGCGGATCGGAAATCGTCCCTGTAACTCGGGAATTAGGTCAGATGGCTTCGAAACGTGAAAGGCTCCGGCGGCGATAAACAGAATGTGTTCGGTGTTGACCATGCCGTATTTCGTGTTGACGTTCGTGCCTTCGACGATCGGCAGCAGATCACGCTGGACGCCTTCGCGCGAAACGTCCGGGTTCCCTCCCGATTCGCGTCCGGCGATCTTGTCGATTTCGTCGAGAAAAATGATGCCTGAGTTTTCTGTCTTTTTGATCGCGGCCCGGACGATCTGCTCCATATCGACAAGGTTTTCCTGTTCTTCACGCAGGATATAAGCTCGGGCATCGCCGACCTTCAGCTTTCGTCGAACGGTTTTTGTAGGGAAAAGATTGCCGAACATGTCCTTGAGGTTGACGCCCATTTCCTCCATTCCCTGCCCGCCTACGAAATCGATGGTCGTGTTGCCGCGGTCCTGCGTGTCAATTTCGATGAGCCGGTCGTCAAGATCGCCCTTTCGTAATTGATCGCGGAGCTTTTCGCGGGTTCTATTTGATGGCGGTTCTTCGATCGTATCAGAGTCTGTAGATTGCGTCTGATAATGCAAGCTCGTTGGCGGGAGCAGAAGGTCGAGCAGCTTTTCCTCAGTATTTTCCTGGGCTGTAGCCAAAACGTCGACGTATGCAGCTTGTTTGGACATTTCGACCGCTATCTCGGTCAGCTCGCGAATCATGCTTTCAACATCGCGTCCTACGTAGCCGACCTCGGTAAATTTCGATGCCTCGATCTTGATAAAAGGCGAATCGGCGATGCGGGCAAGGCGGCGTGCAATCTCTGTCTTCCCTACGCCGGTCGAGCCAATCATCAAAATATTCTTTGGCAGTACGTCCTGAGCGATCTCTTCGGGAAGCTTCTGGCGGCGGATGCGGTTACGAAGGGCAACAGCAACCGCTTTCTTAGCGGCGTTCTGTCCAACTACGTATTTATCCAACTCCTCGACGATCTGGCGCGGGGTCAGGTCGTCCAGATTTCGTTTCTCTAACGCTTGTTTTACTTCGCCGCCTAAATAAATAGCCATTGTGAATGTAATACGGACATTCTTGTCCGCTTCAATTTTGCGGACTAAAGTCCGCGTTCCGATCAAAGCTCCTCAACGATAATGTCTGAATTTGTATAAATACAGATCTCGCTTGCGATCCGAAGTGCTTCCTCAGCAATTTCCTTTGCCGAAAGCTCTGTGTGTTTATTAATGCCCTTGCCGCCGCCAGTGCGTACATGCTGCCCGAACCGACAGACAGCAAGCCTTCGTCAGACGAGATCACATCTCCTTTCCCTGAAATAAGAAAGGCGCCATTTTTGTCCGCGACGATGAGCAATGCCTCGAGATGCCGCAAATATTTGTCGGTTCGCCAGTCCTTGCTTAGTTCGATCGCAGCACGTTCGAGCTGGCCCTGAAACTCGCCGAGCTTTGTTTCAAAACGGCTGAGAAGCGAAAAAGCGTCGGCCGTCGCACCTGCAAAACCAGCCAGTATCTCGCCGTTCAACAGATCTGCGGACCTTTCGTGCATTGCCTTTGATCACAGTTTCGCCAAGCGTTACCTGTCCGTCTCCAGCCATAGCGACCGAGCCGTTTCGATGGACAAGCAACACTGTTGTCGAACGTATACGTACGCTGTTCTCGTCAATTTCCATAAAAACTAAATCATAAGGCTTTAATTTCAAATGCTCAAATTGACAGACTGCTTCAAATTGTTTGAACATTAGTAGTTAATGGCGTACCGACCGAAAATAGGGCTTACGATGCGGCTAGAGCTTGAAACAAGGCGCTTCTACCTCGGCCGAGACTACAGCGAAGCCGTCGAAGCTTCAGGTGCGGTTCCCGTTCACCTTTCGCTGATACCGAAGCCTGAATATATTGCAGAGGCACTCAGCGGGCTGGACGGCATCTTGCTGCCGGGAAGCGACAGCGATGTCGATCCGTCATATTACGGCGAAGACCCGCATCCGAAATTGGGCCGTGTAGTGCCGGAAAAGGACCAAACCGATCTATTGGTCCTTGCGGAAGCTGAGAACCGCCGTCTTCCGGTGTTTGCTATCTGTTTTGGAATGCAGTCGCTAAACGTTTCTCGCGGTGGGAGTTTGATACAGGATATCGAATCGCATGTAGAAAACTACGTCAAACACGAGCAGGGAAGGCCGCTGGAACGAAGTTCGCACCGTATCGCTGTAGCCGAGCAGGGAATTCTGGCATCGCTCGTAGGCCGCGAAACATCGCAGGAAATTAAAGTAAATTCTCACCATCATCAGGCTATTGGTAATGTGGGCGAGAATTTAGTGGCAACAGCCTGGGCCGGCGATGGGGTTATTGAATGCGTTGAAGATAAACGCGGAGATAGATTCGTCATGGGCGTTCAATGGCATCCAGAACTCTCATGGAAAACTGACGTATTATCAAGAGCGATATTCGAGCGGTTTGTTGAAAATTGTACTAACAGTCGAAATAATACCGTTGCAAAATCTTCAGCAGATGCATGAGATTTTCATCTGTAAACTATTTACTTGAATGGGTTTATATTGACAAGTAAGCTCAAACTGCGAAGAATTTGACGGATATGAAAGCGATACATTAGATGCTTTTTCGAGGTCCGGCAAATCGTGTTATAAGAATAGTTTGTGGGACACGACTTAAATGATTTTTCAACTGTCAGTACCCAGACAGTTAAAGCTATTTCGAAGTTAAAAGAGGTGTTTTTTGATGAATAATCCTGTAATTATCGGCTTAATTGCCTGGTTTTTTCCCGGTGCGGGACATTTGGCCCAAAAGCGGACCAAACGCGGCCTGATCATCTCCGCAACAATCTGGACAATGTTCATCATCGCAATACTGAGCGGCGGCGCATATTATCCAGGCTTTGAATTCAAGGATGGAACGCTGCTCTATTTGCTGAATGTGTTCGCAAAAGCCGGCAACGGTCTAGGTGCACTGGTTGGCTTTCTAGCTTCGGTCGAACCAATGCCGAATGTAGCCGCCTTGGCCACGTTTGAATACGGCGGCCGTTTTCTTGAAACCGCAGGCCTTTTGAATTACCTTGCCGTTATGGACGCTCTCGATATTCATTTTGGGAGGAAGAAATGATCCATTTTCTATACCTCGTCGGCTTCGCGCTCTTTGTTTCGATTTGCTTCGGCGTCTTCGCCCCAGGCACTACGAAAGAACGATTATGGTACGGCGGTAAGACGTTTCTGCAATTCGTCGGGATAAGTCTTCTGATCGCCTGGGTGCTTTATTTTATCCCATGACCTAATGCCTCTACACGAAACAGAAAGCCTTGTTCTGAAAAGCTATAACCTGGCGGAGGCCGATCGGATCGTCGTGTTTTTCACACGCGATCAAGGTATGGTCCGGGGCGTTGCGAAGGGAGCAAAGCGACTTAACAGCAGGTTCGGAAGCACGCTTGAGCTTTTTTCCACTGTTCAACTTTCCTATTTTCAAAAAGAAGACCGCGAGCTCGTTTCAATCCAACATGTAGAACTCATCAGGTCCTGCTTTTCGGCTGCCGGTGATCCTGAGTTCCTGCACACTTTTTCCTATCTCGCGGATCTTTTGATGGCGTTCGTGCCGCCGCACGATCCAAATGAAACGCTTTATCGGATGACCAAAGCCTGCCTTGACGCAGCTTTGGAAAGCCCAGATCGGCTTGCGGCGATCCGACTCTATTTCGAGCTATGGATGCTGCGGCTAAGTGGATATTTGCCCGATTGGAGCCGCTGCGATGAATGCGAACGAACGCTGGCCGTGAACGAAGCGGCGTCGCTGCGGGCTGACTTTCATTTGATTTGCGACAACTGCCGGAAAGCACTCCGGCTTTCGCCGATTTCGCCCGAGCACCTTGAAGTTTTCCACAGTGTGCAAAAAGTCCCGCCACCAAAATTTCTCGAGCTAACAAACGCCCGCACCGATACCGTAATCGAACTCTCGGCCATTCTCCGGCGCATCATTACGCAGGTCGTCGGTCGCGACCTTATGAATGAGCGGACGTTAGCGGTAAACTCATAGCAGGGAAATGCGATTCAGTTGGACAATTTCCAGGTACTTGATAGGTGCGGTCCTGCCGTACTTTATTTTCTCGTGGCTGTTGCTCAGCGTTATTCTTTTCGTCCAGCAGGCGAGCCGCTTTTCCGACATTTTCTTCAGCGTAAATATCCCGACAAATCTTGTCTGGCAGCTCACGTTCGCACTTGTGCCAAATGTGATCGCGTTCACGTGCCCGATGGCAGTGTTGGTCGGAGTTATCATAGGCTTGACGAAAATGCAGGGCGATAGCGAGCTTGTGGCGATCCGTGCGGCTGGCGTAGGGAATTTTCAGATCACCGCACCGATCATCGTGTTAGGCATTTTGCTTTCGATCTTCGCCTTTTTCATTAATTTGAAGGGAGTGCCGATTGCCGCCGGCATAGTCCGTCAAGTCGCTTTGCAAACAGCCGTATACAAGCTTGAATCGCCGATAGAACCCGGCGTTTTTAATACGGAGGTTGCAGGCTACACGATCTATGTCAAAGACGGCGACATGACGAACGGCACCTGGAAGAACATCTTCATCTACAACGAAGATGAAAAGACGAAAACAACGCGTCTGATAACGTCAACGAGCGGGCGGATAGATTATTCGAACGAGCAGTCCGAACTTGTACTCGAAAACGCGGTCGGATCGACTTTTACTAAGATTGACGGAGCAGAGAAGTTCTTTTCAGAACGCATCGGCGAGGTCCGTTACGCCGTTAAAACCAAACGCGGTGAGTTGATTGAAAAACTAAGCAGCACCGAGCTTACACCAGAAGAATTGGGGCTTTCGCAACTTTCAGCTTATGCCCAAAGTAAGGATGGAAAGGAGCGAATTGAGGCACAGATACTGTGGCAGCGGCGGATAATTTTATCAATCACGCCACTGGTTTTCTGCCTGTTCGGGACGGCCCTGATCCTCCGGTTTAGCCGAAAGGGAAGGGGATTCGCCATTTTTGCGGCGTTGGTCAGTCTGATCTCTTACTACCTGCTTGCATTTTTAGGCGAACAGCTTGCCCGAACCGAAAAGATAAGCGTGCTGACGGGAAGTTTGATTCCGATATTGTTCAGCGCATTGGCGATTCTGTGGTTTAACACTGCGGGCAAGCTCGATTTCCTCGGAAGGTTTGGTGAAAAGGTGCGCGGTGTTTTCTCATCCGTAAAGATCGACACAAAACGGTTCCGATTCGGTAATTTCTTTATCGATCTGACGACGGGCCTTCGCGATTTTGACGTCATCATCAACCTGCTTAAATTCTATTTTTTATCGCTCGGTTTTTTGACTGCGATCTTCCTTATATTCACGGCGTTCGAGCTTTGGAAATTTGCCGGCACGATCGACAACGGCATCACGCTGCTGCTCCAGTATCTATTCTATTTAATGCCGTTTATCTATTTACAGCTCGCTCCTTCATCGGCGATGATCGCGACCTTGACGACCTATGTAATTAAATCGCGGCAGAACGAGATCGTTACGTGGACTTCAGCCGGCCAGAGTGTTTACAGGCTGTTATTGCCATGTATGTTGTTCATGATCTTGCTTGGCGTCGTTAATTGGCAACTTCAGGAACGCGTATTTCCCAGAGCTAATCAGATACAGGACGACTTGCGTGCCCGCATCCGCAGCCGCGGTTTGATGCAAAACCGGCCTGGCAAACTCTGGGTTGCAAACGACACCCGCATATTTTCTTTTGAGCTGGATTCTAACGCGTCTGATAACGCAAACGCGATTGCATTGTGTGTTGGTGAGTGCGCTGTAAAGAATCTAACTATTTATGAATTTGCGGTTGATAGAGCAAGATTGCAATCCGTGTACCGCGTTTCCCGTGCTGGTTGGGAGAAGGATCGTATAGTTTTCAAAGGAGAGGCAGAGAAGATCGATCTGTCGGAAGGTAAGATAATAAAGTCGGTTCAACAGAACGGGGAACTTGCGGAAAGTTCGAATCCGTTTGCTGAATCACGAAAAAAACCTAGTCATCTAAACACCGAGGAAACTAAGGCTCAGATCGCTAACAGCGAATCCGATGTGGAGAAAAGAAGTTTTGCGGTTGCTCTGGAAAAGAAGTACACAACTCCATTTCTGCCGTTCATCATCGCTTTGTTCACAGCTCCGTTTGCTCTCAGTTTAAGCCGAAAAGGGAAGGTGGCGACCATTGGCTTTGCGGTCGGTCTTTGGCTGCTGTTTATGGGTGTGACAAGCACATTTGAGCAGGTTGGATTGAATGGTTCATTGCCGCCGCAGATGGCGATCTGGACGCCATTGATGCTATTCGCGATGCTTGGGGTTTACCTGCTTTCCAAGGTAAAAACCTAATGACTATTGTTCGTTTTTCGGTAAAGTCGTTGGATCGACACAAACGTTTTTGTAGACGGATTCACCAATCGAACCCGGTCTGACCGAGTCTTTTCTGGACGACGGAGTGAGTCCGGTGACGCGACCCTCGACAATTGTGTTCGCCGAATCGTAAAGTGATGTTTTCTCGAACAACAGCAGCTTTTTCTCGCAATTCACCGTCGCATATTGCAGCACAAAGGCCGTATTTTTCGGCAGATCGTAGCGTTTATTGAACACAGAAGCGTTGGCCGGCATGATCTTTACCCAAAGCTCATACTGGCCCGACGAGTTCAGCCTGATATCGCGCCCATAAAGTGTAAAACCCTTTGGTCCTTCAGTAGCCGGGCCGAGTTTCGACCAGTTTTGCGTGACGAAACTTGCTGGCTTAGTCTCCGTAGTTTTTGCACCCTGGCCAAAAGCAGGCGCCGCAAACAAAACGATCAGAAGAGCTAATAGATGTTTCATAACCAAACTATCTGCCAAACACCATTCATTTTGCAAGGAGAACGCACGGCCGCGTCTGCGAATCCTAGAACGCCGACTGCCCGCCCAACCGCTCGTGCAGCGCGGCTCTATCTCTATTATCGAACCCAGCCGATTCATCGTCATATACAACCCCGACCAATGCGGAGCCACATCTCCTTGGCAGATCGTCCATTCAATGTTCATAAAACACCCGTTCTTCCAAACGAAATGAACGTGTCATAGGTGCAACAGTGTTGTAAATGTACGATACAATAAAGATCACGATGGAGGTGCGTTTGCCGAACCTTTAGCGGATTTTGGTACCGACAGTTTCTTTCATGCTTTATGCAATAATCAAGCTTTCGATGGCGTCACTTGAGGGGTTATGAATCCAATAATTCGGATATGGAAAGACGTAAATCATGAGAAGCCAGAGGAGTTCGGGGCACTTCCAACCCGATTTCTCAAAGAGTATCCTATACGAACTTTTGTCGCTTGTTTCCGAAACCGAGTTTCAAGAGTTTCTTTCAAAGCAGCTCGAAAGTGACGATGTGAGGCGTCTCGCGGTGGTATGAAAGTGTTTTGAAGTGGCTTTTAACTCCAACTAACCCATCGATTCTTGATTTAAGACAAAATTCTGCGTTCTCACATATCGAGGATCACTACTCTTCATGGATATGTTAAGGACGGCAATACTAAAAGGTATTGAAAACGTTCTTGAACCTCGTATCAGAAAAGCTGAGATTCCATCGAAAGGTGTATTGCTAGCTTTCACGTCAGGAATTAGGTTTGCTTACATAGTGACGTATTCATTTGTGAGCATGCCTGCGAATATGACTATTCTTGATCCAATCAGTGATCCGAAGGCTCTTTTCGATCTACGGTTTTCCTGAGTTAACAAATGAACGCTCGAAGAATGCTGCTAAGGAATTTATCAAGAGCGGTCACAAGTTGATTTTGCAAAACGGCATCCTAACGCACGTTGATCGGAAATTAGACAAGAAGGTATTTGGTCCAACTATCGATACAGTTATAATGGCGGAAGAAATCTACGGGATGAATACCGACCCGGCGAGTATTCTAGAAATCGGGTGTGGAAGCGGTCATATCGCTTCGAGCATTGCATCACTGCAAGACTGCGTTTCAAACATTGTGTATTGCGACGTTAACCCATACGCGATGACTTGTACCTTGCGAAACCTGCTTGGAAACCTGTCGGTTCGTCGAGGAAAGAATTGCGGGTCCGACAACCTGCTACGGGGTGACAGGTAGGTTTGAAGAGCACCGGAAATTTGGACAACGATTTGACTTAGTAGTTTCCGAATCCCCCGTACATCGCTGAAAAACCTAATACCCGAACAAGCGAAACGAGGCGAAAGATCTGAGTCAGTCACCGGAACGGACTTGCTTGAGAAAATTGTCCGTTCAGCTCGAAAGCTTCTGACACCGACCGGAACAATGTTGCTGATGACCAGTTCCTCTAGTTTTGATGTTGTCAAGCGAGAATTACCGCCCAGATATGAAATTGCGTACAGCCAGGCTTTCAACAGATTCGACGTTCCATTTGATGTCGAAGACGTCTTGGATGATCCTGTTATTGGTTACAATATTTATTAGATTCCAAAGGTGTTAATAATAGGGATGATGACTATTTCCACGAACTTATACCGGTTTGGATTCAAAAGAAACAAGAAATGACGATCGTTCTAAGATACCGTGACCTTACAGTGCCCGAAGGCGTAACTATCGAGCGCCATCGTGAGATAATTGAGCGGGAGGACATTGTCATGTGGGGTTGGATGATGAGACAAAGTGAAACGGTTCCCATCTCACATTTAACAAAAGTTGCTGAAAATCCCGAACACGCAGAATTTCTAATCTACGACTCGGGTTCGGGTGAAATCCGAAAAGCCGTATTAAAGACCTTATCGGTGTTTCCAGGCGGAATCCGAATTCCAGCAACCCCAATTCCCAGTGCTACACCGACTTACATGGCGGAGGCTCTATGTCCGGTTTGGTTTCACTTTTCAGCCATTGACGACCATAAGACTGACATCGAAAGCTTAATCATATTGGAATATCCGACATTAAGCAGTCCGAAGCAGGTTGATGCTGAGAAGCTGAACAAAACGATTGCGTTGGGACATTCTGAGCACCGCCGCTACGCTTTGGGTAGTTTCAAGATTACTGGTGCGGAGGGAAATGACTGAGCGTTCAATAAGAATCGGGTTACATGGACTATCCGGTTCGGGTAAGAGTAAGATTTGCGAATATCTTCGACGAAAGTATGGGTTCATGGTAGCGTCAAGTGGCGAAATGTGTCGGCGAAATCTGTTCCCGACTTTATGGCCGAGATGATCGAAGAACTCCTGAATTGAATAAGCGTCGCCTTGAGATCGGCGGATGAAGCCGGATATGGATTAATGCTGCTTTGCGAAACGTTCAACCAGGCAAAATTATTTTTGACAGTATTCGGTATGTAAGTGACGCTAGGGTGCTCAGCGACGATGGGTTTCTGCTTTGGACTGTTGTTTGTCCTGAAGAACTGGCGACAAAACGGTTACGAGACCGAGGGCGAAGTTTTTGCTCGCCAGATTTGCGACACGAATCAGAATCTGCTTCTCCCGGCATTTTCGATTTGATACGTACATTGATAACGGCGATCGGCCTTGGTCTGAAGTGTCCTCCGATATTGATTCAGAAGTCGCCAAGCTGCTATGAACGATGATTCCCGAGAGATGGTATTTATTACGGATCTGGATAACACTGTGTATGATTTCGTACATGTTCATGCTACTGCTTTTCGCACGTTGCTGCACATCATTAGTAAGTCAACTGGGGTTAGCGAAGAAATACTAAAGAGTGAATGTACGAAAATCGCGGAGGGTTATGGTTCTCTCGACTTACAAGACTATGTATTTGATCTCGTTTTACGAACTCCAAAAATTTTGGAACGAGGCGAAGAATTTCAGAATACATTAATGAAGAATGTACGGATCGGCTTTGATCGAACTCGGCGTAAAATATCTCAAGCCCTATCCTGGAATCTCAGAGGTTTTTTGGCGATTATCGGCTGGCGGTGTGAAGATAGTTGCATTAACAAATGCTCCCTTTCAGATTTCATACTTTCGCATTAATCGCCTTGGTCTTCGGCCGGGCACCTTTTGGGGTTAGTTGCTTGGGAAGGAGTCACATTTGATTCCGAACATCCGAATCGTGACAAGCGAATCATTCAACGAAATCGTTACGCAAAATTGGTGAGTTCGGATTTCTATCGCAATGGTTTATTGCTCCGCAACGAGCTTAAGCCAAACACTGCGGGATTTCAGGTAATCGTTGAGCGATTCGGACTTGATGCACGGTATTTCGTATTTGGTGATAGCATTTTAAAGGATTTAACGCCTGCTCGTTTTTTTGGAGCGACCACAGTTTGGGCTCGATATGGGACGCAACTTATACAAGAGAGTTTGAACACATTGCGCCGCAAAAATAGGATTAGGCCATTGAATGTTTAGCAAGGCCATTGTCCGAGCAACCGAGTGAAAACTTTGCCGATGGTTTTCCTACCAGCGTTCGATTCTCGGTGTGCCTGTTTTTCAGACGGCGCCTTGTCCAGCATCGGCCGTATTGCGGAGCATTGGTTCGATGCGGGCTGTCAGCTGATAGAGCTTGAACCGGACGCGAAATATCCCGACTCGACGTTTGTTGAGGACACCGCGATCTTGACCGAAAAGTGTGCGGTAATTATGCAGCCGGGAGCGCCGAGCTCGGAGCGGCGAGATCCTCAGGATGGCCGAGACTCTCGCGCAATATTACGACACGCTCGACGCCGGTGCAGCCGCCCGGCACTATCTACGGCGGCGACGTCTGCCAGATCGATAACCACTTCCTGATCGGGATCTCGGACCGCACAAATGAAGACGGCGGCACGCCAGTTGTCCGGGTATCTTGCGGCGGCTGGATATACTTCGGGCCATATCGATATTCGCGGGATTGATGGGCTGCTCCACCTGAAGAGCGGTGTCAGCTATCTTGGCGAAAATCGGGTCCTGGTAACCGACGCACTGGCCGCCGAAGCAGCTTGAAGGATTTGAGCTATTTACTGTACCCAATGACGAAGAGTACGCCGCGAATTGCATTCGGGTAAAACGATGATTTGCTGATCGCCTCCGAATGTGCGAAACACGCTCGAAAGTTTCGGGTACAAGATCATCGAACTCGAAATGTCTGAATTTCAAAAAATGGACGGTGGATTAAGCTGCCTGTCATTGCGATTCTGAGTGAAACA
>CAVXVF010000016.1:0-18156 GCA_963765045.1 Blastocatellia bacterium | reverse complement strand
CCATGATGACCGGGATATCGCCGCCGAATTCCCAGATGATCTGGCGGCAGACGCCGCACGGTGGCGTTAGTTCTTCGGTGTCGGCGACGACGGCGATGTGCTTGATCTTGCGTTTGCCTTCGGAGATCGCCTTCCAGATAGCGACGCGTTCGGCGCAGACCGTCAGGCCGTAGCTGGCGGATTCGACGTTGCATCCGTCGATGATCTGGCCGTCATCGGTTTCTATTGCAGAGCCGACGCGAAAGTTCGAAAACGGGGCATATGAATTCTCGCGGACCTTAGTCGCCGCGTCGATCAGTTCTTTTTCGGAATGTTCCATCTTTTAACCTAAAAACATGCTCCGCTTTCAATTTCTCGCGACTCATACTGCATAAAAATTCGACGCTGATTCCGGTCTGTGCACCTTCGGGGATGATTATATCGGCGTGCCGTTTTGACGGCTCGACGAATTCGAAATGCATCGGCCGTATCGTCCGGGCGTATTGATCGAGCGTTCGCTCGAACGAGCGGCCCGCGTTCGTTGACGTCGCGTTGGAGACGTCGCATCAGCCTTATATCATCAGGCGTATCGACGAAAACGCGAAATTCGTGCACCTCCAAAACGCGAGGCTCGGCGAATATCAAGTATGCCTTCGATGATCACCACCGGTTTTGGCTCGATCAGCTCCGTTTCGTCGTAACGAGTATGCGTCACCATGTCATAAATCGGCATATCGACGGAATCGCCCGCCTTTAAACGTTTGATATGATTGACGAGCAGATCGCTGTCGATTGCGTCCGGGTGATCGAAATTCGCCTGATGGCGTTCGTCAAGCGGCATGTCTGCAAGGTTTCGGTAATACGAATCTTGCTCAATAAGCACAACTCTTTTTTCACCGACAGTCTCCACAATCTTCGTGCGATTGTCGTTTTTCCCGAACCTGTTCCGCCGCAAATGCCAATTATCATAAAATGCAGTTTAACAGGATAGACAGGATTCTCAGGATAAAATGCACGATATCCTGTTTACCATGTGAATCCTGTTCTAGTTCAACTTCGAAATTGTCCTCGCTAGGAGTTCCTTAAATACTTCCGCGACGCGAGCGCCGGTTTCCATCACTTCTTCGTGGTCGATCGCTTCGTCGGTCATACCTGCCGCGAAGTTCGTTATGCACGATATTCCGAGAACTTTCATTCCTTGATGTCGGGCGACGATAGCTTCCGGCACCGTGGACATACCGACCGCGTCGGCTCCAAGCAAACGATATAAGCGAACTTCGGCAGGCGTCTCATACGTCGGGCCTGAAAGCGCACAGTAAACCCCTCGATGCAGGAAATCGGTCAGTTTTTCATCATGCCCTTTTTCGAATCGCTCTCTTGCGATAGATTCGGCCTCATGAACAACGATCTCCTGAAAATCCCTCGCGTAAACCTCGGTCATATCTGGAAATCTCGGCCCGAACCGCTCGTCATTTCGCCCCCGCAGCGGGTTCACGCCCATCATGTTTATGTGATCCGAGATCAGCATCAGACTGCCGGGCGTCATTTCAGTGCTCGTACTTCCAGCGGCGTTTGTAAGAATCACATTTGTTATCCCCATCACGCCGAATGTTCGCATCGGAAATGTGACCTGCTCCATTTCATAGCCTTCGTAATAATGAAAACGGCCCTGCTGAACGGCAACCGGAATGCCTTCGACCTCACCCAACACAAGCTGCCCGGCATGCCCTTCAACCGTCGAGCGGGCGAAGTGCGGTATTGTTTCGTAGGGAATCTTTACCGCATTCTCGATTCCGTCAGCAAAAGCTCCTAAGCCGCTGCCTAACACGACAACGGTTTCGATACTTTTTGCGTATTTCGATTTAATAAAGTCGGCCGCTTCCACGGCGTTTTCGTATGTCATTTTTGAGTTAAACAGTATTGGCGCATTAGTTCTTCCTGTATGGCATTCCAAGAGCCTTGGGTGCGCGGGATAGACCGATAAACCCGGCGAGCACGATGATCGTCAGTACATAAGGAATTATCTGGATAAACTGCACTGGAATGTTTTCACCCGACGGCAGTTTGACGACGCCTTGGATCTGCACGGTCAACGCTTCCATAAAACCAAAAAACAAGCACGCAAGCATAACGGGCACGGGTTTCCATTTGGCAAGGATCAGAGCTGCAAGGGCGATAAAACCGCGGCCGGCCGTCATTCCCTTTGTGAAAAGAGAAGATTGTCCGGTGGATAAGTATGCTCCGCCTGCCGCAGCCAACAGGCCCGAGATCACAACAGCGATATATCTTAGCCTGACAACGTTCACACCGGCCGCATCCGCAGCTTCGGGATTTTCACCGGTCGCTCGCAAACGCAAGCCGAAAGGCGTTTTATAAAGCACGTACCAACAGATCGGAACTAGTGCAAAGGCAAGAATCGAAGCAAACGAAATACTATTGAAGTAATTTGGCAGCAGGTCAGCCTTATCGATCTGCGGTGTCGATCCGGTTGAATCGTAGATAACGCCGCTGATTAGGGCCGGAAGTCCGATCATTAGAAAGTTGATCGCCATGCCCGCGACCACCTGATCGGCCTCGAATTTTATACACGCGACCGCATAAAGCAACGCGAGCAAGCCGCCCGAAACAACTCCACAAAGCAAACCGAGATATGGGTTGCCGGTCTGGTAGGTAACGACGGCAGATGTGAAAGCTCCGGCCAGCATTAGGCCCTCAAGTGCGATGTTGATAACGCCCGAACGCTCCGAAAAAAGGCCGCCGAGAGCCGCAAAGATCAAAGGCGTTGCCGAACGGACCGCCGCGAAAAGCAATGCAAATGTTAAAACCTCGCTCATACTTTTGCCCTCGCTCCCTTACCTTTCGAATATATTTGGAAGCATGCCACGAAGAGAATTATTATCGCCTGCAAAACCCAACCCAGATCTTTCGAAACCTTTGGCGTAAATGCGTCCACAAAGATCTCGCCGCGCAACAGAACGCCAAAGAAAATAGCTGCGATCAGTACACCAAGCGGATGGTTTCGGCCCAGCAACGCAACAGCAATTCCCAGAAATCCCCAATCAGCCGAAAAAGCATCGTAATAGTTGTACCGTGTGCCCATTACTTCACCGATCGCAACCATTCCGGCCAGTGCTCCGGAGATCGTCATCGCGACGATAATCTGTTTTTTTGGTGAAATCCCGCCGTATTCCGCCGCGCTCGGATTTTCGCCGACCGCGCGCAATTCGTATCCCCATTTGGTCTTCCACAAAAACACGTACACCAAAACACACATCAACAGAGCAAGCAAAAATGCGATGTTGAGCGGCACGTCCGCTGGAATGAACGGCAAAAATTGATCGAGTTGAGGAATTCGTCCAGCTTCGCCGATCGGAGCGGTTTCGAGAATCGCGCCGGGATTTTTGTAGTGATACTGCGTGAAATAGCTGACCATCGCGATTGCGATAAAGTTCAGCATGATCGTATTGATAACCTCGTGCGAACCGAACTTTGCCTTCAAAACACCTGGTATCGCCCCCCAAATACCGCCCGCAACAATCGCTGTCACCATACATAGCGGAATAAGCAAAATCGCCGGGCAGACTTGTCCATGACCAGTTTTCCGTCCCAACAATGGTTCCGCCAAACTTGATTCCGACCCACGCGGTTGCAAACGCAGCGACGTAAAGCTGCCCTTCCGCACCGATATTCAACAATCCACACCGAAACGCGACCGCCACCGCAAGACCGGTAAAAATCAAAGGCGTCGCGTAATGCAGCGTCCAGCCGATGTCCTTTATCGAGCCGAACGAACTCGACAGCAGCAAGCTGTATGCCGTTAGCGGGTTATCGCCAAGGATCAGGATTATGATCCCGCCTACGACAAACGCGGCCAGCACGGCGATCAAAGGCCAAAGAATTTCGCGGATAATTCTCATCTGTATTCAAACGGATTTGCGTCGTTCAGTTGTTTGGAAGATGCGACGTTAAATATAACCGACAAAAGCCAAAAGTGTCACGAATAAAAGGCAAAAAATGCAAATTAAGAAATTTTATGCCGCCAGCGAATTTGAACTTGACAATCTAACACTCAAGTTTTATTATGCTCATAGACTAAGTAAATTAGTCATTAATCTAAATCAACCGGTAACTTTTTTGGAGGAAATGATTATGAACATTGTGAGATATGACCCTTTCAGGGAATTACGCAACTTACAGGATGAGATGACGCGACTTTTTACAGGCGTTGCGCCCTCGGGGATCAATCGTGAGGAAATGACCCATGGGGCTTGGAATCCGAATGTGGATATTTACGAGGACAAGGAAAACCTTGTGCTCGAAGCAGAGCTTCCGGGCATGAACCGAGAAGATTTTGAGCTCTCGATCGAAAACAACGTGATCACGCTTAGAGGCGACAGAAAATGGGAGAATAAGACCGAGGGTGACAACTACCATCGTATCGAAAGAAGCTATGGATCGTTCACTCGGGCTTTCACTTTGCCGCAGTCGGTGACCGCTGATGGGGCCAAAGCTGATTACAGCAACGGCGTTTTGAGCGTTAGCTTGCCTAAGCGCGAGGAAACCAAGGCTCGAAAGATCGAGATAACGGGTGGCGATGCTGCCCCGAAAACGATCGAAACGAACGCTAAGGCGGAATCGGCCAAGGGCTAATTTCGATCCGCAACTTTTTGAACGGTGAATGGTGAGTGAAAACATTCATCATTCACCGCTTCTCGTTTACAATAGATAACTATGAGATTTGACAGGTTTACGATTCGCGGACAAGAGGCAGTGCAGGCAGCTATCGGAGTTGCCGAGAAGAATGGTAACCAGCAGGTTGAGCCGGAACATGTACTTTCTGCAATGCTTGAGCAAAAAGAGGGCGTTGTACGCCCGATACTCGGAAAGATCGGGGCAAATCTGCCGCCTGTCCTAAGCGAACTCCAAGACTCGATAGAAAAACTGCCGAAAGTTACGGGCGGCCAGCAATACTTTAGCTCGCGGACGAATACGATCTTTCAAGACGTGCAGAAGATCGCCGAGAAAATGGAGGATGAGTATATCTCGACCGAGCATTTACTCATTGCTATCGCAGCGGAAAAGGCGGGAGACGCGGGACGAATACTACGTTCGAACGGAATCACGAGCGAGGACGTTGAGAAGGTAATTACAGAGATGCGCGGAGGTTCGCGTATCATGGACCAAAATGCCGAAGAGAATTTTCAGGCGCTAGAGAAATATGCTCAGGATCTGACGGAACGGGCGAGAAAAGGGAAGCTCGATCCAGTTATCGGTCGTGATGAAGAGATCAGACGGACTATCCAGATACTTTCGCGCCGCACCAAGAACAATCCCGTATTGATCGGCGAACCAGGCGTAGGTAAAACTGCCATCGTTGAAGGTTTGGCACAGCGAATTGTCTCTGGCGATGTCCCGGAAACGCTCAAAAACAAACGGCTTGTGTCGCTTGATCTTGGTGCGATGCTTGCGGGTGCAAAATATCGCGGCGAATTTGAAGATCGGCTCAAGGCCGTTCTGAAAGAAGTGGAAAAGGCCGAAGGGCAAATTATTTTATTCATTGACGAGCTTCATACGCTTGTCGGTGCCGGCGCGTCTGAGGGCTCGATCGATGCTTCGAACATGCTAAAGCCTGCACTTGCCCGTGGCACACTTCGTTCTGTTGGTGCGACGACTTTGGCCGAGTATCAAAAATACATCGAGAAGGACAAAGCACTTGAGCGTCGATTCCAACAGGTTTATATTGGCGAGCCGACGGTCGAGGACACGATCGCGATTCTTCGCGGCCTCAAAGAACGTTATGAGGTCCATCACGGTGTTCGTATAAAGGATTCGGCGATCGTTGCGGCGGCAACTCTCTCGCACCGCTACATCACCGACCGTTTTTTACCCGACAAAGCTATCGACCTTATCGATGAAGCCGCGAGCAAGCTTCGCATCGAGATCGATTCGATGCCGCAGGAGATCGACATTCTTGAACGCGAGATTCTCCAGCTTGAGATCGAACGGCAAGCTCTTTCCCGCGAAACGGACGAAAAATCGAAACAACGGCTCGAAGATATAGAAAAGCGCATTGCCGATCTGAACGAAAAGTCTTCAGCGATGAAGGCCAAGTGGCAGTCGGAAAAAGAAGAAATCGAAAAGATGCGGACGCTCAAGGAGCAGCTTGATGAAGCTAAGACCGAGCTTGAGCGGGCAAGGCAGCAAGGTGATCTGAATAAGGCGGCTGAGCTTCAATACGGCAAAATCCCTGAGGTTGAAAAGCTGCTCGAAATTGAACAAAAGCGGCTTGAGGAACTGCAATCGGACGGTGTTTACTTGAAGGAAGAGGTAGATGAAGAGGACATTGCCGAGGTCGTAGCCAAGTGGACAGGCGTTCCGGTTTCGAAAATGCTCGAAGGCGAAATGCAAAAGCTGGTGCAGATGGAAGAAAAACTTCGCACGCGGGTAATTGGTCAGGACGAAGCGTTGGAGGCCGTTGCGAATGCGGTTCGACGCGCACGTGCTGGTTTGCAGGACCCGAATCGCCCGGTTGGTTCGTTTATTTTCCTCGGTCCAACCGGCGTTGGGAAGACCGAAACCGCTCGTGCTTTGGCAGAGTTTTTGTTTGATGACGAGCGTTCAATGATTCGGCTCGACATGTCCGAGTACATGGAAAAGCACGCCGTCGCCCGCATGATCGGGGCACCTCCCGGATACGTCGGTTATGACGAAGGCGGCCAGCTTACCGAAGCGGTCCGGCGGCGTCCTTATTCGGTCGTTCTGTTTGACGAGATCGAAAAGGCACATCCCGACGTATTCAATGTGCTGCTTCAGATTCTGGATGACGGTCGTTTGACCGATTCAAAAGGACGTGTGGTCGATTTCAAGAACACGGTTTTGATCATGACGTCGAATCTCGGCTCGCGTGAAATCCAATCAGCTACCGTTAACCCGCTTGTTGACAGGGATATCAAAACTGACATCTTGCAGGTGCTGCGCGATCATTTTAAGCCCGAATTCCTGAACCGAATCGATGACATCGTCGTATTCGAACAGTTAAGCAGGGACGAGATCGCAAAGATCATCGACATTCAGCTTGAGAAATTGCGAAAGAATCTTGACGAACGCGGCATTATGCTTGAATTGGACGACACGGCGAGAGAACTGATAATTCAGGAAGGCTACGATCCGGTTTACGGCGCACGTCCGTTAAAACGTGCGATCCAGACGCTGATCCAAAATCCGCTTGCAGTCAAACTGCTGAAATCGGAGATCGGCAGCGGACAGATTGTAAAGGTTTTGGCCGAAAACGGCGAGATCATTTTCGCCACAACCGATGGTGAACAGAAAGCGGCCGGCAAGTAGAATTTGTTTTGGCAAACTTAGATCGTAGAACCGCGACTGCTTTTATTATCGCGGTCTACGATTTACAATTTAGCAAACATGTTTAAGAGAAAAGTAATGAACGAAACCGATCCGATACCAGAAGAAGTTTTTGATGAAGAAACTCCGGAGCTGCGAACGACGGACAAACGAAGATTTAACCAGCAAGGCGAGCGTGTTAAGGGCATCCTCGACGAGCCAACAATCCCTATCAAGTCTCACACGGAGATCGAACTTGAAGCGAAGTTAAAGGCTGAAACCGAGCGGCGCGAAGCGGCCGAAGCAAAGCTTATCGGCGTGCAGATAAAGTTCGAAGAAGCAAAGGCGGGCCTAGAAAAAGAAACCGCCGACATGCGCGCGCGTCTGATGAAAACGCTTGAGGATCGTGCACAACAGGCGGCAGTTTAATTTTCTGACGACGCTTTTGCCGGTTTTGGACAATCTGAATCTCGCTATCGCGGCGAGTGAGAAAGATTCTTCACCTGAAGTGCTTTTGGGTGGCGTAAAAGGGACGGCTCGTTCGTTCGAGCAGGCATTGATAAGCGTTGGCGTGGAAGCGGTGCCTTCGATCGGGGCTGATTTTGACCCGGAGGTTCACGAAGCCATCGACATGACGGACGTCGACGCCGAGAACGAGGGAAAAGTAACTGCGGAGTATTCGCGAGGTTATAAATTTGGCGACCGGCTGCTTCGTCCTGCTCGGGTGCAAGTGGGAAAAGCACATGCACAATCGGCCGGCGAGTAGCAGAAAATCGATAGGACGACCGAAGGCATTTTTCGCGAGATCTATAAAAGTTCTTTTGAAGAACTTTTCGAAGTGTTATAGTGAGAATTGGGGTAACTGACTACCCAAGACCTGCATCCAACTTTCCGGCAAACAAAAAGGGTTTTATGGCAGATATAGACGCATATAAAGACAAATTCAGCGACAGCGGGCGCCGTGTTTTGGAATCCGCCTTAGATGAATCGAAGAAGCGCGACCAGAATTACGTCGCGATCGAACACATTTTGCATGCCGTTGCTAATGAGGAAGACGAGCTTTTCACATCGACGATGCGGGACCTCGCTGTCGATCCGCGTTCCGTAAAACTGTTGATCGAAAAGCGGATGGCAAGCGGCCGCCAGCATACCGGAAAGGGCTATCGGATTGCCCCGGAAACAACCGAGCTATTCAAACGTGCGATGGACCGTGCTCGCTCGCAGGGCAGACGCGTTATCGAAGGCAGCGACATTTTTTATGTATTGTCGAATGACGAACGAAGCATTTTGAATGATGTGTTGCAGAATCTCGGCGTTCCGTCGGATGAGGTTGCTCAAACAGCACGCACGCGAATCCGCAAGCGCGAAAAGGAAGAAGAGCGTTCGCGACAGAAATACGAACTGCCGTCGTTCCTGAGACACTTCGGTGTGTCGATGAACAAGCTGGCGCGCGAGGACAAATTTCCGCCGACGATCGGCCGTGAAAAAGAGATCCTCCAAATGTTGGAGATTCTTTCGCACAAGGAAAGGTCGAATTCGCCCATGCTTGTCGGCGAACCTGGAGTAGGTAAAACCGCGGTTGTCGAAGGCTTGGCGAGGCTTATCGAGCTCGAACCGGATAAAGTTCCTGCTCGGTTGCGTGACGCTCATATCGTTCAGCTTCAGATGGGTGGGCTTGTCGCCGGCACGATGCTTCGCGGCATGTTCGAGGAACGAATCAAGGGCATTATCGACGAGGTGAAAGAAAAAACTCACATCATTCTTTTCATTGACGAAGCCCATTCGATTATTGGAGCCGGAGCGGCAATGGGAACGTCAAGCGACGCTGCGAACATGTTCAAATCGAGCCTGGCCCGCGGCGAACTTCGCATTATCGGTGCGACGACGATGACCGAGTACAAAGAGTATATCGCCGAAGACGAAGCCCTTTCACGACGCTTCCGCCTTGTTACTGTCGAAGAACCAACCATCGATCAAACAAAGGAGATCCTGATGGGATTGCGGCCGCGGCTTGAAAAGAATTACTCGGTGACCATATCGGACGAAGCGATCAATACTGCTCTGGAAATGTCGCCGAAGTATATTCGTAATTTACATCTGCCGGACAAAGCTATCGGCTGGCTCGATACCGCCTCGGTCAAGGTTGAGATCAATGAACCGACCGGATTAACTGTTCTGCCGGAACACATTATCGATGTCATCTCGCAGGAATCGCGAATTCCGAAGGACATGATCTATCGCGATACGTCCGACAGGTTTTCGGCAATGGAAACCGATCTGGCAAACCGCGTCATCGGACAAAAAGATGCTGTTCGTGCTGTTGCCGAAAGGCTTCGGCTCAACAAAGGTCCGCTCAAGGACAATCATTATGCACCGGACGGCGTTCTGCTGTTTCTCGGTCCGACCGGCGTTGGCAAAACTGAGCTTGCAAAGGCGGTTGCAGAGTTCATGTTCGGTGACGAGCATAAGATGGTCCGCATAGACATGAGCGAATACGGCGACGGAACAGTCGGCATCGAAAAGCTGATCGGAATGCCGCGCGGTATTGTCGGTTCGGAACGCGGCGGTATTCTTACAGAACAGCTTCGCGATAATCCGTATACTGTTTTGCTGTTGGATGAAGTCGAAAAAGCCTCGCCGTATCTGATGAATATCTTTCTTCAGGCATTTGACGAAGGCTGGCTGACGGACGGACGCGGAAAGAGGGTTTACCTATCGGACGCGATTGTCATTATGACCTCAAATCTCGGCTCGGAGAATTTTAAGCGGTACGAAAAACCGCTTGGTTTCGGGCAAAAAACGCTTGGCGATGTGATCCAAATCAAAGGCGATGTGATGAAAGCAGCCGAAACACGCTTTACGCCGGAATTCCGTAATCGTATTGACGAGATAATCATCTTCTCGCCGCTGACGATGGACGAAGTTCGCGATATAGCGAAGATTTATCTTGGCAAATTGAAACGCAAGATGGAATCGCAGGGCAAGCTGGTCGAAGTTTCGGACGCTGCGCTCGACCTTTTGACCGAAAAAGGCTTTTCGCCTGCCTACGGCGCACGTTTCCTTAAACGACATATCGACCAAAAGGTGAAATTGCCGATCACAAACGAATGGAAGATGGGCATGCGGTTCGTCGTCGAGGCCGAAGACGGTGAGATCGTCGTCAAACCCATGGACGCATTTAGCTTGAACTAGACCCAAATGGAAATTATGGCATCAAAGGCTTCGATGATATTATTTCGTCGAAGCCCTTTATATATGAGACCGTACCTATTTCGACCATTCGAACCGATCATTCCTATGGTTTTAATTTTTGCGTTTTGTATTTCAGCTTTGTCACAGGAAGACGGTGTAAAACCCGATTTGAAGGAGAAAGCTGAAGCAGTCCTCCAAAAAGCAATCCAAAACCTCGGCGGCGACAAGTATCTCCAAGTAAAAACGCAGATCGGACGCGGAAAATTCAGCATTATGCGCGAAGGCACCGTCATTTCGTTTCAATCGTTTATTGACGTAATCGTTTTCCCGGACAAGGAAAGGACCGAATTCAAAGGCGGCGGCGTGAAAAGCGTACAGACGAACGTAGGCGGCACCGGTTGGACTTTTGATGGCGACGCCGAGCTGATCAAGATTCAGGACGAAAAACAAGTCGAGGATTTCAAACGCGGAGTACGCGTGAGCCTCGACCATCTTCTACGCGGCAATTGGCGAAACGACGCCACGCTTTCTTACGTCGGCAAACGCGCGGCGACGCTAGGCAAACGTAATGACGTCGTAAAACTGACCTACAAAGACGGCCTCGTTGTTGAATTCGAATTTGCGGCCGACGACGGTGTTCCGCAAAAAGCCGTATACAAACGCCTCAACGCCGATAACGAAGAAATCAAGGAAGAAGACCGCTACGCCCAGTTCCTTGACTTCAACGGCATCAAATCGCCTTTCATCATCGACCGCTTTACGAACGGCGTTCAGAGTTCGCGGATAAACTACGAATCAATCGAATTTAACAAAAGCGTCCCGGATTCGATCTTCGCCAAGCCCGCAAACCCGAAAGAATTAAAGAAAGATCTCAAACTATAAAAAAATGAGCAGGAAGCGATCACCATTTCCTGCTCATTCTGCTTTAATTCGATCGGACTTCTAAATAAACGCGAAATCGAACTGTGCCTGATGTATCGTTGCGTCCGCCGTCAGGTCGATGTTCCCTAAATGGGCCTCGATCTCATTCAGGACTTCTCTCTCGGGCCCTCTCAAAGCCTTGGCGACCTCGGGATGAATTCGAAGAGTTGTCTGTTTCACGTCATCCATATGTTTGCCGAGCCGTGCGGCTTCGGTAAGAATCTCAAAGCAAACGGTTTGCGGTGATTTGACCCAGCCTGAGCCTTCGCAGTATTCACAAACGGTGCACATTGTCCGCTCGAGCGATTGCTTGACGCGTTTGCGCGTCATGATTATCAACCCGAAATCGTTAAAGGAAAGTACCTTTGTCGGCGATTTGTCGGATTGCAGGGCTTCCTGCAAAGCCTGTGAGACCTTGTTCCGGTTTCGCCGATCTTCCATGTCGATCAGATCGAGCACGATGATGCCGCCGAGATCACGCAGGCGAATCTGGCGTGCGATCTCATCGACCGCTTCCATATTTGTACGCGTGATCGTGTCCTCAAGCCGCGCGTTGCCCTTGCCGACAAATTTGCCTGTGTTGACGTCGATCGCAACGAGAGCTTCGGTCTGGTTGATGACCAGATAGCCGCCGGATCTTAGCCAAACACGCGGTTTCAAGGCTTTGTCGATCTCTTCCTGAACGCCGTAAGCGTCAAGGATCGGCTCATCGCGAGTGTAAAGCTTTACGCGATTGACCATGCGTGGCTGAATACGATTAACGAATTCCACCGTTCGCAGATACTCTTCCTCGCTGTCCACGCGGATGGCGGTAAATTCATCCGACATCTGATCGCGCAGAAGGCGTTGGACGATATCCAGATCCTGATGAACAAGGGCCGGTGATTTAGCCTTTTCGGTCGTTTTCTTGACATCCTGCCATGTCCGGACAAGATATCTTGCGTCCTGACGAAGATCTTCTTCCGATATTCCAACACCGGCTGTGCGCACGATGAATCCACCTGATGGAATGTCTTCGTCCTGACGAATTCTTTGAATCAACGTCCGCAAACGACTGCGTTCACTGGCCGATTCGATCTTGCGCGAAACGCCGAGGTGTTCGATCGTCGGCATGTAAACCAAATAACGTCCAGGCAGTGCAATATGCGATGTAATTCGCGCACCTTTACGTGCGATTGGCTCTTTTGCGATCTGAACCAGTATCTCCTGTCCTTCGCGAAGCAGATCGGAAATCGTCGGCTGTGCCGGACGGTCACGTCGCTCGCCGCGATCGTTGCGGTCATTTCGGTCGAAACGCTTGCCGTCATTGGCCTTCGGACGTTCTCTCGGATCGCGATTGTCGCGAGGCGGTCGCTGGTCGCGGCTATTTCTTGAGTCCCCGCGATTATTGTCACGGCCACGATTATCGCGACCTTCTCTTGGTTCACGTGCCGGAGCTGGCGCGGCAACGGCCTCAGATGCTTCTGCTGCCGGCTCGTCACGCTCTTCATTGCCATTTTCATTCGCAGCAACCGCATCAGCTTTAACATGCTCCCGTGTTTCACTATCGACCGATTCAGCTTCAACAGGTATGCTGCCGATGTCTTCAAATTCAACTGGCTCAGTTAATTCGGTGGTTGACTCGGCTTCGCCAGGCTTGCGTGCCCGTCCGCCGCGTCGTCGTCCGCGTCCGCCGCGTCGAACCGACATCTCTGCGTTATCGCCTGATTCCTTAACGCTTGCTTCCGAATCTTCGATCACATCGCTGTCAGCGGCTTTCTTTGATTTGCCACGTGGGCTTTTGCTCTTCGAAGCTTTTGGCTTTTCGGGATTTGCTCCATCGGCTTCGGCTGTGTCATCGCCGCTTGTTCCTTTTGCGGCTTTGCCAGGGCCTTTGCTGGTCTTTGATTGGGGCGATTTTTTTGCCGTGCTCTTGCCTTTCTTGCCCTTCGTCGGCTGAGGTTCCTCGTCTTCGTCAGCAATGCGTTCGAATCCGCTTGGAACATCAGCCACTGCACCGATCAACGAACCGACCTCGGCGGCGGGTGTGCTTTCCATATCGAATTCAACCGCCCGCACCTGATCGACGATCGCTTCCTGCATATAGGCGTCTTTGAACATCTCGCCCGTTTCCGAGTCGTCAATAATGCGTTCAAAACCCGAATCTTCGACCTGAAAAATAGGAGCATGCTCTTCGCGCGGCCTGTCTGCCGGTCTCTGATCTCTTCCTTTTCGACTGCCGCGCCCGCGGCCACCCTTTCGCTCCGCATCTGGTTGTACGCTTTCCGCAACCGGAGTTTCTGTTTCGGCGGCTGATCTATCCTCGCCTGCATCTTCCATCGGTTCTGCAATGTTTTGGACCGCTTCCATTTGTTTCTCGCGGTCGATGCGGGCACGATCGATCTGGTCGTTCGCCTCACGTTTTGCCTCTTCAGGTGTCACCTTTTTGGATTTCTCCATCACTATGCGTTCGATCTCTTCTTCTTCATCGAAGAAGTCCGAAACGTAGAGGAACGCATCGCGTTCGAGGCCTATCGAGACGAACGCCGACTGCATTCCTGGCAAAACCCTCTGCACGCGTCCTTTGTAAATATTCCCGGCGATACCGGAATTTTCTTCGCCCCGCTCGATATAAAATTCAGTGACTTTCCCGTTATCCAGAATGGCGATCTTTTTTTCGCGCCCATTGACGCTAATGATCATTTCTTTCGACATATTCAATTGTTTATCCTTAAAATTGTTGTACTTTCAGCAGCCCAAGGATCTAATTTGAGAAGTTAAACTATGCGGATTTTTTACGGACATCGACCGGCTGAACCGGCAGTGCAGATTTTTAGCGTGCTTTGATTTTTGGGTATTGAATCTGGACTTTGAATCCAGAACAACTGACTTTGAATGTTGTCACGCGGGAATCTCTAATTCTTAAAAAGCTGCTGAGCTTTTTACATTTCAGGGAGCACCCATTTCCGACGGAAACCGTGCTCGACCCTATAAAATCTGTGTACCGGACATACCGGGCTGTCGTAAAATCCTAAAAGTTTGCTTCTCGCTTAGAGTTATTTAAACCTTTGGCAAACCTCAAACAGTATAAACGAATTTCGGCAAATGGGAAATCGTTAATTATCAATAGTGTAATTATTCAGACTGCTTCTCAACGAATTTTGACCAATTATATTGTTAAAACTGCTTGAATATTGTAAGCTTGTGTTGGCAAACAAGTTTGTTTATCGCTTCTCTTGCCCACATCCCGTTTAAAAGAAAAAAACCTGGAGTTTTATCTATGAAGACGAAATATGTCCTTCTGCTGGCAGTTGCGATTTTGTGCGTAGCGACGGCCTACTCGCAGTCTCGCGATAATGTCAGTCTTAAAGTCGCGGTCGTTGATAAGGGCTTAAATCTGAAAAATGTGCCGAAATTTGTCCTGATTGTTCGCAAGGCAAACGATCCCAGCCTTTGTAGAACGAAAGGTTTCTACGTCGTTTGACGGTTTGGCGACGATTTCGCTGGCTCCAGGAGATTACACGGTCGTTTCGGAAAAAGAGGTTACTTTGGAGGACAGGTCTTTTAGCTGGGAATATGCATTTAAGGTCGAGGCTGGTAAGGATACGAGCGTAGAACTCAGCAATGACAATGCAAAAATCTCGGGCGGAACTTTAGACTCGAGTTCGTCGCGAAGGCGTATAAGCGAGGCGGCTGAGCTTTTTAGGACGCTTCGCGACGGCGTCGTCACGATCGAGGGCGAGCTGCAAACCGGCACGGGTTTTATTTTCGATGAAAAAGGCCTAGTGCTGACCAATAACCACGTTATCAACGAATCGAATGAGATACGCGTTAGATTCGACAAGCAGACAGCCGTAAAGGCCCGCATACTCGCAAGAGACGTCGAGCGCGATCTGGCTGTATTGCAGATAAACTTGAGCTCATTCGCAAACAGCAAGGTGCTGAAATTTGCGGCAATAAATGCTGCAGAGCCAACGGTTTTTGTGGGCGAGCAGGTTTTTACCATCGGTAGTCCGGCCAATCAGGAAAAAATTCTTAGTACGGGCATCGTCAGCAAGGTAGAGGAGCGGGCCATTATCTCGGACATCAATTTCAGCCCCGGAAATGCCGGCGGGCCTTTGTTCAACTCGGTTGGCGAGGTTGTCGGCCTGACGACATTTAAGGTGAAGGATAGAAAGGAAAAGGGCGATTCGGGTCTGGCGGGTATCGTGCGTATCGAGGAAACCGCGGACGTGGTAGCAAAGGCACGAGCACTTGCAGCGACAAAGGGCACGCCTTCCGGCGAGCTCATGCCGAATATACCGGAAGGAATTTTTCCTGTCGAGACAATAAAGACTGCCGTTAAGTCGCCGCAGTTTTCGTCAAAGGAGTATGTCTCCGACGTAAAGAATTACCAGGTAAGATACATGACGCCCGTTTACAAATTCTACATGATCGAGAAAGACCGGATCGAGTCGATAAAGATACGCGAAAAGCGTAACAAGGATAAGGGCAAACTCGACGCAGCAGACATGTTTCGCGATCTGAGCGTCTGGAGCGAATACGCCGGCGAGCTTATGCCGGTTGTCGATATCCTCGCTCTTCCCGAAACGAGGGCCACTGGCAAATCCATGGCTCTGAGCGCGATAACGACTATGACTGTCGGTATCTCCACGCCGCTCGATCTTAGTTACAGGGCCGATTTCTCGCAAATGGCGCTGATTTGCGATGGACGCGTAATAACGCCGCTCAGGCGCAACAAAACTGAGATCGAACGCGATCTGCAAAGCTATTACAAAACAAAGAAACGCTTCACTTACGCGGGAGTTTACACGTACCCGTATGATATTTTCGCCCCTGGCCGCTGCACCAAGATGGAAGTGCGCGTATTTTCGGAAGAAGATATCGAGACGCCGATCGTTTCAATCGTTACGGATGCAATAAAGAACCGTATCTGGAAAGACTTTGGCGATTTCAGAACGCAGATTGCCAAAGCGAACTAATAGCCAATGTCAGAGGCAAGCTCGTTCGGTGGTATAATCGTTTCCACGATGACACCTGAAAGAAGCTTGGATATTTATTTTCAGTATATAACTGACGCTGAAGGCGTGAAAAAAGCTGTTGAGGAACTGCGGCGCACCAGCCAGCTTGGGTTTGATACCGAGACGACGGAATTGGATCCATACAAAGGAAAACTGCGACTTGTGCAATTGAGCACGGGCCGGGATACGTTTGTTTTCGATATAAAGCGGTTTGCCGACCAGCGTGAGAATCCTAGCTTTAACTCCGCTGCGTGATCTGCTTGCGGACGCCTCGATATCGAAGACGGCTCACAACGCGAAGTTTGACATGAAATGGGTGCGGCATCATTTGGGTTGCGAGATCCATAATGTCTTCGATACTTATCTCGCAAGCCAGTTGATCGCGGCGGGCGATAACGACCGGCGGCACTCGTTGGCTGATGTGGCCCAATATTTTACGGGCGTCGAGCTGGACAAATCGGAACAGGTAAGCGACTGGAATGCAGATGATCTCTCGCAGTCTCAGCTTCAATACGCCGCCCGCGACGCGCAGGTTATGCTCAAGCTTCGCGACCAGATGGCGGAAAGGCTTGCGAATGACAAACTTAACGATGTCGCAAAACTTGAATTCGAATGCCTGATGCCGATAGCCGAAATGGAGCTTAACGGCTTCTATCTCGACGAATCGCGATGGCGCGAACAGCTTGAAAAAGTGAAGGTCGCACAGGCAAAGGCCGCCGATGAGCTTCAGGAAATGCTTTCGTCGGGAGTCGCACAGGCTTCGCTTTTTGGCCGTTCGGAGATCAACCTCGACTCGCAGGCTCAGGTCACCGACGCTTTGGTAAATCTTGGCGTGCCGGTTCCAGAAACGACACGCGGCTGGCAGCTTCAGCCGCTGGCGGCAGAATATCCGGTGGTCGCAAAGCTGCTTGAATATCGTGGTGTTGCAAAATCGTTGACCAGTTTTGGCGAAAATATTCTCGAATTCATCGAGCCTCAAACCGGCCGCATCCACGCCGATTTCCGCCAGATTGGTGCTCCGACCGGGCGATTTTCGTGCTCGAATCCGAACCTGCAGCAAATCCGCACGGCCAGGAATACAGGCGTTGTTTCATCGCACCAGAAGGCAAAAAGCTCGTTATCGCCGATTATTCGCAGATCGAGCTGCGAATTTTGGCGGAGTTTTCCGATGATGAAAACTTTATCAAGGCCTTTGTTTCCGGCCAGGATTTCCATGCCTCTGCTGCATCGCAGGTGTTTGGCGTCAGGCCGGAGGATGTGACGGACGAGCAGCGTTCGTTTGCAAAGCGTCTGAATTTCGGGATCGTTTACGGCATCGGAGCGTTAAGGTTTGGGCTGATGACCGGCCTTTCGCAGATGGACGCCGAGAACACGATGCGTAAATATTTCGGCACGTTCCGCCGGCCTGATGCTTATTTGCGCGATTCCGGCAGCGTACCGTCGAGGAGCGAAATGTTCGTACAGCTTCGGGCAGAATGCTTCGGCTGCGTTTCGACGAAAGCGACCGCCAACAAGTCGCATCATCCAAACGCTACGGCATAAACATGCCAATCCAGGGCACTTCTGCGGACATTCTAAAACGTGCTCTTCATCTGCTACACAACCAAATGAGCGGCAACCTCGGCTAAATTGGTAAACATCGTTCACGACGAGATAATCGTCGAGTGCGATACCGCCGAAGCCGACGCAACCGCCAAACTACTTGAAAACGCGATGTGCTCGG
>CAVXVF010000015.1:0-5143 GCA_963765045.1 Blastocatellia bacterium | reverse complement strand
TATTTTCATCAGCCGAAGGCGGATTCAAATCAGTTCCCGATCAAGACGAGTTAAGGTTTACGCCCGGTTCACGATACGTTCACTATGTTTCAAATGAAACTATCCACGGTGTCGAATTCAAACATGATCTCGATGGATTCGGCAAGCCCGTTGTCTGCGATGCTTCTTCAAATATTCTTTCGAAACCGATCGATATTGAGAAATACGCATTAATCTACGCCGGTGCTCAAAAAAACATCGGTTCGAGCGGGGTGACGCTTGTGATCATTCGCGATGATTTTCTTGAAATTGCGCCAACTGTCCAACACGCAATGCTCGACTATCGGAATTTCGCGAAACACGCTTCGATGCCCAACACGCCGAACACATGGGGCATTTATATCATAAGCCTCGTCTGCGAATGGCTGCGGGAAAACGGCGGTCTCGCGGCGATGGAGAAATTGAACGAAGAAAAGGCGGCGATTCTTTACGACGCGATCGATGCAAGCGACGGTTATTACACAGGCCACGCGGATCGAAACGCTCGCTCGCTGATGAACGTCACATTTCGTCTGCCGAGCGAAGATCTCGAAAAGAAATTCTGCACCGAAGCAACAGCCCTAGGCCTGGACGGTCTCAAAGGTCACCGTAGCGTCGGCGGAGTTCGCGCATCGATCTACAATGCTTTCCCACGAGAAGGTGTCGAGGCACTCGTAAATTTTATGCAGGATTTCATGCAGAAGGTCGGCTAACTACATGGACGGCCTGAGAGGTTTCCCGCCCGTTCTTCGTCTAAAAGAGGCTGCATCCATTTCTTTATTTCCCTGAGGTCCTGGGCTGCGGGGTATCGATTTTCCTTCCACGGATGCTGCTGCAATGTAGCCATAGCAAATGCCTCGCAACTGCGTCGTACGTGCGTGAATGAGAGAGATTTATTTACGTCGTCAAACACGCTGTAGTGTTGCCGAACAAGGAACGGTGACCAATTCCTAGTGATTTCGTCCCGGGGCCTTATGTCAATAATTTCGATCTCAGCAAGCTCTTTAGTCGAGTTATTCTGCCAAGCATCGAGCAATAGCTTCTTCGCCTCTTGATCTGCAACTGGTGCGCTATACCCAAATACGGTGACAACATACGCATACTCCATGTACGACTTCAACTCTTCCCATTCGGCACTAATGAAGGGGCTACTCGCATAGTTCTTTTGTTTCACTGGGAACAGTAGCGGTGTTGGCGAAAGCGGCCGCTTACAGACGTTGCAGGTATGCTCTAGGAAACCTTTCAATCTATGTTCTATGCAGACACCGACATCCACGTTACCGTGCAAAAACAGTATGCGCGGAAGATCACTAATATCTCGATTTCTCTTTATAGCCTCTCCCAGGAATGGATCCCAATTGAAAGTGGCAATGACATCCTTGCTCCTTAGCGACAGTAGAATCTTGTCGTATATGGTAACTTCTGGAGGAAGGCGCATTTCCGAGAAGTAGTTGTGTACTCCCTGTTCGACTTTACTTAGCAATGATGAGTACCGACTGTCAGATGAGAGGCGATCATATAAAGCCTCAAAGTCGTCAAAGCCGTCGTTTACTCCGTGAGATTTTAGTAGATGGCCGAGACCCACCGCCTCAACGAGGTTACACATCAGCGGCAGACGCCGACCGAAAGCATCTCCATTCGGGCAGGCAGCAAGGCTCGCCCCCGCACCTAGAATGACGACGTGCAGCGAGTGATTAGTGTTGTTGGCAACTTCAAGTTGCGGAAGAGTTCTGTTCGGCATAACTACCAAAATCTGTGTGTTGTCCCGATAGCTTTGCCAGAATGCCCGGGAGTTCTGATTCATCAGTCTCCGAAACAGTTCGCAGGTCGATCAGCACGCGGTCATCGACAATGCGAGTGATGACGGGTGTTGCGGCAAAGCGAAGAGCGTGTTCGATACGAACGGCGGAGAGAGTTTTGTGAGTTAGAGCGATTAGTTTTGTTTCAAGCTTTGCGTCCGGCGCAGCGCCGCCGCCGGTTGCAGAGTCACCGTCAATGATTTCAAATTTCAAATCACTTTTCTCACCGAGTTTGTCGCTGAGCTTTTCGACGAACTGCGTCACTCGTGTCGCGATCTGCTCTTTGCTCATCGACAACATCTTCAGAGTTGGGATTTTATTCAACGCATTGCCGCGACGGTGAATTTCGAGCGTCGCTTCGAGTACGGCGTACGTAATTTTATCGACACGCAGTGCTCGATACAGCGGATGATGACGCAATTTACTTATCAAATCACTTTTCCCAGCGATGATTCCGGCCTGCGGCCCGCCGAGAAGTTTGTCGCCGCTGAATGTCACGATATCGACGCCCGAACGAATCGAATCGGCAACGATAGGTTCGCCAGCGATGCCGATCGGCGAAAGATCTCGAAGCAGCGCCTGAGCCGATGTCTTCGTAAAAGATAAGATCGTGTTTTTTCGCGAGAGCGGAAAGCTCGGCGGCCGTTGGCATGGTTGTAAAACCGACAATACGATAATTCGACGGATGAACGCGCAAGATCATCCGCGTATTTGCGCTGATGGCTTTTTCGTAATCGGCGAGTTTTGTGCGGTTTGTCGTGCCGACTTCGCGCAACGAACGCGCCCGATTGCGTAAGCACGTCGGGCACACGAAAGTCACCGCCGATCTCGACAAGTTCGCCGCGAGAGATCACGACCTCGCCGCCACTCGCAAACGCGGTCAGCACAAAAAACGCCGCCGCCGCGCAGTTGTTGACGATCAACACATCTTCGGCGCCGGTTAATTCGATCAGAAGCTGCTCTGTTTTACGTCCGCGTGGTCCGCGTTTGCCGGTTTCGATATCGTATTCGAGCGTGCAATAACCAGCGGCTTCGGCAATCGCCCGCTTCGCATTGTCGGAAAGCGGTGCGCGGCCGAGATTTGTGTGTATGACAACACCAGTAGCATTAATTACACGGCGAAGCCCCGATGTTCGTTCCGTCCGCATAGCGTCCTTGAGCCTTCTGATCGCTTCTTCCAGAAGTATCTCGCGGGTCAATTCTTCGAGTCGATTAAACGGCGGTTCAGAGTTTTCCCGCATATCTCCGCGGATTGAATCCAAGGCTTGCCGGGTAAGAAATAAAGTTCGTGTTCGGCCAAGTTCCGCGATCATAGCGATCACGGCCTTGGTTGAAAGCAATTCATCTATAGACGGCAGCAGTCCAAAAACTGACGCTTTTCCTTCCAAGACTGTATTATCCATCGTTTTATTTTACCTAAATATCGCCAAACTCTGGAATCAAAACCCTAATAGAAATTTGTAACTTGATAGGGTTTCCCCTACTCCCACAAAATTCATCCCCCAAAATCATGGCAGCAATCGGAAATAAATTATACAGAAATACTACAAGTCGTATTGAAGAAGCCGCCAGCTTTGACAAACAGCTTGTTCGCCTTGAAGACGATATACGCAAGCTGAAGATAGATTTTGACATCTACTTCAACGGCACTTCGAAGCGTCCGCCGCTGGAAGCTCGCGCGCGGCTTGAATCTTACATCAAGCGTATTTCAGATAATAGAAGCATGTCATACGCGCAGCGCTATCAATTGAATGCTTTGATCTCGCGTTTCACATCCTATCGTGAATTGTGGAGAAGAACGCTGCGGGCCAAGGGCGAAGAGCTTATCTAAAGCAAAAAGCGGACCGGCAATCACCGATCCGCTTCTCATTAATATTTGTCGTAGTGTTGCAAAGCATTCAGGAAAATGTTTCGCAAACTCTAGTCTCACACTTCCGCAACTTTCATTACGTTCTCTGCCTGTGGTCCCTTCGGACCATTGGTTACCTCATATTCGACTTCCTGGCCCTGGATGAGCGTCTTATAACCTTCGCCGGTGATCGCACTGTAATGTACGAAAATATCCTGTTCTCCGGGTTGTTCGATAAAACCATAACCCTTTGCATTATTGAACCACTTAACCATTCCTACTGCTTTAGACATTTTCCTTAATTCCTCCTGCAAACTTCAAAAATTAACAATTTTCTACCAAAAATGTTCTCTATGAGAGCACAAAAAAACTACGCTCGATCAATGCAATGAGATAGCATTGTCGTGCGCAGTCTAAAATCTAATTTGGATACGGACATTTCCAAACAAATATTAAATCTTAAACTTCAAGATTTTCAGAGCCTGTTACTTGATTATTGATTGACGAATGAAAATTTAACGCCATTTTATGCTTCTGTCAAGAACTTTCTCATATTAAGGCTAAAATACAGCAAAAATTGACTTAAATAGCGTGATGAACGATGATTAGGCGTAATTTAAGATTATTTTCAGGATTTTTTTAATGGCCGAAGAATACGGGAAAAACACCCTTCTTTCATACAATAAATATCTCAAAGTTCCCGAACTGATCAGGCTTCAGGAAACGCTCTCTGATCCACCTAGCCATGACGAGCTGCTTTTTATAATCATCCATCAGACCTACGAGCTGTGGTTCAAGCAAATCCTTCATGAGATCGACGCCACTCTCGAATGGATAAAAGAAGGGCGATTGTTTCGCGCAAACCACTCGCTGCGGAGCGTGGTATCGATAGAAAAAATTCTCGTGACTCAGATCCATCTGCTTGAATCGATGGCACCGATAGGTTTTCTTGAATTTCGCGACAAACTAAATCCGGCAAGCGGCTTTCAATCGATGCAGTTTCGTGAGTTGGAATTCGTGTCGGGGGCAAAAGACGAGAAAATCCTCAACACATTTAAGGATGACGAATTTGCCTTTGCCAGACTAACCGAGCGATTTAATGCTCCGTCGCTGGCGGATGCGTTTTGGGCGTTTGTCAGCAGCAACGACCTTGTCGCGGAAACTCATGAAAATCGGGTTAATGCGACGGTTGAAATTCTCACTCACCCAGAGAAATATGCTGAACTCTACAACATGCAGGATCTGCTGATAGAACACGACGAGTTGATTATATCGTGGCGATACAACCATATTTTGATGGTCGAACGAATGCTCGGAATGAAACGCGGCACGGGCGGTTCGGAAGGCGTCGGTTATCTGATGACGACTTTAACAAAAAATTCTTCCCGGAACTCTGGGAAGCACGAACCCATCTGAAAATCAACGGGTCAGAACCGCCTGCGGTAGCGGGTGACTGAACGCGGAAGTCCGACTCTCG
>CAVXVF010000014.1:0-10184 GCA_963765045.1 Blastocatellia bacterium | reverse complement strand
TGTGCCCCGCATCATCACCAAACAGGTGAAAGCCAATATTTGAATGTGCGTCCGTTCCGGCAAAAAGGCTGATCTTGCGTTTCGTGGTGATCTCGTCAAACTTTTGCAGATTCTCATCCGGCCGTTTGAAATACGAGGCGAGCATTAGCTCCGGATAAGCCGGATAGGACCAGATGCCGTCAAACAGGGCCGTGAACGGGTTCATTTTCTTGGCGTTGGTGTGGAGGCTGAACACCTCGATGCCGTCGAAGTTGGAATCCCATGACTTTAGCTTTTCCGGATATGTAACGAGTGCCAGACGGTTTTCTGAATGCAGCTTTTCGATTACCGCCGCTGTCGGGACCTTTCGCAAACCGGCCGCATCACCGCTGCCGGGTATCATCAAAAAGCGGTCGGAGTCGGACGTGTCGATCTCATTTCCGCCGACGAAAAGCGTTTTACCGTAAACGCCGTTCAATGTCAGAGCCGATGTGTCATAAGCGTCCGAATAATGCTCCGTCATCAGCACGAAATCCAGATCGTTCGCATTTGCGGCGGCGATCAACTCGTCAAATCCGCCAGTGCTGTGCCCGCCAAGATTTGTGTGAGCGTGGATTATCCCTTTGTATTCATTGAACCTGTCGTTGGTCCGCTCGGTCCGTTCCGCATTTAGCGTTATGATCTTTTCAGCAAGTTTCCCAACCTTGTAACGCCTGTAGATAAAGGGAGCCTGTACCGCCACCAAAATGGCGAGCAAGATAATGAAAATTCGCTTCAGCGTTTTTTTCATGGCTACTAAGTGGAGAAGCCCGCACGTTAGTAAGGGCGTAACATCCAACGTGTGATCTAAACGGATTCAAAATCCACCGACACAACCTTCTCCGCGATTTGCTTGCCGAGAGCCGCGACTTCCTGGTGTAACGGATGAACAGTGTAAGCATCCAACGCCGCCATGGCCGGATAGACGGCGACCAAACCTGTATCGAACGAACGCTCCAGATGCAGAATGTCCGCTCCGACCGAAAAACTTTCGATATTCGGAATAATATCCGGCAAAGCTCGGAGCTTTGCGATGTGGTCGGCCCGCTGCTCATGCGAGGTTTCGGGTTTATATTTCCAGCAAACGATATGGGTGATCATAGAGTTCTTAGAGTTTATAGAGTTGATGGAGTTCGTAGAGTTGGGAGTTTCATAACTCTCCAAACTCAATGAACTCTGCAAACTCTATAGACTCTCTTCGCACCAGTCTTTAGTAACTTTGTGGCGATACTCGAACATTTTCTCAAGTTTTGGCGTGACAGCCAACGGTGCGGCCATGGGGCCGAATATCGGGATCGGCATTTCGTACTCGATCTCGTCGCGTAAGAGTGCTCCGTCGGGATGAGGTTCGACAATGTGCCGGTGCCGCCAGCTCCGGAACGGGCCGGATATCTGCACGTCCTCGAATAAATGCGGCGGATCGTATACCGTGTGTTCGGCGATCCATTTGGACTTAATGAACCAAAGTATCGTCTGCTCGATGATCGCACGTGATCCGACCTTGGAAATATCGGCCTTTTGAATGATCCGTGCGTTTTCCCATGGCGGGATCAGGCGTTCAAAAGCATCCGGCAGCTCATGAAACGCAAATACGCGTTCGGGCGAAGCATGGATCACACTTTCTTTGACAAACTTCATTCCTGACACGATAGCATAAGGCAGAACCGCCTGCGTAAGCAGGTGGTACGCGCTTGGTGTTAATAAACATTAGTAAAGACTGCCGATTTAACGCTGGCTCGATGCCACCCGCTTACGCGAGCGGTTCTGCCTGTTGCGTTCCTTTCGTCTTTGAGTGAAAATCCTTTCAGCAAACATTCAGGAGAACATTCTAAATGGCAGAATCCGCAAAGGATCTCGGTGCGTTTTATAACGAACAGGTTTCGAAAACGAAGATATGGCAAGTGATCGGCGCATCATCGGTTGGAACAATGATCGAGTGGTACGATTTCTACATCTTCGGCAGCCTTGCGACCGTCATCGCGCCACTGTTCTATCCGCCTGAGAATCAAACGTTTGCCTATATAGCCTATCTCGCGACCTTCGCAGTCGGATTCGTCGTGCGGCCATTCGGTGCTTTGTTTTTCGGCCGCATCGGCGACGTTGTCGGCCGCAAATACGCATTTCTCGTCACCCTTTTGATTATGGGCGGGGCGACCGCGGTGATCGGTATTTTGCCGACCTATGCTCAGATCGGGATAGCCGCTCCGATAATTTTGCTGCTCATTAGGGTCCTACAAGGCTTGGCCCTCGGCGGTGAGTACGGCGGTGCTGCGGTTTATGTGGCCGAGCACGTGCCGGACAATCGCCGCGGATTTTACACTTCGTTCATCCAGATCACGGCGACGCTAGGCCTTTTCCTTTCGCTGGCGGTAATTCTGATTGTCCAAAACACGATGAGCGCAGAGCAGTTCGGCGGCAAGGCCGACGGCATAGGCGGCTGGCGAATTCCGTTCCTGATCTCTATCTTTCTGGTCGGAATTTCCCTCTACATACGTCTGCGAATGAAGGAATCGCCGATCTTTCAGCACATCAAGAGCAGCGGAATGACATCTGCAAATCCTTTGATCGAAGCATTTACGAAATGGGCGAACCTGAAGATCGTTCTGATCTCGCTCTTGGGCGCGACCGCTGGGCAGGGCGTCGTTTGGTACACAGGCCAGTTCTACGCGCTGTTTTATCTCGAATCGATACTTAACGTTGACCAGACATCCGCGAAATATATAGTCGCAATAGCTCTTTTGATCGGCATGCCACTATTCATTGTTTTTGGAGCATTGAGCGATCGCCTTGGGCGAAAATGGATAATCATGGCGGGATGTCTGCTCGCATTGCTCACGTATCTGCCGATATACAAAGCGATGCAGTCGGTTGCCGGAAATAACGTTGTCACCGCAACTTCGCAGAAGGATTCCGTTGGTGCGATCAAGCTCACGCCGCAATCAATGAACGAAAGCGGAGCCCTAGTTACATCACCAAAAGTTTTGCCGTACACATCGTTCGGCGATCTCGTTTCTAAGCGGACCGCGTGGCTTTTGATATTGCTGATCTTTATCCAGGTAGTTTGGGTAACGATGGTCTACGGCCCGATCGCCGCTTATCTTGTCGAGGCTTTCCCGGCAAAGATACGCTACACCGCGCTGTCCTTGCCCTATCACATCGGCAACGGTGTCTTCGGCGGCCTGCTACCGCTCATCGGCGTTTCGATCATCGCCCAAACCGGCAACATCTACGCCGGGCTTTATTACCCGATGATCGTCGCGGGCATCACTCTCGTCGTGGGATCGATATTCTTAAAAGAAACGCACAGCCATCGCATCTGGGACGAAGTCGACCGGACGGCGTAGGCCGGACCGTGTCCGTAGCCCGCACGGGAGTAAGGGCGAGTTGAGCCAGAATGGAGTTAACAAACATGAAGAGCGATTACATCGAGTTCCAGGAGGACCGATCCGTTGCCTTAGCATACCTGATCACCTTCAGGTGTTATGGCACATGGCTACATGGCGACGCCCAAATCTTGCATGCGTGAGCCGAAATGTTGCAAGTGCGAGTCCAAATGCTGCACGCCCGCGCAATTCACTATTAACTATTAACTATTCACTTTTCCCTTTTCCCTGTTAACTATTGATCTATCGAGGTTTTGTGCCGCAGCCGGCTTCGAATTATTCGACCAATATCAGCCCTTTCACTTAAAACGTTTCGAACGGCCGGATCGAATAACCCAGCTCTAATCTCTGTAATTACCGCCTTATGGCTTTCTGCTCCATCAACGTAGAGTGCCACAAGTTTCAGAAGTCCCCGTCGCATGATAGAACTGAGTCGCTCTAATTGTTCCGTTTCAATAAAGTCGTCTTCATAGGATTTCGTACTGCCGTGTAAGAGTTCACTACGTTTTTTGTACATCACTCTCACAAAATCAAAAATCTCCTTTTTCTCATCCACATCTGCACCGACGAACTCAGCCGCCAGCTGAGAAAGCTGAAAAGAGATTTCGCCTTCATTATGCGGTGAGAAACCTGCCTCGAGCGCAATTGAGAGGTCTATCAACTGTCGGGTTGGTTCCGTGTGTGTGTGACTTGATTCGTAATAGCTACCGGCAAGGTCAATTGTTTTCCCTAACTTATTCCTTTCTTCTCCAAATTTCTCCTGTATATCTGGCTCGGTAAATAGTTTCCACCAGGTGCGAAGCTCTTCGTGTTCGGTTTCATTGATGTCAAACAGCTTTTCGCCATTCTGATAAGCTAGCCGTCGGTTTTCTCCCCAATATAGTTTTCCGTACTTTCGGTAATTATTGAGCCAGTATGGCCGGAAAAAGTTTGCGGTGTAATTCAAATGCACGACTCCATCCTTGTAGTACTGGAAAACTCTTACAAGTTCGCCCGCAGTGTCGTGAGCATCCTTCATCCAAAGCAAATCATTGTCGATTATTCCGTCGCCCTCAGTAACCACAAAGTATTCCCCAGATTGCGGCATATGCATCAGTGAGATCTGGCCGGTTTCTCCAAACAATAGCGGGATATCCTGGGGCGATAACTTTCGTAGGTGTATCGACCCAAAATCAAGTTGATCTGAGTAAGCAGAGAAGTTGAAGATATGGGAGAACGTGAGAACTTTGAATGGTTCTGCGTAGAGATTCGATGCTGCGTAATCGAATCTAGCGTCGAATGCCTCGTTACTGAGCGGTTCGCCGTCATCATCTAAGACGCCGATAATGAGAGAGTCCAGAATTCGCGTGAATGTAAGCGTATTACCCGAGCATTCGGTCAAGTGTTGGTCTTCCGCTAGAATGGCTTCGAGTCTTCCTTTGAGAGCTTCCCCATCTACTCCAGTATTGATGATGATGTTTTTCGTCGCTTCGGTATCATCGGTCTTGTATTCGTCAGCAATAAGCCATGGATAAAGAAGTGTATAGAGCGTCAAAGGATAGGTCGAAATCTCGGTAAGCTGGGTGCTTCGGAGTCTGTGAACTTCATGCATCATCTCGTTGAGAAACGATTTGAGTGAAGCTGATCTTTGTTCGATTGGAATCGGTTCGACTGCCATAAGTTACGTAAAAAATGTGCACAGAACGCAACACCCACACTTTAAACAACGCGGCACCGGACCGCAACCTTCCTAAATCCTACGCCTCGAATTGTTAAAAAACAGGTCGCGACGAGATTCAGAGCTTTGCATTGAGCAGGTCCCAGACCTTTTGTAAATGTCGCTCTTCGACGCGAATGCTGCCGACGGAGAGGCGGAGCGTGAATTTGCCGTTGAGCTTGGTGTGCGAGAGGTAAGCGTCGCCTGAGGCGTTGATCGAGTTCATGATGCGTTCGTTGAGAGTATCGAGGTCGTCGTCGCTAGCGGAGCCCTTACTTACGTGCGGGCTACGGACACGCGGGCTACGGACACGCGGGCTGATGACATGCGGACACGCACGGAAGCATACAAGAGCGAACGGCACGGGTGCCATCATCTCGAAATCGGGCGATTCCTCGACCCATGAGGCGAAGAGACGGGCGAGGCGGCAATGCTCACGCAGTCGTGCGATCAGTCCTTCACGCCCGAAATAGCGGATGACGAACCACAGCTTCAACGCTCTAAACCGCCGTCCAAGCTGGATGCCGTAATCCATTCCGTTTTTGACGGTGCTTTCATCGCTCGTCTTCAGATATTCCGCGACGAGCGAGAACGCCTGTTTGAGCACATTCAAATCCTTGCAATAAAGCACCGACAGATCAAACGGTGTAAACAGCCATTTGTGCGGATTAACCACTATAGAATCGGCCCGCTCGCAGCCTTTGAAATACTCACGAAACTCGGGCACGATTGCCGTCGAACCGGCATAAGCCGTATCGACGTGCAGCCAGAGGCCGTATTTTTCGCAAATATCGGCGACGGCATTGACCGGATCGACGCTCGAAGTCGAAGTTGTTCCGATGGTTGGAATCACGCAGATCGGTAAATAGCCTGCGGCGATGTCTTCCTCGATAGCCTCGGCGAGTTTGTCGGGCGGCATCTCGAAGCGTTCGTTGCACTCGATCTTTCGCAAAGATTTGAGGCCGAGGCCGAGCATGATCAGAGCTTTGTCGATAGACGAGTGAACATGCTCCGACGCATACACACGCATCAGCGGCACGTCGTCGCGGCCACTAAGACCTTTTTGTCGGATATCAAGATCAGCTCGAGTGGCCACGTCGGATGTTACGCCCTTACTTACGTGCGGGCTTCTGCATTTTGCCCGGTCGCGAGCGGCGGCGATGGCGTGCATTGTCGAAACAGACGCGGTGTCGTAAATAATCCCCTCGAAAATATCGGGCAGGTCCATCATCTGCCGCAGCCAATCGAGCACGACATCCTCAAGCTCGGTTGACGCGGGCGATGTCCGCCACAGCATCGCCTTCATATCGAATGCTGCGGAGATCATCTCGCCGAAAACACCGACTGATGATGTAGAAGTTGAAAAAAGCCCGTGAAAACTTGGGTGATTCCAATGGGTTACGGCTGGCAAAATGAGTTTTTCCACATCGGCAAAGATGTCACCGAAATCCTCGCCTTGTTCGGGAGCGGAGCGCGGCAGGCTGTTTTTGAGCGAATCAGGCTCGATCTGCGACAGAACCGGAAACTCCTCGATTCGCTCAAAATAGTCGGCTATAAAATCTATGATTGCGTAGCCGTGACGCCTGAAATCTTCGGCGGGCATGTCGCCTAGGCCCTTCTGCGGTTCAGCCATTTGTCCTCCAGAAACGTGCGAATTACGGAAAAGTTAAATAAACACTCGACAGTTTTAGTAATAAAAGTATAATAACATCTACGAATTTCTCGCCAACGTCTTAGAACTAAAGGTTTTCGCTCTCCAAAGGCGGTTTTGGTTACCAAGAAAAGCACATTTCTTTATTCAAACGAGGAAGCTTATGGCAACTGACGTTGCTGAAACGGAACAAAAATCTGAAGGTTTTATTCGCGGGCTCGGGCTGCTCGATTCGACGATGATCGTTGCCGGATCGATGATCGGTTCGGGAATTTTCATCGTTTCGGCTGATATTTCGCGGCAGGTCGGTTCGCCGGGTTGGTTGCTCGTAGTCTGGATTATCACCGGGCTTTTGACGATGATCGGCGCGCTTAGCTACGGCGAGCTTGCCGCGATGATGCCTAAGGCCGGCGGGCAATACGTATATCTTCGCGAAGCATATTCGCCTTTTTGGGGCTTTCTCTATGGCTGGACGCTTTTCCTTGTCATCCAAACGGCAACGATAGCCGCTGTTGCTGTCGGCTTCGGGCGTTTTATCGGGGTACTGTTTCCACAGGTTTCCGAATCGAACTATCTGATTGAGCCGATTCGGCTCGGCTCATCGAGCTACGCATTCTCACTTTCGACCGCGCAGATCGTCGGCATTATGATGATCGCCCTGCTGACGTGGATGAACACGCGGGGCATCAAGCTCGGCAAACTGATCCAGAATACATTTACATTCGCCAAAACGGGGTCGCTTATATCGTTGATCGTGCTCGGCCTCGTCGTCGGGCTGTACTCGTATCCTGAAATCGCTGCGGCGAATTTTGGCGATCTGTGGACGGTCCGCGGAACTTTGCAAGATGTCGGCGGAGGCTTGACGGCGGCTGTCGTGTTTGGATTGTTTGTCGGTATTTGTGTGGCACAAACCAATTCGCTGTTTTCGGCCGATGCGTGGAATAACATTACTTTTACCGCCGGTGAGGTCAAGGACCCCAAGCGCAACATTCCGCTCTCGCTGGCACTCGGAACAGGCTTGGTTATCACGCTTTATCTACTCGCAAATATCGCCTATCTGGTCACACTTAAGTTCGAAGCGATACAAAACGTCGCATCCGACCGTGTTGCAACGGCGACGGCCGACGTGATCTTTCCGGGAGCCGGTGCCGTGATCATGGCGGTCGCGATCATTATTTCGACATTTGGATGTAATAACGGACTGATCCTCGCCGGTGCCCGTGCGTATTACGCAATGGCAAAGGACGGCTTGTTCTTCAAATCAGCCGGCGAGTTGAATACGAATCACGTTCCGGCGTGGGGTTTGGTCATTCAGGGCATCTGGGCCGCATTTTATGTTTTGCCAAAGACGGTAAAAACTGCCGCGGACGGAAAAATATCATACGGCAATCTTTACGGTGATCTGCTGACATACGTAATTTCAGCCGCGCTGATCTTTTATATTCTGACGATAATCGGAATTTTCGTGCTTCGGGCGAAACAACCTGATGCCGAACGTCCGTATAAAGCATTTGGATACCCGATCGTTCCGGCTTTGTACGTCATCGGAGCATCCGTAATTCTCGTCGTTCTCTTTGTTTATCAGACGACCGCAACATGGCCGGGCCTGTTGATAGTTCTCACCGGTGTGCCGGTTTACTTTATTTGGAGAAGCTTGTCCGCTAAAAAGTATGAAGCTGGGCAATCATGATATTTCACTTTGTAGGAGGTTTTGATGTCACTTTTCGCGACTAAACCAATTTCCGCGATCATCGCCGAGGCCGAGGAAACCGGCACACACACGCTCAAGAAAACCCTAACCGGGCTTGATCTTACAATGCTCGGTATTGGTGCCATTATCGGTACCGGTATCTTCGTGCTAACAGGTCAGGCTGCGGGAGATAAGGCTGGTCCCGCCGTGATCATCTCGATGGTCATCGCCGGTATCGTCAGCGCCTTTGCCGCTCTTTGCTATTCGGAATTTGCGGCCAGCGTTCCGATCTCAGGCTCCGCCTACGCCTACGGCTACGGGACGCTCGGCGAGTTCGTCGCGTGGATAATCGGCTGGGACCTGATCCTCGAATATGCATTCGGGGCGGCGACGGTTGCTGTCGGCTGGTCAGGGTACCTGATTAAGCTGCTCGCTGAATTCAATATTCAGTTTCCGGCAGCCTTCAGCGCTGCCGCCTGGCACCTCGGTGACGATGCTGGATGGAAGTAAAGTAACATCCATCTTTAATCTCCCAGCGGCTCTAATAGCGGTTGCCGTTACGTTCCTACTGATTAGGGGAATAAAAGAATCGGCCAGCTTTAACAGCATCATTGTCATGGTCAAGATTCTGGTTGTCGTATTATTCATCGTTGCCGGCATCGGGTATGTAAATCCGAGCAACCTTGGTATCGGATGTTCCTCTGAGATACCAGGGTGTGCTGAATTCATGCCGTTTGGCTTTAGTGGTGTCGTTACGGGTGCGGCGGTCATCTTTTTTGCTTATATAGGTTTTGATGCGGTCTCAACTGCCGCTCAGGAAGCCAAGAATCCGCAGCGTGATATGCCGATCGGCATCATCGGCAGCCTCGCAATCTGCACCGTTCTATATATCCTGGTGGCCGGGATCATGGTGGGCCTTGTAGATTACAAGTTGCTTGCTGGCGAGTCGGCGCCGATAGGCGTTGCTATTAAGGCCGCCTTGGCCCAAGCAGAAGGTACCACGATGGGTTCGATACTTAGGGTTTTCCCAACCATCATCAATTTGGGTGCGGTCCTTGGATTGAGCTCAACGATGGTGGTAATGGTTATGGGTCAGCCACGTGTTTTTTATTCTATGTCAAAAGACGGCTTGCTTCCCGATTGGGCCGCGAAGGTTCATCCAAAGTATCAAACGCCGCATATAACCACTGCGATAACCGGAACCATTGTTGCCATCCTTGCCGGCTTCGTGCCGATTGGCCTTCTAGGCGAGTTGGTCAGCATCGGAACTTTATTTGCGTTCGTCATTGTGGGCACAGGTATCATCATTCTGCGTTCGTCAAACCCGGCATTGCACCGGCCATTCAAGGTGCCGCTGTCGCCCATTATTCCTATAGCGACAGTCGTCTCGGCTGCCTATCTGATGAACAATCTTCCGCCCGATACTTGGATACGGCTCATCGACTGGATGGCCATTGGACTATTTGTCTACTTTGCCTACAGCTACAACAACAGCCATTTAGGAAAGAATCCGGTAGAGGACACGAATACGGAAGTATCGGCCGCATACAAACCTCCGATGGCTGCGATGGTCGGCATAGGCATCGTGGTGATACTTACAGTCATTCAGGTGATTTATTTGATCGACTTTAGAGAACTCCTCAAACTAAAACCAAATGAGGCTATTCCAGATAGTACAGTTCCTTTTAAACCTAGCGCTTCGGCTTTTTGCCTGGATCGTAACCGGTATTCTTATCTGGCTCTTGA
>CAVXVF010000013.1:0-8271 GCA_963765045.1 Blastocatellia bacterium | reverse complement strand
TATTCCTTGCATCGTCGCCGAACAGGTGAAACCCGATATTCGAATGGGCGTCGGTTCCGGCGAAAAGTGAGATCTTTCGCTTTGCGGAGATTTCGTCAAATTTCCTTAGATTCTCATCCGGCCTTTTGAAATAGGACGCAAGCATCAGTTCCGGGTAAGCCGGGAACGACCAAATTCCGTCAAAGATCGCCGTGAACGGGTTCATCTTCTTGGCATTTGTGTGCAGGCTGAAGACCTCGATGCCGTCAAAATTCGCGTCCCATGACTTTAATTTTTCAGGATATGTGACCAATGCAAGGCGGTTTTCGGCATGCAGCTTTTCTATCACCGCCGCAGTCGGGACTTTGCGTAAACCGGCTGCAGCTCCGCTACCGGGAATCATCAAAAAGCGGTCCGAATCGGCCGTGTCGATCTCGTTGCCCCCGACAAAAAGCGTTTTGCCATAGACACCGTTTAGCGTCAATGCCGCTGTGTCTAATGTATCCGAATAATGCTCGGTCATCAGTACGAAATCGAGATCGTTTGCATTTGCGGCGGCGATCAACTCTTCAAACCCGCCGGTGCTGTGCCCGCCGAGCGAAGTATGTGCGTGGATTATGCCTGTGTATTCGTTGAACCTGTCATTGGTCCGCACGGTCCGTTCCGCGTTTAGAGTTGCGATCTTTTCAGCAAGTTTCCCAACCTTGTAACGCCTGTAGATAAAGGGAGCCTGTATCGCCACGAGAATGGCGAGTAGGATAAGGAAAGTTCTCTTTAACGCTTTTTTCACCAGTCTTTCATAAATGCAGAAGCCCGCAGGTTAGTAAGGGCTTAACATCCAACGTGCGTATATCGCCCTTTCTTACGCGCAGGCTTCAGCAGCCGAATGCTAAGCCGCCTCAAAATCCACGGACACAACCTTTTCCGCGATCTGCCTGCCAAGAGCCGCGACTTCCTGATGCGCAGGATGAACGGTGTAAACGTCCAAGGCCGCCATGTCCGGATAGACGGCCACCAAACCTATATCGAACGAACGCTCCAGATGCAGAATGTCCGCTCCGACCGAAAAACTTTCGATATTCGGAATAATATCCGGCAAAGCTCGGAGCTTTGCGATATGGTCGGCCCGCTGCTCGGGCGAAGTGTCGGACTTATATTTCCAGCAAACGATATGAGTGATCATAGAGTTCTTAGAGTTTATAGGGTTATAGAGTTCATTACGTTTGGAGAGTTATGAAACTCCCAACTCTACGAACTCCATGAACTCTATAAACTCTCTTCGCACCAGTCTTTAGTAACTTTGTGGCGATACTCGAACATTTTCTCAAGTTTTGGCGTGACAGCCAACGGTGCGGCCATGGGGCCGAAGATCGGGATCGGCATTTCGTACTCGATCTCGTCGCGAAGAATCGCTCCGTCCGCGTGCGGTTCGACGATGTGCCGGTGCCTCCAGCTTCGGAACGGGCCTGATATCTGCACGTCTTCAAACATTCGCGGCGGATCGTACGCAGTGTGCTCAGCGACCCATCGCGACGTGATGAACCACAAAATCTTCTGCTCGATGATCGCCCGCGATCCGACCTTGGAAATATCAGCCTTTTGAAGGATCTTTGCGTTTTCCCACGGCGGGATCAGGCGTTCAAAAGCATCGGGCAGCTCGTGAAACGCAAATACGCGTTCGGGCGAAGCATGGATCACACTTTCTTTAACAAACTTCATTCCTGACACGATAGCATAACGACTAGCGGCTTACGACCGAAACTGTAAACTGAACAATCCCATAGGCTTTCCTTTGCGTTCTTTGCGACTTTGAGTGAAAATCCTTTCAGCAAACACCACAGGAGACATTTAAATGGCAGAATCCGCAAAGGATCTCGGTGCGTTTTATAACGAGCAGGTTTCGAAAACGAAGATCTGGCAGGTGATCGGCGCGTCATCGGTTGGAACAATGATCGAGTGGTACGATTTCTACATTTTCGGCAGTCTTGCGACAGTCATCGCACCTCTGTTCTATCCGCCTGAGAATCAAACGTTTGCCTATATCGCCTATCTCGCGACCTTTGCGGTCGGATTCGTCGTGCGGCCATTCGGTGCTTTGTTTTTTGGGCGTATAGGCGACGTTGTCGGCCGCAAATACGCGTTTCTCGTCACCCTTTTGATCATGGGCGGGGCGACCGCGGTGATCGGTATTTTGCCCACGTATTCGCAGATCGGCATCGCGGCGCCGATAATTTTGTTGCTCATTCGAGTTCTGCAGGGACTGGCGCTCGGCGGTGAATATGGTGGTGCGGCGGTTTATGTGGCCGAGCATGTGCCCGACAACCGCCGCGGATTCTACACTTCGTTCATTCAGATCACTGCGACGCTAGGCCTTTTCCTTTCGCTGGCGGTAATTCTGATCGTCCAAAACACGATGAGCGCAGAGCAGTTCGGCGGCAAGGCCGACGGCATAGGCGGATGGCGAATTCCGTTCCTGATCTCGATCTTTCTGGTCGGAATTTCCCTCTACATACGCCTGCGGATGAAGGAATCGCCGATCTTTCAGCACATCAAAAGCAGCGGAATGACATCGGCAAATCCGCTGGTCGAGGCGTTTACTAAATGGAAAAATCTGAAGATCGTACTGATCTCGCTCTTAGGCGCAACCGCCGGGCAGGGCGTCGTTTGGTACACGGGCCAGTTCTATGCGCTGTTTTACCTCGAATCAATACTTAACGTTGACCAGACATCCGCGAAATATATAGTCGCAATAGCCTTGCTGATCGGTATGCCGCTATTCATAGTATTCGGAGCGTTGAGCGACCGTGTAGGGCGAAAATGGATAATCATGGCGGGGTGCCTGCTTGCGCTTTCTGACCTATCTGCCAATATACAAAGCGATGCAGTCGGTTGCCGGATCTAGTGTTGTCACCGCAACTTCGCAAAAAGATCCCGCGACTGGTGCCATTAAGCTTACGCCGCAATCGATAAACGAAAGCGGAGCACTCGTTACGTCGCCAAAAGTTTTGCCGTACAGATCGTTCAGCGATCTCGTTTCTAAGCAGACCGCGTGGTTTTTGATATTGCTGATTTTTATCCAGGTAGTTTGGGTAACAATGGTCTATGGCCCGATCGCGGCGTATTTAGTTGAGGCTTTCCCGGCAAAGATACGCTACACCGCTCTCTCGCTGCCCTACCACATCGGCAACGGCGTCTTCGGCGGCCTGTTGCCGCTCATCGGCGTCTCCATCATCGCCCAAACCGGCAACATCTACGCCGGGCTTTATTACCCGATGATAATCGCCGGAATAACCCTCGTCGTCGGTTCGATATTCTTAAAGGAGACGCACGGGCATAAGATTTGGGAAGAAGTGTCTTGACGTGTCAGTAGCCCGCACGTAAGTAAGGGCTCTTGGTGGCGGAGAAGAGCCCTTACTTACGTGCGGGCTACTGACACATTTCGATTCAACAACTCCCAAACCTTCCTCAGATGCCGTTCCTCGACGCGGATGCTTCCGACCGAAAGCCGCAGCGTAAACTTGCCATTAAGCTTTGTATGTGAAAGATAGGCATCACCCGATGCGTTGATCTCATTCATTATCCGCTCGTTCAATGCGTTCAGATCCTCGACGCCCGAGGGGCATGCACGGAAGCACACGAGTGCAAACGGCACGGGCGCGAGCATCTCGAAATCCGGCGATTCCTCGACCCAAGACGCGAAAAGCCGAGCTAGTCTGCAATGTTCACGCAGACGGGCGATTAAACCTTCACGGCCAAAATAGCGGATGACGAACCAGAGCTTCAAAGCCCGGAATCGCCGTCCAAGCTGGATGCCGTAGTCCATTCCGTTCTTTACGGTGGTTTCATCGCTCGTCTTCAGATACTCGGCGACGAGTGAAAACGCCTGTTTCAAGACATTCAGGTCCTTGCAATAAAGCACCGAAAGATCGAACGGCGTGAACAGCCATTTGTGCGGATTGACGACGATCGAATCGGCCCGCTCGCAGCCTTTGAAATACTCGCGAAACTCCGGCACGATGGCGGTCGAACCGGCATAGGCAGTATCGACATGCAGCCACAGGCCGTATTTTTCGCAAATATCGGCGACAGCATCGACCGGATCGACGCTGGATGTAGATGTCGTACCAATGGTCGGGATCACGCAGATCGGCAAATAACCGGCCTCGATATCTTCATCAATCGCCTCGGCAAGGGCTTCCGGGATCATCTCAAATTTTTCATTGCAGGCGATTTTGCGCAAACTGCGTGTTCCCATTCCAAGAGTAATAACAGCTTTGTCAATCGAAGAATGAACGTGCTCCGAGCAGTAGACGCGGAGCAGCGGAAGATCCGTGCGGCCGCTCATGCCTTCGTCGCGGATATTCAAACCCGCTTTTTCGCGAGCGGCGGCAATTGCGTGCATCGTCGAAACGGAAGCCGTGTCGTAGATAATGCCTTCGAAATTATCGGGCAGGTCCATCATTTGCCGCAGCCAATCGAGCACGACATCTTCGAGCTCGGTCGACGCCGGAGATGTGCGCCAAAGCATCGCCTTCATATCGAATGCCGCAGTGATCATCTCACCAAAAACACCGACTGATGATGTCGAAGTCGAAAAAAGCCCGTGAAAACTTGGGTGATTCCAATGTGTAACGGCCGGCAGAATGAGCTTTTCCACATCGGCAAAGATATCACCGAAATCCTCACCCTGTTCCGGAGCGGAGCGCGGCAGGCTGTTTTTAAGCGAATCCGGCTCGATCTGCGACAGAACCGGAAACTCCTCGATCCGCTCAAAATAGTCGGCTATAAAATCTATGATTGCGTAGCCGTGACGGCGGAAATCCTCCGCGGGCATGTCGCCCAAACCTGTTTGCTGTTCAGCCATTGATCCTCCAGAAAAATGCGTAATTACGGAAAAGTTAAATAAACACTCGACAGTTTTAGTAATAAAAGTATAATAGCATCTACGAATTTCTCGCCAACGTCTTAGAACTAAAGGTTTTCGCTCTCCAAAGGCGGTTTTGGTTACCAAGAAAAGCACATTCTTTATTCAGACGGGGAAGCTTATGGCAACTGACGTTGCTGAACTGGAACAACAACCTAAAGAAGGATTTATTCGCGGGCTAGGGCTGCTCGATTCGACGATGATCGTTGCCGGATCGATGATCGGTTCGGGAATTTTCATCGTTTCGGCTGATATTTCGCGACAGGTCGGCTCTCCCGGATGGCTATTGGTGGTCTGGATAATAACTGGGCTTTTGACGATGATCGGCGCTCTCAGCTACGGCGAGCTTGCGGCGATGATGCCGAAAGCGGGCGGCCAATACGTCTATCTTCGTGAGGCATATTCTCCCTTTTGGGGCTTTCTCTACGGGTGGACGCTTTTTCTTGTTATCCAAACCGCGACGATCGCGGCGGTTGCGGTCGGATTCGGGCGCTTTATCGGCGTACTTTTTCCGCAGGTTTCAGAAACAAACTACTCTGATCGAACCGATTCGGCTCGGCTCGATCGAGTTATGCGTTTTCACTTTCGACCGCGCAGATCGTCGGCATTGTGATGATCGCCCTGCTGACGTGGATGAACACGCGGGGCATCAAGCTCGGCAAGCTGATCCAGAATACATTTACATTCGCCAAAACGGGGTCGCTTATATCGTTGATCGTGCTCGGCCTCGTCGTCGGGCTGTACTCGCATCCTGAAATCGCGGCGGCGAATTTTGGCGATCTGTGGACGGTCCGCGGAACTTTGCAAGATGTCGGCGGCGGATTGACGGCGGCTGTCGTGTTTGGATTGTTTGTCGGTATTTGTGTCGCACAAACCAATTCGCTGTTTTCGGCCGACGCGTGGAATAACATTACTTTTACCGCCGGTGAGGTCAAGGACCCGAAGCGCAACATTCCGCTCTCGCTGGCACTCGGAACAGGCTTGGTTATCACGCTTTATCTACTCGCAAATATCGCCTATCTGGTCACACTTAAGTTCGAAGCGATACAAAACGTCGCATCCGACCGTGTTGCAACGGCGACGGCGGATGTGATCTTTCCGGGAGCCGGTGCCGTGATTATGGCGGTCGCGATAATCATTTCGACATTTGGCTGCAACAACGGCCTGATTCTCGCCGGTGCCCGTGCGTATTACGCGATGGCAAAGGACGGGCTGTTCTTCAAATCGGCCGGCGAATTGAATAAGAATCACGTTCCGGCGTGGGGCCTTGTAATTCAGGGCATTTGGGCGGCATTTTATGTTTTGCCAAGAACGGTAAAGACGGCAGCGGACGGCAAAATATCATACGGCAATCTTTACGGCGATCTGCTGACATATGTAATTTCAGCCGCGCTTATCTTTTATATTCTGACGATAATCGGAATTTTTGTGCTTCGGGCGAAACAACCTGATGCCGAACGTCCGTATAAAGCATTTGGATACCCGATCGTTCCGGCTTTGTACGTCATCGGGGCATCCGTAATTCTCGTCGTTCTTTTTGTTTATCAGACGACGGCGACATGGCCGGGTCTGCTGATAGTTCTGACCGGCGTTCCGGTTTACTTTATTTGGAGAAGCTTGTCCGCTAAAAAGGATGAAGCTGGGCAATCATGATTATTTCACTTTGTAGGAGGTTTTAATGTCACTTTTCGCGACTAAACCAATTTCTGCGATTATCGCCGAGGCCGAAGAAACCGGCACACACACATTTAAGAAAACGCTGACTTCGTTAGATCTTACGATGCTCGGTATCGGTGCCATTATTGGTACTGGCATCTTTGTTTTAACGGGACAAGCAGCCGGTAAACACGCCGGCCCGGCCGTAATCATCTCGATGATCATTGCCGGTATCGTAAGCGCATTTGCGGCTCTTTGCTATTCGGAGTTTGCGGCCAGCGTACCTATTTCCGGTTCAGCATACGCATACGGCTACGGTACGCTTGGCGAATTCATAGCCTGGATCATCGGTTGGGATCTGATTCTCGAATACGCTTTCGGTGCTGCGACCGTGGCGGTTGGTTGGTCGGGTTATGTCGTAAGCCTTTTTAGGGACACTCTGGGTATAAACTTCCCGCTTGCGTTGAGCGCTCCGCCGGGGATGGAGATAAAATCCGCCACCGGACAAGTTATCGGGACAGGTGTATTCAATCTACCTGCGGCTCTAATCGCGGTTGCAGTTACGCTGCTTCTTATTCGCGGCATCAAGGAATCTGCGAGCTTTAACTCGATAATCGTAATCATCAAGGTTGTCGTGGTGGTGCTCTTTATCGTCGCGGGAATCGGCTATGTCAATACGAGTAACATCGGCATCGGCTGCACGGTCGGCGCACCTGGATGTGCCGAATTTATGCCCTATGGATTTAGCGGAGTTGTGACTGGTGCGGCAGTTATCTTCTTTGCGTACATCGGTTTCGACGCAGTTTCGACCGCCTCGCAGGAAGCAAAAAATCCGCAACGGGACATGCCTATCGGCATTTTGGGTTCGCTGGCGATCTGTACCGTACTTTATATTTTAGTCGCGGGCATTATGGTCGGGCTTGTCGATTACAAGTTGCTAACTAATGCCGCAGCCCCGATCGCTGTTGCTATTGACGCCGCGCTTAAACAGGCCGAGGGTACGACAATGGGAACGATCCTTTTTGTCTTCCCGACTATCATCAAGGTTGGTGCGGTTCTTGGCCTCAGCTCGACAATGGTCGTTATGACAATGGGCCAGCCGCGTGTCTTTTACTCGATGGCCAAGGACGGTTTGTTGCCATCATGGGCCGCAAAGATTCACCCGAAATTTCAGACGCCGCACATCACAACCGCTATCACCGGAACGATCGTCGCGATCCTGGCCGGATTCGTTCCGATCAGTTTGCTTGGTGAATTGGTGAGTATCGGAACGCTGTTCGCGTTTGTGATCGTGGGTGTGGGCATAATTATTCTTAGGTCGTCTAATCCGGCCCTGCATCGCCCGTTCAAAGTGCCGCTTTCGCCGTTCATACCGATTGCGACGGTCGTTTCAGCAGCGTATTTGATGAACAGTCTTCCGCTGGACACGTGGATCCGCCTGATCGACTGGATGGCTATCGGACTGGTCATTTACTTTGCCTATAGCTATAACCACAGCAAGCTTGGCGACGTTTCCGACGCGGATGCAAATGCGGATGTTCCGGCAAGCTACACGCCGCCAATTGCCGCGATTATTGCGATCGTGCTTTGTATTGCTCTGACGCTCTATCAGGTTCCTTACCTGATGAACTTGAAGTCCGAGGATGTGCCGTTCAATCTCGCCATCCGGCTTTTTGCGTGGATTGTAACGGGAGTATTGGTAGGCGTCTTAA
>CAVXVF010000012.1:0-5893 GCA_963765045.1 Blastocatellia bacterium | reverse complement strand
AATGTTCACGGAAGCATTGTCCCGATCTCAAGGTCTATAACGATATGGCTCGTGCTCGCTCGCGTTTGGTTTAGTACAACCATGCATTCTGCTTGAACAATTCCACTTCTTCCGGTTGAACCACTTCCTCAGCTTCGCCAGCGTCTGCTATCACAATTTTTTTAACATCCATTTCTTTCTTCAGCGCATCGCTGGCAATCCAGCCACATTCCCACAACTGCGGAGACCCGCCGTTCACTATCTCACAAATAGGCTCATCACTCTCGAAATCAATACCTACTGCCTTTGGTTTTGTAACTCGTTGCAACCAAATCTCGAGATAGCCGTTGTATGGAATGCGGGCCATTTTCTCGCGGACTTTCGTCCACAATCCCCCTTTCTCTTGACTCGGAACAAGTGAGATGAAATGACTCAAGATTCCTGCCATAACTGGAATCGTCGCCGGCGAGACAAATGCAATATCGGTCGCAATAGCGACCTGAACTTCTAGATCGTCGGGAGCTTCGGTCTGCCCAAAAACACTAGTGTGAAATTCGCTCACCAGCCTCTTAAGCGCCCCACTATTTGGAAACCGTTGACCAAAAGAGTGGAGTCTCAAGAGTTGCTTCTGAATCGTCTTAGCGTTTGCATTCCCGAGGTCTTGAAGGTCAATTCCGGCGAGTTTGTCCGGCTTAATGGATCCTTCGATAACATTTCTAGAGGAAAATGTCTTTGATACGCCTAGCTTCATGCCGACCGAACGCAACTTGTCACTCACGATCTTAAGAACCGCCTCGGCTCTCTCGTCACTATTTGAAAAAATCCGGTAATCATCCCTGTATCGAAGTATTCGGACGTCCTTGGTGTCCCCGAGTTCGGAATTGATCAGCTCATCGACATACCCAAGTACAATTTCCGCCACGAAGTCCATGAGGACTGAACCTTGTGAGATGCCATTGGTTTGACCGTAGCGACCTGCCTGGATGTGTGAATCAATCTTGTTACCGAGAGGAGAGTTTTTGCCCTTATTCTTCTTGGCTTCATCCAACCCGTGCAGAGCCCAGGCGATGCTGTGCGTGTACACTGACCCGTAGCAGTCAGTTACATCGGTATAAAGTAGATGGCTAAATTCCAAAGAATAGGTCAGCGATCGTTGTTCGACGCTTTGCCACCAGCTCCTTATCTGAGTTGCCACATCTGTCTGGTGATCGACCGACATAACCGGTGAGCTACAACAATCGACTACACCCCCTTCAAACTCCTTCAGTCGTGTCCTAATGTTTTCCCATTGTGCTTGCTCACAGATGACGTTCACCAACGAGACATAAATAGCCGGATGCATCAACTCGTACGGGCGCCAAGAGAATCTTCCGTCCTTATTCGCAATGAAGTTGTAGTTAACGTTCGAGAGTTCCTTGGGGTTCTTAGACTTAAACTCTGCATAGGTTCCACCTTTAAGAACGTCCGCAACCCCACTCAAAATCGGCTCGAACCTGATGTAAGGAGGCATATCTCCGTTGAAATAGCTGCTTCCCTTCAGGAAATGGGCACGTGCCTCTTCGTTGGAAAGGTCAATTAATCGCTTCATGAAACCGTAAGCCTTCTAATGACACCGAACTACCTTTTAACACCGATACCGTTGATAATACGGCAGATCGCAGCGGATTATCAACGGCGTTTACGTTCTCGTTCTGAGTTCCAACTTACTTGGCAAGCCGTTAGAAACCACGTTGGAACACGCAAGTCTTTTCTCGAACGTTGTTATTTTCAGGTCTTTGCCGTCCGTCGAGACCGAGATCGTCCCGCTCGTGCCGGTTGTCATTACATTCGCACCGGCCGCTTTCCATCTTTCGACGACCTCTGCGTGCGGATGGCCAAAGGGTGAATTTCGCCCGACAGAAATTATCGCGTATTGAGCACGCGTCGCGTCAACAAACGACTTTGTCGATGAAGTGCGGCTGCCGTGATGCGGCACTTTGACGAGATCGGCGGCGAGTGTGCCGCCGCTACTGACAAGTTCGGTCTCAGCGGCTCGCTCGATATCACCGGTCAGTAAAATCACACGCGAACCGTAAACGATTCGCAGAACGACCGAGTTATTGTTGTCCGACGGCGCGTTCTCGTCGCTCGATGCAAATGGGTAAAGCACTTCGATGGCGCAATCGCCGAATCTTAGAATCTCGCCGCGACTGACGATTTCCGTAGTGATGCCGCGCCGATACAAAACTTTCGTTAGCTCGACAAAGTCAGGATCATTCATCGGACTTCGCCCAATGAAAGCCGAGTCGATCTGAAAATTCTTCGCGACATCTACGAGGCCCTGAATATGATCGGCGTCAGCGTGCGTCGCGAGAATATGGTCGATCTTCGAATATCCCTTTTCCCACAAAAATTCGGAGACTACAGATTCGCCAATACTCGGAACGTCAGGCTCGAAAATCTCAGATTCGTCATCGTTATCTGAGCGCTTGTAGTTAACGCGTCCGCCGCCATCGACAAGCATGGTTTTGCCGTCAGGAAAAGTGATCAAGGCCGCGTCTGCCTGACCGACATCGAGAAAATCAATGTGCAGGCGTCCATCGGGACGAGGAGCAGTGAACGGATGAAAAATTATGACGATGCCAAGCAAAACGGCGAGGGCTATAATGCTGTAAATTGTTCGTAGATTTAGTCTATATTGCATTCGCTCGCCGGGCATCGCAAATGGGTTCCAGTTATAAACAGCGTAACCGAGCACGATCACCGGCACGAGATAGATTGCGTAGATTGCACCCGGCCAACCTGTGTAAACCGGGAGACGAAAACTCGCCCAGTTGTTCTGAACAAAAACGCCCGGAAAGGCGATCAAGAGCCAATTGAAAAGCTCCGTTAGTTTTATGAACGGAAAAGCGAGCGCATTGCTAATCAATGAAAAGCAAACCGCAATGAGAGCGGAAAAACTTTCCAACGCAATAAAAACACCAGCCCAAAGATTTAAGAACACGGAGAGGATCGAGACCCGATGAAAGTAGACGACCAGGAATGGAAGAAGCCAGAGTTGGACAATTATCGAGATCAATATCCCTTCGAAAACAAATGCGGCCATGTCCTGAACGGCTTCGAGTCCGGTCATCCGGCGATAAGGTGATTTGAACAAATTGGCCGACCACACGTGTCGTTTTGCCTCTATTCGCCACGCCTCCTCACGCCAGTAAATTGTTTCGCAAAGCCGCTTCAGCCAGTTTGGAACAAACGGCGGGAATGGAGCTTCGATCGTCGGCGTCCAGCTTCCGATCGATCTAAGCTTCTCGATCAACGGAAAACCCATGACAACGATCGCCGCGACGCTGACAAACGTAAGTTGAAATGACGGACCGAAAAGGTCCTGCGGCCGCCAGACCAAAAGTAGCAACGCACACGCACCGAGCGAATTGACGAGCGTGCCAGTCCGGTAGATCGCATGCGAAAATAGCAGTATCGTAAACATCAGGCTCGCCCGTACAACCGGCACTTCGGCCCCGACCGCGACGTGTATAGATCCACAAAATCGACGAAACGGCCACGAATTGCATCAGCTTGTTCCTGGCAAATATCCTGACCAGCAGCAATAAAAGTCCGCCGATAAAAGTGATGTGAAGGCCGGATATAACGAGGATATGGAAGGTCCCGCCTTCGCGAAAGACCTCGGCCGAGCTCTTGTCCAAAAAATGTTTGTTGCCAAGCAACGATGCGATCATTATGCCGGCGGTCGAGATACCGAATTTCTCGCGGAACTTGTCAATTAGATATTGACGCGACGAATAAATGGCATCGGTCGGATTCCATGATGAGGCGTCACCAAGTTTCTCAATAAGCAACGGACTCTTCAGCGTCGCGGTCGCGTCCAGGTCCTGCCAGTCAAGCAGCTCTTTTCGGGATAGAACGCCTGGGTTTTGGTAATTCTCTTCGCGAAGCGGACTACATGCGACGCGAATCGTTGAACCGCTCCGCAAATCTATCTCCGCATAATCTGCTGCCATTTCAGGGCTTTGGATAGAGGCAAATAATCGCAGTCGGCCCGAGACAATACGTTCAATGCCTTTGTAGTAAAGCCGCTCGGTGTTTACGGTTATAAAAAAACCGTCAAATGCCGCCTCTCGATTGCCGATCAACGTGCCGACTATCTCAACCGGTTCGCCCGAAGCAATCTGCTGCTCGTCGTAGATTCGCTTTAACCGATCAGCCGACACGCCGCCTTGATGAAGCGAATAGGTCGTCGAACCGGCCGCCATAAATGCCATCGCAACGAAAACCGACGCAAATCCGCGGCGCGAAAAAACACTCGCGGCAATTGCCGAAGACAGACAAATTGCGACGAGCAGTTCTAATCTGATCGGGAAATTTCGAGCAGCGAATATTCCGGCGGCAAAACATATCGCGAGCCAAAGCAAGGGAAAGTTCGAAAAACGCTTTGGTGAGATGCTTTCAGCCATGCAAAAATCAATCGACTCGAACTAGGCTCCTTATTTTTCTGAATCGCGAATCGCTGATTCCTTGAATTAGTATCAAATCTTCTGCCCTGCGAAAAGGTCCGTACCGCTCGCGATGCTCAACAATTTGACCCGCCATTTTCTCGCCGATGTAAGGAATTTTCTGAAGCTGTTCCGCCGACGCGGTGTTGATATTGACCGCCGCTGCTGATGGCGAATATTTAACGTTTGAGAATGCAGTTGTATCTTCGTTTCTTCCACCGCAGGCAACGGATACGAACATAGTGATTGCTACCACGACAATCGCCGCAAACGCTGATCTGTTGAAATAAAAAGGCTTATGGATGTCCATCAAAGGCATGCAATCGTTTTGTGCAGAATGCTAGAAGTGCCCATGTTACAAAGACTTGAACGATTTAACATAGGGGAAAACCCTTAGTTTTCCACAGAAAGTGTGGAAAACAATTCATTTAACAGCGTGGTTGTAGCGAGTGAAGATACAACCCGAACCTATTCAAAGTATGTGATCTTTCTGAACTTCGAGTCGTATGGAATCAGCGTCTCGGCGCCATCAACGATCTTCACTTTGAAACTGTTGTTGGTGGTCCAGTTCCCTTTTGCATCGGACTTGCAAAAGTACCGGAACTTGCCGAGCGATGCACCACTGTCGTCGGTGAAAAATAGTTCGTATGGATTGCCGTCGCCGTCAAACACCTCGGTTGTCACGCCCCACGTAGAATGGAGAAGACCGTCATTGTCGTAGGCGATCCAGGAACGTTCTTCTCGTCGGTTTCCAGTCCACGTGTACTTCAAATTCAACCGTGGCATTCCGTTGTTCGAGTAATAGGTCATTTCGGCAACACGACCGCGGTCGTCATATCGGTAATCAAGACGGGTATCGTATCTTTCGCCTTTCGGTGGCTTAGGATCCTCAGGTTTGTCCGCCTGGATGGGGTCCTTTTTGAAAGCAGGTCTTTCGCCGGGCCCATAAGCGACAAGGTTTGACCGATATACTTTGTAGCCGTTGATGAACCCGTAAACGGTCACTTGAACGGGGTAGCCTTCATGGTAGTCGACTGATTTGGTCATGTTGCCGTTTCGGTCGAATTCCTGTTCGCTCAGTACGTATGTAGGCTCGGTGTCCCCTATGTACTTTGCGGAAATGACCATCCGCCTCACCTTTCCCTTTAGAAAACGTTCAACAAGGTCACCACGAAACGTGCTTGGCACGGGCGACTGCGTAAACTCGGATGGCGTTGCCTCGGCGATCTTAAGGGCAAAATCAACTCGCAGAGGCGGCTTCTGAGAATATGCTGAACCAGCGAGGACCAGCAGCAGAAAGGCGACGCTGAAAAAAATTAGATACCGCTCCATATTTTACAATTCGGAATTAAGCACCCCCGCTAGCTTAGAAGTGCTCTAAACTTCTTCGCCCATCTCAGCCACGTCTTGTAGATCCTCGTATG
>CAVXVF010000011.1:0-15591 GCA_963765045.1 Blastocatellia bacterium | reverse complement strand
GCCTGTGTTTCGAGTGTTGCGAGATATAAATGGTTATAGCCGTCGCGTTCCGAGCCAAAGAAAAGCTGAGCGGGGTTCTTCGGGTTCGGTTCGAAGATAACGGACAGCGACGCCTGCCATTTGTCGTCGGTTTCTTCGGTCACGAGAATTATCTGCTCTGCTTTCCTGCCGACATTGTGGACATAAAAAAGCTGACGACGTTTCGTGTCTTTATCGACGCGGTCGACGATCAGGCTTTGCCCGTCGGCAGTCCACACCATCCGGCGAAAGTTACTTACGCCTTCGGGTTTCGGAAGCTTGATCTCAAACGGCGTATCGCGGATGCCGTCCGCGGACGTGACAAAAACTTTCTGCTCCGACCAGCCGCGACGCGGGCCGCCGCTGGTGACATATTCGGGAACGAAATTCGGTACGACCAACTGCCGCTGCTTCGAACTGTCCGACACTACATACGCGATCATCGAGCCTTGTTTGTTTGGCACGACACCGCCAACCGAAACAAAACCTTGCGGATTTGCTTCACGTGTAAGCTGCGTCAACGTAGCGTCAACGGTATTCAGGACAAACCAATGCCCGCTCTGCGAAAACAATATACGGTCGTTGTCGAGAAACCGCGCACCCGACTCAGGCGACTGCGTTCTTGTAAAGCGTTTAGGCTTAGACCGCTGTAGCCAGTCGTTGTGATCCATTCGGGCGACATTGAGACGATTCTGTGTGCCAAGAAACTCTTCGAACTTTTCGATGACCTGTTTCGTCGATAAAAACCCTCTGGACGGTACTTTCAAAGGGAATATCTGCTCTATTGTTTCTCCCAATGACCTGGCAGAATTAACAATATCGTCCGCATTGCTGCCCGAAGCCTTTGATCGCAAAACTGAGTTCTCCTCACGCAGGCGATCAAACCTCTCTCTGTAGTCGCTCGGAATTGTGCCGACACGAGTAAAAATCTCTGCAACAACGTTCGACATACGAATGGCTGCGTCCTGAAGATTCTCAAGATATCGTGTTGGAGAACTCGGAGTCTCGGCGTTCATCACATATATGTCGCCACCATACGTAAACACAAGCTTTCTTGAATCAGACGACCACTCAAATCCGCCGAGCGCATTTTCACGCACTTTCACAAACTCGTCGCGAACCTCAACGCCATAATCTAATTTATTTTCAGGCTGCGGCGTCGCGCTCGGTTTTGGGAGATCACTCTGCCTCAAGATGATCTGCGGCGTCCCGCCACCAGTCGAAACAAGATAAAGATCGCGCGGCATCTTGCCCTCGGCGTTCCAAAGATAAACTACCTTCGAGCCGTCTGGTGACAACTTCTCGCCCTCAACACGCTGCCCCGCAATCGACGGCTCGGCCATTATGTCGCGAACGGTAAGGTTCTGGGCTAGCGTTGTTACCGCAAGGAAAACAACGGTAATTATTGCAATAAAAGATGAAGTTTTTTTCATTTCGGTTTACGGCTTAGATCCCATGCTGGATAGTGATCATAATTTATTCCTTGCGCATGAGCCTCATTCAAAAGCCGGTCGTGTTTTTTTAGTCTTTCGGCGGGAGTCAATTTCCAAATGGCTGTCAATTCCTCCATATCGATTCCAAACTCTTTAGCTTCAAATGCCTTGCTGCCAGGAGGCGGATTTCCCAAATATTCTTCCCAATTGTTTTGAAGTTTCATTTCACATCGTTGCTACGGCAATTCCATTGCGGTCGCACGTTTTACCCGGGTACTTCGTGCTGAAGTCTTTTTCGGTCTCATAAAGCAAGATTTGGCGATAGAATTCGAATCGATTATAAATTAAGTATGCCAAAAACACCGAAGGAAGATAGCAAAGAATTCAACGAAACTGTCGAACCGCCCGATAAGGACCGTTGGAGCGAGGATCAGAAGGAGCGATCGTATTACTACGACGACGCCCACGGCTACGAAGTCTTTGAGCCGGACGAGGATGAAAAGGAAAAAGCGGACTAGTTTTGAGTTCTAACTCTAGTCGGCTGCGGTCGTTGGGCAGACCAGAACACGGACAAGGGCTCTGCACATTCTATCGTATGGCGAATCTAATGAACCTCACTACCGCGATGTCCCGTCCGATGATGGAGATGCTAGTATTTCCCATCATCAAAGCGCTCTTCTACACCGACGGATCGGAAAAGCACAAGCTAATCGGTACCGGCTTCTTTTTGGACGACCGGCGATTCTTCTCGGCAAAGCATGTCTTCGAGGGTAGAGGATCAGCTAGTGATCTGGAAGGGGCGACTGGAATCGCTGTGTACTGTGTACACGCGGTGAATCTCGACCGAAAGCCAGTGGCTCGTCATCTGGATCTTGCGTCTGTAGACTTCCACCGAGACACCGACATCGCGAGCGGCCTTGTGGAGATGAATCAATTCGGTAGAAGCGATCCATCCATCACTGATGAGGAGCTTCGCCACACGGCGTTTTTCTCCAAAGCAATGACGGATGCGGTGCCGGTCGGAACGGCGATATACACCGTGGCGTACCCGCTTGCGGTGGTATCCGATGTGACAGATGGCGCGATGCACATTCATGCACAGTCGGACGCATACGAGGGAACGATTACCAAACACTACCCTGAAGGAAGAGACAAAGTAATGCTGCCGTGGCCATGCTATGAGACCGATATGCAAGTGATGGGCGGAGCAAGCGGCGGTCCCGTCATAATCTCCGGCAGCAGCGGCGTCGTGTTTGCCGTCAACTGTACAGGTACCGAGCCTCATTCTGTCTCCCATGTTACATCGCTCGCTCCGCTCGTTAACGCGCGCGCCAGTTAGGACAGTTGGCGGCAGGCTCGCGGATCGTTAGAGCTCAAAACTATTTCTTCGGCCGCTCGTTGGCTTTCAGCACGCGTTTTCGCAAGCGGATCGCCTTTGGCGTTACCTCGATCAGCTCGTCATCCGCAATAAATTCTAACGCCCTCTCGAGTGACATTTCACGAACCGGGACGAGGCGCATTGCTTCGTCGGCGCTCGTGGTGCGCATGTTCGAGAGCTTCTTTTCCTTGATCGCGTTGACGTCCAGATCCACCGCACGAGCGTTTTCTCCGACGATCATTCCTTCATAAACCTTTGTCTGCGGCTTTACGAAGAGCGTGCCGCGTTCCTGTAAGTTATAGAGAGCGTATGTGTTAGTCTCGCCCATTCGGTCGGCGACCAACGAACCGGTCTGGCGCATTTTCATATCGCCCTGGTATTTGTCGAACCGCAAAAAGATCGTGTTGAGCAAGCCAGTGCCCTTTGTCTCAGTCAAAAACTCGCCCCGAAAACCGATCAGCCCACGCGACGGGATTTCGTATTCCAGCCGGACGCGGCCTGAACCATTGTTGATCATCTTCGTCATTGCACCCTTGCGGCGGCCGAGGGCCTCGGTGACAACGCCGATAAATTCTTCGGGCACATCGATGACGACCTGTTCGATAGGCTCGAGCAGCTCGCCTGTTTTCTCGTCTTTTTTGGTGATGACTTCGGGTTTTGAAACCTGGACTTCGTAACCTTCGCGCCGCATCATTTCGATCAGAATAGCAAGCTGCAGCTCGCCGCGGCCGGAAACTTTGAATTGTTCCGCCGCTTCGGTTTCAGCGACGCGAAGCGAAACATTTCCGAGCAATTCTCGGTCAAGCCGGTCTTTTATTTGCCGCGATGTAACGAATTTTCCGTCGATACCTGAGAACGGCGATGTGTTTACACCAAAGATCATGGCGATTGTCGGCTCATCAACGGCTATCACGGGCAGCGGACGCGGATTATCAACCAGCGTAATCGTCTCGCCGATGTTGATATCGTCAAAACCCGCAAGTGCGACGATCTCGCCGACACCGGCGGAATCGACAGGCGTGCGGTCAAGCCCTTCGAATACAAAAAGCTCCTTAACACGAGTCTTCTGTGTCGAGCCGTCGATCTTTGCGACGATGACTTCCTGATTTTTCGATATCTCGCCTGAAAACATTCGGCCAATCGCAAGCCGTCCGACGAAAGGGTTGTAATCGATGTTCGCAACCAATAGCTGAAGCGAGTCGTCGCGGATTGCGTGCGGTGCCGGAATTGTCTCGATCACCTGATTGAAGAGCGGACGGAGGCTGGTCGATTCGTCGGCTAGTTCCTTTTTGGCGATTCCGTCACGCGAGATCGAGTAAAGGATCGGAAACTCGATCTGCTGGTCGTTTGCTCCCAGATCGATAAAGAGGTCGTAGATTTCGTTGACGACTTCCTCGGGACGTGCGTCCTGGCGGTCTATTTTGTTGACCAATGCGATGCAGGGAAGTTTTAATTCAAGAGCTTTACGCAGCACGAAACGCGTTTGCGGCAAGCAGCCTTCGGCGGAATCAACGAGCAGGACGATGCCGTCAACCATTTTCAAAACACGCTCGACCTCACCTCCAAAATCGGCGTGGCCCGGCGTATCGACGATATTAATTTTATAATCGCCGTAACGCACCGACGTGTTCTTCGCCATGATGGTGATGCCGCGTTCGCGTTCGAGGTCCATCGAATCCATCACGCGCTCGACAACCGTTTCGTTGTCGCGGTATGTGCCTGACTGCTGGAGCATTGCATCGACCAGAGTGGTCTTGCCGTGGTCAACGTGTGCGATGATTGCGATATTGCGTATATTTTCTTTCGGTATCATAGTTGTAAAAATGCCGCAGAAGGCAAACAAATATAATGACTCATTCAGAAAGGAAAGGCAATTTACCCAATTTGAAGGTAGTGCATCAGTTTGAAAATTAAGAAATTCTAAAAGTCTGCTCAAGCATGACATAATAGCCGCATGGCGAATCCTAAGCGACCACGCGACACAAACCAATTAGCTAAATTCATTGTTGATCTCACAACGGGTGACGAAGTTGAACCGGAATTATCTGTTAAGGCGAAGGCCGGACGGCTAGGCGGTTTGAAGGGTGGTAAGGCTCGCGCCGAAAAACTAACTCCGCAAGAACGATCTGCAATCGCAAAGAAAGCGGCAACGAGCCGCTGGAAGAAAAATTTATAGTTTTCTCTTGTTTAGTGGTTCCACCTGTGGTACCGTCTTGTCTTGGGATTGCTATGGCAAGCTGCGACAAGATACTCGACAAAGCCAGACGATCTCCGAACAACCTGACTTTTACTGAAATATGTAAGCTTGCAGCTTGTCACGGGTGGATCGAGCGCCCCGAAAATGGATCCTCGCACGCGGTTTTTATTCATCCCAAACTAGGAAAGGCCGCAAGCGCTTTGATGAATTTTCAAAGCAGACACGGTAAAGCTAAACCATACCAGGTTAAGCAATTACTAAATGCAATTGACGGTTTAGAGTAGATATGCAATACAAATACCCCTTTAACATTATTTGGAGCGAAGAGGACGAAGAATACATTGCTACCTGTGAGGCGTTTCCGGGTCTTTCAGCTCTAGGTGAAACAGAAGAAGAAGCCCTGAAAGAAGGCAAGATTGCACTCAAGCTTTTTATAGACGCTTGCATTGAAGAAGGTATACCCCTACCAAGCGCGAAGGTGATTCAAGAATATAGCGGACAGTGGCGAGTACGTACACCTAAAAGCTTACATCGCAGAGCAGTATATATGGCAGAAGAGGAAGGTGTAAGTTTAAATCAATATACGAATTATGCTCTGTCCGAAAAGGTTGCGGCAGATGAAAATGCTAGCAAAATTCATAAAAGGTTAGAAGGAACGTTACGTGATCTTAAAATGCGACAAATACATATGACCGACAGGGCGGCGTATTCGTCACAACCACCGACACATGTAATTAAAGAGAAAATAGTTCGTGAACCAAAGGAAGTAACTACTTCTGAGATGAATGAAACGGAGTGGAATAATTAAAATGGCAGAAACAAAAATGATTTCGTTTAGTTACCAAGAGCTAGCGACCATATTAATTAAAGAGCAGGGCATCCACAAAGGAATTTGGGGCCTCTATCTCAAGTTCGGAATTGCCGCCACAAATATTGAGGACGCTGACAGCAAAATGCTAGTACCGGCGGCGATTATTCCCGTGCCCGAAATTGGCCTTCAACAATTTCCGAAGGAAAATAACTTAACAGTAGATGCCGCCAAGATAAATCCGGCGAATGGAGGCAAAAAACCGAAGGCATAAAAACCAAAAGCGATGGTGCAGATTCGAGGCTGCTTCCATCGCATTTGATTTACTAATTAGGGGCTGGCGTGGTGCGCCGCTGGCTTTCCATTCTGGTCGGCAGGGGATCGCGCCCCTCAGAACTGCCCAGCCAAATGGCTCGAAAATCAGAAGTTCAGTTTATCTGGCTCGTCCGTTATCCACGACAAGATTGTTTGTTACGCTAAACACATTGGACACGCCATTAGCGAGAATGTTCATGGAGTTGTAATCGCCCTTAGTCGACACAAAACCTTCAAGAGTCACTTTTCCACGGTCAACGACGAGCCTTACCGAAGGGTTGTTCGCGTATAAATAACGATACAATCCGCCCGATCTTGCAAGCGTTCGATACAGATTTCTCCGAATCGATTCATCAAAGCTGCCAAGCGGCAAAACCTCGATATTGTTAACAACCTTAGTAACTCCGTCGATCCTTTTTACGACATTCTTTGCGTCAGATTTGTTGATCGCGTTTCTCACCTTTCCGTAAAGCGTAACCGTCCCACCATCAACCGAGAATGCGATATGGTCGAAAACTTCATATCGCGGCAATCGTAGAATTTGTTTGTAGACATTCTGTTCTATCGTTCTGGCCGATTTAGTATCGGAAAAACTTTGAGCATTTGTATCAATGAATGAAAATGCCAAAATTGCGAAGGTCACTGCTATAAAACTAGTAAATTTTTTCATCACCCAAGCTTCTCCTTAGAATAAAATAGTCACGTTTAAGCGACGGAGTTTGGACGATAAATTTGCTTAGTGCGATGCCCGAAAAAATGCACACGGGTTTGCTGACTGTAGTCAGTTTTGCGGCGTTCCAATCTGCCGTAACGCCTCATACAATACAATTCCGACGCTGTTTGCCAGATTCAGGCTTCGGACGCTCGGATTCGGCATTGGGATCGTGAGGCAGCGTTCGGCGTTGGTGTTGAGAAGTTCTTCAGGCAGTCCGCGCGTTTCGCGGCCGAAGATCAAACAGTCATTCTGCTTAAATTGCCAGTCGGAGTAGCTTCGCTTTGTTTTGGTGGTGATGTATAGAAAACGGGAGTCAGGCAAGCTCTCGTAGAGGCGGTCTAAGTCGATGTGGCGGTGAAGTTTAACGTCGTCCCAATAATCCAACCCGGCGCGTTTTAATGTTCGATCATCCATGCGGAAGCCCGTCACGCCGACAATATGCAGGTCCGTAAATGTCGCCGCGCACAGCCGCGCGATGTTTCCTGTATTTGGCGGTATTTCTGGTTCGACTAACGCAACATGCAGCATCCCCGAAGATATTATTACGTAATAACCATGCAGCAAAGACTTAGGTGCATCTTTTTTTAGCGGAAGATCATCAATTTACACTGATTGCAGCCATTTTGTGCCGATTCCAATCGACTATGCTACAATCGCCAATTGTGCGTTTTACCAAGTTCTAAGGAGATCCTATTCGTGTCTTTGCGCTCTAAATTTTTAACCGCCGGATTTTTGTTGATTGTTGCAGCTGGACTGTCGGTTTCTGCTCAGCTGCCGGTGACGACTGATACGAAAAAGGCCGAGGCGACTCAAACGCCTGTGGCGACACCGATCCCTTTGGTTTCCGCAAAGGAGGCCGCGAAAAATCCTACCGCCGAGCAGATCGCCGAAACCTCGATATTTCTCTATGGACTGGGCGGTGGCAGAGCGACGCTAAATCAGATCCGCAAAACAGCTATCGAGCGCGGAAAAATTAGTGTCGTAAACGCCGAAGGAAAGATGGAGCAAGCCAGCTACCAGCGGTTTACGACGCGGGGCGACACTTTGGGAAAAGATAAGATCAGGCTCGATCAAGAGCTTCCAACCGCACGATTTTCGCTTGTTTTCTCTGATGAGAAGATCTTCGGAATTTTCAATGACGCAGTATTCACACCGCGCGATGACGCTTCGAGAGCATTCCAGAACCAGATCATGTACGGGGTTGAAACCCTCCTGCGTTACAAGGAAAATGAATCTAAATTGGGGCTTGTCGGGAAAGAAAAGATCGGCGGTGTCGAAATGCATATTATCGACGTCACCGACAAACAAAATCGAAAGACGCGATTTTACCTTAGTGCTAAAAGCTTCCGTGTCATGATGCTTGAATACGAAGACGAAGGCATCAAATATCGCCGGAAGTTTTACGACTACAATATTGCACAGGGCACTCTCTTCGCTTTTCGCACCGTTCTTTACGCAGGCGACAAGATCGTCGAAGAGACCGATATCGGCACCGTCACCTACGGCCAGAAAATCGACGACGGCCTGTATTCCGCTAACTGATATTTTTTTGCAACTTTGTTTCGGTCATTGAGTGGTTAGCTTTGCATTTCCCAAATTTTGCAAGGAGAACTACTAATGAACTCGCAGAAACGAATCTTTTCACTTCTATCCCTCGCCTCGATCTTCCTAATCTGCACAGCCTCGGCCTTCGGTCAAGGTGAAGCAAAGCTTCAGGCTGAACCGAACTACGACGCGATCCTTCACGTCGTCGCCAGCTCATCCGAGCCGGGCCCGGCGGAAGCTCTGCCCCAATCACTTTCATCGGTTTCAAAGCAGCTTCGAAACGATTTTGGGGCTGCTAACCTGAAACTTCTCAACACTTATGTAGGTCGGATGACAAATTCGGGAAGCCTCGAATACAAAGGCGTGTCAAACGCTTATGCTCCGGTGCCGGAGAGCGATGCTCAGACATTTCTGGAATGGAACCTCGCGGGTTTGAAAAATCTCCAAAACGCAGCCGGGCAAAACGCTTTTCAATTCCAAACATTTAGATTTGTTGCCCGTGTGCCTATAAAAGCATTAAATTTTCGCGATGAAACGGGCAAAGTTCCGGCGGTTTACAATTACGAATCGATCGGGCTTACACTTAGCCGGATGAGTGTAGTTGAAAATGCTCCGACGCTTATCGGCACGCTTTCACAGCCAAGAACCAACGGTACGCTGTTCCTGATACTGACAGTAAAGAATGCGGCAAAATAACATTCCGGAAACATTTCGCAACCTTTCGGGTCGCCCGGCGTGAATCAAATCGTAGGGCGGCTTTTGTTCGGACAGAAAATTTGCTGTAAAAAAGTATGAGTGTATGGCATTGGACAAAATCGAATCTCACGCTACGGGGGCATACGCAACAGCTGTGTCTAAAGAGATTCAATCCGACCATGAGCTCATCGAGGCGACAAAGAACGGCGACGAAGCCGCGTTCGCTTCTATCGTCAGCAAATATCGCGGGCCTCTGACGAATTATTTGTATAGATTTTTGAACGATTACGAAGAAGCAGTCGATCTGACGCAGGAAACATTTGTTCGTGTGTATTTTGCGATCGATCGTTACCACACGGAATTTGCTTTTTCGACATATATCTACCGGATCGCCACGAATTTGGCGATTAGCGAGATTCGCAAGCGGAAACGGCGGACGATCTTGTCGCTGACGGGTTTGTTTCAAACCGACGCCGAGGACACAACAGAGTTTCAGCCGCCCGACAAACGCTCGCTACCGGACCAGGATCTAATCGAAGACGAGCGGGACAAGGTGATATCAAGGGCGATTGTCGCATTGCCAACGAAATATCGCGTACCGATAATTTTGCGCGATATCGAAGGTAAGACGTATGACGAGATTGCCGAGATTCTCGAACTTGGGTTGGGAACAACGAAATCCCGCATCAGCCGGGCAAGAGGCCTGCTGAAAGAGAAGTTGAAACATTATTTTTAGAAAAGATGAGTTACGAAGACCAAAAAAACATAGCCGGTGAGACGGAAATACTTAGCTCCGACGACCAAAATGTGGCGCAGTTGCTTTCGAACTTGAAGCGTATAGATGCTCCGAAGGATTTCGATTTTCACCTCAAGGCGCGGATCGCAAATGCTTCGCCCGGCGATTACCTGCCCGTCAGGCTTTTTCCTATTTTGAAGTACGCTTTGCCGTTGGCACTTTTTCTAGTTGTCGGATCGGCATTCGTTCTCATTAACTCCTATTCGGGAGCCGACGTGCCTATAATTGCTGATATAACGACCGAAAATGTTCTGCCTACTCGATCAGGCGATACGAATTCCGGACCGGAGGTAAAGGCGGTGAATGCTCAGAATCCTCAGCCAGATGAAGTGCTTACAGCCGCAAATCCGCGAACGGTTGACGAACCTTCCGTTGCGGATAATAGGCTGGAACGGAAGATCCAAACGTCGAAACGGCCAAGTAACTCGACCGATCAGACGATAAGAAGTGCTCCTGACGGGCTCCGTTTTAACAACAGTAATTCAAATTCGCAGGTAAAACTTGTGGGTATTGGGCCGTCTATTCCGTTGCAATTTCGTCAAATACTTATGTCTCTTGGTATTGACGCTTCGGATGCCGGAGAGAAGACTTGGAAGGTGATGAGACTTTCAAAAGACGGCATTGCGGAACGATCGGGCCTTCAGGTCGGCGACCTGATGGAAGCCGTTGATGATAAACCGATCGATTCACTATACGACGGCAGTTTCAGTGTTCAATCCATTAACGTCCGCCGCGACGATAAGGTAATAAAGATCGATCTGAAAACCGGCAGACCTTAAGGTTTTTTCTGCTCATCGACCTTCGCGTCGGTCACTTCAGTTGCGAATTTGCGGTAATCATACGATTTGATCTGCTGGTTTAGGTCAATGCCTTTTACTAAAAGCACGCGAATCGAGAGATTGATATCTGCAAGCGAAGGCAGCCAGATTTCGTCATTCAGGCGCTCTTGTTCCAATGTGAACGAAGCGCCTTTTTTCAATTTTGCGAGCACTCCGCCACCGACATTGTAGTTATCGAAAAGCGTTGCCTCGATTCGCGCGACCTGCTTATCTTTTTCGTCTATCCACATCACGCCCGCTGTTTTGCCGAAAAATTTAAGCATGCTTTTTGCATTCTTGTAGTCGAAAGTCGGATCGGGCTCAAAGTCGAAAACTATGACATCACGCCCGCGAAATCGCTCACGACGAGGATTTGTTAATTTCGAAGCTCGCAAAACCTCGGCAATCGAAACGCGGCGTCCTTCTTCGGACGGCGGCCCGCTTTTCGACTTCGACTCGTTTTTTGCGATCTGTTTTTCGATCTCGTCAACGCGTTTCGAGGCGTCTTTGTCAGCGTCTTCCTGATCGTTTTTGCTCAGCGGTTTGCCGTTCTTTTCGATTAAACGGCGGATACGATTGCCTTTATAAAATGATAGTTGGTAGGTTTCCGATTCCTTATCGCGAAGCACGCCGTCTTTTCCGATCTCTCGTCTGGTCGAACGCTGAACGTAAGAATAAGAATCCAAAAGTTTTTCAACCCCGTCCTCATTGGACTGCAATTCTGAGAGCAATTTTGCGACCTCAGGCAGCGGATCGCCGGAAACCTTTGGGAAATCGAACGTTGTCCGCGCGAGTTGTGCGTCCGGTTTGATTTCGGCAAATTCGACAACGCATGATTCGCCGCCAACTTCCATTTTTACGCGGAAAGGCTGCCGCGTGCCGTTCACATCGCGGTAATCGTCATAAATGAAAGATTCCGAGACATCACCCGAAACGATATCTTCGCGGACGAGCAGATTGGTAACAGCGTCGAAATGCAGTTTGATTTCAACCCCTTTTGCCGTGTTCAAAAGCACGACATTCGCTGCTCTGCCTTCGATATTTGATTTGCCGCCCGCAACGATTTTGGACTTTTCTTTTTTGTAGTTGAACCAGAATGAATTGCGAAAAACCGCTTCTGCCTGTTGGGCAAGGCTCGCACTGCCGGTCAGCGTTTTTAGGCCGGTGCGCGAATCGCGTTCCCAGCCGGATTTTCCGTTGTAGCCGGACTCGATCTCAAAACCGTCAAGATCGAAGACAGTGTGATAAAGATTCGGCTGCGCTGTCTCTGATCGGAACCTTCCCTTAGAACCGGTTTTCACATTTGTAATCGTTCCCGATTTGGTCCACGCTCGAGCAGTTTGAAATGTCTTTGCCCCGCCCATCGCCTTTTCGGCCCGTTTAAGAATAGATGATGGTGGCTGTGCAAAGACCGGCATCGAAAGAGCAAGTATAAAAAATAGCGCGCGTTTGAAAGTCATTTTGTTTTTAAAAGACGAGTAGTTTGAGGTAAAAGAAAAAGGCCCATAAAATAGAGCAAAACGGCGAAAAATTGTATGTAACCCGTTCCAGTTGAGTATTTCGGCAATGCCAATATCCACGTAAATGCCTCTTGTGCCGGATTCTCGATCATTCCTCGCAGCCAGCTTTCGCTCGCCGGTGCGGTTAAATTTGCCAAGACCAAATACTTTGCAACAAAGGCGAAGCCAAACAGAGCAACAATGCTTCGCAGAAATTTTTTGTTGTCAAAATCGGCGAAAAGGTTGTTCCAAAGTGTCCAGAGAAAACAAAATGCGACGACCCAAAACGGCAGCCCTTGTTCCGGCATGACCGAATTGAATATTTGTGCTGAGGCCGCGAACAGCGTCAGAAGTACGGCGGAGTTTGCAATGTTTGTCAATAGCGGAAATTGTTCGTTGACCCATTCATCGAGTGCGATCAAACCGCCGCGGACGAACAAGACAAGCAACACCAACGCAAAAATAAGGCACAGCAGGGCCGGTTTTAGAAAGACGAACGAACTATCCGATGACGCGAGTCTCAGCCCGCCAAGGAGTGTAACGGTCAGGAAAATAAACGGAACAAGCAAATAAAGCTTGAACTGCTTCTGCCGGTTTTGATCGGCTGCGGAGGCGCCACAATTTTTAACCGGTTCCAGATCGGTGTACGAAACGACGTTGATGACATCGGCAACTTTATCATGAAGTAGGGGAGTATGATTTTTTGATGAAGTCATCTATTACTTTCGTTCCCTGAATGCTTTTAAAGGATTGAAATCATCGGACGTGACCCGCAGTCCTTCTTCGAGTTCATTGCGAAGCTCGGCTGGCGTTTTCATGAGCAAGCCTACATCTTTTGACGAGAAATTGCGGTCAAGCGTCGTCACGTGATTCACGGCTTCCACGCCTGATTTGAAAAGAGCGTTATCATTCGAGAATCGCCCCCAGCCCTGTCTGTAACAGGTGTAAGCAATATAAAACTGAGTGTTGGCATCACGCTTTTCCGGGTCTGCGCGTTCGAAGCTGTCGCGGGCAAGCACAAAGTTCTCTGCCCGAAAAGCCGCCAGCCCCTCGTTGAATTTGGCCTGATCTATTTCGTAGGTTCCGGTTAATACCTGTCCTTTCGTGACCGTGCTTTCGACCGCAGATTGGGCTTTGGTCGAGATTTCCTCCAGCGTTCGCGGTTCTGCCGCATACAGGAAAATGATAAAACCCCCGTAAATTGCCGAAATCACAACGCCCAAAATTTGGATATATTTTTCCCTCACTTAATAATCGCGGTGGACATTCTAGTCAATAAGAACGGGCATCAGAAGTAATTCCCTGTCAAATGAAAAGAGGCACTGTGCCCACCGCAGTGCCCCCTCTATGCATTTCACGCCGCTTTTTGGGTTTTTTCCCATTGAATCCTCATTTCATCCATCCGACCCATCGCCGCCGATTTATGAATGTCGTTTGGATGAACGTAACGCATCGTTTCTTTGATGTTCGCGTGACCCATCATTGCGGCAAGGGTAGGCAAGTCTGCCCCACTTTGAACCTGTCGTGTCGCAAACGTATGACGTAGAGGTTGCGGAATTTGTCTTTGCGGCGGAGAGTTTCGAAGTCCCATTTGCCACGACATCATTTCCTGAAGGTAATTTCGCTCGGCACTTAATTCAGCCATCCGCTGGTTTTGGGCCTGTTGTGCGGCTGTATTTGCTTGCTGCAAAATCGCGTAGCAATTTACACACAACAAATGCCCACCCCGTAAATTTACCATCGCCTGTCTTTGCTGACTTTGTGTGCAAGCCGGCATATGAAACTCCTATCCACATAATAACAAAAAAGCCGCCAATTAAAGACGGCATAATAGACACAAAAAAGCGGCTTCGAAGGCTAGGTATCAAGGAAATCCCATTCATCACCGAGAACCCATCTCAACGCGGAAAGTTTTCCGTTCATCATTCCCCATTCAAAATCATTCCACGGTCCTAAGTTTTCTTTGCCGTACCTTCGTTCAACCTTCTTTGCGGACGCGAGAGCCCCTTTCCAAACGCCCTTTTGAACCGGACGCTTCTCATGATCTTTTATCGGCAAAGTTTCTTTGTCTACTAACTTAACCTTGCCTGTCGTGATCTTATATTTCAGATTCTGATGACGGTTGTACCAAATCTTCTCCATTAGCTCGTGTATGTTCAAATACATCGCATCTAACGAACGTGGCTCCCACATCCATGGAACTTGCAGTAACGGTTCGGAGCCATATTGCGGATGAATTTTTCGCACGGCTTCTTCCAAATTGATAAAGTACCTGGAGCGATGTCTAGTGAACAGGTCTGCTAGATCTGGATGCGGCAACTTATTGTTTCCGTTCATTAGGCTGAAATCTGTTATGTTTGACGAAACGAAATAGAACCGGTCACCAGCCGCCTTGTTTGCCCGAATATAATCCCCATAGGTTTCAATAATTACCGCGTCGGCAAATGAATTCTTTTCCGTATGACAAGGAGCCTTACCGTTAAGTGCTCTTGCACCCGCACGAAGGAGAATAGCCTCCGTCGTTTCGAGAATCTTGGAATCGTTGAAAAGGTTCTCCGTTCGTCGTATGGAATCGTTAGCTTTGTCGCTCAGGATTGGGAGCCGGTACCTTAAATCGTTAAGCCGATGCATTAGCTCGGTCCTGGATTCACCGGTTTCGTAAATTTCGGCAAGTTCTCTAGCGTCCTTCAATAAACTTGAACTACCTTTCCGATGCTTTTTGAATGCGGGCTCCTTGTTACGAATGAATTCGTCAAACACGATTTGAGGCACGATCAGCGTTAACTCATTTGTTTTGATTAGTTCCTCGATGATTGTTAACAGCGTTCGTTTTCGATGGTCTCTAACAATATCGAGCCATATACAAGTATCAATAAGTAAGTGGTGCATACAAAGAAAGGTATGACCGACGAAGCCGGTTGTAAAGTTACTAGGAGTCCAAGTCTCAAAAAGGGCATTTTTTAGTCAATGCGGACAAAAAAAGCCGCCGATCCAAGCGACAGCATATCCAATTTACTTTAGTGATCGCGGGGCTACAAACTACCCGAAATTATCCAGTGGACATAACTGAAGAAATTCCTCAATTTTCCAGCCAGCTTTTCCCAATTCTTCTTTAGTTCCGTAATCTGAATTGTCGAAAGAGTCGCAATTTACGGTAATTTTTGCATTTTCCATGGCCAATCGTTCCAATTTACTTCGAAAGAGGCGTTTTAAGCTATTTTTCTTGTTCAATCCTTGCCATAGGAGGTGTGCCCTCAACAGTGCCCCCTCCTCCATAGCACTCAATGCTCCTGAGTTACTTTCCTTATTTTGAAAGTCAATGAAAATCGTCCTATGATAGGCAGGAGCAATCGGTGCTTTTGAAGTCGAAAGA
>CAVXVF010000010.1:0-7455 GCA_963765045.1 Blastocatellia bacterium | reverse complement strand
TCCAGGACATCGAGGTAATGTCCGGCAAAACCTACTATTACTACCTGACCGCGACCGATAAATTCGGTAATGTCAGCGAGCCGTCGGAAGTGGTGTCGGAGACGATCCAATGATCATTTATGCGGTGAACTTCGGCTTTTCAAATTTAAACCGTCCGCTTTTCAATTTTAATGCGACTACATTTAAGTTTAAGTCAGCCACATTAGTTCACCCGAAAACCTTGAACTGCACAATCGCGAATGCACTTCGCTCTAACATCTCCCGCCCTAAAAACATGTTAGAATTCTGAGACGCTATCCTTTTTATTTTCAGAATATGGACAACGAGATCAAGAAAACCCTCTGGGCGACCGCTGACAAGTTGCGTTCGAATATGGACGCGGCGGAGTACAAGCACATTGTTCTTGGGCTGATCTTCCTCAAATACATTTCCGACTCTTTTGCCGAGCACCGGGCGACGCTCGAAAAGCGGTTTGGCGATCCGGACGACGAATATTTCATTGAGGACGCGGCAACAAGAGCCAAAGACCTTGAGGAACGCGATTATTATACCGAGGCGAACGTATTTTGGGTTCCTGAACTATCGCGTTGGGAATTCATTCGCGAACGCGCAAAACAGCCGATCCTTGGCAAGATCATTGATAATGCTTTGGTTGATATCGAACTTGAAAATCCGCGTCTCAAAGGCTTGCTCGACAAGCGTTTTGCCCGGACGGAGCTTGAACCCGGAAAGCTAGGCGAGCTTGTTGACGAAGTTTCAAAGATCGGCCTGACCGGAAACGGACACAAAGCCAAAGATGTGCTCGGCGAGGTTTACGAATACTTCCTCGGGCAGTTTGCCAATGCCGAAGGGAAAAAGGGCGGGCAGTTTTACACGCCCGCTTCGGTCGTAAAGGTCCTTGTCGAAGTCCTCGCGCCGCATTCCGGCAAGGTTTACGATCCGTGCTGCGGTTCGGGCGGGATGTTTGTCCAGTCCGAAAAGTTCATGGAATCGCACGGCGGGCGGTTTGGGGATATTTCCATCTACGGGCAGGAATCGAACCCCACAACCTGGCGGCTGGTGGCTATGAACCTTGCCATTCGCGGGATGGATTTCAATCTCGGAAAGGAACCGGCGGACACGTTTCTTCGCAACCAGCATCCCGACCTTAGAGCCAATTACATAATGGCCAATCCGCCGTTCAATGTTTCCGATTGGTGGAACGCGCAGCTCGAAGGCGATCCGCGATGGCAATTCGGAACGCCGCCGGCGGGAAATGCAAACTACGCGTGGCTCCAGCACATTTATTACCATCTCGCCCCAAACGGCCGGGCCGGTGTGGTGCTTGCAAACGGTTCCATGTCCTCCTCGCAGAACAGCGAAGGAACGATCCGCAAGGAAATGATCGAACGCGACGCCGTCGAATGCATGGTCGCCCTTCCCGCACAGCTTTTCTTCAACACCCAGATCCCGGCGTGCCTCTGGTTTCTCAATAAAAACAAAGGAAACCGAAAAGGCGAGATGCTCTTTATCGACGCCCGCAAGTTCGGGCGTCTTGAAAACAGGGTAAACCGATTCTTTGACGATGAAGACATTCATAAGATCGCGGATACATACCATTCATGGATACGGGACGGCGAAACCGAGACGCAATACAACGACATTCTCGGCTTTTGTAAATCGGCGGATCTTGAAGAGGTTCGCTCTCACGATTTCATTCTGTCGCCCGGGTCATATGTCGGTTCTGAATTGGCCGAAGAAGACGACGAAGAATTTGCTGCGAAGATGTCAAGATTGACGACAGAGTTGACCCGGCAATTCGAAGAGAGCGAGCTACTAGAGGCAGAGATTCAGGAAAACCTATTGAGGATTGGGTTTGGAGTTTAGTTCGATGGCTGATTGGAAAGCCTGTACTTTAGGCGATTTAGTAACATTTCAGCGTGGACACGACTTGCCAAAATCGCAAGTCGTGAGCGGACCGTATCCGATTGCTGGTTCAAACGGGATCATCGGTTATCACAAAGAATTCACAACCAAAGCACCGAGTATCACTATCGGTAGAAGCGGCAACATCGGGAATCCGTATTTCTACGAAAGGGATTTTTGGGCTCACAATACAACGCTTTTTGTAAAGGAATTCAAAGGCAATGATCCGCTCTTTGTGTACTACTTGCTCAAAACTATGGATTTCAGCGGTCACAACTCCGGAAGTGCCGTTCCAAGTCTAAACAGGAATTTCATCCACCCTATAAAGGTCAGTGTTCCTGAATCAATTGAAGAACAAAAAGCAATCGCCAAGATTCTTTTGTCGCTCGATGAGAAGATCGAGCTTAACCAGCGGATGAATACGACTTTGGAGGCGATGGGTCGGGCTTTGTTTAAGGCTTGGTTTTTGGACTTTGAACCTGTCCACGCCAACATGGTAAACCGCCCGTCGATAAGCGCTTCGCCCGAAATCGCCAAGACTTTTTCGTCCGATTTCGTAGATTCCGAAATCGGGCCGACTCCGAACCATTGGTGTGTGCAGTCGATTTTTGATTCGGCCAAATTTATCAATGGGCGTGCGTTCAAACAAGATGAATTTTCAAATGAAAAGCAAGGGCTCCCCGTCATAAAGATTGCAGAGCTCAAAAACGGTGTTTCTTCGCAGACACAATTCACCCAAAATCAGTTCGATTCCGTGTATCGCGTTAGCAATGGAGACATTTTGTTTTCTTGGTCAGGAAGTCCCGAAACTTCAATCGACACCTTTGTATGGATAGGCAGTGATGGCTGGTTGAACCAGCACATTTTCAAGGTTTATCCGAAAAGGGATCAAGAACGTGAGTTTGTATATTTTCTACTGAGGGAATTCAAAGAAGTATTTATTAACATTGCGAAGAACAAGCAGACGACAGGTCTTGGGCACGTCACGGGGCAAGACCTTCGTAGGCTTAAGTTTGTAAAGCCGCCTGATGAAATCTTGCGTTCTTATAGTGAACATACAAGTCCGATTTTTAATTTAATAATTTCAAACAAGAAAGAAGTCGAATTATTAAAGAAATATCGTGATGAATTATTGCCGCGTCTCATATCGGGAAAGATTCGAGTTTGCAATGAATAAATGAAATTCCTTGAGCAACAATTCATCGAACAAATTTCCGCTGAAGTCGATAATGACGGAAATATAGTCATCGCCGGTATTGCATTTGCGCCGGTGGCTATTCTAACGAATGACGACTCCGCATTTACGGAAGCGTTTGACGACTGGAAGGCAAAGTCTTGGTTACCCCAAACCATTGCTCGGGCTGATGAGATTCTCGACAAGTTTAACAATCGCGAAAGGTTTAACGACCTAGTAGGCTCGATTAGGGCAGAGCGTGTGATTCCATTTGTCGGTTCGGGCATGTCGAATCCATGTGGCTTTCCGCTGTGGGCGGACTTCCTACGAAAATTGCGCGAAGATTCGACGCTAGCCGCAGACGATTTGGAAAAGATCTTGCTAACAGGAGATTACGAGCGTGCGGCAAGCGAAATTAAAGGGAATATGCCGGAACCGTTGTTTAATGAACGAATCGAACATACATTTCGAATTGACCAGGGCAACGGCTTAAAAGGAGCAGTTCGTTATCTTCCATACATTTTCAAGAAAGGCGCAATAACCCTGAATTATGACATTGTGTTGGAAACCGTATTTACCGGTGATGACAACGCGTTTACGTCCGTACTAACGGGAACTCGAATATCAGATTTTCGACGATTGAGTACGAACGGCGAAAGATGCCTCATTAAGTATCACGGTGACTTGGCTCAACCAGCGACGCGAGTCCTGACGGTCGATGAATATGAAAGGCTAATACGTAAATGACGCACGTGTCCGCGAAGCATTGATCGAACTTTTCAGGAATCACAAACTACTCTTTCTTGGTTGCAGTCTATCCGTAGATCGAACTATGCAGATTTTCAAAGACATCGTGGATGCGGATCCTGACGTACCGAGACATTTCGCATTCATGAAGTATCCTGACGAGGCCACGCGAGTCGCGCGCGAACACTTCTTGACGGAACGCTCAATTTTTCCTATATGGTACGAATGCGAGACTGATAACTGTCATGATGAGTGTGTCGAGGCGCTGGTGGTCAAAATTTTGTATGACTTGGGAACTTTCTAATTAGTATATGCCGGACTGGTTGAATGAAGATGCTTTTGAGCGGCACGTAATCGACGTATTAGTCGGTCTAGGCTATTCATACGAAAATGGCTACGAGATCGCGCCAGATACAAGCAGGCCCGAGCGGAATGATTATCGCGAGGTTGTTCTGCTTGGGCGGCTTCGTGAGAAGCTGACGGCGTTTAATCCGAATATTCCGGCGGTTGCGATTGAGGATGCGATTGCTCAGATAACTCGTCCGAATTTTCCTTCGCTTATTCAGAACAACCGCGAGTTTCACCGACAGCTTCGCGACGGCGTAAAGGTGCAGTTTCAGGAGGACGGAGAGACCAAGGCGGACTTTGTAAAGATCATTGATTTTGAAAATGTCGATAATAACGAGTTTCTCGCGGTCAATCAGTTTTCGATAAAGGGTGCGAAAAGCACAAAACGGCCGGACATTATTATCTTTATCAACGGCCTTCCTATAGCCGTCCTGGAGCTAAAAAATCCGGCTGATATAAATACAACAATCTACGATTCGTACAAGCAGCTTCAAACGTATAAGGATGAAATATCCGATCTGTTTATTTTTAACGAGCTGCTTGTAATCGCCGACCTTCGCGAAGCTCGCACGGGAAGCCTGACGGCGGATTATGAACGCTTTGGCCTGTGGCGGACGATTGACGGGGAAACTCTCGATCCGCTCGGAAAAAGCAACGAAACTGAGACGCTCATTCGCGGGCTTTTCCGTCGGGATTTTCTTCTCGAATATATCCGCGATTTTGTTCTGTTTGAAGAAGAGAAGGAAACGATAAAGAAGATCGCTGCTTATCATCAGTTTCACTTGGTGAGAAAAGCCTTCGAGAAAACTCTGGAAGCTACAAAACCGGAAGAAGAAGGAAAGATCGGTGTAGCGTGGCACACACAGGGTTCGGGCAAAAGTATCTCGATGGCATTTTATGCCGGTAAGGTAATAACCGCTCCCGAGATGAAAAACCCGACGATAATCGTCGTTACCGATCGCAATGATCTCGACGGTCAGTTGTTCGGAACCTTCTCAAATGCCCGCGAACTAATGCGGGAAACTCCAAAGCAAGCAGAAACCCGTCAGGAACTTCGCGAACTTCTCGCAAACCGGCCTTCGGGCGGAGTTATCTTTACGACAATTCAAAAGTTCAGCCTGTTTGACGATGAAGTAAAATTTCCAACTCTGACTGACCGCTCGAATATCGTCGTCATCGCCGACGAAGCACATAGAACTCAATACGGGTTGAATCCAACTATCGACCAAAAGACCGGCAAGATGAAATACGGCTTTGCCCATCATCTGCACGATGCTTTTCCAAATGCGTCTTTCATCGCATTTACCGGAACGCCGATCTCGATGCTCGAACGCGACACGCAAGCCGTATTTGGTACGTACATCGACATCTACGACATGAAGCAAGCACAGGAAGATGGAGCAACTGTTCCTATCCTCTATGAAAACAGGCTTGCCAAACTCGAACTCAATACCGAGGAAACTCCAACACTTGACGAACAGGTCGAGGAGCTTACCGAAGACGACGAAGAAACAGAACGGGCACGTTCACATAGCCGGTGGGCTGCTTTGGAGAAAGTTGTCGGAGCGGAGCAACGTCTGAAAAAGATCGCGGCGGATTTTGTAAAGCATTTCGAAGCCCGACAGACCGAAATGTCTAAGACGACAGCCGGGCCGGGAAAAGCGATGTTCGTCTGCATGGGCCGGGAAATATGCGTAAGGCTCTATGACGAGATAATCGCACTGCGTCCAGAGTGGCATGATCCTGATCCGACGAAAGGCGTCTTGAAAGTTATCATGACAGGTTCGTCCAGCGACAAGGCAAGTTTGCAACCGCATATTTATCCGAAACTTGTAAAGAAGGATTTAGAGAAAAGATTCAAAGATCCGGAAAACGATTTTCAGGTCGCCATTGTCCGCGATATGTGGCTGACGGGCTTTGACGCTCCGAGCCTGCATACAATCTACATCGACAAGCCGATGCGCGGACATTCCCTGATGCAGGCCATCGCTCGCGTCAATCGAGTATTTAAGGAAAAAGAAGGCGGCTTGGTGGTTGATTACATTGGCATCGGTCACGAATTGCGTGCTGCGATGAAGCAATACACCGAAGCCGATGGCGAAGGCGAACTGTATAGCGAAGCCGCAGAAAAAGCACTGCCTATCGTCGATGAAGAAATGACGATAATTCGTGGCATGTTTCACGGATTCGATTATCAAGACTTTGAGACCGAAGCGATCACGCTTCTGCCAAATGCCGCCGACCACATCTTAGGTTTAGGCGAAGACCGCAAGAAAAGATTCTTTGACAGCGTAAGTAAGCTGACAAAGGCATTCGCACTTTGCAGCACTCTCGACGAAGCAATCGGCCTTCGAGAAGAAATTGCTTTCTTTCAAGCCGTTCGGGTTTTCATAGGCAAGCCTGAAGAATCTGAAAAGAGATACAAGAACGAGCAACGCGAGTTGTTGATCCAGCAGATTCTTAGTCGTGCCGTGGCTTCGGATGAAATACTAGATATTTTTTCTTTCGCCGGACTCGACCGCCCGAATATTGGAATTCTTTCGGATGAATTTCTCGAAGAAGTTAAGTTGATGCCGCAACGAAACCTCGCGGTAGAGCTTCTCGAACGCCTGCTCAAAGGCGAGATCAAGGCAAAACTCAAGACAAATGTGGTTCAGAGTAAGAAGTTTTCTGAAATGCTCATAGCGACATTGAACAAATATCACAATCGGGCAATCGAGACGATTCAGGTTATCGAAGAACTCGTCGCGATGGCAAAAGAATTTGCTGCCGCCGCAAAGCACGGCGAACAACTTGGACTTAATCAGGATGAAACAGCTTTTTACGACGCACTCGCAGACAACCAGGCTTCGGTTCGTGAACTCGGCGACGAAACGCTTAAGAAAATCGCCGTGGAACTAACCGAAAACCTACGTAGAAGCACAACGGTCGATTGGTCCGTCAGAGAAACTGTTCGAGCAAGATTGCGATTGATGGTCAAACGAATCCTCAGAAAATATAAATATCCGCCAGACCTCGAACAGGCCGCGATTGAATTGATTTTAGAGCAAGCCGAAACACTGTCCGAATCTTGGACTTCCTAAATCCAAACTGACCTCAAACCTGCCGGCTTGTTCGATGCCGAGGTCGGCTATGCTGTTTAGACAGTATAACTGTAGGCGACTAGGGACTATTGCGACTCTTAGTGTCACACTTGAAGGCCGTAGCAATAAACGCTCTGAAGGCTTACACATGCTATAAATATACTGACTTTGATTCGGGAATTATGAAAATCTGCAGAT